>CAWKGF010000005.1:0-133375 GCA_963849135.1 uncultured Actinomycetes bacterium | reverse complement strand
GCTCCAAGAGACCGGCATCCTCGCCGTCTCCGCCGGCACCTCCCCCGAACGCATCGACGAGCTCCTCGACGTCCTCGACGCCGAGCTCGACCGCATCGTCACCGCGGGTGGCGTCTCGGACCGGGAGCTCGACTCGGCCCGCGGGCACCTGCGCGGCTCCCTCGCCCTCGGCCTCGAGAGCTCCGGCGCCCGCATGCACCGCCTCGGTCGCAGCGAGATCACCACTGGCGAGGTCCCCACCCTCGACGAGCTGGTGGCCCGCATCGACGAGGTCACCGCCGCCGACGTCGCCCGGGTCGTCGACCGCGTCCTCGCCGCCCCGGACCGCACCCTCGCCGCGGTCGGCCCCTTCGACCAGGCACGCTTCGCGGGACGCGCCCGGAGCCTCCCGACGTGACCCGGGTCGGAGTCTTCGGGGCCGGCGGCCGCATGGGCCGCACCGTCTGCGCGGCGATGGCCGCCGAGCCGACCGTCGACCTCGTCGCCGCCGTCGACCCGTACCACGCCGGCATCGACCTCCAGCAGCTCGGCGTCGCCGACACCGGCCTGCAGGTCGCCGGGTCCGCCGACGCGCTCCTCGACGCGGGCGCCGACGTCGCCGTCGACTTCACCGTCGTCGACGCGGCCCGCAAGAACCTCGCCTGGTGCGCCGACCACGGCGTCCACGCCGTCGTCGGCACCACCGGCTTCGACGCCGACGAGCTCGACACGCTCCGCGCCCGCTTCGAGGCGTCCACCGCCAACGCCATCGTCGCCCCCAACTTCTCGATCGGCGCCGTGCTCATGATGCGCTTCGCGGAGCTCGCCGCCCCCTTCTTCGACACCGCCGAGATCATCGAGCTCCACCACGACGAGAAGCTCGACGCC
The DNA here is from genome assembly GCA_963849135.1 of uncultured Actinomycetes bacterium. Lineage (GTDB taxonomy): Bacteria > Actinomycetota > Acidimicrobiia > IMCC26256 > PALSA-555 > PALSA-555. The sequence continues at coordinate 132,508 of CAWKGF010000005.1, read as the reverse complement.
CCGTCCGGCACCGCGCTGCTCACCGCCCGCCGCATGGCCGCCGCGTCCCCCGACTGGGCCCCCGACCCGACCAGCCAGACCGTCCTCGACGGCGCCCGAGGCGGGGAAGGCCCGGCCGGGATCCGGGTCCACTCGGTGCGGCTCCGGGGGCTCGTCGCCCACCAGGAGGTCCTCCTCGGCGCGGCCGGCCAGACCCTCTCCATCCGCCACGACAGCCTCGACCGGTCGTCGTTCATGCCCGGCGTCGTCCTCGCGGTGCGGGTCGTCGCCGACCGGCCTGGCCTCACGGTCGGTCTGGACCCCCTCCTCGGCCTCTAGGCGCGCCGTGGCGCCCGCCGCCCCGCCCCGCGACGCGGTCCTCGCCGGCGCGTACGCCTGCATCGCCGAGGCCGGCCTCGCCAAGACCACCCTCGACGACGTCGCCGCCGCGTCCGGCGTATCCCGGGCCACCATCTACCGGCTGTTCCCCGGCGGCCGGGACCAGCTGCTCCGCGAGGCGGTCGGCTGGGAGATGACCCGCTTCTTCGCCCGGCTCGCCGACGCGGTCGGCGAGCCGCCCAGCCTCGCCCTCCGCCTCGAGACCGCGCTCCGCTACGCCCACCAGGCCGTCCGTGACCACGCCGTCCTCCAGCGGGTCCTCGCCACCGAGCCCGGGGCGCTCCTGCCCCTCATGACCGTCGAGCAGCACCGGGTGCTGCGCTACATCACCGACTACCTGCGGCCCCTTCTGGTGATCGAGGCCGACGCCGGACGCCTGCGACCCGGGGTCGAGGTCGACCCGGCCGCCGACTACCTCGCCCGCATGGGCCTCTCCCTCATCGGCAGCCCCGGCCGCTGGGATCTCGAGGACCCGACCGCGGTGCACGACCTCGTCCGGGCCGAGCTGCTCCGCGGCATCCTGGCCCCCGCGGTCCGCGACGCCCCTGAGAAATGAGTACCTCTACTCAGGCGGGCCGTGCCCGCGGGAGGTAAGAATCCCGCCATCGGGGCTGGAGGGGCCAGCCCTACCCCCAGGGAGGGCCACGATGAACGACGAGATGACCGCGGACGAGCTCCGCTGGAACGAGCAGGCAGCCGCCGCGGCGGGAGCCGTGCTCTCCGAGCCTGTCCAGGCGGCGACGATCTGCAACCAGCTCACGATCGACATGAACGTGAAGGGCGCCGGCATGGGCAAAGGGATGCAGTCCATGGCCAAGTTCGGCGAGAAGCAGGGCCGGTTCATGAGCAAGCTCATGCCGGGCATGAAGGGCATCGGCGACATGAAGACCGGCGGGCTGCCGAAGGCGTTCGTGCTCGCGGTGACGGCGTCGAAGGTGCACGCCATCCAGTCGAAGGAGAAGAAGGGCGGCGATCTGACGGCCGGGGACGTGATCAGCTCCTGGGACCGGAACGGCTTCCAGGCCAAGCGCGGGATCGACATCGCCGCCCAGGCCCAAGGCGTGCCCGCAGACCGTCAGCTCCTCACCCTCTACCTGCCCAACGAGCGGGTGTCCAACATGATGCCCGGCGTCGGCATGCCGACCCAGTTTGTGGTCGGTCGGGACCCGGCGAGCGAGGCAGTCGTCTCGGCGCTCGCCGGGTAAGCCCCAGCCGGGTGGCCGCCCGCCTGGCGGCCACCCGGGAGCACGGAGGCGTGGCGTCAGGAGCACCGGATGGACATCGCCGACGACCCGCTGGCATCGCGCGGGCCGCGCCAGGGCAGGGACGCAGGCCGTGACGAGCCGGCGACCACCGGCCCGGCCAGCACGATCGTCGAGGACGCGATGGCGCTCCAAGCCCAGCTTCAGGCCCAGCGGGCGCTGCTCGAATCGGGCACGCCCGGGCGGGCGAGGATCGCGTCGGTGTCCGAGACCGGGATCCTCGTGCAGTTCAACCCGGAGGTCGTACTGGATCTGTCGGTCAGCGTCGGCGAGCAGCTGCCGTACAACCTGCGGCTGACGACGGCGGTCACGCCGGCCGTCCTCGAACAGCTCCGAGTCGGCGCCGACGTGAGCGTGCGGGTCGACCCGTCGGAGCCGCACCGGGTGGCGATCGACTGGTCGACAGCGTGACCGACGGGCCGTGGCAAAGGAACCAATCGAAGAGGGGAGCGATGCATGAGCGGAGATGCTGATCAGCTGGCGGCGCTGCGCGCCAACGGCGGCCAGTCGGCCCAGGCCGAGGTCACCAAGACCAAGCGCGGGAAGGCCGTCAAAGGCGACCCGAACCAGATCCTCTGGAAGGTGACGCTCCGGGTGCGCCCCGACCACGGCTCGGCCTTCAGCGTCGACGTGCAGGCGCCCTATCCGAAGCTCGACGGCGGCCCGTCTCTCGGGTCACGGATCGGCGTGGTCTACGACCCCAAGAACCACTCGAAGATCGCGCTCGACCCGGACGCCCCGGTCGAGTCTTGGGGGCAGGCGCAGGCGGAGACCATGAACCGCATCGTGGCGCAGGCGAGCGGCGGCGCGGCGGTGTTCGCCGGCGGGCAGTGGGTCAGTGGCGGACCCGGCGCGGTCGGGCCGAGCGCCGCCGCGGGCGTCCCGAGCGCCGCCGCGGGCGGCTCGAGCGTCGCCGAGCAGCTCGAGCAGCTGACGGCGCTCCGGGACCGGGGCGCCATCACCGAGGCCGAGTTCCAGGCCGCGAAGGGGCGGCTGCTCGGAGCCTGAGCCGTCGACCGTCGGGGGTGTGACCGGGGCCACCGCCCCGATGGTTGACGCTGAGACGAATCGAGTCGTATCGTCTCAATCAGATGACCGTCGTGCTCACGGACCGTGACCCGTCCCCCCGCGTTGGTGACCTTGAGGGCCGGGTCGTCGCCGGGCTGCTGGCCTGCATCGCCCGCCAGGGCATCCGCAAGACGACCCTCGACGACGTCGCCCGCGAGGCGGGCTGCTCGCCGCGCCACCCTCTACCGCTACTTCCCGAGCAAGCAGGCCGTCCTCGACGCCGCGATCCGCACCGAGCAGGAGCGGGTCGTCGACGTCCTCCTCGCCGCCGCGGCCGCCACCGCCACCCTCGAGGACGCGGTCGTCGCGCTGCTCGTCACCGCCGGCACCGAGGTCGGCCAGCACCCGGCGCTGCGCTTCGTCGCCGACTTCGAACCCGAGCGGCTCCTGCCCCACCTGTGCTTCGCGGGCGGAGACCGGCTCCTCGCCGCGGCCTCCGTCGCCCTCGCCCCCGCCCTCGCCCCCGCGGTCGGCGACGCCGCCGCCCCCCGCGCCGCCGAGTGGGTGGCCCGGGTGATCCTCTGCTTCCTCTGCGAACCCGACCCGCCCGTCGACCTGCGCGACGAGCCGACCGTGCGCGCCTACGCCCGCCACTTCCTCCTCCCCGCCGTCCAACCCGCCCCGAACCCAAGCCCCCCCACCCGGAGGTGACCCCATGTCGAGCACCGAAGAGCTGATCGGACGCCAAGACGTCGACGACATCGACGGGATCCTCGCCGTCACGAACACCGAGCCCGACGCGGTCGCGCACGCCGTCACCGCCGCCGGGGACGCCATCTTCACCTGGGACTACGAGCAGAGCCGCAAGCCCCTCCAGCGACTCTACGAGAAGGCCAAGACCTCCCAGTGGAACGCCCACGACCTGCCCTGGGACACCGACGTCGACCAGGAAGCGGTCGCGAAGGCCAACGAGGTCCAGAACGGCTGGGCCGAGCAGCGCATGGACCTCACCGGCACCCCCTTCGAGCACTGGGGCGACCAGGAGTGGCTCGACTACGCGGTCGAGGCCCAGAACTGGACCCTCTCCCAGTTCCTCCACGGCGAGCAGGGCGCCCTCATCTGCACCGCCCAGATCGTCGAGACCGTCCCCTGGATCGACGCCAAGTACTACGCGTCGACGCAGGTCATGGACGAAGCCCGCCACGTCGAGGTGTTCAGCCGGTACTTGGACGAGAAGCTCTCCGGCATGTACCCCATCAACGCCCACCTCAAGATGCTCCTCGACGACATCGTGAGCGACAGCCGCTGGGACATGACCTACCTCGGCATGCAGATCATGGTCGAGGGCCTCGCCCTCGCCGCGTTCGGGTTCATGCAGCAGATGACCACCGAGCCGCTCCTCAAGAAGCTGCTCCGCTACGTCATGAGCGACGAGGCCCGCCACGTCGCGTTCGGGGTCCTGTCCCTGAAGGAGTACTACGCCGAGCTGTCGGCGGCCGAGATCCGCGAACGCCAGGAGTTCGCGTTCGAGGCCGCGGTCCGGATGCGGGACCGGTTCCTCCAGCAGGAGGTCTTCGAGAAGCTCGGCGTGGACGTCAAGGAGGCCATGAAGGTCGTCGTGCACGACCCCGACCGGCCCCTGTTCACCTCGATGCTGTTCTCCAAGATCGTCCCCAACTGCAAGAAGCTCGGGCTGCTCGACGCCGCCGACGGCTGGCTCCGCGACCGGTTCACCGAGATCGAGGTCATCCAGTTCGAGGACTGGGTCGACACCGGCGAGGAGTACGCCACCCTCGACGAGGTCGCCAAGGACCGATCCGGGGCTGCGGCCTGAGCGGCCCGACCGCACGAGCCACGCGCCGCGAGCGGCGCCCCGCCCCCGGGCGGACGCCGCAGTACCTTTCATTGCCATGAGCAGCCCGGTCCGGATCGTCTTCCTCGGCGGTCTGGGCGAGATCGGGCGCAACTGCTTCTGCCTCGAGGTCGATCGACGGCTCCTCGTCGTCGACTGCGGCCTCATGTTCCCCGAGGCCGACATGCCCGGCGTCGACCTCGTCCTCCCCGACTTCACCTTCCTGCGTGACCACGCCGACCAGGTCGACGGGATCGTCGTCACCCACGGCCACGAGGACCACGTCGGCGGCCTCGCCTACCTGCTCCGCGACGTGTCCGCCCCCATCTACGGCTCCGCGCTGTCGCTCGGACTGGCCCGCAACCGCATCGAGGAAGCCGGCCTCCTCGACCGCACCCAGCTGATCCCCGTCACCGACGGGGAGACCCGCCGCATCGGCCCCGTCGAGTGCGAGTTCATCCCCGTCGCCCACTCCGTCCCCGAGGCGTTCGCGGTCGCCTACCGCACCCCGGCCGGCACGATCCTCCACACCGGCGACTTCAAGCTCGACCTCACCCCCGTCGACGGGCGCCGCACCGACCTGGCCCGCCTCGGCGAGCTCGGCCGGGCCGGCGTCCGGCTGCTGCTCTCCGACTCCACCAACGCGGAGCGGCCCGGCTTCACCGAGTCCGAAATCGACGATCGGGGTCGCGATGCGGGAGCTGTTCCGCGAGCACCGCGACCGCCGCTTCATCGTCGCCTCGTTCGCGTCGCACCTCCACCGCATCGAACAGGTCGCCCGCGAAGCCATCGCGGCCGGACGCGACGTCGCGTTCCTCGGCCGCTCCATGACCCAGAACGTCACCCTCGGCCGCGAGATGGGGCTCCTCGACCTGCCCGTCGATCGGATCGTCGACGCCGAGGACGTGTCCCGCTACGCGCCCGGCGACGTGTGCCTCATCTGCACCGGCTCCCAGGGCGAGCCGATGAGCGCCCTCGCGCTCATGGCCAGCCACGAGCACAAGCTGTTCAAGGTCAGCGACGAGGACGTCGTCGTCCTCTCCGCGCACGCCATCCCCGGCAACGAGCCCAGCGTCCACCGGGTCATCGACGGCCTCTACCGGGCCGGCGCGCTCGTCTTCCACGACAACACCTCCCACGTGCACGTCTCCGGGCACGCCTCGAGCGAGGAGCTGAAGTTCGTGCTCGGCATCGTCGAGCCCGACTGGTTCATCCCCGTCCACGGCGAGTACCGCCACCTCGTCCACCACGCCGACCTCGCCGTCGATATGGGTGTCGACCCCGCCCACGTCCTCCTCTGCGAGGACGGCGACGCCGTGAACCTCGACTCGGCCGGCCTCGACGTCGAACGCCGCGCCGTCCCCGCCGGTTACCAGTACGTCGACGGGATCGTCGGCGACATCGGCCACGGCGTCCTCCGCGACCGGCGAAGCCTCGCCGAGGAAGGCTTCGTCGTCGTCATCATCACCATCGACGCCGGCACCGGCGAGCTCGTCACCGAACCCGAGATCGTCACCCGAGGCTGGATCTACGAAGCCGAAGCCGACCAGCTCCTCGAGGAAGCACGAGCCGCGGTGCGCGCCGCGGTCACCCCACCCGACGAGGACGGCACCGTCGACTTCGAAGGGCTCCGCCGGGCCGCCCGTCGCGCCCTCGGCCGGCTCATCAACGAACGCACCCGCCGCCGACCCGCCATCATCCCAGTCGTGATGGAGGTCTGATGAGGCCCACCCGGTGACCATCCGCGACTGGTCCAACTTCATCGGGGGCCGGGTCGCGCTCGTCACCGGCGCCGGCGCCGGCATCGGGCGCGCCATCGCGATCCAGATGGCCCGGGCCGGCGCCGAGCTCTGGATCAACGACCTCTCCGGCGAGCGAGCCGAGGACGCCTGCGCCGAGATCATCGCCGAAGGCGGCACCGCCCGACCGGTCGTCGCCGACGTCTGCGAACGCGACTCCGTCGCCGCCATGCTCGCCACTACCGGCCCGCTCGACATCCTGGTCAACAACGCCGGCAGCGGCGTCCGCGCCTTCGGTGAGGGCACCCTGCTCGTCCCCTTCGTCGAGAGCGACCCCGCCGACTGGGACCCGGTCCTGCGCGTCAACCTGGCCGGCGTCCTCCACGTCACCCGCGCCTACCTGCCGGCCATGATCGAACGGCAGTGGGGGAGAGTCCTCGTCATCGTCTCCGACGCCGGCCGGCGCGGCGAACGCCGCCAGGTCGTCTACGGCGCGGCCAAAGCCGCGGCCATGGGCTTCGCCCGCGGCCTGGCCGCCGAGGTCGGACGGGCCGGCGTCACCATCAACTGCATCTCGCTCGGCTCCATGGCCCACGCCGGGCTCGCGGACGCCATCGCCGCCGACCCCGAGCTCGAGACCAAGATGGCCCGCGCCTACCCGGTCGGTCGCCTCGGCCGGGTCGACGACCCCGCCCCCCTCGCCGTCCTGCTCTGCAGCGACGCCGCGGAGTGGATCACCGGGCAGGTGTACCCCGTCGACGGCGGCTACGCCCCCGCCCTCTGAGCCTCGCCCCGCTCATCTCCGCCCCCGAGCCCTCGGGGCCCCACCCAGTGGCGCCAGCCGCCCACTGTGTCCGCTGACGCTTTTGAGGCTGGTGTTAGCGTGACCCGGTGGCGTCCCGCACCACCACCCGGTCTCAGCGCGCGTGGTCCGGCACCCGCCGGTCCGGCTCCGTCGGTCGCGGGACCGGCCGGGCCCGAGCCGCTGAGCCCGAGCCGACCCGACGGGAGCTGGCCGAGGCGGCCCGCCGCCAGCTCGGCGGGCACCGAGGCGACGCGGCCGGCGTCGCGCTGCTCGTCCTCGCCGTCCTCACCGGCCTCGGCCTGGCCTCGAACCTGGCCGGCTCGGTCGGGCAGGGCCTCGCCGACGCGCTCGGCGCCCTCGTCGGCCAGGCCCGCTACGCGGTCCCGGTCGTCTGCCTCCTCGGCGGGCTGGCCTGCCTCCACGTGCTCTCCCCGGCCCGCCGTCGCGCCGCCGTGGTCGCCGACACCGAGCTCGACCTCACCGCGGCCGCCGACGGGGACGCCGAGGCCGCCCCAGCCCGGGAGCCGGCGCCGCTTCGGGTCGGGGTCGGCAGCGTCCTCCTGGCCTGCTCGGTGGTCGGGCTCCTCGACCTCGCCCACCGCGCCCCGCCCATCACCGGGCCCGTCGCCACGCTGCGAGGCGCGGGCGGCTACCTCGGCGCCGCGGTCGGCGGCGGCCTCCACTCCGTCGCCGGCACCGTCGGCGCGGCCGTCATCCTGGTCGGGGTCGGCGTCCTCGGCGCGCTCCTCGCCCCCGGCATCTCGGCCCGGCGGGTGACAGCCGGGCTCGTCGCCACCGCCGGCGCGCTGCGCGACGGCGCCCGCCGCCTCCACCAGGCCCGCCCCACCCCCGACGCCGACCCGGGCACCGACCCGGCCGACTCCGACGCCGCCGACGATCGGGCCGACCCCCACCCGGCCGGCGACCGGGTGTCCGGCCTCGCCGAGCTCTACGACCTCGAGCGCGACGCGCCGATCGACGCGCCCGCCCCCGCCGAGACCACCCAGCCCGACCTGGCCCCGGTCTCGGTGGTCGAGGAAGCCGGCGGGCAGATGGCCCTCGACGTCGCCCGCCGCGGCCGGCCCGGCGCCTGGAAGCTGCCCCCCGCCAAGCTGCTCGGACGGTCCGGCGCCGCGAAAGCCGACCGGCGCTCCGCCGACGAAGCCGGCGCGGTCCTCGAGCGGGCCCTGCACCAGCACGGCGTCGACGCGCACCTCGTCGGCATGACCGTCGGCCCGACCGTCACCCGCTACGAGCTGCGAGCTCGCCCCCGGCGTCAAGGTCAACCGGGTCACCAGCCTCACCCACGACGTCGCCTACGCGATGGCGTCCCCCGACGTGCGGATCCTCGCCCCCATCCCCGGCCGCAGCGCGATCGGCGTCGAGGTGCCCAACACCGTGCGCCAGCTCGTCACCCTCGGCGACATCCTCGCCTCCCCCGAGGCGAAAGCCGCGCCCGAGCCGCTCGCGGTCGGGCTCGGCCGCGACATCGCGGGCCGGGCCGTCATGCTCGACCTCGCCACCCTCCCGCACGTCCTCATCGCCGGCGCGACCGGCGCCGGCAAGTCGAGCTGCATCAACGCGCTCGTCACGTCGCTGCTCATGCGCAACACCCCCGAGCAGGTGCGGCTCATCCTCGTCGACCCGAAACGGGTCGAGCTCGGCGCCTACAACGACGTCCCGCACCTCCTCACCCAGGTCGTCACCAACCCGAAGAAGGCCGCCAACGCGCTCGACTGGGCGGTCCGGGAGATGGACCTCCGCTACGAGCTGCTCGCCGAGGTCGGCGTTCGCGACGTCGCCGGCTTCAACGCCGCCTTCGACCGTGGCGAGCTCCCCAGCCGGGACGACCCCGACCCGATCACCGGGCGCGGCTACGACCGGCTCCCGTACATCGTCGTGGTCGTCGACGAGCTGAACGACCTCATGATGGTCGCCGCCCGCGACGTCGAAGCCAGCATCTGCCGCCTCGCGCAGATGGCCCGCGCCGTCGGCGTCCACCTCGTCATCGCCACCCAGCGACCCTCGGTCGACGTCATCACCGGCGTCATCAAGGCCAACGTGCCCAGCCGGCTGGCGTTCTCGGTCACCAGCCTCGCCGACTCGCGGGTCATCCTCGACCAGCCCGGCGCCGAGAAGCTGGTCGGGCAAGGCGACATGCTTCTCATCACCGCCTCCGAATTGCGGGCCCGCCGCATCCAAGGCGCCTGGGTCGACGAGCACTGCGTCCACCAGGTCACCGCCCACTGGCGCCGCCAAACCACCGAGCCCGCCTACGTCACCGGCCTCGCCGAGGACAGCGCCGAGACCAGCCGGGTCGGCGGCGACACCGACGACGACGACGACCTGCTCGCCGAGGCGATGGAGCTCGTCGTGCGCTCCGGGCTCGGCTCCACCTCCATGCTCCAACGCAAGCTCCGGGTCGGGTTCGCCCGGGCCGGGCGGCTCATGGACCTCCTCGAGCGGCGAGGCATCGTCGGGCCCTCCGAGGGCTCCAAGGCCCGCACCGTCCTCATGACCATCGACGAGTACGAGGCCCGCCCCACCCCCGACTGACCCCTCCGGGCCGTCCTCAAGGGCCCCCGGCGGCCTGCCGTAAACCTCCTCCAGGGGTGGGCATGCGCCTCGGGGGTTGCGTGCTCCGCAAACTGCCGTTCCGGACCAAGCTGATCTTGGTGGTGAGCGTCCCGCTGTTCGCGCTCATCGGACTGTCCGGGGTCATCATCAACGGGCGCCTCACCGCCCTCTCCAACGAGCAGCAGTACGGACACGTCGTCGTCGGCTTCGAGGCCCTCGCCCGGGCCAGCCGCGCCGTCGCCGACGAAGGCGTCGCCTCCCAGTGGTACATCGCGACCACCCAGCCCAACCCGCCCGCCGACAAGGCGCTCCTCGACGACACCCGCAACGCCACCGACGACGCCGCCTCCGCCCTCTACGCCGCGCTCCCATCGTTCGCCGGGCACGTCAGCTCCGCCACCCAGGCCGACATCGCCGCCGTCGTCACCCAGCTCCACACCGTCCAGACCGCCACCCGAGCCGAGGTCGACAACGGCGACAGCTTCGGCGCCGCGTACAGCGACCCCGCCACCAGCTCACTGAACGCGGCCGCCGCGGTCGCCCGCGACATCAAGGACCGCAACCTCTCCACCAGCCTCCTCGGCATCGTCGACCTGCGCCGCAGCCAGCTCGCCAACGCGGCTGAGGCGTCGATCGTCGTCAACTGGATCCTCGACGGGCACGGCGACGTCGCCGGCTGGGACGCCGCCATCCACGACCAGGCCACCGCGCTCAGCGACTTCAACCAGACCGCCACCCCCGCCGAGGCACACGCCTACCAGCGGGCGGTCGGCCCGCCGCCTCCCGACCCGGTCCGCTCCACCACGCCCGGCGTGCTCCCCACCGTGTTCCCCGCCGCCCGCCCCGACCTCTACACCTACCTCGAGGACACGTTCCTCGCCCGCCAGTCCGGCGTCGACGGCGGCGTCAACGCCGTCCAGTCCGTCATCGACCACACCGCGGCGGTCAAGGAATTGTCGGCCAAGACCGAGCTCGAGCTCGCGGCGGGCGGCACCGCGCTCCTCATCGCCGTCGTCCTCGCCCTCGCCGCCCTGCTCGTCCAAGCCCTCAACCGGCCGCTGCGCGCCCTCACCCGGGCCGCCCGCAACGTCTCCGAGCGTCGCCTGCCCCAGCTGGTCGACACCGTCCGCCGGGGCGGGCAGGTCTCCAACGAGCAGCTCGACCACCTCGCCCCCATCGCCGTCGAATCCAACGACGAGATCGGCGAGCTGGCCAAGGCCTTCGGCAACATCCAATCGGTCGCGGTCACCGTCGCCCGCGAGCAGGCCGCGCTGCTCCGCAAAGGCATCGGTGACCTCTACGTCAACCTCGCCCGCCGCAACCAGAGCCTCCTCGACCGCCAACTTGCCCTCCTCGACGAGCTCGAACGCGACGCCGCCGAACCCGAGGAGCTCGCCGCCCTCTTCGAGCTCGACCACCTCTCCACCCGCATGCGGCGCAACGCCGAGAGCCTCCTCGTCCTCTCCGGCTCCGAGCAGCCCCGCCAGTGGCGCAGCGCCATCCCCATCGTCGACGTCGTCCGCGCCGCCGGCGCCGAGATCGCCGACTTCGCCCGCGTCAGCTACGTCGGGTTCAGCGACGACCTCGCCGTCGCCGGCCACGCGGTCGCCGACGTCACCCACCTCCTCGCCGAGCTGCTCGAGAACGCCACCACCTTCTCCCCGCCCAGCACCACCGTCGTCGCCGCCGGCTCCCCCAACGACGCCCGCTACCTCATCAGCATCACCGACGAAGGCATCGGCATCGACGACGAGCGGCTCGCCCGCGTCAACGCGCTCCTCGCCCGGCCGCCCGCCCCCGGCCTCGCCCTCTCCCGCACCCTCGGCCTGTTCGTCGTCGCGCACCTCGCCGCCCGCCACGGCATCCTCGTCCAGCTCCGCCGCGCCACCCCGGTCGGCACCACCGCGTTCGTCGCGCTGCCCGCCACCCTCCTCGCCCGCGACGTCCCCCGCGCCGACACCCCCGACACCGACTCCCCGCCCCCCGAGCCGGCCGGCGCCGACTCGCCCGCGATCGTCCTCGAGCCCGTCGCGACCAGCCCCACCTCCTGGCGGGCCACCGAGCACGAGCCGGTCCCCCCCGCGCCGGCCGCCGACCCGACCCCACCGCCCGCGCCGGCCCGCCCCGACGTCGAGCCGGCCGCCGCCGCCGCCCCCGCCGTCCCGACCGGCCCGGGGCTGCCCCGCCGCGGTCCGAGCGCCGCCCCGGAGCGGGTCAGCGACGTGCTCGTCACCCGCGTCCCAGGCCAGAACCTCTCCCACCGGCCCAACCCGGCCGGGACCCCCGACGGCTCGACCCGCCCCCGCCCCGAGCGGGTCCACGACCTCCTCTCCCGCCACACCGAAGGGGTCCGGGAAGGTCGCCGCCGACCGGAGGGCTCGTGATCCGCCTCAGCGCCGAGGCGCGCAACCTCAACTGGCTGGTCTCCAACTTCGTCGCCGGCGTCCCCGGCGTCACCCAAGCCGCCGTCGTCTCCTCCGACGGGCTCCTCATCGCCATGTCCGACGGCCTCGACCGGGTCGCCGCCGACCGGCTCTCCGCCGTCGCGGCCGGCATCCAGAGCATCGCCCGAGGGGCCGCCATCCCGCTGCGCGGCGGCGCCGTCCACGAGACCGTCGTCGAGTTCGAGCACGCCATCTTGTTCGTCATGAGCGTCAGCGACACCTCGGCGCTGGCCGTCACCGCCAGCCGGCCCTGCGACGCCGGACTCATCGGCTACGAGATGGCGGTCCTCGTCGAGCGCTGCGCCGACGCGCTCACCCCGCCGGTCGTGGCCGAGCTCCAGACCGCCCTCCCCCAGTAGCGGACCGCCGTGGCGACCGATGGCCCCACCCCCCGCCTGCCGCGCGTCGTGCGCCCCTACGTCCTCACCGGTGGCCGCACCCAGCCCGTCGGCCCGCTCCTCGCCTTCGACACCACCGTGCACAGCGCCGCCGCCGACCCGACCCTCGGCCCCCAGAGCCCCGAGGCGCGCCGCATCCTCGAGCTCTCGCCACGTCCCGACCTCCATCGCCGAGCTCGCCGGTCGGCTCACCATCCCGGTCGGCGTCGTCCGCGTCCTCGTCGACGACCTCGGCACCCTCGGCGCCGTCACCGTGACCGCGCCCGCCCCCGACACCGCGACCGACCCCGGGCTCCTCGCCCGCCTCCTCGATGGCATTCGTGCTCTCTGACCCGTGGGCCCGCCACGCGTCGCCCACCACGATGAAGATCGTCGTCGCGGGCGGCTTCGCGGTCGGCAAGACCACCTTCGTCGGCGCCATCTCCGAGATCGAGCCCCTCCGCACCGAAGCGGAGATGACCGTCGAGAGCCTCGGCGTCGACCATCCCGGGCCGCTCAGGGCCGCCAAGCGCGGCACCACCGTCGCCATGGACTTCGGGCGGATCACGATCGACGCCGACATGGCCCTCTACCTGTTCGGCACCCCGGGCCAGGACCGCTTCTGGTTCCTCTGGGACGAGCTCGTCCGCGGCGCGGTCGGCGCAGTCGTCCTCGTCGACACCCGCCGCCTCCAGGAGTGCTTCGCGGCCGTCGACTACTTCGAGCACCTCGGGCTCCCGTTCGTCGTCGCCGTCAACCTCTTCGACGGAGTCGCCACCCACCATCCCCGCGACGTCCGCGAGGCCCTCGCCGTGCCCGCCAACATCCCCGTCGTGCTCTGCGACGCCCGGCGCCGCACCCACGTGCAAGAGACCCTGATCCTGCTCGTCGAAGGCGCGCTCCGCCGCGTCTCGGGCGCCGCCTGACCCGACCGGCGGCGCCGCCCCCGCCGGGAGCCCCCCAAGGCCCCGGCGGGCGGCGCCCACCGTCTCGGAGCCGGCGGCGCCATTGCCGCCCGCTGCCGACACCTCATTCGACGACCCAACCGCCCAAAGGGTTACGGCCCGTGGCCGCCCTCCGCCTCGTCGAGGCGGCTCCGCAGCTCGTCGAGCAGCTCCGCCACCGCCGACAGGTGCTCCTCGATCCGGGTCACGTACGCGAACGGCGACGTGTCCGGCACCTCGTCGTCGACGTCGAGCTCGGTCACGACCGCGGTCGCGAAGTCGGCCTGCGCGGCCGGCACGACCAGGCTCGCCTCCGGGCCGTCCACCGCGTCCGACCAGCGGGCCAGCACGCTGATCCCCGCCGTCTCCAGCCGGGCCCGCAGGATCAGCGCGGGCAGCCGCGCCCACGTCCCGATCGACACCAGCTCCCCACCCGACCCCGCCCCGGCGTCGTCCTCCGGCGGTCCCGACGCCACCAGCGCCACTCGGCACACCGGGCACGACACCCCCACCTCGTACTCCTCACCGCACGACGGGCAGCGCCGGATTGCTTCCACCGGGCCGCAGTGTCGCGCGCCGGTAGCATCCGGAGGATGGCAGACCGATTCTGGGTGGAGACCCTCGGCTGCCCGAAGAACGCCGTCGATTCCGACAAGGTCCGCGCCGCGCTCCTCGACGACGGCCTCGAGCCCGCGGCCGGCCCCGACCAGGCCGACCTCGTCGTCGTCAACACCTGCGCGTTCATCGAGGCCGCCCGCCGCGAATCGATCGACACCATCCTCACCCTCGCCGACGCCCGTGCCCCCGGCGCCCGGCTCGTCGTCACCGGCTGCCTCGCCGAACGGGCCGGCGCCGAGCTCGCCGCCGAGCTGCCCCGAGGTCGACGCCGTCGTCGGCTTCGCCGGCGAAGCCGACCTCGCCACCGTCGCCCTCGACCCGCCCCGCCGCCGGCCCCGCGGCGTCCGCGACCTCCTCGAGCTGCCCCGCGCCGCGCCGCTCGCCCCCTGGGCGTACGTCAAGGTCGCCGAAGGCTGCGACCGGGCCTGCCGCTTCTGCGCCATCCCCTCCTTTCGCGGCCCGCAACGCTCCCGCCACCCCGACTCGCTCCTCGCCGAGTGCCGCGGCCTCGTCGAAGCCGGCGCGGCCGAACTCGTCCTCGTCGCCCAGGACCTGGCCTGGTACGGGCGCGACGTCGGCGAGCCCGGCTCCCTCGCCCCCCTCCTCACCCGCCTCGACCGGGAGCTCACCCCCCTCGGGCTGCGCCGCCTCCGCCTCCTCTACCTCTACCCGAGCGAGGTCCACGGCCGCCTCGTCGACACCATGCTCGACACCGAGACCGTCGTCCCCTACTTCGACCTGTCCCTCCAGCACGCCGACCGGGCCCTGCTCGCCCGCATGGCCCGGTGGGGGAGCGGCGACCGGTTCCGCACCATCATCGACGGGATCCGCGACCGCCAACCCGACGCCGCCTTCCGCTCCTCGTTCATCGTCGGGTTCCCCGGCGAGACCGAAGCCGCCCACGACCAGCTCCTCGCCTTCCTCGCCGCGGCGCGCCTCGACTGGGCCGGGTTCTTCGCCTACTCGGCCGAGACCGGCACCCCCGCCGCGACCATGGACGGCGTCGTCCCCGACCCGGTCGTTGCCGAGTGGCTCGCCGAGTGCGAAGACGTGCAAGCGCCCATCACCGCCGCCGCCCGCGACCAGCTGGTCGGCGCCGAGCTGCACCGTCCTCGTCGACGGCGTCGACCCCGACGCCGGCACCCTCGTCGGCCGCACCCACCGCGAAGCCCCCGAGATCGACGGCGTCATCCGGCTCCCCGACACCGCCGGCCGGCCCGGCGTGCTCATCCGAGCCAAAGCCGTCGAAGCGCTCGGCACCGACCTCCTCGCCGAGCCCGTCGAGGTGCTCGCGTGACCGAGCCGCCCACCCCCGCCGAACGAGCCCGCCGCTTCGGCGAGACCGCCATCAAGACCCCCGCCAACGCGGTCACGCTCGTCCGACTGCTCTTCGCGGTCCCCGTCCTCGTCTGGATCCTCGACCAGAAGCCCGGGCACAGCAACTGGGGGACCTTCTGCGGCTGGCTCGTCCTCTGGGTCACCGACTGGCTCGACGGGTGGCTCGCCCGCCGTGACGGCACCACCCGCTCCGGCGCCTTCCTCGACCCGCTCGCCGACAAGCTCCTCGTCACCGGCGGCCTCGTCGCGCTCGCCATCCGCGGCGACTTCGCCTGGCTGCCCGTCCTCCTCATCGTCGCCCGCGAGGTCGGCGTCTCCATCTGGCGGGCCCTGGCCAGCCGCCGCGGCGTCTCCGTCCCCGCCCGCAAGCTCGGCAAGTGGAAGGTCAACGTGCAGTTCCTCGCCGTCGCCTTCGTGCTCTTCCCACCCACCGAGCACCTCCACGGCGTCGCGACCATCGCAGTCTGGGTGTCGGTCGCGTTCTCGCTCCTGTCCGCCCTCGACCTCGTCCTCGCGGCCCGGCGCGGCACCCCGAGCCCGCCCCCCGCCCCGCTCGACCCCCACCCGCTGCCCAGCGAGCGGCGCCCGTGAGATGTGACGTCCTGGCGATCGGCACCGAGCTGCTCCTCGGCCAGATCGTCGACACCAACAGCGCCTGGATCGGCGAGCAGCTCGCCGCGGCCGGGATCGACACCTTCGAGCACCGCAAGGTCGGCGACAACCTCCCCCGAATGGTCGACGCGCTCCGCGAGTCCTCCGCGGCGCCGACGCGGTCGTCGTCTGCGGCGGGCTCGGCCCCACCCCCGACGACGTCACCCGCGAAGCCATCGCCGAGGTCATGGGCACCACCCTCGAGCGCCGCCCCGAGCTCGTCGAGCACATCGGCGCCCTCTTCGGCACCCGCGGCCGCGACATGCCAGCCAACAACCTCCGCCAAGCCGACGTCCCCGTCGGCGGCGACGTCATCCCCAACCCCATCGGCACCGCCCCCGGCCTGCGGGGCGAGGTCACCATCGACGGCGCCCCCCGCGTCGTCTACGCCGTCCCCGGCGTCCCCTACGAGATGCAGCAGATGGTCACCGACTACGTGCTCCCCGACCTCCTCGAACGATCCGGGGAACGCGCCGTCATCGTCTCCCGCTCCCTCAAGACCTGGGGCACCTCCGAATCGGGGCTCGCCGAGATGATCGCCCACCGGGTCGACGCGCAGACCAACCCCACCATCGCGTTCCTCGCCCGCGGCATCGAGGGCCTCTACGTGCGCGTCACCGCCAAGGCCGCCACCGACGCCGACGCGCGCCAGCTCATCGAGACCGAGGAGGAAGCCCTCCGACGCGTCCTCGGCGACCTCGTCTTCGGCGTCGACGACGAGACCATGGAGCACGCCGTCCTCCAGCGGCTCGAGCAGCGCGGCTGGACGCTCGGCGTCGCCGAATCGCTGACCGGCGGCCTCGTGGGTGCCCGCATCGCCGACGTCCCCGGCGCCAGCACCACCTTCCGCGGCTCCGTCGCCTCCTACGCCACCGACGTCAAGCGCGACCTGCTCGGCGTCACCGCCGAGCACGTCGTCAGCCGCGAGTGCGCCGAGCAGATGGCGCTCGGCGCACGACGAGTCCTCGACGCCGACGTCGGCATCTCCGCCACCGGCGTCGCCGGCCCCACCCCCCAAGACGGCATGCCCATCGGCACCGTCTGGTTCGGGATGGCGCTCCCCGGGCTCCCCGTCGAGGCCGTCGAGACCCGCCTCCCCGGCGACCGGTTCCGGGTCCGCCAGTTCGCCACCATCTCCCTCCTCAACCTGCTGCGCCTCCGCCTCGACGCGCTGCCGTGACCCGGCTGGCGCGGGCCTTCCTCGCCGTCACCCCGCCCCCCACCGTCCTCGACGCGCTCGCCGACCGGATCGCTCCCCTCACGACCAGCGAGCCGACGCTGCGCTGGCTGCCCCGCGAGCAGTGGCACGTCACCCTCCAGTTCCTCGGACCGGTCGCCGACGCCGAAGCCCTCGCCGCCGCGGTCGGCGCTGCGACCGCCTCCCAGGCTTCCTCCACCCACCAGCTCGCCGGCGGGAGCGCCTTCCCGTCCCCCCGCCGGGGCAGCGTGCTCTGGATCGGCGTCGAGCCGCCCGAGCCGCTCGCCGCGCTCGCGGCCGCGGTGGGCGCCGCCACCGCGCCGCTCGGCCACGCCCCCGAGGCGCGCCCCTACCAGCCCCACCTGACCGTCGCCCGGGCCGCGCGACCCCGACCCCTCGCCCCCGCCGTCGACACGATCGGGCCCGAGCCGGTCGGGCCGCCCTGGACGGTCACCGAGGTCGCCCTCGTCGAGAGCGACACCCGACCCGACGGCGCCGTCCACACCCCCTGGCGCCAGCTGGCGCTCCACGGTGCTTGACGGGAGTATCCCTTGACGGTAGGTAAGATTCTGGGTGTGGCTAGCCGGACCCAGTCTGACCATCCCCGAGAGCACCCAAGGGGTGACGGCCCCACGCGGGGCGCCCTGGTGACCGGAGGATGGGTATGCGAGGCTCTGGCGGTGCAATCGGATCCGACGGGGGGACGGATCCCATCGGTGATTCGGGCCGAGAACCGTTGCCGGATGATGCCGTGGTCGTCCGGGGCGGAATGATGGCCTCCCAGTTCCTGTTCGAGGCTGTGCAGGACCACACCGATGACTTCCCGGGCGAGTTGGCCCTCTCCGTCGCCTCCGTTCCAGGGCTGACGGCTGACGAGATCGCTGAGGTTGCCTGGTTCGTGAATCAGGGCAAGATGCGGGCAACGACCGCCGGGAATCTCAAGGCCGCTGGCTATGGGGCCGAGGTTGATGGGGAGCCCCATGCGCTCGTGATCCTCCCCCGAGAGCCCGATGAGCAGATGTGGGAGGAACTCCGTCAGGTCTTCGGTGACTTGCGTCCGAACCCGTACCCGGGCACGGGGCCACCGGAAAGTGAAGGGTTAAAACAATGATCGACGGCACAATGCTCACACTCAGAATTGATCCACACCGGGTGCGCGACGGAAATCTGCTCACTACGCGCCTGGCTCACGCTGTTGGCGCGTTCGTGATCGAACCCGAGCCGGGGGAGTGGGTGCGGGGTATCGATGACGAGGGCAACACGCTCCTCGGTCTTGTGGTCGGCGTGACGAGCGGTCGCGTTGAGATGAAGATCGATTGGACGACGTTTTCGCCCGCGCCACCAGTCTTTCTCATGACGCCGACATTCGGGGTTTTGCCCGAGGCGGTGGCCTCTGGCGACACCCTGACTTTGGGCAGCACGCCGTAGTGGAGGCCACGATGCTTCTCTGCGACTACGCGGAGGAGCTGGGCGGCAAGCTGTACATCATGGGTGGCGGTTGGTCACGTATTCCGGCCAACACCCCGCAAGCCATTGCACTTGCGGTCCGCCTTCTCGTGCCGTGGGACTTGGCGAACCGGAAGCACAAGGTTGAGATCGTTCTCCTCACAGAGGATGGCCAGCCGGTCAAGGTGGACGAAGCGGGAATGGAAATCAAGGTCGAAGGCGCGGTAGAGGTTGGGCGGCCGCCAGGTCTGCGGCCTGGCTCAGCCCTTGAGGCACCACTAGCGATGCGCTTTCCTCTCAGCCTCAAGCCAGGCTCGTACCGGTTTGACTTCTCCGTGGACGGAACTCTCATTACATCCGCCTCCTTTGAGGCCATTGGACAGGAGGGCACAGAATGACGATCAAGAAGGGTCCGTTGACAAGCAATCCAGCCGGTAGTCCGCGTGTTTCGGGGCTCAAGCCTCCGAGTGGCTATGGGCGTCAGCAGTTCCTGCGGGACGTGAACAGGGTCAGCCAACCGACCGACAGGCGAGACGGAGCAAAGAAGTAAACATCGGCTCGGAATTGGCCCGATGGTTGTAGCGCCATGCGAACTCATCAAGGTAAGACTGCAGCCACTTCCTGCTGACCGCATGGTGAGTGCCGCGCAGGCCGTTTTTCACTAGCGACCAGAATCCCTCGATCGTGTTTGTGTGAACGTTGCCATGCACGTAGACGCGCGCCGAGTGGTTGATCCGGTGGTGCTCGTAGCCTTCCCGGTACAGCGTGCTGTAAGCCTGGTACTCGTCGGTGAACACGGTGGACTCGGGCAGCACGAACTTTCTAACTTCACCGCGGACGACTAGGCCGCCGGCGTGGGGGATCACCCGGGCGCGGACTTCTCCCTTGCGTTCGACGGCGCCCCACACGACGGCCTTCTGGTCGCGCCACTGGGCGCTTCCGCCGCGGCCCTTCACGTTGTCGCTGGATCGGGGCCTGCCGCCGACGTAGGTCTCGTCCACCTCGACCTCACCGGTCAGCGGGCCATCGCCTTGAGGCATCAACTTGGTGCGAATCAGGTTCGCCATGCGCCATGCGGTCTTGTAGGTGACGCCCAGCTCGCGCTCGATCTGCTTGGCCGACACTCCACAGCGGGTGGAGCCCATGAGGTAGATGGCCTTGAACCAGAGGTCGAGGCCGGTGGACGACTTGTGGAAGATCGTGCCCGCGGTGGGGTGCAGATGGTGACCGCAGGTGTCGCATGAGTACGACGGCCGCGATGCGACCCGATGGAACCGGCGCCGCTGGCCGCACTTGGGGCAGTCAGCGTGCTCGCCGTCGTCGCTCAGGTTCTGGCGCCAGAGGTAGTCCAGGCATGTGGCGTCGTCCGGAAACTCCCGGTCCAGGTCGGCCCTGGTGTAGGTCCCGTCGCTGGTGGGGGAGGCCTTGGCGCTGTTGCGATCCCTCGGTGCCATGGGAGGAACCTACCATGGCGGGATACCTACTGTCAAGGGATAGTTACCGTGCTTGATCACGAACGTCTGTTCGAATACGGTGGGCTTCGAATTACACGCCTGTAATCGCCCCGGTACGCTCCGTGCGCCAGGCGTTGTCACACCCTTCGGAGAAGGTCGGAGTCCACGCCCGGCGACCCTCGCCGGGCGAGCAGGAGGAACCCACGTGGAACGGCAGCAGGCACTCGAGATGGCAGTCGGTCAGATCGAGAAGCAGTACGGCAAAGGCTCCATCATGCGCCTCGGCGAGCGCGGACACGTCGGCGTCGAGGCCATCTCCACCGGCGCGCTCGCCCTCGACATCGCGCTCGGCATCGGCGGCCTGCCCCGCGGCCGCGTCGTCGAGATCTTCGGCCCCGAGGCGTCCGGGAAGTCGACCCTCGCCATGCACGTCGTCGCCGAAGCGCAGCGCAACGGCGGCGTGTGCGCCTACATCGACGCCGAGCACGCCATGGACCCCGTCTACGCGGCGTCGATCGGCGTCAACGTCGACGACCTCTACATCTCCCAGCCCGACACCGGCGAGCAGGGCCTCGAGATCGCCGACATGCTCATCAAGTCCAGCGCCCTCGACATCGTCGTCATCGACTCCGTCGCCGCGCTCGTCCCCCGAGCCGAGATCGAAGGCGAGATGGGCGACACCCACGTCGGCCTCCAAGCACGGCTCATGAGCCAAGCGCTCCGCAAGCTCACCGCCAACCTCAACCGGTCCCGGACCATCTGCGTCTTCATCAACCAGCTCCGGGAAAAAATCGGGGTCATGTTCGGCTGTTGCTCATTTGAGACCCGGATCACCTTGGCTGATGGCACCCAGAAGGAGATCGGCAAGATCGTCGAGCAACGGTTGCCCGTCGAGGTCCTCTCGTACGACCCCGACCAGGGAGCGATGGTCCCGAGGAAGGTCACGAACTGGTTTGACAACGGACTCACCGACCAGTTCCTCCAGTTCACCGTCGCCAACCCGGGCAAGTCCGGACAGACCCGGTTCGGGGTCACGGCGAACCACCTCATCCGCACGCCAGCCGGGTGGCGCGAAGCGCAGGACCTCCGACCCGGGGACCGCGTGCTCCAGGCCGTGCCCGCCCGCTTATCCGACTTCCAGTGGGAAGTCATCCTCGGCTCCCTGATGGGCGACGGGGCCCTCTCGCCAACTCGATCTGGCGACAGCGCGCGGTTCCGCCTCGGTCATGGAGCGAAGCAGGCGGCCTACTGCGAGTGGAAGGCATCGCTCTTCGAGAACGTCGGTGTGTATCGGTGGAGTGATCCGGATGGTGCCACCCGCGCCGACGTTCGGCCGCTCCCCGAGCTCGCCGAGCTCCGCCGGGCGGTCTACGTCGACGGCAAGAAGGTGCTCAGCTACGACTACCTGAAGCAGCTCACGCCTCTCGCCCTCGCCCTCTGGTACATGGACGACGGGACCTTCGCCCTGCGGGCGAAAGGTCTGCAGGACCGCACCCGAGACGGCAGCGGCCGGGCCGAGATCTGCGTCGAGGCGATGGAAGTGACCACCCGCCAGCGTCTCCGCGAGCATCTCCGTGACACCTGGGGGATCACACCGAAGCTGAGTCACCCGGGAGGGAAGGCGCGCCTCGTATTCCCGAAGGATGAGACCGCCAAGCTGCATGCTCTGATCGCCCCGTTCGTGCACCCGTCGATGGAGTACAAGCTGCTGCCCCGGCATCGGGGCCGGTTCGCGGTCACCCCGCACTTCGTGGCACCCCGTCACGAGCTGATGCCGGTCCCGATCCGAGACATCGCGGTGAAGGCCCCGACTCGCTCGAAGCACCGCTTCGACCTCGAGGTCGAGGGAAGCCACAATTACGTCGCGGGTGGTGTCGTGGTGCACAACAGCCCCGAGACGACCCCCGGGGGTCGGGCGCTGAAGTTCTACTCGTCGGTGCGTCTCGACATCCGCCGAGTCGAGGCGATCAAAGACGGGGCCGAGGTCATCGGCAACCGCACCCGGGTCAAGGTCGTCAAGAACAAGGTCAGCGCACCGTTCAAGCAGGCCGAGTTCGACATCATGTACGGGCGTGGCATCAGCCGGGAAGGTTCGTTGCTCGACGTCGGCGTCGAGCTCGGGATCGTCAAGAAGTCCGGAGCATGGTTCACCTACGAAGGCGAGCAGCTCGGCCAAGGGCGTGAGAACGCCAAGCAGTTCCTGGCCGAGAACCTCGACATGATGCTGGAGATCAGCGAGAAGGTCCGCGCCGCAGTCGGGATCGATG
Organism: uncultured Actinomycetes bacterium; assembly: GCA_963849135.1. GTDB lineage: Bacteria > Actinomycetota > Acidimicrobiia > IMCC26256 > PALSA-555 > PALSA-555. The sequence continues at coordinate 110,150 of CAWKGF010000005.1, read as the reverse complement.
AAGACGAGACCGTCGACCTCACCGACGAGGAATCCAGCGACGACGCTAACGAGACCGCCGACGCGGAGACCTAGCTCGAACCTCTGCGCAGCCTGCCCAGGCTGACGGTGGCGGGGGCTTCGGCCCCCGCCACCGGCGCGCCCGGGCTCGCCTACAGGGCGGCGTGGAGGATGGCGATCGAGCCCGCCAGCGCCGACAGCGCGAGCACAGCCGGGCGCAGCCATCCCGCGTCGACGAGCCCGTGGAGGTGCCGGCTGACCCAGAGCCCGGTCACCATGAACGGCAGCAGGCTGAGCGCGAAGAACAGCTGGTTGAGCGTGATGTGCCCGGTGGCGAGGTAGCCGAGCAGCGACAGCGCCGCGGTGGCGGCGAAGAAGGCGCTGAGCGTCGAGCGGGCGGCGGGGCCGTCGTGGTGCTGGAACAGCAGCGCGACCGGCGGCCCACCCACCGACGAGGCGGTCCCGAACACCGTGGAGGCGAACCCCGCGGTGAGCGACGTGACTCGGTTGGTCGTTACCGGCGGCGAGACCACGCTCAACACCACGCCCGCGAGCGTGATCGCGCCCACCAGGATCGCCACGTCGGCAGCATCGATCCGGCCGATGATTATAAGCCCGAGCAGCGTGCCCGGCACCGCGGCGACCAGCATCCAACGCAACGGCGACCGCGCGACCGCGTGATGCTCCCGTCGGAACGTCCCCAGTGCGAGCGGCAGAGCGACCAGGACCAACGTCGCTGGCAGCGCGGCCGGGACCACGATCGCCACGAACGGCGCCGCGAGCAGGTTCAACCCGAACCCGACCGAGCCCTGCACCACCGACCCGGCCGATACGGCCGCCGCCGCCACCACGAACGCCCCCACGCTGACGTGCACGACCGGCGATCCTGCCAGAGAACCCCCCGTAGACTCGAACAGGTATGGCCCGGCGCTTCCACGTCCGCACCTTCGGCTGCCAGATGAACGAACACGACTCCGAGCGCCTCGCCGGCCTCCTCACGGCCGAGGGCATGGAGGCCACCGACGACGTCGAGACGGCCGACGTGGTGGTGCTCAACACCTGCTGCATCCGCGAGAACGCCGACAACAAGCTCTACGGGCACCTCGGCCACCTCAAGGCCCTCAAGGACCGCCGACCCGACCTCCAGATCGCGGTCGGGGGCTGCCTCGCCCAGAAGGACCGCGAGCGCGTCCTCGAGCGGGCCGGGCACGTCGACGTCGTCTTCGGAACCCACAACCTCGCCCGAGCTCCCGCGCTGCTCGCCCAGGCGCGCGACGGGGAGCCGGTCGTCGAGATCCTCGAGGAGCACCGCGGCGATCCCGTCGCGCTGCCCGCCGAGCGGGCCTGCCATCACTCGGCGTGGGTCACCATCCAGCTCGGCTGCGACAACTCGTGCACCTTCTGCATCGTCCCCATCGTCCGGGGCGCCGAGGTCAGCCGCCGGCTCGGAGACGTCGTCCGCGAGGTTGAGCAGCTGGCCGCCGACGGCGTAAGTGAGGTGACGCTCCTCGGCCAGAACGTCAACTCGTACGGCCGGGACCTGGGCGCCGGCCAGTACCGGCCCCGCTTCGACGACCTGCTCCGGGCCGTCGACGCGGTCAACGGGATCCGGCGCATCCGGTTCACCTCCCCGCACCCGAAGGACCTCCGTCCCGAGACCATCGCGGCCATGGCCGAGTGCAGCGCGGTGTGCGAGCAGCTCCACCTGCCCCTCCAGGCGGGCAGCGACCGGACCCTCGCTCGCATGCACCGCGGCTACACCGCGGCCCGGTACCTGACCCGGCTCGACGCCGCCCGCCAGGCCATCCCCGACCTCGCGGTGACCACCGACCTCATCGTCGGCTTCCCCGGGGAGACCGACGCCGACTTCGAGGAGACCCTCACCGTCGTCGACGAAGCCTGCTTCGATGCCGCGTACACGTTCGTGTACTCCCCGCGACCCGGCACGCCGGCCGCCGAGCTGTCCGACCAGGTCCCCGCCGAGGTGACCCGGGAGCGGATGGAGCGCCTCACCGAGGTGGTCGAGCGTCACGCGCTCGCGCACAACGAGGCCCGGCGGGGCCAGGTCGAGGAGGTGCTTGTCGACGGGCCGTCCAAGCGCGACCCGGCGCGCCTGAGCGGCCGCACCCGGCAGGGCAAGCTCGTCCACTTCCCGGCCCCCGACGGGCTCGGCCCGGGCGACTACACCCGCATCCGCGTCGTGGACGCCGCCCCCCACTGGCTGCGCGGGGAGCCCATGGCCCGCATCCCCGTCACCGCCGGCTGAGCGACGGACACGCCCACGGCCCGGCACCTGGCCCTCGTCGGCCCGACCGCGTCCGGCAAGTCCGCGCTGGCGCTCGAGCTCGCCGCCGCGTTCGGTGACGTCGAGATCGTCTCCCTCGACGCCCTGCAGGTCTACCGGGGCCTCGACGTCGGGACCGCCAAGCCGACCGCGGCCGAGCGCGCCGCGGTCCGCCACCACCTCGTGGACGTCGTCGACCCCGACCGGGACTGGTCGGTCGCGCGCACCCAAGCGTGGGCCCGGGCCGCGGTCGAAGAGATCGAGGCCCGCGGGCACCGGGCGCTCCTCGTCGGCGGCACCGGCCTCTACCTGCAGGCGGTCGTCGACGACCTGCGGTTCCCCGGTGAGGACCTCGAGCTCCGCGCCTCACTCGAGGCCCGCACCGCCGAACCGGGCGGGATCGCGGGCGCCTACCAGGAGCTGGAGGACCGGGACCCCGACGCGGCGGCGCGGATCGACCCCCACAACGCGCGCCGCATCGTCCGGGCCTTGGAGGTCATCGAGCTGACCGGCCAGCGGTTCTCGTCGTTCGGGCCCGGGCTCCGCGCCCCCGGCCCGACCGCCTTCCCGGTCCGCCTGGCCGGCGTCTGGCTCCCCCGCGACGTCCTCGCCGAGCGGATCGTGGCCCGCGTGGCGGCGATGCGACGGGCCGGGCTCGTCGACGAGGTCGCCCGGGTCCGGGACCGACCCGGCCTCGGACGGACCGCCGCCCAGGGCATCGGCTACCAGGAGGTCGGCGCGGCCTTCGACGCCGGCCTCGAGCCCGGCCCCGACGTCTTCGACGCGATCGCCCGCCACACCCGCTCCTTCGCCCGCCGGCAGCGCATGTGGTTCCGCCGCGACCCCCGCATCGCCTGGTACGGGACGGCGGACAATCCGTGCGCGGTGCTCCCCGCGCTGCTGGCAGCCTGGACGCCGTGACCATCCGGCTCACCAAGCTCGAGGCGACTGGCAACGACTTCCTCGTCGTCGACGCCCCCGGCCCCGACCCCGACACGGCCGCGTGGCTCTGCGACCGGCACCGGGGCGTCGGAGCCGACGGGCTGCTCGTCCTCGACGCCGGCGCCGACGGTGCCGACTGCGCGATGACCCTGTTCAACGCCGACGGCCACCCCGCTGAGATGAGCGGCAACGGGATCCGCTGCCTGGCCTGGGTCGCGGTCGAGCGGGGCCTCGGGAGCGGCGACCGGCTGCTCGTCGACACCGCGGCCGGGCGGCGTACCCTCGACCTCGACCGCGACCCGGCCTCCGGCGTGCTGCGTGCCGCGACCGTCGACATGGGGCCCGCCACCTTCGACCCGCCCGCCATCCCCTTCTCGGGGCCGAGCCCGCTCGACCTCGACGTCACCTACCACGGCGTCACCTACCACGGCGACGCAGCCGGGATGGGCAACCCGCACCTCGTGCTCCTCGTCGACGACGTCGACGCGACGCGCGTCACCCAGCACGGCCCTCACCTCGAGCACGACCCCCGCTTCCCGAACGGCACCAACGTCGAGTTCGTCGCCCCCGTCGGTCCCGACGCGCTCCGGATGCGGGTCTGGGAGCGCGGCGTCGGCGAGACCCTCTCGTGCGGGACCGGCGCCTGCGCGGCGGCGGCCGTCGCGCACCGCCGCGGGTTGGTCGGCTCGACGGTCACCGTCCAGGTCCCCGGCGGTCAGCTCCGAGTGGAGCTCGGCCCCACCGTCCGGCTCGGCGGGTCGGTCCGCCACGTGTTCGACACCGAGCTCGACCTCGGTCAGGGAGGGTCGTGACGAGCCGGGAGGGGAGAGGCCGTCGTCGCCTCACCGCAACCGAGGTCGACTTCGACGTCGTGCGCCAGCGCGCGCTGCTCGTCGGCACCGGCGTCGGCACCCGGACCGTCGCCGATGCTGAGGCGTCCCTCGCCGAGCTGGCCCTCCTCTCCGACACCGCCGGCGCCGAGCCCGTCGAGACCCTCCTCCAACGGCGGGACCGACCTGACCCGGCGACCTACGTCGGCCCCGGGAAAGCCGACGAGCTCAAGCGGCTCGCCGACGCGCTCGACGTCGACGTCGTCGTCTTCGACGACGAGCTCACCCCCGCCCAGCAGCGCAACCTGGAGCAGCGGCTCGGGCGCGACGTCGTCGACCGGGTCGCGCTGATCCTCGACATCTTCGCCCAGCACGCCACCAGCCAGGAGGGCATGGTCCAAGTCGAGCTCGCGCAGCTCCGGTACCGGCTGCCCCGCCTCCGGGGCCGAGGCACCTCGCTCAGCCAGCAAGGCGGCGGGATCGGGACCCGCGGGCCCGGCGAGACCCAACTCGAGGTTGACCGCCGCCAGATCCAACGACGCATCACCAAGCGCGAGCAGGACCTCGAGCGCCTCACCCGCACCCGCGCCACCCAGCACAAGGCCCGCCGACGGCGCGCCGTCCCCACCGTCGCCCTGGTCGGGTACACCAACGCCGGGAAGTCGACCCTGCTGAACCGGGTCACCGACGCGCACGCCCGGGTCGAGGACCGGCTCTTCTCGACCCTCGACCCGACCACCCGGCGGCTGCGGCTCCCGGGCGGCGAGACCATCCTCTGCTCCGACACGGTCGGGTTCGTGCGCCGCCTGCCCCACCAGCTCGTCGAGGCGTTCCGCTCCACCCTCGAGGTCGTCACCGCAGCCGACCTCGTCGTCCACGTCGTCGACGGCGCGACTCCCGACCCGCACGGGCAGATCGACGCGGTCCGAACCGTGCTCCACGAGATCGGCGCCGGCGACCGCCCCGAGCTGCTCGTCGTCAACAAGCTCGACGTCGCCGACCCGGCCGTCGTGCGCGAGCTCGGCGCCGGCGAAGCCGCGATCGTGGTGTCGGCCCGCACCGGGGAAGGCGTCGACAAGCTCCTCGACACGATCGGGGACCGGCTCCGCGAGCTCGGCGCGGTGATCGAGCTCGTCGTCCCCTACGAGCGGGGGACGTGCTCGCCGCGCTGCACCGCGACGGCGAGGTGCTCGTCGAGGTGCACGTCGACGACGGGACCCGGGTCCGGGCCCGGCTCGACCCGAGCATCCTCGGCCGCTACACCGAGTTCGTCACCGGCTGAGCCGGGGGACCGGCGGTAGCCTGCCCGCGTGGCGACATCGGGGGCCCCGCGTGGCTTCGTGCCCCCGCCGTACCCGCACGACCGGCTCGAGGAGCTCCGCGACACCGCCCGTCGCGTGCCGGGGGAATCATCGACTGCTCGGTCGGCACCCCGGTCGACCCGCTCCCCGAGGTCGTCCGACGGGCTCTCGACGACGCCATGGGCAGCGCGGCCGGCTACCCGCCGACCATCGGCACCGCCGACTACCGCCGCGCCGCGGCCGACTGGCTGACTCGACGGTTCGGGGTCACCACCGACCCGGGCGCGGTCGTCGCCTGCGTCGGCACCAAGGAGTTCGTGGCCTCCCTGCCCCGCTGGCTGTCGCTCCGCGACCCGAGCCGCGACACCGTCCTCTACCCCGGCGTCGCCTACCCGACCTACGCCATGGGCGCGACCCTCGCCGGGCTGCGGGCGGTCCCGGTCCCCGTCGACGAGCAGTGGCGGCCCGACTGGGACCGCGTCGAGCCCTCCGACGCCGAGCGGGCCCTGCTGGTCTGGCTCAACGACCCCGCCAACCCGACCGGGGTCACCGCCACCCCCGATGCGCTCGACCGCAGCGTCGCCTGGGCCCGGGCCCGGGGAATCATCGTCGCCAGCGACGAGTGCTACGCCGAGTTCACCTTCGACGAGCACGGCCGCGCCGCCAAGCCGGTCACCGCGCTGCGCTCCGGGTCCGACGGGGTCCTCGCCGTGCACTCGCTCTCGAAGCGCTCGAACATGGCCGGGCTCCGGGCCGGGTTCGCGGCCGGCGACGCCGACCTGGTCGGCTACCTCGGCGAGGTCCGCAAGCACGCCGGGCTCATGGTGCCCGGGCCGATCCAAGCCGCCGCGGCCGCCGCGCTCGGCGACGACCGCCACGTCGACGAGCAGCGAGCCCGCTACGCGGCACGACGGTCCGAGGTGCTCCTCGCGCTCGAACGGCGCGGGTTCGAGCACGTCGGCGGGCCGTCCACCTTCTACCTGTGGCTCGCCGCGTCCGACGTCGGGGACGGCTGGGCGCAGGCCGCGGAGCTGGCCCGGGTCGGGATCCTCGTCGCGCCCGGCGACTTCTACGGCGACGCGGGCGCCCAGCAGGCCCGGCTCGCGCTCACCGTCACCGACGCGCAGGCCGACCAGCTCGCGGCCCGGCTCGCCTGAGGCCGGTTCACGGCCTCGGGACCCCTCTAGGGTGAGCGCCGTGAGCGACCTGGAGGCACAGATCCACGAGCTGTGGGAGCACCGCGGCGATCTGGCCGCGGTCATGCCCGAGGCCGACGCCCGCCGGGTCATCACCGAGGCCATCGATCGCCTCGACCAGGGCACCGACCGGGTGGCGGAGCTCGTCGACGGGCAGGTCGTCGTCCACGAGTGGCTCAAGCAGGCGATCCTGCTGCTGTTCCTCATCTCGAAGATGGAGACCACCGAGCTCGGACCGTTCGAGTACGCCGACAAGATCCCGCTCAAGCACGACTACCAGCAGCTCGGCGTCCGTGTCGTCCCCGGCGGGTCGGCCCGCTGGGGCTCCTACGTCGGCCCGGGCGCGATCCTGATGCCCAGCTACGTGAACATCGGCGCCCACGTCGGTCCCGAGACCATGGTCGACACCTGGGCCACCGTCGGGTCCTGCGCCCAGGTCGGCGCCCGGGTCCACCTGGCCGGCGGGGTCGGCATCGGCGGCGTGCTCGAGCCGCCCCAAGCCCAACCGGTCCTGGTCGGCGACGACACCAGCATCGGCAGTCGCAGCATGATCACCCAGGGCGCCCGGGTCGGGACCGGCTGCGTCCTCGGCGAGGGCGTCCTCTTGAACCCCGGCATCCCCGTCATCGACGCCGACACCGGCGAGGAGCTCACCCGGGGCGTCGTCCCCGACTGGTGCGTCGCCATGGGCGCGACCCGGCCCCGCCGCTACCCGGGCGGCGAGTTCGGGCTGCCCTGCGTCCTCGTCGTCCGCCACCTCGCCGAGGGCGAACGCTACGAGAAGGGCGTCCTGAACGACCTGCTCCGCGAGCACGGCATCTCCACCTGAGGTGACTCGCCGGGCTCAGAACCGGCGGAGCAGCGACACCACCTTGCCGTAGATCGACACGTCGTCCGGGTCGAAGACCAGCTCGTCCATCGCTGGGTTCTCGGGCCGCAGCACGATCTTCCCGCGGCGGCGGAGGAACGTCTTGACCGTCCCCTCCTCGCCCGGGATGCCGGCCACCACGATCTCCCCCGGCTCGGCGGTCGGCTGCTGGCGGACCACGACGTAGTCGCCGTCGAGGATCCCCGCCTCGAGCATCGAGTCGCCCCGCACCCGGAGCATGAAGAGCTGGCCGGCGCCGGTGAAGTCCTCCGGCATCGGGACCGTCTCCTCGATGTTCTCGGCCGCCAGCACCCCCGTCCCGGCGGCGACGTCGCCGACCAGCGGGACGTGACGGACCGGGCGGCGCTCCAACGCCGCGCCCGACCCCGACTCGAAGAGCAGCTCCAGGGCCCGGGGCTTGGTCGGGTCCCGGCGCAGGTAGCCCTTGTCCTGGAGGGCGCCGAGGTGGGCGTGCACCGTGGAGGCTCGAGGAGAGGCCGACCGCCTCGCCGATCTCCCGGACGCTGGGCGGGTAGCCCCGGGCTCGTACCTCGTCGTCGATGAACTCGAGGACCTGACGCTGGCGGGCAGTGAGGTCAGCCATCGAGCGACGGTACCACGATCACGCGTTCGTGGCAAACACCTGTTCGACAAATCCCTTGACACGGGAACAGGTGTTCTGGATACTCCGAACAGGCGTTCGTCGAGCCGTCGACCTTGCGCCACCCGGCCGGGGTCACTGTCACACCCCCGTGGTGTGCTCTCCCCAGACCGATCCCCGAGGAGGAAACCGAAGGTATGGCCGCTGTCACGACCGTCCCCGGACCCGACGCCTGGGCGCGCTCCACGAGCCGCCTCTGGGCCCCGCGTGCTGCCACCCCACGCGTTCGGCGGACGTCCCGCACGACCTTCCTGCGCCGACGCATCGCGATCGCGGTGCTGGCGCTCGGGGCCGTGGTCGTGGCGGGGCAGGCGGGCGCCGCGCTCGGGAGCTCTCCCTCACAGCTCCCGAGCGCCGGACCGCCTCCTCCTCGGTGCGGGCCATCGCCGTGCAACCCGGCGACACGCTGTGGGCGATCGCTGAGCGCCTCGAACCGGGCCAGGATCCCCGGCCCATCGTCGACCAGCTCGCGGCCGTCTACGGCAACCAGCCCCTCCAGCCGGGCGAGGTCCTCCACTGGTCGGGGTGACCAGCCCCGGTGACGGAGCAGCGTCACAGCAGCCGGGGTTACCGTGAGCAGGTGCGCTGCCCGTTCTGTCAAGCCGACGACGACAAGGTCGTCGACTCGCGACCGTCGGAGGACGCGGGCGCGGTCCGCCGCCGGCGTGAGTGCCTCGCCTGCGGACGGCGCTTCACCACCCAGGAGCGCGTCGTCGAGCTGCCGCTCATGGTCGTGAAACGGTCCGGGCAGCGCGAGCCCTTCGACCGGGCCAAGCTGGCCGGCGGGATCGAGCGGGCCGTGGCCGGCCGGCCCGTCGACGCCCGCGCCGTCGAGGCGCTCAGCGCCGAGATCGAGGAGGAAGCCCGCGCCGCCGGCGCCGAGGTGTCCAGCCAGCAGCTCGGCCTCGGCGTCCTCGAGCGGCTCCGGGCCCTCGACCCCGTCTCCTACCTGCGGTACGCCTCCGTGTACCAGGGGTTCGAGACCCCCGCCGATTTCGAGCGGGCCGCGGTCGAAGCTCCGCAAGACGACCAAGCCCAAGCCGGGCCGGGGCAAGGTCACCACCTGAGCCACAAATCCACCATTGACTGGCTGTAGTTCCAGTGCTGTAATTCACCCCGCATCTCGTGTCGGGGGGCTCCGAACCACAAGATATTGTGGTTCCTTGACCCCAGGCGTGCCGTCAGCGGGGCGGCGAGCACCAAGGGGGAGGTCGCATTCAATGGCGATGGCGCCAGAGCAGATCGGGATCGGGATCCGCCGGTACTTCACCCAGCCGGGGGAGCACCCGTACGACACGATCGAGTGGGAGCAGCGCGACGCGCGGATCCAGAACTACCGCGACGGCACCGACGCCTTCTTCCAGCCCCAGGTCGAGTTCCCGGTCAGCTGGTCCCAGAACGCCACCAACATCGTCGCCCAGAAGTACTTCCGGGGCACGCTCGGCACCCCCGAGCGCGAGTCGTCGCTCCGCCAGGTCATCGACCGGGTCGTTGACACCATCACCGCCTGGGGCGTCCACGACGGCTACTTCGTCGACGAGCAGGAAGGCGCCGCCTTCCGCAACGAGCTGAAGTACATCCTCGTGCACCAGCGGGCCGCCTTCAACAGCCCGGTGTGGTTCAACATCGGCGTCGAAGGCGTCCCGAACCAGGCGTCGGCGTGCTTCATCCTCGCCGTCGACGACACGATGGACGCCATCCTCAACTGGTACCGGGAAGAGGGCATCATCTTCAAGGGCGGGTCCGGCTCCGGGATCAACCTCTCCCGCATCCGCTCCTCACGCGAGCACCTCGCTGGTGGCGGCACCGCCAGCGGCCCGGTCAGCTTCATGCGGGGCGCCGACGCGTCCGCCGGCACCATCAAGAGCGGCGGGAAGACCCGGCGCGCCGCCAAGATGGTCGTCCTCGACGTCGACCACCCTGACGTCGAGGAGTTCATCTGGTGCAAGGCGCGCGAGGAGCGCAAAGCACGGGCGCTGCGCGACGCCGGGTTCGACATGGACCTCGACGGTATCGACTCGCACTCGATCCAGTACCAGAACGCCAACAACTCAGTGCGGGTCACCGACGAGTTCATGCAGGCCGTCGAAGAGGACCGGGACTGGAACCTCAAGGCCGTCCTCGGCGGTGACGCGGTCCGCACCGTCCCGGCCCGGGACCTGATGCGCGAGATCGCGCAAGCAGCCTGGGAGTGCGCCGACCCCGGCATGCAGTACGACACCACGATCAACCGCTGGCACACCGCACCCAACACGGGCCGGATCAACGCCAGCAACCCATGCTCCGAGTACATGCACCTCGACAACTCGGCGTGCAACCTGGCCAGCATCAACCTGCTCCGCTACCTCAACGACGACGGCTCCTTCGACGTCGACGCCTTCGAGCACACCATCGAGGTCATGTTCACCGCCCAGGAGATCCTGGTCGGCAACGCCGACTACCCGACCGACAAGATCGCCGACACCAGCCGCCGGTTCCGCCAGCTCGGCCTCGGCTACGCCAACCTCGGCGCGCTGCTCATGGCCCAGGGCCTGCCCTACGACTCCGACCGCGGGCGGGCCTGGGCGGGGGCGATCACCTCGCTCATGACCGGTCATGCCTACGCGACGAGCGCCCGGACCGCCGGCCGGATGGGCCCGTTCGTCGGCTACGCCGAGAACCGTGACGCGATGCTCAACGTGCTGCGGATGCACCGGGCCGAGACGGCCGAGATCGACGAGGAGCTCGTCCCCCCCGAGCTGCTCGGCGCCGCGCAGCGGGCCTGGGACGAAGCGGTCGACGTCGGCGAGGCTTACGGGGTCCGCAACTCCCAGGCGAGCGTGCTCGCCCCGACCGGCACCATCGGCCTGATGATGGATTGCGACACCACGGGGATCGAGCCCGACCTGGCCCTCACCAAGGCCAAGAAGCTCGTCGGTGGCGGGACGATGCTCATCGTCAACCAGACCGTGCCGCGAGCGCTCGCCAAGCTCGGCTACAGCGACGACGAGATCGCCGGGATCGGCCGCCACATCGAGGAACACAAGACCATCGTCGGCGCGCCGGGACTGCGCGACGAGCACCTGCCCGTCTTCGCGTGCTCGATGGGGGACAACACCATCCACTACATGGGCCACGTCAAGATGATGGCGGCCGCCCAGCCCTTCATCAGCGGCGCGATCTCCAAGACCGCGAACGTCCCCGAGGAGACCTCCGTCGAGGAGATCGAGCAGCTCTACCTCGACTCGTGGAAGCTCGGCCTCAAGGCCGTCGCCCTCTACCGCGACAACTGCAAGGTCGCGCAGCCGCTCGCCACGCAGAAGAAGGTGGTGACCAGCGCTCCGGGCGATGACCCGCTCACCCAGCAGGTCGAGCGGGTCGTGGAGACCGTCATCGTCCAGCGGCCGGTCCGCCAGAAGCTGCCCCGCACTCGGACGTCGAAGACGTTCTCGTTCCGGGTCGCTGACTGCCACGGCTACGCGACGGTCGGGGAGTTCGAGGACGGCCGGCCCGGCGAGGTGTTCCTCAAGGTCGCCAAGCAGGGCTCGACCCTGTCGGGGATCATGGACGCGTTCGCGATCTCGGTCAGCCTCGGGCTCCAGTACGGCGTCCCGATCCGCGCCTTCGTGGAGAAGTTTACGAACATGCGCTTCGAGCCGGCCGGGATGACCGACGACCCCGACATCCGGTTCGCGAGCAGCCTCGTCGACTACATCTTCCGCCGGCTCGCGGTCGAGTACCTCACGCTTGACGAGCGCACCGACCTCGGCATCTTCACGGTGCACGAGCGGATGCAGCCCACCCTCCCCGGGGTCGAGGAGGCCGCCACCCCCAGCCAGCCGGTCCGGGACCTGCTGCCCCTCGACGACCAGGCGCCCTCCGCGTCGGTCGCGCCGCCAGACCTCGTGCCGTCCGGACGGGCCCGGGAGGTGGAGGTCGTCCTCTGCTACGTCTGCGGCGACATCATGCAACGGGCCGGCTCGTGCTTCGCCTGCCCGAGCTGTGGCGCCACCAGCGGCTGCTCGTGAGGTCGCCCGACTCCTGACCGACCGCGCGGCCTGGTCAGGTCACCGCCGGCTGGCGCCCCTCACCGTCCGGGCTGGGCCGACCAGAGCGGAAAGCGGCACCGCACCCGGCGTCGAGCGCCGGCGCCGGGCGGCGCGCTGCGATCGGCTCGCGGATCCGGTCAGGACGTGGGGGTGGTCACGAGCACCACGAAGGGCGCCCGCGCGCCTCGCGAGTAGTGGAACGGCTCGTTGGCGAGCAGCACGTACGGGCCGGTCTGGAGGGTGAGGCGGAGCGTCTTGGTCTGGTCCCGATCGATCCTCGTGATCTCACCGACCTTGCCCTCCTCGCTGACCTTGTGGGTCACCGGGTCGACCGGAAGCTGGTCGTAGGGGGTGTCGGTCTTCAACACGACGAAGTCCTGCACCACGTCGCTCGAGTTCTTGACCGTGAACTCGACCGTCGCGCCCGACGACGACGCGGGCTTGACACTCAGCGCGAAGACGCGGAGGGCCGGGCTCGTGAAGTCCGCCGACACTGGCGTGACACTCGGAGCGGTGGTCGGCGGCGTCGTTGGCGTGGTTGGGGCGGTGGTGGTCGGCGGCGTCGTCGGCGTGGTTGGGGCGGTGGTGGTCGGCGGAGCGGTGGGCGGACTGGTGGGCGGCGGCGGGGCAGGCAGCGTGCGCACGGTGATGGCCTGCGACGACGTCTGCCCGTTGACCCCGTTCGCGGTCAACAGGTAGGTGTGCTGGGGGGCGGGGCACGAGTACGGGACGATCACACTGCTCGACGGCGGGTAGGTGTTGAACACGGTCGGGCCGTCGATCCGGAGCGTCACGGTGGTGGCGTTCTCGGTCAGCCAGGTCAGCGTCAGGCTCGACGCCTTCGATCCACTGCACGCCACCTGGGCCTGGTCGGACGCGAACTTCAGCACCACCGGGCTCGGTGTCCCCGGCACCGCCGTCGCCGGAGGCGCGGTCGTCGTCGTCGTGGTGGTCGTGGTCGACTTCGGCTTCGACGACACCTGGCTCGAGCCTCCGCCGCAGGCCGCCAACGTGGTCGCCACGACCAGACCCAGCGCCGCGACGGCCAGGTGAGGGCGACCTCGCCGTGACGCACCGGGCATGTCGAGCTTCCCCTGACTGATCGATCGTCCGAACCATGTGTCGACCGGACGGCGCCCGCACCTTAGACCGGGCCGAGGCGCCGATCGCGGCGGCCACGGCGGTCGGCGCGACCCGGGCGGTGCTGCCGCTGTGGTCACGCGACGCGACGGTGAACACCCACACGTCCCGATGGACGGTCGGGCCCGCGACGGTGCGCTAGGAAGGTCGCCGTGACGACCTCCGCGTCCTTCGAGGACCTGCTGGCCGAAGCGGCGTCGGCTCCTGTCGCGGGGTGGGACTTCTCGTGGTTCGACGGCCGAGCGACCGAGGAGCGGCCCCCCTGGGGGTACTCGCGGGTCCTGGCGAGGCGCATGGCAGGCGCCTCGATCGCGCTCGACCTCCAGACCGGAGGGGGCGAGGTCCTCGCCGAGATCCCCCAGCCGCCACCCACCCTGGTCGCCACCGAGGCCTGGCCGCCCAACATCGAGGTCGCGCACCGGAACCTCCAAGCGGTCGGCGCCTCGCTCGTCGTGGTGCCCGACGACGCCGAGCTCCCCTTCGCGTCGCGGCGTTTCGATCTCGTCGTGAGCCGGCATCCGACCGTCACCATCTGGGGCGAGATCGCGCGGGTGCTGGTGCCGGGGGGCACGTACCTCTCGCAGCAGATCGGCGCGGGATCGCTCCGCGAGCTCACCGACTTCATGATGGGACCGCAGCCGGTGGGCGAGCGACACCGGCTCGAGCGTCAGGTCGAAGCGGCCGAAGCGGTGGGACTGACCATCGTCACGGTGGAGCCGGTCGCGCTGCGGACCGTCTTCGACGACGTCGGCGCGGTGGCGGTCTTCCTGCGCAAGGTCCCGTGGACGGTCCCGAGCTTCTCCATCGACCGATACCGGGATCGGCTGGCCGACCTCCACGCGCAGATCCAGCGCGACGGTCCCTTCGTCGCGCACGCGCAGCGGTTCCTGATCGAGGTCCGTCGGCCCGCCTGACTCGCTCCCTCGGGAACCGGACCGCTCAACGGCTGGTCGGGGAGTCGAGCGGCTCCGAGGCCGCGTGCGGGGCCGCGCCGTCGCCGTCGGCGCCCACGAACGCCGGGGGCTCGCCCTCGAGGAGGGGCAGCACGCCCGCGAGACCCAGCTCGGCCGCGTTCTCGGCCGCCTCGAGCGGGCCTGACATCTGGCCGTGCTCGACGACGCGGGGGAGGAAGCGCAACACGATCCCGGCCGACACGAGAGCCAGGATCGCCCCCGCCAGGACGGCCAGGTGGATGCCGCCCAAGAAGGCCTGCTTGGAGCCGAGCACGAAGGCCACCTGGCGGACGGCGGGCAGCGTGGTGGCGATCCGCAGCGCCCCGGCCAGCGATCCCTTCGCCACGCTCTGCGCCGAGGCCGAGAGCCCGTGGAGCAGGTGCGTGAGCCCCGCGCTGTATCGCGACGCGGCGACGCTGCCGAGCACCGCGATGCCGAGAGCCGCGCCGAGCTCGCGCGTCGCGTCGTTGGTGGCGGATCCAGCACCGGCCCGGCGGGGCGGGACCGCCGACATGATCGACGCGGTCATCGGACCCATCGCCAGGGCCACGCCCGAGATCAACAAGAAGATGCACCCCAGCACGTACAGGTATCCGGTGCCGAGGCCGATCCCGAACAGGGCCACGAACCCGAGCGCGATGAGGAACATCCCGAAGGCCACGATCCGCTGGGTGCCGAACCGCTTCGACAGGCGGGGCGTCAACGGGGACACGATCATCATGATCGGAGCCATCGGGAAGACCCGCAGCGCGGCGGCGAGCGGACCGAGGCCCAACACCAGCTGGAAGTACTGGGTGAGGAGGAACATCACCCCGTACATCGAGAGGAACAGCAGCATCATCCCGCCCGTGCCGGTGCTGAAGGCCGGGTTGCGGAAGTAGCTCATGTCGAGCATCGGCTCCTTGACCCGCCGCTCCCACATGACGAAGCCGACCAGGACCACGGCGCCGACGGCGAAGGCCATGAGCGTCGCCGCGCTCAGCCACCCCACCTGGGGGGCCTCGATCAGCGCGTAGACGACCGCGCTCGATTCCGATGATCGAGAGCAGCGCGCCACCCGGGTCGAGGCGGGCCTCCTCGGGGTCCCTCGACTTCGGCACGAGGAACCGGCCGCCGACGAGGGCGAGGATCAGGATCGGGACGTTGATGAGGAAGATCGAGCCGTACCAGAAGTGCTCGAGGAGGAACCCGCTGCACACCGGGCCGATCGCCCCCGCCGCGCCGGTGAAGCTCGCCCAGATCGCGATGGCCTTTGTGCGCTCGCCGGGCGGGAACACGTTGATCAAGATCGACAAGGTGGACGGCATGATGAACGCGGCCGCGAGGCCCATGAGCGCCCGGCAGGCGATCAGCTCGCCCATGGAGGTCGACTGCGACGCGAGGGTGCAGCCAATCAGGAACAGCAGCAGGCCTAGCTGCAGCGCGCCCTTGCGACCGAACCGGTCGCCGAGCGCGCCGGTCGTGAACAACAGGCCCGCGAACACGAGCGAGTAGATGGCGACCACCCACTGCAGCTCGGAGTTCGTCGCGTGCAGCACTCGGGACAGCGTGGGGATGGCGACGTTCAGGCTCGAGTTCCCGACGAAGACGATCACGATGCTGAGGCACAGGACCGCAAGGGTCCACCAGCGGCGGTCGTAGAGAGTCGGCTCGTCGACCGCGGCGGCGGGGGCGCTCATCGGTGGGGAGTCCTTCGAGCTTGGGGGGCGAGCGGGGATCTCGGTCCGCACACTATAAGCGGAAGTATGCTCCCGGTTGTGAGGTTTCGTGGCCCGGCGTCCGGCCGGGTGGGTCACCACCGATGACCAGCGTCGACAGCCGCCCGATGCGCGCCGACGGGCGCCGGAACCGCCAGTTGGTGCTCGAGGCGGCCGCGGAGCTGTTCGCGGAGCGGGGCCTGAAGGTCCAGGTCGAGGAGATCGCGCACCGAGCCGGGGTCGGCGTGGGGACGGTGTGCCGCAACTTCTCCACCAAGGAGGAGCTCATCGACGTGGTCCTGACCGGCATGTGCGAGGAGCTCCTGAGTCAGGCCGTGGCCGCGCAGGCCGAACCCGATCCCGGCCAAGCGTTCACGAGCTTCGTGACGAGCATGGCCGACTTCCAGGCTCACCACCGGGTCCTGGCCGAGGAGATGGCGACCACCGTCGACATGCCGACCCGCGTGCTGAAGATCAAGCACGCGCTGCGGGCGGCGGTCGAGGACCTGGTGGCGCGAGCGCAGGCGGCTGGGACGCTGCGCTCCGACATCGGGCCGTCCGACATGGCGATGCTCTTCGCCGGGATCGGCCACGCCGCCGCGCTGGCCGGCGTCGACCCCGTCCTGCGCCAGCGCTACCTCACCGTCGTGCTCGACGGGCTGCGACCGGTCGACCCGACACCACTTCCCGGAGCGCCGCTGAGCTTCGCGGCGCTCGACCGGCTCCGCGCCCGGAACGGGGACGGGAGCGGATCGCGGCGCGCCGAGACCCGAGGGGCCCCGAAGCGCACGGAGGCGGAGCCACGGCCGAGCTGATGCCCGCCGTGTTCTTCGGGCACGGCAGCCCGATGAACGCGCTCGAGACCAACCAGTACACGCAGGCGTGGGCCGACTTCGGCGTGACGGCTCCCAGGCCCCGGGTCATCCTCGCCATCTCCGCGCACTGGTTCACGAACGCCACCGCGGTGACCGCCATGGCCCACCCCCGCACCATCCACGACTTCTTCGGGTTCCCTCCGGAGCTCTTCGACGTCGAGTACCCGGCTCCCGGGCTGCCCTCCCTCGCCGACGAGGTCACCGAGCTCGCCGACCCGATCTGGGTCGGCCACGACCTCGACAGCTGGGGGATCGACCACGGGACATGGTCGGTGCTGTGCCACGCCTACCCGGCCGCCGACGTCCCGGTGGTGCAGCTCGCCATCAACGCCCACCAACCGGCCCGGTACCACTTCGACCTCGGCCGGCGTCTCGCGCTGCTGCGCGCCCGCGGGGTGCTGATCGCGGCGTCCGGCAACGTCGTGCACAACCTGGGGCGGATCGATCCGTTCCTTCCCACCGAGGGCTTCGACTGGGCGCAGCGCTTCGAGCAGGCGGCCCGGGAGGCGCTCACCGAGGCCCCGGAGCGGATCCTCGAGCCTCGACGCCCACCCCGACTACCCCCTGGCCGTCCCGACCCCCGATCACTTCCTGCCCGCCGTCTACCTGGCCGGCCTCGCCGCCGAGACCGGCGAGCGCTGCCGGCCCCTCGTCGACGGGTACACGCTCGGGTCCCTGTCGATGACCACCTACACGATCGGGACTGACCTCACCGAGCCCCCCGCCGTCCCACGGGCCGACCCCGCGTCTGCTGCCCGACCCGACCAACGTCCCCCCCGAGGACACGAACCTCTGACCGACCCGACGGCGCGTCGCGCGCCGGCGGTGGCTGGGAATAGGCGGCCGGCGAGCGACGCTGAACTCCTTGGCGTTGATCGCATTAAAAGGAGCGCGGCCATGAGCGTGAAGGAGCTGGGTCACCTGGTGCTCTATGTCCGCGACCTGGACCGCTCGGAGACCTTCTACCGGGACGTCCTCGGCTGGGACGAGCTGGCCCGGCCGGTCGGCATGCCCGCCGCCGCGTTCACGTCGGGCCGGACCCACCACGAGCTGCTGCTCATCGAGGTCGGCGCCGACGCGCAACCCATCCCGTCGGGGCGTCGGGTCGGTCTCTACCACTTCGGGCTGAAGGTCGGGGACACCGACGACGAGCTGCGCGAGGTGCTCGCCCGGGTGCAGGCCGCCGGCGTGCGCGTCGTCGGCGCCTCGGACCACACCGTGACGCACAGCCTCTACATCCTCGATCCGGACGGGAACGAGGTCGAGCCTCTACGTCGACGTCGCCGACGCCGACTGGAGCGACCCGGCCGCGGTCCTCGCGCCGGTGAAGCCCCTCCGCCTCTAAAGGAGCCCGCAGTGCAGGTGGACATCTGGTCGGACGTGGTGTGCCCGTGGTGCTACATCGGGAAGCGCCGCCTCGAGGCTGCCCTCGCCGACTTCCCCCACGCCGACGACGTCCAGATCACCTGGCGCAGCTTCGAGCTCGACCCGGAGGCGCCCCGCCGTCGGGACGGCGACCTGGTCGGCCATCTGGCCCGCAAGTATGGGATGCCCGCCGAGCAGGCGAGAGCCGCCCAGGCGAGGCTGACCGACCTCGCCGCCGCGGAGGGGCTGGACTTCCGCTTCGACGTGGCGAAGCCCGGCAACACCCTGGACGCGCACCGGCTCCTGCACCTCGCCAGCGAGCACGGCCGGCAAGACGCCCTGAAGGAGCGGCTCCTCGCCGCCTACCTCTCGGAGGGAGTCCCCATCGGCGTGCCCGACACCCTGGCCCGGCTGGCCGAGGAGGTCGGCCTCGACCGGGACGAGGTGCGCACGGTGCTCGACGGCGACGCGTACCTCGCCGAGGTCCGGGCCGACGAGCGCGACGCGGCGTCGATCGGGATCACCGGCGTGCCGTTCTTCGTGATCGACCGCCGGTACGCGGTCTCGGGTGCGCAGCCGGCCGACCTGCTCCGCGGCGCGCTCGAACGGGCGTGGAGCGAGCGAGCGCCGGTCGTCGTCGCCGGCGGCGGGGCCGCCACCTGCGACGGGGACAGCTGCCCGGTCTGAATGGCGTCACGGCGCCTCGGGGTGGCACCCCGACCGGCCACTCGGGTCGGCTGCTCTAGGCTTTGCTCGTGGACCTCGACTACCTGGCCTTCGACGCCGACAACCACTACTACGAGGCGATCGACGCCTTCACCCGGCATCTCGATCCACGGCTCGGCCCCCGCGTCGTCCAGTGGGCAGAGATCAACGGTCGGCGCTACCACGTCGTCGGCGGGCAGGTCAGCCACGCGGTGGTCAACCCGACCTTCGATCCGGTCGCGAAGGCCGGCGCGCTGCACGACTACTTCCGGGGGAACCCCAACGCCAAGTCTCCCCTCGAGTTCCTCCGCGAGCGGGAGCCGATCCGCCCCGAGTACCGGGACCGGGACGCCCGGCTCCGCACCCTCGACGAGTTCGGCCTCGAGGCGATCTGGCTGTTCCCCACCCTCGGGATCCTCTACGAGGAGCTCCTCAAGCACGACCCGCAAGCCGTCACCCTCCTGTTCACCGCGTTCAACCGCTGGCTCGACGAGGACTGGGGCTGCAACTACCAGAACCGGATCTACGCGTCCCCCTACCTTTCGCTCTGCGACGTCGACTGGGCCGTCCGCGAGCTCGAATGGGCCCTCGACCAGGACGCCCGGACCGTCGTCCTGCGACCCGCCGCGCCGACCACCGCGACCGGGCAGCTGCCGCCCACCGACCCGACCTTCGATCCCTTCTGGGCCCGCGTCAACGAGGCGGGGATCACGGTCGTGGTCCACGCCGGCGACAGCGGCTACTCGTCGCAGGGCTACGCGAAGGACGGCTTCGCCGCCACCTTCGAGGGCGCGGGACGGCCGTCGATCAAGACGCTCGCCATCGAACGGGCCGCCTACGACTTCCTCCTGACCCTGGCCTTCGACCAGCTGTTCGTCCGGTTCCCGAACCTGCGGGTGGCCTCGGTCGAGAACGGCTCGGAGTTCCTCCCCGACCTGTTCAAGAAGCTGGCGTCGACCAGTCGCAAGATGCCGGGGTACTTTACCGAGGACCCGATCGAGTCGTTCCGAGAGCACGTGTGGATCAACCCGTTCTGGGAGGACGACCCCTACCAGATCATCGACCTCATGGGCGCCGACCGGGTCATCTTCGGATCGGACTGGCCGCACATCGAAGGGATGCCGCGACCGCTCGACTACGTCGCCGAGCTCAAGGAGCTCGACGACGCCGACCGGCTCCTCGTCCTTCGGGACAACGCCCGCCAGCTCACGGCGCGGCGCCCGGTGTGAGCGCGGCCGCGGCCGCGCCCGGCTCTCGCCAGCGAGAGTGGGACGAGCTGCGGCTCCAGTACCTTCGCCCCCGGGAGGTCCGCCCCGAGACGTCCGCTCGAGGGGTGCACCACGTCGCGCTGCTCAGCCACGACGTCGAGCGGACGATCCGCTTCTACCAGGAGCTCCTCGGCTTCCCGCTCACCGAGCTGTTCGAGAACCGCGACTACGCGAACTCGACGCACTTCTTCTTCGACCTCGGGCACGGCAACGCGCTGGCCTTCTTCGACTTCCCGGGCCTCGACCTCGGCCCCTACGCCGAGGTGCTCGGCGGGCTCCACCATCTCGCCATCTCGGTCCCACCCGAGCAGTGGGCGGAGCAGCGGCGACGGCTCGACGAGGCTGGCGTCGCCACCGAGTGCATCTCCTCGTCGCTGTACTTCCGCGACCCCGACGGCGCCCGCATCGAACTCATCAGCGACCCGCTGGGGGAGATGTATGGACAGGCTGTCGTGTAGACGGCGCGGTCGGTCGCGGCAACGCGCGCACCCTTGACATCTCCCGTGTAGGGTCGCCGACGTGCCCGCCGACGACGCGGTCGAGCGAACCCTCGTCATCACCGCGCATCCCGACGACGTGGACTTCGGCGTCGCCGGAAGCGTCGCCACCTGGACCGATCTCGGTCTGGACGTCACGTACTGCATCGTCACCGACGGTGACGCGGGCGGGTTCGATCCCAGCGTGTCCCGGGCCGAGATGGCCCAAATCCGCCGCGCCGAGCAGACCGCGGCGGCCAAGACGGTCGGGGTGACCGACCTGGTGTTCCTCGGGTACCCGGACGGTCGCCTGGAGGTGACGATGGCGCTGCGCCGCGACTTCGAGCCGGGTGATCCGCCAGGTCCGGCCCCAGCGGGTCGTCAGCCAGTCACCGGACCGCAACTACGAGCGGATCTTCGCCAGCCATCCGGACCACCTCGCGGCCGGGGAGGCCGCTCTCTGCGCGGTCTACCCGGACGCTCGGAACCGGTTCGCGCACCCGGAGCTGCTCGACGAGGAGGGCCTCGAGCCCTGGTCGGTCGCCGAGGCGTGGATGATGGCCGCGCCCAGCGCGAACCGGTTCGTGGACGTGACCGACGCCTTCGACCGGAAGCTGGAGGCGTTGCGGTGCCACGTGAGCCAGCACCCGGACCCGGACGGGCTCGAGCCGCGGCTCCGTTCGTGGGCGACCGCGACCGCCGCCGCGGCCGGGTTCCCCGACGGTCGGCTCGCCGAGGGGTTCTACGGGATCCAGACCGGCTGAGCGCAGGCCGCCGCGTCAGCTGATGACGCTGCGGATCACCTCACCGTCCTGCATGGCCTGGAACGCGTCGTTGATCTCGTCGAGCTTGATCCGGCGGGACACCATGTCGCCCAGGTCGAGCTTGCCCTGCTCGACGAGCCCGATCAGGCGGGGGAAGTCCCGGCGAACCTGCGCCGACCCGTACACCGTGCCCAGGACCCGCTTCTCCTGGAGCACCAGCGCCATGCTGGGCAGCTCGAAGCTCTGGTCGAAGCGGGGCACCCCGACCACCACGCATGCGCCACCGGGCCGGGTCATCTCGAACGCCTGCTGTACCGTCTTGGGGTTGCCGATCACCTCGAACGCGTAGTCGGCGCCCCGGCCGCCGGTGAGGGCCTGGACCTGCGCGGTCGCGGTGCCGTCCGACGGGTCGATGGCGTCGGTCGCGGCGAGCTGGAGGGCGGTGGTGCGCTTCAGCTCGACCGGGTCGATGGCGATGATCCGAGCCGCGCCGGCGATCTTGGCGCCCTGGAGAACCGCTTGGCCGACGCCGCCGCAGCCGACGACGGCGACCGTCGAGCCAGGCTCGACGTGCGCGGTGTTCAGCGCCGCGCCGACCCCGGTCGTGACGCCGCAGCCGATCAGCGCCAGCTGCTCGTCGGGCAGGTCGGTGTCGACCTTGACCAGGGAGATCTCGTCGCAGGTCATGGCGTCGGCGAACGTGCCGAGGCCGGTCATGGTCATGAGCGGGCTGCCGTCCCCGCGGGTGGCGCGCGGGTTGCCCATCACGGCGTAGGTCTGCTCGCAGAGGTTGGACTGGTGGTTCCGGCAGTACCAGCAGACCCCGCACGCGGGGATGAACGACCCGATGACCCGGTCACCCTTCTTGACGCTCGTCACCTCGGAGCCGACCCAGTCGACGATGCCGGTGCCCTCGTGGCCCAGGATGGCGGGCGGCGGCATCGGCAGCGTCCCGTTGATGACCGACAGGTCCGAGTGGCAGACGCCACTCGCGGTGACCTGCACCACCGCGTCGCGGGGGCCGGGGTCCGTCGCGGTGACGTCCTCGACCGCCAGGTCGCCGTCCTGCTCCACGAAGATCGCTGCGCGCATGTGGATGTCCTTCAGTCGTCGGGGGCCTGTTCCGGTGCCCGCGGCGAAGGTATCAGGGGCCGGGCCAGGGGTGCAGGGGCAGCCCGGCGGTCGGCATGCCCTCCCAGGCGAGCACGTGGCCGGGCAGCCCGTCGGTGGCGAACAGGGTCCGCCCGTCGGCGCCGCCGAAGCAGCAGTTCGTCGTCACCCCGCTCCCGGCCAGGCCCAGGAAGTCGAGCTCGGAGCCGTCGGCGTCGATCACCCGCACGCCGTGGGCGGCTGTGTTCGCGACGTAGAAGCGACCGTCGGCGTCGACGCAGAACCCGTCCCCCGCACCACCCGCCAGCTGCTCGACGATCCACTCCTTGGTGCCGTCGGGCCGGAGGCGGAGCAGCCCCTCCGCCTCCACGACGACCGGGGTGCCGTCCGGCTCGAGCGCGATCCCGTTGCAGTAGGCGAAGTCGCCGGCGACGACCTCGGTCGTCCCGTCCGGCTGCATCGTGTGCACGCGTCCGACCGGTTCGGCGGGGGGCGGGAACGGGGCCGGGTCCGTGAACCACACCGTGCCGTCCTCGGCGACGACGAGGTCATTGGGGGCGCGGAAACCCTGGTCGTTCACGTAGCGGACCTCGCCGCCGGGGGGGACCCGCTGGATCCCGGGCGTGATCGGCCGGTACGGGGGCGGATCGTCCGGATACAGGTGGGTGGACGCGAAGTCGATCCCGCCGTTCTGGGTGACGAGGAACCCGCCGTCGGCGCAGAGCGCGGCGCCGTTCGCGCCGCCGCCGACCGCCGCCACCCGCTCGACGCGACCCGGTGAAGCTCCACCCGCTCGAGCGCGCCGTCGGCGACGCTCGTGCACACCAGCGTCCCGCCTCCCGCCCGGTTCGGGCACCACACCGGCCCCTCCGGGAAGCGGATCCCGGTCGCGACGACCTCCGCCTTCACGACCCGTACCCCGGGCGCCCCGCGGCTTCCCACGACTGGTAGAAGTCGAAGAACGCCGGCCCGAACGGGTCCTCGCCGCGGAGCGGCATCGACCCGCGCTGGATCGTCCAGTCGTTCGGCGCCAGAGCCAGCGCGGCGGCGAGATGCTGCTGGGCCCGGTCGGGCTCGCCGACCCGCAGGAGATGGACCGCGAGTCGCCGCTCGGCTCGGGCCTGCTGCACCGCCCGGTCGGGTCGCGCCTGCCGATCGTGGATCTCGGCCTCGGTGAGGGGCGCGACGTCGTCGAGCACCCAGCGCCGCAGCGCAGCGTGGTGCACCGACGAGTCGATCTGGGTGAAGTCGCGGAACCGGTCGTCGGCCGGCGCGATGGCGGGCGGTCGGACGAGTCGTCGCTGCTCGTCGATCCAGACCGTCGTCGGGACGTTCACGATCCCGTACCGCTCCGCGAGCAGGTGGTCGCGGTCGAGGAGCACCGGGTAGCTGAGGGGGACCGGCAATTCGTCCCGGGCGCAGTGCCGGATCGTGTCGAGGTCCTCATCGAGGGCGACGGCGAGGATGACCAGCCCCCGGGGGGCGAGCTCTTCGTGCAGCTCCTGCCACACGGGCAGGTCCCAGCGGCAGCCTCACCAGGACGCCCAGGCGAAGAGCATCCGCTTGCGGCCGTCGAAGTCGGACAGCGACACCGGATGCCCGTCGAGATCAGGCAGGGTGACGTCGGGCGCGTCGAGGGACCGCTGGGCCTGCTCGAGCACGGCGGGGGCCTCGCCGAGCACCGCCAGCCCGACCGCCGACTCGACCGCCAGCGGCCGGTCGAGCAGCGCCGCGAACGCGGCCAGGTCGACGCCGTCCGCGCCGACCAGCGAGTCGCGGTCCCGGACCGGAACGCACACCGCGTCGCGGCACAGACCCTCGGGCTTCAGGGTCCAGCCCGTCGCCGCCTCGAGCTCGTCGGCTGAGACGGCGAAGCGGTCGGATCCGATGGTGGCGTGCACCGACGTCTCCCGGTCGTTGTCGATGATCGTGGCGTCGCTCATGGCCACAACCTACTGGGGCCGCTCCGCGCGCGGTCGGGGCCGGGAGCTGGGTGGCGTCAGCGGGACGGTGCGAGCGGGGCGTCGAGCAAGACGTTGGGCCGCCGGGGTTGCCGAACCGCTCGGGGCGGGCACGGTCGCGCACGCTACCGTCCGACGATGGGCACGTCGCCGGGCCGGCTGCTGCTGGTCCGGCACGGCGAGTCGACCTGGAACGCCGAAGGGCGCTGGCAGGGGCAGGCTGACCCGCCGCTCAGCGTCGCCGGCGCCGAGCAGGCCCGCGGTGCCGCCGCGGCGCTCGACGCGGTCACGATCGACGCAGTGTGGTCCTCGGACCTCACCCGGGCCGCGAGCACGGCGGCGATCCTCGCCCGACCAGGCGCCGAGGTCCGCTTCGACCGCCGGCTGCGTGAACGCGACGTCGGCGCATGGGCTGGCCTCACCCGCGAGCAGCTCGACGCGTCGCACCCCGGGTGGGCCGCCGACGGGTGGCGCCCCGACGGCTGGGAGGACGACGCCGCGCTCGCCATCCGCTGTCGGCCCGCGCTCGACGCGCTGCGCCGCGACCGTGCCCGACGGCGCGACCGTGGTGGTGGTCTCGCACGGCGGTGTCATCCGGGTGGTGGAAGCCCACCTCGGCGGCGAGCCGCACCCGGTGCCGAACCTGGGCGGGATCTGGCTGCACGCCCACCCGGCCGGACTGACCTTGGGGGCCCGGATCGCGCTCCTCGACGAGCAACCCCTCACCCTCGACGGGACCGAGGCCGCCGGGTGCGACTGACCGAGCGCCAGCGGGCCACCGGCGCTCGCTCGACCGGTACGATGGACGACCCCCCGTTGTCGAGTGAAGGCAGCCGCGCGCTTCCGTGTCTGCTCCCCATCCCGAGCTCGCCGCTGAGCAGCGGTACGTCGACCGCGCCTATGGGCGTCTCGACGCCATGCGCGAGGCGGCCCGCCGGGTCGCCGGCGGGTACGCCGACGTCGGCGCGGGCGGCACCCACCAGGCCCGCCTGGAGCGCGAGGCAGCCGAGGAGCTCACCCGGCGGCGGCTCGCCGCTCTCGATCTGCGGTCGGCTCCGCTGTGCTTCGGGCGGCTCGACCTCGAGCCGGGCGCGAGGGCCGGCAGCCAGATCTTCTACGTCGGGCGGGTCGCGGTCACCGACGAGGACCAAGCGCCGCTCATCGTGGACTGGCGAGCTCCGGTCGCCGAGCCCTTCTACCGGGCGACCGCGGTCGAGCCGATGGGCGTCGTCCGGCGCCGCCACTTCCTGACCCGACCGGGTGACGGACGGCAGCTGGTCGGCCTCGACGACGAGGTGTTCGACCGGACCGCCGCGTCGTCGGGGGGCTCACCCTGGTCGGGGAAGGCGCGCTCCTCGCCGCCCTCGACCGGACCCGCACCGGCCGCATGGGCGACATCGTCGCCACGATCCAAGCCGAGCAGGACGAAGCCATCCGGGCGTCGCTTCCCGGGGTGCTCGTCGTCGCCGGCGGACCCGGCACCGGGAAGACCGCGGTGGCGCTGCACCGCGCCGCGTATCTCCTCTACACGCACCGTCGGCACCTCGCCTCCCGCGGGGTGCTGCTGATCGGGCCCAACGCGCTGTTCCTCCGCTACATCGACGAGGTGCTCCCGTCGCTCGGTGAGAGCGACGCGCAGCTCTCGACGATCGCGGCCTTGAAGCCCGCCTATCGGGTCACGGCCCGCGACTCGCGGGAGGTGACGCGCCTGAAGGGCGATGCCCGCATGGCGCAGGTCGTCCGCCGGGCCTTGCGCGACCGGGAGCATCCCCTCGCCCAAAGCGTCGTCGTCATGGTCGACGGCAACGTGCTGCGACTCACCCGCGACACCTCGCGGCAGATCGTCGAGCGAGCCCGCCGCCAGGGAGGCACCCACAACGCCAAGCGGCCCCGCGTCGTCCGGGCGGTGGTCGACCACCTGCGCGACCAGTACCGGCAGGCGCTAGGGACCACCGCACCCGACGACGCCGACTGGGTGCGCGAGCTCGACGACCGGCTCCGCCGGCTGCCCGAGGTGCGCGCCGCGCTGGAGCGGATGTGGC
This sequence comes from uncultured Actinomycetes bacterium, assembly GCA_963849135.1. Classification (GTDB taxonomy): domain Bacteria; phylum Actinomycetota; class Acidimicrobiia; order IMCC26256; family PALSA-555; genus PALSA-555. The sequence goes on along the minus strand of CAWKGF010000005.1, from coordinate 83,685 downwards.
CCGTCCTGACCGGCGGCGAGCTCGTCCACGACCTGTTCTCGTTTCCCGCCCTCGTGCGCTCGGCCGCTGACGGGATCCTCTCGCGTGCCGAGCAGGTGCTGCTGGTGCGGGACCGGTCGGGCAGCGTCGCCCACGTGCCCTGGACCGACGCCGACCTGCCCCTCATCGATGACGCCGACGCGCTCCTCGGGCCGCCCGAGGCAGCTCGCCCGCGACGGCGCCGGTCCCGCCGCTCCGCCGACGACGTCGGCGCCCGCGTGGTCGCCGAGCTCGGCGTGGGCGGGTTCGTCACCGGCTCCGAGCTGGCCCGCCGCTACCACGGCGACGTGGCCTCTGACGAGCCGGTCGAGGAGCCCCGCACGTTCGGGCACGTGATCGTCGACGAGGCCCAGGATCTGTCCGCCATGCAGTGGCGCATGCTCGCTCGCCGCTGCCCGTCCGGGTCGATGACCGTCGTCGGCGACTTCGGGCAGGCCAGCCAGCCCGGCGCCCTCCAGAGCTGGGACGAGGTGCTGCGCCAGCTTCCGCAGCGCTCCGAGCCCCGCGTCGTCACCTTGAGCGTCAACTACCGGACCCCCGCCGAGATCATGGACGTCGCGCTGCGGGTCCTCGCCGCCGCGGCACCGCGGGTCGAGCCGACCCGGGCCGTCCGCCACACCGGCGAGCGGCCCCGGTTCGTCGCCGCCTCGCCCGACCAGCTCGTCGAGCGGGTCGCGGCCGAAGCTGACCGGGCGGTGCAAGCCGGCGGGACGGTCGCCGTCCTCGCGCCCGAGGCCCTGCACCCGTCGCTGCTCGAGCGGTTGGTCGACCTCGGCGCCCGGGCCGGGACCGGCGACGCGCTCGACGCGCCCGTCGCCGTCCTCACCGCGGCGCAGGCCAAGGGCCTGGAGTTCGACCACGTGATCCTCGTCGAGCCCGCGGAGCTCGTCACCGGCGACGAGTCGGGGCTGCGGCTGCTGTACGTCGCGATGACCCGCGCCACCCGCAGCCTCACCGTCGTGCACGCGGCGCCGCTTCCCGAGGCGCTCGCCGGGACGGCGCTGCCCGGCGCCCCGCTGGCCGCCTCGTAGGCTGCGGCTCGTGACCACCACCACCGACCGCGACCGGACCGGCGCCGACGTCGCGTGGGACCTCGCGCCGCTCGTCGACGGGCGGGGCCCCGCGGGCGCGATCGAGCAGCTCGACGAGGCGGAGCGCCGGACCGCCGAGCTCGCCTCCTACCGAGGCCGAATCGGGTCGCTCGACGCGGCCGGGCTCGCCGAGCTGATGCACGCGGCCGCCGCGATCACCGAGCTGCTCGGCCGGGCCGGCTCCTACGCGGGGCTGCGCTTCGCGGTCGACACCAGCGACCCGAGCCGCGGCGCGCTGCTCGCCCAGGTCGAGGAGCGCGCCACCGCGATCTCCAACGAGCTGCTGTTCGTCGAGCTCGAGTGGGCGGCCCTCCCCGACGAGACGGTCACGGCGCTCCTCGACGCCCCCGAGCTCGACTTCTGCCGCCACCACCTGCGCTCAGTCCGCCGGTACCGGCCGCACCTGCGCACCGAGCCGGAGGAGCGCATCCTCGCCGACAAGGCCGTCACCGGGTCGAGCGCCTGGTCGCGGCTGTTCAGCGAGGTGACCTCCGCGATCGTCGTCGACGTCCCGGACGGGCCGGTGAGCCTCGAGCAGGCGCTCTCCACCCTGCAGGCGCCGGACCGGGAGGTCCGCCGCGACGCCGCGGAGGCGGTGAGCGACGCGCTGGAGCCCGGGCTGCGCACCCGGGCCTTCATCTTCAACACCCTGCTGGCCGACAAGGCCAGCGACGACCGCATCCGCGGCTACGACGGCTGGCTGGCCAGCCGCAACCTCGACAACGAGGCCAGCGACGAGTCGGTCGCGGCCCTCGTTGCGGCAGTGGTGCGCCGCTCCGACATCCCCCAGCGCTGGTACTCGCTGAAGGCCCAGCTGCTCGGCGTGGACCGCATCGCCGACTACGACCGCATGGCGACCATCGCGGCCGAGGACGAGGAGTACGGCTGGAGCGAAGCCCGGTCGCTGGTCCTCGACGCCTACGGATCGTTCTCGTCCGAGCTCGCCGACGTGGCCGGCCGGTTCTTCGACGAGGCGTGGATCGACGCGCCGGTCCGGCCCGGGAAGCGTCCCGGCGCGTTCTGCGCGTACACCGTCCCGTCCCTCCACCCGTACCTGCTGCTGAACTGGACCACCCGTCGGCGTGACGTGCTGACGCTCGCGCACGAGCTCGGGCATGGGCTCCACGCCTACCTCGCCCGGGGGCAGGGGATCTTCCACCAGTCGACGCCGCTCACGTTGGCCGAGACCGCGTCGGTGTTCGGGGAGACGGTCACCTTCGGCCGGCTCCTCGCTGAGACCACTGACGCCGACGCCCGCCTGGCCCTGCTCGCCGAGAGCCTCGAAGGCCAGATCGCCACCGTGTTTCGCCAGATCGCGATGAACCGCTTCGAGGACCGGGTCCACACCGAGCGGCGCGAGCAGGGGGAGCTGAGCGTCGAGCGGTTCGGGGACTTCTGGATCGAGACCCAAGCCGCGATGCTCGGCGACTCGGTCGAGCTCACCCCCGGCTACCGGAACTGGTGGTCGTACATCCCGCACTTCATCGGCACGCCCGGCTACGTGTACGCGTACGCGTACGGGCAGCTCCTCGCCCTCTCCGTCTACCGTCAGTACGAGGAGCAAGGCGCCGCGTTCGTGCCCGCCTACCTCGAGCTGCTCCGCCGGGGCGGGTCGGAGCCGCCCGAGGCGCTGGGCCGCATCGTCGGCGTCGACCTCACCGACCCGGGCTTCTGGGACGGCGGGCTCCGGATCGTCGAGGAGCAGCTCGTCGCGGCCGAGGACGCGGCGCGACAAGCCGGGCGGATCCCGGCCGCCTCCTAGCCGACCCGCTCCGAGGGGCGACCACTCAGTAGCGGGCCAGCTCCGCGGCGAGCTGGTCGAGGCCCATCGGCCCCAAGGCCAGCGTGTAGGCGTGGAACCCCTTCAGGTCGAACCCCGCCCCGTGCCGGGCCCGGGCCGCGTCGCGACCGCCCAGCCACACCCGCTCGCCCACCTTGTAGGAGATCGCCTGCCCGGGGAGGCCCAGGTAGCGGTCGACCTCGCTCGCCATGAAGTCGGCCGGGAAGTGGCTCCGTCCGATCACGAACGGCAGCGCCAGGTCCGGCGTCCAGCGCTCCCCGGGGTGGAACGACTCGTCGGTCGGGATGTCCAGCTCGAGGTGCAGCCCGATGTCGACGACGACCCGCACCGCCCGCATCGCCTGCGCGCGGAGCATCCCGAGCTCGAAAGCCGGGTCGTCCAGGTAGCCGAGCTCGCCCATCAGCCGCTCCGCGTACAGCGCCCAGCCCTCGGCGTGCCCCGAGTTGCCGGCCATGGTGCGCTGGAACCGGTTGAGCCGATCGGCGAGGTAGCGGACCATCCCGATCTGGAGGTGATGGCCGGGGACGCCCTCGTGGTAGCAGATGCTGACCTCGCCCCACAGCGGGAACCGGGTGCGACCCAACGTCGGGTACCAGGTCCGACCGGGGCGGCTCAGGTCCTCGGACGGTCCCGTGTAGTACATCGCGGCCGCGCCGCCCGGCGGGGCGATCATCGCCTCGACCCGCCGCACCGGCCCCGGGATGTCGAAGTGCACCCCGTCGAGCTCGTCGACGGTGCGGTCGAGGAGATCCTGCAGCCAGGCCCGGAACGCGTCGACGCCGTCGATGGCGCGGGTCGGGTCGTGCTCCAAATGCTCGATGACGGCTGGGATCGGCTCGCCGGGCAGGATCCGCTCCCCGACGTCGGCCAGCGCCGTCTCGATGCGGCGCAGCTCGGACCAGCCCCACTCGTAGGTCTCGCGCAGGTCCAACGTCGTCCCGTTGAACGCCCGCGCCCAGCGGGCGTAGCGCTCCTCGCCGACCGCGTCCCGCTCGCTGGCGTCCGGCAGGTACTCGTCCACCAGGTAGCGGCCGAGCGACGCGTAGGCGCGGGTCGCCCGGTCCGTGACCTCGGCCAGGCGCGAGCGGAGCGCCGGCTGCTCGATCCCGGAGGCGTCGAACTCGTCGAGGAGTACCAAGAAGAACGGCCGGTCGGTCGAGTCGAGCACCCCGCCCCACGTGTCGGCCTGCCGGGCGCAGGCCACCGCCTGGCGGCGGGCCGCGACGAGCCCCTCCCCGCGACCTTCGGTCAGCGCATCCTGGAACGAGGACAGTGCCTGCGGGACTGCCGCCGCGCGCGCCGCGATCTGGTCCCAGTCGACTTCGGTGGCGCGGGGCATGAGGTCGAAGACCATGCGGACGGTCGACGCCGGGCAGTCCAGCACCCGCAGCGCCCGGAGGCCCTCGCCGGCCTCGCCCAGCTCCACGCCGACCTCGAGGTAGCGGCGCAGCACCTCCGCCGCGACACGCTCCGCGTCGTCGGTCACCTCGACTCGGTCGAGCTCGCCCAGCGTGTGGAGCTCGTGGTTCAGGCGCTCCGCCAACCCGTCGGGGGAGTAGTCGGTCATCTCGTCGTCGTGGCCGGGGAGGCCCTCGAACGTGGCCGCCACCGGGTCGAGCGCCGCGGCGCGCTCGACGTACTGGTCGGCCAGTTCGGCGATGGTCGTCATGGTCCCTCCGGGCTGGATGCTCAGGGCAGCTCGGCGCACCGGACCGCCTCGAGGATGAGCGGCCCGACGGTGTCGCCAGGGTCGCCGGTGTTCACGTGGAGGTCGGCTGGGTCGTGCCGTCCCGCAACGTAACCGGCGGATCGACTGTGGCACCATCCTCGGCCATGACCCAGCTGCAGGACGCGCACGTGCTCATCACCGGCGGGTCGAGCGGGATCGGGCTCGAGACCGCCCGCCGGGCGCTGGCCCGGGGCGCGCGGGTGTCGATCGTGGCGCGAGACCCCGAGCGGCTGGCCGACGCTCTCCACGGGCTCGAGCGGGGGGTCGGGGACGAGACCCGCGTCGCGGCCGCCCCGGCCGACGTGACCGACCCCGAGCACCTCGACGCCGCGGTCACGCTCCTCGTCGCCCAGTTCGGACCCGTCGACGTGCTCGTGACCTGCGCGGGGCGGCGCGCCCCGGCCACTTCGAGCGGCTGGCCGACACCGTGTTCGAGGACCAGATGGCCCTCGACTACTTCGGCACCCTGCACGCGATCCGCAACGTCGTCCCGTCGATGATCGACCGGCGGCGTGGGCACCTGCTGCTCGTCTCCTCGACCGCGGGGATCATCGGCGTGTACGGCTACTCGGCCTACTCGCCGGCCAAGTTCGCGGTGCGGGGCCTCGCGGAGACGCTCCGGGCCGAGCTGAAGCCGTACGGGATCGTCGTGTCCTGCGCCTACCCACCCGACACCGACACGCCCGGCCTGGCCCGCGAGAACCTCGAGAAGCCCGAGGCGACGGCCCGGATCTCCGCCGCGGTGAAGGTCCGCCCCGCCGACGACGTCGCCCGGGCCATGGTGCGCGGCATCGAACGGGACCGGCTCGTTATCACCGCCGACCCGGGCACCGCGGTCCTCGCCCGCGCCTCGGGCATGCTCGGCCCGTACCTGCGCACCTCGTTCGACCGTCACGTGCGCCGAGCCCACGCATCGAGCGGAGACGACACGGACGGGTAGCGTCGAGTCGATGGCTGAGAAGCCGACCCGCACCGAGACGGACAGCATGGGCCCGATCGAGGTCCCCGCCGACCGGTACTGGGGGGCCCAGACCCAGCGGTCCCTCCACCACTTCTCGATCGGGACCGACCGGGTCCCTGCCCCCGTCATCCGGGGCATGGCGATCCTGAAGAAAGCCGCCGCGACCACCAACCAGGCGCTCGGCAAGCTGCCCGAGGACCGGGCCAAGCTGATCGTCGCCGCGGCCGACGAGATCCTCGACGGCAAGCTCGACGAGGAGTTCCCCCTCTACGTCTGGCAGACCGGCAGCGGAACCCAGACGAACATGAACGTCAACGAGGTCATCGCCAACCGGGCCATCGAGCTGGCCGGTGGCAAGAAGGGATCGAAGGACCCGATCCATCCCAACGACCACGTGAACATGTCGCAGTCGTCCAACGACACGTTCCCGACCGCGATGCACATCGCGGCCGCCGAGGAGGTCGTCCACCGGCTCCTCCCCGCGGTGCGGGCCCTCCGGGACTCACTCGACGCCAAAGCCGAGCAGTTCGCCGACATCGTCAAGATCGGCCGGACCCACCTCCAGGACGCGGTGCCGCTCACACTCGGCCAGGAGTTCTCCGGGTACGTGGCGCAGCTCGACGCCGACCTCGAGCGGATCGACGGCACGCTGCCGGGTCTCTACGAGCTCGCCATCGGCGGCACCGCGGTCGGGACCGGGTTGAACTCGCCGCCCGAGTTCGCCGATCGGGTCGCGGCCGCGATCGCCCAGCTCACCGGGCTGCCGTTCGTCGCCGCGCCCAACAAGTTCGCGGCGCTCGCCGCCCACGACGCGCTCGTGCAGGCCAGCGCAACGCTGCGGACCCTCGCCGCGTCGCTCATGAAGATCGCCAACGACGTCCGCTGGCTCGCCTCCGGTCCCCGGGCCGGGCTCGGCGAGCTGATCCTGCCCGAGAACGAGCCCGGGTCGTCGATCATGCCGGGCAAGGTCAACCCCACCCAGAGCGAGGCGCTGACGATGGTCTGCGTCCAGGTGTTCGGCAACGACGCCGCGGTCGGGTTCGCCGGGTCGCAGGGCAACTTCGAGCTGAACGTGTTCAAGCCGGTGATGATCCTCAACTTCTTGCACTCCGTCGACCTGCTCACCGACTCGACAACGAACTTCCGCCAGTTCGCGATCGAAGGCGTCGAGGCCAACGCCGACCGGATCGCCGAGCACGTCGCGAACTCGCTCATGGTCGTCACCGCGCTCAGCCCGCATCTCGGCTACGACAAGGCAGCCGAGATCGCCAAGCACGCCCACCACCACCGCACCTCGCTCCGCGAGGCCGCGGTCGACCTCGGCCACCTCACCGCCGAGGAGTTCGACCGCCTCGTCCGCCCCGAGCGGATGACCAGCCCCGGCTGACCCCCCCGCTTCGAACCTGGCACCGGGGCGGGCCGCGCCCGGCCCGGCCGGGAGGCCGAGTCCCAGGCGGCGACCCCGGGACGGGCCGAATCGGCGGATTCCTGAGACCTCGGGTCGGGAATGGGCGGCGGGGCCCAGCCGTTGGGTTCGGTAATCCTGTAATCAAGTCTGAAGAGGTCATGATGGCGGAGCCGAGCGTGACGGTGGACGAACGACTGGTGCTGCCCCTGGTGTCCCTGTCGAGCGGGGTCGTGCTGCCCCAGATGGTGGTCACGTTGGCCCTCGAGACCGACGAGGCCCGCCGGGCCGCGGAGGCCGCCGAGGCAGCCGACGACGGCGACCCCCTGGTGCTGCTCGTCCCGAAGGTCGAGGGCAGCTACGCCCGGGTCGGGACAGTGGCCCGGGTCGAGAGCGCCGGGGACCTCCCCAACGGCGTCCGCGCCCTGGTGCTGCGCGGCCTGTACCGGGCCGTGGTCCACGCGGGGGTGGCTGGCACCGGTGCCGCCCTGTGGGTCGAGGCCGAGCGGGCGGCCGTGACCGGCGAGGACACGCCGCGCGCGGTGAGCTCGCCACCCAGTACCGGGCCATCGTGGCCGAGATCGCGACCCGTCTGCGGGCCGATCGGCTCGCCGCCGTGCTGCAGGGCGTCACGGACCCGGGTGCGCTCGCCGACACCGCGGGCTGGTGGCCGGACCTGGCGCTGGAGCGAAAGGTCGAGCTGCTCGAGACCCTCGACGTCGAAGCACGCTTGGAGGCCGTGGTCGCCTGGGCTCGCGACGCACTCGGTGAGCTCGAGGTCGCGGAGAAGATCCGCTCCGAGGTCACCGACGGGATGGAGAGCCAGCAGCGCGAGTTCCTGCTGCGCCGCCAGCTCGACGCGATCCGAAAGGAGCTGGGCGACAGCGACGAGGACGTCGTCGGCGAGTACCGGCGCGCGGTCGAGGAGCGGGCGCTGCCCGACGGCATCCGCGACGCGGCGACCCGCGAGATCGACCGGCTCGAGCGCACCAGCGACCAGAGCCCCGAGCACGGGTGGATCCGCTCCTGGCTGGACACCCTCCTCGAGGTGCCCTGGGGTGAGCGCTCCGAGGATCAGCTCGACGTGGTGGAAGCCCGTCGGGTGCTCGACGCCGACCACACCGGGCTCGAGGACGTCAAGGACCGCATCGTCGAGTTCCTCGCCGTGCGCAAGCTGCGCGCGGAGCGGAACCTCGGCGAGCCGGCCGGCCGCGGCGCGGGCGCGATCTTGGCCCTGGTGGGCCCGCCGGGGGTCGGGAAGACCTCGCTCGGCGAATCGGTCGCGCGCGCCTTGGGCCGCCGGTTCACCCGCGTCGCGCTGGGCGGTGTCCACGACGAAGCCGAGATCCGCGGTCACCGCCGTACGTACGTCGGCGCCCGCCCCGGTCGCATCGTCCGTGCCCTCACCGAGGCCGGGACGATGAACCCGGTCATCGTGCTCGACGAGGTCGACAAGCTCGGCGCGGACTGGCGGGGGGACCCGTCGTCGGCGCTGCTCGAAGTGCTCGACCCGGCGCAGAACCACACCTTCCGTGACCACTACCTGGACGTCGACCTGGACCTGTCGCAGGTGCTGTTCCTCGCGACCGCGAACCAGGCCGAGACGATCCCCGGCCCGCTGCTGGACCGGCTCGAGGTCATCCACCTCGACGGGTACACCGAGGACGAGAAGGTGGTCATCGCCCGTGAGCACCTGCTGGGCCGACAACTCGAGCGCAACGGCCTCACCGCCGCCGACGTGCAGGTCGGCGACGACGCCCTGCGTCGTGTCGTCATCGACTACACGCGGGAGGCGGGGGTCCGCAGCCTCGAGCGGGAAGCTCGGCAAGCTGCTCCGCAAGGCGGCCGCCAACCTGGTCAGCGGGCAGGCGACCGCGCCGATCGTGATCGACGCGGACACGGTCCCGGACGCCCTGGGACGGCCTCGGTTCTTCCCCGAGCTGGCTGAGCGCACCGCGGTGCCGGGCGTGGCCACCGGCCTCGCTGTCACCGGCACCGGCGGCGACGTGCTGTTCATCGAGGCGACCGGCATGGACGGCGACGCGGGCTTGACCCTCACCGGGCAGCTCGGCGACGTCATGAAGGAGTCGGCGCAGATCGCCCTGTCGTACGTGCAGAGCCACGCGGCCCAGCTCGGGATCGACCTCGCGTCGGCGCCGCGGCGGTTCCACGTGCACGTCCCGGCCGGCGCGATCCCGAAGGACGGCCCGTCGGCGGGTGTCACCATGACCACCGCGATAGCGAGCCTGCTCAGCGGCCGGCCGGTGCGAGCCGACGTCGCCATGACGGGCGAGGTGACCCTGCAGGGCCGGGTGCTGCCCATCGGTGGCGTCAAGCAGAAGGTGCTCGCCGCGCAGCGGGCCGGGCTCACCACGGTGATCCTGCCCGCCCGCAACGGGCCCGACCTGGAGGACGTGCCCGAGGCGGTGCGCGAGGAGCTGACCTTCCATCTGGTCGACGACGTCACCGAGGTCCTCGAGCTGGCGTTGACCGAGCGCGAGGAGCGGGCCGAGGCTGCCTGATCGGCCCCTGGCCCCTGACCGGGCCAGGGGGGACCGCTCAGGTGGTCGGGGCGTCCCCGTTGGGGGTCGGCTCCACGGTGGCGCCGACCCCGACCCGCGCGAAGTCGATCTGCTCGCCCGGCTCCAGCGGGAAGTGGCAGGCCACGAACTGGTTGGGTCCGACCTCGCGCAGCGTGGGCTCCTCGACCGCGCAGCGCTCCTGCGACTTGGGGCAGCGGGTCCGGAACCGGCAGCCGCTCGGCGGGTGGATCGGCGACGGGACCTCGCCGCCGAGGACCCGGTTGGCGTCCGGCTGGCGAGCCGGGTCCGGTACCGGGATCGCGGCGAGGAGCGCCGCCGTGTACGGATGCCTGGGCTGGCGGTACAGCTCGGTCGGTGACGCCACCTCGCACGACTTGCCGAGGTACATGACGAGCACCCGGTCGCTGACGTTCTTCACCACCGCGAGATCATGGGCGATGAAGATCAGCGTCAGCCCGTACCGGTGCTTCATGTCCTCGAGCAAGTTCAGGATCTGCGCCTGCACCGACACGTCGAGGGCCGAGACGGGCTCGTCGCAGATGATCAGCTTCGGCTCGGTTACCACGGCCCGAGCGATCGAGATCCGCTGACACTGACCGCCCGAGAACTCGTGCGGTCGCCGGGACCCGTTGGCGGGATCCATCCCGACCGCGTCGAGCACCTCGTCGACCTTCGCGTCGCGGTCCGGCTTGGTGCCCCGCTCCCAGATGTCGAGCCCCTCCCGGACGATCTCGCGGACCCGGCGGCGCGGGTTCAGCGACGAGATCGGGTCCTGGAAGATCATCTGGAGCCGGGGCCGGACCTGGCGGAGCGCCTCCCCGTGCAGTGAGGTCAGCTCGACCCCGTCGAACTCGACCCGGCCCGAGTTCGGCGCCGGGAGCTGCATCACCGCCCGGCCGGTCGTCGACTTGCCGCACCCCGACTCGCCGACGATGCCGAGCGTCTCGCCGCCGAGGACGTCGAGGCTGATGCCCGACACCGCGTGCACGGCGTCGCCGTGCCGCCCGACCGGGAACTCGACCACGAGATCCTCGACCCGCAGCAGGGCGTCCTCCTCGGGGCGGAGATGCGCGGTGCCGGTGCCGGCCATCAGGCCCCGCCGACCGTCGCGGCCTGGGGGACGCGGCCGTCCCGCTCGTTGCGGGCCAGGGCCTCCTTGCCCTCCGGGCTCCCGACCGGGAACCAGCACCGGAACTCGTGGCCGGGGCTGCTGCCCGGCGTCAGCGGCGGCTCCTCCTCGACGCAGCGGTCCTGCACGTACCGGCAGCGAGGCGCGAACTTGCAGCCCGGCGGCGGGTTCACCAGATCCGGCGGCCGGCCCGGGATCGTGGCCAGCCGGGTGTGGTTGCTCTCGTCCAGCTTGGGGATCGACGCCAGCAGCGCCTCCGAGTACGGCATCTTCATGTCGGCGAAGAGGACGCTCGTCGGCGCGTGCTCGACGATCCGGCCCGCGTACATCACCGAGATCTCGTCGGCGCGCCCGGCGACCACCCCCAGGTCGTGGGTGACCAGCACCATGGCCATGAAGCGCTCCGCCTGCTGGCGGGCGATCAGGTCCAGCACCTGGGCCTGCACCGTCACGTCCAGAGCGGTGGTCGGCTCGTCGGCGAACAGCAGCTTCGGGCCGCAGGCCAGCGCGATCGCGATGCAGATCCGCTGGCGCATCCCGCCCGACAGCTGGTGCGGGTACTCGCGCAGACGGGCGTGGGGCTCGGGGATCCGCACCGAGGCGAGCAGCGACTCCGCGAGCTCCCGCGCGTACTGCTTCGTCACGTCGAGATGCTGGCGGATCGCCTCCGTGATCTGGTTGCCGATCTTCATCACCGGGTTCAGCGACGTCATCGGATCCTGGAAGATCATCGAAAGCTGCGCGCCCCAGTAGCGGCGCATCTCCCGAGACGGGAGGTTCAGCAGCTCGGTGCCCTCCAGCCGCACCGAGCCGGTGCGGACCACCCCCCGGGTCGGGACCAGGTTCATGATCGAACGGGACAGCACCGTCTTGCCGGAGCCCGACTCGCCGACCACCCCGAGCGTCCGACCGCGCTCGAGCCGCAGCGACACCCCGTCGACGGCGCGGACCAGCCCCCGGTCGGTCTCGAAGAACGTCGTGAGGTCGGTGACCTCGAGCAGCGGCGCGTCCGACGGGGGAGCGGCCGGCTCGCTCAAATCCCCGCCTCCCGGACGTCGAAGCGGTTCCGGACCACATCGCCCAGGTAATTCAGCGCCAGCACCGTCAAGAAGATGAGGATCGACGGCTCGAACACGATGTACGGCGCGGTGAAGAGGTTGCCGCGGTCGAGGGCGATGATGTTGCCCCACGACGGCGTCGGCGGGCGGACCCCGACCCCGAGGATCGCCAACGTGCCCTCGGCGACGATCGCGATCGCGATCCCGAGGAGCGCGATCGAGAACATCGCCGGCGCCACGTTGGGGAGCAGCTCCCGGATCATGATCCGCCCGTTCTTGGCTCCCTGGGCCCTCGCCGCGAGGACGAACTCCCGCTGCGACCAGCTCAACGCGCTCGCCCGCGCGATCCGACCCACCAGCGGGATCGAGACCACCCCGATCGCGATGATGAGCACCAGCCAGTCCGGGAGTGGGCTCTTCGCCGCGTTCTCCGGGCTGCCCTGCAAGAACGCGACCAGCGCCAACGCCAAGACGATGGCCGGAATCGAGAGCAGCACGTTGAACAAGCCGCTCAAGAAGCTGTCGGCCTTGCCGCGGAAGAACCCGGCGATGATCCCGAGCCCGCCGCCGATCACGAACCCGACCACGATCGCGCCCACCGACACCAGCAGCGACGTCCAGGCCCCCAACGCCAGCCGAGCCGACATGTCCCGCCCGATGCTGTCGCAGCCGAGCGGGTGACCGGGCGCAGTGCCGGCCTGCGCGAACGGCCCTTTGCTGGCGCAGGAGGCGATCGAGTTCTGCGGGTCGCCCCAGGTGACGAGCCCGGTCTTGGCCAGCACCGCGATCAGCACGATGAACGCCATCCAGGCGATCGCGATCCACGCCACGATGCCGAGCCCCCGACCCCGCCGGCCGCGCTCGCCCTCCCCCCCGACCTCGACTGCCTCGACCCCGAGCAGGCCCGCCTCGCCCCCGACCGCCAGCGAAGCCCGGTCCGCCTCGTCCCGCTGCAGCTCCTCGGTCGGCGACCCGGACAGGCCGAAGCCACCGCCGCCGCCCGGTCCCGGCGTGCCGCCCCGCGGGCTAGGCCGACGTCCGAGCATGTCGAATCCTCGGGTCGAGCACCGTGTACAGCAGGTCCACCGCGAAGTTCACCAGCACGAACAGCACCGCGATCACGAGCACGTAGCTCTGCAGCTCGACGTACGAGCGGGACTGCACCGCCTGGAAGATCTTCTCGCCCATGCCCGGGACCTGGAAGATGACCTCGACGACGATCGCGCCGCCGATCAGGGTCCCGACGCTCAACCCGGCCACGGTCAGCATGGTCAGGCTGGACGGGCGGAGGGCGTGGCGCCACAAGATTTGACGGTTCGTGATCCCCTTCGCCTTCGCCAAGGTGATGAAGTTCTCCTGGAGGGTCGCGATCATGTCGCTCCGTAGCAGCCGCATGTACACCGCGATCTGCCCGACCGCGAGCGTCACCGCAGGCAGGATCATGTCGGTGAAGTGCGCCCCCCATCGTGGCGTCTGACCGTTGAAGACCCAGTCGAGCGGGCCGGGCTGGTAGCCCGAGGTCGGCAGCCAGTGCAGCTTGGCGCCGACGATGAACGAGAGGAACAGGGCCAGCACGAAGTTCGGGAGAGCCAGCAGCGCGAACGACGAGGTGTTGATCGCGCTGTCCGTCCTGGTCCCGGCCCGGTAGGCGGCGAGCACACCCAGCGGGATCGCGATGACCAACGAGAGGATCTGCGCGTAGATCATCAGCTGGAGCGACACCGGCAGCGACTGGTTGATCAGCGTGGTGACCGGCAGCCCCGACGAGTACTGGTGGCCCAGCTGGCCGTGCAGCAGCCCGGTCAGGTACGCCCAGTACTGGGCGAGGAAGCCCTTGTTGAGACCCAGGTCCTTGGCGAGGAGCGCCCGCTCCTTCGCGAACTGCTGGCCCTTCCCGAACGGGATGATCGTGTCGATCGGGTTCCCGGGCAGCAGCTTGACCAGCAAGAACGTGAAGAACGTCACCGCGAGCAGCACGATCGCCAGCTGCACCAGCCGCCGCGCGATGAATCGGAGTAACTCCGTTCTCCGCATCTTGAAGGTCCGTGAGCTCCTTGTCGGGTGACGCCCTTTAGTTGCTCAGATCCAGCAGCGAGATCCGCCCGTAGATGAACGCTGGGCTGCCCTCACCGTCCGGGAGCGGAGCGAAGTTCAACTTCACCGTGGGCTTGTAGGCGATGGTCCAGTTCACGTACCAGGCCGGCAGGATGTACAGGCCCTGCGCCATCGCCTTGTTGAACTGCTGGTAGATCGAGTTGATCTGGGCCGGTGACGTCGCCGCCCGTCCCTGGTCCAGCAGCGACTGGACGGTCGGGTCGGAGAAGGCCCCGAAGTTCGTCGGGTAGTTCTCGGCGAACCACACGTAGGTGCTCTGGTCCGCGTCACCCGAGTACTCGCCGTGCAGGTTCCGCCAGACCAGTACGTCGATGTCGCCCTGCAGCGCCTTGTTGATCAAGGTCGCCTGGTCGAACTGGGCGATGGTCGTGTTGATCCCGGCCTTGCTGAGCTGCTCCTTCAGCAGCTGCGCCTCGGCGCTCGCCTCCGGGTCGGTGGTCGCCCCGAGCGTGATGTTGAACTGGCCGCCGTTCTGGGCCTTGTACTGGTTCACCAGCGCGGTTGCCTTCTTCAAGTTGAAGGAGGGATACCCCGCGTTGGCCAAGTAGCCCGGCGAGCTCTTGTCCATGATGCTGTTGGCGACCTGGAACACGCCCTTGTTCTGGATCGTGTTGAGGGAGTTGCGATCCACCGCGTAGGCGAACGCCTGGCGGGCCACGAGGCTGTTGAACGGCGCCTTGTTCGCCCGCAGGAAGTAGTAGTGGATCTCCCGGTAGCCAGGCTGCTGGTAGAGGAGCTTCAAGTTCCCCTGGCTCTTCAGCGCGACGTACTGCTGCGCGCTCGACGTGTGCAGGATGTCGAGCTGTCCGCCTTCGAGATCTGTGGTTCGCTGCGACTCGTCCGGAACCGGGTAGAAGGTGATCGACTGCGCCTTCGGGTAGCCCGGCTGCCAGTAGTTCGGGTTCCGGACTACGACCGTCTTGTTGTTCTGCTGGTACGACTCCAACTTGAACGGGCCGGTGCCGATCATGTCGGTCTGGCAGTTCCCGTTCAGCTGAGCGGGAGCCATGATCCCCATCCGGCCCGTCGAGTACAGGTAGTCGGGGAAGTCCGGCACCGGCTGGCTCAGCGTGACCTGCACGGTGAGGGGGCCGGTCACGCTCACGTCCGAGATGAACTTCAGGTAGATCGGGAACAGGTCACCGAAGTCCGCTGCGACGCCGGGCGCCACGCCCCGGTAGGTGTCGAGGTTCAGCATCACCGCCTGGGCGGTGAGCGGCTCGCCGTCCTGGAACTCGATGTTGGGCCGCAGCGTGATCGTCCACACCGTGTTGTTGGAGTTCGGGGTCACCGACTTGGCGAGGTACGGCACCGCGACGCCCTTGCTGTTCGGCACGGTGAGGGTGTCGTAGACCGCGGCGACGACCTGGATCCCCGAGATCGCCAGCTGGGCGCTGGTCAGGCAGTAGTTGGTGGTCTCCGCCTCGAGGCCGAAGTTGATGTTCCCGCCCGAGCCCGCGTTCTGGGACCCCGGCTTGCGGGCGACGCCGTGCGCCGCCGCCGCCCCGGCGGTGCCCACCAGGCCGGTCAGGGCCATCGCGCCGACGCCCACCAGGGCGACGAGGCGGATGAGCCGACGAGGTGCATGCCGGTGCGGAGCGGCCACTGGTTCCCCCCCAGGAGCTGACGGGGCTCTCACCCCTTCTGTCCACCGCGCCCGCTGTGACGGCGGTCACGGTGCCGCCACTCTAGAAGGCCCCGCGGGGCTGTCAATGGCGGCGCACCGGACTGTACTGGCGAGTAACGGAGCCGTGCCGTCGGCGCCGCGTCTACCGTCGCTACCGATGGCGCCTCGCTGGCTGCGGGTCAGCCCGTCGTGCCGGATCGACCTGTCCGAGGTCGTGCTCCGGGCCAGCCGCTCCGGCGGGCCCGGCGGCCAGCACGCCAACACGTCCGACACCGCGGTCGAGGCGTCCTTCGACGTCGCCGCGTCCCGCTCTCTCGGGCCCCGTCAGCGGGCCCGGCTCCTCAACCGGCTCGGCCCCGTGGTGCGGGCCCGGGCCGCCGACACCCGCTCCCAGGCCCGCAACCGCGAGCTCGTCCTCGAGCGCCTCGCGGCGCGCCTCGCGGCCGGGTTGCGCACGACCCCGCCTCGCCGTCCGACCCGGCCGTCGTCGGCGTCTCGTCGGGCTCGCCTCGACGAGAAGCGTCGCCGCGGGGATCTCAAACGGGGCCGAAGCCGGCCTCGGCCCGGCGAAGACTGACAGGCTGGCCGCCATGAGCATCGTGTGGGACGTCGCGTTCGTCCTGATCGGGTCGGCGATGGTGCTGGTCGTGTTCGACTCCGCGCTGCGGACGTTCGTGCTGCCCCGCGGGGTCATCACGTTGCTCACCCGGGCCGTCTTCGTCGAGATCCGCCACGCTTTCGACCTGCTCGCCCGCGAGGGCCGGACGTACGCCGCCCGCGACCGGGTCATGGCCCTCTACGGACCGGTCAGCCTGTTCGCGCTCGTGTTCGTGTGGATGACGATCGTCATCGCCGGGTTCACCTTCATCTACCGGGGCGCGGTCGACGTGACGAACTGGACGCGGGCCTTCGAGCTTTCCGGCTCCTCGTTCTTCACGCTCGGCTTCGCCACCGTGTCGCGCGGCGTGCCCGACTACATCATCGTGTTCGTCGAGGCCGCGTGTGGCCTCGGCCTGCTCACCCTCCTCATCGCGTACCTGCCCACCATCTACACCGCGTTCTCCCGCCGGGAGCTGGCCGTCGCGAAGCTCGCCACCCGGGCCGGGACGCCGCCCAGCGCGGTGGAGCTCCTCCAGCGCTACCAGGCCATCAACTGGATCGGCGACCTCCCCCAGCTGTGGGCGGAATGGGAGGAGTGGTTCGCCGACATCGGCGAGACCCACACCTCCCTCGCCGTCCTCGTCTTCTTCCGCTCCCCGAACCCCGACCGATCGTGGGTCACCGCCGCCGGAGCGCTCCTCGACGCGGCGTCGTTCGCCCAGTCCACGCTGCAGACCCCCTGGTCACCCCAGGCCGGGCTCTGCATCCGGGCCGGCACCCTCGCCCTCCGTCACATCGCCGACTTCTACCGCATCGCCTACGACCCCGACCCGGCCCCCGACGGGCCGATCAGCATCGCCCGGGAGGAGTTCGACCAGGCCTACCGCGACCTGGGCGGGGCCGGCGTCGCGGTCCGGCCCGACCGGGACCGCTGCTGGCGGGACTTCGCGGGCTGGCGGATCAACTACGACGCGGTGCTCATCGGCCTGGCCGGGGTCACCATGGCGCCCTACGCGCCCTGGTCGTCGGACCGGTCGCTGCGACCCCACCCCCGGATCGTGGCGCGCCGCACCCAGGCGCCCCCACCCCGGTAGCCCGACCCGGAGGCGGAGCATCCGGGGCTACCTGACGTGAGCGTCAGCCCGGGTGTGGCTAGAGTGCGCGCCAAGTCGGTCCGACTTGGGGGGAGAACCGATGCGCGTGAAAGCTGTTGTCGCCGCTCTGACGGTGGTCCTGACCGCCACCACGGGGGTCGCGGTCGCTGGGGTCGGAATCGCCAGCGCCCAGACCGGCAGCGTCCCTGGCGTGACGAGCACGACCATCGACGTCGGTGGGATCGCCGCGGTCACCAACCAGCTCGGGGCGCCGTACGCCGACGGGTTCACCGGCCTCCAGGCCTACTTCAACTACATCAACGCCAAGGGCGGGATCTACGGCCGGAAGTTCAAGCTCGTCGCCCAACTCGACGACCAGGATCGCGCCTCTGGCGACGTCGAGGCGGCGCGGGAGCTCGTCGAGCAGGACCACGTGTTCGCGGTCGCGCCGGTCGTGACCGACATCTTCGATTCGGCGTCCTACCTCGCGTCGAAGGGCGTCCCCACCTTCGGGTGGAACATCAACTCAGAGTGGAACGACGGCCCGAACCTGTTCGGGGAGAAGGGCTCCTACCTGTGCTTCACCTGCCCGGCCGAGGCGCCCGCCCTCATCGCCCAGCACCTGGGCGTGAAGAACGTGGCGATCCTCGCCTACACCGCCGCCCAGTCCCAGACCTGCGCGCAGGGGACCGAGGCCGGGTTCAAGCAGTACGGGTTCAACGTCGAGCTGGTCGACGACAGCATCTCGTTCGGGTTCACCGACCTCGGCGCGGACGTTGACACCATGAAGGCGAAGAACGTCCAGTTCGTCTCGACGTGCATGGACGTCGGCGGTGAGGTGAACGCGGCGCAAGAGATCCGACGAGCCGGTCTGCCCAACGTCAAGTTCTACGCGCCCGAGGGCTACGCGCCGAGCACGCTGGCCAAGTACGGTAACGAGCTCAACGGCATCTACTTCGGGATCGACTTCTGGCCCTTCGAGGACGTGAAGTCCTCGCCCGAGCTCACCCTCTTCGCCCAGCAGATGGCCAAGCTCCACAAGCCGCTCACCGAGCAGGCCCTCTCGGGGTGGATCAACGGTGACATGCTCTACGAGGGGATCAAGCTGGCCGGTCCCAACTTCACCCAGAAGTCGGTCGTGGACGCCATCAACACCCAGGTCAACGGGTACACCGCCAACGGGCTGCGCCCGCCGGTCGATTGGGCCTTCGACGGCCACGGCCCGCCCGGCGCCGACGGCACGCAGCCCAACACCGACCACGAGACCTGCACCGCCTACGAGCTGTTCACCAACGGCAAGTTCGTGAACCAGTTCGGGAAGCCGGGGCAGCCCTTCGTGTGCTCGACGGAGAACCCGCTCCCGGCGGTGCTGAACTCGACAACGCTCTACTACCGGCCACCGAAGCCGGGGGAGCAGCTGCCGACGACCGCCACCGTGCCGAGCACGTCGCCGCCTGTGCCATAGCAGCAACGCGCAACCGACTCGAGCAACCTCGGAGGCCCTAGACCGTCGTGGTCGCTAATTGGCTCATCGAAGGCATCCCCTTCGGGTGCGTCTACGCGCTCATCGCCATCGGCATCGTGCTCACGTACAAGACCACGGGGGTCTTCAACTTCGCGTATGCGGCGCAGGCCTTCGTCGGCGGCGCCGTCTACGTGGAGATGGTCGAGGTCAACGGCGACCCGCGCTGGCTGGGGCTCGTCGTCTCGGTCCTCATCGTGTCGCCGCTGCTCGGGTTGGCGTTCGACCGGATCCTGTTCCGGGCCATGCGAACCGCGGGGTGGCAGGTCAAGCTCGTCTCGGTCCTCGGCCTGTTCATCGCCTTGCCGATGATCGCCCAGGACCTCATCACCGGCCAGGCGCCGGTGCCGACCACCGTGCGGTCCAGCATCCCGCCCATGTTCGGGATCAACTCGGTCGGGTTCAACATCGGCTCCCACTTCGTGGCGTGGGACTTCTCGATGGCGGCGATCCTCACCGTGGTCGTCGTCTTGATCCTCGGGTTCATCTTCCGGTACACGGCGATCGGGCTGCAGATGCGGGCCGTGGTCGAGAGCCCCCGGATGGTCGAGCTGGCCGGCGTCGACTCGGAGCGGGTCAGCGCGGTGGCCTGGATGCTCTCGAGCCTGCTGGCCGGGCTGGCCGGGGTCATCCTCGCCACCCTCGCCCAGACCCTGGACGTCAACACCTTCAACCTGCTGGTGATCGTGTGCATCACGGCCGCGGTGGTCGGTCGGCTGCAGAGCATCCCGATCACCTTCGCCGCCGGCGTGCTGCTCGGCGTCGGCGAGCGGGCCCTCCCCGACGTCCTCCAGCACGTGTTCGGGATCAGCTCGAGCAGCACCATCGCCGTCGACCTCATCCCGACCGTCCCGTTCATCGTGCTGTTCCTCGTCCTGATCCTCGTGCGCTCCATCCGAGAGCGACGAGAGGCCGCCGACCCGCTCGCCGGGGTCGACCCACCTCCGCCGGCGCTGTCTTCGAGCTACAAGACCCCGGAGCTGGAGCGGATCACCAAGATCGTGTTCCCGATCTTCATCGCCGGGTTCCTGCTCGTCATGCTCACCCTCGTGAGTGGCCTGTGGGTGTTCCGGATCACGGACGGGTTCACGCTCGTGATCACGTTCCTGTCCATCACGATCATCACCGGCTTCGCCGGCCAGATCTCCCTCGCCCAAGCGACCTTTGCCGGGATCGGCGGGTTCACCGCCGCCGACCTCGCCGTCGACCACGGGGTGCCGATCCTGCTCGGGCTCCTGATCGGCGGGATCATGGCCGCGCTCATCGGCGCCCTCTTCGCCCTGCCCGCGATCCGGCTCGGGGGCATCTACCTCACCCTGGCGACCTTGGCCTTCGGGCTCACGGTCGAGCAGGTCGTCTTCGACCGACCCGGGATCTCGAATGGGCAGGATGGCATCCACGTCCCGAGGCCGGACTTCGCGAGCACCGACCGGACCTTCTTCATCTTGACGTTCATCATCTTCGCCATCGTGGCGTTCGGGGTGATTCTGATACGCAACGGCACGACCGGACGATTCCTCAACGCGGTCCGAGGCAGCGAGAACGCCGCCGCGTCGATCGGCATCAACTCGACCGCGCTGCGCATCAGCTCGTTCGCGCTGTCGGCCGGTGTCGCCGGCGTCGGCGGCGCGATGATCGCCATGGCCGGGCAGGACGCCCGGGTCGGCCAGACGCCGACGTTCCCGACCATCCTGGGCATCGCCTGGGTGGTGTTCGTCGTCACCCTCGGCTCGCGCACCGTCGATGGGGCCGTCAACGCCGGGTTGAGCTTCGTGCTGTTCCAGTGGCTGCTCGAGGATGGCCTGCACCTCACGCCCGGCCTGTTCCTCATCTTGTTCGGGCTGGGCGCCATCACCTACGCTCGCCACCCCGAAGGGATCGTCGAGTACCAGACCCGCAAGAGCATCCTCGACATGGCCCGAGCCCGGGCCTTGGCGGCCGAGCCAAGGAGTTCGCCAAGCAGGGCGCGCTGCCCGAGTCCTACACCCGCGTTCGCGAAGGTGGTCGTGCCGTGCGCGATCGGACCGGCCCTGTACTTCGGGTACCTGCTGGTGCGCTCCGCGACGCAGCTCAACGCCCACTTCGCCGGGACGCCCCCCTACGTCCGGCTTGGCGGCCACTGGGCGACCGTGCACAGCGCGACGCTGCTGTGGTTCGTGGTGCCGAGCGTCGTGTTCCTGCTGGTCTGGATGCTGCGCGCCGACCGGGTGCTCGCCGGCCAGCACGGCGACCAGCGAGGTCCGCTCCTCATGGGCGCCGCAGCCGTGCTCGGCGCCGTGACCGGCGCCCTGCTCCAGTCGGCCGGGTGGCTCCCGGGCACCGGGCTCGACTGCGTGCTGATCGGCATCCCCTGCGGGGCGGCGTTCGTGATGTTCCTCTGGCTGCCGCACCAGATCGAGCTCGTCGCGAAGGCCAAGGGCTGGCTGGAGGCGCCCATCACCTGGCGTGAGGGCCGGATCCCGGCCATCTTCCTCGTCGTCGGCGTCTACCTCTTCTCCCGCCTCGAGACCTCCACGCCCCCCGCGCTGGCCGGTCGCGATCCCCGCCATCGTGTTCACCGTCGTGTGGCTCCAGGCCGTCGCCGCCGTCCAGGGCGGGATCGACGAGCTCGCCATCGGCAGCGAAGGCGAGGCCCGGCGTATGGCCGAGCTGGGCCTGAGCGAGGGAATCGAGGCGGCCGTCACCGCCGCCGCGGCACCGGTCGGGGACGGTGGCGCATGACCAGCACCGACGGCCGCGGCGACCGGGCGGCCCCGGATCGTCCCCCGATCCTCGAGGCCCGCGGCATTACGAAGCGGTTCTCGGGGATCACCGCCCTCGACGACATCACCCTCGACGTCGCGCCCGGCCAGGTGGTCGGGCTCATCGGCCCGAACGGGGCCGGCAAGACGACCTTCTTCAACTGCCTGCTCGGCATGCTCCGCCCCGAATCCGGGTGTGTGATCTTCGACGGCCGCGACGTCACGAACCTCCCCGTGTACAAGCGGGCCCGGCTCGGGATCGGCCGCACCTTCCAGCGCCTCGAGCTGTTCTCGGGCATGACGGTCCGGGAGCACTTCCTCGTCACCGAGCGGGCCCGCAACGGCAGCGGCCGGCTCTGGAAGGACCTGCTGAACCGCTCGAAGTTCAGCCCCAAGGAGCAGCAGCTCGCCGAGCGGATGCTCGAGATCGTCGGTCTCGAAGCCGAAGCCGACAAGCCCGTCGAATCGCTGTCGCTCGGCCGGGGCCGGCTCGTCGAGCTTGGCCGGGCCCTCATGACCCAACCCAAGCTGCTCCTCCTCGACGAGCCCTCGTCGGGTCTCGACGTGAAGGAGACCGCCGGGCTCGCCCAGAAGCTCGCCGCGGTCCAGGCCGAGCACGAGTTCGCGGTGCTGCTCGTCGAGCATGACGTGGAAATGGTCTCGAACCTCGTCACCCGCCTCTACGTGTTCGACTTCGGTGAGCTGATCGCCGGCGGCCCGACCGCCGACGTCCTCGGCGACGAAGCGGTCCGCAAGGCGTACCTCGGGGAGATGGTGTGACCACCGACGTGGCGAACGCACCCGACGCGACGCAGCCGGCCGGCGCCCCGCCGGTCCTCGAGCTTCGCGACGTCGAGGCCAGCTACGGGCCGTTCCGGTCCCTGTTCGGGATCTCGTTCGCGATCCAGGAGCGGGGCGTCACCGCCCTGCTCGGCAGCAACGGGTCCGGCAAGACCACCGTGGTGCGGATCTGCTCCGGGCTCATGCACCCCACCGCCGGGGAGATCCGCTTCCAGGGCGAGGACGTCACCAACCGGCGAGCCTTCCGCCTCGCCCGCCTCGGGGTCGTCCACGCCCCCGAGGGCCGCTCGGTGTTCGCGACCCTCACCGTCGAGGAGAACCTGGCCCTCACCTTCCGGCAGGTGTTCGGCCGGCGCGGCAGCCGCGCCGCCCTCGACAAGGCGTACACGCTGTTCCCCCGGCTCGGGGAGCGGCGCCGTCAGCTCGCCGGCACCCTTTCCGGCGGGGAGCAGCGGATGCTGTCCCTCGCCCGGGTGCTGGTGCGGGGCCCGAAGCTCCTCATCACCGACGAGCTGTCGCTCGGGCTCGCCCCGCTCATCATCGACGAGGTGTACGAGACGCTCGCCACCATCCACCAGGCCGGCACTGGGCTCCTCATCGTCGAGCAGCACGTCCGACAGGCCCTCACCCTCGCCGACCAGGTCGTCGTCATGGGCAAGGGCCGGATCAGCCTCTCGGGGCGCACCGACGAGCTCGGCGACATCAGCGAGCGGATCCTCCCCGCCGTGCAAGGCGAGAGCACCACCGCCCGCCCCGGCGCTCCCAACGGGTCCACCGGCAAGGCCTGACGCGACGACGCCGCCCCGGCCCGCAGGCCGAGGCGGCGCACGTCACACGCTCCGCGTGGTCAGGAGGCCGGCGGCAGCGTCTCGCCGATCGCCGCGTAGCAGGCCGTGACCGCGGTGGTCACCTGCGCCTTGAGCGTCGGGTCGGAGACGTCGCTGATCGCGCCGTCCATGAGGTCACAGACCGACGACGTCGAGATGTACCACACGCCCTTCGTGAGGATCGCGTTCCCGGAAGCGTTGAGCCCGAGCGGCGGGCCGGTCGTCCCCGTCGTGAGGTCCTTCAGGTACAGGTCGTACGTGAAGTTCGCCGCGGTCTTGCTCGTGCACATGACCTTGACGCCGGTCGGCAGGCTGGGCTCGCTCGCCTTGGTCAGACCCGCCGCGATGTCCGCGGCCGCGCTCTGCTCGTACGCCTGGCCGATCTTCGAGCCATTCTGGATGTACGTCATGGACTTGGTGGCGTTCCCGCCGGTCAAGAAGACGTACAGCGCCGCGGTGAGGTCCTTCTGCGCCGACTTGGCCTGGCACGACGTGACCTTGGTTTCCTTCGGAACGGTCGTTGTGCTGGTGCCTTTGGGCCCGGTCGCCGCCCCGGCCGTGCCCGCGAGGGCGACGGCCAGGATGCCGGTGAGCGCGCCGACGGCAAGCACGGAGATCGATTTCCTCATGCTCCCCCCTGCAATCGATGTCTCTGACGCTGGCGTCAGGAACGTAGCACCGAGGCCGGCCGAGTGGCAGTCACCTCCCGGGCGTCGGGCCCGAACAGCCCGGCGTGGGTCACCGCGGCCAGCGTCGCGACCAGGTCCTCCCGCCGGGCCTGGATCTGGCGGGCCTGCAGGTAGTAGTTGGCCCGCTCGATCATCGCGACCAGCGCGGTGGCGCCCACCCGGGGGTCCAGGTCCGGGGTCGCCGCCCGCAGCCGGGTCGCGAGCTCGAGCGCGAACTGGCCCACCAGGTCACCGCCCACCTGACCCAGCTCGCTGTCGACGATCTCGGCCTCCGTCCAGGTGCACAGCAGCTTCCCGTGCCGCTGGTACAGGTCGGTGAAGCGGCCCAGCCAGCCGGTCAGCGCCACGTAGCCGTCCCGGTCCGGGGTGAGGGGTGGAGCTCCCGGGCCAGGTCCACCATCGAGGCGGCCAGGTCCTGAGCCAGGGTGCGGAACAGGTCCTCCTTGCTCGCGAAGTACAGGTAGAAGGTCCCGTGCGAGGTCTCGGCCGCCTTCACGATGTCGTCGACCCGCGCCGCGTGGTAGCCCCGCTCGGCGAACACGCTCGCCCCGGCGTCGAGGAGCCGGGCCAGGGTGCGCTGGCCCCGGGCGCGCAGCGCCCGCGTCGGAGCGGGCCCGGCTGCGTCGCGGCCCGCGGGGCGAGGCGCGGCGCCGTCCCAGCGGTTCATCGTGCCGGCGAGCGTAGAGGCGCCTGACGGTCGTGTCACCTTTCTGGTGGTCCGCGATACGCTCCGCCGCCATGACCACGACCGCCCCTGCCTACGACGCGCTCCACGTCGGGGACAGCGCCCCGCCGCTGGTCACCGACCCGCTCACCCGCACCAACTTCGTTCGCTACGCCGGCGCGTCCGGTGACTTCAACCCGATGCACCACGACGACACCATCGCCACCTCGGTGGGAAACCCGTCGGTGTTCGGGCACGGGATGCTCACCGCCGGGCTGATGGCCCGGGTCGTGAAGGACTGGTTCGGGCCCACCGCTCTGCGCCGCTTCCAGGTCCGGTTCTCCAAGCAGGTGTGGCCCGGCGACGTGCTCACCTGCACCGCGGTCGTCACTGGCAAGCGAGACGAAGGCGGGGAGCACCTCGTCGACGTCGCCTGCGCGGTCACCAACCAGGACGGTGTCGAGGTGCTGGCCGGCGCCGCCACCGCGGTGGTGGCCTGAGCCGTGGGGCTCCTCGACGGCCGCGTCGCCGTCGTCACCGGGTCCGGGCGCGGCATCGGGCGCGAGTTCGCGCTCGCCCTCGCCGCGGCTGGGGCGCAGGTCGTCGTCAACGACGTCGGCGCCACCCTCGACGGCGCCGGCACCGGCGAGGACCCGGCGGCCGCGGTGTGCGCCGAGATCGATGCCAACGGCGGCCGGGCGACCCCGAACCACGACTCGGTCACCGACTTCGACGCCGCGGCCCGCATCGTCGCCGACGCGCTCGACACGTTCGGGCGTCTCGACATCCTCGTCAACAACGCCGGGATCGTGCGCGACCGCACCCTGGTCAAGATGAGCGAAGAGGACTTCGACGCCGTCCTCGCCGTCCACCTCAAGGGGTCGTTCAACTGCGCCCGGCATGCCGCGCCGGTCATGAAAGACGCCGGGTACGGGCGAATCATCAACATCACCTCGTCGGCCGGGCTGCGCGGCAACTTCGGGCAGACCAACTACGGCGCCGCCAAAGCCGCCCTCATGGGGCTCACCTTCATCTGGGCGCTCGAGCTGGGCCGCTCCGGGATCACCGTCAACGCGGTCGCGCCTGCCGGCGCGACCCGCATGACGGCGGCCCTCTTCGAGCGGTCCGGGTCCGCCCCGCCCCCCGAGCAGGACCCGGCCCTGAACGCGCCGCTCGTCGTGTTCCTCGCCTCCGAGGCGGCCGGGCACGTCAACGGGCAGATCCTCGGGCGAACCGACTACGCCTACACGCTGTTCCAGCACCCCAAGCAGATCGCGTTCATGTGGCGGGACGGCGGATGGACACCCGAGCTGGTCGCCGAGCACTTCGACCAGGTGCTGGGCCAGCACCTCCAGACCCCCGGGATGGTCATGCCGGGCGGGATGGAGTTCCAGGGCGGCGGACAGTCGGCGCGCCGACCCGGTGCGGTACCCCCTCGGCGTCCTCGACCTCGCGTTCCGTCCCGCCTCCCCGATCGACAGCGCCCGCCAAGCCGCCGAGCCTCGGCTTCGACCACGTCGACGTGCTCGTCGACGTCGACCCGGCCACCCTCGCCCTCCCCGTCGGGTGCCCCACCGCGTTCCCCAAGCCGCAGCCCGGCTGGTGCTCCACCCCCGCGCCCGCCGACACGCCCGGCGCCTGGGAGCGCACCGTGCGCTGGTTCCGGGCCGCGCCCGGCGCGCTCCTCGAACCGTGGGCCGGCGCGACCGTCCACTCGATCGAGACCATGCGGGCCATGCAGGACGAGGTGCCCGGCCTCCGGTTCCTCGTCGATACCGGCCACGTCGCCGACTGGGGCGGCGACCCCATCGAGCTGCTCCCGTACGCCGACCACATCCAGCTGCGGCAAGGCCGACCCGGCGCCACCCAGGTGCGCGTCGACGACCCGACCGGCGTCGTCGACTTCGGCGCCCTCCTCGCCGAGCTGGACCGGCTCCGCTACCCGGGCCGGCTCTCCATCGAGTACTTCGACCTGCCCGAGTACGGGTGGGCGCTCGACGACCCGCTCGGCTGGGCCGTCGCGCTCGCCGACCACGTGCGGGGTCTGATGAACTGACCGGGCCCGGCCCGACGGAGGACACCATGACCATCGAAGGATGGACCAAGCCTGGCTTCGAGACCGTCCAGGACCTGTTCGAGAAGAACCTCGCCGAAGGCCTCGACGTCGGCGCCGCGTTCAGCGCCTACCACCACGGCGAGCCGGTCGTGGACCTGTGGGGCGGCGTCGCCGACCAGCAGACCGGCCGACCCTGGAGCGAGGACGGCGCCGAGCTCGTGTTCTCCACCACGAAAGGCGCAGCGGCGATCTGCGCGCACCAGCTCGTCGACGCTGGACGCCTCGACCTCGACGCACCGGTCGTCGACTACTGGCCCGAGTTCGGTCAGGCCGGCAAGGAGCAGATCCCGGTCAGCTACCTCCTGTCGCACCAGGCCGGGCTGGCCTGGGTCGACGAGCCGCTCACCCTCGACGAGGCGCTGGCCTGGGAGCCGATGATCCACGCCCTCGAGCACCAGCGCCCGGCCTGGGAGCCGGGCACCAAGCAGGGCTACCACGCCATCACCTACGGCTACCTCGTCGGTGAGGTCGTCCGCCGCGTCGACGGTCGCAGCATCGGCACCTACTTCCACGACGAGGTCGCCGCGCCGCTCGGCCTCGACTTCTGGATCGGGCTCCCCGAGCAGGAGGAGCCGCGGGTCGGACGTCTCATCGGCGGGCTTCTCCCCGAGGAGGGCGAGCTCGACGCGGCGGCCCGCGCCGCGATGGACGAGATCGCCGGACCCGACACCATGCTCGGCAAGGCGCTCAGCGGCGGCGGCGCGTTCAGCGGTCACATCTGGAACGAGCGTCGCGTGCACGCGGCGGAGCTGCCCGCCGCAGGCGGGATCACCGACGCCCGCTCCCTCGCCCGCATGTACGCCGCGTGTCTCGGCGAGATCGACGGCGTCCGGCTCCTCACCCCCGAGCGGCTGCGGGACGCCACCACCCAGCGGACCAGCGGACCCAACATCGTGCTCCTCGACCTCGACCTGCAGTTCGGCCTCGGGTTCATCGTCCCCTCCAGCCTCGTCCAGCTCGGCGGCCCCCACGCCTTCGGTCACTTCGGCGCCGGAGGATCGGCGGGCTGGGCCGACCCCGACGCCGACCTCGCCTTCGGGTACGTCATGAACCGCATGGACATGGGTCTCGCCGGCGATCAACGCTCGTACGGCCTCATCAACGAGTGCTACGCCGCGCTCGGCTGACCCGCACGTCGGCGGCCCCGGCCCCGCAACCGAACGGTTGAGCGACCCTCGCCCTCGCGCTGCCGGCAGCTACCGACGCGGGCCGGAGCCCGGCGCCGCCGTCCCCACCCGCCCCGGACCGGTCACGACCGGACCGGCCCCGCCACCTCCGGCCCGGCCAGCGCCGCCCCGAGCAGCCCGGCCGTGTTCTCGGCCAGGATGCGCCGCTGCGTGGCGGCGTCGAGCGGCGCCAGCGCGTCCGCGAACGCGGCCGGCTCGGCCAGCCCCTCTGGGTGCGGATAGTCGGAGCCGAACACCACCTGCTCCGCACCGAGGACCCCCACCAGCGCGACCACGTCCTCCTCGTGGTACGGGGACACGAACACGTGCCGCTTGAACACCACGCTCGGCCGCTCGGTCAGCCGGCCGCCCAGCCACGGCCCGTTGCGGCCCATCCCGTACATCTTGTCCATCACCTTCAGCAGGTACGCGACCCACAACGAGCCGTTCTCGACGCTCAGGCACCGCACGTTCGGGAACCGGCCGAACAGGTTGTGCAGCACCAGCGCCGAGAACGTGTCCATGATCGGCCGGTCCCCGTAGAAGCTCGTCCACTGGAACGCCGACTGGCGATGCGACGACGGGTTCGGCTCCTCCCCCCACCACGGGCCCAGCATCTCGTTGTACCCGGACTCGCCGATATGGAACGCCACGACCGCCCGCGCCTCGTCCACCCGGGCCCAGAACGGGTCGAAGTGCGGATCGGCGGGGGAGCGACCATACGCCGGACCCGGCCGCAGCCCGATCACCCGGGCGCCCTCGGCGAGGACCCGGTCGAGCTCCGCCACCGCGGCGTCGACGTCCCGCAGCGACAGCATCGGCGCGGCGAAGATCCGGCCCTGGTAGGCAAAGCCCCAGTCGTCGGCGAGCCAGCGGTTGAACGCCCGGAAGCTGGCGTCGAGCAGCGGCGGATCGTCGCGCAAGAAGTGCTCCACGCACACACCCAGCGTGGGGAACAGCACCGCGGCCTGCAGGCCCTGGGCCTGCATCCGCTCGAGACGCGGGGCCCGGGCCACATACTCGGGCTGCACCGGCTCCACCGCCCCCGACTCCGTCACCCGACCCGACCCCATGGTGCGCAGCAGCTCGCGCAACGCGCCCGGCTTCACCTTCCGGTCGCTGAACGGGTCGTCGAGGAACGTGAAGGGCCGATCATCCACCAGCACCACCTCCCGGCCTCGATCACCCGCCCCGACCCGGACCGTGCGATCCCGGTAGGCGGGCTCGATGTAGCGGGTGAAGCAGTCCCGAGGCTCGTAGTAGTGGTTGTCCGCGTCGACGAGCGGCTCCACACGCCCCGGCCGCGGGCCGGCTGCTGCCATCGCTCCCCCTGGTCCGTCCCGCCATGATGACAGCACCCCCCAGTCCGCGCCGTCCCTCCGCTCGCCGTACGATCCGGGCCGCCCCGCCCACCCGATCCGAACGAGGCGCCATGACGCGGCGACCCGCGACGCCCGCACCACCGAGGAAGGCGGGCCGCTGAGCCGGCCCGGCGCGGTCGTCGTCGGGACCGGGTTCGGGTCCCGCGTCCACGTGCCCGCGCTCCGCGCCGCGGGGTTCGACGTCGTCGCGCTCTGCGGACGCGACCCCGACCGCACCCGCCGCCGCGCCGAGCGCCTCGACGTCCCGCTCGCGCTCACCGACCTCGACGCCGCGGTCTCGCGCCCCGACGTGCAGGCGGTCTCGATCGCCACCCCGCCCCCCGCACACGCCGACGTCGTCACCATCGCCGCGTCGGCCGGGAAGCACCTCCTCTGCGAGAAGCCCTTCGCCCTCGACGCCACCGAAGCCGAGCGAATGCTCGCCGCCGCCGAGCAGGCCGGGGTGACCCACCTGGTCGGCCACGAGTTCCGGTTCGCGCCCGAACGGGCCGTCATCGGCCGCGCCGTGCAGGACGGGCGACTCGGCCGCGTCGGCCTCGTCGCCCTCGTCCAGTTCGTCCCCCTCGTCGCTGACCCCGCGGCGCGGACGCCGCCGTGGTGGTTCGACCCCGACGCGGGCGGCGGCTGGCTCGGCGCTTCCGGCTCCCACGTCGTCGACCAGGTCCGGGCGTGGCTCGGCGACTTCGAGCACGTCAGCGCCACCCTGCCCGTCGTCTCCGACCGCCGCGGCGTCGCCGAGGACTCGTTCGTGGTCCGGTTCCGGCTCCGCAACGGCGCCCACGGGGTGCTGGAGCAGACCGCCGCCGCGTGGGGCCC
Source organism: uncultured Actinomycetes bacterium (assembly GCA_963849135.1). Lineage (GTDB taxonomy): Bacteria > Actinomycetota > Acidimicrobiia > IMCC26256 > PALSA-555 > PALSA-555. Next base: position 53,769 of record CAWKGF010000005.1, on the reverse strand, counting down.
GCTGAGCGGCGTGACCCGCCTCGCCGGCACCCGAGGCAGCGCGTGGATCGACGGCTCCGACGCGTGGCTCGCCGACGCGGACGGGGTGCAGCGCCTCGACGTCCCACCCGAGCTGACGCTCCCCGCGCCGCCCCCGCCGAGCGACGACCCGCGCCAGCAGTTCACCCACCTCGAGCTCGGCCCGTACACCCGCCTCTGCGAGATCCTCCTCGCCGGCGTCGAAGGCCGCCCGCCCCCGGCCGGCGTCCCGATCCCCACCTTCGCCGACGGTGTCGCCGGCATGCGGGTCCTCGACGCGATCCGCGCCTCCGCGGCCGCCGGTGGTGAGCCCCGCGACTGCTGAGCCCCGGGTGCGCCCGGCCCGTCGCCGGAACCGCGACCCGGTATGGCAGCATGCGGCCATGGCCGACGACCGCATCGAAGTGCAGCGCACCATCCCCGCCGACCCGGCGACGATCTTCCAGGTCCTGCGCGACCCGCGGGGACACGTCGCGATCGACAGCACCGGGATGCTCCTCGACGCCGACGGCCAACCCGTCGCCGCGGTCGGCGACCAGTTCGTCGTGCACATGGACCGGGAGGCGCTCAACGACTTCCCGATGGGGAAGTACGACGTGACGGTGAACATCACGACCTTCGACCCCGACCGGGAGATCGCTTGGACCATCCTCGGCACGATCCAGCCTCCGATCGGGCACGTCTACGGGTACCGGCTCGAGCCCGCCGACGACGGCACCCTCGTCACCTCCTACTACGACTGGTCCGACATCGCCCCCGAGTGGCGAGAGGCGAACATCTTCCCGATCATCTCCGAAGGGGCGCTCCGGGCCACGCTCGGCATCCTCGACCGCACCGTCCGCCAGGGCGGTGTCCCCGCCCCCCGCTGACGCCCAGCCCGCGGGCCGGCGCGCTACCAGGCGACCCCGAACCGGTCCCGGGAGGTGTGCTCGGCGAACGGCTCCCGGCGGGGCGGGCCGAGCGGGCGGGCCGGGTAGCCGATCGGCACGACCGCCTGCGCCACGACCGTGTCCGGCAGCCCGACCAGCCCCCCGAGCTCGGCCGCGAACGTCGTCGTCAGCGTCGTGAGCGCCGACCCGAGCCCCGCCGCGTCCGCGGCGAGGCACAGGTTCTGCACCGCCGGGAAGATCGACGACGGGATCGTCGCCGGATGGCAGCGCTCCGTGTCCGCCGCCACCACGACCAGCGCCGGCGCGGCCCGATAGCCGCCCCCCGCGATCCCGCGCTCGACGTCGGCGAGCAGCCCGGCGGTCAGCCGCTGCGCCGCGAAGTCCCGGCCACCGCCCTCCCAGGCCCGCTCGGTCAGATCCCAGAGCGCGCCGCGGCAGGCCGGCTCGCGCACGACGACGAACACCCACGGCTGGCGGTTCTCAGCGCTCGGCGCGAACGTCGCCGCCTCCAGCAGCGTCGCGAGCAGCGCGTCGTCGACGTCGGTTGGCGCGAAGTCACGGCACGCCCGCTGGGTGCGCACCAACTCGAAGAAGTCGGTCACGCGTCCCGCTCCCCGAGCCGGCGGAAGCTGTTCACGTACATGATCCGCAGCGACTCGTGGCCCGCCCAGCGGCGGAACGCGTCCCGGTCGTCGAGGCGCTCCTTGACCAGCGGCGTCATGGCGAGGAACGAGCCCTCCGGGTCGTCGGTGTCCATCTCATAGAAGTGCAAGTACCGCGGGTCGCCGCCCTCCGCGTGCTCGTACGGGGTGACCATCGAGTAGCCGGGGACGCCCACCTCCGCGATGTGGCACAGGTGCACGAAGTCGGCCCAGTCCCGCAGCGCCTGCGCCGCGCCCGGCTCGGTCGGGCTGATCAGCACCAACGACAGGCCGATGGTCGGCCGGCCGGTCAGGCGCCCCTGCCCCGGCCAGCGCGGTGCGCCGGTAGTGGTAGCCGGCGACCCCGTCCGGGCGGGGCGGGGCGACGAAGCGGTCGTCGACCTCGTACACGCCGAGCAGCCCGAACTCGGGCAGCACCCGGGGCAGGTCGTCGCGGTCGCGGTGCACGTTCTCCCACCAGGTCGCCCGGGACACGCCGGGGCGGGCGAGGACGGTCGGGACCCGCTCCACCCGGTACCGATCCGGCGGCACGTCGGTCATCTCCAGATACAGGCCCGGGGTCGCTCGGTCCTCCACGCCCGGCGAGTCTACGGAGGCCCGACCAGTAACCTGACCGCCGTGTCAGGTCGGTCGGGGTCGCTTCGGAACCGCGCCGTGCCCGCCCCCGGCGAGGCGCCGCTGCCGGCGCCGAACGCCGCCGCGCTGCTCCGCTCCAACGCCACCGACCCCGACCGGGCGAGCCGGCCCGCGGTGCTCTTCCAGGGCCGGCGCTGGACCCACGCCGAGTTCGTCGCCGAATCGTGCCGCTTCGCCAACCTGTTCCGAGCCCGGCTCGACCCCGACCGGCCGCCCCACGTCGCCGTGCTCCTCGACAACACCCCCGACTACCTGTTCGCGCTCGGCGGGGCGGCGCTGGCCGGCGCGACCGTCGTCGGCCTCAACCACACCCGCCGGGGCGAGCATCTCCTCCGCGACGCCGCCCACACCGACTGCGGGCTCGTCCTCACCGAACCCCGCCACGTGGAGCTGCTCGACCCGATCGCCGATCAGCTCCCGCCCGTCCTCACCAGTCGGCGGTTCGTCGACGCCGACGACCCCGACCGGGCCCTCGGCCAGGACCTCGACGCCGCGCTCGGCGACGTCGACGACGCCGACCCGGGCCTCGACCCCGACCCCGACACCCGCTGGGCGCTGATCTTCACCTCCGGGACCTCCGACGCGCCCAAAGCCGTCATCTGCACCCAGCGGCGGTTCCTCGTCACCGGGACCCGCATGGGGATCATCATGGACCTCGGACCCGACGACGTCGGCTACATCTGCATGCCGCTGTTCCACTCCAACGCGCTCATGGTCGGGTGGGCCCCCTCCATCGTCTACGGGGCGTCGGTCGGGCTCGCCCGCCGGTTCAGCGCCTCCGGCTGGCTGCCCGACGTGCGCCACTACGGGTCGACGTACTTCAACTACACCGGCAAGCCGCTCGCCTACATCCTGTCCACCCCCGAGCGACCCGACGACGCCGACAACCCGATGCGAGTCGCGTTCGGGAACGAGGGGTCCCCCGAGATCGTCGACCGGTTCGCGGCCCGGTTCGGCGTCGACGTCATCGACGCGTACGGGGCCACCGAGGGCGGCGTCGCCGTCAACCGAGACGTCGAGGAGCGAGCCGGGTCGCTCGGCCAGGTCAACGAGCACGTCCAGGTCGTCGACGAGGACGGCCACGAGCTGGTCCGGGCCCGCTTCGACCGCGACGGGCGGCTTCTCAACGCCGAGGAGTGCGTCGGCGAGATCGTCAACACCGCCGGGTCCGGGCCCTTCGAGGGCTACTACAACAACCCGGACGCCAACGAGCGCACGCTCCGCAACGGCTGGTACTGGACCGGCGACCTCGGCTACCTCGACGACGACCGCTACCTCTACTTCGCCGGTCGCACCGCCGACTGGCTGCGCGTCGACGGGGAGAACTTCCCCGCCCAGCCCATCGAGAGCGGCATCGCCGCCTACCCCGGCATCGTCCTCGCCGCCGTCTACGGCGTCCCCGACGACCAGGCGGGCGACCAGGTCATGGCCGGCCTCGTCCTCGCCGACGGGGCCCGCTTCGACCCCGACGGCTTCGCGACCTGGCTCGACGCCCAGCCCGCCATCGGCCCCAAGTGGCGGCCCCGCTACCTTCGGCTCCTCGCCAACCCGCCGACCACGGGGACGAACAAGATCGTCAAACGGGCGCTCGTGCACCAGAAATGGCGCGCCGACCGGGTCGACGGCGACCTCATCTACACGCGCGGGCGTGGCGAGGCGACCTACCGGCGCTTCGAGCCGACCGACGAAGCAGCGCTCCGCGACTCGTTCGACCAGCACGGTCGGCAACGCTTCTGGGACCTGTGAACCTCGCCTTCACCGACGAGGAGCGGGCCTTCGCCGACGAGATCCGCTCCTGGCTCGCCGAGCACCTCCACACGCCCCCCGAGTTCGCGTCGCTCGACGACGAGGTCGTGTGGGGACGCGCCTGGCAGGCCACCCTGGCCGCCGACCGCTGGGTCGGCATCCACTGGCCGGTCGAGTACGGGGGGCGGGGCGCCACACCCGTCGACGTCGCGCTCTGGAACCTCGAGTACGCGCGGGCCCGGGCCCCCCAGCCCGTGAACCGGGTCGGGCTCAACAACGTGGGGCCGACCATCCTCGCCTACGGCACCGAGGACCAGAAGCGACGCTGGCTGCCCGCCATCCTCGACGCCAGCGAGCTGTGGTGCCAGCTGTTCTCCGAGCCCGGCGCCGGCTCCGACCTCGCCGCGCTCTCCACGCGGGCCACCCCGGTCGAGGGCGGCTGGGTGGTGTCAGGCCAGAAGGTCTGGACCAGCTACGCGCAGTGGTCGCGGTGGGGCATCTGCCTCGCCCGCACCGACCCCGACGCGCCACCCCACGCCGGAATCTCGTACCTGGTCGTCGACATGGAGGCCCCCGGGGTCGACGTCCGCCCTCTCGTCCAGCTCACCGGCGAAGCCGAGTTCAACGAGGTGTTCCTCGACGAGGTGTTCGTGCCCTCCGACCAGCTCCTCGGTGGCCTCCACCAGGGCTGGTCGGTCGCCAGCACCACGCTCTCGCACGAGCGGGGCACGATCTTCGCGTTCAAGGAGCAGGTCGTCCACGAGGTCTACCTCGACGAGCTGTTCGCCCTCGCCCAGGACCGCGGCGCGCTCGACGACGTCGAGCTCGCCGACGGGCTCACCCAGTCCTACGTCGACCTGCAGATCCTCCGGCTCCACAACTGGCGGACCCTCTCCCGCCTCGCCCGCGGGATCGAGCCCGGCCCCGAGACCAGCTGGGTGAAGCTGACCTGGACCGACCTCACCCAGCGCCTCTCCCGGCTCGGCGTCGAGCTCTGCGGTCCCGCCGCGCCGCTGTGGCGAGGAGCCCGTCACGGGCCCGGCGACGGCAAGTGGCAGCGGCAATGGCTGTGGAGCGGCGCGGCGTCGATCGCGGGCGGCACCTCCGAGATCCAGAAGAACATCGTCGCCGAGCGGATCCTCGGCCTCCCCCGGGGCTGACGCCATGGTTCGGGTCACCGACCTCGACCACGTCGTTCTCACCTGCGCCGACGTGGAGCGCGCCCTGGCCTGGTACACCGAGGCGCTCGGCCTCGCGCCGGTCCGAGTCGAGCAGTGGCGCGCCGGCCAGGCCCCGTTCCCGTCGGTGCGGGTCAACGACCGGACCATCATCGACCTCCTCGCCGGCGAGCGCACCGGCGTCAACGTCGAGCACGTCTGCCTGGTCGTCGAGCCGATCGACCTGCACACGGTCGCGAGCTCGGGCCGCTTCGACGTCGTCGGCGACGGCCCGGTCAGCGGGCTCTTCGGCGCCCGCGGCCACGCGACGAGCCTCTACGTCCGCGACCCGGACGGCAACACCGTCGAGCTCCGCACCTACCCCTGAGCGCGACGACCCGGTCGGCTCAGAGGAACCGGCGCAGCAGCTTCTCCTTGCGCGGCGTGTACGGCGGGTAGGCCAGATCGGGATCGGGCCGGATGCCCTTGCGCAGCACCGACTTGGCGTGACTGAAGGTCAGGTAGCTCGCCTTGCCGTGGTAGGCGCCGAGGCCGCTCGGCCCGACCCCGCCGAACGGGAAGCTCGGGCACCGCGACCTGGTACATGGTCGCGTTGACGGCCACGCCTCCCGACGTCGTTCCCGCCACCACCCGGTCCCGGGTCGAGCGAGACCCCGTGAACAGGTACAGCGCCAGCGGGCGCTCCCGGGCGTTCACGAAGTCGACCGCCGCGTCGACCCCGTCGACCGCCCGCACCGGCAGGATCGGCCCGAAGATCTCCTCCTGCATCACCGGCGCGTCGTCCGACACCGCCTGCAGCACCGTCGGCGCCACGTACCGCTCCCCCTCCTCCACCGTGCCGCCGACCGTGACCTGCCCGCCGTCGAGCAGCCTCGTGAGCCGCTGCACGTGGGCGGCGTTCACGATCCGTCCGTAGTCGGCGCTCGTCCTCGGGTCGGCGCCGTAGAAGTCGAACACCGCCCGGCGGATCTCCTCCACGAACCGGTCCTCGATCCCGGACGGCACGAGCACGTAGTCCGGCGCGATGCAGGTCTGGCCCACGTTCAGGTACTTCCCCCACGCGATCCGACGCGCCGCGACGCGCAAGTCGGCGGACTCGTCGACGATCACCGGGCTCTTCCCGCCCAGCTCGAGCGTCACCGGCGTCAAGTGCTGCGCGGCGGCCTCCATGACCAGCCGCCCGACCCTCCCGTTGCCGGTGTAGAAGACGTAGTCGAAGCGCTCCGCGAGCAGCGCCTGGGTCTCGGCGACCCCGCCCTCGACCACCGCCACCGCGTCGGTGTCCACATACTTCGGCACCAGCCGGGCCAGGGTCGCCGACGTGCTCGCCGAGACCTCCGACGGCTTCGCGACCACGCAGTTCCCGGCCGCCAACGCCCCCACCATCGGCGACACCAGCAGCTGCACCGGGTAGTTCCACGGGGCGATCACCAGCGCGACCCCGAACGGCTCCCGCACGATCCGAGCCTTCGCGGGCCGGGTGACCAGCGGTGCCCACACCCGCTCCGGCCGCATCCAGGACCGAAGGTGGCGCAGCGCGTGGTCGATCTCGCTGATCACGAACCCCACGTCGGTCGCCCACGCCTCCGCGGGCGGCTTGCCCAAGTCCGTGGCGAGCGCAGCCAGCAGGTCGGCCTCCCGCTCGACGAGCATCCGACGCAGGCCCTGCAGCTGCTCGCGCCGCCACGCCAGCGGCCGGGTGCGGCCCGACTCGAAAGTGGCTCGCAACGCGGCGATCACCCCGGGCAGGTCGCCGGGCGTGGTCGGTGCTTCGGTGGTGGCAGTCACGCGGCGTCCTCCACGAGCTCGAGGATCGGGGTCACGTCAGTGGCCGTCGCGACGCCCACCGAGCCGGGATCGGCCGGTGCGGTCTCGTCGGGCCAGTGATCACGGCGTCGAAGGTACAGCGGCGTCATGCCCACCGCTTGGGGACCCACGACGTCGGGCCCCCAGGTGTCCCCGACGAACACCACCCCCGGCGCCTCCACCCCCAGCCGCTCAAGCGTGTACTCGAAGATGCGTGGGTGCGGCTTGCGGGCCCCCGCCCACGCCGAGGAGACCACGACGTCGAACCGACCGCGCAGGGCCACCTCGTCCAGCGCCTGGTCGAGATCCCAGTCCCAGTTCGAGCAGACGGCCAGCGATACGCCCAGCCGCCGAAGCTCCTCGAGTGCCGACGGCACCTCGGGGTAGGCCTCGAGCACCCGGGCCTCGTTCCCATGCCGCAGCTGCTCGAGAATCTCCTCGTACTCACCGGGATGGACGTCGGTCTCGGCAAGCATGGCCAGGAGCCGCTCGTGCTGCCACGCCTGATAGGCCTCCCGGCTCTCGGAATGCTCGACGTGCTCGACCCCGTCTATCCCCTGGTTCCACCACCGGTCGTGCACCGCCTTTGGAAGCTCGTACCCGCGCTCGGCCAGCACCACGTCGATCGACAACCAGCGCGTCGCTCGCGCCAGCGTCCCGTAGAAGTCGAAGAGGACGGCTCTGGTCATCGATCGTGAGCGATCGTGGTTCAGCAGTCGACAGCGGTTCGCAGTGCTGCGCATGCCTCGAGCATCCGAATCGGATCGAGACTGCAGACTCGCTCCGTGAGGTGGTCCTTCGGGATAGCGCGGATGTTGTCGAAGCTTGCGGCGCATTCTGCTGGCACACCGTCTTCGGGGCTGAGCGGCAGTTCGGTTGGAATGCCGCGGACCGTGCGAGTGAGGGGCGCCGCAAGAACGGAGTGCAAGACAGGGATGGCGCGCGTGCGGGTCAACACGAGAAAGGGACGCCGTCCGGCCTCCGCCGCTTCGGCCCACCACACCTCACCGCGCTGAGGTTCGCTCACCAGGGCTCCTCCGCGATCGCATCGTGGAGAGACGCCAGCGCCGATGCTCGTTCCGCGGGCGTGGGTGGCACGCGTCGATACCCAGCGATGATCGCGTCGTCGAGTGCACGGCGGCGCGCAAGGTCGGCGAGGACCTCGAGGCCAGCCCGCACCGCGGCGGCTCGACTCTCATACACGCCCGCTTCAACCAGCTCGTCGACCTGCTCGAGCAACTCCTCGGGCAAGCGGACCGCGATCTGCTCTGTCGGCATACCGAGGAGCATACCATACTGGTATACACGGCGTGCCCTCGAGCTGGAAGGGCTGATGCTCGCGCCTGGCCGGCGAGTACCGACCAGAGCGCCCCACATCCCATCACGATCCCATCAAGTCGCTGCCCACATGTTCACTGCACATCACTCCCTGCCCCTGGCGACGTCGATCGGGTGGGTCACCAGCCGCTTGACCCCAAGTTGGGTGACGACCACGTCCGCTCGACCGATCTGGGGATTGAGCTCGGCATGCGTCCACCCGACGGGGATGGTCAGGAACTCGCGCACGACGTCCTCGGCCAGCTTCTCGGCACCGTGCCCATAGCGCTCGACCGGCGTCAGCAGCTCCAACCGCCGGGCCAAGAAGCCCGGCCAGGCTTGTGCCGAACGCTGGACGCAGCGCCGGTAGGAGGCCCGCTCTTCAGGAACCGTCACCGAGGGCGCACGATATCCCAGGTCAGCCCGGGCGACCTGGGAGCCCGACGGCCTGTTCGGTCATCCTGGGACGAAGCTGACGAGAGGCACGCCATGCCTGGGCTCCTGTTGTTGCGCCACGGCAAGTCCGACTGGGAAGCCGACGATGGGGACGACCGCGCCCGGCCGCTAGCTCGCCGCGGGCAGAAGGCAGCTCGCACGATGGGACGATTCTTGGCCCGGACCAGCCAAGTTCCCGACCTGGCCATCACCTCGCCCGCGCGGCGAGCCCAACAGACGCTACGACTGGCCATGGACGCAGGGGCGTGGACCTGCCCGACGCGATCCTCCGAAGCGTTGTATGGCGGTGGAGTGGCAGGCCTCGTCGAGGAGCTCTATGGCCAGCCGCCCTCGGCAGGCTTGCTGCTGGTGGTAGGTCACGAGCCGACCTGGTCCGAGGCGGTCGGCGTGCTCATCGGCGGCGGCCATGTCCAATTGCCGACCGGTGCGCTGGCCCGCATCGACCTCGACGTCGATCGATGGGATCAAGTCGGGCCTGGCACCGGGATCCTGGCCTGGAGCGTGACGCCTCGTTTGCTCGCCGAAGCCTACAAATAGCGAAGCGTGAACCGGCGGGAGGCCATCGCGCGTTCATGCATTCTGGCGAGCCGGGTTGTCGATCCCATCAGCATCCCATCAAGCTTGCGCACATGACGACACGTGAGAACCCGCGATGCCCACAGTCACGCCAGTTCTCTGGGCAACAAGTAACACCCGGGCACGGGATTGCAGTCCTGACGCTTGAAGTCGAAGAGGACCACGCCGACGGTCGGACTGCCTTCACGCGGCTTGACCGTTGGTGCATTGCGAAGCTCCAACTTCATCGTCGCATGCAGCCAGTGGATCTCAGCAAGATCCCATCAGGTCCCAGCCCCGATTCGCGGGAAGGCTTCAAGTGATTTCGGGCGCGTGGGCGAAGCGGAGGAGAAGCTTGTGTTCGTAGTAGTAGTTGAGCCAGTCGAGCAACCGGCCCCGACCTTGGTGCCCGTGGCCGGCGGTGGGTACAAAGCGCATGGCGAGGCGGCTGGCCGCCGCGTCGAACCCGGCGGCCTGGAAGACGGCGATGACCTCGTCGATGGTGTAGAGTTGGGGCAGCTGCAGTTCCTCGATGTTTGCTTCGTGCCACTCCACCATCAGCGGGCTTGTGGTGTGGACACCCATGACCGCGTAGTACACGCCGCCGGGCAGCAGCGCGCCGAAGAGGGCCCGCGCGTGGGCGGGAAGGTCGTCGAGCAAGTAAAGCACTTCGTGGCTGAACGCGGCATCGAAGCCATTCCACCCGGCGGGCACCGTGTCGGCGGCCTCGAAGTGAAGGGGCCGGCGCCCAGCGAGGCGCCGAGCGTCCTTGACCGCGCCGGATGCCGGGTCATAGCCGAAGCCTTCGGCGATGTCGCTTTCGTCCACGAGCTGGCGGAGGAACCCACCCTGGTTGCAGCCGGCATCGAGTACTCGCTTCCCCGCGAGGTCCATATCGATCGTGTCCAGCATCGCCCTCCAGATAAACCCGTGCTCGTCCTGCATCTCCTTGTCGTCGGCTGCACTGCGCCAGTAGGTCGCGCTCATTGAATCCAGCCTATGGCGTGGCAGGCGAACACGACGAGAGTTGTCCCGCCTGCTTTTGAGCGGAGCACGACGCCCTCGGGCTTGCAGGCCGGTGGTCCCAATATGCGTCTTCCCGATGAATACGACGTCTACTGCGCAGCGGCAAAGGGCCGACGGCTTGAGCCCGCCGAGTCGGAGACGACTCGCGGTCCTCAGAACCGCGAGTCATTGCACGGATGTGATGGTTGCGACAGAGTGGGCGGCGAGGCGCGCTGGCTTGTAGCTAGGGTCCTCGCAGATGATCGAAGCGTCGGTACCAGTTCGGATCTGCGACAACGGTGGCTGGACCGACACGTGGTTCGGCGGGCCGGGTCGGGTCTTGAACATAGCGGTGAGGCCGGGATTAGCGGTCTCGATCGGCGCGACGACGGGTCCAGATCGAGTGGTGCTCGACGTCGACGTCGAGAGCGTCAGCGAGCGGTATGCGATCGTCCCGGGCGCGTCTCGGGTCGCCCGACACCGACTCGTAGAGGCTGCCATCGACGCGTATCCACCTCCGGAGGATGTCAGCGTGGAGGTCACCGTGCGTTCGGTCGTCCCCGCCGGTTGCGGCGCGGGTACGTCCGCGGCCGTCGCGGTTGCTCTGCTGGGCGCGTTGGCAGTCGCGCGTTCCGATCAACTGTCGCCGCGCGACGTTGCCTACGCAGCGCATCGGCTCGAAGTCGACGGTCTCGGCGACGAGAGCGGGATACAAGACCAATTGAGCGTGGCGTTTGGTGGGATCAACTATCTCGAAATCGAGCCGTACCCCGAGGCTCGGGTGCACACGCTGCCGGCCTGGGAGGATCTCGGTCACCGGCTCACCCTGGTCTTCCTTGGGCGCGCCCGCGACTCCTCGGGCCTGCACCGCCACGTCATCGAGAGCGTGGTGGATCACGGGCCGGAGGCGTTCTCGCGGCTGCGCGATGCGGCCGTCGCGGCGCGGGACGCGGTCCTGGCCCGTGATGTCGACGCGTTTGGTCAGGCGATGATCGCCAATACCGCGGCCCAGAGTTCCCTCCATCGTGAGCTGGTGGGCGCGGACGCGCGACGGGTGATTGAGTCCGCGGCCGCCCAAGGGGCGATCGGATGGAAGGTCAATGGGGCGGGCGGAGACGGCGGCTCGGTCACGATCTTGAGCGCCACCCAAGCGGCCAAGGACGCGGTCGAGCACCGGATTCGCGGGTTGGACCCCTGCTACCGGGTGCTTCCCATTCAGATCAGCTCAGTCGGGCTCCAGGTTCGGGGGACCCTCTAGGCATCAAAGCCCTGGCACAGATGGACTCGAGGGAGGTTCGCAGTTGCTGATGCCCAGCCCGGACCGCCCGGGTGGTCTCAGCGCACCAGCACTGACCGCAGCGTGTGGGGAGGCACATCGAACGTCAAGGATCCGTCGATGATGCGGGTACGAGGGCCACTCGGGGTCTCGTCAAGCCGAACTGGGGTCGCGGTCGTCGCTGGTCCACCAAGGTGCAGGTTCGCTTCGAGGCTCTCGCCGGTCGGGTTCAGGACACGGACGACGAGCCCCTCTCCGTTGTTCGGCGGTTTCAAGGCGCTGAGCATGAGCGAGCGCGGTGCGAGCTCGAGGAGCGCGACGCCGGGGTCGAGGAGGGGCGTATCGCCGGCTGGAACAGCGCGCAGCCCGAGTTCGGCGTCGTGGGCGATGAAGGGATCGGCATCGGTCGCCACGACGAGCCGGGCGACGAGTGGACCGGGGCACTGGGCGCCCGGAGCGGGCATCCCCGGTCCGGCCTGAACCGGGCGGGTGCGCAGGTCGCCGCGGCTGAGCCAGCCGACCGCGCGCAGCGCGGTCACCGCGATGGCACCGTCGGCCGTGACTTCGGCCTCGGGCAGTCCCGGCGTGCCGACCAGGAGGCCGTTGACCGCGACCCACCCCTGGTGCGGGAACGTGGACGGCGCAGGGTGGACCCATTGCCGGTCGTCCGGGGGTGTTGTCGATCGTGTGGCGATATCGAAGGTGGTTGCGGCTCGGAACGCTTCGACGGGTGAGCCGGTGGGGAACACGAGCCGGAGGCGGTGGTCGTCAGCCGTGTTGTCGATGGTCACCGTAAGGCCGAGACGTTCGACGCCGGGTGCGACCCGGACCTCGGTCGTCACGGTGCACATGGTGGTGGAGTCCCGACGCGTGCTTCGATCCGCGCTCAAGCCGATGGGAATTGCGAAGACGCGCTCCACGCGTAGCGTCTGGATCCCGCTCTCGTGTCGTCGGCGTTCGACCGAGACCGAGGTCGGATGTGTGACCAGCGGACCCACGGGGTCGGCGTCGTAACTGTCGCCGCGGTCGCCGCAGTCTTCGACGCTGGCGAGCCCTGGCCACTGGCGGGCTCCCAGCCGCACGGTGAGCGTCCCGTCGACGGCGACGACCACGCCAACGGAGTCGGTGCTGATCTCGAGTCCGTCGTCGATGGTGTCTGGCGCCGCTTCGTCGCTCGGCGCGATCGCGACCCGACGCCAGCCGAAGGCCGGGACGTCCTCGATGACGACCTCGAGGTCGAGGGGCGCGGCGGAGGTGATCACCTGGAAGCGCGTGGCGTCCTGCGACGCCACGACTCGGGCGGGGGTGCCGTCGACGGTAAATCCGGAATGGACGAGCCCGGCCAGGATCGACGGGTGGAGGTCTTGTACGTCACCGGCCAGGCGCACGGGCGGGAAGCCGTCGAGGGGGATGCGCACGACGTCGGTGCGTGAGTGCGGGGACGGGTTGAAGACTGCGACGTCGAGCCGATCCGACCATGGCGTGCGGCGTTCGGGGCCGAGGCCCGCGAGCCGTTCGAGCACGCGAGCGGTCGTTGACTCGGCCAAGCCCTCGGCTGTGTCAAAGCGGCCCTGCATCTGGTCGTGGACCGCGTCGATCGAGCACCCACAAATCGAGTCGTGTGCTTGGTTCGCCAACAAGGAACGCCAGGCCAGCCGCAATGCCGGACGCTCGTCAGGCGTGCCGTGCTGACCGCCGAGCGCCGTCCAGGCTTCTGCCCACCCCAACAGAGCGGTCTCTGCCCGACGATTGCGCAGTTTCAAGGCCATCCGCGATGACCAGACGCCCGGCAGGAGAATCGTCAATCGGGCCCCGAGCAGCTCCCCCGAAAACCGCGCCAGGTCGCGACCGTCGAGCGCGACGGCCAGGTAGTCCTCGAGCAGTCCGCGCGATACCGACCACCCGGTGGCGTGTGCGAGCGCCTCGGACACCTCCGCGGTGTTGGGATCAGGGAGCGCGTGGTCGACTCCGTTCATGAACAAGACCGCGTCGCCGTCACCAGATGCGAGGTGCTCCCCCAAGTCGGTGAGGCGTTCCACCGCTTCCTCGATGTCGCTCGGCAGTGCTGAGGCGCAGAAGTACCCCTTCGCGAGCAGGCATGCCGGGATCACTGAACCGTCGGGCGCTTCCCACGCGTACGTGGTGCCGAGCGTGTCGATCTCCGAACCGCTGCCCCGCCAATAGAGGAAGGCCTCGAGGCCGAAGCCGGTGAAGAGCTGCGGGAACTGGGCCGGATGGCCGAACGAATCCGGTGTGTACGCCACAGAGGACACGGAGCCGAACTCCGCGGCGACGAGACGACCCTCCAACAAGTTCCGGACGTGGGCTTCGCCTCCCGGAATGAGCGAATCGGGCTGGACGTACCAGGGCCCGACCCTAAGACGACCGTTACGACACGCGGACACGAGCTCGTCGCGGCGCTCGGTTCGAATGTCGAGGTAGTCCTCGAGCACGATTGACTGGCCATCAAGGACAAAGAACCAACCGGGATCGTCACGGAGCAGGTCGAGCACCCGATCAAGAGCATCGACCAGTCGCCCCCGGAAGCTCTCAAACGTCCGATACCACTCCCGATCCCAATGCGTGTGGGCCGTGCCCCGCCGAGTGGTGTAGGCGATCGTGGTCCTCGGCGTGCTGTTCGGTGATGTTGACGCGTAGCGGGCACGCCGGCAAGTGATCGGCCGGGTGTTGGGTGCCGGCGGCTTCGTTAGCGGGCGTCAGATCGAAACGTAGCGGCTGCGTTTTGGTGCTCATGACGCGATCGCGGGGGTGAGCGTTGGGGCGGGCTGTTCGGCGGGTTGTTCGTAGAGCTTGTTCATGGATGCTTCGGAGAGGTAGCGCCGGTCACAGACCTGCCATTCGTCGTGGGTCTCGGCGATGACCGCGGTGACGAGGCGTGTCAGGGATGCTTCGTTGGGGAAGATGCCCACGACGTTGGTTCGGCGTTTGATCTCTTTGTTGAGTCGCTCGAGCGGGTTCGTGGACCAGATCTTCTTCCAGTGCACGACGGGGAAGCCCGCGAAGGCGAGCAGGTCGGCTCGGGCGTCGGTGAGCATGTCGGCGACGACGGGGAACTGACGTCCGAGCATGGTGGTGATCTCGTCGAACTGGGTCTCGACGTGGTCCTGGTCGGGTTGAGCGAAGATGGTTCGGATCGCGGCGGCGACCATCTCCCCGGAGGCTTTGGGGACCTTGGCGAGGACGTTTCGCATGAAGTGCACTCGGCAGCGCTGCCAGGCCGCTCCTAAGAGCACGGCTCCGATGGAGGTGACGAGGCCCTGGTGGGCATCCGAGATCACCAACTGGACCCCGGCGAGCCCGCGTGCCCGCAGGGAGCGCAGGAAGGCGGTCCAAAAAGCGCCGTCTTCGGAGTCGCCGACATCACAGCCCAGGACCTCCCGGTCGCCGGCCCGGGTGACGCCGGTGGCGATCACGACCGCTCGGGCCAGCACCCGCCCGCCGACGCGGGCCTTGACGTAGGTGGCATCCAAGAACACGTACGGGAACTCGACATGCTCCAAGGACCTGGTTCGGAACGCTTCGAGGGTGGTGTCGAGCTCGGCGCAGATCCGGCTCACCTCGGACTTGGAGATCCCCGAGTCCAACCCCAGCGCGGCGACGAGATCATCGACCTTCCTCGTGCTCACTCCGTGGACGTAGGCCTCGATCACCACGGCGAAGAGTGCCCGGTCGATGCGACGGCGACGCTCGAGCACCGCCGGGAAGAACGACCCCTTCCGCAGCTTCGGGATCCGCAGTTCCACATCCCCGGCCTTCGTCGACAGCAACCGGTCTCGGGCTCCGTTGCGCTGGTTGGTGCGCGTCGGGGTGCGCTCATGGAGGCTCCGCGCCGATCACCTCGGTCGCCTCGGCTTCGATCAGCGCCTGGAGCACCAGCTCCACCGAGCGTCGAACAACATCGAGGTCCCCGCCAGCGCGGATCGCGTCGAGCAGATCGATAAGGTCAGACTGAGAGAGGGCCACCGTGGTGTCTCCTTCGCGTGTTCCTTGGACGGATCACGCTGAGGATCACGCGGTGGCCCACCTCATGGGTGGACCCCGGAGTTACACCACTTCAAGGGACACAAACTGCGTGTGTGATACCAGCACACACCGAAGACTGTGTGGGCGAGCCATCAGGTGAGTCTGGCATCCACGAACCGAGCTGGTGGGAGGCCTCATCCGAAGAGCGCGCCGAGAAGATCTCGGTGCCCAGCGTCTGACCTCCACCCAGTGGTGTCGACGACGGTTTTCTGTTACAAGTCGGTGCACACGACATCACTCCAGGCCCCGCGCTGCCGATGAGTGCTCCGTCCGGCTGGGCGAAGAGTGACGACCAGGTAGCGAGTGTGCAGTCCTGACGGTCCCCCGGGCCCGAACGGTGGGAGCTCGTCGTCTCGGCGCGTGGCGAGGGCGGCGGCCCGCCCGTTGACAGCGTGCGACACACTCGGCAGACTCTGCCAGCTCGGGCTGCGGTTGCCCGGGCGCGAGGAGGCAGTCGTGACAGCAAGGATCCTCAGCGGCGAAGACGGCCACCAGGGGCGGACCGTTCGGCGCATCGCCCGCGGCCTCTTCGCCGCGATGCTCAGTCTGGGCGTGGGCGTGGGCGTGGTCGTGGCCGCGGGTGGGGGACCGGCGAACGCGACCCAGCAGGCCGGCGGGCATGCGCCAGATCATCCGGTGCTGACAAGCGTTCCGCACGCGCCCGTCACCGGTCCGGTGACGGGCGGACAGGGCATCAACTTGGTCGGCACCACGAGCTTCGATCTGGGCAGTGTCGGCTACGAGCAGAACGAGTATTTCCTGTCCGGCACGGCGACGGCGTACACGAGTGCGACGCAGTTGACGTCCAACGGTCGGTGGAAGGTCACCCCTGGGAGCACTGCGCCGTATAAGACCCGGATGGTGGTGTACCGGCCGATCAACCCCAAGCGCTTCGACGGCACTGTGGTTGTGGAGTGGCTCAACGTGAGCGGCGGTGTCGACGCGGCGGCGGCATGGTTGACCGATCACGTGCAAATGCTTCGCAGCGGCATGATCTATGTCGGGGTGAGCGCGCAGGCCGGCGGCATCGTCGGTGAGGCCGGCTCGCTCGGCGCGAGCAGCGGTCAAGCCGGTGGGATCAAGGGGGCAGATCCGGCTCGCTACGGCTCGCTCGAGCACCCCGGCGACAGCTACTCATACAGCATCTTCGAGCAGGCCGGCGCCGCCATCCGCAGCGACGCGGCCCGAATCCTGAATGGGCTCCAGCCCAAGCGGCTCCTCGCCCTCGGAGAGTCGCAGTCCGCCTCGAGGCTCGTCACCTACATCAACGCGCTGCAACCCCAGTCGCAAGGGGTTTACAACGGCTACTTCGTCTACAGCCGGGGGGGATCGGGTGCCGCCCTGTCCCAGGCACCCCAACCCGCCATCAACCCTCCCACGCCGACATTCATCCGGACTGACCTCAACGTGCCGGTCATGATGTTCGAAACCGAAGCCGACGTGCTCCTCCTCGGCTACCTGCCTGCTCGACAGGCCCCGACCCAGTTCATCCGTGAGTGGGAAGTGGCCGGCACGGCGCACTACGACAGCTATGGCCTCGGCGAGTCGATGACCGACACTGGCAACGGCTCGGCGGATGTGGCGACCTTCGACACGATGATCAACCCCGTCTCTTCCTTCGACAGCGGAGCGATCAGCTGCCCGGTCCCCTTCAACGCCGGGGCGCACACCTACCCGCTCCGGGCCGCGGTGGTCGCGCTCAACAACTGGATGATCACCGGAACGCCACCCCCCCAGTCGCCGCGCCTCGACGTGGCCAGCCCATCCTCGTACGTCACGGACAGCAACGGTGAGGCGCTCGGCGGCATACGAACACCCCAGGTCGCGGCGCCGATCGCGATCGTGAACGGGACTGGAGACACCTCCAACGCCGGCGGCGGGTTCTGCAGGATCTTCGGGTTGACGACTCCCTTCAGCTCAGCGAAGCTCGCTTCCCTTTACCCGACGCATCAGGCCTTCGTGACCAAGTGGAACCAAGCCGTCGCGGCAGATGTCTCGAAGGGCTACCTGCTCCCGGCGGACGCTGCAGTCCTCGATCGGGTGGCGAGCCAGTCGACCATTGGGGGCTGAGCTGCTGGCGAGCTGAACGGGGCATCAGGGCGTCGCGAGCATCGGGGGACGCCGTGGATCGTTGGCCAGTCCGTCCGGGATCGCCGACCACGCGACGAGGTCGTCACGAGACCTGAACCAGCTCCGTACTCGCCGCCGGGCCTGGCGGCCCATCATCGTGCGGGTGGGCCGGTCGAGGGCAAGGAACCGCCGCAGCCCCGACTCCAAGGCCAACAGGTCCCAGGGCTCGACGAGGATGCCGTCGCGTCCGTCCATGATGACTTCTGGTAGCCCGAACACGGCGGTCGTGATTACCCGCGTGTCGAACGCCACCGCCTCGAGCGCCGACCGGGAGAGCGACTCGATCTCGGAGGCCGACACGAGCTCCCGTCGAACAGCCGCGGGCTGGTGGCGCGGGTGGGCGTGACGCCCGGCTACAGGATGTAGAGCATCTCCTGGTAGGTGGCCAGCGGCCAGAGGTCGTCGGCGACGAGCGTCTCGAGCTCGTCCGCGGCTGCTCGCACTGCGGTCATCGCCGGGAGCAGCCCCTCTTGAGCATGCTCGGCTTCCTTCTGCACCGAGGATTCCGCGTCGTGGCTCAGCTCCGAGCGCAGTACCGCGATACCCGATCGGAGCGACTTGATGGATTCTGACACCTCGTTCAGCGTGCTGAAGTCGGTGTCGACTCCGATCGTTTGCAGCGCAGCCAGGTTCGCGGCCAGCTCGGTCTGGTATCGCAACGCCGAGGGCAGCACGATCGTGGACGCGATCTCCGAGGTCAGCCGCGCCTCCACGCCGATGCTGAGCGCATACTGCTCCAGCGCGATCTCGTAGCGGCTGTGCATCTCCCGGTGGCTGAACACCCCGTAACGGCTGAACAGCTCCATCGCCGGCTCGGTGATCAGCTCGGGCAGCGCGTCGAGGGTGGTCCGCAGGTTCGGCAGGCCCCGCCTGGCTGCCTCGACCTGCCACTCGTCCGAGTAGTCGTCCTCGTTGAACACGACGTCGCCGTGGGCGGTCGACGATGTCCTTCAGCACTGCCTGGACCGCCTCGTTGAAGTCAGTCCCGCTGGCGACCTTCGCCTCGAGCTCGTCCGCGATGTAGTCGAGCGCCTCGGCCAGGATCGTGTTGATCGTGACCATCGGCGCCGGCGATCGACTGCAGGGAGCCGGGGGCCCGGAACTCGAACCGGTTGCCGGTGAACGCGAAGGGGCTGGTCCGGTTGCGGTCCCCGGGGTCGGTCGGGAGGACGGGCAGCGTGTCGACCCCGATGGCGAGGTGGCCCTTCTCCTTGGAGCTGGTGGCACCGCCCTTGGCGATCTGCTCGAACACGTCGGCGAGCTGCTCGCCGAGGAAGATCGAGATGATCGCCGGCGGGGCTTCGTTGGCCCCGAGCCGGTGGTCGTTGGTGGCCGACGCCACCGACGCCCGCAGGAGGCTCCCGTGCAGTTGTGCACGGCGCGGATCACCGCCGCGCAGAACACGAGGAACTGAGCGTTCTCGTGCGGGGTGTCGCCGGGGAGCAGAAGGTTGCCCTCCGTGGAGTTGCCCGACCGAGAAGTTGACGTGCTTCCCGGAGCCGTTGATCCCCTCGAACGGCTTCTCGTGGAACAGGCACTCCATCCCGTGCCGTCTGGGCGACGCGCTTCAGGGTCACCATCAGGAGCTGCTGATGGTCGGTGGCGACGTTCGACCGCTCGAACATCGGGGCCAGCTCGAACTGGCCGGGCGCGACCTCGTTGTGGCGGGTCTTGGCTGGGATGCCGAGCTTGAACAGCTCGCGCTCGGCGTCGAGCATGAAAGCGAGCACCCGCTCGGGGATGGCGCCGAAGTAGTGGTCGTCGAACTCCTGACCCTTCGGCGGCTTGGCGCCGAACAGGGTGCGGCCCGCGTTCAGGAGATCCGGCCGGGCCAGGAAGAAGCTCCGGTCGATCAGGAAGTACTCCTGCTCGGCGCCCGCAAAGGACACCACGGCGTCGGGGCTCTCGTGGCCGAAGAGCCGCAGGACCCGCTCGGCCTGCTTGGCCATCGCCTGCTGGGACCGCAGGAGCGGCGTCTTGTGGTCGAGCGCCTCACCGGTCATCGACACGAAGACGGTCGGGATGCACAGCGTGTTCCCGTTGGGGTTCTCGAGGATGTACGCCGGGCTGGTCACATCCCACCCGGTGTAGCCGCGGGCCTCGAAGGTCGCGCGCAGCCCGCCGCTCGGGAAGCTCGACGCGTCGGGCTCGCCCTGGGTCAGGGTCTTGCCCGCGAACTCGGCGATCGAGGAGCCGTCCCCGTCCGGCTCGAGGAAGCTGTCGTGCTTCTCGGCCGTGGCGTGGGTCAGCGGGTAGAAGACGTGGGCGTAGTGGGTCGCGCCCTTCTCCATCGCCCAGTCCTTCATCGCTACCGCCACCATGTCCGCCACCACCGGGTCGAGGGGCTTGGAGTGCTCGATGGTCGACATGATGGACTTGAAGACCGGCTTGGGGAGCCGCTTCTGCATCTCGGCCTTCGTGAAGACGTTCGCGCCGAAGATCTCGCCCGGATCCTCAGCAGGCGGGAAGAAGGTCTTCGGCGGCTGGTAGTCCTTGACGGCCTCGATCGCTTCCCGGCGGGAGCTGCTCCCACTCATGTGACCACTCCTCACGGATCTCGTTGGCGACGCGCTCTGCCCGACCGGGAGCCGGCGTGGCGCCCCGATCAGCGGCCGTCAACGTACGGTCGCCATGAATCCGGAGTGTTTCGGGGGAGTGAACGCCGCGCGCTCGGCGCGACGCGGTCACGCCATGACCGCGGACCGTGGTCGCGGGGTCTAGGGGCTGATCGACGCGAACGGGACGACGACCGCCTGTGGGGTCTCGATGTCACCCTCTGGTAAGAAGAACCTCCAGAACAGCTGCCCGGCCGGGCGGCCCTCGGTGTCCAGCCAGTTCGGGACCTGCGGGTCGCGGTGGGCCAGCACCAGCCGGAACGTCCCGTCGCCCTCGAGCACCGTGTTGGCTCGGTTCCGGCCGACCGGACGGTGGACGTAGTCGTAGGTCTGGAGGAATCGGTTCCATAGGTCGACGCTCGCGAAGCGGCACGTCGGCCAGCGGCCCGTGATGACGAGCGCCTCGTCCGGGCCCAGCACGTACGGCGCCGATGAGTAGGCGGCGTCGAACGCCGAGAGGGACAGATCGCCCGGCCGCTCCGGCTTGGGGAAGACGTTGGGTGTCGTGCCGACCCAGGTCGGCAGTGTCGCCGGGTCCCGCGGCGGGCGATCCAGGGTGCGGCCCCGCAGGTACTGGGTGACCCGCCGGATGCCGGCGGCCACCGACTCGTCGCTCCACGGCGCCGGCGGCGGCAGCGGGTCGACGGTCTCGATGGTGAGGGGCACGAATCGGAGCGGGTCGGCTGCCGCGGGGTGGAGCTCCTCGAAGTAGTGGCGGGTCGTGACGTGCGCGGCGTCGTCGGGCAGCGCCAGCCAGTTGCGCTCCTGCGCCGGGCCGCCCAGCGTGACCTCGTAGCTGCCGTCGGGCGCGACGTCGAACTGGGTCTCGTTGATGACCCCGGCGGTCCGGGTCCCGTACCCGCCGTCGGTTGGCCCTGCCTCGACCGTGATCGATGTGTAGACGGCCCCGGCGAGGTTGCCCCGCATCCGGTAGGTCCGGGCCGGGTTCAGCGGCGCCTCGAAGTAGATCGCGTCGGGATTGTCACCGAGCGCCTTACGGGTCGGGGTCACGATCCGTCGCAGGTCGGGATGGTCCGGGTCGCTCTCGAACGCCATCGTCACCGCGCTCTCGAGCAGATGCATGAGAAACCGATGACCGTCCGCGTCGTCGCCCGGAGTCGTGATCCCGTTCTCGGCACTCAGGTACTGACTGTCGATCGCGCGCAGCATCTCCACGAGGTCGCCGAACGCCCGGCGACTCTCGGTCTCGGTCGGCTCGCTCATGGCACCTCGCTCAGACAGGGTCGGTACGGCCCGCGGCGGCTCGGAACGCGCGGACGATGCCGCGCAGCTGGTCGAGCGCCGCGGACGGGTCGTCGGGGAGCGCGAACCGACCTCGCAGGTCGGTCAGGCCGGCGTCGATCAGGTCGGGGACGGCGTCCATCGTCCGCTCGACGTCGAGGCTGCGATCGTCGCGGCGCACCACCGGCAAGGTGCCGGTCACCTGGAGATCGGACGGGTCACGGCCGGCGGCCGCCAGCGCCTCCTTCATCTGCGCGATGCCCGTGCGCGGGTCGGCCGCCGCCGGACCCCACGGGACCCATCCCGACCCGAACCGGGCGACGCGTCGAACCACCCGCGGGTTCACGGTGCCGCTCACCCAGATGGGGACCCCGCTCGGCTGCGCCGGCTTCGGCATCATGTGGATCGCCTCGAACCGCAGCTCCGGTGACTCGTAGCGTGCCCGCTGCTCCCGCCACAGGGTCTGGAGCACCTCGAGGGAGTGGTCGAGCAGCCGGCCCCGGCTCTCGAAGTCGAGCCCGGCCGCTTCGTACTCCTCGCGCTGCCAGCCGACCCCGACGCCCAGATCGAGCCGGCCGCCCGAGAGCACGTCGAGCGTCGCGGTGCTCTTGGCCAGCACCGCGGGGCGGCGCAGCGCCGCCACGATGATGTTGGTGGCGAGCCGGATCCTCGACGTCATCCCGGCCAGCACGGCCAGGGTGGTGAGCGGCTCGAGCCAGTGCCCGTCGGGCCCGGTCGGCTGCTTCCCGCCGACCTGCCCCCCGATCTCGGGTCGCCCGTACTCCTCGAGATGTTCGCCGAACACCACGTGGTCGGAGACGACGAGACGATCCACGCCGGCCTGGTCGAGCCGCCGGGCGGTCGCGAACAGCGGCTCCCAGCTGCCGGGGTCCTCGGCCGAGAACGAGGTCACCCCGACCGAGAGCTGCGCGGGCCGCGTCGATGTCGACATCGCTACAGACCCGTTGGCCGGTTGACGAACCGACGAGCGGTGGGGGAGTAGAACCAGCCGCCGCCGGCCTTCGTGCCGCCGTCGACCGGGATGTTGTGGCCGGTCACGAAGCCCGACAGGTCGGAGGCGAGGAACAGCGCGACGCGAGCCTGGTCCTCGGGCCAGCCGAGTCGACCCACCGGCGCCCACGAGGCCCACAGTTCGTCCTCGCTCGGACCGCCCAGGTAGTCGACCTGCGGCGTCTGGGTCAGGTCCGGCCCGATGCCATTGACCCGGATGCCGTGCCGGCCGTACTGCACGGCCAGGTTGGTCGTGAAGTGCGCGACCGCGGCTTTCATCGCCCCGTACACCGGGTCGCCCGGATAGCCGCGCATCGCCTCGACCGAGTGCACGTTCACGATCGTTCCGCGGTGCTCCTCGATCATGGCGCCGATGAACGCCCGCGTGACCGAGAAGAAGTGGTGCAGGTTGATCTGGTACATCGCGTCGATCGATTCCGGCGTGGCGTCGTGGAACCGCACCAGAGGGCGGTAGTCGCCGACGTTGTTGACCAGGACGTCGATCCGGCCGTGGCGGTCCAGCACGCCCGCCGCGAGCCGGTCGACGTCGCCCTGCCGGCGGACGTCCACGACGGTCGAGGACGCGGTGCCGCCCTCGGCGCGGATGGCCTCGACCGTCGCCTCGGCACGCGCCGGGTCGATCTCGGCGACCTCGACCAGACCCCCGTGGCGGGCGAACAGGCGGCTGATCGCACCGCCGATGCCGTCACCACCGCCGGTGACGACCACGACCCGCCCGTCGAGCAGCCGGTTCCAGTCCTCGATCGGGGCGACGTTGCTCGGTGTCTGCGCCATGCCGGAGGGCCGGACTCTAGCGGACGGTCTCGCCGACCGCCCGGGGACGAACGGGTACGCCCCTCGCGGCAACCACCGCGTCTGGGTCTTGAGCGGCGCGACGCGACCGGGCCCGTCGACGGTGCGGGCCGCGACGTCTAGCGTGGTGGGCGCGACCGTCCCGCGCGGCCTGTCGTGCTCGCCGCACCGGTGGTCGGGGGAGGTGGAGCGATGACGGTGGCCACGTTCGTCAGCGGACTCGTGGGACCCGAGGCGCCGGTGGCGGTTCGGGCGTACGACGGCAGCGAGCTCGACCCCCCCGAGGCGAAGGTGAGGGTCACCGTTCGGTCGCCGGACGCGCTGCGTCGGCTTCTCGCCGCGCCGGGCGAGCTCGGACTCGCCCGCGCCTACGTTGCCGGGGACCTCGACCTCGACGGGGACATCTACGAGGCCGTCGCGCTCCAGGAGCAGCTCGAGACGATCAAGGTACGGCCCGCGCAGATCGCCGAGCTGCTGGGGCTGGTGGGGATCGCCGGCCTCCCACCGCTGCGCCCGCCCCCCGAAGAGGCGCGCCTCCACGGCCGGCGGCACTCGAAGGCCCGCGACGCGGCCGCGGTCGCCTACCACTACGACGTCTCGAACGACTTCTACCGGATCGTGCTCGGACCCTCGCTCACCTACTCGTGCGCGGTGTGGACCGACACCACGGCGACGCTCGAAGAGGCCCAAGCCGCCAAGCACGAGCTCGTCTGCCAGAAGCTCGCCCTCGAGCCCGGCATGCGGCTCCTCGACGTCGGCTGCGGCTGGGGGAGCATGCTCCTCCACGCCGCGCAGCACCACGGAGTGCGGGGCGTCGGCGTCACGCTGTCGCATCGCCAGGCTGAGCTCGCCGCCCAGCGGGTCCGCGACGCCGGCCTCGCCGACCGGATCGAGATCCGGTACCAGGACTACCGGGACGTCGACGACGGCCCGTACGAGGCGATCAGCTCGATCGGCATGTTCGAGCACGTCGGGCTGGCGCAGCTCGCCGTCTACTTCGAGGCCTGTGAGGCGCTGCTCGCCCCTGGCGGCCGGTTCCTGAACCACGGGATCACGAAGCCGGGCCGTGGCGGCAAGCCGCGGCGAGACGGTCGCCTCGAGCCCAGGGTCGGTCGTCGGCGTCTCGAGCCGGAGTTCTTCGCCCGGTACGTCTTCCCCGATGGGGAGCTGCACGAGGTCGGCGCGGTCGTCTCGGCAATGCAGCACGCCGGCTTCGAGGTCCGCCACGTCGAGAGCCTCCGCGATCACTACGCGCTGACGCTGCGTCGCTGGGTGCGGAACCTCGAAGCCGGGTGGGACGACGCGGTACGTGAGGCCGGCGACGCCCGAGCCCGGGTCTGGCACCTCTACATGGCTGGCGCGGGACGCTGGTTCGAGCTCGGCCGCAACGAGATCCACCAGGTGCTCGCGACGAAGCTCTTCGATCGCAGCGGCGGGTATCCGCTCCGGCCCGCCTTCGGCTGAGCCGATCGTGCCGACGGCGGGTGGCTACGCGCTGCTCAGGTCGCGGGCTCGGAACGCCACGAGACCGATCAGCACCGCCGCGGCCGCGATCGCCACCATCACCGCGTTCGTGGTCCAGTCCGCCGAGACCGCGGGCGCCGGGGTCATCTGGTGGAAGACCGACGTGTCCAGGATCCAGTGGTTCAGGCCGGCGACGCTGCCGACCAGCTCGACGAGGAACGACCAGGTCAAGTACCCGTAGGTGGCCAGCGTCGACGCCCTTGGCCAGACGCCGAAGGCGAGGGTGCCGACGCCCAGGATGACCAGGCCCGGCGGGGCGATGTTGACGCCAGCTTGGAGCAGCGAGCCAATCCGATCCCCGTGCCCTGCGCCGCCGCTCCGACCCACGCCAGCAGTCCGGCCAGGACGCCGGTCGCGACGACCGCGATCGCCGCCACGAGGAGCCGCCCACCGAGCCACGAGCGTCGTGACACGACCCGGACCAGGAGCGGGTCGAGTCGTCCGTCCGCCTCCTCGGCGCGGGCCGCGCTGATCTGGCCCGCGGCGGCGCACGCGACGAGCACCGCCGCGATCAGGAACGCCACCCCGAGGTACTCGGTCGCCCCGTTCCCCGACGCACCGATCCGGGCGAGGGCCCGGCGGATGGTCGGCGAGCTGTTGAGCGCGGCGCCGGCCGACTTCGCGACGCTGCCGAGCAGCAGTCCCGTCAGGCCGATCGCGACCGCCCAGGCGAGCAGGGCAGCCCGGTTGAGCCGCACCGTCAAGCCGAGCGGACCGCTCAGCAACCGGGTGCGGGCGGGGGCGGTCGACCGGTCCGGGATGGTGCTGGCCCCGAGGTCCCGCTGACCGGCGAGGTGCACCGCGAGGCCAAGGGCGATGACCGTCCACGCCGAGATCGGCAGCAATGCCACCGGCCGGGGCGAGGTGAGCGGCTGCAGCTCCTCGATCCAGCCGAGCGGACTCGCCCAGCGAAGCCACGCCACGCCGGCGCTCGAGTCCGCCACCATACGCACCCCGTAGCTGACCCCCAGCACAGCGGCGGCGTAGCCGGCGGCCTGCCGGCGCGTCGGCGCGAGCTGGCTCGTCAGCGCTCCCAGCGCCAGGAACATCGCCGCCCCCGACGCGACGGCCAGGGCGAGGTACAGAGCCCCCGGCGCGCTGATCTGCACCTTCGAGGAGCGGCCCACCAGGACGGTGAGGAGCGCGGTGACCGCCCACAAGACGGCGAGCCCGGCGGCCAGGCCACCGATCGCCTGGACGGCCCCCCGCCGACGCGTGGTCTGCCCGATCAGCAGCAGCTCCCACCGCCCGGCGTCCTCCTCTCCCCGCAGCAGCCGGGTGCTGAGCAGCAGACCCCAGACCGCGCCGACCACGGCGAGGACGAGGAGGCACTTCCAGGCCGTGAACCCGGCCACCGAGCTGATGTCGCGGGCCGGTCCCGCGATCGCGGCCACCCCGGAGTTCGATCCGAACTGCACCACCAGCAGGTGGCGTGCCGCCGCCGTCTTGTACGTCGACGCGTACGTCAGCGCCTGCGCGGCGAGGTACACGCCGAACACGGCTCCCCAAACCGCGCCCGACCGGATCGCCTTGCGGGCCGTGACGCCCGAGATCACGGTCGCGGCCGAGCGGACCGGCCGCAGCGTCACGCTGGCGTCAACCGCCATCGGCGGCTTCGGAGCCGGGCCCGTAGTGGGCGAGGAACAGCTCCTCCAGGGACGGCTCGCGGCTCAGCAGCTCGTGCACCCCGGAGGCGGCGAGCACCTTGAGCAGCGGCTCGACCGTGCCCTGCACCTGGCAGCGCACCACGTGCCCGTCCACCTGGACGCCGCGCACGCCGGGCACGTGGCTGAGGTCGGGGGTCGACCCGTCGAACGTCGCCTCCACCGTGAGCGCCGACAGATGGCGCAGCTCGGCCAGCGTCCCCACCTCGACCAGCCGACCCTCCCGCAGGATCGCAACCCGGTCGCAGAGCGCCTCGACCTCGCTCAACGTGTGCGAGGACAGGAGGATGGTCTGCTCCCGTTCCTTCCCCTCGTGCACGCACCGCCGGAAGACCTGCTCCATCAACGGATCGAGGCCGCTGGTCGGCTCGTCGAGCAGCAGCAGCTCCGGTCGGCACATCAGTGCCCCGATCAGGATCAGCTTCTGGCGGTTCCCCTTCGAGTAGGTGCGCACCTTCCTCGACGGGTCGAGGTCGAACCGGTCGATCAGCTCGTCGCGATAGTCAGCATCGACCGACCCGTGCACCCGGCCGAGCAGATGGAGGGTCTCGGCCCCGGTCAGCGACGGCCAGAGGTTCGCCTCGCCGGCGACGTAGCCCAGGCGCCGATGGGCCTCGACCGGCTCGCGGTGGCAGTCGACCCCGAAGATCTCGGCTGACCCCGCGGTCGGGCGGATGAGCCCGAGCAGGAGCCGCAAGGTGGTGGTCTTCCCGGCGCCGTTAGGTCCGAGATAGCCGACGATCTCGCCCGCCCTGACCTCGAGGTTGAGATCCCGCAACGCGTTGACCGGCCCGTACTGCTTCGACAAGCCGTCGGTCCGAATCGCGGGTGGCCCCACCGTCAACCCTCCTGAGCCTCCAGGTGAGCGCACCATAGGGCGGCGGGGTCCGGGCGCGGCGCGGCCCGATCGCACCATCACCTCGCTCGGCGCCGACTAGAACTAGGCGTCGCGATGGCCGAGCAACGACGCGGGATCACCGAGGCGGGAGCCGTCCACGACGAGCGCGAGATCGAAGCCGTCGTGGAGGTGCTGCGCACCACGACCCTCGAGCTCGGGGCGCGGGTCGCGGCGTTCGAAGACCGCGTCGCGGCCCTCCTCGCCAAGCAGCACGGGGTGATGGTCAACTCCGGGACGTCGGCGCTGCGCCTCGCCATCGACCTCCTCCACGCCGAGCCCGGCGACGAGGTCATCACCTCCGTCGTGACCTTCTCGTCCGACGTCGCGCCCCTCGTCCAATCCGGCCTCGTCCCCGCGTTCGTCGACGTCGAGCCCGACAGCTACCAGCTCGACGTCGACGCGATCCCGGAGATGATCGGGCCGCGCACCCGGGCCATCCTCGCTCCCAACCTGGTCGGCAACTGTCCGGACTGGGATCGGATCCGCGCCATCGCCGACGAACACGATCTTGTCGTCATCGAGGACAGCTGCGACGTGCTCGACTCGTGGCTTCGCGGCACCCGCACCGGCACCCGCGCCGACGTGTCGGTGACCAGCTTCGCCCGCACCCATGCCGTCACCGCGGCCGGGAACGGCGGCCTGGTCGGCGTGAACGACGACACCGCGCACGATCAGTGTCTCGTGCGCCGGCGCTGGGGACGCCGCTCGGAGACGTACCTGTTCGGCAGCCGGCACGGCGTCCGCGACCGGTTCGGACCCCTCGCCGACGGGACCCCCTACGACCTGATCTTCGTGTTTGACGACCTCGGCTACAACTTCGAGCCCTCGGAGATCATGGCCGCCTACGGGCTCGTGCAGCTCGACAAGCTGCCCGAGTTCAACCGTCGCCGCCAGCGGAACTTCGAGACCCTCGACGAGGCGATGGCCGCCTTCGATGACCGGGTCACCCGACCGCGCACGACCGACGGCGCCGACACGACCTGGATGCGGTACCCGTTCCGGCTCGCCGACGACTTGGACCGCACCGCGGTGCAGGAGCGGCTCGGGGAACGCAACGTCGCGACCCGCATGGTCTGGACCGGCAACATCCTCCGCCAACCCGGCTACGCCGACATCCCCCACCGGGCCCCCCGGGGCGGTTTCCCGAACGCCGACCGGGTCATGGACCACGCCCTGTCGCTGCCCACCCACCACGGGCTGACCTCCGACGACGTCGGATACCTCGTCGAGTCGGTCGAGGACACCTTCCGGTCCCTCTAGCGCCCCGCCGACTCGTCGGGCGGCCGTCGTGCCGTCGTGCCGCCCCCGGGGGGACCGGCCCCGTGCTGCCCGTCTCGCTCCTGGCCCGGGGGCTCGACTCGCCTGGACCGCCCCGCCCAGTCCCGATACTTTGGTAAGGCTACCCTTAGAAGCCGGGGGCACGAGGAATGAGGACCCGGATGCGACACCTGCGGACCCGAGGCGCGGCGGCGCTCACCGGCGCTGCGGTGCTGGTCGCGACCGTCGTCGCGGTCCTCCCCGCGGGAGCCGAGGCCGCGAGCGCCGCGAGCTCGTCGACCGCCATCACGCTCTACAACGGCCAGCACGAGCAGACGACCGACCAGCTGGTGTCGGCGTTCGAGCGCCAGACCGGCATCCACGTGAACGTCCGCTCCGACGACGAGGACGTCCTCGCCAACCAGATCGTCCAGGAGGGCTCCAACACGCCCGCCGACGCCTTCTACACCGAGAACTCGGCGCCGCTCGAGCTGCTCCAGGAGAAGGGGCTGCTAGCCCCCCTCGCCCGGTCCACGCTCGCCGCGGTGCCGACCCAGTACAGCTCGCCGAAGGGCGACTGGGTCGGCGTGTCGGCCCGGGTCAGCGTGCTCATCTACAACACCGGGCTGCTGTCGCCGAGCCAGCTGCCGACGCTCGGTGATGGACCTGGCGTCACGCAAGTGGAGCGGCAAGCTCGGCATCGCCCCGGGCGAGACCGACTTCCAGCCCATCGTGACGTCGATCGCACGGGCCCACGGCACCGCGGCCGCGCTCCGGTGGTTGCAGGGGGTCAAGTCCAACGCCGGCGACCACACCTACCCCGACAACGAGACGCTCACCTCGATGGTCAACCAGGGTCAGATCGCCCTCGGGATCATCAACCACTACTACTGGTACCGGATGGTCGACGAGCTCGGGAAGCCCGCCGTCCACTCCGCTGATCGCGTTCTTCGCGCCCGGCGACCCCGGCTACGTCCTCGACGTGTCCGGCGCCGGGGTGCTCCGCTCCAGCCAGCACCAGGCGGCCGCCCAGCGGCTTCGTCGCGTTCCTCGTCAGCGCAGCCGGGCAGGAGATCCTCGCCCACAGCCAGAGCTACGAGTACCCGCTGGGGTCCGGCGTGACCACCGCCCAGCCGCTCCGCCCGTTCAACACCCTCCAACCGGCGCCGCTCGACATCCAGCAGATCGGTGACGGTCAGCCGCGCGATCGCGCTCCTCCAGCAGGTGCAGCTGCTCTGACCCTCGCCGCGGGACCCCTGGCCCGGCCCGAGCTGACGGCCGAGGAGCCGCCGGCTCCGGTGCGAGCCCGTCGACGTGGTCGGCTCCTCCTCGCGGTCAGCGTCCTCGTCGCGATGCTCCTCGCCACGCCGTTGGCCTTCCTCGCCCTCCAGGCGGTCCAGGTCGGCTGGTCCGACCTGTCGAGCCTCCTATTCCGGCACCTCACCGCGACGCTGCTCTGGAACACTGTGCGGCTCTCGGTGACCGTCACGCTGCTCTGCGCGGTGATCGGCACGCTCACCGCCTGGTGTATCGAGCGGACCAACTTGCCAGCCCGCCACCTGTTCGCGGTGCTCGTCGTGCTCCCGGTCGCGATTCCCGACTTCATCGTCGGGTACGGCTGGGTGTCGATCGCCCCCAGCGTCCACGGGTTCTGGGGCGCGGTGCTCGTCATGACCCTCGCCACCTACCCGCTCGTCTACCTCCCCGTCGCGGCGAGCCTCCGCCACGCCGACCCCGCCTTCGAGGAGATCGCCCGCAGCCTCGGCTGGGGCCGCCTCCGCACCTTCTGGGGCGTCAGCGTCCGCCAAGCCCGCATCGCGATCCTCGGCGGGTGCCTCCTCGTCGCGCTGGCGCTGCTCGCCGAGTACGGAGCGTTCGAGATCCTCCGATTCCAGACCTTCACCACCGAGATCTTCACCGAGTTCCAAGTCGGCTTCGACGCCCCGGCCGCGTGCGCGCTGTCCCTCGTGCTCGTCGCGCTCAGCCTCGTCGTGCTGGCCAGCGAGACCGCGGCCCAGCGCGGCGCGGTCCGCACCAGCCGGACCGGCCCCCAGGTGGCGCGGTCCCCGCACCGGCTGCCGCTCGGCCGGGGGACGCTCCCGACCCTCGCTGGGTTCGTCGCCCTGTGCGGGCTCGCGCTCGGAGTCCCCATCGGGACCCTCGTGTACTGGATGGTGCGCGGCGGGTCGACCACGCTGCCCGGCACGTCGATCCTCAGCGCCGCGCTCCACACCGCGACCTACAGCGCCGCCGCGGCCGCGCTGGCGACCATCCTCGCCCTGCCCGTCGCGCTCGTCGCGGTCCGGTACCGCCGACCGTCGACGCTGCTGCTCGAGCGCAGCACCTACATCGTCCAAGCCCTCCCCGGGCTCGTCATCGCGCTCGCGTTCGTGTTCTTCTCGGTGCGGTACCTTCCCTCCCTCTACCAGAGTCCGGAGCTGCTGGTCGTGGCCTACGCGGTGCTGTTCTTCCCGCTCGCGCTCGTCGCGGTGCGCGCCTCGGTCGCCCGCGCCCCCACCGGCCTCGAGGAAGTCGGCCGGTCCCTTGGCCGCCGGCCGATCAGCGTCTTCTGGCGCGTCACCTTGCCCCTCGTCGCGCCCGGGCTCGCGGCCGCGTTCTGCCTCGTCTTCCTGTCCGCGGTGACCGAACTCACCGCCACCCTGATCCTCATCCCCACCGGCGTCCACACCCTCGCCACCCAGTTCTGGGCCTACGAGACGAACCTCTCCTACGGCGCGGCAGCCCCGTACGCGGCGGTCATCGTCGGGATCGCCGCGGTGCCGAGCGTCGTGCTCGGCCGCTGGTTCGACCGTCAGCCGTCCCGAGCCACGGTGCACGCATGACCAGCCTGCGGATCACCGATCTCCACAAGGGCTTCGAGACCCAGCCCGTGCTGCGCGGCATCGACCTCGACGTCCCCGACGGGTCCCTCACCTCGATCCTCGGGCCGTCGGGCAGCGGGAAGACGACCCTCCTGCGCGTCGTGGCCGGCTTCGACTGGGCCGACCGCGGCACCGTGTGCCTCGGTGACGTCGTCGTCGACGACGGCCACCGTCACCTCCCGCCCGAGCGACGCCACCTCGGGTACGTCCCCCAGGAAGGCGCGCTGTTCCCGCACCTGCGGGTCGTCGACAACGTCGCCTTCGGGCTCAGCCGCGCCCAGCGGCGCAGCACCGACGTCGCCGACCTGCTCGACATGGTCGGCCTCACCGGGCTCGAGCACCGCTACCCGCACCAGCTGTCGGGCGGGCAGCAGCAGCGCGTCGCCCTCGCCCGAGCCCTCGCCATCCGACCCGCGGTCGTGCTCCTCGACGAGCCGTTCGCGGCGCTCGACGTCAGCCTGCGGGCCAGCCTGCGCGTCGACGTCGCCCAGGTGCTCCGCGACGCCGGAACCACCGCGCTGCTCGTCACCCACGACCAGGACGAGGCCCTGTCGCTCGCCGACCGGGTCGCCGTCATCCGCGGCGGACGGATCGTGCAGTGCGCCGACCCCCGCCGGCTCTACGACAGCCCCGCCGACGCGGCCATGGCCCGCTTCCTCGGCGCCGCCAACCTCGTCGACGGCGTCGTCGCGGACGCCCATCGGGTCCGCACCCCGTTCGGGGACCTCCCGTTGCGCTCCGACGTCCCCGAGCCCGGCCCGGCCGCCGAGGCCGTGGTCCTCGTCCGACCCGAGCAGGTCGAGATCCGCGCCGACGGCAGCCCCGGCCTGCCCGGTCGGGTCACCGGCTGCGAGTACCACGGGCACGACGCGGTCGTCACCGTCGAGGCCGCCGGCGCCGCCCGGTCGTCCTCGATCCAGG
This sequence comes from uncultured Actinomycetes bacterium, assembly GCA_963849135.1. Lineage (GTDB taxonomy): Bacteria > Actinomycetota > Acidimicrobiia > IMCC26256 > PALSA-555 > PALSA-555. Next base: position 21,223 of record CAWKGF010000005.1, on the reverse strand, counting down.
TGCGGGTCGCGGGCGGTGGCGACTGGCCGCTGCAGTCCCCCGTCACGCTCGTCGCACACGGCCCGGTCGTCGCGTGGTCCCGCCGGGACGTCGACGAGCCCGACCGGGCCGAGCCGGGCCGCGAACCAGTCGCCCAACCCTCCGGCTAGCCCGACCCGCCGCGTCGACCGTCGCCCAGGAGGCCCCGGCGCGGGTCAGGCGCTGTTCGGGATGGTGGGCTGCTGGCCGTTGCCGGCCCCACTCGCGATCTGCTCGTAGTTCGACACCGACGGGTACTTCTCGCCGGCCGGGCCGGCGCCGAACACCTGGAGCACGTTCTTCGTGATCGCGACCGCAAACGCGTTGTAGGGCGAGTTGGGGAAGCTGGCCGGGGTCAGCTTCGTGATCCAGTAGATGCTGCCGCTCGCGAACACGCCCGCGCCGCTCAGCGCGGAGTAGTAGGTCATGTCGCCGAAGCTCGAGCGGCCCTGGCAGACCAGCGGCGAGTGGGCGAGGATCTGCACGTTCTGGGGGCCTTGCTGGCTCGGGTAGTAGCGGTCGTACTCGGAGCCGACCCCGATCGGGATCCGGCTGCCGGCCTGCACGCCGGTGCGCTGGAACATCCAGGCCGACGGGTCCACGAACACCATGTCGGCGTTCACCGGGTTGGACTCGTACTGCTGGCCGATCATGAGGCTCTCGGGCCGGTTCAGCGGCGGCTCCCGCCAGTTGACCGTCGTCAGCGCCGGGTTCACCCGAGACATCGGATCCTCGGCCGCGTCCTTGTAGCAGACCTGCAACCGGTTCGGGCCCGCCAACGACGGCTCGAACCGGATCTGGCGGAACGCCGCGTTCGAGCCGAGGAACGCAAGGTTGACCCCCGCGTCGCGGGCCGCCTCGGCCCCGTCGCGCATCTCCGTCGACCAGTACTCGTCGTGGCCGAGCGACCAGTACGACTTGTGCTGCAGCAAGACGCTCGGGTTCTGGTGCACGTCCACGTCGGTCGTGTACGTGACGTCGAGGCCCATCGACTCCATCAGCATGATGAGGGGCAGCTCGAGGCCGAGGAAGTCGCTCGACCCGTCCCCCTTGTCGTAGGGGCGGTCGAAGGACACCACCCGGGCCCGGTTGGCGTAGTCTTGGCCTCGTCCGTTCAAGCCGTAGTAGAGCGAGTAGCCACCCCACTGGTTGTACGCCTGCCAGCTCGTCACCGAGTTCTGCACCAGGTACTTCGCGTCGCTGCTGTCGTCGCGGATCGTGAACGGGATGTGGTGCTGGAACCCAGTCGAGCTCTGCAGCTTCACCAGGTACACCCCGGGCGGGAACTGGGTCGTGATCGGCAGCTGGAACGACGGCGTCCACCCCGCGGTGACCGTGTTCGTCCCCGGCACCTTCGACGGCAGGGGCTGGTTCGTCCCGGGCAGGTTCACCGACTGCCAGACCAGCCGGGCGCCGTTCCCTTGGTAGTAGCCCATCCGGTACGCCTCGGCAGTGAACGTCGGCGCCTGACACGACACGTACAGGTCGAGCGTCTCGCCGTGCACCGCGCTCACCGCGCTTGCGTACCCTTCGATCTGGTTCGTGCCCCCGTTGGAGAGGGTCCAGTTCGTCGTGCCGGCCTTGGCGTTCTCGGTCCGGACCCAGTCGGCGTAGATGCTGGAACCCGAGTTCGACGAGCCCGCCCCGCCCAGCTTGCCCCGCAGCTGATCCTTCGGCCGGGCCTTGCTGACCGCGGGGCTCGACGAGCTGTCCCAGGGGCGGAGGATCCCGACCGCGGCGGCGGCCGTCGCCGCGCCGAGCGCCCCGACCAGGAACTTCCGACGACCCATCCCGTGCGACTCGTCCGCGGCGGCGGCCCCGACCTGCTCCTCGACCGCGTCCGCCCCGGCCACGATCCGGGCGATCGGCGCCTGCCGATTGCTGGCCCGCAACGCCTGGACCAGCGGCGGGTCCAGGTCGGCCCGCTCGACGTCGCGGAGCCAGCGCACCGGCCGTTCGTGACGGCGGCCCGGGGGGGCGTCCTCGACGTAGCGGTAGTCGCCCCGCACCCGCCCGAAGCGCACCGGCCCCTGGTCGGGCAGCGGCATCGCGGCCAGATCCCCGTCGGCGACGTCGTGGACGAACGACCACAGGCCCTGCGCCCAGACGCCGATCGTCTCGGACGGGGCGTGCGGGTACGCCTCCCCCAGCCAGTCGCGCACCTCGTCGAGCAATTCGGCGCCGCTCAGGTCCCCCACGGGCGAGAAGGCCAGGAAGACGGCGTCGTGGTCCTCGGCCGCGGCCACCTGGGCCGCGTCGGCGTGCACGAGCCACAACGCCATGACCGCACGCACCTCCCCGAAAACCTTGTCCACGCCCACGCGGGGCGGGCGTCGACCCGCCCGATCCAGTATGGCGGATCGGGCCGCCTGGTCACATTGTGCCCCCGGCGGACGCCCCGGACCGGAACGAGCCGGTCAGGCGTCCCGGCGGACCAGCGTCACCCCCGCGACGGCGAGCGCCACCACCACCCAGGCGGCCAGGACGGCCAGCGCCGCCCCGGGTTGGAGATGGGCGCTGGTGTGGCGGACCGTGAACAGGGCCAGACCCAGGTCGCTCGGCAGGTACTTCGTGATGTCGGTGGACCAGGGGGACGGCAGGGCGCTGACCAGCAGGGGGAGGATCAGCAGCAGCCCGAACAGGGTCGCGATCCCCCCTGCGGTGCGGCGGATCAGCGTGCCGAGGGCGACGCCGAGCAGCCCCACCGCGGTGAGGTACGCCGCGGCCCCCACCACGGCCCGCAGCGCCCCCGGGTAGCTGAGCGCCACCCCGTGGTGCTGCGGCCCCAGGATGGCCTGCCCGACGAAGAACGCGCCGAAGCACGCCACCAGCGCGACCACGAACGCGACGACCGTGAACACCAGCACCTTCGCCCCGAAGAGGATTCGGCGCTGCGGCACCGCGGCGAGGGTGGTGCGGATCATCCCGGTGCTGTACTCCGAGGTGATCACCAGCACGCCGAGCACGCCGATCGCGAGCTGGGCGAGGAACACCCCCCGCAGGCTGAACGTCGTCCCGTCGAAGGTGAGCTGCTGGCGCAGGGTCAGGTGATCCCAGCGGCTCACTCGGGCCAGGCAGATCAACGCCCCGATCCCCACCGTCGCGAGAATCGCGACGAGCAGCGTCCAGATCGTCGAGCGGACGGAGCGGATCTTCGTCCCCTCTGACCGCACCACCGCGCCGAACTCGGCGGCGGCGGTCGGCGTCCGCGGCTGCGGGGCCGGCGGCTTGGTGTCGACGGTGGTCGCCACGCTCACGCTCCTCCGGTCGGGACCGCGGGTTCGGCCCGGAAGTCAACGGTGTCGTTCGTCAGTTCGAAGTACGTCTCCTCGAGCGACGCCTGCTCCGGGGTCAGCTCGTGCAGAGCCAGGCGCTGCTCCGCGGCCAGGTCGCCGATCGCTGCCGCGTCGAGGCCCCGCACCGACAGCGCCCCGTCGTTCTGGCGCTCTACCGTCGCGCCCCGGGCGTTGAGCAGCGCGGTCAGCTGATCGGCCTGCGGGGACCGCACCCGGACGTGCCCGCCGGTGCGGCTCGTGCAGCTCCTCGATCGGTCCGCTCGCGATGAGCGAGCCTCGGCCGATCACGATCAGGTCCTGGGCCGTGATCGCCATCTCGCTCATCAGATGGCTCGACACGAACACGGTGCGTCCCTCCGACGCCAGGTGCCGGAACAGCTCGCGGATCCACACGATGCCCTCCGGGTCGAGACCGTTCACCGGCTCGTCGAAGAGCAGCGTCGGCGGATCGCCGAGCAGCGCGGCCGCGATCCCGAGCCGCTGGCTCATCCCGAGCGAGTACGTCCCGACCCGCTTGCGGGCGACGCTCGACAACCCGACCGACTCCAGCACCTCGTTGACTCGTGACCGCGGGATCCCGTTGCTTTCGCGCGAGGCACCACAGGTGATCGATCGCCCGCCGACCCTCGTGCACCGCCTTCGCGTCGAGGAGCGCGCCGACCTCGTGCAGCGGGTAGCGCAGTTCCCCGTAGCGCCGACCGTTCACCGTGATCGACCCCGCGTTCGGGCGGTCGAGGCCCAGCGCCAGGCGCATCGTCGTCGTCTTGCCGGCCCCGTTCGGTCCGAGGAACCCGGTCACCCGGCCTGGCCGGACCTCGAAGCTGAGGTCCTTGACGGCCACCGTCGGTCCGTAGCGCTTGGTGAGCCCTCGCGCCTCGATCATCCGTTACCTCCACGCGCCGGGCCCGAGCCACCCACCCTACGGACTCGGGGCGGCCCCGGACCACGCGGGGCCCCGGCCCGGCTGCTCGGCCGTCCGCTCAGGGGCCCGGGGGCCGGGTGGAGCGAAGCGGCTCCAGGCCCGCCACCCCGCGGGCGGCCCGCAACGCCAGCGCGGCGATGGTCAACGTCGGGCCGTACCCGGTCGAGGTGGGGAACACCGACGAGTCGGCGACGACCACGTTGTCCACGTCGTGGAGCCGCTGCCACGGGTCGCAGACGCTGCGGCGGGGGTCGGTGCCCATCCGGGCCGTGCCCATGATGTGACGCGAGATCGGCGTCGGGTCACCCCCGAACCGGCGGCCCGCCCCGCCCACCGGCGGTGACGTCACCCAGAACGTCGACGTCGCCCCCGCGTCGCGCATCACCGCCTCCAGGCGCGGCGCCCAGTGCTCGGCGCAGGCGACCTCGTGCCGGTGGGGCGAGAACGTGACCCGTCCCGCCGGGGCGCCCCACACGTCTCGGATCTCCGGGTCCAGATCGACCCGGTTCGTCGCCTGCGGGAGGTCCTCGCCCTGCATCGTGAACGCGACCACATGGTCCCGCATCGGCGACGCCAGCATCAGGCGCGTGTGGTCGGGGCCGGGTGGGAGGTGGACCGCCTCCAGCACCGGGTGCGAGCCGCTGCCGTGCTCGACGATCCCACCTCGGAAGTAGGGGAGGCCGGCGTCGCGGGCCGCGGTCGCGGCGGTCTCGTCGGGGACGATCGGGTCGTCCATCAGGTGCGTCACCGACCGGCCTCGATGCCCGTGCAGACGGAACGGGAAGATGCCGAGCACGTAGGTCTGGAAGTGGTACATGAGGTAGCGGCCCACCACGTCCGGGTTGCCGATCCCCGAGCGCAGCAGCAGCCGGGGCGTCTCGAACGCGCCCGCGCCGAGCACCACCGTCCCCGCCGACACCACGTGCTCCACCCCCGCCGCGTCGAGGTACCGCACCCCGCGGGCCTGGCGCCCCGAGCCGTCCAGCAGCACCTCGGTCACGTACGACTCGGGGCGCACCTCGAGCCGGCCGGTCCGCAGCGCGTGCCGCAGCGGCGCGACCGGGTCTCCCTTCGCCTCGATCGGGCAGCCGAAGAACGCGCAGAAGCCGCAGTTGTTGCACGCCGGCCGCCCGTCGTACTCGACGCTGTTCACCCCGGTCGGAGCCCGGTACGGGTGCAGCTCGTGGCGGGTCGCCGCCTCGCTGGTCAGCACCGCGCAGAACATGTCCGGCCCCGGCGGCATCGGGTACGGCCCCGACCGCCACGACGCGAACGGGTTCCCGGTGTGGTCGCCGGCCACGCCGAGCAGCTGCTCCGCCGCCGCGTAGTACGGCTCCAGCTCGTCATAGTCGATCGGCCAGTCGACCAGGTCGGCGCCGTCGATCGGACCCAGCTCCGAGCGGGCCCGGAAGTCAACCTCCCGGAAGCGGGGCAGCTTGCCGTCGGCGTGGAACCCGCCACCCCCCACCGTGGACGGCAGGTTGTTCACCCCCCCGGTGAAGATCCGAGCCCCGTCCGACTCGCGGTGACGGAACGTGCGCGGCTCGACGAGCGGGTCCGGGCCGAGGAAGTGCCGGTTCAAGAACTTCAGCTCGTCGTTCGACACGTGACCGATCGGCCCGTACGGCTCCTCGAGGGCGAGGAGGTGGTTGCGGCCCTTCTCGAGAATCACCACCGACCAGCCGGCGCTCGTCAGCACGTCGGCGGTCGTCGCCCCCGCCGGGCCGCTCCCGACGATCACCGCGTCGGCGTCGCTCACCGGCCCCGCCCGTTGCGAGTCGGGTCACGCACGGCCCCGGACCTCCTCGTCGGTGTACCCGCGGGGCTGCACGTCCCCGGGGAACCCGATCGCCGCCCAGCCCGCCCCGTCGCGGTTCCCGCCGTACTCGGGGGCGCCGTACGCGCCCTCGCAGGCGTGCCGGTACAGCAGATCCCGGAACTCGCCCGCCGCCTCGAGGCGCGTGTCCTGCTCGGCGGGGTCGAGCGCCACGAAGTCCACGCCCAGCGCGGCGAGCCCCGCCCGGTACTGCTGCTGCCATCCCCGCACCGGGCCGTTGAACTCCCGCTCCGGGATCCCGAGCGACCCCTCGATGCGGGTCCGCCAGGCCAGCTCCTCGACCCGGCTGAGGGGGAGGAACTCCCCGAACCGAGGCGCCCCGCCCGCCCGGCCCGAGAAGGGCCCGCCGGCGAAGATGCGGGGCGGGTCGACCGTGAACGCGCCGAGGAGACGGTCGACGTAGTCGACGCAGCCGAGCGCGGCGCCGCCCGGATGCGGACCCCCAGGCGGGATCAGCCGCGCGCAGGCCGCGGCGATGACCGCGTGCTCCTCGGCGCTGAGGAAGCGCCTCCCGGGCTCGGCCAGCTCAGAGCTCGAGCTCGTAGTTGCCCTCGTCGTCGATGCGGGCGCGCGCGCCGGGCGGCACGACCAGGACCGTGAACGGCTCGTCCACCAGCGCGGGGCCGTGCACCTCGGCGCCGACCCCGAGCGCGGCGCCGTCGTACACCGCGGCGTCGACGAACCCGCTCCCGAAGTGGGCGGGACGAGACCCGCGGCGGGCCGAGTCGGCCAGCTCGAGGCTCCCGACCTCGGCCAGGTGGTCGGGCTTCGGGGTCCGGCCCCGGGCGACGAGCCGCATCCCGCGCAGCGTCGGCTGCTGGTTCCGGAACGAGAACCCGCGCTCGCGCTCGTGCTGGTCGTGGAATCGCTCGGCGAGGTCGAGCAGCCCCGCGTCGCCGAGCGTCTCGGCCTCCGGGACCGGGACGCTCATGTCGAAGTTCTGGCCTGGGTACGCCATCTGCGCGAAGAGGGCCAGCTCCACGTCGTCGTCGCCGAGCCCGGTGGGCTGGAACTCCGTGCTCGCCTCGTCGCGGAGCTTCTCGCATCAGGGACCGCACCCGATCGAGGTCGACTTGGGACAGCGGCACCACGTAGGCGCGCACCAGGTCGACGACGTAGTCGGCGACCAGCACGCCGAGCGCCGAGAACGCCGGCGCGGCTTTCGGGACCAGCACCCGCTCGATGCCGAGCTCGTTCGCGATCGCCCACGTGTGCACCGCGCCGTTGCCGCCGTAGGCGACCATGGTCAAGGTCCGCGAATCGGCGCCGTGCGAGGCGAGCACTCGGCGGGTCGCGTGCGCCATGTTGGCGTTCACGATCCGCTCGATTCCCCACGCCGCGTCGATCGGGTCGATACCGAGCGGCTCCGCCACGTCGCGGGTGATCGCCTGCCGGGCCGCGTCGACGTCCAGCTGCATCCGGCCCCCCGCGAAGTCGGTCGCGGGGAGGTACCCGAGCACCGCGTCGGCGTCCGCCACCGTCGCCCGGTCCCCACCCCGCCCGTAGCAGACCGGCCCCGGCGACGAGCCGGCGCTGTCCGGGCCGACGAGGAGCGCCCCCTGCCGGACCCGGGCCACCGACCCGCCGCCCGCGCCGACGCTCTGCACGTCCACCATCGGCAGCCCGAGGTAGTAGCGGTACCGCCAGTTCCAGTCGGTCTTGATCTCGGGCTGCCCGTGCCGCACCAGGCACACGTCGAAGCTGGTGCCGCCCATGTCGATGGAGACGAAGTCGTGCACCCCGACGTTGTGCGCGGCGAGCGTCGCGCCCATCACGCCGCCGGTCGGTCCCGACGCCAGCAGCGAGACCGCCCGGCGCGAGACGTACTCGGGGGGCATCACCCCACCGGTGGCCTGCATGATCAGCAGCGATCCGGTGTATCCCGCTGCCCGCAGCTTGCGCTGGAGGCTCTCGACGTAGCTCGCGATCCGGGGCGCGACGTAGGCGTTGACGAGCGTGGTCGACACCCGCTCGAACTCCGGGCCGCGGGCCATCACCTCGTGCGACAGGGACACATGCTCCACGTCGGGGAACTCCTCGCGGACGATCTCCCCGGCCCGTCGCTCGTGCTCCGGGTTCACGAACGAGAACAAGAACATCACCGCCACCGACGTGACGCCCAGGTCCCGCAGCCGGCGGACCCCCTGCCGCACCGCGTCCTCGTCGAGGGCGAGGAGCGTCTCCCCCCGGTAGTTCATCCGTTCCGGGATCGGGATCCGGGCCCGCCGGCGCGCGATGGGCGGCGGCGCCGGGTAGGAGGGGTCCCAGATCTGCTCCTTGTGCACGCGGCGCATCTCGATCTCGTCACGATGCCCCTCGGTGACGAGCAGCCCGGTCGACGCGCCGTTCATCTCGATCATCGTGTTGTCGGCGGTCGTCGTTCCGTGCACCAGGATGTCGAGCTGGCCGCAGAACTCCTCGACGGTGATCCCGAACCGCTCGGCCAGCTGCGCGAGCCCGTTCATCACGCCGCTCGACTGGTCCTCGGGGGTGGTCGGCGTCTTGTCCAGCACCACGTCACCGGTTGGGGTGACGCATAGCAGGTCGGTGAACGTGCCGCCGACGTCGATGCCCAGTCGATAGCCCATCAGGTCGAGTTGGGATCCGGCTGCGTCAGGCTCGGCGGCTGGCCCGCAGGCGGGCGGTGGCGTCCGCGTCGACGGCCAGGGTCAGGTCGTCGAGCGACCCGGTCAGCACCACCCCGTACTCGCGGGTCGCGCCCTCCACGCTCACGTACTCGTCGAGGACGTCGTCGAGCACCGCCTGGGCGTCCCGGTCGAGCGGGTCGCCCCACCCGCCGCCGCCGCCGTAGTCGTACATGACCCGCTGGCCGGCGGTCAGGGGAACCCAGTCCGCGGTGTGCGCCACCCGGTACGGATCGTCGGAGCCGTACCGGATCACCATCTCGTTCGGGGCGCCTGGCTTCCCGCCGCAGATCCCCGGCATCGGGTACTTCATCCCGACCACGTACGTGTACACCTTGGCGTCGACGAGGACTTCCTTCTCGTAGTGGCTGCCGCACAGCCCCCGCCACTGACCGGCGCCGCCCGAATCGATCCGGTAGTCGCGGGACCACTGCACGTGGGGGAACAGGCTCTCGTTGATCTCCGCGGTCGCCTTCCACAGGTTCCCGAACGAAGCGTTCTGGGCGCCCCAGGCGTCCATCCCGCGCGCCGCGTTGCACCAGCCCGCGTACACCTCGGCCGAGTGGTCGGTGAACGTCGCCCCCGTGCGTGGGTCGACGCCGACGATGATGGTCGGGATGCCGGTCTTGTAGGTCTGGGGGACGGCCTTGTCCGGCAGGACGTGCTGCATCGCGACCGCGATGACCTCGCCCACGTCGGCGCCTGGATGGTGGGTGCCGGCGCTGACCGGCTTGCCGGGGTGCGGGTTCAGGACACAGCCCTGCGGCACGACCAGCTGGATCTGGTCGAAGAACCCCTCGTTCTTCGGGATCTCGGGATCCATCATCGAGGCGATCTGCGCCACCGTGTACCCGCGGGTGTTGCCGTACGTCGACCAGGCCTGGATCTCCTGGCGGGTGTCGCTCCCCGTGTAGTCGATGGTCAGGTGGTCGCCGTCGACGGTGATCCGCACGTGGAGATGGATGTCGGGATGCCCGAGCGGGTCGTGGTCGACGTACGCGTCGGCCTCGTACACACCGTCCGGCCAGGCGGTGACCTCCTCACGGAACCGCCTCGCGGCGTAGTCGATCATCACGTCGACGCTGGACTCGACCGCGTCGACGCCGAAGCGGCCCAGGCTCTCCTCGAGTCGCAGCGCGCCCAGCTGCGCGGCGCCGATCTGGGCCCGCAGGTCACCGATGTAGTCGGGGATTCGGTTGTTGGCCTGCAACGCGTACAGCACGTCGCGGCGCTCGACGCCCTGGTCGAGGACCTTCACGACCGGCCAGCGCACCCCCTCCCCCCAGATGTCGCCCGCGGTGACGTTGTAGCCGCCCGGGACACCGCCACCCGTGTCGCCGTGATGGCACTGGATGCTCGCGATGAGCACCATCCGTCGCCCCCCGTGGCCGTCGTCGGCGAAGACGGGGGCGAACACGTTGTAGTCGGGCAGGTGGCCGCCGCCGTGGTACGGGTCGTTGGCGACGAACACGTCGCCCTCCCGGAACTCGTCGGCGCCGAGGAACTCGAGCGCGAACCGGACCGGCAAGGTCGAGGTCAGCATGAACTGCGGGATCCCGACCGACAGCGCGGCGAGGCGGCCGCGGGCGTCGAGGACGGTGGCGTTGCGCTCGTTGCTCTGGTTCAGGATCGGGGTCGTCGCGGTGCGCGAGACGTAGGTGGCCATCTCGAAGCAGATGGTCTCCATGACTCCCCGAACCACCTCGGCCGTGACCGGGTCGACCGAGGTCCCGCTCAGCCGACCTCGGCTGCCCGCCAGCTGCACCAGATCGACGTTCATCGCGCTCCTCCCGGACCGACCCAGAACCTGACGTCGATGTCACGTCTATCCTAAACCCGACGTGGCCGAGCAGCGCCCGACCCGGCCCGGTCAGGAGGAGGAGGCTGTGTCCGAGCACCGCGAGTTCAAAGACATCCGAGGCGCCGACGCCGAGAACGGGCCCGCGCTGCCCGTCGACGAGTTCATGGCCTCGCTCGAGGCGCTCCAAGCCGAGGTCGCCACCGAGAAGAACCTGGTGTGGGAGCGGGTCGCCGACGGCACCCTGTCCCTCGAGCTCCTGCGCCGGCTGGCCAAGGAGTACTACTTCCTCGGCAAGTGGTACACGACCGAGTTCGGGACCCTCGTCAGCCTGACCCCCGACGCTGACTCGCTGGAGCTCGGCACGAGCCAGCACTTCGCCCACTGGCTCCAGAACCTCGCCGACGAGACCGGCTACACCGGTGACCACAACCACGTCGACATGAAGGTCACCTGGGCCCGACAGCTCGGGATCACCGACGACGAGCTCCTCTCCTACCGGGCCATGCCCGAAAGCATCGGGTCGGTGTTCACCACCCTCTACTACATGCGCCGCACCTACGAGGAGGGCCTCGCCGCGTTCGGCTGGGCGGGGGAGCGCTTCGCCGCGTCCACGAACTACGCCAAGATGATGTACGAGGGCATGCGTCAGCACTACGACATCGAGGTCGAGAACTTCAAGGTGCACGCCTACGCCGAGGAGGACCACGGCCGCATGGCCGACTTCCTGCTCCGCCAGGTGTCGAGCACCGCCGGGCAGCAGCGTCGGATCCGGCGCGCCATCGAGCACGTCCTCACCTGTCGCAACGCCCGGACGGTGGCGCTGAACCGGTGGCTGGAGGAGCCGGGCGCGCTGCGGGCCTAGCGACCCGCACCATGGGAGCGGACGACCCCCGGCTCGGGATCAGCGCGCACGCCCGGGCCACCCCCGACCGCCCGGCCCTGATCGCCGGCGACACCACCCGCACCTTCGCCGACTTCGACGAGCGCACCACCCGGCTCGCTCACGCGCTCGAACGGCGCGGCGTCGCGGCGGGGGAGCGGGTCGCGATCATGCTCCCGAACGGGATCGAGTTCTTCGAGACCTGGGCCGCGGCGACGAAGCTCGACGCACCGGTCGTGCTCGTCAACTGGCACCTCAAGGCCGACGAGCTCTCCTACATCCTCGAGGACTCACAGGCCCGGCTGCTCGTCGCGCACCGGGACCTCGCCGTCGTCGCCGCCGCGGCCCGGGCCGGGACCGGCTGCGAGCTGCTCCTCGTCCCCGACGACTACGAGGCGGCCATCCGCGAGGACGGGGACGGGCCGCCGCTCGAGCTCGACGCGCTGGACGCGCCCATCTTCTACACGTCGGGGACGACCGGCCGACCCAAAGGGGTGATCCACGGCCGGCCCGACCGCAGCCAGGCCGGGCAGGCCATGCGCGGCCAGCTCGCGCTGTGGGGCTGGACCGCCGACGACGTGTACATCGTCACCGGGCCCGCCTACCACGCCGGTCCGGGCGGCTGGGCGATGGCAGCGCTGTACGTCGGGGCGACGACGGTGATCCTCGAGTCCTTCGATCCCCGCGCCTGGCTCGCCCTCGTCGCCGCGCACCGGGTGACGCGCACCTTCATGGTCCCCGCCCACTTCATCAGGATCCTCGAGGTCCCCGAAGCGGAGCGACGTCGCGTCGACCACTCGTCGCTCCAGCTCATCGTCCACGCCGGCGCGCCCTGCCCGGTGCCGATCAAGCAGCGCATCATCGACGCCCTCGCGCCCTGCGAGATCGCCGAGCTGTACGGCATGAGCGAAGGCGGCGCGACGCGCATCTCGATGGCCGAGTGGCTGGCCCGACCGGGCAGCGTCGGCCTCCCCTGGCCCGGCACCGAGGTGCGGATCCTCGACGCCGCCGGCCGAGCAGTCCCGGTCGGGGAGACCGGCGTGATCTACGTGCGACCTCCGGGCGGGGTCCGCTTCCACTACCACGACGACGACGCCAAGACCGCCGAGGCCTGGCGTGACGACGCGTTCACGGTCGGGGACGTCGGCCACCTCGACGCCGACGGCTACCTCTACCTCACCGACCGGGCCGTCGACCTCGTCATCCGGGGCGGTGTGAACGTGTATCCCCGCGAGATCGAAGAGGTCCTCTACACCCATCCCGCGGTCGTGGACTGCGCCGTGTTCGGCGTCCCCGACGAGCGCCTCGGGGAGGTGCTGCTCGCGGTCGTCGAGACCCGCACGCCGACCACCGCCGAGGAGCTGCTCGCCTTCTGCCAGTCGCGGCTCGCCGACTTCAAGGTTCCCGCCGCGGTCGAGTTCGTCGACGAGCTGCCCCGCCAGCCCAACGGCAAGGTCCTGAAACGGGCGCTGCGCGAGCAGCACTGGTCGGACCGTCCGGCCCGCATCTAATGGGTGTGGACCAGCCTGGTTTGTAAGGCTGGTCTGCGAGCCGCCGGACGGTGAGCACTTGTGGCACCAGGGGCGTGATCTCTAGGCCTAGAGCGTGCCCCGCCGGTTGGTGAGGAGTCAGATGGCTGGTGGGGTGTCGTGCCTCGAGCACTGATTAGGTCGCTGCGGAGCTCCTCGGGCTCAACGACAACAAGGGGGTCAGCGTGCTCTTTGTGGGTGTGGACTGGGCTGAAGACCATCACGATGTCTGTGTGATGGATGAGTCCGGGGCGGTGTTGGGCAAACGGCGGGTGGCCCACAGTGTGCGGGGCCTCGGTGAGTTGCATGAGCTGGTCGGCGAGTTCACCGACGAGGACGAACCGGTCGTGGTGGGCATCGAGGTTGACCGGGGTCTGCTGGTCAGTGCCCTGGTCGGCGCGGGCTATGCGGTCTATGCGGTCAATCCGATGGCGGCGTCTCGATATCGGGACCGCCACGCGGTATCGGGAGCCAAGTCAGACCCGGGTGACGCCAAGGTGCTGGCCGACCTGGTGCGCACCGACCGGCACAACCACCGGGCCGTGGGCGGCGACTCAGAACTCGTCGATGCCATCCGGGTGCTCGCCCGCTCGCATCAGTCCGCGATCTGGAGCCGCCAACGTCAGCTCAATGCGTTGCGTTCGGCGTTGCGGGAGTTCTACCCCGGCGCCCAGGCCGCGTTCGGCACCGACTTGGGCCACCGGGACGCGCTGGCGATCTTGGCGATCGCCCCCACCCCCGAACAGGGCCGCCAGCTCTCGAGATCCAAGATCGCCTCGGCGTTACGTCGGGGCGGACGCACCCGCAACATCGAGGCCAAGACCATCAAGATCCAAGCGGCGCTGCGCGGCGAGCAGCTCAGCGCCGGCGCCACGCTCACCGGGGCCTACGGGATCATCACCGAGTCCACCGTCCGGCTCATCGAAGGCCTCAACCGTGAGATCACCCTGCTCGAGCAGGCCCTCTCAGAACATTTTGAGGCGCACCCGGCCGCCAAAGTCGTCCAGTCCTTGCCAGGCCTCGGGACGACCCTGGGCGGCCGGGTGCTCGGCGAGTTCGGAGATGACCCGAACCGCTATGCCGACGCCAAGTCTCGCAAGAACTACGCCGGCACGTCCCCGATCACCCGGTCCTCCGGCAAAAGCCACGTCGTGCTGGCCCGCCATGCCCGCAACCGGCGCCTCGGGGACGCCCTCGACCAGTGGGCCTTCTGCTCACTCACCCGATCACCCGGAGCTCGGACCTACTACGACCAGCTGCGCGCACGCGCCAAGACCCACCGCCAAGCCCTCCGACAGCTCGCCAACCGCTGGGTCGGCATCCTCCACCACTGCCTCGAAACCGGTTCGCGCTACGACGAAGCGACAGCCTGGCCCACCCGCGAATCACTCGCCGCTTGACACCCACCACACGTGGGGTGTCTAGGCCTCCGGTAGGGGACCGTCAGGCGTCGAGGAGCAGGTCAGCCAGCCGGTCGTGGTGCCAGCCGGTCGGGCCCAGCCACGCCTCCGACCCGTAGGCGCGCCGCAAGAAGAGGTGCAGGTCGTGCTCCCACGTGTACCCGATGCCGCCGTGGACCTGGATGCTGTCCTTCGCCGACTGCGTCGCGGCGGACCCCGCGGCCGCCTTCGCGACGTGCGCGGCCCGGTACCGGTCGTCGTCGAGCGCGTCGACCACCATCGCGGCGTACATCGCAGCGCTGTCGGCCCGCTCGACGGCCAGCGACACGTTGGCCAGCTTGTGCTGGATGGCCTGGAAGGAGCCGATCGGGACGTCGAACTGCACCCGCTGCTTGGCGTACTCGAGCGCCAGGTCGAAGAGCCGGCGGGCCGTCCCCACCTGCTCCGCGGCCAGCGTCACCGTGGCGCGGCGCACCACCTCCTCGAGCGCGACCGGGTCGACCGGCTCGCTCGCCCCGGCGAGGCCAGCGGTGTCGAGGCTCGAAGAGCCGCCGGGACCAGTCGACGGTCTGGAGCAGCCGCACCGGCAGCCCGTCGGCGCGCACCACCCGCACCGCCGGGCCCGGTTCGACCACCGCGACCCACTCGACCCGGTCCAGCTCGGGCACGAAGTGCTTCACCGGCTCGTCGTTGACGGTCCACACCCCGTCAGCGCCGGCCATCGCCACCGTGCCCGTCGTCTCGCCGGCCAGCGCCCCGGGGAGCAGCTCGTGGTCGAGGGCGACGAGCAGCGGCGCGAAGAGGGCGGTGGTCGCAAAGAACGGGCCGGGTGCGGCGACGTAGCCGGTCTCGGCGACGAACAGGCACAGGTCGGTGAGCGGACCGCCGCCGAGCGCCGCGAAGTCGGACAGCGACCCCCACAGCTCGTCGCTCGCCGCCGGATCCTCGATGTGGGCCCGCAGCAGCGACGGCGGGCACTCCTTGGCCAGGAGGGTGCGGGCGGTGTCACGCAGCAGCTGCTGCTCGTCGGAGAGGGTGAAGTCCATCGTCGCTACGCCCGCGGGAGGCCCAAGACCCGCTGGGCGATGATGTTGCGCTGAATCTCGCTCGTCCCGCCCGCGATCGTGTTCGCGAAGCTCAGGAAGAACATGTTCACCCAGCGGCCGTTCTCCTCGCCCCGCTCCGGGTCGCGCGTCGCGGCGTCGGCGCCCTGCAGCTCCATCCCCAGCTCGTAGGCGGCCTTCCCCAGCTCGGCCGTCGCCATCTTCATGTACGAGTGCTCGGGGGCCGACGAGCCCTGCGCGAAGCTGGCGAACCCCTTGTAGCCGAGCGCCCGCAGCGACGCGGCCTGCTCGTACATCGCCGCGATCCGACGCCGGACGCCCGGGTCGGTGTCGAGGCCGCGGCGGTGGGCGAGGTCGACGAGGGCCTGGACGGTTGACTCGAGCCGCGACACACCCTCCACCCAGAGGCCCGCCCGCTCGTGCGCCAGCGAGCCCTGCGTGATCCGCCAGCCGCCGTTCAGCGCACCGACCAGGTTCGCGGCCGGGACCTCCACGTCGGTGAAGAACACCTCGGCGAAGTTCGCGGCCCCGCTCAGGTGTCGCAGCGGACGGATGTCGATCCCCGGCGTGTCCATGTCCACGATCAGGAGGCTGATGCCCTGGTGCTTCGGCGCGGCCGGGTCGGTGCGCACGTACACGAAGCACTTCTGGGCGACCATCGCGTAGCTGGTCCACACCTTCTGGCCGTTCACGACGAAGCGGTCCCCGTCCAGGTCGGCCCGGGTCGTCAGACCGGCCAGGTCCGAGCCCGCGTTGGGCTCGCTCATCCCGATGCACCAGATCGTGTCACCGCGGATCGCGGCCGGGACCAGCTGCTGCTGCTCGGCGTTGCCGAACTCGAGGAGGCTCGGCGCCACGATCGCGTACCCCGGGAAGTGCAACGACCGGAGGATGCGCCGCCTCGCCATCTCCTCGAGGTAGGCGAGGGTCTGGACGGGGGTCGCGTCCCGTCCGCCGAGATGGGACGGGTAGCCCGGGATCATCCACCCGTGATCGAAGAGCGTGGCCTGCCACTCGCGCGCCCACGGCGGGATCAGCTCGTCACGGTCCTCGGCCCCGCTGTCCTGCATGTCGAGCCCCGCCTGGGCCTCGGGCGGCGCGTGCTCGTCGAGGAACGCGACCAGCTCGGCCCGGAAGTCCTCGACCTCAGGCCCGAAGGAGAGCTGCACCCCTCAGGCCTCGACGGGCGGGAAGAAGGGCGGCGCCCCCGGATCGGAGCGGGCGAACAGCTGGTCGCGTCGGTCGGCGAGGGCCTGGATCGTCCACGCCTGGTCGTCCTTGACCTCGGTCACCGGCCGCCAGCCCCGCACGATCTGCGCCAGTCCGCCCTGGATCTTCAGCACCTGGCCGGTGATGCCCTCCGCCAGCGGCGAGGCCAGCCACACCGCGCCAGCCGCCGCGTTCTCGGGCGCGAAGGCGTCGAAGTCGCCCTCTTTGGCCGCGAACGTGCCGCCGCCAAGGTCCTCGGTGAGGCGGGTGCGGGCCACCGGGGCGATGGCGTTCACCCGGACGCCGATCCGCTCCAGCTCACGGGCCAGCACGATCGTCATCGCCGCGATCCCGGCCTTCGCCGCCGCGTAGTTCAGCTGCCCGGCGTTGCCGTAGAGGCCCGATTCGGAGGCGGTGTTGACGATCGCCCCGTCGACCGGCTCACCGGTCTCCTTGCTCACCGCCCGCCAGTGCGCCGCCGCGTGGCGGGCCGGGACGAAGTGCCCCTTGAGGTGGACGCGGATCACCGCGTCCCACTCCTCCTCGCTCATGTTGAAGCTCATCTTGTCGCGCAGGATCCCGGCGTTGTTGATGAGCACGTCGAGTCGGCCGAAGTCGTCGAGCGCCTGCTGGACGAACGCGGCACCACCGTCCCAGGTCGAGATGTCGTCGTAGTTCGCGGCTGCCCGACCACCGGCGGCGACGATCTCGTCGACCACCTGCTGGGCCGGGCGCTGGTCGGCGCCTTCCCCGCTGCGTTCCCCGCCCAGGTCGTTCACGACCACCGCCGCGCCCTCCGCGGCGAGCAGCAGCGCCTCCGCCCGGCCGATGCCCCGGCCCGCGCCGGTGACGACCGCCACCTTCCCGTTGAACACACCCATGCTCTGCCTCTCCTCGTCCTCGTCGCCTCAGCGGGTCGCGCCCGGTCGCCGCCAGCCGTGACGGACCCGCTCGGGGCGGGAGCGCATCAGGTGGCTCCGGTCGCAGCTGCGTCCCGGGCTCTCTGACGTGGGCGTCAGGATCCTACTGGACCCCACCTGCCTGACCCCGGGCCGAGCCGGTCAGCGACCCGTGTAGCCGGGGTCGCGGCGCTCCCGGAACGCCGCCATCCCCTCGACCAAATCGGGAGAGGTGGCGGCCAGCGACTGGTAGGCGCCCTCGAGCCTCGAGGGACCGCTCGAGGGAGGTCTCGAACGACACGTTGAGGAGCCGCTTCGACAGCCCGAGCGACCGGGTCGGGCCGGCCGCGAGGCGAGCCGCGAGCTCGGTCGCGGTGCGATCGAGCTCATCCTTCGGCACGCACCGGTAGGCGAGCCCGAGGTCCACCGCCTCCGCGCCGCGGGCGCCATCCCCGAGCATCACCATCGCCTTCGCCCGCGGGAGACCGACCAGGCGGGGGAGGAGGTACGCGCCGCCCGCGTCGATGACCAGCCCCCAGCGGGCGAACGTCCACAGGAACCGGGTGTCGTCGTGGACGAGGACGAAGTCGCAGGCCAACGCGAGGTGCGCGCCCGGCCCGACCGCGGCGCCGTTCACCGCGGCGACGGTCGGCTTGTCGAGCTGCCACAGCTCCTCGATGAAGCGCTGCACCCCGACCCGGAGCGCCTCCGCGGTGCTGCGGGTCTCGAAGTCCGGCTCCGCGGCCTTCACCATCGTCGAGGCGCTCAGGTCCATCCCCGAACAGAACGCGTCGCCGGTGCCGGTGAGGAGCAGCGCCCGCACCGCGGGGTCGGCGCGGGCCTCCTGGACCCGGGCCACGATCTCGTCGCGCATCTCGACCGTCAGCGCGTTCTTCGCGTCGGGGCGGTCCAGGGTCAGTCGTGCGACGTGGTCGTCGCCCACGCCGTATCGGATCACGACACGTTCGTCGTCAAGATGTTGATCACCGAGACGCCGGAGCCGCGTCCCCCGACGTTGTGCTGGAGCGCGTTCCCGTGCCGCAGCTCGACCTGCCGCTCACCGGCCTCCCCGCGTAGCTGCCACCAGCACTCGGTGAGCTGCGCGACGCCGGTCGCGCCGATCGGGTGGCCCTTGGCCAGCAGCCCCCCCGAGGTATTCACCGGGATCCGGCCGGTCATCGACGTCTCCCCGTCGAGCGACGCGACGCCGCCCTTCCCCTTGTCCACGAAGCCGAGATCCTCGATGTCGAGGATCTCGGTGATCGTGAAGCAGTCGTGGACCTCCGCGCAGTCGAAGTCGGCCGGCCCGAGCCCCGACATCTCGTAGGCCCGTTCGGCGGCCAGCTGGGTCGCCTTCAGCCCCACGAAGCTCGACTTCTCGTGCAGGTACGGATGGTCGGTCGCGACCCCGAACCCGGCGACGTACACCGGCTTGTCGGTGAAGCGCTCGGCGAGGTCGGCACGGACGAGCAGCGTCGCTGCCGCCCCGTCGGTCTGGGGGCAGCAGTCCAGGAGGTGCAACGGCGAGCACACCGCCGGCGACGCCAGCACCTCGTCGACCGTGATCTCGCTCTGGAAGTGCGCGTACGGGTCGAGCGCCCCATTGTGGTGGTTCTTCACCGCCACCGAGGCGAGCATCTCGCGGGTCGTCCCAAACTCGTACATGTGGCGCGTCGCGAAGGGGGCGAAGAGCACCGGGGCGGTCTCCCCCCGGGTGAAGATCGGGTGGCCCGCCGCGGCCCGGGCGAGGAGGCCCTCCTCGCTGGACTTGTCGCGCATCTTCTCGACCCCGATGACGAGCACGATGTCGTGCACGCCGCTGGCCACCGCCATGGCGCCGACCCGGAACACGTCCGAGCCGGACGGGCACACGTTCTCGATCCGGGTGCAGGGGATCCCGGCCAGCCCGATCGCGGACGGGACCGTGTTCCCACCGATGCCCTCCTGGCCCCAGAGGGTGCCCCGCTGGGTGGCGACGAACCCGGCTTCGACCTGGGACGGCTCGAAGCCGTGGTCAACCGACGCGACCGCGGCCGCGAACGCTCCGGCCGCCATCTGCTCGTAACTCTGGTCGAAGAGCTCCCCCGAACTTGATGAGGGCTTCGACCTAACTCCGCAGATACACAAAGTTCGTGGGAGTCATGGACCCTGCCGACGGGCAGCACGCCGCCGCGCATTTTGAGTTCGCGGGCCTCAAGACGAGGATTTTCGTCGAGTCCGGAAGCAACCGAACTAGCGAAACTGACGGAGACCACGTACTTCGGCCTGATGATCGCCTGGGCGCAGGAGGTTGAGAGATATTGCGATCAGGGGAATGTGGACTACGAGGAAATTATCTCTTTCTACGACGAGATCGCATTTTTCCCGACGACGCGCCACCCGCTCGGGGCTGGTGAAGAAGTCCAAGCTCACCGCCTTCGAGAACGTGCGGTCGGGCGGCATCATCGCGATCAACCTGCGCGAGGACGACGAGGTGATCGCGGCCCGGCTGGTTTCCCCGGAGGACGACCTGCTGCTGGTGAGCAAGGGCGCGCAGGCGATCAGGTTCCACGCCGACGACGATTCGCTGCGCCCGATGGGCCGGGATACCTCGGGCGTCATCGGGATGCGCTTCACCGACGGTGATGAGCTGCTGGGCATGTACGTGGTCAGGGACGGCGGCGACGTGCTGGTGGCCACCGGCGGCGGCTACGCCAAGCGCACGCCGGCCGACGAGTATCCGGTCCAGGGCCGCGGCGGCCGCGGCGTCGTCACCGCCAAGATCACCGAAGCCCGCGGCGAGCTCGTCGGCGCGCTGATGGTGCACGCCGACGACGAGATCTTCGCCATCACCTCGGCGGGCGGGGTGATCAGGACCCAGGCGGGCGGGATCAAGCAGTCGGGACGGCAGACCATGGGGGTCCGGCTGATGAACCTGGCCGCCGGGGACAGCGTGGTGGCGCTGGCCCTCAACGCGGAATCGCTGGCTGAGGAAGAAGCAGCAGACGAGGACGCCGACCCGGGCGAGGTCGGGGGTGAGGCAGATCCTGAGGCGCCCGCGGCCGGATCAGACGACGAGTAATCCGGGACGAATAGGGTAGAAGGGTAAACTTCCGGCTCGGGTCCACGGCAACGACTGCGGGGACCTGCGCGTCCCATAAGTAGCTAGACGCAGCGGTGAGATGCCGCCTTCTTTGCATGGCTGTCGCATGGGCGTCTCGTCCAGAGATAACCTCGTGAGGGTCTGGATAAGAGGGAGGACGGCTTGGACAGGCGCACGGACGACCCCGATGAATCGGGTGGGGCGTCGCCGACAGTCGTGACCTCACGACAAGACGGCGATGACCCCATCTCGGACGATGGCCGCGACACCCGCCCGGTCAGCATCATGGTGCCCTCGCCCTTGATGCCGCGGATCCCGGGTGATGCCCCGGCCATCCCGCCGGCCTGGAACGCTCCCGCCGTCGGCTCGATCGCCGGCGAGAACGGGAAGGACGGCGCCGACGGCGGCCGTCACGGAGGCCGCTGCCGATGACGCACCCGCCGGGCCCGACGTCCTGGGCTCGTCCGCTTTTGACTCGTCCGCCTTCGACACGTCGGCGTTTTCCTTCAGCACTCCGGACCCGCCGGGCCTGGACTCCTGGGCCACGGGTCCGGTCTCCTGGAGCCTGAGCGATACCGACGAGCCGTCGGCCGACGGCGCGCTCGCGACGGACCCTCCCGCGCAGGGTGAGCCGGACACCA
>CAWKGF010000004.1:0-3333 GCA_963849135.1 uncultured Actinomycetes bacterium | reverse complement strand
GATTTGAACCCGCGACCTTCGGGTTATGAGCCCGACGAGCTACCAGACTGCTCCACCCCGCGTCGCGCCCCCAGGCTACCAGTCGACGTGTTGTCTCGCCCCGCTCGGCCCCGCCCGCCGGGAGCCCCAGCGGTCACTCGATGGCGAGCCTCACGGCGCCGGGACGAGGATCAATGGGCAGGGCATCCGATGCACGACGCGGTGCAGTGGGCTGACCGAGAACAGGTCGGCGAGCGTGTGGTGCGGTTCCTTGCCGAGCACGAGCGCGTCGGGCTTCTCCTGCTCGGCCGCGTCGAGCAGCGCGGCAGCATCATCCTCGTGCACCAGCTTCGGTCGCACCTGGAGCCCGGCCTGGATGAGCGGCTGGCACCATTCGTTTCGGAACACGTCCTCGATCCGATTCTCAGAGTCCGACGGCAGGGGTGGCACACTCACGGCGAACTCGCTGACGAGGCTCAGGCCGCAGATGGCCACAACGACGGTGTCGGCTGGCAGGTGCTCGGCGCACCAGCGGACCGCCGCCTTGCTCTCGACCGACCCGTCGACGCTGACAACCACCGTGCTCATGACCGCTCCTCGATCCGACTGCCGGGCGATGATGCCCCAGGGCTCACCGGTCGGCAGCATCCCTGGGGCGCACGCTGCTCCCTGCCCCGGTGAGCAGCCTGCCGAGCGACGTGCCCCATTGCCGAGCGTAGGTCGCTTCCATGGGCTCCAGCTGGTCGGCCTTGGTGTCCAGGAGGCTCGACGGCCTCGTCAGCATCGTGTAGCCACACCGTCGCAGACCGGTCGACGCCGGGTGCGTCTCGGGGAGCGCCCGACGCATCTTGTCGGTCGTGGCGCCCCAGTGCAGCAGTCGGGCCGGAGGAACCGGTCGTAGACGACCAACGCGCCGACCACCACGCACGCCGGCCCGAGGAGCGCTCGGGCGTGCCGTCGGCCGCTTCGACGCCGTCACGTGACGGGCGGCGACGGGCGCCGCGTCCGGCGGTGCGCGACCACCGGTGCCTGGGCGACCCCGGCACGGTATCGTCCCGGTCGCCGGGCACCACCAGGTGAAGAGGAGGCGTCGTGACGCTGTACGACAACGAGATCGCCGGGCTGGACGGCACCCCAGACCGGCTGGTCGACCAGCGCGGCAAGGTCACCCTGATGGTCAACGTGGCGTCGAAGTGTGGCCTCACGCCGCAGTACGAGGGCCTCGAGCGGGTCCACGAGCGCTACGCCGACCGGGGGTTCTCGGTGCTCGGGTTCCCCTGCAACCAGTTCCTCGGGCAGGAGCCGGGCAGCCCGACCGAGATCGCCGAGTTCTGCTCCACGACGTACGGCGTGACGTTCCCGATGTTCGAGAAGATCGACGTCAACGGCGATGACCGTCATCCCCTGTACACCGAGCTCACGGGCTCGCCGGACTCGGAGGGCTACATCGGGGACATTCGCTGGAACTTCGAGAAGTTCCTGGTCGGCCCGGACGGCACGGTCCTCGCCCGGTTCGCTCCCCAGGTCGAGCCGGAGGACGCGACGGTCGTCGAGGCCATCGAGGGCGCGCTCGCCTGATGGAACGCGACGCCGAGCACCACGGGGACGACGACCGGTCGCTCGACGACGACGACGAGCCGTCGTCGGTCCCCGAGGACCCGGAGGTGCCGGAGGCCGACGCCGTCGAGCAGGCCACGCCGGCGCCGCTCGACGACGACGAGCGCTGACCGTCAGCCGATCTGGACCAGGCTGTTCAACCCGATGGCGCGCATGGCCTCGGTGAGGCGCGCCGTCACCTGGGGCAGCTGGTTGGCGAGCAGGATCACCCCGAACACGGCGAGGAGCGCGGCGGACGCCAGGGTGATGCCCCGCGAGTGGCGCTTCACCCACGCCAGGGGCGCGGCGAAGCGCCCGAACGCGAGCCCGACGACGAGGAACGACGCGCCGAGCCCGAACGAGTACGCCGTGAGCAGCACGGTGGCCCGCCCGAGGTCTTGACCTTGGGCGGCGAAGTTCAAGACGGTGCCGAGCACCGGGCCGATGCAGGGCGTCCAGCCGAGCCCGAACGCCGCGCCCGCGATGGGGGTCGCGACCGGCCCGAAGCGCTCGAGGTGGGGGTGGAAGCGGAACTCCTGGTAGAGGCGGGGCGTGGTGAGCAGCTGGGAGCCGGCGAGGTACGCGGCCATCAGCAGCACGAGCCCGCCGCACACCCGGGTGAGCGTCGCCTGGTTCTCGAAGACGGTCTTGCCGATCCCGGTGGTGACGAGACCGAGCACGACGAACACGACGGTGAACCCGGCGACGAACAGGGCGGTGTTCACCACGACGCGGCGCAACGCGCGGGAGCGGGCCTCGGCGAGCTCCCCGACGGTCAACCCCGAGATGAGGCTGAGGTAGCCGGGGACGATCGGCAGCACGCACGGGGAGAGGAACGAGATGATCCCGCCACCGAACGCGGTGAGCACGTAGAGCGTGCGCGTTGCGTCGGTGGTCGCGCCGACCAGCGTCGGCGCCAGACTGCCCATGATCGGCCCCGATGGTACGGGGCGGGTCGCGCCGCGGACGGCGCGGGGCTCAGCTCGGCGGGGCGAGCTTGATGACGTTGAACGCCGCGCCTTGCGGGTCCAGGAGCACGGCGAAGCGGCCCGGCGGGATGTCCATCGGCTCGTTCAGCACCTGCCCGCCGCGCTGCTTGGCGTCGGCGACGGTGGCGTCGCAGTCGGCGACGACGAAGTAGACGAACCAGCTCGGGGGGATGTCCGGCATGGGGGGCGGCTGCCCGCCGGCGACGGGCTGCCCGCCGAGGCGGAACTCGGTGTAGCGCATCGGGCCCATCGCCTCGGTGTGGGCGTCCCAGCCGAACACCTGGTGGTAGAAGGCCGCCGCGGTGTCCATGTCCGGGGTGAGGAGCTCGGTCCAGCCGAACGAGCCCGGCTCGTTCACGAGCGTCGCGCCGATGTGCTCTTTGGCCTGCCAGGTGCAGAACACCGCGCCGGTCGGGTCGACGGCGACGCACATCCGGCCGGCATCCATCACGTCGAAGGGCTTCGCCATGACGGCGCCGCCGGCCTGCTCGATGGTGCCGGCCGTGGCGTCGGCGTCGGTCACGGTGACGTACGTCGACCACATCGGCGGCGCGCCCGCGGCCTGCATGTCGGGTGACTGGCCGGCGAGCCCGGCGACGACCTGCCCGCCGCGTGACACGAGCGTGTAGGCCATCTCGGGGCTGCCGGTGTCCTGGTCCTCGAACGTCCAGTCGAACAACGGGCCGTAGAAGGCCTTCGCCGCGGCGGTGTCGGTCGTGGCCAGGTCGACCCACGACGGGGTGCCCGGCTGGTACTCGGTCTTGGTCGT
>CAWKGF010000003.1:0-1682159 GCA_963849135.1 uncultured Actinomycetes bacterium | reverse complement strand
TGGAGTTGAGCCGTGGTGTCGTGATCCGTGCAGGTCAACCCATCCTGCCCGAGCGCGCGGTCGCGAACCGCGACGAGTCGGTGTTCGCGAATGGCTGGGAGCTGGACTTCCACCGGCGAGAGCCCCAGCCTCACTTGTCTTTGGGTTTCGGTGCTCACCACTGCGTTGGCGCGAGCCTCGCCCACCTTGAACTCGAGATCACCCTGGAGAAGATGCTGGCGCGCTTCCCACGTCTGGAGCTCGCGATTCCCGCGAACCAGGTGAAATGGTCACGGACGTCGTTCATGCGCAGCGCCGAGGCGCTGCAACTCACTTGGTAGGTGCCCATGGCCCAAGGTGAAGTGATCTCACGTTCGACTCGCCTTCGCGAATTGCTCGGGCATCCAGTGATCGACGGTGATGGTCACATCGTCGAGATCATCGCAGTGTTCCTCGACTACGTCCGTGATCACGGACATGGCGACCTCCTCGAGGGGATGCTGAACCGGCGCCGAGCGATCGAGGACCTGTCGATGGAGGAGCGTCGCGAGGGCGGCATCCTCCCGCACTCATGGCACGTGCCCGCCAGCACCGAGTACTACGCCACTGTCACCTCACCGCGGCGGTACTGCGAGCGTCTCGGTGAGGCGGGCATCGACTTTGCGGTGCTCTACCCGACGATGGGCATCGCCCTGCTCCAGCTGCTCGACGATGGACAGCGCGTGACTCTCTGTCGTCTCTACAACGAGTTCATGGCCGACCAGTACCGACCGTACGGCGAACGCTTCACCGTGGCCGCGCTCGTTCCCATGAACACGCCTGATGAAGCGATCGCCGCGTTGGAGCACGCCAAGGCGCTGGGCGCAAAGGTGGGGCTCATCGCCAGTCACGTGCACCGGCCGTTGCCCGGCGTTCCGATGCGTGGGGATGACGAGTGGGCCGATGTTCGGGTCCCGGAGTGGGAGACCCGGGGGTGGGTCGACACCTTCGGAATCGACAGTGCGTACGACTACGACCCCGTGTGGGCCAAGGCGATAGAGCTGCGACTCCCACTCGCGGCGCACACGGCAGGAATCGGCAACAGCGACCGCGCGTCGATCTCGAACTTCGTGTTCAATCAAATCGGCCACTTCGCGGCGGCCGGTGGAGCGCTTGCCAAGTCACTGTTCCTTGGGGGCGTGACCACTCGGTTCCCGCAGCTGCGGGTTGCACTGCTCGAAGGCGGGGCTGCCGTCGGCGTGGAGATCTACATCGGTCTCGTGGGCACCTGGCAGAAACGCGGCGGCGAGGCGATCGCCAAGCTCAATCCCGAGCACCTCGACAAGGAGCAGGTGAAGAAGCTGCTCGTCGAAGACGATTCCCGTCTTGCCCGATTCTCAACCGAGCAACTCGCTGGCGGGAACGCCGGGATGACCCGTGCGCGCGACGACTTCGCAGCCGTGAAACTCACGTCCGTCGAGGACATCCGCGAGCGGTTCTGCAGGAACTTCTACTGGGGATGCGAGGCCGACGACCCGTTGGTAGGTCTTGCCTTCGACTCGCGGATCACACCCCTCGGCGCGCGTGTCCCGGCGATGTTCGCCTCGGACCTCGGCCACTGGGACGTGCCCGATTTCGACGAGCCGCTCGAAGAGGCGTACGAGCTAGTCGAACGCGGCATCCTCGACCCCGAGTCCTTCCGTGATTTCGTCTTCATCAACCCGCTCCGCTTCTACAGCTCGCTCGATCCCGACTTCTTCGCCGGAACGGCCATCCAGCAGCAAGCAGCCGCGGCCTCGGCGACCTCATAGTGGAAACACTGCTCGACGGCCTGTGCGCCGTCGATCTCGCCGGTGAGCCGGCCGCGGATTGCCCCCCGCATCCTGGCCGACATGGGTGCCGAGGTGATACTCGTGGAGCCTCCGGGCGGACACCCGCTGCGTCCACAGCCTCATCGCTGGGCAGCGTGGGCCGCGGGCAAGCGCGCGCTCGAGGTCTCCAGTCCGGACGATCCGCGCCTCGACGCGCTGCTCAGCGATGTGCACGCCGTGCTCACGACGCCGGGCTTCCCAGGGGTTCTCGACATCGGCGCGGAGCGCACCGCCGAACGCGGTATGGCTGAGCGTCACCCCGTTCGGGCTCACCAGGCCGCGCGCGTCGTGGCGCGCCTCCGACCTCGGCGTCCTGGCGAGTAGCGGCAACATGTATTCGACCGGCAACCCCGATCGGCCGCCGGTGCGATGCACGGAGCCGTCCGGCTACGCGCACACGGGTGGCGAGGCCGCGTTCGCGGTGCTGACCGCGCTGTGGACCGGCCACCCGCACCACATCGATCTCTCGATGCAAGAATGCGTCCGCGTCGCCAACATGGCGCAAGCCGCGACCTTCGAGCGCAGGATTCGGCGGGAAGCGTCTCGGACCATACAGCCAGCGAACGCGGGAGATCTGGCCGGCGTCGGACGGCTTCGTGTCGTTCGGCTTGCGCGGCGGCAAAGCCAGGATCCCTTCGCTCGAGCTCATCGCCAAGCTCGTCGCGGGGGATGGGCTCGACGGGTGGCCTCACGCCGGGTGGGGTCATCCTGTTCCGTCGAGATCGCTGACCGCTCAGCGGGCTACTTTCGAGCACGGGAACCCTCGGCGCAGACAGCGTCAGCTCAGTGGTGCACCCCGGACCGTCGACATGGCAGATCTCTCGTCGTTGTTTGAGCTCGAGGCACTCGACGTCGACCTGTTTCGCTCGTCCACCAAGCCCGAGGCGAGCACGCGGCTTTCGCTCTACGGCGGCGTCGTCATTGGCCAAGCGCTGCGTGCTGCAGGGATGACCGTGGCCGCAGACCGCGTACCGCATTCGCTCCACGGGTACTTCCTACGACCAGGCCTCGTGGACCAGCCCGTCACATTCCACGTCGATCGTGACCGCGACGGTGGATCATTCTCGGCGCGCCATGTGCGGGCAGTGCAGAATGACACGGCGATCTTCTCAATGGTCGCCTCCTTTCAGGCACCTGGGCAGGGAGTGGCGTACGACGCAGTACCGACACGTGGTGGCGGCAACCCGGACGAGCTACCCGGTCGATCCTCGCCCCTCCTCGTCGACATTCAAGAGGTGACACCCACCCGCGTCGGCGACGGCCACATACGGCACTCCGATCGCTTGTGGGTTCGCGCGGCGACGGGGCTCGCCGATGACGTGCTCCTCCACGCGTGCGTCGTCGCGTATATGTCCGACCTCGGTTCCGGTTTCGGGCAAACGGAGATTGAGGGCCTCGGCGTCGACGGTCCGAGCATCGACCACAACATCTGGTTCCACGAGCCCGTTCGGGCCGACGACTGGATGCTGCTCGAGTTGTGGCCCTTCAAAGCGAGCAGCGGTCGTGGCATGTACCTCGGCTCGCTTCGGAACACAGCCGGCGTGCTTGGTGCTGTCATTGCCCAAGAGATGCTGCTCCGAAATCGCGCGCTCGCGCCCGACGTCCTGGAGCGGATGGCGGCGTACCTCGGGGTGGTCCCTTCCGAGGACTCCGCCGCCCCGCCGCCGTCCCAGTAACTCGGCTTGCGTCGACCCCGAACGCCGCCGGGAGGACGCCCCACACCGGGTCCGGATCGAATCTGCGTGGGAGGTCCTGTCTAGGCGCTCAGCCACCGAGGCCTCGCACCGCCATGGTCTTGCCAGGCCCTGGCCCACCACCTAAAGTGACAGTCCACTGACGCATTGTGCAAGGCTGGGTCTCAGGCCCTCCGGGGGGAGGTCGCTCACGATGTGGGTCTCACGGTCATCGCGGCGTGCGGTCGTCGCTGCTCTTGCCGTCTTGCTGGCGGCCGGGACGGCGGGGGCGGCGCGTGCCGGTGCAGCGCCGGCTTCCTCGCCGCTGGGACCGCCCGCCCCTGCGAAGGGGACACCGGTCAAGATCGGGCTGATCAGTGACGGCGGGAACTGCCCGGGTTGTATGGACGCGGAGGAGGAGCCGGCCGCGAAGGCGGCCGCTAGCTGGGCGAACGAGTACATGACGGGTCTCGCGGGCCACCCGATCACCGTAGACGTGTGCATCGACAACATGGATCCGGGTACGGCGATTGACTGTGCGAACCAGATGATCCGGGACAATGTTGCCGCCGTCGTCATCGGCGCGGATGGGGTAATCGAGAGCCCATGGAACGTGCTGCACAACGCGCACATACCGGTGATCAACGACTCGAACACGATCACCGCGATGCTGCAGGACGCGACTTCGACCTTCGTCCTGAACGATTCCAACGCGTTTACAGTGAGTCTGCCGCTCGCGGTCGCTAAGCAGAAGCACGCAAAGATCGTGTCGGTGATCGTCGTCGATCTGCCGATCGCGACCGACATCTATTCGTTGCCGTCGACGCTGAGCCAGTACAAGCAGAGCGGCGTCAAGCTGGAGGTTGTCCCCGCCCCGCTCACCACTCCCGACATGACGCCGCAGGCGCAGCGGATCGTCGCGACCAACCCGAACGGGGTCGCGTCCATCGTGGGCGACGACCCCTTCTGCCTTGCCGCGTTCGATGGCCTCAAAGCGGTTGCTTTCCACGGCACGATCAGTGCCATCTCGTACTGCTTCACGGAACCGACGACGGTCAAGCAGGTCCCCGCAAGCACCTTGAAGGGGATGGTGATCGGGAACGAGGCGCCGGTAGGCGACAGCTCGGACGCATCAATGCGTCAGTACAAAGCGGTACTCCAGAAGTACGCCAACAACCTCAGTCCCACGGACCCACTTCCGATGGCCATCTTCCGGGACTTCGGGGCGCTCTCCGTCGGGACACGCGGTCTGCAGGGCGCCGTGACCCCCACCTCAGTCATCGCGGCGCTGAAGGCGATGAACAACGAAGTCATGCCGTTCTCGGGTACCGGTCGGATCTTCCGCTGCAACGGCAAGGCCTCAGCGTCCGGGCCCGCGGTGTGCTCGCGCAGCGTCATAGCCTCGACCCTCGGCGCCAGCGGGACCCCCTCGCAGTTCACCGTGGAGAACAACGAGCCGATCCCGAACTAATGCGGCGATCGCTCCCCATGCTCTCACGGCATCCCGCGATCGGTCGCGTGCCGGCGTCCAGGGCTGATCGCGTCCTAGGCAGCCTAGGAACCTGGGACCCAGCATTGCGGCACACTGCCGATCCAGCCTTCCGCGTTACGAGGATGACAGCGTGACCCACGTCACGTCGCTGCTGCTGGGGCTCGGCAACGGGGGCGTCTACGCGGCGCTCGCGATTGCCATCGTCCTTACGTACCGCAGCTCGGGCGTGATCAACTTCGCGACGGGCGCGATGGCCCTCTACTCCGCCTACACCTACTCGTTCCTCCGACAAGGCAGACTTCTTATCCCGATCCCGGGCGTGCCGAGCTCCGTGAGCTTGGGCGTGACGCTCGGGTTCGTTCCCGCCGTGGTCATCGCGCTCGTTCTCTCCGCGGCGCTCGGCGCCTTGCTCTATGGCGTCGTCTTCCGCCCTCTTCGGCACGCGCCTCCGCTGTCGCGGCTGGTGGCGTCGCTCGGGGTACTCGTCGTCATCGAGGGTGTCATGGTCAACCGGGTGGGGGACGCCCCGGTGAGCGTGGCGTCCATCTTCCCAGCGACGCGCTGGCAGCTGGGGTCCGTGGTGCTGCTGTCCGATCGCTTCTACCTCGTGGTGACGGTCGTTGCTCTCGCCGTCGGGCTTTCAGCTCTGTACCGGTGGACCCGTTTCGGCCTCCTCACGCGCGCGACGGCGGAGACAAGCACGGGCGCCATCGTGAGCGGCGTATCGCCGCAGCGAATTGCGCTGCTCAACTGGATGGCAAGCGCGGTGGTTGCCGGGGCTGCCGGAATCTTGATCGCCCCGATCAGCCCGCTCACGCCTGATGCCTACACGCTGGCCGTCGTGCCTGCCCTCGCCGCAGCGGTCGTCGGTGGGTTTGACTTGTTGCTGCCGACCGTGGCAGCCGGGATCGGCATCGGCATGCTCCAGTCGGAGGCGTCAACGCTCGCCCTGCAGCACAGCTGGCTCCCGCAGGCCGGGTTGCCGGAACTCATTCCCCTCCTCGTGATCTTCATCGCGCTCATCGTCACCCGGCGCGGGATGCCGGTCCGAGGCGGGATCGTGACCCAACGGCTCGGGCACGCCCCTCGACCGCGATCGTTCCTCGTGCCCACGATCGCTGGCACGGCGGCCGGCTTCCTCGCGCTCGCCCTCACGCATGCGGACTGGCGTAGTGCCGTGATCGGTACCTTCATCGCAGCCATCATCGCGCTGTCGTACGTGGTCGTCACAGGTTATGCCGGCCAGGTGTCACTGGCCCAGCTCACCCTGGCCGGTGTGAGCGGGTTCGCGCTAGCGGGCTTGACGCACAGCTGGGGTGTGCCGTTCCCGCTCGCACCACTCCTCGCTGCCTTGATCGCCACCGCCGTCGGGATCGTCGTCGGGCTCCCAGCGCTGCGGCTCCGTGGTCTGACGCTTGGAGTCGTCACACTGGCGTTCGCCACTGCGATTGAGGCGCTCTGGTTTCAAAACGGCCAGTTTGTGCCGGCGGGGGGCGCGGTCGTGACCTCACCGCGGCTGTTCGGCATCGACCTCAGTATTGGCACCGGTCACGCGTTCCCGCGTCTGGAGTTCGGCCTCTTGGTCCTCGTGACCTTGGTCGCTGTCGCCTGGGGCGTCGCGCGGCTACGTACCAGCTCGCTGGGGTCAGCCATGCTGGCGGTGCGGGCGAACGAGCGGTCCGCCGCTGGTATTGGCGTCAACGTCGTACGCGTGAAGATCATCAGCTTCGCGCTGTCGTCCTTCATCGCTGGCATTGGCGGTGCGCTACTCGCATACCAGCAGGGTGTGCTGACCGACGCGGTCGTTCACAGTGATCGGCGGACTGGCGTTGCTCTCGACCGCCTACCTTGCCGGGATCACCTCGGTGTTTGGCGGGGTCTTGGCCGGCATCATCGCCAGTACCGGCATCGTGTACCTCGCGACGGATCGCTTCATCCACCTCGGCAGCTGGTTCACCGTGATTAGCGGTATTTCGGTCATTGTCGTGGTGATCGGCCATCCCGAGGGCCTCGCATCGACGGCACATGATGCCGCACGGCGCCTTCGCGGCATGCGGCTCTTCGCGCGTCGCGATGCGCCGGCCGCGGTGCCAGCGCTGGCGGCCGACGACACCGCAATGCACGGGGACGACCGGGGAGTACTCTCCATTGAGCATCTGACCGTCCGCTACGGCGGTGTAACCGCGGTCTCGGACGTCTCGCTCTGCGTCGAGCCTGGGACCGTCGTCGGACTCATCGGTCCCAACGGTGCCGGCAAGACCAGCTTGATCGATGCCGTGACCGGGTTCGCCCGCGCACAGGGTTCCGTCACGCTGGCTGGCGAGTCGATTGATACGTTGCCGGCGCACGCGCGGGTGCACCGCGGAGTGGCTCGAACGTTCCAGTCCCTCGAGGCCTCTACGACGACCTCACCGTGGAGGAGAACGTCAGCGCCGCCGTCTTCGGCGCCACCCACGATCACCGCGATCGTCAGTTGTCCTACGCACTTGCACGCGTCGGGATCGTCGGCCTACGCGAGAAGGTCGCAGGTGAGCTCAGTCAAGGTGAGCGTCAGCTCGTCTCGATTGCACGGGCCTGTGCCTCGAATCCCAGGGCGTTGTTGCTCGACGAGCCGGCAGCCGGACTCGACCCGACAGAGAGTCTCTGGCTCGGCGAGCGCATCCGCGATCTCGCGCTCACCGGCACGGCCGTCCTGCTCGTGGATCACGACATTGCCTTAGTGCTCGCAGTGTGCGACCGCATCTACGTGCTCGACTTCGGCGTGGTGATCGCGGAAGGCGATCCCGCGACCATTCGGGCGGACCAGGCACTTGCCGACGCGTACCTGGGCAGATCTCACGAGACGTCAGCCGAGACGGAATGAGCTACGCGCTCGAGTGCGTCGGCCTTACAGGAGGGTGGGGAACGCTCACCGCCTTTCGAGACGTCGATCTGGCAATTGAGCCGGGCACGATCCACGCCATCCTGGGTCCCAACGGCGCGGGGAAGACGACACTGCTGCACACGCTGGCAGGCTTGCTGCCCGCACACAGCGGGACGGTCGCTGTCAGCGGGGTCAAGCTGCGACGTGGTCACGCGACCGCGACCTGCAAGGCGGGACTCGTCTTCGTACCCGACAATCGGGAGCTGTTCACCACCCTGTCGGTCGAAGACAACCTTCGGGTCGCGGCCCGCCGCGGTAGCCCGGATCCGCGGTCCATGCTTGAGGTGTTTCCTGCCCTCGAGCCGCGTTGGGACCTGCGCGCCAGCGCGTTGTCCGGCGGTGAGCAGCAGATGCTCGCGATGGCACGGGCGTTGATCCAGCGCCCGAGAGTGCTCCTGATCGACGAGCTCAGCATGGGCCTCGCTCCGATGATCGTCGAGCGACTGTTTGACGCAATTCGTCAGACGGTAAGCGACGGCGACTGCGCAGTCGTCTTCGTCGAGCAGTACGTGAGCCTTGCTCTCCAAGTTGCCGACTCGGCGTCGGTCCTGAACCGCGGGAGCATCGTGTTGAGCGGCTCTGCGGCCGAGCTCGCGGGACAGCGCGAAAGACTCGAACATGCTTACCTGGGATCTGCTGATCCAGCCCAGGACGGCTAGCCGCACTATCAAGCATTTGGGACACCACATGAGCGCGTGAAGGCGGGGCACGGTGATCGAAGCGTGGCGGCACTGCGCGGCGACGCTCGCCCGAAGGCGCGATCACAACGCCGACGACGGGCTCGCCCCACCGACAACCTCGGCGGCTACCGGGCGAGATGGGTGAGGTTCGTCGGCGTCCGGGACACCTGGACCTCTACTGACGAGCGGGTCAGACGCGTTCGATGATGGTGGCGGTTCCCATGCCGCCGCCTGTGCACATGGTCACGAGAGCGGTGCTCTGGCCGCGCCGTTCGAGTTCGTCGAGGGCGGTTTGGATCAGCATCGCCCCGGTGGCGCCGATCGGGTGACCGAGCGCGATGGCGCCACCGTTGACGTTCACCTTGTCGGGGTCGAGCTCCAGATCGCGCATGGTCTTCAGCGGCACGGCCGCAAACGCTTCGTTGACCTCGAAGAGGTCGATGTCGTCGAGCGTCATCCCGGCCAGGGCGATCACCTTCTCGGTCGCGGGTCCCGGTGCCGTGAGCATGATCACTGGTTCCGTTCCGGCGACCGCGTGCATCGCGATGCGCGCCCGGGGAGAGAGCCCGTGCGACTTCGCGTACTCGTCGGACGCGAGCACGATTGCGGCCGCGCCGTCGACGACTCCTGAGGAGTTGCCACCGTGGTGGACGTGCTCCACCCGGTCGATCTGCGGGTACGCCGTCTTGCACATCTCGTCGAACGGGACATCGAAGCCCTCACATGTCGTCGTGCCCAGCTGCTCGAACGACGGTGTGAGCCCGGCAAGCGCCTCGAGCGTGGTGCCGGGGCGCGGGTGCTCGTCGTGGTCGAGAGCAAGCGTCCCGTCGGCGCGGTGCACCGGGGCGATGCTCTTGTCGAACCGGCCCTCGGCCTGCGCGAGGGCGGCGCGCGCCTGGCTCTCGACCGCGTAGGCGTCGACATCGTCGCTACTGAAGCCCTCGAGCGTCGCGATCAAGTCCGCGGAGATGCCTTGGGGGACCAGCGGATAGCGCTCGCGGAGGTGCGCGTTATTCGCGGTGAAGTCGGGCGGACCGCCCGCCGGCAGCCAGCGCGACATAAGATTCGACCCCTCCGGCGACCACAAGGTCCTGGAAGCCGGCACGGATGCCCATCGCTCCGAACGCGACTGCCTGCTGCCCTGACCCGCAGAAGCGGTTGAGCGTGAGGCCGGGCGCCTCCACCGGCCACCCCGCCGCGAGCACCGCCAGACGGCCAATGCAGATGCCGTGGTCACCGTCGCCAGTCCCGTTGCCGATGACGACGTCGTCGACGTCCTTCGTGTCGAAGCCGGTGCGGGCCGCGAGCCTCGATGAGCACCTGCGCCAGCAGTTCCTGTGGGTGGATCTCGTGGAGCGACCCGCTGGGCTTGCCTTTGCCGCGCGGCGTCCGTACGCCGTCGATGATGACTGCCTCACGCATGCGTTGCTCCATTCGGCTCATTGGATGGTGTAGCGGCCGTCGACGACCATGGTGTCGCCGACTGTCTCCAGGCCGGCGTTCGGGGACAGATGGCGATAACCACGACGGCGGTTCTCTGCTGTCCACGAGCACTTATCACATCGGGCATCCCGTCTTGCGCTGGATATATACGATCCCAAGTAGCGCCGTATCTAGGCCGACGCGGCCACAGCCCCGAGGAGGACGGAGTGTCTGCGATCGTGCAGTACAGAAACCTGATCGGCGGACAGGTGAAGGACGCAGCGTCAGGTTTTTGCCGTCGGGGTCATGAGTCGGACCCGATCCGGGGTCTCTCTGCAGGTGACGGGGGCGACGACTCGGTCACCGAGGTCGCGCCACAGACCCTGTCAGCGCCTTGTCGAACCCAGCTGGTTGAAGGGTGTCATTAGTCGGTCGCGGGTGGTGTCGAGCACTGGTGAGCGATGTTGCTCAGGACCCAGAATGGGTTATGCCTGCGCTGATCCTGCTCCGCCACGCCAAGTCCGACTGGGGCTCTGACGACGTTGACGACCGCCAGCGACCCCTTGCCCCGCGGGGGCGGAAGGCCGCTCAGCGTGTCGGTCGGTTCTTGGCTGATGCCAGCCAGGTGCCCGACGCGGCCATCACCTCGCCGGCAGTGCGGGCCACGGCGACGCTAGAGCGCGTCATGGCCGCAGCGGCATGGAGCTGTCCGGCGCGCTCCGCCGAGGCCCTCTACAACGGTGGCTTTGCGGGTCTGCTCGGCGAGGTCCGCGCGGAGCCCAGCGCGACGCGGGTCCTGCTCGTGGTGGGTCATGAGCCGACCTGCTCGGAGGCTGTCGCCGTGCTCATCGGCGGCGGGCACCTGCGGCTTCCCACCGCAGCGGTGGCGCGCATCGACCTGGAGGTTCACAGCTGGGAGGAGGTCGGGCCCGGCACGGGTGTGCTCGTCTGGAGCGTGGTCCCGCGCCTTCTCGCCCGCGGAGTGTCCACTAGGAGTACAGGTCGTGGGTAAGAAGCCCTCAGGCCGCCAGAAGACCGTCAGAAGGGCTCTCAGGCCGCCAGAAGAGGGGGAGCCACATCTTGTGGCTGTGGTCGCCCCCGTCACCTGCAGAGGGACCCCGGATCGGGTCCGACTCATGGCCCCGACGGCATAGAACCTGCCGGCTGAGCCCGTCAGAAGGGCCCTCAGGCCGCCAGAAGAGGGGGAGCCACTTCTTGTGGCTGACCCGATGGGAGGCTGAAGATGACCGGGACAGCGGACGGGAATGAGACTGCTCGGCAGCGAGCCGTCCAGCAGCAAGTGGTAGTGGACGTCTTGCGCCGTGGGGGAAGCTGCCATCTTTCGCTTCCTGCCATCTCGACCGCGGTCGTGAACGACGAGACGTCGACGACGATGATCACGATCGTTCCAACGCTGATGGCGTTCAGTCCTGGCGCGCCTCAGTCGAAGCGGACGTCGAGGCTCCCTGATTTAGGTGCAGCTTGATCTGCGCTCCTGCCAACTCTGCTCCCACGCTCGGCGATCAGCACTCGAGACCCATCGGGCAGGCCGCAAACGCTTCAGTGCCGCGCGTCCCGCTTCCGATAGCTGCAGCCGCTCGTAGTGCCGCGGCTGGCCGCGCTCCGCCCGCACCATGATGAGAGCCTCCAGGTCCTCCGGATCGAGGCCGCGGTACTCATCGAGCTGGGTGAAAAACTGCCGAAGAAAGTCAAGGCGGGCGTCGAGTTCTGCACGAGACCTAGGAGGGGGACTGGTCATTGGGCTCCTCCCCGGTCGCATCCCGGATGACCTGACCCGTTATCAGGGCCGCCACCCGTTCGATGGCCTCGTTCAGGTTCCGGATCGCCTTGTCCTGTTCCACGGAGAGGGCTTCGAGCTCGTCGACACGCTCATCGACTTGAAACGATCTGGTGCGGACCCATATCGGCAGTACCGCAAGGGCAGCTTTTAGCTGCTGTGAGGGCATGTCATCGCGCTGCAAGATCTTGGTGATCACCACGATGGACATGCTGGCGAGCGCGCGGCAGGTTCGCGTCGATCTCTCGCGAGACGACCTCACGCTTGGCGGACAGCCGGGCACGAAAGTCCGGGTCGTGCAGCCGTCGGCGAAGGGTGCGTTGACCTATCGGTCCGGCCCGACACGCTTCCGCCCTCGTCGTGCCACCAGCCAATGCGCCCAGGACACGTTCCTCGACATCGTCGCCGATCACGACGCACCACCACGCTGCACCGACGTTTCGGCTGAGATTCCCCCGGTTTGACGGAGTCCTAGCGTTTGGGGCGCGTGCCCCTCGAGAGGAGTCCGTATGCCGGCACCACACCCGGCGGAGTTCCGTCGCATGGCGGTGGAGCTTGCCCGTGAACGTGAGAAGCCGATCAGCCAGATCGCCAAGGACCTCGGGATCTCAGAGAGCTGTCTTCGCAATTGGTTGGCGCAGGCGGACGTCGAGGAGGGCAAGCGTGAAGGCCTGACGACGTCGGAGCGCGAGGAGCTGCGCCGTCTGCGTTCGGAGCTGCGGGTGGTCAAGATGGAGCGCGACATCTTGAAAAAAGCCGCGGCCTTCTTCGCTCAGGAGAACGTGCTGCCTCGCCCGCAGTGACGTTCGCGTTCATCGAGCGCGAGAAGGCCAACCACCCGATCAAGGTGATGTGCGAGGTCCTGGGGGTCTCGGAGTCGGGGTTCTTCGAGTCGCGGTCCCGGCCGCGGTCACCTCGGGCGACCGCGAACGTGGCGTTGCTCGAGACCATCCAAGAGATCCATGCGATGAGCCGGGGGACCTATGGCAGCCCCCGGGTGTGGGCCGAGCTGCGTCTCGGGGCCGGCATCCGGGTCTCTCGCAAGCGGGTGGAGCGCCTCATGCGCCTGCACGGCCTCGAGGGCGTCTATCGGCGGCGTCGACGGGGCTGCACCAAGAAAAACCCAGCGGCCACACCGGTCGAGGATCTGGTGAACCGTCGCTTCCACGCCAGCGGACCGGACCGGCTTTGGGTGATGGACGTCACTGAGCACCCCACCGGCGAGGGCAAGGTGTATCTGGCGGTGGTGCTCGACGCCTGGTCGCGCCGGGTCGTGGGCTGGTCGATCGCGGATCACCTGCGCGCCGAGCTGGTCTGCGACGCGCTCGACATGGCCACCTGGCGGCGGCGCCCACCTCGGGACCAGACGATCACGCATTCGGATCACGGCAGCCAATACACGAGCTGGGCGTTCGGGCAACGCCTCCGCGCTGCTGGGCTGCTCGGATCCATGGGATCGGTCGGTGACGCCTACGACAACTCGCTCGCCGAGAGCTTCTTCGGCACCCTCCAACTCGAGCTGCTCGACCGGCACCCGTGGCGCAGTCGCCGAGAGCTCGCGCTGGCGATCTTCGAATGGATCGAAGCCTGGTACAACCCGCGGCGACGACACTCCAGCATCGGCGACCTCGCGCCCGTCGAGCACGAACAAGCCGCATGAACACCGTATCCGAACACGCGTGCGACCCTCAGCTACGTTCTCAGCCGCGTTCAACACGAGCCTGGCAACACTCACCCGTCCAGAGCATCATCAATCAGCAGACCCGACCACTCCGGAGAACCGGGGGAATTCTCAGGCCCACCACGCGACACGTTCAACGGCCATATCGATTCCTCCTCTGAGACCGGTGCTCCTTTCCTCTTGGGGGGCCTCGCAGGAGACTTGACTACGTCCACAGTTCCGGCAAAGACCGCGAACGTGACGAAACCCGCATAAACCTCTGTGAGTGCTTGGCGCGTGGGTGCGGCCAAGACCGGCCAGAAGCGGCCTGACGCGGCGCGTTCCCGGATTCGAAAAATACGTTCCCGCGCCGGTCGATAGCCCTTGCGCGGTCAGTTTTCTCCCGCCCCGACGAGGGCGAGGGCCCGAGGGCCAGGGTTGGAGAATACCTGGGAGAAAACTCCATGCCTCTGCCGCACTGGAGGTGATTCCGTGGTCGTGGGTGCGCCCGGGAGCTGCTCAGGGATGGCGTCTGAGGGGGACCGCGCCAGCCGCCGTGGTGCGCGACGGTCGGTGTTCGCGGGTGTGGTCAGGCAAGATTGGTTCCGGGGACGGTGCTGAGGCTGCCGGCGGTTTGGAGTTCTTGGAGGGCGGGGACGGGATTGGGGTCGGCGAAGTAGCGGGGATCGTGGTAGTTGGCGGGGCGGCCCGTGGCGTCGTGGACCCACCAGGAGGCTTCGAGCGCGATGCCGTTGGGGTCGGTGAAGTAGACGGAGTGGACACCACCGTGGTCGATGACGTCGGTGACCTCGCAGTCAGCGCCCTTCAAGCGTTGTTGAAGTTCGACGAGCGCGTCTTCGTCGGGGAGGTTGAGCGCGAGGTGGTCAAACTGGACGGCGCGGGGGTCAGGCACGCCGGCCGCTTTCGTGAAAGGTTCGATCGTGGGGTCGGTGTATTCGAAGAACGCGACGGTGGATTGCGGTCCGAACTCGAAGGAGTAGTGACGGAACTCCGGCGTTCCGATCGTGGCCACGAGTCGGGCCCCAAGGGTTCCATGGTAGAAGCGCACGGTGTTGTCCATGTCGGTGGTGACAAGCGCGAGGTGGTTGATTCCGCGCCAGTGCGGTGTAGTCGCTTCGATTGTCGGGGGCACGCTCAGAGTCATCCTCGTGTTCCTTTCACGGTCGACGCGTCGCGGCTCAGGCGCGCAGGTCGTTGACGGTCCGCGGCGGGCGGGGCCGGTGTTGATTGTGCGCGGAGGGCGGCGTGTTGGACTTTGGCGACGAGCTGGAGGAGTTCGCGCTGTTCGCGGGCAGAGAGCGCGCTCGAGATCACGTCGCGTTCACGGGCGTGGAGGGAGGGCAGGAGCCTGTCGACGATTTCCTGGGCTTCCGGGGTGATGTCTACGAGCAGTTTGCGGCGGTCGTCGGGGTGGGGCATGCGTTGTACGAGCCCGCGCTTCTCGAGCGTGTCGAGCAGAGAGGTCATGGATCCGGCCGTGATGAGGACTCGTTCGGCGATCACTGACGGTTCCAATGGCTGGCCGGCGCCTTCGACGACGGCGAGGACCTGTCGCGGCGCTTGGGGATAGCTGGTACTCCTCGCGTGTGTAACGGTTGTGCAACTCCATGAGCAGCTCCCCGGTCTGGAAGAGGTTGGCGAAGCACTCGGTGGCGAGCGCGCTCGCGCCCGGGTATTCGTCTTCGAAGTCCTTGCCGACTCGTCGCAAGGGCTCGGGGACGGAGAGGAGGGACGGCCGAAGCCGTCCCTCCTCCCGGCCTTTGGTGAGGCCGGTGTCACGCGGCGAGCTCCGGGACGTGCCGATTCAGCTCCACGAAGTCGTCGCCGATCGCCTGGTGGACGAGCTGGATCGAACCCGCGAACACTTCCGGCGGCATCACCATCTGCCAGACGCGGGTCATGTTCTCGCGGTCGTCGTCGCCGAGCAGCGGGAACATCCACGCGATCAACTCCGGATTGCGGTCGGGGGGAACCTCGCCGGCCATGACACCGACCGCCTTGCCCTGATCAGGCACCGAGACCCGCTCCCGGATGATGCGATACAAGTGCGCATCTTCTTTGGCGAGGTGAATATCGAGATGGAACTTGAAGGCGGCCGTCGCACGCGCCGTCTCCAACTCGTCGTGAACGGAGACCGCATTGCTCAGGGCGTCGAACGCGCGGTCGAGGCCTCGGTGATCCATCTCGTACGCCTCGGCGACCGACGGCGCGACCGCTTCCAGCGCGGGAAAGACGGCAAGTTCCTCCCCATGGGCGTGCCACGCCAGCACCTCATTGAAGAACCGGAAACGCTCCACCGTCGCCTCGAGCCCCGGCGTACCGCGCGCCGAGGCGAGCGCCGCCTCGTCGATGGCAGCCATGTCGGCTCGGAACGCTTTGTGAATTGCAACCACCGCATCGATCGGACTAACCATGACGTCCCCCTCATACGTTTGAGATCTCAATATTTGAGATCATATCATTAGATCCCAAACTATATGAGGGCGAGTTGATTGTCAAGGCCCACAGCTTGGCGCCGGTCTGGTTTCAGACCCCCAGCTGCGCAGAACCGCATGTACTTGCCGTCCTTGTCGGCGTTGCGGTGGGTCCGGACGCGGGGAGTTCTGACGAACGCCACGCCCCTGAGGTCCCTCACCCCACGGTGCCGTCGCGGAACATGACCTGGTTGCGCACCACCCCGGCGATCATCGGCAGCACCTCGGGCTCGGTGACGCCGGCCGGGACGACCTGGCCTGCGACGATTTGCTGGGCCCGCTCCATCAGCGGTCCCCACGCCGGGGGTTCGCTCCCGACGTAGGCGCGCGGCCGCGGCTCCGGGCCGTCGAGCCCCGTCTTGTCCCACTGCCTGCCGGCCACGAGGATCGCGCCGAGCGCGGCGTCGCGAAGTGGTGGCGGCTCGGTGCCGCCCAGCGACGCCTCCATGCGGTCGAACGCGGCGTCGCGCGCCGCGACGTCGAGCACCTTGAAATACGGCAGGTTCCCCATCGGGATGAGCCCGAACAGCTTCTTGCGGGGCGAGTCCGCCTCGAGGCGTCCCGCCGCGACCAGCGGATCGACGACGCGCTCGAGCGCCTGGGAGGTCTCCTTCCGGATCGATTGCACGAGCTCGTCCTTGCTCGGGACTGGGCCGCCGTTCACCCAGTCCTCGGCGAGGAGCGCGCCGCAGATCGTGCCGCGCGTCCCGTCGCGCGAGTAGCCGATCTGGCGGTACTTGTCGGTCGGCAGCATCAACAGGACCAGCTCGTTGGCGAACTCACCCATGCGTGTCTCCTGAGCAGCTTCTCGATTCGGCCGCTCCGATCCTGCGCGGCCATTCGTGACAAACCCTGAGTAGGCGGTACTCAATCGCGCGCCCGGCGACGGCGGAGGCGCGCGAGGCCCTGGGGGTCGGCCTGTCGGGAGCGGCTGACGGGAATCGAACCCGCGTTCTCAGCTTGGGAAGCCGATCCTGGCACGGACGGGACCACCCGCAAGCGGGGGACCCGTTCCCGAATCCAGCCAATCCATTCCCAAGGAGGTCCACAGCCCATACACGGCAGGTTGTCTTCCACCCCGACGAGGGCCGGGGATGCAGCGTACCGGTCGGGGTCTCGCGGTCGGGCCCGGTGACCCCGCCCCGGGCCGCGGCGCGTCAGCGCGTCAGCGCGTCGACGGTCGCCGCGACCGCAGCCTCGATCGGGTTCGACCCCGAGCCGATGCCGTGGGCGATGGTGATCCGGTGCGAGTCCTCGAGGGCGACCGCGACGACGAACCGGCCGTCGGTCGAGGTCTCGACGGTGCGGGCCCATCCGATCGTCCGGCCCGGCGCACCGGGACGTTGGTGCCAGGCGTCGAGCGTGGCCGCGGCCGCGCCGACCAAGCCGCGGCTCGTGGCGCGCCCGACGGTGCGGACGTCGCCGCCCCGCAGGTGCACCTCCAGGTCGCCGGTCGCGGGCTCGGTGCGGACCGCGACCACCTCGAGCGTCGCGCCGGGCGCCCAGGAGATCGCCTCGGGTGCTGCGGGGGCCCGACCGGCGCCGGGGCCGACGACCTCGACGACGACGGTTCGCTCTGCCCGCTCGGTGACGACGTCGAGGACCACTCGGCTCAGCGTCGGTGGTGCCGCCGCGCCGGCCCGCACCACCACGAGCTGCCCGGCGTCGTCGAGGGCCGCCGCCTCGACCCCCTCGACGCGGCGCAGCGCGACCTCGAGCACGTCGCGGGGCCCCTCGGCCAGGTCCTCCTGGGCGGCGTCCCGAACCGCGAGGCGGCACAGCGCCACGACGAGCTCGAGGTCCAGTGGGACCTCGGGGAGCGGAGGCTCGGTCCACCAGCCGCGCTCGTCGTCGACGTCACCGGCCGGCGCCGCGCCCCGGGGCGCGACCAGCAGCTGACGACCCCACCGCTCGTCCTCGACCACGACGTTCAGTCGGTCGAGCCGGTGCTCCGACCGGACGCGCTCCAGCGCCGCGTACACCAGCGCGAGGCCGTCACCGGTCAGCCCGTTGGTCTCCGGCGCGGCGACCGCCCGCAGGTGCGGCTCGGGAAGCGGCGTCACGCGTCGCGACCCTAGGCGAATGTCCTCGGCCTTCCCACCGGAGCGGGCAGTACCATGCAGCACCCGGTGCGCCGTACCGGGCCTGTGCCCGTGATCCGCGACCAGCTCCTCGACGTCTTGCGCGCCGCGCTCGCCGAGGTCGGCTTCCCCGAGCCGGCCGGCGGCGTCGCGGTCGATCCACCGAAGCAGCGCGAGCACGGTGACTGGTCCACCAACGTCGCGTTGCAGGTCGCGAAGCCGGCCGGGGTCCAGCCGCGCGACGCGGCGGCGCGCCTCGCCGAGGCAATCCGCGACGGCGCGCACCCCTCGATCGAATCGGTCGAGATCGCCGGCCCCGGGTTCCTCAACTTCCGGGTCGCGCCCAGCGCGTGGCACGAGGTCCTCCGCACCGTCGTAGAGCTCGGGGGCCAGTGGGGCCGCAGCGGCGCGCTCGGCGGCCAGCCGATCAACCTCGAGTTCGTCTCCGCGAACCCGACCGGGCCGCTGCACGCGGGCGGGGGGCGCTGGGTGGCGGTCGGCGACGCGTTGGCGAACCTGCTCGCCGCCCAGGGCGCAGTCGTGCACCGCGAGTACTACCTGAACGACGCCGGGAGCCAGCTCGACGCGTTCGGGGCGTCG
Source organism: uncultured Actinomycetes bacterium (assembly GCA_963849135.1). Taxonomy (GTDB): domain Bacteria; phylum Actinomycetota; class Acidimicrobiia; order IMCC26256; family PALSA-555; genus PALSA-555. The sequence goes on along the minus strand of CAWKGF010000003.1, from coordinate 1,663,506 downwards.
CTGCTGGCCCGCTACGAGGGGCGCGAGCCGCCCGACGACGGGTACCAGGGCCAGTACCTGGTCGAGATGGCGACCCGGCTGCGCGGGGAGCTCGGCGACGACGTCTCGCTCGAGCAAGCCCGGGAGTGGGGCTACCACGACGCCGTGCGCCAGCTCCGCGAGGATCTGGCCCGGATCGGGGTGCACTTCGACACCTGGTTCTCGGAGCGGACGCTCCACGAGCGCGGCGACGTGACCGCGTTGATCGACGACCTGGCCGCCCAGGGGGCGGTGTTCGAGCAGGACGGGGCGACGTGGCTGCGGACGAGCGCCTACGGCGACACCCGCGACCGGGTCCTCGTGAAGTCGGACGGGTCGACCACCTACCTGTGCAACGACCTGGCCTACCACCGCGACAAGCTGGCCCGGGGCTGGGAGCACCTCGTCGACATCTGGGGTGCCGACCACCACGGCCAGGTCAAGTCGCTGCAGGCCGGGCTGGCCGCGCTCGGGGTCGCCGACGAGCCCGAGGTCGTCCTCGGTCAGCTGGTGACGATCATGCGCGACGGTCGACCGGTCCGGCTCTCCCGGCGGGCCGGTGACGTGATCACGCTGGCGGACATCCTCGACGAGGTCAACCCCGACGTGTGCCGGCTCACCTTCCTGCTGCAGAGCATCGACACCGCGCAGACCTTCGATCTCGACCTCGTCACCGCCCAGTCGATGGACAACCCCGTGTACTACGTGCAGTACGCGCACGCCCGCATCGCGTCGATCGCCAGGCGGGCCGCGGTCGCCGGTGTCGTGGTCCACCCGATCCTCGAGACCAACCTGGCGCCGCTCGTGCACGAGCGCGAGCTCGACCTGCTCCGCGCCCTGGACCGCTACCCGGATGTCGTCGCCGAGGCGGCGACGCTGCGCGCACCGCACCGGGTCACGACCTGGGTCCGGGACTTCGCGGCCCGGTTCCACGGCTTCTACCGCGACTGCCGGGTCCTGAACGACGACCCCGCGCTCACCCAGGCCCGGCTGTGGCTGGCCGAGTCGTGTCGGGTCGGGCTCGCCAACGCCCTCGAGCTGCTCGGGGTCGGCGCGCCCGAGGCGATGACACGTCTCGACGAGGCCGTCGACGACGCGGACGCGAACCCGCGGTGATCGGCGCCCCGCTCGACCAGTCGCTCGTCGCGCCGGGGCTGCTCGGCGTCGACCACGAGGCGCTCGCCGAGCGGTTCGGCACGCCGCTGTTCGTGTACGACGAGGACGAGCTCCGCGAGCGCTGCCGTCGGTACGTGGCCGAGTTCGGCGCCGGTCGGGTCGTCTACGCCGGCAAGGCGTTCCTCTGCGCGGCGATGGCGCGGCTCGTCGTCGAGGAGGGCCTCCTCCTCGACGTCGCCACCGGCGGCGAGCTCGCGGTTGCCCGCGCGGCCGGTGTGCCGCCGACGCAGCTCGTCGTGCACGGCAACAACAAGTCGGACGAGGAGCTGCGCGACGCCCTCGACTACGGCGCAGGAAGGATCGTCGCCGATTCCTTCGACGAGCTCGACCGTCTCGACCAGCTCGCCGCCGCGCTCGACGTCGAGCCGACCGTCCTGGTGCGGGTCACACCCGGCGTGCAGGCGCACACGCACGAGTACATCGAGACCGGCACCGAGGACTCGAAGTTCGGCTTCACAGTGAGCGAAGGGATCGCGTTCGAGGCGGCGCGCCGGGTGGTGACCAGCCCGAAGCTGCGGTTCGGCGGGCTGCACTGCCACATCGGCTCCCAGATCCAGCGGCTCGACCCCTGGGACCATGCGGTGCCGGTGCTCGCCGCGCTCGCCGGCGACCTGTCGACCCGGCTCGGGGTCTCGGTCGACGAGCTGGACCTCGGGGGAGGGCTCGGGGCCCGCTACGTCGCCGGCGACCCGCCCCTCGACGTGGCGCAGTACGCGGCGGCGCTGCGCGCCACGCTGGGCCGCTCCTGGCCGCCTGAGGCGGGCCCGGAGCCGGCGGTGCTGGTGGAGCCGGGCCGGTCCATCGCGGCGCCGTGCGCGCTCACCCTCTACCGGGTGGGGACGGTGAAGGAGATCCCCGGGGTCGGGACCTACGTCGCCGTCGACGGGGGGATGAGCGACAACCCGCGCCCGGTCCTCTACGGGGCCGGATACGAGGCGTACCTGCCGACCCGAGTCGGGGAGGAGCGCCCACTGCGCTGCCGGGTGGTCGGCAAGCACTGCGAGCAGGGCGACGTCATCGTGGCCGACGCCTCTCTGCCGGCCGGGGTGCGCCGCGGGGATCTCCTGGCCACGCCGACGACCGGCGCCTACGGCTACTCGATGGCGTCGAACTACAACCGGACGCCCCGCCCCGCGGTCGTGTTCCTCCGGGGGGGCGAGCCCCGCCTGGTGCTGCGCCGCGAGACCCTGGAGGACCTGGCCCGCCTCGACGTGGTGGGAGACTGAGGACGATGCGAGACCCGGTACGCGTCGGGCTGCTTGGGTGCGGCAACGTCGGCTCGGCGCTGGTCCGGCTTGTGGACGAGCACGCCGACCGGATCACCGCCCGCGCCGGGGTCGGGATCGAGATCGCCCGGGTCGCGGTGCGGGACCTGGCCCGACCCCGGGACGTGAAGCTGGCCCCGGAGCGGTTCACCGACGATCCGTCCGCGGTCGTGCACGACCCCGACATGGACGTGGTCGTCGAGGTCATGGGCGGCGTCGAGCCGGCCCGGACGCTCATCACCGAGGCGCTCGCCGGGGGCAAGCCGGTCGTGACCGCCAACAAGGAGCTGATCGCCCGCCACGGGCCGGAGCTGTTCGCGGCCGCGGCCGACGCCGGCGTGGACCTCCTCTTCGAGGCGTCGGTCGCGGGCGGCATCCCGCTGCTGCGCCCCCTGCGCGAGTCCCTGGCCGGTGACCGGATCCACCGCGTGACCGGGATCGTCAACGGGACGACGAACTACATCCTCACCCGCATGGCCGAGGCCGGCGCGTCGTTCGCCGACGCGCTCGCCGACGCGCAGCGGCTCGGCTACGCGGAGGCCGACCCGACAGCCGATGTCGAGGGCTACGACGCGGCGGCGAAGGCGGCCATCATCGCCACCGTCGCGTTCGGCGCCCGGGTCGGTCTCGACGACGTCCACACCGAGGGCATCACGGGCCTGACCGACGACGACATCGACTCGGCCTGCCAGCTCGGGTACGTCGTGAAGCTGGTCGCGGTCGCGGAGGAGATCGACGGGGACATCGCGGTGCGCGTGCACCCCTCGATGGTGCCGTTGCACCACCCGCTCGCCGCGGTCCGGGACTCGTTCAACGCGGTGTTCATCGAAGGCGAGGCGGTCGGCGAGCTGATGCTCTACGGGCGAGGCGCGGGCGGCGGCCCCAGCGCGGCCGCGGTGCTCGGCGACCTCGTCGACGCGGTCCGCAACGTCGTCTCGGGCGGCAAGGGCGCCACGATCGGTGCGCTCGTCGACCGGCCGGTCCGGCCGCTCGGGGAGCTCGAGTCGCAGTTCTACCTCCTCATCGAGGTCGAGGACCGCCCGGGGGTCCTCGCCGCGATCGCGGGCGAGTTCGGCCGGCACGGCGTCTCGATCCAGTCGATGGAGCAGCGAGGCCTCGGTGACGGCGCCCGGCTGATCTTCGTCACCCACCGGGCCCGGGAAGCGGACCTGGCCGCGACCGTCGACGCCCTGCGGGGCGTTGACCCGGTGCATCGAGTCGGGTCGGTGCTACGCGTCATGGGCGACGTCCCGTGAGCACGCCCTGGCCGGGGGTCATCGAGGCGTTCCGCGACCGGCTGCCGGTCACCGACGCGACGCCCGTCGTCACGCTCCTCGAAGGGAACACGCCGCTGCTCGACGCGCCGCGGCTGGCCGCCCGGGCCGGGGTGGCCCGGGTCTGGCTGAAGATCGAAGGCGCCAACCCGACCGGCTCGTTCAAGGACCGGGGGATGACGGTGGCCGTGTCCGTCGCCGCGGAGCGGGGCGCGAAGGCGGTGATCTGCGCGTCGACGGGGAACACGTCGGCCTCAGCGGCTGCGTACGCGGCGCGGGCCGGGTTGCTCTGCGCGGTCGTGCTCCCCGCGGGGCAGATCGCGCTGGGCAAGCTCGCCCAGGCCCTGATCCACGGGGCCAAGGTGGTGCCGGTGCGCGGCACCTTCGACGAGGCGCTGACGGTGGTGCGCCAGCTCGGCGAGCGGCCCGGTATCGAGGTCGTGAACTCGATCGCGCCGACCCGCATCGAGGGTCAGAAGACCGCCGCGTTCGAGATCGTCGACGTGCTCGGCGACGCACCCACCGTCCACTGCCTCCCGGTCGGCAACGCGGGGAACATCACCGCCTACTGGCGCGGCTACGAGGAGGACGCGGCCGCCGGGCGCGCCACCCGCCGACCCCGGATGCTGGGCTGGCAGGCGCGGGGCGCGGCGCCGATCGTCGCCGGTGAGCCGGTGCCGCACCCCGAGACCATCGCCACCGCCATCCAGATCGGCAACCCGGCCTCGTGGGCGGGGGCGGTCGCGGCCCGCGACGAGTCGGGCGGCCACATCGGGGCGGTGACCGACCAGGCGATCCTCGACGCGTACCGGCTGCTGGCGGCGACGGTCGGCGTGTTCGTCGAGCCGGCCTCCGCCGCGTCGGTGGCCGGCCTCCTGCAGGCGTCGGCCGACGGCCTCGTCGACCCCGCCGACGAGGTCGTCTGCACCCTCACCGGTCACGGCCTCAAAGATCCCGAGCGCGCCATCGCCGAGGTCGACCTGGGCCCGGTGACCGACGCCGACCCGGCCCAGGTCGCGGACGCAGTCGGGCTCTGACCCGACCCCAGCACCGGTGGAGGCGGGCGAAGATCCGTAGGCTGTGCACCTGTGGACGCACCCCGGGCGCTCGTCACTGGCGCCTCGTCGGGAATCGGGCGGGCCTTCGCGGCCGGCCTCGCGGCGCGGGGCCACGACCTGGTGCTCATCGCCCGCCGCGAGGCGACGCTCGCGGAGCTGGCCGCGCAGCTCGAGCAGGACCACGGGCGCACGAGCGAGGTGCTGAGCGCCGACCTCGAGACCGACGCCGGGATGCGCAGCGTCGAGGCACGGCTCGGCGACCCGGCCCGCCCGATCGAGCTGCTCGTCAACAACGCGGGGTTCGGCACCAACGGCGCGTTCTGGGAGCCTCCCGATCGACGCCGAGGAGCACGAGATCCGCCTCAACGTCCTCGCGCTGGTGCGGCTGACGCACGCCGCGCTGGCCCCGATGGTCGAACGCGGCCACGGCGGCGTCATCAACGTGTCGTCCGTGGCCGCCGCGCAGCCCACCCCGTTCGAGGCCACCTACGGGGCCACGAAGGCGTTCGTGAGCAGCTTCACGCACGCGCTCCACGAGGAGCTGCGCGGCACGTCGGTGCGGGCCATGATCGTCGCCCCCGGCTACACCCGCACCGAGTTCCACGAGCGGGCCCAGATCGACATCGGCGGGCTGCCCGGCTTCCTCTGGCAGAACCCCGACGAGGTCGCCGACGCGGCGTTGCGTGCCTACGAGAAGGGCCGCGCCGGGTGCACCCCCGGGCCGCTGAACGCCACCGCGGCGTCGCTGTCGGCGTCGCTGCCGGCCGGCGTCACCCGGCGGATGGCCGGGATCGTCACGCGCCGGACCCGCTGAGCACCCGCCCCGCTCAGGGGCGTGGGTGGGCGGGGACCGGATGGCGGAACAGCGTCGCCGCGTTCTCCCAGCAGATCGCCCGCACCTCGTCGTCAGGGACGTCGGCCAGCTGACGGGCCAGCACCGCTTGGGTGTTCGGCCACGTCGAGTCGGCGTGCGGGTAGTCGGACTCGACGACTAGATGGTCGATCCCGATCCGGTGGCGGGTCGCCCACGCCGACTCGTCGTCGAGCGCGCACCACCAGAAGTTGCGCTGCAGCACCTCGGTCGGCGTCTCGGCGACCCCTTCCCAGGTGTGCAAGTAGCCGAGCTGGTAGCGGAAGCAGTGATCCAGGCGATCCATGAGCGCCGCCACCCAGCCGATCCCGCCCTCGGACATGCAGATCTTGATGTCCGGGAACCGCACCGGGATCCTCGAGTACAGCCAGTCGACCGCCGCGTACATGCCGTACGCGAAGAACAGCACCGCGATCGTCTCGGGCGGCGCGTCCTCAGTCGTCGACGGCGACGTCGACGAGCTCCCCACGTGGAGGCACACGACGGTCTCGGTCTCGGCGCAGGCGGCGAGGAACGGGTCCCAGTAGCCGGTGTGGATGGACGGCAGCCCCAGCTTGTCGGGACTTTCGGAGAAGGTGACCGCCGTGAACCCACGCGCCGCGTTGCGCCGCACCTCGTCGGCGGCGATCTCCGGGTCTCGCAGCCACGGCAGCTGCAGCGGCACCATCCGACCCGGGTAGGAGCCACACCACTCGTCGAGCATCCAGTCGTTCCAGGCCCGCATCGCGGCCAGGCCGAGCTCGGGGTCCTTCGGCGCGAGCGAGATCCGCTGCCCGACGAAGCCGGGCAGGAACGAGGGGAAGCACACGCTCGCGTACACACCGTTCAGGTCCATGTCGTGCACCCGGGCGTGGATGTCCCAGGCGCCGCGCCGCATCTCGTCGAAGCGGGTCGGCTCAAACCCGTACTCGGTGGTCGGGCGGCCCGCCACCGCGTTGAACCCGACGTTGGCGATGAGCTCCCCGTCCCAGAGCCACCGCTCGCCGCCGTCGTCGGTCCCGACGACCCGCGGCGCCTGGTCGGCGAGCCGGGCCGGGAACCGCCCCGCCCACATGTGGGGAGGCTCCACGATGTGGTCGTCGGTCGAGATGACGGTGTAGCGGGCCTCGCGAGGCTCGGGTTCGGGAAGGAAGTGCACCTCGGGGCGGCGTTCCCCGCTCCCGCCGAACGACGCCATGCTCTGCAGCTCGTCGAGGGTGACCGGCACGAGTCCCTCCTGTCAGTCGAGGACGTCGGGGTCGTCGCGCAGCAGCTGACGCACCGCGCCGTTCCAGTAGGCGTCGAGGGCGTGGGTGCGGAACGCGGCCCGCAGCGACGCGCGCAGCTCCGGCGCGATCTCCCGGGTCGGCTGGGCGGCGATGATCGCGTCGGCGCTCAGCCGGCACATGCGGTCGAAGGTCGCCGACCGGTAGGTGGCCTCCTCGACCGATGCCCCAACGACGAGCGCGCCGTGGCTGACCAGGATCACGCCGTCCGCGCCGCCGACCCGTTCCGCCAGCCAGGCGCTCGCCTCCTGGTCCAGGACCTGTCCCTGGTACTCGTCGACGAGGGCCAGGGCGCCGTCGAACATGCAGGCTGCCTGGTGGGTGATCTCCGGCAGCCGGCCCATCGTGGCGAGCAGCGTCGCGTGGTACGGGTGGTTGTGGACCACGACGCGCGCGTCGGGGCGACGGCGGTGCAGCTCGGTGTGCACGAAGATGGCCGGGCTGACGTCCCACCGTCCCTCGAGCACCTCCCCCTCGGGTGACACGAGGCAGAGGTCCCGGGCCCGGACCTCGTCCCACCACAGCCCCCACGGGCTCGCCCAGAGGTTCCCGTCCGCGTCGGCGGCCATCGTGACGTGCCCGGCCATGTTCTCGTTGAAGCCCAGCCGGGCCAAGATGCGGTGCAAGCAGGCCAGCTTCTGGCGTTCGGTCAGCTCGACGCCGATCGGCGCGATGGCCCGCGGTTTGAACGATCGCTCGGACGCGTCCACGCGCCAGCCAGGTTAGGTGATCACCCGGACCGGGTTCCCGGCCCGCCAGGCCACGATGTCGTCCACCGCGTCCCCGTAGAAGATCCGGTAGCAGTCGTCGGTGACGTAGCCGAGGTGGGGGCTCAGCACCGTGTTCGGCGCTCGACGCAGCGGGTGGTCGAGCGGCAGCGGCTCGGTGCTGTACGCGTCGAGTCCGGCAGCGGCGAGCGCCCCCCGGGTGAGTGCCTCGGCGAGCGCGATCTCGTCGACGATCGGGCCCCGCGACGTGTTGATCAGCATCGCGGTGGGCGCCAGCAACGCCAGCTCGCGGCGGCCGACCAGCCCCTCGGTGCGCTCGCTGAGCTTCAGGTGGATCGTGAGCACGTCGGCGCGGGCGAACAGCTCGTCGCGCTCGACGAGCGTGACCCCGACCTGGTCGCAGCGCTCGTCGGTGAGGTTCGTGCTCCAGGCGATCACCCTCATCCCGAACGCGAGCCCCAGCGTCGCGACCCGCGAGCCGAGGTTGCCGAGGCCGAGCACGGAGAGGGTGGCGCCGTGGAGGGCGCGCCCGACGCCGCGCTGCCAGCCGCCGGCCCGGACGAGCGCGTCCTCGGCCGGGAGGCCCCGGGCGACGGCGAGGATCAGCGCCCAGGTGCAGCTCGACCGTGTTGAAGAGCGCGCCGCCGGTGCCGCAGACGGTCACACCCTGGTCGCGGGCCGCGTCGACGTCGATCGACGCGTTGAACGGGCCGGTCGTGACGAGCAGGCGCAGGTCAGCCAGCCGCTCGAGCACCGAGCGGGGGAACGCGGTCCGTTCCCGCATCGCTACGACGACGTCGAAGCCGGCCAGGCGCCCGACCAGGGCGTCGGGATCGGCGACGTGATCGGCGAAGCAGACGACGTCGCCGTCGATTTCGGCCCCAGTCGGCCATCGTGGCGGCGACGCGCTGGTAGTCGTCGAGCACGGCGACCCGCATGAGAGGGGAGGCTACCTTCCGGGTCCGTGCGCACCTTCGGTGCTGTGATCGCGGGTCATGCCGCCGCGGCGGGCGACCGGCTCGCGTACCTCGGCGGGCCGCATCGCCTGACCTGGCGGGACTACCACGACCGAGCCGACGCGCTGGCGGGCGCGTTGGTCGACGCGGGCGTGGAGCCGGGGGATCGGGTCGCGGTGTGGCTGCCCGACGGTCCGGCGGTGCACGTGTGCTTCGTGGCGGTCGAGCGGGCCGGCGGCGTGATCGTCGGGATCGGCCCCCGGGCCGGGCGTCGCGAGGTCGACCATCTGCTCGCCACGACCGGGGCGTCGTGGCTGCTCGCCGCGCCCGGCACCGACCCCGGACCCGGTGTCGTGTGCCTGCCCGTCACCGAGACGACCCAGCCCTCCGGGAGCGGCTCGCTCGCCGGGCGCGACCGAGGGGTCGACGACCTGTGGCTGCTGAACTCGACGTCGGGGACGACCGGGCTCCCGAAGTGCGTCATGCACCACCAGCGGCGCTGGGACGCATTCCACGAGCTGGCGGTCGAGGCGGGCGCCCTCTCGAGCGACGACGTGTTCCTGAGCGCCCTGCCCGCCCCGTTCGGCTTCGGGATCTGGACGGCGCACGTCACCCCCACCCTGCTCGGCGCCCCGTGCCTGGTGCTGCCCAGCTTCGACGCCGCGGAGTGTCTCGCCCTCATCGAGCGGGAGGGCGTCACCGTGCTCGCCGCGGTGTCGACCCAGTTCATCATGCTGCTGAACGCGCCGACGCTGCCCGACCACGACCTGTCCAGCCTCCGCGTGCTCTTCACCGGCGGTGAGATGGTGCCCGAGCGTCGCGCCGCCGAGTTCGAGGATCGCACCGGCTGCCGGGTCCTGCAGTTCTACGGGTCCAACGAGACCGGCGCGTTGAGCCGCACCACCCTCGGAGACACCCGGGCGCGTCGCCTGCGGACCGCGGGAGCCGTCATCCCATCGATGCACGTCCGGCTCTTCGACGACGACGGCTCGGACGTCACCGCCACGGGAGGGCCGGGCGTCGCCGCATGCCGGGGTCCGCTCACCTGCCTCGGCTACTACGAGGACCCGGCCGCGAACGCGGCCCTGTACACGCCGGACGGGTGGATGCTGACCGGCGACCGCTGCACGATCGATGACGACGGGTACCTGCGGGTCGCGGGCCGGGTCTCGGACTTCATCATCCGGGGTGGCAAGAACATCAGCGCCGCGCAGGTCGAGGACGAGGTCTCGACCCACGACTCGGTCGTGCTGGCGGCGGCGGTCGCGATGCCCGACCCGGTGTTCGGTGAGCGGGTCTGTGTCTACGCCGAGCTGCGTCCCGGAGCCGGCGGGCTCGAGCTCGACGACGTCCTCGCGCACCTCGCCGCCCGCGGGGTCGGCAAGGAGCTCTGGCCGGAACGGCTCGTCGTCCTCGACGCGCTGCCTCGTGCGTCGGGCGGCAAGGTGGCCAAGGGGGCGCTGCGCGACGACATCGCCCGGCGGGTCACCGCCGACCCGGCGACGCCGTGACGGGGCCGCGGCTCGTCACCGCATCGGGGATCGTCGAAGGGGAGACCGTCGTCGGGCCGGGCGGGGCGACCGTCCGCCGGTTCCTCGGGGTGTCGTACGCGGCCGCCACCGGCGGCGCGCACCGGTGGCGGCCGCCGGCCGCCCCCGAGCCGTGGCCGGGGCTGCGAGCCGCCCGCGCGTTCGGGCCCGCCGCGCCCCAGACGTCGGGCCTGCCCAGCCCGCTGCCTGCCTTCCAGGCCGCCCGCACCGACGAGGACTGCCTCACCGTGAACGCGTGGACCCCCGACCTCGACGGGCGCCGGCCGGTCCTGGTGTGGATCCACGGCGGGGCGTTCACGAGCGGCGGGTCGAGCCAGCCCGTCTACGACGGAGCCGGTCTCGCGGCGGAGCAGGATCTGGTCGTCGTGACCCTGAACTATCGGCTCGGCGCGCTCGGGTTCCTGGCCCCGCCACCGGCCGCGACCGACGATCGTGTCGCGAACGTCGGGTTGCACGACCAGCTCGCCGCGCTGGCCTGGGTGCGACAGCACGTCGACGCGCTGGGCGGCGACCCGGGCTCGGTCACGGTGGTCGGCGAGTCGGCCGGTGCCGGATCGATCCTGCACCTGCTGACCACCGACGGCGCGTCGGGCGCGTTCGACCGGGCCATCGCCCAGAGCGGGGAGCCGCGTACCTTGACCCGCGAGCAGGGCGAGATCGTCGCCGCGTCGTTCGCCGCCGCGGTGGAGGCGCAGGGCGGCGACCCGACTCGGCTGGAGGCCGCGCCGCTCCCGGTGCTGCTCGCCGCGCAGGACGTGGTGACACGGGAGCTGTTCCCGACGGTCGGGGTCATGGTGTACGCGCCGACGGTCGACGACGTGCTGCTCCGCGACGACGTCCACGCCGCCGCCGCGGCCGGTCACGGAGCGGACGTCGAGCTGCTGTTGGGTACCACCCGGGACGAACTGCGCCTCTTCCCCGACCCGGCGTCGGCCGACCTGGACGACAACCGCCTGCTCCGCCGCGTGACCCGCCTCGTTCCCGGCGCCGACCCGGTCGAGACCGTCGCCGCCTACCGGCAGCAACGGGGCGGGGCGGCCACCAACGGCGATGTGTGGGAGGCGATCCGCACCGACGGGTTGATGCGGATCCCGAACCTGCGCCTCGCCGAGCACCGCGCCGCCCACCAGGCCACGACCTTCCTCTACCGCTTCGACTGGGCCGCGCCCGGGCTCGGGGCTGCCCACGCCGTCGACCTGCCGTTCACGTTCGGGACCTTCGACCGGGAAGGTTGGGGGCGCGCGGTCGGCGCCGACGCCGACGCAGAGGCACTCGGGCGGCGACTCCGCGGCGCGTGGGCAGGCTTCGCACGGGACGCGCGCCCGACCCCGAACCGGCTCGACTGGCCGGTGTACGAGCCGCCCCGCCGAGCCACGATGCTCTTCGACCGCACGTCGCGACTCGTCGACGATCCCGACGCGCTCGTCCGCGAGCGTTACCCGTGACGGAGCGTTCGAGGCCGAAGCGTCACGGGTCGCCGCGTACGATGAGCCCGTGAAGTACGTGGTGCTCGTCCCCGACGGCTGCGCCGACGAGCCCCTCGCCGAGCTGGGCGGTCGCACGCCGCTCGAGGCTGCCACGATGCCGAACCTGGCCCGTCTCGCCGGGCGCGGCGAGGTGGGGCGAGCCGCCGTGATCCCTCCCGGGCTGCCCCCGGGCAGTGACGTCGGGAACCTCGCCATCCTCGGCTACGACCCCGCCGAGTTCCACACCGGCCGCGCGCCCATCGAGGCCGCCGCGATGGGCGTCGAGATCGGTCCCGACCAGGTCGCGTTCCGCTGCAACCTGGTCACGATCGAGGACGGCGTCATGGTCGACTTCGCGGGCGGGCACCCGACTGACGAGCAGAGCCACCCGATCATCGCCGCGGTCGACGCCGAGCTCGGCGACGGCCGCTGGGGCGTGCACTTCCATCCCGGCGTCGAGTACCGGCACCTCTGCGTCACGCCGCGGGCGTGGGGCGACGCGGTCTGCGTGCCGCCCCACGACCTCACCGGCCGGCTCGCGATTGGGCCGACCGGCCCGGCTGGGCCCCGGCTGCAGGCGGTGATGGACGCGTCCCGACGGGTGGTCCGCGAGACCGCGGCGGCGGTGGGCTGCCCCGCCAACCAGATCTGGTTGTGGGGCCAGGGCGTCCGACCCGTCCTGCCCCGCTTCGAGGATCGCTTCGGGGTCGCGGGGCGCCTCAGCTCCGCCGTCGACCTGGTCCGGGGGCTTGGCGCGCTCACCGGCCTCGAGGTCGTCGACGTCCCCGGCGCGACGGCGGGCTTCGACAACGACTACGCCGCCCAGACGGCCGCCTGCCTCGCCTCGCTTGAGGACCGCGACTTCTTCTTGCTGCACGTCGAAGCGACCGACGAGGCTGGCCACCAAGGCGACGTCGCCGCGAAGGTCCGCGCGCTCGAGCAGTGGGACGAGGACGTGATCGGCCCGCTCGACGCCGCGCTGGGGGGGACACCGCACCGCATCCTCCTCCTCCCCGACCACGCGACCCCGTGCGCGCTCCGCACCCACGTCTCGGACCCGGTGCCGTACCTGCTCGTCGACGGCGACTCGCGCGGCCCGGGCGGGACCTACAGCGAAGCCGCAGTGGCGGACTTGCCCCCCGTCCCGGCCCATCACCTCATGGAGCGGCTCGTCGCGTAACGGGGCGCGTCCGCGCTCTTGCCGCGCGCCGATGCGGCCGGGTATATTCGGGGTTGTTCCGCCGCCCCGCTCGGAGCGGCAGCATCCCAGCTCCTCGCCCTCCGGCGCAGCGGTCGCTGGGCGTGCGCCCCCCGAACAGTGCCGTGGTCTCCCCTCGTGTGAACCCCCGGTGACGTGCCGGGGTCGTGCCATCCCCGGGCGGTCGGCCGCCCCCGCGTTCCGGATCCCCAACCGGCAAGGAGACGACTGCGAATGAGCACGCAGGAAGCTCGACCGTTCGGTCCTCGACGGCAAGGACCGTGAGGAGCTGCACGCCATCGCGGGCGCGATGGGCGTGAAGGCCCCGACCCGGATGCGCAAGTCTGAGCTGATCGACGCCATCCTCGACGCCGCCGAGGGCACGGGCACCACGTCCGGCAACGGCGACGACGCGGCCTCCGCGCCGCGGCGCACCGTGCGCTCCGCCCGCGTCGCCGAGGTCGACGGCGACTCGGTCGAGGCGCTGCTCGCGGAGGAGGAATCCCTCGCCGCGGCGGAGGACGGCGAGCCGGACCCGGTCGTCACCGCCCGAGTGCCCGCCGAGACCGACGCTGAGCGGCCCGCCACCGAGTCGTGGGCCGAGCCCGCGACCGAGGGGAGCGGCGACACCGCGGGCGGCGGCGGCCGCGACTACGACGACGAGCGAGCCTCCTACGGCGAGGGCAACACCCGCCGCCGGCGCCGTCGGCGGGGCCGCAGCGGCGTCGAGAGCGAGGGCCGACCGCAGGAGCCGGCGGGGGAGCCGGTAGAGCTGGAGGGGCTCCTCGAGCTCCGGGACGAGGGCTACGGGTTCCTGCGCACCAGCAGCTACCTCGCCGGGCCTCGCGACGTGTACGTCTCGGCGTCGCAGGTGCGCCGCTTCGCGCTCCGCAAGGGTGACTTCATCCACGGCTTCTCCCGCCCCCAAGCCTCCAACGAGAAGTACCCGGCGCTGCTGCGCGTCGACCACGTCAACGGCCGAAGCCCGGACGAGCTCCGCGACCGACCCCGCTTCGAGGATCTCACGCCGCTGTTCCCCGACGAGCGGCTGCGCCTCGAGCTCCCCGACAACCCGCTCGAGGCCACCGGCCGGATCATCGACCTCATCTCCCCGATCGGGAAGGGGCAGCGGGGACTCGTCGTCTCCCCGCCCAAAGCCGGCAAGACCACCATCTTGAAGCAGCTCGTCTACTCGATCGAGCGCAACAACCCCGAGGTGCACCTCATCGTCCTCCTCGTCGACGAACGACCCGAGGAGGTCACCGACATGCGTCGCCACGTAATGCGGGGCGAGGTCGTGTCCAGCACCTTCGACCGGCCGGCCGAGGAGCACACGATGGTCGCCGAGCTCGCCATCGAGCGCGCCAAGCGCCTCGTCGAGCTCGGCACCGACGTCGTCGTCGTCCTCGACGGCATCACCCGGCTCGCCCGTGCCTACAACCTGGCCGCCCCCACCTCGGGGCGGATCCTCTCGGGCGGTGTCGACTCGACGGCCCTCTACCCGCCGAAGCGGTTCTTCGGCGCGGCCCGCAACATCGAGGAAGGCGGATCGCTCACCATCATGGCCACCGCGCTCATCGAGACCGGCAGCCGCATGGACGAGGTCATCTTCGAGGAGTTCAAGGGGACCGGCAACATGGAGCTGCGCCTCGACCGTCGCCTGGCCGAGCGGCGCGTCTACCCGGCCATCGACGTCGACCAGTCCAGCACCCGCCACGAGGAGCTCCTCTTCGAGCGCAACCAGCTCAACCAGGTGTGGAAGCTCCGCCGGGTCCTCAACGCCCTCGACGGGGACGGCTCCTCGGGCAAGGGCCTCGAGCTGCTGCTCGACAAGCTCCGCAGCACCAAGAGCAACGACGAGTTCCTGGCCGAGGTGGCCAAAGCCCCCACCCTCGCCGGCTGAGCCGGGCGGGGCGGGCGGCGCCGCCCGAACCGGCCGGTAGATTGGATGCCATGCAGACCGACATCCACCCCGACTACGTCCCCTGCACCGTGCGGTGCTCCTGCGGGAACGAGTTCGTGACCCGTTCCACCGTCCCGTCGCTGCGGGTGGAGCTCTGCTCGGAGTGCCACCCCTTCTACACCGGCAAGCAGAAGCTCGTGGACACCGGCGGGCGGGTCGAGCGGTTCCAGCGCCGGGCCGCCAAAGCCAAGCGGTCGTAGCGCCCACCATGTCGACGACGCCTCGCTACCTGGGCGGCCAGGCCGTGGTGGAGGGCGTCATGATGCGCGGGGAGCGCACCTGGGCGGTCGCGGTGCGCAGCCCCGACGGCGGCATCGAGACCGTCGTCCGCGACGCCAGCACGTGGGGGGAGCGCTGGGCGAAGGTCCCGGTGGTGCGGGGAGTCGTGGCGCTCGCCGAATCGCTGACGCTCGGCTTCAAGGCGCTGGCCTGGTCGGCGGACCGTCAGCTGCCCGAGGAGGAGCGTCTCTCGTCCCGGGCGATGGGCTGGACCATCGGCGGGGCGCTGCTGTTCTTCACCGCGCTGTTCATCGTCGTGCCCACCGTCGTGAACGCCGGGGTGGCCGGCGCGCTCGGCGTGAGCGGGATCGCCTACCACCTCGCCGAAGGGGTGATCCGCCTCGCCATCTTCCTCGGCTACCTGGCGCTGATCTCGATGCTCCCCGACATCAAGCGGGTCTTCCAGTACCACGGGGCGGAGCACAAGGCGATCGCAGCCTACGAACGCGGCGTCGACGTCACCCCCCAGTCCGCGCAGCGGTTCACCACCGAGCACGTGCGCTGCGGCACCAACTTCCTCCTCACCGTGATGGTGCTCACGATCGTCGTGTACGCCATGGTCGGTCGACCGGACCTGTTCTGGCTCATCACCGCCCGCATCGTGCTGCTCCCGGTCGTCGCCGGTCTCGCCTACGAGGTGATCCGCTTCGCTGCGGCGCGCATGGACCGCCGATGGGTCCGCGCCCTGATGGTGCCCGGCCTGGCCTTGCAGCGGCTCACCACCCGCCAGCCGAGCCTCGACCAGCTCGAGGTCGCGATCGCGTCGCTGCGGGCCGTGCTGACGCCCGAGCAGCTCGCCGAGGTGGACGCCCGAGCGGCGCAGCCCGTCCCAGGGCAGCAGCCCGCCTTCGGGACCGCCTGAGCAGAACTCGGAGTCCACCGCGCCGATGCGGGTCTTGGTCGTCAATCGGTACTGGCGGTCGTTCGGCGGCGTGGAAGAAGTGGTCCGCGACACGGTCGCGACGCTCGAAGCGCGGGGCCATGAGGTCGTTCCCTTCGCGATGGCGGCCCCGGACAACTGGACGACCCCATGGTCCCGCTACTTCGCGAGCAACGTTGAGTTCCACCGCGGCGCCGCCGACCGACTCCGCGGTGCCGACCGGGCGGTTCGCGGGCGCGACGCCCGTCGCGCCCTCGGGTCGCTGCTCGACGATGTCGACGTCGACGTCGCGCACGTCTTTAGCGTCTACCACTACCTCGGCACGAGCGTCCTGACCGAGTTGCACCGGCGTGGCGTGCCGGTCATCCTCAGCCTGCACGACTACAAGATCGGTTGCCCCAACGTCGTCCTCTACTCCGACCGCACCCGCCACCCGTGCACGGTCTGCCTCGACCATCGGCTCGGCTTCGTGTGGGCTCCCCCCGCACTGCGGTGCCGCCGAGCTTCGATCGGCGCGGGCGTGGTGCTGTCCGCGGAGGCGATCACCGCCCGGACCCGCGGTGTCTACTCGCGGGTCCCCAGCGCGGTGACGGTCCTGAACGGGCTGCAGCGCCGCGCCGCAGAAATGGCCGGCGTCGACCCGGATCGCATCCACTACGTGCCGAACCCAGTCGAGCTCGACGACCTCGCCGCGCAGCCACGTCAGCCCCACGTCCTCTACGTCGGTCGCCTCACCGCCGAGAAGGGCGTCGACGTCCTCCTCGACGCCTGCGCCGCGACCGGGCTGAGGGTCCGGATCGTCGGTGACGGACCCGAACGGGCCTCGCTCCGCGACCACGCGGACCGGGTCGGCGCCGCAGCCACGTTCACCGGGCCGCTTGACCACGCCGAAGCCCGACACGAGATGCAGACCGCGGAGGTCATCGCCGTCCCGTCCCTCTGGCCCGACGTCGCGCCCCTCGTCGTGACCGAAGCGTGGTCCGCGGGGACCCCGGTGGTCGGTACCGCGCTCGGTGGGCTCGGGGACTTCCTCGAGGACCGACGCGGGCTGCGCTGCCCCCCCGGGGACCCGGTCGCGCTTGGCGCGGCGCTGCGCCAGGTCCTCGACACCCCCGAGCTCGGGGTCGAGCTCGTCGAGCGCGGCCGCCGCTACGCACGGGATGAGCTCAGCCGGGACCGCTGGCTGGGACGGATGGGCGCCGTCTACACCGCGGTCGGCGCCACCTTCTGACCGGCCCGTAGCCTGGGCCGGTGCGCTTCGGCCTCTTCTACGAGCATCAGCTGCCGCGGCCCTGGGCCGAGCAGTCCGAGCACGAGCTGCTCCATCACGCGCTCGAGCAATGCGAGCTCGCGGAGTCGGTCGGGTTCTCCTCGGTGTGGGAGGTCGAGCACCACTTCCTCGAGGAGTACTCCCATTCGAGCGCGCCCGAGGTGTTCCTCGCTGCCCTGTCGCAGCGCACCACCACGCTCCGGCTCGGGCACGGGATCGTGCAGACCCCGCCGCCGTTCAACCACCCGGCTCGGATCGCGGAGCGGATCGCCACCCTCGACCTGGTTTCGAACGGGAGGGTCGAGTTCGGAACCGGCGAGTCGTCCTCGGAGGCGGAGCTGGGCGGCTTCCTGATCAACCCCGACGACAAGCGACCGATGTGGGAGGAAGGACTTCGCGTCGCGCTGCGGTGCCTCACCGAGGAGCCCTTCACCGGCCACGCCGGACGGTTCGTCACAATGCCGCCCCGGAACGTGGTCCCGAAGCCGTTTCAGAAGCCGCACCCGCCGGTCTGGGTGGCGTGCAGCCGTCGGGACACGATCCATCTCGCCGCGCAGCACGGGATCGGCGCGCTCACCTTCGCGTTCATCGACCCGGAGGAGGCGCAACGCTGGATCGGCGACTACGAGCACACCCTCGCCGAGGAGTGCGTCCCGATCGGCGACGCCGTGAACCCCACCATCGCCTGCGTGACCCCGTTCCTCTGTCATCGCGACGAGGAAGAGGCTCTCGCCCGCGGCCTCGAAGGCGCCAACTTCTTCGGCTACTCGCTCGCCCACTACTACCTGTTCGGCCGACACGAGCCGGGCCGCACCGACGTGTGGGCCGAGTACCAGGCCCGCCGCGCCGAGCAGGGCTACGACCCCGAGGCGGTCGCGGCGGCCGGCGCGCACGGCGACCGGCTGGGCGCCAAGGTCGTCCAGGCCGGATCGTTCGGGATCCGCGGCGCGATCGGCACCCCCGACCAGCTCCGCGAGTACCTCCGACGCTACGAGGCGTGCGGCGTCGACCAGCTCATCTTCTGCGCGCAGGTCGGCAAGAACCGCCACGAGGACGTCCTCGAGAGCATCGAGCTGTTCGGCGCCGAGGTGCTGCCCGAGTTCGCGGAGCGAGACGAGGAACACGAACGCGAGAAGGCGGCCCGGCTCGAGCCCGCGCTCGACGCGGCGCGGGCCCGCAAGCCCGCCGCCGACCACCCGCCGCTCCCCAGCCCCGACTACTCGTTCCCGGCCATCCCCCGGGCCACCGCCGACCGCACCGAGAGCGACGACTTCCACCGCTGGCTAGACGACCTCGCCGCTAAGACCGCGGTCGGCGACAGTGAGGACTTCCGGAGCCTGCTGGACTGAAGAGCCAAACCGCTCAGGCGACCATCGTCGGGCTGAATCCCCGCCCGCTGGCAGCGGATGAACGGCGTGAGATCAGAGGTCAGCGCGACGTCACGGCTTGCTGGCGGGGCTCGAAATCGAGCCTGGTCAGCGCTTCCCAGGCATGGATTCGTACACGAAGAACGGGAGTGGTCGTGGTCGTGACGCCCGGAACTCCTTGATCTTCACGAAGTGTCCCGAGCCGAGGATCGTCTCAGAGCAGACCGGATTTAAGTAGATGATCCGGAAGCGACGCGGCTTGCGGTCCAGCGAGGCGACGAGGCTCCGCATCACCGAGTCCATGACGACGCACGGAAATGGATTGTACAGATAGAGGTAGTTGTACTCGTCGAGCGATTCGAACGCTTCCGCGCTCGCCTGATGGAGATCAACGTTGGTAATCCGCATCTTGTGGAGATTCTGCTGCGCGATCCGGAGCATCTCCGACGACACATCAACGCCGGTCACTCGTGCAAATGGGTACCGGGCCAGCAGGATGAGCGCTCCTCCTTTCCCGCATCCGAGATCTACGATCCGGTCGCCGGCTTCAATGCCGATTCCGCGGAGCGCCGCGTCGAGATCCGCTCCTCCAGAGTTGTCGTACGCTTCGGCTGTATCCGGAGACAGCGAGAGGTCTGCAATCGCGACCCGTTCAAGGTCAATCCGTCGCAACTTCCAGCGCAATCGCCACAGAAGCTGACGCCAGTCACCGCGCACGATCAAGCGGGCGGCACCCCGCACGTCTTTCAGCAGTCGCATCAACGACTGCTTGGTGTGCCAGGCAACTGATGGGCTGACCTTCCGTCTGTTCGGTAAGTCGTCAGCCAATGTCACGGTCGAGTTCCCCACAATCGTGTCTCACGAGCCCTCGGCGGGACGCCCACGCGATGCGCGCGGCTCAGCGAAGCCGAAGAGAGCATGCTACCCAGAGCACTCACGTTGGCCTCCGCGCCTGCTCGCGCTCGCCGCAGATGGTCTCGGATCCGGAGGCGTCTCCCAGCCATGAACGCCTGCGGTTCATCGACGCTTGAACCTGCCTTCACCGGTTGCTTACAGGCCGGGAGGAGGCTGGTCAGCATGTCCGACGTGTCGAACCGGGAGCAGATCGCCCACGGGATGCGGCGGCTCGCGATGGGACCCCACCCCGATTTGCTCGACGGGCTCTCGGATCCCGACGCCGCGATCTCGAGAGCGCTCGACCTGTCCGGCCCGCGCCCGGAGCCGCCCGCGATGGCGCCGCCGCCCAGCTACCGGGGCGAGCAGGTGGACGGCATCGTTCCGCTCATCGGCTGGTGGATCGACCAGATGAGCTCGTCGTCGCGGCTCATCGAGGAGCGGCTGGTCTGGTTCTGGCACAACCACTTCGCGACCAGCCTCCAGAAGGTCCGGTCCCCGTACCTGTTCCGCCAGCAGCACGTCACCGTCCGCCAGTACGCCACCACCAGCTTCGCCGACCTGCTCCACGCGGTCGCGAAGGACCCCGCGATGCTCATCTTCCTCGACGGGATCACGAATTCGGTCGGGATGAGCAACGAGAACTTCGGGCGCGAGTGCATGGAGCTCTTCACCATGGGCCGCAACGGCGGGTACACCCAGGCCGACGTCGTCGCCGCGTCCCGCTCGTTCACCGGCTGGATCGTGAACCTGCCCGACCTCCCGTCGTCGCCCCGGCTGACCAACGCTGGCATCGCGCCCTGGACCAGCGCGTTCCTGCCCCGCCGCCACGACGACAGCATCAAGACGCTGCTCGGCCACACCGGGGACTTCGACCTCGACAGCGCGCTCGACGTGATCCTGAGCACCCCGAGCACGGGCGCGTTCATCGCCACCAAGCTCTACACGGAGCTGGTCGGCACCAACCCGAGCTCCGCCACCGCTCGCCGACTCGGCGCCGCGTTCGCGCGCGACTACCAGATCATGCCCCTCGTCGAGGCGATCGTCGCCGAGCCCGCGTTCGGTGATGCCAGCGCGCGGTGGAACCGGGTCCGTACCCCGGTCGAGAAGCTGGTCGGCATCCTCCAAGCCGCGGGGGGTGTGACGACGACCGGCGTGCGCGCCGGCGTCGCCGCACAGGCGCTGCACGTGGCCGACTACCTGCCCTTCCTCCCCCCGAACGTCGGCGGGTTCCCATCCGGCCCGCTCCTGCTCGGCCCCCACGACCTCATCAGCGCCTTCGACCTCCTCGACGCGCTCGGTGGGCCGCCCCCCACCCCGCCGCACGTCGACGACCTGCTCGCCAAGTTCGGGCTCTACGACGTCTCGTCCCAGACCCGCTCGGTGCTGAACCAGGAACCGGACGGGGCGCGCCGGTTCACGCTCACCGCCATGTCCCCGGAGTACGCGGTCACATGAGCGACCTGTCCCGCCGTGACTTCCTCCGCCGGCTCGGGGTCGGGTCGGCCGCGGTCGCCGCGTCTGGGTACGTCCTGAGCCTCGTGGGCGTGGGACGGGCCCGCCGCCGCGTCGACCCTCCCGGCCGGGCAGCTCACCGCACCGATGGCGGGACGGACGCTCGTCGTCGTCGAGCTGGCGGGCGGCAACGACGGGCTCAGCACGGTCGTGCCGTACTCCGACGCGACCTACCACTCACTGCGCCCCACGCTCGGCGTGACGAACCCCATCGCGCTCGACGAGGAGATCGGCCTGCACCCGAGCCTCACCCAGCTCGCGGCGCGCTACAAGGCCGGGCAGGTCGCGATCGTCGAGGGGGTCGGGTACTCGCCGCCCAACCTGTCGCACTTCGAGTCGCTCGCCACCTGGTGGAGCGCGCAGCGCCCCTCCACCGTCGGATGGCTGGGCAGCTACCTGGACGGGACGGTCGGCTACGACGATCCGCTCACCGCGATCGCCATCGGGAGCCAACCCGCCCCGGCGCTGGTCGGCCAGCAGTCGTTCGCGACGACGATCGCCGACGCGAGCGGGCTCCAGCCTCGCCTGCCGTACTGGGCCGGTGACCTCGACGCGCTCCTCGCCTCGTGGGACCGGTTCGCACCGGCGCGGATCGACACCACCTCCCTGGCCGGGCAGGTGGAGCGGGCCATCGGCCTGACCGTGAAGGCCCGCGGTCAGCTCGACGAGGTGCTCGGTCCGAGCGGAGCGAGCGCTCCCAAGAGCGGCGGCGGCCAAGCGGGCGGCGCGGGCTCGTACGGGCAGAGCACGGTCGTGCAGTCCCTCGCCGTCGCGGCCGAGCTGATCCGCTCGAAGCTGGCGCCCCACATCGTGTACATCACCGGGGTCGGCGACTTCGACGTCCACGAGGGCGAAGCGCAGCGCCAGCCGGCGCTGCTCTCCGCCGTCGATCAGGCCCTGGAGGGGTTCTTCACCGGGCTCGGCGATGCCGCGAACGGGGTGCTCGTGATGACCACCTCCGAGTTCGGGCGCCGCCCGACCGAGAACGGCAGCGGCACCGACCACGGCACCGCGAACCCGCACTTCCTGATCGGCCCCCCGGTGAAGGGGGGACGCTACGGCGAGCCGCCATCGCTCACCGCGCTCGACGACACCGGCAACGTCACACCGACGGTCGACTTCCGCAGCCTCTACGCGACCGGGCTGTCGTGGCTCGGGCTCCAGGACACCGAGACGGTGCTCGGCGGCCAGTTCGACCCGGTGCCCGTCTTCACCTGAGCGAGGAGGTGGCTCGGTACCCTGGCCCGGTGTTCGAACAGCTCGCGGAATTGGAAGCCGAGCTCGAGAAGCTTGAGTCGCAGCTCCCCGAGATCTACGCCTCGGGTGATCAGCGCGTGGCCCGGGAGGCGGGTCGCCGGCACCAGGAGCTGAAGCCGATCGTCGACCTGTACCGGCGCTACCGGTCCGCGGAGTCGGACCTGGTCGACGCCCGCGAGCTGCTGGCCGCCGAGGGCGACGCCGACATGCGCGAGTACCTGCGAACCGAGATCGGAGACAAGGAACGCGACGTCGCGGCGCTCGACGCGCGGCTGCGCGAGCAGCTGATCCCCCGCGACCCGAACGACGGCCGCAACGTGATCGTCGAGATCCGCGGTGCGGAGGGCGGTGAGGAGGCCAACCTGTGGGCGGCCGAGCTGGCCCGGATGTACGAGGCGCTGGCCCGCCGGCACGGCTGGCGGGTGGAGACGCTGTCGACGCAGCCGTCCGAGATGGGCGGCCTCCGCGAGGTGACCCTGGCCGTCAAGGCCCCCGACGCGTGGGCCCGGCTGAAGTACGAGGCCGGGCCGCACCGGGTGCAGCGGGTCCCGGTCACCGAGAGCCAGGGTCGCGTGCACACGAGCGCCGCGACGGTGGCCGTCCTCCCCGAGGCGGAGGAGCTCGACGTGGACCTGGACCCCAACGACCTGGAGATCGACGTCTACCGGTCGAGCGGACCGGGCGGCCAGTCGGTGAACACCACCGACTCGGCGGTGCGCATCACGCACCGCCCGACTGGTGTCGTCGTGACCTGCCAGGACGAGAAGAGCCAGCTGCAGAACAAGGACAAGGCGCTGCGCATCCTCCGGTCGCGGCTGCTGCAGCTCGAGCGGGAGCGTCAGGACGCGGAGCTGTCGTCCACCCGGCGGAGCCAGGTGCGGGGCGGCGGGCGCTCCGAGAAGGTCCGCACGTACAACTTCAAGGAGAACCGGGTCACCGACCACCGGGTTGGGGTCACCGTCCACGCCCTCGACCAGGTGCTGGCCGGCGGGGAGCCACTCGACGAGCTCGCCGACGCGCTCGCCGCCGCCGAGCGCGCCGCGCAGCTCGGCGCCGACGGGTGACCTCCTGGCGGGCCGTGCTCGCCGACGCGGAGCGCTCGCTCAGCGCGGCCGGTCTGCCCAGCCCCGCCGTGGACGCGTCGCGGATCGTCGAAGCGGTCTCCGAGCGAGACGGCGCCCTCCTCCTCGCCGCTGACGGGCCGGTCCCGACCCTCGCCGTCCGGCGGGTGGACACGATGGTCGAGCGACGACGCCGCGGGGAGCCGCTCCAGTACGTGCTCGGCTCCTGGGGGTTCTGCGACCTCGACCTGTACGTCGATTCGCGGGTGCTGATCCCGCGCCCCGAGACGGAGCGGACCACCGAGATCGCGCTCGACGAGGCGGCCCGGCTCGGGTTGCGGCGCGCTCGCAGCAACCCGTGGCGCGATTCGCGCGGCTCGGAGCTGGTCGCCGACCTCGGCACCGGCTCCGGGGCGATCGCGCTGGCGCTGGCCGCGGCGCTGCCCGACGCGCTGGTCTGGGCCACTGACCGCAGCGTCGACGCGCTCGCCGTCGCGCGAGCCAACCTGGCCGGCTCAGCCGGCGCCGCGACCCGGGTCCGCCTCGCCGAGGGTGACTGGTTCGCGGCGCTGCCCGCGGAGCTGCAGGGCTGCTTCCGGCTGCTGGTCAGCAACCCGCCGTACGTCGCCGCGAGCGAGGTCGAGGACCTCCCCGACGAGGTGGCCGGGTGGGAGCCGCTCGACGCGCTGGTCAGCGGACCGACCGGGCGGGAGGCGATCGAGCGCATCGTGGCCGGCGCCCCCGCCTTCCTCGCCCCCGGCGCCGGGACCCTGGTCGTCGAGATCGCGCCCCACCAGGCCGACGCCGCGGCTCGGCTCGCCCGCGACGCCGGGTTCCCAGACGTCCGGGTCGAGCGCGACCTGACCGACCGCGACCGGGTCCTCGTGGCCCGAGGAGGTGACCCCAGTGGCTGAGGACAGCTTGGACGTCGACGCCATGCTGCAACGGTTCCGGGATCGAGCCGGCGCGGTCCGGGAGCGGCCGCTGCCCCCGGTGGCCGGACCCGAACGGCAGCGGTTCCTCGAGCACGCCCAGCTCGACTTCCAGGACTTCTCGATCATCGGCGACGCGACCTGGGAGTTCAGCGACGGGTTGCTCGTCCTCCGCGTCGACCTGCGCCCCGCCGGGTAGCCGGCTCAGAGGTTGTCCAGCACGCCGCGCTCGATCGCGAGCCAGAGCGTCTTCGACACTGGGTAGAAGACCACCGGGCCGATCGCGGTGATCGGGACCAGCACCGCCAGCAGGGGCACGACCGGGATCCGCGGTGCGGTCGCGGCGACGAGCGCCACGAGCACGACCACGAACACCGCGGTGGTCAACGCGAAGTTGATGACGAGCGCGCCCGTCCAGTCGCCCTCTTCCCGCTCGAACACCAGACCGCACCGCGGGCAGCTGGGCCGCAGGTGCACCCAGTGGCGGAACAGGTCCCCGGAGCCGCACCGGGGGCATCGGCGGGCCAACCCGCGGGCCAGCTGCCGGATGCGGCTGGGTGACGGCCGGGGCCTTGAGCTCACCGGGTTACGGGTCGAGCCGGTTCGCGGCGCCGTCGGCGCGCACCCGGACCGGACGGCCGTCCCAGCCGTCGGTCGTCAGCGCGGTGAGCGCCGCCCCGTCGTCGGTCACCGCGAGGGCCCGCCGTCCGTCGGGGGTCCGCACGCTCACCGTCGCCGTCTCGGGCTGGCCGTCCCGGCTGAACCCCACCGAGCTCGCCTCCACCGTTCCGGGGCCGGAGTACGCGCCGGCCGGCTCGCGGCGGGGCGTGGCGTCCACGACGCCCTGCGTGCGGGCCGGGTCGACCCGAGCGAACCCGGCCGTCGGGGGCGTCGTCGAGTAGCAGCCGATCGAGTGCTTCGTGGCGAACCAGCCGAGCGCGCTGACGAGGCCGACCGAGCCCGGGTCGGTGCGGCAGGCGTCGACCATCGTCGCGATGGCGTGCGTCGGGTAGTCGTTGGCCGGACCGCCCGCGAACGCCAACCCGCCCGTGACCGTGAGGGGCCGGTCGTCGTCGGGTGGGCCGGGCAGGCCCAACGCGTCGAGCGCGATCTCCACCGCGATCGGGAAGCACGAGTAGAGGTCGAAGCGGGCCACGTCGTCGATGCCCACCCCCGCGGCGTTCAACGCGGCCCGGCCGGCCGCCGCGATTGCAGGTGACCGGTCGAGACGATCGCGCTCGGTGACGAAGAAGTGGTCGTGGGCGTCGGCGCCGGACCTCGGGAACACGAGCCGGTCCGGCGGGACGCCGGCGGCCCGTGCCGCCTCGTAGGAGCACAGCAGCACGGCCGCGGCCTGGTCGACCGCGATGTTGGCGCACATCCACTTCAGGTACGGGAACGTCACCATCCGGTTGTCGGGCGTCACGGTTCGGATCTCCTCGGCGGTGCGGGGCTCCCGCGACCAGGCGTGCGGGTTCCCCGCTGCGACAGCGCTGAACCCGCTCCACAGCTCGCTGACCGCGACCTGATGATCCGCCACCGACCGACCGACGGCGGCTCGATGGGCGGTCTCCAGCAGCGGATACACCTGGACCGGCGCCGCTGCGCCGTGCGCGACCTCGTAGTCGCTGCTGCCCGCCCGGTCATCGCCGATCACGACCGGGCACGGCGGGTCCTCGGCGACCGTCCAGGGCAGCCACACCGCTGGGTCACGGCGGGCCCGCCACCGCGTGTAGACGCATTCGGCGCCGCCGAGCAGCACGACGTCGGCGTCGCCGCGTTCGATCATCGGGGCGAGGGTGTTCACCAGCAGCTGGGGGCTGTTGCCGCCGACCGTCGTGGTCACCGTCCGGCGCAGCCCCTCGAGACCGAGCCGCCGGGCGAGGAGCGCACCCGGGTCCGGGTAGGGCCAGGACACCATCGACACCACCGCCGCGGTGTCGACACGGTCGAGCACCGTCGCGCCCGTGTCCGTCGCTGCGTTTCGGGCCGCCTGCTCGAGCAGCGCGATCGGCTCGAGCGCCTCGGTCGGGTCCTCGTGGCGCTGCTCGGCCTGACCGACCGCGACGATCACCGGTGTGCGCGAATCCACGGCCGGACGCTACCCGCCGTCTCGTTCTACGCGATCGTCCCCGGCTGCGGCCACGTCGGCCGGGCTGGTGACGCGCTCTCGTCGCACACGGCTCGGTACGCGCAGCGTTGACACACCGCCTCGTCGGCGACGCCGGCGAAGTCACGCTCGGCCCGCATCGCGGTCACCACCCCGGCGAGCTCCTCGCCGATGGCCGACAGCTCGTCGTCGGTCGGCTCCCACGGCTCGGGATCGTCCACGACCTCCGTCGCCAGATGCTCGTACCGCAGCCGCAACCGAAGCCCGAGCGCCGCCGCGTGCGGCGTTGCCACCCATGCCTGGACGCGAGCGCGCGGGTCGTTGGACAGCGCGTCGGTCGTGACGCGGCCGGTCTTGTAGTCCCGGACGTCGAGGAGGCCGTCGTGGACCCACGCCGCGTCGAGCCGCGCGGTCGCCAAGAACACTGGCGGGCCGCGGTAGGCGCGAGCCCACTCGACCTCGTGCCCCGCCGATTCGGCGCCTATTGGGCACCGGTCGGCGTGGCGACTGATCTCCGCCGCGGTGCGCTCGTCGGCGGCGTGGGCCGCGAGCACCTCACGGACGTGCTCGGCGTCATGGCACGAGCCGTGGCGGTGCACGTAGTAGAGCAGCTGGTGCAGGTACAGCCCGTGGTCGGATCCGCCGTCGACGTTGCTCGCCGCCACCCCGAGCAGCGACCGGTCACGCCACTCCCGGGAGCAGCGCCGCCACGCCTCGACCGACGTCGGCGACAAGGACAGCACCCCGGGCACGAGCGCGCTGCGGGAGCCGGTCATCGACCCGGCCACATCGTGGGCCGGGCATCGGGGGACGTACCGGCAGGTGGCGCAGTCGGCGCCCGGTTCGACCCGGTCGGCGTCGGCTCGACCCCGGGCCGCGTCGAGGTGCTCATCGAGCCACGACCCCAGCTCACCCAGGCCGCCGGGCAGCTCGACGGTGCCGTCGAGCCGCTGCCCGCGCAGCAGATCCGCCCAGGTCACCCGTAGCCGACCGGCGGTGCACCACCCCACCGTCGCGAGCCTGAGCACGGCCAGCTTCACGGCCGGCAGCTGGAGCGGGTCGGAGGGGCCGCCCCGGCCGGCGACGCTCAGCTGGCGCAGCTCCCGAGTTCCGTCATCGTGCACGATGCCGAGGTCGACCCAGCCGCCGAGCAGGACCTGCCGGCGTATCAACAAGGTCGGCTCCTCCGCCGGCAGCGTCACCTCACGGACCGGTTCCGGAAAGAGCTGGCCGTACCAGCGGATCGCTTGGGTGATGACGGCCCGCTCCTCCGCGAACAGCTCAGGCAGGCCCGGCCAGTCGCCGGTCTCGTGCCACACCCGGATCGAGTCGAGCAGCGCGGCGCGGACTCGAGCACGGTTCACCGGATCCGTCGTGGCCGGGGCGCGCGGCGAAGTCGAGCGCGAGTCGACGCGGACACATCGAGTCCGCCGTGCTCAGAAGGTACGGCGTGAACTTCGGAAGGTCCGCGGACTGCGACTCCACCGCGGATCAGGCTACCGGCGCCCGCATGCGTGACCACCGATTTCGCGAAGTCGCTGCATAGACTTCCGTGCATGGTCAAAGCGTCGAAGTTGCCCGCGCGCGCCATCGTCGCTCGAACCATCATCGTGCTGCTGGCGGTGTGGCTCGCCGCGACCGGCATCCTCGTCGTGCTCGCCCGCCACCGGGCCAGTCAGGGCCTCGCGCAACTCCAAGCGGCGCGGAACCATCTCACCGCGGAATCACTGCTGCAGGGCAAAGGGCTTGCTCAGCTCGAGCAAGCCGCAAGCGACTTCTCCTCCGCGCATCGCCTCGCTGCGAATCCGGTCCTGATCCCGTGGCCTGCTATCCCGATCGCCGGTCAGAACGTGAGCGCGGTCAAGGCGCTCACCGGAGCCGCTGAGCAGGTCTCCCAGATCGGCGCGCAGGCCGCTCGTGATGGATCCGCGGTCTTGAACCAGCATCCGGCGACCCCCGCGCAGCGCCTTGCCGTGCTCAACGACGTGGCGGCGATCGCCAACCGAGCCCACCAACAACTCGCCACCATCCATGCCGGCCCTTCGTCGCAGCTGCTCGGACCGGTCGCGGACGCTCGTGAACAGTTCGTCGACAAGCTCCACAAGCTTCGAACCGCAACCGCGGACGCCGCCGCACTCGCCGAAGGTGCCGAGTCGCTGCTCACCGGACCGAACCACTACCTGGTGCTGGCCGCCAACAATGGTGAGATGCGCGCCGGTTCCGGCATGTTCCTATCAGCCGGTGTGGCGACGTTCGCGGCGGGGTCGTTCACGATGGGGCCAATGGTCCCGACGCCGACGATCAACGTCCCGGCCGGCGCGGTAGCGCTGCCTCCCGATTTCGCCAAGCTCTGGGGCTGGGTGGCACCCAGTCAGACCTGGCGCAATCTCGCGACCACGCCCCGGTTCGACGTCACCGCGCCGCTGGCGGCGCAGATGTGGCAGGCGGTGACCGGCCAGCCCGTCGACGGGGTGCTGGCCGTTGACCCCGAGACTCTCCAGGCGCTGCTCGCCGCGCAGGGGCCGATCCAAACTCCGACTCAGCAGCTCGACGCTGACAACATCGTCTCGTACCTGCTCCTCGATCAGTACGACGGCATTCCCGCCGACGTCGGCGCCCAGCAGGACCGTCTCGACCAACTCAGCTCGGTTGCTCGCGCCGCCGTCGACGCGCTGGCCGGGCGCCCCTGGCAGACCGCGCCGCTCATCTCGCATCTCTCCGATATCGGCAAGGGGCGCCACGTCCTCGCCTGGTCCAAGGACCCAGTCGAGGAGAAGGCATGGAAGGCGGCCGGGATCTCCGGCGAGCTCGAAGTCGAACTCCGTCGCGGTGTCGGTCATGAACTTCGGGGGCAACAAGCTCGACCAGTTCCTCGATGTCGACGCCACCCTCTTGGAACGGCCGCTGCAACACGGCCTCACGGGAGTGCACATCAGCCTCAAGCTCCACAACGTCGCCCCGACCGGCCTGTCCGGGTACGTCGCCGGGCCCAACCCGGCCACGCCTCTGGCGGAGGGCGAGTACCAGGGTGTCCTGGCCGTCAACGTTCCCGGGCTCGCATCGCTACCGGACCTACGGGGCGTGTCGCCGCTCCTCGTCGCCGGCGTCGACGGGCCCACCAAGGTCGTCGCGGGCGGATATTTCCAGGTCCCCCGAGGTCAGACCCTCGACGCCAGCGTGGATTTCGCGCTTCCAGCCGGCCTCCATAGCGTGGAGGTCGAACCCTCAGCCCGAATCCCCGGTATCAACTGGCACTTTCGCCACGAGAACGTCGACGACAGCAGCCCCCGGCAGTTCTCTTGGTGAGGTCAGTCGGACGCGGACGGTGGTCACCCCTGGCGCTCCCGCTACCCTCCGTGGTACGGTGCCCACTGGGAAACCTGAAGGGCCGCTCTAGCTGGGGGAGCTGGCAGGGGTTGGACGGGAACCAGTGAGGTTCGTGTAGTCGTTCTCACTGGGCCATACGGGGTAAGCAAACAGGGGTACTGGGAGAGATCACGATGGGCATTCACATTCTTCGTTGGGTTGGTCGGGCCTTTGTCGTGCTCGGCGTGACCGGGTTGCTACTGGCGCCCGCCGCAATCGCGTCGGCGCAGACGTACCCGACACAGCCGACGATTACAACGTCGACGACGGACCCGTGCCTCGGGACGGGTGGGATCCTCACGCATGCGAACGGCCTGACGTTCTGCACCACCGCGGAGGTGCAAGGAACCTCGGCGTCGTCGAGCGGCTCGTTGGCGTTCACCGGCGCGAACATCGCGTTGCTGGTCGGCCTCGGCCTCGTCATCGTGGCGACCGGGTTCGTCCTGGTGCGGCTGAGCCGCCGACCCGAAGCCACCCGCTAGCCCACGCTCGGCGGAGCTTCCACGATGGCTGTCGCAACGCAGCAGGTCCTGGCCTATCGAGGGCCACGCCGCGTGGGCGCGGCGTCACGCGGTCGAGGTCTCGGCGTCCCCGCGCTGGATCACGCCCCTGTTCCTCCTCGGCGTCGACGCGCTCTCCCTCGCCGTCGCCGTGCTCATCATCGGAGCCACCACCACACTGGCCCTGCTGTACCTGCCGTTGGCGTTGGCCTCGCTCGCGATCTCCGGCGCGTATCGAACCCGGATCACGCTGCGGGCCCTCGACGCAGTTCCGTGGCTGGCCGGGCGTCTCGCGATCCCACTCCTGGTGCTCGCCCCCGCGGTGTGGCTGGGCGGCGACATCGTCGGAACCGTCCAGGTGGCGCTGCTCGGCGCGGCGCTCCTCCTCGCCGGTCGCGTCCTCTCGTACGGAGGCCTTCGCCGGGCGCGGCGTCGGGGCGCGCTGCTCGATCCGACCGTGATCCTCGGCGCCGGAGAGATCGGCGCCGAGCTCGCGCTCGCGTTCGAGGAGGACCCGACGCTCGGTGTGGCACCGATCGGGTTCCTCGACTCAGTGCTCGACGACAACCTCCCGTACCCACTACTCGGCGACGTCGACCAGCTCGGCGCGGTGCTGGACAGCACAAGCGTGCGCCGTGTCATCGTCGCGTTCGGTCCCGCGCGCGAATCGCAGCTGGTCAGTGTGCTTCGTACCGCAGTCGCGCACCGAGTCGACGTGCACGTCGTGCCCCGCTTCTTCGACTGCGGCGTCGCCCCTGAAGGTCCAGACACCGACGACGTGCACGGCATTCCCCTCTACCGTGTCCGCCGGGCTGCCCTACGGGCACCGGCCTGGACGCTCAAGCGGGTGCTCGACGTCACGGTCGCCGGCACGGTGCTGCTCGTCACCGCTCCGCTTTCGGCCATCATCGCGATCGCGGTCAAGCTCAGCAGCCGCGGACCAGTGCTGTTTCGCCAGAGGCGGGTCGGCCAGGGCGGCCAGCAGATCGAGGTCCCGAAGTTCCGCACGCTGCGCGTCAACCATGACAGCGACACCCGCTGGTCCGTGGACGACGACCCTCGGGTGACATTGGTCGGTCGGATCCTGCGGGCCACCTCGCTCGACGAACTGCCCCAGCTCTGGACCGTGCTGCAAGGAAAGATGTCGTTGGTCGGGCCCCGCCCCGAGCGCCCATTTTTCGTCGAGCGGTTCAGCATGAGCATCGATGGCTACGACGATCGGCACCGCCTTCCCGCTGGCCTCACCGGCTGGGCGCAGGTGCACGGCCTGCGTGGCGACACCTCCATCGAGGAACGAGCCCGCTACGACAACCAGTACATCGAGCACTGGTCTCTCTGGCGTGACATCGTCATTCTCATCCGCACCGCCGCCGAGGTCCTGCGCGGCCTGCGATCCCCGAGCTGAGCGAACCGAGCCTCGATCGGGCGATGGTCGAGCACTGGCCGATCGCTCAGGCGCCCAGCTCGCGTCGCCACATCGCGAAGGTCCGCAGATCGTCGAAGGTCGGAACCGACGGCCAGCGCCCCGACGCGGCGAGGCCTTTCCCCCTGCGGACCAACACCGGCCGGCACCCACCGGCCAGAGCCGCCTCGACGTCTCGATCGTCGTCGCCGACGAACCACGTCGACGCCGGATCGAAGCCCCACACGCGTTGGGCGTCGCGAACCAGGCCCGGCAAGGGTTTGCGGCAGTCGCACCCCGCCTCGGCGGTGTGCGGGCAGACGAACCAGCCGTTGATCGCGTCCCCCAGCCGATGGTTGAGCTCGTCGTTGATGGCCTGCAGGGCGTCCACGGTCAGCTGCCCTCGACCGACGCAGGCCTGGTTCGAGACCACCACCAGCGCGTAACCGTCGTCTCGCAGCATCGCGGCACCGTCGAACGCGCCCGGCGCCAGCTCAAGATCATCCAGGGTCGTCACCGACTCGGCTCGATCGACGTTCAGCACACCGTCGCGATCGACGAGGACCACCGGGCGATCAGCACGATTCGCCAAGGTCCGGACGCTACCCTCGTACGAGCGCCGCACGCGCCCAAGGAGTGCGAATGGACTTCTTGCAGCAACTCGATGAGCACCAGCAGCTGTTCGAGGGTCTGCGCGAACTGCAATCCACCGTCGAGCGAGTCGCCGCTCGGATGACGACCTGTCTGCGCGACGGCGGAACCGTGTTCTGGTTCGGAAACGGCGGTAGTGCATCCCAAGCCCAGCATCTCGCGGCCGAGCTCGTCGGACGGTACGAGAGCGACCGGGCCGGGCTTGCCTCCGTCGCGCTGACGGCCGACACCGCGGTGGTGACCGCGGTGTCCAACGACTACGGCTTCGACGACGTCTTCGCCCGGCAGGTGCACGCGCTCTGCCGAAGCGGTGATGTCGTGATCGGCCTGTCCACATCTGGCAACAGCCCGAACGTGGTGCTCGGCATCGAGGCCGCTCGGGACCGGCGCGCCTCAACGGTGGCCATGACCGGGCGCGACGGGGGCCGGCTGGCTCCCCTCGTCGACGAGGCGATCGTCATCCCGAGCGGCCGGACCAGCCGAATCCAGGAAGCCCACCTCTTCCTCGGGCATCTGGTGTGCGGTCAGGTCGAGCACGACGGAGCTGTCCGCGACCGGTGAACCAGCTCGAACGTCTCCGCGCCGAGGTGGCCTCCGGGTTCGAGGGTCGCACCGCGCTCGTCGTCGGCGACGTGATGCTCGACCGGTACCTCATCGGCCGGGTGGCGCGCATCTCTCCCGAGGCGCCGGTCCCGGTCATGCGACTCGAATCCGAGCGGGTCATGGTGGGGGGGGCCGGCAACGTGGCCACGAACCTCGCCGCGCTCGGCGTGCAGGTCCGGCTCGCCGGCTGGACCGGAGACGACGTCGGTCGCCCGCCGCTCGTGGACGCGCTCGAAGCGGCGGACGTCGAGACGAGCCTCGTCGTCGCCGTCCCCGAACGGTCCACCACGACGAAGACCCGCGTGCTCGCCAGCCGGCAGCAGGTCGTCCGGATCGACGATGAGCAGATCGGGCCTCTCGCCGAGCCGCACCGAGGCGCCTTCGACGCCGCCGTGCTGACCGCCTTGGACCAGCACCCCGACGTCGTCGTGCTCTCCGACTACGCGAAAGGGGTCCTCAGCGACGCCCTCTGTCGGGCGGTGATCACCCGCGCCGCCGAGAGCCGCGTACCGGTCGTTGTCGATCCCAAGAGCGCGGATTTCTCAAGATATGCCGGAGCGTCTGCCCTGACGCCGAACGAGCACGAGCTTGCTGCAGCGTGTCGGGTTCCCGGCGACGACCTCGCGGAGCTGCTCGAGGCAGCGGCAGCGCTGCGCGCCGAGCTCGACCTGCCCGCGCTGGTGGTTACCCGCGGCGAGCACGGCATGGTCGTGCTCGACGAAGCGGGCGTGCACCATGTCCCTGCCCGCGCGCGAGAGGTCTTCGACGTGTCCGGTGCGGGGGACACGGCCGTCGCCGCCCTCGCGGCGAGCGCCGCCGCGGGTCTCGACTGGCGCGAGGCCGCTGTCATCGCCAACGCAGCAGCCGGTGTCGCCGTCTCGCGTACCGGGACGGTCAGCGTCAGGCGCGACCAAGTGTGGGCGGCTCTCGCGGCCAGCGATCCGGAGCACTCCACCCTCGACGCGAAGGTGCTCGACCTCGACACCGTTCTCGCGAAAGTGGCGCGCTGGCGGGCCGCCGGCCACGTGATCGGGTTCACGAATGGCTGCTTCGATCTCCTCCACGCCGGTCACGTCAGCTACCTGGACTGGGCGCACGGGCACTGCGACCACCTGGTCGTCGGGGTCAACACCGACGCAACCGTCACGGCCCAGAAGGGCCGCGGCCGTCCGGTCGTCCCCGAGCGCGAGCGCGCCGCGGTGCTCGCCGGGCTGGCGGCGGTCGATGCGGTGGTCCTCTTCTCCGAGCCGACTCCCCTCGAGCTGATCAACGCCATCCGGCCCGACGTCCTGGTCAAGGGCGGCGACTACCGGGAAGCCGATGTTGTCGGCGCAGCAGAGGTGAGTGGCTGGGGAGGCCAGGTGCTGCTGGCGCCGCTCCTCGAAGGACGCAGCACCACCAAGCTGGTCGGACGCGCCCGCCAGGCCGGTTGACGCACCATGGATGCGTCACGACCGCAACCTGCCAGGCCCCAGCTCCACCCTGACCGCGGCAACCCGCTGCTCAAACGGCTCGACCGACTGGTCGGCATACCCGCAGTCGCACTGGTTGGGTCGGCTCGGCGCCTCCGCGGTCGCCGCCCAGTCCCCGATGACTGGGCGACTGTCGGGCTCCTCAAGACCGCCGCGATCGGAGACGTCATTCTGCTGGCCGGCGTCATTCGCGACCTCCGACGCGCCCGACCCTCCGCACGCATCGTGCTGTTCGTGACCGCCACCAACGCTGGCTTCGCCCGGCTGCTCGAGGGCCCCGACGACGTGATCGTCCTCCCGGTCCGGGACGTGCCCCGCGCCGTCCGCCAGGTGCGAGCAGAGCACCCTGACGTGTTCGTCGACTTCGGCGCCTGGCCCCGGTTCGACGCGATCGTCAGCTCCCTGTCGGGAGCGCGCTGCACCATCGGGCAGCGCACCCGTCACCAGCATCGGCACCTCGGCTACGACGTCGTGCTCGACCATCGATCGACTGTCCACGAGCTCGACAACTTCCGCGCCCTCGTCGAGCCGCTCGGAGTGCAG
Source organism: uncultured Actinomycetes bacterium (assembly GCA_963849135.1). Lineage (GTDB taxonomy): Bacteria > Actinomycetota > Acidimicrobiia > IMCC26256 > PALSA-555 > PALSA-555. The sequence goes on along the minus strand of CAWKGF010000003.1, from coordinate 1,628,616 downwards.
TCGACCAGCGACCCCACGATCCCGGTGCCAGCCGGGCCGCCACCGCTGGACGTAGCGTACGCGGTGCTGCACGAGTGGCCGGGCGGCGCCAACTTCCGGGAACGCTCCTGGCCCGACGGCTCCTGGCTTGCGCTGGCCCAGGCGCTCGGCGCCCGAGGCCTCGACGTTGTCCTGACCGGCGGTCCCGACGACGCCACCCGAACCGAGCGGATCGCTGAGGCCTGGAACGCCGGTGGTGTCCGGACACACGTCGCCGCGGGCGGATCACCCGCCGACTGCGCGCGGTGGGTCGGCCATGCGGTCGGCGTGGTGAGCGTTAACACCGGAGTGATGCACCTTGCCGCCGCGCTCGGTGTCCCCACTGTCGGTCTCAGCGGACCGACCTCGTGCCGCCGCTGGGGTCCGATCGGTCCGGCGACGCGGTGCGTCGCGTCACCCGACGTGCCGGGAGGGTACCTCGATCTCGGATTCGAACGCGACGACCGCTATCGGCACTGCATGGCCGCGATCACCCTCGAATCGGTGCTCGAGGCGTGGGACGAACTCGTGTCCACTCCCGCGCCGACACGCCAACAGAGCGCCGAGCGCCCAGCGCCGTGATCGCCATTCCGATCGCACGACGCCGACGAGCAGAACCGCGATTCTCGGAGGAGGAGCCCTACACTTCGCACGACTGACGAGTCGGCGCGTGCCATCTTTGCGCTAAAGCGTGCCGTTCCGACTGCCGATTTCCGGATGGGGTGAGGACGCCGGTGAATTCTGCTCGAATCGATACGAAGAGGATGGCGCCTGCTCTTGGTTATCGCCGTCCCGATCGCCCTCGGCGTCTTCATCTACAGCCACTCCTTGGCCAACCAGTACACCGCGACGTCGGTGATCTCGTTCGCACCCCGACCGGGCAGCAACATCGGCGCCGACGTGGTGGGCATCGTCGTTCCCAAGTATCAGGTCTACGTCACCTCAGACAAGGTGGTCGGCGGCGTCGCCCAGAAGCTCGGGGTCACCGAGTCCGACCTCAGCAACGACCTCAATGCGTCCATCCCTGCGAACACGTCGAACTTGCAGATCAGCGTGCAGGGGAGCAGCCCGTCCTTCGTCGCCAGCGCGGCGACTCAGCTCGTGGCGGCGACGGAGCGCTTCTCGCGTTCCGACCCACTGCTCACGGGCACCGTCGTGGCCGAGGCTGTTGTTCCTACTTCACCCTCGGGACCCAACCGGCACCTGCTGGAAGCAGCCGGTGCCGTGTCTGCGCTGCTGGTCGCGATCGGCATCGTTCTCCTCGTGGACCGCGTCCGCCCAGTGCTCCGGACCGCGAGCGATGTCTCGGACGCCGCGCAGCTGCGGATCGTGGGTACCCTCCCGCGCACTGGGGCGGTGCGGCAGGGCTCGGACGCGCTCACCAACCGCAGAGTGGGCCCTGCAGTCCGGAACCTTCGCACCCAGCTCGACCGCGTCATGACGCGGCAGCCGGACGAGACGACGGCGCCGGTGCTCGTCGTGACCTCCGCCCTGCCTGGAGAGGGGAAGACCACGGTCGCATCGCTCCTCGCGCTCGCGAGTGCCCGGGTCGGCCACGAAGTGCTGCTCATCGACGGCGATCTCGTCCGGCCGAACCTGGCCCAGCTGTTCGGGATCGCTCCGCGGCCGGGCGTCGCGCAGGCGCTCCGCAGTGAGTCGGCTGATGAGCGTCCCTACGCCCGCGCCGAGGTCAGGCCGCGACTGACGGTCGTTCCGACCCCGCCCGATCCCGATGCTGGTGATCTGATCAGTCAGAACATGGAGCGATTTCTGGACGGCGTGGCGCCCCGCTACGACCTGATCGTCGTCGACGGACCACCCGTCCTCGGCAACGACAGCGGCCAGAAGCTCGCCACACTCGCTGATGGGAACCTGCTCGTGGTCGGGCGCGGTGGACGGGTCGCGATCGTGGAAGAGGCGGTGGCGACCCTGCGATCCCTGGACGCCCAGATCGTCGGAGCAGTCGCAAACGGATTCCGCCCCGCGGAGAGTCGCGGCTACTACGCGTGAGCTGCGTGATCGTCTTCGCCGTGGCGGCCCATAACCAACCCGACGCGCTGGTCGAGCAGGCCGAGAACCTGGCGCTCACCTGTCCCAACAGCCGGATCGTGGTGTTCGACGCTGGTCCGAGTCCGTCGTGGCGGGCCGCGGTCGACTTGCCCTTCACGCCGTCGAGTCGCCCGCTCCGATACGGCTACCTGAGCGACTTCCACTACCTCGTGATGCGGGACGCGCTGTCGCGATATCCGGGGTTCGACTGTCTCGTGACGCTGGACTCGGACGTCTTCATCGTGAAGCCGGGTCTCGAGGACCAGCTGGCTGGCCTCCTGCAGCATTTCGCGTACGTCGGAGCCCGGCTTCACCCGGTCGAGGCCCGCACCGAGTGGAGCACGGGCCGCCGGTTCATGTACCACTGGTCTCGCTATTGGCAGCCGCTCCTCAGAGCGTCGACGCCGTACGGGGCGTTCAATCCGGGCCAGGTTTTCCGCCGCGATTTGGTCGAGCGGATCGCGGCGGACGAGTCGGTGCCGCCGCTGCTCGATGCCATGCGTCGGGCTCGATCGACGGGACTCGAGGAGATCTTGTATCCCACGCTCGCCCTCAGCCGGGGCTTCGCGGGCACGAGTCACCCCGGCGCCCACGCCCTGACCAACCTCCGCCGGTACTCGGAGGAGGAGCTGAGCTGGTTCGCGCTCGACCCGTCGGTGTTCTTGGTCCACAAGGTGGACACCGTGCCGGGCGCACCGGACCGGCGGTTCATCCGCGAGCTCGCGGCGGGGCGGACTCCCGCTGTCCACGGTGCGGACCCGCCGAAGCGAGCGTCACGCACCGCCGGACTTCGATTCCTGCTTCGCGCGTTGGCCGGCGACGCGCGCATCTTGACCCTCGGCCCGTGAACGAGAAGGGCCGTTCCCACAATCCTCCCGGGTACCGTACGCGCATGCCTGGTGACGTGGACCCACCCGGCGCGGACAACGGTGGAGCGTCCGCAGCAGGCGGCGATCCTTCCGCCCAGGGGACCTCTGAGGTCGGTTCGGTCACCCACCGCACGGCTCGCAACGTCGGGTTCGCCACCCTCGCGGACCTCGTCGGCAAGGTGGGCGCGTTCGTCTTTCTGGTTGTCGGCGCTCGCGTGCTCAGCCAGGGGCAGTTCGGGGCCTTTTCCTACGCAGTCGCGTTCGCGGGGCTGCTCGCGTCGATCCTGATCTGGGGCTTCGATCCTGTCTTGACGCGAGAGGCGGCTGTGAACCCCGAGCGGCTCTCGGAGCTCGTCGCCGAGATCTACGTCTGGCGTCTGCTGGTCGCGGTCCCCGTCTTCCTCGGCGTGGGATTGATCGGGGTGGTGAGTCGGCCGAGCGGGACCAGCGTCGCCGCGCTGCTCATGGTGCTCCTCGCCTTCTTTCTCGACACCTCGATGCGGACCGCGAACGCCGCAGCGCAATCGCTCCACAAGCTGCAGCGAGTCGCGGCCGCGCAGCTCGTCAACAAGATTCTCACCGCGGTGGCCGGCGTCGCGGCCCTGGCGCTCGGGTACGGGCTCGACGGCTACGCGGGGGCATTCCTCGCCGGATCAGCCTTCGGAGCGGTCGCGGTCGTCGTGTCCCTCCGCCCGATCGGCGTGCATGCCGACTTCTCGAAGATGCGACGGGCCAGCTTCCTGGCCATCGGCAAGGCCTCGATTCCGCTCGGGCTGGACACCATCGTCGCCATGGCGTTGTTCAAGGTCGACTCAATAATCCTCGCCCTCAGCAAGGGCAACGACGCCCTGGCGGTGTACTCCGTCTCCTACCGGTTCGTGGAGACGGGTCTTTTCGTCGCCTTCGCGGTTGTGGCCGCGACGTTTCCGGTGATGACCCAGGCCAACACGCTCGACCGGGTCCGGCACGCCGTCGAACGAGGGTTCACGATCTGCGCCGTGGTCTACATCCCGTTCGCGGTCGCGGTGAGCTTGCGCGCCGAGGAGATCATCAGGCTGTTGTTCGGCGCGAAGTATGCGGGTCCGGCGGCCACGCCGCTGATCTGGCTCGCCTTCTCACCGCTGCTGATCGCCTACGGCAACATCGCCAACATCTCGCTCGTCGCGCGTGGGCGAATTCGGGGTGCCGTGACAGCCAGCATTGTGGCGATGCTGTTCAACGTGGGCCTCAACCTGGCCATCATCCCGATCCTGGGGCCGACCGGGGCGGCCATCGCCACGACCGCCGCCTACCTCTTCGAGGCGATCATTCTCTGCGTCCTGTGCACTCGCCTGTTCGGATTCGCCAGGATCGACCGGGCGATGGCCGAGAGCGTCGTCGCCGGTGGGCTCATGGCGCTGTTCCTGGCCTTCGTCCACATCGGGACGATCCCGGATCTGCTGCTCGCCGGCGCCTTGTACTCCGCCGCGTGGCTGATGCTCTGCTGGCGGTTCGCGCCTCAGAACGTGGCGGTGCTCCGCTCGTTCTTTCGTCGAGCCGGGCCGACTCCCGACGACGAAGGCACAGCCATCGCGTGGGAGACGACCGTGGGGGCCTCGGAGTTCGGCTCGGATGGCCCGGAGGACCCCGGCTGAGCGGCTACGAGCCGCCTCCTCGCCGCCCGCGCAGGCTCCGGAAGCCGTGCTCGAGGCCCCGGAGGGCAGACGACGACCACGCCCGCAGGTTCGCGGTGGGGACCAAGTCGTCGGACATCCGCCGCTTGTAGTCCTCCTCGCCCCGCATGAAGTCGAACTCGGTCCACGCCCCCTCGATCCGAAGCCGCTCGATGAGGTCGGCGAGGAGGACCCTCCCCGGGGACACGAACGACCGCGCCGGGTCGATCCGGGTGTCCCAGAGCCGGTAGCTCGAGCCGTCGAGGAACGAGACCGAGTACGCCGCGAGCTCCGAGCCGATCGTAAGCCGAGCGATCTCGACCTCGCTGCGCTTGCCGTACGCGGAGAGCACCTCCTGCCAGAACCGATGGCGGGCCGGGTCGTCCAGGTCGCTTCGACGGCCCAGCGCGTGATCTCGCAGGCGGTGCACTCGTTCGACGTCGTCGAGTTCCGCGCACACGCCGGGTCCCCGCTCGGTCCAGACCTCGTAGCCTTCCTCGAGTCGCTCGAGCCGGTTCCGGGCTGTCCGCAGCGACTGGCGGGTCTTGGCGCTCATGACCGTCTCGAGCGGCCGGTCGGGCTGCAGGAGGAGGCGGGGGGCGGGGTCGCCGGTCTCGACGACGGCGTGGGCCAAGCGGGCGGCGAGGGCCGTCGCCACCGGGTCGTCGACCGGGATCTGGTCGAACCGCAGCCGCCACGCCCAGTGTCGGCTCCGCAGCGTGCTGACGACGGAGTCCGCCAGCACCGCCGCCGCAGCGTCAGAGCCCGCGGGGAGCCTCGCGTAGTCGCTTGAACCGTGGCCCAGCGCCACGATCTCACGGTGTCCGGCGCGGCGGCGAGTGGCGAACATCGCGACAGCGACGAGAGACCCGCCGTTGCGCACTGACACGACCCAGGGGTTGAACTCGCGGTGCGCTTCCAGCCAGGTCGTCAACCAAAGACGACGGGCGCAGATCGGAGCGTGCAGCTCATGGAGCAAGGAGTCGAGTTCGATGCCCAGACGATCGAGAATCGAACGGTCCGTGGACGACGAGACAGCCCAGTCGCGCGTCGCGGTGCTCATTGCCGAGTCGCTCTGCCCACGCGTTGGGAACAGTAGCGTGGTGAATGTGAAACGTCGGGCTCTTGGCTGGGCGCCATGCGGATCTTGACGGAGACCGATCTACCGACCCGGGCTCGACCTACGTGGTCATGGCTCGGGTTGCTGCTTGCGGCCGGCAGCGCGCTGCTCGTCGGCATCGCGGTGGCGGCGGTTGGCGCGGCGACCTCGCCGCTTGCCATCGTGGCGCTGCCGCTCGCCGCGTTCTGGCTGACGGCAGTCCTGGCCAGACCGGTCTGGGGCCCGGCCGCCTTCTTCCTGGCCATGCCGTTCGGACTGGAGAGAGTCTCGTCAGGAAGCTTCCAGGTCATCGACCTTGTCGCGATTGTCGCAGTGGGCGCAGTCGTGTTGGCTCGGACGCTGCGACCGAGCGAGACGCCGCTTCCCTTTCCGTGGGTACTCGGATGGGGGGTCGCGCTCTGTGCACTTGGAGCACTCTCGCTGACGTCCGCACTTGACCAGACGCTGGCGACAGACCAACTGATCGTGGTGGTCGCGTCGTTCGCCCTTGCCTGCGCCGTCGTCGCAGTGTGTGAGCACATGCAGGATGTCCGGATTCTCGTTGCCGTCTTCCTTGCTGTCGGCTGTGTCATGAGCATTGCCGCATTCACCACCACGACGAGCGTCACGAATTATGGGACCGTCGTGCAGACGCGTTCTGTTGGGTTCTTCCAAGATCCGAACGAGCTTGGGTCGCTCGCTGCGATGCTCCTGGTGGTGGCGCTCGGCGTGACCCTCTCCGGTTTGCCGCGCTGGTATCGGATGCTCGGGACCGTTGCGGCCGTGCTCGCGACGGCGGCCCTCGCTCTCTCCTTGTCCCGGGGGGCGTGGCTCGGTGCCGGAGCCGGCATCGTGGCGCTGGCGATTCTCATCCCCAAGGCGTGGCGAGTCCTGGCCGCGGTGGCGGTGGTCGGGCTGCTCCTAGGTCTGACCCTCGGTGCTTTCAACTCTGATCCGACGACCGTCGAGGTCTTGTCCTCTCGCTTCGGGCAGATCCTCCACCCCATTGGAAACCCTTACGACCAGCGGACCGAGATCTGGAAGGAAGCCGAGCGGGAGATCGCGGCGCGCCCATGGCTGGGCTACGGACCGAATAACTTTGCTGTCGCGTCGGCCCGATCGGGCTCCGAGGCGCTCACCGTTGGTGCGGTCCATGCGCACAACGTGCTCCTGACCGTCGGCGCGGAGCTTGGCCTGCCCGCCGTGGGGGTGCTGATCGCGTTCACGCTCGCCCTGGGCTGGGCGGCCTGGAGAACCCGCCAAGCTCTCCGAGGATCACGCGCACGCGGCGATGGCGGCCGGCCTTGCGGCGGCCTTGTTCGCGTTGCTCGTGCACGGAATTGTCGACTACACACTGCGGAGCTCAGCCCTGATGGGGCTGGTCTGGGTACTGGCCGCTCTTGTCGTGGCCTGCGATCGAGTCACGAGAGGCGAGCGGTCGCCCAACGCACTGTGAGTCCGGTCCACCGCCCGTACCGGGTGGTCGTGGTGCACGGCGGCGGGTGGCTCGGCGGCTCAGAGACCTGGCTGGCCCGCGTGCTTCCCGCCGCCCACGATCTTGAGGTCCGAGTAGTTCTGCTCAGCGAGGGCCCGTTCGCGAAGCTGCTGCGTGCCGAAGGCCTCGACGTGACAACGGTTCCGACAGGCCGCACGCTGCGAGACCTCGTTCGCGCGACCCGACACATCCGGAACCTGGTCCGAAATTGGATGGCCGACGTCATCGTTGCCGACGGGGTGAAGGCGGCGACGCTTGGTGTTGGGGCGGCGCCGCTGGCGCGTGTCCCGGTCGTGTGGATCAAGCACGACCACGCATATGACCACACGCTTGGCTGGGTTCTCGCCCGAACCGTGCGCGCCGTCGCCGGAACCTCGACCGAGCTCGTGGCCGCTGCGGGACGACCACACGCCCCGGTGTTGCCGGTGCCCCGCCCGTCCGCGTTCCCTGTCCCGGCGGCCGAAGCGATCCGATACTGGCAGTCGCGAGCCGTGGATCTGACCGAGCGACCGGTAGCGGTGTTCGTGGGCCGACTCGTGCCGTCGAAAGGCGTCGAAACCCTGATCCGCGCCCTGGCGACCGAGGCCGCGCTCAACTGGCGCTTGGTCGTGGTCGGCGACGACGATGCGGCCGCCCCCGGGGAGCGTCGCCGTCTCGAATCGATCGCGGCGTCGATCGGCGTTGCCTATCGGGTGACGTGGGCTGGGGCGGTTCGCGAGGCCGGTGCGTGGCTCGCGGCCTTCGATGCGGTCGTGGTTCCAACGGGCAGCGGGCGCCACGTCGTCGGCGAGGGCTTCGGACTGGTCGTCCTCGAGGGACTCCTAGCCGGGGTCCCGATCGCCGCGTCGGCGGGTATCCCGGCGCTGCGCCTCGCCGACGGGGCAGCGGTGTCGTTCCAACCGGACCGCCCTGACGACCTCGGTCAGGCGCTCGCCGCGACCAGGCGCTGTACCGACGCGGCACGGCAGCGCGCTCGAAGAGCTGCGTCGCGACTACCCCGACGGACTCGCCGTTGCGGCCGCCTTCGCCGACCTCATCCGGGGCGCAATCGGCCGAGGCCGCCCCGAACGTGGCGCGCTGGCGCTGAGCAGGGACTCCGTCGCAGGGGCGTGACGAACGCGCGGGTAGTACCCGCTCGTCTGAGCCCCAAAGAGCCACCCGGGATCGAGTCGAGCGATGCACACTCGGGCTCGGGCGAATTGGCCCTCGTCACGCCCTCCGATCTTGAACGCCGCGTCGAAGCCCAGCGATGCCGCGGCACGCTGCGCCTCGACAGAGCCCTCCGAGAAGGGGAAGGCGAGGAACCGAGGAGACCGGCCAGTGATCTCCCGGAGAACGTCGACGCTGCGCTCAAGGTCTCCGCGGGCCACATCGTAGGAGGCGTGAGCGAGGTCGATGTGCTCATGCCCATGACTCTCGACCATCAGACCCCGCTCCTCGGCGCCGCGCAGCTCATCGGCGCTCATGATCTCGAGCGGGCACCTGGACGGAGGGTCCCACCGATTCCGGTCACCGAGGTGTCCCGTCGGGACGAACACCGTCGCAGGCAGCCCCAGGCGCTCCAGCACCGGAAGCGCATGGTCGAGCAGGACCCGGTACCCGTCGTCGAACGTGATCGCGACGGCTGGCTTCCCGGCTTTGATCTCGCCCGATGCTGCGTCTTCGAGCCTGACGATCTGGCGATGCTGACTCAGGTACTCCATCTGCGCTTCGAACGCGGCCGGTGAAAGGAACAGCAGATCGGAGTCGTCCTGTGCGCTGCAGCTGCCGATCGTGTGGTACGCGATGACCGTGACACGGGAAGACAATCTCTCTCCCTTGATCTGAACTTCGGGCGAGGATACGACGACTTCCGCGTCGACCTCGACATGTTCTCCGTTGCGCTGACCCGACGCACGGTCACTCGTCATACGGTGTCGGTCCGCGTACGCTTCAGCACGACATGGATATGACTCTGGTGCCGGTGTCGGAGCTCACGGGCGCGCGAACTCACGGCCTGGGGTGCGCTCGCGACGCGGGCGGTCGAGCCCAACCCCTTTTTCGAGCCCGAATTCCTCGTCCCCGCGCTGGAGCATCTCGACGAGACAGGCAGGGTCCGGCTCCTGCTCATCACGGACGGCCCGGACGCTCGCTTGGCCCTGCCGGTCCGAAGAACCCGATCGTGGCGGCGGCTCCCAGTCTCGGCCGAGGTGGGCTGGCGCCACGACTATTCGGTGCTCGGCACCCCGCTCGTCGATCGCGATCACCTGCCCTCGGCGCTCGACCAGTTGCTGTCGTCCTGGATCGGCCGTCGCAGGCCGCGGCTGTCTGTGCTCGACTGGATCGGAGACGGCCCTGTCCTCGACACGCTCACGGACCTGGCGGCCCCGCACCCGTTGCACACCCTCTCCAGCTTCGAGCGGCCAGTTCTCCGTCGCCGCGAAGACGGGCAGTACCTCGCCGCCTTGACGAAGCATCGCCGAAAGCGCCTCACGCAACACCGCCGTCAGCTCGAACACGAAGTCGGCCTCGTGCACGTCGTCGATCGAGCCCACGAACCAGCTGCCTGGCAGCGTTTTCTGGAGCTTGAGGCCGCGGGTTGGAAGGGCGAAGCCGGCACGGCTCTAGCCTCGCGACCAAGCCACGCCGCGTTCTTCCTCGACATGGCAGCCCGCTTCGCAAACGCTGGCCGCCTCGAGCTGCCGAGCCTCGAGACTGACGATGGCGTCGTTCTGGCGATGGCCCTGCGCCTCCAGGCCGCCGACGGTGTTTTCCAGCTCAAGATCACCTACGACGAGAGCTATCGGCGCTACGGCCCGGGTCGCCTACTCGACGTTGCGTTGCTGACGACGTTTCAAGACGAGACGGACCAGCAGTGGGTCGACTCGTGCACCGATCCCGGCAACGACTTCAAGGCGGCCTTGTACCCGGATCGGCGCACCATCCGCACCCTCCTCATCCCAGCCCGCGGACGTCTCAACGTGGAAGTGGCCCGCACCCTCCCGATGCTCCGACGGTCTCGACACCAGGTTCGGGAGCTGAAGCAGGGGTTCAGGGCCGGTTCACCGGGGCCGAAGGAGCACGACATGGTGAATACGGCAGCGGTCGACGCCCGTACTGATCGGAGCGTGGAGAGGCCAGCGAGCACACCCGGAACAGCGGCTCCGCAGCTGCACGTCCAGGTCGAACCGTTGACGGAGGTCACTTCGGAGACGACCCGGGCTTGGGAGGATCTCGCGCGCCGCGCCTGCGAACCAAACCCGTACTTCTCGCCGACTCTGGCAGTCTCGGCGGCCCGACACCTGGCATCCGAGGACAGTCCGTTCCTCGTTCTCGTCTTCGACGGCACCGAGGCCGTCTTCGCGGCGCCGTTCGTCCAGACGCGCCATTGGCGTCGGCTTCGGCTCCGGGCCGTGCGGACGTGGTGCCACGAGCAGTGCTTCCTTGGCGTTCCCCTGATCGTCGACGACGACCGGGCCCAGATGGCGTGGCGACTCGCTCTCGACGCACTCGCTCAGCTGCGACCGCGGCCACGGATGCTGATCCTGGAGCTCCTCCCGATCGGGGGCCGGGTCGAATCCGCTCTCGTTGGCGCGGCCGGCGCTCGCCGATTTGCCCGCTACGAGTGCTACGCCCGGGCGACCCTCGACCGCACCTCACTCGGATCGAACATCGCACCCCAGAGAGGCCGACGCCGGCGGAGCTTCGAACGTCGCTCCCGTCAGGTCGAACGCCACACCGGCACACCGTTCGAGACCCGGGACGTCGCGAGGGATTCCGACGTGGTCGAGCAGTTCCTCTCGCTGGAGGCAGCCGGCTGGGTCGGTCGGCAGCAGACCGCGCTGGTGTCCAACCCAGACACAGCCGCCTACGCGCGTGACGGTTCGAGCCGCCTGCTCGAACGCGACGAGTTGGTCATGCTCGCGACGACCACCGGCAAGGGGGTAGCCGCCGAGCTCTTCGCCATCCGCGACCACGACACGCTCTTCATGTTCAAGATCGCATACGACGAGCGGCTGGCGCGGTTCTCGCCCGGTACCCAACTGATTCACGACATGGTGCAGTGGTTCGCGGCTGACGCGACGCTCGAACACATCGACTCCTGCGCACATCCCGAGAACGAGTTCATCAACCGGTTACTCCCAGATCGTCGTGAGTTCGCCACCGCGCTGGTCGCGCTCGATGGGGGAGTCGACCGGTTGGCGGTGCAGATGATCCCTCGATTGGTATCCTTGCGACGTCGGCTTCGGAGGTTCGTCCGATGACAACCAACGCGATCCTCGCTCCCCCTGACGGGTGGCTGGACCTCGATCCAGCCACCTGGAAAGCGAGTTACGGGCAGCAGCCGTTCACGCTTCCCCATCGGCTCGTCGACCACCCGCTCCTGACTTTCGACGCCGTCTGTGAGCTCGTCTCACGCTTCCCCGAGGACCTCATCGAACACAATCTGGGGAACATCCCCGAGGTACGCGGCGATGGGTCGCCGGCGCCGCGCCTGGACCTGCCCCCACTCGAGATCATTCGCGGGATGGAACACAACGGCTGCTGGATGGTCGTGAAGTACGTGATGCAGGACCCAGCCTATGGCCGCCTTTGCAACCAGGTCCTCGACCAAGTCGCGGCCCTCCTCGGGCCCGGCTACGACGTGACGCACCGCGAGGCATACCTCTTTCTCAGCGGCGCCGAGAGCGTCACGCCGAGTCATTGCGACCCAGAACACAACTTCCTGCTCCAGGTCATCGGGAAGAAGGAGTTCACAGTCGCGGAGCCTCCCAGCGAGGAGGAGGGTCAACGGTTCCTCGAGCACTACTACCGGAACGGGCAGCGCAATACGACCTACTCGCCGGTGAACCGGCAAGCGTTCGACATCGCGCCTGGCGTCGGGATCTACGTCCCGCCGCACCGCCCCCATTTCGTCAAGTCGCGCTCCGAGTTGACGCTCTCGCTGTCCGTAACCTGGCGGCCTCGCGAGCTCCGTCGTGAGGGACGCGTGTACGGGTTCAACGCGCGACGTCGTGAGCACGGAGCGAACCCCAAGCCGTTCGGCGCGTCGTCCGCCCGCGACTGGACGAAGGCCACCTACGAAGGGGGAGTGTCGTTGATCCGTCGTGCCACCGGTCGGGCACGGAGCGGCGGGTACGCCTGACCGTTCCGACCCTGCCCGGCCGGGTGGGTTGAACCGGATCGTGCGCCGTCTGCAGCGGCTTTTCGTACACTCCGCACATCGAGGTCCTCGTGCTCTGCACGGCCAACGTGTGCCGTTCGCCCGTTGGGGCGGCGCTGCTGTCGCGCGCCCTTGCCGAGCGCGGCGTCCCCGCGCAGGTCCGTTCCGCCGGTCGCCTCCCCGGCGGTTGGCGGACCACGCCCGAGAACATCGAGGTGATGCTCCTCCGGGGCATCGACTTGTCGGACCACCGCAGCACCGAGACGACGCCCGCCCTCGTGGAACGATCCGACCTTGTGCTCGGCATGGCCCGCGAGCACGTGCGGGACGCTTTGGCCCTCGACCCCGACGCGTGGCTGCGGGTCTTCACGCTCAAGGAACTCGTGCGGCGTGGCAGCGAGATCGGCGCCCGACCGGCTGGTGAGCCGCTGAGAAGGTGGCTGGCCAGGGCCGCTCGAGCCCGCGACGACTTGGAGCTCTTGGGGGCCGCCGCCGACGACGACGTCCCCGACCCTATGGGCCAGTCGATCGACCGGTACGAGGACACGGCCGACGAGATCGCGGATCTGGTAGACCGTCTCGTCGACCTGGCCTGGCCCGCCGAGAATTGCCGGGCAGCCGGGCCGGCTTGACCGGGCCCCCGCCGGTGGCATCGGGCCCGGGGGTGGACCCCACCGATACGCTGGGCAGCGTGTCCGGCCCCCTCCAGATGCTCGCCGCGGCGGACCCCGCGGTCGCCGACATCGTCCAACGCGAGCCTCGAGCGTCAGAACACCACGATCCAGCTCATCGCCTCCGAGAACTTCGCCTCTACGGCGATCCTGGAGGCGCAAGGATCGGTGCTGACCAACAAGTACTCAGAGGGCTATCCGGGCAAGCGGTACTACGGCGGCAACGCAGTCGTCGACGAGGTCGAGGAGCTGGCCCGCAACCGAGCCTGCGACCTCTTCGGCGCGGAGCACGCCAACGTGCAGCCGCACTCGGGGGCCAGCGCGAACTTCGCTGCCTACCTGGCGCTGATCGAGCCCGGCGACACGGTCATGGGGATGCGCCTCGACCAGGGCGGTCACCTGACGCACGGTTCCTCGGTCAACTTCAGTGGGCGTCTGTACCGCTTCGTCGCCTACGGCGTCGACGACGACCGCGAGACCCTGGACTACGACTCGGTCGCTGCGCTCGCCCGGGCCGAGCGCCCCAAGCTCATCGTGGCTGGTGCGACCGCCTACCCGCGTGTGATCGACTTCGAGGCGTTCCGCTCGATCGCCGACGAGGTGGAGCTCTCCTCCTGGTGGACGCGGCGCACATCGCCGGCTTGGTCGCCGGTGGCGTGCATCCGTCGCCGGTCCCGTTCGCTGACGTCGTCACGCTCACGACTCACAAGACGCTGCGCGGCCCGCGGGCTGGCTGCATCCTGTGTCGGTCCGCTTACGCGACTGCGATCGACAAGGCGGTCTTCCCGGGCTTGCAGGGTGGCCCGCTCATGCACGTCATCGCGGCGAAGGCGGTGGCGTTCCACGAGGCGACCCAGCCTTCGTTCCGCGAGTACTCGGGTCAGATCGTCCGCAACGCCCGAGCTCTCGCGGCCGCGCTGGACCAGGAGGGGTTCCGGATCGTGTCGGGCGGGACCGACAACCATCTGCTCCTCGTCGACCTGCGCCCCTTCGGGGTGACGGGCAAGGTGGCCCAGGAGGCGCTCGACGCGGCGGGGATCACCTGCAACAAGAACGCGATCCCCAACGACCCTGAGAAGCCGTTCGTGACCAGCGGCCTGCGGCTCGGGACGGCGGCCGTCACCACCGCGGGCATGCAGGAGCCCGAGATGGCTGAGATCGCCTCCCTGATGGCCCAGGTCCTGGGCGCCCGGTCGGATCCGCAGGTCAGCCTCGAGGTGCGTGAGGCCAGCAACCGCCTCTGCTCGAAGTTCATGCCGTATCCCGACCTGGTCTGAGCCCCGATGCTCGGCTACACGGTGGTCGGGGCAGTCGGCGCGATCACCACCTTCGTTCTGACCTTCGGCATGCGATGGCTCGCGCCGCGCATCGGCGCGATGTCGATGCCGGGGAACCGGAGCGTCCACAACGAGCCGATGCCCTCCCTTGGCGGTGCGGCCATGTTCGCGGGGTTCCTCGCCGCGATGGCGGTGGCGTCGCAGCTGAATCAGTTCCACGAGATGTTCGCCGACTCGTCGGAGCCCATCGGGCTGCTCCTGGCGGCCGGTGTCATGTTCCTGACCGGCGCCGTCGACGACCTGCGTGAGGTGTCGCCCCCCGCGAAGGTCGCGGGCCAGGTTCTCGCGGGAAGCGTGCTGTCCCTGTTCGGGGTCACGATGCTGTACTTCCGGGTCCCGTTCGCCAGCTACCAGTACATCGTTCTCTCGCCCGGGCTGGCGTCGCTCCTCACCGTGATCGGCGTGGTGGTGCTTGCCAACGCCCTGAACCTGATCGACGGGCTCGACGGGCTCGCGGCGGGGATCGTCATCATCGCCGGCACCGCGTTGTTCCTCTACGCGGATCGGCTCTTCAAGGCCGGGCTGCTCGAAGGGTCGAACATCGCGCCGCTGGTTGCGGTGATCGTGGTCGCGATCTGCGTTGGGTTCCTGCCCCACAACTTCAGCCCGGCTCGCATCTTCATGGGCGACGCGGGCGCGATGTTCCTCGGCCTGCTGATGGCGGTCACCACGATCACGGTTGGGGGGCGGACCGCCGACGAGTTCAGCGGCCAGACCTACTTCTTCTTCGCCCCCCTGCTGATCCCGATCCTGATCCTCGCTGTCCCGATCGTCGACACCGGGTTCTCGTTCCTCCGGCGGGTCATCCACGGAGAATCGTTCTCACGGGCCGATCGGGAGCACCTTCACCATCGGCTCATGCGGCTCGGCCACGGCCCCCGGCGGTCCGTCGTCATCCTCTGGCTCTGGACCGCCTTGCTCTCCGCGGTCGCGCTCATTCCCACCTACACGAACCGGGGGAACGCGCTGGTGCCGCTCGCGCTGGCCGGCCTCGCCCTCCTCCTCTTCACCTACTTCCACCCCGGGGTCCGGTCGTTCCGCCGATCGACGAAGGCCCAGGCCGGGGCCGACGCGAGCCGTGAGGGCGTGGTTGACTTCGAGGCCCGGCGGCGAGCCGCCGGAGATCGGAGCTGACCCCGGGTTTGACGCTCGACCGGCCACCCCGATACTGTGTGAAAACATTCACAAGCGCCTCGGGTTTGGCCCGAGGTGGCGCCCGAACAGGGCGGAACGAGGGGAACCAGGCTCCGTGAGCGACCCCGTGCGGCGGTTGCGCTCCAACATCCCGACCGCGGAGAACGACGCGTTCAGCTACGCGGTGGCGATGGTCATCGTCCCCGTCCTCTTCGGGCTCCTGGGCGCTTGGATCGACAGCCGGGCCGGCACGGCGCCCCTCTTCTTGCTCGTCCTGGCCGCGTTCGGGGCCGCGTGCTCGTTCACCTCCGCCTACTACCGCTACGAGCGGCGGATCGCTCGTCATGACGAGGGAAAGCCCTGGGCCCGACGCTCGAGAGGCCAGGCGGACGGCGGGACGCGCCCGTGACCACGCCGACCGTGCCCGCGGTCCCCGACGTCGACCGGATCGAGTCGCGAATCGCGGTCGACCTGGCTCGCCGGGCCGCGATCGCAACGCCGATCGTGATGCTCGGCGTAGGCCTCTGGCGGGGCCTCGACGCAGCTGCCGCAGTCGCGCTCGCCGTGGCGCTGCTGGTCGTCAACTTCCTCGTCGCGGCAGCCAGCCTCGGCTGGGCGGCTCGCCGCGACCCCAACCTGCTGATGGGCGTCGCGCTGTTCGGCTTTCTCGTGCGCCTGGCGCTCCTGACCGCGATCGGGGCTGGGATCAAAGCCCTGAACATCGTCGACTGGCCGGTGTTCTGCATCACGCTCGTCGTCGGCTACTTCGGACTGCTCTTCTGGGAGCTGCGGTCGGTCAGCTTCTCGCTCGCCTCTCCGGGCCTCAAGCCCGGCCGTCGCTGGGAGTGACGCGTTGAACCCGGTGGTCGCCAACCTCCTACCCAACATCAACGAGATCTTCGTGTGGAAGGGGATCTTCGCCCAGCACACGCTCCTCGAGTTCAACAAGACCGCGCTCTTGGCGCTGGCGTCCACCGCGATCTGCATCGCCCTGTTCTGGGCCGGGAGCCGACGGCGGGCACTGGTCCCGACCGGCGTCCAGAACGTCTGCGAGGCCAGCTACGAGCTCATCGAGGACCAGGTCAGCCTGGCCGCGATCGGCGAGGACGGCCGGAACTGGACCCCGTTCTTCGCCACGCTGTTCTTCTTCATCTTCTTCATGAACATCTTCGAGGTCGTCCCCGGCGTGTTCTTCCCCGCCACGTCCCGCCTCGCGTTGCCGCTGATGCTGGCTCTCGTGAGCTGGGGGACGTTCATCGTCACCGGGTTCGTCAAGCAGGGCCCGAAGTACTTCTGGCACAACATCAGCCCACCCGGCGTCCCGTTCGCGCTGAAGTTTCTCGTGGTCCCGATCGAGCTGTTCTCGAAGTACCTGGTGCGGCCGTTCTCGCTGGCGGTCCGGCTCTTCGCCAACATGACGGCGGGGCACGTGCTGCTCGCGATCTTCGCCATCATGACCGACCAGCTGCTCATCGCGCGGAATAGTGGTTGGTATCAGGTGATCTTCGCTCCGCTTCCGTTCGCCGGGCTCGTGGCCTTCACCGGCTTCGAGGTCCTCGTCGCGGTGCTGCAGGCGTACATCTTTACGATCCTCACCGCGGTGTACGTCAACGAATCCATCCATCCCGAACACTGATCTCGACCACACCTGACAAGGAGCACAACGGTGCACACCCTGATTATCGGCGCCATCGGAAGTGGCGAGTTGAAGAGCGGTCTGTCGTCCGTCGGGTACGGGCTCGCCGCGATCGGCCCCGGCATCGGCATCGGCTACCTCGTGGGCCAGTCGGTGCAGGCCATGGCCCGCCAGCCCGAGATGGCGGGCAACGTCCGCACGACGATGTTCCTCGGCATCGCCTTCGCGGAGGCGCTGGCCCTCATCGGCTTCGTCCTCCACTTCATCTAGAGGTCTGACATGCGGATCCGAACTTTCCTCGCGGCGGGGCTGCTTGGCGCGGTCCTGGTTGTCGCCGTCCCGCAGGTCGCGTTCGCGACCGACCCGGGGACGAGCTCTGGCGAGTCGCTGGTCACCTGTGTGCAGAAGGCGCTCAAGGACAACCAGGCCCAGATCGCCAAGAAGCAGTACACGGGCTTCACGAACGCGCTCGACGATTGCAACAAGGCGCCGAGCCTCTTCAGTCCGGCAGGGTCGGAGCTGATCTGGGGCACCATCGCCTTCATCATCGTGGCCCTGGCGCTGATGAAGTACGCCTTCCCCATCCTTCGCAAGACGATGCAGGAGCGCACGGAGAAGATCCGCGGCGAGCTCGAGGGAGCCGAGCGGGCCCGCGAGCAAGCCGAGGAGCAGCGCCGCCAGTACGAGGCCAAGCTCGCGGAGGCGCGCTCGGAGGCGACGCAGATCATCGAGGCGGCTCATCAGGACGCGGAGCGGCTCCGCCAGGAGCTCATGGCCCGCGCCGACGCGGAGGCGGAGGAGGCTCGCGGTCGGGCCCAGGAGGACATCCGGCTGGACGCTGAGCGCGCGCTCACCGACTTGCGCACCCGGGTCGCTGGTCTGTCCATCGACCTCGCCGAGCGGATCGTCGAGCGCAGCCTCGATCGGGAGACCCAGCTGGCGCTGGTGGAGAGCTACATCGACTCGGTCGGGGCGAGCGGGAACGGCCACGGATGACGACAGCTCGGGAGCGCAACGAGGCGTACGCCCAGGGTCTGCTGGAGGTAGCCCGCGGGGAGGGGCACCTCGCCGACATCGAGGACGACCTCTTCCGCTTCTCGCGCAGCCTGGAGGACTCCGATGCGCTGCGCATGGCCCTCACCGACCCGAAGCTGCCGGTCGACCGTCGGCTCGCGGTGGTGGAGGAGCTGCTCGGCGGCGGCCTCCCGGCCAGCACCGGTCTCATCTCCTTGATCGTCGCGGCCGGGCACGCCGGGGACCTGCCCTCGATCGTGGAACGCTTCGTCGAGCTGGCCGCTGAGGAGCGCCAGCGGGACTTCGCCGAGGTTCGCAGTGCCATCCCGCTCGACGACCGCCAGATCAAGCGGCTCACCGAGGCACTCGGGCGCGCCACCGGCAAGAAGATCGACGTGAAGGTGATTGTCGACCCGTCGGTCCTGGGGGGCGTCGTCGCCCGGGTTGGGGACACGGTCATCGACGGGACGGTCCGTCACCGTCTGGAGCAGTTGAAAGAGCAGGTCTGAACGAGGGCCGGGGTTGCCGCCCCGCCGAGGAGCACGCATGCCGCAGCTGACCATCAACGCCGACGAGATCGCGGACGCGCTCCGCCGCCACGTCGACACCTTTCATCCCAGCCTCGAGGCGGCTCGGGTCGGGAAGGTCCTCGAGGTCGGGGACGGCATCGCGCGGATTGCCGGCCTGCCCGACATCGCGGTCAACGAGCTGGTCGAGTTCGCCAACGGCACCCTGGGCTTGGCCCTGAACCTGGAGGAGGACTCGATCGGCGCGGTCGTCCTCGGCCAGGTCGACGACGTCGAGGAGGGTGAGGCGGTCAAGGCGACCGGCCGGATCCTCTCCGTCCCGGTCGGCGACCCGCTGATCGGCCGGGTCGTGAACCCGCTCGGTCAGCCGGTCGACGGGAAGGGGCCCGTCGCGGCCGAGGCGCAGCGTCGGCTCGAGGTCCAAGCGCCCGGCATCGTGTACCGCCAGCCGGTCCACGAGCCGCTCCAGACCGGCATCAAGGCCATCGACGCCATGACCCCGATTGGGCGCGGCCAGCGGGAGCTGATCATCGGAGACCGCAAGACGGGCAAGACGACCGTGGCGGTCGACACGATCCTGAACCAGCGGGGCGCGGGGGTGAAGTGCATCTACGTCGCGGTCGGTCAGAAGGGTTCCTCGGTCGCCCAGACCGTCGCCACGCTCGAGGAGCACGGGGCGATGGAGTACACGGTGGTGGTCAACGCTCCCGCCGCCGAAGAGGCGGTGTTCAAGTACCTCGCCCCGTACGCGGGGTGCGCGATGGGTCAGCACTGGATGGAGAAGGGCGAGGCCGCCCTCATCGTCTACGACGACCTCTCGAAGCAGGCCGAGGCGTACCGGCAGATCTCGCTGCTGCTGCGCCGGCCGCCGGGCCGCGAGGCGTACCCCGGCGACGTCTTCTACCTCCACAGCCGCCTGCTGGAGCGAGCCGCGAAGCTCAACGACACTCAGGGAGCCGGGTCGTTGACCGCGCTCCCGATCATCGAGACGAAGGCCGGCGACGTGTCGGCGTACATCCCGACCAACGTCATCTCGATCACCGACGGGCAGATCTACCTCGTCGACGACCTGTTCAAGTCCGGCGTCCGACCGGCCGTGGACGTCGGCATCTCGGTCTCCCGCGTCGGTGGCGCGGCGCAGATCAAGGCGATGAAGAGCGTCGCCGGCACGTTGAAGATCGACCTGGCCCAGTTCCGGGACCTGGAGGCGTTCGCGACGTTCGGGTCCGAGCTCGACGCGGTCTCCCGCGCCCAGCTCGACCGGGGCCAGCGGCTCGTTGAGCTGCTGAAGCAGCCGCTGAACTCGCCGATGCCGGTCGAGGACCAGGTGATCGTGATCTTCGCCGGGACCAACGGGCTGGTCGACGACCTCCCGGTCGACGAGATCCGCCGCTTCGAGCAGGACCTGCTCGACTACTTCCACGTCCGACACGGCCGGCTCCTCGGCGAGATCCGCGACACAGGGGCGCTCCCGGATGCGGAGGAGATCCGCCGCGCGATCGAGGACTTCCGCACCGAGTTCATGGCGACCGTGAAATTGAGCGACAGCACGTCGGCCGGCTCCCGGGATGCGCCTGTGGACCCGGCGCGGGTCCCGCAGCCGTGACCGGGCAGGCCTAGATGGCCGGCGGGCAGGAGCGAATCCTGCGGCGACGGATCGGCAGCGTCCAGTCGACGAAGAAGATCACGCGCGCCATGGAGCTGATCGCGGCGAGTCGCATCGTGAAGGCCCAGGCCCGGGTCCGGGCCGCGATGCCGTACGCGGAGACGATCACCGAGGTCGTCCACGATCTCGCCGACCGGGGCGCGGGCGCCGACAACCCCCTGCTGAACCCCCGCCCTGAGATCCGCAAGGTCGGCCTGGTCGTGATCGCCGCCGACCGGGGCCTCTGCGGCGGCTACAACGCGTTCGTGCAACGGGCCGCCGAGGCGACGGTGCGTGCGCACGCCCGGGCCGGCCGCGACTACGGACTCGTGGTCGTGGGCCGCAAGGTGGAGAGCCACTTCCGCTTCCGCGGCTATCACATCGACGCCGCGTTCACCGGCTTCTCCGAGCAGCCCAGCTACGAAGACGCCCGGGCTGTCGCGGCGCGCGCCCTCGGTCCCTTCCTCGAGGGAACCTACGACCTCGTGGAGCTCGTCTACACCCGGTTCATCACGGCCGGGAACCAGGAGGTCGTGGTCCGGCCCCTGATCCCGGTCGAGCCGGAGGCTCCAGTGTCCGATGGCCCCGAGACGCCGCATGGAGGTCCGGGCCCGTCGTACGAATTCGAACCGTCGCCGGAGGTGATTCTCGAGCGCCTGCTGCCCCGCTACGTCGAAGCGCGCGTGTTCGCGGCGCTTCTGAACGCCGCCGCGTCCGAGCAGGCGGCCCGCCAGCGGGCCATGAAGGCCGCGACCGACAACGCCGACGAGCTGATCGTGTCCCTGACCCGGGTCATGAACCGGGCCCGCCAGGACGCCATCACGACCGAGATCATGGAGATCGTGAGCGGCGCCGAGGCTCTGCGCCAGACGCCCACCGAACCCGAAGCCGACCAATTCCTCGTTTCCAACTGACACGCCAGGAGCTGGCATGACCACCACCGCGGAGCCCACCACCGAGCTCAAGGAGGGGCGGGTCGTCGCGATCGCGGGCCCGGTCATCGACGTCGAGTTCCCCCGACGCGCTGCCCGAGATCAACCACGCGCTGGAGCTCGACATCCAGCTGGAGGGTGACACGCTGACCGTCGTCGCGGAGGTCGCCCAGCAGATCGGCGAAGGCCGAGTGCGGGCCATCTGCATGCGCCCCACCGACGGGCTGACCCGCGGCACCGTGGTGCGCAACACGGGCCGGGGGATCACGATGCCGGTCGGGGACGGCGTCCTCGGCCACGTCTTCAATGTCATCGGCGAGCCGCTCGACACGACCCCCGACCAGCTGACGAACATCGACGACCGCTGGGACATCCACCGCCCGTCCCCCGAGTTCGACCAGCTCGAGCCGAGCAGCCGCATGTTCGAGACCGGCATCAAGGTCATCGACCTCCTCGAGCCGTACGTCGAAGGCGGCAAGATCGGGCTCTTCGGCGGTGCCGGGGTCGGCAAGACGGTCTTGATCCTCGAGATGATCAACCGAGTCGCGACCCAGCACGGCGGCGTCTCGGTCTTCGCGGGGGTGGGGGAGCGGACCCGTGAAGGCACCGACCTGTGGCTCGAGATGCAGGAGTCGGGCGTGCTCGAGAAGGCGGCCCTCGTATACGGGCAGATGGACGAGCCGCCCGGCGTGCGGCTCCGGGTCGCGCTGTCGGCGCTCACCATCGCCGAGTACTTCCGCGACGTGAAGAACCAGGACGTGCTGCTCTTCGTCGACAACATCTTCCGGTTCGTCCAGGCGGGCTCGGAGGTGTCGACGCTGCTCGGCCGGATGCCTTCTGCGGTCGGATACCAGCCGACGCTGGCCGACGAGATGGGCGAGCTGCAAGAGCGCATCACCTCCACCAAGGGCCACTCGATCACCTCGGTGCAGGCCGTGTACGTGCCGGCCGACGACTACACCGACCCCGCCCCCTTCACGACGTTCACGCACCTCGACGCGACGACCGAGCTGAGCCGGCAGATCGCGGCGCTCGGGATCTATCCGGCCGTCGACCCGCTCGCGTCAACGTCGAACATCTTGGCTCCCGAGATCGTCGGCGACCACCACTACCAAGTCGCGTTGCAGGTCCAGGAGATCCTGCAGCGCTACAAGGAACTCCAGGACATCATCGCGATTCTCGGGATCGACGAGCTCTCGGAGGAGGACAAGCTCGTCGTGTCCCGGGCTCGCAAGATCCAGCGGTTCCTGTCGCAGCCGTTCTTCGTCGGCGAGGTGTTCACCGGCTTGAAGGGCATCTACGTGCCGGTCAAGGAGACGGTGGAGAGCTTCGAGGCGGTCGCCCAGGGCGAGCTCGACGAGGTCCCCGAGCAGGCGTTCTTCAACGTCGGCAACGTCGAGAGCGTCCTCGCGAAGGCCAAGACGCTCCAGGAGGGGTAGTGGCCGACAACCCGATCCTCACCGCGCAGGTCGTGTCGCCCGAGGAGGTCCTCTACGAGGGCACCGCCGAGATGGTGGTGTGCCGGACCACCGAGGGTGACCTCGCCTTCCTGCCTGGCCACATGCCGTTCCTCGGCGCGCTCGGCATCGCGAAGGTTCGGGCGTTGCTGCCCGACAACTCGGAGCAGGTGGTCGCCGTCCACGGCGGGTTCGTCGAAGTGAGCGGCGACCGGGTCCTCATCCTCTCCGACGTCGCCGAGCTGCCTGCCCAGATCGACGTGCCGCGGGCCGAGGCGGCCCGCGACCGGGCCCGGGCCCGACTCGACGCCGACGAGAACGACGAGGAGGCTGCGGAAGCGCTCGCCCGCGCCGAGCTGCGCCTCGAGGTCGCGGGCGTGTCGGAGCCGTCTACCACCAGCTGAGCGGCCCCCCGTCGCGGACCCGGGAGACCGCCGCGTAGGGTCCCGCGGGTGCGGCGACGGCGAGTGGCCCGAGGGTGCGCCGCCCTCGCGGCCGTCGTCACGCTCGCCGCGGCCGGTCGGGCCGCCCCGGCCCGCGCGGCCGGTGACCCGCCCGACCCGGCGCCGTTCACCGGGCTTGGCGCGTGGGTCGACGTGTTCGAGTACGTGCCGGCGTTTCTGCCCGCGCCCGGGCCGGCGACGGTGGTGCCGCAGTCGGTCGATGATCTCGCCGCGCTCGGCGTCCACACCCTGTACCTGCAGGCGGCGATCGACGACCCCCGCTCCCCGGACCTGATCGTCAACCCGACCCTCGTCTCGGAGATCCTGCGGCGCGCCCACGCGCGGGGACTGCGGGTCGTCGCCTGGTACTACCCGCAGCTCGCCGACCCGGCCCGCGACGAGGCTCGCCTCGGCGCAATCGTGCGGTTCCGGGCCGACGGGCAGCGATTCGACGGAGTGGCGCTCGACATCGAGTCGCGGCAGGTCGCTGACGTCACCGAGCGGAACCGCCGGCTGGTGGCCGTCGCCCGGTACCTGCGGTCGAAGGCGCCATCGCTGCCGCTCGGGGCGATCGTCTACCCGGCGGTGCAGCTCGAGGTGGTGAACCCAGTGCTCTGGCCAACGTTCCCGTACCGGGCCCTCGCCCGGTCGGTGAACGTGTGGCTCCCGATGACGTACTGGACGGAGCGCATCGGCGTGTACCGGGACGCGTACCTGTACACCGACGAGAGCATCCGGCGGCTCCGCAGCGACCTGCGCGACCCGCACGCGCTCGTCGCGCCGATCGGCGGGCTCGCCGGCTCCTCGACGCCCGGCGACTACGTCGAGTTCGCCCGGGCGGTCCAGGTCGACCACGCGATCGGTCGGTCGGTGTTCGACGCCGCGGGGACGGCCACGACGGCGTGGCCCTACCTCCGCTCGCCGTGACCGACGCGGGGCCCGGTCAGTACTGCAGCGACGAGTAGCGCAGCAGCTTGTGCCACTTGTGGTTGGCGTGGATGCGGCGAATCGTGCCGCTCTTGGCCCGCATGACCAGCGACTCGGTGGTCGCCCCTTCGCCCCGGTAGCGGACCCCCTGGAGCAGGTCCCCGTCGGTGATGGCGGTGGCGGCGAAGAAGACGTCGTCGCCGCCGACCAGCTCGTCGGTGGTGAGGATCTGCTCGAGGTCGTAG
Organism: uncultured Actinomycetes bacterium; assembly: GCA_963849135.1. Taxonomy (GTDB): domain Bacteria; phylum Actinomycetota; class Acidimicrobiia; order IMCC26256; family PALSA-555; genus PALSA-555. The sequence continues at coordinate 1,604,323 of CAWKGF010000003.1, read as the reverse complement.
CCCCGGTCGAGCGCGGTGCGGCGCTCCTCCTCGTTGCGGGTCACGAGCCGGCCGTGGATCGCCCCGCCGAGCGCCTTCAGCGCGCAGGCGGCGATGACCCCCTCGGGCGTGCCGCCGATCCCGAACAGGATGTCGTAGCCGCTGTCGGGCCACCCGGTCGCCAGTGCCCCCATCACGTCCCCGTCGGGGATGAGCCGGATCCGGGCGCCCGCCTCCCGGCACTGGCGGATCAGGTCGACGTGGCGCTCCCGGTCCAGGATCACCGCGGTGACGTCCTTGACCTGCTCCCCGCGTGCTTTGGCGACCGCCTCCAGGTTGGTCTTCACGGGGGCGTCGAGGTCGATGAGGTCGGTGGCCTCGGCGCCGACCGCGATCTTCTCCATGTACACGCAGGGTCCGGGGTCGAACATGGTGCCCCGCTGGGCGAGGGCGATCACCGAGATGGCGTTGTTGCGGCCCAGCGCGGTGAGGGTGGTGCCGTCGATCGGGTCGACCGCGATGTCGGTGGCCGGGCCGCCGCCGCCGATCTCCTCCCCGTTGAACAGCATCGGGGCCTCGTCCTTCTCACCCTCCCCGATGACGACGATCCCGTCCATGGGGACGCTGTTCAGGACCAGGCGCATGGCGTCGACCGCGGCCTGGTCGGCGGACTCCTTGTCGCCCCGGCCGACCCAGCGTCCGGCCACCAGGGCGGCTGCCTCGGTGACCCGGGCCAGGTCCATGGCCAGGTTCCGATCCGGGGCCTCGCGCTGCTCCATCAGGCCTCCTGGGCCTCGCGGTCGAGAGGCCACGAGGGTACCCGGCCGGCTTGGGGCCCGACCCGGCCGCCAGCTCTGGGTTAGGTTCCCCGGCGATGGCGACCGAGGAGCCGGTGGCGCTGGTCACCGGCGCCGCGTCGGGGATCGGACGGGCGGTGGCGGCCCGGTTGCGGGCCGACGGGTGGTCGGTGGTGGCTGCCGACGTCGCCGCGGCCGGGCTTGACGAGCTGGGCGGCGACCCGTGCCTGGTGACCGTCACCGCCGACGTCGCGACCGAGGACGGCAACCAGGCGGTCGTCGACGCGGCCCGGACGTCGTTCGGCCGGCTCGATGGGGTGGTCCTGAACGCGGGGGTCGCCGGGATGGGCGGCATCGACGCCCAGCCCCTCGACGAGTTCGACCGGATCCTGGCCGTGAACCTGCGGGGCGTGGTGCTCGGCATCCGCGCCGCGCTTCCGGCGCTGCGCGCGGGGAGCGGCGGGTCGATCGTGGTCACCGCGTCGGTCTCGGGTCTCTTCGGCGACCCGGGCCTCTTCGCCTACAACGCCTCGAAGGGCGGGGTCGTGAACGTGGTCCGGGCGGCGGCGCTCGACCTCGGCCCGGAGGGGATCCGGGTCAACGCGGTCTGCCCGGGCGGGATCCGTGGCACGGGCATGACCACCCCGCTCGAGCGGCACGCGCCCGATCTCTACGAGGAGATGCGCAGCCACGTCCCGTTGGGACGCTTCGGGGAGGCAGCCGAGGTCGCGGCCGCGGTCTCGTTCCTGCTGTCGCCCGAGGCGTCGTTCGTGACCGGCGTCGCGCTGCCGGTCGACGGCGGGGTCACCGCCGGCACCGGCCAGTTCCGCCGCCCCCGCGGCTGAGCTGCCTTACAGCTGGCTGAGCAGGGCGGCGGGGTCGAAGTAGTCGCGCCAGGCTCGCACCTGGTCGCCCTGGACCTGGAAGTACCCGGCGACCCGGATCTCGACCTGCTTGCCGCCCGCCATGAAGAAGCGGTCGACCCGCTCGTTCATGACCGTGTCGCCAGTCTCGAGCTGGGCGAGCACCTCCCACGCCACTCGCTCCGCCCCCTCGTAGAACGGGCCGAGGAGGCCCCGAACCTCGTCGTGGCCATGACAGACGCCCATGCCGACGTTCTCGTACTCGACGTCGTCGGTCATGAGCGACACGACGGCGTCGATGTCGCGGGCCTCGTTGGCTCGGATCAGCGCTTGGACAACCTCGCCGGCGGTCATGGCGGTCCTCCTGGTGGCGGCGGCGCGGACCGTACCAGGCGGAGCCGGCTGTAGCGTGGGGTGGTGACGACGGCGCGTGGGCGTTGGCAAGCCGCCTACGACGCGGCGCCCCGACGAGACGCCGACTTCGAGACGCTCTCGGGGGTTGCGGTCGAGCCGGTCTACGGGCCCGACGACGGCCGGCCTGGCCTGTGGCCGTACACGCGGGGCCCCTACGCCTCGATGTACCGCTCGAAGCTGTGGACGATGCGGATGTTCGCCGGGTTCGGCACCGCGCCGGACACGAACCGGCGGTTCCACGAGCTGCTCGCCGCGGGCGGCGACGGGCTGTCGACCGCGTTCGATCTCCCGACCCTGATGGGCCGCGACTCCGACGACTCGCTGGCGGTGGGCGAGGTCGGCAAGTGCGGCGTCGCGGTCGACTCGCTGGCCGACGTCGTCGACCTGTACGCGGGCATCGACGTGCGGACGGTCACCACGTCGATGACGATCAACGCGCCGGCGCCGGTGCTGCTCGCCATGTACGTCGCGGCGGCAGAGGCGGCCGGGGTGCCCCGCGCCGAGCTGGGCGGCACCCTCCAGAACGACATCTTGAAGGAGTACCAGGCCCAGAAGGAGTTCGTGTTCCCGCCCCGCCCGTCGATGCGGCTGGTGAGCGACACGATCCGGTTCTGCGCCCGCGACATGCCCCGCTGGCACCCGGTGTCGATCTCGGGGTACCACATCCGGGAGGCCGGCTCGACGGCTGCCCAGGAGCTGGCGTTCACCCTCGCCAACGGGTTCGCGTACGTGGAGCAGGCCCGGGCGGCGGGACTGGCGGTCGACGACTTCGCGCCGCGGCTGTCGTTCTTCTTCAACGCGCACCTGGACTTCTTCGAGGAGATCTGCAAGTACCGGGCCGCCCGACGGATCTGGGCGACGTGGATGCGGGACCGGTACGGCGCGCGGCAGGAGCGGTCCTGCCAGCTGCGCTGCCACGCGCAGACCGCCGGCGTGTCGCTCACCGCGCAGCAGCCGGAGGTGAACCTCATGCGCACCGCGATCGAGGCCCTCGCCGCGGTGCTGGGCGGGACGCAAAGCCTCCACACCAACGCGATGGACGAGACCCTGGCCCTCCCGACCGAGAAGGCGGCTCGGCTGGCGTTGCGCACCCAACAGGTCCTCGCCTACGAGACCGGAGTTGCCAACGTCGCCGACCCGCTCGGCGGCTCCTGGTACGTCGAGGCGCTGACCGACGAGCTCGAACGGGAGGCCGCGGAGGTCTTCGCGCACCTCGACCAGGTCGGGGACGGCTCGATGCTCGAAGGCGTGCTGCGCGAGATCGAGTCGGGCTGGTTCCAAGGGGAGATCGCGGACGCCGCCTACGCGTTCGAGCGCAAGCGCAACGACGGCCGCCGGGTGGTGGTGGGGGTCACCGACTTCCTCGAGGGAAGCGACGAGCCGCCCCCCGAGCTGCTGCGCATCGGCCCCGAGGTGGAGGAGGCGCAACGCAAGCGACTCGCGGCGCGGCTCGCGGACCGCGACGACGCGGCCGTCGCCGACGCGCTGGCCCGACTGCGGGTCGACGCGGCCGAGCCGACCACGAACCTGTTCCCGGGTCTGCTCGACGCGGTCCGGGTCGAGGCGACCCTCGGGGAGGTCATGGGCGCGCTCGCCGACGTTTTCGGCCGCTACGTCGAGACGCCGGTCATCTGAGCGGAGTCGTGGACCCCGAGCTGCTCCAGCACGCCCGCGATGCGATCGGGTTCATGCCCGACGACGAAGGGCTCGCCCTCCACGAGGCGGGGCTCGCCGCCGCGGCGGCGGGGCCGCTGCTCGAGATCGGCAGCTACTGCGGCAAGAGCGCCATCTACCTCGGCGCGGCGGCCCGGGCGCGGGGATCGGTGCTGTTCACCGTCGATCATCACCGCGGCTCCGAGGAGAACCAGCCGGGCTGGGAGTGGCACGACGAGCGGTTCGTCGATCCCGTCACCGGCCGGTTCGACACGCTGCCCTGGTTCCGCCAGACGATCGCGGCCGCCGGGCTCGACGACGTCGTGATCGCAGTGGTCGGGGATTCAACGACCGTGGCCCGCCACTGGGCGAGCCCGCTCGGGCTGGTGTTCATCGACGGTGGGCACGCCCACGACGTGGCACTGCGCGACTACCAGGGCTGGGCACCCCACGTCGCCAAGACCGGCCGGCTCGTCTTCCACGACGTGTTCGAGGACCCCGCCGCGGGTGGGCAGGCCCCGTTCCGGGTCTGGCAGCAGGCGGTCGCCGACGGGTTCGTCCCAGACTCCACGACTGGGTCGCTGCGGGTGCTGCGCCGCTGACCGGGACGCGAGCAGAAGGAGAAGCAAGAAAGAGGAGAGAGGCGGAACCGGCGAGCCCGCGGGCGGTCGGTCCCGCCGGCTCCGCACTACCGCCGATGCTGGTGCTCAGGGCATGAGAGGATCGTGAGAGCCTCTAGTCAGCGTCCGGGCGCCGAGCCGCGAGCTCCTCCTCGATCTCGGCGCCGGCCGCGATGAGCTCCTCTCGGCTGAGTCCGGCCGGGAGGGCCTCCCCACGGAACAGGCCCGCGGTGGGTCCTTGACCGCCCAGCGCGTTCGCGGCGAGGACGACCGCGGCTGAGTTCCAGGTCGGCTGCTCGACGGGGAACAGCTCCCCGTCGGTGTCGAAGCGCTCCTCGTCGAAGTTGGCGCCGGTCCAATAGCCCCCGCTGTCGGCGCGGAGGAACTGGACCCAGGTGAAGAGGTTCCGGGCCTGCTGGTCGAGGCCGATGGCGTCGAGGGCCAGGACCAGCTCGCAGGTCTCGGCTGCGGTGACCCAGGGTCGATCCGAGACGCAGCGCACGCCCCGCCCGGCGACGACGAACCGCTCCCAGAAAGCGGCGACTCGGGCGTGCGCGGCGTGGCCGCGCAGCACCCCGCCGAGGATCGGGTAGTACCAGTCCATCGCCCAGCGGGCCTTGTCGAGGAACGCGTCGGGACGGTGTGCGACCGCGATGGCGAGTGACCCGAGCGACAGCTCCCAGTCGGGGCGTTCGTGGCCGAGCCGCTCCGCGATCGCGATCGCGCAGCGCAGGCTGGCGTGGATGCTCGACGAGCCGGTGAGCAGCGCACCGGGTTGGGTCGTGTCGCCCCGCCAGGAGATCTCGCCGGTCTCGGCCTGGTGGGAGAGCGCGAAGTCGACGCCCCGTTCGACGACCGGGAAGAACTCCTCGAGGAAGTTCGTGTCTCCGGTCGACAGGTAGTGGTGCCACACCCCGTTGGCGCTATAGCAGGTGACGTTGGTGTCGAGCGCCGGGTCTTTCACCGTGCGGCCGACGTAGTAGGCGTGCCAGCAGCCGTCGGGACGCTGCATCGACCGGAGCCACTCGTAGGCCCGCTCGGCTTCGCGGTGTCGACCGCCGACGTCGAGGGCCATTGCCGCCTCGACCAGGTTCCACGGGTCGGTGTGGTCGCCAGGGCTCCACGGGATGTTGCCGTCGGGGAGCTGCACCGCCGCGATCGCGTCTACGGTCGCCGCGACCGCGCCGGCGGTGAGGATCCCCTCCACCGCGGGGGTGCGGGCGTCGCGGCGGCTCATGTCGTCACCCGCTGCGCGTAGACGACGACGCTCTTGCCGAGCACCGGGTTCAGCGCCCGCTCGAGCGCGGCGAGGCCGGGCGCTCTGCCCTCGATCTGGCGGACCAGCAGGTCGTGGTAGCGGCGCACCGCCCAGGCCGGCTCGGCCCGGTCGACACCGGTCGCGCAGCGCAGCCACCAGTAGGGCGAGTGCAGCGCGTGCGCGTGGTGCGAGCCGCGCAGCCAGCAGCCGGCCGCTTCGACCTTCGCCTCGAGCTCGTGCTGCCGGTAGATCCGAACGTGCCCGCCCGGTGTGTCGTGGTAGCGGTAGTCGAGCGCCCAGCAGACGCGCTCGGGCCAGCGGGTGGGGACGGTCACCGCGAGGCGACCGCCGGGACGCAGGACCCGGACCAGCTCGGCGAGCGCGCCCCGGTCGTCCCACACGTGCTCGAGGACCTCGGAGGCGATGACGGCGTCGAAGACGCCGTCCCGGACCGGCACCGCGAGCGCGTCGCCGTTCAGCGCGCCGCCGGGCACCGAGGTGAGCTCCCCGGCCGCGAGCATCCCGCCGGTCACGGCCCGGACCTCTTTGAGCTCGGCCTCGGAGCGGTCGAGGGCGACGACCGTCGCGCCGCGCCGCCACGCCTCGAAGGCGTGCCGGCCGCCGCCGCAGCCGAGGTCCAGGACCCGGTCGCCGCGCCGCAGCCCGAGCCGTTCGAAGTCGACGGTCAGCACGGCGTGTCGGCCCGGGCGTGCTCGTCGAGGAGGAGCCGGTAGTGCTCGAGGGTCCGCTCCGCGGTGCGCCGCCACGTGAACCGCTCCAGGACCCGGGCTCGGCCGGCCGCGCCGATCCGCTCCCGCAGCACCGGGTCGCCGAGCCCGCGCAAGATCGCGGCCGCGAGCGCGGACGGGTCGCTGGGCGGGACCAGCAGGCCGGTCTCCCCGTCGCGGCCGATCACCTCCGGGACGGCGCCCCCGGTGGTGCCGACCACCGGGACTCCGCACGCCATGGCTTCGACGGCGGGCAGCGAGAACCCCTCGTACAGGGACGGGACGCACGCCACCTCAGCCTGCGCGTAGTGCTCGACGATCGCCTCGGTGGTGACGCCGCTGACGAACTCGACCGCGTCGGTGAGGCCCAGCTCGTCGATTCGTCGGGGGATCCGGCTCTTGTGCTTCGGGCGGCCGATGACGACCAAGTGCGCGTCGGGGCGTTCGGTGCGCACCTTGGCCAGCGCCTCGAGCAGCGGGACGAGGCCCTTCATGGGGACGTCGGCGCTGGCGGTGGTCATGAGCCGGCCCGGCACGCGGGCCCGGTCGGGCAGCGGCCGGAACACCGCCGGGTTGACGCCGACCGGGACGACGTGGAGCCGCTCGGCGGGGACGCCCATCTGCTCGGTGATGTCACGGCGGGACGACTCGGAGACGGTGAGGAGGCGGGGGATCAGGCGGGCGACCGCCATCTGCATGTCGAGGAACCCGTACCAGCGCCGCAGCGTGGCGCGTCGCCACGGGCCGCGGGCGTGGGCGAGGTCGAGGTCTCGGTCGACGGTGATCGGGTGGTGCAAGGTGGCGAGGACCGGCCAGCCGTCGCGTTCCATCATCGGGACGAGGCCCCGCCCGAGGCACTGGTTGTCGTGGATGAGGTCGAAGTCGTCCCGGCGGGAGGCGAGGAGCCGCCGGGCCCGGAGGCTGAACGTGTACGGCTCCGGGAACCCGGCGCCGCACATGATGGCGAACTCCCGCAGGTCGACCGAGGTGCGCAGCTCGTGGGGCCAGGGGACCCGGAACGGGTTCGACGGCCGGTACAGGTCGAGGCTCGGGACCCGCACCAGGTGGGTCGGGTCGGCCAGCTCGGGGTACGGCGCCCCGGCGAACACGGTGACGTCGGCGCCGAGGTCGGTGAGCTCGCGGGCCAGCTCCCGGGTGTACACGCCCTGGCCCCCGCAGTGCGGGTTTCCTCGGTACACCAGGTACGCGACCCGCAGACGGTCAGAGCCCGGCATGAAGAGGGCAGCCTACTTGCGGGGCTCGAAAGCTCCCGGCCGGCGGGGATCGGAGCCGGTCGGCGCCGGGGCCGGGCCGGGTCGAATAGCGTCCCCGCGGGTGGGGACCCCGGCCATCTCGGCGGCGATGGTCGCCCAGTCCCGCGCCGTCGGCGAACCCCGCTGGTCCCCCGACGGGACACAGCTGGCCTGGGTCGAGACGGTCGCCGGCCGCGCCGACGTGGTGGTCACCCGGGGTCGGTCGGGACCCCCGATCGTGGTCACCTCCGACGCCGCGGTCCGGCGGGTCGGAGGCTACGGCGGTGGCGCGTTCACCTGGGCCGGCCTCGACCGGCTCGTCGTCGCCGCCGCCGACGGGCGCCTGGTGCTCGTCGCCGCCGACGGCAGCGGGGCGCGCACCCTCCTCGACGACGGTCACGCCGCCGCCCCGACCTGCCCCCCGGCGGCCGACCGAGTCGCGTTCGTCCTCGAGCACGACGACGACTGCGCGGTGGTGGTCCTCGACCTGCACCGGCCGGGCGGGCCGGTGCGCCTCTCCGACGCCGACTACGCGTGGGACCCGGCCTGGTCGCCGGACGGGCGGCTGCTGGCCTGGCACGAGTGGGACCTGCCCGCCATGCCGTGGGACGGGTCGCGGATCCTCGTCGCCGACTCGGACCGCGGGACGCGCCAGCAAGTGGCGGGCGGCCCGTCGGAGGCGGTCGGGCAGCCCCGGTTCTCCCCCGACGGCCGCCGGCTCGGCTTCGTCAGCGACCGGGCCGGCTGGTCCAACGTCTGGGTCGCCGCCCCGGACGGCCGCGGCCCGGCCCCAGCCTGCGAGGAGCCCCACGAGCAGGCCGAGCCGTCCTGGGGGCTCGGGCAGCGGTCCTTCGCGTGGTCGCCGGACAGCGCCGCGCTCGCGGTCTGCCGGAACGAGGACGGGTTCGGGCGCCTGGTCGTCGCCCGGGTCGGTCGGAGCGAGGAGCGGGCCCGGGGCTGGCATCACGGGCTCGATTGGGGACCGGCCGGGATCGTCGCGGTCCGCTCCGGGGCCCGGACCCCGAGCGCGGTGACGCTCCTCGACGACGGCGGCCGCCGCTCCGTCCTCGCCCGCGGCCCGGCCGGAGGGTTCGAGGCGGCGGGGCTCGTCGAACCGGAGCCGGTCAGCTGGCCAGCCGAGGACGGCACCCGCCTCCACGGGCTGCTGTGGCGCCCCGAGCCGGGGCCGGCGGGCTCGACGAGCCGACCGCCGCTCCTCGTCGACGTGCACGGCGGACCGACCGGGCAGAGCACGGTCGCCTGGCGGCCCTGGCCGCAGTATTTCGTCACGGGCGGCTGGGCGGTCCTCGCTCCCAACGGACGCGGCTCCACCGGGTACGGCCGCGCGTACGCGGCAGGACCTCGCCGGCCGGTGGGGCGAGCGCGACGTCGCCGACGTCGCGGCCGGCATCCGGCACGCGGCCGCGTCCGGCTGGTGCGACCCGACGCGGGTCGCGGCGACCGGCGGCAGCGCCGGCGCGCTCACCGTCTTGCTGCTCTGCGCCCACCACGGGTCGCTGCTGCGCGCCGCGGTCAGCATGTACGGCGTGAGCGACCTCCTGAGCCTCGCCGCGACGACGCACCGCTTCGAGTCCCGGTACCTGGACCGACTGGTCGGCCCGTTGCCCGCCGACGCCGACCGGTACCGGGACCGGTCACCGATCACGCACGCGGCGGCGATCCGGGTTCCGGTGCTGGTGCTGCACGGCGACGCGGACCGGGTCGTGCCGATCGAGCAGGCCGAGCAGCTGATCGGCGCGGTGCGCGCCGCGGGCGGGACCGTCGAGTCGCGGGTCTACCCCGGGGAGGGCCACGGCTGGTCGAGCCCGGAGACGATCACCGACGTATACGAGCGGACCACGTCGTTCCTGCGTCGATGGGTGCTCGAGCGGTGACCGCGTCGACCGGCCGCAGCTACCAGGGGCCCCGCCGGGGCGCCGACCGGGCGGTCCTCCTCGCTCCCGGCGCGGGCTCCGACCGGCGCGGCGCGGCCCTCGTCGCGGTGGCGGACGCGCTCGCCGACGCCGGGATCCCGTCACTGCGGTTCGACTTCCCGTACCGGCTGGCCGGGCGCACGGCGCCCGACCGCCCGGCGGTGCTCGCGGCCGCCACCCGCGACGCGGCGGCGGCGCTCGCCCGCCGCTGCGACCTGCCCACCGCCCGGCTGGTGCTGGGCGGGCGGTCGATGGGCGGGCGGGTCGCGTCGCTCGTCGCCGCCGACCCCGACGACCCGGTCCCGGCGCTCGCTCTGCTGCTGCTCGGCTACCCGCTCCACCCGGCCGGCCGGCCCGAACGGCGGCGCGATCAGCACTTCCCGGCCCTGGGCATGCCGGTCTGCTTCGTGAGCGGCACCCGCGACGCGCTCGCGCCCCGCCCCGAGCTGACCCGCGCCGCGCGCCGCGTCACGGGCCCGGTGTCGATGCACTGGCTCGACTCCGCCGACCACGGCTACCGGCCCTTGAAGGCGAGCGGCCTCACCCTCGGCGACGTCCTGACCGACGTCGCGGCGACGTCGGTCCACTGGGTCCGGTCCCTCCCGACGCCGCGCGCTCGCGCCACCCGCCGCCCCTGAGCCGGTCCCGCTTCGGCGACCCGCCCCTGCGGACGGGCGCCGCATGGCGCATCGCCGCGTGCCGTTATTCCCAAGAGTGCGCCCGGGGCAGTCAAACTCCCTGTAAACGCCCCGTGAAACGGGGTGAATTGTTCGTGGTTCGGGCGGTCGGCCTGCGACACTGGGCGCATGCGAGTCGAGCGCACCTTCGCTTTCGTGGATCTGTGCGGGTTCACGCAGTTCACCAACACCGACGGTGACGAGCACGCGGTCGACGTCCTGACCCGATTTCGGGCGGCGGCGCGTGCCATCGGCTCCGAGCACGGCGTCCGGGTGGCGAAGTGGCTCGGCGACGGCGCGATGTTCGTGTCGACCGCCCGGGAGCCGCTCGTGGAGAGCATCCTCGCCCTGGCCCGACGGGCCGAGGACGACGTGCGCCTCCCGCTCCGGGGCGGGCTGGCGGGCGGTGCGGTGATCCTCTTCGAGGGCGACGACTACATCGGCGCGCCCGTCAACCTGGCCGCCCGGCTCTGCGACGTGGCCCAGCCCCGCGAGTTGCTCGCGGCGGCGTCGCTCGCCGACGCGGTGCCCGGCTGGGCCGACGCGGTCAGCGGCGCGCCGCGCGACATCTCGGGCTTCACCGCCGCGGTCGAGGTGGTCCGCATCCAATCGTCGCACCCGGTGTCGGTCTCGGGAGGCGGGCACTAACCTCGCCGAACGTGACGGAGCCGACCTACGAGACGCTCCGGTTCGAGCGTGACGGCCCCGTCGGCTGGCTGCGGCTGCACCGACCCGAGAAGCTGAACGCGTTCAGCATCGCGATGTGGCGGGAGCTCACCGAGCTCGGCACCCGGATCGGCGCTGACCCGTCGCTGCGAGCGCTGGTGGTGATCGGTGAGGGTCGGGCCTTCTCGAGCGGGATCGACACGTCGGTGTTCACCGAGGCCCGCGACGGCGCCGACTCGGTGCTCGACGACGGCGGGGCCCGTCACCCCGACCCGACCGTCGCGTCGATCCTCGCCACCCAGGAGGCGTACACCTGGCTCGAAGAGGCCCAGTACCCGACCATCGCCGCGGTGCGCGGCTACGCGCTCGGCGCCGGGTTGCAGCTCGCCTTGGCCTGCGACCTCCGCGTCGTGGCGCGGGGCGCGACCCTCGGGCTGCTGGAGCACCAGTACGGGATCCTTCCCGACCTCGGCGGCACCCAGCGGCTCCCTCGCCTCGTCGGCCCGTCGAAGGCCCTGCAGCTGATCACGACCGCGGCGCGGATCGACACCGACGAAGCATCACGGATCGGGCTCGCCGACGTCGTCGTCGACGACGAGGAGCTCGACGCCGCCGCCCGGGCGCTGGCCGAGACGATCGCCGCGCAGCCGCCGCTCGCCGTGCGGGGTGCCAAGCGGGCGGTGCGGGCCGCGGTCTCGGGGCTGCCCGTCCGCGACGGTTTGCTCGTCGAGGCCGAGGCGCAAGCCGTCTGCCTGCGCTCCGACGACATGCGGGAGGCCATCACGGCCTTCGTCGAGCAGCGGCCCCCCGTCTACCAGGGCCGCTGAATTTGACGTTCCCGGGGGGGTCGCGGCATACCCTCTGACGGTGGAGTGCTACGTGGTGCGGTCCGGCGCGCCCCTCTCGGGCACGACCCGGGTGTCGGGGATGACGAAGAACGCGGGGCTGAAGCAGATCGCTGCCTCGCTGCTCGCGCCGGGCGTCACGACGCTGCGCAACATGACGCCGGTCGCCGATCTCGACGTGATGGTCGAGCTCGTCGAGGCGATGGGCGCGGTGGTCGAACGCGACCGTGACGTGCTGCGCATCGATGCCCGCGCTCAGCTCAACCCCGAAGCGCCGTACGAGCACGTCCGCCGGATGCGGGCATCGATCAACGTGCTCGGCCCGCTGCTGGCGCGCCACGGCTGGGCGCGGGTGGCGATGCCGGGTGGCGACAACATCGGGAGTCGGAAGCTCGACATGCACTTCGGGGCCCTGGAGGCGATGGGCGCCGAGCTCGACGTCCGACACGGGTACATCGAGGCTCGCTGCAACGCGCTCGGCGGCGCGCGGGTCGTGCTCGAGTTCCCGAGCGTCGGAGCGACCGAGACCGTCCTCACCGCAGCGGTGCTGGCGAAGGGCGAGACCGTGGTCGAGAACGCGGCCCGGGAGCCCGAGATCGTCGACCTCTGTGCCTTGCTCACCAAGATGGGAGCCCAGATCGACGGCGCGGGCAGCTCGACGCTGACCGTGGAGGGCGTGTCGGACCTGACCGGGAGCGACCACACGATTGTCGGTGATCGCATCGAGGCCGGCACGCTGCTGTTCGCGTGCGCCATCGCGGGCGGCGACGTGACTGTGGAGGGGGTGCCCGCCGAGCACCTCGAGACGGTGCTCCGCAAGCTCGACGAGATGGGCGTCGTGGTCACCGTCACCCCCGACGCAATCTCGGCCCGGTCCGTCGAGCCGCTCTCCTCGGTCGACGTGCAGACGCTCCCGTTTCCCGGCTTCGCGACCGACTTCATGCCGATCGCGGTCGCGACCCTCGCCGTCGCCGAGGGGACCGCGATCGTCACCGAGAACGTCTTCGACAACCGCTTCGCGTTCGTCGGGGAGCTGCAGCGGATGGGCGCCGACGTGAGCACCGAGGGCCGCCACGCCGTGGTGCGAGGTCGGGCCCGCCTCTCCGGCGCGCCGGTGCGGGTGTCCGACGTGCGGGCCGGCGCGGCGCTGCTCCTCGCCGGGCTGGTCGCCGACGGGGAGACGACGGTGGTCGACACGCACCACATCGAGCGGGGCTACGCCGACCTGCCCGGCCAGCTGCGCGCGCTGGGCGCGGACGTGGCCTGCGTCGGCGACCCGGGCCGGGGCGACCCCGGGGTCTGACGACCGTGCCCCGGCTCGAGGAGTCCGACGTGCTCCGGGCGATCGACGCCATCCGGCCCGTGCTCCAGGCCGACGGGGGCAACATCGTCTTCCGATCGGTGGACGACCACGGCGTAGTCCGCATCGAGCTGGCCGGCGTGTGCGGGACCTGCCCCAACTCGACGACGACGCTGCAGGCGGGCGTCGAGCGGATCCTGAAGGACCGCGTGCCCGGGATCCGATCCGTCCAGACCGTCGGCGTCGCCTGAGGTGGTGCGCACCGACCCGGACCGACTCGTTGAGCTCGCCCGCGCCGGTGACCGCGGCGCGATCGCGCGGCTGCTGTCCCTCATCGAAGCGGCCGGCCCCGACGCGGCGGTGGCGCTGGCCCGGCTGTACCCGCACACCGGGCGCGCGTACACGATCGGGATCACCGGGCCGCCCGGGGCCGGCAAGTCGACGCTCACCGATCGGCTGATCACCCGGATCCGCGCCGACGGTGACGAGGTCGGCGTCCTCGCCGTCGACCCCACCAGCCCGTTCAGTGGCGGCGCGCTCCTCGGCGACCGCATCCGCATGCAGGACCACGCCGTCGACGCGGGCGTGTTCATCCGGTCGATGGCCACCCGCGGGCACCTCGGGGGTCTCGCCCTCGCCACCCCGCAGGCGGTGCGGGTCCTCGACGCGGCGGGCAAGCCGTGGGTGATCGTCGAGACGGTCGGTGTCGGCCAGGTCGAGGTGGAGGTGGCGAGCGCCGCCGACACCACCGTCGTCGTCGTCAACCCAGGATGGGGCGACTCGGTGCAGGCCAACAAGGCCGGGCTCCTCGAAGTCGCCGACGTGCTCGTGGTCAACAAGGCCGACCGACCCGGCTGCGCCGACGCGGTGCGAGACCTGCGCCAGATGCTCGACCTGTCCGAGGCCGGCGCCTGGGAGCCGCCCATCGTCGAGACGGTCGCCACCGAGGGCCGCGGCGTCGACGACCTCTGGACGGCGATCGGCGAGCACCGCGCCTTCCTCGAGACCGACGGGCGGCTAGCTGCCCGACGCGCGGCGCGGCTGCGAACCGAGATCCGCGCCCTGGTCGCGGAGCGGCTCGGGGAGCGAGCGGCGCTGGTCTGCGACGGGTCCCGCTTCGACGAGCTCGTCGACGCCGTCGCCGCCCGGGACGTCGACCCGCACGCAGCCGCCGACGCGCTCCTCGAGCCGTAGGCTCCCTGGATGGCCGACCGGCTGGTACGAGTCGACGACCAGCCGGACGGAGTCGTGACGCTGCGCCTCGATCATCCGCCGATGAACACCATGTCGGGAGCGCTGCTCGACGAGCTCGCGGCCGCGGCGGCGGCCGTCGCGGGCGCGACCTGACCTGCACGCGGTGGTCGTCGCGGGCGGGGAGCGCGCCTTCGCAGCCGGCGCCGACGTCACCGAGTTCGGCGGGCCCGACGAGGCCCGGGCGGTCGCCGTCCGGTTCCGCGCCGCGCTCGACGCGCTGGCCGCGATCCCGCGGCCGGTGATCGCGGCGATTCGCGGCTTCGCGCTGGGCGGCGGGCTCGAGCTCGCGCTCGCCTGCGACCTGCGGGTCGCCGCCGAGTCGGCCCGCCTCGGCCAGCCCGAGGTCCTGCTCGGCATCCTCCCCGGTGCGGGCGGAACCCAGCGGCTGCCCCGCCTCGTCGGTCCGGCGCGGGCCAAGGACCTGGTGTGGACGGGCCGGCAGGTCCGCGCCGACGAGGCGCTCCGGATCGGGCTCGTCGACCGGGCCGCGCCAGCCGACGAGGTCGACGCGGTGGCCATCGACTGGGCCCGCACCCTCGGCCGGGGCGCGGTGGTGGCCATGGGCCTCGCCAAGCAGGCGATCGACCGCGGCCTCGACGGCGACCTCGCGGCCGGGTTGACGCTCGAGGCCGACGCGTTCGTCGACGCGTTCCGCACCGAGGACGCCGCGACGGGGGTCCGCTCCTTCCTCGACCAGGGGCCGGGCCGGGCCACGTTCCGCGGCCGCTGAGCGTGCCGCCGGGCGGTCAGATGGGACGCGGGTCGCGGAGAGCTTCCGCGGCGCGGATCGCGTCGACCGACTCGACGTGCAGGCCGGTGCCCAGCTCGAAGCCGGCCGGGACCTCGAGGCGGGGCACGACCCGAACCCACCAGTGGTACGGCGAGTCACCGACCGTCGGCGCGTCGTAGACGACGACGTTGTACGGCGGGTGGGACAGCACGACGGCGAGGCGGCGGAGCGTGTCGCGGACCGTCACCGCGACCGCGGCGAGCGCCCGGTCCGGGGCGGCCGAGAAGCGAGCCCCGGCGGTCGGGGCCGCGACCCGAACCTCGAACGGGCTGCTGGACGCGGTCCCGCACCACGCGGCGGCGTCCCCGTCCGCGACGACGAACGCGCCGAGCGACTCGGCGCGTTCCCGGTCGGCCGCGACCAGGTCGACGCCCGCGGCGGCGTAGCGGTCCAGCGCCGCGGCGACGGCGGGAGGCACGAAGTCGAGCGCGAGGACCTGCGCGTGCGGGTGCGCGATCGACGCCCCGGCGGCCCGACCCTGGTTCACCGCCACCTGCACGTGGCGGTGCCCGGCTGCGGCAAGCGCCTGGGAGCGACCCCGCAGCAGCGCGAACGCCTCGACCGCCGTCTCCTCCGACAGGGCGGCGAGGTCACGGTCGTGGTCGGGGGACAGGACCACCACCTCGTGGGCGCCGGTCGCGCCCGGCGCAGCGTCGGGCCCGCCCACGATCGGGTACAGGTTCGGGAAGGCCCGCAGCCGCCAGCCCGGCTCCCCGGGAGCGCCGCCACCGACGCGCGCCACCTCGGGCGGCGTCTGCGACTCGTGGCCGGGACAGAACGGGCACGTGCCCGGCCTTCCGGCCGCGCCGTCCCCGACCGGCGCGGTGGTGTGGGGTCGGGAGGCGCGGGTCGGGGCGAAGAGGACGAGCTCGCCGGTCAGCGGGTCGTCGCGCAGCTCGGGCATGCGTTCCGGAGGTTAGGGGGGTCCGGGCCCTAGCCTGGCCCGATGGCCACGACTCGACTGGTGATCATCGGCGGTGGGCCGGCCGGGAACACCGCGGCGACGGTCGCCGCGTCGCTGGGAGCCGAGGTCACGATCGTGGAGCGCGACGTCATCGGCGGCGCCGCCCATCTCTGGGACTGCATCCCGTCGAAGGCACTCATCGCGACCGGCGGGGAGCTGGCCGAGCTGACCCGTGCCCCGACCATGGGGCTCCAGGCTCAGGGCACGCTCGACATCGAGGCGCTCCGACGCCGGGTGCACGACATCGAGGACCACCTCCACGAGCAGCTCTGCGCCCTGCTCGGCTCGCAGGGGGTCCGGCTCGTGATGGGCACAGCCCGGTTCAAGGACCCGCACACGATCGTCGCCGACACCAACGACGGTCTGGAGGAGCTGACCGCCGACTACGTCGTCATCGCGACCGGATCCCGGCCCCGGATCCCGACGTTCGCGCCCGTCGACGGGGAGCGCGTCCTCACGACCCGCCAGGCCTACCCGCCCCCCGAGATCCCCGAGCACGCGATCGTGATCGGCTCGGGGGTCACCGGCGTCGAGTTCACCCACATGTTCAAGTCGCTCGGATCGCGGCTGACCTTGCTCGTGTCACGCCAGCAGGTGCTGCCGATCAAGGACGCGGAGGTCGCGGCGGTGCTCGAGGAGGCGTTCCTCGCCCGGGGCGTGGCGCTGCTCAAGGGAGCGCGAGCGTCGGGGATCACCCGGACCGGGAACACGGTGACCGTCACCTGCGAGGACGGCCGGGTCGTCGAGGGGTCGCACGCGATCCTCGCCGTGGGGTCGATCCCGAACTCGGAGGGGCTGGGGCTCGACGAGGCCGGAGTGGACGTCGACCCGGGCGGCTACATCGAGATCAACCACAACTGCCTGTGCAACGTCGCGCACATCTACGCGGCGGGCGACGTGTCGGGGAAGCTGCCGTTGTCGTCGGTGGCGGCGATGCAGGGCCGAAAGATCGCGGAGCACCTTATGGGGCTCCACAACCGGCCGCACCGCCACCTCGACTACGACAAGGCGCCCTCGGCGATCTTCACCGAGCCCGAGATCGCCGACGTCGGTCTCGCGGAGGCGGAGGCGTTCGCGTCGGGGCGAAAGATCCGGGTGACGAAGGTGCCGTTCAGCTCGAACGCCAAGGCGCTGATCAAAGGTGACCCGCGCGGGTTCGTGAAGATCATCTCGGACCCAGCCCGGGGTGTCGTGCTGGGCGGGTCGATCGTGGGTCGAAACGCCGCCGAGCTGATCGGGATCGTCGCGGTCGCGGTCGCGAACAGCCTGTCGGTCACCGACATCATCGACGCGCTGCTCGTGCACCCGACGCTCTCCGAGTCGCTCGCCGAGGCCGCGTCCTGAGCACCGCCCGGTCAGGGGGCGAGCAGCTCGCCCCGCCAGACCGTCACCGCCTGCCCGGCCAGCTGGACCCGTGCCCCGTCGACGCGGACGTGGACGAGACCGCCGCGACGGGACAGCTGCTCTCCGACCAGCGCGACCCGACCCAGCCGCGCTGACCACCACGGGCCGAGCGCGCAGTGCGCGGAGCCGGTGACGGGGTCCTCGGGGATCCCGACCCGGGGCGCGAAGAAGCGGGACACGAAGTCGACGCCGGCCCGGTCGCCGGGTGCGGTGACGCAGACACCGGTGGCGTCGAGGTGGGCGAGCCGGTCGAGGTCGGGGGTCAGCGCCCGCACCGTCGCCGCGCCGTCGACCTCGACGAGCAGGTGGTAGTCGGTGCGGGCCACCGCGCGGGCGGTCACGCCGAGCGCCGGCTCGAGCCCGGCCGGCGCCGAGCAGCGCACGGCGGCGAGGGCGGGGAAGTGGAGGATGACGTGATCCCCGGCCTGGGTCGCGGCGAGCTCCCCGCCCCGGGTGTGGAAGCGGGCCGGGGCGTCGCCAGCCAGGCGACCCGAGCTCCACAGCACGTGGGCGCTGGCCAGGGTGGCGTGGCCGCACAGGTCGACCTCGACGGTGGGGGTGAACCAGCGCAACCCGAACCCGTCGGGGCGGGGGAGCACGAACGCGGTCTCGGAGAGGTTCAGCTCGCCAGCCACCGACCCGCACCAGCGGTCGTCGGGCCAGGCGTCGCCGGCGAGAAGGCACACCGCGGCCGGGTTCCCGCCGAACGCGGTCGCGGTGAACGCGTCGACGCCGAAGAGCGGCACCGCCCGCGGATTGCTCAGCCGATCACGACCAGCACGTCGCCGGTGCCGACGGTGTCGCCCGGCTGGACCCGGACCTCCTTGACCGTCCCCGCCAGCTCGGTGTGGAGGTGGTTCTCCATCTTCATGGCCTCGAGCACGAGGATCGACTGGCCGGCGGTTACCTCGTCCCCTTCGCTTACCAGCACCTGCACGATCGTGCCCTGCATCGGCGCCGCGATCGTGCCGTTCCCGCCGCCGCCACCGCCCGCCGCGCTCGTCGGGCGGGCGGCGCGCCGCACGGCTGGTGTCGCTGCCCCGGCCGGCGCGTCGGGCATCCAGAGCCGCACCGAGAACCGCTTGCCGTTGACCTCGACCGGGACGGTGCGCTCCACCAGCGCCGCGTCGTCAGGCGCGCCGGCCGGCTCGACGTCGGCGATGACGGCCAGCACCGATGGATCGAGTTCCTCCTCGACCCACTTGGTCGAGTGCCAGCCCGCCGCGAAGTCGGGGTGGGCGAGCAGCGCCTGGTGAGCGGGGGCGGTGGTGTGGATCCCGCCGACGTGCAGCTCCCGCAGCGCGCGCAGCATCCGGTGACGGGCGTGGTCCCGGGTGTCGGACCACACGACCAGCTTCCCGACCAGGTTGTCGTAGTACTGCGAGACGGTGTCGCCGGCCTCGTAGCCGCCGTCCCAGCGGACCCCGGGGCCGCCCGGGACGCGCAGGCTGGTGATCGTGCCCGGTGAGGCCATGAACCCGCGGGTGGGGTCCTCGGCGTTGATCCGGCACTCGATCGAGTGGCCGCGCCGCTCGATCGACGACTGGTCGAACGACAGCGGCTCCCCAGCCGCGACGCGGAGCTGCTCCGCGACGAGGTCGAGGCTCGTCACCATCTCGGTCACGCAGTGCTCCACCTGCAGACGGGTGTTCATCTCGAGGAACCAGAAGCTGTCGTCTTGGTAGAGCATCTCGACCGTGCCCGCGTTGACGTAGCCGCAGCCGCGAGCCACCTTCACCGCGGCTTCGCCCATCGCGGCGCGGGTGGCGTCGTCGAGACCCGCGGCGGGGCTCTCCTCGATCAGCTTCTGGTGGCGGCGCTGGGTCGAGCAGTCACGCTCCCCGAGCCACACCGCGTGGCCGTGCGTGTCGCAGAAGATCTGGATCTCGATGTGACGGGGCCGGGTCAGGTACCGCTCGAGGTACGCCTCGGGCCGGCCGAAGTAGGCAGTCGCCTCGCGGCTCGCGGCCTCGAGGCCCGCGGCGGCCTCGTCGGCGCTGCTCACCACCCGGAGTCCCTTGCCGCCGCCGCCGTACGCGGCCTTGATCGCGACCGGCCAGCCGTGCTCGTCCCCGAACGCGATGACGTCGTCGACCGACTCGATCGGGACTGTGGTCCCCGGCACCGACTCGACCCCGGCCGCGATGGCGGCCTTGCGGGACGAGATCTTGTCGCCCATCACCTCGATCGCCTCCGG
Source organism: uncultured Actinomycetes bacterium (assembly GCA_963849135.1). Classification (GTDB taxonomy): domain Bacteria; phylum Actinomycetota; class Acidimicrobiia; order IMCC26256; family PALSA-555; genus PALSA-555. Next base: position 1,584,727 of record CAWKGF010000003.1, on the reverse strand, counting down.
CGGCGGGCCGACCCAGGTGACGCCCACCTCGGTGATGGCCCGGGCGAAGTCGGCGTTCTCGGCGAAGAACCCGTACCCCGGGTGCACCGTGTCAGCGCCGCTGCGGTCGATCGCCTCGAGGATCCGCTCCGTGTTCAGGTAGCTCTCGGCCGCGGTCTGCCCGCCCAGCGCGTACGCCTCGTCGGCGTAGCGGACGTGGGCCGCGTCCCGGTCGACGTCGGAGTACACGGCGACGGTCGGGAGGTCCAGCTCGCGGCAGGTCCGCATGACCCGGAGCGCGATCTCACCCCGGTTCGCGATCAGGATCTTGGTGACCACACGTCCCCGCTCTCGAGTTGCCGGCGCGAAGGCCGTCGTATCCTACGATGCATGGGCGATCCGGCCGCCAGCCCGGGTGTGCGCTGGCGCATCCGTCGTGTCGAGGACGTGGACTCCACGAACCGGATGGTGCTCGACGAGGCCCGCGCCGGCACGCCCGCGGGGCTCGTGGTCGTCGCCGACCATCAGCACGCGGGGCGGGGGCGCCGCGGCCGGGTCTGGAGCGCGCCGCCCGGGTCGTCGCTGCTCGTCTCGGTGCTGCTGCGGCCGGCGCTGCGCGCCGAGGAGGTCCACGTCGTCACGATGGGCGCCGCGCTCGCGCTCGTCGACGCGGTGCGGGCCGTCGCGGGTGTCGACGCGGCGTTGAAGTGGCCCAACGATCTGGTGGTGGGGGGCCGGAAGCTGGCCGGCCTGCTCGCGGAAGCCGATCTGAGCGCGGCGGGCGCGGTCCGGGCGGTCGTGGTCGGCGTGGGCTGCAACGTCACCTGGGCCGACTACCCCGAGGAGCTGGAGCAGGTCGCGACGGCCTGCGACCGGGAGGCCGGCCGCCCGGTGGAGCGCGACGCGCTGCTGGCCGTGTTCCTCGACCGCTTCGCGACGCGCCTCGACGCGCTCGACGCGGTGGCGGCCGACTACCGGGCCCGGCTCGGCACGCTCGGCTGGGCCGTGCGCGTCGAGTTCGCCGACCACGCGGTGGAGGGCATCGCGACCGACGTCGACCCGCTCGGCCGGCTCGTCGTCCGGGGCGACGACGGCACCGTCACCGTCGTCGCGGTCGGCGACGTCGAGCACCTCCGGCCGGTCACGGGTCCACGTCTCGCTCGATGAGCTGACGGAACCCGGCCGCGAGCCGCTCGCTGACCGGGCCCGGCGCCGCGGGCAGGTCGCGTCCGTCGACGCGGGCGATCGGCGCGACCTCGCGGGTGCTGGAGGTCAGGAACGCCTCCTGCGCCCGGCCGAGCCAGTCGAGGGGCATCGCCCGCTCCTCGTGCGGCACCCGAGCTCGTCGCACACCAGGAGCACCAGCGCCCGGGTCACGCCGAGCAGGCATCCCGACTCGGCGGCCGGCGTGCGCACCACTCCCTCGTCGACGAGGAACACGTTCGAGCCGGTCGCCTCGCACAGCTCGCCCCGGGTGTTGGGGAAGATCGCCTCGGAGGCGTCGCGGGCCCGGGCGTAGGCGAGCGCCCGGACGTTCTCCGCGTACGAGATCGTCTTGAGCCCCGCGGTCGCGCCCCGCTCGTTGCGGGACCAGGGCACGGTGACGACCGACTCGGTGGCGGGACGGGGCCGGGCCGTGACGGCGGCGACGATCACCGTCGGTGCGGCGTCGCCTCGCTCCGAGCCCAGCGGTGACGGGCCGCCGGTCACGGTGATCCGCAACCGTCCCGTCTCGACCTGGTTGGCGCGCAGCACCGCCTCGGCGGCGGATCGCAGGCGGGCCGAGTCGGGCACCGGGAGGTCGAGGTGGCTGGCCGACCAGGCCAGCCGCTCGTGGTGGCGCCGCCACGCGAACGGCACCCCTCGGTAGACACCCAAGGTCTCGAAGACGCCGTCGCCGACGAGGAGCCCGTGGTCGAGCGGTGACACGCGGGCCTCCTCGACGTCGAGGAGCTCGCCGTCGACCCAGACCAGCGGGTTCGTCACCGGGCAGCCGGGCCACGCGGCCGGTGTACGGACATGGGCTCGAGGGTACGCGCCGCGAACGGGGCTCAGCGGGGCCCCGTCGGTACACTGGCCGCCCCCATGGCTGGTCGACGGTCTGTATTTCGCATGCTCTCGCGCTTCGTCATCGCGCTCGACGCCAGCGGCCCGGTCGCGGGGCCGTCCCTCAGCAGCAGCGACACCGCGCAGACGTCGAGCGGCGCGGGGGTGAGCGTGTCCACGTTCGGGACGCCGATCCCGATCACGCCGCCGTGCCACTGAGTCTGGGCCTGCGGTGAGCCGGCTGGGGGTGGTCGGGGCGGGGTACGTCGGGCTCACGACCGGCGCCTGCTTCGCGCACCTGGGCCACCAGGTCGTCGTCGGCGACGTCGACGCCGAGAAGGTCCAGGCCCTCGCGAAGGGCGAGGTCGGGGTCCTCGAGGAGGGACTCCCCGAGCTGGTGGGGGAGGGGCTCGCGACGAAGCGGCTCCGCTTCGTGGAGGGCTCGAAGACCGCGGCGGCGGACGCCGAGTTCGTGTTCCTCTGCGTCCCGACCCCCCAAGGCGCGGACGGCGACGCTGACCTGTCGACGGTGGAGACGGTCGTGCGCGAGGTCGCGCCGATGCTGCGCCCGGGGACGATCGTGGTGAACAAGTCGACGATGCCGGTCGGCTCGACGACCCTCGTGGCGCGGCTGCTCCGCGGACGCGGGCGCGGTTCCCGAGGTGGGGGTGGCGTCGAACCCCGAGTTCCTGCGGGAGGGCACCGCGGTGCGGGACTTCCTCGGCCCGTACCGGGTCGTGATCGGCGCCGACGACCCGGCGGTGGCGGTGCGAGTCTCCGAGCTGTACCGGGACGTGCAGGCCCCGGTGCTGGTGACCAACCCGGCGTCGGCGGAGATGATCAAGTACGCGTCGAACGCGTTCCTCGCTACGAAGGTGTCGTTCGTGAACGCGGTCGCGAACCTGTGCGAGGCGGTCAACGCCGATGTGCGCGAGGTGACGCTCGGGATGGGCTACGACCCCCGGATCGGGTTCGAGTTCCTGCACCCCGGGCCAGGCTGGGGAGGGTCCTGCTTCCCGAAGGACACCTCGGCGCTGCTGCGCACCGCCGAGGCGGCCGGCGAGGCCTTCGAGCTCCTCGACGCCGCGGTCGCGACCAACGTGTCGCAGCGCGACCGCGTGGTCGCGAAGGTCCACGACGCGCTCGGGGGGTCCCCGGCCGGGCGGCGGGTCGCGGCGTGGGGGCTGACCTTCAAAGCCAACACCAACGACCTGCGCGACTCCCCGGCCCTGGCCGTCCTCGACCGGCTCCTCGCCGCCGGCGGGTCGGTTCGGGCCTACGACCCGGCCGGCGGCGAAGCTGCCGCCGCGACGCTGCCGGGCCTCGAGGTCGTCACCGACCCCTACGACGCGTGCGTTGACGCCGACGTGCTGCTCGTGCTCACCGAGTGGGACGAGTTCCGCTGGCTCGACTTCAACCGGGTCGCGGCGCTCGTGACCGGGCGAGCCATCGTCGACGCCCGGAACCTGCTCGACCCCGCCGCGATGCGGAACCTCGGCTTCTCCTACGTCGGCGTCGGCCGCTGATGCCCCGCACCGTGGTGACGGGCGGCGCCGGCTTCATCGGCGCGCACCTGTGCCGAGCGCTGCTCGCGGAGGGACGAGAGGTCCTGGCCGTCGACGATCTCTCCACCGGCCGGATCGAGCAGGTCGCCGACCTCCTCGACGACCCGGCGTTCGAGCTCGCCCAGCATGACGTCAGCCTCGGGCTCGCCGTCGAGGGCCCGGTCGACCGGGTCCTGCACTTCGCGAGCGCGGCGAGCGTCCCCGAGTACCTGGCCCGGCCGCTCGAGACGCTGCGGGTCGGCGCGGACGGCACCCGCCACGCGCTCGAGCTTCGCCCACGCCAACGACAGCTCGTTCCTCCTCGCGTCAACGAGCGAGATCTACGGCGACCCGATGGAGCATCCCCAGCGCGAGTCTTACTGGGGCAACGTCAACCCGGTCGGGCCCCGGTCGGTGTACGACGAGGCGAAGCGCTACGCGGAGGCGCTCACCATGGCGTACCACCGGGTCCACGGCCTCGACACCAAGATCGTCCGCATCTTCAACTGCTTCGGTCCGGGGCTGCTGCCCGCCGACGGGCGGGTCGTGTCGAACTTCCTCGTCCAGGCCATGACCGGCGAGGCGCTCACCGTGTACGGCGACGGCAACCAGACCCGATCGTTCTGCTTCGTCGACGACGAGGTGCGCGGCATCCTGGCCCTGCTCGCCTCGACCTGGACCGGCCCGATGAACATCGGGAACCCCGAGGAGCACACGATCGCTGAGGTCGCGGAGCTGGTGCTCGAGATCACCGGCTCGTCCTCGACGATCGAGTTCGTCGACCTCCCCGAGGGCGACCCGACCCGCCGCTGCCCCGACATCACCCTGGCCCGTGACCTGCTCGGCTGGGCTCCGAGCGTCGACCTGCGGGAGGGGCTGCGCCGCACCTACGAGTGGTACCAGCACCGCGCCGAGACCGTCCGGTGACCACGATCGAGCCGAAGGCCCAGTACGAGAAGCTGTCGGTCATCGTGCCGACCTACAACGAGCGGAACACGATCGCCGAGATCGTGCGCCGCATGCGGGCGGTCGACCTGCCCCTCGACCGGGAGATCGTCGTGGTCGACGACGGCAGCACCGACGGGACCCGAGACGTGCTCAAGCAGCTCGACGACAGCACGCTTCGGGTCGTGCAGCACCGGTCGAACCAGGGGAAGGGCGCGGCGATCCGCACCGGCCTCGAGCACGTCACCGGCGACCTGGTGCTGATCCAGGACGCTGACCTCGAGTACGACCCTGACGACTGGCCGCGGCTGCTCGGTCCGGTGCTCAAGGGGCGGGCGGTGGTCGTGTACGGCTCGCGGTTCACCGGCGAGCGTCGCAACATGCTGTTCTGGCACTGGGTCGCGAACCGGCTGCTGTCCCTCGTCGCCAACGTGCTGTACAACTCGACGCTGTCCGACATGGAGACCGGCCACAAGCTGTTCGACAAGCGGGTTCTCGACCGGATCCGGCTGCGGGCCCGGAGCTTCGACTTCGAGCCCGAGGTGACGGCCAAGGTCCTGAAGAGCGGGATCCGCATCTACGAGGTGCCGATCTCCTACGCGGGCCGGACCCTCGAGGAGGGCAAGAAGATCACCTGGGAGGACGGTGTCGTCGCCCTCTGGACCCTTCTCAAGTACCGCGTCGTCGACTGAGGTGACGGCCCCGTCCGGCTTCGCCGCGGTGGTCGTCAACTTCGAGGCCGGCCCGCTGCTCGTCCCCTGCGTCGAGTCGCTGCTCGCCGACACGAGCGCCGGCCCGCCCGAGGTGGTCGTGGTCGACAACCGCTCCCGCGACGGGTCCCTCGACGCGCTGCAGGACCGGCACCCCGACGTGGCGATCCTCGACGCGGGCGCCAACCTGGGCTACGCGGCGGCCGCCAACCGGGGGATCGCGGCCACGAGCAGCCCGGTCGTCGCGGTCTGCAACCCGGACCTGCGGGTCGAGCCGGGCACGGCGGCGGCGCTGGTGGGCCGCCTCGCCGCCGAACCCGACCTCGGGGCGGTCGGTCCCCGGATCCTCGAGCCCGACGGGGCCGTCTACCCGTCGGCGCGGCGGGTCCCGTCGACGCTCGACGCGGTCGGCCACGGGACGCTCGGGCGGATCTGGCCGGCCAACCCGTTCACCCGCCGCTACCGGGAGCCTCGACGCGGACCCGGACGTGGCCCGCGACGTCGACTGGGTGTCGGGCGCCGCGGTGTGGCTACGCCGCGCCGCGCTCGAGGAGGTCGGCGGCTGGGACGAGCGGTACTTCATGTACGTCGAGGACGTCGATCTGTGCTGGTCGCTGCGGCGCGCCGGCTGGCGGGTCGCCTACGAGCCGGGCGGCACGGTCGTGCACGTGCAGGGCGCGAGCACCGACCGTCACCCGTACCGCATGATCGTGGCGCACCACCGGTCGCTGCTGCGCTACGCGGCGAAGCGCTGGACCGGATGGCGTCGGGTGCTGCTCGTCCCCGCCGCGTGCTACCTCGCGGCGCGGACCGGCGCCGAGTGCCTGGTCCAGGCGCTGCGACGGCGCCCCGGTCGCGCCGACTGACCAGGTAACCTCGGCCCAGCCATGGCACCGTCGCGTCGACGTCCCCCGCGCGCCCCGGAGCCGAGGCGCAACCCGCGGCCGGATCGTTCGACCGGCCCGGGATCTTCGTGTCGCGGCGTCGGCGCTCGCCGATGAGAGCGATCGTGCTGGTCGGTGGCGAGGGCACCCGCCTGCGACCCCTCACCTTCACGACCCCCAAGCCGCTCCTCCCGGTCGGGAACCAGGTGTTCCTCGAGCGCCAGCTGTCGTGGCTGGCGGGGCACGGTGTCGACGAGGTCGCCCTGTCCCTCGGCTACCTCCCCGACGCGTTCCAGGACCGGTGGGCCGACGGCCGCTTCGTGGACCAGGACGGGCGGGCGGTCCGTCTCGTCTACGCGGTGGAGGCGGTCCCGCTCGGCACCGTGGGCGCGGTCCGGTTCGCGGCCGAGCACCTCGGCGTCGACGAGCGGGTCGTGGTCTGCAACGGCGACGTGCTCACCAGGCTCGACCTCGGCGCGCTGGTGGCGTTCCACGACGAGCACCACGCCGAGGCGACGATCCACCTGGCCCGGGTGGAGGACCCGTCCGCGTTCGGGGTCGTGCCCACGTTCCTCGACGGGGAGGTGAAGGCGTTCGTCGAGAAGCCCCCCGCGGGCGCGGCGCCGACGGACTGGATCAACGCCGGCACCTACGTCCTCGAACCGTCGATCCTGGAGCGGATCCCGGCCGGGCTGTGCGTGTCGATCGAGCGGGAGACCTTCCCACGGCTCCTCGAGCAGCGGGGCCGGCTGTTCGCGATGCCGAGCGACGCCTATTGGATCGACATCGGCACCGCCGACCAGTACCTCCAGGTCCACGCCGACCTGCTGGCCGGGCGACTCGGGTTCTGCCCCGTCCCGGGCGCCCGGGAGGTCGCCCCCGGGATCTGGACCCAGGGGGCCGACCCCGGCGAGGGGCTGAAGGCCCCGGTGCTGGTCGGGCCGGACTGCACCGTCGAGGCCGGCGGGCGAGTGGCGGGCTCGGTGCTCGGCGCGTCGGTGCGGGTCGAGCCGGGCGCGGCCGTCACCGGCAGCGTCCTCCACGACGAGGTCACCGTCGAGGCCGGCGCTCGGCTCACCGACGCGATCGTCGGCGCCGGCTCGGTGATCGGCCGCGACGCCGAGGTGTCGGACCGCTCGATCATCGGCGCGGGCGCGAAGGTTGACGCCGGCACGCGCCTGGCCGGCGCGCGCCTCCCGGCCCCCCCGACCCCGGCCGCGTCGCCGTGAGGGTGCTCGTCACCGGCGGCGCCGGGTTCGTCGGATCGGCCCTCGTCGACCGGCTGCTCGCGGAGGGCTGCGACGTCGATGTGGTCGATGACCTGTCCACCGGATCGCTCGCCAACCTCGCCGACGCGCGGGCGCAGCGGGCCCGCAAGTGCACCTTCCAGCGCCTCGACGTGCGCTCGAAAGGAGTGGCGGACCTCATGGCGCACCGCAAGCCCGAGGTCGTGTTCCACCTCGCGGCGCAGAAGAGCGTCACCGAATTGGTCACCGAGCCGGCGCTGGACGCCGAGATCAACATCCTCGGCTCGATCAACGTGCTGCAAGGCGCGCTCGCGGCGGACACCCGGAAGGTCGTGTTCGCAGGGTCGGGCGGCACCCTCTACGGCGCCCCCGAATCGATCCCGACCCGGGAGGGTCATCCGCAGCACCCGATCTCCCCGTACGGGGTGTCGAAGAAGGCGGTCGGCGACTACCTCCACTACTACCGGGAGGTGCACGGCCTCGAGTACACGACGCTGGCGCTGGCCAACGTGTACGGGCCTCGCCAGGACCCGTACGGCGAGGCGGGCGTGGTGGCGATCTTCGCCGCCAAGCTGCTCGAAGGGGAGCGGCCGACCATCTACGGCGACGGGGAGCAGACTCGCGACTACGTGTTCGTCGACGACGTCGCCGACGCGTTCACCCGGGCGGCGGAGAAGGCGGGCGGGCTGACGGTGAACGTCGGCACCGGCACCGAGACCAGCGTGCAGCACCTGTACGACCTGATGGCCCGCAACGTCGGGTTCGAGGAGCCGGCCCGCTACGCGCCGCCCCGGGCCGGGGAGTTGCGCCGCTCGGCGCTCGACCCGGGACGGGCTGCGATCCATCTGGGCTGGAAGCCGTGGACTGCCCTCGTCGACGGCGTGCCCCGCACCATCGAGTGGTTCCGGGCGGCCCGGCCCCGGAGCTGAGTCACCGCCGGAGCCGCAGCTGCTCCAGGTCGACCGGGGGGCGCACCCGGGGCCGGTAGCCCGGGTCGGGGTACCCGACGAGGACGAGCGCGTGGGGGAGCCACGCCGGGTCGAGGTCCAGCGCTGCACCGGCCGCCGCGGGGCAGAAGATCGGGGCCGCGACCCAGCACGACGCCAGCCCGGCCGCGGTGGCGGCCAGCATGAGGTTCTCGACGCCGGCGCCGAGGGCGAGGAGGGCCATGCCCCACTCGGCCCGCTGGCGGACCGGGTCGGGGTAGCGGTCCAGCCCGTCGTCGGTCAGGCAGCCGAGCAGCAGCGCCGGGGCGGCCTCGAGGCGCTGCCGCGACGCATGGACGAGCTCGTCGACCCGGGCGGCGGGCATCCCGTCGCCGAGCAGGTCGACCCGCCACCGGTCGCCCATCCCAAGGCCGAGGGCGGCCTTCCCCGCCGGGCCGTCGACCACCACCCACCGCCAGGGGCGAGAGTGGTGGGGGGCGGGGGCGAGGCACGCCGCGGTGACGAGGTCGTCGAGCACACCGGCCGGCACCGGGTCGGGCCGGAACGAGCGGATCGAGCGCCGGTCGGCGAGGAGGGACGGGACGGCGCCCATCAGCGGAAAAGGTCCTCGCCCGGGGCGCGGACCAGCTCGCGCACCGAGCTTCTCCCGCCGCCAGGCCGGGTCGAGGCCCCGAACGATCGCGGCCGGGACCCGGCGCGCCTTGCCCATCACCAGTTCCGCCGCCGCGGCCACCTCGTCGGCGACCGCGACCTCGGTGACCAGCAGCTCGTGGCCGAGCCCGTCGGGCTCGCCGCGCAGGTCCACGACCGCGGCGAGCCCGGCGACGCCGATCGCGACGTCGGTGAGGCCGAGCCGCCAGGCGCGACCGAACGTGTCCGAGACGACGACCGCGACGTGCACGCCCGCCCGAGCGGCCAGCGCGTCGCGCACGTGGCGGGCGGAGCGGTCCGCGTCGACGGGCAGCAGCGCCGCCCAGCCCGACTCGACGTTCGACAGATCGACGCCCGCGTTGGCGCACACGAAGCCATGCCGGGTCTCGCTGATGATCAGGTCGCCGCGGCGGCGCAGCACCCGCACCGATTCCGCGTCGACGAGCGCTCGGCGCGCCGCGCGGTCGTTGGGGTCGAGGCGCACCAGGCGGCCCTCCACCTTCGACACCACCTTCTGGGTCACGACCAGGCAGTCGTCGTCGACGAGCGGGGTGCCCTGCGCGGCCGCCGCGTCGGCCAGCAGCACCGCCAGCTCGTCGCCAGCCCGGATCTCGCCGATCCCCTCGATGGGGATGATGGTCAGCGTCACGCCACCGCGGCGAGAGTCTCACGGGCGAGCGCGGCCGCGATGCGCGCGTCGCGCATCAACGTGTCGGTGACCACGGCCCGCACGCCGAGCGCCTCGACCCGGGCCGCGTCGGCGGCGTCGGCGGTGTCGATCACGAGCGTGCCGCACACGTCCCGGTAGGCCTCGGCCACGCCGACGCAGCTCACCTCCATCCCGAGCGGGCCCATGAGCCGGTCGGCGGGACCCTTCACCGGCTTGCCGCTGATGAGCGGCGTGACCGCCACCACCCGGTCGCGGACGCGCGCGCGAGCGCGGCCCGTACCCCCGGCACGGCGAGCAGCGGCCCGATCGAGATCACCGGGTTGCTCGGGCAGATCAGGATCGTGTCCGCGGCGGCGAGCGCCTCGAGCACCCCCGGCGCGGGGCGGGCCTGCTCGGCGCCGGCGAAGCGCACCGCCTGCACCGGCGAGCTGGCCTGCTCACGCACGAACCACTCCTGCATGGCGAGCTCCTCGGCTCGGCCGTCGGGACGCCCGACCGTGATCCGCGTCGCGACCCGGTCGTCGCTCATTGGCAGCAGCCGGCCCTCGAGGCCCCAGGCGGCCGCGATCTCGGCGGTGACGGCACTCAGCGGGACGCCGGCTCGGCGCCGCTCGGTGCGGAAGAGATGGGTGGCCAGATCCCGGTCCCCGAGCCGGAACCAGGTGGGGACGCCGTACCGGTCGAGGGCGTCCATGGTCGCGAACGTCTCGCCGGCTAGACCCCACCCGGTCTCGAGGTTGTTGGCGCCCGCCAGCGCGTACGTGACGCTGTCGAGGTCGGGGGACACCCACAAGCCGTGGAACTCGTCGTCGTCGCCGGTGTTGACGATCGCGGTGACGGTGGCCGGCTCCACGACGTCGACGAGCCCGCAGAGGAAGCGGGCCGCTCCCACCCCTCCGGCCAGCGTGGCGAGCACAGGATGACGTTACGCGACGCACCCCCCGGCCGAGACCGGGGGGTGCGCGCGACGGGGGGTACGGGGGCGGGTCAGGCGTCGCTGGACGTCGAGTCGGGCTGCTCGTCGGACGGCGTGGAGCCGCCGACCACCCGGCGGACCCGGGTCTCGAGGGTCTCGACCGCGGGCTCGAGTCGGGCCCGCAGGTCGGTGACCAGCGGGTCGACGCGCTGCCCGAGCCGGGTCACGACCGGCTCGACCCGGCCCTTGACGTCGGCGCCGAGCGAGCCGACCGCGGTGCGGGCCTCGCCGGTCAGCGTCGTCGCTTGGACCTTGGCGTCGCGGGCCGCGTCGGCGAGTCGAGCCTGCGCGGCGCGGCGGCGGACCTGGGCCTGCTGGAAGCCGAGCACGCCGACCCCCACCGCGGTGTACGCGGCCTCCTCGGCCCGCTGGCGGACCTCGCGGATCGTGTCGTTGCTCATGCCTGGCTCCTCCGGATCGAACGTGGTGCTAGCCAAGATACCACAACTGCTAACTTTTGCAAGCAGCGCGCGGCTATCCCTGGTTCGGAGGCCCGGCCCCCTATCCTCAGGCCACCCGATGAGCCAGCCCGACGACCTCGACGGTCTCCACCGCCCGCCCGAGCTCGACGAGCCCCCACTCGAACCGGGTGACGAGGACGCGGCGCCGCCCGTCGTCGCGGTGGTCGTGACCCACAACCCGGGGGCGTTTCTCGAGGCCGCCCTGGGCAGCATCGGGGCCCAGGATTACCCGGATCTGTCGGTCCTGGTGGTGGACGCGGGGTCGACGACCGACCCGACCCCTCGGGTCGCCGCGGTGCTCCCGAACGCGTACGTCCACCGCTCGGGGGGCCGGATCGGGTTCGGCGGGGCGGTGAACGAGGCGCTGGAGCTCGTGCACGGCGCCACGTTCGTGCTCGCCTGCCACGACGACGTGGCCCTCGCGCCCGACGTGGTCCGGATCCTCGTGGAGGAGGCCTACCGGTCCAACGCCGCGATCGTGGGCCCGAAGCTGGTGTCCGCCGCCGACCCTGAGGTGCTGCTGGAGGTGGGCCGCTCTATCGACCGGCTCGGTGGCTCCCACACCGGGATCGAGCCCGGCGAGCTCGACCAGGAGCAGCACGACGCGGTGCGGGACGTGTTCTACGTGTCGAGCGCGGCGCTGCTCGTGCGGACCGACCTGTTCCAGGAGCTGGGCGGCTTCGACCCCGACACCTTCCCCGGCTCCGAGGACCTGGACCTGTGCTGGCGGGCCCGGCTGGCCGGCGCCCGGGTGGTGGTCGCCCCCGACGCGCGCGGCGCCCACGTCGAAGCGGCGACGTTGCGCCAGCCCGGTGACACGCCCACGCCGCGTGACCTGGCCCGCCGCCGGGTTCGGGTGGTGCTCACCTGCTACTCGTGGCGGTCGTTGCTGCGGGCCATCCCGCTCGGGATCGGCTTGGCGCTCGTCGAGGCGCTCGTGTTCCTGCCCACGCCGCGCCGCCGGCAAGCCGCCGCCGTCCTCAGCGCCTGGCGCTGGAACCTGCTGCGCCTCGGGCAGATCCGGCGGCTGCGCCGCCGCGCCCAGGCGCTGCGCACCATCCACGACCGCGAGCTGCGCGAGCTCCAGGTCGGCGCCAGCGCCCGGGTGGGCGCGTTCCTTTCCCAGCACCACGCCGACGAGCGCATCGAGTCGCTCGAGGACCGGGTGCGCGACAGCATCGAGTCGGCCGGGACGACGCTCGTGCACCCGGCGTCGCTGGCGCTGCTCGCCTTCGCGCTCGTCGTGGTGATCGGGTCGCGCCACTTCTTCGGCTCCGGGGTGCCGGCCGTCGGCACGTTCGCGCAATGGCCCGGGATCAGCGCGCTGTTCGACGCGTTCACGTCGCCGTGGCGATACACCGGGCTCGGCTCCACCGCCGCGCCGCCGCCGGTGCTGGCCATGATGGCCGGGCTCGGCACCCTCGTGGTCGGACGGGTCGGGCTGGCCCAGGCGCTGTTCGTCACCGTCGCGATCCCGGTCGGCGCGTACGGCACGCTGCGCTTCGCCCGGCAGGTCGGCGCCAACCGCAGCGGCATGATCACCGCCGGGCTCGCCTACGGCATCAGCGCGGTGGCCCGCAACGACCTCGCGACCGGGCAGCTCGGCCCGCTGGTGCTGTTCGCGCTCGTCCCGTACCTGCTGCTGCTCGTGGTGCGGGCCGGACGCTTCGAGGCGCCGGGCCGGCCCGGGCGCCGCCAGCTGCTCGGCCTCGCCATCGTCACCGCCGTCGCCAGCGCCTGGTTCCCGCCCGCCGCGCTCGTCGTCCTCCTCGCCGCGCTCGCCTGGTGCGCCGCGGCGCTGTTCGTCGGGGGGCTGCGCGCCGCGCTGCGGGGCCTCGGCGCGGCGTTCGTCGGCGCGCTCGGCGCGGCGGTGCTGCTGCTCCCGTGGACCGGCACCGCGACGAAGGGTTTGCAGGACCCGGCCGCGTTCGGGTTCACCGTGCATCCCGACGTCGCGCTGAGCCAGCTGGTGCGCTTCCACACCGGCCCCGCCGGGGCGGGCGTCGCCGGCTACGGGCTCCTCGCCGCGGCCGCGCTGGCGCTGCTGCTCACCACCGGGCCTCGCGTGGCGTGGGTGGTGAGAGGCTGGACGCTGATCCTGGTCGCCTGGGCTGCGGTGCTGGTCCCGTCCCGGCTCGCGCCGGGCGTCGCGGTCCCCGCGCCGGAGGCGGTCCTCTCGCTCGGCGCGTTCGGCGTCGCGCTGGCGGTGGGGCTGGCGGTGGCGAGCCGGCCCGCGAAGCGGCTCAGCTGGCGGGGGATCGGCGCGGTGGTGGTGGTGCTCGGCGTCGTCCTCGCCGGGTTCGGCTTCGCGGCCGACGCGCTCGACGGCCGGTGGCACGCGCCGAGCAGCTCCTGGCCGGCGCAGCTGGCCTTCACCCGCGATCTCGAGTACCAGGGCCAGTTCCGGATCCTCTGGGTCGGCGACCCGAGCGTCCTGCCGCTCGACCCGGCACCGGTCGAAGGTGGTCTCTCCTACACGCTGACCCGCGACGGGCCGGGCGACAGCCGAGAGCTGCAGCGGGCGCCGGTGACGAGCGTCGACGACCAGGTGCGCGACGCGATTGCCGCCGCGGTGGCGGGACGCACCGCGTTGCTCGGCCGGATCCTCGCCCCGATGGGGGTCCGCTACGTCGTGCTCCCGCTCCGCGACGGGCTGGGCGGCGTCGCCGGCCGGCCGCTGCCCGCCGTCGATGCGGCGTTGAGCAACCAGCTCGACCTGGCCCGGCTCGGCAGCGACCCGAGCCTGGAGCTGTACCAGAACGAGGCGTGGTACCCGGGGGAGGCGCTGGTGTCGCACGGCCGCGTCCCGACTCGGCCCGCCGACCCGGCTCGCGCCGCGGCGGCCGTCGACCTGAGCGGCCGGGCGTCGGTCGGCGCGTCCGCGGCGGGGCCGGGCACGGTGCTGTGGTTCGAGGCGTCCAACTCGGGGTGGAGCGCCCACGCCGGGGGACGCACCCTGAGCCGCCAGCCCGCGTTCGGGGTCACGAACCAGTTCCAGCTCCCGACCCACGCCGTGGTCACGATCTCGCACCGCGGGACGACGCGCCGCGACCTGCTCGCGGCGGGGGAGGTCGTGCTCTGGCTGCTCGCCCTCGCCTGGTGGGGGTGGGGACGGCGTCGCAGCGCGGCCCGCGAGGAACGCGACGCCCGGCGTGTCGCGGCCCGCATCGCCCGTGAGGAGCGGCGACGGGGTCTCGAGGACCCCCTCGAATCCGAGGTCGAGTTCTGGGAGCAGGGATGAGCGCCCGGCGACGCGGGACCGGGCATCGGCTCCCGGCGCTGCTCGCGATCCTCGTCGTCGTCGCCGGGCTCGTCGCGGTCAGCCGGGCCGGGCACCCCTTCCATCCCACCGTGCGCGGCGGGTCGACGCCGGTGTCGGGCCCGACCGTCGCCCCCGCCGACGCGGTGTCGTCCACCTGGTACTGCGCCGAGGGCACCTCGAACGAGGGGGGTCGGGCCGACGAGACGGTGATCATCGCCAACCTGAACCCGGCGCCGATCACGGCGACGGTCACCGTCCTCTCCGGGGGCCGCGCCGTGGCGACCCGCCGGGAGCGGGTCGAAGCGCTCGGGCAGCGGCGGGTGACGCTCTCGTCGATCCGCGCCGCCACCGAGCCGGGGGTCATCGTGGGGGCGCTCGAGGGCGGTGTCGCCGTCGAGCACGAGCTCGCCCGCGGCTCCGACAGCACGGTCGGGCCCTGCGCCCGGCAGGCCTCCCGCAGCTGGTACTTCGCGGCCGGGGACACCTCGGCCGGCATGGAGGACTGGCTAGCCCTGTTCAACCCGTTCGCCGACGACGCGATCGTCGACCTGACCTTCCTCACCCCCGAGGGGGTCCAGTCGCCCCTGGCCGGGCAGGCCATCGTCGTGCCCCGCCAGAGCCGGGTGTCGGTGCCGCTCCAGCAGGTCCTCGGGAACCAGTCGGAGCTGGCCGTGCTCGCCCACGCCCGCCTGGGCCGGGTCGTCGCCGAGCAGTCCCTGTACTCGGACGGGTCGAGCGAGCCGGCCGGGCTCACCACTGCGCTCGGCGCGACCGGCGCCGCCCCCCGGTGGCGGGTCCCCAGCGTCGACGGCGGCAGCGGCGCCACCGCGACGCTGGAGCTGGCCAACTTCTCCTCGGCGAGCACGCACGTGACGGTCGGCTACACGCTCGACAACGACGCGGTGCTGCGATCGCAGCGGGTCTCGGTACCGTCCCTGACCGTGACGAGCGTCGATCTGAGCCAGCGGGTCGCGGCGGGAACCGGCTACTCGGTGCGGGTCCAGGCGCCGGCCCGCACCCCGGTCGTCGCGGAGCTGCTCCAGACCTGGGCCGCGCCGGCCTCCCCGACCGGTCTCGCGACCACGCTCGCCAGCACCGCGGTCGCGTCCCGATGGGTGTTCGCGACCGGCCGCACCGAGGCGAGTGGCGACGCGCAGCTCGCCGCAGTCAACGTGGCCGGCCACACCATCACCGTCCGCCTGCGCGCGTACGCGGCCGGCGATCCGAACCCGATCACCAGCCCCGCCCAGTCGGTGCGGGCCGGCCAGCGGGCCGTGTTCTCCCTCTCCTCGGCGGGCGTCGCCTCCGACCAGCTGGTGGTCCTCGACGCCCGCGGCCTGATCGTCGCCGGCCGCGAGGTGCTGGGCCCGAGTCGATCGCTCAGCGTCGGGATGCCGGAGCTGCCGTGATCGTCCGGCTCGTCATCGGGGTCGCGATCCTCGCCGTCGCCGTCGCGGTGGCCTGGTGGCTGCGTCGCCGCCGCCCCGAGCGCCCGCCCCGCGACGTCTACCCGGTGCCCCGCCAGCTCGACCGGGCCGACTTCCCCCGGCCCGACGCGCCGTGGCTGGTCGCCTACTTCTCGTCGACGACGTGTGACTCGTGCCGCGGGCTCGGACCGAAGGTCGGGGTCCTCGAGTCGGACGCGGTCGCGACCTGCGACCTGGACTTCGTCGCCCGCCGCGATCTGCACGACCGCTACGAGATCTCGGCGATCCCGATGATCCTCCTCGCCGACCAGGCCGGCGTGGTCCAGCGGGCGTTCGTCGGCGCGACGTCCGCCGCCGACCTGTGGGCGGCGGTCGCGGAGCTGCGCGAGCCCGGGTCCACGCCCGAGCCGTCGCTCGGCAGCTTCGACTAGTGGCTCAGCTGCTCCGCGACCGAGACGTCCGTGCCGGGCTGCGGCGCCGCCGGCCACCGTTCTGGGCGGGCGGCTTGACCTCCACGACGCTGCCGTCGGCCCGCTTGACCCGCCGGTAGCCGCCCACCTTGCGGCCCATCGCGTAGTCGACGATCTGCGCGACCTCGTCGCCGTCGAGGGTCTCGTGCTCGAGCAGCGCCTGGGCCACCCCGTCGAGGCCCCGCCGGTTGAGGCGCAGGATCCGCCGGGCCCGGCTCTCCTCCTGGCGGAGGATTCGCTCCACTTCCTCGTCGATGACGCGGGCCGTCTCGTCCGAGTAGTCGCGGGTGTGGACCAGGTCCTCGCCGAGGAACACCGGGCCCTGGGAGCCCCACGCCATCGGCCCGATCCGCTCGCTCATCCCCCACTCGCGGACCATCTTGCGGGCCAGCTCGGTGATCCGCACCAGGTCGTTCTGGGCGCCGGTCGACACGTGCCCGAACACGATCTCCTCGGCGATGCGGCCGCCGAGCGCGACGACGATCGAGTCGGCGATGTACTCCTTCTTGTAGATGTGGCGCTCCTCCTCGGGGAGCTGCTGGGTGACGCCGAGCGCCATCCCGGTGGGGAGGATCGTCACCTTGTGGAGCGGGTCGGCGTGCTCGAGGACGTAGGCGAGCGTGGCGTGCCCGCCCTCGTGGTAGGCGATGACCTCCTTGTCCTCGGCGGTCAGCGCCATCGCCTCCCGCTTCAAGCCCATCAGGACCCGGTCGCGGGCGGCTTCGACGTCCTCGGCGTGGATCTCCGACGCGCCTCGCCGGACCGCGAACAGCGCGGCCTCGTTCACGAGGTTCGACAGGTCGGCGCCCGCCATCCCGGGCGTGCCCCGAGCGACGACGTCGACGTCGAGGTCGGGCGACACCCGCTTGTCCCGGAGGTGCACCTTCAGGATCGCGACCCGCTCCTCCTGGGTGGGGAGCGGCACGACGATCTGGCGGTCGAAGCGGCCGGGGCGCAGCAGGGCCGGGTCGAGGACGTCGGGCCGGTTCGTGGCCGCCATCATCACGATGCCCTCGGTCGCCTCGAACCCGTCCATCTCGGCCAGCATCTGGTTCAGGGTCTGCTCGCGCTCGTCGTGGCCGCCGCCCAGGCCGGCGCCCCGCTTGCGGCCGATCGAGTCGATCTCGTCCACGAAGATGATGGCGGGGGCCTGCTTGCGGGCGGTCTGGAACAGGTCCCGGACCCGGGCCGCGCCGACCCCGACGAACATCTCCATGAAGTCGGAGCCGGTGACCGACACGAACGGCACCCCGGCCTCCCCGGCCACGGCCCGGGCGATGAGGGTCTTCCCGGTGCCGGGCGGGCCGACCAGCAGCACCCCCTTCGGGATGCGGGCCCCGATCTGCTTGAACTTCTGCGGGTACTTCAGGAAGTCGACCACCTCGGCGATCTCCGCCTTGACCGGCCCGTACCCGGCCACGTCCCCGAAGGTCGTCTTGGGCTTCTCGGTCGAGTACACCTTCGCCCGGCTCCGCCCGATGTTCATCACCGCGCCCATCTGGCCCTGGGCCCGGCGGGTGAAGAAGATGAAGATGCCGACCAGCACGAGCAGGATCAGGATCGTCGGCAGCAGCGTCGAGACCCAGTCGGTGCCCGACGACGTGTAGGTGAGTGCCACGTCCTTGGTCTGCATCGTGTGGACGACCGACGACTGCAGGTCGTTGGCCGGTCCGCTGCTCGTGAAGTTCTTCTCGCCCGGCACCGAGCTGTTGAACTCGCCGGTGATGGCGCCGTTGGACCGGTTGAAGGTGACCTTCTTCACCTCGCCCTTGTCCACCGCGGTGGCGAACTCGGTGTAGGTGAGCTTCTTCGCCGAGCTGCCCGAGCTCGACAAGAAGTTGAAGAAGAGCAGCATGGCCACCAGCACCAGGATGAGCAGCCAGGGCAGCATCCGCACCCACGACGGCGGCGGCGCGGGCGGGTTCGGGCGGCCGTCGGGCCGGCGATCGTTGCCCGCGGGCCGACGGCCCTGCGGCATCTCCGACGGGGGGCGACTCATGGGAGCTCCTGGTGGGGGGACGGAGGCCGCGCGGCGCTCCGCCAGGCAGCCATGGTACGGCCCGCCCGGGCCGAACGCGACCCCGGGCGCGGCGGGGACCGCCGAAACTGCCCACTACCGTGCCCACCCATGGAGCCCCAGCCCGCCCGGGGAAGCCGAGCGCCGGAACCGTACATCGGCTGGGGGCTCGGCGACGCCGTCGTCGCGTTCGTGCTGTCGCTGCTCGCGGCGTCGATCGTCGAGGTTCCCTTCCTCCGCAGCGGGCGGCTCCCCACCCACCTCGAGGTGCCCGCCGCGCTGGCGTCCCTCACCGCCCAGACCGCCGCCGCGATCGCGTACCTCGTATTCGCTTCCCACAAGGGCATGGGGAGCCTCCGGGACGACTTCGGGCTGCGCGTCTCACCCCGCGACGGGGGCTGGTTCCTGGTCGGCTTCGCGATCTCGGCCTGCTCGGGCGTGCTCGTCGCGCCGATCGTCGACGCCGGCCACCTGACCGATTCGTCCCAGGACGTGGTGCGCCTCTTCCAGCGCTCCCAGGGCCTCGACAGCGTCTTCTTCACCCTCGCGGTGCTCGTCATCGCCCCAGTCGGGGAGGAGCTGCTGTTCCGGGGCGCGCTGCTGCGGAGCCTCCTCCGGCGCACCACGCCCGCCACCGCGATCTGGGTCTCGGCGCTCGTCTTCGCGCTCGTCCACGTCGTCCTCGACCCCGGGGCGGGGTTCGCCGTCCCCGCCCTGCTGCTCCTCGGCCTCGTGTCAGGCTGGCGGGCGGTACGGACCGGGAGCCTGTCCGAGTCGATCCTCCTCCACGCCGGCTTCAACCTGCTGGCCGTCCTCCAGATCCTCGCCTGAGCCGGGGTCGCGCCCCTCAAGTTCGGGCCGTCCGGGGCCGATACTCGACCCGAGGGTGCGAACGAGCTGGGAGGCTGGGGCATGCGGTGTTCGTCGTGCAACCGAGGATCCATCATCGAGATCCGCATGGAGATCGGCGGGGAAGAGCTCACGTTCCGTCGCTGCGGACGCTGCGAGGCCCAAACCTGGGCCACCGCTGACGGGCACGTCTCCCTCAGCCACGTGCTCGACATCGCCCGCGCCACCTGAACCCCGGCCGGCCCGGTCCGGCCCGCTGATCCCCCGATCGGTCGGCTCCCTGGCAGGCTACGGACATGGCCGCGTCGACGCCGGTGCGGGAGGCGCCTGCCGAAGCGCCACCGCCCGAACCGCCCCCGGCGTGGTGGGGGCGTCTCGAGGTCTGGCTCGGTCTCCTCATCGTCGCGGCATGCGTCGCGTTCATCTTCTTCCAGCTCGACCCGCGGCTGCTGCTCCGCAACACCACCCCCGCCGGCGGTGACACCGGCGCCCACGTGTGGTGGCCCGCCTACCTGCGCGACCACCTGCTGCCCTGGCGGCTGGCCGGCTGGACCAACGACTACTTCGCCGGCTTTCCCGCCGGGCAGTTCTACTTCCCGCTCCCCGCGCTGCTCATCGTCGGCCTGAACCTGGTCGGCCCCTACAACGTCGCCTTCAAGCTCATCACCGCGTCCGGGCCGCTGCTCATGCCGATCGGCGCCTACTGGTTCGCCCGCGGGATCCGCGCCCCGAACCCGGCCCCCGCCGCGATGGCCGTCGCCGCGACCGGCTTCGTGTTCTTCAACGGCGACCCCGGCAACGGGACCTTCGACCGCAACACGATCGCCTTCGACCAGCACATCATGGGCGGCAACCTGGCCAGCACCCTCGCCGGCGAGTTCTCCTACACGCTGGCCGTCGCGCTCGCGCTCTGCTTCCTCGGCGCCCTCGCCTGGTCGCTACGCACCCGCCGGTCGATGTGGCTCCCCGCGGTGCTGCTCGCCGCGACCGCGATGAGCCACCTCGTCGTCGCCGTGTTCGCGGTCGTCGGCGCGGTCGTCGTGGTCCTCGGGTCGCGGCGCCGCACCCGGCCGGTGGTGCCCCGACGAGCCTGGATCATCGGCGGCGCGGTCGGGATCGTGATCCTCGTCCTGGGTCTGCTCGGTGGCGCCGACCACGTCCTGCTCGCCCTGTTCGTCGTGGCGCTGGTCGTCCTCGCCCTCGTCGTGTTCTGGCCGTCCGACACGCTCGCCCGGGTCGCCGCCATCGGCGCGGTCGGGGCGCTGCTCACCGCGGTGTGGAGCGTGCCCCTTGTCGCGACGCTGCAGTACACGACCGACATGCGCTACACGGCCATCACCCAGTACGGACAGTTCCTGTTCCCCTGGTCGTACCTGTTCGGCGTGCAGGGGGCCCTGCCGTGGCAGTGGGGTGCCGCCGCGCTCGCCACGGTGGCGATCGTGGGCGGCGTCATCGGGCGCCGCACGTCGACGCTCATCGTCGTCACCCTCACCGCGGTGACCGGCCTGCTGTTCGTGGTGTGGGCGAAGGTCCAGGCCACCCCGGCCTGGAACCTTCGGGTCCTGCCGTTCTGGTACCTGTGCGTCTTCCTGGTCATGGGGCTGGGCGTCGCCGAGCTCGTCCGCGGCGCGGCGTGGCTGGCTCGCTGGTTCGCCGCCCAGCAGATCGGGTGGCGGCCCGACACGCCCCGCTTGGTCGCGATCGGCACCGCGGTGACGCTCACCACGGTGCTCGCGCTGGGGGCGCTCATCAACATCGGTCGCAGCACCTCGTTCCTGCCCGACTGGATCAAGTGGAACGAGAGCGGGTACCAGAACGTCACCGAGGGTCCCGGCCTGGCCAAGTCCTACCCCGAGTACCACCGGCTCATCACCACGGTCGCCAAGCTCGACTCGGGCCGAGTGCTCTGGGAGGGCGGGCAGGCCCTGAACGACTACGGCACGCCGCTGGCCCTCATGCTCCTCCCGTACTGGACCAACGGCCGCTTCCCGTCGATGGAGGGCCTCTACTACGAGTCGTCGGCGACCACCCCGTACGTGTTCATGACCGACGCCGCGGTCGACGGGCCCGGGAACGCCTCGAACCCCGTGCGCGGCATCCCGTACCGCACCAACGTCGACTTCCGCCTCGGCGTGCGGTATCTGCAGCTGCTCGGCGTCCGCTACTTCATCGCCCACTCCGCGGCGGCGCGCGGCGACGCGGCCGCCGACCCGCAGCTGCGCCTGGTCGCCAACAGCCGCACCGGCCCGGGCGGAATCGCCCCCGACACGTGGAGCATCTTCGAGGTGCCGGACTCGACGCTGGTCGTCCCGGTGCGGTACCAGCCCGTCGTCGCCGACCCGCTTTCGAGCGCCGAGCAGGCCCGCTGCAAGGCGGGCGTCGTCGCCAACGGCATCCCCGCCGATCAGGTCACCCTCCACGACTGGCAGGACTGCATCGGGGTGCCCTGGTTCAACGACCCCGACGCGCTGGACCGGCCCATCGTCGCCACGGGGCCGTCGACCTGGCAGCACGCGCAGCCCAGCGTCGCGTTGCGGCTCCCGAAGCGGCCGCTGCCCGCGGTGACGGTCAGCGACGTCCACCAGACCACCACCAGCATCTCGTTCCACGTGTCGCGCACCGGCGTGCCGGTCCTCGTCAAGACCTCGTACTTCCCGAACTGGCAGGTCAGCGGCGCGTCCGGCATCGAGCGGTCCACCCCGAACTTCATGGTCGTCACCCCCACCAGCCGGACCGTCCGCCTCACGTACGGCACGACCTCCGCCGAGTGGCTCGGCCGGCTCCTCACCCTGGTCGGGCTGCTCGGGGTCGGGCTGCTGGTGTGGTGGGGGCGGCGCCTGCGACGGGGGCACCGAACCGCCCAGTAGGTTGACGGCGGCGTGAGCACCACCCCGACGTCGCTCGACACGATCTTTAAGGCCTACGACGTCCGAGGGGTGTACCCCGACCAGCTCGACGAGTCCGTCGCCCGGCTGGTCGGCAACGCGTTCGTCTCCTTCACCGGCGCCTCCCGCGTCCTGGTCGGCCGCGACGCCCGCCCCTCGTCCGGGCCGCTGACCGAGGCGTTCTTCGAGGGCGCCACCGCGGCGGGCGCGGACGTCGTCGACCTCGGGCTGGCCTCCACCGACCTCGTCTACTTCGCGTCCGGGTACCTCGACGCGCCGGGCGCGATGTTCACGGCCAGCCACAACCCGGCGCAGTACAACGGCATCAAGCTGTGCCGGGCCGGCGCGGCGCCGGTCGGGGTCGAGACCGGGCTCGCCGACGTGAAGGCCGCGGTCGCCGGGGGGACGTTCGTCACCGCGCCGACCGCGGGAAGGGTCGGGGCGCGGGACCTGCTCCCCGAGTTCGTCGCCCACGTGCGGTCCTTCATCGATGTCGACGCGCTCTCCGGGCAGCGGCTCGTCGCCGACACCGCGAACGGCCTCGGCGGGCTCGTCGTTCCGGCCGTGTTCGCCGGCCTGCCCGTCGACGTGGATCTCCTGTTCGGCGAGCTCGACGGCACGTTCCCGAACCATCCCGCCGACCCGATCCAGCCCGAGAACCTCCGCGACCTCCAGCGGCGGGTCGTGGAGCGGCGCGCCGACGTGGGGCTCGCCTTCGACGGGGACGCCGACCGGGTCTTCCTCGTCGACGACCAGGCCCAGCCGCTCTCCGGTTCGCTGACGACGACCATCGTCGCCGCGTCGATCCTCACCCGGCTGCCGGCTGGGGTGCCCGACGCCGACCGCACCGTGGTCCACAACCTGATCTGCTCGAAGGCCGTCCCGGAGGTGGTGCGCGAGTTGGGCGGGATCCCGATCCGGACCCGGGTCGGCCACTCGTTCATCAAGCAGGTCATGGCCGACACCGGCGCCCGCTTCGGCGGGGAGCACTCGGGCCACTACTACTTCCGGGACAACTTCCGGGCTGACTCCGGCATCATCGCCGCGCTCGTCACCCTCGAGGCCCTCGCCCGGTCCGGGTTGCCCCTCTCCGAGCTGCGCCGGCCCTACGAGCGGTACGTCCAGTCGGGGGAGCGCAACCAGGTGGTGGTCGACCCGGGGGCGGTGATCGAGCGGATCGCGGCCCGCTACGCCGGCGCGGCCCAGGACCGCCTCGACGGGCTCACCGTCGACCTCGGCGACTGGTGGTTCAACCTGCGGCCCAGCAACACCGAGCCGCTCCTGCGCCTCAACGTCGAGGCCGCCGACGCCGACGCGTGCCACCAGCACACCGACGAGGTCCTCACGCTCGTCGCCGGCGAGGCAGACTGAGCGCCGTGACCCTCGACCCCAAGCTCCTCGAGATCCTCGCCTGCCCGGAGGACAAGGGCCCCCTCTTGTACTTCGCGGACGAGTCCGCGCTCTACAACCCGCGGCTGCAGCGCCGCTACGCGGTCCGCGACGACATCCCGATCATGCTCATCGACGAGGCCGAGACGGTCGACGACACCGAGCATCAGCGCCTGGTGGACAAGGCCGCCGCCGAGGGCATCCAGCCGACCTTCGAGGCGTAGCGCGGTGGCGCGCGACTCGCTCGGGTACCTCGACGCGCTCGAGGGCCTGCCCCAGCAGCTCGCCGCCGCGCACGAGACCGCCGCCATGGCGCTCGACAACGCCCCGCTCCCGAACGCCGCCGCCCTCGACCACATCGCGGTGCTCGGCATGGGCGGCTCGGGAATCGCGGGGGACGTCCTGCGAGCGGTGGGCAGCTCGCTGCCGATCCCGGTCGTCTCCCTGAAGCAGATCCGCACACCGGCCTTCGTCGGGCCCACGACGCTGGTGTTCGCTCTCTCCTACTCGGGCGGCACCGAGGAGACCCTCGCCATGACCGCGGGGGCGCTCGACGCCGGCGCGCCCGTCATCGGGGTGACGGCCGGCGGCGCGCTCGCCCAGCTCCTCCGCGAGCGGGGCGGCGTCCTCGTGCCCTGCGACCCCCACCTGGTGATGCCCCGCGCCGCGCTCGGCGCGCTCGTCGCGCCGCTCTTCGTCGCCTGCTACCACCTGGGCCTGCTCCCCGAGGGCGTCGCGCTCCTCATGACCGCCCAGGCGCAGCTGGTTCGCCGCCGCGACCAGTGCCGGCCGTCGGTCCTGGGCCCCGCCAACCCGGCTCGGGGAGCTCGCCCGCCGGATCGGGCGGAGCTTCCCGCTCGTGTACGGCGGCGGCGCGCTCGGCGCGGTGGCCGCGTACCGGTGGAAGTGCGACATCAACGAGAACGCCAAGGCCCCCGCCTTCACCGCCGCGTACCCCGAGCTCGACCACAACGAGATCTGCGGGTGGGGCCAGCACGGGGACGTCACCCGCCAGCTCCTCACCCTCGTCTCGCTGCGCCACGGCTTCGAGGACGCCCGGCTGTCGAAGCGCATCGACCGCACCACCGAGCTGATCGAGGAGGCGGTGCTGCAGGTCGTCGAGGTCGAAGCCGAAGGGGAGGGACGCCTCGCCCAGCTCCTCGACCTCATGTACCTCGGCGACTGGGTGTCGAGCTACCTCGCGCTCGACAACGACGTCGACCCCGGCCCCATCGACGCCATCGCCCAGCTCAAAGCCGGGCTCGGCGCCGACGGCGACTAACCTGGAGCGCAGTCGGGCTCTCGTGAGCTGTCACCCGGTGATCCGGGCCGACTCCCCGAAGCGGCGTGCCCGACGCGCCCCGAACCCGGAGGAGTCGCATGACGACCACCGCCCCCACCCAGTCGTCCACCGATCGGCCCGACTTCAAGGTCGCTGACCTCTCGCTCGCCGAGTTCGGCCGCAAGGAGATCGAGCTCGCCGAGCACGAGATGCCCGGCCTCATGGCGATGCGGGAGCGCTACGGCGCGCAGCAGCCGCTCGCCGGGGCGCGCGTCACCGGCTCGCTGCACATGACCGTGCAGACCGCGGTGCTGATCGAGACCCTTGTCGCCCTCGGCGCCGAGGTCCGCTGGGCGTCGTGCAACATCTTCTCCACCCAGGACCACGCGGCCGCTGCCATCGCGGCAGCGGGAGAATCCCCGTGTTCGCCTGGAAGGGCGAGACGCTCGAGGAGTACTGGTGGTGCACCGACCAGGCGCTGCGCTGGCCGGCCGACCAGGACGGCCACGACGGACCGACCCTGATCCTCGACGACGGCGGCGACGCGACCCTCGTCGTCCACCAGGGCGTCGAGTTCGAGCGGGCCGGCGCGGTGCCCGCCGCGACCGCGGAGGACTCCGAGGAGTGGCGCGTCGTCCTCGACCTGCTCCGCCGTGCGCAGACCGAGGACGACCGCCGCTGGCACCGGATCGCCGAGCGCATCCGCGGCGTCACCGAGGAGACCACCACCGGGGTGCACCGGCTGTACCAGATGCAGGAGGCCGGCTCGCTGCTGTTCCCGGCCATCAACGTCAACGACTCGGTGACGAAGTCCAAGTTCGACAACCTCTACGGGGTCCGTCACTCGCTGGTCGACGGGATCTGCCGCGCCACCGACGTGATGCTGGCCGGCAAGGTCGCGGTCGTGTGCGGCTACGGGGACGTCGGCAAGGGCTGCGCCCAGTCGCTGCAGGGGCAGGGCGCCCGGGTCGTCATCACCGAGATCGACCCGATCTGCGCGCTGCAGGCCGCGATGGAGGGCCTCCAGGTTCAGCGGCTCGACGACGTCGTCGAGACCGCCGACCTGTTCGTCACCGCGACCGGCAACACCAGCATCATCACCGCCGAGCACATGGGGCGGATGAAGCACAACGCCATCGTGGCCAACATCGGGCACTTCGACAACGAGATCGACATGGCCGGCCTCGCCGCCGTGCCCGGCGTCAAGCGGATCACGATCAAGCCTCAAGTCGACGAGTGGGCCTTCCCCGACGGGCACTCCGTGATCGTGCTGGCCGAGGGGCGGCTCGTGAACCTCGGGTGCGCGACCGGCCATCCGAGCTTCGTCATGTCGAACAGCTTCACGAACCAGGTGCTGGCCCAGCTGGAGCTGTACACGCATCCCGACGCGTACGAGCGGCGCGTGTACACGCTGCCCAAGCACCTCGACGAGGAGGTGGCCCGCCTCCACCTCGACAAGCTCGGGGTCCGGCTCACCACGCTCACCGAGGAGCAGGCCGCCTACCTGGGGGTTCCCGCCCAGGGGCCGTTCAAGCCCGACCACTACCGGTACTGACCGGAGGCGGTCCCGTACCGGTCGCCCTACACTCACGCGCGCCCCAACCCGATCGGCCTCGGGAGGCGCTGATGGACGTGATCATCCGCGCCAGGAACGGCCCTGTCCCGTCCGGGCTTCGCCACACCGCCCAGCGCAAGCTGGCCCGCGTGGAGCGCATGGCCCGCGACGCGGCCTGGGCGGAGGTGGACTTCTCGGAGGAGCGCAACCCGCGCATCCGGGAGCGGCACCGGTGCGCGGTGGCCCTGCACCGCCGCCACGCGCTCGTCACCGCGCAAGCCGCCGCGCCCGACCCGGTGGTCGCGCTCGAGCGGGCCCTCGACAAGGTGCGCCACCAGGTCGACCAGCGCAAGGAGCGCCGCTAGCCGCTTCGCGCCCGCGTGCGCCGCGTCCTCACGGCGCCGACCACCGTCGCGCCGCGCCCGGTGACGACGAGCACCGCCGCGCCGTGACTCGACCCGGGGGTCGGACGTCGCGCGCCGAGGGGTGGTCGTGATCGGCCGCGCCGCGATCGCGTCCGCCCGCCGACGACCGGCGCGGCGCGGGAACCGACGCACGACTCCCGGCGCTCGTCGCCCACGCGGCGAGAGCAGGTGCGGTCTCCCGTGCCCCTGGGGGCAGGGCGCTGACCCTCCACCGGTACACTCGGCGCTGCCATGGGTCTGTTCGAGCGCATGCTGCACGCCGGCGAGGGCCGCAAGCTCAAGGGCCTCGAGTCCGTCGTCCCCGACGTCGGGGCGCTGGAGCCCGAGATGGAGGCACGCAGCGACGAGGAGCTGCGGGCCCTGACCGGGGACTTCCGGGCTCGCCTCGACCGGGCCGGCGACCTCGTCACCGAGCGGGACGCCCGCCTCGACGCGCTCGACGACCTCCTCCCGGAGGCGTTCGCGGCCGTCCGCGAGGTCGCCCAGCGCAAGCTCGGGCAGCGCCACTTCGACGTGCAGCTCATGGGCGGCGCGGCGCTGCACCTGGGCTGGGTGGCGGAGATGAAGACCGGGGAGGGCAAGACCCTCGTCGCCACGCTGCCCGTCTACCTCAACGCCCTGGCCGGCTACGGCGCCCACGTCGTGACCGTCAACGACTACCTGGCCCGCCGCGACGCCGAGTGGATGGGGGAGGTGTACCGGGCGCTGGGCCTCGACGTCGGGATCGTCGTGCCCCAGGTCTTCGACTACCAGCTGAAGCGGCTCGCCTACCAGGCCGACGTCACCTACGGCACGAACAACGAGTTCGGGTTCGACTACCTGCGCGACAACATGGCCGGCTCCCGCGAGGACCAGGTGCAGCGCGGCCACAACTTCTCGATCGTCGACGAGGTCGACTCGATCCTCGTCGACGAGGCCCGGACGCCGCTGATCATCTCCGGCCCGTCCGACGACGCCCAGCAGCTGTACCAACAGTTCGCCGGCATCGTGAAGGGGCTGCGGGCCGAGCGCGACTACGAGGTCGACGAGGCCAAGAAGACGGTCGTCCCCACCGAGGAGGGCATCGCACGCGTCGAGCAGGCCTTGCAGGTCGCCAACCTCTACGAGCACGTCAACCAGAACTACGTGCACCAGCTCCAAGCGGCGCTGCGGGCCAAGGAGCTCTTCAAGCTCGACGTCGACTACGTGATCCAGGGCGGCGAGGTCAAGATCGTCGACGAGTTCACCGGCCGCATCCTCGAGGGGCGCCGCTGGAGCGAAGGTCTCCACCAAGCCGTCGAGGCCAAGGAAAGGGTGCGGATCAAAGAGGAGAACCAGACCCTCGCCACGATCACGCTCCAGAACTACTTCCGCCTCTACGACAAGCTGGCCGGGATGACCGGGACCGCGTCGACCGAAGCGGGTGAGTTCGCGCACACCTACGGGCTCGAGGTCGTGACGATCCCGACCAACCAGCCGATGATCCGCGCCGACCACGCCGACCTGATCTACAAGAGCGAGACGGCGAAGTTCGAGGCGGTCGCCGACGACATCGGGGAGCGCCACGAGACCGGCCAGCCGGTCCTGGTCGGCACGATCTCAGTCGAGAAGTCCGAGGTGCTGTCCCGCGTGCTGGATCGGCGCGGGATCCCGCACTCGGTCCTGAACGCCAAGCAGCACGAGCGGGAGGCGAACATCGTCACCCAGGCCGGCCAGCCGGGCCGGGTGACCGTCGCGACGAACATGGCCGGGCGAGGCGTCGACATCCTGCTCGGCGGGAACCCCGAGGGGCTCGCCCGCCAGGATCTCCTCGCCGACGGGACCAGCCCCGAGGAGGCCCCGGAGCGCTACGCGGAAGCTCGTCGAGCGGCACCGGGACGAGTGCCGCGCCGCGGGCGACGAGGTCCGAGCGGTCGGGGGTCTCTACGTGCTCGGCACCGAGCGGCACGAGAGCCGACGGATCGACAACCAGCTGCGCGGCCGGTCGGGTCGGCAGGGCGACCCGGGGGAGAGCCGTTTCTACCTCTCGCTCGAGGACGACCTGATGCGCCTCTTCGCGACCGGGGCGATGAGCTGGGTGATGGACCGGGCCTTCCCCGAGGACCAGCCGCTCGAGGCCCGCATGGTCACCCGGGCCATCGAACGGGCCCAGCACACCGTCGAGGACCGCAACTTCGAGATCCGCAAGGACGTCTTGAAGTACGACGAGGTGATGAGCGAGCAGCGGCGCATCATCTACCGCCGCCGCCAGCAGATCCTCGACGGCGAGGATCTCCGCGACGAGGCGTTCGAGGCCGTCGAGGCCACCGTCGAGCACCTCGTCGAGACCTACTGCCCGGGCGAGTTCCCCGAGGACTGGGACCTCGACGAGTTCCAGCACAACCTCTCGATGACGCTCCCGTCGGAGGTGACGCGGGCCCAGCTCGACGACTGTCCCCACGTCGACCAGCTCCACGATCTCGTGCTCGGCGAAGCGCTCGCCAAGTACGAGGCCAAGGAGCAGGAGATCGGCAAGGAGACGCTGCGGGAGATCGAACGCCGCGTGATGCTCTCCGTCATCGATCAGCGCTGGCGGGAGCATCTCTACGAGATGGACTACCTGCGGGAGGGCATCAACCTGCGGGCCATGGGTCAGAAGGACCCGCTGTCGGAGTGGCAGCGGGAGGGCTACGACATGTTCGAGGCGATGATGGCGGTGATCGAGGAGGACTTCGTCCGCTACGTCACCCACCTGCAGGTCATCACCGACGACACCCCGCAGCTCGAGACGAGCAACCTCTCGTACAGCGCTCCCGAGGACCCGGTGCAGGGGGCCGACGCGCTGCGGGGCGCGGTGAGCGCCCCCGTCGACGAGCCGATCGACGACGCCGCCCTCGCCGCCGAGAGCCAGGCCTTCGAGGCGTTCAACCCCGAGGTCTCGCAGCGCCCGGTGCAGGTCGCCAAGCCGCCCGGCCGCAACGAGCCGTGCTACTGCGGGAGCGGCAAGAAGTACAAGCTCTGCCACGGCCGCTGACCGTCCTCGACGGCCGGCCGCGGGTTGCCCCATGCGTGACTTCTCCGATCCCCTCGCCGAGGTGCGTCGCCGCGTCTCGGACGCGCGCGCCTACCTGCGGGTCGACGACGCCCAGGCCCGGGTCGCCGAGCTCGAGGGCCAGGCGTCCGAGCCCGGGCTGTGGGACGACCCGGACCGGGCCCGGGCGCTCACCACCGAGCTGGCCCGAGCCCGCGACGACGTCGCGCTGGTCGAGGGGCTCGAGCGTCGCGTCTCGGACGTCGAGACGCTCTGCGAGCTGAGCCGGGAGGAAGGCGACGAGTCGTTCGAGGACGAGATCGAGGTCGAGCTGCGCTCCCTGAGCGATGAGCTCGACCGGCTCGAGCTGCGGGCCCTCTTCGGCGGGGAGCACGACGAGCGGGACACGATCTGCGAGGTCCACTCGGGAGCGGGCGGCACCGACGCGCAGGACTGGACCCAGATGCTGCTGCGGATGTTCACCCGCTGGGCCGAGCGGCGAGGCTTCGAGGTCGAGATCGACGAGGTGCAGCCCGGCACCGAGGCCGGGATCACGTCGGCGACGTTCACGGTCAAGGGCCGCTACGCCTACGGGCTGCTCCAGGGAGAGCGGGGGGTGCACCGGCTGATCCGGATCTCGCCCTTCGACGCCAACGCCCGCCGGCAGACCGCGTTCGCGTCGCTGGACTGCGTCCCGGCGCTGGCGCCGACCGAGGAGCCGGACCTGGACCCGACCGAGCTGCGCATCGACACCTACCGCTCCTCGGGGGCGGGTGGGCAGCACGTGAACGTGACCGACTCCGCGGTGCGGATCACGCACCTGCCGACCGGCATCGTCGTGTCCTGCCAGAACGAGCGGTCCCAGACCCAGAACAAGGCGCGGGCGATGCAGATCCTCGCCGCTCGGCTCGCGCAGCGTCAGCGTGAGGAACGCCAAGCCGAGCTGGCCAGCCTGTCGGGCGACAAGCGCGACGTCGCGTTCGGGAACCAGATCCGCACCTACACGCTCGCCCCGTACCGGCTCGTCAAGGACGAGCGGACGCGGTACGAGACCGGGAACGTCGACGCGGTCCTCGACGGGGACCTGGACGGCTTCATCGAGGCGTGGCTGCAGTGGCGCCGCACCGGCGACTGACCGGCCGGTTCGGCCCCAAACGGCCGCCCAACGCCGTGCCACGGTCCGCCGGGGGGCTGCTGGTACCCTCACGCGGTCCCCGTCGCCGCCTCCCGGGACCTCTCCGCGCATGATCCGATTCGAAACCGTCAGCAAGATCTACAAGGGCAACGTCACCGCGTTGCAGGACGTGTCGGTCGACGTCGGCAAGGGCGAGTTCCTGTTCCTCGTCGGACCGTCGGGATCGGGCAAGTCCACCTTCCTGCGGCTCCTGCTCCGCGAGGAGTACCCGACCGACGGGCGCATCATCGTCGCCGGGCGGGACATCTCCCGCCTGTCGCACTGGAAGGTGCCCCAGCTGCGGCGCAACATCGGCTGCATCTTCCAGGACTTCAAGCTGCTCCCGACCCGCACCGTGTACGAGAACGTCGCCTTCGCGATGGAGGTCATCGGCCGGCCTCGCCACATCATCCGCACCCAGGTCCCCCAGGTCCTGGACCTGGTCGGCCTGGCCAAGAAGGCGGGCCGCTTCCCCGGCGAGCTGTCGGGCGGGGAGCAGCAGCGGGTCTCGATCGCCCGCGCCTTCGTCAACCGGCCGCTCATCGTCCTCGCCGACGAGCCGACCGGGAACCTCGACCCGGCGACGACGGTCGGCATCATGCGGATCCTCGACCGGATCAACCGGACCGGCACCACGGTCGTGATGGCGACCCACGACCAGCGCATCGTCGACGCGATGCGACGGCGGGTCGTCGAGCTCGACCACGGGGCGATGGTCCGCGACGACACCCGCGGCGTCTACGGCGTGGGGAGCTAAGCGGTGGCGACCCGGATCGGCTACTTCCTGCGCGAGACGATGATCTCGCTGCGGCGGAACCTGCTCATGACGGTGGCCGGCGTGCTGACCGTCGCCGTGTCCCTCGCCCTCTTCGGCGGGATCATGCTGCTCTCGAAGTGGGTCGACCACGGCACGCAGAGCATCAAGGGCGGGGTCCGGCTCGAGATCTTCATGACCGTCGACGCGACGAACCCGCAGATCAGCGGGATCCGCAGCTCGCTCAAGTCCGACACCGAGGTCAAGTCGTTCACCTACATCGACAAGCAGGCCGCGCTGACCGAGTTCAAGCAGATCTTCCGCAAGGACCCGGACCTGACCCGCAACGTCACCGCCAGCGCCCTGCCGGTCTCGTTCCGGATCGTGCCGAAACGGGCCGAGCTGACCGACAGCATCCAGAACCGATATCAGGCCCAGCCCGGCGTCGACAGCGTCGCCACCCCCCAGCAGGCGCTGCGCGGCCTGCTGACCGCGACGAACACGGCCCGGTTGATCTTCTTCGGCTTGTCGGTCGTGCTGCTCGTCTCGTCGCTGTTCCTGATCGTCAACACGATTCGGCTCGCCACCTTCGCCCGCCGCCGCGAGATTGAGGTCATGAAGCTCGTCGGCGCGTCGAACTGGTTCGTGCGGGTCCCGTTCATGGCCGAGGGGCTGATCCAGGGCCTGATCGGCGCCGGACTGGCGGTCGGGGTGGTGGCGTCGCTCAAGATCGGCTTCGACCACTGGTTCTCGAGCGCCAACGCCACCAACTTCTTCCGCGAGTTCTACGTGACGACCGCGGACGCCAGCATCATCGCCATCTACGTCCTCGCCCTGGGCATCGTCATCGGGCTCATCGGCTCGGCGATCGGGCTCGGCCGCTTCCTGCGGGTCTGACCCACCGGCCCGGCCGCCCCACGCGCGGCTGGCCGGTGAAACGAGCGCGCGCCGACCCCAGCCGTCGGGCGGGATCCGCCGAGCAGCTGGGGTGACCGCGGCGCTCCGGCCGGTCGAGCCCGGTGCGGCGCTACTTGTCGGGCTGGGGCGTGACCCGCAGGTAGGGCTTGATGGTCTTCCAGCCCTTCGGGAACTTCGCCTTCGCGTCCTCGTCGGACACCGCGGGGATGATGATGACGTCCTCGCCCTGCTTCCAGTCGACCGGGGTCGACACCTGGTACTTGGACGTGAGCTGGAGCGAGTCGATCACGCGGAGGATCTCGTCGAAGTTCCGGCCCGCGCTCTGCGGGTAGGTGATGATGAGCTTCACCTTCTTGTCCGGCCCGATGATGAACACTGACCGGACGGTGACGTTGTCCGCCGCGTTCGGGTGGATCATGTCGTAGAGCTCGGCGATCGTGCGGTCCGGGTCGGCGATGAGCGGGAAGTTCACCGCGTGGCCCTGGGTCTCCTCGATGTCGCCCACCCAGCCCTCGTGGGACTCGAGGGGGTCGACCGAGAGCCCGAGCACCTTGACGTTGCGCTTGTCGAACTCCGGCTTGAGCGCTGCGACGCGCCCCAGCTCGGTCGTGCAGACCGGGGTGAAGTCCTTCGGGTGCGAGAACAGCACCCCCCAGCTGTCGCCGAGGTAGTCGTAGAGGTTCAGCGGGCCGTCGGTCGTCTCGGCCGTGAAGTTGGGGGCGTCGTCGCCCAGGCGAAGAGCCATCTGGATGCCTCCTGGTGCAGATGCGTCGCTACGCTGCGATACCCCGCAGCATAGGCACCACAACCGGAAAAAACGAGTGGAGAGGTCAGGAATTCGACGGTGGCGGCTGCGGCGCCTCGCCGTCGACGTGACCCCGCTGCGCACCTCCCGGGACTTCCGGCTGCTGTGGCTCGGGGAGCTGGTGTCGGAGGCCGGCTCCCAGGTCGCCCTCGTCGCCGTGTTCGTCCAGGTGTACGCGCTGACCAACTCGTCGGCGGCCGTCGGCCTGGTCGGGCTCGTCCAGCTGGTGCCGCTCGGCCTGGCCGCGCTGCTCGGCGGGCCGCTCATCGACGCGTTCGACCGGCGCCGGCTGCTGCTGATCGCCCAGTGGGGCGCGACCGGCGCGGCGGGGCTGCTGCTCCTCGGGGCCCTGCTCGGCCACCCGCCGCTCGCGCTCGTCTACGTCGGCGCGGGGCTGGTGGCCGGCTTCGACGGGTTCTCGATCTCGACCCGGGCCGCCATGACCCCCAACCTGGTCCCGGCCGACCAGCTCGCCTCCGCGGTGTCGCTGAACCAGGCCATGTGGAACACGGCGCTGATCATCGGCCCCGCGCTGGGCGGGATCCTGATCAGCCAGCTCGGCCTCTCCTGGGCCTACGGCGTCGACGTGGTCTCGTTCGGGGCGACGATCGCCGCCTGCCTTCTGATGGCTCCCCAACGGGCCGCGCTGACCCGGGAGCGGCCCGCGTCGCCGCTCGCGACGGGCTGGCACGACGTCCTCGACGGGTTCCGGTTCCTGCGCGGCAAGGAGGTCCTCCAGGCCACCTTCTACGTCGACCTGGTGGCGATGATCTTCGGGATGCCGCGGGCGCTGTTCCCGGTCCTGGCCGCCACCCAGTTCGGCGGCGGCTCCGAGACGGTCGGGTACCTGTTCTCGGCCGCGGCCGCCGGCGCGCTCCTCGGCGCGCTGACGGCGGGATGGGTCCGCCACGTCCGCCGGCAGGGTCTCGCCGTGCTCTGGGCGGTGTTCGTATGGGGCGTCGGCATCATCGCCTTCGGCCTCGCCGACGGGCGCCTCTGGCTCGCCCTCGCCTGCCTGGCCATGGCGGGCGGCGCCGACGTGGTCTCAGCGGTGCTGCGCAGCACGATCCTGCAGCAGAACACCCCCGACGACCTCCGAGGCCGACTGTCGGGCCTCCACACCCTGGTCGTGGCGGGCGGGCCCCGGCTCGGCGACGTCGAGGCCGGCGTCGTCGCGCAGGCGTTCACGCCCACCATCGCGGTGGTGTCGGGCGGCATCATCTGCGTCGCCGGGGTGGCGATCCTCGGCGCGGTGCTGCCGAAGTTCCGCCGCTACCGCGACACCGACGCGTCGACCGGCCCGAGCGGTTGACGCCGGGGGTGGCGGGCGAGCAGCGTGGCGGCGTGGCCGGCTACTCGGGGACGCCGTTGGCCAAGAAGCTCGGCATCCGAGCCGGCGCCCGGGTGGCGGTGATCGGGGCGCCGGGCGGCTTCGCGGAGGGGCTGCCCCTCCCCCCGCGGGCCCAGCTGCGGACCCAGGCCCGGGGCCACCTCGACGTCGTCGTGTTCTTCGTGACCCGACGAGCCGAGCTGGTGCGCCGCTTCCCGGTGCTGCAGCGGACCCTCGAGGCCGACGGCGGCCTCTGGGTGGCGTGGCCGAAGCGGACGTCCGGGGTCGCGACCGACCTCGGCGAGCGGATGGTGCGCGAGGTCGGCCTCGCGCAGGGGCTCGTCGACAACAAGGTCGCCGCCATCGACGACACCTGGTCCGGGCTGCGGTTCGTGTACCGCGTCGCCGACCGGGGTCGCTGATGTGCGGCCGGTTCGTCGCCGCGTCATCGCCGTCGCTGCTCGCCGAGCGCTTCCACGTCGACGAGGTCGTCGACGACGACCAGGGGCCCGACTACAACGTGGCGCCCCGCACGCCGGTGCTCGTGATCCGCGACCGGGCCGACGAGGAACGGTCGGTGCGGGTCCTGTCCCGGCTGCGCTGGGGGCTCGTCCCGTCATGGGCGAAGGACCCGTCGGTCGGGGATCGGATGATCAACGCCCGCGCCGAGACGGTCGCGACGAAGTCGGCGTACCAGCGGTCGTTCACGAAGCGGCGCTGCATCATCCCCGCCGACGGCTTCTACGAGTGGCGGCGCCTCGCGCCGCGTCCCGGCACCACCCGGCCGGTGAAGGAGCCGACCTTCATCCATCGTCGGGACGGCGAGCCGCTGGCGTTCGCCGGGTTGTGGTCGGTGTGGAAGGTGCCCGACGAGCTGGCTGGCACGATCGGCGACGACGACGGCTGGCTGCGGAGCTGCGCCATCGTCACGACGGAGGCCAACCACCGGCTGGCCCCGATCCACGACCGCATGCCGGTCGTGCTGCCCGAGGCGGCGTGGGACCAGTGGCTCGACCCGGCGGCCGATCCCGACGCCGGCGAGCTCGAGGCGCTGGCCCGGCTGCTCGTCCCGGCGCCCGACGACTGGTTCGAGGCGTACGCGGTGTCGCCGCGCGTGAACCGGGTCGTCGACCACGACGCCGACCTCACCCAGCCGGTCGAGGGACTGCACCTCCCCTAGACCTAGGCTCGGCGCCGATGACCCTCCTCGAAGCGGCCGAGTACCGCGCCGCGATCGCCGACGAGTCGGGGAACCTGCGACGGGCCGCGACCCGAGCCGGCCTCGACGCGCCGGTCCCGTCCTGCCCGGACTGGGACGTCGCCGGGCTGCTCGCCCACCTGGGCCGCGTCTACCGGTGGGCGTCGGCGTGCATCGAAGCGAACGGGCCCGTCTCCCCGGCCGAGCTCCCCGACCCGCCCGGACGCGACGACCTCGACGCCTGGGTGCGCGACGGCGCCGAGCAGGTGCTCGCGGTCCTCGACCGGCCCGCCGACGACGCGGCCTGGACGTGGGTGCCGCCCCCCCGCCTCGGGTTCTGGCAGCGCCGCCAGGCCCACGAGACCGCGATGCACCGCGTCGACGCCGAGCTCGCGTCGGGGGAGCCCACCCCGATCCCCGGCCCGCTGGCCGCCGACGGGATCGACGAGTGGCTGGGCCTCCTCCCGTACCGGCGGGGGGCGCCGCCGGTGACCGGGCACGGCGAGACCCTCCACGTGCACTGCACCGACCGGCCCGGCGAGTGGCTGGTGCGCCTCACTGAGGCCGACGGGGCGCAGGTGGAACGCGCCCACGCCAAGGGGGACGTCGCCCTGCGGGGGGACGCCTCGGACCTGGTGCTGGTGCTGCTGCGCCGGCTCCCCCCGGAGCGGGTCGAGGTGCTCGGCGAGCGGCCGGTCCTCGACGACTTCCTCACCCAGACCGGCTTCTGAGGGTTCCCCCGCTCGTCACGCCTGGGTAACGTCCCCGACCCCTCGGGCCGCTACGTTGAACTTGTGATACATCCCGTCATCGGCATCCTGGTCGGGCTCGTCACGGCCGAGGCTGCGATCCTCGTCACGACCGTCTACCTGCATCGGGGCCTCGCCCACCGGGCGCTGACCATCCACCCCGTCG
The DNA here is from genome assembly GCA_963849135.1 of uncultured Actinomycetes bacterium. GTDB lineage: Bacteria > Actinomycetota > Acidimicrobiia > IMCC26256 > PALSA-555 > PALSA-555. Next base: position 1,548,023 of record CAWKGF010000003.1, on the reverse strand, counting down.
CCGCGCTGCCGTTCCGGGTCTTCATCTGGCTGACGACCGGCATGAAGCCCCGCGAGTGGACCGCGGTGCACCGCCTCCACCACGCCGCGACCGACACCGCCGACGATCCGCACTCGCCGCTCGTGCTCGGGTTCTGGCGCGTGCAGCTCGCCAACGCCGCGCTGTACCGACGCACCGCCCGCGACGGCGTCACGGTCGACAAGTACGCGAAGGACCTCGAGCCGGACTGGCTCGACCGCTGGTTCTTCGACCGGGCCTGGCTGGGCCTCGGGATCGGCGTCACGATCCTGTGCCTGGTGCTCGGCTGGCCGACCGGGCTGCTCGCCGCGGTCGTGCACATGACCGCCTACCTCGGGCTGTCCGGCGCGATCAACGCGGTCGGACACACCTACGGGCAGCGGCCCCACGAGAACTCGGCGACCAACGGCCGGCTCCTCGCGCTCGTCACCGCGGGGGAGGGTCTGCACAACAACCACCACTCGACGCCCACCGCGGCGCGGTTCTCACGCCAGCGGGGCGAGCTCGACCCGGGCTGGTGGCTGGCCCGGTCGCTGGCCACGCTGCATCTCGCGACGATCCGGCACGAGACCCTGCCCGTCCGGACCCGCTGAGCGAGGCCACTAGGGCACGTCGGGCTTCGGGGCGAGCTCGCGCAGCGTCTGGAGCAGCGCCTCGGGGCCCAGCCCGAGGATCGCCGGCGCGGGCGTCGTGACCCCGTTGGCGACGTAGCGGTCCAGGTGCTCGCGGCACTCGCTCGGCGAGCCATGCACGATCAGCTCGTCGATCAGCGAATCGGGGATCGCCTCGGTCGCCGCGGCACGGTCCCCGGCCCGCCACGCCCGCCACATCGGCTCGAGCACCTCGCCCCGCCCGAGCCACTCGTGGAAGGCCGCGTACACCGGCACGTTGAGGTACGCGGCGATGGCCCGACGGCCGATCAAGCGGACCAGGTCCCGGTCCTCGAAGGGCAGCACGAAGATGCGGGCCACGATCTCGCGGTCCTCGCCGACGTGGGACACCACCGTCGTGACGTCCTCAGCCGACAGCCAGTTGATGATCGCCCCGTCCCCCTCCCGGCCGGCGAGGCGCAGCATCCCCGGGCGGAGGGCGGCGACGAGGATGGGCGGCATCTCGTCGACCGGCACCTCGAGGCGGAACCCCTTCACGGAGAAGGTCTCGTAGTCGAACGTCACCTTCTCGCCGGCCAGCGCGGTGCGGAGGAACCGGATCGTGTCCCGCACCCGGTGGTAGGGCTTCTCGAACGGGATCCCGTTCCAGCGCTCGACGATCACGTCAGAGGACGTGCCCAGCCCGAGTGCGAACCGCCCCGGCGCGGCTTGGCACATCGCGGCGACGGTCTGGGCGAGCGTCGCCGCGCCCCGGGTGAACACGGGGACGATCGCGGTGCCGAGCCGAAGGGTCGGGGTCCACGCCGCGGCGAGCGCGAGGGGCGTGAAGGCGTCGGTCGCGCCTGCTTCGGCCGACCACAGGTCGGTGTAGCCGAGCGCGGCGATCTCCTCGTACCAGTCCCGGTGCTGGTGGAGCAGCACCCCGGGGAGCGGGATCGTGATGCCGTGACGGGTGGGGACGGTCATGGGGCGAGCTCCTCGATCGGGTCGACCGCGGCGCGTCCCGCGCCGACGGGGTCGTCGCGGCGGTCGCGGACGATCGCCGACTGGCTGGCGGTAGCGAGCAGGGTGCGGTCCTCGGCCCACAGGTGCACCACGCCGTGCCCGAAGCCGTCCGCGACGGCCTGGATCCGCACGTCGGCGAGCACCCAGTCGGTGGGATGCCACTCGGACGGGCGCACCATCCGCAGCGTGTTGTCGAGGCTGTTGCTCGAGGCGTGACGGCCGAGCGCCTGCCCGATGCCGAACGGCACGTAGTCGGCCACGATCGCCAGCGCCGACGCGGAGGCCGGGATCCCGGGCAGCCGGGCCCAGAGCGCGCTGCGCCCGTCCCCGGGTGTCCCGTCGAGATCGTCGGGCCAGCGCGCGTTCGCGGCCCGCATCTCGAGCCGCTCGGCGATCGTGCCCCGCATCCGCGCGAGGAGCGGCCGAGGCGCGCTGGCTCGCACCGGCGGCACGTCGGGGCGCACGGCCCACGACCCGGACCAGGGCAGCTCGCGCCGACCGAGCGCGCCGACGACCGTGAAGATCTCGCGCCCGTCGACGCGGGCCAGCACCCGCGCCTGGGACACGCGGTGCCCGCGGGTCACCTCGGTCGCCTCGAGCTCCACGATGTCGGGCGGGCGGGCGAAGGCGAGGTACTGCGCGGTCGCCCACACCAGCGGCCGGCTGGTGAGCCGCTCGAGGATCTCGATCGCCGACCCGAGCCCCGCGCCGCCGAACAGGCCGCCGAACCCGGAGCACAGCCCGCGCACCACCGGCAGCTGCCAGCGCCGTGGGTCGTCGGAGGGCACGAGGCCGAAGAAGTCGAGCGCGTCCACCGGTCGGGGACGCTACGCCCCACGACCCGCCGCCGAAGCCCGGCTGGCTCGGCGGGGGGCGCCGCCGGGTCGGAGCGGCTCAGCGCGCCGGCGAGTAGACATCGGGCATGGACCAGACGAACCGTCAGCTGCGCCTCGCCCGCCGCCCGGTCGGGATGGTCGACGACGACACCTTCGAGCTGGTCGAGGAGCCGGTCCGGGACCTGGAGCCCGGCGAGTTCCTCGTCCGCGTCGTCTTCCTCTCGATCGACCCGACCAACCGGGTCTGGATCCGGGACGAGCCCAGCTACTTGCCGCCGGTCCAGATCGGGGAGGTCATGCGCGGCGGCACGATCGGCGAGGTGATCGAGTCCCGAAACGACGACTTCCCGCTCGGCACCGCGGTGATGGGGATGCTCGGCTGGCAGGAGTACGCGATCGGCGGCCCCGACTCGCTGGCGCGGGCGGTGCCGGCCGGGGTGCCGCTCCAGCACCTGCTCAGCGTCTTCGGCACGACCGGCGTCACCGCCTACTTCGGGCTGCTCGACGTCGGCGCCCCGAAGCCGGGCGAGACCGTGGTCGTCTCCGGCGCGGCCGGCGCGACCGGCTCGGTCGCGGGCCAGATCGCCAAGATCCAGGGGTGCCGCGTCGTCGGCATCGCCGGCACGGCCGAGAAGTGCGCCTGGCTGACCGACGACCTCGGCTTCGACGCCGCGGTGAACTACCGCACCGACGACGTCGGCGCCCGGCTGGGCGAGCTGTGCCCCGACGGGGTCGACGTGTTCTTCGACAACGTCGGCGGCGCCATCCTCGACGCGGTCCTCGCCCGCTTGGCGCTCCGAGCACGGGTCGTGCTGTGCGGCGCAATCTCCACCTACAACGCCGAGGAGGCGCCGACCCCGATCCACCACTACCTGAACCTGGTCGTGCACCGAGCCCGGATGGAGGGCTTCCTCGTCCTCGACTACCTCGACCGCTTCCCGGAGGCGGTGCTGCAGCTCGTGGCGTGGGTCGAGGAAGGTCGCCTGCAGTGGCGCGACCACGTCGTCGACGGTCTCGAGTCGGCCCCGCGCGCGCTGAACATGCTCTTCACCGGTGAGAACACCGGCAAGCTGATGGTCCGGGTCGGCCCCGACCCCCGCGCCTGACCGTCCGGGTATCCTGCCCTGACGACCCGTCAGATCACGTGGCGGGATCGAGTCGCACCGTCGCCCGGGGAGGTGCCCGTGCCGTCTACCGAGACGCCCACGATCCCGATGATTGTCAGCGTCGACGACCACGTCGTCGAGCCGGCGCACGTCTGGAAGACCTGGCTCCCGGAGCGGTTCCGCGACCGAGGCCCCCACGTCGAGCGTCGGGGCCTCGCCGGCCTCAAGATGGTCGGCCCCGCGATCTACGAGCACGAGTTCGACGACGACGCGCCACCCTGCGACATCTGGTTCTACGAGGACCTGATCGTCCCCCTGAAGCGGCACATCGCCGCGGTCGGGTTCGACCGTGACGACATGACGCTCTCGCCGATCACCTACGACGAGATGCGCGACGGCTGCTACGACCGGACGGCTCGGGTCGAGGACATGCTGATGAACCACGTCGACGCGTCGCTGTGCTTCCCGACCTTCCCCCGCTTCTGTGGCCAGACGTTCCTCGAGGCGAAGGACAAGGAGCTCGCCCTCGCCTGCGTGCGGGCCTACAACGACTGGATGGTCGAGGAGTGGTGCGGGGGCAGCGACGGCCGGCTGGTGCCGCTGACGATCGTGCCGCTCTGGGACGTGGAGGCCTGCGCCGAGGAGGTGCGCCGCAACGCGGCTCGCGGGGTGCGGGCGGTGTGCTTCAGCGAGATCCCACCGCACCTCGGGCTGCCGAGCATCCACACCGGCGACTGGGATCCCCTCTCGCGACCTGCGCCGAGACCGGCACCGTGGTCTGCATGCACATCGGGTCGTCGTCGAAGATGCCGGCCACCTCCAGCGACGCCCCCCCGGCCGTGCAGGCCACCCTGTCGTTCGGGAACGCCATGGCGTCGATGAGCGACTTCCTCTTCTCCGGGGTGCTGGTGCGCTACCCGGACCTGCGGCTCGCCTACAGCGAAGGCCAGATCGGGTGGATCCCCTACATCCTGGAGCGCGCCAACGACGTCTGGCAGGAGCACCGGGCGTGGGGCGGCGTCCGGGACCGGGTCCCCGAGCCGCCCTCCACCTACTACTACCGTCAGATCTACGGCTGCTTCTTCCGGGACCAGCACGGGCTGCGCTCCCTCGACGAGGTCGGCGTCGACAACATCACCTTCGAGACCGACTATCCGCACACCGACTCGACGTGGCCGCACACCAAGGCGGTCGCCGAGAAGATGTTCGCCGGCCTCGACGACGAGACCGTGTACAAGATCTGCCGCGGCAACGCGATCCGGATGCTGAGGCTGGATCTCGACTGAGCGGGGAGGCGAGGCGGGGATGAGCGAGTCGCTGCGAGGCCGGCTGCTCGTCGCGACCCCCGACCTCGAGGACCCCAACTTCTTCCGGACCGTCGTCCTCGTCCTCGAGCACCAGGAGGAAGGCGCGCTGGGGGTGGTGCTGAACCGGCCGTCGACCGGTACCGACGTCGAGGCGCCGCTCCCGCAGTGGGCGGCGCTCGCCGCCCAGCCGGCGGTCGTGTTCGTCGGCGGCCCGGTGCAGCCGGAGGCGGCCATCGGGCTCGCCCGCCGCGTCGATTCCGAGGAGCCCGACGGGTTCGCGCCGCTCTTCGACGACCTCGGCACGGTCGACCTCGAACGGGACCCGGAGTCGGTGTCGCCCCGGGTCGACCGGGTGCGCGTCTTCGCCGGCTACTCGGGGTGGGGTCCGGGCCAGCTCGAGCGGGAGCCTCGACGCGGGCGGCTGGTTCGAGCTTCGGGTCGAGCCGTCCGACACCTGGACCGAGGAGCCCGAGACCCTCTGGCGGTCGGTGCTGCGCCGTCAGCGGGGCAAGGAGCGCATGTTCGCCGACTTCCCCCTCGACGCGCAGCTCAACTGACTGGCTCGCCGGCCTCGACGGCCGGGACCGGGCCGCCCGCGTCGAGCTGCCGGTCGAGCTCCCGCCGGGGCGTGGACCAGGCCGTCGCGGCGCGCAGCGTCGCGTCCGCGAGCGACGCCACCGCCCGCGGCGCGCCCGGCGACGCGCCCTCGAGCAGGTCGTTCCAGTACAGCGCCCAGCCGCCCGCGATGAGCCGACCGATCGGCGGGGCGGTCAACGCGCGGGCGAGCGTCGACACCAGCCGGGGCCGGGGGAGCAGCGCGGCGTGGAGGGGCGAGGTGGCGCGCAGGTAGGGGCCGTACCGGGCGCCGAGCTGGGAGCGGTAGCGGGCGGCGGCCTGGTCGGGACCGGCGAGCACCGCGAGCGCGGCGGTCTGCGCGCTGGCCATGGCCTGCGCGATCCCTTCACCTTGGAGCGGGTTCACGAGGCCGGCCGCGTCGCCGACCAGCAGCACCCGGCCTTCGGCCGGCCGAGTGCCGACCAGCCCGAGCTTCAGCCAGCCGCCGAGCAGCGCGTCGAGCGGCGGGGGCTGCTGCAGCAGCCCCCGCTCGACGAGCTGGTCGGCGAAGCACGGCCAGGCGCGGGCGGCCCGGTTGGCCGCCGACCGGTCGCCGAGGACCCCGCAGCCCAGCCCCACGTTGGCCCGCCCGCCCGGGCCGGGGAACAGCCAGCCGTAGCCGGGGAACGCCCGACCGGGCTCGTCGTCCCACAGCAGGATCTGGGGCAGGTCGACCGGCTCGTCGACGTAGCCGCGCAGCGCGAACCCCCACAGGACGTGCTCGGGTCGCACCAGCCCCGCCCACCCGCCGACCGCGCTCAGCGCACCGTCGCTGCCGATCACGACGTCGCCGCGCAGCTCCTCCCCGGTCGCGAGGGTGCAGCCGTCCAGTCCCGCCGGCCCGAAGCATGCCTGGCCGGCCCGGCCGACGAACGGCTCCGCGCCGGCCGCGATGGCCTCGTCGCGCAGCCAGGCGTCGAACCGGGAGCGGGGGACGGCCAGCGCGTGACCGGGGTAGGTGCGGCCGGGCCGGCAGGGCAGCCGGACCTGGTGGCGGGGGCCGACGACGAGCATGTCGCCGACCGGCAACGGGTCGGGGGCCGACAGGGCGAGGTCGTCGAGGACCTGGAGGCCGCACGGGCCGACGAGGTCCCCGCACGCCTTGTCGCGGGGGAAAGCCATCTTGTCGACGAGGGCGACCCGGGCGCCGCCCCGGGCCAGGACCAGCGCCGCGACGCTGCCTCCCGGACCGGCGCCGACGACGACGGCATCGAAACGGGGGCTCGGCACGACGGCAGTCTCCTCGCCCTACGCTCGGCGGGCGCGACCAGGAGCGGTGCGGATGCTTGCCGGCCCAGCGACCGAGGAGAACCAGTTCGCCCGGGACCTGTTCACGGGCATCCCGGACCGGTACGACACGCTCGAAGAGCTGCTCTCGCTGGGCCAGAACGGACGCTGGCGGCGGGCGATGGTGGACCGGATCGTCCCCGCCGCGCCGGCGCGGGTGCTCGACGTCGCGAGCGGCACCGCGGGCGTCGCGGTGCAGCTCGTCGACCGCACCCCCGGGTTCGTGGTCGGGATCGACCTCACGCCCGCCATGCTGGCCCGGGGAGCGCGCAACATCCGAACCCGCGGGGCCGAGGACCGGATCTCGCTGGTCAACGGCCGCGCCGAGCGGCTCCCCTTCGCCGACGCGACCTTCGACGGTCTCACCTTCACCTACCTGCTGCGCTACGTCGCCGACCCGACCCAGACCCTCCGGGAGCTGGCCCGGGTCCTCACGCCCGGCGCGCCGATCGCGAGCCTCGAGTTCTGCGTGCCGAGCAACCCGCTCTGGCACGCGGCGTGGTGGCTGTACACCCGGCTGGTGCTCCCCGCCGCCGGCGCGCTGGCCGGGGCGGGCTGGTTCCGGGTCGGGCGGTTCCTCGGCCCGAACATCTCCCAGCACTACCGCCGCTACCCGGTCGACTGGACCCTCCAGGCCCTGCGCGACGCCGGGTTCGTCGACGTCGGCGTGCGCACCATGAGCCTCGGCGGCGGGGTGGTCATGTGGGGTGTGCGGAGCGGTGCCTGACCGGCCACGGCGGGCCGCCTTCTACGCCGCCCGGCCCGGCGGCGGGCGGGACTGGTGGACGCTGCTGCACCCGCCGTACACGGCGTGGCACCTCGCCTACGTCGCGATCGGCGCCGCGCTCGCCCCCCACCTCGACGGGGTCCGCCTCGGCGCCACCGTGCTCGCCTTCTTCTTCGCGATGGGCATCGGCGCCCACGCGCTCGACGAACTCCACGGTCACCCGCTCGGCACCAGCATCCCCGACCCGGTGCTGGTCGGCGCCAGCGTGGCCGGGGTCGCGGCCGCGGTCGCGCTCGGCGTCGCCGGCATCAGCCGGGTCGGGCTCATCCTCGTCCCGTTCATCGTCGTCGGTCCGCTGCTCGTCGTCGCCTACAACCTCGAGCTGTTCGGCGGCCGCCTCCACACCGACCTCGGCTTCGCGCTGTGCTGGGGCGCGTTCCCGGTGCTCACCGCCTACGTCGCGGCAAGCCGACCGGCTCGGCGTCGCGGCGCTGCTCGGTGCGGCGGCCGCGGTGGCGCTCTCCCTCGCCCAGCGCACGCTGAGCACCCCGGCCCGGCTCCTGCGCCGACGGGCCCGCCAGGTCGACGGGGTCGTCACCCTCGACGACGGCTCGGCCCGCCGGCTCGACACCCCGACCCTGCTCGCCCCGCTCGAGCGGACCCTCCGCGCCTTGACCGCCACCGTCGTGCTCGTCGCGGCGGCGATGGTCACCGCCCGCCTCTGGTGAGCTCGACCGCCCGATCCACGCCCCCCGGCCGGCGGCCGCCACCATGGGCGGCGCGCCGGGCCGGCACCCGCGGCCCCGGCTTGGCCCCGGGAGAGGAACCACGATGACCGAGCAGCGCGGACGGGTGCGGGTCGAGCCGAGCGCCAAGCGGGTGCGGATCTATCTGGGCGGCCAGCTCGTCGCCGACACCTCCCACCCGCTCCTCGTCTGGGAGGTGCCCTCCTTCCCGGCCTACTACCTGCCCCGCGCCGACGTCCGCGCCGACGCGCTCACTCCCTCCGAGCACACCGAGCACTCCCCGAGCCGCGGGGACGCCCGCTACTACCACGTGACCCGCGGCGACACCGTCGCTCCCGACGCGGCGTGGGAGTACCGCGACTCGCCGCTCGAGGAGCTGCGCGGGCACCTCCGCTTCGATTGGGACGCCATGGGCGCCTGGTTCGAGGAGGACGAGGAGGTGTTCGTCCACCCCCACGACCCGTACTCGCGCGTCGACATCCTGCCCAGCTCCCGCCACGTGCAGGTCGACGTAGGCGGCGTGCGGCTCGCCGACACGCGCCACCCGACGCTGCTGTTCGAGACCGGCCTCCCGGTCCGCTACTACCTGCCCAAGGTCGACGTCCGCATGGACCTGCTGCAGCCGACCGCGACGACCTCGGGGTGCCCGTACAAGGGCTTCGCCCAGTACTGGTCGGCGGTCACGCCCGGCGGGGTCCTCGACGACATCGCCTGGGCGTACCGGACCCCGCTGCCGGAGAGCCAGAAGATCGCGGGGCTGGTCTGCTTCTACAACGAGCGGGCCGACCTCACCGTCGACGGCGAGCTCCTCGAGCGTCCCCGCACGAAGTTCTCCTGAGCGTCCCGCCGCGGGGCGTGCGACGACCCCGGCCCGCCCGGTACCGTCGACGAGCGGGACGACCGCCCGAGCCGGGGGAGGCACCCATGGCGATGACCGTCGAGTCGATCGACATCTACGACCCTGACGGCTACGTGGACGCGCCACCTCACGACGTCTTCGCCACCCTGCGCCGCGAGCAGCCGGTGTTCTGGCAGGACATGCCCGACGGCACCGGCTACTGGGCGATCCTCCGGCACGCCGACTGCGTCCACGTCGCGCCGCGAGCCGCTGCTCTTCTCCGCCCAGGTGGGCGGCGTCGTCCTCGAGGACCAGGCCCCCGAGCAGCTCGAGCACTCCAAGAACATGCTGCTGATGATGGACCCGCCGCGGCACACGACGCTGCGGCGCGAGACCGCCCCCTGCTTCACCGCCCGCGAGATGGCCCGCCTCGAGGAGCGGGTGCGCGCCATCTGCCGCAGCATCATGGCCACCGGCGCCGAGCTGGGCGAGGTCGAGTTCGTGCACGACCTCGCGGCGCTGCTCCCGTCGCAGGTGTTCGGCGAGCTGATGGGGATCCCGGAGTCGGACCGGGCGCAGATCAACCGGTGGGCGGAGATCACCACCGGAGGCCAGGACCCGGACGTGAACCCGGACGGCTACGCGGCCAGCGGGCAGAGCGACGCGTCGGCGGCCATGGCGATGTACGGCATCGAGTTCGCGCAGCGCCGCCGGGCCGAGGGCCCCAGCGACGACGTGGGCGGACGGCTCCTCGCCACCGAGATCGACGGCCAGCCCATGTCCGACCTCGAGTTCGGCTACTTCTTCGTCCAGCTCGTCACGGCCGGCAACGACACCACCCGCACGATGCTCTCGTCGGGGCTGCTCACCCTGCTCCAGCACCCGGAGCAGCTGGCCGAGCTGCGACGCGACCGGTCGCTGCTCGCGGGGGCGGTGGAGGAGATCCTCCGGTTCGCGAACCCGCTCCACTACTTCCGTCGCACCGCGACCGCCGACGCGGTCGTCGGCGGCCAGCGCATCGGGACGGGCGACAAGCTGGCCATGATCTACACCTCGGCGAACCGCGACGACGACGTCTTCCCCGACCCCCAACGCTTCGACATCCAGCGCAGCCCCAACCCGCACCTCTCGTTCGGGATCGCCGAGCACTTCTGTCTTGGCGTGCACCTGGCCCGCCTCGAGGGCCGGGTCTTCTTTGAGGAGCTCCTCGGCGCCTTCCCCGACATCGAGCTCACCGACGAGCCCCGCCGGCAGCGATCGAACCTGAACAACGCCCTGAAGCACTTGCCGGTGCGACTCCGGGCCTGAGGGCCCGTCGGCTGTGGCCACCGACCGGTTCCGTCCGTCCCGGGCATGACCACGACCGCGGCGCTCGCCCGCATCGACTTCACCGATCTCGACAACTTCTCGCACGGCTTCCCGCACGACCTGTTCGAGATCCACCGGCACGAGGCACCGGTGTGGTGGCACGAGCCGACCGAGCACACCCCCGACGGTGAGGGCTTCTGGTCGGTCGCCACCTACGCCGAGACGCTCGAGGTCCTCCGGGACCCGGCGACCTACTCGTCGGAGCGCGGCGGCAGCCGTCCGTACGGCGGCACCGTCCTCCAGGACCTCGAGGTGGCCGGCGTCGTCCTGAACATGATGGACGATCCCCGGCACGCGCGGATCCGCCGGCTGGTCAGCACGGGGTTGACGCCGCGCATGGTCACCCGGCTCGAGGGCGACCTCCGTCGCCGCGCCGACGTGCTGCTCGACGCGGTCGAGGACGACGTCACCTTCGACTTCCTCGTCGACGTCGCCGCGGAGCTCCCGATGCAGGCCATCTGCACGCTGCTCGGCGTCCCGGAGTCCGACCGGCACCAGCTGTGGGAGGCGGTCGACCCCGGATTCGACATCCGCACCGGCGACGCGGCCTTCGCTCCCGGCGCCGACCCGCGGCCTGCGCAGGTGCAGATGCTCGAGTACGGGGCGGCGCTCATCGCCGCCAAGCGGGAGCAGCCGACCGACGACATGCTCTCGGTCGTCGTCCACGCCCAGCTCGAGGACGTCGACCCGCCCCAGCTCTCCGACGCGGAGCTGTACTCCTTCTTCTCGCTGCTCTTCGCGGCTGGCTCCGAGACGACCCGCAACGCCATCGCGGGCGGGCTGCTGGCCCTGATCGACCGGCCCGAGCAGCTCGCGGCGCTGCGGGCCGACCGGGGACTGCTCCCGCGAGCGATCGAGGAGATGCTCCGCTGGGCGACGCCGTCGCCCGCCAAGCGGCGCACCGCCACCCGTCCCGCCCGGCTCGGCGGTCGAGACGTCGCGCCGGGCGACAAGGTCCTGGTCTGGGAGGGCTCCGCCAACCGGGACGAGGCCGTGTTCGGGCACCCGATGGACTTCGACCTGCGACGCGACCCGAACCCGCACCTGTCGTTCGGGCACGGGCTGCACTACTGCCTGGGCGCGAACCTGGCCCGCCTCGAGATGCGGGTGATGTTCGAGGCCATGCTGGCCCAGTTCGCGAGCTACCGGGTCGTCGAACCGGTGGAGTGGACCCGCAGCAACCGGCACACCGGGATCCGGCACCTCCGGCTGCAGGTCCGCCGCGACCGGAGCTGAGCCGGCCGGTCGGGGCGTCGATCAGCGGGGCGCCCTCGGCATGCCGAGCCCGATCATGGCGATGATGTCGCGCTGGATCTCGTTCGTCCCGCCCCCGAAGGTGAAGATCAGCTGCGCCCGGTAGCTCCGCTCGAGCCGACCGGCCAGCACCGAGCCCGGTGACCCCTCCTCCAGGTAGGCGGGCTGGCCGACCACCTCCATGAGCAGCCGGTACGCCGACAGCGTGAACTCGGTGCCGAACACCTTCGTCGACGACGCGTCGGCCGGCCCGAGCCCGGTCGTCGCCGACCAGGCGGCCCGCCAGTTCTGGAGCTTGAGGAACTCGGCGCCGGCCAGGACCCGGGCCAAGGCGACCTGCACCCATTCCTGGTCGATCACCCGCCGTCCGTCCGGCCGCTTGGTCTCCTGCGCCCAGCGGCGAACCTCGTGCAAGGAGCGCAGCATCCCCGACGCCGGGCAGATCGCGACCCGCTCGTGGTTCAGCTGGTTCGTGATCAGCCGCCACCCGTCGTTCTCCGATCCGACCAGGTTGGAGACCGGGACCCGCACGTCCTCGTAGAAGGTGGCGCTCGTGAACTCGCCGGCGATCGTGCGCAGCGGCGTCCAGTGGAACCCGACCGCGTCGGTGGGGACGAGGACCACGGACAGGCCCTTGTGCTTCGACGCGTCGGGATCGGTCCGGACCGCCAGCCACACGTAGTCGGCGTGCTCGATCGCGCTGGTGAACAGCTTCTGGCCGTTGATGACGTATTCGTCCCCGTCGCGCACGGCCCGGGTCTGGAGCGCGGCGAGGTCCGTGCCCGCGCCGGGCTCCGTGTAGCCGATCGCGAAGTGCAGCTCGCCCCGGAGGATCGCGGGGAGGATCCGCCGCTTCTGCTCGTCGGTGCCGAGCGCCATGAGCGTCGGACCGACGCTGTTCAGGGTCAGCAGCGGCAGCGGGACCCCCGCCCAGTGGGATTCCTCGACGAAGATCATCTGGTCGATCGGTCCGCGACCCTGCCCCCCGTACTCCTCGGGCCAGCCGATTCCTAGCCAGCCGTCCTGGCCCATCTGCCGGATGTAGCGCACGTAGGTGGACTCGTCGCTGTCGGCGGATTCGACCTGCTCCGCGAGGTCAGCGAAGTACGTCCGGAACTGCGCTTCGAGGGCCGCCTGCTCGGGGGTGAACGCCAATCGCACCGCCTCGTTCTACTCCCCGGACGGGCGGGGGCCAGCGGCGGACGGGGGTCTGGGGCCGGTGGGAAGCGCACCCCGCCGCGGCGCGCTAGGCGTCGAACGGCGCGACGACGCGCCGCAGCAGGTCGGCGAGCTGCTGGCGCTCGGTCGGGTCGAGCGAGCCCAGGATGGCATGCTCCCGTTGGACGAGGTCCTCGAGCGCGCCGTCGACACGACGTCGGCCCGCCGCGGTGAGCTGGACCCGGACCGACCGAGCGTCGGCCGGATCGGGACGGCGTCGCACCAGGCCGCGCTGCTCGAGATGGTCGAGCCGGTTGGTCATCGTGCCGGAGCTGACCAGGGTCTGCGCGAGGAGCTGGCCCGGCGAAAGCTGGGGCGGGTCGGCCCGTCGAAGCGCGGACAGCACGTCGAAGGCCCAGGTCGTCAGGTCGTGCCGCGCGAACACGAGGCTGCGCTGCCGATCGAGGTGCCGGGCCAGGCGGGTGACACGCGACAGCACCTCGAGGGGTGACGGATCGATGCTCGGGAGCGCGCGATGCCAACCCCGGACCAGCCGGTCGACCTCGTCCTCCACCACGCCTCCGGTCGGGCCGCGTCGCAATCTCCAACCATCTTGACATCGAGAGACTTTCCGTGCAAGTATCTCGATATCGAGAGAAATTGAGGAGGCAGCCCATGGCGTCCACGCAATACCGGCACCTTCCCGAGCGGCTGGACAGGGCCCGTCGTCGACTGGGCCGGCCGCTCACCTACGCCGAGAAGGTCCTCTTCGCTCATGCCGACGACGTCGACACGATTGGGTTGGGACGGGGGATCGACTTCGTCGACTACCGCCCGGATCGCGTCGTCATGCAAGACGCCATGGCCCAGATGGCGCTGCTCCAGTTCATGACGGCCAGCCGGCCGGAGGTCGCGGTGCCGTCGAGCGTCCACTGCGACCACCTGATCCGTGCCCACTCCGGCGCGGCGGCCGACCTGGCCGCGGCGATCGACGCGAACGCCGAGGTCTACGAGTTCCTGCGGACCGTCTGCGCCAAGTACGGCATCGAGTTCTGGAGCCCAGGCTCGGGGATCATCCACCAGGTCGTCCTCGAGCAGTACGCGATCCCGGGCGCGATGCTGGTCGGCACCGACAGCCACACGCCGAACGCGGGTGGCCTCGGGACTGTCGCGATCGGCGTCGGCGGCGCGGATGCGGTCGACGTCATGGCCGGGCTGCCCTTCAACACCCGAGCGCCGAAGCTGATCGGCGTCCACCTGACCGGACACCTGACCGGCTGGGCGGCACCGAAGGACGTGATCCTCAAGGTGGCCGGGCTCCTCACCGTCCGGGGCGGGACGGGCGCGATCGTCGAGTACTTCGGGCCGGGCGCCTCGACCATCTCGGCGACCGGCCGGGCGACGATCTGCAACATGGGTGCCGAGGTCGGCGCCACCGGCTCGCTGTTCCCCTACGACGACCGCACCGCGGCCTATCTCCGCGCGACCCACCGGGCCGCGGCGGCCGACCGGGCGGATGCGTCGGCCCAGCATCTGCCGCGCCGACCCCGAGGTCGAGGAGGACCCGGAGCGCTTCTTCGACCAGGTGGTCGACCTGGACCTCGACGAGCTCGAGCCGCACCTGGTCGGCCCCCACACCCCCGACCTCGACCGCTTGCTCTCGGAGGTCAAGGCGGCCGCCCACGAGGAGGGCTACCCGCTCGACGTCTCCTACGTGCTGGTCGGGTCGTGCACCAACTCCTCGTACGAGGACCTGGGCCGGGCCGCAGCCGTGGCCCGGCAGGCGAGCGCGGCCGGGCTCCGAGCGAGCGTGCCGTTGCTCGTGACCCCCGGCTCCGAGCAGATCCGGGCCACGGTCGAGCGCGAAGGGATCCTCCAAGACCTGGAGGCCATCGGTGCCACCGTGCTCGCCAACGCGTGCGGGCCCTGCATAGGCCAGTGGCAGCGAGACGGGCTGCGAGCTGGTGAGCGCAACACCATCGTGACCTCCTTCAACCGGAACTTCCCCGGTCGCAACGATGGGAGCTCGGCGACGCTGTCGTTCATCGGCTCGCCCGAGACGGCCGTCGCGATGGCCCTGACCGGACGACTCGACGTCGACTTCGTGCACGAGCCGATCGTCGGCGCGCACGGCACTTCGGTGCTGCTCGAGCCGCCGGTCGCCGCCGACCTGCCGACCCGCGGGTTCGCACCAGGATCGTCGGGGCTCGTCGCCCCACCCCGCGGCGGTTCGGCGATCACCGTGGCGATCAGGCCTGGCTCGGAGCGGCTCGAGCGGCTCGAGCCCTTCCCCAGGTGGGACGGGCACGACTTCACCGATCTCCGGGTGCTGCTCAAGGCGACCGGCAAGTGCACGACCGACCAGATCTCGCCGGCTGGGCCGTGGCTTCGCTACCGGGGCCACCTCACGAACATCTCCCAGAACCTCTTCCTCGGAGCGAGCAACGTGTTCGTCCCCGGCGAGCCCGGCCAGGGCGTCGACGTGCGGGACGGATCGCACTGCTCGCTGCCCGACCTCGCCCGGGCCTACCAGCAGGCCGGGATCTCGTGGATCGCGGTGGGGGACGAGAACTACGGCGAGGGATCCTCCAGGGAGCACGCCGCACTCGAGCCCCGATTCTTGGGGGCGCGAGCCGTCATCGCGCGGTCCTTCGCCCGGATCCACGAAGCGAACCTGAAGAAGCAGGGCGTTCTGGCGCTGACGTTCCAGGACGGCGAGGACTACGAGCGTGTGCTGGCCGACGACGGGGTCGACATCGTCGGGCTGGCCGACCTCGCCCCGGGCCGACCGGTGGCGGTGACCCTGCACCACGTCGACGGACGCACCGACCAGATCCTCACCGCGCACACCATGTCCCCGCTCAACGTGGCGTGGTTCCAGGCCGGCTCGGCCCTCAACGCGCTCGCGAGCCCGCGGGGAGGGCCGTGGCTGACGTCCGCTCAAGTGCCGGACCGACCGCGCCCGCGCCTCGGCCGGCGCTGGTGGTTCGGCGCGCGTCTGACGACACCCGCCGCCACGACATCGGACGCTTCGAGCCCCTGAGGCCACGAAGCGGTGAACCGCGGGCGAACGTCCCGAGACGCTTGGGTCGGGTGAACCCAGCAACGGCACCGGCGCCCCGTACGCTGCCGCGCCGTGCCACGTCGCCTGTTCCCCACATCCCGCCTGAGCTTCCTGGGTCGCGGCGACACTGGCCCTCGCGGTGCTGGTGGTGCCGCTCCAGGCCGAGGCGAGCGCCGCCACGAGCCCACCGACCGTGCCGGCTCGACACGCCTTCCTCGTCATGCTCGAGAACGAGAGCTACAACGACATCTGGGGTCCGGGCAGCCCCGCGCCGTATCTGGCGACGACGCTGCGCCGTCAAGGGGTGCTCCTCACCAACTACTACGCGATCGGCCACGTCAGCCTCCCCAACTACGTCGCCCTGATCAGCGGACAAGGCCCTAGCCCCTCGACGCAGGATGACTGCACGACCTACACGAACTTCGCCGAGACCGGCACCGGCGCGCTCGGCCAGGTACTCGGGGACGGCTGCGTCTACCCGAGCTCGGTCAAGACGATCGCCGACCAGCTCACCGCCAAGGGCCTGACCTGGAAGTCCTACCAGGAGGACATGGCGAACTCGACCACCGAGCCCACGACCTGTCGGCACCCGGTCTTAGGCACCGCCGATCCGACGGTCGTCGCTCGGCTCGGTGACCAGTACGCGACCCGTCACAACCCGTTCGTGTACTTCCACTCGATCATCGACTCGCCGAGCTGCTCCACCAACGTCGTCGACCTGAAGGAGCTTCCCGCCGACCTCGCGTCGGTTGCCACCACCCCGAACTTCTCGTTCATCACACCGAACCTGTGCGACGACGGGCACGACAGCCCCTGCGTCGACGGGCGGCGCGGTGGCCTGGTGTCCGCCGACCAGTGGCTGAAGACCTGGGTGCCGAAGATCCTCGCGTCCCCCGCGTTCAAGAAGGACGGGGTGCTGATCATCACCTTCGACGAGGCCGAATCGAGCGGGCTGGGGCTGGACGCCACCGCGTGCTGCCACGAGGCCCCGGCCCCGAACGTCGCCGAAGCGGGCGACACCGGCCCCGGCGGTGGGCGCGTCGGCGCGCTCGTCATCTCCCGGTTCGTCGAGCCGAACAGCACGGACGCGACGCCCTACAACCACTACGCGCTGCTCTGCAGCCTCGAGAGCCAGTTCGGCCTCCCGCACCTCGGCTATGCGGCCACGCCGGGACTGCAGTGCTTCGGGAAGGACGTCTACCAGCGCCGGTGACCGAGCGGCCGTGACGCGGCTGGTGGCGCCCAAAGAGAGATGCCGAGCCAGTCGCTGAGGTTGTCGTGAACTAGGAACTGTGGGAGAGTCC
Source organism: uncultured Actinomycetes bacterium (assembly GCA_963849135.1). GTDB lineage: Bacteria > Actinomycetota > Acidimicrobiia > IMCC26256 > PALSA-555 > PALSA-555. Next base: position 1,530,779 of record CAWKGF010000003.1, on the reverse strand, counting down.
CCGGCCTTGGGTGTCGGGCGAATTGGGGGTTCAGTGACGCTGCGACGGTGGTTGGCATTGAGCGGGGTCGGAGCGGCGGTTCTATTTGCGCTGACCTTCGTTACGGCTGGCGGGACACCGAACGACGACGCGAGTGCCGCGAAAGTCGTGTCGTATTTCCAGGGCCATCGCGGTGGCACCCAGGTGACAGCCCTTCTGGCGGTGATCGCTGCCGTGCTGCTGATCCTGTTCGCGGTTCGGCTGCGCGAGTACCTCCAAGATGACGGCCCAGATGGCAGCCTGTTGGCGAACGCGGCACTGAGCGGGGCGGTGATCTTGGCGGCGGGGTCGATGCTCGACTCTGCTTTCACCTACGCATTGGTCCGCACGAGTCACTTGCGCTTTCCGGTTCCCGCGCAGACCCTGAACGTCTTGCACAACGATGACTTCTACATCATCTTTGGTGGAATCGCGATCTTGCTTCTCGCCGCTGGCATCGCGACGGTCCGACGACCCGCACTGCCCCGGTGGCTTGGATGGGCTGCGATCGTGATCGGAATCATCTCGCTGGCCGGCCCCTTCGGTTTCGCCGGAGGCGGCCTCTCGATCATCTGGCTGTTCGTGGTCGCGATCTTGATCTTTCGCAAGGACCGAGTCGCGGCGCAGTCCGCCACCTAGCCCGACGGGACTTGGCTAGCCGCGGTTGATCCCGTTCGCCGACCGAGCGAGATGGCAAGGGATGATGTGGCGCACCTCCAAGAATGCTCGGGACAGCCAAGCTTTCTTGGAGCTGATGAGAGTGCTTTCGACCCCGCGTTTGGCGAGCGATACGGCGAGGTGGAGCGTGGCGCACCTCCAAAAATGCTCGGCGCAGCGCAAGCACTTTTGGAGGTGCCGGGAGTCGAACCCGGGTCTTTCCTGGCCTCAGCGGGGCTTCTCCGAGCGCAGCTGGTGAGGAAGTCTCGGGACACCGCCACTCACCAGCGGCTGCGGCATCCCCAGCCTCGCTGTGATGTCCCGCCGGGCCGCGAGGCCCGTCCCGGCGGTGAGCCGCTCAAGATGACGCCCGCAACCGGTTGAGCGGCCGGTTTCGGTGCGGACGCGTGGCCCTTAGGCCGCGAGTGCGAGGTTGTCCTCGGCAGTTATTTGGTTTTGCCGGCTCTTTCACGACGATCCGGCGACGTCGGCTCGCTTCACCCGCCTCGATCCACGAAATCGAAGCCACGCACCCCCTTGTCAAGTGCCCCGTCGTACGTGTGACGAGACGATCCCAGCCTACCCGGCGGGACCGGAGAACCACCCCGGCGTGCGCACCGCCGGGGTGGCGACGTCGCAGCCGGCTGTCTGGCCACGTTTGGCTGTGGGGAAAGGCAGTCCGACCAGTCGGGTGCCTACTCCCGCTGGCCTTTGAGGGCCCGCTCGACCTGCCGTTTCGCGTCACGCTCGGCAATGGTCTGGCGCTTGTCGTAGGCGCGCTTGCCTCGAGCGACGCCCAGCTCGACCTTGACCCGGCCGTCCTTGAAGTAGAGGCGCAGCGGGACGAGGGTGACGCCTCGCTCGCCGGTCAGTCGGGCGAGCTCGTCGATCTGGCGGCGGTGGAGGAGGAGCTTGCGCGGCCGGACCGGTTCGAGCTCCTCGGGGCGGGCGAACGCGTAGGGGGCGATGTGCAGGCCGTGGAGCCAGACCTCGCCGTCGGAGACCCGGGCGTACGCGTCCTGGAGCGAGGCCCGACTTTCCCGCAGCGACTTGACCTCGGACCCAGCGAGCACGATTCCGCACTCGAACGAGTCGAGGATTTCGTAGTTGTAGCGGGCTCGCCGGTTGTTGATCGTCGGCGTCCGAGCCTTGCCCTTCGATCCGGTCGCCATGGTCTGACGGTACCGTGCGGCGATGCGGAACCGCCTCACCGAGATGCTGGGGGTCGAGTACCCGATCGTGCAGGCCCCGATGGGGTACATCGCCCGCGCGCAGCTCGCCTCCGCGGTGTCGAACGCGGGGGACTTGGGGTCATCGAGACCTCTTCTGGGCAGCTCGACCAGGTTCGAGACGAGATCGCCCGGATGCACGACCTCACCGACAAGCCGTTCGGGGTCAACATCGCGCAGATGCTGGTCCGCGACCCGGGGATCGTGGACTTCATCCACGACCAGGGCGTCCGGTTCGTGACGACGTCAGCCGGCGACCCGGCCGCGTACACGGGCGCGCTCCACGAGGCGGGGATCACGGTCTTCCACGTCGTCCCGTCGTTGCGCGCCGCGTTGAAGGCGATCGCGGCGGGAGTCGACGGGATCGTCGCCGAGGGCGGGGAGGGCGGAGGGTTCAAGGCGAGCCGGGACGTCGCCACGATGGTCCTCACCCCGCTGGTGTGCTCGAGGGTCGACGTCCCGGTCGTCGCCGCGGGTGGGATCTGCGACGGCCGTTCGATGGCGGCCGCGTTCGCGCTCGGCGCCGAAGGGGTCCAGCTGGGAACCCGGATGGTGTCGGCGGCGGAGTCGCCGGTCCACGACAACTACAAGCAGCTGGTGGTCGACACGGCGGAGACCGGCACCGTTTTCCTGAACCGCTGGCACAAGCCGTCGTTCCGGGTCCTCGCGACCGGCCGGAGCGAGGCGCACGAGCGGTCGGACGAGCGGGTGACGCTCGGCTCGCTCGACGGCATCCTGTCGCTCTACTTCGAGGGTGATCTCGACGCCGCCTTCGCGTTCGGCGGGCAGGTCGCGGGACGGATCGACGAGGTGGTCCCGGTCGCCCAGATCATCGCCTCCATCATCGAGGAGTTCCACGAGACGGTCGACGACCTCGCTCGCCGCTACCCGGCGCCTCGATAGAGTCCGGCCGTGGCGACCTCGGGATCGATCCTCGGCAACCCGGTCCGGCGGGTCGAGGACCCACGCATCTTGCGGGGCGAGGCCACGTACTTCGACGACCTGTGCCCGTCGGGCACGGTCCACGTGGCGTTCGTCCGCTCCACGGTCGCCCACGCCCGCGTGACCGGCATCGACACCAGCGACGCGGCGTCGATGCCCGGCGTGCTCGGGGTCCACACCCACGAGACGTTGGCACTGGCCCCGGTGCAGGGGTTCGTGATGCTCCCGCCCGTGTTCAGCCGCCCCCCGCTCGCCGACGGCGTGGTGCGCTTCGTGGGCGACATCGTCGCGGTGGTCGTCGCCGAGACCCGCGCTCAGGCCGTGGACGCGGCCGAGCTGGTGATCGTCGACTACGACCCGCTCCCGGTGGTCCTCGACCCGGAGGACGCGCTGAGCGACGGGGCCCCGGTCCTCTTCCCGGAGCACGGGTCGAACCTGGCCATCGAGTTCAACTTCGGTGAGGACCCCACCATCCTCGACGACGCCGAGATCGTGGTACAGGGGCGGTTCGTCAACCAGCGGGTGGCGCCGGTGCCGATGGAGCCGAACGGGATCCTCGTCGAACCGACCCCTGCCGGCGGGCTCGACGTCACGGTGCCGACCCAGAGCCCGTTCGGGGTCCGCGACCCGCTGGCGGCCGCGGTGGGCCTCGAAGCCGACCAAGTCCACGTCGTCGCCCCCGCGGTCGGGGGCGGGTTCGGCGCCAAGAGCGGCCTGTACTGCGAGTACGTGGTCGCGGCGACGCTGGCCCGGCAGGTCGGCCGACCGGTCAAGTGGACCGAGACCCGCTCGGAGAACCTGCTGGCCATGACCCACGGCCGCGGCCAGGTGCAGCTGGTCGAGCTGGGGCTGCGCCGCGACGGCATCGTGCTCGCGGTGCGGGCCAAGGTGATCTGCGACGCCGGCAGCTACCCCGGCATCGGCGCCTTTCTGCCCTTCCTCACCCGGACGATGGCGCAAGGCGTCTACGCGATCCCGAAGGTCGAACTCAACGCGGTCAGCGCGGCGACGAACACGACGCCGACCGCCGCGTACCGGGGCGCGGGTCGACCGGAGGCGACCGCGTTCCTGGAGCGCATCATCGACATGGCAGCCGACGAGCTTCGACCTCGACCCGGTCGAGATCCGAAAGCAGAACTTCCTGGCTCCCGACGCGTTCCCGCTCACGACCGCGACCGGCGCGAACTACGACGTCGGCGAGTACGCGAAGGCGCTCGACGAGGCCTGTCGACTGGCCGGCTACGACGAGCTCCGAGCCGAGCAGCGAACCCGGCGCGAGCGCGGTGACGTCCGCCAACTCGGCGTCGGGGTCTCGACGTACGTCGAGGTCACCGCGGGGGGAATGTTCCAGGAGTTCGGCGGAGTCCAGATCGAGGCGGACGGGACGGTCGTCGCCCGGGTCGGCACCTCGGCGCACGGGCAGGGCCACGAGACCGCGTTCGCGATGATCGTCGCCGACCTGCTCGGGGTGCCGATGGAGCAGGTGCGGGTCGTCCAGTCCGACACCGCGCTGGTGCCGCGCGGCAGCGGGACGATGGGGTCCCGGTCGCTGCAGACCGCGGGCAGCGCCCTCTACCGGGCCAGCGAATCGGTGCTCGAGCAGGCCCGGCGCCTTGCCGCCCACCTGCTCGAGGCCAGCCCTGACGACATCGTCCTCCATGAGGGTGGGCGACTCGGCGTGGCGGGCGTCCCGGCGTCGGCGCTCAGCTGGGCCGAGCTCGCCCTCGCCGCCGACGACCCGGCCAAGCGACCCACCGACTGGGAGGGCGGGCTGGCCAGCGAGCTCGACTTCAACCAGGGCGAGGCCACCTATCCCTTTGGCGCGCACGTGGCGGTGGTCGAGGTCGACACGGAGACGGGACGGGTCGAGCTGCTGCGTCACGTCGCGGTCGACGACTGCGGCCGGGTCTTGAACCCGCTCCTCGTCGCCGGGCAGCAGCACGGCGGCATCGCGCAAGGCGTCTCGCAGGCGCTCTACGAGCAGGTCGTCTACGACGAGGACGCCAACCCCCTCACCGCCAACCTCATGGACTACGCGATGCCCAGCGCGGCAGAGTTCCCGAGCTTCGAGGCGTCGAACACCGAGACGCCGACGCCGCTGAACCCGCTCGGCGCGAAGGGGATCGGAGAGTCGGGAACGATCGGCTCCACCCCCGCGGTGCAGAACGCGGTCGTCGACGCGCTGAGCCATCTCGGGATCCGCCATCTCGACATGCCGCTCACCGCCGAGCGGGTGTGGCAGGCCATCGAGAACGCCCGTGGCGGCAGCTGACCCGGAGTTCTCGGAGCCGACCCTGCACCTGTCCGAGGCGCAGTACCGGACCGTCGTGGCTCACTGCTACGACGGGCTGCCCGACGAGGCGTGCGGGCTGCTCGCCGGACCGGTGGGGAGCGACAGCGAACCGACCGGGGCGGTCAGCGCCGTGTACCCGTGCGTGAACGCCGATGCCTCAGCACGCACCTACACCGTCGATTCCCGGGATCTGCTCCACGCCATGCGCGACGCCGAATCCCGGGGCGAGGAGCTGATCGGGGTGTGGCACTCCCACACCCACTCCGATGCCTACCCGTCGGACACCGACGTGCGCCAGGCGCTGGAGCCGAGCTGGGTGTACGTGCTGGTGAGCCTGCAGCACGCGGAGCCGGTCCTGCGCGTCTACCGCATTCGAGACGGCGTCATCACGGAGTGCGAGGTGACGGTCCGGGACTCGTAGACTGGCACCCATGCCCGTCGAGGTGCGCGTCCCAACCCTGCTGCGCCCGCACGTCGGGGGAGCTGCGACCATCTCGGCCGACGGGGAGACGGTCGGGGAGGTGTTCCGGGCGCTCATCGCGGAATCGCCGGGCCTGGCCGACAGCCTCATCGACGACGACGGCCAGCTCCACAAGTTCGTGAACGTCTACCGCAACGACGACGACATCCGATACCTCGAGGGGCTCGACACGAAGGTGGCCGACGGGGACGTCCTCTCGATCCTCCCTGCCGTCGCGGGCGGCTAGCCGACCCCATGATCGGCGCCGGTCCCGTCCCGGCTCCCGGCGATCCGTCTGCGGGGACGCGGCGATGAGAGTCGAGAGCATCCTCGGTGTCATCGGTGACACGCCGCTGGTCGGGATCCACGCCCTCTCCCCGAACCCGGACGTGCGGATCTACGCCAAGCTCGAGGGGCAGAACCCGGGCGGATCGTCGAAGGACCGGATCGCGCTGGCGATGGTCGACCTCGCCGAACGCGACGGCGTGCTCCAGCCCGGAGACACGATCCTCGAGCCGTCGTCGGGCAACACCGGCATCGGGCTGGCGCTCGTCGCGAAGGTGCGCGGCTACCGGCTTCGGGTCGTGATGCCCGAGAACGTCTCGGTCGAGCGGCGCCAGCTGCTCGAGATCTTCGGGGCCGAGGTCGTCCTCTCCCCGGGGGCGGAGGGCAGCAACGGCGCGATCCGCCTCGCCGAGCGGCTCGCGGGCGAGGAGCCGTCGCAGCGACTGCTGTTCCAGTACGGGAACCCGGCCAACCCGCTCGCCCACTACGAGGGGACGGGACCCGAGATCTGGCGGGACTGCCCGGCGGTCGACGTGCTCGTCGCCGGGCTCGGGACGAGCGGCACCCTGATGGGAGCGGGACGGTTCCTGAAGGAGCGCAACCCGCAGGTGCGGGTCGTCGCGGTCGAGCCACCGGCCGGGGAGCTGGTGCAAGGGCTCCGCTCGCTCGACGACGGGTTCGTCCCGCCGATCTTCGATCCGGACGTGCTGGACCGCAAGCTCATCGTCCGCGCCCCCGAATCGATCGAGTGGCTCCGACGGCTCCTCAACGAGTGCGGCGTCTTCGCTGGCGTCTCGTCGGGCGCCGCGGTCGCGGGCGCGGCGAAGGCGGCCGCGGAGCTCGACGCGGGCACGGTCGTCGTCGTGCTCCCCGACGGGGGATGGAAGTACCTGTCATCAGGCGCCTGGACCGACCCGATCGACGTGGTCGCCGAGCGCGCCACCCGGATCAACTACTGGTAGCGAGGAGCGGCATGGACGACCGGGCCGACGAGCTCGACGAGGCGATCGCGATCCTCCGAGACGGTGGCCTCGTCGCGTTCCCGACCGAGACCGTCTACGGGCTCGGCGCCGACGCTCTCGACGGGGCCGCGGTGCGCCGTCTCTTCGCGGTGAAGGACCGCCCGGTGACGCATCCGGTGATCGTGCACCTTCCCGCTGCACCGTCGGGCGAGGACCTGCTCGACCCGTGGGCCGCCGCGGTGTCGCCGGCGGCGCGCACCCTCGCCGACGCCTGCTGGCCCGGACCGCTGACGCTGCTGCTCCGCCGAGCCCCCGGCGTCTCCGATCTGCTCACCGGCGGGCTCGACTCGGTCGGGCTGCGGGTCCCGGACCAGCCGCTCGCCCAGGCGCTGCTGCAGGGCTTCGGCCGCGGCGTCGCCGCGCCATCCGCGAACCGGTTCGGGCGGGTGAGCCCGACCACGGCCGCGCACGTGCGCGCCGACCTCGACGGCGACGTCGACCTGATCCTCGACGGCGGGCCCTGCCGGGTCGGGGTGGAGTCAACGATCGTGGACTGCACGACCGACGAGCCGATCGTGGTCCGAGCCGGCGCCGTCCCGCGCGAGCGCCTCGAAGCGCTGCTCGGGCGTCCCCTCGACACCCGATCGGACGGCACGATCGCGGCCCCGGGGACGCTCGCGTCGCACTACGCGCCCGCGGCCGAGGTGGTGCTCGTCGGGGCCGACGAGCTCACCCAGCGCGCCGACGCGCTGGTCAACGCCGGTGCGCACGTCGGGGTCCTCGCCCCCTCGCCCCTGCCGGCGTTGCCGGCCGAGGTCGAGCGGCTCGAGGCGCCGAGTGACGTCGAGACGTTCGCTCACGAGCTGTACGCGCTGCTCCGCGCCGCCGACGACCGGGGCGTCGACGTGCTCCTCGCGGTCGCCCCGGCGCGGCGCGGCCTCGGCGCGGCGGTCGCCGACCGACTGACCCGCGCCGCCCACCACGCCGTCCCGGAGGGGGGCGGCCGGTGACGGAGCGGGCCCCGGTGGGGGTGTTCGACTCTGGGCTCGGCGGGTTGACCGTGGTCCGGTCGCTGCTGGACCTGGTCCCTGACGAGCCGGTGCTCTACTTTGGGGACTCGGGCCGGTTCCCGTACGGTCCCAAGCCGCGCGACGAGGTGCTGAAGTACGCGCTCGAGATCGGCGATCTGCTCGTCGACCGGGGGGCGCGGCTCGTCGTCGTGGCGTGCAACAGCGCGGCGTCGGTCGCGCTCGACACGCTCGCTGCTCGCCTGCCCGTCTCGGTGGTGGGCGTCATCGAGCCGGCACTCCGCGCCGCACGGCGCGCCACGGAATCACGGCGGATCGGCGTCATCGGCACGGTCGGGACCGTCGCCTCGGGGGCGTACCAGCGAGTCGCGGCACGGCTTGACCCGACCCTCGAGCTGGTGTGCGCCGCCTGTCCCGGATTCGTCGAGTTCGTGGAGGCCGGGGACGTGGATTCCGATCAGGTCCACGTGCTCGCGGAGCGGCTCCTCGCCCCGGTGAAGGCGGCCTCGGTCGACACGCTGATCCTCGGTTGCACGCATTACCCGCTGCTGGCCCGTACCATCGGCGACGTCATGGGCAGGGATGTCGTGTTGGTGTCGAGCGCTGACGAGACGGCGTTCGCGGTGCGGTCGATGCTGGGCCCCGTCGCGAGGCGGGACGCCACGAGGGTCGAGCCCCGATTCGTGACCAGCGGCGACCCGGGCCAGTTCCGGCGGCTCGGGGCGCGGTTCCTCGGTCCCGAGGTCCGAGGGGTGGAGGCCTGGTCGTGGAGCTGATCGTCCTCGGCTGCTCCGGCTCGTACGGGGGACCGAACGGCGGCCCGTGCAGCGGGTACCTGGTGCGAGACGGTTCGACCACGGTGTGGATCGACTGTGGCAACGGCACGTTCGGGCACCTGCAGCAGCACGTCGCGGTCGAGGACCTCACGGCGCTCGTGATCACCCACGCGCACCCTGACCACTGCGTCGACATCTACGGGCTCCATGTGATGTGCCGCTACGGGGTGCACCGGGTTGGGCTGCCGGTGTACGCGCCGAAGGGGCTCGAGCAGCACCTCGGGGCGCTGGTCGACGGCGACTGGGGCGGCACGTTCGCTTGGCAGGACATCGATCCCGCTCAGGCGGTCACGGTCGGGTCGCTGGCGCTGCGGTTCTCTCGCACCGATCACCCGCCGCCGACCTACGCGGTGGAAGTCGCCGCCGACGGGTCACGGCTCGTGTACACGTCGGACACCGGGACGGGCTGGGACGTGTCGGCGTTCGGGCCCGGCGCCGACCTCGTCGTCTCGGAGGCCACCTACCTCCACGACCACAAGTCGGCCCCGATCCACTTGTCGGCGAAGGAGGCGGGGGCGGCGGCCCGCGCCGCGGACGCGCGCGGCGACTCATGTTGACCCACGTTTGGCCCCAGCTCGATCCGGAGCTCGTCGTCGCCGAGGGCTCGGGTGCGTACGGCGCGCCGGTGGTCCTCGCCGAGCCGGGTCTGGTCGCGACGGTCTGAGCAGGAACCGGAGGGTTGAGCATGGGTCCACGACGCGACGGCCGGGAGGCCGACCAGCTCCGCCCGGTGACGTTCACCCGCGACTTCACCGAGTTCGCGGCGGGATCGGTGCTGGTCGAGTTCGGCCGGACCCGGGTCCTGTGCACCGCGTCGGCGGAGGAGCGGGTCCCGCCCTGGATGCGGGGCACGGGCCGGGGCTGGGTGACCGCCGAGTACTCGATGCTGCCTGGCTCGACGGTCGAGCGCAGCGACCGGGAGGCGGCTCGGGGCAAGCAGTCGGGGCGCACCCAGGAGATCCAGCGGCTCATCGGCCGGTCGTTGCGGGCCGTGACTGACCTGGCGACCATGGGGGAGGTCCAGATCACCCTCGACTGCGACGTGCTCCAGGCCGACGGCGGGACCCGCACCGCGTCGATCTGCGGGGCCTACGCGGCGCTGCACGATGCGTGCACGCGGCTCGTCGCGACCGGGCGGCTGATGTCGCATCCGCTGACCGACGCCTGCGCGGCGGTCTCGGTCGGGGTGGTCGACGGGCTGGCGTATCTTGACTTGGACTACTCGGAGGATGCCGGCGCGGAGGTGGACATGAACGTCGTCATGACTGGCGCCGGGCGGTTCATCGAGGTGCAGGGCACCGCGGAGGGGATGCCGTTCTCCCGCGGGGAGCTCGACACGCTCCTCGGCCTCGCCGAGCACGGCCTGGCTCAGATCTTCGACCTCCAGCGCGAGCTGGTGGCGGAGCTGCCGCCACCCCGCCCGCGCTGAGGACCGGGGTGCGGTTCGTGCTCGCCACCGCCAACCCGGCGAAGGGTCGCGAGATCGCCGACGTCCTCGCCGCCGCCGAGCTCGGCGTGGAGCTCACGCCCCGCCCGCCGGAGATCCCAGCGGTCCACGAGATTGGCGTGACGCTCGAGGACAACGCCCGGCTCAAGGCCCGGGCGGTGCGCGACGCGACCGGCGAGCCGGCCATCGCGGACGACACCGGTCTCGAGGTCGACGCCCTCGACGGGGCGCCCGGCGTCCAGACGGCCCGGTTCGCCGGTCCGGAGGCCCGCGACGAGGAGAACGTGGCGCTCCTCCTCGAGCGGCTCCGCGGCGTCCCGCTCGAGCGCCGCCGGGCCCGGTTCGTGACCGTCGCGGTGGCGAGCTTCCCCGACGGGCGGGAGCTGGCCGCGATCGGGAGCGCGGCGGGCACCATCGCCAGCGAGCGGCGCGGCACGGGCGGGTTCGGGTACGACTCGGTGTTCATCGCCGACGCCGGGGACGGGCGGACGTTCGCGGAGCTGAGCCCGGCCGAGAAGCACGCCGCGTCGCACCGGGGGGAGGCGTTCCGGACCCTCGCCGCGGGGCTCGCGATCCTCGACCAGGCCGGCCACCTCGACACCCCCGACGACCGCGGGGAGGTTTGACGTGGCGGTGATCGACGTCGCCGGGTTCGTCGCCGACCTGAAGGACCACGCGGTCGAGCACGGGTTCCACGTGCACGACGAGCGCCACTTCGTCGAGAGCTACTCCCTCCGCCAGACGTGGGAGGTCGACGTGCACCCCGAGGAGGGCTGCGAGGGCCCGGTCGACCTGTACCTGTCCCTCGAGATCGACCCTCGGGTGCTGCTCGGGTTCGAGGACGCGGTCATGGCCCGCCCCGATGGGGACGACCCGACCGACGACTACGACTTCCCGCTCAACTTCACGTGGGGTCTCCCACCGTTCCCGCAGAACCCGGACCTGCTCGTCCTCGCCACCGACCTGGCTGGGATCGGCGGACCCGAGCTGCCCCTCGAGGTGTCGGCGATCGACTCGATCCCGTCTGCGACGGAGGCGCCCGAACGGGCGCTGCGGGTCGTCGCGCACCAGCGGGTGTCGCTGCTGCGAATCCGCGACGGCGACGCGGTGTCCTGCGAGCTGCTCGACCGCTGCCTCGAGGTCAGCCGGTTCCTGCTGGCCCGCGCCGAGGGCTGGCTCGGAAGCTGACCCGGCCGGGGTCGCTCAGCCGCCGCGGCTCAGTCGAGGACCGCCCGCTCGTAGAGGCAGGCGCGGCCCCGTCCGGCGTGCTTGGCCTGGTAGAGCGCCACGTCGGCGTCCCGGATCAGCTCGGTGATGCTCTGGCCGGCGTCGCGGGAGAACGCAACGCCAATGCTGAGGCCGACGCGCACCTTGTCGTCCCCGATCGAGAACGGCTCGGAGACGGTCTCGATGATGCGGGTCGACAGGTCGAGCATCTGGCTCTCGGTACGGGGCCGCTCGCAAAGGATGACGAACTCGTCGCCGCCGAGGCGGGCCAGCACGTCCCCGGCGCGGACCACCTCGCGGAGGCGCTGGGCGACCATGCCGAGGAGCGCGTCGCCGGCGTCGTGGCCGTAGCCGTCGTTGACGAGCTTGAAGCCGTCGAGGTCGAGGAACAGCACCGCCAGCGGGTCGTGGGTGCGGCCGGCGAGGGCGAGGGCCCGCTCGCCGATCTCCCGGAACAGGGCCCGGTTGGGCAGCCCGGTCAAGGCGTCGTGGGTGGCCTCGAACTCGAGGCGGCGCTGGGCGGCCTTCAGGTCGGTGATGTCGTGGGCGACGGTCGCGATGCGCAGGATCGTGTCGCTCTCGTCCCGGTGGGTCTGCACGGTCGCGGCGACGGGGATCGAGTGCCCGGTCGGGTCGACGAGCTCGAGCTCCCCGGACCAGGAGCTGCGCTGGCGGACGAGCGGCATGATGTCGTTGCGGAGCCGCTCCCGGGACCGTTCCGAGGACAGCTCGCTGACGTGCTGGCGCTCGTGCGCGCCGAGCAGCGATCGAGCGGACCGGTTCGCGTACACGATCAGACCGGCGGGGTCGGACATGATGACGATCTCGTTCGTGGCCTCGAGGACCTCGACCAGCTCGGTGGCGCGCTGCTCGGCGCTGCGGCGGGCCGTGCTGTCGCGAGCGTTGGTGACGACTCCCCGCACCGACGGCTCGTCGGTGAGGTCGGTGATGATCGCCTCGAGCACCAGCCAGCCGCCGTCGCGGTGCCGAGCCCGGTACTGGATCGGCTCGGCCAGCCCGGACGCGAACTGCTCCGCGGCCGCCTGCTCGACCCGCGCCAGGTCGTCGGGGTGGATCAGGTCGCCTCCGCGGACGCCGATCAGCTCGTCGGGCTCGTAGCCGAGGACCGACCCGGCCGACGGGCTCACGTAGCTGATCCGGCCCTCGAGGTCGTTGACGGTGATGATGTCGTGCGAGTGGCCGACCAGCGCCGCGAATCGGGCCTGCGCCTCGTGGAGGGTGGCCTCGGTGCGGAGCCGTTCGGTGACGTCGCGGATGTTCCACACCACGCCTCGCACCGCGGGCTCGTCGATCCGGTTCTGACCGACCGCTTCCACGTGCCGGTAGCTGCCGTCGTGGTGGAGGACCCGCAGGGTGACGTCGACCCGTCGGCCGGACTGGGCCAACAGATGGGCGAACTGCTCGTTGACCCGGTCGAGGTCGTCGGGGTGGATGGCGAACATCCCGTCGGTCCCGATGCCCTGACCGGGTTGGCGTCCGAAGAGCCGCTCGGAGCCGGGGCTGATGTAGCGGATCTTGCCGTCCGGGTCGGTGAGGACGATCGCGTCGGAGGAGTGCTCGAGGAGGGCTCGGAAGCCTGCCTCGGTGGCGCGCAGCTCCTCCTCGGCCTCGATGCGCTCGGTGACGTCCCGGGAGTTCAGCACCACGCCGTTGACGGCCTCGTCGCGGGAGAGGTCGCGGGCCACGGTCTCGAAAGACCGGTAGCTGCCGTTGGCGTGACGGACCCTCAGGACCAGCGGCTCGAGGACATGGTCCGGGCCGGCGACGACCTCCCGGAACGCGGCCCGGGCCTCGTCGACGTCGTCGGGGTGGAGCAGGGACAAGAACCCGCCCTCGGGGTCGAAGCTCTTCGGCCAGCCGAGCAGCTTCTCGCCCGCGCTGCTCGACGACCGCCACGTGCCGTCAGGCTCGAGGACGGTGATGACGTCCGAGGACTGCTCGACGAGGGCCTCGAAGTGCCGTCGGGTCCGCTCCTGGGCCTCCCGCGCCGCGCGCAGCTCGGTGACGTCGGTGAGGTCGGTCCCGAAGTGCAGGGCCTGGCCGTGCTCGTCGAGCCCCAGCCACACCGAGAAGCGGACCCAGACCGTCTGGCCCTCGGCGCGGAGGAACCGCGCGTCGATGGTCTCGGTGTCAACCTCCCGGCGGACCAGGCGCACGATCTCCCTGCGGACCCGTTCCCGGTCGTCGGGGTGGATGACGTCGATCCCGGGCGAGCCGACCAGCTCGTCGGCGTCGCGGCCCAGCAGCTCGGCGCAGGCGTCGTTGACCTGCAGCCAGCAGCCGTCGAGGTCGACGATCGCCCGGCCCACGGGGGAGTGGCGGAACGCGGACGCGAAGCTGTGCTCGAGTTCGTGGACGCGCCGTTCGAGCTTCCCGACGCTCGGTGATGTCCAGCGCGATGAGCACGATCCCCCGGATGGTGGGCTCGTCGAGCATGTTGGTGGCGCTGGCCTCGACGTCGCGCCAGGTGCCGTCGGCGCAGTGGACCCGCACGTGGATCGGCTCGAATCCGCCGGAGCCGTCGAGGGTGCTGGCGAGCGCCTCGACGACCTGCGGCCGGTCGTCGGGGTGCACGAGGTCGAGGAGGGGGAGGCCGAGCTTGGCGGCCCGGTCGGGTCCGAGCACCCGCTCGCTGGCTCGGTTGGCCCACCGCAGCCGTCCCGAAGCGTCGACGACGACGACCATGTCGCTGTACTGCTCCACGAGGCTCGCGATGACGGCCACTCGATCGCGTCGGTCGACTGGGGTGAGGATCGTCCCCACGCAGCAGGACACGCCGCCCGCCTCGTCGCGCTGCGCCTCGACGAGGGCCCGGGCCGAGCGACCCCGGCTGTGCCCGTCCGGCCCGACGAAGGTGACCTCGACCGCGAACGGCGCGTCACCGTCGATGAGCTGGCGCCAGGCCGCCGCGACCGACGCCCGCACGGAGGGCTCGACGACCTCGAGCCAGCTGCGGCCGACGACGGCGTCGCGGCTGACGCCGCTCAGCTCGCACCACCGGTCGCTGACCCGGGTGCAGCAGCCCGAGGCGTCGGTGGCGAACACCCCGACCGGGAGGAGGTCGACGAGCGCGGCGTCGAGCGGCGTCGCACGCCGCGGCTCGCTGCCCGTGGTCCCCGCCGTCATGGGGTCTCCCGTTTCGCTGACGCAACCATCGCTTCTTCGCCAGTGATCGGCGTCCCGGCCCGATGACCTGAGGGCCGGTCAGGCCGGCCCGGTCGGGGGCCTCGAGTGGTGCGGGCGAGGCGGGTCCGGGGGCGGCGTCGGCCAGAATACGGACTGTGCCGATGCGCATCGACTGCCGCCACTGCGAGAGCCGCACCTATGCGACCGGGGAGGTCGTGCGGCGCTGCAAGCTGGACCTCGCCCCCGAGGCCCCCTGGCGGTGCCCCGAGGACTGCCCAAGCTTCTCGAAGCGGCGCATGGACGCGGGGTGGCACTACGGGAGCCTCGCCACCCCGGACGAGCCCGACCCGGAGCCGGCCGGTGACGACGTGGCCGCGCTCCTCGACGCGGCGGAGGACATCGTGAACTCGGCCGCCCAGGACATCCTCGCCGAGCCCTCCAAGCGGCGCCGCCGGCGCCGGAAGAAGAACAAGGGCTAGTTGGGGGGTGCGAGCGGGGGGACTCGAACTCTGACCCTGGCCCTGGTGGCTAGTCCGAGCCCATCCGAAAACGCTCACAGCCGTGCGGATTGTGGGCCGACCGCCTCCGGGTCAGATCTCCCGAATCCGGGCCCATCCGAGGTAGTCCGTGACCAGCGTGTGACCAGACGCAGGCGCCCGACCCGAAGATCAGGTTCGAGACCTTCTCGGCCGCGTCGACCTGCATCGTCGGCGTCACTGCGCGTAGACGTCCGAGGTGATCGCCGCGGTTCGGTGGCCGAGCCGCTCCGAGACGACCTTGACCGGGACGCCGGCCGCGCGGGCCAGGGTCGCCCACGTGTGGGCGCAGATCGTGGAGCCGAATCCGGGGCTCGAAGCCGAGGCGCCGCAGGGGCCGGTCGAACTGATCCGAGAAGTGCTCCGGGTGGTAGCAGCGGCCGTCAGGGCGGCAGAACACCAGCGTTGAGCCTTCCGGCCGGCGGCCGAGCTTCAGCATCTCCTGGGCCTGCCGGGCTCGGTGCGTCGTGAGGATCGCCACCGTGGCCGCGTCGAGGTCGACCGCCCGGCCGCGGCCCGTCTTAGTGCGCGGCGCGATCCGCACCCGGTGGTCGACCGCGGTGACGGTCTGGCGGATCGAAGCCCGGGCGCCCTCGAGGTCGACGTCCTGCCACCGCAAGCCGAGTGCCTCGCCTCGCCGCATCCCGGTCGTGGCCAGGAACAGCCAGGCCGAGTGGTAGCGGGAGCCCTCGACCAGCTTGAGGAACCGGGCGAGCTCCTCGGCCGTCCAGGTCCGCATCTCAGGCGGCCGAGCATCCGAGGCCCGACCCCGGCTCGCCGAGTAACGCCCGTCTGAGCAGCGCCGGGTCGTAATCAGCCAACGCGGCGAGCAGCTCGGCGGCGCCCCTCCGATCCTCGGCATGGTCGGGCCATAGGTCGGCTTCGAGCTCGATGGCCCGCTGGCGCAGCTCCGCGGGGTCCACGGGCTGAGGGTACGGGGTGCTTGTGACGGCGAGGCGTGGGCCCGCCGCACCGGGCGGCCTTCACGCTCGCCCGGGTGCTGGCCGAGCCGGGTGGGGCCTGATTGCTGCGCGCGGCTCTGTGTGCGATCCTGATGCTGATGTGATCACGTCAGATTCATGGTTGGCGTCGGCGCGCATGGGACGGCGACGAGCCCTCACGGGTGTTGCGGCAGTGACGGCCGTCGCGGTGCTGGCCGCGTGCGGGGGGTCAACGCAGTCCTCGGCCGTCCGGGCGTCGCGACGCAAGCCCGTCCCGACGTCGTCGACCACGACGACGACTCGGCCGCCGTTCAGCTACCAGGTCCGCTCGGGCGACACGTTGACGTCGATCGCGGGGTTCTTCGGGGTGTCGTTGGACGCGCTGGCGTTCGCGAACCACCTGACGATCACGTCGACGGTCGACGTCGGCCAGACGCTGACGATCCCGTCCCGCGCCGCGGTCCAGCTGAGCATCATGCCGACCGACGGGCCGGCCGGGACGCCGTTCACGCTGAGCCTGACCGGAGCCCAGCCGGGCGAGCTGATCTTCTTCGGGGTCACCGGTCCCGACGACAAGTTCGCCGGGCCGCCCCACGGTGCGGCACCAGACGGGTCGGTGAGCACGACGTACACGAGCGACCAGTACGCCACGCCCGGTCGCTACACGGTGACCGTGATCGGGAACCGGGGGACGAAGGTGAAGGCGACGTTCGTGATCGACAACACCACGTCCGTCAGCTAGGGCGACCCGCGGCTCGGGGCGGGTGACCGGCGATGTCAGCTGCGGAAGCCCGACATCTACAAGGCCGTATGCGATCCACAATCAGGTCGGAGGGGGTGGCCCCGTAAACGCGGCGACGCCCGGATGCCGAAACAAATAGCCGAGGGCGAGAGAAGACCTGCTGGCCCCTCGTGACCAGTGATTTCCCGCCGTTGACCTGCGCTGATCGGGTGCGAGCGGGGGGATTCGAACCCCCACGCCCCGAAGGGCACCGGGACCTAAACCCGGCGCGTCTGCCGTTCCGCCACGCTCGCGTCCGGGCCCCATCCTCCCACCGGGTCGGCGGCGAGTAGCGTCCCCGGCCGTGAGCGACGCCCCCCCGGCCCGGGTCCCCCTCGTCGACTACCTGGTCCTCGACGACGGCGAGCCGCACCTGGTCGCCAACGAGTCGACCGAGACCGGCGCCCTGTACTTTGACCGCCGCAACGCTGACGCCCGATCCGGCAAGCCGGGCTTCACCCGCCGGGCCCTCGCCAACACAGGGACGGTGCGGACCTTCACGATCGTGCACCGGGCCGCGCCCGGAGTCCCGACCCCTTACGTTTCGGTGGTGGTCGACCTCGACGGCGGCGGGGCGGTCAAGGCCAACCTGGTGAACGTCGAGCCCGACCCGGCGAAGGTCCGGTTCGGGATGCCGGTGCGGCTGACCACCTACGTCGCCGGGACGGACGACAATGGGACCGAGGCGATCGCCTTCGCCTACGAGCCGGCCTGAGAGGAGCCCACGATGGCTGACAACGACGTGTGGATCATTGGGGCGTCGATGACGAAGTTCGGTCGCTACCTCGACAAGGACGTCATCGACCTCGCGTCGGAGGCCTCCATGGCCGCGCTGACCGACGGGGGCGTCACCATCCAGGACATGGACGTGCTCGGTGCCGGCAGCCTCATGGAAGCCGCGAGCGGAATCGGGCAGCGGATCCAGAAGCAGATCGGCCAGACCGGCATCCCCGTCTACAACGTCGCGAACGCGTGCGCGACGGGCGCCACCGCGATCCGCTGCGTCTACCTGTCCATCAAGGCCGGTGAGGCCGACATGGGGTTGGCGGTCGGCTGCGAGCAGATGGGCAAGGCAGGGCTGCTCGGCGCGTCGGCTCGCTCCGACCAGCAGGTCTTCGAGCCGTCCGGACGCTACGGCGCGGTGATGAGCGTCGAGGGCCGGCTCGGCACCACGCTCATGCCGGGCGTGTTCGGGCAGGCTGGCATGGAGTACGCGGGCGAGCACGACGGGGTCGGCTTCGAGCAGTTCGCGAAGGTCGCCGAGAAGAACCACGCCCACTCGACGCTGAACCCGCTCGCTCAGTACCAAAAGGCGTTCAGCCTCGAGGAGGTCATGGGCGCCGACATGATGGCGTACCCGAACACGCTGCTGATGTGCTGCCCGACCGGGGACGGCGCGGCCGCGGTGGTGCTCGTCTCCGAGGCGAAGCTCAAGACGCTCTCCGACGAGCAGCGTGACCGGGCGGTGAAGGTCGCGGCGTCGGTGTTGACCTCCGACCCGTGGACCGAGACCGACCAGGTGCAGCCGGACGTGAACACGCTGACGCGAGCCGCGGCCGACCAGGCGTACGAGACCTCTGGCGTCGACCCGAAGGACCTCGACCTCGTCGAGCTGCACGACTGCTTCGCGACCGCCGAGCTCATCCACTACGACAACCTGCGGCTCTGCGAGCCGGGGGAAGCCGGGAAGTTCATCGACGAGCGGGGCCCGTGGCGGGACGGGACGACCCCGGTCAACGTGTCGGGTGGGCTGATCTCGAAGGGTCACCCCCTCGGCGCGACCGGCGTCGCCAACCTGTACGAGGTCGCCACCCACCTGCGCGGCGAGGCCGGCGATCGCCAGATCGAGGGCGCCACGGTCGGGCTCACCCACGTCATCGGGCTCGGCTCCGCCTGCGCGGTGCACGTCCTCGAGAAGGCCACCGTCTAGCTGGCCCCAGGCCCCAGGCCCCAGGCGCCGGGCGTCCCGGCGCGGCTCACGTTCGGGTGAGCGCCACCTGACGGGACACGGCCGCGGCCGGGAGCTCGACCACCACCAGCAGCCCGCCGTCGGGCTGCGCCTCCGCGGTCGCGGTGCCGCCGTGGGCGCGGGCGACCGCGTCGACGATCGACAGGCCGAGCCCGAAGCCACGGCGGCCCTGGTGCGGGTCCCAGTCGTCGAGCCGGCGGAACCGCTCGAACAGGCCCGCCACCTCCTCCTCGGGCACCGTCGGCCCGCTGTTCGCGACCCGCAGCCAGGCTCGCGCGGCGTCGCTGCCGGTCGCGACCGACACCCAGCCGCCGGGGACGTTGTACTGCAGCGCGTTCTGCACCAGGTTCTCGACCAGCCGCTCGAGGAGCGTCCCGTCGCCCCGCACCGGCGCCGACTCGGCACTGAGATCCAGGGTCAGGTGCAGCGCCTCGGCGTCAGGCGCCAGCCGGTCGGTGACCCGAGCCGCGAGGTGCCCGAGATCGACCGGGCGCTCGCCCGGGCGGGCCGCGCCGGTCCGGGCCAGGGTCAGAAGGCCGTCGACGAGCGCCTCGCTTCGGATCGTCGCGTCGCGGACCACCTCCGCCATCGCCCGCAGCTCCCCGACCGTCGAGTTCGGATCGGCGAGCGCGACGTCCACCTCGGTGCGCATGACCGCCAGCGGGGTTCGCAGCTCGTGGGAGGCGTTGGCGACGAACCGCTGCTGGCTCATGAAGGCGCGGTCGAGCCGTTCGAGCATGGCGTCGAACGTGTCGGCTAGCTCCTTGAGCCTCGTCGGCGGGACCGTCGAGGCCGATCCGGTCGTGGAGGTTCTCCTCCGACAGCTGGCGGGCCGCGCTGGTGATGGTGTGGAGCGGGCGCAGCATCCGGCCGGCGACGATCCAGGCGATCCCGATCGACCCGACGGCCATCACCGCGAGCGCCACGCCCGACTCGACCAGCATGCGGTGCAGGTTGTTGTCCGTGATCTCCTGCTGCACCTGCTTGAACAGCACGTGCACGACCGCGTGCGGGGAGTTCGGCTCGTTCGGGTTGTGGCTCGGCACTGGCCGCAGCAGGTTCGGGTTGATCCCGAGCCGGTGCGCGATCTCGGTTCGCACCTGGCTCGGGTTGCTGTTCAGGTTGTTGCGGACCAGCAGGTAGGTGAGGCCGAGCAGGATGCTGCCGGCCAGGATCAGGACCGTCCCGATGAGGATGGTCAGTCGCAGGCGGATGGTGAGGCCGTGGCGGGGTGTCTTCACGGGATCCGGTATCCCGCCCCGATGACGGTCTCGATGAGCGGCGGCGAGCCGAGCTTCTTCCGCAGCGTCATGACGGTGACCCGCACCACGTTCGTGAACGGGTCGACGTGCTCGTCCCACACCTGGTCGAGGAGCGCCTCCGGGCTCACCACCGCCCCGTCAGCGGCCAGCAGCGCCTCGAGGACGGCCAGCTCCTTCGGGGTCAGCACGATGGGGATGCCGTCCCGGGTGACGTCGTGGCGGGCCGCGTCGAGCCGCACCCCGCGTCGCTCGATCACGAGCCGGGGGGCGACAGCCTGCCGGCGGCCCAGGGCCCGGACCCGGGCCATGAGCTCGAGGAACGCGAACGGCTTCGGCAGGTAGTCGTCGGCGCCCAGGTTGAGGCCGCTCACCCGGTCCTCGATCGTGCCCGACGCGGTCAGCATCAGGATCCTCGACGGGCTGCCCTCGTCCCGAAGGGTCTGGCACACCTGGTCGCCGTGCACTCGGGGCAGGTCCCGGTCGAGGACGATCACGTCGTAGGGGGTGATCGCCGCCTTCTCGAGGGCGAGATCGCCGTCGCCGGCGGTGTCGACCGCGATGCCCTCCCGGCGAAGCCCGCGTGCGATCGCGTCAGCCAGCCGCAGCTCGTCTTCCACCACCAGGACCTTCATCGCGAGTGACTATTCGTAGCGCGGCGCGGATGCCGGTTCCAGGGAGGCGGCCTGGTTGCGGGCCCGACCCCGGCGTACAGCCCGACGAGGAACGACGCCGCGAAGGCCAAGATGGCGGCCGGGTACGACACGGAGGTCGGCTGGGACGACATGTGGGGGATCAGGGACGCGAGGCCGTGCTCATTAGGGCCAGGGTGAATGGCGCCTCGACCGTCTGCGCGAGGTTGCCTCGGGTCGCCGCGGCCTGGACCTTCGCGTCGCTGCTGCCGCCCGAGCCCGAAGAGGCGATGAGCACGCCGATCCCAATCCCGACGACGATCACGACGCCCCGATGATGAGGCCCGTGCGCCGCGACACTCTGCTCCCCGGCATTCCGCACTCCTCTCCTCGTGGGCACGCTAACCGTCCGCGCATAAGAACTCCGTGCGAGCGAGCGACGCGTTTTATCGGAGTCTTATGCAGCGTGGGGGTACGGTGCTCGCGTGGCTCAAGCGCTCCTCCCGAGGACCAGCGCGTCGAGAACGTCGCCACGCCGCTGATCTACAAGACCCGACGCTCGGAGCGGTTCGAGCAGGCCCGCCGGGCCCTCGACGAGGTGGGGCTCCTCGACCGCGGCGACCACGATCGCGGCGAGCTGTCGTCGGCGAGACGCAGCGAGTCGCGGTCGCCCGGGCACTCGTGACCGACCCCGCCCTGCTCCTCGCCGACGAGCCGACCGGCAACCTGGACGCAGTCGCGGGCGCGGACGTGATGGCCCTCCTCGAGCGCCTCCACGACCAAGGCCGAACCATCGTCATGATCACCCACGAGCCGACCGTCGCCCCACGCGCTGAGCGCCGCCTGACCGTGCAGGACGGACCGCTCGTCCCCTCGTAGCGCGCCCGAACTAGCAGACCAGGAGAGTTGGCATGACCAGCACCACCCCCGAGGCCGCGGACGTTCCTCCCCTTCCCGAGGAGGAAGGCCGAAAGGTCCCCACCTGGACGATCTGGGCCGGAATCGGCGTGCTCGTCGTCGGCCTCGTCGCCGGCTTCTTCATCGGCCGGGGCACCAAGAGCTCCGGTCCGAGCAGCCTCGCCGACGCGATCAAGCAGACCGAGAGCGGCTCCCTTCCTCGCGGTGACATCACCGGCGTCCTCCAGGGCGGCGGCGGGCTCGGCGCCATCCTGGGCGGCAGCGAGGATTCGGTGCCGGCGCGGGCCGCACGGGCGCCGGTGGCGGCACCGGCACCGGCGGCGTCGCGGGCACCGTGTCGGCGGTGAACGGCAACGTGATCACCGTCACGACCACCGCCGGGACGGTCAACGTCGTGGTCAGCGGCTCGACGACCTACTCGCAGACCGCGCCCTCGACGTTGGCCAGCGTCACGCCCGGGGTGCAGGTCACGGTCCGCCCCGACTTCACGACCCCCAGCAGCGGCGGCAAGGTCAACGTGGGCTCGGTGATCATCGTCCCGGCCGGGTCCACGGCCGGCGGCGGGACCGGCACCGGCACCTAACCGAGCCCCAGCCTGACCGTCCCGGGACCCGTGGCCCGACGCGCGCCGCGAGAGTCTCAGATCGCGGTCCAGCCTCCGTCGACCGGCAGGATCGTGCCGGTCAGGTAGCTGCTGGCCGGGGAGGCGAGGAACAGCAGCGCGCCGTCGAGCTCGTGCTCCTCGCCGCCCCTCCCGAGCGGTGTCCGTCGGGCCAGCCACGCCTCCGACCGTGGGTCCCCGAACATGGTGCCCTCGGTCATCTCGCTCCGGAAGAAGCCCGGCGCGAGCGCGTTGACCCGCACGCCCTGTCGAGCCCACTGCGCGGCGAGCTCGCGGGTCATGCCGACCATCCCGGCCTTCGAGGCCGCGTATCCAGCGTCGGGGATCTGCCCCACCCCGACCAGGCCCCAGGTCGACGCCACGTTCACGATCGATCCTCGCCCCTGACGGTCGATGATCGATCGGGCCACCAGCCGGGCCAGGTCGAACGGCGCGACCAGATTGATCTCGAGCTCCCAACGGAAGGTCTCCATTGACTGGTCGACGGCGGGCTCCACGTGGTTCACCCCTGCGTTGTTGACCAGCACGTCGACACGTCCGTAGCGGGCGAGCGCCGCATCGAGGAGGGAGGCGGGCCCGTCGGGGTCAGCCAGGTCGCAGCCCACCGGTTCGGCGTCACCCAGGTCTCGGGCCAGCCGCTCCAGCCGATCGGCCCGACGCGCCGCGAGGACGACCGACGCCCCCGCGGCGGCCAGCACCCTGGCGAACCGGGCTCCGAGGCCGGAGCTCGCGCCGGTCACGATCGCGACGCGACCGTCGAGCGAGAACGCCGAGAGCGGGTCCAGGGGCGTCATGGCTGACCGAAGGTAGCCCCCGTCTCCTGAGGCCCCGGGGTGCTCATCCCGGGGCTGGCCATCGTGGGACGCCCGCGCCGCCTGGGCAAGAGGGGGTGAGGTCGGAGCGCGAGCCACGGATCGACGTCAGTCGCTGCCGTTCGCCCCAAGGTCGCCTGGTCGTCCCGATGCGTTCACCCGGGGGTCGACTGCCTCTCGCATACTGACCGGCCCGAGAGCACCTGGTGGTGGCGATGAGCACGACCGAACGGCCCCCCGCGACGCCGACGACAGCCGACCGGTCGCGGGATCCCGGGCGCCGGGTCGAGCATCGAGGCTCGATGCTCGACGAACTGCGGTGGCGCTGGTCCCAGCCGCACGATCGGCGCCGTCTCCTCCTCGTCGGCGCGGTGGCCGTGCTCGTCGTCGTGGCGATCGTCTTCGCCTCGGTCCGGCTCTTCTCGGGGGGCGGAGTCGTCGAGCGGCATCAGCCTGTCAAACGGCTCGTCCAGTGGGACGGGCGCGAGCCTGTGGCCGGCCGGCGTTGCGACCGGCTTCCTCGCCGACTGCGACCGTGACCACTCGAACGATCAAAGCTTCTGCGGGTGCGCGCTCAGCCACGTCGAGGCGCACGTCGCATCGACCGCCTACGTGACGATGATCCCGCAGATCACGACGACCGGGACCGTTCCCCCCAGCGTCGGGCAGCTGGAGGCCGCGTGCCGTCCCCACAAGTAAGGGGAGTCGAGGGCCGACGCGTGGGTGCCTACGGGTAGTAGCCGAATACGTCGATGATGAACTGCGTGGAGCCGGCGCCTCCGCACAGCACCGTCACCTGACCGGTCGAGCTGACGTTGGTGGTCGCGTTGTTGGAGATGTCTTGGCCGGGATTGAAGTTGATGTTCGAGGTCCCCGACCACGGGGTGCCCGCCTCGAAGATCGCCAAGAAGCCGGTCCCGGTCGGCGACGCGGACGTCAGGTTGCACAGCACCGCCGAGAGTCCCGCCGGGAGGACGAAGATGCTGCGCTGGCCTCCGCCGGCGAGCGGCCCGTCGCCGGCCCGCGAGTCGTAGACCCGATCGGGAGGGCTCACGGGAACGAGCGGCGACTGCGCGAACCAGGTCGCCGCGGAGCCGGTACCGCCCACCGCGCAGTAGAACACCGCGTTGGTGCTGTCGACGTAGAACTCTCCGGCCTGGTGGGTGCCGCTGGTCGGCGGACCGGTCCCGCTCGTCGCGGGAGCCAGGTACAGGGGCGCCAGCGCGCCGGTGAGCGCGGCGCCGTACGCGGCGCCCGTGGCGGTCACGCCGCTGCCGGAGGTGCCGAGCGCGAACGATCGGACCCCGTCGCCCTGGTTCGAGGCGAACGTTCCGCCGGTCCCGCTGGGTGCGACGGGCTGATTCCCCGTCTGCCCATAGACGCCCGTCCCACTGGCGCCGCCGATCCCGGTGACCCCGATGCCGGCGCCCGCGCCGCCGGTCCCCGTGACGCCAGACCCGTTCGAGCCGGTCGCCTCGACGGTGAAGGCGGTGCTGGTCGTGGTCGACGAGAGGTCCGTCGTGCCGGCACCAGTGTTCGAGCTGTCGATCACCAGGTCTCCGCTCGCCGCCGCGGGGTCGGCGGTGAGCGTCGACCCCGCGACCGCCAGGCCCGTGCCGACGGCAGCGGCGCCACCGAGGACGCCGAAGAGCCGACGGCGCGACAGCAGCCCCGAAGTCTCGCCCGGCTTGCCGGGACCGGGTGGGCGGCGCCCGCGACCTCGACGCTGGACCGGCGCTGACTGCTCGTCGGTGACACGACGTCCCGACCCTTCGTCGGAGCTTGGGACCTCGGCGCGCAGTCGCTGCATCTCGTCGCGGAGGGCCGCCACCTCGCGGGTCAGGCGCTCGATCTCCGACTGCTCGGACGCCACGACGGGCGTGTTCCACTGAGCGATCTCTGGCATTGGACCAGCCCTCCGATAGACCTCCACGGCGGTTGTCGTCGCCCGACGCCCCACCAATCGGGGGCTCCAGCACGGTACGTCTCGCCCCGCCTCCCGGGGAGGACCCTGGTCCAGGCGAGGCGGGGACCGGGCCGGGATCGCGTGGAGACCGGAGGTCTCCGGAACGGCTCAGTTACCCGAGGCGCTTGGCTCGTCGTCGGCGTCGTTGCGGTCGGCCCCCAGTCGGCCGACCGCGCCATCGGATCGAGCATCGAAGGCCGGTGGCTCCAGCGTTGTCGCGGGCTCGCCGATTCCTCGCGCGAGCTGCTCGAAGCCCGCCGGCGTCGTGAGCGACAGGAACCGCGCCGTCAGGGCCGACTCGGAAGAAGTGCGGTACGCCGCGAGGAAGGATAGCGAAGACGCCTTCGGTCAACGTGTGGTGACCGCTCGACCAGTCAGCTTGAGGCTGCCAGCTAACAGGCGCAGGCCGGTACCCTTGTCGTCGCTGCCTCCGTAGCTCAGTTGGATAGAGCAAGTCACTTCTAATGACGAGGTCGCAGGTTCGAGTCCTGCCGGGGGCGCGACCTGACGTCGCGAGGCACCGTGGAGCACGATGGTCGTATCAGGGTGCCCGGTTCCTTGACGCCGGAATGTGAGGCCTTTGATCGGACGGTCAGACCCTTGGCGCGGATGACGCTCGTAACACCTTTGTGGGACCGAGAGCCTGTCCTGGGGCGAGCGTCCGTCAGAAGTTGGTACCACCGTCCATGTCGATCGGCGCACCGGTCAGATACCTCGCTCCTCCGGAGAGCAGGAATGCCACGACCTCTGCGACCTTGTGAGGTTGGTAACGGCTTTGTACGCCCCCGGGGGCTCGAACCCCGAACCTAGTGATTAAGAGTCACTTGCTCTAGCCAGTTGAGCTAGGGGCGCTCATTTTCCCGCTTGACCTGCATGTTCGCAGGGTCCGGGCTGACAATCCGCCAAGAACAGCGCACGGAGAGCACAGGATTGTGCGATGGGCGAGGCCGGAACCGCCGTCAGTGTAGGGGCGTTGGCGGGTTACTGCCGTCCTGGCGCCGCCATCTTCGGGCGGCGAACCTCGCCGACCAGACAATCACGTCCCACATCACGGCCGGGCAGGTGCGGACTGGGACGCGCGAGCGCTCGTCGAGCACGTCATCGGGTTCCACGAGTTCCTGCTCCTGCGGCCGCTCGGGATCCGGGCCGAGCGGCCCCGGCACGACCCCGCGGCGCGCTGGCTCGCGACCGAGGCGGCGGTCGGTCAGGCGCTGGGCTCGGCGGCGGACCTCGACCGGGCGGTGGAGCACTTCGACGGCGCCAGCCGTCGGCCCGGCGACGTCCTGGACGCGCTGACCGCGGACGTGCTCGTGCACACCTGGGATCTCAGTCGCAGCGTCGGGGCCCCGGATCGAGTCGATCCCGAGCTGCTGCGAGCGCGCGAGCGTCGGACGATCGGCGCTCGACCGATCCCCCCGAAGCACCGAGGTCGCGTTCGCGACCCCCGGGAACAGCTGCGGCACCGACCCGACATAAATGACAGGCACCGCAACCGTATCGTGGACGACGTCGGTCGGCACCAAAGAACAGAGCGGCACGCGCCATACACCTTCGAGCGACGTCAACCAGGGCACGGCACTTATGCAGTTCTTAGTAGTGAAATTTATACTCTTGTTCGGAGGCTGGAGCCCGTGACGACACAGGAGGCTCCGCCCCTCCGGCGACGTCCGCAGGGGCGCAATGGCGATCCCGGACGCAGGAACCCCAACCGAGTTCCCGTTCGTTAGGCATTTCGGGAGGACGAGGAGTCTGATGACCATTGCCAAGCGGCGGGCGACCGGAGCGCCTGAACCCGTGTCCGTCTCCGCGGAGCCCGAAGGCCTCGCCGTCGGGGAGGCGACCGCCGAACCGTCCGAGAACCACCAAGGCGACCGGTTGGCGCGGTGGCGCCGTGGCCTGGGTCGCGTCCCCGTCTGGGCAGGTGTCGAAGTGGCAGTCGTCCTCGCCGCCCTGCTCGTCGCCCTGGTCACCCGCACGGGTGGCGACCTGGTGCCGGTCACCACGTCGTCGGCGCAGCTCGTCACGGTGACGAGGGGCACGCTGGCTGACACGGTGTCGGCGCAGGGGACGGTGGCGGCGGCGAACACGGCGAATCTTCAGCTTCACGGCGTCGGGGACGGTCACCGCGGTCAACGTCAGCGCCGGGCAGGCGGTGACGGCGGGCCAGGTGCTCGCGACCATGAACTCGGCAGCGCTGCAGGCCGAGGTCGCGTCGGCGCAGGCGACGCTGACCAGCGCGCAAGCGAAGGTCTCGGACGACGAGTCGTCGGGGGCGTCCTCGGCGCAGCAGGCAGCGGACCAGGCGGCGCTGACCTCCGACAACGACTCCCTGGACGAGGCGATCACGGCGCTGGCCGGTGCGTCGTTGGTCGCGCCGTTCAATGGTGAGATCGCGCAGGTGAACGTCACGGCGGGCGAGCAGCTCTCGAGCAGCGGGACGGGTGCGACGTCGCTGACCGGGTCGGCCAGCGGATCGGGGAGGTCCTCGTCCTCGATCGGCTCGAGTTCCTCGGGCACCGGCATCGGCGGCGCCGGTGCGGGTGCAGGCGCAGGGACGGGCGCGGGCGGTGGTGCCGGCACGGGCACGGGCAGTGCCGGCTCGTCGTCGACGTCGTCTTCTTCGTCTTCGTCGTCGAGCCCGGCGATCGAGGTCATCACGCCCGGGACCTACACGGCGACCCTCCCGGTCTCGAGCACTGACATCGGCACCGTGGCGGTGGGGCAGAGCGCGACCCTGACCGTGACGACCGCGGCCAACTCGAGCGGCTTCGGCGGCGGCTTCGGCGGCTTCCTCGGCCGTCTCGGTCTTGGCGGCGCGAGCAACTCGAGCTCGTCGAGCGGCTCGGCGACCGGGGCGACGGCGACGGGCACCGTGACCGCGGTGTCGAGGGTCGCGTCCGCGAGCTCGGGGGTCGCGCAGTATCCGGTGACCGTCTCATTCACCGCGCCCCAGACGGGCTTCTACTCCGGTGCGAGCGTGATCGGCGCGATCGCGGTCAACTCGATCCCGAACGTGATCCTGGTCCCCACTGGCGCGGTCACGACGAGCAAGGGCAAGTCGACGGTGGTGGTGGCCACGAAGGGGACGCTGTCGGGACCCACCGAGACGAAGGCGGTGACGACGGGCCCCTCGGCGAACGGCTTCGTCGAGATCACGTCGGGTCTCACGGAGGGCGACCAGATCGTCGAGCGGACGGCGACGACGAGCACTGCTGCCGGTTCCACCTCCTCGGGCAGCGGAGCGACGACCTCGGGCGGTGGGTCCACGAGCGGTGCGGGCGGGTGATGGCGTGCCCCCCACGGACGACGTGACGACTCCCGTCGTCGAGCTGATCGACATCGGGAAGGTCTACCGGAACGGCGAGCTCGAGGTCGCCGCGCTGCGGGACGTGTCGCTGCGTATCGACGAGAACGAGTACGTCGCGATCGTTGGTCCGTCAGGATCGGGCAAGTCCACCCTCATGCACATTCTCGGCTGCCTCGACGTCCCGACGAGCGGCATCTTCCGGATCATCGGACACGACGCGCAGTCGCTCGATGAGGACGTGCTCGCGCGCATCCGAAACCTCCTCATTGGTTTCGTGTTCCAGCAGTTCAACCTCCTCCCTCACATGACCGCGCTCCAGAACGTGGAGCTGCCGCTCGTGTACGGCGGGATCGATCCGGAGGAGCGGCGCGCCCGCGCGTTGGGTGCGCTCGAGCGGGTCAGCCTGGTGGATCGGGCGGAGCACCGCCCGGGAGAGCTCTCGGGCGGGCAGCAGCAACGCGTCGCCGTCGCTCGCGCCCTGGTCACGGAACCGGCCGTGCTCCTCGCCGACGAGCCCACCGGCAACCTCGACTCCGTCGCGGCCGCCGAGGTGCTGGCGCTGCTGGAGGAGCTCAACGCCGACGGGCGCACGCTGGTGCTCATCACCCACGAGCGGGACGTCGCGACACGCGCGCATCGGGTGATCGAGATGCGGGATGGCCGAGTGGTGGACACCGCGGACCACGGCATGGGGGTCGTCAAGAGCGGGGGCCGCGCGTGACCTGGCGCGACACGTTCTGGACGGCGATGGAGGCGGTGCGGTCGCATCGGTTGCGCTCCGCGCTCGACGATGCTCGGGATCCTTGTCGGGATCACCGCCGTCGTGCTCACCGTGGGCATCGGGCAGGGGTCCTCCGCCACGGTGCGGGACCAGATCAACGAGCTCGGCACGAACCTGCTCGTCGTGTCACCGGGCAGCTCGACGAGCAGCGTCGGGGTGCGGGGCGGCTTCGGCACGGTGACGACCTTGACCCAGGCGGACGCAGCCGCCCTCACCTCGAAGGTGACCGCACCCGACGTCGCCGCCGTCAGCCCCGTCTCGACGACGTCCGCGGAGCTGGTCAACCCCACGACCGGCGCGAACTGGACCACGACCCTGACCGGCACCTCGCCGACCTGGGAGACCACCCGATCACGGGGCGCCCAGCTGGGTCGCTTCATCACGGCGAAAGACGAGCGCAACGCTGCGCCCGTCGTCGTGCTCGGGCCCGTCACGGTCACCCAGCTCTTCGGGAGCACCAACCCGATCGGGAGCTATGTGACCTACAACGGCGTCAAGCTCCAGGTGGTCGGCGTCCTCCAGAACTTCAGCTCCGCCGAGCAGGCGGCGAGCAACGACCTCGCGGTCGTTCCCCTGAGCACGTACGGGCAGCGTCTCGTCGGCGGCACCAGCCGGAACTCCGTGAGCCTCGATCTACGTGAAGGCGGCCTCCGCCGGCACGCTCTCCGCGGCGTACCAAGAGACCAGCGCGTCTGCTGCTCAACACCCACCACATCACGAGTGCGAGCAACGCCGACTTCTCGATCGCCACCCAGCAGTCGATCCTCGCCGCGTCCAACACGGTCGACCACACGCTGACCGACATGCTGGCCGGGATCGCGGTCATCGCGCTGCTCGTCGGCGGGATCGGCGTGATGAACATCATGCTCGTCTCGGTCAGCGAGCGGATCCGCGAGATCGGCCTCCGCAAGGCGATCGGCGCGGCCCCCAGCATCATCCGCCGCCAGTTCCTCGTCGAGGCGTCGATCCTCGGGCTGGCCGGAGGAATCCTGGGCGTCGGGCTCGGGGTCCTCGGGGCGATCTTCATCCCGCAGCTCAGCAGCCAGCGCGTGATCCTGTCGATCCCCGCCTCGATCGGGGCGATCGTGATCGCGGTGGGGATCGGCGTCGTCTTCGGTGTCTACCCGGCGTCACGCGTGGCGCGCCTCGCCCCCATCGACGCACTACGAAGCGAGTGACTCCATGAGCGACACCACCTCGACGATGAGCGCCCGGCTCGCGACGCTGTTCCCGGACCTCGAACCAGTCGCCACGGTGAGCGAGCCACCGAGGCGCCGACGCTCGATCCGCGCGCTCGGGGGGGTCGTGCTCGTGATCCTGGCCCTGGTGGTCGCGCTCCTGAGCGGCGCGTTCGACTCGTCCGGGACGGGATACCGCACCGCGGTCGCCTCGACCCAGAACGTCGACGCCGCGCTCAGCGGCGTCGCCACCATCGAGCCGACCGTCGAAGCCACGGTCGCCTTCCCGATGTCGGGCACCGTCGGGTCGGTCGGCGTCCAGGCCGGCGACAAGGTGAGCGCCGGCCAGACCCTGGCCCAGCTCGAGACGCAGTCGCTCACCCAGACCCTCGACCAGGACCAGGCCACCCTCGCCCAAGACCAGCTCACGCTCTCCGACGCCCTCTCCGGGCAGTCCACCGGCAGCGCCGGATCGGGCGCCGGTGCCGGCAGCGGCACCGGGACCGGGACCGGGACGGCGAGGAGCACCAGCTTCACGAGCCCGGGCACGTCCCGCGTCGCAGCTCGACGCGGTGGAGTCCGTGAGCAACCCCGAGCTGGCGAACGCCCAACAAGCGGTGCTCGCGGCACAGCAGGCGGTCGACAAGGCCCAGGGCATCGCCCAAGGCGCGGTGATGACCGCCGTCACGGACTGCCAGGGCGACCTCTCCACGACGCTTGAGCAGACGACGTGCAACAACGCGGTCCAGATGCTGAACACCGACGAGAGCACGGTGGCCGACGACGTGACCACGCTCGAGAAAGCCTCCCAGAACCTCGACGCCATCATCGGCCAGCTCCCGTCGCCCTCGGCATCCTCCGGGAGCAGCTCGGGCAGCGGGTTCGGCAGCTCGAGCGGCGCGTCCGGGAAATCAGGCTCCGGCGGAGCGACGGGAGCGGGATTGGGAGGGGGAACGGGAGCAGCCGCGCCCAGCGCGGCTGACCTCGCGGCCGATCAGGCTCAGGTCGACGCGGCCTTCGCCACCGTCGGGGTCGACCAGCAATCCCTCGCCCAAGCCACGCTCACGACCCCGATCGCCGGGACCGTCGACGCGGTCAACATCGTGCCGGGGCAGTCCGTGAGCGCCGCGTCCACCACGGCCACCATCGTCGTGCAGGGCAGCCCGAGCTACCAGGCCTCCACGACGGTCAGCGTCGACAACATCCCCCACGTCACCGTTGGCGAGGCAGCCACCGTGGTCCCCGACGGCAAGCAGCAGACGCTGTCGGGCAAGGTCGCATCGATCTCCATCGTCCCCAACTCGACCAGCGCCGCGTCGACCACCTACCTCGTAGTCGTCGCGTTGAAGCACCCGAAGGTCACCCTCGGCAACGCGTCGACCGGCACCGTCACCATCACGACCCAGCACGCCAAGAACACGCTCGCCATCCCCACCTCGGCGGTCACCACCAACGGATCGACGAGCACCGTCGAGGTGCTCGACGGCAACACCCCACGCCAGGTCACGGTGAAGGTCGGCGTCGTCGGCTACACGTGGACCCAGGTCATGTCGGGTCTCACGAAGGGCGAGCAGGTCGTGCTCGCCAGCATGTCCCAGCCGTTGCCCGGATCGGCCACCTCGTCGTCGAACTCCACCACGTCCACCACCTCTCCGCTCGGCCGCGTCTTCGCCGGGCTTGGCGGACGAGGAGGCTGATCCCATGCCCTACTGTTCCCAACCCCAACGCGAGGTACCAAGAATGAACCACCAGCCCACAACCGCCCGTCGTGCCCGGACCTCGGGCCCTGAGCGCGCGGGATGGGCGGCGCTCCCCATCATCACCCTCCTGTCGCTCGCGCTCGCCGCCGGGGCAGCGGCTGCTCAGACCTCGGGCACCACGCCGTCGCCGTTCGCGATCGGCATGCTGTCCGGGCTCACGGGATCGACGCTCACGGTGCAGGCCAGCAACGGCAGCAACAGGACCGTCGTCGTCACCGGCTCGACCAACTACTCGCAGACCACGTCCGCCACGACCTCGGACCTCGCAACAGGGGACTGCGTGCGCGTCACCGGGACCGGCAGCACCACGAAAGGCATCCAAGCGACCAGCGTGGCGATCGCCAAGCCGACCTCGAAGGGATGCACGCGCAACCCGACCGGTATCACGGCGGGACGGGGCGCCGGTGCGGGTCGGTTCGGGAGCGGTCGGTTCGGGAACCGCACGCCCGGCGGAACACCGTTCACCCTGCCCGGGGGTGGCACTGTCCCGAGCAACATCGCGGCGACGTTCGGCTCGCTCACCAGCGTCTCCGGTCAGCAGCTCAGCGTGAAGGCCCAAGTCCCCCCGAAGAACAAGAAGTCCAAGCCGACGACGGACAGCGTCACCGTCACGCTCACCGGATCCACCACTCTCACCCAAACCCAGAAGGCCGCGGCGACCAATCTCGCCAGCGGATCCTGCGTGACCGCCAGCGGAACCGTTGACAGCCTGGGCACGATCACCGCCAAGACCGTCACGATCTCTCAGCCGGTGAACGGCTCGTGCGCCGGGGGCTTCGGCGGCTTCGGCGGCTTCGGCGGCGCTGGCGGATTCCGTGGAGCGGCCGGCGGCTTCGGTGGCGGCGCCGGCGGAGGGACCCCGACGTCGAACAGCACCACCTGATCCGTCGCGGCACGGTGGTGAGGAGGGCAACGGCGCTCGAAGGGTGGATCTGCAACCTCAACCCGTGAACCGGAAGCTTTAGCCAGTTGAGCTAGGGGCGCCTGCCCCGCATTGTATCGGGGGCCCTTGGGTGGACGGCCGGGTGATCACGGTACGGTGCGGCTGGTGGAGGTCCTGGTTACGGGAGCGAGCGGGTTCATCGGGTCGGCGCTGCTGCCGCGCCTGGTCGCGGCTGGACACCGTCCGGTGGTCGCGGTGCGAGGCCGTGCCGTGTCACCGGGGGTCGAGGCCATCGCGTGGGATCCCGAGGCGGGCACGATTGACGCGGCCGCGCTGGACGGGATCGGCGGCGTCGTGCACCTGGCCGGCGCGGGCATCGCGGACCGTCGGTGGACCGAGAGCCGCAAGCGGCTCATCCTGGAGAGCCGCACCAAAGGCACGGGCCTGCTGGCCTCGACGCTCGTCCGGCTTGCGCATCGCCCGAGCGTGCTCGTCTCGGGCTCCGCAGTCGGCTACTACGGAGCGGACCGGGGCGACGAGGTCCTCGACGAGGACAGCCCGCCCGGGCGCGACTTCACCGCGCAGGCCTGTCAGCGATGGGAGGAGGCTGCGGCGCCGGCCGCCGAGGCGGGGATCCGGCTGGTCCGGCTCCGCACCGGGATCGTGCTCGGTCGCCAGGGCGGGATGCTGGGCCGGGTGCTGACCCCGTTTCGCGCCGGTCTCGGCGGCCGGCTGGGTTCGGGTCGCCAGTACATGAGCTGGATCTCGATCGACGACGAGGTCGGCGCGATCCTCCACGCGCTGGACCATCCGTCGCTCACCGGACCGACCAATCTCACCGCCCCGAACCCGGTCACGAACGCCGAGTTCACGACGACGTTGGGGCAGGTCCTGGGCCGACCCACCGTCGTCCCCACCCCCCTCGCGCCGTTGCGCCTGCTCTACGGCTCCGAGCTGGTGAACGACCTGCTCCTCGGCGGTCAGCGGGTAGTGCCCACGGCGCTCGAGCAGAGCGGCTACGTCTTCGCGGCGTCGACCCTCGAGGACGCGCTCCGCGCGGTGCTGGTCCGCTCGGCAGCCGCCTGAGCCGCGTCGTGCGAGTCTGGATCGATACCGACGTCGGTGACGATCCCGACGACGCGGTGGCGCTCCTCTGCGCCCGCTCCCACCCGGCCGTGGACCTGGTGGGCGTCAGCGTCGTCGGCGGGGAGGAAGCGCGTCGGATCGCGAGGGCTCAGGCCCTCGTCCCCGTCCCGGTCACCGGTGGTGACAACGGATTCGTCGACGCCGTCCGCGACGCCGCCCCGGACGCCCTGCTCGCCATCGGCCCGTTGACGAACGTCGCCGCCCTCCTCGCCGCGGGCGTGACTGTCCCGACCACGGCCGTGATGGGCGGGCTGCTCGACACCACCGTCCACCGGGGGGCGCGGCGCCACACCGAGCACAACTTCTCCCAGGACCCCGACGCGGCGGCACGGGTGCTGCACGCCGCCGCGCCGGTGCTCCTCGTCCCGCTCGACGTCACCGTCTCGATGCGTCTCGACGCGGAGCGTCTCGACGAGCTGCTCCAAGCCGCACCGACGCTGCGCCCGGACGTCGAGTCGTGGCTCACCGCCCTCGACGCGGCCGGCGTCCCGACCGACGACCGAGCCGTCTGCCTCCATGACCCGCTCGCGCTGCTGGCCCTGGTCGAGCCGGCCCTGGTCCGGATCGAGGCCCGCCGCCTGCGGGTCGAGTCAGACGGCCAGGTCGTCGAGGACCGGTCGGAGCCGGACCAGCAGGTCGTGCGAGGCGTCGACGCGGACCGAGCCCTCGATCGGATCCTCGAGCACATGGCCCGAAGCGTGGGGTGACCGAGGGGTTTCGAACCCCCGACCTCCGGGACCACAACCCGGCGCTCTAGCCAACTGAGCTACGGCCACCATGCTCTGCGAGTCGACGCCCGCCGCACCGCTGGACACCGAGCTCCGTCCGGCCGCCGGCGCGGCCTCCGAGGCCTCGGCCCAGGGGCGCGGGTCAGCGTACACGGGCGCCGCCGTCCCCGGCGTTGGGGTTGCCCGACGCGACCGCGGGTGTGCCCTCGCTCCAGATCCAACGCGTCTGGTGGGACCGCCTGGTGTGCGAAGGCCGCGACGAGCCTCTGGTCGACGCTGCGCCACCATCGGCCTGGCACAGCGTCGAGGGCCTGACCATGATTGTCCCCTGGGTGATGCTCGGCAGTGTCCTCGCGGTCACGGTTGCGCTCCGGCTTCCGATGATCAGACGGCACTTCGGCCTCTACGGGTGTCTCTTCTACTTCTCGTCCATCGCGTGGCTCGTCGTCGTGACGATCCAGCTCGCGCGCATCGCGAGCTGACGCGGTCCGGTCGTCTGCCCGGCGACGAACACGACGCGCGTCGTGCACGCGGCGACGTCGCGGTGCGAAGAGCGGTCGTGGTGGACCGCGGGCGGGCTGTCCCGTAGCCTGGCCCGACTCGGGTCGCGCCGGTCGGTTGGATCGACACCGGACGTGGAGGCGTAGGGGGTGGCGCTATGACTCGGCAACGGTGGAGCCACGAACGACCGGCCACGACCGGGCGGTGTCGCGTCGCGGCGGATTCTGCCGCAACAGCGCTGCGGTTCGGTTGATGGAGCGGCGCGAGTTCCTGCAGCGCGCGGGGCTGCTCGGGGCGGGCTTGGCCCTCGGGCCGTTCTCGAGCACGCTGGCCGCGGCGGCCGAGCTCGGTGGGCCGGACCCGGCCTTGGGTTCCCAACCGGGAGCGGCGTCGCTGACCCAGATCGAGCACGTGGTGATCCTGATCCTGGAGAACCGCTCGTACGACCACTACTTCGGCGCGTACCGCAAAGGCCGAGGCTTCGACGACCATCTCCCGGGTACCCCGGGCGTCTTCGCGCAGCCCGACCCCCGTCGAAGCGACGCGTCGCCGGCGGGGGTGCTGCTGCCCTGGCACCTCGACACCGCGACCATGAACGCGGCCTGCACCGACGATCCCTCGCACGAATGGACCACCCAGCACTACTCGTGGCATCAGGGCCAGAACGACCAGTGGGTCATCGCCCACTCGGCGCTCGAGGCAGACGGACCGGCCGGGGCGCCCGAGGTCATGGGCTACTACACCCGCTCGGATCTGCCGCTGTACTACGCGCTCGCCGACACGTTCACGCTGTGTGACAACTACCACGCGCCGGTGTTCGGGCCGAGCGACCCCAACCAGCACATGGCGGTGTCGGCGACCATCGACCCGGCCGGCGTGGCGGGCGGACCCGTGGTCTCGGACGCGGCGAACGTCAACGCGATCCCGCCCTCCACGATCGCCACCAGCGCCCAGTACTCCTGGACCACGATGCCGGAGCGGCTCCAAGCCCAGGGGGTGTCGTGGAAGTGCTACCAGCCGCCCGGCGCGCTGGCCTCGACCGCGGCTGACACCCCGGGCCTCCTCGCTCGCTATGTCCAGTACGGGAATCCGAGCTCTGAGCTATACCGCAACGCGTTCTTGCCGCGTTTCCCGCACGACTTCGTCGCCGACGTCGAGGCCGACACGTTGCCCTCGGTCAGCTGGGTGGCGCCGCCACCCAACGGGGACGATCACCCGCCGAGCCCGTCGAACCTCGGGGCGCGGTACACCGGCCAGGTGCTCCAGGCGCTGCTGCGGAAGCCGCGGGTCTGGGCCAAGACGGTGTTCTTCGTCACCTGGGACGAGAACGGCGGGTTCTTCGACCACGTCTCGCCTCCCGTGCCACCCCCCGGGACACCGGGTGAGTTCCTCACCTCCGATCCCCTTCCCCCCGACGCGGCCGGGATCGTCGGTCCGATCGGGCTCGGGTTCCGGGTTCCGCTGCTGGTCATCTCCCCGTTCAGTCGCGGTGGGCACGTCAACTCCGACACCGCCGACCACACGTCGCTGCTTCGATTCCTCGAGACCCGATTCGGGGTCGAGGTCCCGAACCTGTCCGCGTGGCGTCGCGAGACCACCTCCGACCTGACCAGCACCCTGAACCTCGCTCGACCCCGCGTCGGCGTGCCTTCCTTGCCGTACCAGGGACTCAGCGAGCAGGAGGTCAACCGGGAGTGCGCGGTGCGCTCCGCGGTGCCGCCCCGGACCCAGCACCTCCCCGTCCAGACCAGCTGACGGTCCGGGGTGGCGTTGGACCGGTCGCGACGGCGCCGGGAGGCAGCCGTTGTGCTGGTGAGCAGGGCGGGCCCGGAGGGATTCGAACCCCGACCAACGGATTGAGCAGCCCGTCGCTCTGTCCGACTGAGCTCCGGGCGCTCGAGCGGTGCCGGGAGCTCCAGCTGTACCGGCTGATTTAGAGATCGGGCAGCCGCAAGCTCAGGTTGGCGGCTTCGATTCCCCCGTCGATCTCGAAGACCTTGCCGGTGACGAAGCTCGCCGCGTCCGAGGCGAGGTAGAGGACGCCGAGCGCGATGTCCTCCACCTCTCCCAGCCGGCCGAGTGGCGTCTGCTCGACCATCTCGGTGCGGAGCTGGTCATCGGTGAGCACGATCTCGAGCGCGGAGGTGGCGACGGACCCGACCGCGATCGCGTTCACCCGGACCCTCGGCGCGCAGTCGGCGGCCAGCAGCCGGGTCAGGTGCGCGAGCGCAGCCTTGGCGGTGCCGTACGCGGCGTAGCCGCGGTCGCTGAGTCGACCCATGGCCGAGCTGATGTTCACGACCGCGCCGTGGCCGCTGTCGAGCAGCAGTGGGAGCGCGGCTTGGGTGAGGGCAAACGCGGTCGTGACGTTGAAGTGGAAGGCGCCCTCGAAGGCCCGCACGCTGGTGTCCGGGAACGCGGTCGGCATGGCGCCACCGGCGTTGTTCACGACGATGTCGACGCGGCCCAGCTCGCGGGATGCCTCGTCGACGAAGCGGCTCAGGTGGTCGAGGTCGTTGACGTCCCCCGGGACCACGACCGCCCGCCGACCGAGCCCGCGGATCTCCTCGGCAACGGCGTCGAGCTGCTCGGCGGTGCGGGCGGTGAGCGCGACGTCGGCGCCAGCCTCGGCGAGGGCCCGAGCCGAGCCGGCGCCGATGCCCCGTCCCGCTCCGGTGACGAGCGCGACCCGGCCGTCGAGGCGGAAGCGGTCCAGCAGCACGATCAGGCTCCTCGCTCAGGCCGCCGCGCCGCGGGGTCCCGAGCGAGTGTGGTCGGGGGCGGCGCCGGGTGGCGGCGGGCACGGGGCTCGACCCTAACCGGTACGGCCGATCGATTTGCGGGTGGCCGGTAGGGTCGCGCGCGTGAGTGACGAGCCGGCCACCGTCCTCGGTGCGCTGCGGCTGCTCGCCGGCGAGGGGTTCACGATGTCGTTCTTCCCGACGCCCACGGGGCTGCGCTGCGGGGCCTGCGGCGAGCGGATCCTCGAGTCGGTGGAGGTAGACCGCGTGTTCCGCTTCGAGGGTCCGAGCGACCCCGACGAGGAAGCGGTCGTCTACGCGGCGCGCTGCCCCGAATGCCGCGCTGGCGGCACCGTGGTCTCGTCGTTCGGTCCGGGCGCGGACCCCGACCTCGCCGACCGGCTGATCCTGCTCGACGCCCGCTTCCAGAGTCGGTAGTCCCCGACACGAAGGACGGTGCCGCGATGGCCGCGGAGACCTGTGAACACCTGGGAGACCTCGCGATCGACGCGGCGCCGGCGCGGTGGGGTGCGAGGAGTGCCTGCAGATGGGATCGACCTGGGTGCATCTGCGTCGCTGCATCGAGTGCGGACACGTCGGTTGCTGCGACAGCTCCCCGCACCGCCACGCCACCGCGCACTTCCACGAGATCCGCCATCCGCTGATCCAGTCGTTCGAGCCGGGCGAGGACTGGTTCTGGTGCTACGTGGACGAGGTGATGTTCGAGGTGCCCGGCCGGTCGCCGAGCCCGTCGCACCCTTGAGCGCATCGGCGCCGGGCCCCTCGCCGGGGCTGCGGATGAAGACCGCGGCGGGGCGTTGGGTGATCGCGGCCGCGGTGCTCGGCTCGGGGGTGGCGTTCCTCGACGGCACGGTCACCAACGTGGCGCTGCCCGCCATCGCCCGGGACTTCCACGCCAGCCTCGCCGACCTCCAGTGGGTGGTGACCGCGTACCTCCTGACCCTCGGTTCGCTCCTCGTGATCGGCGGGTCCCTCGGCGACCTGTTCGGGCGGAAGCGGATCTTCCTGATCGGGCTGATCGGTTTCGGCGTGACCTCGCTCGCCAGCGGCGTGGCTCCGTCGATCACGACGCTGATCATCGCCCGGTCGCTGCAAGGCGTCGCGGCGGCGCTGCTCGTGCCGGGCAGCCTGGCCATGATCTCGGCGTCGTTTCGGCGCTCCGACCGGGGCGCCGCGATCGGTGCCTGGTCGGGTCTGGCCGGCGTCTCCACCGCGATCGGTCCGTTCCTCGGGGGCTGGCTGATCGACGCCGTCTCGTGGCGGCTCGTGTTCCTCATCAACCTCCCGTTCGTCGTCGTCACCGCGCTGATCGCCTGGCGGCATGTCCCCGAGACCCGCGAGGCGACCGACGACCGGCGGGTCGACGTCCTCGGCGGGCTCGTCCTCGCGCTCGGGCTGGTCGGCGTCGTCTACGCGCTCATCGAAGGCCCGGCGAACGGCTGGGGAGGCACGACCCTTGTGCTCGGGATCGGCGGGCTGATCGCCCTCGCGGCGTTCGGCTACATCGAGGTGCGCTCCTCGCACCCGATGGTGCCGTTCAGCATCTTCCGCTCCCGCCAGTTCTCGGGCGCGAACGCGGTGACGCTCGTCGTCTACGCGGCGCTGGGCGCCGTGACCTTCCTGCTGGTCGTCTACCTGCAGACCAGCCTCCACTACTCGGCCCTGGGCGCCGGGGCTGCCCTCATCCCGCTGACCGTGCTGACGCTGGCCTTCTCTTCCCGGATGGGGGCCCTCGCGCAGCGCATCGGTCCGCGGCTGCCCATGACGATCGGGCCGGTCATCGTCGGCGTGGGCGTGATCCTGCTCGCCCGCGTGCACCCGCACACCACCTACTGGGCGACCGTGTTCCCCGCGGTCAGCGTGCTCGGCGTCGGGCTCGCGGTGACCGTGGCACCGCTGACCGCGGCCGTGCTCGGCGCGGTCGACGACGACCACGCCGGGCTCGGCTCGGCGGTCAACAACGCGGTGGCTCGGATCGCCGGACTCCTCGCGGTTGCCATCCTCCCCGCGGCGGCCGGGCTGGCCGGCGCCGGAGGAACGCTCGATTTCGCGAACGGGTTCGGGCGGGCGATGATCATCTCCGGGTGTCTCGCCGCGTTCGGCGGGCTCGTCGCCTGGGTCACGATCCGGCAAGGGGCCTTGGTGACCGCGGTCCCGCAGGCCGCCGCGGTGGCCTGCGAGGACGCCTGCCTGCGGGAGTCGTCGGCCGCTTGAGCTGGTGCCCGCCGGCTCGGCACGAGGTCCGCCCGGCGCTTGGCTCAGCAGCGACCCCAGGGGGCAATGCCGGAGCTGTTGTAGAGCTCGCGGGCCGCGAGCGCGTTCCAGTTCGGGTCGCTCCAGACGCTCGGCGGGACGCCCATCGCGTAGAAGAGGTCGTCGTGGAGCGGGAGCAGGATCTGGAACAGGCCGCTGGCCCCGCTCGGGTTCCGGGCTCCCGGGTCCCAGCGGGACTCGCGGAAGGCGACGTCGGTCATGCAGGACACGACACCCGGGCCCAGGTCGCCGAAGGCGGTCTGGATAGCGTTGGCCACGGCCGGGGGCGGTCCCGCCGGGGCCGGGGCGAGGCACCCCGAGGCGGCGATCCCGAGGGTCGTGGCGAGGGCTGCGACCGCGACCCGGCGTGCGAGATGACGACGCCCGCGGGGGCCGCGGTCGGAAGTCGGGGCGGCGCTCGGCCGCGCCGCATGCGGCGGGTGTTCGAGCAAGGACCGGTCGTCGGGCCGGGTCAGGGCGGTGCGGGGCATGAGGCCTCCTGGTCGGGTCTCCCGGCGCGCGCGACGAGACACACTGGGATTGGGGGGGTCGAAGTCCCGGCGTCGAAAACGACACCCGTGAAACTTCGGGAGGCAACCTAGGGAGTCGCCCGGGGTCCTCCCGAAGCCGGGAGTCCGTTATGCCCGATTCAGGGCGTGAAGTGTGTCACGTTGAGGCCAGGATCGGCCGGAGCCGGCCCTTCAGCTCCCGGTGCCGGCGAGCCCGCTGGAGAGGGGCTGGGGGACCAGGGCGAGGCGGAGCAGCGGAGAGGCGCGCCGGGCTCG
This sequence comes from uncultured Actinomycetes bacterium, assembly GCA_963849135.1. Lineage (GTDB taxonomy): Bacteria > Actinomycetota > Acidimicrobiia > IMCC26256 > PALSA-555 > PALSA-555. Next base: position 1,489,728 of record CAWKGF010000003.1, on the reverse strand, counting down.
GGCCGGTCGGGCTGCGTCGCTGAGCCCGAGGACGGAGCCCAGGTCCTCCCCACGGTCGTGGGCGTCGAAGAGGGCCTTGATGGCGGCCAGGGAGAAGCCGGCCGCCCGGAGCCGCCCCACCGCCCGGAGCCGCTCGAGGTGGGCGGCGCCGTAGCGGCCGACCCGGCCGTCGAGGAGCGGGACCGGGAGCAGCCCGAGCGACTGGTAGGCACGAACGTTCCGGGTGCTGAGCCCGGTCGCCGCGGCGACCTCCTCGATCCGCAGCGCCTCCCAATTCGACATCATCTCATGGTACATGAAACAGTGTCGACGATGGGCTACCGGGCCAGCGGACGACAGGGGTGAGCGCGGACGTCGAGCGGCACCGGCGCGCCTGCGACGACTTCACCGCGGTCGTCGACCGGGTGTCGCCCGACCGGTGGGCGGCGCCGACCCCGTGCCCGGAGTGGGACGCGCTGAAGCGCTCGTCGAGCACGTCATCGGGTTCCACGAGTTCCTGGTGCTCCGACCGGCCGGGATCCGCGCCGCGCGACCTCGCCACGACCCGGTCCGACGCTGGCACGCCGCCGCCGCCGCGATCGAGGAGGCGCTGGCGTCACCCGCCCTGGACCGGCCGGCCGACTACTTCGACGGGGCCTCCCGAGCGCCCCGCGAGCTGCTCGGCGCGCTCACCACCGACGTGCTCGTCCACACCTGGGACCTGGCCCGGGCGGTGGGCGGTGCCGACCGGCTCGATCCGGAGCTGTGCGAGCGGGGCCTGCGCGACGCCGAGAAAGCCTCGGGCAGCCGTGCCGCGTCGGGGCTCTTCGGCCCTCCGGTGCCGGTCCCCGACCGAGCCGACCCGCAGGCCCGCCTGCTCGGGCTGCTCGGCCGCGACCCGTCGTGGCGCCCGAACCGTGCGGTCGGGCGCTGAGCGGCCGTCGATGCTCGGGCACCTCGGCGTCAACGTCCCCGACCTCGAGACGGCTCGGGGCTACTACGACCAGCTGCTCCCGACGCTGGGCTTCGAGCCGTTCCTGCGTGCCCCGGACCAGTTCGCGTACCGGCCCGGGGGTGGGAAGGCCGGCACGTACCTCTTCTTCTACGCGGCGGCGGAGCCCGGCCCGTACTCGCGCCACGCGGCCGGCCTCCAGCACCTGGCCTTCTCGGTCCGCTCCCGCTCGGAGGTCCGAGCCGCGCACCGGCTGGCGGTCAGGCTGGGCGCCGAGGTGCTGCACCTCCCACGCGAGTTCCCCGAGTACCCCCCGCCGCACTTCGCGACGTTCTGGCTCGACCCGCACGGGTTCCTGCTCGAGGTGGTGTGCCACCACGACCGCGACTAGCGCGTCGGTCGTCGGAGCGGGCGAGCGGGTGACGGGGATCGAACCCGCATAACCAGCTTGGAAGGCTGGGGCTCTGCCATTGAGCTACACCCGCGTGGCGGCGAGAGCGGCCGCCGTGTCGGGGAGGGGGGATTTGAACCCCCGACCGCCTGCCCCCAAAGCAGGAGCGCTACCGAGCTGCGCCACTCCCCGGTGTCCGCGCCCCACCGGAGGCCGTCCCGGCGGTCGGGTCCGTCACCGGCGGTGCGCTCGCAGGGGTCGAGCGTACGCGATCGGGTTCGACGCCCGACCGATCGCCCGATCGGTTCAGAGCTGCCCGACCGAGAAGCGGGTGCCCTGGTCGTCGACGCAGTTCGCGACCCGGCCGTAGGGCTGCGTCTCGGGTGGGCTTGCGGTGCCGCCCGCGGCTCGGACGCGCTCGACGGCCGCGTCGACGTCGTCGACGCGGTACAGCGGGACGCCGGTCGCCTCGTCGTGTCCGCCGTGCAGGCCGATCAGGGCCCCGTCGACGCCCCAGCCGTCCTCGACCCGGCCCGGGCTGAACCGCCACCCGAGCACCGGGCCGTAGAAGGCCCGGGCGGTGGCGGTGTCGCGCACCTCGAGGGTGACGTAGACGAGCTCGCCCGGGTGGGGGGCCCCGGCGACGCGCGCGTCGCTTTCCCCGCCCGGCGGCTCGTACACCGCGAACCGCGTCCCCTGGTCGTCGACGCACCCCGCGACCCGTCCGTAGGGCTGCACCGTCGGCTCCTCAGCCGTGCCGCCCGCGGCCCGGACCCGTGCCACGGCCGCGTCGACGTCCTCGACCCGGAAGCAGCAGAACAGGGTGCTGCGCGGCTGCTCACCCCAGAGCCCGTGGTGGGGGACCACGCCCTCGACCTGGCGGCCCTGGGGTCCCGACCCGGGCGCGTACGACCAGCCGAGCACCTGGTGGAAGAACGACGCGGCCCGCTCGACGTCGGGCACCCACAGCGACGCGTAGCCGACGTGGCCCGGTGCGATGACCGCCCCGACGTCGGTCGTGGTCTCGGTCGGGGCGCTCGAGAGCATCCAGCGATGCCCGAACGGGTCGCGGATCACCGCGTTGCGCCCGTGCGGGTAGTTGGCGGGGGCCCGCTCGAGGTCCGCACCGGCCTGCACGGCGCGGCGCACCGCGGCGTCGACCGCGTCGACGTCGACGACCAGGCTGACCGTGGCGCGGTCCCCGCGTCGGGGCGCCGCGACGGGGGAGTCAGGGCTCTCGTCAGCGAGGAAGAAGACCGAGCCGCGCAGCTCGAGCTCGGCGTGGCCGATGCGCCCGTCGTCCATCACGATCGGGACGCCGCGGCGGCGGGCGCCGAGCGCGGCCTCGTACCAGTCGAGCGCGCGCGGCGCGTCGTCGACGATCAGGTAGGGCACGACACCCGGCTCGACCGGCGAGTCGAGCTCCACATCCACCTCGAGATCCGACATCACGGCTCCTCTCGGAAGCTGCAAGCCCCGCTCGACCTGGCGCCGGAGCCGCCGCACGAACGCGGGGTCGGGGTCGACGGGCACGGTGGGCAGACGCAGCGACTCGAACGGGTCAGGCATCGGACGCCCACTCGGCGGTGTAGGCGCGACGGAAGGCGGCCCGGGCCCGGACCAGGAGGCCCTCGGTGGCGTGGACGGTGCGGTCCAGCACGGCTGCGACCTCCGCGACGGGCAGGTCGTCGAGGTACCGCAGCGTCAGCGCGGCTCGGTGCTGGGGGGCGAGCGCCTCGAGGGTCGCCCGGGCCCGGAGGACCTCGAGCTCGACCTCCCACGGGTCGTCGGCGGCCGGCCCCTCCTCGGCGACGACCCGCAGTCCCCGTTCCTCGCGGCCGGCGCGACGCCAGTGGTCGATCAGCTTGTGGCGCGCGACCCCCACCAGCCACGGCATCGACACCGCTGGCGGGGCCGGTCGCCGCAGCGCGTCGACGGCGGCGACGAACGTCTCGCTCGTCAGCTCCTCGGCCACGACGACGCTCCCGCAGCGGGCGATCAGGTACCCGAAGACCTGGGGCACGGCCCGGTCGTAGAGGGCGAGGAAGTCCCCTCCGGGCTCGCTCGACGTCCCCGGCCGCTGGCTCACATCCCTATTGTCGTTCCGCAGACCCAGGTTCCGACGGTTCGGGGGCCGAAACGTTCGGGCCCGCTCGGGCGCCCGTCGGCGGTCGAGCCCGAACCCGCTGTCCGGGCCGCGAAGGCCATCCGGTAGCGTGTCGGCCACGGACGGGGCTGGACCCGACCCCACCGGGGCCCGGCTGACGCGTTGGGATGTGGCACGTGACAAGGTCCCAAGCTCAGACTGAGCGACGCCGACTTCGCCGATCGCGAACCCGGCACCGGGTGTTCGCCTTCGTCGCGGTGGTCGTGGTCCTCGCCGCGGGCGGCGGCGTGTTCGTCGCGCTGCGCTCGTCCTCGTCGTCGTCACCGACGCCGGTGCGCGCGACCGAGACGGCAACGAAGCTGCCGAAGAAGGGGTTCCGGCTCGTCTCGTCGACGCCCAGCCAGGGCGCGACCGGCGTCGACGCGGGCGGCCCCTACACGCTGGCCTTCAGCGAGCCGCTCACGGTGAACTCGCCGATGCCCACGTTCTCCCCGACCACGTTCGGGACCTGGAGCTTCTCGTCCCCCACCACGCTGGTGTTCACCCCCTCCGCGGACCTCGCGGTCGGGTCGACGGTCACGATGACGATCCCCGGCGGCCCGAACGGCGTCCGATCCATCACCCACGCGTCCCTGCCCGAGTCCGAGACGGTGTCGTTCACGATCGACCCTGGGTCGACGCTGCGGCTCCAGGAGCTCCTCGCCCAGCTCGAGTACCTTCCCGTCTCGTTCACGCCCAGCGCGGTCTCGACCCGGGGGCCGGGCCCGGTCACCAGCCTCGCCGAGCCGGGGACGTTCCAGTGGCGGTGGCTCGACTTCCCGCCCCAGCTGCAGGCGGAGTGGCAGCAGGGCGCCAGCAACGTGCTGACGACCGGCGCCTTGATGTCGTTCGAGAACGCGGACGGGCTGACGACCTCGAACGACCCGACGCCGACGCCGCAGGTCTGGTCGGCGCTGCTCGACGCCGCCGCCCAGAACCAGGTCTTGGCGACCCCGTACACGTGGGTGATGGTCACCCAGACGCTGCCCGAGACGCTCACCGTGTGGCAGAACGGCGCGAGCGTGTTCAGCAGCCCGGTCAACACCGGGGTGCCGGGGGCGACCACCGCGACCGGCACGTATCCGGTGTTCGCGCGCTACACGGTCACGACGATGAGCGGCAAGAACCCGGACGGCAGCGTCTACCACGACCCGGGGATCCCCAACGTCAGCTACTTCAACGGGGGCGACGCCCTTCACGGTTTCGCGCGGTCGGGCTACGGCTACCCGCAGAGCGACGGGTGCGTCGAGATGCCGTTCGCAGCCGCGGCGACCGTCTACCCGATGACGCCGATCGGCACGCTCGTCAACGTCGACTGAGCCGACTCGCGCCTCCGACCAGGTCGGGCGGGGGTGAGACGACGAGGCGCGGTCACGCGGCGCGGGCGCGTTGCAGCACCGCGGCGGTCGCGGTCGTGGGCGCGCCGCGCGGCCTCCGCGACCGGGCGGGCCTGCTCCTCGGTCGACATGACCTCGACTGAGTAGGGGACGTCGACGCCGATCGCGTCGAGGGCGCGGACCAGCCCCACGAGGTCGAAGGTCCCGGCCCCGGGGAGCCGACGACGCAGGATCGTGTCCTCCATCGCGGGGCCGACCGGCGCGTCCGTGTCGTCGAGCTGGACGCCCACGAACGCGCTCGACGGCAACGAGCGGAGCAGCGCGTCGTCGGGCGTCCCCCGGAAGTAGTGCCAGGCGTCGAGGAGCACACCGCCGTTCGATCGTCCCGCCCCGTCCACGATCGCCCACGCGGTGCGCAGGTCGGGGATGGTGCTCCAGGGGAGGAATTCGAGCGCGACCCGAGTGCCGTGGTCGGCGGCCCGGTCGCAGAGCGCCGCGAACCGCTCGATGGTGACCTCGAGCGGGGGAGCGTCAGCGGCCCGGCGAAGGTCGCCGCACGTCAGGTGGTGCGGCGCGAACACGTCGGCCATGGCCAGCAGAGTGTTCTCTGCTACGACCGCGGCCGGATCGTCGCTCGACCAGCCGAACGCGAACTCGACCTCGGTGATGCGCACGCCGTGCCCGTCGAGCAGGCGGAGGATCTGCCTGTCGTCGACACCGGACGCCCGCATCTCGGCGTACGCTTCGCCCAGCAAGCCGACGCCGGAGAAGCCGGCCGCGCTCGCCGCCGCGATCCGCTCCTCGAACGGGAACCGGGCCGGCGCCCCGACCGGCGCGCCGGTGAGCGTGAAGTAGCTCGCGACGAGCTGGTCGCGGTCGCTCACGTCCGCGACGACCCCGGTGCACAGACGCTACCCATCCGCAACGTCATGACCGACCCCCCCGATCCGGTGGCGACGACGGTACTCAAACGCCGAGGGGCCGGCCGCGGCTGCTCTTAGGCCCATCTCAGGTTGGGCCTGTGATCATGCTCTCGTTCCCACTGGAGGCGATATGAGTGACGAGACCCCGCCGGCGGCTGACGGGCCCGACGCGACGACGCCCGACGCTGGCCGCCCGGACGACGCGACCCCCGCCGACGCCACGGAGCCGGCCGCGGTCGCGGCGCCGACCGACACCCCCGCACCCGTCGCCACCGCCGCGCCCGCGACGAAGGCTTCGCGGTCGGGGGTGGAGGTGCCGCGCTGGCTGGCGATCGTCGTCGCTGCCGCGCTGCTCGTCGGTGTCGGGTTCGCGATCGGCTGGTTCGCGGCGCCGGGCGGCAGCCACACGGTGATCTCCGTCCCCGCGGGCCGGCAGTTCCCGGCCGGGCCCGGCGGGCCGTTCAGCGGCAGCGGACCCATTGGCCGTCAGGTCGGCGGCGCCTTCCTCGGCGTCGAGACGTCCGCGACGAGCGGCTCCACCCCGGGCGCGCCGGTGGTGAGCGTCGTGGCCGGCGGCCCGGCCGCGCAAGCAGGCCTCCAAGCCGGCGACGTGATCACCGCCGTCAACGGCTCGTCGGTGACGAGCGTCACCCAGCTCAGCCAGGACATCGCATCGCATCAGCCCGGTGATCAGGTCACGATCACCTACTCGCGCAACGGGACATCGAGCCAGGCCAGCGTGAAGCTCGGCTCGCGCCCCGCGCCGTCCGCGTCGGGCTGACCCTTCCGTCCGGCCGGCCGTCGTCGTTCCCCCCGCGACGACGGCCGCCGGTTCGGCCACGCGCCCCAGCCGGTCCGGGCGGCCCCGCACCGCCACGAGGAACCCGGACCGTCGGGGCGCGGCAGGCGGGGAAGATCCCCGCCGCCGCTCGGCGTGGCCGCCAGACTGGGCGCCGATGGCGGAGCCGACCACACCGTTCACCCACCAGCACCACGGTCGGCCGACGCCGCGCTGGATCCTCACCGTCCTCAGCACCGTCGAGGACCTCGTCTACCTCGGGGTCGCGCTGGTCCTAGTCGGCGTCGCGGTGGCGTCGCTCGAGCAGACCGTGCAGAGCCTCCTCACCACCCACCAGTCGTTCACGACCGCGGTCACCAGCGCCGTGAACGGCGTGCTGTTCGTCGTGATCGTCCTCGAGGTGTTCCGAACCCTGCTCGCGCACCTGGCCGGCGGCGGCTTCCAGCTCCGACCGTTCCTCATCATCGGGATCATCTCGGTGGTCCGGCACATCCTCTTGGTCGGCGCGCCCGCGGTCACGAGCTCGAGCACCGCTTTCACCCACACGCAGATCGACCTGGCCGTGAACGCCGGCGTGGCGCTGGTGCTCGTGATCGCGCTGGTGCTCTTGCACCGCAGCGGTGCAACCTCGGATCTCGAGACCGGCGGGTAAGGCGGCGCGACCCGCCCGGAGCCGACCCGGTCCGGGGTGGCTCGGGGTCGGCCTCGCGGCGGCCGTCGCGGTCGGGCTGGCCGGCTGCAGCGGCGGGGCCTCGGGCGCTCGGCGGGTCGCCCCGACGACCACGACGGTCGCCCCGACCACTACGACGACCAGCCCGGCCGGGCCCGCCCCGGGCAGCCGGGCGGTCGGGGTGCGGAGCGACGTGTACGTCGACGCCAGCCGACCCACCCCCCCGAACGGGGGAGCGCCCGGCGCCCCGACGCGCAGCATGCCGACCACGGTCTGGTACCCGGCGGTCGGGGCGCCCGCCCTGCTCCCGACGCCCGACGCGGCGCCCGACCGTGCGCACGGCCCCTACCCGCTCGTGGTGTTCGCGCACGGGTTCGCCGTGACACCCCTGACCTACGGGGCGCTCCTGGCGCAGTGGGCGTCGGCCGGGTACGTCGTCGTCGCCCCCGAGCTGCCGCTGCTCAACGGCGACGCGCCGGGCGGGGCCAGCCACGCCGACTACGGCGCCCCCAACATCGAGGACCTGGACTTCGTCGTCGGGGAGGCTCTGCGGCGGGGCTCCACGCCCGGCGACCCGCTCGACGGGCTCATCAACCCGAACGCGGTCGCGGTCGCGGGCCACTCCGACGGGGAGGTCCTCGCCTACGCGCTCGGCTTCGAGGCGTGCTGCCACGACCCGCGGGTCAAAGCCGTCCTCGCCATGGCCGGGAACCTCGCCAACGCGGGTGTCCTGCCCGCCGCGACCGGCGTTCCGATCCTCCACGTCCTCGACGACCACGATCAGTACGACCCGTACCCGGGCGCGATCGCCTTCGACGAGCAGCACCTCCCCGCGCCCGACGAGCTGCTCACGCTCGTCGACGCCACCCACCTCCCCCCGTTCTCGCAGCCCAGCGACCCGCACTTCGCCCTGGTGGTGGACGCCACCGTCGACTTCCTCAACGCCACCGTCGGCGGGCACCCCGCGGCGGTCGCCGCCCTCCAGAGCCTGGTGAGCGCCGCGCCGACCCTCGCCAGCCTCCAGGGCACCCCGCCCGGCCCGCCGGCGCCCTGACCGGTCGGGCCGCCCGGCCATCATCCCGCCCGGGATCTCGGGGCCGGACGCCCCGGTCGCGGGTGCCAAACCGATGCGAAGGGCGGTCGAAGGCCACGGGTATCCTGCCCTTCTCTCTATGTCCCCCATCACCACCTCGGTGGAGCCGCTCGAGGCCAACAAGGTGCGGCTCCGCGTCGAGGTGCCGGCGGAGGACTTCGAGCGCGCCCTCGACGACGCGTTCCGCAAGCTGGCCCGCGAGGTGAAGGTGCCGGGCTTCCGGCCCGGGAAGGCGCCCCGGGCGCTGCTCGAGGCCCGGCTCGGCAGCGAGGTCGGCCGCGAGCAGGCCCTGCGCGACTCGCTCCCGAGGTACTACGCGGAGGCGGTCGACGCCGAGGACATCGACGTCATCGCGGCTCCCGACATCGACATCACGAAGGGCGAGGAGAGCGGCGACGTGGCGTTCGACGCCGTGGTCGAAATCCGCCCGGTCGTCACCGTCGACGGCTACGACGCCTTGCGAGTCGAGATCCCCAACCCCGAGATCAGCGACGAGGCCGTCGACGCGCAGCTCGACGGGCTCCGGGAGCGCTTCGCCGACCTGGAGGACAAGACGGCGCCGCTCGCCGACGGCGACTACGCGCAGATCGACATCAAGGGCTACGTCCACGACGAGGTCATCGACGCGCTGAGCGCCACCGACTTCCTCTACGAGGTCGGCTCGGGCGGGCTCGTCCCCAAGCTCGACGAGGAGCTCCGCGGCAAGCGGGTCGGGGACATCTTGAAGTTCAACGACCAGCTGCCCGAGCGGTTCGGCGACCGGGCCGGCCAGGAGGTCTCGTTCCAGGTCCTCGTCAAGGAGACCAAGCGCAAGGTCCTCCCCGAGCCGACCGACGAGTGGGCCTCGGAGGTCAGCGAGTTCGAGACCCTCGACGAGCTCCGCGCCGACATCCGAAATCGGCTCGCGCTCGTCGCCGCGGTGCAGGCCCAGATGCTCGTCCGCGACAAGGTGCTGGAAGCCGCGGCGGCCCTCGTCGACGCCGACATCCCCGACGCGCTCGTCAACCAGGAGGCGGAACGGCGGTTGCACGACCTCGCCCACCGCCTCGAGGAGCAGGGCGCCACCATCCCTGACTACCTCGCCGCGACCGGTCAGGAACAGCAGGCGTTCGTCGCCGGCGTGCGCGAGGGATCGGTCGACGCCGTCCGAGCCGACCTGGCGCTGCGGGCCGTCGTCGCGCAGGAGCAGATCGAGAGCAGCGACGAGGAGCTCGAGCGCGAGGTCGGTCGTCTCGCCGAGCGACTCGGGGAGAAGCCGGCCAAGGTCCGACGCGATCTGGAACGGAGGGGCCTGGTGGAGGCGGTACGCTCGGACATCGCTCGCGGCAACGCACTGCAGTTCCTGGTCGACCACGCCACCGTCGTCGACAAATTGGGCGCTGCGGTCGATCTAACCCTGCCTGACGGTGACGCCACCGCAGGCGACAGCCCCCCGCCGACCGCCGGCGGCGACGACGCAGAGGAGCCACTGTGAGCCAGACCAACGCCGACGGGATCGTCCCCGTCTACAACTACCTCGTCCCGACCGTCGTCGAGCAGACGAGCCGGGGTGAGCGGGCCTTCGACCTGTACTCGCGGCTCCTGAAGGAGCGCATCATCTTCCTCGGGACGCCGATCGACGACGCGGTCGCGAACCTGCTGATGGCGCAACTGATCCACCTCGAGAGCGAAGACCCCGACAAGGACATCTCGCTCTACATCAACTCGCCAGGCGGCGAGATCACCGCCCTCTTCGCGATCTACGACACGATGCAGTACATCAAGCCGTCCGTGCAGACCATCTGCATCGGGCAGGCCGCCTCCGCGGCCGCGGTGCTCCTCGCGTCGGGCCACCACGGGAAGCGCTACGCCCTCCCGCACGCCCGCATCCTGATCCACCAGCCGCACGGCGGCGCGTCCGGCCAGGCGGTCGATATCGAGATCCAGGCCAAGGAGATCACCCGGATGCGCGAGCTCCTCGACCAGATCCTGGCCCACCACACCGGCCAGACGGTCGAGAAGGTCGCCTCCGACACCGACCGTGACTTCATCATGAGCGCCGACGAGGCCAAGGAGTACGGCGTCGTCGACGAGATCTTGACCAACCGTGAGCTCGCGTCGGTGACGACCGCGGCTGGCGTCGGCTGAGAACGGCCCGTCGAGGGGGAGGGGCAGCGTGGCGAAGTTCGGTGACGGGGGCGACCTGCTGAAGTGCTCGTTCTGCGGGAAGAGCCAGAAGCAGGTCAAGAAGCTGATCGCCGGTCCCGGCGTCTACATCTGCGACGAGTGCATCGATCTCTGCAACGAGATCATCGAGGAGGAGCTGTCGCAGAGCTCCGAGGTCCGCTTCGACGAGCTCCCCAAGCCCCGCGAGATCTACGACTACCTGAACGACTACGTGATCGGCCAGGAGCACGCCAAGAAGATCCTGTCCGTCGCCGTCTACAACCACTACAAGCGGGTCCAGGCCGGCGCGTACGGCGATCCCGAGGTGGAGCTCCAGAAGTCGAACATCTTGCTCATCGGGCCGACCGGGTGCGGCAAGACGCTGCTCGCGCAGACGCTCGCTCGACTGCTGAAGGTGCCGTTCGCGATCGCGGACGCGACCGCGCTCACCGAGGCCGGCTACGTCGGGGAGGACGTCGAGAACATCCTCCTCAAGCTGATCCAGGCCGCGGACTACGACGTCAAGAAGGCCGAGACGGGGATCATCTACATCGACGAGATCGACAAGATCGCCCGCAAGGCGGAGAACCCGTCGATCACCCGCGACGTGTCCGGTGAGGGTGTGCAGCAGGCGCTGCTGAAGATCCTCGAGGGGACGACCGCGTCGGTGCCGCCCCAGGGCGGCCGCAAGCATCCCCACCAGGAGTTCATCCAGATCGACACGACGAACATCCTGTTCCTCTGCGGTGGAGCGTTCGCCGGGATCGACAAGATCATCGAGAGTCGGATCGGCAAGCGCGGCGTCGGGTTCGGCGCCGACGTCCGCCGCCCCCAAGAGAAGGACCTCGGCGCGCTGCTCGTCGGGGTGCTCCCCGAGGACCTGCTGAAGTTCGGGCTCATCCCCGAGTTCGTCGGCCGGCTCCCGGTCGTGGGCGCGGTGCACAACCTCGACCAGGACGCGCTCATGCGGATCCTCGTCGAGCCGAAGAACGCGTTGCTCCGCCAGTACCAGAAATTCTTCCAGTTCGACGACGTCGACCTGGTGCTGACCGACGACGCCCTCGAGGCGGTCGCCGAGGAGGCCCTGAAGCGAGGCACCGGCGCCCGGGGGCTGCGAGCGATCCTCGAGGAGGTGCTCCTCGACGTGATGTACGACCTGCCGAGCCGCACCGACGTCGCCCGCTGCGTCATCGACCGCAGCGTCGTCCTCGAGCACATGACGCCGACGCTGATCTCCTCGACACCCGACCGGCGCTCCGCGTAGCCGAGACGTCGCGGCCCGGCCGCGACGCGCTCCGGTGAACCCACCGGGGGATCGCGACCGGCTTCTCTAGACTCCCTCCATGCCGGTCCCCGCCAAGCCCCGCCTGGACGGCCTCGAGGACACCTGGAGCAAGCGCTGGGACGTCGACGGCACCTACCGGTTCGACCGGTCGAAGCCTCGCCGTGGAATCTTCTCGATCGACACGCCCCCGCCGACGGTGTCGGGGTCGCTGCACGTCGGCCACGTGTTCTCGTACACGCACACCGACGTGGTGGCCCGCTTCCACCGCATGCGGGGCCGCGAGGTGTTCTACCCGATGGGCTGGGACGACAACGGGCTCCCCACCGAGCGGCGGGTCCAGAACTGGTTCGGGGTGCGCTGCGACCCCAGCCTTCCCTACGATTCGGACTTCGAGGCCCCCGCCGAGCCGCCTGACCCGCCCCTCGCGGTGTCGCGCCGGAACTTCGTCGAGCTCTGCGAGCAGCTCGTCGTCGCCGACGAGGAGAAGTTCGAGGAGCTGTGGCGTCACCTCGGCCTGTCGGTCGACTGGAACCTCAACTACACGACGATCGGGAAGTCGACCCAGCGGATCTCGCAGCGGGCGTTCCTCCGGATGCTCGCCCGCGGTGAGGCGTACCAGTCCGAAGCGCCGACGATGTGGGACGTCGACTTCCGCACCGCGGTCGCGCAGGCCGAGCTCGAGGACCGGGAGCTCCCGGGCGCCTACCACGCGGTGCAGTTCCACCGGGGCGACGGCACCCCGGTCCTGATCGAGACGACCCGTCCCGAGCTGCTCCCTGCCTGCGTGGCGCTCGTCGCGCACCCCGACGACGGCCGCTACGCCGATCTGATGGGCCAGCGCGCCCGCAGCCCGCTCTTCGACGTGGACGTCCCGGTCCTCAGCCACCCGCTCGCCGAGCCCGACAAGGGCTCGGGGCTGGCGATGATCTGCACCTTTGGTGACACGGCCGACGTCACCTGGTGGCGGGAGCTCGCGCTCCCGACCCGGGCCATCGTCGACTGGAACGGCCGGATCCGGGCCGAGCCGCCCGACGCGATCGTCTCGGACCGCGGTCGGGCCGCGTACGCGGAGCTGGCTGGCCGCACCGTGCGGCAGGCGCAGCGCCGGATCGTGGAGCTGCTCGGCGAGGCGGGCGAGCTGGTCGGCGACCCGCGCCCCATCACCCACGCGGTGAAGTTCTACGAGCGCGGCGAGCGGCCCCTTGAGATCGTCACGACCCGCCAGTGGTACATCCGCAACGGCGGGCGGGAGCCGGCGCTGCGCGAGGAGCTGCTCGCCCGGGGCCGCGAGCTGCGCTGGCACCCCGAGTACATGCGGGCCCGGTACGAGTCATGGGTCGAGGGGCTCAACGGCGACTGGCTGATCAGCCGGCAGCGGTTCTTCGGGGTGCCGTTCCCGGCCTGGTACCCGCTCGACGCCGACGGGCAGCCCGACTACGAGCACCCGCTGCTGCCCGACGAGGACCGACTCCCGGTCGACCCGTCCAGCGACACGCCGGAGGGATACGGACCCGAGCACCGGGGCCAGCCCGGCGGGTTCGCCGCCGACCCTGACGTGATGGACACCTGGGCGACGTCGTCGCTCACCCCCCAGATCGCGTGCCGCTGGCAGGAGGACCCCGACCTGTTCCAGCGCACCTACCCGATGGACCTGCGGCCCCAGGCGCACGAGATCATCCGCACCTGGTTGTTCTCGAGCGTGGTGCGCGCCCACCTCGAGTTCGGCGGGCTGCCGTGGACGGACGTGGCCATCTCGGGCTGGGTGCTCGACCCGGACCGCAAGAAGATGTCGAAGTCGAAGGGCAACGTCGTCACGCCGATGCACCTCCTCGAGGAGTACGGCTCCGACGCGGTGCGCTACTGGGCGGCGCGGGGGCATCCGGGCACCGACACGACGTTCGACGAGGGGCAGATGAAGATCGGCCGCCGCCTCGCCATCAAGATCCTGAACGCGTCAAAGTTCGCGCTCGGCGTGGCCGGCGACGAGCAGCGGGCGCTTCACCCCGACCCCGACACGGTCACCGAACCGCTCGACCGGGCCCTCCTCGCCGGCCTCGCCCAGCTGGTCGCCGACACGACCGCGGCCTTCGAGGGCTACGACTACGCCCGAGCCCTGGAGCAGACCGAGCGGTTCTTCTGGGGCTTCTGCGACGACTACGTCGAGCTGGCCAAGCAGCGCGCCTACGGCTCGATGGGCGCCGAGCGCGCCGCCTCGGCCAGCGCGGCGCTGGTGCTGGCCCTCGACACGCTGCTGCGCCTCTTCGCTCCCCACCTCCCGTTCGTGACCGAGGAGGTCTGGTCCTGGTGGCGGGACGGCTCGGTGCACCGGGCGTCGTGGCCCGACGCGGCGCTGCTGCGCCGGGCTGGCACGGGCGGCGACCCGGCCGTGTTCGAGACCGCGGCCGCGGTGCTCGGCGCGGTCCGGAAAGCCAAGACCGAGCAGCAACGCTCGTTGCGCACCGAAGCAGCGCGGGTCGTCGTCCGCGACGACCCGGCCCGCCTGGCCTTGCTGCGCAGCGCGCTCGACGACGTTCGGGAGGCCGCCCGCGCCCGGGTGATCGACCCGGTCGAGGGGCAGCCGCCCGCGGTCGAGGTCGAGCTCGTCGAGCCCGACGGGAGCTGATGTGCGACCCGACGAGGCTCGAGCCTGGCTCGAGGCGCACATCAACCTCGAGGCGCTAGGCGTCCCGGCCGGCACCCCCCGGCGCGCGGCGGGGCCGACGCTGGAGCGCATGGCCGCGCTCGGCGAGCTGCTCGGCTCCCCCCAGCTCGAGTACCCGGTCGTGCACGTCACGGGGACGAACGGCAAGACGTCCGCGACGCGGCTCACCGCCGCGCTGCTCGTCGCGTCGGGGCTCTCGGTCGGCGCGTACACGAGCCCGGACCTCGAGACGGTGAACGAGCGGATCGCGTGGAACGGCCACCCGATCGACGACGAGACCCTCGACGAGCTGCTGGCGCTCGTCGCGACGATCGAACCCCACCTGCCCCAGGTCCCCAGCTACTTCGAGATCCTGACCGGCGTCGCGTACCGCTGGTTCGCCGACGTCGCCGTCGAGGCGGCCGTCGTCGAGGTCGGGCTGGGCGGGCGCTGGGACGCGACGAACATCGCCGACGGCCGGGTCGCGATGGTCACCAACGTCAGCATCGACCACGCCGAGTTCCTCGGCCCGACCCGCTTCGACATCGCGACGGAGAAGGCCGGGATTGTGAAGCCCGGCTCGACGCTGGCGCTCGGCGAGACCGACCCTGAGGTGCAAGCCCCGTTCCTCGCCCGCGACGCGGCCGCGGTGCTGGTCCGCGGCCAGGACTTCGGGGTGAGCGACAACCGGGTCGCACACGGCGGCCGCCTGCTCGGGCTCTTCACCCCCGCGGCCCGCTACGAGGACGTGTTCCTGTCCCTACACGGCGCCCACCAGGCCGACAACGCGGCGATCGCGCTCGTCGCGGCCGAGACGCTCCTCGGGCGGCCGCTCCCCGCGGAGCTGGTCGCCGACGTCCTCGGGCAGGCCCAAGCCCCGGGGCGCCTCGAGGTGGTCGGCCACGCCCCGCTGGTCCTCCTCGACGGGGCCCACAACGTCGCCGGCGCCCACGCGCTGCGGGAGGCGCTGGCCGAGGAGTTCCCCGCCTCGGCCCGGACCCTGGTGGTCGGCGTCCTGCGGGAGAAGGACCCCGCCGAGATGCTCGAGGCCCTCGGTGCCCGCACCGCGACCCGGATCGTGGCCTGCGAGGCGCCGAGCCCCCGAGCCCTCCCCGCGGCCGAGGTCGGGGCGGCGGCCCGGGCCCTCGGGCTGCCGGCGGCCCGAGTCGACGCGGTGCCCAACGTCGGCTCGGCCCTCGACGCGGCCCGGGCCCAGACGCCCGCCGACGGCCAGATCGTGGTCACGGGTTCGCTCTACGTGGTCGGCGCGGCACGCTGCCGTGGCGCGTCGGGTCGCCACGACCGGCCCGTCACCGACCGGCGGATAGGGTCCGCCGGTGAGCTCCCCGGACGCTGTTCCTCTGCAAGCCCGACGCGGTCGAGCGGCGCCTCACCGGCGAGATCCTCGCCCGCCTCGAACGCAAGGGGCTGCGGATCGTGGCGCTGGAACTCCGCCAGCTCGACGCCGGCTTCGCGGGTCGCCACTACGAAGAGCACCGCGACAAGGCGTTCTTCGACGACCTGGTCGCGTTCATCACCCGCGGTCCGCTCGTCGCCTGCATCGTCGAAGGCGGCCCGGACACCTGGGCGGTCGTGCGGCGCCTCATGGGGGTCACGAACCCCCGCGACGCCGATCCGGGCACGATCCGGGGCGACCTGGCCCTCGAGACGACCGAGAACCTCGTGCACGGCTCCGACAGCGCTGACTCGGCGGCCCGCGAGATCGCCCTCTTCTTCCCAGACCTCGCCCCGGATGCGCCCTAGCGGGCACCAACCCTGATTGAATTGCCGCACCGGGCCGCTCGACGGCCTGTCCTGACACCGATTCGGACGGCTGGACCGCCGTCCGGGAAGGCCGTAGCCTTGCCCGATCCCGGACCTCGTGGACGCACTGGACGGTCTGTGAACGCGCCCTGGTACACCAACGTCATCGGCCGCGACATGGCAGTCGATCTCGGCACGGCCAACACGGTCGTGTACGTGCGCGGGCAAGGCATCGTGCTCAACGAGCCGTCGATCGTCGCGCTCGACACGCGCAACGGGAAGATCCTCGCGGTCGGGACGCAAGCCAAGCGCATGCTCGGCCGCACCCCCGGGCACCTCGAGGCCATCCGCCCGCTGAAGGACGGGGTCATCGCCGACTTCGACGTCTGCGAGAAGATGCTCCGCTACTTCATCCAGCGGGTCCATCAGCGGAACCGGTGGGCCAAGCCCCGCATGGTCATCTGCATCCCGTCCGGGATCACCGGCGTGGAGCGCCGGGCGGTCCAGGAGGCAGCCGAGTTCGCGGGGGCCCGCAAGCCGGTCATGGTCATCGAGGAGCCGATGGCGGCCGCGATCGGCGCCGGGCTGCCCATCCACGAGCCGGCCGGGAACATGATCGTCGACATCGGGGGTGGCACCACCGAGGTCGCGGTGATCTCGCTGGGCGGGATCGTGACCAGCGAGTCCAGCCATGTGGCCGGCGACGAGTTCGACGAGGCGATCAAGTCCTTCATGAAGCGGGAGTACTCGCTGGCCCTCGGGGACCGCACCGCGGAGGACGTCAAGGTGCAGCTGGCCAGCGCCTATCCGCTCGAGCAGGAGTTCTACGCCGAGATCCGCGGCCGGGACCTCATCAGCGGCTTGCCGAAGACCGTGACCGTGTCGACCCAGGAGATGCGGGAAGCGATCGAGGAGCCGGTGGCTGCGATCGTCGACGCGATCAAGGTGACGCTCGACAAGACGCCGCCCGAGCTCGCCGCCGACGTCATGGAGCGCGGGATCATGCTGGCCGGCGGCGGCTCGCTGCTGCTCGGTCTCGACGCCGCGGTGCAAGCCGAGACCGGGATGCCGGTCCGCAGCGCCAAGAACGCGTTGTTCGCCGTCGTGCTGGGCTCCGGGCAGTGCCTCGAGCAGTTCGACTCGCTCCGCCAGGTGCTGATTAGCGGGCCCGAAGACTGAACCGAGCCCCCGGCTCTCAGGCGAGGCGCTCATGGTCGGCTATCGGCGAGACACGCGAGGCCGGTGGACGCTGCTCATCATCATCGTCGTGTCGCTGCTCCTGATCACTCTCGATGCCAACGGGAACAGCGCGGTGACGCAGGTGCGGAACACCGCCCACAATGTGATCGCTCCCGTCCAGTCGCTGGTGAACAGCGCCTTCCATCCGCTCCAGAACGTCGCCGACGGGATCACCCACTACGGGTCGGTCAAGAGCCAGAACGAGCAGCTCCAACGCGAGATTGCCGATCTGCGCGGCCAGCTGCGGGTCGACAAGAACGCCGGCTCCGAGGTCACCCAGCTCGAGAAGCTCCTCGACCTCCCGACCGTCGAGGACGCGACCGGCATCGTCGCCGAGGTCACCGGCAGCGGGCCCGGGAACTTCGAGCGCACGGTGACCCTGAACAAGGGCACCGGGCAGGGCATCAGGGTCGGATACCCGGTCGTGACCGGCGACGGGCTGGTTGGCAGCGTGACCCAGGCGTCCGACTCGCAGTCGACCGTGACCCTCATCGACAATCCCACCATCGGGATCGGCGTCCGGCTCGAGGCCAGCGGCGCCACCGCGATCACCCAGGCCCACGCCGGCGAGCGCGACCTCACCCTCGGCTTCCTCTCCGACCCGACCGTCAAGGCCACCAGGGGCGAGCTGGTGATCACCGCGGCGGGGGTGCCGAAGGCCACGGTGCCGGCCAACCTGCCGGTCGGGACCGTCGCGAGCTACTCCAAGACCCTCACCGACCTCAACCCGACCATCGTCATCGCGCCGGTCGTGAACCTCGACGACCTGTACTACGTGAAGGTCCTGCGCTTCCCCGACCCGACCGCGACGCCCACCGCGGCACCGAACGGCGGGTGAGCGACGGCTCGTGGCTCTCCGCCGACTTCGACTCAGCCTCGTGGTCCTCACCCTGCTGGTGCTCCAGACGACCGTCTTCACGCACCTGCGGGTCTTCGGCGCTGCGCCCGACCTCTGCCTGGTCGGCGCGATCGCGATGGGCTACGAGGAAGGCCCGATCCCGGGCGCGATCTTCGGCTTCGCGGCTGGCCTCGCGACCGATTTGTTCCTCTCGACACCGGTTGGGCTCTCGGCGCTGGCGTTCGCGCTGACCGGCTACGGGGTCGGGCTGTTCCAGAGCGGACTGATCCGCGAGAGCAAAGGCATCGAGCTCGTCCTCGGCGGCGTCGGCGGCCTGGTCGGCAACTTCATCTACTTGCTGGTCGGCGGGCTCGCTGGCCACGACGAGCTGTTCGCGCTCCACCAGATCCAGATCCTGATCGTCGCCTCCCTCTATGACGCGCTCGCCGCCATCGTCGTGTTCCCCTTTGTGCGGTGGGCCGCGAAGGCCGACAGCGGTCAGGCGTGGCCTCCCCGGTAGGCTGCGTGCACCGTGACCTTCGCGAGGCTGGCCTGTCGCGCCGCCCCGACCGGGCCGGGCGACGCAGGAGCGCCGGGCGGATCGCGGAGTCAACCAGCACGACCATTACGAGCGAGGCATGACGGGGTGATCGGCGCATGACCGAGGTCAGCAGCCGCGTCCGACTCTCGATCATCGGGGTCATCATCGCCGCGCTGTTCTGCGGGCTGCTGGCCCGGCTCTGGTTCCTGCAGGTCGCGCAGTCGAGCACCTACAGCGCCCAGACGACCGCCAACCGGATCCGGGTCGTGGAGGACCCGGGGGTGCGGGGCCGGATCCTGGATCGCAATGGCAACGTCTTGGTCTCGGACAACCTCGTGAACACGATCGACATCGAGCGCGGCCTGACCGCCACGACGTTGGACAAGACGGTCAAGAACCTGGCCGCCCTGTTCGGGACGACGACCGCCGCCATCATGCACACGATCAACACCACCCAGGCGGCCGCGTACCAGCCGATTCCGGTCATGACCAACGTCGCCTATCCGGACCTGGTCGCCATCGACGAGCGACCCGAGGACTACCCGGGGGTGAGCGCGTCGCAGAAGACGGTCCGCGTCTACCCGTACGGGGCGCTCGGCGCGCAGCTGCTCGGCTACGTCGGGTCGGTGAGTGCCGAGGACCTGAAGGTCCACCAGGGTCAGGGCTACCTGGCCTCCGACGTGATCGGCAAGGACGGCGCCGAATCGGTGTTCGAGAACGAGCTGCGCGGCTCCCCGCACTACGAGAAGTTCGAGGTGAACAGCCGGGGCCAGATCGTGCACATCATCCAGAACCGCCTGGCCAAGGCCGGCGACGACGTGCAGCTCACGATGGACGTCAACATCCAGCGAGTCGCCGAGGATTCCCTCGCCCAGGGGATCGCCGAGGTGAAGACGACGAAGGACCCCACCACCGGCCTCAACTACGTCGCGCCGGGAGGCTCGGCCGTGGTCCTCGACGCCCGCACCGGGTCGGTGGTCGCGATGGCGTCGAACCCGACCTACCCGGTGAACCAGTTCACCAACGGCATCCCGCCGGCCGCGTTCAAGCAGTACAGCAACCCGGCCAGCGGCGACGCGCTCCTCAACCGGGTCACCCAAGGCGAGTACCCGCCCGGGTCGACGTTCAAGATGCTGACCGCGACGGCCGCCATCGAACACGGGATCGCCCCACCGTCCTTCACGTTCACCGACCAGGGCTGTCTCACCTTTGGCGGCCAGCAGTTCTGCAACGCCGGCAAGGAGAAGCTCGGCGTTGTCGACATGCCGAAGGCGATCACGGTGTCGAGCGACCTGTACTTCGACAACCTCGGCTTCTTGTTCTGGCAAGCCTTCGAAGGCCGCCAGGTCAAGGAGCCCGGCGACCAGTACTCGAACGCTGCCCCGGACGAGTCGAAGGGCTACGGGATCCAGGAGACCGCACGGTCGTTCGGGCTGGGCAGGCCGACCGGGGTCGGGCTGCCCGAGGAGGCCGCGGGCCGCATCCCCGACCTCGCCTACAAACAGTCGGTGAACCAGACCAACCCCGACCCGTACTCGCGGACGTGGTTGCCCGGCGACGAGGCCAACGTGGCGGTGGGGCAGGGCGACGTGCTCGTCACGCCACTGCAGCTCGCCGACGCGTACGCCGCGTTCCTCAACGGCGGGACGCTGTACTCCCCGCGGCTGGCGTCGAGGATCCTCACCGCGGGCGGCGGGTCGACGGTGCGGAACCTGCCCGCCGAGGACGAGGGCAAGGTCGACCTCACCCCGTCGACCCGCGCCGCGCTGATGCCCGGGTTCATGGGCGCGGTGGCGCGCGGAGGGCGGCACCGCGACGGCCGCCTTCCGCGGCTACCAGGGGCTCCCCATCGCCGGGAAGACCGGCACCGCCCAGCAGCCGGCGCCGACCCAGGACACGGCGTGGTTCGTCGGGATGGTGAACCCGAACCCCACCGCGCCGGACCAGCCACAGTACGTTGTCGTCGTGAACGTCGAGCAGGCCGGCTTCGGCGGCACGGTCGCGGCGCCGATCGCCCGTCGCATCATCGAGGCGCTGAGCGGCGACCTGAACCCGCCGCCGGTCGCGCTCGCGACTCCCCAGACCGACTGACCACCTGATGGCCACCCCCGTCCGCAACCGCCGCTATCTGCAGGCGCAGATGTACGCGCAGCCGAAGCGGTCCCCGCGCCTGCTCCTCGACGGGGATTTCGTCGCCCGCCTCGACTGGCTCCTCCTCGGCGCCTCCGCGGCGATCGCGGCCATGGGCCTCATCATGGTCTACTCGTCGTCGCGCAACCTGGTGTCGGGCGACCCGGCCTACTACCTGAAGCGCCAGCTGCTGTCCCTCACGCTCGGGGTGGCGATCGGCTACTTCCTACTCAAGATGGACTACCGGCGGCTGCGCGACTACTCGCTGCTCGCGTACTGCGCCACGGTAGCGATGCTGTTCTTCGTCCTGAGCCCCATCGGGTCGGCAGCCCGGCGGCCATCAGGCCTGGTTCCAGCTGCCGGGCGGCTTCCAGCTCCAGCCCTCCGAGCTGGCCAAGTTCGGGCTGATCGTCGCGCTGGCCGGCTACGTCAACGAGCACCGCGACGACATCGACCCGTGGCGCCTGACCGTCATCATCGTGCTGGCCCTGGTGCCGATCGGGCTGGTGCAGCTCCAGCCTGACCTGGGCACGAACATGGTGCTGATCTTCGCCGTGATCGGTCTGCTGGCCGTGGCCGGCGTCCCGGGCCGGTACCTGCTCGTCCTGGCGCTCCTCGGCGCGACGCTGGTCTTAGCCGTCATCAACCTCGGGATCCTCAAGCAGTACCAGCTGGACCGGCTCACGACCGTGTTCGGCGGCTCCGGCAGCGCGCAGCAAGGCGCGGCGTACAACCAGAACCAGTCGAAGGAGACGATCGCCACCGGCGGGTTCACCGGCAAGGGGCTCCTGAAGGGGCCCCAGACCGAACTCGGGTTCGTGCCCGAGCAGCAGACCGACTTCATCTTCACCGCGGTCGGCGAGGAGCTCGGCTTCGTCGGGGCGGCCACGCTGCTCGCCCTGTTCGGGATCGTCCTGTGGCGCACCTGGCGAGCAGCCCGGCTCGCCGCCGACTTCTACGGGATGCTCGTCTGCACCGGGGTGCTGGCCGTCTTCGCCTTCCAGGCCTTCGAGAACATCGGGATGACGATGGGGATCATGCCGGTGACCGGGATCCCACTCCCGTTCATGAGCTACGGCGGGTCGAGCATGATCACCAGCTGCGCCATGGTCGCGCTGGTCTGCAACGTCTACGCCCGCCGCTTCCGGTAGGACAGGATCCGTTCCCCGACTGGCCCACGGCCGCCCCTCGGCGCCTCGGGTACACTGGTCTTGTCCATGACCACCCTGTGGCCGAGGATTGAGCCTCTGCTCACCCGGGTTGAGAAGCCCGCCCGCTACATCGGGATGGAGTTGGGCAGCACGGCCCCGGACTATCGACCGGGCCAGATTTCGTGGCTGCTCGTCTACCCCGACACGTACGAGATCGGGCTGCCGAACCAGGGGCTCCAGATCCTCTACGAGATCCTGAACGAACGGCCCGACGCGGTGGCCGAACGCGCCTACGCGCCGTGGATCGACCTCGAGGCGCTGCTGCGCGACCGGGGCCTGCCCCTGTTCTCGCTCGAGACGCACCGCCCGGCCGGGTCGTTCGACGTGCTGGCCTTCAACCTGTCGGCCGAGCTCGTCTACACGAACCTCCTGAACTGCCTCGACCTGGCCGGGCTCCCGGTCCGGGCCGAGCACCGCGACGAGCGTCACCCGCTGGTCCTCGCCGGCGGGCACTGCGCCTACAACCCCGAGCCGCTGGCCGACTTCGTCGACGCGTTCGTGATCGGCGACGGGGAGGAGGCGGTGGGGGAGATCACCGCCGTCCTCGCCGCCCACGCCGACGCCCCCCGGGACGGGGTGCTGCGCGAGCTGGCCCAGCTGCCCGGCGTCTATGTCCCGTCGCTCTACGACGTGGAGTACGACGGCGCGGCGCTGGTGTCGATCCGGCCCCGCTTCCCGGACGTGCCGGAGCGGGTGGAGAAGCGCACCGTCGCCGACCTCGCCGAGTGGCCGTACCCGAAGCGTCAGCTCGTCCCGCTGGTGGAGGTCGTCCACGACCGGCTGAACGTCGAGGTGTTCCGCGGCTGCACCCGGGGCTGCCGGTTCTGCCAGGCCGGGATGATCACCCGGCCGGTGCGGGAACGGCCGGTGGAGCAGGTCCGCACCATGGTCCGGGACGGGCTGCGCCGCACTGGCTACGACGAGGTGGCCCTCACCTCGCTGTCCACCGCCGACTTCTCGGGGATCGAGGGGGTGGTCGCCGACGTGCTGCGCGACCAGGACGGCACCGGCTGCGTGAGCCTGTCCCTCCCGTCGCTGCGCGTCGACGCGTTCACGGTCGGGCTGGCGAGCGAGATCCAGCAGGTCCGCCGCACCGGCCTGACGTTCGCGCCCGAGGCCGGCACGTGGCGGCTCCGCTCGGTGATCAACAAGCTGATCACCGAGGACGACCTGTACGCGTCGGTAGACGCCGCCTACTCGCAGGGCTGGCGGCGGGTGAAGCTGTACTTCATGGTCGGTCTGCCGACCGAGCTCGACGAGGACACGCTCGGGATCGCCGAGCTGGCCCGCAACGTCGTCGCGATCGGGCGGCGTTCCACCGGGGCGCGACGGCGACGGTGTCGGTCGGCGGGTTCGTCCCCAAGCCACACACTCCGTTCCAGTGGTTCGGGCAGAACGACGTCCCCGAGCTGCAGCGCAAGGTGGGGCTCCTGCGCGACGGGCTGCGCCGCTCGGGGGCGCAGCTGCGCTGGCACGACCCGGGCGCCACCTTCGCGGAGGGGATCGCCAGCCGCGGCGACCGGCGCATCGGCCGGGTCCTCGAGCGGGTGTGGCGGGCCGGCGGCACGTTCCAGGAGTGGAGCGAGCGCTTCGACCTGGGCCGCTGGCTCGACGCCATGGGCGCGGAGGGCCTCGACCCGCAGTGGTACGTGACCCGGCACCGCCACCGCGAGGAGCTGCTCCCGTGGTCGCACGTCACCGCCGGGCTTCACGAGGACTTCCTGTGGGACGACTGGCAGTCCGCGCTGGCCGAGCACGGCCTCCCCGACTGCCGCTGGACACCCTGCTACGACTGTGGGGTGTGCACCGACTACGCCCTCGAGCATGTGGTCGCGTCGCCGGTGCCGCCGGCGGGCGGCAGCCAGGGCACCGGTCAGGACCTGTCGGGGGGCGGCGCGGTGCCGGTCCAGCTCCTGGAGATGACCCGTCGCGCGGTGACACCGGCGCCCCGGTTCGCATCCGGTTCGCCAAGACCGGCAAGGTCCGCTTCGTGTCGCACCGCGACGTGGCCCGGGCCTTCGAGCGGGCGCTGCGCATCGCCGCGGTCCCGGTCGCGTTCACGCAGGGGTTCTCGCCCCGACCCAAGGTGAGCTTCGGCTTGGCGCTCGCGGTCGGCTACGAGAGCCACGCCGAGTACCTCGACGTCGACCTGCGCGACGTCTGGGATCCCGACCGGCTCGCCGACGCGCTGAACCGCGGCCTTCCCGACGGGATCGACGTCACCGGCGCGGCGTCGCTCGCCCCGCGGGCCGCCGCGCTCCAAGAGGCGGTCACCGCGGTCGAGTACGACCTACGCCTCGCCGACCTCGACGTCGAGGCTGTCACCGCGCTGGCGGCCCGAGCCGATACCGCCGAGGCCCTCCCCGTGGCCAGCACCCGCAAGGGGCAGCCCGTCACCGTCGACGTGCGCCCCAGCCTGCGGCGCCTCGACGTCGACCCGGCCACGGGAACCCTGTCCGTGGAGGTCTCGACCTGGCCGCGCGCGGCGCGGCCAGCCGAGCTGTTCACGGCGTTCCGAGACCTCGCCGGCACCGACGCCGGCGACGGTGAAGACCGGGTGCTCCGCACCCGCCAATGGATCGAGCGCGACGGCGCGCGGCGAGAGCCGCTGGAAGCCGATCGTGCCGTGCCCGCCCCGTCAGGGGCGGGTCCGCGTGCGCTGGAGGCGTGCGCGTGACGAGCAAAGGATTGAGCAATGTCCGACGACCGGTCCCCGGAGGCCACCGCCTCCGCGACACCCGGCGACGTTCCGTCGCCGGCCGCCCGCCGCCCCGCGCGGCCCTGACCCCACCGACGCGGCGACCGCCTCGCCGGCCCCGAACGGAGACGCGGCCGGGACGCCTCGGCGTCGCCGCCGCGGCTCCCGCGGCGGACGCAACCGCCGCAAGCCGAGCAGCGCCGCCGGCGGCGGCGAGTCCGCGGCCGCGGCCGGCAGCGCCAGCTCAGCTCCCGCCGACCACGACGGCGGCGGGTCGGCCCCGAAACCCAAGATCGGCGACCGCCGGCCCGCCCCGCCGACGCCGTCCGCGTCGAGCGCCCCGTCGAGCGGCGCGAAGCGTCGCCGCCGCGGCCGAAGCCGCGGCGGCGGGGGAGCGGCGGCCGGCTCCGCCCCGACCGCGCCCACCGGTGACGTGGTGCGCGCCGACCTCGGGGTCGGCGACGCGGTCGACCTCGACGAGCTCGACGACGCGCAGCGGGCCCGCCGTCGGGGCCGGACCCGCAAGGGCCGCCCCGCCGGCCGCTACCAGCTGCTCGTGCACCGCCGCCCGAACGGGCACACCCACCTCGCCCTCCTCGAGGGCCGGGTCCTCATCGAGCACTCGGTCAGCAGCCCCACCGACGCCGACATGTCGATCGACGGGAACATCTACCTGGGCCGGGTCCAGAACGTCCTGCCCGGCATGGAAGCCGCGTTCATCGACTTCGGCACCCCGAAGAACGGCGTCCTGTACCGGGGGGACGTGGCGTTCGACGCCGAAGCGGTGGAGGAGAAGCAGCCCCGCATCGAGCGGCTCCTCAAGCCCGGGCAGAGCGTCATCGTGCAGG
Source organism: uncultured Actinomycetes bacterium (assembly GCA_963849135.1). Lineage (GTDB taxonomy): Bacteria > Actinomycetota > Acidimicrobiia > IMCC26256 > PALSA-555 > PALSA-555. The sequence goes on along the minus strand of CAWKGF010000003.1, from coordinate 1,464,098 downwards.
TGACGAAGAACCCGATCGGCGCCAAGGGCGCCCGGCTCACCCAGGAGGTGAGCCTGGCCGGGCGGTTCGTGGTCATGGTTCCCGGCCAGCCCAAGACGTACGGCATCTCGAAGCGGCTCCCCGACGACGAGCGCCGTCGGCTGCGCCGGGTGCTGGAGGGGCTCCGGCCGCCCGACGCGGGCCTCATCGTCCGCACCGCCGCGGAAGGCGCCGCTGACGAGGAGCTCGAGCGCGACGTGCGGCGGCTGCGGGAGCAGTGGGAGCAGATCTCGGCGCTCGCCGAGCGCTCCAAGCCGGCTCGGGTCCTGTACCAGGAGCCGCCGCTGGCGCTGCGGATCATCCGGGAGGAGTTCACGAAGGAGTACCGGTCGGTCATCGTCGACGACCGGGAGCTCTTCGAGCAGATCCAGGCCTACATCGAGGCGGTCACCCCCGAGGCTCGCGGAGCGGGTCGAGTACTACGACCCCGAGGTGGAGGGCCTGCCGCTCTTCGAGCGCCTCCACGTCAACGAGCAGCTCCTGAAGGCGCTGGACCGCAAGGTGTGGCTTCCGTCGGGCGGGTCGCTCGTCATCGAGGGCACCGAGGCGCTGACCGTCATCGACGTGAACACGGGCAAGAACGTCGGCTCGTCGAGCCTCGAGGAGACCGTGTACCGCAACAACCTCGAGGCGGCCGAGGAGATCGCCCGGGAGCTGCGGCTGCGCGACATCGGCGGGATCATCGTCATCGACTTCATCGACATGGAGATCAAGGCCAACCGGGAGGCGGTGATCAACGCGTTCCGGGAGGCGCTCGCCCGCGACAAGACCCGCACCCAGGCGTTCGAGATCTCCGAGCTCGGCCTGGTCGAGATGACCCGCAAGCGGGTGTCGGAAGGGCTCGTCGAATCGATGAGCGAGACCTGCCCGACCTGCCAGGGCCGCGGCTACCTCCTCGAGGAGAGCCTCCTCGAGGAGCTGCAGTAGGATCGTGGGTTCCCGCGGGAGGTGACGATGTACGCGGTGGTCCGCACCGGCGGCAAGCAGTACCGGGTCGAGCAAGGCCAACGGCTCCAGGTCGAGCGCGTCGGCGCCGACCCGGGCGCCGAGGTCGAGCTGCCCGCGATCCTGCTCGTCGACGGCGACCGGGTGCTCGCCACCCCGAGCCAGCTCGGCGACACCCAGGTCGTCGCCCGGGTCGTTGAGGACGGCAAGGGCCCCAAGATCCACGGCTTGACCTACAAGGCGAAGGCCAACCAGCGTCGCCGCTGGGGTCACCGCCAGCGGTTCTCGCTGCTCGAGATCGTCAAGATCGCCCCCGGATAGGCGAGGTCATCCCATGTCCAAGAAGAAAGGCGCCGCGTCCTCCCGCAACGGGCGGGACTCCGCCGCGCAGCGGCTCGGCGTGAAGGTCGGCGCCGGCACCCCGGTGCGGGCGGGCGCCATCATCGTCCGCCAGCGCGGCACCCGCTTCCACCCCGGCGAGAACGTGGGCCGGGGCGGCGACGACACGCTCTTCGCGACCGCCGACGGCATCGTCCGCTTCGGCCGCCGCCAGGGCCGCAAGCTCGTCGACGTCGTCGACGCCTGACCGGCCGGGCCCGGGCTCCCCGAACCCATCCCGGGGTCGGGAGGACCCCTCCCTATCCTTCCGAGCATGGCCCAGTCCGGGTTCGTCGACGAGGCGCAGCTCAACGTCCGCGCCGGTGACGGCGGCGCCGGCGCGGTGTCGTTCCGTCGGGAGGCGCACGTCCCGAAGGGCGGCCCCGACGGCGGCGACGGCGGCAACGGCGGCGACGTCCTCCTGCGCGCCGACCGCAACGTCGCGTCGCTGCTCGCCTTCCGAGACCATCCCCACCGGCGGGCCGGCTCGGGCGGCCACGGCGCCGGGCAGCGCCGCCACGGCACTCGCGGCGCTCATCTCGTCGTCGCGGTCCCCGAGGGCACCTTGGTCCGCGACCGGGACCGGAGCCTCCTCGCCGACCTGGTCACGGACGGCGACACCTACCTCGCCGTCCACGGCGGCGCGGGCGGGCGCGGCAACGCGTCGTTCCTCTCCAACGCCCGGCGGGCCCCCAGCTTCGCCGAGCAGGGCGAGTACGGGGAGGAGGCGTGGCTGGCGCTCGAGGTCCAGCTGGTCGCCGACGCGGCGCTGGTCGGCTTCCCGAACGCCGGCAAGTCGACCCTCATCGCCGCGCTGAGCGCGGCCCGGCCCAAGATCGCCGACTACCCGTTCACGACCCTCGAGCCGCACCTCGGGGTGGTGCGGCGCCGCGGCACCGAGTTCGTCCTCGCCGACCTGCCCGGCCTCCTCGAGGGTGCGGCGAGCGGCCGGGGGCTCGGCCACCGGTTCCTCCGCCACGTCGAACGGGCCCGGGTCCTCGTCGTGCTCCTCGACCAGGCCAGCGTCGAGGGTCGCAGCCCGGCCGAGCAGGAGCGGGTGCTGCTCGACGAGCTGGGCCGCTACCGGCCCGAGCTGCTCGAGCGGCCCCGCCTCGTCGTCGGTACGAAGACCGACGTGGCCACCCAGCCCGCCGACGTCTCGCGGCGCGTCTCGGCGGTGACCGGCGCCGGCCTCGACGAGCTCGTCACCACCATCGGGCGGCTCGTCGCCGACGCCCGGGCCGCCACGCCGCCCCGGGAGGGCGTCGTCGTGCTGTCCCCCCGCCCCGACGGGTTCGTCGTCGAGCGGGACGGGGAGCACGCCTGGCGGGTCGCGGGCCGAGCCGCGGAGCGGGTCGTCGCCCTCACCGACCTGACCGATGCCGGCGCGCTCGCCTATGTCCGGGACCGGTTCCGCCGCCTCGGCGTCGACCGGGCCCTGGCCCGGGCCGGCGCCCGCGACGGCGACGTCGTTCGTATCGGCCCGGTCGAGCTCGACTACGCCGACGACGCGACCCCGGACCGGCGATGAGAGCGGTCGTCAAGATCGGGTCGTCGTCGGTCACCACCGAGCAGGGCGACTTCGCCGACGCCGCGCTGGGCCGACTCGCCGACCAGCTCGCGGAGGCGACCCGGGACGGCCACCAGCTGGTCCTGGTCTGCTCGGGCGCCATCGCGGCCGGCCTCCGGGCGCTCGGCGTCGACCGCCGCCCCGGAGACGTCGCGACGCTGCAGGCCGCGGCCGCGGTCGGCCAGCCCCGTCTCATGGAGCGGTGCACGACGCTGCTCAGCGAGCGGGGCCTCGTCGCCGGGCAGGTGCTCCTCACCCCCCACGACTTCGGGCAGCGGTCCCAGTACCTGCACGCCCGCCACACCCTCGGCCGGCTCCTCGACCTCGGGGTGCTTCCCATCGTGAACGAGAACGACACCGTCGCCGACGACGAGATCCGCTACGGCGACAACGACCGGCTCGCCGCGCTGGTGTCGCACCTGATCGGCGCCGACGTGCTGGTCCTCCTCACCGACACCGACGGGGTCTTCACCGCCGATCCCCGCCTCGACGAGGAGGCGTCCCTCATCGAGGAGATCGTCGAGGTCGACGCCGCGCTCGAGGCGGTCGCGGGCGGGGTCGGGACCGAGCGAGGCAGCGGGGGGATGGCCAGCAAGCTCGCGGCGGCCAAGATCGCCGCCTGGTCGGGGGTGCGGGCCGTGATCTCGGCCGCCGACACGCCCGGCGTGGTGCTCGACGCGATCTACGACCAGCCGACCGGCACCCGGGTCCGGGCCCGCCCGGACCGCCTCGCCAGCCGGAAGGTGTGGATCGCGTTCGCGCTCGGCGCGGCGGGCCGGGTCGTCGTCGACGCCGGCGCCCGCCGGGCCCTCGCCGACGACCACCGGTCGTTGCTCCCGGCCGGGGTGCGGGCGGTCGAGGGCCGCTTCGAGCCCGACGACGCGGTCGAGGTGGTCAGCGACGACGGGGTGGTCTTCGCCAAGGGGCTGGTCCGCTACGACAGCGAGACGCTGGCCCGGGTCGCGGGCCGGCGCACCACCGACCTGCCCGACGGTGCCCCCCACGAGGTCATCCACCGCGACGACCTCGTGCTCCTCGCCTGAGCCGCCCGGACGGCCCGACCAGAAAAGTCCCCGGGTTGCTCTTGCGCACCGGCGTGACACACGACACACTTCCCCCACTCGTCGTCGGTCGACGGGGGGAGAGCCACCGGCTTCGGGGGCTCCAACGACCGGCGCGTAGCGGGAGCGAGGCGCGAGGCCTGCGCCGGCGGAGCACCGCCAGGCGCGGCCTCGCGGCCCTCCCGCCTGCACCCCAAACGCCGCCGGCCGCCGAGAGGGCCCCCGGTACACTCCTCGGGTGTCTGCCGACGTCGCGGGGCTGGGCCGCCGGGCCAGGAGCGCCGCCCGCCGGCTGGCCCGGGCCTCCGCCGGCGACCGGGAATCGGCGCTCACCGCCGCCGCGTCGCTGCTCCTCGAGCGGGCCCCCGAGATCCTCGACGCCAACGCGGCCGACGTGGCCGCCGCCGACGCGGCCGGCCTCGAGGCCGGGCCCCTCGACCGGCTCCGCCTCACCGACGCCCGCCTCGACGTGATGGCGGCCGGGCTCCGGCAGGTGGCCGCCCTCCCCGACCCGGTCGGGGAGGTGCTCGACGGGTGGGAGCGTCCCAACGGCCTCGAGTTCCGACGGGTCCGGGTCCCCCTCGGGGTGGTCGCGGTCATCTACGAGAACCGGCCCAACGTCACCACCGACGCGGCCGGGATCTGCGTGAAGTCCGGCAACGCGGTGCTGCTCCGCGGCTCGTCCACTGCGCAGCGCTCGAACCGGGTCCTCGCCGACACGCTCCGCGACGGGGTCGCCAAGGCCGGGCTGCCCGCCGACGCGGTGCAGCTGGTCGACGACCCGTCCCACGAGGCCGCGGTCGCGCTCATGCAGCTCACCGACTCGGTCGACTGCCTGATCCCACGGGGCGGCCCGGGGCTCATCGCCAGCGTCCGGGAGCACGCCACCGTCCCCGTCATCGTCGATGGGGACGGCAACTGCCACGTGTACGTCGACGCGGCCGCCGACCTCGACCGGGCGCTGGCGATCGTCGTCAACTCCAAGACCAACCGGCCCGGCGTCTGCAACGCCGCCGAGTCGCTCGTCGTCCACGAGGCCGTCGCGGCGTCGTTCCTCCCCACGGTGTGCGACGTTCTCGAGGCGCACGGGGTCGAGCTGCTCGGCGACGCCGCGGCCCGGGCCCTTCGGCCCGGCGTCGGGGCCGCCACCGACGACGACTTCGCCCGCGAGTTCCTCGGGCCGCGGATGACGGTCGCGGTCGCCCCGAGCCTCGACGCCGCGATCGACCACGTGAACCGGTTCGGGACCGGACACACCGAGGCCATCGTCACCCGCGACCTCGACGCGGCGCGCCGCTTCGTCCGCGAGGTCGACTCCGGCGTCGTCATGGTCAACGCGTCGACCCGTTTCACCGACGGGGAGCGGTTCGGGTTCGGCGCCGAGATCGGGATCTCCACCCAGAAGCTTCACGCCCGCGGCCCGATGGGGCTCCGCGAGCTCACCACCTACCGCACCGAGGTGTGGGGCGACGGGCAGGTGGTCGACTGATGGCGGACCGCTTCGAGTCGGTCGACGAGGTCGTCCAGCGGCTCCGCGCCGTCGACTACCTCGCCGACTCGGCCATCGCCGGGGTCGTGTTCCTCGCCGACCGGCTCGAGAAGCCGGTCCTCGTCGAGGGGCCGGCCGGGGTCGGGAAGACCGAGCTCGCCAAGGCGCTGGCCCGCTCCACCGACAGCCGCCTCATCCGCCTCCAGTGCTACGAGGGCCTCGACGAGGCGAAGGCCCTCTACGAGTGGAACTACAAGAAGCAGCTGCTGCGCATCCAGTCCGACCGGGAGCACGAGACGTCCTGGGCCGACGTCGAGGCCGACATCTTCTCCGAGCCGTTCCTGCTCACCCGACCGCTCCTCGAGGCGATCCGGGCCGAGGAGCCGATCGTGCTCCTCATCGACGAGGTCGACCGGGTCGAGATCGAGACCGAGGCGCTGCTCCTCGAGGTCCTCTCCGACTTCCAGGTGTCGATCCCCGAGCTCGGCACCATCGTCGGCACCCAGCGTCCGCTGGTGGTGCTGACCTCCAACAACACCCGGGAGCTGTCGGAGGCGCTGAAGCGCCGCTGCCTGTACCTGCACGTCGACTACCCGGACCTCGAGCGGGAGAAGGACATCGTCCGGGTCCGGGTGCCCGACATCGACGAGGAGCTCGCCGAGCAGGTCGCCCGCGTCGTGCGCTCCATCCGGGAGCTCGAGCTGAAGAAGGCCCCGTCGATCTCCGAGACGATCGACTGGGCCCGAACCCTGCTGTACCTCGGCACCTCCGAGATCACGCCCGAGGTGGTCGGCGAGACGCTCCACGTGCTGTTGAAGTACCAGTCGGACATCCTGAAGGCCCGCAAGGAGCTCGTGCCGGCCGGCGACACGACCTGATGCTCGACGTCCTGCAGGGCTTCGTCCACGAGCTGCGCGACGCCGGCCTGCCGGTGTCGATGACCGAGAACCTCGACGCCATGCGCGCCCTGGAGCACGTGGACATCAGCGACCGGGACACCTTCCGGTCCGCGCTCGGCGCCACGCTCGTGAAGCACCACCGGCACCGGGCTGCGTTCGACACCGTCTTCGACGTGTACTTCTCGCTGTACAGCCACGGCATCGACGCCGACGACCCCAACGCCGAGGAGTGGGAGCAGCTGCTCGGCCAGCAAGGGGAGGCGTCGGGCGGCGGCGCGGGCGGGGAGCTCAGCCGCGAGGAGCTGGCCCAGATGCTCCTCGACGCGCTGGCGCGGATGGACCGCGACGAGCTGCGCCGCCTCGCCGGCGCCGCGGTGTCGCAGTTCGCCGGGATGGAGCCGGGTCGCCCGGTCGGCGGCACCTACTACCTCTACCGCACGTTGCGGCAGCTCGACCTGGACGACCTCGCGGCGCGGCTGATGGGCCGGGCCCGCGAGCAGGGCGAGGTGCCCGACGACCCGCTCGGGGAGCGGCTCCAAGCAGAGGAGTTCCAGACCCGGCTGCGGGAGCTGCGCCAGCTCATCGAGTCCGAGATCCGCCGGCGGCTGGTCGCCGACCGGGGCGTCGAGGCGATGGCCCGCACGCTGCGCAAGCCGCTCCCCGAGGACGTGGACTTCATGCACGCCTCCCGGGAGGAGATGCTGGCCCTGCAGCGGGCCATCTACCCCCTGACCCGGGCGCTGGCCGCCCGCCTCGCGCAGCGCCGCCGGCGCCGCCACCGGGGCAGCCTCGACTTCCGCAAGACGGTGCGGGCCTCCCTCTCGTACGGCGGGGTGCCGGCCGAACCCAAGTTCCGGCATCCGCACCCGTCCCGCCCCGAGATCATGGTCGTCGCCGACATCTCCGGGTCGGTGGCGAGCTTCGCCCGGTTCACACTGCAGTTCGTGTACGCGATGGCGAGCCAGTTCTCGAAGGTCCGCTCCTGGGTGTTCATCGACGGGATCGACGAGGTGACCCGGTTCTTCCAGGAGTCCGACGACGTCACCGACGCCGTGCACCGGGTCAACACCGAGGCGGACGTGGTCTGGGTCGACGGGCACTCCGACTACGGGCACGCGTTCACGACGTTCGACGACCGCCACGAGCGCGAGGTCACGAAGAAGACGTCGCTCATCTTCCTCGGCGACGCCCGCAACAACTACCACGCCTCCCAGGCCTGGGTGCTCGGGGCGCTTCGGGAGCGGGCCCGGCACGTGTACTGGCTCAACCCCGAGCCGCGTGGCTACTGGGACACCGGCGACTCGATCATGGCCGACTACGCGGCGTACTGCGACGGCGCCTACGAGTGCCGGAACCTCCGCCAGCTCGAGCGGTTCGTGACCGCCATCGCGGAGGGCTGAGCGCCCCCCTCAGCCGGGGCCGGCGAGCAGCGTCCAGGCCCGGTCAGCGATCCGGGTCAGGGCCCGCAGCTGGACCCGCTCCCGGCGCCGGAACGGCCGCCCCTCCCGGCCGATCAGCAGCGTCGCGTCGTGGCCGTCGAGGATCGCGACGGCCAGGTCGTCGGGCCCGGTGGTGCCGTCCGCGACGAGCGGCGACGCCGCGGTGCCGGCCGCCAGCGCGAACAGCATGTCGGTCTCGGGCTGACCGTCCCCGTCGCTCACCGACACCGCGCCGCCCTCGAGCATCGCCGCCCAGTCGGCGAGGAACTCGCGGCGGGTCAGCACGACGAGGGCCTGGTGCAGCGCCGCGACCGACTCGGCCTGGCAGAGCGCGGTGGCGGACTCGAGCGCGTCGAGGCGAGGGTCGGGAAAAGCGCCGACCACCCGGACCTCCTCGACCGACGCCCCGTCGACCTCCTCGATCTCGCGGACCATGAGCTCGACGACGTCGAGGGTGCTGAGCACCACCGCGAACTCGTCGACCGCGACGTCGGTGCCGCGCTCGAGGACGTCGATCCCGACGATGTCGCCGCCGACGGCGCCGATCCGGGAGGCGACGAGCCCGAGCGCCGCCGGGCCGGTCGGGGAGCCACACCCGGACCAGCACGTGCGCGGCGGGCGGCGCGGCGGGCGACCCGCCCGGGGCGGCTGCGCGCGGCTTCGTGGGCGCATCCACAGCCCGCCACCCTACGATGCCGCGAAGTCGGCCATGTTACGGGACCATGACAGGTGGTGGCTCGTACACTGCCGTGATGGGGGAACGCGTGGGGGTCCTCGGCGGGACCTTCGACCCCGTGCACGTTGGCCATCTCGTCGCCGCCGCCGACGCCCGCCACGCGCTGCACCTGGACCGGGTGCTGCTGGTCGTGGCCGGCGACCCGTGGCAGAAGCGAGGGCAGGTCGTCGCGTCGCCCGCCGACCGTCTCGCGCTCGGTGCGCGCCGCGGTCGCCGGCGTCGACGGGCTCGAGGCCTCCGCGGTGGAGGTCGAGCGGGCCGGCCCGTCGGTCACCGCCGACACGCTCGAGGCGCTCGCCGCGCCGGGCCGGGCCTTCTTCTTGCTGCTCGGCGCCGACGCGGTCGCGAACATGCCGACCTGGAAGCGGCTCGAGGAGACCCGCAGCCTGGCCACGGTCGTCGTCGTCGAGCGGGCCGGCGACTCCCACACCGAGCCGCCCGGCCCGGGCTGGCGGTTCGAGCGGCTCTCGATCCCGCGCCTTGACGTGTCGTCGAGCGACGTGCGGGCCCGCCTGAGTGCCGGTCGACCGGTCGACGGGCTCCTGCCGGTCGGCGTCATCGACGAGATCCGAGCCCGCGGCCTCTACACTGGCCCGTGATGCCGACGGCGTCCCGACCAACCACCCCCCAGCCGGCCGGGACCGCCTCTTGAGCGGCGCGCTGCCCGCCCCGTCCGGGCGGGCCCGGGCCGTGGCGGCCGCCGCGGCCGACAAGCACGGCACGGACGTGGCGCTGCTCGCGGTCGGCGAGATCATCTCGATCATCGACTGGTTCGTGCTCGTCAGCGCGTCGAACACCCGGCTGGTCCGCACCATCGTCGACGAGGTCCAACGGAGCCTGCGAGCCCTCGACGCCTCGAAGCCGATCGGCGTCGAAGGGCTCGACGACGCGACGTGGGTGCTGCTCGACTACGGCGACGTCGTCGTGCACGTCTTCCTCGACGAGACCCGCGCCTACTACGACCTCGACCGGCTGTGGGCCGACGCGCCCCGTGTCGACTGGGACGCCGCGCCGGCGCCCGCGGCCGCCGACCGCGCCTAGCCGGCCCGCCCACCCGGGCGGTAGGGGCGGACCGGCAACCCGGCCGCGGTGAGGCCGGCCTTGAGCTCCTCGACGCTGACGTTGCGGTCCAGGCGGGGCGAGTACAGGATCGAGCTGATGATCGCGGCCTGCGCGCCGCCGTCGGTGAGACCGGCGACCACGTGCTCCACCGTCCCCGCGCCGCCGGACGCGATGACGGGCAGGTTCACCGTCTCGGCCACCGCCGCGGTGATCTCGAGGTCGTAGCCGGACGCGGTCCCGTCCCGGTCGATGCTGTTCACCACCACCTCGCCCGCTCCGAGCTCCTCGCCCCGTCGCACCCAGTCGATGGCGTCGAGCCCGGTCGCGACCCGGGCCCCGTCGATGAACACCTCGTAGCCGCTCGGCAGCCCCCGGCGGCGGCCCACCGCCTGCACCTGGGTGCTGAGCACGATGCACTGGCGTCCGAACGCCTCCGCCCCCTGGCGGATGATCGACGGGTCCCGCACCGCCATCGAGTCGACGCTGATCTTCTCCGCGCCCGCCTTCAGCACCTCGAACATGTCGTCGACCGAGCGGATCCCGCCGCCGACCGTGAACGGGACGAACACGTGCTGGGCGACCCGGCGGACCGTCTCGAGGTCGATCTTGCGCTGCTCGGCGCTGGCCGTGATGTCGTAGAAGACGATCTCGTCGATCTGGTCGTCGTAGAGCCGGGCGGCCAGCCGGTCGGCGGCGGCGACGTCGATGTTGTCCTGGAACTGCTGCGCCTTCGTGACCCGACCGTGGATGACGTCGAAGCAGGCGATGAGCCGCTTGGTCAGCACCGGTGCTCCCAGCCCGAGAAGCGCTCGAGCAGGTCGAGGCCGACCGGGCCGCTCTTCTCGGCGTGGAACTGGGTGGCGACGATGTTGTCGCGCGCGACGACGGAGCAGAACGGGGTCGAGTACTCGGTCGTGGCGAGCACGTCGGCGGGATCGGCCGGCTCGCAGTAGTACGAGTTCACGAAGTAGCAGTAGGCGGGGTCGTCGAGCCCGTCGGTGACCGGGTGGGCCCGGGTCGGCCGCACGGTGTTCCAGCCGATCTGAGGGACCCGCACCGTCGACGGGAAGCGCCGAACCTCGCCTCGCACCCAGCCCAGGCCGGCGACGTCGCCCTCGTCCGAGTGGTCGAAGAGCACCTGCAACCCGATGCAGATCCCGAGGAACGGGACCCGGTCGTGCAGGACCCGCTCGGTCAGCGCGTCGACGAGGTCGGCCTCGTACAGCGAGTCGAGCGTCGCGCCGGCCGCGCCGACCCCGGGCAGGACCAGCCGGTCGGCGCCGCGGACCGCCGCCGCGTCGCGGACCAGCCGGTGCTCGAGGCCCAGGTACGTGAGGGCGTAGCCCACACTCGGCGCGTTCCCCGCCCGGTAGTCGATGACGCCGATCACGGGCGAGAGTCTACGAACCAGGACCTGCGCCCCGACCTGGGGAAACGTCGGCGAGCCGGCTGCTCGCGTGCGGCCGCGCCGGCCGCCGCGACCCCCGGCTCGGTTCCGGCGGACCCCGGCGGGTAGCCTCGTCGTCACATGGCCTCCGCTCCCCCCGCGATCGAGGTCGTGGATCTCACCAAGGACTTCGGTGAGGTCCGCGTGGTCGACGACCTCAGCTTCCAGGTCGCGCCAGGCGAGGTGTGCGGGCTGCTCGGACCCAACGGGGCCGGGAAGACGACCACGCTGCGGATGCTGGTCGGGCTGCTGCGCCCCACGAAGGGCCGCGTGGCGCTACTCGGGGTGTCGATGACGCCGAGCAACCCGGTCCTGAGCCGGGTCGGGACGATGATCGAGCACGCCGACTTCGTGCCGTTCCTGACCGGCATGCGGAACCTCGAGCTGCACTGGCGGGAGGCGGGCGGCGACTTCGCGGCCGCGAACCTCGAGGAGGCGCTCGCGATCGTGGACCTCGGCGACGCCGTCCACCGCAAGGTGAAGACCTACTCGCAGGGGATGCGGCAGCGGCTCGGCGTGGCCCGGGCCCTGCTCGGCCGACCCGAGCTCCTCGTCCTCGACGAACCGACCAACGGGCTCGACCCGGGCGAGATGCGCGAGATCCGCCAGCTGCTCCAGCGGCTCTCGGGCCGCGGGGTGACGGTCCTGCTCTCGAGCCACCTGCTCGGTGAGGTGGAGCAGGTGTGCAGCCACGTCGTCGTCATGGACCGCGGGCACCTCGTCGCGGCCGGGACCATTGACGAGCTCACCGCCGCCACCAGCTCGGTGTACTTCGAGGTCGACGACGTGCCCCACGCCCAGCAGGTCCTGTCCGGCCACGCCGGCGTGCGGACGGTGCGGGAGCAGCACCCGGGCCTGGTCGTCGAGCTGGACGGCATCCGCCGCGCCGAGCTCGTCGCGGCGCTCGTCCACGCCGGCGTGGGCGTCGACACGGTCGAGTCCCAACATCGCCTCGAGGACGCGTTCCTCGGGCTCCTCGCCAGCGAGCGCTGATGGCCGCCCTCTTCCAGAGCGAGATGGTGAAGCAGTGGCGGAGGGTCCGGACCTACGTCGTGCTCGGCCTCACCGTCCTCATCCCGATCATCATCGCGGTCGCCCTGAAGCTCAACCCGCCCTCGGGCCCCGGGGGCGACGCGTTCATCAACCTCGCGATCCACACCGGGCTGTTCGTGCCGGTCGTGGCGCTGCGGTTCATGAGCCGGTTCCTGCTCGTCGTCATCGTGGTCCTCTTCTTCGGCGACGCGGTCGCCTCGGAGGCCAGCTGGGGGAACCTGCGGGCGATGCTGACCCGGCCCGTCGGGCGGAGCCGGCTGCTGCTCGCCAAGGTCGAGTCAGCGGTGCTGCTGGCGGTCATCGCCACCGTCCTGATCAGCGTCGCCGGGGCTCATCGTGGGGATCATCACCTTCGGCTGGCATCCCCTGAACCTCGGGATCGTCGGTCTCCACGAGTCGATCGGCCAGATCCTCGTCAACCTCGGCGTCGCCAGCCTCTACGTGCTGTGGGGGATCTCGGGCGTCGCCGCGCTGGCGTTCATGGTCGGGACCATGACCGACTCGCCGACCACCGCCGTGTTCGCCGGCTTCGGGCTCTACATCGTCTCGGTGATCCTGGACGCCATCACGTCGCTGGGCTCGATCCGGTACGTGCTCCCCACCCACTACTCCGACGCCTGGACCAACCTGTTCACCAACCCCAGCCACGGCCCGACCGCCGACATGCTGCGCGGCTCCCTGCTGCAGATCCTCTACGTGCTCGTCTTCGGAACCATCGCCTGGTGGCACTTCCGACGCAAGGACATCCTGTCCTAGCCCGGCTCCGCGCCTGGGGCTCGACGGGTCTGGATCCGCGCGAACGGGTTCAGTACGGCCGTCGCCGGGACGATAACCGGGCCGTGGATCCGAGCCCCGGCCCGTTCATCCTGCCCCGGGTCGGCCCGCTGGTCCGCCACGCGGTGCCCCGCATCCTCGAGGGGGTCGTCGCCCCGGTCGTCGTCTTCCTCCTCTTCCTCCACTTCTTCGCGGTGACCGGCGCGGTGCTGGCCGGCTTGGGCTTCTGCTCCGGCGTCGTCGGCTGGCGGCTCGCGACCCGCCGCCGGGTGCCCGGCGTCCTGGTGCTCGGCGCGGTGTCGCTGACCGTCCGCTCGGTGCTGGCCCTCAGCACCGGCAGCGTCTTCGTGTACTTCCTGCAGCCGACGCTCGGCACGGCGCTGATCGCGGCCGCGATGCTCGTCTCGGCCGGGGCGGGACGACCCCTGGTGGGCCGGCTGGCCCGGGACTTCTGCCCCATCCCCGAGGAGGTCGCGACCGGCGAGCCGATGCGGCGGTTCTTCCATCAGCTCACCCTGCTCTGGGCGCTGACCGAGCTCGCCATCGCCGCCATCGCCATGTGGCTGCTGCTCAGCCAGTCGGTCGGCGTGTTCGTGATCACCCGCGCCGCGGCGTCGTACACCCTCACCGGGGTCGCCATCTTGCTCTCGGTCCTCTGGTTCCAGCGCTCGATGTCGGAGCACGTGGTGTTCGCGCCCCGCCGGGTCCGCTCGTAGCGCCGACCGCTCGGAGCCGCCCCGCGCCGGGCCGGCGGGCGCGGCGTCGACCACACTGGGCCCGGTGAGGCTCCGGGGTCGAGCGGCGCGCCAGGTCTGACGTGCCAGGCGTCGCTGAGTACCTGGCCGAGTTCGCCGGGACGGCCTGCATCGTCGCGGTCGCACTGTCGGCGATCACGTTCGACCTCTCGACCCACTCCCCGATGTACCACTGGATCCCGAGCCTCGACCTGCGTCGGCTCGTCACCGGCGTGATCGTGGGCGCCGCCGCGGCGACGGTTGTCTACTCGGCGCTCGGGCGCCGCAGCGGCGGCCACTTCAACCCCGCACTGACGCTGGCCTTCCACCGGCTCCGCAAGATCGCGGTCCCGGGCACGCTCGCGTACGCCACCGCGCAGCTCGCCGGCGCGGTGATCGGCGCGGCGGTGGTGCTGCTCGCCTGGGGCTCGTGGGCGCAGAGCGTGCAGGTCGGCTCGACCGCGCCGGGATCGGCCGGGACGGTCGCCGCGCTGGCCGTCGAGACCGTGCTCACGTTCCTGCTCGTCACCTTGATCCTCCACTGCGTCGACCGGCCCCGCTGGATGCCGTTCACCGCCGCGCTCGGCGGGCACGTTCGTCGCGCTCGTGATCCTGTTCGAGGCACCCGTCTCGGGGACCAGCCTGAACCCGGCCCGGAGCTTCGGTCCCGCGGTCGTCACGGGCCGCTGGTCGCACTTCTGGATCTATGCCCTCGCGCCGACGCTCGGCGCGGTGCTCGCCGCGGAGCTGTTCGCCCGGTCCCGGCACCGGGTCCGCTGCGCCAAGCTGTTCCACACCGACGAGTACCGGTGCCCGTTCTTCGACTGCCAGTACACGCCCCCGGCCGGGCGGCTGCCGGCGGGCGGCGGCCGGTCCCCCGGCGGACGGGCCGCCCCGTCGGATCCGACCGCGGCCGACCCGCCGTGAGCCGCGCCGCGGCCTCGGCTAGGCCGCGGCGAGGTCGCGGAGGGTGAGCACCGTCTTCCAGTTCCGGGTCGTCGCCGGCACGTCGAGCACGTGCTCCAGGGCGGAGTTGGTGAGCTTCGTCCTCCCGTAGCCGCCCGGGCACCGCAGGTACACCTCCCGGCCCGCCACGACGCACTCGTCGGCGCCGCTCGGGCGGCCCGCCAGCTCCCGCGCCGCGGCGCGGCTGGGGGTCCCGCCGAGGAAGGTGATGTGCAGCGTCGACGGGTCGGCCCGCGACCGCAGCCACGGGTTCTTGGTGCTGATCCGTTGCAGCTGCGCGCGGCTCCGGATCAGGACGGTCACGTCCAGCCCGAAGGCGCGGCGGAGGTCACGCTGCATCCGGTCGGCGAGCGTCGCCTCCGCGACGGCCGGCGCGCCGAAGAGCACGTTGCCGCTCTGGATGTACGTGGAGACGTCTCGGTAGCCGGCCTCCGAGAGGCAGTCCCGCAGCGCGGCCATGTCGACCCGCTGGCGGCCGCCCACGTTCACGCCTCGCAGCAGCGCCGCGTACCGCGCCACGCCGCTCCCCTCCGTCTCGCGAGGTGCCGCGACCTGGGCGTCGCGGCGCCGACCGGACGGTACCGCCCGGCGGAGTCCATCCGGGCGCCGCGCTGCTCGACCGCGGCCCCCGGCGCGGGCGAAGATGCGGACCATGACGGCCCGAGACGAGGACGTGACGGCCTGGCGTGAGCACGGCTGGGTGCTCCTCGAGGGGCTGGTCGGCACCGACGAGATCGACGCCGCGGTCGCCGACCTGTGGGAGCTGTTCCCGACCCCGGAGCGCTACCACGCCGACCCGGTCGGGGAGACCGAGCGGTGGCTCGGCCGGCCGCCGCCCTCCCGGGAGCCCTTCGTCTGGCCGCCCGACGGGCCCGGGTTCCGGCCCGAGCAGCACCGCTGGATCCGCGAGTTCCCCTTCCCCGGCCGCGGCGCTCTGAACCGGCTGCTGGTGCACCCGGCGGTGGTCGACTTCGCGGAGCGGGCGCTGCAGACCCGCGACCTGCGGCTCTACCAGTCGCAGGTGTCCGCCAAGTACGCCGGGCTCACCAACTACGAGCAGCCGATGCACACCGACCGGAACCACTCCTGGCTGCCGCCCCGCTCCGAGCCGCCGTGGTGGCACGTCGAGGGCTTCCTCTACCTCTCGGACGTCGACCCCGACACCGCGCCGACCCATCTGGTCTCGGTGCGGGACTCGGTGGGCCGCGCTCCCACCGTGCCGCTCGTCATGCCCGCCACCGACCCGGCGCTCTACGCCGCCGAGCGCCCCGCGGCCGGGGTCCGGGGCTCGCTGCTCGCCTACCGCACCGACGTGTTCCACCGGGCCGTGGACCTCACCCGACCCGGCGGCTCCCGGTTCCTCCTCAACGTCAGCTTCCGGCCGGCCGGCGACGACTGGATCGGGTACTACACCGCCCAGTCGAAGGCGAACGACCCGGCCTGGAGCGCGTTCGTGGAGGGCTCCACACCCCGCGAGCTGGAGCTGTTCGGGTTCCCGCCCCCCGGGCACCCGATCTGGACCGACCCGTTCCTCGACGCCACCGCGGCGCGCTACCCGAAGCTCGACCTCACGCCGTGGCGCGCCACGCTCCGATGACGCGCCCGAGCGGCCGCCGATGCCGGGCGTGGTCGGTCACCGGCGCCCGTCGGGCCCGCGGCTCGGCGCGACGGGCATGGTCTCGGCCAGCCGTCGGGTCAGGTAGCGGCGCTCGGCGTCGGTCGCGGTGAGCTCGAGCGCGGCGCGGTACGCGGCCGCGGCCTCGTCGCGACGGTCGAGGCGGCGCAGCAGGTCGGCGCGGGTGGCGGGCAGCAGCCGGTAGCCGGCCAGCGCCCCAGACGCGTCGAGCGCCTCGACGAGCGCCAACCCGGCCTCCGGGCCGTCGGCCATCGCGACCGCGACGGCACGGTTCAGCTCCACGACCGGTGTCGGCACCATCTGGACCAGCTCGCGGTACAGCGCCGCGATCTGCGCCCAGTCGGTGTCGGCCGCCGCCGCCGCGCCGACGTGGCACGCGGCGATGGCCGCCTGCACCTGGTACGGGCCCGGCTCGCCGCGCCGCAGCGCGGCGTCGAGCTGCGCCCGGCCCTCGTCGATCGACGCCTGGTCCCACTGGGCCCGGTCCTGAGCCTCGAGAGGCACGAGCTCCCCGGCCGGGTCGACCCGGGCGGGGCGGCGGGCGTCGTGGAGGAGCAGCAGGGCGAGCAGCCCGAGGGCCTCGGGCGCGTCGGGCATCAGCCCGGTCAGGACCCGGGCGAGGCGGATCGCCTCCGCGCAGAGACCCTGGCGGATCAGGTCGACCCCCGCCGTCGCGGAGTACCCCTCGTTGAAGAGCAGGTAGAGGACGGCCAGCACCGCGCTCGTCCGTTCCGGCAGCTGGTGGGCGGGCGGCACCCGGTAGGGGATCCCGGCGTTGCGGATCTTGCGCTTCGCCCGGACCAGCCGCTGCGCCATCGTCGGCTCCGGGACCAGGAACGCCCGGGCGATCTCGGCGGTGGTCAGCCCAGCGAGGGTCCCCAACGTCAGCGCGACCTGCGCGTCGATGGCCAGGGCGGGATGGCAGCACGTGAAGATGAGACGGAGCCGGTCGTCGGCGACACCGGACTGGCCGGCATCGCCGGACTCGTCGGGGGACGACAACACCGCGACCTCCTGCAGCTTGGCGGCACCGGTCGCGTTCGCGGCGGAGGCGATCGATCGCCCGGTTCCGGGCCGTCGTGGTGAGCCAAGCGCCGGGGCGGCGCGGGACGCCGTCGCGCGGCCACGTCGACAGCGCCTGAGCGAAGGCGTCCTGCGCGCACTCCTCGGCCAGGTCCCAGTCCCCGGTGACCCGGATGAGGGTCGCGACGACCTGACCCCACTCCTCCCGGAAGGCGTGGGCGACCGCGGCGTCGACCGGGACGGCTACATCTCCCAGATCGGTCTCACCTCGATCGACCCGGTCCGAGCGCCCGGGATCTTCGACGCGACTTCGATGGCCTCGTCCAGGTCCTTGCAGTCCACGGCGTAGTAGCCGCCGATCTGCTCCTTCGTCTCGGCGAACGGGCCGTCCGAGGTGAGCACCTCACCGTCTCGAACCCGGACCGTGGTCGCGTCGGTCGTGGGCCGCAGCCGCTCGCCGCCCTGCAGCACCCCCCGGCGGCCCATCTCGTCGCCGAAGGCGGCGTACTCGCCCATCCTCGCCGAGCCCTCCGCGGGGCTCATCGCCGCGTCGGCGCTCTCCTCAGTGCAGATCATCAACACGTATCGCATCGTGGTCCTCCTCGTCGGGTGTCCGTCGCCCACACGACGAACGCCAACGGGCCGAAATCGACACCAGACCGGAGCCGGTCGCGCTCGCGCCGTCGAGGTGCCCACCATCGCTCCGCCGCGTGGACCCGCGCCACCCCGCCCCGAACAGCCCGCTCCGGTGAGCGTCGCGTCGAGCGAGTCGAACGCGGCCGCCCAGGAGACCCCCGGGGCCATGCCCTCGGAGTGCCCCTCCGCGCCTTCCGCGCGGGTGAAGAGCCGAAACTGCAGAGCTTCACCAGGGCCAGCCGCTCATCCCGGCGTGGGGTCGGGCGCCCCGTCCCAGCCGGGTGTGTTCGCGACCCCGGCGAGGAAGGCGGTGGCCGCCTGCCGGCCGTTCTCGTAGAGTTGATCCTGGGTGGCGCGGTCGATGTCGAAGTCGGTCGCGCGGACCTTCATCGTGTCGACCGAGATGGTCCGGGCCAGCACTGCCGGGTCGTCGAGGACGAGCTGGTCGTGGGCGCCCATCATCGTCAGCAGCATCGCCCGGGTGAGGCTCGCCGATCCCGCGATCGGGTTGCGGACCCCCTGCATCGACCCGGGGCGGGCCGAGAGCTTGATGCCGATCGTCGGCCAGCGGGGCGGCTTTCCGTCGGAGCGGTCGAACACGTCGACGGGGAAGTTCGACAGGAGGCCACCGTCGACCAGCCACGACTCGCTGCCCGTGACCCGATCCTTGACCTTCACCGGTGAGTAGAAGAACGGGATCGCCATGCTCGCCCGGATCGCGTCGACGACCCGCACCTGGTCGGGGTCGAGCCCGTACCGCGGGTAGTCCCACGGGAGGCGTCGCAGCTCGCCCTGCGAGACATCCGAGGTCATCACCACCAGGCGGTACGCATGGTGCGGGGGAAGCGAGCTGTCGGCCTCGTTGGTGCGCAGATCGCCGAAGTGCACCACGCCGTGGTCGGCGAGCAGCCCACCCAGCCACGAGGTGAGGTACTCGCCGGAGTAGATCCCCTGCGACGCCGAGCGCGGCGACCGCCTTGCCGGGCACACCGAGATGATCGATCCAGTCACCGTCGCGGAAGCGGGTCCAGTCGACCTTCCCCAGGATGTCGTGCAGGTCCCGGGCCGAGACGCCCGCCGCGACGAGCGCGCCCACGATGGCGCCAGCCGACGTGCCGGCCACGTGCTCGAACGAGAAGCCGTGCTCCTCGAGGACCTCGAGTGCACCGACCAGACCCAGGCCCTTGACGCCACCCCCCTCGAGGACCAGGTCGACACTGGGCACGGTCTCAGGCGACGGCCCGCGGGCGCCGCGTCAGGTCGAGGTCGGTGCAGGTCACGGTCAGCGGGGCTCCACGACCGACCCGGCGTCGTCGGTCCGCCCCCGTCCCGTTCCCGTCAATCTGGCACCCGTCCATCCGTACTGCCCACGTGTCGTTGACCGCCCTCCCGGTCGGGAGGATACCGAGCCGCCCGGTTGCACCCGACCGTGCCGCGCCCCAGCCGCGCCGGTTCGCCTCCGCGTCGTGGGCCCTCGCCGCGGCGACGGTCGGGCTGGTCTGGGAAGGCGCTTCGGTCGCACGGCCGCTCGATCCGTGCCGACGAGGGTCGCCCGCCCGGCGAGGTGGTCGCGGCCCGGTCAGGCTTCGTGGTCAGGACGGTCCCACGAGACGCGCGAGGGCAACGCGGGAACGGGC
Organism: uncultured Actinomycetes bacterium; assembly: GCA_963849135.1. Taxonomy (GTDB): domain Bacteria; phylum Actinomycetota; class Acidimicrobiia; order IMCC26256; family PALSA-555; genus PALSA-555. The sequence continues at coordinate 1,444,574 of CAWKGF010000003.1, read as the reverse complement.
CCGCGACGAAGTGAGTACGCTGCCCAAGCCGACCCACGACGGTCCGCTGCTCTGCGAATGAGGTACGAGTTGAGCTGAGCCAAGGTCATGACCGCGCCGCTGCGCCACGCCGACCGCTTCTTCATCGGGGGCGAGTGGGTCCAGCCGGCCTCGGACGAGAAGATCGACGTCATCGACTCGGGCACGGAGGAGGTGTACTTCCGCATCGCGGAGGCGACCGCCGAGGACATCCAGCGCGCGGTCAGCGCAGCGCGGGAGGCGTTCGACGACGGGCCGTGGCCGAGGATGAGCCATGCCGAACGGGCCGGGTACCTCCGGGCGCTCGGCGCGGGGCTCCAGGAGCGCAACGAGGACCTGGGGCAGCTCTGGCCGCGCGAGTCCGGCGTGGTGTTCTCGATCGCGCAGTACGCGGGGACGGGCGCGGCGGGGGCGTTCGAGTCGTACGCCGCGCTGGCCGACACGTTCCCGTTCGAGGAGCCCGCGCAGCCCACCATGGGCGGCAAGTTCGGGCTCCTGGTGCGGGAACCGGTCGGGGTCGTCGGGGCCATCATCCCGTGGAACGCGCCGATGGGCCTCATCTCCCACAAGGTCGGCCCGGCCCTCCTGGCCGGCTGCACCGTGATCCTCAAGTCCTCGCCGGAGGCGCCGGGCGAGAGCTACGTCGTCGCCGAGGTCGCCGAATCGATCGGGCTGCCCTCGGGGGTCCTCAACGTCGTCACCGCCGACCGGGAGGTCTCGGAGCTGCTCGTCCGCGACCCTCGGGTCGACAAGATCACCTTCACCGGCTCCACCGCCGCGGGGCGCCGGATCGCGTCGATCTGCGGGGAGCGGATCGCGCGCTGCACCCTCGAGCTCGGCGGGAAGTCGGCGGCCGTCATCCTCGACGACGCCGACCTGGCCAAGGTCGCACGCACCATCTCGGGCGCCGAGTGCTTCCTGTCGGGGCAGGTCTGCTCCTCGCTGACCCGGATCGTGGTCAGCCAGAGCCGCCACGACGAGCTCGTCGACGCGCTCGCCGGCACGTTCTCCCAGGTGCGGGTCGGCGATCCCTTCGACGAGCAGACCCAGATGGGCCCGCTGGTCGCTAGCCGGCAGCGCGACCGGGTCGAGGGCTACATCGCCAGGGGTGTCTCCGAGGGAGCGACGCTCGCGACCGGCGGTGGACGCCCGAAGGACCTCGACCGAGGCTGGTACGTCGAGCCGACCGTGTTCGCCAACGTCGACAACTCCTCGACCATCGCGCAAGAGGAGATCTTCGGCCCCGTCCTGAGCGTCATCCCGGCCGCCGACGAGCAGGACGCAGTCAGGATCGCCAACGACACGATCTACGGGCTCAACGCCTCGGTGTTCACCACCGACGCGGACCGGGCCCGGGCCGTCGCCGGCCAGCTCCGGTCGGGCACGGTCGGGCACAACGCGTTCCGAACCGACTTTGGGATGGCCTTCGGGGGCTTCAAGCAGTCCGGGATCGGACGGGAAGGCGGACGCGAGGGGCTGCTGCCGTTCCTCGAGACCAAGACGGTGATCCTCGACGCCGCCCCGACTGGATACACGGAGTCCTGACTCGCCGCACCGGCCCGGCCAGGGTCCGGTGCTCGACACCATCGACCGCGACGGCAAACTCACCGTCCGCTACGCCGGACGCCTCCACCACATCGGCATCGGACGACGCCACGCCCACAGAACCGTCGCCATCCTCGTCGCCGGACGAGACATCAGAATCCTCGATGACACCGGCCAACTCATCCGCCAGCTCACCCTCGATCCCACCCGCGACTACCAGCCCCAGGGCTGAGACCGAGATCTACGATGTCTCGCGACACCAGTCGCCGATGTCTCGACACATCACAGGGCGGACCTGAGGGGGCTGTTCTCAAACCCCGTGCTCTTCGATCGGCTGGGTACAGATAGGGCATCCGACCGCCGCGCTCGAGAAACCACGAGGCAGTCACAATTCCTCTCCCATGAACGCTCAGTCCTCGGCACCACGAAGCCATCGAGGGCATTAACGAGCGCGATGAGCGCCGATCGAGGCTCCCAACCGAGCTCGACGACGGCACCGTGCCGCGAAGCACCCTGCTCGGTCAGTGCCAGCACCCCTCACCGCGAGAACCCGCTCTGGAGGTTCGTAGGGTCGGCGTGCGCCTGGCTTCACGCGGCGGTGTCGCCGCGCCAGGCCGGCCAGCCGACCAGATTGGGCCGTTCGAGGACCCATGTCTCGCGGTCGTCGCCGATCTCCTCGGAGATCAGCCGTTCGAGCTTCGCGGAGTATTCCCCCACAAGATCTCGACGTGCAGAATCGAGCGCGAGGTTGTTGACCTCGTCGGGATCGTCGTGGCGGTCGTAGAGGACGACGTCGTTGTGGGCGAACAGCGAATCGACGTCGGTCGGGCGGTTCGGATCGAGTGGCGAGAAGTACCGGCCGAAGCTGTACCGCTCGTCGGTATAACCGCGCAGGAACCCGCGCTTGCGGAAGTCCGGGCGTAGCTCGCCGGACTGGAGTCGCTTGGGCGCATCGGGGTCGCTGAACGCTGCCCAGAAGTCCGCGTCGAGGCCGATGACGGACTCGACCGCGGTCAGTACGCCGTCGCGCACTCGCTGCCCGCCGAGCGCAGGGAGGAGCGCGTGGCCGCGCAGCGCCGGGAACCGTGTTGCTATCGCAGGGTCGTCGATGGCCGCGAACGCGAGGAGGGTCGGTGCCAGGTCGACCGCGGACGCAATCGTGCTCGTCGTGCTCCCACCGTCGAAGTCGGGGTGACTGATCACCAATGGGACATGGAAGTTCTCGTCATATACGAAGTTGGCCTTCTGGCGCAGGCCATGGGAACCGGCCATCTCGCCGTGGTCGGCAGTGAAGATCACGATCGTGCGATCGGCCTGCCCCGAGGCCTCGAGCGCGTCGAGCACCAGCTCGATGCTGCGGTCCACGTCCCGCAAGCAGTTCAGATAGAAGTTGATCCCCGCACGCCAATGTTCGTGGGAGGTGACCGGACCGAACACAATGTCGAGCATCTCGGCGTACTCGCGCACGGCCGGCGCCGCGCCCAAGAGGTCGTCGTGAACGTTCCTCGGCAGTTCCACGTCCCACTCGCTGCGGTAGACCGGGACGTCGGCCGGCGGTCTCATCTTCACCGCGTGCGCGAGGCCGAGCGGTAGATCGACCGTCGATCCGGAGCCGTAGTCGAAACTCATGATGTCGTGCGGGTTCACGAAGTTCACCGGCATGAACCACGGCTGCTCCCGGGCGACGTCCTCAGCACGCTCCCGAAGCCACTTCACGGCCTGCCCGGAAATCACCGGATCAACCCGCAGCCCGGCCCAGGCGCCGCCGTCGATGTCACCCCAGTCGTTCCACTCGGAGAACCCGTAGGGCTCCAGCGCGTTCACCGTCGAGACCGGCTTGGCCGGATCGATATACGCGTTCGACAGATGCCACTTCCCCTGGTAAACGCAGTAATAACCCTGCTGGCGCAGCATTGTGCCGATCGTGCCCAACCCAGGATCGAGCGGACGGACGTACGGCATGTTGTCGTTGTCGTAGATCTGGGTGATCGGCATGTGCTGGCCCGTGTACATCACCGACCTTGCCGAACTGCACTGCGTCGAGCCCGCGTAGTACCGCTCGAACGTGATCCCTGATTCAGCCACGCGTTCACGGGCCGGCAACGAGAACCCGTCCGGCCGCGGAATCCGGAACCGCTCCTCGTCTGTGGTGATCAACAGGATGTTCGGAGCACGACCCACAACAAATCCTCGCCCTCAACCCGCTGACGGTCTGCCCTCCGCCTGCGGAAGAGGGTCGGCGCAGTGTACTCAGACGCCCTCACAGGCACGCCGCGCGATCGCAGTCGCTCGGGAATCGCGGGAGGCTTGAGTTACGCGCGTCAGTGACTAGAGCGAGTACGACTCTGATCAGCCCAAGCGTTGTGATTTCGACGACGCCGTGGACCTGAGGGGACTGTTCTCAAACCCTGCCCTCTTCGAGGGCCTGGCAGAATTCCACGGCTCCGGGCGCTGAACGTCCCGGAGACGCGCTCGAGGTGACGAATCCCTCTCTCGTGTCGTGGCTAGGCAACGTCGACGAATCGGACCGCGGCTGCCGCCGGCTCGGGAACCGGCTCCCCATGTTTCTTGAGACTCTTGATATGTCCTTGAATCGCCTCTCGAATCCGGGTCTCGACCTCATCGACCGAACGGCCGGTCGCGACACAGCCGGGCAAGTCGGGGACGTACGCGGAGAACAATTCGTCACCGCCCTCGATGATCACTGCGTACGCCTTCATCTCCCGCGCCCTCCGAGACCTGCCTGCCGAAGAATGCTCGCCAGGGTACCTGCCTTCAGATCCTCGCCCGGCTTGCCTGCGATGGTCACCGTGCCTGGCTTGTCTGGATGTCGGAACTGGCGATGGCTGCCGCGCTGGCGGTCGAGACTCCAGCCGTCGGCCATCAACATCCTGACCACCTCCCGAACCTTTCACGCAGCCGAACCTACGGCGCGCCTGTGACAGCGTCGCGCTCTCTGGCTCGGCGAACCTCGCTCCAGGCATCAACCGGTCTCTCCGCTGCGTATCAGCAGCGGAGATCTGGTCGCGATCTCGACAACGCCCGTGAGGAGAAGCTCTCGGGTGAGCCAGGGCGGCGGAGCTTGAGGGAGACTTCTGGTGGACCTGAGGGGACTGTTCTCAAACCCCGGGGCCTTCGAGGCGGTGGCGAAGCTGCTCGAATCGTCTCGAGCATTGTCCCGGTCAGCGTCGTGCCATTCCGCCGCTGGGCCTACCAAGACTGGGATCAGGAACGTCGGCACACGGTGAGACCAGCGAGCCCGACCTGCGTGACGGGCTTCGCCTCCGGATCGCCATTCGCCACGCCCTATCGCCAGTCGGCCTGCCCGGTGGCGCGAGTTGGGACTTCTTCCCCTGTACAGGGGCCTGGTCAGGGGTGACCTTGGGTGTCGTTCGAGTGTCGACTCGCTTCGATCCACCGACACGCTGACATCGAAGCCAGCGGAGAACCGCAACTCAAGAGATTGCACCGATCCAATAAACCCACAATCAGGAAGATTCCCATGCCTGACAGTCCCGGCGCGACCACAGCAGAGAACGTGGATAACGAAAGCAAGTGCCCAGTCCTGGACACGGCGGTTGGGAGCAGGTCGAACCAGGACTGGTGGCCGAATCAGCTGAACCTGAAGATTCTCCACCAGCATTCGCCCCTGTCCAATCCGATGGGCAAGGACTTCAACTACCCAGAAGAGTTCAAGACTCTCGACCTCGATGCGCTGAAGCAGGACATCATCGAGGCAATGACAACGTCGCAGGACTGGTGGCCCGCCGACTACGGCCACTACGGGCCGCTCTTCATCCGGATGGCGTGGCACAGCGCAGGCACGTACCGCATCGCCGACGGCCGGGGCGGTGGCGGCGCCGGCGCTCAGCGCTTTGCCCCGCTCAATAGTTGGCCCGACAACGCGAACCTCGATAAGGCGCGCAGGTTGCTCTGGCCGATCAAGCAGAAGTACGGGCGGAAGATCTCCTGGGCCGACCTGATGATCTTCGCTGGCAACTGTGCCCTGGAATCGATGGGGTTCAAGACGTTCGGCTTCGGCGGCGGGCGGGAGGACATCTGGGAGCCCGAAGAGGACATTTACTGGGGGCCTGAGCACACGTGGCTTGGAGATGAGCGCTACAGCGGCGACCGGGAACTCGACAATCCTTTCGGTGCCGTGCAAATGGGTCTGATCTACGTGAATCCCGAAGGGCCGAACGGCAACCCAGATCCGCTTGCTGCAGCCAAGGACATTCGAGAGACCTTCGCTCGCATGGCGATGAACGACGAGGAGACGGTTGCGCTCATTGCCGGCGGACACACGTTCGGCAAGACCCATGGCGCTGTCACTGAGGACCCGTACGTCGGTCCCGAACCCGAGGGTGCCAGCCTCGAGGAGCAAGGCCTTGGCTGGAGGAACAGCTTTGGCAGTGGCACGGGAGATGACACGTACACCAGCGGGTTGGAGGGCGCATGGACCAACGACCCGGTGAGGTGGGACAACGGTTTCTTCGACAACCTCTTCAAGTACGAGTGGGAGCTGACGACGAGCCCGGCCGGTGCGAAGCAGTGGACTCCCAGGGACCCATCTGCACAGGGCACTGTGCCGGATGCTCACGATCCGTCGAAGAGGCACGCCCCCGTGATGCTCACGACGGACCTCTCGCTCAAGGTAGATGCGATCTATGGGCCGATTTCGAAGCGCTTCCACGAGAACCCGGACCAGTTAGCAGAAGCATTCGCCAAGGCGTGGTACAAGCTGACGCACCGCGACATGGGACCTGTCTCGCGCTACCTCGGTCCGCTGGTTCCTTCAGAGCCGCAGCTGTGGCAGGACCCAGTCCCCGAGGTCACTCACGAGTTGATCGGAGTGCAGGAGATCGCAGATCTCAAGGGCCGGATTCTCGCATCAGGTCTGTCCATTGCCCAGTTGGTCTCGACCGCCTGGGCGTCGGCGGCAACCTTCCGCGGCACCGACAAGCGCGGCGGAGCCAACGGGGCGCGTATTCGCCTCGCGCCGCAAAAGGACTGGAAGGTCAACAATCCAACGGAACTGGCGAAGGTGCTGCAGACCCTGGAGGGGATCCAGCAGGACTTCAACAGCTCACAGTCCGGCCGAAAGAAGGTCTCGCTCGCTGACATCATCATTCTGGGCGGCTGCGCTGCCGTCGAGCAAGCGGCGAAGAACGCCGGGCACGACGTAACGGTTCCTTTCACGCCCGGCCGCACGGACGCTTTGCAGCAGCAAACCGACGTGGCGTCGTTTGCCGTGCTCGAACCGACCACAGATGGGTTCCGCAACTACCTCCAAGCCGGACAGAAGTCGCCTGCGGAGCACCTGCTCGTGGAGCGGGCCGACCTGTTGACATTGACCGCTCCCGAGATGACGGTTCTCATCGGCGGTATGCGTGCGCTCAACGCCAACTTCGGGCAGTCCGAAAACGGCGTCTTCACCGACCGGCCCGAGACGTTGACCAACGACTTCTTCGTGAACTTGCTTGACATGAGGACGGAATGGAAGGCATCCCCGTCATCTGAAAACGTGTTTGAGGGCCGCGGTCGCGCTACGGATGAGGTCACGTGGACCGGCACCGCCGTTGATCTCGTCTTCGGTTCCAACTCCCAGCTCCGAGCGATCGCCGAGGTCTACGCGTGCGACGACTCGCAGCAGAAGTTCGTGCCCGACTTTGTCGCTGCGTGGGACAAGGTCATAAATCTCGATCGATTCGACGTTGCCTGATCTCGACCGACAGGTCCTGCATCGGCGGCTAACCTCGACGTCCAGGGCGCCTGAGCGATTGGACGCCAGATAGCACCGTTGACGAGCGGAAACATCGTAAGTCTGACAACGCTGTGGACCTGAGGGGACTTGAACCCCTGACTTCCTCCATGCCATGGAGGCGCTCTACCGGACTGAGCTACAGGCCCAGGGGGAGCGACAACGGTACCAGCGGCCCGGGCGCGGTTCCCGCCCCGGTCATGGGTGAGCGACCGAGAGGGAGGAAGAGGAGGCGGCGGGCGCGTCGCTACGCTCGCCGGAGCCATGTCCAAACCGGTGAGCCCACCCGACGTCGACGTCCCGCCGTTCCGATACGACGCGCGCCTGGCGAACCAGCTCGAGGCGAAGTGGCAGGACTACTGGGACGAGCACGGGACCTTCTTCACCCCGAACCCGGTCGGCCCGCTGTCGGAAGGGTTCGACCGGGCGGCGGGGCTCCCGAAGCTGTACGTGCTCGACATGTTCCCGTACCCGAGCGGCGCCGGTCTCCACGTCGGCCACCCGCTCGGCTACATCGGCACCGACGTGTTCGCCCGGTTCCACCGCATGGCGGGCAGCAACGTGCTCCACGCCATGGGCTACGACGCGTTCGGGCTGCCCGCCGAGCAGTATGCGGTGCAGACGGGCCAGCACCCCCGGGTGACCACTGACCAGAACATCGCCACCATGCGGCGCCAGCTCCGGGCCCTCGGCCTGGGCCACGACCCGCGGCGAGGCGTGGCCACCACCGACGTTCCGTACTACCGGTGGACGCAGTGGATCTTCCTCCAGATCTTCAACGCCTGGTATGACGACGACGCCGACCGAGCGCGCCCGATCGGGGAGCTGGTCGACGAGCTCGAGGCCGGGACCCGCCCGCCCACGTCGGCCGAGAACCCGGAGGGGGAGCCGTGGGTGGAGCTCGACGCCCGAACCCGGCGCCGGGTCGTGGACTCCTACCGGCTCGCCTACCGGGAGGAGGCGCTCGTCAACTGGTGCCCGGCGCTGGGGACGGTCCTCGCCAACGAGGAGGTCACGGCCGACGGTCGCAGCGAGCGGGGCAACCACCCGGTGTTCAAGCGGCCCCTCGAGCAGTGGAAGCTTCGCATCACGAAGTACGCGGACCGGCTGCTCGCCGACCTCGACCTGCTCGAGTGGCCCGAGCCGATCAAGGTCATGCAGCGCAACTGGATCGGGCGCAGCACCGGCGCCACGATTCGCTTCCCGGTCGAAGCGCATGGCCACGTTGAGATCGAGGTGTTCACCACCCGGCCCGACACGCTGTTCGGCGCCACTTACCTCGTCCTGGCGCCCGAGCACCCGGCTGTGGATCACGTCGTCCCGCCCCAGTGGCCGAGCGCCACGATCGGCGACGACGCCGCCGCGGTCCCGCCGGCGTGGCGGGGACTGTTCGGGGCCGACGCGAACCCGGCCGAGGCGATCGCCCGCTATCGGTCGTTCGTCGGGGCTCGCACCGACCTCGAGCGGCAGGCCGAAGGACGCGAGAAGACCGGCGTGTTCACCGGCGCCTTCGCCGAGAACCCCGCCTCGGGCCAGTACATCCCGATCTTCGTCGCCGATTACGTGCTGATGGGGTACGGCACGGGGGCGATCATGGCCGTCCCCGGCCAGGACCAGCGCGACTGGGACTTCGCGGCCGAGTTCGACCTCCCGATCGTCCGCACCGTGGAGCCACCGAGCGACTTCAACGGCGAGGCGTACACGGGCGAGGGGCCCGCCATCAGCAGCGGGTTCCTCGACGGGCTCTTCGTCGAGGAGGCCAAGGCCCGGATGATCGCCTGGCTCGAGGAGCACGCCGTCGGTGCCGGCACGGTGACCTACAAGCTGCGCGACTGGCTGTTCAGCCGACAGCGGTACTGGGGGGAGCCGTTCCCGATCGTCTACGACGACGAGGGGCTCCCGGTCGCGCTCCCCGAATCGATGCTGCCCGTCGAGCTCCCCGAGCTCGACGACTTCGAGCCCCAGGTGGTCGACGACGCGACGACCGACACGCCCCCCGAGCCGCCGCTGGCCCGGGCCGAGCAGTGGGTCGAGGTCCAGCTCGACCTCGGGAGCGGCGTCCGCCCGTACCGACGGGAGACCAACACGATGCCGCAGTGGGCCGGGTCGTGCTGGTACTACCTCCGCTACCTGGACCCGACCAACGAGGAGCGGCTGGTCGACCCGACCGTCGAGCGGTACTGGATGGACGGACCGGGCGGGGGCGGCGTCGACCTCTACGTCGGCGGCGTCGAGCACGCCGTCCTCCACCTGCTCTACGCCCGGTTCTGGCACAAGATCCTCTTCGACCTCCACCACGTGTCGACGCCGGAGCCGTTCCACCGGCTCTACAACCAGGGCTACATCCAGGCGTACGCGTACCGAGACGACCGCGGGATGTACGTCGAGGCGTCAGAGGTCGAGCGCCGCGACGGCGACTTCTCCTTCCACGGGGAGCCGGTCACCCGCGACTACGGGAAGATGGGCAAGAGCCTCCACAACGTCGTCACCCCCGACGAGGTCTACCGGGACTACGGGGGGGACACGCTCCGGCTCTACGAGATGTTCATGGGGCCGCTCGACACCAGCCGGCCATGGAGCACGACCGACATCGTCGGAGTCCACCGGTTCTTGCAGCGGGTGTGGCGCAACCTGGTCGACGAGGACACCGGTGACCTGCACGTCACCGACGACGCCGCCGACCCGGCGACGCGCCGGCTGCTGCACCGGACGATCGCCGAGGTCCGTGACGACATGCAGCACCTGAAGTTCAACACCGCGATCGCTCGGCTCTTCGAGCTGAACAACGAGCTGACTCAGGTGGTCGCCGACACCGGCCGCGCCCCCGCGAGGTCGCGGAGGCCCTCACGCTCATGCTCGCTCCGCTCGCCCCGCACGTCGCCGAGGAGCTGTGGTCCCGGCTCGGCGATCCCGACTCGCTCACCTACGTCCCGTTCCCCACCGCGGATCCCGCCGAGCTGGTCGAGGAGACGGTCGAGATCGTCGTGCAGGTCAACGGCAAGCCCCGAGCCCGACTCGAGATCCCGGCCGGGGCGACCGACGACACCGTCGAGGCGGCCGCCCGCGCCCAGCCCCGAATCGCGGGCCTGCTCGGCGACGCCACGGTCCGCAAGGTGATCGTCGTCCCCGGACGGCTCGTCAACTTCGTCATCGGTTGATACCGTCGGGGTCCTTCCCCGCGGCACTTCCTCCGGATTCCCCGTCCCCTGCCGGAGGTCACCGTGCCCGAACTCGATCCTCACCGCCGTCCCGTCGCGCCCGACCAGGCCGGGACTGGAACCGTCGCCGACCCGGACTTCTGGGGACCCGAGGACCGAACCCCGCGCCGGCTCCGCCACCGCCGGCCCGGGCTCGCCGACCGCCTCGGCGTCGCCGGGCTAGGCCGGGACGGACGGGCGGTCCTCACCCTGGCCGCCGTCATCGCGCTGGTCGCCGCGCTCGCCTCGTTCCGCACCCCAGGCGGCGCGGCCGGGCCGGCCTCGACCACCGCGCCGTCGACGGCGCGCTCGCGCCCCACGGCCTCCGCCACCACGGTCGTCGTCCAGGTCGCGGGGGCGGTCACGCACCCCGGCGTGGTGACGCTGCCCGCGGGAGCGCGGGTCGTCGACGCGCTCGACGCGACCGGCGGCGCGCTGGCGGGCGCCGACCTCGACCACCTCGACCTGGCCGCCAAGCTCCGAGACGGCCAGCAGATCGTCGTGCCGACCACCACCACCTCCTCGTCCACCTCCTCGACCACGACCACCACGACCGACGCCACGACGACCACCGGCCCGCCGCCGCCCTCCGGATGACCCCCCCCCGGTTGGGTCGGGGGAGGGGAGCGGTAGCCTCGCCCCGCATGCCGTGGCGCTTTCGGCTCGGGGACCGCGTCCACGACCTCACCAACCGGACGCTCGTCATGGGCGTCCTGAACCGCACCCCCGACTCGTTCTACGACCGCGGCGCCACGTTCGCGCTCGACACGCTCCTGGCCCGGGCGTCGCAGCTCGTCGCGGAGGGCGCCGACGTCCTCGACGTCGGCGGGGTGAAAGCCGGCCCGGGGCCCGACGTCGACGAGGCCGAGGAGCTGGACCGGGTCGTGCCGACGATCGAGGCGCTGGCCGCCCGCCTGCCCGTCCCGCTGTCGGTCGACACGTGGCGGGCCGGGGTGCTCGACGCGGCCTGCTCGGCCGGCGCGGCGGTCGGCAACGACATCAGCGGGTTCGCCGACCCCGACTACCTGACCGTCGCGGCCCGCCATCAGGCGTCGGTCGTGGCGACCCACATCCGGCTCCGACCCCGCGTCCCGGATCCCGACCCCGTCTACCGGGACCTGCTCGGGGAGGTGCGCGGCTTCCTGCAGGACCGGGCCCGACGAGCCCGAGCCGCCGGCCTGGCCGACGACCAGATCGCCCTCGACGCCGGCCTCGACCTGGGCAAGACGCCCGCCATGAGCGCGGTGCTGCTCCGGGAGAGCGCGACGCTGGCCAGCCTCGGCTACCCGCTGCTGCTCTCCGCCTCCAACAAGCGGTTCCTCGGCGAGCTCCTCGACCTGCCGATCGAGGACCGCCGGAACGTGTCGCTGGCCGCCGTCGCGTACGGCGTCACCCACGGTTGCCGGATCGTGCGGGTCCACGACGTCGCGGGAACGGTCCGGGTGTGCCGCACCGTCGAGGCCATCCTCGCCGCGGCGCCGGTCGGTGTCGTATGAGCGTGCACCTCGTCACCGGCTCGGACCCGATCCTGCGCGACGACGTCGTCTCGGCGCTGATCGGCGAGCTGCTCGACGGCGAGGACCGGTCCCTGTCCGTCGAGGAGCTCACCGTCCCCGCCCGCGGCGACGGCGACGAGCCCGGCCTCGACCGAGAGGCGATCGTCGCGGCGGCGGTGCTGGCCGCGTCGAGCCCTCCGTTCATGACCGCCCAGCGCATCGTGGTGCTCCGCGAGATCGGCAACCTCCGCGCCGCCGACGTCGGCCCGCTGACCCGCTACCTCGACGACCCGCTGCCCACGACCGAGCTGGTCCTCGTCGTCGGCGGCGGCAAGACCCCCGACTCGCTCGACAAGTGGGCCCGGGCCCACGGCTCCGTCACCGCGCCGCCGTCCGAGCGCAGCGGGGACGTGCTGACCGTGTCGCTGCACGACGCGAACCTCGCCCTGACCAGCGCGGCCGTCGACGCGCTGAAGGCCCACGTCGGGGAGGACGCCGGCCTCGTCCCGGGGCTCGTCGCCACGCTCGCCGGCGTGTACGGGCCCGGCGCCCGCCTCGACGTCGACGACGTCGAGCCCTACCTCGGCGAGGCGGGCTCGATCCCGGTGTGGGACCTCACGAACGCGATCGAGCGGGGCGACGTCCCGGGCGCGTTGACGACCGTCCGCCGGCTGCTCACGGTGACCAGCCCCCGCCAGCCGCGCCCGATGCACCCACTGCAGATCACGGCCCTGCTCCACGGCCACTACCGACGGCTGCTCCGCCTCGACGACCCGAGCATCAACACCAGCCAGGACGCGGCGGCCGCGCTGGGGGGCCGGAGCAACCCTCGGGCGGCCGGGTTCCGTCTGCGCCAGGCTCGGGCCCTCGGCGCGGAGGGCCTCCGGCGGGCTTTCGACCTGCTCGCCCAGGCCGACCTCGACCTCAAAGGCGCGCGGGCGATCCCCGAGGACGTCGTGATCGAGCTGCTGGTGGCCCGCCTCGCCGCCCTGACCCCGGGCGGGCGATCGAAGCCAGCTAGCCCGTCGCGCCCGTCGCGCCGCGCTTCATGAGCCGCGACGTGCGCCGGGCGGCTTGGCGGGGATGGATCCGGCCCTTCGCGCCGGCCTGGGCCAGGCGCTGCTGAGCGAGGCGGATCAGCTCGTCGGCGTCGGCCGAGCCCTCGTCGGTCGCGACGCGGGCCGCCTTCACCCGGGTCTTCAGCTCGGTGCGGGTCGTCTGGTTGCGCAGCCGACGCGTCTCGTTCTGACGGTTGCGCTTGATCTGGCCCTTGATGTTCGCCACGCGTCGAGTCCTGGTCACCGAGATGCGGAGAAGAGAGACCGAGGCTAGCAGCCGCGGCCCGCCCGCCTCCCACGCGAGCGCTGACCCGGCTCGACCCGCCCACCGTCGGCGCGGGCGGCGCCGGTCGCTACGCTCGAGCGGTGCCACCCGCCGTTCGAGCCGCGGCGGGCGCCGGTCGTCAAGCGGGTCCGGAGCCGACTTGGACATCTCACGCAGTCGGTGCTTCTCGCTGCTCAGCCATGTCGATCACGGCAAGAGCACGCTCGCGGACCGGATCCTCGAGCTGTGTCACGCCGTCGACGCCCGCTCCATGCGGGAGCAGTACCTCGACACCATGGATCTCGAGCGGGAGCGCGGGATCACCATCAAGGCCCAGAACGTCCGCCTCCACTGGCGGGACTACTGGCTGCACCTGATCGACACCCCGGGCCACGTCGACTTCGGCTACGAGGTGTCCCGCAGCCTCGCGGCCTGCGAAGGCGCGGTGCTGCTCGTCGACGCCAGCCAGGGCATCGAGGCCCAGACGTTGGCGAACTGCTACGCGGCGTTGGAGGCCAACCTCACCATCGTCGGCGTCCTCAACAAGATCGACCTCCCCCAAGCGGAGCCCGACCGCCGGGCGGAGGAGATCGAACGGGTCCTCGGGCTGCCCGCCGACGAGCTGCTCCGCATCTCAGCCAAGACCGGCGAGGGGGTTCCCGAGCTGCTCGACGCGGTCGTGGACCGGATCCCCGCGCCGAGCGGCGACCCCGACGGGCCGCTGCGGGCGCTGCTCTTCGACTCCTTCTACGACTCGTACCGGGGGGTCGTCAGCTCGGTGCGGGTCTTCGACGGGTCGCTCGTGAGCGGCGCCCGGCTCCGCTACGTGCACGCGGGCGCGGTCCACGACGCGGAGGAGGTCGGGGTGCGAACCCCGCGGCCGACCCCGGTCGCGGCGCTCGGGCCGGGGGAGGTCGGCTACCTCATCGCCGGCATCAAGGAGGTCCGCCAGGCCCGGGTGGGGGAGACGATCACGACGCCGTCCAACCCGGGTGAGGCGCTGCCCGGCTACCGAGACCCCAAGCCGATGGTCTTCTGCGGCCTCTACCCGGTCGTCGGCGACGAGTACGCGAACCTGCGCGACGCGCTCGAGAAGCTCCAGCTCAACGACTCGTCGTTCACCTACGAGCCCGAGACGTCGGGGGCGCTCGGGTTCGGGTTCCGCTGCGGTTTCCTCGGCCTGCTCCACATGGAGATCGTCCGCGAGCGGCTCGAGCGCGAGTACGACCTGTCGCTCGTCGCGACCGCCCCGAACGTCGAGTACCAGGTCCACCTCACGAACGGCGAGGTCGAGATCATCGACAACCCGTCCGCGATGCCGCCGCCGAGCAACGTGGCCCAGATCGAGGAGCCCTACGTGACGGTGACGATGCTCACCCCGACCGACTACGTCGGCCCGCTCATGGAGCTGTCGCAGGCCCGGCGGGGCGAGATGACGAAGCTCGAGTACCTCTCCGAGGAGCGGGTCGAGCTGCGTCTACGAGCTGCCGCTGGCCGAGATCGTCATGGACTTCTTCGACCTCATGAAGTCCCGCACCCGCGGCTACGCGAGCCTCGACTACGAGCCGGCCGGCTACCGGCCCTCCGACCTCGTCAAGGTCGACGTGCTCCTGAACCTGGTGCCCGTCGACGCGTTCTCGACCGTCGTGCACCGCCAGAAGGCCCAGAGCTACGGGCGCCAGATGACCGAGCGGCTCCGCGAGCTGATCCCCCGCCAGCTCTTCGACGTGCCGATCCAAGCCACCCTGGCCGGGCGGGTCATCGCCCGGGAGACGGTGAAGGCCAAGCGCAAGGACGTCCTCGCCAAGTGCTACGGCGGGGACGTGACCCGCAAGCGCAAGCTGCTCGACCGTCAGAAGGAAGGGAAGCGGCGGATGAAGCAGATCGGACGGGTCGAGGTGCCCCCGGAGGCCTTCGTCGCCGCGCTCCGACTCGACGAGCCATGACCGTGGTCGAGCCGACCGTCGCCCACCCGGCCGCCCAGGGCGTGTACGTGCACGTCCCGTTCTGCGCCCATCGCTGCGACTACTGCGACTTCGCGACCTGGACCGACCGGTCCTGGGTCCTCGACGACTACGTCGACGCGTGCGTCACCGACCTGCGGCGCCGCGTCGCCCGCGGCGAGCTGACCGAGGCGACGAGCGTCTTCTTCGGCGGCGGCACCCCCTCCCTCCTCGACGCCGCCCCGCTGCTCCGCATCCTCGACCAGATCCCCCGTCCCCGGGACGCCGAGGTCACCGTCGAGTGCAACCCGGACACCGTCGACGTCGCCAAGCTGGCCGCCTACGCGGCCGGCGGCGTCACCCGCCTCTCGTTCGGCGTGCAGTCGATGCGCGCCCACGTCCTCGCCGCCCTCGGCCGCACCCACCAGCCCGCCAACGTGCGCCGAGCCGTCGACGCGGCCCGCACGGTCGGGCTCGACCACTTCAACCTCGACCTCATCTACGGCGCGGACGGCGAGACCCTCGACGACTGGCGCGCCACCCTCGACGAGACGCTCGCCCTCGACCCACCCCACGTGAGCGCCTACGCCCTCACGATCGAGCCTGGCACGCCGCTCGGCCGACGCGTCGCCGGCGGGCTGGTCCCGGCCCCCGACGACGACGACCAGGCCGCCAAGTACGAGCTCGCCGACACGACGCTCGGCGCGGCAGGCCTCGACTGGTACGAGATCTCGAACTGGAGCCGCCCCGGGCACGAGTGCCGTCACAACCTCCTCTACTGGGCGCAGGGCGACTACCTCGGCATCGGGGCCGCCGCGCACGGCCACCGCCACGGCGTGCGCTCCTGGAACGTCCGGACCCCCGAGCGGTACGTCGACCGGATCCGGGCCGGCGCCGATCCCGACGCCGGCTCCGAGCGCCTCGATCCGGCCACCCGGGCCGAGGAGCGACTCGTGCTCGCCCTCCGCACCCGCGGCGGCGTCGCCCCCCACCCGGACGCGGCCGACCAGGTGAAGGACCTCACCCGGGCCGGGTTCCTCGCGGGCGGACCCGGCCGGGTCGGGCTGACCCGGCGGGGCCGCCTCCTCGCCAACGAGGTCACGGTGCGGCTCCTCAACGCCGGAGCCGCCGGGCCGGCCCCCAGGCCGTCCCATCGAATCCCGATTGGCACTCGGTAGGATTGAGTGCCAACCCCGCAGCCGGTCCCCCGAGACGAGCCGTTGTGATGGAACACCCGGAGCAGGTCGAGCTCGACGAGCGCAAGGCCGCCATCCTGCGCGCGGTCGTGGAGGAGTACGTCGAGACCGCGCAGCCGGTCGGCTCCCAGACCATCGCCCGAGACCCGGCGCTGCAGGTGTCGAGCGCCACCGTCCGCAACGACATGACGATCCTCGAGCGGGAGGGCTACCTCGCCCAGCCCCACACCTCGGCGGGGCGGATCCCCACCGACCGCGGCTACCGCTACTTCGTCGATCACTTCACGACCTCGGGTTCGCTCCCGGCCGGGCAGCGGCGGGCCGTCTCGGACTTCTTCGCCTCCGCGCACCAGGCCGTCGAGGACCTGCTCACCGAGACCAGCCAGCTGCTGGCCCGGGTGAGCCGCCACGCCGCGCTCGTCATGGGGCCCGAATCCGACTCGTCGCGGGTCCGAAGCGTGCAGCTCGTCCCGCTGCAGCCCGGCGTGGCGCTCCTGGTCGCCGTGCTGTCGACCGGCGCCGTCCACAAGGAAGTGGTGCACCTCGACGGGGAGGTCACCGACGACCGGGTGCACGCGGCGAGCGCGGTGCTCGACGCCCGCCTCCGCGACCACGAGTGGGCGCGGCTCCCCGAGACGGCCCGAACCGGCGGCGCGAACGGCGACCCGACGGTCGACGCGGTCGTCGACCTCGCCCACGAGGCGCTCCTTCGCGCCGCGGCCGCCGACCACGCCGAGCCGCTGTACGTCGGCGGCGCGAGCCGACTGGCCGCGGAGCAGGAGGCGTTCGAGACCGCGGAGCGGACCTCGCGGCTGCTCGAGGTGCTCGAGCACCAGGTCATCGTGGTCTCCGTCGTGCGGGAGCTCCTCGACCAGGGTCACCTGGTGAGCATCGGCTCGGAGAACCGGCTCGAGGACCTCCGCGACTGCGCGATCGTGCTCGCCCCCTTCGACGTCGACCGGCAGCGGGCCGGGATCGTCGGCGTGCTCGGACCCACCCGCATGGACTACCGCCACGCTCTCGCCGCCGTCGCGGCCGTGAGCGAGCAGCTTGGGCAGCACCTGTCGTGAGCGATGACCTGTACGCCGTGCTCGGCGTCACCCGCACCGCCAGCGACGAGGAGATCAAGCGCGCCTACCGCGACCTGGCCCGCCGGTACCACCCCGACTCGAACCCCGACCCTGACGCCGAGGAGCGCTTCAAGCAGATCAGCGTCGCCTACGAGACGCTGCGCGACCCCGAGCGTCGCCGCCGCTACGACGTGTTCGGCGACGTCGGCAACGGCCGCGCCGGCGCCGGTGGCGGTGGAGCGGAGGCGTTCGGGTTCGGTGACCTCTTCGACGCCTTCTTCGGCGGGGACCCGTTCGGCACCCGTCGCGGCCCGACCGGCCCGGCCCGGGGGGCCGACGCGGAGGTCGTCGTCGAGCTCAGCCTGCACGACGCGATGTTCGGCGCCACCCACGCCATCGAAGCGTCCCTGCCCGTCACCTGCACCCGTTGCGACGGCTCCGGCTGCGAGCCCGGGACGCACCCGAGCCGCTGCGACGTGTGCAACGGCACCGGCGAGGTGCGCCAGGTGCGACGCTCGATCCTCGGGCAGCTCGTCACCGCCGCGCCGTGCGCGGTGTGCGAGGGCTCCGGCCGCCGCATCCTCAGCCAGTGCCGAGACTGCCGCGGCGACGGGCGGGTGCGCGCCCAGCGGACCATCGACGTCGAGATCCCCGCCGGCGTCGACACCGGGCAGCGGCTGCGGCTCGCCGGGCGAGGCCCGGCCGCGCCCCGCGGCGGCGTCCCCGGCGACCTGTACGTCACCGTCCGCGTCGCGTCGCACCCGGACTTCGAACGCCAAGGCGACGACCTGCTCCACGTCCGTCGCATCTCCACCACCCAGGCGGTGCTCGGCACCCGCCTCGTCGTCGCCGGTCTCGACGGGGAGCACGAGGTCGTCGTCCCAGCCGGCACGCAGGCGGGCCACGTGTTCCGCGTCAAGCACGCCGGGGTGCCGTCGCTTCGGGGCCGGGGACGCGGCGACCTGCTCGTCCGCGCCGACGTCGAGGTCCCCACCCGCCTCACCGACGAGGAAGCCGAGCTGTGGCGGCACCTTGCCGAGCTCCGCGGAGACGACGTCGCCCCGCCGGAGAAGGGCGTCATGTCGCGTCTGCGCTCCGCGTTCCAGTAGGACGCCGTGCCGGCGATCGGCTGGTGCGCGCAGGCCGACGCGGCGGCACACGTCCTCGTCGACGCGCTGCCCGACCAGCTCGACGTCACCGGTCGTGACGGCCACCACCTCGAGCGGGTCCGGCGGCTCCGTGTCGGGGAGCCCGTCACCGCCGCCGACGGCGCGGGCCGCTGGCGCCCCTACCGGGTGGCGCGAGCCGACCCGGGGCAGCTGACGCTCGCCGCCGACGGCTCGCCGGTCGTCGAGCCGCGGCTCACGCCCGGGCTGGTGCTCGCCTGCGCGCCGACCAAAGGGGAGCGTCCGGAGGCGGTCGTGCGCCACGCGACCGAGCTCGGCGTCGACGAGATCTGGTGGGTCACGACCGCTCGCTCGGTGGTCCGCTGGGACGGTGAGCGGGCCGACGCGGTGCTGGAGCGGCTGCGGCGGGTGGCGCGGGAGGCCGCCGCGCAGTGCCGCCGGGCCCGGCTGCCGCTCCTCGAGGCCCCCGGCCCGCTCGGCGACCTGGCCGGCCGGCCCGGCCTCCTCGTCGCCGACCGGGCCGGCGCCGCCCCCACCGACCTTCCCGACCCGCCCGAGCCGGGCTGGATCCTCGTTGTCGGACCCGAAGGCGGGCTCACCCCGGGCGAGCTCGCCGCGCTCGGCCACCCGCCCCGTCTCGGGCTCGGGCCCCACGTTCTGCGCTCCGAGACCGCGGCGCTGGCCGGCCCGGCCGCCCTCGCTGCGCACCGCCACCCGACCGCGCCTGACCACCCAGCGTGACCGATCGAGGGGACATTTGGTACTGTCCGTGTCAGCGGGCCGCTGGGCGAGGCCCGAGCATGGGGGAGCTGGGAGCAGCGGGTGAATTCCGACGGGCAGATCAGCGAGCCGGAAAGTCGCGTCAGCGTCCAGATCGGGGACCGGCTGCGCGTGATCCGACGCCAGCAGGGCCTCTCGCTCCACGACGTCGAGGCCCGCTCCGAGCAGGAGTTCAAGGCCTCCGTCCTCGGAGCCTACGAGCGCGGCGAACGGGCCCTCTCGGTCAGCCGCCTCCTGCGGCTCGGCGAGCTCTACGACGTCCCGCCCGACCAGCTTCTGCCCCGCGGCAGCGACGTCGAGATCGACCTCACGCACGACACCGTCGACGGCCACACGTTCACCATCGACCTCGTCCGACTCAGCCAGCTCCAGGAGCCCGACGCCGAGGTGATCGCCCGCTACGCCTCCACCATCCAGCTGCAACGCCAGGACTTCAACGGCCGGGTGCTCACCATCCGCCGCGACGACGTCCGGGTCCTCGCCGCCGTTCTCGGGCGAACTCCCGAAGACCTCGGGCAGCGCCTCGACGAGCTCGGCCTGCGCGTCACCGGCTGACTGATCGTCCCGGGGCGCCGACGGTCGGCACTACGCTGCCGCGCGAGGTGTCCACACCGTCGCCGACCCAGCTCAAGGTTCTCGTACCCGGGAACCACCTCATGGTCAACCTGCTCGGGCACCGTGACGAGCTCCTCAAGCTCGTCGAAGAGGCCTTCCCGGTCAGCATCCACGTCCGCGGCAACGAGATCACCGTCACCGGCGACGCCGCGGATGCCGAGCGGGTCGGACGGCTCTTCGAGGAGCTCGTCGTGCTCCTCGAGACCGGCCACGCCCTCGACGCCGACGGGCTCGGACGATCCATCGAGATGCTGAAGGCCGACCAGCGCCCCACCGAGGTGCTCGGCACCGAGGTGCTCCGGGGTCGCAAGCCGGTTCGGCCCAAGACCGCCGGGCAGAAGCGCTACGTGGACGCCGTCACCGCCAACACGGTCACGTTCGCAATCGGGCCGGCCGGGACCGGCAAGAGCTACCTCGCCGTCGCGCTCGCGGTGCAGGCGTTGCAAGCCAAGGCCGTGAACCGGATCATCCTCACCCGACCCGCCGTCGAAGCGGGGGAGCGGCTCGGCTTCTTGCCCGGCGACGTCCTCGCCAAGGTCGACCCGTACCTCCGCCCGCTCTACGACGCGCTCTACGACATGCTGGACGCCGAGACCGTCGCCCGACTCCTCGAACGCGGCACCATCGAAGTCGCGCCGCTGGCGTTCATGCGGGGCCGAACCCTGAACGACTCGTTCATCATCCTCGACGAGGCGCAGAACACCACCCCGGAGCAGATGAAGATGTTCCTGACCCGGCTCGGGTTCGGATCCAAGCTCGTCGTCACCGGCGACGTCACCCAGATCGACCTCCCCGAGGGCCGCGGCCGGTCCGGGCTCCGCACCGTCCGCGCCATCCTCGACGGCATCGACGGGGTCCAGTTCGTCGAGCTCGGCGCCCCCGACGTGGTGCGGCACCGCATCGTCCAGGACATCGTCAACGCCTACGAGCAGGCCGAGCCGTGATCACCGGCTCCGGGCCCGCCCCGGCACTCGCCGCGTGCGCTCGCCCGCGCCGGTGCAGGTCAGCGGCTTCGACGAGCAGGACGCGGTCGACGTCGAGGTCACCCGCTGGGTTCGACTCGCGCAGCTCGTCCTCCAGGAGGAGCGCATCGACCCCGACGCCGAGCTCGGCCTCATCTTCGTCGACGAGCCGACCATCACCGACCTGAACCGGCGGTTCCTCGACGGGGACGGCCCCACCGACGTCCTCGCCTTCCCGCTCGACGAAGCCGGCCCGCCGGCCGGGCGCGACCCCGACGACGGCGGACAGCGGCCCCGGCGCGGCGAACGACGCCGAGGAGCCGCCGGTCGTGCTCGGCGACGTCGTCGTCTGCCCGAGCGTGGCGGCACGCCAAGCCGCCTCCGGCGGCCGACCCCTCGACGACGAGCTGGCGCTGCTGGTCGTGCACGGCGTGCTCCACCTCCTCGAGTACGACCACGCCGAGCCTGGCGACGCGGCCCGCATGCAGCGCCGCGAGCAGGAGCTCCTCGGCCGCTTCGAGGACCGGGACGGCCGCGGGAGGCCCCGATGACGGGGACCGACTGGCTCCTCGTCGTGATCATCGTCGTCCTCTTCGCGATCTCGGTCGTCCTCGCCCTCGCCGAGATGGCGTTCACCCGCATGAGCCGCATCCGCGCCCTCGCGCTCGAGGACGAGGGCCGGCGTGGCGCGGCCCACCTGGCCCGGATGCTCGAACACCCCGAGCAGACCATCAACTCGCTGCTGCTGCTGGTCCTCGTCACCCAGCTGACCAGCGCCAGCCTCATCGGCATCCTCCTCGAGCGGCAGCTCGGCGCGATCGGCGTCGCGGTCGGGCTGGTCGTTCAGGTCGTGCTGTTCTTCGTGATCGGTGAGGTCGCGCCGAAGACCTACGCCATCCAGCACACCGACCGGGCCGCGCTGCGCGTGACCGGGTTCCTCTGGGCGATCACCAACTTCCCGCCGTTGCGAGCCTTGTCCCGGCTGCTCATCGCCCTCGCCAACGCGCTCCTCCCCGGGCACGGGATCAAGGAAGGGCCCTTCGTCACCGAGGACGACCTCCGCGCGATGGCCGACGTGGCCGCCGACGAGCAGGTCATCGAAGGAGAGGAGCGCCGTCTCATCCACTCCATCTTCGAGTTCGGTGACACCCTGGTCCGCGAGGTGATGGTGCCCCGACCCGACATGGTCGCCATCGAGGCCGACGCCACCGTCGAGGAGGCCATCGCCCGCGCCATCGAAGGCGGCTACTCGCGGCTCCCCGCCTACGAGGACACCACCGACAACATCGTCGGGCTCGTCTACCTGAAGGACCTGGTCCAGCGGGCCCGCGCCGACGGTGAGTCCCAGCCGGTGCGGGCCGTGCTCCGACCGGCGGTGTTCGTCCCCGAGCAGAAGCGGGTCGCCGAGCTGCTGAGCGAGATGCAGAGCAAGCAGTTCCACATGGCGATCGTCGTCGACGAGTACGGCGGCACCGCGGGGCTCGTGACCCTCGAGGACCTCCTCGAGGAGATCGTCGGCGAGATCACCGACGAGTACGACGTCGAGGAACCCGGCGTGGAGCACCTCGCCGACGGATCGCTGCTCGTCCCCGGCCGCACCCCCATCGACGACGTCAGTCGGGAGCTCGGCGTCGAGCTCCCCGACACCGAGTGGGACACCGTGGGCGGGCTCGTCTTCAACCTGCTCGGACACGTCCCCGAGGAAGGCGAGGCGGTCCGCTTCCAGAACCTCGAGTTCCGCACGGTTCGGGTCCAAGGTCGCCGGATCGTGTCGGTCCGGATCACGCGCCTCGCCCAGCCCGACGACGAGCCCGAGGACGCCCGCGTCGCCGACCACGCCCCGCCCGCCTGAGCCGGTGGCGTTCCGATCCGGGTTCGCGACGCTCGTCGGGCGGCCCAACGCCGGCAAGTCCACCCTCGTGAACCGCCTCGTCGGCACCAAGGTCGCCATCACCTCGTCCCGGCCTCAGACCACGCGCAGCACCGTCCGCGGCGTCCGGGACACGCCCACCAGCCAGCTCGTCCTCCTCGACACGCCGGGGCTGCACCGGGCCCGCACCCCGCTCGGGGAGCGCACCAACGCCCGGGCCCGCGACGCGCTCCCCGACGTCGACGTGATCGGCCTCGTCGTCGACGCCACCGCCCCCGTCGGGCGCGGGGACCGCTACGTCGCCGACCTGGTCCACGACGCCGGCCCGCCCTGCCTGCTCGTCGTGAACAAGACCGACGTGGCGAGCCCCGCGACCGTCGCCGCCCAGCTTGCCGCAGCCCGGGACGAGCTGGGCGACTTCGACGCCTACGTCCCCTGCTCGGCCCGCACCGGCGAGCAGGTCGACGTCCTCGCGGCCGAGCTCGAAGCCCGGCTGCCCGACGGCCCCCGCTACTACCCGGCCGGCACCGTCACCGACCAACCCGAGACGTTCCTCGCCGCGGAGCTGGTCCGCGAGCAGCTCCTGCGCCACGCCGCGCGAGGAGCTGCCGCACTCCATCGCGGTCACCGTCGAGGAGCTCGACCCCGACCCGCCGGCGAGGCCGGGCGTCCTGCGGCTCCTCGTCGACGTGCGGGTCGAACGGGACTCGCAGAAAGGGATCGTCATCGGCCGGCGCGGCGAGGCCCTCAAAGCCGCGGTCAGTGCCGCCCGCCGCGAAGCTCGAAGGGCTCCTCGGCACCCGGGTCTACCTGGAGACCCGAGTCCGGGTCGATCCGGACTGGCAGCGCCGTCCCGACGCGCTCGATCGGCTCGGCCTCTGACCAGGCCGAACACCCGCCACACAAGTTGCCCCACGACGCTCGGCCGAGGATAGATTGCGCCGGGGAGCCGACCTGGCCGCCCGGGCGCCGGGACCTCGGATCGGGAAGCGTCACGAAGGCATGACCAACCGCAGCACGCGCCGGCGCCGGACCTGGTTGCTGTTCGCCGCGGTCGCCACGGTCGTGTTCGCCGCCTGCTCCCCCGACAACGGCAAGAACGTCCTCAGCGCGCACGGCCAGAACGCGAAGGACATCAACAACCTCATTTACCCCATCTGGGGCGTCGCGGTCGTCATCGGCGTCCTCGTCTGCGGCGGTGTCCTCTTCGTCGCGATCCGCTACCGGGCCCGCCCCGGGCGCAGCGACCGGCCCAAGCAGGTGCACGGCAACCTCACGGTCGAGATCCTCTGGACCATCATCCCCGCGGTCATCCTCGCCGTCATCGCCGTCCCGACGATCAGCCTCATCTTCAAAGAGGACGCCACGCCGTCCGACCCGGTCAACGTCACCGTCATCGGCAAGCAGTGGTGGTGGGAGTTCGAGTACCCGGCCGCCAGCGGGCGGCCCCAGGTCGTCACCGCCGACGAGCTTCACATCCCCACCGGCCGCAGCGTCTACCTGAGCCTCAAGGCCTGCGACATCTCCCTGCCCTACGGGGTGAACAACGGCCCGGGCTGCAACGTCATCCACTCCTTCTGGGTGCCCGAGCTGGCCGGCAAGGAGGACGTCGTCCCCGGCCAGACCAACCACCTCACCCTGCAGACCGACCGGGCCGGCACCTACCTCGGCCAGTGCGCCCAGTACTGCGGGCTCAGCCACGCGAACATGCACTTCCGCGTGATCGCCCAGAGCCCCGCCGCCTACACCGCCTGGCTGGCCAGCCAGCGCCGCCCGCCCCGGGTCTCGCTCGTCGCGTCCGGCGCGGCCGGAACGCTCTTCAGCCGCACCTTCTCCTGCTCGAACTGCCACACCACCTCGGCCTCGAGCCTCAGCACCTACGGACCCAACCTCACGCACCTGGCCAGCCGATCCACCTTCGCCAGCGGCTACTTCGCGCTGACCAAGTCCCAGCTCGTGAAGTGGATCATGAACGCGCCGGGTCTCATCCCGATGCAGTCCCAGGACTGCCGCAAGGGCCCGCCGGGAACGCCCGGTGTCACCTGCGTCGGCATGCCGTCGTTCATCAACAACACGCCGAAGGGCATGCCGGTCATGACGCCCACGGAGGCGAACACCCTGGCCAACTACCTCCTCTCACTCAAGTGATGGCCGCGCGCGAGGGAGCACAACGATGACCACCGTCTCGGATGCGCCGACCCAGGCTCCCGTCCGCACCCCCGTCATCCTGCGACGCCCCAAGCAGACCACCGGGGTGTGGTCGTGGTTCACCACCGTCGACCACAAGAAGATCGGGATCCTCTACGGCGTCACCGCGCTCATCTTCTTCTGCATCGGCGGCATCGAGGCGCTGCTGATCCGGCTGCAGCTCGCCCAGCCCAACGGCACCGTCCTCACCTCCTCCCAGTACAACCAGCTGTTCACGATGCACGGCACGACGATGGTGTTCCTGCTCGGGATGCCGCTCTCGATCGCCTTCGCGAACTACTTCATACCGCTCATGATCGGCGCCCGCGACGTCGCCTTCCCGCGTCTCAACGCGTTCGGCTACTGGATGTTCGTCGGCGGCGGCATCTTCCTCTACTCCAGCTTCCTGCTCGGCGGCGCCCCGAACGGCGGCTGGTTCGGCTACACCCCGCTGACCAGCACCCCGATCGCGCTCGGCGCTCTCCCCGGGCGGGGCCCCGACTTCTGGGCGGTCGGGATCGTGTTCCTCGGCATCGGGTCGACGACCGCGGCCATCAACATCATCGTCACGACCCTGAACATGCGGGCGCCGGGCATGACGCTCATGCGCATGCCGGTCTTCGTGTGGATGATGCTCGTCACCGCGTTCCTCACCCTCTTCGCCATGCCGGTCATCACGGTCGCGCTCATCATGGTGTTCTTCGACCGCAACTTCGGCACCTCGTTCTTCCTCCCGTCGAAGGGCGGCGACCCGCTCCTCTACCAGAACCTGTTCTGGCTGTTCGGACATCCCGAGGTGTACATCCTCGTCCTGCCCGGCATGGGGATCGTGTCCGAGATCCTGCCCGTGTTCTCGCGCAAGCCGCTGTTCGGCTACCCGGTCGTGGTGTTCTCCGGCATCGCGATCGGGTTCCTCGGCTGGGGCGTGTGGGCCCACCACATGTTCACCACCGGGCTCGGCCCGGTGGCGGTCTCCGCGTTCAGCCTGTCGACGATGCTCATCGCCATCCCGACCGGCGTCAAGATCTTCAACTGGCTCGCCACCGTCTGGCGCGGGTCGGTGCGCCTCACCACCGCGATGCTGTTCGCGCTCGGGTTCATCGCCCAGTTCACCCTCGGCGGGCTCTCCGGCGTGAGCCTCGCCGTCGTCCCCGCCGACACCCAGCAGCACGACTCCTACTTCGTGGTCTCCCACTTCCACTACGTGCTGTTCGGCGGGCTCGTCTTCGGGCTCTTCGGCGGCCTCTACTACTGGTTCCCGAAGGTGTTCGGCCGAAAGCTGAACGAGCGACTGGGCAAGTGGAACTTCTGGCTCATGGTCATCGGGTTCAACGTGACCTTCTTCCCGATGATGCTGCTCGGCATCTACGGGATGCCCCGCCGCGTGTACCGCTACGACGCCGGGCTCGGCTGGGGCACCCTGAACATGGTCGCGACGGTCGGGTCGTTCTTCATTGCGCTCTCCGTGCTGCTCTTCATCATCAACGCGGTGGTGTCCCGAACTCGGGGCGAGGTGGCCGGGAACGACCCGTGGGACGGCCGCACCATCGAGTGGAGCATCTCGTCGCCGCCACCTGAGTACAACTTCGCGGAGATTCCCGAGATCCAGGCCCGCGACGACTTCTGGCAGACCAAGTACACCGAGGACGACGACGGGATCCTCGTCCCGCTCCCGAGCGGCGGGGTCGACACCCCTGCCGCGACCCGAGCCGCCGCGGCGCCGACCCACCGGATCCACCTGCCGTCCCCGTCCTTCTTTCCCCTCGTCGCCATGCTCGGGCTGCTGCCCCTCGCCTACGCGGCGGTGTTCCACAGCTTCACCTGGTCGTTCGCGCTCGTCGCGGGCGGCGCGCTCATCTTCGCCTTCGGCGTGTACGCCTGGGCGATCGAACCCGCCACCGCGCCGGAGGATGACTGATGGCCACCATCGAGCAGGCTCCGCCGCCCCAGGCGCCCGCCGGGCCGGCCCACGGCGGGGACGGCCACCCGCCCACCGGCACCGGCGCGTCGAACGTCAAGCTGGCCATCTGGCTGTTCCTCGCCTCCGACTGTCTCTTCTTCGGCGCGTTCATCAGCGCCTACCTGCTGTACCGGGGTCGGCCCCAGAGCGGCCCGACCCCGGCGAAGGTGTACAGCATCCCGTTCACGTCGGTGTCGTCGTTCGTGCTGCTCATGAGCAGCCTCACGATGGTGCTCGCCCTCGCCGCGATCCAACGCGGCGACCTGCGCCGGCTCCGCATCTGGATCCTGGCCACCGCGCTGCTCGGCGCCACGTTCGTCGGCGGCCAGATCTTCGAGTTCACCGAGTTCTCCCGCAAGGGCCTCGGGCTCAGCACCAACCTGTTCAGCTCGACGTTCTTCGTCCTGACCGGGTTCCACGGCGCCCACGTCACCATCGGGATCATCTGGCTCTTATCGCTGTGGGGGCTCGCCACCCGGGGCCGCCTGCACCAAGGCGACGCGGAGAAGGTCGAGATCGCCGCCCTCTACTGGCACTTCGTCGACGTGGTCTGGATCGTGATCTTCACCCTCGTGTACCTGATCCCCACCAAGTAGAGGAGCAGCGGTCATGAGCAACATCGAGCTGCGCGAGGACCTCGAGGTCTTCGAGGAGCGGCACGCGGCTGCGCTCGAGCCGGCGCCGGGCCTCCTCCCCGGCGAGCTGCGCCCGCACCCGTCCCCGCTGCGCTACGTCCTCATCGCGGTGGTGCTCTGCGTCCTCACCGCGGCCGAGGTCAGCCTCTACTACGCGGAAGGCAACCTCAGCGACTCGGTCATCGTCCCGCTCCTCCTCGTCTTCATGGCCTTGAAGTTCGGGATCGTCGCCTCCTGGTACATGCACCTGCGCACCGACCGGCCGATCTTCGCCCGCTGCTTCGTCCTCGGCATCGTCGCTGCCATCACCTTGTTCGGGATCGTCCTCGTGAGCCTCGAGATCCTCTCCTGAGCCGATGCTGCTCGGCATAGCCACCGCCCGGATCCCCCCCTGGCAGGCGTACCCGTCCGTCTGGCTGCTGGTCGCCGCGATCGCGGCCGGCTACGCCATCGCGATCGTGCGCCTCGGACCCCGCTACACCCTCCCCGGCCAGCGGTCGGTCAGCCCGCTGCAGCTGACCAGCTTCTGCCTCGGGCTCGTCGCCCTCGAGGTCGCCGCCGACTGGCCCATCCACACCATCGCCGAGCAGTCCACCTACAGCGTGCACATGGTGCAGCACCTGGTGCTGTCGATGGTGTCGCCGCCGCTGCTGCTGCTCGGCACCCCCGCCTGGCTGCTCCGCTGGATCCTCGGGCCGCCGAGCCGCCGGTTCCGGGTCGTCCGCCGGCTGGCCCGGTTCCTGCCCGCGCTCATCATCTTCAACGTCGTGCTCGTGCTGACCCACTGGCCGCAGCTGGTCGACGCCAGCCTCCACAACGGCGGCCTGCACTTCCTCCTGCACGCGCTCATCTTCGTGACCTCGTTCATCGTGTGGCTCCCGGTCCTCAGCCCGCTGCCCGAGATCCCACGACTCGCGCCCCCGTCCCGGCTCGCCTTCCTGTTCCTCCAGTCGATCGTGCCGACGCTGCCCGCCTCGTTCCTCACCTTCGGGACGAGCGAGCTGTACCAGTTCTACGCGCACAAGGCGAACATCTGGGGCCTCACCCCGCTCCAAGACCAGCAGATCGCGGGGCTCATCATGAAGATCGGCGCGGGAGCCCTCCTGTGGGGGATCATGGCCGTGGTCTTCTTCCGCTGGGCCGCCGAGGAGGAACGGGCCCAGCACCCCAAAGCCCGCCGCGAGTTCGAACACGAGCTCGAACGCATGGCACTGTGAGGGCCTGAGGCGACATGGCTGACGACGACACCACCACCACCTCCAACACCACGGTCGAGGACCGCCCGGCCGACGGCGCGCCAACCGAGGTGGAGGCCACCGCCGAGCCGCCCGCGCTGCCCGCCGCCCCCGACCCGGTCCGAGAGGCGCGCCGCACCCGGCTCATCCTCCCCATCGTGCTGCCGCTCAGCGCCGCCGTGCTGATGGCGGTGTACGTCCTCAACGTGTCCCGGATCCTGCTCGCCGCCGGATCCACCGGCGCGATCGTCCTCGGCGGCTCGCTGATCGTCGTCATCCTCGGCGGCGCGGCGCTGGCCTCGTACGCGTCGCGGCTGCGGACCTCGTCGCTGGTGATGATCGTCTCCGGGTTCTTCATCGTCATCATGGGCGCAGGGCTCGTCGCCGCCCCCAACAGCGTCGAGAAGACGTCCAGCGCGTCGGGTGGCAACGGGTTCGTGAACCCGAAGGGCGCCCCGATCGCGACTCTCGCCGTGGAGGCGTTCCCGTCGCTGCACTTCCAGGCCACCTCGTTCACCGTCCCGGCCGGGATCATCAAGATCACCTACCGCAGCCTGGGCGGGAACCACACCCTGGCCTTCGCTGAACCCCAGTACGCCAACTTCTTGCTCATGGCGCCGGGCGGCCCGACCAGCGCCACCGTGCTGCTGAAACCGGGGACCTACACCATCTTCTGCACCATCCCCGGCCACCGGGCGGCTGGGATGCAGGCCACCCTCACCGCGACCGCGAAGTAGCCGGCCGGTCGGCCGGGACCAGCACCGACACCGGGCCCGGCACCGCCTCCAGCCGGGCCGGGAGCGGCCCGACCCGCTCCCCACACGCCCACAGCTCCGCGCCCGTCGCGTCACTCGCCAGCTCCACCACCCGCCCCCGGCGCAGCTCGACCCCGTCCACCGAGCCGTGCGTGCCGCGGAACACCCGCGGG
The DNA here is from genome assembly GCA_963849135.1 of uncultured Actinomycetes bacterium. Lineage (GTDB taxonomy): Bacteria > Actinomycetota > Acidimicrobiia > IMCC26256 > PALSA-555 > PALSA-555. The sequence goes on along the minus strand of CAWKGF010000003.1, from coordinate 1,414,726 downwards.
AACTGGGCCAGGAACTCGACCCGGCCGACCCGGCCGATCACGCACACGTCGAGCCGGCCGTCGTCGACCCTCGCCCCAGGGGTGATCATCATCCCCCCCGCGTAGTAGCGGCCGTTCCCCACCGCGACGAGCCACGCCGGCCCGGTCCACGTCTCCTCGTCGACCACGACCCGCACCGGGCTCGGCCGGTACGTCACCAGCGTCCGCAGCGTGGCCGCGACGTACACCGCCCGGCCCCGCACCACCCGGACCTGGTTCGCCCAGCGGTTCGCCGCCGCGTCGAACCCGGTGTGCGCCACGGTCGTGAACCAGGAGACGGTCCCGTCGGCGGTCGTCGCCCGGCCCAGGTCGCAGGCAACCCGGCGCCCGCCGTCGAGGAGCGCCAGCGCGTCCAGCGGGCGACGCACGTCGAGCCCGAGCTGGCGGGCGAAGTCGTTGCCGGTGCCGGTCGGGACCAGCGCCAGCGTGCCGCCCCGCTCGGCCGCCTCGCCCGCCACCGCGGCGACCGTGCCGTCCCCGCCGCAGACGATGACGCCGTCGCCGCCCTCGAACGCGTCGGCCGCGACCCGACGGGTGCCGGCCAGATCGTCGGGGACGCACACCGGCACCCCCCGGGCGGCCAGCGCCGCGTCCAGGCCCGCCCGCAGCCGCCCCGACCGTCGCCGGCCCGCCGTCGGGTTCACCAGCGCCGTCCAGCGCACGGGCGGCATCGTACCGGCGGGGGTCCAACAGGCGGGCTGTAGCGTGCGCGGGCGTGGACGACGTCGGCATCGACCGGAACCGAGTCCCCCGGCACGTCGCCATCGTCATGGACGGCAACGGCCGCTGGGCGCGTCGACGCGGGCTGAAACGCACCGACGGGCACGCGGCCGGTGAGGAGGCCCTCTTCGACACCGTCGAGGGCGGGCTCGAGATCGGGCTGCCGTGGCTGACCGTGTTCGCCTTCTCGACCGAGAACTGGCGACGTCCCCTCGACGAGGTGCAGTTCCTCATGCGCTTCAACGAGTCGCTGCTGCTCCGCCGCCGCGACGACCTGAACCAGCGGGGCGTCCGGGTCCGGTTCCTCGGCCGTCGCGGCGGTCGGGTGCCCCAACGGGTCCGGCGCCACATCGCCGACACCGAGGCCCTGACGGCCCGGAACCGGCGCATGACGCTCAGCTTCGCGTTCAACTACGGCGGGCGGGCCGAGCTCCTCGACGCCGCCCGCGCCATCGCGGCGAAGGTCGCGGCCGGGGAGCTCTCCCCGAACCGGATCGAGGAGCGGACCATCGCCCGCCACCTCTACGCGCCCGACATGCCCGACCCCGACCTGCTGATCCGGACCTCGGGCGAGTACCGGATCTCGAACTTCTTGCTCTGGCAGCTCGCCTACGCCGAGCTCATCTTCACCGACGTGCTGTGGCCCGACTTCCGACGGGCCGACCTCTTCGCCGCGGTCCGCGAGTACCAGGGGCGCGAGCGCCGCTTCGGCACGGTGGGGGAGTGACCCGCCCCGAAACGACACGGCGGTAGTTACACTTCGGGCATGGCTCTCTACCGGGACGAGGGCGTCGTCCTGCGCACCATCAAGCTCGGGGAGACCGACCGGATCGTCACCCTCTTCGCGCAGCGCTCGGGCAAGGTCCGAGCCGTCGCCAAAGGGGTCCGCAAGCCGGGCAGCCGCTTCGGCGCCCGGCTCGAGCCGACCAGCCTGGTCGCCTTCCAGTGCTACCGGGGCCGGGAGCTCGACGTGGTCACCCAGGTCGAGACCGTCGCCGCCCACCGGGCCCTCCGGGAGCACTACGGCTGCCTCACCCACGCGGTCTCGATGCTCGAGGTCGTCGACCAGGTCGCCCCCGAACGGGAACCCAACCCGGCGCTGTACCAGATGCTCGTCGGCGCGCTCCGCACCCTCGCCGAGCGGCCCTCCCCGATCGTGAGCACCGCCTTCTTCTGGAAGGTGCTCGCCCTCGAAGGGTTCCAGCCGCTCCTCGAGGTGTGCGCACGCTGCGGCGACGAGACCGGCCCGTTCCTCGCCGTCGACCTCGACGAGGGCGGGGTGCTCTGCGAGGCCTGCTCCCGCGCCGGCGGCCGCCGCGTCGACCCTGCCGCGCTGGCCGTGATCCGTGCCGTCGTCGGCGGCCGGCTCCGCGACGTCCTCGCCGACCCGCCACCCCCGGTCGTGCTCGCCGAGGTGGAGCGCCTCGCGGTGTGGGCGGTCGAGTACCACTCCGAGCGTCGGCTGCGCAGCGCCGCGCTGCTCTGAGTCCGCTCACCGGTCCACCCCGCCGCGCGCGCGGCGCCCGACCGAACCGATGACGGCGGGCGATGGCCCGCCGGGTACGATCCGAGGCTCACTATGGCGAAGCCTGACCTGATGGAACGCGTCGTCAACCTCTGCAAGCGGCGTGGCTTCGTCTTCCCGTCCAGCGAGATCTACGGCGGGTTCCGCTCCACCTGGGACTACGGGCCGCTCGGCGTGCTCCTCAAGCGCAACGTGAAGGATGCCTGGTGGCGCTCGATGGTCCAGCTCCGCGATGACATCGTCGGCCTCGACGCCGCCATCCTGATGTCGCCCCGGGTGTGGGAGGCGAGCGGCCACCTGGCCACGTTCACCGACCCGCTCGTGGACTGCCGCCACTGCCAGCAGCGGTTCCGCGCCGATCAGCTCCCCGCCTCCGGCGCCTGCCCGAACTGCGGCGCCAAGGACGGCTTCACCGACGTGCGGGCGTTCAACCTGATGTTCAAGACCCACGTCGGCCCGGTCGAGGACGAGGCCGCGGTCGCCTACCTGCGCCCCGAAACCGCCCAGGGGATCTTCGTCAACTTCGCCAACGTCCAGACCACGACCCGCAAGAAGCCGCCGTTCGGGATCGCCCAGATCGGCAAGTCGTTCCGCAACGAGATCACCCCCGGCAACTTCGTGTACCGGACCCGCGAGTTCGAGCAGATGGAGATGGAGTTCTTCGTCCCGCCCGAGGACGCGGAGCGCTGGTTCGAGTACTGGTGCGACGAGCGGCTCCGCTGGTACACCGAGTACGGGATCCCCGACGCCAAGCTCCGGCTCCGACCCCACGACCCCGAGGAGCTGTCCCACTACTCCGTCGCGACCGCCGACGTGGAGTTCGACTTCCCGTGGGGCTGGGGGAGCTCGAGGGGATCGCCAACCGCACCGACTTCGACCTGCGCGCCCACGCCGAGCGCTCGGGCCAGGACCTCTCCTACTACGACCAGGAGCACGACCGCCGCTACGTCCCCCACGTCGTCGAGCCAGCCGCGGGAGCCGACCGGGCCACCCTCGCCTTCCTCCTCGCCGCCTACGCCGAGGAGGAGGTGGCGGGGGAGCGGCGCACCGTCTTGCACCTCGACCCCCGGCTCGCCCCCACCACGGTCGCCGTCCTGCCCCTCTCCCGCCACGAGCGGCTCGTCCCCGTGGCCGAGGAGCTGGCCGGGCAGCTGCGCCACCATCACCTGGTCGACGTCGATTCCGCGGGCTCCATCGGGCGCCGCTACCGTCGACAGGACGAGGTGGGCACCCCCTGGTGTGTCACCATCGACTTCGACACCCTCGATGACAAGGCCGTCACCGTGCGCGACCGCGACACCATGCAGCAGGACCGGATCCCGGCCGACCAGCTGGACGCCTACCTCCAGGAACAGCTCCCGTGACCGACGACGCCACCACCACCCACTACGAGCTGCTCGGCGTCGAGCCCGACGCCCCGAAGGACGACATCCGGGCCGCGTACCAGGCCAAGCTCGCCAACGTGCGGGCAGCCCGCACCAAGGAAGAGGACACGAAGCGGCCCTCGGAGGAGGTGCTGCGCACGGCCCGGGACGAGGAGGCCAAGCTCCGCTCGGCGTGGCAGGTCCTCTCGGACCCGGTCCAGCGCGACCGCTACGACCAGCGGGTCGGCGTCAACGGCTCCGGCTCGACAGGCGGCGAAGGAGGCGCCGACTTCGACGAGGACGAGGTCGACGAGGACACGGCGGCCGTCGACGTCCCGGCCCGGCCCGCCCGGTCCCGGCGCCCGCCCCCGCGCCGCTGCCGATCGCCGAGGGCCTCGAGATCCCCGCCACCGGCCGCCGGATCACCGCCGCGCTCATCGACGCCATCACCATGATCACGATCTGGGCCGCCATCGTGTACCCGGTCACCCTCGGCGCTGGCTTCAAGAGCGGCCTCCCGGCCCTGATGACCGAGGTCGGGGCGATGGAGTTCGTCTTCCTCGTCTACCTGATCCTCCCCGTCTACTTCCGGGGCCAGACCCTCGGGAAGCGGTACACGTACACGATGGTCGTCGACCGCCAGACCGGCGACCTCCCCACCATCGGCCAGGTGATCCGCCGCTACATCATCCCGGCCGCCGCGCTGGCGCTGCTCCTCACCTACGGGGCGCTGCTCGCGCTCATCTTCTCCACCTCCTTCCTCCTGAACCGCGACCAGGTGTCCCTCGCCGACCGGCTCGCCAAGACCGCGGTCGTCATCGCCCGCTACAAGCCGGTCCGCCAGGAAGCGACCTGAGCCGTCTCGTCCCGTAACCCGGGGGCGGGGTGCCGAGTCGGCATTACTAGGCTCGGAGGATCACTGGTCGAGGAGGGCAAGTGCAGTACGTCCACGCGTTCGAGGAGGGCTCGAAGGAGCAGAAGTACCTGCTCGGAGGCAAGGGCGCCAACCTCGCCGAGATGACCAACCTCGGTCTCCCTGTCCCGCCCGGGTTCACGATCACCACCGAGGCGTGCAACGCGTACATGGCGCTCGGGGAGCAGCTCCCCGACGGGCTCCTCGACGAGGTCGCCGGTCGCCTCACCGAGCTCGAAGCGAAGATGGGCAAGCGGCTCGGCGACGACGCCGACCCGCTCCTCGTCTCGGTGCGCTCCGGCGCCCCGTTCTCGATGCCGGGGATGATGGACACCGTCTTGAACCTCGGGCTCAACGACGTGTCGGTCAAGGGCCTCGCCAAGCAGACCCAGAACGACCGGTTCGCCTACGACTCGTACCGGCGGTTCGTGCAGATGTTCGGGAAGATCGTCCTCGACGTCCCCGGGGAGCGCTTCGAGTCCGCGCTCGAGGCCCTCCGCGACCAGCGGGGCGTCAAGACCGACCCCGAGCTGTCGGCCGAGGACCTCGCCGGGCTCGTCGTCACCTTCCAGGAGATCGTGCACGACGTCGCCGGCGTCGAGTTCCCCCAGGACCCCACCGAGCAGCTCCGCTACGCGATCGAGGCCGTGTTCCGGTCGTGGAACGGCCGGCGGGCCCGCGACTACCGCAAGTTTGAGGGGATCCCCGACGACCTCGGCACCGCGGTGAACGTCCAGTCGATGGTGTTCGGCAACAAGGGCGACGACTCGGGCACCGGCGTCGCGTTCACCCGGGACCCGGCCACCGGCGACCGTCGTCCCTACGGCGACTTCCTCGCCAACGCGCAGGGGGAGGACGTCGTGGCCGGCATCCGGGTCACCGAGCACCTCGACGACATGGCCGCCCACTTCCCGGAGCCGCACCGCCAGCTGCTCGACTCGATGCAGCGCCTCGAACAGCACTACCGCGACATGTGCGACATCGAGTTCACGATCGAGCAGGGACGCCTCTTCCTGCTCCAGACCCGGGTCGGGAAGCGCACCGCGGCCGCCGCGCTGCGCATAGCGGTCGACATGGAGGAGGAGGGGCTGATCGACAAGCGGGAGGCGGTCCTTCGGGTGCAGCCCGCGCAGCTCGACCAGCTGCTCCACCCCCAGTTCGACCCCGCGGCCAGCTACGAGCCGCTCACCAAGGGCCTCAACGCGTCGCCGGGCGCGGCGGTGGGCAAGGTGTGCTTCAGCGCCGACGACGCGCAAGCCCAGCGCGAGCAGGGCGAGCGCATCATCTTGGTGCGGCCCGAGACCTCACCCGACGACCTGCACGGCATGATCGCGGCCGAGGGGATCCTCACCTCCCGGGGCGGGCTGGTCAGCCACGCCGCGGTCGTCGCCCGTGGGATGGGCAAGCCGGCCGTGTGCGGCGCCTCGGAGCTCCACGTGCAGGTCGACCAGGGCCAGCTCGTCGTCGGCGACACGGTCGTGCGAGCCGGGGACCTCCTCTCCATCAACGGCACGACCGGCGAGGTCGTCGTCGGCGCGGTGCCCGTCATCACCCCCGAGCCGACCGGACCCTTCGAGACCATCCTCGCCTGGGCCGACGAGTTCCGCCGGCTCGGGGTCCGCACCAACGCCGACCTGCCCGCCGACGCCAAGGTGGCTCGCCGCTTCGGCGCGGAGGGCATCGGCTTGTGCCGCACCGAGCACATGTTCCTCGGCGATCGCCTCCCGCTCGTGCAGCGCTACATCCTCGCCGCCAACCAAGCCGATGAGCAGGCCGCGCTCGACCGAGCCTCGAGGCCCGCCAGCGGGAGGACTTCGTCGGGATCCTCGAGGCGATGGACGGCCTGCCGGTGACGGTACGGCTCCTCGACCCGCCCCTGCATGAGTTCCTCCCCGACGTCGAGGAGCTCCTGGTCCGCGACGCCCGCGGCGAGCTCGACGACGAGGGACGGCGGCTGCTCCACGCCGCGGAGCAGTGGCGGGAGGCCAACCCGATGCTCGGCACCCGCGGCGTCCGGCTGGGCGTCCTGCGCCCCGAGCTGTACCGCACCCAGGTCCGGGCCCTGTTCGAGGCCGCGATGGAGCGCACCCTGGCCGGCGGCGATCCCCACGTCGAGGTGATGATCCCGCTGGCGGTCACGGAGCCCGAGCTCGCGCTCGCGGTGTCCTGGGTCCGCGAGGTCGAGGAGGAGCTCGCCTCCGAGACCTACGGCGCCGGGGGCGTGAGCTACGCGGTCGGCACCATGATCGAGACGCCCCGGGCCGCGCTCGTCGCGGGCGACATCGCCCGGGTTGCCGAGTTCTTCTCGTTCGGCACCAACGACCTCACCCAGATGACGTTCGGGTTCTCCCGCGACGACATCGAGGGCCGGTTCATGCCCCGCTACCTGGAGCTGCACCTCCTGGCCGCGAACCCGTTCGAGACCATTGACGTCGACGGCGTCGGGCAGCTCGTGGCGCAGGCGGTGCGGGATGGCCGGGCGCAGCGGCCCGACCTGAAGCTCGGGATCTGCGGGGAGCACGGCGGCGACCCGGCGTCGGTCGCGTTCTGCCACGGGGTCGGGCTCGACTACGTGTCCTGCTCCCCGTACCGGGTGCCACTCGCCCGTCTCGCCGCCGCCCACGCCGCGCTCGAGACGAGCGGCCCCGGCAGCACCGCGTGACCACCCCCGCGCTCGACGCGCGGGCTTCGCCACCTTGAACGTGGCGAAGTTGGTCCAGGGATCCGACCCCGGGGGCGACAGCTTCACCGTGGCGGTCAGTTGCACCGCAAACCCCATCGACGGTTTGAGCGGCGCGAGCGGATTCGGGAGCGGGTCGAGCTCGCGCTCGGCGGACCTCTTGCCGTGGAGCGGGAACCTGCAGTACGGGGCGGCCGGTGGCACGTTGCCGTTCTATGGGTTTGAAGCGTCGACGTGCACGGTGACGGAGACGAACGCGGGTGGTGCCGCGTCGACGACGATCACCCCGAACCCGGTGGACGTCGAGGATCCGATCCCGTACAGCGTGACGGTCACCAACGTGTTCGCGGCCGCCGCCATCGTGGCAGCCCCCGCGTTCACCGGATAGCCGCTACCCGCCGCACTGGTCCTCGGCGCATTCGATCGCGTCGGCCAACAGATCCCTACCGGCCGAACCCGAGCCGGCGTCGCCGAGTAGCGCCCGTGTGAGTAGCGCCGGGTCAATGTCGGCGAACGCCGCCCAAAGCTCTGTGGCGCGACGCCGACCCCGGCAGGGAGGGTACGGGGCGGGCTGCGGCGATCCGGGACGCTTCGAGAAGAAGATGCTACTTTTCGCCTGTTCTGAGCCGGGCGGCCAGATTTTGGCGGAGGGAGTCCCGGTGGGCTGGCGTGTGGCGGGTGCGGGGCTTGGTGCGGTGGCGACCGCGCTGGTCGGTGTGGCGTTGGCCATCGGTTCGGGTCCGGCGGGGGCGGCGTCGACGACATTGTTCTCGTCCGGCACGGCGGGGGCCTCCTCGGTGACGGTGCCCACCGGGATCTGCTTCGTGACGATCATCGCGGACGGGGGGAATGGCGGCGCGCGAGGGAGACGGCACCTTTGCTGGTGGCCAGGGGGCCGACCTGGAGGCACGGGTCGCGGTGACCCCCGGTGCATCGCTAAGCGTTCAGGTCGGCGAGGCCGGCTCGCCGGGATCGAGCGGGGACACCGGCAACAACGGCGGCGCCGGTGCCATCGGCGGTGGTGGTGGCGGCGGCGGCAACACGGGCACGGGTGGCGGCGCGGGTGGGGGTGGCGGAGCCTCCGCGGTCACCTCAGCCGGGAGCGCGCTGGTCGTCGCGGCCGCCGGCGGCGGTGGCGGTACCGACGGCGCCGGGGGTGATGCCGGTCTGCCCGGCGGCAACGGCGGCAATGGCGGCACCAACGGCGGCCCCAGTGACGGCGGTGGCGGCGCGCCGGGTGGCGGCAACGGCGGCAGCGGCGCCGCCGCCTTCTCCGGTGCCGGGGGCGCCGTCGGCATGGGCGGCCAGGCCACCAACGGGGGCAACGGCGGGAATGGCGCGGGCGGGGTCGGCGGCGGTGGTGGTGGCGCCACGGCGTCCGGTGGCGGCACCCCCGGTAACGGGGGGAACGGGGGCACCGGGAGCGGGTCGGGCGGCACCGGGGCCAGCCTCTCGGGCGCGACCGGCGGAAGCGGGGGCACTGGCAGCGGCACGGGTGGCGATGGCGGCGATGGCGGCAGCTCGAGTCCCGGCGCAGGCGGCGGCGGGGGCGGCCCGGGCTTCGGTGGCGGCGGCGGCGGGGCTGAAAACGCCGTCGTCAGCCCCTCCGCCGCTGGTGGCGGCGGGGGCGGCGGGTACGGCGCCGGCGGTGGTGGCCTGGGTGGCGGCGGTGGCGGCGGCTCCTCGTTCGAGGCGCCCGGCGCGACGAACGTCGTTCCTCCGGCGCTCAGCAATCCGAGCCCCGGCCAGGTCACGATCACCTACGACCCGACCACCGACAGTTGCCCGACCGCGCTGGTCGTCGCCCCCGAGTTCACCGGATAACCGCGCTACCCGCCGGTCTCATCCTCGGCGCATTCGATCGTGTCTGCCAGCAGGTCACGTCCCGCGGAACCGGAGCCGGCTTCGCCGAGTAGCGCGCGTCTGAGGAGCGCCGGGTCGTAGTCGGCGAACGCGGCCAGGAGACTCGGCGGCGCCGCGCCCGTCCTCGGCGTGGTTCGACCACAGGTCGGCCTCTAGCGCGACGGCCCGTTGTCGAAGTTCGGCCGGGTCCACTATCCGAGACCCGCGCCCGGTCGCGACGCTGACGTCGCCACCTCACGCCTACACTTCCATGCGGCGGGGTCCCCCTCTTCGGGTTGGCCCAGCCGGGGGATGGGTGCTGGCATGGCCGACCAACTGCGCTGCCCCGGTTGTTACAGCCTGGTCGACGTCGCCCGCCCGCCAGACGTCGACTACGAGATCGTGCGCGACCGCACCGAAGAGGGGTCCCCTGTCCCCGGAGCGGTACAAACCCCCGGACGGGAGCGCATCACGATCACCGTTGGACGCGCCATCGTCCACCGTTGCGTTCTCTGTGTGGACGGCGACTGGCGCTGAAGGGCGATCCCTTCGGTTCCTCTCGCGGGTGCAGGATGTGACGCCGGGCGCGGAGCCCTTCTCTCTTGGGGCGGGCTCCGTGGCCGGGCTTGCGTGAAGCGCCAACCTCAGTGCGACTCCGGAGTGCCCGGGATAGCCTTATGGTCGGTTCGGTTCCTCTCCGGTGGCGTTTCGGGGTCCAGCCGCGGCAGGTGTTACCGCATTGGCGGTCCGTCACCGTCGACCTGACCATCCACTTCCTCCGCACCGCCCCGCCCGGCGACGTGATCGGCGACGCCACGCTCTACAAGGTGGGGCACCGCCTCGCCACTGGCGACCTCCTCCTCTACGCCGACGGCCACCCCGAGCCGGTCGCGCACGCCGTCGTCACCTACGCGATCCCACCCGACGGGTCCGCTCAGCCACCGGCGGTCACACCCGGCCGGTACCCTCCGAGGATGGACACCGTGCCCGAGACCCTCGACGACCCGGCCGGCACCCTGGCCGCCCCGGTCGGGGTCGCCCACGCCCACCCCGGCGCCCGGGCGCTGGTCGGACGGGTCCCCCGCCGCCGCGAGGACCGCGAGGCCGCCCTCGACGCCGCGCTCGCTCCCGGCGCGACCCGCCCCGCCGGCGCGGGCGACCGGGCCCGCCCCGAGGCTCCCGACCCGTACCGGCTCTGCTTCGAGCGGGACCTCGACCGGATCAAGCACTCGCGGCCCTGGCGGCGCCTCGCCGGCAAGTGCCAGGTGTTCATCGCCCCCGAGGACGACCACCTCCGGACCCGGCTCACCCACGCGGTGGAGGTCGCCCAGGTCGCGACCGGCGTCGCCCGAGCCGTGGACCTCTGCCTCCCCCTCACCGAGGCCATCGCGCTGGCCCACGACTGCGGTCACGGCCCGGCCGGGCACGCCTCCGAGGAGGCGTTCTCCCTCTATCTCCCCGACACCGGCTACGACCACGCCGTCTACGGAGCCGACGTGACCCTCGCCCCCCTCAACCTGTGCGCGCCGACGCTCGACGGGGTCCGGAACCACTCGTGGCACCGCCCGCCGCCGTTGACTCCCGAAGGGGAGGTCGTCGCCTGGGCCGACCGCATCGCCTACGTGTGCCACGACTTCGACGACGCGGTCCGGGCCGGGATCCTCGTCCCCGACCAGCTGCCGGACGAGGTCCGCGGCGTCGTCGGCACCCGGCCGTCGCACCAGGTCGAGACGTTCGTGCTCGCGGTCCTCGACGCCATCGACCGCACCGGCCACGTCGGCATGACCGAGCCCGCCGCGTCCGCGCTGCAGGCCTTCCGGGACTTCAACTTCGAGCGCATCTACCTCCGCCCGGCTGCCCGCCGGCAGGCCGACCGGGTGGTCCGGCTCCTCCGCGGCCTGGTCGAGCGGTTCGCCGACGCCCCCCGGCTCCTCACCGACGGGACCACCCCCCACGTCGACGCCGGATCCCCCGAGGCGACCGCGCTCGCGGTGCGCTACGTCAGCGGGATGACCGACCGGTACGCGCTTGGGCTCGGTGTCGAGCTGCTCGGCTGGCGGCCCGAGGACCTGCCCCGCGGCGTCTGAACCGCCGCCCCTCCACGGCCGGCCGTAACCTGAGCCGCGATGGGGATCCTCGACGAGGACGTGGCGCGAGTCCGAGAGACCGCCGACCTGGTCGCGATCGCGGGCGACCACGTCGCCCTGAAGCGGGTCGGGCAGCGCTGGATGGGGCTGTGCCCGTTCCACGAGGAGAAGACGGCCTCGTTCTCGGTCAACCCGACCCTGGGGCTCTTCTACTGCTTCGGCTGCCAGCGATCCGGGGACGCGATCACGTTCGTGCGCGAGGTCGAGCACCTCGACTTCGTCGAGGCGGTCGAGCGGCTCGCGCAACGGGCCGGGATCACGCTCCGCTACGACGACCGTCGCACCACGCAGGACCGCTCCCGCAAGGCTCGCCTCACCGACGCGGTCCGCGCCGCGGTCGACTTCTACCAGCCGCTGCTCCTCGAGTCGCCCGACGGCGGCGCGGCCCGCAAGTACCTGCGCGGCCGCGGCTTCGACGGTGACGCGGCCCGCCGCTTCCAGCTCGGCTGGGCGCCCGACAGCTGGGACGCGCTCAGCCGCCACCTCCAGCAGCGCGGCTTCGCCCGCGACGACATCGTCGACGCCGGCCTCGGGTTCGTGAACCGCACCAACCGGCTCCAGGACCAGTTCCGCGCCCGGCTGCTCTTTCCGATCTTCGACGCCCGCGGCGAGCCGGTCGGGTTCGGCGGCCGCGCCCTCGGCGACGAGCAGCCCAAGTACAAGAACTCGCGGGAGTCGGCGATCTACCAGAAGAGCCGGCTGCTCTACGGCCTCAACTGGGCCAAGGCCGAGATCGTCGCCCGGGGCGAGGTCGTGATCTGCGAGGGCTACACCGACGTGATGGGCCTCACCCTCGCCGGGGCGCCGAACGCGGTCGCGACCTGCGGCACCGCGCTCGCCGACGAGCACTTCCAGGTCCTGAAGAACCTGGCCCGCAAGGTCACCCTGGCCTACGACGCCGACACGGCCGGGCAAGGCGCCGCCGAGCGCTGGTACCGCTGGGAGCAGGAGTACGAGATCCAGCTCCGGGTCGCTGACCTGCCGCCCGGCCAGGATCCGGGCGACCTGTTCCAGCGCGACCCCGACCGGCTCCTCCACGCCCTCGACGCCGCTGAGCCGTTCCTCCAGTTCCGCCTCGGCCGCGCCGTCGCCCACGCCGACCTGGGCACCCTCGAGGGCCGAGCCCGCGCCGCGGAGCAGGCGGCCAGCATCATCGCCGAGCATCCCAACGAGCTCGTCCGTGACCAGTACGTGATGCAGATCGCCGGCAAGCTCGACATCGACGCTGATCGGCTCCGCGAGGAGGTCGGCCGAGCCCGCCACGCGCCGCGCCGGCGCGCCGGCGGTCCCGCCCCCGAGCGCGACGCCCGCCCCGCCCCGGAGCCGAGCGTCGTCCTGCCCCGCGAGCGGGACCTGCTGCGCTGGGCGATCCACGAGCCGCAGCTCGTCGCCGACTGGCTCGACGAGCTGCTGTTCCAGGACCCCACCGCGCGCGCCGCGTACCATCAGCTCGTCACGACCGAGTCGTTCGCCGACGCGCTGGCCGGGAGCAGCCCCGAGGTGCGCGCCCTCCTCGAGCGGCTCGCGGTCGAGGAACCTGACCACGACGACGAGCCTGAGACGCTGCGAGCCCGACTGCTCACCGTCGCCGTCGAGCCGATCGCGTGGCGCACCATCGACGCGCTCGCGGAGCGGGACGAGGTTGTTCCCGACGCCAGCCGTGACCTCGACGACCTGCAGAACGCGCGCACCGAGGACTGGGAGCGCGCCGAGGACGCGGCGAGACGGTTGCTACAGTGGCTTGTGCGCGAGAACCGGGCAGCGGCCACGTGACGTCGCCCGACGCGGCGGCAGCGCCGACCGAACCCGACGAGCTCGACCCGATCCTCGACGACCTCGCCGCGCGCGCCGCGAGCGTGGCTCGGTGACCTCGGGCGAGGTGTTCGCCGCGCTCCACACCCTCGAGCCCGAGACCGCCGAGCTCGCCGCGATCTACCGCCGCATCGAGGAGCGCGGGATCGCGATCCAAGACGAGATCATCGAAGAGCTCGAGCTCGAGGATGCGCAGCGCCGCGACGACACGGCCACCCACCGGGCCCGTCGACCCGAGCCCACCCGCGCCGGCACCATCACCCGGCCCGGCGAGGCGGCGACACCCCGCCCGGCCCGGGTCCGCCGCGACGTCGCCTCCGTGTTCGACGGCCCCGCCACCCGCGGGGAGCGGCCCGGCGAGACGGGCAGCTTCGACCCTGTCCGCATGTACCTGAAGGAGATCGGCAAGGTGCCGCTCCTGACCGCGGCCCAGGAGGTCAACCTGGCCCGCCGCATCGAGGCTGGTGTGCTCACCAGCGAGCGCCTCGAGTCGTCGTCGATGAGCCCCGAGCAGGTGGCCAGCGAGCTCGCGGTCGTCGAGGACGGCGAGCTGGCCAAGCACCAGCTCACCGAAGCCAACCTGCGGCTTGTCGTGTCGATAGCCAAGCGGTACGTCGGACGGGGCATGGCGCTCCTCGACCTCGTCCAGGAAGGCAACCTGGGCCTGATGCGGGCGGTCGAGAAGTTCGACTACACGAAGGGCTTCAAGTTCTCCACCTACGCGACGTGGTGGATCCGCCAGGCCATCACCCGCGCCATCGCGGACCAGGCCCGCACCATCCGCATCCCCGTGCACATGGTCGAGACCATGAACAAGGTGCTGCGAGTCCAGCGGCAGATGCTCCAGGAGCTCGGCCGCGAGCCGACCGTCGAGGAAGTCGCGCTGAAGGTCGACCTCACCCCGGACAAGGTCCGCGAGATCCAGCGGATCTCCCAGGAGCCGCTCTCCCTCGAGACACCAGTCGGGGAGGAGGACGACAGCTCGCTCGGCGACTTCGTCCCCGACTCGACCGCGCCCGAGCCGACCGAAGAAGCCGAGCAGCAGGGCCTCAAGGAGGAGATCACCCGCGCCCTCGAGGAGCTCAACGAGCGGGAGCGTGAGATCATGCGGCTCCGCTTCGGCCTCGACGACGGCCAGCCCCACACCCTCGAGGAGGTCGGTCGCCGCTTCAAGGTGACCCGCGAGCGGATCCGCCAGATCGAGTCGAAGACCCTCGCCAAGCTCCGCCACCCCACCCGATCGCAACGGCTGCGGGCCTACCTCGACGGCGCCTGACCATCGTCGGCGCCGGGTGGCTCGAGCCTGCCCCACCAGCCGGGGCCTGAGGCATGATCGGGCGGGGCCGTAGCTCAGTGGTCAGAGCAGGGGACTCATAATCCTTTGGCCGATGGTTCGATCCCATCCGGCCCCACCTACAGCCGCAACGACTAGGAGCCGCCGTCGATCGCGGTGAGCCTGGGGGGAACATCGGGGGAACCTGAGTCGAGACGCGAGGCCAGATCGGCAAGGTCCGCGTCGAACTGCTGTATTTCGCTGATGCGAACGTTGCTCTGGCGCAGTCGGCGGAATTGCGGAAGCACCCGCGATTCGGCAGCAACGGTGAGGCGCCACCGTGCTCTACTTTGAGTGTCGGGGCCGTCGTTTGTGAGCGATCGGCTCAGTGCTGTCTCGACACTCGCGTCTTCGTTCAGAGGCGAGGGACTGATGGTCAAGCGCCCGGGTGACTGGTCTCCTCGCCCCTCGCTAGAAGTCGAGTTCGTCGCGCGACTCGGGCCGGAGAACGCGGAGGTGGGACGTGACTTGGCTCCTCGAGGTGACCCGACGGCTGAGGGCGACGTTCAAGACGGTCAGCGGTCGTGTCGAGAAACCGATGATGGGTGAGGGTGTGCGCGGTCAGATTGCCACGGTCGTGGTGCTGGGTGCCGTGGCGGGGTTGGTGGTGGTGGGGGTGCGGATCGCCGAGCAGCCGTCGCCGTGTTGTCGGGGGGGTGATCCGTACATTTCGTTGTATCGGGGTCGGATCTCCGCGGTGGACGCGGTGTTGGCCGAAGGCGATGGGCAAGCCTTTGGCGCGATTGCCCAAGACCCACTGCTACAGCGGCCCGCGGTCATCGGGTCTCGTTCCGAGTACGCCTACCGGGCCCAGCGGCCGCTGTGGGCGTACGGCGCTTGGGCACTCTCGGGAGGCCAACCGGGCCTGGTGGGTTGGGCGCTGGCGCTCTTGACCGTCGTGTCGTGCGGGGCGGCGACCGGGGTGGTGGCGCTGCTGCTGCGCGAGCGGGGCGCCCCGGTGTGGTGGGCGCTCGCGGTCCCGCTGGTCGGGGTGCAGGCCCTGCAGGGCCTCACGCCGGAGCTGGCCGCGTTGGCGCTGCTGGGTGGCGGGATCCTGCTTTGGGAACGCCATCGACCAGCTGCGGCTGCCGCCGCGTTGTGTCTGGCCGCGCTGACGCGAGAGTCGATGCTGGTCGGCGTGGCCGCCCTCGTCGTGTGGGAGCTTGCGCATCGAGGCGATCAGGGCGGACGAGCCGGGCGGCGTCGACTGTTGCCGCTCGGGGCGCCCTTCGCGGTGTACGCGACCTGGGTCGCCATCCTCCGAATCCAGATCGGCGCGCTCCCGTTCGGCGTCGCCAATTCTCGCCTCACCTTCCCCGGAGTCGGCCTCACCCACGCGATGGCCACGGTCAGCGATCCCCTGAGCCTGGGAGTACGAGCGGTCGCGATTGTGGCGCTCTGCGCGGCTGCCTTGCTCGTCGCGCGAGACGACGTCCTCACCGGGATCGCGGTGGCCTTCCTCGGCTTCGCGAGCCTGCTCGGACCCGCGGTCTGGGGGACCCAAGCCAGCGACGTCCGGACGCTTCTCCCCCTATACCTCTTCACCATCGCTGCCGTCGCCGGCGGCCTCCACACCCGCCGGTGCCTCACCCAGGGGCACACCAGCGAGCACCCCACGACCCGACTGGTCTCGTCAGGTGCCCACCGGTCGGAGACCGCTACGACAGTCGGCCCTCGGGCTCCCTGCCGGTGATCACGATCACGACGTAGTCGGGTTCGTGAGCGTGGTGTGTCTCAGGGTGCGTCGAGATGGTCGGCGAGGATCCGAACCGCAGTGATGAGGCCCGCGATTCCATCCTTGATCGCCGTCGTGGTGTCGTCGACGTAATGGGGTTTTCCGTAGTCCGGCGAGGCCGGATCGAGAAACTGTGCGCTGGCCATTGCCTGATCAACCTGGTTCCTGATGTCACCCATAGCTCGGATGCTCTCATAGATCGGCACCGAGACGAGGCTGCTAGTGAGCGAGCTGGTGCTCGCAGGCGCTCGCGGCTGCTGCGCTCGGGGGGCTCGCGGCGATGTCGACACCGCCACCAACTGGTGGCTTCAGCGCCAGCCGCTTAGAGGATTTTGGCGGCCGGCGCGGCTCGACCGAGGGCCGGTTGCGGGAGGGAGTGGTTCCGGGGTCGGCCACGGCTGGTGAGGTCGCGCACCCCCCACCAGGTCACGAGACGGAGCTCCTCGGCTGCGACGGCGATCGACATCTTGGATTGTCCGCGAACCCGGTCGCGGAACGTGATCGGAATCTCGGTGATGCGCCCATCTCGGCGCCAGATTCGGTATGCCATCTCGATCAGGAATCCGTAGCCGCGTGCCTGGGTGTCGTCATAGCCGGCCGCCTTGACCGCGTCGGCACGGTAGGCACGGTATCCGGAGGTGAGGTCATGGACCCCGACGCCGAGCAGGAGGGCCCCGTACCAGTTCCCGACCCGCGAGAGGGCCCGGCGGTGGCGGGGCCATTCGGGGATGCTGCCGCCCTTGACGTACCGAGATCCGATGACCAGCTCTGCCCGGTCCGCGGAGACGGGGCCGATCAGGGAGGGGAGGGCCGCGGGGTCGTGGGACAGATCGGCGTCCATCTGGCAGAGGATGTCGTACCCGTGGTCGATGCCCCAGGCGAAGCCGGCCCGGTAGGCACTTCCCAGCCCGTCCTTGCTTTGGCGGCGCAAAACGTGGATCCCGCCGAGCTCGTCGGCCAGCGAGGTCGCGATCTCGGCGGTGCCGTCCGGGCTGTCGTCGTCGACGACGAGCACCTCCCCGTCGCACACGGCCCCCCGAACCCCGCGGAGGACCTCGGCGATGTTCGCCGCTTCTTCGTACGTTGGCATGACCACGAGCGTTCGCATCAGACTGGGTGGCCTCTCGAAATCGGCGCTACGAAACGGGAGTAACACCGGGATGCGACGGTTTCAACGAAACAGTTCGGCCTTGGGGGCGTCGGGCTCGCTCTTCCACCTGACGGCAACGAGGAGGCCCCCGGCTGTTCATGCCGTGTTTCCTCATGCGCCGTAGGGTCCGACTGGTGACTTGTTCCCACCGCCAGCAGGGGCCAGCTCGAGGCGGGGCCCTCGCCGGCCCGCTCGCGACGGCGACCGCTGGTCCCCGTCGATCCCCGTGACGCTCGGCCTGACCCGCGCGACGCTCGGCTGACCTTCCCGATTGGCGAGCCTCGTGCCACTTCTCCTCCTCGGAATCGGAGCGCTCGGGCTCTGCGCGGTCGTCGCCGGCAACTTGATCTACGCGCACGTGCGTCCACGGGTTCCCGATCCGCCGCTCGCCTTCACGGGGGCCGGGGCGCTCACGGAGTCGCTGTCGAGGAGCGGGCCGTCACTGGTCGGCCCGGCCTCGAGGCGTCGCCCCCGACGCGCGGCGCGCCGCGGCCTGCAGTGGCGATGGCCCTCCGACGCCTTCTGGCTCTTCGCCGCCACGTTCGCGCTGTACGTCGCGCTCGGAGCGGTGCTCGCCCTGCACTTCGGCTCGATCGAGGGCGACGCGGCGTCCCGAGTCGCGGAGGCGTGGTATGTGCTCTTCAGCCGGGACCCGCACCTCGCCGCGGTCGGGTTCGTCTGGGGTCCGTTGCCCTCCGTCATATATCTGCCGCTTGTCGCGCTCAAGGGCGTATGGCCCGCGCTGACACAGCGTGCGTTCGCCGCCAACATCGTCTCGGCCGCGTTTATGGCCGGAGCGGTGGTCCAGCTGAGGGGGACGCTCAGGGACATGAACGCCCGCGCCGGGCTGACCTGGGTCCTCGTCGTCGTGTTCGCGCTGAACCCAATGACCTTGTTCTACGCCGCGAACGGCATGAGTGAGGCGATCGGCCTCTTCTTCCTGGTCGTCGCTGTCCGATACCTCATGCGGTGGCTCCAGACCCGAGCCATCATCTCGCTGGTTTGGTGCGGGACGGCGCTCGCGCTGGCGTATCTGGCCCGCTACGAGGAAATCGCAGCAATATGCGCAGCCGGCGCGGTCGTCGCCGTCGCGTCGTACGCCCGGGCGGTTGGCACCAGAAAAGAGCGGCTGCAGACGACGTCAACCGACGTCATCGTCTACTCCGTCCCGCCGCTCGCCGCGCTGATCGGCTGGGCGGTCGTCAGCTACGTCATCACCGGACAGGCGTTCCAGTACCTGGCGGCGAACTCCGCAGATGTCACGCTCAACCAAAGCAATTTCACCGCCGCGAAGCTCGGCATGCCCAAAGTCGTCTTCGGCGGGATCCAGCTGCTGTCGTTCGCGCCGCTCTTGCCGCTGCTGGTCGTCGGGGCGATCTACGTCGGGATCAAGCGGGGTGACCAGCGCGTCGCCGCGCTGCTGCTCCCCGCCGCCGTCTTGTTCTTCAACCTCTTCGCCTTGGCGAGCGGCAGCGCGTTTCCGTGGCTGCGCTTCTACCTGCCCGTGCTGCCGATCTCGCTGATCAGCATCGCGTTCATGCTGGGAGGGATGGGGAAGAACATCCCGAGCCGGGGGGTGTCACTCGCGGCGGGAGCGTTCATCGCCTTTCTCGGCGCGCTCCTCGCCGTCCCCGGGATCCCGACCACGGCCCTCGCGATGTCCAATCGGAAGCTCGGGTCGGGAGAGGTCGTGTACCTGCAGTGGGTGCTGAACGGTGGGCATCCCGTCGACGCCGACCAGGCGGCCAACAAGGAGCTCCTCCCGAGCGTCGAGAAGCTGACCCGAAAGATCGACGATCGGAAGCTCCCTTCGGGGTCCATCGTGGCCGACACGGTCACGCTCTGCATTCAGATGGCAGTGGTGCGGTCGAACCACCCGCACCAGTTCATCATCTCGAGCGACCGCGACTTCCAGCGGGTCCTCGACGACCCGCCGACGTTCCATGCCCATTACCTGCTCGTACCGCCGAACGACTCGAGCGGATCGAGCAACGCGGTCAACCAGCAATACCCGGGCCTGTACAACGGCAGCGAAGACTTCGCCCGGCTCGCTGCGCAGTACGCCTTACCTGGCTGCCCGACGCTCCGTCTCTACAAGGTCATCTTCTCACCGGTCGGCGCTCCGGCCAGCGAGGCGGTCCGCTAGCCCGAGGCCCCGGTCAGCACCGAGAGGATTGGGTCCCCGGCGCCGATGTCGTAGTCGCAGGTCGAGGAGGGGTTCGGCACCCAGTCCCACAGGAAGACGCCCGCCGCGCCGGCGTGGAGCATCGCGGTGACTTTCTGGCTCACCAGCTGCTCCCGACCGATCAGGGAGGGACACGCGTCGCTCGTCGCGGATGCCTCGATGCCGAGCTCCCCGACGATCAGCGGCTTGTCGAGCGTCTGCGCCTCCTGGAGGCGGTCACTCAGATCCGACGCGACCAGGCTCGACGGCGTGTAGTCGTGGTAGCTCGTCACGTCGATCTCGGGACTGGCGTCGATCGTCGCCGCTCCGCCGTCCGCCCATCCGCACTGCGCGCCGCCGATCGCGCCGGACTCGAGCAGATGGTTCGGGTCGAGGCGGTGCACCTCCGCGCCGACCGTGTCGTAGAAGCTGCGCAGCGCCGCCGTCGCCGCGGTTTCGCTCGGGCACGACAGATGCCCCCAGCAGGCGCTCTCGGTGTAGCCGAGCGCGCAGTCGGACGCCTCCGGCTCGTTGACGAGCTCCCACATCCCGATCGCCGGCGAGTTGCGGTACCGGGTCACCATTGCCTGCACCCAGTCCCAGTAGGAGAACGTCGCGTCGGCGTTGCCGCTCCCCGGGTACACGTCGCGGTAGCCGCCCTGGTACCAGGCCAGGTCCTTCCACTGTCCGTCGTCGCAGTCTCCAGACTGGTTGGCCAAGGAGACGATCAGGTAGATCCCGTGCTGCTGGGCCGCGTCGACGACCCGGTCGAGCGGCCCCCAATCGATCGTGCCCGTGGCCGGGTTCGTCGCCATCGAGCCCTGGAAGCCCCAGATCCGGACCGTGCTGCCCGCGGGAAGGCTCGAGAAGAACGCATTCAGCGCCGAATTGTCGAGCATCCCCCCGCAGCCCGCGTTCGTGCCCCAGTCGGTGGCGAGCTCATAGACGTCGAGACCGACCGGGTGATACGGCTGACCATCGAGGAGCAGTTGTGCTCCCGACCGCGTCAAGAAGTTCGACGACGACGCTGGCGGCGGGGGCTGGGTCGTCGGGGTGGGCGGCACGGCCGGTGACGGCTTCGCCGCGGGCGCGGGTGGGCTGGTGGGAGCCGGCGCCGCGGCTAGCGGAGCCGAGGCGTGCGGCGCCGGGGTGGGCGTCGCCGCCGAGCAGGCCGTCGCCACGGCGACGACGGTCGCCACCGAGAGCGCCCGGAGGAGACGCACGAGCATCGAGAGACCTCACTGTCGAGACCTCGATGTCTCGACCGGGCGTTTGGGCACCTTGAGACGCAAAGCCGACGCTCCCAGAGCCCGCCGAGACCGCCCCGCTCGACTACGACCCGGCCGCCCCTGTCCGCCCGGACCCGGCCGACGGGAGCTCCACCGGGCCTCGGCTGGCGACCGGTCGACCAACGTGTGAACGTTCAGTGAAGGCGAGCAGGCGCACGGCGGACGCTGCTTGACCCACGGCCGGTCCACTGGCCAACCTCGGAATCCAGGGGATCGAGAAAGGGCTGAGTTGAGCGGCAAGGACGGCAGAGGTGCGCGACCGCCGGCACCCGCCCCGTGACCGCTACCGTCCTGACGCCCGAGACTCCCCGACGCAACCCGGTCGAACGGTTCCTCGGGGAGTTCACCAGCCACGACCGGGCCGTCGCGCAGCGAGCCCGGAACCTGGCGATCTTCGTCGCCGTCGTCATCGTCGCCTATCACTACTCCCTCTCGACGCTCTTCAAGACGCTCCAGAGCGACACGCCCCTCGCCTACCTCGGCCTGGTGCCGCTCATCGCGCTCGGCCTCGCTGCGGTGCGCTCCCGGCCGAGCGCAGGGGAGCCCGCCATCCATGACCGCGAGGTCGACTACATCGTCGGCGTCCCGCTGCTGTTGGCGTCGCTCGCCGTCAACATCTTCATGCCGGTCCGCCTCTCCTCCTTCTTCTGGCTCTGGCGGATCGACCTGCTCGCCTTGCCCCTCTTCGTGGCCGGCGCCATCGCTTTGCTGTTCGGTGTCCGGACCCTCTGGCGAGGGCGGATACCGATCCTGTTCCTGTTTCTCGCCTGGCCGCTCCCGTACACGACGTTGCTCAACCACGGGCTGCAGAGCTTCACGAATGTCACCATCGCCGCCGTCAACGGAGTCCTGAAGGTCGTCCCCGTTGCGCACAGGGTCTCGGGCGGCGACGGCTCGATCTTCCAGATCGTCCACGGCTCGAAGGCGTTCCCAGTCAGCATCGCATCGGCGTGCTCCGGCGTGAACGGCGTCGTCGGCTACGCGCTCGTCGCCATCGCGTTCCTCGCGATCGTCCACGGGCGCTTCCTGGCCAAGATCGCGTGGCTGATCCTCGGCCTCGTGCTCGTGTGGGCGCTCAACGTCGTGCGGATCATGATGATCTTGGCCGCGGGAGCACAGTGGGGAGAGCGGATCGCGATCGACGGCCTGCACCCATACCTCGGGCTGGTGACCTTCAGTGTCGGCGTGCTCATCATGCTGATGCTCATGGGCCGGTTCGGGCTCGAGGTCAACGTCTTGAACCAGCCATCGGCGTCGGATCTTCCGTCGAACGGATCGCGGCCAGCGTCGAACGGGTCGCCGCCACTGCCTCCCAGCGGTCCCGCCGCACCACCGCCGGACTCGAAGCCTTCACCCGTCCCCCGCACCCGCTTGGCGGTGACGATCGTCGTCATTCTGGCGATCGTCAGCGGGATTGTGAACACGAGCCTGCAGAGCTTTGATGCGGTCGCCGACGCGGTCGGCGCCCCGCGCCTCGAATCGTTCGTGACCCATCCCGCCCATCCCAACGGCTGGCTCGTCTACCGAGTCGCCGAATTCGACTGGGCCACGCAGTTCTTCGGGTCGGATGCAACGTGGTGGCGATACAACTACCACTGGAACGAGAAGACGCCGACCCAGTTCAAGACCAATGCCACCATCACCGCGGATGTCATCACGACCAGTGACCCGTCCACCTTCTCGACCTATGGAATCGAAGCCTGCTACGACTTCCACGGGTACTCCCTGAAGGCTGTCAACACCATCGAACTGGGCGGAATCGTCGGGCACGTCGTCGCCTACGAGAACTCGGCCCACCAGGAATGGACGAACGTCTACTGGATCAACCCCGTTGCGACCTCCGCCGGCACCCGCTACGAGCGGGTCAACCTGCTGCTGATCAACTCGAGCCACACTGCATTCAGTGGCCCCTTGCCGTCACCCAGCCTGGCCCGATCGCTGGGGATCCAGATCGAGAACGCGCTGACGGGGAGCTACCCAGGCTCAGGGCCGCAGCTCGACAAGACCCGCGCCTTCCTCGCCGCGTTTGCCGCCAACATCATCGAGCACCAGAAGCCGGCACCCACCTCCGCTACCGAGTAGCCACACCGGGCCCCGCACTTGAGCCAGCATCCAACCCATCCACCCGCGCGCCACGACGGTTTTCCAATTCGTTCACGCAGCGTTTGCATTCAGGCCCTAGAGTTCCGGCCGCGATGGACCTGAACGCGGCTGACCGAACGGGGCTCCCGGTCGCGGCCTATCCCCGCAGCGCCGTGGAGGACTTCCTCGCTGATGCTGCCGCCGAACAGGCGCGGCTCGAAGCCAAGATCGCCGGCGCCCACGAGCGGGAAGAGCGGGCGAGGGCAGCCCTCGAGGAGGCCGAGGAGACGACTCGACTGGTCCGATCCACCCTGAGCCAGGTACGTCGGGAGCTCGCCGAGCGAAGCCGCGAGGTAGAGGCCCGAGTCGAGGCCATCATCGGGAAGGCCCGCGAAGAGTCCGCGGCTACCCTCGCCCAGGCCAGGATCGATGCCGCGGCGGCAGCTGGCCGGGCCCGAGCCGCCGCTCCGAGCGAAGAGCCGGCGCCGCCGTCCGCTGCCAAGCCTGCACCGCTCGTCGCCCCGCCGGTGAGCTCGGGCGCGCCGGTCGAGTCCGCACCCCCGGCGCCCTCGCTGCTCAGCCCCGCGGTGCCGGACGCTGGGGACGCAAGTCCGGTCACCAACGGCAACGCCCGACCAGTCGCGCTGGCCACGCCGGAGCCGGCTTCGATGTGGGCACCAGCATCCGCCGCGGCGGGGCCCGTCATGCCCAACAGCGTGGGGGGTAACGGCAGCTCGCACGATGTCCCCGCCAACACGACCTCGGTACGGCCTGACGTCGACGCCGCGCCGAACGGCAAAGGCTCGTCCCGCCCCTCGCTCCTTCGTCGCAGCAAGGCGAACCAACCCGAACCGGACGGTTCCACCGACGAGTTCCTCGACTTCCTGAGGGGAGCGCTCGTCGACGACACGCCGCTCGGTGAGGCCAGCGACTCGGACCTGCAGTGGCGATGGACACGGTAAAGCCCCTCCGTCCCGCGCCGCTCGACGTCATCTCGACGGACGAAGCAGCCGCGGTGATCTCGGCCGCAGAGGCGAAGCTGGCCGCGTTGGAGAGCGAGCGAGCGCAGAGCGAGGCGGCCGCTGCCGCGGCAGAGCGACGAGTCCGCGACGTGCAAGCCGATCCGGAGCTCCAGTTGTGGGCAACGGAGCAGCTTGAGCGCTTCAAACATCAGCTGTGGACCGAGCACGAGGTCACGATGCAGACGCTCCTGGCGTCTGCCGAGGCCAGGGCTCGAGATTGCCTGGACCGGGCGCAGCGCGAGGCGGACGTGCTCATCAGCTACACGCGTGCGCTCGACGCGGTCCACGGGGCCGAGCAACCCGCTTCCGCGGAGCCGTCCACCCCCGCCCACCCACCCATCAGCGTCGATTGGCAAGCGCCGGACGAGACGCAGGTGAAGCCACCGGAGTTCCCGCCCGAGCCTGAGGCTCCCGCGGTGATGGACGAATCGGTGGCCGCGCCGGCCACCACGTTCCCGCCTCCCGCCCCGCCGCTCCGACGACCTGAGCCCAACACAGACGTCGACCCCTCGACGCCGATCCCGGTGCCAGTGGCGACACCGCCCGCGCCCTCCACCGTTGAAGCAGCGCCGCCCGCGCCCTCCATGGTTGGAACTGCTCCACCCGCGCTGTTCGCTGCTGCACCCGCCCCGCCCGCGCCGGTCGCAGTCGCGGCCACCCCGAGCGCGAGTGCGCCCGGACCCGTCGAGGCGGAGCTCGTCGACACCGAGACCGTCGCGGCGGTCGCCGCGCCGGAAGCCGTGCCGCCCGCCCCACCCGCACCCGTCGTGCAGCCCCGGCTACCAAGCACCGATGGTTCCGAGCCCAGCACCGGGCAGCCGCCGCCGCCCGGAGGCGGATCGAGCCTGCCCCGACCCGGGGGCGGAGACGGCGAATTCTGGCCCGAGGAACACCAATCGAAGCTGGGCGCCTTCTTCCATCGACTCCCCAGACTGGCGATCATCCAGGTCGGCGCGGTGCTGATCATCCTGATCGTGGTGCTGCTCCGCATCGGCTGAGCCACCACCCAGGCTGGGTGCTGTCCCCAATCGGCGCGATGACCACCCTCAGCTTCGACTCACCCGCCCTCACAGGCCAACGCGCAACCACCTGTGGACAGCGGGGGACCGGCATGTGGCCGGGAGGTGACCGGAGACGGTCGGCTCGATGAACTCGGCCTCGAGGCTGGTCCCTGTGCGCAGCGCCACGACTACGGTCCGAGGAGTGGGCGCGGTGGAGCTGGCCGGCGTTGAGGCGCGGCCCGGCGTCCAGTTCGAGCAGCCTTTCGGGCTAGACGTCGACCAATCGGTCGCCAACACGCTCGACGCGCGGCAGCGCAACATCCTCGCCGGAGCCAGTCTCGTCCTCGTCGCGTCTCTGCTGCTCGCGCCGATCCCGACCCTCATCGCGATGATGACGTTGGCGACGGTTGTCTACTTCTCCACCGTCTGCCAACGGGCCATCATGACCCGGCGATCTCTCCGGGAGCTGCACACCGTCCGTGTGACCGACGAGGAAGCGCGAGCTGTGCCCGACGCTGACCTGCCCGTGTACACGGTGCTCGTTCCTGCCTACCGCGAGGCAGGAGTGATCGGGACGTTGCTCACGAACCTGCGAGCCCTCGAGTACCCGCGATCGCGCCTTGACGTCAAGCTGATCCTCGAAGAGGACGATCACGACACCATCGCGGCCGCTCGCGAACAGAGCTTCCGACGTGGAGATCATCCTGGTCGAGGAAGGCGGCCCCCGAACCAAGCCCAACGCGCTGAACCGTGCCCTCCAGCACGCCCGGGGCGACCTGATCACCATCTACGACGCTGAGGACGTCCCCGACCCGCTCCAGCTTCGACGGGCGGTCGTCGCGTTCGAGCGACTCCCCCCTGACATCGCCTGTCTCCAGGCGCAGCTCACGTTCCACGACTGGGACGAGAACATCATCACCCGCTGGTTCACCATCGAGTACATGATGTGGTTCGCTCTGTTCCTGCCGGGCCTCGCCGCCGCGAACGCCCCTGTCCCGCTCGGGGGAACGTCCAACCATGTGCGCCGCAAGGTTCTCGAGGCTGTCGGCGCGTGGGACTCGTACAACGTCACTGAGGACGCGGACCTGGGCGTGCGCCTCCATCGGCAGGGCTGGCGCACCGCGGTGCTCGACTCGACGACCTACGAGGAGCCGAACAACGACTTCGTGAACTGGATGAAGCAGCGGTCCCGATGGTACAAGGGCTACGTCCAGACGTGGCTCGTGAACCTCCGGCACCCGGTCGAGTTGTGGAGGGACCTCGGACCGGCCGGCTTCGCGCAGTTCAACCTGTTCGTCGGCGGCACGCCGCTTCTGGCGCTCTTGAACCCGGTCTTCTGGTTCTTGACCCTGGTCTGGTTCGTTGGCAAGGCCGGGATCATCCAAGAGATCTTCCCGGCGCCGCTCTACCACGTCGCCCTCTTCTGCTGGATCGTCGGCAACGTCGCCATCCTCTACATCACGATCCTCGCCGCCCGGCGCTCGAGCCGAAACTCACTGGTCTGGGCAGCCTGCCTCGTGCCCGTCTACTGGGTGATGATGTCGATGGCCGCGATCAAGGCCTTCTGGCAGGTCATCGCCGCGCCTTCGTTCTGGGAGAAGACGACCCACGGCCTCATCGCGGACGACGCGGCGCTTCCGCCCGTGGTCCCGCTCACTCCAGATACTGACGGGAACGGAACCGGCGGCGGCGACCCGCTCGCCGGAGAGGCAACGGCCTCGGGCGTGGCGGGCGCTGAAGCGAGGGTGATCCGGGTAGGCGCGGGAACCCGGGCCCGGACCAGCAGCGCCGAGCCTCGGCCAGCAATCTCGGATCAGTCCCCTGGCTGGTCACCGATCGCGGCGACCCTTCCCCCGATGCCGAGGGCGTTGCCCGCGCCGTCCAGTTCGCCGGCCTGGGTGCGGCTGGCCCAGGTGCTGCGCGTGCTGGGCGTCATCCTCGTCCTGCTCGTCGGGTACCTCGTCCTCGGCACCGGATGGAAAGCGAGCTCCGCGCAACGGTCGCTGCGAGAGAGCTTCATGATCACGACGCTGGGCCGTCCGGCCGTGGGCACCCCCCTCGCGCAGCTGCAAGCCCCCACGATCGGTCTCGACAAGATCGTCGTGGAGGGCAGCGGCGGGTCGGAGCTTGATCGGGGACCTGGCCACGTCCGAGGGTCCGCGTATCCCGGCGCCCGGGGCAACGTCGTGCTCGTCGCCCACCGGGTCCTCGCTGGCGGCCCCTTCGCGCACCTCGGCTCGCTGCACCGGGGGGACGAGCTCATCCTGTCCGCGCCGTGGGGACGGTCCCGCTACCAGGTCGAGACCGTCACGACCACGACGAACCCTCAGGTCCACTTCTCGACCCGGGGCCCCGGCCGGCTCACCCTGGTCACCTCCGGCGGCGGGCTGAGCCCGGCCGCCCGGCAGGTCGTGACCGGCCGGCTCGTGTCGCCCGTCCTGCCCCACGCCCCCCCGCCCGCCCCGGAGCGCCCGGCGCTGCCGACCGTCGACCTGGCGGCGATCCCGCTCCTCGTCGCCGCGCTCCTGGCCGGTGCCCTGGCCTGGCACGCCCGCCGCTGGTTCGTGCCCCTCTGGGGCCGCCTGGCCGGGATGCTTGTCGTCGCACCCTTCGTGGCCCTCGCCGCCTACGAGGCCGCCACCGTCACCATCCGACTCCTTCCACCGACCTTCTGAGCGCCCGGGAGCCCCATGCCATCCCCCCGGCCCCAAGAGGCTCCAGTGTCGCAACTGTTCGGTCAGCGCGCTCTGGCTCTTCCTGATCCGTTCGCGTCGCGTTCACATACGCCCCCTACGGTCCGACCCCGAGCGGGGAGAGACGACGTGCTCGTGGGGGCTGAAATCAACGCATTGGTGGTCGGCGAGGACCAGGACTCGTTCGCCGAGTCCGTCCTGAAGGCGGAAGGTTGGGCAGTCACCACGGTCGACGCGGCGGACACGCTGGAGTTCGTCGAGACCCAGCGGCCCGACGTGGTTGTGCTCACGCTCGAGCGGTTCGGCCTCGGGATCGAGACCTGCGCCGCGCTCCGAGCCCGCAGCCGGGTGCCCGTGATCATCCTCAGCCGCAGCTCCGCCGAGGAGGACGTCGTCGCCGGGCTCCGGAGCGGCGCCGACGCGCTGGTCGTCTACGGCGTCGGGCCGAGAGAGTTCGTCGCTCGGATCCGGGCCCTGTTGCGACGGGTCCCGTCTCCACGCCGCCACGAGCCGACCGACACCCTGCAGGTCGGACCGGTTGTCCTGAACCGCGCCACCCGGCAGGTCCACATCGATTCCACACCCGTCGTCATGCCGCGCCGCGAGTTCGACATCCTCGAGGTCCTGATGCGCGAGGTCGACCGGACCGTGACCAAGGACACCCTGCGCCGCCTGCTCTGGGGCATGTCCCGCGACAGCCGCACCCTCGACGTCCAGGTACGCCGCCTGCGGGTCCGGCTCGCCGCGGCCGAAGGTCAACGCCGGATCGTCACGGTGCGGGGCGTCGGGTATCGGTTCACCACGGTGCCGGAGCCGCCGGCCGAGGACCCGGTCGACGTCGAGATCGACCTGACGGTCCCGCAGCCCACCGGGTCACGAGAGCCGACGGCCGCTCCCGTCGCGCCCAGCTGATCGGACGCGACGCGGCGTCATGACCTTGGCGGAGCACGACACCGGGCCTGGACTTCCCGATCGCCCGCCCGGCGATCCGGACGCGCCCGACGCGGCCGCGCCCCCGGGTCACGACGGGCGACCGGATCTTCCGGATCCTCGCCACCGCGGCGACCTCGGTCAGCTTGATCATCGTCGTCCTGGCGCTCGTCTTCCTGATCAAAGGGGCGCTGCCTGCACTGTCCCACACTGGGGTCATCAAGTTCTTCACCACCAACGTCTGGGACGCGTCGTCGGGTCAGTTCGGGGTGCTGGGGCTCCTCGTCGGGACGATCATCATCGCCATCATCGCGATGGTGATCTCGGTCCCGCTCGCGATCGGTATGGCGATCTTCATCAACGAGTACGCGCCGGCCGCCGTCAAGCGCGCCCTGACGTCCGTGGTCGACCTCCTCGCTGCGTTGCCGAGCCTGCTCTTCGGCATCTGGGAATTTCGCGCTCCAGGACCGTCTCGTCCCCGCCGCCCAGTGGATCTCCACCCACCTCTCCGTCATCCCCTTCTTCAAGGTGCCGGCGAACACCGCGCTCGTCCAGTCGGGCTTCGACGCGGGGGTGGTCGTCGCGCTGATGACGCTCCCGATCATCACCTCGGTGTCGCGTGACGTCATGGCGCAGGTCCCGCGTGATCAATGCGAGGGTGCGCTCGCGCTCGGCGGCACACGCTGGGGCATGATCCGAGACGTCATCTTGCCCTTCGGGCGCAGCGGGATCGTCGGAGCGGCCCTGCTCGGCTTCGGACGAGCACTGGGCGAGACCATCGCCGTCGCGCTCATCATCGCCATCGTCTTCAAAGCCAATTTCCAGATCTTCTCCCGAGGCGCTGGTTCCATCGCCGCGCTCATCGCGACCAAGTTCGGAGAGGCCGGCTCCCTGGAACGAAGCGGCCTCGTGGCTGCTGGGCTCGCCCTGTTCCTCCTGACGCTGGGGGTCAACGCAGCGGCTCGACGGATCGTCAACCGGGTTGAAGCAGGATGACCGCTCCCCCCACCCAGCAGCGCGGCTCGCCGCCGCGACCCAAGCGCCGGATCACGCTGCGAGACCTCGTTGCAACTTTCGTCGCCTTGGTCTGCGCCGTCGCCGCGATCATCTTCCTCCGGCAGGGCGTTACCGGCCTCGGAACCCTGAGCGTGGCCATCGCCGGCTACGTCATCTTCGCCGGCATCCTCTTCGGCTTCGAGCTGCGCGGGCGACGGCGCGACGCGTGCCGGGCACGCACGATCGACCTCGGGTCGAAGACACTGCCGCAGCCGGCCGTCGATGTCATCGACCTGACTTCGGACGGCTACGCGGCACCCGACTTGGCGACGGTCGTCGGCGCCGAGCCCGTCGTCGGCGCCGGCGTCCGTCCCACGGTCGACGACGACCAGCCGATCCGGCGGTCCCGGTTCCCCCGTAAGGACGTCATCGAGATCGCACTCGCCGCGCTCGCGGCGTTGGCGTTCGCCGGGATCGTCCGGGAGGTGTGGGGCTTGCACGGACCGACCGGTACCGTCATCTGGTGGTACGTCGGTTTCCTCGTCATCTTCTACGCGCTCGTGCGCGATCGTGCGGACGGCGAGAGCGCGTTGGACAGCATCGTCACCGTCGTCGTCTGGTCCATCGGGGTGCTCGTGGTCGGGGTCCTCACCTGGATGATGGTGTTCCTCCTCGCCAAGGGCCTCCCGGCGCTCCGGGCAGGCTTCTTCACCGAGGACCTGAGCAAGGTCGGTCCCCTGACCCCGGGTGGTGGAGCGTTCCACGCCATCGTCGGCACCTTCGAGCAGGTCGGGATCGCCACGATCATCGTCGTCCCGATCTCCATCCTCACCGCCGTCTACCTGCACGAGATGAAGGGCATCCTCGCCAAGCCGGTTCGACTGATCGTCGACGCGATGGCTGGCCTGCCGAGCATCGTCGCTGGCCTCTTGATCTTCACGGTCTGGGTGAACGGCCGCGGCTATTCCGGAGCCGCAGGCTCGGTTGCGCTGGTGGTGCTGATGCTGCCGACCGTCACCCGGACCTCCGAGGAGATCCTCCGCACGATCCCGGACTCACTGCGAGAGGCATCCCTTGCCCTCGGGGCGCCGCAATGGCGCGTCGTGATGCAGGTCGTCCTGCCGACGGCACGTGCCGGCCTCGTGACCGCGGTGATCCTCGGCGTCGCCCGCGGTGTCGGGGAGACCGCACCGATGCTTCTCACGGCGTTTGGTTCCGACTCCACCAACTTCAACCCGTTCAAGGGCCCCCAGGAGGACCTGCCCCTCTTCGTGTGGAAGCTGATCCGGCTGCCGAACCAGACCCAGATCGACCGGGGGTTCACTGGGCTCCTGATTCTGGTGCTGCTCGTCTTGATCCTGTTCACGACCGCTCGCTTCGTGGCCGGACGCGGCCAACGAAAGCTGGGAAGGGCACGATGACCGCGCTCGATGACACGACTTCGATGCCCGAGCCCGTCGGCGGTCCGGGGAGCGCAAACGGGAGCGAGCAGCCGGCCACGATGGACGCCGTCAACGTCAGCGCCTGGTTCGGTAAGCGCAAAGTGCTCGAACGGTGCAGCCTCACCATGGACGCCCGTCGCGTCACGGCCCTCATCGGACCCTCCGGATGTGGCAAGTCGACGTTTCTGAGGATCCTGAACCGGATGCACGAGGTGATCCCGGGCGCCCAGATCGCCGGTCGTATCGAGATCGACGGTGTCGACATCTACGGGTCCTCGCTCAGTGCCACCCAGGTCCGGACCAAGATCGGCATGGTCTTCCAGAAGCCGAATCCGTTCCCGTCCATGACGATCAAGCAGAACGTGCTGTCGGGCCTCAAGCTGGCCCGCATCCCAGCCAGCAACAAGGCCGAGCTGGTCGAGGAGTGCCTGACCCGCGCCGGCCTCTGGAAGGAGGTCAAGGACCGCCTCAACGAGGGCGGCATGACCCTGTCCGGCGGCCAGCAACAGCGGCTCTGCATCGCCCGCGCCCTCGCCGTGCATCCCCGGGTGCTACTCCTGGACGAGCCGTGCTCGGCGCTCGACCCGATCTCGACCCGGGTCGTGGAAGAGACCGTCATGCAGATGAGCTCCGATATCACGATCGTGATCGTCACGCACAACATGCAGCAGGCCGCGCGCGTGTCGAACCAGTGCGCTTTCTTCCTGGTCGAGGAGTTCGGGGAGCCGGGCCGGATCGTCGAAATCGGCGAGACCCGCCAGATGTTCGAGAACCCGGCCGACCCGCGAACCCGCGACTACGTCACCGGTCGCTTCGGATGATCGGCCAACAGCCGCGCCGCGCTCGAGCCGGGCTCCTCGCGGGCCTGATCCTGCTCATCCTTGTCCCGGTGGTTCTGACCGGTCGTGCGGCCAGCGCCGCGACTGCTCCGATCGCTGGTGGCGGGTCGTCGTTCGCCGCGCTCGAGATCGACCAGTGGCGCGCCAATACGGCCCGCTCGCCGTTCAACCTGAACGTGAACTACGTCGCCCAAGGATCGAGCTTCGGTCGACAGGAGTTCATCGCCAACAACCTGGACTTCGGCGCCTCGGACATCGTCATGCAGGGCAACGAGCCCGCCCAGCTGGCGCAGTCCGGGCGGTGCGGCGGGCAGGCCCTCGCCAACTGCTTCGTTTACGTCCCGGTCAGCGCCGGCGGCGTCTCGTTCATGTACAACCTCGTCGGCTCCGACGGCCAACGGATCTCGAACCTGAACCTCACTCGGACTGCGGCCTGCGGGATCTTCACCGGCGCCATCAGCAAATGGAACGATCCTCGGATCGTGCAGACCAATCCCGAGCTGGCCGGGTTCAACCAGAGCATCATCCCGATCATCCGCTCCGACGGGGCGGGGGAGAGTTTCGTGCTCTCGCAGTTCTGCATCGCGGTAGACCCAACCGACTGGGCCACCTTCGTCGCCCAGCAAGGGCCACTGAACGGCGGAACCCCGTTCGCGGCCGGCCAGCCGACCTCCAACTGGCCCGAAGGGTGGGGACGATCCCAGGCCGTCGCGCAGGGTGACGGGGTCGCGAACGTCGTCGCCGACCCGGAAGCGGGCCAGAACGCGATTACGTACACCGCGGCTGGCTACGCGGTGGTCCGGAACTTCCCGGTGGCGTCGGTGCAGAACGCGGCGGGCGTCTTCACGCAGCCCGACAACCTCAACGTGAACGTCGCGCTCGGCTACGCGTCACCGCAGAACGACCCGGCCACCAACACCGTCGGAACCTTCGCGATCGCGTTCAACGGGGGGGACCCCCGCGCCTACTTCCCCTCCACCTACTCCTACATCCTCGCCCAGACGTCGGGCTTCAGCCCCGCGAAAGGGGCCGCGCTCGGCCAGTTCCTCTGCTACGCGATCAGCGTCGGTCAGGAGATCGCGCCCGAGCTGAAGTACGCGCAGCTGTCAGCGCCCATCGTGCAGATCGCGATCAACGCGATCTCGAAGATCCCGGGCGCACCACCTCCCAGCCAGTGTTTCCTGGCCGGGGCCCCTGCGCCGCCACCCCCGCCGGGGCTTGCGAGCGGCCTCGGAGCGGCAGCCCTCGCGAACGCGAACGCGAACGCGGCCTGCCCGCCCACGTCCACGGCTTCGACCACCACGACGACCGCGGCCGCGAGCAAGTCCGCGACCACCACGACGACGACCAAGCCGACCCCGTCTACGACGACGACCACCGCGAAGGGCGCGACGACCACGACCACCGTGCCCTGCTTGTCAAGCAGCGCTAACGGGAGCGCGAAGCTCGCCTCGGAGCTTGCCTCCCAGGCCGGCAATACGGGGCACGGCAACACGTCGACCACCGAGACCGCGGTACTGACGCTCGTCGTCGGAGCCGGAGCCGTGGCGGCGGTCACCGCCGGCCGGCGGCGTTGGGGAGTCGGATGACACGCCGGCGACGGTGGTCACGACCCCTCGCGTCAGCGGCCGTCGCCGGGATGGCGGCGCTTGCCTGGGCGTCCCTGGCCTCGGCGCAGACGAGCAGCCCGACCACGACCACGACCACGACCGCCGGGGGCTCGTCGAGCGCATCGACCGGCGTGACGCTGAACGGCGAGGGCGCCGCCGGACCCTACAAGGAGGTCGTTACCTGGGAGAACGACCTGGCCACCGCGCAGACGCCCATCAACCTGAACTACACGGTCACCGGGTCGTTGGACGGACGTGCGGACTTCTTGAACAAGCAAGCGGACTTCGTGATCACGGGCACAAACTTCTGCCAGGCGAACGAGGGGAGCAGCTGTCCGAGCGGGGGCTTCGAGGGGTTCTTGAACAGCGAGCTGAGTGGCGCCAAGCTGCCCGTGAACCAGCCGGGACACGAGTCGAGCGGTCTGATCGACGCTCCAGTCAGCGTCACCGCGCTCGCGTTCGCCTATTCGCCGCCCGACAACGGTCTGATCCGCCAGGACTACCTCTGCGACCCGAATGATCCAAGTCTCGACGACCCGACCGTCTGCATCCTCAACAGCCCGTTCATCAGTGCCATCAAGGTCCCGCCGACCAACCTCGCGGCGATGATGCTGAATTACGCCGGCTCGTCGGCTCTCAACAGCTGGAACAACCCCAGTGTCCTCAACGCGATGGGTATCAGTCCGGCTCAATGCAGCAGCGGGAACGGCAATTGGCCGGACGACGGCCTCACGTTCCCAACCCCCGGCTATCACTGCCTTGTCTTTGCCTCCACCGGATCATCGCCGGTGCCGGTGCTGCGCTCTGATCCCGACGAGACCAGCTACTACCTCCAGCAGTACGTCGAGACGGCCGCCCCCAGTGTCTGGTCGGGGAACATCGCGGCGAGCCCGGGCGTCAACTGGACACCGGGACCCAACGGCACGGTCACGGAGCGGATGCCGCGCCAGCCGGGGGCGAGCCGCGAGGCGGTCGACGACATCGCAGGACAACTGATGCTCGGCGGCTACAACGGACCGTTCGCAGCGGGAGCGATCGGCACGCTGCCCCCGTCGGCAGTCGCCTCGGCTCTGCAGACCGCGCCTGCTCCCTCCGCGAACGGCGATTTTACGCTTGAGTACCTCCAAATCCGCAACGATCACGGGGACTGGGTTGCACCGACACCCGCTTCGATCGACGCCGCGATCGATGCGGGCGGAGACACGCCCCTGTACGCGCTCACGAACGACGTCCACAACGCCTATCCGCTGGCGTGGGTCGAGCACATGTACGTCCCGGCGAGGGGTCTCACGGCGACGAAGACCGAGGCGGTCGCCACAATGATCCGCTACCTCGCGACCGCGGGCCAGAACGCCGCCGCGCAATGGGGCGAGGGGACGCTCTCACCGGCGCTTGCCACCCAGGCGCTGAACGCGGCCAACCAGGTCGTGCAGTCGGACTGCCCCGCCGCGGGCGGCACCATCGTGCAGAATTCGTCACCGGGGTCTGACGCGCCGGCGCTCCCCGGGCTCTCCACGATCGGGACGATGCTCCACTGCCAGGCGCCGCCCGCGAAGTCGGGCAGCACGTCGACCGCGTCGTCCTCAGCACCGCTCCTCCAAATCCCCCTCCTGCCCACGGTGAACGTTCCGACGGCCGCCCCCGCTTCCACGGCGGCCACCAAGCCCCGCACCGTGCTGCCCGCCGCCCTCACGGTTTCCAAGCTGCCGCTGCCCCTCCCGGGCACGACCCTGGACCGAATCGCCACCCTCGTGCTCGGCGCAGGCCTCTACCTGGTTCTCCGCAACCCGCTCCGCCGACTGCTCGGCCCGACCGTCGAATGACCATCGCGCCACCTGCCGAGCCCGAGATCGCCGAGGTTACCGAGGTCACCGAGACGCGGGTGGCTCCGTCGCGCCCGCAGCCGTGGACCCGCGACTTTGTCCGGCTGACGATCGTGCGCATGGTGTTCGTGCTCGCCGTCGTCGCGGCCGTCGTCATCTTCTTCGAGTACCCGGTGCAGCAGACCTATTTCCACTCGCGCCAACGTCAGCTCCAAGCCGACTTCACGAAGCCGCACAAGGGCCTCGCGAACGGCCAGGCCGCGGCCCTCCTGCAGTTCCCGAAGTACGGCGTCAACCTCGTCATCGTGCAGGGGGACGGCCCGGGAGAGCTCCGGAGCGGGCCCGGGCACGACCCGGCCACGCCGCTGCCGGGGAAGCGGGGCAACAGCATCCTCTACGGGCACCGCAAAGCCTGGGGGAGTCCGTTCGGCACCCTGAGCCAACTCAAGAAGGGCGACTTCATCGTCACCCAGATCCGGGGCAAGATCACCAACCCGCTCCCGGTCGTCTACAAGGTGGTGTCGATCCATCACGTCAGTGATACGGACACCCAGCTGTCCGGGCAGTCGAAGGACTACCGGCTCACGCTCGTCACCGGCAACGGGAGCCTCCTGTCCAGCGGAGAGTTGGTCGTCACCGCCGTCTCGGGCAAGCAGCTGAAGCCGAAGGCCCACGGCCCCGCCCTCACGCCACAACACGAATCGCCGCTCCTGAACCTCACCCTCGGCATCGCCGCCCTCATGTTCGCCCTTGCGGTCGGGGCCGGCATCTACCTGCGGGGCCGATACCGGCTCCTGGCCCTCCTGGCCGTCGTGGTGCCCTTGGCGCTGGCCGGAACCTTCGCCCTCCTGATCGACCTCGACCTGATTCTGCCGGCCCTGCGCTGAGCCTCGGGGGCTCGCCGACTGCGGCGCCGGGCCCTCCCGAGGCCCGGGAGGCTGGCCCGAGAACCCCCATGAATTCGGGGAATTCGGGCCCCGACGCCCGAATCGAAAGACGGTCGGATGCCCCGATGAACGCTGCGCCAACGGTCCCGGAACAGGCCCAAGCCTCGATTGAGGATCGGTCGGGCCGGGGTTCAACTGCTCGTGGTGCCGAATCAGGCATCGAAACATGGCCGTCTGGAAGGGAGTTCTGTGGGAGCAATCCGAAAGATCCTCGCCGTGCTCGGCGTCGGAGCCGCGGGGGCGATGCTGATGAGCGCACCGGCCTTCGCGGGCAGTATCACGGCGCCGACCGGCAGCCCGTACGTCTACACGAGCCTCCTCCCGGTCGACGTCTCGGTCAGCGGGTACACGAACGGTCAGCAGGTCTACATCGAGCAGTGCGACGGCGTGTCGCCCAGCGCTCCGGGTTGGAGTCCGACCACTGACTGTGACAACGGGACGTCGCCCTCCGCCGGCATCGTCGGCAGCGGCAGCAACGCCAGCGGCACCTACACATTCAAGGCATCTGACATCAACCACGCCTTCACGCCGTTTGAGGGTGAGAGCCCATCGGGGCAGTTCAACTGCCTGTACCCGGGCGAGACAGCCCCCGCCGACGGCCTGCCGAGCTACACGAACTGCCAGATCCGCGTGTCGTCGAACAACGGCGCGGTGACGTCTGACCAGGCGTTCCTGACCATCCAGCTGCCGCCACCCGTGGCTTCGACTCCTGAGGTGCCGTACGCGGTCGTGCTGCCCTTGGGCGCGCTCGCCATCGGTGGGGCGTACTTCGTCATCCGGAAGCGTCGCGCCGTTCGGGCGACGGTCTGACCCACGATCACCTAGAAAACGGAGGCCTTCAAACGTGAAGAAAACTCTGATCAAGGCGGTGGTGATAGGGGCAACCCTCGCCGTCGTCGGGGCGTTCGCCGCCGGCCCAGCCGGTGCGACGCCGCCGTCGGGCTACGGCTACGACGACACGGCGCACGTCATCGTGGGCGGCGGCTCGGACA
Source organism: uncultured Actinomycetes bacterium (assembly GCA_963849135.1). Taxonomy (GTDB): domain Bacteria; phylum Actinomycetota; class Acidimicrobiia; order IMCC26256; family PALSA-555; genus PALSA-555. The sequence continues at coordinate 1,377,636 of CAWKGF010000003.1, read as the reverse complement.
CCACCTACTACGCACAGCAGCAACTGACGACCATGTACGACCACTCGGACTTCGGGACTTCCGGCGGGTGCCTCAACGTCACCTCGGTCGGTCCGAGCCTCAACGAGTGCTCGGGCGACGTCACCTACGACCTCGGCAACTACCAGCACGACACGGTCGGGCAGGCAAACCCGGTCGGGTCGAGCTCCGGCGTTGCGTCGCTGAACGGCTTCACCAACGGTGGGTCGAGCGTCTGCTACGGCGGGACCGTCAACCCGGTACCCGGGGCGACGTTCACCTGCCCGAACGTGGACTTTGCCCGCTCCTCGCGGGGGGCGAAGACGTCCGGCGGTGACATCAACGGCGGCAACGAGCTGGTGAGCCCGGGCGGCGACGCCTTCTGGGGCTTCGCCGAGGACGGGATCCAGGTCACCGTGTTCGGTGCTCGTGGCCCCGAGCTCCAGAGCGTGGGTGGCAGCGCCCTGACGCCGCAGGATCTCTTCGAGATCTGGAACTGCAGCGTTCCAGCCACCGGGGGAGACCCCGCGAACTACTGGGCCGACGTCACGGACTTGAACATCACGCCTGGGAGCTCTTCGGACGGCCCGATCGTGCCCTGGGGTGTCAACACCGCCTCTGGGACGTTCGCGACCTTCCAGACCTACATCCAGAACCACGCCTCGGGTGTCCCGTCCGGCTGGTCGCCGAACGGTCAGTCGTGCGACATGGACCTCTCGAACACGGCGGGGACGCCGTTCCCGCAAGAGAACGACATGAAGCCGTTGATCAACAACCCGACCACGATCGGCACCACGAACACCGACCCGAACAACCCGGTCAACTGGATCGTGTGGGGCTCGTACGGCGTCATGTCGACGTTCCCGTTCCTGTCGGCCCCGGTTCGGGGTGGCGTCACGTACCAGACCTACCCGGCGCCGGTCAACGGTGTGCTGCCCAGCACGTCGAACATCCTGGCCAACACCTGGGCGATCGGCCGCACGCTGTGGCACGTGACCCGTCAGGCGGACGCCACCTGTCCGACCAGCGGCAGCGCCTGTGACTTCACGGACAACCTAGGTCCGACCCTGCCGGGCGGCAGCGGCAACGACCTGAACGTGACGACCACGGCGCTCGGCAACGCGGGCGGGAACAGCACCGGCGTCAGTGGTGCGATCCGGGAGTACACCCGCTGGCTGTGCCGAGTCTCGGCCACCCAGCAGCAGCCCGACCCGTTCACGGGTGTGAACTACTTCAGCGAGATCACGAGTGCGATCGCGAGCTCCGGCTTCACGGTCGTCCCAGTCGGCCTCCGGTCGGGTGGATCCCGCTGCGACGTAGTCCAGTAGCGCAAGACCAAGCACCAGCGAGAAGGGGCACGGTCGACGGACCGTGCCCCTTCCGCCCGTCCTAGATCCCATCGCTTGACCAACACCGAATCAGCCCGGTTGCGGAGTCTGCCGCGAGCCTGCGTGCTCGCGGTCTTGCTCGCGCTCGCGGCTAGCCCGGTCCTCCCCGGCGCGCTCGCGGTCGGGGCGGGCGCGCAGACGGCGCCGACGACCTCGACCACGAGCGGGACGTTCTCGCCGGACTCGCTCACCGAGGCGGTCCAGCTGTCGATCGACTACACGCACGTCATCGCGCAGCTGGGCACCCTGGACCAGTCGCTCCCGCTGGTCCAGGCCCGCCTGAACGACGCCGAGTCGGCGTTCCAGAACAGCGATGACCAGCTCACCCAGGACCAGAGCGCCCTCAACGCCGCGCTGGCGGGCATCCGCGGCCGGGCGGTCGCGACCTACGAGCGGGGCGGCAGCCTCATCAACGCAACGCTCGAGATCCGCAACTCCGAATCGCTCGCGGTGGGGGAGCAGTACGCGGAGGCCGCCGCCGCGGCCGGAGACAGCGAGGTCACCCGGCTCCAGCAGCAGATCGCCGCCGATCGAGCCGACCAAGAGGACAAGGCCAACAGCGTCCGCGACCTGCAAGGGCAGCTGACGCTCCTCAACACCGAGCAGGCCAAGCTCCAGGCCCAGGCCTCCAGCGACCAGATCGCGGTCCAGGGGCTCGGCGGCGTCCCGGTGCTGGGGCAGTCCGTGCTGACCGCCGACCAGCTCGCGGGCTGGTACCGGTCCACCGGCGCCCACGCCGACCTCGCCGACGGGACGACGATCGACCAGCTCGCCAATCTCTACATCTCGGAAGGGGAAGCCGCGGACGTGCGAGGCGACGTGGCGTTCGCCCAGTCGATCATCGAGACCGGCTCGTTCGAGCACGCGACCGACAACAACTTCGCCGGGATCGGCGCCTGCGACAGCTGCGTCGGGGAGCCGTCGTTCCCCACCCCCCAGGCCGGGGTCCGCGCCCAGATCCAGCTGCTGCGCAGCTACGCCGACCCGACCAGCACCGCCGAGAACCTGGGGTACCCGCCCGACCCGACCCTGTTCGGCTCGGACCCACTGGTCGCGGCCGCGACGTTCGACAGTTTCTACCTGAAGGGGAAGGTCCCGCTCTGGAACGAGATGGGCGGCGGGAACTGGGCCACCGACCCGAACTACGCGGGGAAGGTCCTCCGGATCTACGAGCAGATGCTGAACTTCGCCAACACCACCCGACCGTGAGCCTGCTGGCGCGCCACCGGCCGGCAGCCCGTCGGACGAGTCTCGCCCGATCGGCACGGACGGGCCTCGTCCTCGCGGTGGCGCTGAGCGTGACGGTGGCCGCCGGCGCGGCGACCCCGCGTCACGCCTCGGCTGACCCGGTCGGCGACCTCTCGAACCAAGCGGCGCTGCTGGTCAGCCAGATCGAGTCGACCAGCGAATCGGTCACCGCGCTCAGCCAGCAGTACGACGGCGTCGAGCTGAATCTCCAGCAGGCCCAGCAGGTGGCCAGCAGCGACACGACCAGCCTCACCCTGCTCCAGCACCGGGTCTCGCAGCTCCGGCACCTCATCGACGAGCGGGCGGTGGCGGACTACGAGGCGTCGATCGCCGGCGAGGCGCTGCCGCTCCCGAACCTCGCCAACGCCGAGCAGCTGGCGGCCCAGGACCGCTACGCCAGCGACCAGGCCAACGATGAGAACGGCACCCTCGACGAGCTGGTGGCCGAGGTCCGCACCCTGACCGTCGAGCAGCACGCGGCCCAGCAGGCGCAGGTCGCGGAGCTGGTCGACACCCAGCGGCTGGCGTGGGTCAAGGCCCAGCTCGAAGCCGCCAACGCCCAGGAGCTCCAGACCCTCAGCCAGGTCCAGGGCGCCTTGGCGCTCCTCGTGCCCGACGCCGAGCAGGCCGAGGCCGACGCGGAGCTGTCCATCGTCCTGGCGGAGTACGACCCGGGCGGCGTCGCCGGCGACCCGTCGGCGTACCCGGGCCTCCCGCCGGTCAGCGGCGTCGCCGCGGTCGCGATCGCGTTCGCCCGGGCCCAGCTCGGCAAGCCGTACCTGTACGCGGCGGCCGGACCCGGCTCCTATGACTGCTCGGGGCTGGTCATGGCCGCGTTCGGCTTCGCCGGGGTGCGCCTCCCGCACTACTCGGGCGCCCAGTACGCCATGCTGCCCCACGTGTCGCTCCTCGCCATGCAGCCCGGCGACCTCCTCTTCTGGGGCCCGGGCGGCAGCGTGCACGTCGCCATCTACGTCGGAGCCGGACGGATCCTCCAGGCCGGCGGGACCCGCGACGACGTCAACATCGAGCCCATCTGGGGCCATCCGGTCGGCGCGGCCCGGGTGCCCTGAACCGGCCGATCTGATCTCGACCGAAGCCCGCTCGAGGGCGGCCCGGAGCGGGCGGCCCGGGGAGGCGGGTATCGGAAACGTTCACCGACCCGTTCCCTGGTCCTCGCCTGAGTGTGTGCTCCAATCCCGTCGTGCGCGTCTCGACGCTGGTCGTGGTCCTGGCCGCAGTGCTCGCGCTGCCGGCGGCCCGACTGGCGGGGCTGATCGGCGGCTCCGCGCCGACCGAGAGTCGGACCATCGCCGCCGCGACCGTCCCCGGGCGGCGACCGGCCGTCCGGAAGGTCAAGCAGTCGGCGTCGAAGACCCTCCCCACCGTGGCGCCGCCCACCACGGCGCCGGCGGCGCCGAGTGCGGCGCCGCCCGTGCCGACGGTCCGGTACACCCCGTCGCTGGACTGGACCGTGGCTGACCTTCCCTCGAGCGGCGTCGAGGTCTACGCGAGCCCGACCGCCACCGAGCCGAGCCTGGAGGTCTCCGGGGACACCGAGTTCGGCAACGCGCGGGTCCTCCCGGTGATCGGGGAGCAGTTCGGCTGGCTCGAGGTCCGGCTGCCGGTCCGGCCCAACAACGCGGTCGGCTGGATCCAGGCCGGCGCCGTGACGCTCTCGACGGTCGAGGACCAGATCTTCGTCAGCCTCGAGAGCCACCTGCTGCAGTGGTACCACGGGCAGACCTTGGTGCTGCAGACGCCGGTCGCGATCGGCGCCCCGTCCAGCCCGACGCCGGCCGGCGAGTACTACATCACCGACGTCCTGGCCAGCAGCGGTGCCTACGGGCCATTCATCCTCGCCTTGAACGGCCACTCCGACACGTACACCGACTTCGACGGCGGAGACGCCCGGCTCGCGATCCACGGCACCGACGCGCCGTCGACGATCGGCGAGGCGGTGTCGAACGGCTGCGTGCACGTCCCGAACGGGATCGACACGGTCATGGCCGGGGCGATCAAGGCCGGCACCCTGGTCGAGATCTCCTAGCGCCGCCGGCGCCGAACTAGGTCGGCAGCAGGTCCGAGCCGCCCAGCGAGCGCGACGCGGCGCCACGTTCGCGGCCCAAGCAAGATGACGTCCTACGCTTCCCCGAATCGAAGGTGAGTCCGGCTGACCCCTCGCGGCCGGGCGATCTGGCGGGCCGGCACGGATGGGTGCACCGGCGGGCTGGGCTCGGCGGGAGGCTGGTGTGGACCTGGGAATCGTCGTCGCCGTGTTCCCGGTGATCTTCCTCGGCGAGCTGCCCGACAAGACGATGTTCGCGTCGCTGGTCATGGCGTCGCGGGCCCGTCCCGTGGCGGTCTGGATCGGTGCCGCGGGCGCGTTCCTGGTCCACGTCGTGATCGCGACGACGATCGGCGTCGGCTTGTTCGCCGTGCTGCCCCCTCGGGCCTTGGAGGCGGTGGTGGCCGCGCTCTTCGCGGCAGGCGCCGTTTACGCCTACGTGGAGAGCAGCCGTGGTGAGCCCGACGTCGTCAGCGCGCACCTCCGGACGCACCGACGGGTGGTGGTGACCGCCTTCATCGTCATCTTCCTCGCCGAGTGGGGCGACCTGACCCAGATCCTCACCGCCAACCTCGCCGCGCACTACCACGCGCCGCTGAGCGTCGGCGTCGGCGCGTTGCTGGCCCTCTGGTGCGTCGCCGCGTTGGCCGTGGTCAGCGGCCAGAGCCTGCTGCGCGTCTTCCCGATCCGTACCGTCCGCCGAGTTACCGCGGTCGTGCTCGCCGTGCTCGCCGTGGTCGCGGCCGCGTCGGCGGTCTGGGGCTGAGCGATCCCGGCCGGCCGCGCCACCAGCACGTCGACCGCGGCGTCCGGCTCAGTTGGGGGAAGGAGGGACCACCGCGTCGATCGGTGAGGGATCGGGACGGAGTCGCTCCCGGCCCAGATCCGCGGCTGCCTGCAGCTTGGCGAGCCGGGTCCGCGCCACGAGCCGTCGGATCTGCTCGTAGCGCTCCCGGCCCGCCCGCGTGCCGAGGTAGTAGCCGGTGGCGAACCCGAGCACGAGACCAAGACGAAAGCGCATCGCCCTTGGCTAGCACCTCGTGTCACCGAACAGGCGTTCCGACCCGGGCCCTCCGGGAGGGGTCGCGAGCGTGGCGCGGCGCGCGACCCCGACAACACCCGGCGTCGCGACGTGCACGCGCAGGTGTGCGCGACGCGGCGTGCCGCGTCGCCGTGCCGCGACCCCGCGCGCGTCGGCGCCGAAGGCGCGACGTCGGCTCGCTACCGGGGGACGCGGGAGGTCGGCTGCTATCCTGCGACGCGCCTTCCGGGGTAGCTCAGCTGGCAGAGCATCCGACTGTTAATCGGATTGTCGCGGGTTCGAGCCCCGCCCCCGGAGCTCCGCCCGCCGGCTCAGCATTCGTGGGCGTCCGGCTGGCGTGTCACCCCGCCGAGCACGGTCGCCGCGGCTCGATCGGCGTCCCGTCGCAGGGCTCGGTACGCGGCGCGCAGCGGCTCGGACGGCGTCTCCCGGGCGACGACCGGGTTGACGTCGTCGACCGAGCGGGGCTCGGAGCGGGCGCGTGCGGCCAGCAGGCGGGCCCCGGCTGTGGCCGCGTCGTCGAGGGTGCGCCGCACCAGGGTGCAGCCGGTGGCCGCGGCGAGCACCGACCGCCAGGTCGGATCGGCTGATCCCGCCCCGGCCAGCGCGACGGCCCGCACCTCGGGGGCGACGAGCTCCAGCGAGCGTGCCACGTCGAGCGCGACGCCCTCGATCACGGCCCGGGTCAGCTCACCGGCACCGTGGGCGGCGGTGATGCCGAGGAAGGCCGCGTGCACGCCCGGCTGCCACCAGGGAGCCCGCGCCCCGTTGAACCAGGGCAGCGCGACCAGGCCGTTGGAGCCGGCGGGCACCGTGGCGGCGGCGGCGAGGAGCGCGTCGCGGGGCCGCCCGGTGAGCCCGGTGAGCCAGTCGAGCGCGCCACCGGCGGTGGAGAGGCCGGCCTCGACGAGGAAGCCTCCGAGCGGCGCGGCGGAGACCTGCGCGACCGCCGGCAGCGTCGCCGCCGGTCCGGGGTGGGGGACCGACAGGTTCGCAGTCGTCCCCCACGAGATCGACGGCGTTCGCGGGTCGGCACCGACGCCGAGCACCTCGCAGGCCCGATCACCGGCCCCGAGGAGCAGCTGGGCGTCGGCGGGCAGGCCGGCCGGGTTGGTGGGGTCGAGCGCCGCGAGCTCGACGGAGGGCACGACGGGGGGGAGCTTCCCGGCGAGCGCCGGGTCGGCGAGGAGGTCGCCGCCCAGGGTGTAGAGCCCGGTCCGGGAGGCGAGCGACCGGTCGGTGCGGACGGAGCCGGTCAGCCGGGCCGCGACGAGGTCGCGGGGCGCCAGCAGCCAGCGGGCGGCTCGGAACGGGGCGGCCCAGTGGGCGCGGGTCCAGGCGATCTTCGCCGCGCAGCAGCCCGGTCCCAGCTGCACGCCGGTCTGCGAGCGGAACTCGTCGGGATCGGCGAGCGTCGCCGCTTCGTCGACGGCGCGGGTGTCGGACCACAGGATCCCCGTCGTGAGGGGCGCCAGCTCGTCGTCGAACAGCGCGAACGTCTCCCGAGCCGCGGCGCAGCTGACCGTCGTGATCTGGGCGTAGGCGGTCGCGTCGCGGTGTCGCAGCTCGCGGCAGGCGTCGAGGACGGTGTGCCACCAGGCGTCGGGCAGCTGCTCGGCCCATCCCGGAGCGGGGTGCACGGTGTCGACGGGAACCCGGACCAGCGAGACCAGCTCGGCGTCGGACCACAGCGCCGCCTTCGTCGCGCTGGTGCCGAGGTCGAGGGTGAGGACCGTCAAAGGCCGGCGAGGCTGCGCACGACCTTGGCCAGCGCGGAGAAGTCCTCGCGGCCGTACCCGGCCTCGCTCGCCGCGCCGAGGAGCTGGCGGACCAGCCCGGACGTGAACAGCGGGGACCGCTGCTGGGCGGCGTAGCCGATGGCGAGATCCAGGTCCTTCGCCATGAGGTCGGTCATGAAGCCGGGCTGCCAGCCGTTCGACGCCGGGCTGTCGGCGACGACGCCCTCGGCGGGGAGGCGGGTGCGCACCGCGACGCAATCGCCCGTGGCGTGGGTGAGGACCTCGTACAGCTGGGCGAGGTCGACGCCGGCCTTGGCGGCGAGGACGGTCGCCTCCGCGGTGGCGAGCATCTGCGCGGCGTAGATCAGGTTGTTGCACAGCTTCACGACCTGGCCCATCCCCGGCCCGCCGACGTGGACGACGAGACCCGAGAACGGCTCGAGCGCCGGTCGGGCCGCGTCGAGGACCGAGGCGTCGCCGCCGACCATCAAGGTGAGCGCGCCCTTCTGGGCGCCCGCGGTCCCGCCCGACAGCGGTGCCTCGAGGTAGCGGGCCCCGGTCGCGGTGACCCGCTCGTGCTGGGCCCGCTCGACGGCCGGGTCGATGGTGGAGGTGTCCACCACGATCTGGCCGGCGTGAAGCGCGGGGAGCGCGGCGTCGAGGACCTCGACCACCTCGGGGGAGTTCGGGACGCAGAGGATCACCACGTCGCTTGTGGCGGCGACGCCGCGGGGGTCGCCGCCGTCGCGGGCGCCGAACCCGACCGCCTCGTCGATCGGCGCCCGGCTCCGTGACGCGACCGTGACCTCGTGGCCGGCCTCGACGAGGTGCCGCGTCATCGGGAGCCCCATCGCTCCCAGTCCGATGAACCCGACCCGCATCCGCGTCCCCCTCCGGGCGTTTGACCGTACCAGTCGGCCTTCCTACGGTAAGCGCCGCCATGACGTCGGGAGCGCCAGCACCGAGCCTGCTGTTCGTCACCCAGGTCGCGCCGTACGCGGACGGCCCGGCCGGGGTGCACGGGGTCCTCGACCAGGCCGCGGTCGGCGTCGCGGAGTGCGCGGAGCTGGCCGGGCTGCACGCGGACCGGGTGGACGACGTCCGAGCGCTCGACGAGCGGACCCTCGAGGAGGCCCGGGCCCTCGCCCTGTTCACGATCGGCGAGACCCCCTGGTCGGACCGCCAGCGGGCCCTGATCACGGAGCGGGTCCGGGCTGGGCGGCTGGCGCTGGTCGCCCTCCACTCCGCGACCGACGCCTGCTACGGCTGGGAGGGCTACGGCCGCCTGGTCGGCGCCCGCTTCAACGGGCATCCCTGGACCCAGACCGTCGACGTCGTGGTCGAGGACCCGGACCACCCCGCGACCCGCCACCTCGGCTCGGCGTGGCGCTGGCACGACGAGGTGTACCAGTTCCGGGACCTGCGCCCCGACGCGCACGTGCTGCTCCGCGCCCCGACTCCGCAGCTCGACCTCACCGCGCCGGGCGCCACCGAGCCCGACTTCGGGTTCCCGCTGTCCTGGTGCTTCACCGAAGCCGAGGGGCGGGTGTTCTCCACGAGTCTGGGGCACTTCCCGGCCGCCTGGGAGAGCCCCGCCTACCTGCGGCACGTCGCGGGCGGACTGGGCTGGGCGGTCGGCGCCGTCGCCTGACCCGGCGCGGGCGGCGCTCGACCGGGCCGGCTTCGGTCGGCTGGCGCCGCACGCCGCCGCGTAGGGTGCCGGCATGTTCGAGGCTCGGCTCGACACGCTGGGTGTCCGGCTCCCGGGCCCGTTCCCGCCCCACGATCCGCTCGACGCGGTGGTCGTCCACGGCGACACGGCCCGGACCTCGGGGTGCCTGCCCCGGGACGCCGACGGGCGCTTCCCGGTCGGGCTCCTGGGCCGGGATCTCACCACCGCCGACGGCGCGGCAGCCGCCGAGTGCTGCGCCTGGAACGCGGTGTCGCTGCTGCGAGCCGCGCTGGGCAGCCTCGACCGGATCGAGCGGGTCCTCACCGTGACCGTGTTCATCGCCGCCGCCGACGGCTTCGCGGAGCAGCCCCAGGTCGCGGACGGGGCCAGCCACGCGCTCGTCGAGCTGTTCGGCGCCGCCGGGCGTCACACCCGCTCCGCGATCGGCGTCGCCGCGCTGCCCCGGCGAGCGCCGGTGGAGATCGAGGTCACCGTCGCGCTGCGAGCGGGGGGCTGATGGCGCCGCGGGTCGCGATCATCGGCGGCGGCAGCTACCAGTGGGTGCCGGAGCTCCTCGTCGACGCGGCGAACACCCCCGTGCTCCGCGACGCCGAGTTCTTCCTCCAAGACATCGACCCGGAGCCGCTCCCGAAGATGGCGGCCCTGGTCGAGCACCTCGCCGACGTGCGGCACCTCGGCATGACCGCGCAGGTCACCACCGAGCGGCGGGCCGCGCTCGACGGCGCCGACTACGTGATCGTCAACATCTCCACCGGCGGGTTCCAGTCGATGCGCCACGACCTGGAGATCCCGGCCCGCTACGGGATCCGGCAGTCGGTCGGGGACTCGGTGGGCCCGGGCGGGATCCTCCGCTCGCTGCGCAACATCCCGATCTTCGTCGACATCGCCCGGGACATGGAGGAGCGCTGCCCGACCGCGTGGATGCTGAACCTCACCAACCCGATGACGGCGATCTGCCGGGCCGTGACCCGCACGTCGACCATCGAGACGGTGGGGCTCTGCCACGAGATGATGGGCGCGCAGTTCGCGCTGAGCCTCCTCCTCGACCGCAGCTTCCTCGACATCACCCCGACCGTCGCGGGCGTCAACCACCTGCCGGTCATCACGAAGCTGGACGTGGGCGGCGACGACGGCCTCGAGCTTCCTCGCCGACCTCCTCGACCACGCCGACGAGCGCCGCGGCGAGGTCTTGGACAACGAGTTCCTCGACGGGCTCGAGGGCCGGCCCGCGGCAGCCGACGGCCGCTGGCGGCTCGGGGATCTCCTCGACGCGCACCGGGTCAAGTTCGAGCTGTTCCGCCGCTTCGGGGTCCTGCCCGCCGCGGGGGACCGGCATCTCGTCGAGTTCTTCGCCGGCTTCCTCACCGAGGAGTCGGGCTGGGGGGCCCGCTGGGGGGTGCACCTCACCACGATCGAGCAACGCGAGGCGCACCAGGGCCAGCACGTCGAGGGCCTCGACCGGCTGCTGGCCAGCGACGAGGTCTCGGAGATGCCGTCGGGCGAGATGGTGGCCCCCGTCATCACCTGCCACGAGCTGAACCTGCCCGGCTGGTTCCCGCTCAACATCCCCAACCGGGGGCAGGTCCCCGACGTGGCGCCCGACGCGGTGGTCGAGAGCATGTGCGTCGTCGACGGCGACGGGGTCCGCGGCCGCGACGTCGCGCCCGTGCCCCTGGCGCTGGGCGAGACGCTGCACCGGGTCAGCACCTCGCAGGAGCTGACCGTCGACGCCGCGATCAGCGGCGACCGGGAGCGGGTCCTCGAGGCCATGCTCACCGACCCGCTGGCGGGACGGATCGACTACGACGCCCTGGTCGCGATGACCGACGAGATGCTCACCGCGACGAAGCAGTGGATCCCGCAGTTCACCTAGCCCCCGTGCGGACACTCGTGGTCGATCAGCTGACGGTCCGGATCCACGAGACCGACGAGGACCTCGCCGCCGACGCGGCGGCCGACGCCGCGGCCACGATCCGCGGCGCGGTCGAGCGCCGGGGACACGCGAGCGTCATGTTCGCGACCGGCAACTCGCAGCTCCAGTTCCTCGACGCGCTGACCGCCCGCACCGACGTGGAGTGGGGCGCGGTCACCGGTTTCCACCTGGACGAGTATGTGGGGATCGCCGCCGATCACCCGGCGTCGTTCCGCCGCTACCTGCGCGAGCGGCTGGTGGAGCGGGCCCACCCGGGCTCCTTCCACTACCTGGAGGGCGACGCCCCCGACCCGGAGCGGGAAGCCGAGCGGTACGCGGGGCTGCTGCGGGCCGCGCCGCTCGACCTGTGCTGCCTCGGCGTGGGCGAGAACGGCCACCTCGCCTTCAACGACCCGCCGGTCGCCGACTTCCACGATCCCCTCGACGTGAAGGTGGTCGAGCTCGACGAGGCCTGCCGACGCCAGCAGGTCGGCGAGGGCCACTTCCCGACCCTCGGGGCCGTGCCCCCCCGGGCGATCACGGTGACGATCCCGGCCCTGCTGCGGGCCGGCCGGGTCCAGGCCGTGGTGCCCGACGCCCGCAAGCACGACGCGGTCCGCGCCACGCTGCGAGGCCCGATCAGCACCGCCTGCCCCGCGTCGGCGCTGCGGACCCATCCCGACGCCACCCTCTACCTGGACGAGGACTCCGCCCCGGAGCCGACCCCGTGACCGCGGCGGACACCGGCACCGGCGGGGCAGCGGTTCGTCCCTGCCCCCGTGATCCGGCCCGCGCCGGCCATCGACCCTGCCGTCGGGGCGGCGAGACGTGACCGTCCAGGTCGGCGTGATCGGCACCGGCTTCGGCGCCCGGGTCGTGGCACCGACGTTCGCGGACACCGACGGGTGCGAAGTCGTCGACGTCGTCTCCGCCCGCGACGACGCGGGGGTCGCTGAGCTCTGCGAGAACGCGGACGTGGACCTGATCTGCGTGCACTCCCCGCCCTTCCTGCACGCCTCGCACGTCCGCCGAGCCATCAGCACCGGCCACGCGGTGCTCTGCGACAAGCCGTTCGGGCTCAACGCCAACCAGGCTCAGACGCTCCTCGCGGCCGCGGAGGCAGCCGAGTGCCTCCACCTGGTCAACTTCGAGTTTCGCTTCGACCCGACCCGAGTGCTGGTCCGCGACCTGATCTCCGACGGGACGATCGGCGAGCCCGAGCACGTGCAGTGGACGCACCTGTCGGCCGGGTCTCGCCAGCCGCTCCGATCCCACGGCTGGCTCTTCGACCATCAGGCCGGGGGCGGGTGGGTCGGCGCCTGGGGCTCCCACGCCGTCGACTTCCTCCGCTGGGTGTTCGGCGACGTGGTGGAGGCGCACGGCCAATGCCGGACGACGATCGCCGAGCGACCCGACGCGACTGGAGCGCCGCGCCGCTGCGACGCCGAGGACGGGTTCAACGCCGCCCTCCGCCTGACCGGAGACGTGACGGTGTCGATCGACTCGAGCTTCGCGGCACCGGTCAGCCTCGCGCCGCGTCTCGTGATCGTGGGGACGGGCGGGATCCTGGAGTGCGTCGCCGACGCCCGAGTCGTCGTGCGCGGCACGGACGGGCAGCGCCAGGAGTTCACCGCCGACGTCGGCGCCGACCGGCACGGGGAGCCGATGCGACGGTGGGCGATCGTCGTCCGCGACGCGGTCGTGGACGGGCTGGGGGCCCCGGAGGCGCCGACCTTCGCCGACGGGCTGGCCTGCGCCCGGGTGCTCGACCAGCTACGCGCCGGCGGCGAGTGAGAAGAGCCGCGACCAGCCGGGCGCCGGCACCCCCAGGCCGTCGAGGCGGGCCTGCGCGTCGCGGCGCGCCTCGTCGGCGTCCGAGCGACCCAGCCGCGCCCAGGCGTGCGCCCGGGCCAGGCGGGTGACGGCCTGATCGAGGCGGGCCTCGGTGACGTCGGTGAGCGCGACCACCTCGTCGAACGCCGCTTCGGCATCGTCGCCGCCGAGCCGCAGCCGGGCGAACGCGCCGGCGAGACCGTGCTGGACCTGATCCAGGTAGGTGCCTCGCCCCCGGCTGGTGTCGGCGAGGCGGCGAGCCTCCTCGACCCGGTCCCCGGCGACGCAGCCCAACGCCAAGCCGGCCGCGATGGCGAGCCGGGAGCCGGTGTCCTGCACGGTGCGGTCCTGGTGGGCGGCGTCGAACTCGGCGAGCGCCTCGACGACCCGGCCCGCTTGGAGCAGTGCCAGGCCCAGCACGAGCCGCACCGACGCGGCCAGCTCCCCGTTGTCCGCGTACTGGTCCATGCCGCCGAGGTGGAGCGCGGCGGCCAGCGCGTCGGTGTCACCGAGGTGCACCAGCACCTGGGCGCGCAGCAGCCGCGTCCACACCCAGCCCAGGTCGGCTGGCGCGTCGGTGTCGAGAAGCTCGAAGGCGTCGTCGACCCGGCCGAGGCAGATCAGGGCCCGCACGAGGGTCGAGCGGGCCTGGGTCTGACCCCACTGGTCGCCCATGGCCGCGAACCGGGCCTTCGTCTCCTCGGCGTGCTGGACGGCCTGCTCCGCGTTGCCGCGCCACAAGGCGAGGTTGGCCAGCAGCAGGCAGAGGATCCCCGCCACCCACCGGTTGCCGGTCGTCTCGGTCTCGGGGAGCTGCTCGAGGGCGAGCGCCTCCGCGTCGTCGAGGCGGCCCTGCGTGAACCGAACCCAGGCCCGGATCCCCTCGCACCAGTTCAACCCGCCGTAGTCGCCCAGCTCGCGGAACGCGGCCACCGACCGGTCGAGGCGGTCCTCGGCCCGCTCCGGGTCGGAGCGGAAGAACGCGATCGACGCCAGGTTCTGCAGCGCCCACGCCTCGCCGCGGCGGTCCCCGGCGTCGGAGAAGGCCTGCAGCGCCTCGGAGAAGTCCCGGTCGGCGGCCTCGAGGTCGCCGAGGAACATGAAGATCCGGCCCCGGGAGCGGAGCGCGTCGGCGGCGCCCCGGTCGTCGCCCAGCGCCCGCCACCCTTCCAGGGCCGCCTCCGCGGTTTCGATCGCGCCCCGCGAGTCGCCGGCCATCTGGCGGATGTCGGTGAGGACGGTGAGGGCTCGGGCGGTGGTGCGCGGGTCGGGCTCATCGTCGAGGATCGCCTCGACCGCGGTGCGGGCCGTTCCCACGTCCTGCTGGGCGGCGAGCGCGCTGGCGTAGCCGAGCAGCAGCCGCCAGCGGGTCTCGTCGGGCGCGTCGGCGGGCAGCACGGCGAGGGCCTGCTCGAACAGGCGGCTGGCGCTCGGCCACAGCTCGGCGTGACGGGCCCGGTCCGCGGCGTGCTCGAGGGTGCGCAGCGCCCGAACGCCGAGGTCGGCGGGCACCCCGTCGACCGTGCCCAGCTCGCGCAGCAGCAGCGCGGCGGCGCCGTAGTGGTGCGCGACCCGCTCCAGCGCGTTCGTGCCGCCGTCGTCCTCGCCGAGCGTGGTCGCCAGCCAGTCACCCAGCGTCGCGTGCCGTCGGGCCCGGTCGGCCTTCGTCAGCATCCCGTAGGCGACCTCTCGGACCACCTCGGACGGGAACCGGAACTCGTCACCGTCCACGTCGAGGAGCTCCCGGTCGACCAGCCGCTCCAGGGTCACGGCGGGGTCGTCGATGCTGCGAGCCGCGACGAGCGCCGCGACCGCGTCGAGCGACCCGCTCGGACCGACCACCGCGCAGTCCTCGAGCACCGCCCGCTCGACCGGCTCGAGGGTGTCGAGCCGAGCGGTGACCAGCCCCTGCAGCGTCGCGGGGAGGCGGGGCGCGCCCCACGGACCGAGCGCGTCGGCGTCCGCCTCCCGGATCAGCGCCGCGAGCCTCCTCGATGAAGAACGGGTTGCCGCCGCTGCGCTCCCGGAGCACGTCGACCAGCTCGCTGGTCGTGTCGTCCCCGAGCAGCTCCTCGACCAGACGGGTCACCGCCGACCCCTCGAGCGGCTCGAGGTTCAGCACCGACAGGTTGTGCCGGCCCGGCTCGGGCCGCCAGCGCTCCTCGAGGTCGGGACGGGCGGTGGCGAGCAGCACGAACGGGAGTGTGCGGAGCGCGCCGAGGAGCCCGTTGACGAGGTCGAGGACGAGGTCGTCGGCCCAGTGCAGGTCGGAGAGGACCAGGATGACCGGCGCCGCCCGCGCCAGGCGGCCGAACAGCGCCTGCCCGGAGCGCAGCGCGTCGTCCCGGGCCCGGACCGGATCGAGGTCGGAGAGCTCCTCGGCGTAGCCGAGGAGGAAGAGGAGGCCCCGGCCGATCCGGGCCACCTCGGGCTCGTCCTTGCTCCTCCCGGCGGCGTTCGACACCACCTCGTATACGCGGCTGCGGGCCTCCTCGAGCGACGCGTTCGGGGAGATCTCGCACACGGTCCGGATCGTCTCCGCGATCGGCCACCAGATGTCCTCGCCGTACGGGACGCAGCGACCGGTGAACACCCGGGCGCCGTGCACCTCCTCGGCGTGTCGGGCCACCTCGCTGACCAGCCGGCTCTTCCCGACCCCCGCGCCGCCGGTGATCAGCACCAGGTGCGCGCGCTCGCGACTCAACGCGGTGTCGACGATCGCCCCGAGCAGCCCGACCTCGGCGTCTCGGCCGATCAGCGGCGTGCGGGCCCGCCGCCGCACCCCGGGGGGGACCGGCGCGCCGATCGCCCGCCACGCCGCCACCGGCTCGGAGCGGCCCCGCACCGCGAGCGGCCCGAGCTCCTCGTACTGCACGATGTGGTCGGTCGCGGCGTGGGTGAGCGCACCGACCACGACCTGGCCCGGCTCGGCGACGGTCTGGAGGCGACTCGCGGTGTTCACCACGTCGCCCATCGCCGTGTAGTCACCCCCGGCCCGCAGCGACCCGACCAGCACCTCGCCGGTGTTCACCCCGACCCGAAGCTCCACGGTCAGGTTCCGCTCCTCGCGCAGCCCGCGCAGGGTCCGCTGCATCCGCAGCGCGCAGCGGACGGCCCGCTCGGCGTCGTCCTCGTGCGCGACCGGCGCCCCGAACAGGGCGAGGAGCGCGTCACCGACGATCTTGTCGACCTGCCCGCCGTACGCGGTGACGTCGTCGCAGAGCGCCGCGAAGCACTCGTCGACCAGCGCCTTGACCTGCTCAGGATCGGAGGTCTCCGAGAAGCCGGTGAAGCCGACCAGGTCGGCGAAGACCACCGACACGACCCGCCGCTCGTCGTGGCGAGTGACGAGGGCGTGGCCACAGGACGGGCAGAACCGTGCCGCATCGGGCGCTGTCGCCCCACAGGACGGGCAGGTCACCTGCTCAGGTTACGGGCCCGAACCATCCGGGCCGCCGAACGGGACCGGCCCGGACGGGGCGCCGGTGGCGGGCCACCAGGTCCGCGACCAGCTCGGAGATCCGCTCGCTCCGCGGCCGGGCCGTACGCCCCGCGCGCGTAGAGGCCCTCGTGCTGGGCCAGGAGGTCGGGACGCCGCTCGGCCAGCCATCCGAAGTAGTGCTCCCGGACCCCGGGCCGCAGGTGGAGCAGCACCGCGCTGACCGACCGGGCGCCCGCCTCCACCGCGCCGCGGACGACCGCCTCCAGCTGGGTGGGGGAGTCCGACAGGCCGGGCAGGATCGGCGCCACGAGCACGTCGCAGGGGACGCCCGCCTCGTTGAGGCGGGCCACCGCCTCCAGGCGCTGCGCGGGCCGGGGGGTGCCCGGCTCGGTGAGCCGCCACACCTCGTCGTCCAGCGTCCCCACCGACAGGGCGCACTCGACCGTCGAGCGCCGAGCGGCCTCGGCCAGCAGGTCGAGATCCCGCAGCACCAGGGTGCTCTTGGTGAGGATCGAGAACGGGTTCCGGGCCTCGCTCAGCACCCCGAGCAACCCCCGGGTGAGCCGGTACTTGCCCTCGGCGGCCTGGTAGGGGTCGGTGTTGGTGCCCATGGCGATCGCGTCGCCGGCCCAGCGTCTCGGGGCCAGCTCGGCTCGCAGCGCCTCGACCGCGTTGACCTTCACCACGATGACCCGGTCGAAGTCCCGGCCCGGGTCCAGGCCCAGGTACTCGTGGGTGGGCCGCGCGAAGCAATACGCGCACGCGTGGGAGCAGCCCCGGTAGGCGTTCAAGGTGAACCGGAACGGCCGCACCGTGGCTTCGGGCAGCCGGTTGATGATGCGGCGAGCGTGCACGTGGACGAACTCGAGGCCCCGGTACTCCCCGCGACCGACGACCCGCTCCGGTGCCTCGAAGAGGGCCAGCTGGCCGGGCCGGTCGCCGTCCGGCGCGGTCGACCAGCGCAGCCGAGCGGGGGTCGCCGTCCCGTCCACGGCCGGACTCTATCGAACACCTGTTCGTGTGACAAGGTCACCAGCCCCGCTTGGCGGCGGGGGTGCTGGCCGCCGACAATGGGGCCGTGCCCGCGCTGCCCGACGTCGAGGTCCGAAGCTGGCTGAGCGAGCACCCGGGCTGGGAGCGAGTCGGTGACGAGATCGCCCGGACCTACGAGCTGCAGTTCGTTCCGGGCCGTGATCGACTTCGTGGTCCGGATCGCCGACGCCGCGGAGGCCGCCGACCACCATCCCGACCTCGACATCCGGTACCGGCGGCTGCGCGTCGCGCTCAGCACCCACAGCGAGGGCGGGATCACCGAGCGGGACTTCGCGCTCGCCACCCAGATCGACGCCGCCGCGCCCTGATGGTGATCGTCATCATCGCCGGGGTGATCGTCGTCGCGCTCTGTGGCGCGCTGCTGATCATCATCGCCGTCGACCCTGGCCCGTCCCCGTCGGACGTCGCGATCGCGTACGAGGAGGCGTGGGACCACCTCGACTTCGAGACCATCTGGACGCTGGCCGGGGAGGAGCTGCGCGACGGCCTGGACCGCAAGGAGTTCGTCGCCGCGAAGCGGGCCGCGTACCAGCATCAGCCCGGGCTGCGCGGCCTCGCCGACGCGGTGCAGGTCGACGCGGTCACCGAGGGTCGCAACTTCGCGATCGTGCGGACCTCGGTCGACCTCCGCGACGGCGGTCGGGCCTCCGACGTGCTGCAGCTCGCCAAGCGGGGCGGCCGCTGGCTCGTGGTCGCGTACCAGCTCGAGCCGGACGCCGCCGGCGCCTGACCGCGACGATTCCGCCCTCTCCGGGGGATCGCGTCGCGGCGGTCAGGGGCGGGCCGACCAGCCGCGCCACCGCTCGACCGCGATCAGGATCGCCGGCCCGGCCGGCGGCCGGGCCGCGTACTGCGGGTACTTGGCCGCCAGCGCGGTGACCCCGTCGCCCGGGATGGGGTCGACGACCCGGGCCGTGCCGTCGGCCCGCACCCACCAGAGCGACTCCCAGTTGTCGTCGTAGTGGTGGACGAGGAGGCTCACCGACGGGTGGGCGCGGACGTGGTCGAGACGCCGCAGCGCGGTGGTGCGCTTGGGCTTGTGGTCCACGGCGCTGACCAGGCGACCGTCGGGCAGCGACGCGAAGCACACCGGGACGGCGTGCGGCCGCCCGACGTCGTCCACGGTCGCCAACGTGGCGACGCGTGCCGCCTCGACCCGGCGCCGCAGCGTGTCCGCCTCCACCCGGTGACGGTACCGTCCACGCCATGCCAGCCACCGCGGGGCTGCTCCTCACCGGCGGCGCCAGCCGACGGCTCGGCGTCGACAAGGCGGAGCTTCGCCGCGACGGCGAACGGCTGGCCGACCGGACCGCCCGGCTGCTCGCCGGCGTGTGCACGCCCGTGCTCGAGGTCGGTCCGGGCGTCAGCCCGCTGCCCGCGGTGCGGGAGGACCCGCCCGGTGGAGGGCCGCTCGCCGCCCTCGTCGCCGGCGCCGACGCGCTGCGCGCCCAGCGCGCGTCCGGACCGGTCCTGGTGCTGGCGGTTGACCTGCCGTTCGTGGAGACCCCGCTGCTGCGGTGGCTCGCCGAGCACCCCGCCCCCGGCGCGGTGGTCCCGCGGGTCGACGACGTCGCGCAGCCGCTCTGCGCCCGCTACGCCCCCTCGGACCTCGAGGTCGCGGCGGCGCTACGCGCGGACGGCCGCACGGCGCTGCGGGACCTCCTCGCGGCGGTGCCGGTGACCTACGTCGACGAAGCCGACTGGCCCGAGCACACCGCACGCGCCGCGTTCACCGACGTCGACACCCCCGACGCGGTCGCAGGGGCCGGGCTCGTCTGGCCCTCGCCCCCAGCCGGCTGAACCGGCCGCGTCCCGGCGCACCCGAGCACCGAGACGCGGCTCGACGTCTGCGAGACTGCGCCGGCGATGACCCCTGCCGATCTGATCGAGCTCTTCGTCGACGCGTCGGTCGCCGAGCGCGACGCGGTCGCGGCCCTGGTCGGTCCGGGCCGGCACGCCCGCACCGAGCGGGCCGGCCAGTACGCGCTCGACCTCGTCGCCGACGCCGCGGTCCTGGAGGTCCTCCACCGAGCGCCGGTCCGGGTCCTGAGCGAGGAATTGGGCTGGTCCGGTCCGCCCGACGCCGCGATCACCGTGGTCGTCGACCCGGTCGACGGCTCCACGAACTGCTCCCGCGACATCCCCTACTGGGGGATCTCGCTCTGCGCCCTCGACGGCGACGGTCCGCTCGCCGCGCTGGTCGTCAACACCACCACCGGCGAGCAGTACGCGGCCAGCAGAGGCGAGGGCGCCTGGTCCGGCCCGGCGCGTCTCCACCCCGCGCCGACCAGCCGGCTCGACGACGCGTTCGTCGCCGTCACCGGGCTGCCACCCCGCCGCTGCTGGAGCCAGTTCCGCGCTCTCGGCTCCGCGGCGCTCGCCCTCTGCGACCTCGCGGCCGGTCGGGTCGACGCCTTCCTCGACGTGCTCGAGGACCAGCACGCCCCGTGGGACTACCTCGGCGGGTTGCTCGTCTGCCGGGAGGCGGGCGCGCTGGTCGTCGACGCCCACGGACGCGACCTCGCCGTCGCCGATCCGAGCACCCGGCGGCAGCTGCTCGGCGCCGCCACGCCGGGGCTCCTCGACCAGCTGCGGGCCTATGCCGCCCGCTGACGGCGACCGGGCCCTCGACGCGCTCCTCGACGCTGCGCTCCGCGCCGCCCACGCGGGGGGCGCCATCGTCCGTGACGCGTTCGGCGACCCGCGCGGCGTCCGCGAGAAGGGGCCCGGGGACTGGGTCAGCCAGACCGACACGGCCAGCGAGCGGACCGTCCGCGCCGTTCTGGCCGACGCCGCCCCCGACATCCCGGTCCACGGGGAAGAGGAAGGCGGTGACCGAGCGGCCCGGGGCTGGCTCGTCGACCCGCTCGACGGGACCGCCAACTTCCTCCACCGGTTCCCGATCGTCGGCGTGTCGATCGGGCTGGTCGAGGACGGCGAGCCGACCGTCGCCGTCGTCCACGCCCCCTTGCTCGGAGACACCTACATGGCCCGCCGCGGCGGCGGCGCGTTCTGCAACGGCCATCGACTCTCGGTGAGCGACCGGCCACCCGGCCAGGCGATCCTCGCCACCGGCACCCCGTTCCGAGCCAAGCGGACCCGCCTGTCGGACTACCTCGGTGCCTTCGAGCGGGCCCTGCTCACCTTCGAGGACCTCCGACGGGCCGGCGCGGCGAGCCTCGACCTCGCGTACACCGCCAGTGGCGCCTTCGACGGCTACTTCGAAGCGGCCCTCGGCCCCTGGGACGTCGCCGCCGGCGCGCTGCTGGTCCGCGAAGCGGGCGGCATCGTCACCGACTGGTCCGGCGACCCGAACCGGTGGCTCACGACCGGAGACGTCGTCGCCGCACCGCCGACCGTGCACGAGCAGATCCTCGAGGTCATCGCCGGCTCGCAGCCGGGCGGCCCGGCCGGCACCTAGGTCGAGAATCGGCCGCCGGCCACCGGGACGAGGGGGGTGCGGACCCGAGCCGCCTCCTCCCCGAGCGCTCGGTACACCGCGTCGGTGACCTCGAGGGCCCGCTGCTCGGCCTCGAAGAACCCGGCCAGCCCGTTGGTGACCATCACCACCACCAGCCCGAGGTCAGGGTCGGCGAGCCCCCGCGAGGAGGCCATGCCGCCGTGACCGAACGCCCGCCGCCCCGCGCCACCGGTGAACTGGCGCTGCACCCCGAGACCCCACGGCATGTCGAGCCCGATGGTGAGGTCCTTGACGCCGTAGCGGTGGATGGCGGACATGACCTCCACCGTGCGGGGCTCGAGCAGCGCCGAGCCGTACCCGAGCGTCGACTCGTAGAAGCGGCCCAGCTCCCGAGCCGGGCCCCGCATCCCGCCGCCGGGCTCGACCTTGGCGATGTGCCAGGGCTCGTTGTGCCACTGGTCGATTCGGTAGGGGACCATGCTGACCCCGCCCTCGTCGTCGCGGGCCGGCATCCGATGCCCGGTCCACACCACGGGCACGATCCGGTCGCCGAGGGCGGCCTGCACGTCGAGGGGGACGCCGAGCCAGGTGCTGGTCAGGCCAAGCGGCCCGATCACCTCCTCCTGCAGGTACCGGTCGATCGGGCGGCCATCGATGGCCTCGATCACCCCGCCGAGCACCCGCCAGCCGCTCGCGGCGTGGTACGCCGCCGCCGTCCCCGGCTCGAAGAGGGCCGGCGCCGCGATCGTCGCCTCAAGCGCCTCCGCGAAGCTGACGTCCCGGTCGTAGAGCGGGTCACCCCACAGCGGGAACCCGCCGGTGTGGGTCAGCACGTGCCGCAGCGTGCAGCGCTCCTTGCCGCCACCCCAGCCGGGGAGGAACTCGCCGACCCGGTCGTCGAGGCCCAGGGCGCCCCGCTCCCACAGCTGGAGGAGCGCCACCGTGGTCAACGGCTTCCCCGACGAGTACCAGAGCATCACATCGTCGGGGCGCAGGGCCCGGCCGGGCCCGCTCTCACCAACCGTGGCGTCGAGGAGAACCTCCCCGCGCCGGGACACGTAGACCTGGGCGCACTGGTGCCAGCCCTCAGCCCGGCGCCGCTCGAGCAGCGCCACGACCTCGGTCAGGTCCACGGCATCGGCCACGGGGTCAACCTAATTGGCTTGACCTGGGCTCAAGGCTCTGCAACCCTGGATCGACACCCGCTGCCGCGGGCGCACGACTGAGGACCCAGACCACGATGCAGCGCCACCCGATGACCAGCCACCAGGCCGGCACCGGCGCGACGCGCGCTCGGTCGACCTACGCGTGCGCCATGGCGAACGGCTCGTGGTCGATCGTCACCCCGTTCCTCACGGTGATCGCCGACCACAAGCCCGGCCCCGGCGGCGCCCCGTGACCTCGTAGCGACAACCCGCTCGAGACACCAGGCCGCCGGGACCACCCGGCGGCTTTCTTGCGTTTCGGGCACCCCCAGGCCACCGACCCACCGACCCACCCACCGACCCGACCCCCCTGACCACCCAGCAGCCACAACACACGAGGAGAAAGGAGCGAGCGATGTTGGCCATCGAGGACTGGCTCGCCGAGGAGACGTGGCGCCAAGAGGCCCGATGCCGGGACGCATCGGCCTCGTTGACGCCGCTGTTCTTCTCGGAGCAGCTCGACGACATCGCCCGGGCGAAGGCCTTCTGCGCCGGATGCGCGGTGCGGGAGGACTGCCTCGCCGCCGCCGTCTCACGGCACGAGCCGTGGGGTGTCTGGGGAGGAGAGCTGCTCGTCAACGGCAAGGTCATCGCGAACAAGCGGCGTCGGGGACGGCCACCCAAGCACCCCCGTCCGGAGGATGCCCTCCCGACGAGCTGGGAGCTCCCCATCGCCGACATCGCCTGACGGTCACCGCAACAGGCGGGCCGGGGTGACGACCCGAGCGCCTTCCCCCCGGCGCTCCAGTCGAGCCTCGGCCCGCCCGCGGTCAACCCGGCACGGCGAGCGGCGGCGAGCTGGGCAGCACGCTCGACGCGTAGCCACCCTTCAAGTCGGTGGCGGTCACGGTCCCCGTCGCGACCTGTCCCGTCGTCCCGATCAGCTTGCACGTGATCGTCGTCCCCGGGTTGACGACCAGGAACTGCTTCGTCCCGCCCGGGCACTCGGCGCTGACCGCTACGCCGGTCCGCTCGTAGTAGCGGCCCTCCAGGACCCCTTCGGACCGGTTCACGCTCAGCACCGCCTTCAGCGGGGTCGCGTTCACCGTCAATGGCTCCGTGTCGAGGACCCGCACCGCGACCGGCACCCGGCCGCCGTCGACGATCGCCGTGCACTGGTACTGGTCGAAGGCCTTCACCTGCCGGCTCGGGCACGACACCGAGCTCGCGGGCGGGCTCGACGGCTGGACCAGGAACGCGTTCTTGATCGTGTGCGTCACCACGGAGGCATTCGCCGAGATCGTCGTCGCCGCGAACGCCGACGACGAGAACACCACGACGGCGGCCGCGGCGACGGGCCCAACCAGCAACAAGCGTGCACGCATGGCCCTTGAAAATACCGAGGGGAGATCCGGCGAACGCGGCAATCCGCCCCGCGCGGCGGTCGTGCAGCACCTCGACCGGCGTGGGTTGCCGCCAAACCGGGCGCTACCCTCGGCGATTCCACACCGGGCGCTTAGCTCAGCCGGAAGAGCGCCGCCCTTACAAGGCGGAGGTCGCAGGTTCGAGGCCTGCAGCGCCCACCAGGAGACTCTGCGTGTCGAACGGGCCGGGGCAGTTTGCCCAGCGGGCCTTGCAAGGGCATTCGGATCACTCCATGTGCGGTTCGCGCCGGCCATCAACCAGGCGCGGGGATTGCCGGTGGGTAAGACTTGTGTCGAATGGCTGCTCCGATCCGCCCACCGAAGACGAGGTACGTCACGGTCGGACGGCCGCGAAATGCGGTAGCCGGCCGAGATCGTTGCAGCGAGACTGTGGTGATGCGGCGGGATCCGATCCGAATGGTCCCGTATGACCCGGGCTGGGCAGTCAGTTTCGAGTACGAGCGGGCGCGTCTAGCTCGGGCGCTTGATCCCTGGCTGGTCCATCCACTCGAGCACATCGGGAGCACCGCCGTTCCCGGTCTGGTGGCCAAGCCGATCATCGACATGCTGGCGGTGGTGGAGGACATCGAGGCCGCCGGAGCCGCCGCGGCACCACTGCGCGAGGTCGGGTGGGTCTCGGCCCCCGAACCCCGAGACGAGGTGGAACGGAAGGTGTCGTTCTGTCTGCCGTCGGTGGAGTTGCGAACGCACCATCTGCACGTCGTGGAGCGGGCCTCGTCGGGGTGGCGGGGCTGGCTGGCGTTTCGCGATTATCTGCGCACGCACCCAGAGTTGGCCCGGGAGTATGGCGAGCTCAAGGCACGCTTGGCGGCTGCACACGGAGCGGATCCGAACCAGCGCGACGCTTATCGGGCCGGAAAGGCCGACTGGGTCGGCTCCATGACCACCCGGGCGTTGTCGGCCGACAGTTCGCTCGCCCGGACTCATCGTTCCAAGGACCCTCGAGCCCAAGGCTGCGGTAGCTGATCAGGCGTCGCGGAGCCAGTGAGCGAGGTGCTCTGCGACCATGATCGTTGGAAGGTTTGTCGTGGCGTTCGGAATGGTCGGCATGATCGAGGCGTCTGCGATGGTGAGCCTGTCGATCCCGTGTACCGAGCCATGGCAGTCGGTGACCGCA
Source organism: uncultured Actinomycetes bacterium (assembly GCA_963849135.1). Taxonomy (GTDB): domain Bacteria; phylum Actinomycetota; class Acidimicrobiia; order IMCC26256; family PALSA-555; genus PALSA-555. The sequence continues at coordinate 1,353,093 of CAWKGF010000003.1, read as the reverse complement.
CCCACGGCGGGATCTGGTCCCATTGCGCAGGTACCAACAGGGTGATGGAAGGTGGAGACGGCGCTCCGGACCCAGGCCGCGAGCCCCTCGCGGTCGTCGCTCGCCACGGCCGGGCCGGGTGAGAGCTCGGTTCCATCGATGATAGCCGCCACAGGTTCGCTGCGCGCGAGCCGCCGTGCCTCCGTCACGGCGTCAAGCATGCGCTCGAGGTCATCGGTATCGGTGAGGTGGGCGAGATGAATCCGAGGTGCGTCGTCCGGTTGGCTCGAAGCCAGACGGATCCAGCCCCGTGATCGGGGCGCCATGAGGCCGGCAACGATTCCGAACACGGCGCCACTCGCAACCTGCTCCGGTCCCACATCGAACGGGCCCGCAGTGAACAGCAGCAGGTCGGCGGGTCCAGTGACGTTCGCGCCAGCTGAGTGGAACGTGATATGGGTTTGAAAGCGACTGGGCCCGGCCGACGGTCGAGTCGGCAGGTCGATCGCGATCAGCGGGTGGTCCACAAGATTCGCTCCCACCCCGGGTAGATCCACGACCGGCGTGATGTCGAGCGCTTGGAGTTCGGCCGCGGGACCGATGCCCGATCGGGCCAGGATCATGGGGCTCGCGTACGTCCCTGCGGCAAGCACCACACGATCCGCTTCGATGAGCGTTCCGTCGAGGAGGCGGATCCCCGTCGCACGGTCTCCCGAACACTCGACTCGCGCCGCCACGGTGTCAGGCTGGATCGTGAGGTTCGGGTGTGATCGGGCCAGGGCGAGATACGTGACCGCGTCTGCTCATCCGCATGCCGTCGATGACGTTGCGAGGTGTCGGGCCGGCTCCGACCGCGCCGGGCCGGTTGTGGTCCTCGACGTATCGATGGCCCGACGCGACGGCTCCGTCGAGGAAGGCCGCTTGGGCGCGGTTCATCTCATCGGGTGGGTGACGACGAACCGGGATTAAGCCGTCCGAGCCGTGCCACTGATCGTGGAAGTCATGGTCGCTCTCCAGGCGGCGGAAGTCGTCGAGAACGTCGGCGAAGCTCCAACCGGGGTTGCCCAACGCGGCCCAGCCGTCGTAATCTTGCGGCGCGCCGCGCAGCGCGAAGCATGCGTTCGTCGCTGAGCACCCTCCCATGATCCGAGCTCGAGGCACCGGAATCCCGCGGTCGAGTTCTGCGTCCGCCGTGTAGCCCCAGTCGTGGTCGACAGTCGGCTCCGACGCGTCGACGATGTCGGACGGCAGTGTGCGCACGTCGGGGTGATCGGGTCCTGCCTCGACGAGCATCACCGTACGATCGGGGTCCTCGGTCAGTCGCGCGGCGAGGACACAACCAGCGGAACCTCCACCGACGACGACGACGTCATGGCCCATCGGCGGACCCTAGCCGGACAAGAACGGATCGACTCGTTGCTCACTCGTGCTGACTCGCGGTCTGCCGAACCGCGAGTCTTCAATTTGGGTGGGTTCCGCGCGGGGCAACCATTCGCTGCTAGGCGCTGCAGTCTCGTCAGACGCGCCGAGCAACCCTGCGCGGACTGGACCTGCGCTTTGGGACAGAGAGACGCTCCGCATTCACACGCGGTGCAGCACGGGCGGAGCATGGGCGGAGCGCGGGGGGAGCCGGAGCATCCCAGAAGTTTCTCATAATCGTCGCGGTAACCCGTATCCGATGGTGTCCGACGGTGACCGCGATATCGTGTTCGGCAAGCCCAAACGGATCGCACGGGACATCGAGGAACACGGCTCTTCGGACTTACAAGGCGGAGGACGGGGGTTCGAGCCCCTCAGCGCCCACCTTTTCGAGGACATGGAGCCCTGCGCGAGACGTGAATCGTGCCCGCTGAGTGCCGCGCGAGCTCGCGAGAAGGCCGGGCATCTGGACGACGCGTGACAGCTGACAACTGCGCCCCGATACGCCAGATGCCACGCGTCGCGGTTGCCTTCGGGGAGGTTCGCGTGCGAGGTGCCCGTTCAAATGCTCGAGTGCGACGGCCTGATGACCTTCTTCAATCTCCGCGGGGAACGGATGCGGGGGCTGCGGCGGACTTGGCATTTTGCCAGTCGGTTAGCAACGTGCCGAAGTTCGCGGGGTTGTAGATGTCCTCTTCCCGTGACCACAAGCCGTTTCCGGCGTAGTCGATTCGAGTCCAGTTCGTTGCTGACAACTCACTCCCGTCACCGGGATCGGACATGTGGGTGCGAGCACAGAAGATCACTCGTCCGTTGTCCTCGTCGAGGTAGAACCAGTCGTGGGTGTACTTGACCATTTCGGCGTTGATGGGGTCGCGCATCAACGGCACGATCCACTTGCGTACCGCGTCGCGGCCGCGCATCTCGCCAAAGGCGTGTTCGATGTATAGGCAGTCGTCGGTAAAAAGGTCCGCGAACGCGTTGTAGTCACCGGACGCTGCGCATGCGTCGGACACTCTCTTGAAGTTTTCGTAGGCATCGCGCATCTCTTCGAGTGAGAACCTCGGCATCTCGATTCCTCCGGATGTAAACGTGGCGCCGACAACGGTCATGTATTCGCAGTCGACCGCACGTGGTGGTTCCCCCTGGCGCAGGATCGGCGCCGCAGCTCGGGCAGTATCGCACGGGCTGCACTGATTGGCTATACAATCGCCTCGTATCCGAGAAGGCATAGCTTGGCTGAGTTCGATATCCCGGGTGACCTCGCTCTGAAGTTGGAGTGGATGCGCGTGCTCGTCGCACGAGAGGCCCGAGCAGCTCTTTGTCTGGTACCGAGAGGCCAGGGTGACTCCCGAGATCGGCCATCGCTTCCCGCTCGCAGACGTCGCCGAACCCATGCGCGTCTTGCACGATCGACGAGCGCTCGGCAAGGTCGTGATCGAGATGCCGTCGTGACGAGATGGCGCCCTGATCTTGGACCAGCGCCATCGTCTCAGAAGTTGATGCTGCGAAATGGACGAACGAGCGCTCGCGAACATGCATCGGGCCTGGCACTCGTCCGAGACGCGAGATGACAGTCGAGCGACCGCTGAGCCGCCAGCAGAAGCTGACCGAGACGTTGTTGGGCCAAATCGTCGATGGCGAGATCAAGATAGGAGATCGCGTCCCGACGGAAGCCGAGCTGTGCGCGTCATACGGACTGGCACGAGGGACGGTTCGTCGGTCGCTCGAACAACTCGAGAGGCTCGGGATGATCGACCGGAGGCCCGGAATCGGTACGACGGTGGTGGCCGACCGTCCGGTTAGTCAGTACCAGCCGGTGGCCCAAGGTCCGAATGACATCGCGGCACTCGCGGCCGACACGCGGCTCTTACGGCCCGAAATCGGCGGAGATCGTGGCCGACACCACGCTTGCTCGACGAATCGGCGCGCGTGCTGGTTCGACGTGGTTCGTCTTGCGCGGTGTCCGGGTCCGGCGGGGTGATATGTCAACGCCGCTGTGCTGGAGCGAGCAATACCTCCGCGCCGCCCTACCTCGAGAGAAACTCGTGAGAGCGAACTTCACCGTCGAGGAAGTCGCCGCTTACGCAGTCACTCAGACGATCTCGGCCTCCGTGGTCGATCCGACGGCTGCCGACGCGTTAGCGGTCGAGGCGGGAACGCCCACGCTCGTGATCACGCGACGGCACCGCGACGTACGGGGACGACTGATCAGCGTGGGGATCCACGTCCACCCAGCGGACCGTTTCGAGATCACCACGACGCTCTGAGACTGGACCATCCATGAGCGCAGCCTTCGATGCGTCGACGAACGGTGCCGACGTCGTGCTCGAGGCCGTTCGGGAGACCGCCGGTTGAGTCGCGTCGCGATTGTCACAGGGGGCTCCAGCGGGATCGGACGGCCGACGGTTGAGATGCTCACCGACTCCGGGGTCCAGGCGAGCGCCTGGCGAACCGTTCCGCGCGCCTGGCGGTATGTGGCGTAGAGCTCACCGTCGGTTGGGAGCAGATCGCCCACCGTGTCGGTGCCATCCGTGATGCAGGCAAGAGCCTCTTCGGTCACGGCCTGATGCCATGGCTGGCGGACGGCAGGCGCCTCGGTGACGACTCTCTCGCGCGACGTCGATTTCAGCCTATTGTCTATACAAATGGTCTGCGAGGAGTTGAGCCGATGCGGAGCAACGACGAGATCCAAGCGGCACTCTGCGCGCCTGGACAGTTCTTTGAGATCGAGACGGTCGAGATTCGGGGCGAGCCGACGCGCGTATGGAAGAACGCGCCGCGCAGCCTCGGCGCCGTGCTCAGCCACGGAGCAGAGGCGGGCGGCGAGCGAGACCTTCTGGTGCTGGAAGAAGAGCGCATCTCCCACAAGCGGCACCTCCAGCTGGCCGAGCGGTTCGCTGCTTCTCTCATCGAGCTGGGTGTTGGCAAGGGCGACCGCGTTGCGGTCGCCATGCGCAACCTGCCGGAGTGGTCGATCGCCTTCTTCGGTGCCGCCATGGCGGGTGCGATCGCAGTGCCGATCAACGCGTTCGGGACAGGCGAGGAGCTCGCCTTCGCCATCACAGACGCGGATGCGACCGTCGTTGTCGCCGATGGGGAGCGACTGGAGCGCCTAGCAGCTACTTCGTCGCCTTTGGTTGGTCGAGCCGTGATCGGGACACGGCTCGATGATCGGAACGGGCGCTACGAGCTCCCCACCGGCGTCATCACCCTCGGGGAGCTCCTCGAGAACGACCGCACAGCGCCCGCGGTCGACATCGAGCCGGACGACGTGGCCACGATCTTCTATACGTCGGGAACGACAACGCGACCGAAGGGCGTGCTCGGTACCCACCGAAACATCTGCTCGAACCTCATCAGCATGATGTTTGCCGGCGCACGCACGTCGCTCCGAGACGGCGCGGCTGGTTCACATGCTGGCCCACCGGTGCAACTGCTGTCGGTGCCGCTCTTCCACGCCACTGGTTGCCATTCGATGTTGCTCGGCCAGGCGTTCTTCGGCGGGACGCTGATCTTCATGCGGCGATGGGATGTTGAAGTGGCCCTCGATCTGATCGAGCGAGAGCGCGTGACGTCGTTCGCTGGCGTGCCCACGATGCTCTGGGACGTGCTGAACGCGCCAACGCTCGACCGGCGCGACCTCACCTCTGTCAGCAACTTCGGCGGAGGCGGTGCGGCGTCGCCGCGCGAGCTCGCCCGGCGTATCCATGAGCGCTTTCCCGAGTCCGGCTCGGCCACCGGCTACGGCCTCACGGAGACGTCGTCGATCACGGCATCAATCAGCGGCAACGACTACCTCGAGCGACCCGACAGCGTCGGCGTTCCTGTGCCGACCTGCGAGGTGCGAATCGTCGCCTCTGACGGTAGCGACGCTGCGGTCGGTGAGACGGGGGAGATCTGGATTAAGGGTCCGAATGTCGTCCCCGGCTACTGGCAACGCCCGGCCGAGACGCAAGCCGCCTTCACGCACGGGTGGCTCCACTCCGGCGACATCGGGCGGCTCGACGATGAAGGCTTCCTGTACATCGTCGACCGGGCGAAGGACATCGTGATCCGCGGTGGAGAGAACATCTCCACGCTCGAAGTCGAGTCCGTCTTGTTCGAACACCCAGCGGTCGTCGACGCGGCCGTCTTCGCGACACCGCATGCGACGCTCGGCGAGGAAGTTGCCGCAGTCGTCCGCGTGCTACCGGGCTCGGACGCCACCCCCGAGGTTCTGCGAGAACACGCCGCTGGACGTCTTGCGCCCCACAAAGTGCCGGCGAACGTGTGGATCGCGGAGGAGCCGCTACCGAGAGGGGACACGGGCAAGGTCCTGAAGCGAGTCATCCAGGCCACGTACGCCCAGTCAGCCCCGGCCTCATGAACCACCGAAGCGCCCAGATGCATCTCAGCTGGAAGATGGTCACGACTGGGCACGACGCCGACGGACGCGCGCAGTTCCGGTCGGACGGCAGCCTGGAGTTCGACGACTCTCGGGGACCGGTGCGCACGGGCCGCGTGCTTAGGGTGAACGTACCCGCGACATCTGTGGACGACGGTGGCTCGGAGGTCGGTCAGCTCGTCATGGGCCCCGGGTCGCTGACCGTCGACGCGTTGGTGGTCGAGCCGACCACCTCCTCGCTGGTCGATCCGACCGAAGCGCCTTCGGGCTCGTTCGAGGCGCTGATCGTCGTGGCCGGCGTGCTGCACGTGGCCGTGGGGAGCGACGAAGTGACCTTGGAGCCCGGCTCGGTGTTCGTGGCGCGAGGCGAGGTGTTCAGCGCGCGAACGTCTGCCGAGGTCGAGACGCGACTGCTTGCGGTCCGGGCCCAGCCCAGCCGCGCCTCGGAGCCCGCCGTCCCCACGTCGTTGCTCGGTGACAGCGGACCCGCCAGACGCGTTCGGCGGGTCGTGGCCGGGACCAGGGGCGACGGGCGCCCGGGGATCGTGCGCGACGGAGATCCTGCCGTGATGTTCGTCGTCGGTGACCAAGCCGCTCCGGTGGCGGCACTGGCCGACGTCTGGGAGCTCGGCGGACCCGTATTGGCTGCTGACCAGGGCGGCGACGCTCCCGAGCCGTTCGACCTGGAGCCGCGCGGTGGCGGCGCCAAGATCCTCGATGTCGAGCTGGAGGCGGCAGCGTCATGCTCAGCGGCGTCCGACGCAGGCTGGCACGCAACTGCCACGATCGACGTCGATGTGATCATCTCCGGATCGGTGCAGATGCACTTACCCGATCTGCCGCCGGTGTTCCTCGAGGCCGGGGACATCCTGCTCCAGCGCGGCACGAACCACCTGTGGCACGCCATCGGCACCGAACCGCTCCGGATGTTGACCGTCATGGTCAGCGTCGGGCCGTGACCGACAGACCGCGCTTCCGCTGGTGACCGCGATCTCCGCCGTACGGGCGGCACCCGTGGGCACCGTCAATCGAGGCGAGCTACCCGACCTTGTCGTCGCGGTCGACGACCACGAGCATGTCATGGTCAGCGGCGCGTCACTCGGCGCACGCACGTCCCTTCCGGTGGCCTGCGCCGATGAATGCACCAACCGTGGGTCTCGGTTCCACGGTCGTGCTTGCCGACCAGCAAGTCGCCGTGCCAGTGGCTGGGCACCGCACGATCCGCGACCTCGGCCGGACGGTTGCTACTCGTCGAAGTGAAGCAGCGGCGTCACCGGGCCGCCTCGGCGAACGCCTCGAGTTCGCTTGGGATGTCGGGGCCCGCGGCGCAGTAGACGATCTCGCCGATACCGGCGCCGCCTGCCTCGGCGAAGCGGGCTGCGACGGACGTGGCGTCGCCCGTCCATCCGCTCTGCAGAATCGCGCCGCCCGCCGCGCGGACCGCGGCGCGGTCTCGGTCGGGCAGGACGGTCACATGCCCTTCATGGACCGCGAGGTGGCGCTCGGCTTCCGGTCGGGCCGCGAGCATCGCGTCGCGCCAGTCTCGTCCGCCGGGCATCTCGTCGAGGGCGCCCGGGAACCACTCCCACGCCGCGTGGAACCCCGTGCCGAACCACGGGCCCGCGGCCTCGATCACTCGCTCGGTGGTGTGGTCCTCGCCGGGGCGAAGGACGGTGCCCGAGACGATGACCGCCATATTCTCCCAGTCCCGCTGCTCGAGGCTCGGGGATCGCGGTGAGCATCACACCATCGACGTCGAGCCCCCGAGCGACACCGAAGCCCTTCGGTCCAACGGGCGCGACCCACAGCGGCGACGAGATCGGCCGGCTGGGCGCGAACCCTGGCGGGTGGATCATCTGACAGAGCTTGTCGTCGATCTCGACGACGTCCCCATCGAGCAAGCCGCGCACCCGTTGCACGTAGCGCGCGAGGTCGGCCCACTTCATGGCTGGCTGTCCCATCGCCCTACGGGCGGTGAACCCCGTCCCGAACGCTGTGATGAGCCTTCCGGGCGCAAGATCTTCGACGGTCGCGATCGCCGACGCGGTCACCATCGGGTGGCGCAAGGTCGGCACCGCCACGCCCGCGCCGAGTCCGATCGCGGTCGCATCCGCGACCCGCCCGACCGCCATCCAGAGATCCCCGTAAAGCGCGGGCGAATCGAACAGCCAAACGCGCTCGTAGCCGAACGTCCCTGCCAGCTTGGCGTAGCGCACGATGTCCCGACTCGGCGGGAGCCCGACGGAGAGCTTGGGCTGAGCGCTCACTGCGCACCCCCCAGCGGGAAGGTCAGACATGCAGACGAGAACATAGTGCCTGCGACCTCCGCTCCCGTTCCCGTCGACGAGTAGCGTCGTGTCGCGCTTGACTTCCCGCCACAGGCCGGATATCCACGATCGCTTCTCTGCTTCTGGCTGCGGGTTGCAAGCCTCGGCTCATGGCGCGTCGGGCCGATGCACACGCTGGGGACGCGCGATCCCGCACAACAAGGGGGTGTCCTATGGGCGGGGACGGAGGTGGTCGAGTACTAGGTCAGCGAGGAAGTCGACGTAGCCCGTTGTGTCTTCTTGGAGCGCGATGACGTGCTGGATCATTGAACCTGTGATCACGCCGAGCAGGCGGTCGGCGTTCTCTGCCGTCGCGATCTGCCCGCACGCGTGAGCCCGAACGAGGCGCTCGGCGAAGGTCGCTCGGATCGCCACCCAGGAGTCATGGGCAACCTCGAGGCCCACCGAAGAGTCGTCCCAGAAATCGGCCATGAGGCCGGGGAAGGCTGCTCGTGTTACGGGCAGGGAGAGCGATTGGGCCAGGCTGGTGATGAACGCGCGTAGATCGTGATCGAAGTTGCCAGTGTCGGCCATGCCGATTTCGTCGACCCGGAAGACTGCGGCGTGGACGACATGCGCTTTCGACGGCCAGCGCCGGTAGATCGTCGGTCGGGTTACCCCGCTTCGGCGGGCGATGAGCTCGAAGCTGAGACGCTTGTAGCCAACCCGCGTGAGCAACTCGCGTGTCGCGCTCAGGATGGCATCGTCGATGGTCGGGTTCCGAGGGCGGCCGGGACCTGCCGGGTGCATCGGTTCCGGGGCAGACCCTGGATGAGGTTCGGTGGTGATGGGCCGCTCCGCCACTGGACTCCGACGCGAAAGGAATTCTAGGCCGACGCGGAAAGGCGCGGGGATGAGGCCGCCCCGACCGTTCTCGCGTCACCGGCTCCTTCGGCGTCGCCGTTGTCGAGGCGCTTCATGACGCAGAACGCCACGCCGATCACCGAGCCGTCCTCGCAGAGCGACGTCTGTGCGGCGACGGGGACATCTGTCTGCTCGAGGGCTGACCGCACGCGGTACTCGAGGGCCATATCTTGCCGCGTGGCCAGCACGTGCCTCAGCGGTGGGCGCCGCAGCACCCAGTCGTGCGTGCTGTCGCCCACCCGGAACGTGGGGTTCGACGATCGCTGGCGAGCTGCTCAAACGCCGCGTCGCTTGAGGCGTCGTCGATATGGTCGGCGAGCCACCGGCTCAGCCGGTTGGGAGGCACTGCCGCGGTGACGTCGACTGGGTGGTCGGCTGAGACGCCATCAGATGCTGGCCGCTTCGCTCTGCCGTTGTGCGGGGTCCCACGCCATGAATCCCACTTAGTTTACAAGACGGATCGAAACCCTATAGAGTCCCGGGCGAAGCCCGGAGGGCCGGGTGCCCGGAGGCCGGGTGAGGTGGCACGGGGGGACGACATGGGCATTCGCTCAACCAAGGCGCGCCGGGCCACTCTCGGGGCCCAGCACCACGCGGCGGGCCCCGGAAGGGGAGGCGACGTGCTTCCGCTGCGGGGAGCTGCCATCGTGCTCACCGTTGCGATTGCCCTCTGGGCACCAGCGGCTGGGGCCTGGGCCCAGTCCGGAAACCCGAGCGGCGCGCCCCGGGCGACCGAGGTGGGGATCACCTCCTCGACGATCCGGATCGGTGTCATCGCCGACGTTGACAACGCCGAGGCGCCCGGCATCTTCGCCGGAGCGCCCAGAGCCGTGACGGCCTTCGCCAAGTACATCAACGCCCACGGGGGCCTCGCCGGTCGAAGACTCCAGGTCGACTTCATCGACTCGCACCTCTCCGCGAACGACACCAACAATGCAATCATCACGGCCTGTAGCCAGGACTTCGCGATCGTTGGCACCGAGGCGGAATTCATGAGCGACGTCTCGAACCTGGTCAGCTGCCCCGATCACACGGGAGCGCCCACCGGGCTGCCCGATCTTGCTGGCTTCTCCGCGAATGTCGCCGAACAATGCTCGCCCGTCACCTTCAGTCCCAACCCCGGCCAGATCGACTGCGCCACGAAGTCGGCGCATCCCCAGATCTTTCGGGGCAACCAGGGTCCGGTGAAGTACTACCTGCGGACCCACAAGAACCTCCACGGGATCTTCGTGTATTCCGACGACCTCCAGAAGCTCAGCGGTCGCCGGCCTCGCGCTAGCAAGGGTCAACGAGGCAGCCGGTATCAAGTCCGACGGGGAGATCGGGGTCTCCGCGGAGGCGCCCCAGTCCGCGTACACACCGCTCGTGCAGCAAATGAAGAATAAGAGCTCGAACTACGCGCTTGAGGTCAACACGTTCGGGTCGCTTGTTGATCTGCGCAAGGAAGCGGTCCTGCAAGGCTTCACGAACCCGAACGTGGTCTGGGACTGCTTCTCCAACTGCTACAACGTCGACCTGCTCCAGCAGGGCGGAAGCGCGGTCAACGGAACGTACGTGTCGCTAACGCTGCTGCCGTTCAGCGAGACAAAGGACAATCCAGAGGCTCGCGACCTACGTGAAGACCGTCGGTGCCAGCAAGGTCGACGGGTTCGGTGCGTACGCGTGGACCGACGCCCTGCTGCTCCAGCAATCGGTGAACGCCATCGTGAAGCGAGGCGGGGACAATGCCCTCACGCGCAAGGCGCTGCTTGCCCAGCTCGACACGACGACGAGCTTCAACGCCAACGGCATGTGGGGCACCACCAACGTCGCTCAGCGCGTTCCGTCACCCTGCTTCCTCGTCATGCAGGTCAAGAACGGGCAGTTCACGCGGGCCTACCCCAAGACCCCCGGCACTTTTGACTGCACGAGGTCGAACGCGATCAGTGTCAAGGCCAACCTGCTCACCGGCCAACAGTGACGACCGGGCGCGACACCTCGCCGATGCGTTCTCTCGCACCTCGGTCGTGAGGAGAGCCAGGTCGTCAAGGGCGTTACCGTCCAAGCGGACGGGACGAGAGTGAACGGTGAGGCCCGTCCGGGTCAGCTGCTTCGGACCCGCGTCAGCCGTCGCTGAAGGGATACTGGCCATGCGCCTCGAAGAGATCGACCTGCTCGACCGGAGCGTCTTCGCCCGAGGCGTCCCACACGCATGGTTCACCTTCCTGCGTGAGGACCATCCGGTCTTCCGGCACCCCGAACCCCACGGACCCGGCTTCTGGGTCGTGTCGAAGTATGTCGACGTGCAGGTGGTCTCACGGGATCCCGTCACCTATTCGTCCGATCCCGTCGCGCCGCTCGAGGAGACGGAGCAGCCGAGCCCGGGGGCGGGTGCCCAGGTTTTGATCGCGATGGACCCGCCGGAGCACACGAGGTATCGAAAGCTGGTCAACCGCGGCTTCACTCCCCGTACGATCACCGCTCTGGAACCTCACATCCGAGAGATCGCGGCGCGAATTCTCGACCGCGCCATCGCCAAGTCAACCTGTGACTTCGTCGTCGACGTGGCCGCCAAGTTCCCCGTGGAGGTGATCGCCGAGATGATCGGCGTGCCCACGGAGGATCGGCACAAGATCTTCCACTGGACGAACCAGGCGCTGGGGGCGGCGGACGGCGGGGAGGTGGACCCCGAGTATTTCGTCAGCGAAGACGAAACCCAGAGAGCTCAGATCGAGATGTTCCTCTACGTCCAGCAGCTCTGCGAGCAACGCCGGAAGGAGCCTCGAGACGACATCATGAGCGCGCTGCTTCTGGCCGATCTGGACGGCCGCAAGCTCTCCGATGCGGAGCTCTCGGCGTTCTTCATGTTCCTCTCCGTCGCCGGGAACGAGACGACCCGCAATGCGGCCACCCATGGCCTCAGCGCCTTCTTGGATGGCCCGGCGGAGTGGGACAAGCTCGTTCGGGACCCCGAGGGTCTGATCGGGAGCGCAACCGAAGAGATCCTGCGGTGGGCGACACCGGTCATGTACCTGCGGAGAAACGTGACCACTGACACGGAGCTGCGGGATACAGCATTGAAAGCCGGCGACAAGGTCAGCCTCTGGTACGTCTCCGCCGACCGAGATGAGGAGATTTTCGAGGATCCATTCCGTTTCGACATCGAGCGTCGACCCAACGATCACGTGGCGTTCGGCGCCGGCGGCCCCCACTTCTGCCTCGGCGCGAGCCTTGCTCGGCTCGAGCTTCGAGTCCTCTTCGAAGAGCTCGCACGACGGGTCCCGACGCTTCGAGGGCTGGGCCCACCGGTGCCGTTGCGCTCCAACATCGTGGCCGGAATCAAGCACCTCCCGGTCGAGTTGCGCGCGACGCCGGCGCGGTCAGGCTGAGTGCGGATGGACCCGGAACTCGCCGCCCTCGTCCCCATGCTGCCAACAGTGGACATCGCCGACTTTGCTGGGACGCGAGCCGCGATGGCCGAGCTGGCCGCAGATGGGACGGTCGGCCTTCTGCCGGAGGGCGTCGTGGTTTCCGATCGTCGGATCCCGGGGCCGGATGGAGGCTCCGGAGATTCCCGTACGCATCTATCGGCCACAGGCCGACGGCGTTCGGCCGGCGCTCGTGTACTTCCACGGCGGAGCGTTCGTAGTCGGCGAGATCCGGCTCTTCGACGCCACCTGTGCTGGCTACGCCAGCGGCGCAGACCTCACCGTGGTGAGCGTCGACTACCGCCTCGCCCCAGAAGATCCATTCCCGGCCGCAGTCGAGGACTGCTACGCGGCTCTTGAGTGGGTCGGCGCCAACGCCGAAAACCTCGCGATCGACCCCGCCGCGGTCGCGGTCGGGGGCTCGAGTGCGGGCGGTGGACTCGCGGCCGCCGTCTCCGTGATGGCCCGCGACCGCGAGGGGCCAGCGATCGCGTTCCAGCTGCTGCTCAACCCGGTACTCGACGACCGTCTCGACACCGTCTCTGTCCAGGTCTTCACCGACACGCCCCTTTGGACCAGTCGCGACGCGGCCGCGATGTGGGACCTCTATCTCGGCCCGGAGCGTCGACACGTGTCGCCCTACGCCGCACCGGCACACGCGACCGACCTGTCTGGATTGCCACCGGCCTACGTCCTGACCTGCGAGTTCGACCCCCTCCGCGACGAGGGGATCAGCTACGCCCTGCGGATGCTCCAAGCCGGCGTACCCGTCGAGCTGCACAACGTCGTTGGCGCATTCCATTCTTTCGAGGTGTTCCCAACGGCCCTGTCGCGAGCGACCACAGCTGAGCAACAGGCCGTGTTGAGGCGAGCGCTTCACACATCCTGAGGCGCCCACCGGCTGCCTGTCGCTCCCTCGTCGCGCTCCCGAAGCCTGGGTCTGATGCCAGCTGACACGCGGACCACGACGAGTCGCGAGTCTTTGGAGGCTTCCGGCAGCGCTACCAATCTTGGGGGCCTCGGCCCGCGACGGCGCCGCATACCCCACCGTCGACGAGTACGTCGCAGCCGCTCATGAAACTCGCCTCGTCGGAAAGCAGGAATGCCACGACTGCCGCGACCTCCTCTGCTCGCCCTTCCCGACCGAGGGGGGTGGCGTCGAGGAGCGTGGCCATGAGGGGCTGCGCGGCTGCCTCCTGGCGGCCCTGAGGCGTGTCGATCATCCCCGGCGACACCGAGCAGATCCGTCCACCAGCACGGCCCCAGCGAACCGCCTCCCGACGCACGAGCCGCTGCACGCCGCGCTTGGCCCACGCGTATGCCATCGCCGGGTCCTCGATCGTCGCGCCGGCGACCCGGCGAAGGTCAATCAGGAAATCAGGTCTGAGTGGCTGGTCGATCACGGCGTCGATTGCCGGATCGCCATCGGGTACGACGAGCATCGGTGCCATGGAGGCGAAGCAGACCGCGGCGGTACCGGGGCTGACGATCGCCGTGAGGGCATCGATCAACCGTGCGGTGCCGACAAGGTCGACCTCGAAGATGGCTTGCCACGACGCCATGGTGGGGGAGATCCCGGCCGCGTGCGCCACCGCGCGCAGTAGGCCCAGGCGCTGAAGTTCCTCGATCAACCCTTGCACCGCATCGGCATCGGTGACGTCGAGCGGGAATGGGATCACTTCTACGGTGGCCGCCAGTGCATCAGCTGCCGCGCCAAGCCCGGCCTCGTCGCGGTCGACGAGCGCGAGCAGGTCAACAGCGCGTGCGAGCCGCTCGGCGCACGCCCTGCCCATCCCGCGGCCGGCGCCAGTGACGATACCGAGTGATCGCTGCGCACCCACCGTGTCGTGCTCCCGTCTCATCGGTTCGGCTAGGACCTCAGATCATTGACCTGACCGATTGAGCAGGGTATTGGCTGGGGCCATGTTGTCGGCGTTCTAAACGTGGCGGGCCTCCTGAGGCCACGGGGTTAGATCCACGCCCAGGGAGCCAAGCGCATACTCCGAGAGGAGGCGGCGAGCCCGGGCCCGATCAGTCCAGAACCTCCTCGTCTTCGTTGGCGGCAGTCCTAAATTGCCCAATTACCCGGTGCTGACCAGCCTTCGGAACCTCTCAAGTCCGTGCCAAGTCCGTGGAATGACGAGAAACGTTGCAAACCAACGACAAACGACGACAAACGTCTGCGCAGGTCAGAGGCTGTCACACGAATCTTGACCATCCCACCCGCGTTTTAGCGGGCGGGTGAGGATGGGCTATGGCAGCAAACGTTCGTGAGGTCGATCGGGATCAGGTGTTCTTGATGCCGCCGTCGGTGGCGGAGTGGCTGCCGGCGGATCATCTGGCCTGGTTCGTGCTGGACGTGGTCGGCGAGTTGGACCTGTCGGGGTTCTATTCGGATCTGCGCGACGACGGTCGGGGCGGTTCGAGCTATGACCCGGCGATGGTGCTGGGCGTGTTGGTCTACGCGTATTGCGTAGGTGAGCGTTCGAGTCGTCGGATCGAGGCTCGCCTGGTCGAGGACGTGGCGTTTCGGGTGTTGGCGGGGAACCAGCGTCCGGATCACGCGACGTTGGCTCGGTTCCGCTGCCGCCACGAAGCGGCGATCGCCGAGCTGTTCTCCCAGGTGCTGGGTCTGTGTGTCGCCGAGGGGCTGGTCGCGGCGGGGGTGGTGGCCATCGATGGCACCAAGGTGGAGGCGAACGCGTCGGCGTTCTCGAGTCGCACCCGACGTCAGATCGCGGCCGAGATCCTGGCTGAGGCGGAGGCGACCGACGCGGCCGAGGACGAGCGGTTCGGTGGCCGGCGTGGTGACGAGCTGCCCGAGCAGTGGGCGGATCATCGTGATCGGCGGGCCCGGCTCCGTGAGGCACTGCGCCAACTCGACGCTGAGGGCGCATCCGACTGGGAGACCTACCTGGCTGAGCGGGCCCGCAAGGAGGCTGAGGCTGGCCGCAAGCTCCCCGGTCGCAAGCCCTCCAAGGCGGGACGCAACGCCAAGGACCGCTACGCCAACATCACCGATCCTGAGAGTCGGATGCTGCGGGCCCGGAACCGGTTCGTGCAGGGTTACAACGCCCAGGCCGCTACGTCCCAGGACCACATCATCGTGGCAGCCGAGATGACCAACGCCGCCAACGACACCACCCAGTTCGTGCCCATGGTCACGGCCAGCACCCAGAACCTGACCGCCGCGGGGCACGACGAATCTGTTGGGGCCTTCGTCGCGGACGCGGGCTATTGGAGCACCGAGAACGCGACCATCAACACGGATGCCGAGGTGCTGATCGCCACCGTCGCGCCCAGCAATGGCATCAGCGATCCCGATGATCCTCGGGTCCAAGCCCGCGACGCCGTGCTCGAACGCGTCGAGCGAGGAGAACTGACCCTCGTGGCCGCCGCCGCCGAGATGGGGGTCTCCGACACGTGGGCTTACAAGCTGCGCGCACTGCATCGTGCCCGCGACCCCGGACCCGTCGCCGTGCGCGCCGCGATGATGGCCAAGCTCGCCAGCCCCCACGGGACGGCTTGCTACGCCCGGCGCAAGACCACCGTCGAACCCGTCTTCGGGAACCTCAAGATGAACCTCCGGTTCCGCCAATTCTCCCGGCGTGGCCTCACCGCGGTCACCAGCGAATGGCGTTTCATCTGCACCATCCACAACCTGCTCAAGATCCGACGCCATCAACTCGTGCTCGCCCCCGCCTGAACGGGAAAACGATCACCCCCGCCACCCCAGGCACCGACCCATCGCAGCGCAACCGCTGCGACCACCCGCCGGGTTCCTGCGACAGCCTCGTCAGAGGCGCTTTCGACCCTGTGACCAGGGGCTTCGCGGGCGCCTGACTCGCCCTTACAAGGCGGAGGTGGCAGGTTCGAGGCCTGCAGCGCCCACTGACAACACAGCTGGTCAGAGGTGTTGTGCGGTGTGTCGCGTCCGACTTGAGGGCTGGTCACCCGACTCCGTGCCCTCCGTGTGCCCTTTTCGTTGGCGGCCAGAGTGAGGGACCTGGGGTCGCGGGCCGAGGCATGGGTTCAACGTCCGACAGCTCCGCTCGATCGTTTGGTAGCGTCCCTGGGTCGGTCGGCTCGGATGGAGTCACCATGCGGTGGGGTTGGTTGCTCGGTGCTCTCTTCGGGCTGGTCGCCTTGGTGGGCGGCCCTGTGAGCGTGCTCGCGGTGACGGGTGCACCGGCGAACGCCGGGACGAGTTGTGCAGGGTCGAACACGACGGTGACCAGCAATGCTGACACGGCCACCACCGGGACCTTGCGCACAGCCATCACGAACGCCAACACCAATACTGGCGCCCAGACCATCTGCATCGACACGACGCAGGTCACGTCGCCGATCGTGCTCGTGAGCGCCCTGCCCACCTATACCAACAGCGCGGCACTGACCATCCAGGGCAACGGCGCGACCCTGGACGGCAACGGCAACCAAGCCATCCACAGCACCAGCTCGGGCCTGCTCACCATCAACGGGTTGACCATCACCGGTGCCAGCGCTGCCGAGGGCGGTGCCATCGAAGGCGGCCCGGTGACGCTCACAAACTCGACGATCAGCGGCAACACCGCCACGTCGGAAGGCGGCGGCGTCGAATCGTTCGGCACTGCGGTGACGCTCACGAACTCGACGATCAGCAACAACCACGCTCCCGACGAGGGCGGAATCGACGGCGGGGCGGTGACGCTCACGGACTCGACGGTCAGCGGCAACATCGCTGCCAGTTTCTATGGCGGCTTCGACGCCGGCGAGGGGGCGACGCTCACGAACTCGACCGTCAGCGGCAACACCGCCGGCTCGGAAGCCGGTGGCTTCAACTCCGACGGGCCGACAATCCTTACGAACTCGACGGTCAGCGGCAACACCGCGGCTGACGGTGGTGGCATCTACGCCAACGACAGTCCGCTGACCCTGGTATACGCGACGGTGGCGGCCAACAGCGCGCCGACCGGCGCAAATGTAGATCTCGCCGGTGCAACGCTGACCAGCTTCGCGTCGGTCGTGGCCCTAGCTCAGGGTGGGACCAATTGCGCCAATCTGGGCGCAATCACTTCACACGGCTTCAACCTCGAGGACGATGCTGCCGCGTCGTGCGGGTTCAGCACCGCGACCGAGGACGTGGCGCCGGGCACCGCGGCGGACCTGGGCCCGCTGGCCAACAACGGCGGGCCGACCCAGACGATGTTGCCCCAAGATGGGCCCAGCCCCCTGATCGACGGCGTCCCCGCTGCATCGTGTCAAGCCGATGGGGCGGCGGGGATTACCACCGACCAGCGGGGCCTGCCACGCCCCGACACCGCGAGCCCGAACTGCGACATCGGTGCCGTGGAGGTCCAACCCGCAGCGCCGACTCCGACCGCGCTGCTGATCACCCCGACGTTTACCGGGTAGATCTACCCAGACGGGCGATCGACGCGCGGGTCAGATAAATCCTTGTGCGCTCTCGCGGACGATGCGGGGGGGGGGCATCGCGGAGGGCGCGTCGGACGGTGATCGGCGTGCCCTCCGCGTGCCCTAACTGGCGGTCATTCACGGTCACTCAACGTCACTCATGTGCAACACGTCGTCCCCCTGATCTGGGGAGACACGCGAAGTGGCAGGTCACGGCCTTGCTCGAAGGGCCCTTACAAGGCGGAGGACGGGGGTTCGAGCCCCTCAGCGCCCACACAGTGCGGGTCAGACGGGATCACTCCAGTCGTGGCCTCAGAAGACCGCGAACAACGTCACCCTCATCAGATGCGGACCTCCAAGGGGTGTCGTCGAGGTGGTCGAGTTAGTCAGTTCGGTCCACTCTGCCGCGCGCGTCAGGGACTGCCGCTCGAGATTCGGGACGGAGCCGCTGCGCTCGAGCGACGGCGGACCTGCCACGCCCACCAAACGAGCGGGATCTGCAGCGGGAGGCGGAGCAACGTGATCACCAACTCGGACGTCGCCCGCGACGACGCGTCGACGGCGTCCTGGATGTTGGCCGGGAAGACGCACACGAACAGGATGGCCGCGCAGAGTGCCGCGACACGGCGCGTCGCGGGCACCGCGACCCCGATCCCGATGACGATCTCGGCGACGCCACTCACGTACGTCCAGAACCGGCCCGATCCGGGCAGCAGGCGCGGCACGATCGACTCGAAGCTCTCCGGTGAGACGAAGTGGAGGATCCCCGCGATCACCAGCAGGGCTGTGAGCGGAGCGCCCAGCCGTCGCGGAGCCTCATCGGACGCGCTGCCGACGCGCCGGCCCGATGCCTACCGCGAGGCCGACGGCGGTCGTTGCGATCCAGGCGTCACCCACGGTGAGCCCGAGCCGTTGCCACAGGCCATGAGCCGGGCCGAGCGTACTGGCCGCGAGCGCTGCGGCCGAGAGCCCGGCAGCCACGATGGAAACCCGTGCCCACGTGCGCCGGCCCGATGCTGCCAGCGGCCGCGCTGCGAAGAGCGGAAGGGCCGCGATGGTGGCGTACCCGAGTCCGGCGCACACGGCATGCACGCCGTCTCCCGACCAGCCACCCATCGGCGTCGCCGCGACGGCGATCGTCGCGCCGCCGGTCGCGACCGCCCAGACCCACGCCGGCCCCTCCAGCTCCTCACGCAGCGCGAGTCCGAACGCGATCAGCCCGATCCCGAACACGACGAACCCGCCCGTCATGGCCACCCGGTGCGGCGCACCAACGGCGGCGAGGTCGCTGATCGCGTTCTCGATCGGCGAGTAGCCAGGAGTGACGGCGCCGGCGACCGCCCACGTCCCCACGAACGCCGCCGGACCGACGATGCCTCCGAGCGCCAGGAGACGCGCGTCGGGCTTCGATCGGCGACGCATCGCGTGCACAATACGGCGGCTCCCATGCGCTGCTCCGTCGCGCGCGCGCCTGCAGTGCGGGTCGGTTCCGTACCGTCCCGTGTCTGAGGGAGTCGCCGGCGTTCTTGATTGAGACGTTGGGGCCCAGGTCGCGCGCTCGAGGGCGCAGGGAGCGTCTGCCGTCAGGCGCGGGCGGCGCGCTGGGATGGTTCTGGGATAGGACGCCCCGTCTCCCGGGCGACCTTAAGCCAGGCCTCAGCCGCGGCCTCGACCTCTGCCACCGCATCGTGCGGTGTCGGACCGTGAGCGGTGCAGAACGCCAGATCGGGGACGTCGGCGACCCAGGCTTGGTCCTCCTCGCTCCAGAACACTTCGATCGAGTAGCCGGTCATGCCTTGTCCTCCAGCTGCAGATCGTACTGTCGAACCAGCGTGGCGACCTGACGTACCTGGTAAGGCTTGGCTTCACCCTTCGTCGCCTGGAGGTTCACGAACTCGACGACATCGGGTCTGGCAAAGACTCGATGGCTGCCCCGGCCGCCGACCTCTCGAAATCCCAAGGCCACGACGAGCGTTACCAGGTCGCCGAACGCGATGTTGCGAACATTGCCCCGGCGTATCCGTTCAAGGAGTCGCGCCGGCTGCACTCGCCGAGCCTAACGACGCCATGTGACAAGGACGTTGCCTGCCGTCGATCGATGCGCTGTCTTGTCTCCGACCCGACGCGGATGACGAGATGAAGCCAGCCGGTCGGTTGGAGCGGAGCGCGGACGATCCCAGAATCCATCCCAGAATCGCGTTGAGCGCTGATGTCCAGCAGCGTCCCCCGACATCCGCTATACAGCTTCTGACAAGGTGAAACGGATCCCAAGGGATACTGAGGAACGCGGGTTTCGGCACTTACAAGGCGGAGGTCGCAGGTTCGAGGCCTGCAGCGCCCACCCACAAAGCGGCTGGTCAAGGGCTGTTGCTGGGCGCCCGTTCCTCGCGCGAGACCGGCTCGCCGTGCCCTCCGTATGCCCTAACTCATGACCGTCGATGGATGGCTCGTCTCTAGATGCAGTGACGACTCGGTCCCTATCCCGCTGGCGGGGTTGAATGGGGGGATCGAGAGCGACATCGAGGACCGGCTCGTATGTCGAGGCGCCGTCGCGGCTCACGTGGTGGGAGTTTGGCGGCTAACGCGGCGCTTCAGTCAAGGCTCGGCCACGCCCTGGTGCTCACTGGGTCGGAGGTATGACAGGCTCATTTGAGACGCTCAGGACTGTTCCACGGGCACTCGTTCCCAAGACCAAAGACCGCCACCAAATACACGTTCTTCGCTGTCCTTGGGGTTGACGTCCCTGGGAGTGGTGTAGAAGCCGGGGTCCACCGATGAGGTGGGCCACCGCGTGATCCTCAGCGTGATCCGTCCAAGGAACACGCGAAGGAGACACCACGGTGGCCCTCTTGCAGTCTGACCTTATCGACCTGCTCGACGCGATCCGCGCTGGCGGGGACCTCGATGTCGTTCGGCATTCAGTGGAGCTGGTGCTCCAGGCGCTGATCGACACCGAGGCGACCGAGGTGATCGGCGCCGAGCCCCATGAGCGCACCCCGGCTCGCACCACCCAGCGCAACGGGGCTCGGGAGCGCCTGCTGTCCACGAAGGCGGGCGATGTGGAGCTGCGCATCCCCAAGCTGCGAAAGGGCAGCTTCTTCCCCGCGGTGCTCGAGCGACGCCGACGCATCGACCGGGCCCTGTTCGCCGTCGTCATCGAGGCGTACGTCCACGGGGTGAGCACCAGGAAGGTCGACGACCTGGTCGCCGCGCTGGGGTTGGAGTCGGGGATCTCCAAGTCGGAGGTGAGCCGGATCTGCGCCGAGCTCGACACCACCCTGGAGGCGTTCCGCACCCGGTCGCTGGAACACGTCGAGTTCCCGTATGTGTTCTTGGATGCCACCTACGTCAAGGCCCGCGTCGGGGGGCGGGTCCTGGCCCGGGCGGTGGTGATCGCCACCGGGGTCACCCGGGCCGGCGACCGCGAGGTGCTGGGCTGCGACGTCGGCGACTCCGAAGACGGCGCCTTTTGGACCGCCTTCTTGCGCTCGCTGCGGGCCCGGGGGCTCGGGGGCACCCAGCTGGTCATCTCGGATGCCCATCAGGGTCTGGTCAACTCGATCGAGGCGGTGCTGTTGGGTGCGTCCTGGCAACGTTGCCGGGTGCACTTCATGCGCAACGTGTTGGCCAAGGTCCCCGAAAGCTTCGGGGGAGATGGTCGCCGCCGCGATCCGCACCATCTTCGCTCAACCCGACGCCGCGCACGTCGAAGCCCAGTTCGACGAGATCACCGCCATGCTCGGACGTCAGTTCCCGGTCGTTGCCGACATGCTCACCGACGCGCACGCCGACCTGCTCGCCTTCGCCACCTTCCCCGTTCTGCACTGGAAGAAGATCTGGTCGACCAACCCCCTCGAGCGGCTCAACAAGGAGATCAAACGCCGAACCAACGTCGTGGGGATCTTCCCCAACGAAGCTGCCCTCATCCGTCTCGTCACCGCCGTGATCGCCGACACCAACGACGAATGGCAAGTCTGTGACCGGCGCTACCTCTCCGAAGGATCCATGAACAAGCTCTACGAACAACCCGTCGAACAGCCCGTCGACCCGCTCACCCCCGCGATCGCGTCATGAGAGCAAAAACGAGCCGCTACGTTGCGATCTCAGCCCCGTTCACCAAGCCGCCGGCACCAGACACGCCGACGACTGCTCCCGCGCTTGCCGACCCGCCACGCTCGCGCCAACATCACCGACAACACGCCGAGGATCACACCCACTTACACCACCCGGCGGGGCACGGCCTCCTTGGGTGTCAGAGCCCGGACCCGATGTGGGCCCTGTGCAACGTCTCACCTGACATCGGACGCGCAGTGGACTACTCGGGATTCGCCGGAGATGAAATGGAAGGGCACCGCCTGGCCGACTGCCCTTTCATCAACTGCTGCGTCCACCCCGTTGCGCGATCGAATGCGCGGCAAGCGCCGCCGCTCCTGCCTCGACGAAGTCCTTCGATGCCCAGCCCTTCGCTGCCTTATCGGCAGAAGCTCGATCTCCGCCAACAGCTCTTCCAACCTCGTCTGCATCCATGAGGAGGACGTGAACGCCATGGTCACGACAGGTAGCCAGCAATACTCCTTCGGCCCTTGCGCGTCTGGCGGTCGTTCTCCGACGTTCCCACATGTGGATCCGGCCGGGCCTGATCACCATTACCTTTGGGCTGTTCGCCTGGATCGCCGTCTCAATGGCCTTTGCCAACTCATCGAGCTGCGTACGCACGTCGTTCCGCAGGTCTGTGAGGTGCTGAATCTCGCCGACCTCGATTCCCGAATCATCGAGGACCACCCCTCGAACAACCGGACGGCCGTCTTCTGTACCGACGATCACACCCATCGATGACACCTCTCGACCATACTCGTTCTGGAGAGAGATGCCGGGGGAACGATCAACGGTCCGTCGTTGACCAATCTAGAGCCAGCCGCACTGGTAGATGGAGAACTGTTGGCCATGATTTGGCATTAGAAGCAGCGGCTCAGTCCGGAAACAGTCAACACGCTCTGGATCGCCTTCATGCGCGATGCCTTCGACCTCGTGACTCGCTGGACCACATTCGTCGACGAGGACTTGGCGCGGGTCGATGGCGCCAGTCTGGCAGAACGACCGACACGAGCCCACGAGCTCCTCGAAGCGCTTCGGGCGGGACGACCAGGGTCTTCGCCGGCGCTGGACCGCCCTTACAAACCGCGGCTCACACGCAGGGGTCGCAACGATCTGCTCACGCCCGCGGCGCTCCCTGGCACTGTCGATGCGAGCGGACTGCTCAGCGGGCAGTCGTGACCATCCACCACCCGTGACTCGGTCGTCGATATGGCCAACGGTTGCCTCAGCATTGGCACTGGGTGCAGCGGAGTGCACCAGGGAATGGCACAAGAGATCGAACTGCTGACGCGCATCGAGGCCAAGCTCTCTGCCTTGCTCGTCATCGCTGTTGATGAGTATCTCCGCGAGACGGACGTTGCCAGACCGAAGCCCCGGTTCCGGAGGCGTCTTGGACCAACTGATGGGCCGGCTGCACCATCAACTGCCGGAAAGATGGGTCCGAGCGGTCGAGCAATGACGCAACACACATCGGGCCGGCCGGAGCCGGCGATCATAAGGACGGCTGAACACTGGCCGCCAGGCCTGTTGGCCGTTTATCGCTTACGGCACCACAAGCACGCGGTGCATCCCCTTCATCCTCGGTCATGCAGTCGCCGCTCCCCCGTGTGCCAGACGTGGCGGCCGGCCGCCGTCGGGGCTTTGGGTAGCTCCGGCGCGAGACTGATCTGCCGAGGCGGATGACCGCCCGGAGCAAGCGGGGGCACGTGCGGTGGCGGTAGCCGTTGAGCAGTCGCAGGCACCACCGATCGGGTCGAGGATCGCGGCTGCCAGTGCGCTGGCGGTCTCCGTCGTCTCGCTTGTGGTCCTCATCGCCTTCACCGCCCGAGACTTGCGCTACGTGTTGACCTCCGTGTTCGCCGGCGCACTCGGCATCTCGGCATCGTGGATCGCCGCCACCAACCGCCGGTTCCGGTGGTGGGCAACGGCCGCCGCCCTCCTCTTCGTGGGCGGGGCAGTCGCCAGCCTGGTGGCGGCAGGACGGGGCCTCATAGCGGTGGCGATTGTGATCGCCGGCACCGCGGCCGCGGCGGCGCTTGGGACCTTGGCACTGCGTTGGGAGGTCAGCCATGCCCTTGCCGAGCGCTGGCACCACGTAGCGGCCACTCAACACGGCGTCATCCTCATGAACCCCAGGTCGGGTGACGGCAAGGTCGCGAGGCTGCATCTCGCCGACGAGGCGCGTCGCCGAGGCGTCGAGCCCGTCCTGCTCAACCGGGGCGACGACCTGCGAGCGCTCGCCGAAGCCGCCGTGGCCCGAGGCGCCGATGCGTTGGGCATGGCCGGTGGCGACGGCTCACAGGCAGTTGTGGCCGCGGTGGCTGCCGGGCGCGGACTGCCCTTCGTGTGCATCCCGGCCGGGACGCGTAATCATCTTGCCCTCGACCTCGGGATCGACCGTGACGATCCGGTTGGCGCACTGGACGCCTTCGGCTCGGCCCAGGAGACCACCATCGACCTGGCGGAGGTGAACGGTGAGGTCTTCGTCAACAACGTGTCTCTCGGTCTCTACGCGCGGATCGTGGCGTCGGAGGACTACCGCGAGGCCAAGCGGCGGACGGTGGCCGAGATGCTGCCGGATCTCTTGGGGCCCGACGCGGCACCGTTCGGGCTCATTGTCGACTGCGCAGACGGCCCGGTTGTGGGCGCGCAACTCATCCTGGTGTCCAACAACCCCTACACGCTGTCCAGCTTGACTGGGTTCGGCTCGCGCGCCCGGTTGGACACCGGCGCGCTTGGGGTGACGACAGTCTCGATCGACCGCACGTCCGACGTCAATCACCTCGTGGCCCTCGAGGCAGCCGGTCATCCCGAGCGCTACGGCGGCTGGCGCCAGTGGACCACCCGCAACCTGGAGGTCCGGGGTCCGCCGTCATTGGCTGCCGCGGTGGACGGCGAGGCGCGCACCTGGGAACCTCCGCTTCGCTTCATGATCCGGCCGGATGCGCTGCGGGTTCGCATCGCCCTCGGGCAATCCGGAGCGTCACCGGCCTTCCTCCACACGCCCGTGGCGGTGTCCACCCTGGTGGGCCTCGGCCGCGTGGTGCGCGGCCGACCGAGCGGGATCGTCGCCCACCAGACGTCAGGCGAAGCGTGACCCGTCCCGACAGCACTGAGGAGTCCTCGGAGACCTCCGCGTCGACCCGCACCTGCGGTGACGTGCGTCGCCGCCTGTTCGAGGAGGTCGATGCGCTCGACGAGGCCATCTACAACGCGGTGGCGAGCACACCGACCCCGACGCTCGACGTGCCGATGACTTGGGTCTCGAACGCCGCCAATGACTCCCGGCTCTGGGTCGCTCTTGCTGGCGTGCTCGCGGTGGCGGGGGGCCACCGGCATCGACGGACGGCCATCCGCGGGCTGACGGCGATCGGCGCCACCTCGATCACCGCCAATCTGTTCGTCAAGCACATCTTCCCCCGGCGTCGCCCACGGCGGTTAACCGTCACCGCTAGTCGCAAGGCGCGCATGCCAACCTCGAGCTCCTTTCCTTCGGGCCACACGGCGTCTGCCTTCGCCTTTGCCACCGCGGTGACGGGCGATCTCCCTCGGCTCTCGCTTCCCCTGTACACGCTGGCAACTGCCGTGGGCTACAGCAGGGTCCATACCGGCGTGCACTACCCCAGCGACGTGATGGGCGGTGCCGTACTCGGCCTCACCGTGGGCACGGCCGTCCGCGGGGCCACCCTGCGACTCGAAGCGCGCTCGCGCCGTCTGGGAATCCCGTGATCACGCAACCGGGGGATTGGGGGGGTCTCAGGCTGCGCGATACGTCCTCATGTTTTCCCAGTCGGGTATGAGCCTCGCGGTGGGCGGCGCCGACCCACAGGTCCAGGTCCCGCAGGCTGGAACGTCGGAGTGCGGCCGCTCGTTGGATCACTCGCTTCGACAGCTCCGGTCTGACCACGGACGCCGGCACCTCGCCGGGACCTCCATCAGCTAAGTCTCTCACCCTAAGACGTCCGGTCCTGGCTGTAACTCCAGCGCAGCACGTGAGGCCCACAGAGTGGGTCGACTTGCCTGCCGCGTCGCCTCGGAGCGTGCACCGCCACTTCGTCTGATCAGGTCGACAGCGTGTCGGTGCCGGCCCACGAGTTAGCGACCTCGACAGCACCAGCCAGAACCGAGAGCGCAACACCATCGCCCAACCATTGGACCGCTTGGCGCTCTCCACACCGAAGAGCGCACGGGGATCATCAGGCGAAGTCGCCGCTAGCGACTAAGAGGAGCCAGACAACTGCGGATGTCCGGAACTCGGACACATGATTGAGAACTGACTGATGGTCTCCGTGATCAGCCCGTAGCCAATCGCCCTGGGGAAGCTCGCCCTGCGCAGTCGCGATCGCGAATGGTGATCTAGACGCCCTTCAGCACCATCTTGCACTCGTTGCCCCGCTCCGCCGGGTCGTAGGCAGAGATCTTGATTTGCGCCACTCCGTTGGGCGTCGAGAACGTCTGTCCAGGCTCTACGACGTTCCGCCCACCAACGAAGCACGACACCTTGCCCACGTTGCGAGCCTCGAAGTGTGGCCCTCGACCATAGGCGACGGTGACGCCGCCGCGTTTCGCAATGATGCTGCACTCCTCGCCGCGCGCCCCAAGGAGATACCCGTCGATAGCGCCGTCCCGCAGAGTGAACGCGCATGGGCGGACTTCGTCTTGACTCCGTGCCCTCCGAGCAGCGGTGGCATCGTGAGAGAGAACCCCAAGCGCGATGCCGGGAATGACCAATACGGCGATGGCGCTCCCCGCCCATCGAGAGCCTCGAAATACGGCAGTCGCTCGCCGAGGCCGGACCCGGTGCCTCAGGGTTGGAGCGATTGTCGTGGCCGTCGCCTTGTCCGGGACCGGGCGCCCAGGGGCTGAATCCTTGATGGCGTCTATATCGGGTCCGTCGTGCGCCGTCTTGAGTCCGGGGTTTGAGACCCTCAGGTGCTCAACCGCTTCGCGGACGGCGTGTCCGTGCACCCGGTTTCCGTTCAGCGCGGGCAGCCCAGGTCGTGAAGGGTGTCAATAGTCGATCTGGCGGGCTGATCTGCTGGTTCGCGAGCCGGCTCTCCAAGCTTTGGCGATCGCCCGAATGCAGCGGTCGATCGGTCTCGATCACACTTGTGATTTCAGCCTCGCCAGCCACAGAGGTTGCAGCTGCTGGACGCCGGCTTCCTACCGGACCAGTTCGCGAGTGGGCTCGGCGGTGGCGGACGCGCGGCTTGAGGCCGTGACTGAGTTTTGACACCTTTCACCGTTCTTCCCCGGTGCCCGGTCCTCCGGCAGCCTTGCGGAGGGCGCGGCGGTACAGGTCAGGCACCAGGGCCCGGGCGACCGGGGCCAGGCGAGCCACTGGGGCGGCGTCGATGTCCAGCCGCGGGCCGCCCATGCGGGCCAGAAGGAGCCGGGAGACCTGCTCCTCGGTACGACGCACTATGCGGGGCGGGGTCGGCTGGCCAGCGTCCGCTGCCCCGGCGCCCATGGCCGTGGGGACCCAGCCCGGGTAGAGCACATGGAGGTGGACGCCGCGACCCTCGGTCTTGTAGGAAAGGCTGTCGGTGAACGCGCTGAGGGCCGCCTTGGACGCGCCATAAGCGGTCTCTCCAGGCCCGGGGGCCCGGCCCGTGTCCGAGGACACGTTCACGACGACGCCCCGGCCGCGTTGCAGCATGCCAGGCAGGACGGTCAAGGTACCGGCGACCGCGGCGAAGAAGTTGGTCTCCATCACGGCCCGGTAGGGGGCAAGGGGGTGGTCCGGCTCCGCCGACGGCTCTCCGATTCCGGCGTCGTTGATCAGTACATCGATCCGGCCGTGGTCCCGCTCGATCCCGGCGAGCATTGCCATGTAGCGCTCAGTGTCACTGACGTCGCAGACGACTGTCGCCGACCTCGGCGAGGTCCCGCGCATCTCTTCGGCGACGGCCCCGAGCAACTCCTCCCGTCGAGCCAGTCCAGTGACGACAGCACCGGCGGCCGCCAAGTCAAGAGCAAAGCGCCGGCCGAGCCCCGATGACGCCCCAGTGACCACCGCTACCGAACCCCGCAGGTCGATCATCTCGTCCTCCCAGTCCAGTCACCGCAGTGTTCGCGCACAATACCGACGCACTCACCGGCGCTGCCGGCTGCTGGCTCGCCGAAACGCGGCGATGACCGCCGTGCTGACCGTCAGGGTCACCAGGGCCTCGGACAGCGCGAGCGATCCCAACCAAGACCACACCCTCGGGTATGGCTCACGTCCGCAGAGCCGCAGTGGGCCGGCGGCAGCGCGCGGCGCCACCCGCGGTGCAGCACCCGCCCCCCCAGACCAGCTAACTCGGGGGGCGCTCTCCGATAGCGCGGGCAGGATGCTGAGCTCCGACTCGCCGTTCACAACGGTGTCGAGTCCCTGAAGGGTGTCTTTAGTCGGTCATGCGGGTCGAGCTAGCTACGCGTCTCTCTTCACAAGGAGGACTGCGCTGAGGGCGAGGAGTGCCACCGTGTACCCGGCCAGGACGGCCAGTCCGCTCCAGGGGGCGAAGGAGTAGGCGATGGGGCTGCCGGAGGCCATATTGGCGCCGATTTGGCCGGGCAGGAACCGTGCGACGTCGTGGTTGAGGCCGGGGGGTAGCGCTCTGGCGATCAGGGGGAGCACGAGCAGGATGGCGGCGAAGGCGCTGATCGCGCCGGCGGTGTGCCGGATGATGGTCGCCAGCCCGAGGGAGAACAACCCGATCAGGCACAGAAATAGACCACTTCCGATGACCGCGCGCCACGCTCCCGGGGTGCTCAGCGTTGCGTGGGTTGCCGGCGCGCTGAGCAGGGCTTGGCCGACCAGGAACGACCCGAACGCCACGATCTCCGATACGACGAGGGCCACCAACCCGAACACGGCGGCTTTGGCGGCCAGCATGAGCGGGCGGCGGGGCGCGGCGGCGAAGGTGGCCCGGATGGTGCCGGTGCCGTATTCGGCGCTCATGGCGAGCACGCCGAGGATCCCGATGGTGAGCTGGCCGAAGACGACCCCGACCAGACTGGTGCCGATGGGGTCGAAGCCGGTCCGGCTCGCGGGCGACATACTCGACCAGTTGGCTCGGGTCGAGGCGGTGGCGATGACGCTGACGGTCACACCGATGACCAGGGTGAGACCGAGGGTCCACATGGTGGAGCGCACCGAGCGCAGCTTGGTCCATTCCGAGCGGAGCAGGCCGGACAGTCCGTAGCGCCCGGCGGGTAGGGCGCTGGCCGCGCGGGTTGCGGTGTTCGAGGTGACGCTCATCGGCCTGCCTCGTTGGCTTGAGTCGACTCGGCGGCCGTGCTGTGGTATTCGAGGCTTTCTTCGGTCAGGTCCATGAACACGTCTTCGAGCGTTTCGGATTGGGGCGAAAGCTCGTAGAGGGTGACGCCGAGGCTGGCGGCCCGTTCCGCGATGGCGACCTCGTCGGGGCCGCGCGCGGTGAGCGAGCCGTCGGCTTCTTGGGTTGTGGTGGCGTCATCGAAGGCTTCGAGTGCGGTTTTGAGCCGTTCGATCTGGGGGGAGCGGACCCGGACGTAACGCCGTGAGCTTTGTGCGAGCAGTTCGTCGATGCCGCGCTGGACGATCAGGCGGCCTTTGCCGATGATGACGACTTCGTCGACGGTGAGGGTCATCTCGCTCATGAGGTGGCTGGAGACGAACACGGTGCGGCCTCGGTGTGCCAGGCCTTTCAGCAGGTTGCGGACCCAGCGGATGCCGTCGGCGTCGAGACCGTTGATCGGCTCGTCGAAGAGGAGGATCTCGGGGTCGCCCAGCAAGGCGGCGGCGATGCCGAGGCGTTGGGTCATCCCCAAGGAGAACTTCCCGGCTCGCCGGCGGGCGACGGAGCTGAGACCGACCATGTCGAGCACCTCCTCGACCCGGATGGCGGGGATGTGGTTGGTCTGGGCGAGCATCTGCAGGTGGGCCCGGGCGCTGCGGCCGGGGTGGATCGCCCGTGCTTCGAGGAGGGCCCCGACCTCGTGCAGCGGCCAGGGCAGGTCGTGGTAGTGGCGGCCGTTGACCGTCACATCCCCGCCGCTCGGCGCGTCGAGTCCCATGATCAGACGCATGGTCGTCGACTTGCCCGACCCATTGGGGCCCGAAGAATCCGGTCACCACCCCGGGCCGGACGGTGAAGCTCAGCTGGTCCACGGCCAGCTTGTCGCCGTAACGCTTGGTGAGCTCTCTGGCCTCGATCATCGCATCCTCCCGGCGGACCTTGCTGGGACCAGGATGGGCTGGTGGGAGAGGCACGGGCGTCGGCCCGTGGGCTCTTCCTCGACTACGCCACTGGGGGTAGCGACATCGCTTCGCACGGGCGTCTCTCCACCTGGAGATGTACTCGCTCTGTCAGCCTGCAGGTCGATGCGCGGCGGGTCGGCGGGCCTTATCGTCGCTGGTGATGGACGACCTGCGGCTGCCGATCACCGAGCGGCTCTCTGCCCGGCAGTGGACCGGGGTCGACGTGGTCCTGGCTGCCGTGCTGGCCGCGGCGTCGGTGTTCTCGGTCGCGCTCGTTGGCGGGACCACACCTGCCGGATCGTGGACGGTGGTCCGCTATCTGGCGGTTGTGGCCGCCTGTGGATCGCTGCTGTTCCGCCGGCGTTTCCCCTTGGTGGTGCTCGGCGTGGTCGGAGTGTCGGTCGCCTTCCTCAACGCGCTCGGAGGCCAGCGCAACATCGACGCTGGCGGGGGTGGCCTGGCCGTCTTGGCGCTGACCTTCGCCGCCTACAGCGTGGCCGTGACCTCGACGAGGCGGACCTCGCTGACCGCCATCGGGGTCGCGGTCGGGGCGATCGAGATTGGAGCGCTCGTGGCGGCGGGCGGGCCCGACTGGAGCGCCGCGCTACTGGCTCTGGCGCTGGCAGGCGTCGGCTGGCTGGCAGGAGAGAACACCCGAGCGCGGCGCGTCTACGTCCAGGGAATGGTCGAGCGTGCTGCCGAGCGCGAGCGCGAGCGCGAGCAACGGGCTCGGCGCGCCGGTACCGAGGAGAGGCTGCGGATCGCCCGCGAGCTGCACGACATCGTCGCTCACGCCGTGAGCATCATTGCTGTGCGCTCCGGGGTCGCCCGCGTGGTCGTCGACCGCCGACCCGAAGAGGCACGCGAGGCACTCGGCATCATCGAGGACACGAGCCGCCAGGCGCTGTCAGAAGCTCCGGCTCCTCGTCGGGGTGCTGCGCGGCGATAACACGGAGGGCGCCGGGACTAACCGGGAGCCGGCACCCGCTCTCGCCGACCTACCGGAGCTCGTCTTCAAGATCGAAGAGGCGGGAGTCGCTGTCGACGTCCACTTCGAGGGCGAGCCGCGTCGCCTGGCGCCCGGTGTCGATCTCTCCGCCTATCGGATCGTCCAGGAGGCCCTCACCAACGTCGTGCGCCACGCCGGTCCTGCCGCGGCCGAGCTGACCTTGCACTACCTGCCCGCCGAGGTCCTAATCGAGGTCACTGACGACGGGAGAAACAGATCCCGCCAGCAACCAGCTTGCCGAGCCTCGGACAACAAGGACGGCGACGGCACGGGGCACGGCCTGGTGGGCATGCGCGAGCGAGTCGCTCTCTACGGCGGCAAGCTGCTCGCCGAGCCGACCCCGAGGGGGTTTCGAGTCCTCGCCCGCATCCCCACCAACGAAGTGGCGCTATGAGCATCGGCGTCGTCATCGCCGATGACCAGGCCCTCGTGCGAGGCGGGTTCGGAGTCCTCGTCGACACGACTGATGACATGACCGTGCTCGGCGAGGCCGCCGACGGGGACGAAGCAGTCGCCCTCGCCCGCCAGCACCGCCCCGACGTCGTGCTCATGGACGTCCGTATGCCCGGCCAGGACGGGATCGAGGCCACGCGACAGATAAAAGAGGACGAGGACACCGCGGAAGTGAAGGTGCTCATCCTCACCACCTTTGATCTCGACGAGTACGTCTACGCCGCCCTCCGGGCGGGTGCCAGCGGTTTCCTGCTCAAAGACACCACCCCTGAAAAGCTCCTCGATGCCATCCGGGTCGTAGCCGCGGGAGAGGCGCTTCTTGCGCCAACCGTGACCCGGCGACTCATCGAGGCGTTCGCCGCACGCGACAAGCCCGTCCTCGTCGCTCCTGATGCCCTCGACGCTCTCACCGACCGCGAGCGTGAGGTTCTCGGCGAGGTCGCCAGAGGGCGTTCGAACGCCGAGATCGCCGAGCGGCTGCACATCAGCGCCGCCACCGCGAAGACCCACGTCGGTCGCCTTCTCATGAAGCTCGAGGTGCGCGACCGGGCGCAGCTAGTCGTCGTCGCCTACGAGGCCGGACTCGTGCGAGCTGGATGAGGTTGCCAGCGCCGGCGTTCACGGTTGGGCTGCATCTCCGGGGTGAACCATGAGACGTCACCGCCGGCCTCTGCGCTCGCCCGATGGCCAGGTCAGCGCGATCATCTGTACGGCCGATCTGGGTGTACAGCCCGATGAGTTGTCGAGGCGACGGTCGTCTAAGGATGAAAGCGGCAGTCCGCCCAGACGGAGAGGACGACGATGACCGACAACGACCTGCAGCCCCTCGTCGCGGGCACCTACCTCACCCTCGCTGAATTACTCGACGCGATGCCCGCTGAACGATGGGATGTCGCGTCGTTGTGCGAGGGGTGGCGCGTGCGCGAAGTCGTGGCCCATTTGACCATGCCGGCTCGCTATAGCCAGGATGCCTTCATGGCGGAGCTGCGCGAGGACGACTTCGACTTCACTCGGCTGTCGAATCGCATCGCGAGTCGCGATGCAAAGTTGCCGACCAGCGAGCTGATCGCGAACCTACGCGACGACGCGCTGCACCGCTGGACGCCGCCTGACGGTGGATACCACGGCGCGCTCAACCACGTCGTGATCCATTCACTCGACATCACTGTTCCACTCGGTGAGTCACGACGCGCGTCCGACACAGCGACCCGCGCCGTGCTCGATGATCTCACCGAAGGCGGCGGACACACTCATTTCGGTACTGACATCC
Source organism: uncultured Actinomycetes bacterium (assembly GCA_963849135.1). GTDB lineage: Bacteria > Actinomycetota > Acidimicrobiia > IMCC26256 > PALSA-555 > PALSA-555. The sequence continues at coordinate 1,320,265 of CAWKGF010000003.1, read as the reverse complement.
GAGGGCGAAGCTTGCAAGCAACCGACATCGACTGGTCCTACGGGTCCGGCCCGCAGCTTGTCGGACCGGCCGGAGAGCTCGCGGCACAAATTTGCGGGCGAACGGTGCCGACCGCTCACCTCCGAGGCGAGCCCCTCGCTCACCTCAGCTAGGTTCCGTCGGCGCTCGCTGGTGGGTGGCGAGCTGGCACAGGTGCGACCGAACATGCAGCGCGAGGCCCGACGCAGGCAAGACACGCGAACGGATGCCGTCCCGCTTGCAGGGGGATGGTCGGGCGAAAGAACTGTCGCATCGGGCGATTTCCCGCTCAACTGGACTGCTCGGCTGGCTACTTGGGCCTGGACCGGCCGCGGACTAGGCAGCCGAGGAGCTCACGGTGGCCGCGGCGGTCGAGATGCTCAAGAGCGCCGTTCCCGAAGCGAGTATTCGCCACTGTGTGGGTCTCGTCAGCGGTCGAGGGCTTCGTCGACCCAGTCCCAGCACGTCTCGTTGACGAGCTGCGGGTTCATCGGCCCGCAGTGATATTGCGCGCCGTCGACGGACGTGAACTCCTGGAAGTCTTTCTTCTTGACCCTCAGGGCGTCGTACAAGGTTTGACCTTCGGTCGTGAAGAACGTGTCACCCTGATACTGCGTCACAAGCGTCGGGCATCTGATTTTGTCGGCGACGTCGTAGAGGTTGTATTGCTTGATCGTGTCGGAGAGGGACGCCCAGTCTGACGGGATCTCGCCTTGCATCGCAGCGTTGTGGGCAGCGACCGAGAAGATCTCGAGCGTCTTCTTCAGATTGAACGCGTCTTCGGGGCTCGCACCCGCTACGATCACGCTCGCCCAGGCGGCGTTGATCTGCTCAGGCGTCCCCGTGTTCGTGACCTGCTGCACCACGGCTGGGTAGTTCGAAAAGGAGCTCATCGACCCAGGGTCCGCGACGAGTGCCGCGATCCGATGCTCGAACGCGGCGGCACGGGGCGTGAGCTCCCCCTCCGAAGCTGATCCCCCGAAGCGCGATCTGCTTGGCGTTGACATCGCTGCGCTGCTCCAAGACGTCAACGATGGGTGTGATCACCTTCTCCCAGTCGGGACGGAACGGGATGTTGTCGAGGAACAGTTGGGAGCCCTGGCCCGGTCCCTCGAAGATCAGAACGTTGTAGCCACGCTCGAGCGCCGCGAAGCCGCCCTCGACGAGCATGTCCACGTTCTGACCGTCGCTCCCGTTGTTCATGATGATGGTCGGACGAGGCTTCCCGTCGTCCGACGGTCGGAGGAACCAGCCGGGCAGCGAGTGACGCTCGTAGGGGATCGCCAGGCGCTCGGGCTCGGGCCGGATCAGACGCACGCCGGCCGTGAACGCGTCGTCCATCACCCGATAGGTGGCAGCCTCGGCATCGGGCGTCGCCGTCCCGGGCACCCAGTACAGCGCTTGCGTGTAGTACTTCGCAGCTCGCAGGAACTTGGCCCGTGCGGTGAGGTCGTGCCCAGCGTGCTGGGCAGCCACCGCAGCGGTCTCGAGCCGGTTCCCCATGGCGACAAACCCGTCGTACAACACCTGATAGGTCGCGCCACCTGGCGCGGCGTTGGACTGCGCGACCACGGAGACGACCTCGCCGGTCGAGGCGATCTGCCCGGCGCTCCCGAGAGCGAAGAGGGTCTGAAAGTTCAGGTTGTCCTGCGAGAAGAGCGCAAACGACCCGTTGCCGAGCGTCGAGGCATTCGGGGCGATGGGCAACGTGTCATCAGCCGCTGTCGCCGCGGCGCCCATCAGACTGTTCGTGGCCCGGGGACCGACCGCCAACACGACACCGCTCGCGCCCAGGCCGGCCAAGAGCGTGCGTCGTGAGATGCTCTCCATCACTGACCTCCGGAGGAGAAACGGCGTCTGCCGCCGTCCCGATTAGAACAGATCTCGACCAAATGGTGGCGGACCTGAACAGAGATCGCGGCGTCGTCACAGCACTCTTGCGGTCCTCCCCCAAGTTGATCCCCAGTGGCTAGCCCAAAGGGAAGCACAGCCGTGACGTTTGGCGCTGACGCGGGCATAGTCGTGCCGGAACGCGTTGTAGACGGCGGGTTTCGTCCTGTGGCATTCATTCGCAGGTCACCAGCGAGGATTCGGTGCGTGCCGGCGACGAGCGTCGTGTGAGGGTCATCCCGAACGACCGAGCTGCGCGCGAAGACGCCTTACTTCGGTTGATGTGTGGTGCCGGCGAAGACCGCGGTGAGCACGAACTCAAGGGGGTGTCAGGAACCTGGCGCCTCTTCGCTGTCCAGGATTGACGACCGAAGGGGGAGCGGAGGCGTGCCCTCCGCGTGCCCTAACTGGCGGTCATTCATGGTCACTCAACGTCGCTCATGTGCAACACGTTGTCCCCCTGACCTGGGGAGACGCGCGAAGAGGCAGGTCACGGCGTCAACCGAAGGGCCCTTACACGGCGGAGGCCGCAGGTTCGAGGCCTGCAGCGCCCACGCACGAAAGCCCTGGTCAGCAGCACTTGCTCCGCGAGTCGCAGCTCGGCATCGGCGTCTTCGAGGGCCGGCGTGCCCTCCGTATGCCCTAACTCATGATCATCGATGGCTGCCCCGACCCTCTCGGCCAGTCCGTTCGTCCACGCGGGGATCCACGTGAATGACGGTCGTGACGGTGTTGACTGATAGCTCTCTCACGGGTGGCTTGGCGCTCTGGGCCGTCAGGCCAACCCATTTATCCTCGCAACAGTCGAGCCGGGGCTGCGTATCTCCACCGGAAACGAAGCCAGCTCCAGCAGCTCACTCGTTGTCCCGCTGGGCTCCTCGTCGGGGCGCCCGAAGCAGCGCGACGCCTACCACGACCACGACGGCACCGATTACAGCCCAAATCGCCTGACCGGTCATGAAGGAGCCGCCGATCCAACCGATGCCCTGCCCAATCCACAGCGCGCCGAGCAAGCAAACCACACCGCCTACCACCCACCGCGCGCGCATTCACCCTCGCATCGTGAAACGTTCGTTCTCGGTGAGATGCTACGCGCTGATAGCCGGAGTGTCCCCGAACGCCCGGCTCGGCGTCGTTTGGCTGAGCTCACGGTCGTGACCATCACCCACGACCCGAAAGGTCGAGACTCCTGCGCACGAAAGCGAAGCTCGCTCTCCCCCTTTGCAGTCGGTCCTATTCGGTACGCAGGTGCCGATCAGCGAGGCGTCAGTAGCCGTCGCGGGTCGCGTCCGTCCACGTAGCCGATGAAAGGGGGATCGACGCTGTAGCCGAGCAGGGCCTGCACACGGGGCGAGAAGGCAGACGCCAGCGGTGGTGGCACGGCGAAGGCCATGTTCTCGATTTGGCGGATCCAGGGCTCGCAGTACTGGGGGGTGATGGCGAGTCGGGTCCGGTTGCTGTGGTTCGCCCCGCCGCGGTGCAGCAGTGTGCCCATGAACACGACGGCCGACCCGGCCGGCATGGTGATCTGCTGCACGCGACCGTCGGTGGCGTCAGGTCTCGCTTCGCCCCACGTGTGGCTGCCCGGGATCAGTTCGGTGGCCCCGTTGTCCTCGCTGAATTCGTCGATCGCCCAAATGGCTGAGATGCCCATCGGCGCGCGGGGCCGCGGGATTCGGCAGTAGCCGTCGTCGGCGTGAAGCATCTGGGCGGTCTCGCCCGGGTGCACGTTGATAGCAAGGTTGGCCGACAGCAGGTAGTTGGGATGGAGGATGGCGTCGACGAGCTCGAGTACGGCTGGGTGTTCAACGAGTACGGCGACCGACGGGGCCTTGGCGAGCAGGGCGTATACCCGCTCCGAGCGCAAGCCCTCGAAGTCATTGCGGCCGAAGAACCGACCGGTTAGGTGCGGCGCGAGTTCCGCACGGATAGCCGCCAACTCCTCACGACCCACAAGCTCGCGTAGGACCACGAACCCGTTGGCTTCTAGCTGATCGACCGCGCCCATGACCCTCGACTCTAATGGCGCGACTGGATCGTACTTGTTCGTGGGCATTGCCATCTCGCCAGCGGAGTGCCCGGTCGCCTGACTCTGACTCGCGGTCTGCTGAACCGCGAGTCCTCGATGTGATGGTGCCGGGAGCGAACTTGGCTGCCAGAGTGCTGGAGGGGTACCTCGGGAGCGCTTCGGACTCGCGGGTTCCCGGATCGCGGGTGCGACGTGACGGGGGCCACAGATGGTGCTTCTGTACGCGCGTCCGATGTCGGTAGCTTGAACACAATGAGCCAAGACGACAGTGCCGTCGACGAGATCCACGGTCGGTGTCTCGACACGTCATAGTGGGTAGGTTGCCGACGGAACTCGGAAACCGAGCGGTGGAGGGGGATACAAGCCAGGCATGAGGCAGAGGAATGTCGTGATGCGCTGCCACAGTGGCTGTAACGGCCCGCATCGCGTCATGTGGTAGCGACGACCTGGATTCCGGCCCGTCGATTTGATGCTTGCGATCTCTCGGCCATCTGCATCGCTGATGATGAACGTTCTCCGCGTACGCGATTTGAGCTCGCCGAACGGCTCGCCATCGGCGGTCACAGCACAACGAACCCAGCTTGAAGGGCGCCCCACCCGCTCTGACTTGGGCAATCGTGCGTTCGTGAGGGCGTCAATGTTGGCGATGGTGTTCCCGGCTTCATTGCAGAGTACGAAGCGGCTGAGGACAGGGCCCTTGAACGACGTCGGCTGACGCAGCCGCCAGCCGATGAGCAGCAATTCCTGATTTGCACTGCGAATGGTGCACTGCGACGAGTACACGTGCTGCCGATCATGGTCCCTCTCGAAAACGGCGTCGCCCAGCGGCTTCAGATGTGCGTCGAAGTAACGGAAGGAATGCCCCCGCGGCGGACGATCAGGTCTAGTTCAGTGAACATCGCTCAGTCCCCAGAACATCGGCTCCCGGTAGAGGCTTCTGTCCGACCAGCCTTGCAGCGGGCGCCAGCGGTTCGCATTGTGTCGCAGATGCAGCGAAGTGGCCACACACAGAGCGTGCGGTCGACGCTCCAGGGGACCTTCGCCCGTCTGGGTGCCGCCCTGGGTCCTATCGCTCTGTGGCGTGTTGGTGTGGACTCGGGCGTGGCGTTTGGGCCCGTAGGCTGAGCGCTCCGCATTCACACACACTCCGCGAAACATGGGCGGAGCGCGGACGGAGCGCGGAACGCTCCAGGAGTTTTCCAGAATCGTCGCGGTACCTGGTACCCACCCGTGTCCGATTGTGACCGCGTTATCGTGTTTGGCAAGCCCAAACGAATCGCATGGGATATCGAGGAACACGGCTTTTCGGACTTAGAAGGCGGAGGTCGCAGGTTCGAGGCCTGCAGCGCCCACGCATAGAAGCGCTGGTCATCGGGGGATCTCGCCCGAGCACGCGGTAGGGACTCCCGGCAGCGTCGGTTCGTGCCCTCCATGTGCCCTAAGTCTCGACAGCCAGCCCCTAGCAGGGTGCTGAAAAACCCCTGGTGGGTGCTCGCGTTTGGTGCTGGTGTTCGTCATGCTTCTGATGAGGACGTTCGTCAGGAGGTGAGTGGTGCGCGGGGAACCTGATCGGCAGTCGGCGATGTTCGTGGCGGTGAGTGCCGAGAGTCTGATCCCGGCTGATCATCCGATCCGTGGGATCCGCCGGGTGGTGGAGGGGGTGCTGGCGGACCTCGATGGGGAGTTCAGCGTCATGTACGCCGCGACGGGGCGGCCGAGCGTGCCGCCGGAGCAGCTGTTGAAGGCCACGGTGCTGATGGCGCTGTATTCGATCCGGTCGGAGCGGGCGTTCTGTGAGCGGGTCAATTACGACCTGCTCTTCAAGTGGTTCTTGGATCTGGCGATCGACGCACCTGCGTTCGACGCCACGACCTTCTCCAAGAACCGGGAGCGGCTGTTGGATCACGAGATCGCGGCCCGGTTCTTCGCCGCGGTGGTCCGCCACGCCAAGCTGCGTCGCTACGTCTCGAGTGATCACTTCTCGGTCGACGGCACCCTGCTGGAGGCCTGGGCGTCGCAGAAGAGCTTCAAGCCCAAAGACGGCTCGGGTCCTGGCTCCTCGGGTGGGGGTCGCAACGCCGAGGTGAGCTTCCACGGGCAACGCCGCTCGAACCAGACCCATGTCTCGACGACGGATCCAGAAGCTCGCATGGCCCGCAAGTCCCACGCGACCGCCGCGAAGCTCTCCTATGCCGGGCATCTGTTGATGGAACATCGCAATGCTTTGCTGGTCGACATCGAGTTGACCGAAGCGAACGGTTACGCGGAACGCGACACCGCACTCGAGATGCTGGGGCGGCTCCCCGCAACGAAACGACGCCGGACCGTCGCCGGCGACAAGGCCTACGACACCGCCGGGTTCGTCGCTGATCTCCGCGCGATGGGCATCACGCCGCATGTCGCGCCCAACACCACCCGCCAGCACTCCACGATCGATGGGCGCACCCTCCGTCACGAAGGCCATGCCGTGAGTCAACGGATCCGCAAACGGATCGAAGAACCCTTCGGCTGGATCAAGACCATCGCCGGAGGCCGCAAGCTCCGCTACATCGGCCGACAACGCAACCGAGCCTGGTTCCTCATGGCTGGAGCCGTCTACAACATCCTCCAAATCGCCGCGCTGGACGCCGCCCCCACCTGACCGAACCAACGACACGACCCGGCCATCCACCCCCACCGTCGACAAGACCAACCACTCACCCACCACCGGTCCGCCACGCTGCCCCAGGAGCTCAACTCAGGGCGATTTTCAGCACCCTGCTAGACGTGGCTGGAACTACCGGGCTTCGCCACCGAGAGCCGAATGCATCTCCATATTCCAGTCCTCGCCCCCAAGGGCCCGAAGCTGTCGCTCGGCAATACGCCATCCCTCGGGAAGGCGGACGACCGAGTCGTGGTAGTAGCCCCAAAGGCGAGGCGTGCCCCCGTCGGTCCGCTGGTGCCAGGCATAGACGGATGTGCGCACGGAGGCATGATCGAGGTCCTCGAACGTCACCAGGACGTTCGCATTGTGGTGGCTTGTTGCGGCAAAACCGCCGTCGGGATGTCCGAACATCTGCCGGAGACGGGACCTGGAGCGCAGCGGGTCGATGCCCGGTCCGTAGTCGACTACGCAGTCCTCGGTGAACAGTTCAACGACCTCGTCGTAGAGCCTGTGGTCGACGCAGTACGAGTAGCGGTGGACGAGGTCGATGATCTGGTCCTTATCGATCAGTTGCCTAACCGCGGCCTCGACGTCACTGTCCATGAGCCCTCCTGGTTCCGACGAGCCATTTGAGGGCAGGCCCGTAGGGGTCGAAATCAGCGAACCTTGCGAGCTGTCGCAGGGACTTCTTTCGCTCGTCGTCCCACGGCCAGCGGGGTCCGCTCCGAGGCCGCGGACCAAGTTCATCGACCTCGACCGAGGCCCGCCCGAACAGAGCCCGGGGCTTCTCTGCCTCCGTGTTCTCCCGCACCATCTCAAACAGCGCTGGCAGGTCGTCCTGACTCGACACGAGGATCAGGGCCGGGCGGGCTTCGTCCTCCCTCGACGGACGATCTTCCCCCGGCCCCACGCCGCGAGCGTAACGAACGCGTCCCGGAGTGCCATGGGGCTTACCGGGCGAGCCAGATTCGCCCATCTCGTCGTGCCCTCTGCGTGCCCTAACTGGCGGCCATTTACGGTTGCTCAAGGTCGCTCATGTGCAACACCTCGTCCCGCCTGACCTGGGATGACGTTTGAAGACGCAGGTCACGGCTCTGCCCGAAGGGCCCTTACAAAGCGGAGCCTTGTCCACTCTTGCGCACACGTGCGGACGAGGCGTGTCCCGCTTGCAGGGAGGTGGTTGGGCGCGTGCCGGCAGTGACCGCCCTCTGAGGTCACCCGCGGTTGACGCACCTGGCGGCGGTCCCTCTGTAGTCGGGCTGCGCTCACCCATCATTGTCACAGGTGCGTTCTCGGATTCGTCGAGTAGGTGTGAGGAAGAACTGGGATGTGGTCGTGGTTGGGGCCGGCCTAGCGGGTTTGGCCGCGGGGGCCACGGCCGCCGAAGCTGGCCTGTCGGTGGTGGTGTTAGAGGCCCAGAGCCCCGGTGGGCGAGCGCGCGTGTCTGAACGCGACGGATTTGTCCTCAATCACGGAGTCCATGCTTTGTATATGGGTGGGCCTGGGATCGCGGTGCTTCGGTCTCTGGGCGTCCATCCCCTCGGGACGGCCCCGCCCCTTGACCGGTACATGGCCGTAACCGGCGGTGTCCAGCATCGCTTGCCTCTCGCGGCCGGGTCGGTGGGAAGCACCACCCTGCTGGGCAAGCGGGCCCACGGCCTGTACGCCGCGCTGCTCAACGCGGTGCACAATGCTGAACCTCGTGATCTCGCCGGTCTATCGATGGGTGCGTGGTTAGCCGGTCATGACCTGTCAGCGGAAGTCGACGCGCTCGTTCGGGCCCTGGTCCGCCTCGTCACCTATAGCGGGGCGATCGACCAGCTGAGCGCGGATGCCGCGATCACCCAACTCCAGATTGCCGCCGCTGCGGGCGTAATCTACGTCGATGGTGGGTGGCGACAACTGACCGACGGACTTGGCGCGAGGGTCCCAATTCACCGTACCCGGCCGGCGCGAGCGGTCGAGGCCGATGCCCGTGGCGTCCGCGTGCTCACGAACGACGCGACGTACACGGCCAAGTCGGCGGTGGTAGCAACTGGGACGCCCGCCGCGACCCGAGCTGTCTTGCCGGGGGATCCCGGTTGGGGAGATCTCGGCGAGCCGGTGACCGCGGCCTGTTTGGACGTCGGGGCGCGGCGGGCCCCGACACCCGGCTACGTGCTCAGCATGGATGAGCCGCTCTACGGCACCACCCAGTCGCCGCCGGCTCGCCAAGCACCGGACGGTACGGCCGTCGTGGCAGTGATTCGCTACGGAGCGCGCCGCGCCGACGAGGATCGTGCCCAGCTCGAGGCGTATCGGCAGGTGCTGGGTGTCGCCGATCAGGATGTGGTGGTGCGCCGGTTCCTCGCACGAATGGTGGTCGCTGGCGCGCTGCCCCGGGCGGCCTGCGGTGGTCTGCTGGGTCGACCGAGGGTGACCGCTAGCGGGCTGCCGCGGGTGTTCATCGCCGGCGACTGGGTCGGAACGGAAGGACTCTTGGGAGACGCTGCTCTGGCCAGCGGGCAACAGGCCGCCGTCGCAGCTCTCGATACCGTCGAGCGATCATCCGTCGCGAGTTGATCGCCGCCGTGCCCGAACCGAGTGTGCCGACGGACGTCTTCGATGCGGTGCGGCCTCGACTCTTGGGCATCGCCTATCGCATGCTCGGCACCCTCGTTGATGCCGAAGATGTCGTCCAAGATGCATGGTTGCGTTGGCAACGCGCCGCTCCCGAGACGGTGCGGCGTCCGGAGGCGTGGCTGACGACTGTCACGACCCGACTCGCGCTGGACCGGATCCGTGCACTGCGGCGCAGCCGAGAGGACTACGTCGGGCCCTGGCTTCCCGAGCCGATCGTTACGGAGCCCGGACCCGAAGAAGCCACCGAGTTGTCCGAAACGCTCGCGCTGCGGTTCCTCCACATCCTCGATCTCCTTAGCCCGATCGAGCGAGCGGTGTTCCTCCTCGTCGACGTGTTCGGTGTCACATATCGAGAGGTGGCGGCCACGCTCGACAAGTCCGAGGCTGCATGCCGTCAGATCGCTAGCCGAGCCCGCCGCGGCGTCCGGAGAACCAGTCACCCACCTGTCGACGCCGCGGCACGACGCGTCGTGGACGAGTTGATCACTGCGGTGCTCCACGGGGATATCGACGCGGCCCTCGCCCGTATGGCACCCGAGGTCGTCTTCGTCTCCGACGGTGGTCCGCAACGGGCAGCCCGTCAACCGATCGTGGGCGCGGGCAAAGTAGCCCGGTTGCTCACCAACCTGGCCCGTCGGAATTACCGGAGCGCACGCTCCACGCCAGTCACGGTCAACGGCGATCCGGGCCTCATCGTCCGTTTCGCGGGCCGCGTCGATTTCGTCGCCGCCTTCGATGTACGCGACGAACAGGTCGCAGCGATCTGGATCATGCGAAATCCTGATAAGCTCTCACATCTCGATCGGCCACCAGAACTCCAATAGGAACTGACAATCGACGAGTCGCGGGACAGGGACCACGCAATTCACGCACAAGGGTCCTGCCGCCCTTGCAGTGCGGTCCGAATCATGCGGAGCCGTGAGGCGTAGGTGCCGAGAGGCTCTTCGAGTTCGCCTTGATTCGTCGATTCCGCGTGTTGAAGAGGACTGTCGTGACCGGGCTTGCCTACCGGCCCGGGGATGGTTCGCCGAACGAGCCGAGCGGCGAGGAGTTCGGCGGCGCGACGCGGTCCTCGGCGTGGTCGGGCCCCGGGTCGGCCTCTCGCTCGACCGCACATGCAGCGCAGCGGGTCCGGGGGGGCGAAGAGTGCGGCACGGGCGACGAGCCTCACCTGCCAAACGCGTGCCACGCGCGTCCGGCATCTGGCCGGAGACGCTGCGCGGCGAGTGCCCACCGGGCAGGTGTCGAGTCGCCGCTCCGACGCGGTCGGTGAGGTCGTGGCGCGGTTTGGCTACGATCCCTCGAGCCGGGGGTCCACTGTGGGCGAGGGGGAAGTTGTGTCCATACGTCGCGTCCTGTGCGTCGGGTCGGTGGTGGTGCTGTGCCTGGGCACCTTGATCGGGAGTGACCTCTTGGCCCCTGCCGCGGGCGCCGCGGGCACCACCACGCTCCAGTTCTATTCTTTGCAGCGGATCTTCACGTCGACCGATGCGGCGGGGCAGCCACTCAGCCCCCACACCGTGTTGACGGTCGGGGACCGCTATGACTCGACCGACCTGTACTACGTGGGGAACCACCAGCACCACGCGGCGAGCTTCAGCGGCTCTGATCACCTCGCGTGCGTAGTCACAATGGCCTCCAGCGTCGCCGAGCGGCAGTCCTGCAATGATCAGTTCGACCTGAATGGGCTGCTGCTCCTCTCGAACGACGTCACGGTTACCTTCCAGGGCATGACGGCATCCATTCCGATCAGCGCCGGGATTGGCAAGTACAAGAACGCGGCGGGGATGCTCGTCTCGAAGCATGTCGGCAAGTCGATGAATACCGATAACACCTTCACGCTCACGGGGGTTGGCAGCGGCCCCACCGTCGCGGTTCCCGTCAGCCCCAGCACCATCCTGCACTTCTACTCAGTGCAGGAGACCTACACCTTGACCAGCCCCACCGGACAGCCGATCAGCACCAACAGTGTCCTGGACCCCGGGGAGAGCTACGACACCACCGACCTGTACTACCTCGGGAACCACGAGCAGCACGCGTCGCGGTTCAGCGGTTCTGATCACCAGGCCTGCATCTTCGGCGTTACCACGCAGGCGTGCAACAGCGAGATTGCGATCGGCGGGTCGATGCTGGTGTTCAACGACGTCACCGAAAACGGCATTGCGACCGGCTCCGCTTCGACCGTGTCTGCACCGATCAGCGAAGGGACGGGCAGGTACGAGAACACCCGGGGGACCTTCGAGTCAGGTGCGGGCGACAACGTCGATGTCACCGTCACCCTGACTGGTTAGGGGCGACACGCCCGTCGACCCGCTCGAAGCCTCGCTCCTCGCCGGCCATCCAACCTGGTGGCACCCCGGCCGCCCAAGAGCGGGCTACCAGGAGCAGAGCGACGGGCGCGGTGGCGCGGTGGTCTTTCGTCAACGCCTGAGCGCTTGATCAACTTCTGGATCCACCCGCCGGTCCACTCGACGGGGCAGACACGCCAGTTCGCCAACCTCAAACGCAACATCCAATCGGCCGGGCGGTCGCAACCGCAGAACCACGAACGGTGACCCATCCCATATCGCTCCGGTTCCAACAGATCAGGATGTTCGGGACGAGTTTCTGATCCGACACCTGAGGAGGAAGGCCGCGGCGGATTCGGCGATCTGCGCGATGCCGAGAAGCAGTTGGAGGAACGCATATTCGCGGTCCTTGTCCAGCGTTGCAGTCGGTTTCGCTCGATCGAAACTGCCGGAGGGCTATGACGATATCGGCCGGCTCGGGCTCGTCTGAACTGCCCGACCGTGGTGCCCGGTAGCGGGTCATTATCGGGAGCGCTCGCCCTCTACGGCTTCAAATGCGCATCGAAGAACGCGAGGATACGCCGTCGTGCATCTCGCGCAGCTCCCTCGTGGTAGCCCGAACCTGGCGAGAGCATTCCGAAGACCGGCTCCAAGACGGAGAAAGGGAATGGATTCTTGTCTCCAGCTCCTTCGTGGTCGTTGAGAAAGGAGTGCCCGGCCTCCGGGTATTCCTTGACGTCGTGTTCGACCCCGACGGCCGTCAATGCCTGCTCAAGGCGATCGGCGGCCCCTCGCAGCGTGCGATCCTTACGGCCGTAGCTTCCGACAATCGGGCAAGCCTGTCTCAGGAAGCCGGCCGTGTAGGCATCTCTTGGAGCGGTGCCGTAGTTGACACTCGACACCGTGAACCCGCGATCGGCGGCGAGCAGCAAGGCGAACCCCCCTCCCATGCAGTAGCCGATCACGCCGATCCTGCCCGTGCACTCCTCCCGGGCCGCCAGCCAGACGCGCGCCGCCTCGATGTCGTCGAAGGACCTTCCCTTTCCGGCGCGCACGTCGCGCATGACCGAGATCATGCAGGCCGCCATCCCTCTCCGAGAGAAAAGGTCCGGCGCTACAGCGAGGTACCCTTCGCCTGCAAGCCAGTCAGCCTGGTTCCGTAAGTCCTGGCTCATCCCCATCGCGTCGTGGATGACGACAACACCCGGCCAGGGGCCCTTGCCCGCGGGTGTCGCGACGTAGGACGGCAACTCACCCGGGGTGGGGATCATCACCTCGGCCATCACGTCTCCATGGAGGTGGGCGGGCGTTTCGGACGGTCCGCATTGGTGGGACCGTTCGAAACAACGCTTGCCGCGAGCCGTTTGCCCCATTCTCGGGCGCGGGCCTCCTCGCCCGGTTTGAGGTGATTCTCCAGGGTGACGAAGAAGCTCTCGGGCTTGGCCGCCACCTCGAACCCGTGCCTCTGAAGCTTTCGGCTGATTGGCCTCGACGCCCTCCCTCTGAGAACCGCTGGACCCTTGAAGCGGGTGTCGAAGGCTGCACACTTTGTGCGGCCATGGCCCAGCGACCTGAGCCAGTCACGCACGCCTGGGCCTTGGGCGTCGCGATCGAGCACCAGATCCTTCTTGGGTTTTCGCGCCGTGGCAGCGGCCCACTTGCGGGTGCGGGGCCGACTCATGCCGCGAAAATGGGTGGGACCGCCCACCACGACCAGGTCGGCGTCGCCCAACCCTTCGCGGCCTGCCTCATCCACCGGGACCACGACCACGTTGTTCTCCGGCGCAAAGCCCTGGCCAATACCCTTGCCAACGGCATCGGCGATCGCATGCGTGTTACCGAACATCGACTCGTAGACGACCACTGCCCGCATGACAACCCCCTATGCTCGCCGCCCGCCTGAAATGGCCTCACGACGAGGACGCTAGTTCTGCTCGCCCCTCATGCTCTTGTGACCATGGAAAGCCATTCAACCGGAACAACCCTGGCGAGTTTGCTCGGCCACAGAGGCCTCCCGAATCCGGACTGATCGGGATATACCAACCGGGCGACACGCCGTGGCCCTGGTCTGCGAAGGCCTCACGAACCGTCAGATCGCCGAGCCCTTGTTCGTGGCGCGAGGCCACGATCAAGGTCCATCTCGGCCATATCTTTTCGAAGCTCAGCGTTAGCACCCGCTCAGAGCTCACCACGGAAGCGACGCGGCGAGCCGCCGGCGCGGGGCCTGACCTCGTCGACCCACATGTCACCGCCGGGCTTCCTCAGGGGCGTTGAGATTCCACCGATCCCGGCGCTACCGTCAAGTGGGGCCCTCGGGGGCCGATACTGAACCGGGTGCATCGTCGTGACGGACACGACGAGAACTGCCGTACTGCGGGGTGGGGATCATGACGCCGGAGTCACTCGAGAGTGTCAACGCCAAGGTCCAGGCCGCGGTCCCGGAGCCTGTCGTCGCCTGCGGCCGGCTGGAGCCCGCCGGGACGTGGGGGGCGTTCGGAGCCGGCCGGATCAGCGGCGTGGACGGGTTGCTGCGGCAGCGCTCGGCGAACAAGAAGGCTGGGCAGCTCAGCACTCGTGGCGCGATGTTCAAGGGCAACCGCCAGACCATGTTCGCGTTCACCGAGGACAAGCTGTACGTCCTCGAGACGAAGTTCTCGGGGTACAGCGGGATCAAGGTCCTCGGAACGCTCGTCGTCTGGGATCGGTCCGACCTCAAGATCCAGACCATCCCCGGCAAGCTCGCCACGAAGGTGATCATCGACCACACGGACGGCGAGCACTACGAGCTCGAGGCCACCACCGTCGCCGCAAGGGGCTACCAAGACGCGCTGCTCAACGGCTCGCCAAGTTCGCGTCCTGACCGGACCCTGGGGTCGCGGCCCCACGCCCACATCAATTCCAGCGTCCAAGCCTGCAACTCATCCATAGCCTGCTCACTCCCCGGAGCTACAGGAAGGCACCACCCCGTCTCGACGAGGATCTCAAGACCGGGACCTCGCAACGCCGTCACGGCAAGCTGCTCACCAAATCCGAAATCGACGGTGGCTTCTGACTCGTGATCTCGCCAACAGCCGGCTCCTGGCCGAGCACCTGCCAACCGACACTGAAGCAGACAGCGGCGCCGCGTGTTGGGACCTACAAACCGACCTGTGCGAGCCAGCTGCGACTCCTGCCCATGCTGCATCCGAATCGAGTCGCCCTTCAGGAATGCAGAGGGGCGGGCACTTCAGTTCTTTTTCGATGGAGTTCAGTCCGTAGCCGGGTCGGCCACAATGGCTGCCGTGAAGCGAGATCCGCGAGAGCAGTGGGCTGAACTCTCAGCGCCGTGGCGCGAAGCCTTTGAACTTGCCTGGGAGTCCTTTGTTGCCGGGAGTCCGCCTGTCGGCGCCATCGTCGTGGGAAACGATGGCTCCATCGTGACTCGTGGCCGGAGTCGGCGAGCTGAGCAGTTCGCACCCACAGGGCAGCTCGCGGGGAGCCGGCTTTCGCATGCGGAGGTCAACGCCCTGGCTCAATTGCCCGTGGCATCAGATCGTGAGCTCGTCTTGTTTGTGACGCTTGAACCGTGTTTCTTGTGTGTTGCGGCGACGGCGATGTCGCACGTTGGTGGCCTGTCCTTCGCGGGCATCGATCCGATGTGGCGGTTTCTCCATCGGTTGCCGGAAGTGCATCCTGAGATTCCCCCGGTTTGACGGAGTCCTAGCGTTTGGGGCGCGTGCCCCTCGAGAGGAGTCCGTATGCCGGCACCACACCCGGCGGAGTTCCGTCGCATGGCGGTGGAGCTTGCCCGTGAACGTGAGAAGCCGATCAGCCAGATCGCCAAGGACCTCGGGATCTCAGAGAGCTGTCTTCGCAATTGGTTGGCGCAGGCGGACGTCGAGGAGGGCAAGCGTGAAGGCCTGACGACGTCGGAGCGCGAGGAGCTGCGCCGTCTGCGTTCGGAGCTGCGGGTGGTCAAGATGGAGCGCGACATCTTGAAAAAAGCCGCGGCCTTCTTCGCTCAGGAGAACGTGCTGCCTCGCCCGCAGTGACGTTCGCGTTCATCGAGCGCGAGAAGGCCAACCACCCGATCAAGGTGATGTGCGAGGTCCTGGGGGTCTCGGAGTCGGGGTTCTTCGAGTCGCGGTCCCGGCCGCGGTCACCTCGGGCGACCGCGAACGCGGCGTTGCTCGAGACCATCCAAGAGATCCATGCGATGAGCCGGGGGACCTATGGCAGCCCCCGGGTGTGGGCCGAGCTGCGTCTCGGGGCCGGCATCCGGGTCTCTCGCAAGCGGGTGGAGCGCCTCATGCGCCTGCACGGCCTCGAGGGCGTCTATCGGCGGCGTCGACGGGGCTGCACCAAGAAAAACCCAGCGGCCACACCGGTCGAGGATCTGGTGAACCGTCGCTTCCACGCCAGCGGACCGGACCGGCTTTGGGTGATGGACGTCACTGAGCACCCCACCGGCGAGGGCAAGGTGTATCTGGCGGTGGTGCTCGACGCCTGGTCGCGCCGGGTCGTGGGCTGGTCGATCGCGGATCACCTGCGCGCCGAGCTGGTCTGCGACGCGCTCGACATGGCCACCTGGCGGCGGCGCCCACCTCGGGACCAGACGATCACGCATTCGGATCACGGCAGCCAATACACGAGCTGGGCGTTCGGGCAACGCCTCCGCGCTGCTGGGCTGCTCGGATCCATGGGATCGGTCGGTGACGCCTACGACAACTCGCTCGCCGAGAGCTTCTTCGGCACCCTCCAACTCGAGCTGCTCGACCGGCACCCGTGGCGCAGTCGCCGAGAGCTCGCGCTGGCGATCTTCGAATGGATCGAAGCCTGGTACAACCCGCGGCGACGACACTCCAGCATCGGCGACCTCGCGCCCGTCGAGCACGAACAAGCCGCATGAACACCGTATCCGAACACGCGTGCGACCCTCAGCTACGTTCTCAGCCGCGTTCAACACGAGCCTGGCAACACTCACCCGTCCAGAGCATCATCAATCAGCAGACCCGACCACTCCGGAGAACCGGGGGAATCTCAGCGCCGCACCAGTCGCATGTGTGTGAGTGCGTGTCGTAGCGTCACGCGGTCTACTACCGCCTCGCCCACCGGGCAGGTGAACCCAACTGGGCCCATCTCCAAGAGCCATGGCGCTGGCACCCCGCTCTGGCAGACCTAACCAACGAAGCTTGGTCCGCGTACCAGCCGTCATGCGCAGAAGGGACACCCCCCACCCATGGCCACGGCCCCCCATCACACGAAAACTGAACCGCCCCGGGATTCTTGGAGGCTCCAGTCCTTGAGAGGATGGAGTCATGCCACGTCATGGGAGATATCCGCGGGAGCTGCGGGAGCGTGCTGTCCGGATGGTGTTGGAGCACCAGGGGGATTACGGCTCGCAGTGGGAGGCGATCTGTTCGATCGCTGAGAAGTTCGGGACGACGTCGGAGACGATGCGCCGTTGGGTCCGCCAAGCCGAAGTCGATGGTGGTGCCCGGCCGGGCGTCAGCACCGAGGAAGCGAAGCGGATCCGGGAGCTGGAGCGGGAGAACCGGGAGCTGCGCCGAGCCAATGAGATCTTGAAGTCGGCGTCGGCTTTCTTCGCGCGGGAGCTCGACCCGCGACCGCCGAACTGATCACCTACGTCGACGACCACAAGGACCGCTTCGGGGTCGAGCCGATCTGCAGGGTGCTGCCGATCGCCCCATCCACCTACTACGCGGCCAAGAGCCGGCCAGCCTCGGCACGGGCCACCCGCGACGACGAGCTCAAAGACCAGATCCGGCGAGTCTTCGAGACCAACCGAGGCGTCTATGGGGCGCGCAAGGTGTGGCGTCAGCTGCGCCGGGAGGGGATCACGGTGGCTCGCTGCACCGTGGAGCGCCTCATGGGCGAGCTGGGGATCGCCGGCGTGGTGCGGGGCAAGCCCCGCCGCACCACCCAGACCGACGGCTCGGTTCCTCGCCCGGCGGACCTCGTCGAGCGTCAGTTCGCCGCGTCGCGCCCGAACCGGCTGTGGGTGGCTGACATCACGTATCTGCGCACCTGGTCCGGGTTCGCCTACGCCGCGTTCGTCATCGACGTCTACAGCCGCAGGATCGTCGGTTGGCAGGTGGCCAATCACCTGCGCACCGACCTCGCGTTGGATGCGCTCGAGCAGGCGATCTGGGCTCGCGACGACCGCCTCGATGGGCTCGTGCACCACAGCGACCGCGGCACTCAATATCTCTCGATTCGCTACACCGAACGTCTCACCGACGAAGGCGCCGTCGCCTCGGTCGGATCACGCGGCGACAGCTACGACAACGCAGTCGCCGAGTCCACCATCGGGCTCTACAAGACCGAGCTCATCCACCGCCACGGTCCATGGCGTGGCGTCGAGGACCTCGAGCTCGCCACCTTGGACTACGTGCACTGGTTCAACCACCAGCGTCTCCACGGAGCCGCCAATGACATGCCACCTGCTGAATTCGAAGCCACCTACTACCGTCATAACCCCAAGGCCGCTGCGGCCTGAACCAACCGTCCGAGCCTCCATCAAACCCGGGGCGGTTCAAACCGCGCAGGGTCAAGTCTCCAACCCAAGCAGGCCGGATTGGATGACGTCGAGGTGAACAACCGCGATTCCCGTGCGGGCCGTTTAAGCTTGTTGTGGTCAGGCTCGTGCCGCGTTGTCGCGACAAGCGAGCCGGCCGATCCTTGCGGTGCCGCCACGATAGTCATGTCTCCGATTGGTGCATCAAACATTCGCTGGCAGAAGGGCGGCCTGCGCTCCAAGATCCTCGGTGTGAGGGCTTCACCGTCGCAGTGTCGAGATTGGGGAGGATGAATGGAACCACGATCTGGGGTGGGGCTTGAGGATGGTGGGCCGGAGCCATCGCTGATGGACGAGGGGGTAGCTGCCCGCGTGGCGTGGCTCACGCCACGCCGAGTGACGCTGTTTACGATGGCGTGGCTCGTCGCCTTCGCGCTCGGCAGCATCGCGGTCTCGAACCCGTTCGCGTCGGAACCGAACGCGGGGGCGACACCGGACTACTGGCGGGTCATGTACCTCCACGGCCTGCTCATCGGCGTGGTCGGGTTGGCGGCGCTGTTGCTCCTCGACGTCTTCACGCTGCGCGGCAGGCACGTGCGGGTCGGGATCGCCGCGGGTGTGGTGGCGGCGACGGTGCTCGCCGGGCTGGGTGGGATCTGGGATACCAAGGTCCCGGGAGCCGAGGTTGCGCTCTGGACTCAGATCACTGCGTTCGTGGTCCTCGACGAGATCCTGGTCATGCTGATCGTCGGCTTCTGGCAGGGCTGGCAGGCGCGGGCAGCCTCATCGAGATCGCTGCCGTACCTATGCGCTGGGTTGGGGGCGGCCTCCATGCTGGTGGCCGCGCTGATGGGCCATGTAGCTGGCTGGATGCTCGAGTTTGGAGACCATCCGGGTCACGTGTTCAGCGACTACGCCAAGTTCGCAGGGGAGGACTTTCACGCGCTCCGAGACAACCTAATCACCTCCCACTCCCACGAGATGGCTGTGGCGGCCATGGTCCTCGTCCTTGCTGCCGCCGCCCACGGACTTGGCTACGAGCGCGCCGGGGGTGCCGCCCGGAGCGTCGCCCGGGTCGGCATGGCCATGGTCGCCTTCGGCGCCGTGGCGATGACCGCCGTCTACGTGGCCGCGGCGGTCAGCGACTGGACGATACCGACCCTCTTCAAGTCCGCGGGGGGCAGTAACGGGGTCGCGGGCGACGACCTCATCACCGGGGTCTTCGTGATGGGGGGCGGCCTGATCGCGTTGTGGCCCGTCGTGCTGCGCGGCTTGCGGGCGGCGCGGTCCTGGGTGGGGGCGGCACTGCCGCTCGCCGCCGCGTGGGCGTGGACCGGCGTGGTCGGGGGGGTGGTCATCGCCGGCTACTGGATCGAACTCCACGAGACCTTCTTTGGGGCCGGCGACCAGAAGGCAGCCGGCGCCCCCAAGGACGCCGTGTTCACCTGGCTCCACCAAGACGTCGCCCTGTTCTTGTTTCCGGCCCTCGTCGTGGTGCTGCTGCTCGCCGACCGGCTCGTTACCCGCCATTACCGCGACGTGGTCGGTTGGAGTGCCTTGGCCGGCACCACCGTGCTGCTGATCGGCGGGGGCATCTGGGTGTTTGTGAACCCCGCCCTGCATGGTCCGGGCTATGTCATCTCTACAATCGGGCTCGTCTTGGTGGGGATCTCGATCGCCATCACCATCTTTGCCGGCCTGGCGGGCGACAGACGCTTGCGCCTGGTCCCGCAGCGCCTTGTCCGGGCCGAGGCTGCATCGACGGGCCCGGACGCCGGCGATGAGCAGAGTGCTTCGCCCGAGGGCGTCGCGTAAGACTCGTTGCGGCGACACCGGGCATCAGCGAAATCTCGGCCAGTGTGTTCGCCTTGTTCGTGGGTGGATGTTCGGGTTGTGACGCCTTTTTCATGAGGGTGAGCGGGTGACGCTGCTCGCCGCGTCGGTTCAACACTCGATAGGTAGCCGGCACGCGGTGCTAGAGCCCGCTGGTTCGGGACCTGTGATGCGAAGAGGGCTGGACGGGGGCGTAGCGTCCAGCAGTTGTTGGTTGTGCGTTTCGACTCCGTGAGACCCGGGACATATGAGTCGATGCGACAATCGAGCGCGGGACGTCCGGGTGAACGGCCAGGTGGTTGTGCGTTGCGTCATGCGCTCCCACGGTCGACCTCGGAGATCGTGGAAGGGCCACGACGCTACTCATGCAGGACGTCCCGGACTATGTGATCGATTCGTTCGCTGATCTACCCATGCTGCTCCAAGTCGACTAGAGCGAGGCCCGGCCAGTTCCGAGACCGACAACCCGATCATTTCGAGAGCGGTGTTGAGTTCACGGGGACGGCGTCAGCGGATGGCGGGGCGAGTGGTCGATGATCACGCTGCGCTCGACCTCGAGCTCGTGACTCACATGGATTAGCTCAGCAGGTGCTAGAGGCTCCCACTTTGGGTTCTCGTCGATACGTTCGCTGGCCACGACGATCGCCCGCTGATCGCGGAGATCGCTCGAGCGGACGCGTACACCGCCATGCTGCCCGACTCCGTGGAGTTGCTGATCGCCATGGTGACCACCGGGATTCCGATCGAGCAGATAGAGGTCGTTCGACTCGGGGTAGCGCAGGGCCCAAAGATCTGTTGGCGTGACGACGACCAGGTTGAGCGACAAGACGGGCACGTGGTCGGCGAGCCAGCGCGTCGCTGCGGTGATACCACCAGTCAGGTCGCCAAGGTGTGCGCCGGTCTCCTTGAGGATCAGCGCGAACATTCGCTCCGAATCTGTGTCGCCATGAACGACTCGTCGATAGTCTCCGAGCTGCTCTTCGACGAGCTCCAGGTCGGCGAAAGCGCCGTTGTGAGCGAAGGCCACGTCACCCTCAGCAAACGGGTGGGTGTTCTCGTAGGTACGTACACCGGTGGTTGCGTGACGGACGTGGGCCACGAACGTGGATGACGTCAGGCTCTTGGAGGTGCTTGCGAAGTCCGCGTCGTCCCACGCCGCCACCGGGGCTTTGTTCAGCTCGACCCGGCCGGTCGGGTCGAACCCGGCCACCCCGCAGCCGTCCGGGTTGCTGTGGCTCTGGTCTTCGAGGCTGTCCGGCGCATCGAGGAGCCAAAACGTCGCTCGGACCCGACGTTGCCCTGCGGTGAGCCCAAAGAGACGGCACATGAATACGTCCTACTTCTCCACTGTCCTGCCGAGGGCAGGTGACTGTGCCGAATCTAAGACTCGCCGTACGTGCGTGGTCCCAGGCCTGAGGTCCGTCCGAGCGCAGCGTGGTCACGGGCTGCCCAGTCGTGCCGGACCCCCTCGCCGGCCCTGAGGATCACCCGCGCTGATCGGCGATACCGGGCCTGCGACGCGGCACGGTTACACGCTCTGCAGCGTCCCCTCGTGTTCCTTCGCGACGATTTCTCGGCCCCGCTGGTCGAGGCGCAACTCACCGGAGTGAACGTCGTAGTCAAACAGCTCGCCGTAGCGGCCCCAGTCGATGGCCGTCGCCAGCTGCGCGTGCGCTTCCTCCTCGTTAAATCCCCCGCCGAGGAGGTCGAGGAAGAACCGCTCGTTGAGCGTCTCGTCCTTCGTCGACGCCAGCGCACGCGTGATGGCACGGACCAGCGGTGCATGCTGGTAGGCCGCCGCCGCGAACAGCTCCTTCGAATGCAGGATGTCCGCCGAGACCCATTCCCGGCCGGCATCGTTCAGGTCCAGATCCGCGTTCACTGCCTCGGCAAAGCCGAGCATCTCGGCGGCCTCGACGAGCGGCAACAGATCGTCGACACTGAACATCAGTAGTCGAGCGAGATCCGGGAGGTCGGCGCGGCCGTCGCGGTTCGCCACGATCTCGAGGAGCCCCGCCAGCCCCCCGACCCGCGCGTGCGCTAGGGGCGTATTCGCAGGCGACGCGAGGCCCGGCTCGACAACCGGAGTCGGCACCTCACCCTTGGCCGCGGTGCCGGTCATGATGCCGTAGAGCTGATCGACCATCGCCTCGAACTCCGGCGCCCTGCGGTTGCGGGGCCGCGGGATCGCGTCGATGATCGCGGCGCGCAACCGGCCCGGATTCGAGGTCATGACGAAGATCCGGTCGGCCAGTTGCACAGCCTCCTCGATGTTGTGCGTCACGATCAGCATTGCCTTCGTCGGGAAGCCCGGCCCGCTCCAGAGGGCGAGGAGCTCGGTGCGCAGGTTCTCAGCGGTGAGCACGTCGAGGGCGCTAAACGGCTCGTCCATCAGCAACGCGTCGGGCTCCACGACCAGCGCCCGCGCGAACCCGACGCGCTGACGCATCCCACCGGAGAGCTCCTTCGGGTACGCGGACTCGAAGCCGTCGAGCCCGATCAGGTCGATCACCCGCTCGGCCCGCTCTCGCCTCTCGGCCGGCGCGACGCCGCGAGCCTCGAGGCCCATCTCGACGTTTGCCTGCACAGTGAGCCAGGGCAGCAGCGCAAAGCTCTGGAACACCATCGACACGCCCGGGTTCGCGCCGTTCAGCGGGACCCCCCGATACTCGACCGTTCCCTTCGTCGGCGCGAGCAAGCCCGCAATGCAGCGCAACAGCGTTGACTTGCCCGATCCGGACTTGCCGAGCAGCGCGACGATCTCGCCTTCGCAGAGCTCGAAGTCGATGTCGTCGAGCACGGTCAGCGGGTCGCCATCGGGACGCGAGAAGTCCTTGCTGAGATGGTCCACATTCACGATCACGTCACTGACCCTGGCGGGCGCGCCAGGGCCTTGCTGCATCATCGGCTCAATCCCGGTTTCGAGAGCACCGCACCTCTCCTCAGAGCGAGTACCGAGTCTCGGCGAGATGGTAGAGGCGGCGCCACACGAGGCGATTGACCATCACCACGTAGAAGCTCATGACGATGACCCCGGTGAGCACCTCGGCGAACGAGCCGCTCGTGGCGGCGTGCGTGATGTACGCCCCGAGGCCCGACGCGACGAGGTGGTGCTTCCCGAAGGTCACCACCTCGGCGACGATCGAGGCATTCCACGCTCCCCCGGCCGCCGTGATACCTCCCGTGACGTAGAACGGGAAGATGCCGGGCAGGATCACCTCGCGCCAGCGTTGTCGCCACGGCAGCTGGAACTGCGCCGCCAGCTCCCGCATATCGGTCGGGATGGCACTTGCCCCGGCGATCACGTTGAACAGGATGTACCACTGCGCCCCGAGCGCCATGAGGAAGATCCCCCCGATGTTCAGACTCAGGCCGGCGGCCACGAAGATCACGGTCGCGAACGGGAACACGAAGTTGGCGGGGAAGCTCGCGAGGACCTGCACGACCGGTTGCGCGTACCGAGACAGTCGGGGACTCATGCCGATCTTCACCCCGATCGGCACCCAGACCAGCGTCGCCCCGATCACGAGGACGATGACTCGCAGCAGCGTGTAGAAGCCCAGCACGAAGCAGTGGGGGAACTGTCCGAGCACGCCGTGGTGGTCTAGGTAGGTCCCGGCGCTGTATACCCCGAACGCGATGGCGCCGAGCACGCCGACCGCGAACGCCAGGTCGCCGGCGCGGCGCCTCACTTGATGCGTGTGCAACGGGTACTCGGCGAGCCCGAACGGCCGCGTGATGCGGTCGAGGCCTCGGCCGACCGGCTTCAGCGGGCGACTGATCACGGCCGGGATGTGTGAGCGGCGTAGGAAGTCGAGGGTCACGCTGCGCGGCCGCTCCTCCGCCTCGGAGGTCTCGACGCGGAACTTCTCCGCCCACGCGACCATCGGTCGCCAGAACAGGAAGTTGACCCCGACGACCATGACGATCATGACCAGGATGGCGAGGCCGATGTGGGTCAGGCTTCCGGCTTGGACGGCGGCGGCGACGTACGACCCGATTCCGGGCAGCGCGTAGTTGTGGTGGAAGACAGAGATCGCCTCCGACGCCGCGAGGAAGAACCAGGCACCGCCGAAGCTCATCATGCCGTTCCAAACCAGTCCGATCATCGAGCTGGGGACGTCGAGGTGCCAGAACCGCTCCCACTTCGTGAGGCGGAACATTCGGGCGGCCTCGTCGAGCTCCTTCGGCTGCGTGATCAGCGAGTGGTACATGCTGAACGTCATGTTCCACGCCATTGACGTGAAGATCGCGAAGAGCGATGCGAATTCCAGCCCCAGGATCGATCCGGGAAAGAGGGCCACGAAGAAGGTGACCGTGACCGCCAAGAACCCGAGGATGGGCACCGACTGCAGGATGTCCAGCATCGGGATCAGCACGGTCCTTGCCCGCTGGCTCCGCGCCGCCGCCGTCGCGTACACGAACGTGAAGAGAACCGACAACAGGAGCCCGATGAACATGCGGAGCAGCGATCGAGCCGCGTAGTACGGGAGCTTGGAAGCGCTTGTCGACACCGCGCTGACTCACGTGCGCGGACAGGGACGCGGCGTTCATGTCCTGGCCGAGTCGGACGAGCACGTAGAGAAGGACCACGATCCCGCCGCCGACGAGCAGGTCGGCAGGCGAGAATCGACGTCGCCACACCGCGCCGCGCGTCGGTAAGCTGCGAGTCAGGGCCACCGTGCTCCTCGAGGCGTCGACCCTTCGGCTGATCGGCGAGCCGCCGCCTGACCGCACGCTAGGCGGCCGCGGCGAGCGCCGGGTGCCAATCGCTCCTCGTGGCGCGCCGCCGTCCTACCGTCGGGTCGGACCTACGGGCGAGCGAACTCGGCTGGAAACGTTCCGCTAAAGAACCGCTAAGTCCTGGCGCGCGCGGTGAGACTCGGAACCGGCGACGCGTTCAGCGACGTCGACCTGCAGTGCCTCGTCTCCGACGACGCCCTCGAGGAAGCTCGCTGGCTCCTGGACCCAGCTCGTCGAGCAGATCACCCCGACGGCCAGCATCAAGGCCTTCCTCTTCGCCGTCGGTGGGGTCTGCATCACCCCCGCGACCGTTAGGGTCTGGCGTGTGCTCGACGGCAGATCGACTCCGGTTCGTACGACGCGGCATTTCACGAGGGTGCAGCCCTCACCATGGAGGAGGCCGTTGCGTATGCCTCGCGAGCTCGCGGCGAGCGGAAGCGCCCCTCGTTCGGCTGGGAGAGCCTGACGCCAACCGAGCGACGCGTCGTGGCGCTGGTCTGCGAAGGCCTCACAAACCCCCAGATCGCTGAGCGCCTGTTCGTGGCGCGAGGCACGGTCAAGGTCCATCTCGGACATATCTTTTCGAAGCTCAGCGTCGGCACCCGTTCAGAGCTAGCCGCGGAAGCCACGCGACGAGATGCCGCGCTCTGAGCTGGTCGAGCAGGTCAAGGTAGAGGTTTGACGGAGTCGTGATAGTCGGCGCGAGCGACGAGGAGGTCAGGCCGTGGAGATCGCTGTGATCGGAACCGGCTTCATCGGCGGCATCCTGGGTCGAGCGTTAGCCGGCGCTGGACATCAGGTCACGTTCGGTTCTCGTCATCCCGCTGACGAAGCAGTAGCGAATGGCACGCGCGCGGCGGTCACTTCAGTCGCTGACGCGTTGGCGCAAGCCCAGGTCGTCGTCCTCGCGCTGCCCGGCGCGGCGGTCGCCGGATTGACGGCGGAGCATGGCGACGCGTTCGCCGGCAAACTTGTGATCGACGCGACCAACCAGATGGGTCAGCCCGTTGCCAACAGCCGGGCAGCGCTTCCCTCCAATATCCGATACGCCCGTGCCTTCAACACGCTTGGAGGTGAGAACTTGGCCGACCCGATCTTCGCGGACGGGCCCGCGGACATGTTCTTCTCCGCCCCTCAGGTAGATCGCGCGTCCGTCGAAACGGTCATCGAAGACGTCGGCCTGCGACCCGTCTACCTCGGCGAAGACCAAGAAGCCCTGGTCGACGCGCTGTTCCAGATCTGGATAGCTCTCGCGATCACACAAGGTCGTGGACGGCGCCTGTCGCTCCGATTGATTGACCACTGAGCACCTCGCCGTACTTCCCGGCTGAACGACCCACGGTCGGGCGCCTTGAAGGCTCGCGGTCGGTGGCAACCGTTCGCGTCGGGTAGGCGGCGAACGACTCGACGACCATGCTCGCCCTCGACAACGCGGCAGCGACCCCAAGAATCCGACCGAGACGGCCTCTTGGGCAGCCCAGGGTCACACGAGGCTGGCGACGAGCAAGAGGCCCGCCGAGGTCCCCAACCGTGCGGGGCAAATCTTGAACCAAACGCGACGCGTGCGGGCACCAGTCAGCGCGGTGAGCAGGCCCAAGGCCACCAGCAAGCCCGCGGCGGACCGATAGATCCGCACGCTGACCTCTGCGTCCGCACCACCGACCGCCGTGGCGGCGACGACGATCGCAGCGATGCCCCACATCGTGAACGCCTCAGCCAGCCACTCCTGCAGTAGGACACGGCGGTTGTCCAAGCTCATCGGCTCAAAGCTGGCAAGCACCTGCCCGAGTTGGGACCGCATGCGCTACCCCCCACGCGGCGACGAGTGCCGCTCCCGCATAAGCCAAAGCGCCGGCATCACTCGATCATCACTCCTGGCGGCTCGCCGCGGGAAGGGTCGTTTGGTTCCAAGCCAACCTTTGGTCACTCAACACGTTGGCTGGCGGAACCTGACCCGGTCACTCCGTCCCGACCTCCGGGGCTGTGCGAACTTGAGATCACGGTGACCCCACAGGTCGCCTCGCGGGCAATCGGGCTGCGGCATTCGCTGAATTGAGCCGACCGCGTCGTGGTGTACCCGAGACTCACGAGCCTCGAGGACATCGAGCGCCCTCATCGAGCCGTCGTCGTGGAGCCTGCTGGGGTGCGCCGATGACGCGAACGGTTGCCGGTTGGAGGAAGGGATCTCAACCCGATCGCCATCGAGGCCGGGCCGTCCGGCTGTTCTGTACGGTTGTGGCCGGTGGACCCCGTGGCGGAGGTAGTTGAGAGCCAGCTTGCTCTGGGTGTGGCGGGTGTCTCGGTGGCTGTGGTAGCTGGCGATGAGATCGCGTGGTCAGCTGGGTTTGGTGTTACTGATCTGAGCCAGCCGTCGCCGATGGCTCCGACGAGTAGGTGTTGTATCCAGTCGGTGAGCAAACCGGTGGTCGCTACTGCGCTGATGCACTTCGTGGAGATGGGCGAGGTTCGCTTGGACGATCCGGTGAACGCACATCTCGGTGATGTGCGGGTCGCGAACCAGTGGGAGGACGAGAGCCCGGTGACCATCCGGCAGTTGTTGACGCATACGGCGGGATTGCCGGTGTCGTTCGGATGGTCTTCGAGTAGTTCGCTGGCGGAAGACGTCGCGCAGCATGTGGCCACGGACGCTCGTCCGGGCTCTCGGTTGGTCTATGCGAACGGTGGCTATGACGTCTTGGGATTGGTGTTGGCTCGCCTGGCTGGTAGCGATTGGGATCGTGTGGTCGCCGAGGTCGTGCTGGGACCACTCGGCATGACTGCCACCGGTGTGGTGATGGACCAGGGCGACACGCGAGTCGTTGGGCATGTGTTCAGCCATGTGGACGATTCCACTGCAGTGTTGCCTTCCGCACCGAACCCGTATGAGCCCCCGCCGCCGTCGGGGTCGATGGTGTCCACAGCTGAGGATCTGGCCCGGTTCCTGATCGCGCATCTCCATGGTGGAGGAGGGGTCTTGTCCCCGGAGACGGTGCGGGAGATGCATCGTCTGCACGTGCCGGCCGGGCTGGGTGGGGGTGGCATGGGGTTGGGGTTCCGGGTCGATCGGCGGGGCGGCCGCCTGCTGTTCTGTCACGGTGGAGACGGCAATGGGTTCACCACGTTCATTGGCGGTCACCCCGAGGAGCGAGTCGGCATCGTGGTGCTGATCAACACTGGCGGCGTCTACGAGGCCCGTTCGGCGATCGTGCGGGCTGGTCTCGCGGCGCTGCTGGAGGAGAGACCCGCGCACCGTGACCGGTCCGGTCTGCCAGCGCAGTTCGTGGGCGGGTATCGATCGACCTATTGGGACCTGCGGGCTGAGCTCAGACCGGGTCCCGATGGCGAGCAGCTCGCGGTGTTGGGGCCGATGTTGAGTTCGGAATTGACCGGTCACCTGTCCCGGGTTGATGATCGGTGGCGCGGTGAAGGCGGGATCTTCGACGGCTGGGAAGCTCGATTTTGCCGACGGGCCAGACGGGGCGTGCCACTTCTATGGCGGCGTCTACCCCTTCGAGTTCGTTGCAGATGACACGCCCATCATTCGCGTCCCGACCAGCGTCGACGAGAACGGAAGCCTCGCTGGCGTTTGGACGGGCACCATGGAAACGCCGGTTGGACCCGTGCCATTCGAGTCCTCCATGTGGAAACCCCGACCGCGGTGACCGTGACGACCATGGGAGCAACCGATCTGGCGATGAGCGACGTCAACGCGACTGCCGGCTGGGTGACCGGCCGCTTCGATCTGCACATTCCCGATCTTGGTGTCCTGACGGTGTTCGTCCGCCTCGGCCTTGTTCACGAACAACTCGATGGGATCGCCTATGTCGCCATGATGTTTGGCGAGTATGCGATCCCGATGCGACTCGAAGGGCAATAGCAGGCGCGTCTCGTTCTGTAGGTAGCCCGGTGGGGCCGGCGGCGTTGTGCAGGGATGACTCGCTCGCCTGCCGCATGCTTTGGCGAGGTGGATGTGGAGTTGTTGCGAGTACTGGGGGAGATGGACTGCGGTCGAGTTGGGCTGGTAGGAGGGTCGTGATGTGCATCATCGGCCGAGCACGTGTGGGTACTCGAGGGCGGCTCGGCCGCGTCGGTCGTTGGTGAGCGGTGAGCTCGCGCCGTGGGTCGAATCCTTGGGAGGCGCCGTGGGATGAGCTGAACCAGCGGATCGGTGGCGGACTCTTGGCGGTGGAGTCGCCGTTGGACGGGCTCCGAGCCGCTGGCGAGAGCCCGACAGCCGCCGCGGTCCTGTCGAATTCTGCGCAATCCGTTCTTCCTGGAGGATGAGCCGGGAGCGTTTCAGACGACGGGCTGGCTGGGAGCATTCGTGGCAGAGCCGAGCGCCGTCGCCGTGGCGGCTCGCAGCCCGCAGGACATTGCCGCCGCGGTGGTCTTCGCGCGCGATCGCGACGTTCGCCTGGTGGTCAAGGGGACGGGACACGACTACCTGGGGCGTTCCAGCGCCTCGAACTCGTTGTTGATCTGGACGCATCACATGCGCCAGGTGACGGTCCAGGACAATTTCCGAATCGCGGGTGCCTCCTCGAGCCCGGGCCCCGGTATTCCCGCGATCACGGTTGGGGCTGGCACGCGCTGGCTTGAGGTCTACCAGGCGGCTGTGCGTCATGGCCGCTATGTCCAGGGTGGCGGGTGCACCTCGGTCGGCGCGGCCGGTGGCTTCACCCAGGGGGGCGGCTTCGGCAGCTTCTCGAGGCGCTTCGGCACCGCCGCGGGCAATGTCCTCGAGATCGAGGTCGTCACCGCCAGTGGCGAGATCCTGACCGTCAACGACGTCCAGCACCCGGATCTGTTCTGGGCGTTGCGGGGCGGGGGAGGCGGGACCTTCGGGGTCGTGACCAAGATGACACTGCGGACCTACGAGATGCCCTCGACCCTGGGCGCAGCGATCGGCACGATCAGCGCCAACAACGACGCGGACTACCGGCGGCTGATCCGCCAGTTCGTCGGCTTCTTCCCCCAACTCGCCAACGAGCGCTGGGGTGAACAGCTGCGGTTCGCGCCCGACAACTCATTGGAGGTCGCCATGGTGGCCCCCGACCTCACCGAGGACGAGGCACGAGGTGCCTGGCAGCCCTTCACCGAATGGGTTGGTCGACGAAGCGACGCCTTCTCGTCCGATCTCGGCTTTGCGACCGGTGCTTTCGGGACGTTCTGGGACTCGACCTGGTGGGACCAGAACGTCCCCGACATGATCAGCCACGACGAGCGGCCCGGCCAGCCCCCCGGGCTGTATTGGTGGACAGCGAACCAAAACGAGGTCTCCCAATTTCTCAACGCCTACCAGTCACGCTGGCTGCCCCGGGCATCCTTCGAGGAGTCACCCGACAGCATGGCGGAGGCGCTCTTCATGGCGTCGCGGCATCACCACTACAGCCTCCACGTCAACAAAGGTCTCGCCGGCGCGAACCCCGAAGCCCTCGCCCGGGACCGCACCACCTCGATAAACCCTGCGGCCTTTGACGCCGCCGCGTTGCTCATCATGGCCTCGAATCAACAGGACGCCTATCCGGGCGTCCCAGGCCACGAACCCGACCTCGAGGCCGGTGCAGCAGAGGCCCGCAGAATCGGCTCGGGGATGTCGATCATCAGAGAGGCCACACCCACTTCCGGCGCCTACGTCAACGAGGCCGACTACTTCGAAACCGACTGGCAGCACAGCTTCTGGGGCGATCACTACCAACGACTGCTCGACATCAAGAGAACCTACGACCCGACCAACCTCTTTCGCGTGCACCACGGTGTAGGCAGTACCCACTGAGCGCTCGTTGAGCAGCTCACTCGGCGTTTACCGTGGCGTGACCGTCGACTGCGCCGTGCCGGCGCCGCTTCGGTGCGCCGGCACGGTGTTCCGGGCTGCACGGAGTGCCTCCCGCCGGTGATGACGCTGTGTCCGCATCGGCCGGCGGGATACAGCCCAGAGCATCGCTGGACTGCACACGGTCGCGCGACACAGTCGTTTCGACCGCTGAGGCAGCAGCCGATGTGGCCCTACGATGCGCGGGGCGGGTGCCGGACGTCAGCGAGGAGCGATTACATGGGCGGTACGGACGTTGGTTCAGCGTTCACGGTTGCTGACTTCGAGCAGCTGAGCCGTTTGGTCCTTGACGCGTGGCGCTCTGGCCTGGACCGAGACTGGTCCACCCCCGCCGGCACGCTCGAATGGAGCTGTTGGAAGACCGCTGATCACACCGTCGATTGCGTCTTCTCCTATGCCCTCTTCCTCGCTTCGCGCAAGCAAGATGCGTACCCGAACTTCGGCGAGCTCCACGCGTTGCCCGACGCCACGCCGGCAGACATTCTGGATGGGCTTCGAGCAGTTACGACCATGCTGGCGGCAGTCATCGTGACTGCTCCGCCCGAGGCGCGAGCTGTGATACAGGAGTGGCCCCGCGTCGAAGCCGGGACCCCGCAGGACTTCGCCGCCAGGGGCGCGCTCGAGATGACGTTGCATGCGCATGATGTATGCAGCGGGCTCGGAGTTCGTTTCGAACCGCCTCAGGACCTCTGCCAGCGGCTCCGCGACCACACTCGTGGATGGAGCGGTTCCGTGCCGATCGAACCGACGGGTGACGCGTGGTCCGACCTCCTCGAACAATCGGGTCGGCCACGTTCGCCCTAACCGCCGCGCTGCCCCGTGGATCCGCGGAACGCCCAGCCCAGGGATCGTTGAGCCGCAGATCGTAGCGATCCGACTCGTGCCAAGAACTGCCCACCGACCAGGCCGCCCTTGCGGGGGGACCGTTCGTGTCCTTCAAGGCCCGGAGACCGCCGGAGCGGCGGTTGGCGACAGCGGAGCCGAAATTCAGAGCAGAGTTGTGCGTAGCTGTGAAACGGTGACCGGCGGTTATGGAGACGCCTCCTCCCGAAGGCCCGATGGAGGGTGACATTGCCGGTGGGCTCGCGGACTTCTGGGGTTTGGATCTGAAGCGGCTGTGCTACATCCCGAAGGGCTTCGGCAGCTATCACTGGGACGGTGAGACGACAAGGGGTCAGAGGTTGTTCATTACCGTCGATGATCTCGATGCGAAGCCTTGGCTCGGCTCTGACCGTGAGTCGACCTTCGAGGGCCTTCGGGCCGCGTACGACACAGCTTTGATGCTGCGCGAGCAAGCCCACCTGCATTTCGTCGTATCGCCAGTTCCCGGATCGAGCGGTCTGCTAGCTCGGCGCCTCACCCCGCGCTACAGCCTGGCCGTTTTCCCGTTCGTCGACGGCTCTGCCGGGGACTGGGGCCACTCGGCGGGCCGGGCGGACCGAGACGAACTGATGCAACGCCTGGCTGAGCTTCACCGGTCGTCACCCGTCGTGACATCTCGGGCGCCGCAGAGGGGCGTCGAGCTTCCCGGGCGCGCAGGTCTGGAGACCGCCCTGCGGGAGGTTGACCAAGCCTGGACTGGCGGTCCGTTCTCCGAGCCAGCTCGGAGCAAACTCGTGGCCCGCGCCGGCGTCGTGTCCGAATGGCTGACAACGTTCGACGATCTCGCCGCGCGGGTGTCGAAAGCGCCCATCGAGCCGGTGATTACCCACGGTGAGCCGCATCCCGGCAATCTCATCCGGTTCGAAACTGAATTGCTGCTCGTCGACTGGGACACGGTCGCCCTCGCGCTCCCTGAACGTGATCTGTGGATGCTCGACGACGGATCCACAGAGGGCCTCGCGCTGTACACCGACGCGACCGGCCGGCCGGTCGACTACATGGCCGTCAAGCTGTACCGGCTTGCCTGGACGCTGGCAGACGTCGCTGCCTTCGTCGCGCTCTTTCGTTCGGAGCACGGGACGAACCAGGGCACCGAAAAGATGTGGGGGGCTCTCATTGGATTACTAGATGGGAGCCCACCCCAACCCTATGGACCCGTCCCGACGGGGGATCGATAGGCGCGGGGCGCTGTCGTCCGGGTCGCGGGATAGCGGGCGCGCAGGTCCGGATCGGATCCGATCGTGCCCAAGAATTGGCCAAGAAACCGTCCGCCGCATCTGTCGCATCCACGTGGCTATGAGCCCTAAGCGTGTGAATGCCGCTGTGTCGCAGAGCCTCGGTCCTGCTCGGCTGCACGAAGCAGATGCGAAACGCGTGATTGCTTGGAGCAGCTGGTCGGGCACTCGCGCGAATGCCGTAGCATCCAGCTCATGGACGTATCTAACTACCAGCACTCGGACTCGATTCGCATCAACCGTCCGCCCGAGGACGTGTACGCGATCGTCAGTGACGTGACTCGCATGGGCGAACTGAGCCCCGTGTGTCGGTCGGCAGCATGGGAGGACCCCGACAAGGCGGGAAAGGAGGGCGCATGGTTTATCGGCCACAACGCGATCGGCGAGTTCACATGGGATACCCATTGTGAGGTCGTCGTCGCCGACCGTGGTCGGGAGTTCACCTTCATCAACCATGGGCCGAACGGCGACGCCGAGCTGGTCAGCTGGGGCTACAGCTTCGAACCGGAGGGCAACGGCACGAAGACCACCGAGTCCTGGCAGGTGCTGCCTGCTTACCCCGACTTTGTCAGGGCTGGCGATCCGAGCCTCGACGTCAAGGTCCGTATCGAGGGGATGGCCCAGATGGCCCGGGATGGCATCAAGGACACGCTCGCTAACCTCAAGCGGGTCGCTGAGTCCTGAACAGCTCGTTGCGATCCACGCCTGTGACCATGATGAGGAGGCGCGCGAGGGTGTTGAATTGATTGTGTGCACGTATATCAACGCCGCGTCCATGAACCGTTCGGGACTCTCGGATCGCCGGCTCGGCCGCCTGCACGACGTGTTAGCCCGCCACGTCGAGCAGAACCACGCTCCGGGCCTGGTCGGTGCCGTGAGCCGACGAGGCGATGCGCATATCGACACCATCGGTGCCCTCGATCTCGGCGGGAGCGGCCCGATGCAGCCCGACTCGATCGTGCGAATCTCGTCGATGACGAAGCCGGTGACCGCCGTCGCGACCTTGATCCTGCTCGAAGAGTGCGTGGTACGGCTGGACGACCCAGTCGATGGTCTCCTACCCGAGCTCGCTGATCGCCGTGTCGTCCGGCAGATCGACGCGCCGATCGATGACACGGTGCCGGCGACCCGGTCGATCACGGTACGAGATTTGCTTACCTTCCGGATGGGTTTCGGCGCGTACTTCGGGCCGTGCCCGGTGAATGACGCGGCGGCGTCGCTGCAGCTGAGCGTCGGACCGCCCCAGCCGCAGGTGCCGCCAGAACCAGACGAGTGGATGCGTCGTTTCTCCACCCTCCCGCTCATGTGCCAACCCGGTGAGCGCTGGCTGTACCACACGGGAGCCGACGTTCTGGGCGTCCTCATAGCCCGGTCGACGGGCACACCGTTCGAGCGGTTCCTGCGCGAGCGGATCTTTGAGCCACTCGGCATGAAGGACACGGCCTTCTCGGTGCCGGCGCGAGAGCAGGATCGGCTTACCACCTGCTACAGCACCGACCCCAACAGCGGAGACCTGGCCGTGTACGACCCGCCTGACGGGCAGTGGAGCAGGCCGCCCGCGTTTCCGTCGGGAGGCGCGGGGCTGGTCTCGACCGCCCCAGACTTCCTGGCCTTCGCGGAGATGCTGCTTCGTGGCGGCGAACCAATCCTGTCGCGACCGTCGGTCGAAACCATGACGACCGATCAGCTGACGCCCGAGCAGAAGGCGATCTCGGGGTTCTTCCCTGGCGACTTCGACGCCCGAGGGTGGGGCTTCGGCGTCTCGATGGTGACCCGCCGTGAGCATCCGGCGGCACCGGTTGGACAGTACGGCTGGGATGGTGGGATGGGAACCATCTTTCGCAACGACCCGTCCGAGGAGATGACACTCGTCCTCCTGACGAACGCGATGTGGACCTCACCACGTCCCCCAGCAATCGCGCTCGACTTCCTGACGGGCGCCTACGCAGCCATCGACGACTGACCTACCAACGGCAAATGCGGCGCCTTGGTGTCCGCCCCGGCCTCGGGCAACGCGGGCTCGCAAGCCAGCGACCGGTGACGCGTCAGCATCCCGCATCGATTGCCGGCCGCCGAGCCGTTTCTCATGCCGCTAGGTTTGCACTGAGTTGAGGCCCCGCTGCGATGGAAGAAGACCTACGCTCCGGTTTGAGAACCCAGCTCGTTGCGGTCCTCTCCCAACGGATGGCTCAGAGTTCACTTCGAGGTGTCGATTGTGAGCGGTGGCTGGCGCGTGTCGGCGCGTCCATTCCTTATGAGTCTCGTGGCGATCGGGTGCTTGGGCGTGTCGACACAGGCCGCGGGAGGCTCGCTGCAACGCGATCTTCTCGGAAGGACGAGCTCGTCCATCACTCCAGCACGTTCGCGCCGAACAAGCTCGACCTCGCTTGCCGCATCGGCAGGAAACGATGCGTTCGCGGGGGCGCCACCTGAGGTCGCGGCGGCGGGTCCCGCGCAGTGGCCGCTCCCTGGCCACGATTACGACAACACGCGCGACGCGGGATCCTCGCCGATCAACGCCAAGACCGTCTCGAAGCTCGTTCCGGTTTGGACGGTGTCGATGAGCGGAGGGCTCACCACGGTTCCGATCATTGTCGGAAGTCGCGTCTACGTCGAAGATGACAATGGTTCGGTGGCGGCGATCGGTCGCGCGAGCGGTCAGGTGCTGTGGCGCAGCCCTCGGACGGGTTCCACGATCGGGCCGGATGGGGTGGCCGTCGGATGGGGTGACGTGTTCGCGGCGACGCCCGATGGGGTGGAGGCGATCGACGCCATCACGGGGGCTCTCGTCTGGTCTCGTCATCTGACGGCGACTTCGAGCGAGGGGGTCGACATCCAGCCGACGGTGGTCGATCACCGGGTGCTGGCTGCGACGGTTCCCGTGAGTGTCCGCGGGATCTATGACGGAGGGGACCGTGGTTGGCTCTTCGCCCTCGATGCCACGAGCGGCGCCACCGACTGGGCGTTCGACACCGTGGCGTCACCAAACCTGTGGGGCAATCCCGGGATCAACTCTGGCGGCGGCGCGTGGTACCCGCCGTCCGTCGACGTGACCGAGAACCGGGTCTATTGGGGCACTGCGAACCCAGCCCCCTTCCCAGGAACCGAGCAGTACGCGAACGGGACGAGCCGACCGGGCCCCAACCTCTACACCGACTCGACGGTGGCGCTTGACCTTCAGACCGGGCGCTTGCTCTGGTACCACCAGGCCACGCCCCACGACCTCTTCGACCGTGACTTCGTCCACACGATGATCGTCGACGTGTCCGGTTCGGCACGGCATCAGGTGATCGTCGGCACCGGCAAGGCAGGGGTCGTCTTCGGCTTCGAGCCCAGCTCCGGTCGGCTGTTGTGGCGGACACCCGTCGGGGAACACGTCCACGACGACGTCTCCGCGCTGACTGGCCCGACGAAGATCCTCCCCGGCACCTTCGGCGGGGTGCTCACCCCACCTGCCTCCGCGGGCGGAGTCGTCTACGTCGCGACCTTGAACGCGCCCGACACCCTGTACCCGAATCAGACCGCGTATTTCGGCGGCCGGGTCGGGACGATGTCGGGCGACGTCGTTGCCATCAACGCGGCCAATGGCAAGATCATCTGGGACACCGCTGTGCCCGGCGACCCCACTGGGGGGGCGACCGTGGTCAACAACCTCGTGCTGACCGCCACCCTCCAGCGGGCTCTGATCGCGATCGACCGCACTACCGGTCGGATTGTCTGGAAGCGCACCCTGCCCGCCTCGGTGAACGGATGGATGTCCATCTCGGGTGATCTCGTGACCATCCCGATCGGGGCGACCAATCCGCCCGAGATTCTCGCTCTGCGTCTCCCCGGCTAGAAGTCGTCCTCGCCGGACGACCGGCTGTCCGAGGAGCCCGGCGTGAAGTCAGGTCCTCACCGAACGCGATCGCGGGAACCGTCGCGGCAGCCCGGGCAGCGCCTCGGGGCACTTCAGACGGCGCCCGGCCGCACTCCTCGCGTCGGTGTCGGTGCTCCGGTGTGGCGCCGTGCCGCGCACAGAGACGTGGAGACAGGCATCGGTGCGGGTCCCTCGGGGCCGGCCACATCCGCCAAACCAGTCTCGTAGAGTCCCGGTGGCCCAACCGATGTGCGCCCATGCGTCAGATATCAGCCAAGTATCAGGGAGGTCGTCATGGAGGCCACGCCGAGCTTCCTATCCGCTGAGTTTCTCGGTCGACTATCCGGACACGTTGAATCGCTGGACGACGGCGTTTCGGATCATCCTCGCCGTGCCACTCGTGATCCTGCTCGCCCTCCTCGGCTCGAGCACTTTGGGAGTCCGATTCGTGCTGCTGGGCTCGACCAGTGTGCTGTTCCTCCCGACCGTGCTCGTCCTCGTCTGTCGCCACAAGTATCCGCAGTGGTGGTTCGACTTCGCCTTGAACCTCTTGCGGCTCGAGGCTCGGGTCACGGGGTACCTCTTCCTCCTTCGTGATGAATATCCATCCATCGACGAAGAGCAGCACGTGCATCTCGATGTGCCCTACCCCAACGCGAGCGAGAACCTCAACCGGTGGTTGCCGCTCGTGAAGTGGCTGCTCGCCCTACCGCACTATCTGGTCTTGCTCGTGCTCGATGTCGCCGCGATCGTGGTCGCGATCATCGCCTGGTTCACGATTCTCTTCACGGGGCGGTATCCGGAGTCGCTGTTTCGGTTCGTCGTCGACGTGCTCCGATGGAACCTGAGAGTCACGACCTACGCCTTGCTTCTTGCTACCGACCGGTACCCTCCGTTCCAGCTCGGGGCCTGACGGGCACCGTCAGACCTCGGAGTGTCGACGGCTCCGGAGGTCCCCGGTGTTGCGCCGAGCCCCGAGGGACGCCGCCTTGCCACGGATCGGCTGACGTCATTGGGGAAAGCTGGCTAGGGCTTCCGTGAAGCGGGCCTCGACGATGGGCCGCTCGGCACCGTTGGGTATCACCCAGAACTCCCCTCGGAGGATCGCCTCCAGGGTGCGCGCTGCGACGTGAGTGGGAGTCGAGCCGTCGGGACCTGTGAACATGCTCTTGATCGCCAGGCGCATCGCCTCGGCGTCATCGGTCCGTTGCTCGGTGCCGAGCGCAGCGGGTCGGCCGCGCTCCGACTCCATCACACGGGTCTCGGTCGCGCTTGGGCACAGCACGCTGACGCCGATCGGCGATCCGTATGCTTCGCATTCCTTGCGCAGCGTCTCCGAGATCGACACGACGGCAGTCTTCGTTGCGCAGTACGGCCCGATGAAAGGCACGCCGCTCATGAGCCCGCCCATCGAGGCGGTGTTGACGATGTGCGAACGTGTCGGCTGGGCACGCAGGATCGGCAAGAAGCTCACCAGGCCGTGGACGACTCCCCACAGGTTGACGTTCAACACCCAACGCCAGTCATCGAGTGTCTGATCTTGAATCAGGTTGAACGTGGACACGCCCGCGTTGTTGCACAGCACGTCGACCCGCCCGAAATGGTCGAGCGTCACCTTGGCCAAGCGGTCAACCGATGTCGGATCGGAGACGTCGACGGTGACGGCCAGCGCGCCGGCACCGTCTCCACGGAGACGTTCGGCGACGGCGTCCGCCTCGGGACCGTCGAGGTCGGCGACGACCACCGCCGAGCCCGCGGCGGCGAAGGCCCCGGCGAGGGCCCGCCCGATGCCGCTCGCCGCGCCCGTGACCACGGCGACTCGCCCGACGCCGATCACCGCCCTCGTTGATTCCGCTGCAGCTGCTGGCTCCGACATGAGGTGGACTCTTCCTGCCTGATCGGGGACTCTCTGATTACACTGTAATCACGTCGCGACATTTCTGTCGGCGACCGGGACTGGGACTCACCGATGGCTTGGGACTTTGAGACCGACGCCGAGTTCGCCGAGCAGCTCCGGTGGATGCGCGAGTTCGTCGACACCGAGTTGATCCCGCTCGAACCCATCTACGACCGGTTGCCTCGCGACGAATGGCGGGTCGTGCAGTCCTACCTGCAGCGACAGGTCAAGGAGCGAGGGCTCTGGGGTGCGTTCCTCGACCCCGAGTTGGGCGGCTCCGGCTTCGGACAGCTCAAGCTGGCGTTGATGTCGGAGATCATCGGCCGCTGCATGATGTCGATGGGGATCTTCGGCGTGCAGGCCCCGGACAGCGGCAACATGGAGCTGCTCGCCCACGGCGCCACCGACGCTCAGAAGGAGCGGTGGCTCTGGCCGAATCTGCGGGGCGAGATCTCGAGCGCGTTCGCGCTCACCGAGCCCTTCTTGGCCGGGTCCGATCCGACGGTGATCGGTACGACCGCGCAGCCGGACGGTGACGAGTGGGTCATCAACGGTCACAAGTGGTTCATCACCAACGCCTCGGTGGCCGACATCGTCCTGGTCTTCGCTGAGACCAATCCTGAAGGGCGGCCCCATCACCACGCCTCGGTGTTCGTCGTCCCCACCGACACCGCGGGCTTGGAGATCGTGCGGGACATCGGGACGATGGCCCACCCGGGCGTCGAGTACGGCCGGGTCGGCAACCACGCCGAGCTC
Organism: uncultured Actinomycetes bacterium; assembly: GCA_963849135.1. Taxonomy (GTDB): domain Bacteria; phylum Actinomycetota; class Acidimicrobiia; order IMCC26256; family PALSA-555; genus PALSA-555. The sequence continues at coordinate 1,281,219 of CAWKGF010000003.1, read as the reverse complement.
GTGTTCCGTGACTGTCGCGTACCAGCTGACCATCTGATCGGCCGACCGGGTGACGGTTTCGTCCTCGCTCAGCAGCGACTCGGTGGTGGCCGGATCCACCATGCGATGCGGTGGCTCGGGCAAGCTCAGCGGTCCCTCGACATCATGTGCGAACGGGCCGTGTCCCGGACCTCGCACGGGAAGCTGTTGGCTGCCCATCAGATGGTGCAGCAGTATGTGGCCGACTCCCACACCGAGATCCAAGCGGCGCGGCTGCTGACCTTTCAGACCGCGTGGAAGATCGACAAGCTGGGCGCCGCCGCGGTACGAGCTGACATCGGGATGGTGAAGGCTCACGTGTCGAAGGTTGTGCTGGCGGTGCTCGACCGCACGATCCAGGTCTGCGGCGCGCTCGGCTACTCGAGCGACCTGCCCGTTGAGTCGTGGTATCGCTCGACGCGGTTCGGTCCGATCGGTGACGGTCCCGACGAAGTGCATACGTCGGTGCTCGCCCGGACCCTGTTGAAGGGCTATCAACCGGTCGAGGGATGGCCAAGCGAGCACATCCCGAGCCGTCGCCCGGCGGCCGAAGCCAAGTGGACCGAGCTGAGCCGCTTGGCGGGGGTTGCGAACTCGTGAGCGACTCCCGTGCCCGCTGAGCGGTTGCAGCAGTTCTTCGACCAGGCGGTGGGCGGCTCGGTGGAGATCACCGTGACCCCACTCGCCGGGGGAGGATCCTGTGACGCCTTCGGGATCGATCGGGGGGCGGCGCGCTGGGTCCTCCGGCGTGCGCCGCGGCACGCCAACGTGTCCAGCGCCCACGACGTGCTCCGTGAGTACAGGATCCTCGACGCGATCAAGGACGAGCCGGTCCCGATCGCGCGGCCGATCATCTCGTGCGACGACCCGGGCGTGTTCGGGGCACCATTCTTCGTGATGCAACGGATCGATGGGTCGGCCATCTTGACCCATGTTCCCGAGCAGTGGGCGGCGGCGCCGGAAACACAAGGTCGAGCGCTCGAGGAGCTCGTGGACGCCCTGGTGGCGATCCACCGGGTCGACTGGCGGTCGTGCGGCCTCGGCGATCTGGCCCACGACGCCGACTACCTTCACCGCCAGATCACTCGGTGGCTCGAACAGCTGGCGTCGTACCAGGGTCGCGAGCTCCCCCGCCGCCATCCGACTCTCGGCCTGGCTCGAGGCGCACTGCCCTCCCGCCGGACAGCCCAGTGCGCTGTGTCACGGCGACTACAAGCTGGACAACGTGCTCTTCGCGCCCGAGTCGCCTCCGAGGCTGGCCGCGGTGGTGGACTGGGAGATGGCCGGGATCGGCGATCCGCTGGTCGACCTGGCCTGGGCGCTGATCTTTCACCCGGGCCCGGAGGGCACGATCCATCTCGGGATGTCGAAAGACCCCAAGTTCTCCGTGGAGTCGCTACCCGACCGGCAACAGCTCATCGAGCGCTACGCCCGCGTCTCGGGCCGCGACGTGAGCGCGATCCGGTGGTACGACGTGTTCGCGCGATGGAAGCTTGCCATCGCGCTGGAGGGCAGTTACGCGAAGTTCCTGCGAGGACAGTCCGACAAGCCCCTCCACGAGTTCTTTGGGATGCAAGCCGACCTGCTGCTCGAGAGCGCGGAGGCCCTGATCGAGGACGACGCCCGGCCATGAGCGTGCCGACCATGCGGGCCTGGCAGGTCGTCGGGGCCGGAGAGCCCATCGACGTGCTGCGCTCGGTCGAGCTCGACGTCCCGGACCCCGGTCCGGGTCAGATCCGCGTTCGTGTCACGGCGGCCGGCATCGGACTGCCCGACGTGCTGATGTGCCGGGGGACCTACCCGCTCACGCCACCGCTGCCGTTCACGCCCGGTCAGGAAGGGGCGGGCATTATCACCGCAACCGGAGAGGGCGTCGCGCAGGAGATCGGCAGCAGCGTCATGTTCGTGAGCGCGTTCTACGAGGGGCACGGCTCCTTCGCCGAGGAGTGTCTGGCGCTCTCCTCCACCGCCTTCCCGGTGCCGGCGGGCCTGACCGATGCGGAGGCGGCCGGGTTCTGGATCCCGCACGTGACGGCGTGGACCGGACTGGTGGAGCGCGGTCACCTCCGGGCCGGCGAATGGCTCGCGGTGCTCGGCGCCGCAGGGGGCAGCGGCATCGCCGCGGTCCAACTTGGACGTGCGCTCGGCGGCCGCGTCATTGCCGTCGTCGGCGACCAGGACCGGGCTCGCTTCTGCAGCGAGCGGGGCGCGGAGCTGGCCATCAACCACCGAGACGGACCGCTCGCTCCCGCGCTGCACGCGGCAACCGGCGGGCGCGGGGTGGACGTGATCTACGACCCGGTCGGCGGCTCGATGGCGGAGGACGGGGCCGGATCGCTCGCACGCAACGGACGGCACCTCGCAGTCGGCTTCGCGAGTGGAAGGTGGCCGACTCTCAATGCCCACGACCTCGTCCTCGCGAACAGCTCGCTCGTCGGGGTCTTCGCCGGCGGTCAGTCCCCGGTTGAGCTCGACGAGATCCATCTCGCCTTGTCGCGCCTGGTCGCTGAAGGCACGCTTCGGAATGCCATCACCGCCACGCCGGGGTTCGATGAGCTCCCGGACGCGCTTCAGCGTCTCGCCGACCGCAGCGTCGTCGGCAAGCTGGTCCTGCTGCCGCTGTGAGCCGACAGCCCGACCTCGACCTGGACGCCGACGAGATTGTCACTGCCGCCGTCGAGATCTTCCGAGACTCCGGGCTCGATGCGGTCAGCATGCGGAGCGTGGCCGCGCGGCTGGGCGTCTCGCCCGTCCCGCTCTACAGCAGAATCGGGAACAAAGATGCGCTCGTCGAGGCGATGGCCGATCGTCTCTTCGCGAACCTCACACCACCGCGTCTAGGCGACGAGGAGTGGGACAGCTACGCAACACGCTGGGCCGCCGATCTGCGCCGCGCAACTCGTAGCAGCCCGTGAGAGTCGGCTCATTCTCTCGCCAGGACGCCAGGCCTACGTGGAGGTCTCGCGACCACTGGTCGAGGCGATGCGACGCGACGGCTTTGCTGCCGATGCCGCTGTCCAAGGGTGTCGCTTGCTGATGTGGGCAACGATCGGGTTCGTCGCCGTCGAGTCCGGAGCTCGGCCGCCACGTCAGCCGAGGGAGGTACGACCCGGAGGCGACGCGGGTGGCGTGGACCTGGCCGAGGCCGACACGCTCTTCGAGATCCACATCCGGCACCTGGTCGACGGGATCGCCCGTGACCGAGCGACGGAGACGGCAAGGCCTGCCCCAGCTGGTGATGGCGACCGTCAGGCAGGCGCTCCATGACGACCCCGAGCCTGAGTGCGAGCGGGAAGATCGTGATCGTCACGGGGGCGAGCAAGGGCCTGGGTCGTGCGATGGCGTTGGGGTTTGCCGAGGCCGGCGCGGACGTCGTCGTCGCGAGCCGGAAGATCGAAGCGTGCGAGGTCGTGGCGGACGAGATCAGGGCCCTGGGTGGGCGGGCGCTGCCCCTGAGATGTCACGTTGGTGACTGGGACGACTGCAGCGCGCTCGTCGACGCGTCCGTGGCGGAGTTTGGGCGCATCGACGTGCTCGTGAACAACGCGGGTATCGCACCCGTCCCGCCCTCGCTCGGCGAGGTCACATCGGAGCTGTTCGACAAGACGATCGCCGTCAACCTGAAGGGCCCGTTGCGACTCACCGCGCTCGCCGCGGACCACATGACCCCAGGTGGGAGCGTCCTCAACATCAGCTCGACCGCTTCGCTACACCCCATGCCGTTCACCGTCGTCTACGCGGCGGCGAAAGCGGGGCTCAACGCGCTGACCAAGGCCGCCGCGGTCGAATATGGCCCACGCGGCATCCGGGTCAACGCGATCGTGTGCGGCACATTCCACACCGATAGCTTTCATCACGGGGCAACACCTGAGATGCAGGAGCAGATCGCAGCTGGGGTGAGCCTTCTGCGGATCGCTTCGCCGGAGGAGATCGTGGGCACCGCGCTCGTTTCTCGCGAGCGAGGCGTCGTCCTACCTCTCCGGTGCGCTGCTCGTGCTCGACGGCGGGTAAGGCGCGACGAGAGAGCTATCTCGTGGCGCGGCCGGGCCGCGAGCAGCCCACCCCGGCCAGCGGGCAGGATGTCGCTATGCCCTCCGATCCGGCCCGCCGTCATGTCGTCGTGCTGGCTCCCATGCCCCTTGAGATGCACGCCATCGTCACCGCCTTCGGGCTCCAGCCGAGCCGCGACGCCGCCGGCGCACCGTGGACCGGACGGGTCGGCGGCTCCGACGTGGTGGCGCTCCACATCGGCATGGGCCCGCCGTTGACCCGCGTCGCCGTCACCCGACTGCTCGACCCTGCCCGGCCTGACCACCGACCGGTCGACCACGTGATGATCGCCGGGATCTGCGGCGGGCTCGACCCGGCCATCGAGGTCGGCACGCTGATTAACCCTGAGGTCCTCATCGACCACACCAGCAGTTCCACCTACCGGCACGCTCCGCCCGGCGACGCGCCCCAGGGTGGGAAGCTCGTGACCACCGAGGGCGTCACGCTCGACCACGAGCTCAGCCGCCGGTTCCGCGAGCAGGGCTGCCTCGGCGTGGACATGGAATTGGCGGCCGTGGCCGAGGTGTGCGAAGTCCAGCGGTGCCGGTGGTCCGTGTACCGGTGCATCGGGGACCGGTTCTTCGACGGCCTGCTCGACGAGCGGATCGTGGCGATGACGAATTAGGATGGCTCGGGGAACCGGGCCGAGATCGAACGTCTCCTCGCCGCGGAACCCGAGTTGGGCGTGAAGCTTGCGCAGCTGACCCGGGATACCACCCGAGCCGCCCGCCTCGCCGCGGAAGCTGCGGTCCGGGGGTGCCTCGCCCTCGACGACTGAGTGCCGGACGCCCGCACGGGTCATCGTCGAACACGGCAGCCGGTGAGCGGATCGTCTCGCGCCGACGGGTCAGGTCGTCGTCGTCGTGCTGGTGCTCGTCGTGCTCGACGTGGTGGGTGGCGGCTTCGTCGTGGTCGTCGTCGGGGCGGTCGTCGTCGGCGCGGTCGTCGGCGTCGACGACTGGGAGACCGTCTGCGACTGGACCGACGCTGAGAGCGAGGGACCGGTGGCGGTGATCTTGTACGTATGGGTCGCGCCGTTGCAGGCGAACGGCACCGTGTCTGCGCCGCTCGGTCCGGTGTAGGTGCGGTAGATGGAGCCGTCGATGCTGAGCGCGACCTGCGTTGCGTTGCTGGTCGTCCACGAGACACCGATCGACGTCGGCCCGGTGCAGCGGACCGTCGACGGCACGGTGAAGGCGGTGATGTCCACCGCGTTCGAGTTCCCGCTCGAGCGAGTGAGCAGCAGGACGACGAGCACGACGATGATCACGACTGCGAGGACCCCGGCCGCGATCAGCCAGTTGCGGCGACGCTTGCGGTCCCGGTCGTCGTAGCCGCCGCGTCCGGGGGGACCGCCCCCGCGGGTTGGATCTGGGTGGGATCACCGCCGGCCGGCTGTCCGTACCCGGGGTAGCCGCCCCGAGCGCCCTGGCTGCCGGGGATCGGCTCGGTCGGCTCCCCTCCCCATCGCTCGGTCATGGTCGAAGGATCCTACGACAGGGCCCCGGCGAAGCCGCGGCTTCCCGGACTGGGTTCAGCGATGCGGCGCCAGGAGACGGGCCGGGAGCTCCGACCGGAATATCGAAAGTCTCCGCTTGTTAAAATGGGTACGGTGTCGGATTGAACCACGAGCGATCCGAGGAGAAGGGGGCAGTCATGCCAACCGCCATCATCACCGGAGCATCCCAGGGATTCGGGCGAGCCCTCGCGGCGGACCTCTCCGACGACGGCTGGGACCTCGTCCTCGACGCCCGCCACGAGACCCGGCTGCTCGAGGCCGCCGAGGCGCTCAGGGCCCGCGGTGGTCGCGTCACCGCGATCCCGGGCGACGTCGCCGATCCGGATCACCGGGTCCGGCTCGTCGAGGCGATCGGAGCCCACGATGGGCTCGACCTGCTCGTCAACAACGCCAGCTCGCTCGGACCGTCCCCGCTCCCGACGCTCGACCGTTTCCCGCTCGAAGAGCTCGAGACCGTCTTGGCGGTCAACACGATCGCGCCGCTCGGCCTCGTGCAGCTCGCGGTACCCCGGCTGCGCGCTGCGCGCGGAACCGTCGTGGCCGTGACCTCGGATGCGGCCGCCGAGGCCTACGAAGGCTGGGGCGGCTACGGCGCGTCGAAGGCCGCGCTCGAGCAGCTCCACCACGTCCTCGCGGTCGAGGAGCCGCTCCTGCACGTCTATTCGTTCGACCCTGGTGACATGCGCACCCAGATGCACCAGGACGCGTTCCCCGGTGAGGACATCTCGGACCGCCCCGAACCCGAATTGGTCGTCCCCGCGTTCCGGCGTCTGCTGCGAGCACAGCCACCGAACGGCCGGTACCGCGCCGCGGACCTTGCGGCGGTGACGTCATGAGCGCGCCGGCGCCCAGCGTCGCCCCGGCCCGTCCGGGTCGGCTTCGTTTCGACCTGCCCCCGGAGCTGGAGGCGACCGAGCCGCCCGAAGCGCGGGGCCTGACCCGAGACGGCGTCCGCATGCTCGTCGCCTGGCGAGAGAGCCTGCGCCTCGTGCACAGCACGTTCGCGCTGCTCCCCGCGTTCCTCGACCCCGGTGACCTTGTCGTGGTGAACACCTCCGGGACCATCCCCGCCGCGATCGACGCCTGGACCGAGGACGGCGACCCGCTCGTCGTCCACCTGTCCACGCAGCTCGACGACCGGCGCTGGGTGGTCGAGCTGCGCCGGATCGCCGGACGCAGCACCGAGCGGTGGGTCCGCCCACCACCGTCGATGCAGCTCACGATCGGCCCCGACGGCACCCTGACCCTCGACGAGTCTTACGGCGTGGCGGGGCGGCTGTGGACCGCGACGCTCACCCTCCCGGACCCGACCCTCACCTGGCTGACCGTGCACGGCCGCCCGATCCGCTACGGGTACGTCGAGCACCCCTGGCCGGTCAGCGACTACCAGAACGTCTACGTCACCGAGCCGGGCAGCGCCGAGATGCCCAGCGCCGGCCGACCCTTCACGCCGGAGGTGATCACCCGACTCGTCGCCAAAGGGGTCGGCGTCACGCCGCTGGTGCTCCACACCGGCGTGGCCTCCCTCGAAGCCGACGAGCTCCCGTACCCGGAGCGGGTCCACGTCCCCGCGCTCACCGCGGAGCGAGTCAACGCCTCCCACGCGGCCGGACACCGGGTTGTCGCGGTCGGCACCACGGTCGCCCGCGCGCTCGAGACCGCCGCCGCACCGGACGGCCGCGTGGCACCGTACGACGGCTGGACCGACCTGGTGATCACCCCCGAGCGCGGCGTCTACGCGCTCGACGGGATGCTCACCGGCTGGCACGAACCGGAGGCGTCGCACCTGCTGATTCTCGAGGCGGTCGCGGGCCGGGAGCTCCTCGAGCGGTCCTACGAGGCCAGCCTCGCCGAGCGGTACCTGTGGCACGAGTTCGGCGACGTGCATCTGATCCTGCCCTGAGAGCTCCGCGCGCCGTCGGTCAGGTCGAGAAGTCGGGAAGGTTGGCCCGCGGGCTCGCGGCTCGTCCCTTTGGCTCCTCGCACTCCTCTTGGCGGCCAAGTGGCGTCAGGTCCAGGAAGTAGTAGGAGCCACCGAGCATCTCCGTGCCCCATCGGCGATCTCCTCCGGACCGTGGGCCCGTCGGCGCGCTCGACGGTGTCGCCGCCCGGTCACAGCCTTGCCCGGGTGCGGACCGATCTCACCCGGGGGGTGGACGGCGACGGGAGCGACGCCGCCTGCGGCCCGGCTGATGTCGTTTCCCGATCTCCGGCTGGCTCTGCGACACTGGGGAGGTCGCGACTGGCGGCTCGAGCTCGTTCCCACCCAGGGCATGCCGATCTGGCTGCGGACCATCGCGGACTGGAACCCGGTCAGCGCAGTCACCGCCGCCTGTCGGCAGCTGTTCGGCAACCCCAACCCGGCCTCGACGCTCCACGCGTGGCCGATGCAGCACCCGGTGGTTGCCGCGCTGGCCTGGTCGACGGTCATCCTCGTGGTGTTCGCGCCCTTGGCCGCCTATCTCTACCGCCGCCGAACGATCGACTGAAGAGCCCTTCCGGCGTCGGTCGTCACGAGCCGTCGCGCCCGTCGGCGCGCGCCGACACCCCCCGCGTGTAGCCCGAGTGCCGGCCGGGAGGGAGGGCTACGCTCACCGGGCCGTGGCGGAACCTGAGCGGCTGTCGAGCCCGCTGAACGAACTGCGAGACCACTATCGGGTTGTCGTGGTCGGATCGGGATACGGCGCCTCGATCGCGGCGTCGCGCCTCGCCCGAGCCGGGCAGTCCGTCTGCGTGGTGGAGCGGGGCCGGGAGCTGCACCCCGGCGAGTACCCGCGGAGCACCAACGACGCCCGGCGTCACCTCCAGCTCGACGGCGCCGCAGGCCAGGTCGGTGACCGGCGGAACCTGTACTCGTTCCACGTCGACGAGGACATGAGCGTCTTCTCGGGTTGCGGGCTGGGAGGGACGTCGCTCGTGAACGCCAACGTGGCGCTCCGCCCCGAGCCGTGGGTGCTCGACGATGAGCACTGGCCGGCCGCCTTGCGCGCCGACCGGGCCGGTCTCGAGCGCGGCTACCGGGCCGCGGAGGCGATGCTGCGACCGACGCCGTACCCCGACGACTTCCCGCCCCTCGCCAAGGTCGCCGCGCTGCGACGGGTGGCCGGCAACGCCCCGTTCTACCGGACCCCGATCAACGTCACGTTCCGGTCGGGCCCCAACCAGGTCGGCGTCCACCAGGACGCCTGCACCGGCTGCGGTGACTGTGTGACCGGCTGCAACTACGGGGCCAAGAACACGCTGCTCATGAACTACCTCCCGGACGCGGTGCACCACGGCGCCGAGGTCTTCACCGAAGTGGAGGTGCGATGGGTCGAGCCGGCCGGTGACCGGTGGGCGGTCCGGTACCAGCCGCTCGGGCTCGGCCCCGATCCGTTCGACGCGCCGCCGCTCACCGTGACCGCCGACGTGGTGATGCTCGGCGCCGGGACCCTGGGCAGCACCGGCGTCCTGCTCCGGTCCCGGGGCCAGGGCCTCGACGTCTCCGACCGGCTCGGGACCCGGTTCACCGGCAACGGCGACGTGCTCGGGTTCTCGTATGCGACCGGTCACCCGGTCGACGGGGTCGGCGCGGGCCCGGAGCCTCCGAGCGTGACCCACCCGGCCGGGCCGTGCATCACCTCCGTCATCGACGAGCGGGGAGGAGCGGCGGGCGCCGACGGGATCGTCGTCGAGGACGCGGTGATCCCGGGCGCGATCGGCGAGCTGGTCCCGATGCAGCTGGCCTCGCAGGCCTTGCCCGACTGGCTGGGCCGCCGCCTCCGCCACCCGGGCGGGCTCGCGGCCCTGGTCCGCAGCGCGCTCGACACGGGGTCGACGGGGCGCGCTCGAGGAGACCCAGACCTTCCTCGTCATGGGTCACGACGCCGACGAGGGCCGCCTCGTCCTCGACCGCGACCGGGTCCGGATCGTGTGGGCGGGGGCCGGGACGACCCCCTACTACGAGCGGGTCAACCAGCGGCTCACCGAGGCGTCGGCCGCGTCGGGCGGCACCTACCTGCACAGCCCGGTCTGGGCGAAGGAGCTGCGCCACGAGCTCGTCACCGTGCACCCGCTCGGCGGCTGCCCGATGGCCGACACCGCCGACGGCGGCGTGGTCGACGATCGAGGTCGGGTCTTCGCTGGGGCGTCGGGCGCGGCGGTCCACGACGGCCTCTACGTCTGCGACGGGGCCATCGTGCCGCGACCGCTCGGCGTGAACCCGCTGCTCACGATCTCCGCGCTCGCGGAGCGCATCGCGGCGCTGGTCGCCACCGACCGGGGCTGGACCATCGACGAGTCGCTCGCCCCGGTCGCCGCCGAGCCGGTCGCAGCGCCCACCCGTCCCGGCCTGCGGTTCACGGAGAAGATGTCGGGCTGGTTCTCGCCCGGCGAGCCGGGCCCGGAGCCCGGAATCCAGGACCTCGAGGTCTACCAGCAGGCCGCGGCCGCCGGGGAGGCGGCCCGATCGCCGATGTCGTTCGTGCTGACCCTGTCCTCCGACGACCTGCGGACGCTCACCGAGAACCTCGCGTCGCCGATGACCGCGGTCGGCGCGGTCATCGCGCCCGAGGTCGACGCGGATCCGCTCACCGTCGACGGCGGCCAGTTCCAGCTCTTCGCACCCGATGACCCCGACCCCGCGGTCCGGCACATGTGGTACCGGCTGCCGCTGGTCACCGCCGACGGGCGCCGCTTCTCCTTCGAGGGGTTCAAGCTCATCGAGCCGGGGGTCGCGACCGGGGCGTGGGACGCCACGACCACCCTGTATGTCACCGTCCGTCGCGACTCGCCGGACGGGGCGATCGTGGGGCGCGGGATCCTGCGCATCGAGGCCCTCGACTTCGCGAGGCAGCTGCGCACGATGGCGGTCACCGGCCCGGTCGGGGAGCGCGAGCGCCTGGAGCTTCCTGGCCCGCTTCGAGGAGGCGTTCGCCGGGGTGCTCGTCCACGAGTACGGCACCGCGATCCGGCGTTCGTCCCGGCTGAACCCCGACGCGCCCCCGCGGCAGCATCGGCCGTTGCGGCTCCCCCCGCCCGAGGTGCACGGCTACCGCTCCCTCGACGGGGTGGACCTGCGCCTGACCCGCTACCGAGGCGGGACACGGGGACCGGTGGTCATCTCCCACGGGCTGGGCGCCAACCCGCTGACCTTCTCGACCGACCTGATCGACACCAACGCGGTCGAGTACCTCGTCGGGCACGGCTTCGACGTCTGGATCCAGGAGTGGCGCGGCTCCACGCTCCTGCCCACCTGCACGACCTCGTTCACCGCCGACGACGTGGCCCGCTTCGACCACCCCGCGGCTGAGCAGGCGATTCGGGAGCTCACCGGCCGTTCGGACCTCCACTGGGTGACCCACTGCGTCGGGTCGGTGACGATCATGATGTCGACGCTCGCCGGGACCGTCTCGCCCGCGTCGGTGTTGTGCTCGCAGGTCGGGATGCACCCGATCGGGCCCGAGATCATGAAGCTCAAGGTGAAGGTCAACGCGGCCGGGTTCCTCCGGGCCGCGCACGTCCGGCGACTCAGCACGGACTCCTTCACCCGCGAGTCGCTCGGGCAGCGGGCGTTCGACGCCGCGCTGCGCTTCTACCCGATCCCGAAGGAGGAGCGCTGCGACCAGGCGGTCTGTCGACGGCTGGCGTTCATCTACGGCATCGCGGTGCATCACGCGGCGGTGAACGAGCAGACCCACGTCAACCTGCACGAGCTGTTCGGCACCGCCAACCTCGAGATGCTCCAGCAGCTCGCCGCGATGGCGGGTGCCAAGCGTCTCGTCGACGCCGACCACCGCGACACCTACCTACCGCACCTCGAGCGGCTGGCACTCCCGATCACCTTCTTGCACGGCGCCCACAACCTGGTGTGGGTGCCGGAATCGACGCAGCGCAGCTATGACCTGCTGGTCGGCGAGTTCGGACCCCACCGCTACCGGCGGGTCGTGTTCCCTGATCACGGCCACCAGGACACGATCATGGGGGAGCGGTCGGTCGACGACTCCTTCCCCGCCATCCTCGACCACCTCGACCGGGCGGGCGCGTGACGCGACCGGGCGCCTACTCGTCGGGGAGGAGGCGGGCGGCGCGCTCGACGAGTTGCGGGGAGCCCACGTCGAGGGCGGCCCGGTGGGCCTGCTCGGCGAGGACCCGGGCCCTGGACCGATCGGCGGGGGTGCCGCGGCGGGTGAGCGCCTCGGCCCAGTAGGTCCGGGTCAGCGCCTGCATGAGGACCGCCCGCGCCTTGCCTTCCAGCTCCTCCGCGGCGGCGAACCACCGGTCGGCGACCTCGTCGCGCCCGAGCACGGAGGCGAGCCGGGCCAGGACCTGCGCCACCGTCCCCTGCGTGTGGGCGCCGTCGGCGGCGAACTGCATCCCGAACGGCTCGAGCAGCTCGAAGAGCTCCGCGGCCGCGTCCTGGTCGCGGACCGAGGCGGCCACCGCGCCGAAGATCACCATCGTGCTCAGCCATACCCCGTCGACGTTGACCGTGTTCAGGTGCGCGTCGCGTGCTCGGTGAGGATCGCGTGCGCCTCGTCTCGTCGACCCACCGCGCAGTACGCGGACGCCAGCGCGGCACGCAGGCCCAGCAGACCGGGGTTGGCGGCGCACGCCTCCGCAAGGATCGGGAGCAGGTCACCGATCCGGCCCTGCGCCGCCCACACCGAGTAGAGGTGCCCGGCGTAGATCGCGAACGCGTCGGGCTGCGCGATGTCCTGCCCGAGCTGGAACGCCTCGTTCGCCAGCCGGTCCGACTCGTCGATGCGACCCACGAGGTACATGCGGAGGCTCTGGTGCACGAGGGTCAGCCAGCGCGGATACGGCTGGCGGAGCTCCTCAGCGAGGCGAACCTCTCGGTCGAGGGACGCGTCGAGCCGGTCGGCGTCGCCGGTCTCGACGGCCAGCTGGGTCTCCCCGGTCGTGGCGAGCCACAGCAGCATCGGGTCGTCGAGCGTCCGGGCCACGGCGAGGTTCTCGTCCGCGGCCGCGATTCGCTCGGCCAGGAGGTGCGGCCCCCGCACGGAGTCGAAGCGTGAGGACAGGACCGACGCCAGGGTGGGGAGGTCGCCGAGCCGACGGGCGATGGCCACCGCCTCGTCGCTCAGCGCCTGCCGGCGTTCGAGCGGGACGCTGAAGGTCAGCTCCGAGGTGAGCACAGCGAGCAGTCGGGCCCGGGCCGAGCTGTCCTCGGGCCCGACCATCTCGAGCGCGGCTTCGAGCACCGCGACCCGCTCCTCGTCCACGCGCCCGATTCGCTGGCCCAGCCCCGCGAGTTCGCCAACGCGGCTTCGACGAGGCGGTCGGCGTCACCGAGGCGCTGCGCGAGCCGGGCCGCGTCGAGGAGCACCTCCCGGTGGCTGCCCTCCCCGATCTGGCGCAACGCGGTGCCGAGCCCGACCAGGGCCGCGCAGCGCTGCTCGTCGGGCCCCCCGATCTCGTCGATCAGCCGCAACGCCTCCCGGTAGTGCTGGGCGGCCTGGTCGGGTGCGAACGCGGCGAGCGTGTGGTCGCCGGCCTGCTGGGAGTAGACGACCGCCTTGGCGAGCGCGTCGGGCCGTCCCGAGGCGGCGAGGTGATGCGCGGCCGCCTCGGGGCGCTGCCCGGCCAGGTCGAGCGCCTCGAGGGTGTCCGCGACCCGCAGATGGAGCCGGGATCGTCGCGCCGACCGAGATCCTGGTAGAGCGAGTGCTGGACCAGCGCGTGACGGAAGCGGAACAGATCCCCGGCCAGGTTGTGGACCAGCGCCGCCTGCTCGGCCCGCTCGAGCTGGTCGAGCACCCAGTCATCGGCCTCGTCCACGACCCGGGCCAGCACGGTCAGCTCGAATTCCTGACCGACGACCGCCGCCGCGGCCAGCACCCGGTGCGGGTCGGCGCCCAGGTGCGCGACGCGGTACCCGATGACCTCTCGCACGGTGTCGGGCAGACCGAGGGTGGCGACCGTCCCGCGGAGCTGCCACCGGTCGTGTTCGTCCTGGTAGATCGCGCCGGTCTCGGCGAGGTGCCGGAGCAGCTCACCGACGAAGAACGGGTTGCCGCCCGTGTCACGGCTCAGAGCGTCGGCGACGCCGAGCCCGATCTCGTCCATCTCGTGCCCGGCGGTCTGCTCGAGCATCGTCACCAGCTCCGGGCCGGCGAGCCCGGTCAGCGTGATCCGCTCCGCGGCCGGGGTCAGCGGCTGGACCATGAGGTCGTGCAGCGGATGACCGATCGGCACCTCGCTGTCCCGGTAGGTGCCGGCCAACAGCACCCGCATCGGCTCGGCTCGCCGAACCAGGTGGCGGAGCAGCGCGATGGTGGGCTGGTCCGCCCAGTGCAGGTCGTCGAGCACCAACACGATCGGCGCCGCCCGCCCGACCGTGGCCAGCAGGGCGGCGACCGACGCGAACAGCTGGAAGCGCTGCTCGTCGGAATCGACGCCCGGGGGCGCGTCCAGGCCGCGGACCGACCGCCGCAACCCGGGGAGGAGATGGGCGAGCTGCGGCCCGTACTCCTGCACGTGGGCGCCGAGCAGCGGCTCGGGGAGGTTGGGGAGCAGCTGGCCCAGCGCTTCCACGAACGGCTCGTAGGGGACACCGAAGTCGTCGTCGCAGCGCCCGTAGAGGACGACGTCGCCTGCCTCGTGCACCCGTGTCGCCAGTCGTGCCACCAGCGCGGTCTTGCCGATCCCCGGCTCCCCGGCTACGAGCACGATCCGGCCCGTGCCGTCTCGCACGTCGGCCCAGCACCGCTCGAGGCGGGCGAGCTCCCGGTCCCGTCCCGCGAAGGCGGCCGGGATCGCGAGTCGCGACGGGAACGGGACCGACACGTCCGCCATGAGGGAGGCCAACGAATCGTCGAGCGACCGCAGCGACGGGAAGCTCTGGGGAAGGGCCGGATGCGTCACCTGGTAGACCCGCTCGGGGCGAGCCAGGCCGCGGAGCCGGTGCTCGCCGACGTCGAGCAGGGTCACGTCGTCGTCCATGCTCTCGCGGGCGAGCTGTCCGGTCACCCGGGAGACGAGGATCTGGCCGCCGTGCGCGAGCGCCATGAGCCGAGCGGCGCGGTTCGGCGCCTGCCCGTAGTAGTCGCCGTCTCGGGCGTAGGCCTCGCCGGTGTGCAGTCCCATGCGAACCGCGAGGGGCCCGGTCGTCCCCCACGGCTCGGCGGCGAGGGCCAGCTGGGCGGCGACCGCCGCGTTCAGCGTCGTCGTGGGCCGTCCCGAACGCGGCGAGCATCCCGTCGCCGGTCATCTTGACGACGTGCCCCGCGTGCTCGGTCACTGCGGACCGGATGATCTGGTCGTGACGGGCGAGGGCGTCGTGCATCGCCGGCTGGTCCTCCTCCCAGAGGATCGTCGAGCCCTCGACGTCGGTGAAGAGGAAGGTGACCGTCCCCGAGGGCGTGTCAACCACTGCCGCTCCCTCGGGGGAGGCGGAAGGCTCGGCTCATCTCGCAGGGTGCGGGGTCAGGCTCGAGCGCCTCCCCGCGGGGCGCCGCTCGACGATGTCGGCGAGCTCCTGGTTGCGTTCTACGACCAGGTCCGCGGCGATGGCCGAGAAGTCGCTCCACGGTCCCTGGTCGCGCTCGACGACGGCTCGCATCCGTCGAGCGAACTCGCTCTCCGGCGCGTCGGGGCGGGTCAGGATGCTGGTCCGGTAGTCCGACGTCTTCGTGTGCTGGGTGTAGAAGCGCACCATGACCGGGTCGAGGTTCTCGTCGACCAGGATCGCAGCCGCGCCGTGCAGGGGCTCCGGACGCAGACCGTCGACCACCCAGCCGCCCGTGTTCATCACCGTCAGCGGCGTCGGGAACCGCGGGGCGTCCAGGACCTCCACGAACGGCTTGTGCGTGTGGCCGAACGCGAACGTGACCTCCGACGGCGGGTCCCCGTTGCACTCCGTGGCCAGCTGGTTCCGGAGCGGACCTTCGACATACTGCCGGAGGCCACGCCGGGCGCCGGCGCTGAGGACCGCCTTGGTGCTCCGACGCTCCCGGGCCGACACTCGATCGACCGCGTACTCGAGCGCGCTCGTGATCACCCGCCGGGCTACGAGCCGCCGAGCCCAGCCGGTGTGCAGGTGCTCCGCGACGCCGTCGGCGAGGCGATGGACCAGCCGGTCGGTCGCCTGCTTGCTCTGCAGCGACTCGTAGATCAGCGCGACGTCGAGCCCCACGTCGCCCGATCTCCCCAACGTCGACCAGAAGAAGTCGATCCACGCGAAGTTCTCCGATTCCCACTCTACGATGTCGGGCTCGGTCGGATGCTGGAACATCAGCTCGTTCAGATCCGACATGAGCCGGTACATCGACTCGACGAAGTGGCCGTGGTGGAACACGATGCCCTTGCGCCCGTCCTCGGACAGGAAGGCGAGGTTCGGGTAGACGGTCTGGACCCGCAGGTCGCCACCTCCGCTCCGCTGGACGAGGGACGTGAGCAGCGGCGCGTCGGTGGGGTCTTCGTCCAGCTCGCCGAACATCGGCGTCGTGTGACGCGGCCCTTTGATGTGCTCGCCCGTCGGCACGGTCAGGATGTACTTCGCGTAGTGCGTCTCGCGCGCGCCTTCCCACAGGTGATGATCGTGGTTGCCGGGCACGAAGTACACGGTGGGCGCGAAGAGGCAGTCGGAGCCGACGAGGGTCAGGTCGACGAACCGGTCGAAGACCATCGCGGCCACGTTGTCGACCGCGAGCGCAAACTCGAGCATGTCGCCGCCCAGCACCAAGGTCGGCTTCTGGGCTCCCTCGTTCTGCGCGAGCACGTCTCGGAGGCACTCCACGAGCGCCGCCATGAGGCGCCCGGGTCGGGTGGGGTCGACGGTGCGCTGACCGGGCTCGATGTCGGCCAGCACGCTGTTCTCGGCCCCGAAATGGAGATCCGAGAGGATCACATAGCGAACATCAGGCACACTGCCCCCACCTGTTCAACGTGAGCCGGCGGTGCCGCGCTGCGCCGAGCCTGGCTCGGCTCGGCTCAAACACTGCGGCTCCCGTGACCCTCGGTCAAGCATCGCACGGAGCGTGTCGGCGCGGAGCCGGCGAGCCGCTCCGACCGTCGCCGCGTGCCGCCGCGCCGGGCCGCGCCGTCGCCTCGGGACGTCCGCCCGTGGGTCCATACTGCGCTGGTGGAGCCCACCCGGCGCCTGTGGACGCTCATCGAGCCGTTCCACGCCGTGCTGTACTACGCGCCCGAGCCGGCGGCCACCTTCGAGGCGATCGGGCTGCGCGGCTTCTGGCGCGGGTACTTCGCAGCCCGGGCCGCGCCGCTCGGGCCGGTCGGTCCCGGCGTCGTCACCGCCTGCTTCTTCGGCTTCCGTCCCGACTTCGTCGCTCGCGCCGTCCCGTCGATCTGGTCGATCGCCGCCCCGGAGCGAGTGCTCGAAGCCCGCCTGGTCGGCGTCGACGCCGCGCTCCGGGGCCGCCTGGACGTCGACGGCGACGCGGCCGAGCTGGACGAGGCGGCGCAGCTGCTGCGCGCCGGCCTCGAGCCCTGCCCGATGGCCGGCCGACCGCTCTACGCGGCCAACGTCCAGCTGCCGACCCCGCCCGAACCGCAGCTCGCGCTGTGGCACGCGTCGACGCTGCTGCGCGAGCACCGAGGCGACGCCCACGTCGCCGCGCTCACCGTCGCCGGCTTCGACCCGTGCGAGGCCCACGTGACGCAGATCGCGGCGAGCGGGGCCTCCCCCGACAGCATCCAGCCGTACCGGGGATGGAGCGACGACGACTGGGCGGCGGCAGCCGGTCGGCTCCGCGACCGTGGGTGGCTCGACGACGCCGGTCGGCTCACCGAGGAGGGTCGTGCGGCGCGGCGAGCGGTCGAAGACGACACCGACCGGCTCGCCGCCGAAGCCATCGCAGGGCTGCTGCCGTCGCAGCGGGCCCGCCTCTTCGCGCTGCTCGAGCGGCTCATCGCACCGCTCGTCGCCTCGGGCGTGATCCCGTACCCGAACGCGATGGGGGTCCCTCGGCCCGCGTCGCGGTAGCGACGACCTGCCCGCTGACCGGCCGCCGGCCTCGTTTGCGCCGGGACGGGGAAGCCCGGGGTGGTGGTCGTTCAAGTGGGTCGAGGTGGTCGATACCTCACTCCGGGCCGGCTCGAGGCCGGGGAGCGGCCCGACGCGAGGATGGGGACGATGGAGACGCTCGACCGCATCAACGCCAAGGTCCAAGCGGCCGTGCCGGAGCCGGTCGAGGCCTGCGGGCGCCTGCAGCCCGTGGGAACGCGGGAGCGTTCGGCATGATCAGGCTGAGCCCGGCCTCCGGCATGCTGCGCCAGCGGGCGGCCAACAAGAAGGCTGGCCAGCTCAACACCAAGGGCGCGATGTTCAAGAACAACCGCCAGACCATGTTCGCGCTGACGGCCGACAAGCTCTACGTCCTCGAGACCAAGATCGACCGGAGCGGGATCAGGATCCTCGGGCAGCTGGCGGAGTGGAACCGCAGCGACCTCCGGGTCGAGACGATCCCGGGCCGGCTGGCGACGAAGGTCGTGCTCGACCACGCCGACGGCGGCCACTACGAGCTCGAGGCGACCACCGCAGCCTCGCAGGGCTACCACGACGCGCTCCTGTCGGCGTTGTCCTCCTGGCCGTCCTAGCCGAGGGTCAGCCGGTCCCGGCCTGGCTCGGGATCGCCAGCGCGGCGACCATCGCGTCGGCGAAGCGGAACGCTCCGGAGGAGTACACGGGACAGCCGCCGATGACGCCGGCCTCGTCGCCGCTCTTGACCGGGCAGAAATGGGCGCCGTCCGGCGCCCGGACGACGTTCGACGGGACCTGGTTCACCACCGGTCCGTCGCAGACCTCGTGGGCGAGGCAGGGCAGGGTCTCGACGTACGTGTGGCCGGGACCCTCCACCGCGCTGCCCGCGTCGACGTACGTGACCGTCGTCGGGTCGGCGGCGGCGAGCTGCGCGTACATCAGGTTGAGACGGTCCCAGGTCGTCGGCTCGGTCTCAGCCTGCTTCCGGGTGATCGGAGCGCCGACCAGGAAGACGCGGTCTCCGGTCGGTGCGAAGATGTCGATCGCCGCCATGGCGCTCGGCGTGGTACTTGTCGTAGTACGCCTGGGTCATCGGCGAGTAGCCCTTCATGCACGCCGTGAGCGTGTTGCCGCTGAACTGGATGTCGACCGCGTGCGGCTTGATGGTCTTCGCCACCTCGCGGATCTTCGACAGCCAGTCGCAGATCGCGGTGCCGCCGTGCGAGTCGTACGTCACCCCCGTCTCGCCGCTCGCCTGCACGAGGAACGAGTAGTAGGGCTGCGCCTCCCAGGAGAGCGAATCTCCGAGAAGCGCGGCCTCCGCCGGATACTGCTTGGCCGGCGTGCCGGGTGCGGCGGTCGTGGACGAGGTCGGGCTGCTGGCGTGCTGCGTCCCGCTCGAGCAGGAGGCCAGGGTCAGGGCCACCACCGTGGCGACCACGGTGAGCGACCCGCCCCGACGGGCACCGCGCGCTCCCCAACCCACCGTCGAAGCCTAGGAGGCTCGCGGGTCGCGTCGCCGGTGGGGGAGCGGGCCGGAATGTCGGGCCGTCGACCAGGGTTGGGACGGCCATGGCCGATGCGAACGACTTCAACCAGCAGATCATCGACGAGTTCCGCGCCAACGGCGGCAAGGTCGGGGGGCCCTTCGGTGGGGCCCGGCTGCTGCTCTTGCACTCGACGGGCGCCAAGAGCGGGAAGGAGCGGGTGAACCCGCTCGCGTACCGGGTCGAGGGCGACGACCTCGTCGTCTTCGGCAGCAAGGCCGGTGCGCCGACCCACCCGGACTGGTACCACAACCTCGTGCAGAACCCTCGAGCCTCGGTGGAGGTGGGGGGTGAGCGCTTCGACGTCACGGCGCGGGTCGCCGAAGGCGCCGAGCGGGACCGGATCTACCAGGACCAGAAGGCCGAGGTCCCCCAGTTCGCCGAGTACGAGCAGAAGACGGGCCGGGCCATCCCGGTGATCGTCCTCGAGCGCAGCTGATCCCGGCGATGGCCGGGCCCGCCGACCCGAGCGCGGTCGGGTCTCAGCTCGACGGAGCGCCCGGCAGCCGCTTGGCCAGCCACCGGTCGGCGTGCGGATTGCCGTTGTAGGACGCGACCTCCTCGTACCCGGCCGAGCGGTACAGCGCCAGCGCCTCGACGAGCTCGTCGGCGGTGTCCAGGCAGAGCTCCGCGAAGCCGAACCGGATCGCCTCGAGCTCGAGCTCGTCGAGCAGCCTCCGGCCGAGACCCTGTCCACGGAACGGGACGCGCAGGTACATGCGACGCACCTCGGCGGTTCGGTCATCGAGGCGGCGGAACCCGCCGCATCCGGCCGGCGCTCCCGCGACGAGGAGCACCAGGAACACGCCCGCGGGCGGATCGAAGTCAGCCGGACCGGGCGGCGCGGCCTGCGAGAAGTCGAGGCCCGCGATCCGATCCAGGAGCTCGGCCTGGTACTCGGACACCAGCTCCTGCACGGTGGGGTCGCGGAATGGCCGTGCCTCGATCGCGACCCGCGCTCGGTCCCGTCCGCTCGGCATCGTCGCCCCCGCGTTACGAGCCGGGCGCCGATGTCGGCGGTCGTCGACGGCTCGGGTCAGGTGAGCAGATCGGGATCGGCGCGCAGCTCGGCACGGACAGCCGATTCCCAGAACCCGAGGAAGCCCTCGCCGTCACTCTCGGCGATCCCGTCGAGGAACGCGGTCGGGAGCAGCGAGGTTCCTGAGCCGCCGGCGGCGCGCACGTGCCAGGCGTGCTGGCAGCGCTGCTCGAGCGCGACGGCGTGCTGGTGAACCGCCCGGGCCGACCCGCCGAGGACGAAGACGCCGTGACCGGCGAGCAGCGCGGTCGTGGCGTCACCCATCGACTCGACGGCGCGATGGGCGCTCATCGGGTCGTTGACCGGCCCGCTGTACTCGTTGACGAGCACGAGGTTCCCGCCGCCGAGCGCCGAGCTCTG
The DNA here is from genome assembly GCA_963849135.1 of uncultured Actinomycetes bacterium. Taxonomy (GTDB): domain Bacteria; phylum Actinomycetota; class Acidimicrobiia; order IMCC26256; family PALSA-555; genus PALSA-555. Next base: position 1,260,745 of record CAWKGF010000003.1, on the reverse strand, counting down.
GTCCAGGATCGCCGGCACCTCCCCCAGGTCGGCCCAGACCGTCCCGTAGAGGGGATGGTGGTGCACCGCCCAGGTGACGTCGGCTCGCAGCTGATGCAGCGCCAGGTGCAGCGGGATCCCCAGCGGAACCGGCCAGTCACCCTCGACGACCCGTCCCTCGAGGTCGATGCGCAGCACCTGGCTCGGTCGAACCTCCGCCCAGGTGAGCAGCCACGGGTTGCACAGCAGCGTGCCGTCCCCCAGGTTGCAGGTGATGTGACCGGCGAGATGGTCGTTGTACCCCTCCCGCCACAAGGTGCGCGCCAGCACCACCAGCTCCTCGCGGAGGGTCAAGTCGGGGATCAGCTTCTCGGGCGTCGGGCTGAAATCCACGGGTGCCTCCTGGCCGACGAGCGGGGCGGGAACAGGTCCAGCGTGGACGGTAGAGCGTCGGCGGGCCAGCCGGGGGCGCTCGACCATGGGAGCCGCGACCGGGAGTCGTGGGCGGGGCTCGAAATGGTGCCTTGATCACGCCCCCGGCGGGTCGATACCCCGGTGGCGGAACGTCGATCCGCCGAGAGGGCGAGCACGAGCCGACGCCGACTCGGCACGGTGGAGTGGGCGCTGATCCTCCTGCTGGTGGGCGCCCGCCCTGGCCGGCACCGCGGTCGTCGTCGCCGCCGTCGGGGCGAGACGGAACCAGGTGATGGTTGCCCCGGACCCCGAGTCGGTCGCCGAGACCGACGCGGCTTCCACCTCCGGATCACCCCCGTCGCTGGACTGCCGTAGGCGGACGCCCGGGGCCGGATCACCGATCGATCAGCGGTGCGAGAAGATGGCCTCGAAGGTCGCGAGATCAGCCTCGTACGGCTCGCTCGGTCGAGGCCAGGGCACGACGAGGTCCGTGACCCCCGCCTCGGCGTACCGACCCGACGTCTCCTCGAACGCGGTCTTCGAGCTGAGCCCGCTGTCCAGCAGCGGGCCGGTCAGCACGAGGCGCCGCAGCGACCCCGGGTCTCGCCCGGTGTCGAGGCACGCCTGGTCGAGCCGTGCCATCTGCTCGGCGACGACCCGGGCGCCCGCCGTCGGATCCAGGCTCGCCGCGCCCCGGCGGGGGTCGCCGGTCGTGACCCAGAGCTCGGCCTGCTCCGCCGCGACGCGGATGCCGCGGGGGCCGGTCGCCGCGATCGCGAACGGGACGCGGGGCCGCTGCACGCAGCCGGGGTAGGTCCGAGCCTCGGCCGCCGAGTAGAAGCGTCCCCGGTAGGACGTCGTCGGGTTCCGGAGCAGCCGGTCGGTGAGGTCGACGAACTCGACGAGGCGGTCGCTGCGCTCCCGGGCCGACAGGACCGGACCGCCGAGCATGGTGGCGTCCCATCCCGCGGATCCGGCGCCGATCCCGACCGTGAGCCGCCCGCCCGAGATGTCGTCCAGCGCCACGAGCTCCTTCGCGAACGGGACCGGGTGGCGAAACGTCGGTGACGCCACGAGCGGGCCGATCCGGATCCGCCCCGTCACGATCGCCGCCGCGGTCAACATGGGCAGAGCCGCGAACCACGTCGAGTCCCGCAACGACCGCCACGCGAGATGGTCGTAGGTCCAGGCGTGATCGAAGCCCAGCTCCTCGGCGTGGCGCCACGACCGCTCCGCGTCGGCCCAGGGCTGGTCGGGCAGGATGACCACGCCCACCTGCATTGCGTCGACCCTATCGGCGGTGGCCGTTCACGCGGCTCCGCGGCGTCGACCCGAGCGTTCCGGGACGTGGTGCGCAGCCAGTCGGATCGGCTGGACGTCCGGTGCTATCCGGCCGAGCAAGCCCGGATCGCCGCGTCTGCGGCGGCCTCGGTGGCCCGCTTCGCCGCCGTGGCCAGCCGAGCCATCTGCGGGATGCGCCCCGGATGGCGGAGGAAGTATCGGGCGACCGCGCGACCGTTCGGTGTCCCGTCCTGATCGCTGAGACGGAAGACCTCCTCGTCGACGGTGCCGTCGGAGGCCCGGTCGCTGATCACCCGGAACACCGACCAGGGGATCCGCGCTCCTCACAGACCGCGGCGATCGCGGCGGTCTCCATGTCGAGCGACACCACCCCCTGCTCGCGGAGGCCGGCCAGGACCTCAGGGTCGGTGAGCAGGGCGTCGCCGCTCAACATCTTCCCCTTCGGGCTTCCGGTGCCCAACGGGGTCGGTCGATGCTCGGTCCCGGAAGCGCCGTCGATGACCACCTCGGGCAGCACGAGCGTCCCGATCGGGGTGCTGTTCTCCAGCGCTCCGGTGATCCCGACGACGACGACCCGGTCGACGGCGACCGCGTCGAGGAGCCGGCGGGTCCCGGCCCCGGCCAGCGCGGTGCCCATCCCGGTCACGATGGCCACGACCTCGCGGCCGTCGAGGCGCCCCGAGGCCAGGGTGACGTCGCCGACCCGGGTCTTGGTGAGCGCCAGCTTCCTGGCCAGCGGCCGGAAGCTCCATCGGCATGGCGCACACGAAAGCGGTGCAGCCTCGGGCCGCGGGGGCGTTCATGACGGCATTGTGCCCTGCGCCATCCCGCCCGTGCCGCGACCGGGCAGATGAGGGGAGTGGTCGCCGCGGTACGCGAGACTCACCGCCATCGAAGTGCTCCTCCTGCTGCTGTTCATCGCGCTGGGCGTGTGGATCATCGTGTCGGCGATCCTGCGACACCGGTCCCAGATCGTCAGCGTCCGCGGCATGAGCACCGGAGCCGACATCGGTCGACTCCACGACCTGCCGCGGGTCCAGGTCCGAGACCTGACCATGACCGGCCCCGAAAGCGCCCGGCTGACCGTCGCCTCCACCGGCGGGCTCGACGACGTCGTCTCGGGAGGAACGGAGTCCTCCTATCTCGTGTCGCTGAGCGAGACCGACCCCGGGTTCGGTCTGCTGCACGAGTGGATCGACCACCAGAGCGTCCTGGGGATCGTCCTGCCCCCCGACACCCGGCTCCTGCGGCTCCGCTCGCTCGAGGACCTCCAGCCGCTCACGCTGCGCCGCCTCGACACCTGACCGCGCGTTCGCGGTCACGACGGGCGCCGGGATCCCAGTTCGCGTCGACTGCCCGTCGGTCGCGCCCAAGACCGGCGGAGCGCCCGCGGCGCGGAGACCGACGCGGCGACGAAGGAGTCTGACAGGATCTAGGCGTGGCGACAGACGGCCCAGCGGAGGTCGAAGCACCTCCGAAGCGTCGACGGAGTCACAGCCTGCCCGGGATCGCGTACCCGATGCTGAAGCGGCTCCTGGTCGGTCGGCCGCTCTCCAACCAGGCCGAGGACACCCAACGCCTCCCCAAACGGATCGCGCTGGCGGTCTTCTCCTCCGACGCGATCTCGTCGACGGCGTACGGCACCGAGGTGATGCTGACCGTGCTGGTCCCGGTGGCCGGCGTCCTCGCGGTCACCTACCTGGTGCCGTTGTCGCTCGTCGTCGTCGGCGTCCTGATCTTGCTCGTGCTCAGCTACCGCCAGACGATCTACGCCTACCCCAATGGTGGCGGCTCGTACATCGTGAGCCGCGAGAACCTCGGCACGTACCCGTCGCTGGTCGCGGCGGGGTCGCTGCTCGTCGACTACACGCTGAACGTCGCCGTGTCCGCGGCGGCCGGCGCGGCGGCGCTCACGTCGGCGATCCCCTCCCTCGCCAACGACCTGCTGCCGATCAGCCTGGCGCTGGTGGCGATCATCATGTTCGCCAACCTGCGGGGCCTTCGAACCGCGGGCCGGCTGTTCGCGGTCCCCGTCTACCTCTACGTCACGACCCTGATGCTGCTCATCGTCGAAGGTCTCGTGCGGTCGTTCACCGGGAGCCTGCACCGCCTCCCGGTCAACCATGCCCAGCTCAACCAGTTCACCCACAACGGCGCCCTGCTGACCGGCGTCACGGTGTTCGTGTTGATGAAGGCGTTCTCCTCCGGCGCCGTCGCGCTCTCCGGCGTGGAGGCGATCTCCAACGGCGTTCCGGCGTTCCGGGAGCCGACCTCGCGCAACGCGTCGATCACCCTCGCGGTGACCGGCACCCTCCTGGGCGTCCCCCTCCTCGGGCTGGCCGAGCTCGCGGCGAGGCTCCACCCGACCATCTCCAGCAAGGAGACGCTCCTCTCGATCTTCGGCGACGACATCTTCGGGCGAGGAAGCCCCCTCTACATCATCCTCATGGCGTCGACCGCCGCCATCCTCTGCCTGTCCGCCAACACCTCGTTCGCCGACTTCCCCCGGCTGTCGTCGATCGTCGCCCGGGACGGGTTTCTGCCCCACCAGCTGGCCCGGCGTGGCGATCGTCTCGCCTTCTCCAACGGGATCATCGCGGTCGCCATCGCCGCCGCCGCCTTGTTGTGGCTCTTCGACGGGAAGCTCACCTCCCTGATCCCGCTGTTCGCGGTGGGGCTCTTCACCGCGTTCACGCTGTCCCAGTTCGGCATGGTCCGACATCACCTGCGACTTCGAGAACCTCGGTGGCGAGTGGGCGTCGCGATCAACGCGGTCGGCACCGTCGCGACGTCGATCATCCTCGTCGTCGTCGTCGTCTCCAAGTTCACCGAAGGCGCGTGGATCCCGGCCGTCGTCATCCCGATCATCGTGCTCGTCTGCAAGCTGATCAAGCGTCACTACGACCGCATCGAGGGCGAGCTCGCCATCCCTCCGGACGAGCGTCTCCCGGTCGTGCACAACACCGTCGTGGTGCCCATCAACCAGCTGAACCAGAACACTCTCGATGCGCTCGCCTACGCGAGATCCCTGCGCCCGGACCGGCTCGTCGCGGTCAGCGTCGACCTCGACGGCTCGAGAACCAGTGACCTGCAGGCGAGCTGGGCCTCGCACCAGATCGACATCACCCTCGAGATCCTCCCGTCCCCCTACCGTGACCTCACGGGGCCGGTGCTGGACTTCCTCGACGAGGCCGACCAGCAGCGACCCGACGACGTGCTGACCGTCATCATCCCGGAAGTCGTCGTGCACGGCTGGGGTGAGCAGCTCTTGCACAACCAGACCGCGGTCGCCCTGAAGGCCCGACTCCTCTTCCGGCCGAACACGGTCGTCGTGTCGGTGCCGTTCCAGATCACCTGAGCGCCACCGCCCGCCCGGCGGGGCCGACCTCGCGGTGGGCGGTCGATCGACCCCACCCGGGTCGCGGCGGCCCGATCAGCAAGACTGCAGCGGTGGCCCCTCGCGCGTCGACAGATCCGCCCCTGCGGATCGGCCTGGTCGGCTGCGGTCAGATCGCGCAGGCCCACGCGGTCGCGCTGCGGTTCCTCGAGGAGGACGGGGTGGCGCGTCTGCACTCGGCGGCCGACCCGGACCCGTCGGGCATCGAGCGGGTTGCCGCGATCGCCGGGAACGTCGAGCGCACCTCGCGGGAGGCGTCGGCGGTGATCGGGGATCCCGACGTCGACGCGGTCGCGGTCGTGGCACCCACCCGGTTCCACCGCGACCTGATCGCCGAGGTCGCGGCGGCCGGCAAGCCGCTCTTCACCGAGAAGCCGCTCGCCCCGTCATTCGCGACGGTCTGCGAGATCGCGGAGCTGGTCCGAGCGGCCGGCATCCCGACTCAGGTCGGCTTCCAGTCCCGCTTCCATCCGATCGTCCGGCAGCTGCAGCGCTGGGTCGTCGACGGTGACCTCGGCGCGCCGATGGCGTACACCATCCGTGACGACCAGTTCTGGCCCACGGGATCGGTGGTCCCGGGCCACACCAGCTGGCGTGCCGAACGGGCCCAGGCGGGGGGCGGGGCGCTGCTCGAGCACTCGATCCACTCGTGCGACCTCGCGTGCTGGCTGTTCGGACCGGTGACCCGGGTCTCCGCGACGACCCGCCACGTCTTCGGATTCGACGTCGAAGACGTCGCAGCGCTCACCATCGAGCACCAGCACGGCGTCGTCGGCACGCTGCTCACCGTGTTCAACGGGGTTCGTGACCGTGAGGAGCGACGGATCGAGGTCTTCCTCGAACGGGCCGCGGTGGAGGCCACCACCGACTTCGTCGTCGGGGCGCGCGAGGACTCGCTGCTGCTCAAGCAGGACGGCTCACCAGCCGAGCACGTCGACGTCGCGGCGCTGCGGCGGGCCGCGTTCGCCGCCGACGGCTTCGACCCCGACCGCCAGGTCTTCGTCTACCAGTACTTCAGCTACGCGGCGTTCGCCGAGTCGGTCCGGCAGGGCACCGATCCCGTGCCCGGCGTGGCCGACGCGGTCCGAGCCCACGAGGTCGTCGAGGCCGCGTACCGCAGCGCGAGGGCGGACCGTCCGGTGAGCGTCGACGAGCTCCGGTAGCCGCAGGGGCGCCGCCGCCGGACCCGCTCGACCGAATCCGCTTCGCCCCCCCGTCCGGGCCCGACCCGAGCGGCCGGGAGTAAAATGACCGTCGCACGCGGTTGAAGGTCTCGATCGGAGGCGTCGGTGCTGTCAGAATCGGAGCGTGCGGAGCGGCTGGGCGAGCTGACGGAGCTCATGGACCTGCTGCGACCGGCCGTGCAGCAGGACGGCGGGGACCTCCGGGTCGTCGACGTCGACCCCGAGCGCGGCGTCGTCCACGTGACCTTGGAGGGTGCCTGCAGCTCGTGCGCGATCAGCGCCGCGACGCTGCAAGGCGGCGTGAGCCGCATCCTCACCGAGCGGCTCCCCTGGGTGAGCGAGGTGGTCGGAGACGTCGACGACGAGATCGACTACGCGACCAGCGCCGCGATGGGTCGCGGCAGCTACGTCGCCAGCGGCGACCTGCCCGACTGAGCACCGCCTCCCCGGCCTGGCCGGGGGGCCGGATACGCCTCGCGGGCCTCCCCCCTCGAAGCAGGAGCGTCGAGCGCCGGGCTGCTCGCGGCGCGGTCCGCAGCCCCCGGGAGCGGCTCGGGTCGGCGGCGGGCCGCCACGAGCATGCCCCAGAGAATCACGAGCACGCCGTAGAGACCGAGCGGCGCGCTCGATCCGGCCCCGAACGCGGCGACGGCGATCCCCGCCGCGATCGCGAAGTCCCGCATCGACGTGCTCAGCAGCAGGGCCACCGCCACCGGCGGGGAGGCCCGCCAGCCGACCGCGACGCCAAGGGCGGCGGAGCCGGCGAGGAACAGCACCAAGGCGCCGGCGACGCTCAAGTAGCTGTCGGAGAGGTGGATCTGCGAGGCGATCAGCCAGACCAAGAGCAGGACGATCGCGATCGAGAGCCGAGCCAGGGTGTCCTCCCATCGGACCATCCGGGGCAGGCGGGCCCGGACGACGAGGCCCACCAGCATCGGGACGGCGACGATGAGGGCGAGATGACCGAGCAGGGCGAGCGCGTCGATGTGCGCCGCCCCGCCGAGCAGCCGGAGCGCGACCCCCGCCACGCCAACGGTGACCATCGTGGAGACGACCAGCAGGCACGCGGCCACCGTCGCGTCGCCGCCCGCGAGCGACACCGTGGCGACCGAGGCGATCTCGGCCGGGGCGAGCCCGACGACGAGGACCCCTCGACGCAGGGCGGTCACGCTGACCAGCTGGGAGACGGCCCACGCCAGGGCCGGGAGCACGAGCGTTCCGGCGAGGATCGCGGTGCCGATGCGCCGCGTCTGCGCACCGAGCCGGGTCAACGCCGAGGGTGGGATGGTGAGCGCGGTGACGAAGACCAGCACGCCGAGGCACACATCGAGCGCGGAATGGTTGACCAGCAACCGGGCCGGCTGCGGGACGGCCTGGCTCAACGCCGCGACGGCGACGATGAGGACGAGCTCCTCGTAGGCGCGGGCCGCCCGAGTGGCGACCAAGCCGATCATCAGGCCAAGCAGCCCGAGGACGAGCGTGGCGACGCGGTCGTTACCGTTGGCGATCGTGAACGAGTGATAGGGGAGGGTGTGGAAGTAGTCGTAGGACAGGGCGGCCGAGGCTGCGGCCACGACGACCGCCGGCAGCCGTCGCGACGTCGCGACGAGGAGCACCGTGGAGAGGATCAGCAGCGCGATGTCGGTGTTGCTCACCGAGCCGCGGACCTGCACGAGCGCCGCCGCGGAGGCGGCCGGGAAGGCCGCGCCGACCGCCATCCAGACCAGCGTCGACCGGCCAGGCCAGCGGATCGTCCAGCGCGACGCCACTCCCGGATCCTAAGGACGCCGGGCGAGGCAACGGCGCGTCGGGAGTCGGTGATCGAGCGTCGCCGTCAGCGTCGACCGGCCGCGCGTGGTCCGGCGGGGCGGGTCGGTCACCGGCTCGACCGACGTCAGCGGGCTTGGGCGGTGAGGGTGTCGATCGCGGCGAGGTGCCGGACTCGGTCCGGCTCGTCGAGGAACGACGCCCGGAAGGAGTTCCGGGCCACCTCGACGAGCTCCTCGTCGGTGAGTCCCACCGCGGCCGCCGTCTCGGCGTAGTTCTCGGCGACGTAGCCGCCGAAGTAGGCGGGGTCGTCGGAGTTGATCGTCACCCGCAGCTGGCGGCGGAGCATCTGTCCGACGTTGTGCTGCGCCAGGCTGGGGAACACCCGCAGCTTCACGTTGGACAAGGGACAGACGGTGAGCGGAACCTGGTCGCGGGCGAGGCGCTCGACGAGGCGAGGATCCTCGAGGCAGCGCACGCCGTGGTCGATCCGTGACACGTGCAGCAGATCGAGCGACTGCCAAATGTACTCGGGCGGGCCCTCCTCGCCGGCGTGGGCGACCGTCAGCAGGCCCTCGGCGCGGGCACGAGCGAACACGCGCTGGAACTTCTCGGGCGGGTTGCCGACCTCCGCCGAATCCAGCCCGACCGCGGTGATCGCGTCGCGCTGAGCGAGCGCGGCGTCGAGCGTCGCCATCGCGTCGTCCTCGCTGAGATCGCGGAGGAAGCAGAGAATCAGCCGAGACGTGAATCCCTGGTGCTGCTGGGCGTCGAGCAGCGCGGCACGGAGTCCTGTCACCACCACGGCGTAGGGGATGCCACGCCGGGTGTGGGTCTGGGGGTCGAAGAAGATCTCGGCGTGTCGAATGCCCTGCTCGATGGCATGGTCGACGTACGTCGCGGTGAGGTCGTAGAAGTCCTGCTCGGTGACGAGGACCCGACAGGCCGCGTAGTACAGGTCGAGGAACGACTGGAGATCGTCGAAGACGTAGGCGCGCCGCGCCGTCTCGATGTCGGGATAGGGGAGGGTCACCCCGTTGCGCCGGGCCAGGGCGAACATCGAGCTCGGGCTCGAGGGTCCCCTCGATGTGCAGGTGCAGCTCGGCCTTGGGCAGCGCGGCGATCAGCCGGGCCCGGGCCGGGTCGGGACCGCTCATGTCGGCAAGGTAGCCGCAGCCACCTCCGCCCGATTCGGGAGCGCCGAGACGAGGTCCGACCGTCGAGCGACGTGTCGAAGCGTCACTCGGCGTCGTGGTACCGCGCCGCGGGGGTCCCCGGCGGGTGGTGGACACCGGGCTCGGCGTCCGGGTTCTCGACGCAGACCTCGCACTCGAGCCCGTCGGGGTCACGGAAGAAGAGGCTGAGCACCCGGCCGAAGTCGGTGACGAACCCGTCGCTGGCCCCTCGTTCGATCAGCCGGGCCCGGATCGTCTCGAACGCCTCGAGCGAGCCTGCTTGGAGGGCGAGGTGATCGATGCGCCCTCGCCCGAACATCGGGACCTGACGGTCCGCCTCGGTGTTCCCGACGATCTGGAACACGTTGAGCTCCGAGTGCGGCCCGACGTCGATGATCGAGCCGCACCCCGGACCCGTTGGGTGTCTCCGGGCCGTCCCGCTGGACCGTCGCGTCGAACACGTCCCGGTAGAAGGCGTGGAGCCGCTCGGTGTCGTTGGTCAGGATCGCCACGTGGTTCAGGCCGTCGAGCAGCATGCGGATCTCCTCTGCGCCCAGCCAGCCTAAGGACTTGAGCGGATAGGTGCTCATTGGGGGCTCCAGCGGTCGCGGTGGTCGATGAGCTTGCCGACGATGAGCACGGTGGTTGCGAGGCACAGGGCGGCGTGGCGGTGTCGGGAGCGACGGTCGGTGTTGCGGCGCAGCTGGCCGTAGTTCGACCACCACGAGTTGGTGGCTTCGACGATCCATCGCAGCCCCAGCGTGATGGGTTGTTTCGTGCCGGGCTGCTTGGTGCCGCGGCGTTGCACCTCGACGTCGTGGAGCCCGAACGCCCCGAGGCGCTGGCGAACGATCGGGTAGTCATAGCCACGATCGAGGTGCAGCGTGTCGATGTCGGTGAGGAGCCCGACCTCGGCGATGGCTTCGATCGTGGGCACCAGCATCCGCACGTCGTTGCGGTTCGCGCCGTCGATCACCCAACCGATCGGGACCCCGTGACCTTCGCAGGCCACCGACCATTTCCAGCCCAACTTGGCACGATCCGTGGGGTTCGGGCCCGTTCCCTCACCCCCATAGGGGGCCTTGTGGAGTGACCCGTCGAGGGACACCTCCCCCAGATCGAGGCCCACGATCCGGTCGAACGCCGCGGTGGCCTCGGCCTTGAGCGCCTCGAACACCCCGGCGTCGATCCACGCGTCGCGGCGGGCCCGCAGCGTCGTATCCGACACCCGGCGTTCCAGGATCGCCTCGATGTCGACCCAGGAGGCGCCCGTGACCAGCCGGATCAGGATCCCCCACCAGCACAGCTGATCCGGCACCCGAGGGCGGTGACAGCCCAACGGGTGGGTCTCGACCCGGGCCGGCAGGAGGGGCTCCACGGCCTGCCAGACAACATCGACCACTTCGGGTTCCAGCGCGCGCATGATGATGGGGTCCTCCACCAGTCGTCGGGGTTGGGTTGCACCCGACATCAGAATCGGGCCAACCCGACGACCGGTGGATGGTCACCTAACCGCGCGAGTCCTAAGCGTCACCCGGCCCCGAGCCGCCGGTGCGGCGGACGCGGCACCGACGCGCCGGGTCCGATCAGACGATCTGGAGCCGGGCGAGCACCCTGATCTTCAGGCCGTCCATCGCCAGCATGCCGACCAGCGCGATGGCGAGGACGAGCAGGACCAAGGGCAGGCTGACCGCGGTCATGAACGTCCCGGTCGCGGCGAGGGCGGTGACGACGACCACGTCGACGCCGGTGGCGAGGAGGAGCCAGCCGCCGGGCCGCGAGGCCCAGAGGTGGGTTCGCTCGCGGACGAGGTAGACGGTGGCCTGACCGGTGAACACCAGCATCACGAACATGAGGGTCTGGACCTCGTGCAGGCCGAGGTGAAACACCGACCGAGCGAGGTACAGGTCGAGGAACGATTCGGCGAGCACGGCCAGTGCGAGCACCCCGGCCGCCACGGTCAAGGCGTCAACCCGCCACCGGTCGGGGAGTGGGGACGGCCGGGACCGGTCCACGGCGAGCGCCATCGTGACGAAGTCGTTCGCGAAGAGCAGCAGCACGATCAGGAACGGGGTGGTCACGAAGTCGCGGGTGATGAAGAAGGCGAGGGTGAGGAAGAGAGCGACCTGCATGGTCTTGATGACCTTGTTCAGCGTCCAGGTGAGCATCCGCTGGTAGACACCGCGGCTGACCCGGACCGCGGCCACGACGTCAACCAGCCCGGGCTCGGTCAGGACCATGCTGGCCGCGGCCTTGGCCACGTCGACCGCGCTGTCGACCGCGATGCCGACCTCGGCTTGCTTCAGGGCCGGGGCGTCGTTGACGCCGTCTCCGGTCATCGCGACGACGTGACCGTGGTCCTGCAGCGTGCGGACGATCGAGAACTTGTCCTCTGGGAACACCTCGGCGAAGACCTCGCTCGAGTGCACGAGCCCCGGATCGGCTCGGAGGTCGGCGGCCGTGCACGCCGAGCCGTGGATGCCGACCTGGTCGGCGACCGCGACTGCGGTGGCGAGCGTGTCGCCGGTGATCATCTTCACGTCGATGCCGAGGCCTCGGAGCTCGTCGATGAGCTGCGCGGAGTCGGGTCGGGGACGGTCCGCCAGGCCGAGCAGACCGCACAGCTGGAGGCAGTCGGGGGGGCCGGCGGCCACGGCCAGGACTCGGCTACCCCGCCCGGCGAGGGCCGCGACATCGGCCAGCAGGTGCGCGGGGACGTCCCGGCAGGCGGCCGCGACGACCTCGGGCATGCCCTTGACCGCGAGCACGGTCGTGCCGTCGCGCTCGACGGTGGCTTCGGTGCGTTTCGTCGCGGGATCGAAGGGCTGGAACGAGACCCGCCGCCACCCCGAGAGGTCGACGCCCGTCGCCGCGGCGGCCCGCAGGATGGCGAGGTCGATCGGGTCCTGCCCGGCCTCGTCCGACGCCAGCGCCGCCAGCTCGAGGAGCTGGGCGTCGCTCGACGTCCGATAGGGGAGGGTGTCGGCGAGCTCGAGCTGGTTGAGCGTCAACGTCCCGGTCTTGTCGGTGCACAGGATGTCCATCGACGCGGCCTCCTGGACGGCCGACAGCCGAGTCACGAGGACCCCGTGCCCGCGGTGCTGGTCGTCCTTCCCCTGGCTCAGCTCCAAGGCCCCGACCGCCTGGGCGACGGTGAAGGTCGTGGGCAGCGCGATCGGGACGGAGGCGATCAGGATGATCAGCGCGAACGGGAGCGTGTCGGCGATCGGCGTGCCCACCGCGAGCGCGAACCCGAAGAGGGCGAGGACCAGCACGACGTCAACGACGACGAGGTACCGGACGATCTGGAAGATGATCGACTCGAGGTGGCTCGCCGTCGTTGCTCCCTGCACGAGCTGCGACGTCCGACCGAAGAAGCTCGACGGGCCGGTCGCCGAGACCACGCCGGTCGCTTCGCCCCGCGTCACGACGCAGGAGCCGAACGCGACGTCGCCCGGATCGATCTCGGCGGGGACCGACTCGCCGGTCAGCGCGGACTGGTCGCAGCTGATGTGACCGCCCGTCACGGTCAGGTCGGCGGGGACGAGGTCACCGGCCCGGACCCGCACCACGTCGCCGGGGACGACGACTCGGGCCGGGATCGTCGTCCACCGCCCGTCCCGGCGGACTCGGGCGTTGATCGCCAGCCGGGTCTTCAGCAGCGCTAGGGCCCGTTCGGCCCGGGCGCTCTGCTGGAAGCCGATCACGGAGTTGACCACCAGCAGCGCGCCGATGATCCCCGCCTCGAGGTCCTTGCCCAGCACGAGCGTCAAGAGGATCGTCGCCTCGAGCATCCACGGCAGGGGGCCCCAGAACCGGGCCGCGAGGCGCCGCCACGCCGGCACCCGCTCGTCCTCGATCGCGTTCGGGCCGACGCTCGCCAGCCGCCGCGCCGCCTCCGCGCTGTCCAGCCCGGGCGGGTCGAGCATCGGGTGGGGAGCGTCCAGCAACACTTATGCCACCTATTGAATAGTTCAGCTACTGACGTATCTAGTGTACAGTGTTCTCGTGGAGCGGCAAGGGAGCTCGGGGGTCGCCGAGGCCCTCGCCGACGTAGCCCCCCGCCTTTACCGGCTGCTCCGCACCGCCTTGGACGACGACCCTGAGGTTCCTTCGCTCGAGCAGCTTCGGGTCATGCAACGGATCGACGAGGGCCTCCACCACACCAGCGCGCTCGCCGCGGCACGCCAGATGCGCATGTCCGCCATCACGTCGATCCTCGACGCGCTCGCCCAGCGGCAGTGGATCCGACGGGAGCCCGACCCGAGGGACCGACGACGCACCAACGTGGACCTGACGGCGGCCGGCCGAGCGATGCTGGAGCGGGGGCGTCGACTGACCGCGCGCCGCATGGAGGTGATCCTGAGCGAGTACTCGGGTGACCTCGACGACCTGGCGGTCGCGCTCGAGGCGCTGACCGCGGCGGTCAACCGCTACGACGAGCGGGTGGTCGAGGACCGGGAAGGCGTCGCCGCCTCCTGAGCCGCGACCGGGCCGGACGCTGCTCGGGGCGCCTCCGCCCGGCGGTGGCTAGTGGAGGGCGGCGCTGACGGCGATGGTCACCCCGAGAATCAGCCAGAACCCCACCGCGACGACGGCGACGAGCAGCCACAGGGTCTTGCCGCCGAGCTCCGACATCGACAGCGGAGGTTCGGGCGAGAAGTCGAAGCCGGTCACGTCGAGCGTGTCGAGGTGCTGGAGGTCGTCGCGCAGCTCGCCCGCCGACTGGTATCGGTTGCTGGGGGTGCGGCGCATCGCCTTCATCACCACGGCCTCGAGCGGGGCGGGCACGTCGGGACGCAGCTGTCGGATCGGCGTCGGGGTGTCGACCAGCTGGGCGTCCATCGTCGCGGCCGGTGTGTCACCTTCGAACGGCGGGTCCGCGGTGAGCAGCTGGTACATGACCACGCCCCAGGAGTACAGGTCGCTGCGATGGTCACCGCGTCGTCCCTGGAGGCGCTCGGGGCTGGCGTAGGCGGCGGTGCCGACCTCGGTGTGGAACGGCAGCTGCGAGCCGAAGCCCCGCGGCTCGCGGCCGGCGGCCCCGAAGTCGAGGAGGGTCAGCCGCTGGTCGTCGCCGACCAGCAGGTTGGCCGGCTTGACGTCACCGTGGACGACGCGGCGCTCCTCGAGGTACGCGAGGAGGTCGGCCAGCTCGAGCCCCCACCGCTCCGCGAGAGGGATCGAGACGCCATCGGGATGGTGGTGCAGCCAGTGCGACAGCGATTCGCCGTCGACGTAGTCGAGGACGAGGTAGAGCTCGGTCCGCGTCCGGCGGTCGTCGTGGTTGCGCTGGACCGCGGGGTGGTCCAGGCTGCCGGTGATCCCTGACTCCTGGCGGAATCGTCGGATGGCCCGCTGGTCACCGACCACGTTGCCCTTGAAGACCTTCAGGACGACGCGGCACCCGCTCCGCGTGTCCTCGGCGTCGTACGATTCCGCGAAGCCGCCTTCGCCGAGGATGCCGGCGATCCGGTAGCCATCGATCACGTCGCCGGGTTGGTGCAGCATCCGACCTGCCCTGTCGAACCGGCCTCGGCTATGCAGTCAACTGCGATTGAGGCGTCGTGCCCAGCGCCTCGCGATCGAAGTTGCGGGGTCTTAGCAGCGACCTCGGAGAATTAGCGGCTTCTTTATGCGAGAATCGCAGCCGGCACCGCTCGGGGGCAGCCGTGCCCCCGGCCCGGCGGTCCGGCCCGGGGTCGGCGGTATGGTTCGGGCGCGTCTGAGGCGAACGGGGGAGTGGACGATGTCGCAGCCGGCCACCACGGACTTCGTGTACGACCCGGCCCGCCCCGACTTCCAGGAGCGCATCTGGGACGTCTACCGCCAGATGCGCGACGAGCACCCCGTGTACCGCGACCCTCGGGGTGCCTTCCTCGCCTTGAGCCGCTTCGGCGACGTCTGGCAGGCGGTGCACGACTGGGAGGGCTTCTCGAGCCACGTCGCCGAGCAGCAGAACTTCCTGCCTCAGCTCATCTACATGGACCCGCCGCGGCACAGCCAGCTGCGCTCGCTCGTGTCGCGGGCCTTCACCCCGAAGCGGGTGGTGGAGATCGAGGAGCTGGTCCGCCACACGGCACGCGAGCTCATCGCCGAGATCGGCGGCCGCGGCGGCGGAGACGTCCAGCGGGAGTACGCGGCGGTGCTGCCGAGCGTCGTGATCGCACGCATGATCGGCGTCGAGGCCGAGCACGTCGACTCGTTCCGCTCCTGGACCGACTCGTTCCTCGAGATCACCGGCCCGGACGACTACGCGGAGGCGACCGGGAAGATCTACGGGCTCTTCGCGGAGCTGCTCGCGGAGCGTCGCGGCGCGCCTCGGGACGACCTGATGACGGCTCTCATCGAGGCGGAGGTCGACGGTCAGCACCTCAGCGACGACGAGCTGCTCGGGTTCTGCCTGCTGCTCATCCTGGCCGGCAACGAGACGACGTCGAGCCTGATCGGCAGCGCCACGGTGCTCCTCGCCCAGCACCCCGACCAGCGGTCCCTGCTCCAAGCCGAGCCCGAGCGGTGGGCGAACGCGGTGGAGGAGACCACGCGGATCGAATCGCCGGTCCAGGCGCTCCCCCGGATGACCACCCGGCCGGTGACGTTCCACGACGTGACGATCCCCGAAGGGTCGCGGGTGATGCTCGTCTGGGGCGCGGCCAACCACGACGATCGGGAGTTCGCGGAGCCGGAGCGTTTCGACGTCACGCGATCCATCTCCCGGCACCTGGGCTTCGGCCACGGGATCCACTACTGCCTGGGCGCGAACCTCGCCCGCCTCGAGGCGCGAGTCGCGCTCGAGGAGTGGAACCACCGGTTCCCCGCCTACGAGCTCGACGGCGAGCCGGAGCGGGCCGTCTCGATCTGGGCCCGCGCCTTCGCCCGGATCCCGGTCCTCGTTGGCTGAGCGTCCCGGCGGTGGGTGCGAGACCCCCGATGATCGTGGGAGCATGGTGAGCGCATGACCAGAGTCGAACCCGATCCGACCTTGACCGCCGAGCCGAACGAGCTCGGTGACACCGCCATCACCGCGTCGGTGACGCCGGTCCTCGTGCCGGCGTCTCGCTACACGTCACCGGACTTCGCGGCACGGGAAAACGAGCAGCTCTGGCCCCACGTGTGGCAGATCGCCTGCACGGTCGATCACGTCCCCGCGCCCGGCGACTTCTACGAGTACCGCTGTGGTCGCTTGTCGGTGATCATCGTGCGGGACGACGACGGATCGCTCCACGCCTTCCAGAACGTCTGTCGCCACCGGGGCAACAGCATCTGCCAGGGGGCTGGCTCGGGGCTGGCCGACCTCCGCTGCCCCTACCACCATTGGACGTGGGGTCTCGACGGCACGCTGCGCGAGGTCCCGTCGCGCAAGGGCTTCGGGCCGGGGCTGCGAAACGAGGACTTCGGGCTGTTCCGCGCCCAGGTCGACACGTGGGGTCCCCTCGTCTTCGTGAACCTCGACCTCGGCGCCCTTCCGCTCGGCGAGTACCTCGAGGGACTCCCCGATGACACGGCCTGGGCGAACCTCGACGAGTTCCACGCCGTGGCGACGACGGTCACCCCGGTGCAGAGCAACTGGAAGGTCGTCGCCGAGGGCTTCTCGGAGACGTACCACATTCAGGGGCTCCACCCCGAGATGCTCGGCTCGGTCGACGACCTCCACGCGCCGCAGCGGCTGTGGGGCTACCACGGGGCTTCGTACCAGCACTACGGGGTCGCGAGCCCCCGGCTCGGTCGGGACTTCACCGCCGAGGCGGTCTGGCGGTCCTTCATCATCTCCCAGGGCGAGCGGATGGGGGTCACCGACCCGGACACGCCGCTCCCGGCGCGAGTCGACGGCGAGACGGTCCCGGACGTCATCGCGCAGCGGGTGCGTGACCTCCACGCCGCCAGCGGGGTCGACCTCAGCGGGTACTCCACCGAGGAGATCACCCGGCTCTCGCAGTACAACCTGTTCCCGAACGCGACGGTGCTGGTCCAAGCCGACATGGTCGCGGTCATCGTGGCCCGGCCCGGCGCCAACGTCGACGAGGCGCAGTTCGTGCTGATGTCCCTGTACCGGTCCGCTCCCGGCGCGGCGACGCCGCGGGTCACCGACATCCCCGTGGACGACCCGTCCTATCTCGGGCTCGTCATGAGCCAAGACTGCAACCTGCTGCGGACGGCGCAGCGGGGCCTGCACCAACCGGCCCTGGAGTACCTGGCGATCTCCAGCGAGGAGTGCCGCATCATCAACCTGCACCGCAACCTCGAGCGGTGGTTGGGGATCGAGCCGAGCGAGCTGCGCCCGATCGGCGCATGACCGCGCGGAGCCGTCCGGTCGGCACGCTGGACGAGCTGCTCGCCCGAGCGGAGATCAGCGACGTCATCCAGCGGCTCGCCCGCGGCACGGACCGCCTCGACGAGGAGCTGATGGCGTCCTGCTACCACCCGGACGGCTTCGACGACCACAACGCGTTTCGGGGCTCGGGAATCGAGTTCGCCCGCTGGGTGTGCGAGGCCCTGCCGCACTTCCAAGCCACGACCTACTTCATCGGTCCGCCGTACATCCGCCTCGACGGTGACGTCGCGCGGGCCGACACCTACTGCATCGCCCATCACCTCAGCCGACCGGACGGCGAGGGTCGGCAGTCTGACCTGGTCCTGTCGTTGCGGTACGTGGATCGGTTCGAGCGGCGAGACGGCGCGTGGCTCATCGCCAAGCGGGTCTGCGCCTTCGACTGGACCTACACGGTGCCGTTCGATCCCGCGGCCGGGTTCCCCTTCGAGGCCGACTTCACCCTCGGGGCTCGGGATTCGAGCGACGTCACCTATCGCGGGGTGTGAGCCGACCCGAGAGGTGCGGCGAACCGGCTCAGGAGCCGGCGAGGAGCTCCTCGATCGTGCGGAGGCCGGCGGCGTAGAGCACGCCCGGGAGCATGCCGCCGTCGATCTCGATGGTCGTCCCGTTGATGTAGTCGGCCTGGCCGGAGCAGAGGAAGACGCAGGCGGCCCCGACCTCGTCGGACGTCCCGGCCCGGCCGAGCGGCAGGTCGCGGAAGTACTCGACCCCCTCGGGGTCGTCGGCGGGCAGCACGAAGGCCTGGAAGTTGTCGGTCATGGTCGGACCCAGAGCCAGGCAGTTCACGCGCACCTTCGGGCCCCACTCCTCGGCGAGGGATCGGGTCAGATGGTTGAGCCCCGACTTCGCAGCGCCGTAGGAGACGAGGGTCGGGGAGCCGGCGGGATGCGACGCGCCGCTCGAGATGTTCACGATCGAGCCGCGGCCGCTCTGCTCCGCCATCGCTCGGTACACGCGGATCGCGAACCACAGCGGGCTGATCAGGTTGTTCTGGATCGCCGCGGCGTGGAAGCGCGCCGTCCGCTCGAACGGGCTGTCACCGGTTGGGACGCCTTGGATCTTGGCGAGCAGCCCCGGGACGTCCTCGACGTGGGGCACGGGCAGCGTGCCGCCCGCGTTGTTGACCAGGATGTCGACTCGCCCGAACCGCTCGACCACCCGGTCGACGAACGAGTCGATCTGCGCCCAGTCGCCCTGGTCGCAGACCCACTGCGCGGACCGGTCCTCGGCGCCGTCGATCCCCGCCGCGGCGGGCATCGACTCGAGCGGCCGTCGAGAGCAGCCCGCGACCGCGGCCCCCTCGAGCAGCAGCCGGCGCGCGATGCCGACCCCGACCCCGCGGCTGGTGCCGGTGACGATCGCGACCTTGCCGTCCAGCTGGCCCACCGCGGTGCCTCCCCTCGGCTGTCGTGCCGTCCGGCCGCGCACTGTAGTTGGTAGCCGACTACCTTTCCCGCCGGGCGGGGAGCCGGGTCGGGCTGCCCCGGGCCCGTCCTCGCACCCCCACAGGGATCGGGGTGACGACCGTGACGCGCTGGACGAGGGGGGGAGGGCTACCGTGCGGTCGAGCAGCTGGCCCGGCCGAGCAGGCGGTCGTGCCCACGAGAGGGGATCAGACCGTGCGTCGACTTTGCGTTGTCCTAGCCGTCGCGGTGGCCGCCACCGCCTTCGCCGCCACCGGGGTTGCCTCCGCTCACACGACCGGGTCGGTCGCTGCGGTGTCGTGCGCCGGTCTCGCCAAGAAGTACGAGAAGAGCAGCTCCTCGGCCTCGAGCGTGAACCTGAGCACCCCGCAGTCACTCGACGCCACGTTCAAGCAGGCGGCCAAGCAGTTCAAAGCCCTCGCCAACAGTGGGCCGAGCTCGCTGAAGTCGGCGTTCAACGCCCTGGCCAACCTGTACTCGCACCTGACGTCGGTCAACTTCACCAACCCCAGCTCGCTCAGCGCGTTGGAATCGATCGGCACCACGTACGCGAAGGACTTCGAGGAGATCGCGCAGTACTTCGCCAAGAAGTGCGGCGTCACGATCCCGACGGCGAGTGGCGGGACCGGGACCTCGATTCCGTAGCCGCAGGGCGCGGCGGGACGGCGCTCAGGCGGGTCTGGGGAGCGACAGCAGCTGGCTGATCGCGAAGCCGAGGATCACGACTCCGACGGCCATCAGGCCGTAGCGCGCGCCCAGAATCGAGAAGTGCCCGCTGATGGCCACGAGGAAGAGGACCGTGGCCAGATAGACGGTGGTGAGGATGTAGCTGTCCGAGTAGCCGGCCGCGTTGGACCCGTCGTTGAAGTACTGGGTCGACTTCGCGTTGAGCGCGTTGGCGACGGCGATCTCGGGCTGCTTGTACTGGGGCATGTACGTCGGACCGGGTGGAGCGTTCGGGTTGGTGGTGGGGTTGGTGGCGAGCCAGGCGTCGAACGCGACCCGGAACGGGGGGCGGAACCGGCGCTCCGCGACCGCCATCGCCTGCTGGTTCCCGGCCACGTCGGCCGTGAACCAGGCCGTGAACGTGGACGAGTCGAAGTTCTTGGTCGTGTCAGCGTTCTCGCTCGCGGTGGCGGCTTCCGTCCGAGCCGTCGAGGCCCGAGCCAGGTCGAGCCGGGATTCGGTGCTCCACTTCGCCGACGCATAACCCGACCAGGCGGCGAGCACCGCGACCAACGCCAGGAGGACGGCTTCGATGATCGTCGCGATCCGCTCCCGGCGTTCCGCTTGCTGGCCCTCGGTGCGCTCCCGATGCTCGCTGATCTCTCGGGCGACCTCCGGGGTCGAGAGGCCTTCGGGCATGGGTCGTGTCCTTCCGCGGTCGCGGTGACGAGTCGTTCGGGACGCTCTCCGTCGTCCGCGGGTCGAACCTCCGGGTGTCCACCCCATGCGATGGAGGAGGCGGACGGCGGTGGCTGAGTTTAGATGGCAGGTCCCAGCCTTCGGACGGACACGTCGCTCGACGCGCCGCGCGCGCTCACGATCGCGGCTCGGGAGGTGGTGCACCGCGCCGCGCTCGGCGTGGGGTGCGGACCCGGCGGAGCCACTTCAGTCTCGACGGTTCGCGAGCCACGTCGCGGCGACGATCAGGACCGTTGACACCGCGATGGTCTCGATCAGGGTGAGGAGCACCGGGAGGGTCAGGTGGCGTGGCGGCTCCGATCCGAGCTGGGACAGCACCTGCCGGCTGGGCGGCGCGCCCGGGATCACGACGTCGAGCAGCGACAGGGAGACGGCCGCCAGGACGGCCCAGGCGGGGCAGCGCACCACGGGCGGGCTGCAGACCGCGCCGAGCGCGACGCCGAACGCTGCGCAGGCGAGGAACGCGGCGACGCCCAGCCCGAACGTGGTCGCGGTCCACCCGGCGCTCCTCGCGAACGCGGGAGCGACGAGCGCGGCGAGGACCAGCACCATGCAGCCGGCGGCGGCCGTGACGAGCTTGGCCAGCCAGACCCGGGTGCGGCTTCCGGCGTTGGTCACCGTGATCGCGGTCTGGGCGGGGTCTTCGCTCTGGTTGACGACCACGGTCACCCAGCACGCGATGGGGACGAGCAGCACCGCTGAGGCGGCGTAGGTCGACCGCAGTGATCCGTTCGTCGCGTCGACGACGGCGAGCAGCGCGGCGTAGGCGAGGAGGGGCGCGAGCCAGCGTTGGCCTCGCAGGACTTCAGCCGCGTTGTACCGGACGAGGGCGCGCACGGTCAGCGCGGCGGGTGGCGACGGAGTGGCGCCGGGTGAGACCTGGAGCACGGACCATCCCGCGCCGAGGGCTCGGGTCAGAATCCGGTCGACGGCCGACGGGTCGGCGAGCAGCGTGACGTGTCGGTCTCTGATCGTGACGCGGGATGCGCCGGGAACGACGACCCTGACCGCGGCCGGCAGGTCGGACGACCCGCGGGGCGACGAGGACGAGGGTGACCGGCGCTCCCCCCGACGGCGGAGACGGTCGGGGGCTCGGAATGTCGGTGAGCCGCCCGCCGCGAAGCTCGACGATCCGGTCGGCCAGGGGGGTCTCGACGTCGCGCGGCGCGCTGAAGAGGATCGCGGCTCCGAGGTCACGTGAGTCGGTCAGGAGCCGCTGCACCGCGTCGTGGGCCGCCTCGTCGAGGGCGGCGAACGGCTCGTCGAGCGCGAGGAGCGCGACGGGGCTGAGGAGCGCTTGGACGAGCGCGACCTTCTGACGGTTGCCGGCGGAGAGGGATCGGATCGCGGCGTCCGGGCTTGGCGTGAGCGCCAGCTGCTCGAAGAGCAGCTCCGAGTGGGTGCGGCTGGTGGCCGGGTCGACGCCGCGGATGTGCGCCATGTGCGCGACGTACTGGCGGGCACTGAGCCGACCCCGGGTCGGGAACCGGTCGGGGACGAACCCCACCGGGGCGGGGGCGCCGACGACGCGACCGTCGGACGGGCGGGACACGCCGCTCAGGACCCGGAGCAGGGTCGTCTTGCCGGAGCCGTTCCCGCCGGTGACGGCGGTAATGGCGCCGGGTGCGACGCGCAGGTCGACGCCGCCGAGCACCCATCGTCCGCGGCCGTACCGCTTCTTCAGGCCCTCCGCCGCGACGACCGCGCCGGTCGGGGAGGTTGGGGCCACGAGCCCCAGTCTTTCCGGGTCATCCGTTGGGCGTCCAGGTTGGACCGGCCGCGGGGGCGCTCAGGACCGGTTGGTGAGGACCTCGGCCTGCTCGGAGCGCTCGTGGTGCTCGACGCGTCCGTCGTCGAACATGACCCGAACGCTGTGGTCCCCCTTGTCGACGGTTGCGGCTCGCTCGAGCCGACCGTCCGCGCACCGGATCGTCACGCCAGGGCGCAGCCGTTCCCACGGCACGGCGATCCAACTCAGCGACATCACGACCCTCCCGGGAGTCGACAGCCCACGTCGGCGCAGTCACCTCCTGGTGGGCGCCGGAGCCTGGCCGACACCCACGCGCGGGTGGGCCGAGCCAGCCGTTGTCAACTCTCACCCGCCATGATGCAGGAATCGGCCGTGAAAGTGGTGTCACTTTCCTCGCCGGTCCGAGCTGGCGGCCCGGGGCCCGTGGACGGAGCGGTCCGCCCGACCCGGGGGGTCAGGTCGGGCGGACCCCCGTCCGGTTGGGTCAGGCCTTCGCCGGTTGGTCGAGGATCGCCTCGACCTCGATCAGGACCTGGATCTTGTCGCCGATCACGACCCCGCCGCCCTCGAGCGGCATGTTGTACTGGATGCCGAAGTCTCGGCGGTCGACCTCGGTCGTGGCCGAGAAGCCGGTCCGGGTGTCCCCGAAGGGGGTCTTGGCCTGGAAGCCGTTGACCTCGAGGTGCAGCGGCACCGGCTTGGTCAGGCCGTGGAGGGTGAGGTCGCCGTCCACGATGAAGTGCTCGCCGTCCTTGCGGATGCCGGTCGACTGGTAGGTCATGGTCGGGCTCTGCTCCACCTCGAAGAAGTCGGCGGAGCGGATGTGCGCGTCGCGATCCGAGTTGCCGGTGTCGAACGAGCTCAAGTCGATGGTGGCCGTCACCGTCGACTCGAGGGGGTTCTCGGCGGTGACGAACTCGACGTCGAACTTCCGGAAGTGCCCACGAACCTTGCTCACCATGAGGTGGCGGACCGTGAACGAGACGTCGGAGTGGACGGGGTCGAGCTTCCAGGTGCCGGCGATGTAGCCAGGGATGGCCAGGGTGGTCGTGGGCATGGTGCCTCCTGAATTGATGTCCGCTGAACGGTTGAAGGTCACACTACCTGAATCTGATTGAGACGTCAAATAAAGGGTCCGGGCGGCCGGGAGCGGTCGGAGCGGCGCCGTCGGGCCGAGCCCGGGGGGCGGGGAGCCCTGGGTCGGTGTCCGGGATGGGCCCGCGGGTTCGATGCGGTCGCCGCGGCGGCCCTTCGGGAGCCTGGGCTGGGTAGCCCGGGACGACCCTCGCTACGTTGTCGATTCCGGCCCGTCGTCCAGTCCGGAGAGACACCGATGGCTGCTCCGCCGCCCTCCAGCGCGATCGAGATCACGGCGAGGTTCATGCCGCTCGCGTTCCTCCTCTTGCTCTTCCCCCCGACGTTCGTCGTCGACGGTCAGCCGCTGCGGGGGAAGTGGCGTCAGCCGACCACGATCCCGGTCTCGCCGGGCAGCCACCAGGTGAGAGTCTTCTTCCGGTACCTGGGGATCATGGACGCCGGTCCGGCCGAGGCTCAGGTCGACGTGCCCGATGGCGTCGTGCGGCGGGTGGGCTACAAGGCGCCGTGGCTCGTGGTCCTCCGCGGCCGGCTCACCGTCGCGTAGCGAGTCGACGGTTCGCCGGCCGGGGCTACTGGCCCGACGAGCGCTCCGCCGCCTCACGCTCCCGGATCCAGGCCACCACCTCGTCGGCCTCGCCCTCGTCGTGCTCGGCCCAGTAGGCCTCGAGCCAGCGCAGGATCTGGTCGTCGTTGAAGCCGTCGCGCTCCAGGCGGGCGCGCACCTCGTTCTCGAGGAGCCGCTCGCTCTCGACCTTCTCGATCGGCAGGCGGGGCACCGGGACGCCGGCGTCGTCGGGGAACTCGGGGACGAGTCCCTCGTCGCCCGACCGGGCGTCGGGGGCTTGAGGATCGGACGGCGCCATGCTGGTTCCTCCCCGGCGTGCCGCAGGGCCGGCGACCGCGCCGGCCGGGTGAGGATACGTCGCGGCCCTTCGGGCGAGTCCCAAACCCGGTGGCGCCCCCGCGCCCTGACCGGCGGGGGCGGGACGCGGCCGGGCCGGCTACTCGGGCGCCGAGGGGGGCTGCGACGACGCCCGAGGAGCCGACGGACGGAGTGGACTCGGCTCGCCGTGCCGGGGGAGCACCGAGGCGAGCCGAGCCACAGCGGGGGAGCGCGGCGGAGCGACGGGGCGCTCGGCGGGCTCGGATCCTGAGCTCGCGCCGAGCCGGGGGCCGGGACGCGAGCCGCGGTAGCGCGGGGACTGCACCGTCATCGGGGGCCAGCCGCGTTGCCACACCGAGGGCCTTACGGCCCAGGTGCCCCGGCGGATTGGTCGACGAGCTCAGCCCGGGGCAGCGGCGAGCGTCGCCGCCTCGGTGGCGAGCCGGACGAGCGAGTCGGCGGCCGACGGGTCGGGGAGCCGACGCGCCCGAGCGGCCTCGTTCGCGAGGCGCTGGAGCAGCTCGTTCACCGGGGTGCGGACCCCGTGGAGCCGGCCGAGGAGCACGATCTCGCCGTTGAGGTAGTCCGCCTCGACGTTGCCGGTCCGCCGCATCATGCTCTGCCACGACGACCCACCTCGCGGCTCGCCGGACGCCCGCCGGGGGACCAGGTCGGCCCGACGAGCCACCTCCTCCTCGGGCGTCGCGAAGTCGATGCCGGCCGCCCGCAGGGTGGCCACCCCCTCCCGCCAGGCGAGGTCGAACACGGGTCCGGCCCGCGCCGCCGGACCGGCGATGGCCTCGATCGCGTTGCCCAGGTTGAGCAGGAGCTTCGAGTACTTCCACCGCCGGATGTCGGGGCGCGCCTCGGCCGCGAAGCCGGCCTCGGTGAACGCCGCCGCGACGGCCTCGGCGACATCGTCGACACCGGCCGGGTAGCGGCCGAGGTCGAGGATCCCGGCCACCGGGCCGCGGTGGGCCCGCACCACGCCCGGAGCGAGATGCGTGGCCGGGCACATGACGCACACCCCGTAGACGCGAGGGAAGTACCGAAGCGCGAGCCGTTCGTTCGCGACACCGTTCTGAACACAGACGACGGGAAGGTCCGGTGGTGCGTGCTGCCGCACCGCGTCGAGGACGTCGCCGGTGTGTTGGCTCTTCGTCGCGACGAGCAGGACGTCGTCGGCTTCGAGGTCGACCGAGCGCACGTCTTCGACCACCGGCACCGCGACGACGGTCGTCGCGCCGGGCGCCTCGACGCGCAGTCCGGCGTCACGGATCGCTCGACCGTGCTCGCCCCGCGCCACCAGGAGGACGCGCTCGCCGCACCCGTGGAGACGGGCGCCGAGCAGGCCGCCGATCGCGCCGGCTCCGACCACCACGAACCGCATCGTCGCAGTCTCGCACCCGGCCCATCCGGGTCGCCGGGGATCCGACCGCACCGGCGACTCGGGGGCCGGACGCCCCGTCTCGCAGACCGGCCAGAGCGCCCACAGCGCATGAATGGTCAAGGACTGGGGGCGGGGGCTGTTAATCGGCGCCGTGCGGGCACGTTCTAAAGGAGGGTCGACGCTGGGTCGATCCATCTCTCCGGGCCGTGAGACGCCCGCCGGACCGTGTGACCGTCTACATTGAGGACGCTCAGGCTCGTGATCTTCCCCCGCGCATGATGCCCTCTTCCCGCTCCCGCCGCGTGTTCGTCGCGATCGCCGCCGTCGTGGTCGGTGTTGTCGCGTTCGCGGCCTGCGGTGGCGGGTCGGGTCCGAGCGTCGCGTCGCCGGGTTCGCAGGCCGGGCAGAGCGTGACGACGTCGACCAGCTCGACCAGCTCGACCAGCTCGACCAGCACGACGAGCACCACTACGCCGGCATCGACGACGACCACGACCGCGGTGCCGGCCGGTCAGCAGCTGGTCACCTACTCCGGTGTGGAGTTCGAGGTGCCGAGCAGCTGGCCCGTGTACCAGATGAGCAGCGACCCGGACCGCTGCGTCCGCTTCGACGTCCACGCCGCCTACGTCGGCGCGGAAGGCCCCACGCCGCAGTGTCCCGCCGAGCTGATCGGACGGACCGAAGCGGTCCAGGTCGAGCCGCTGAACACCGAGTCCGAGGCGTCGGAAGCTCGCCACGCAGCCCGAGACGCTCAACGGGCTGTCCGTGCGCGTCGACCCGAACGCCACGATGAACGCGGCCGACACGGTGGTGTTCCCGGACCAGGGTGTCGTCGCCGTCATTGCCTTCCGGGCCGATCCCGCCGTCGCGACCCAGATCCTGGAGAGCTTCCAGCGTGCGTCGTAGCCTGCTCCGCCGCTCCCCGCGCCGTGTGGCCCTGCTCGGGTGCACGCTCGCGGCGACGATCGCGCTCGCGGCCTGCGTCCCGGCGTCTCCGCCGCCGCCCCCCGGTCAGTACGTGGGGCTCGGGTTCGACACCTGCGGCGCCCCGTCGGTCGCCGACATGCAGTCCTGGACCCTCTCCCCGTACCACAGCATCGGGATCTACATCGGCGGCCAGAACGCGGCGTGCCCGCCCGGCAACACCCTCACCGCCTCGTGGGTGAGCCAGGTCAGCCAGCAGGGCTGGTTCCTGGCGCCGCTGTACGTCGGCCTCCAAGCACCCTGCTACGCGGGGGGTGAGGACATGAGCTACACCCCGGACGTGGCGTACCTCCAGGGGGCGCAGTCGGCGACGAACGCGGTCGCCGAGGCTGGTTATCTCGGGCTTGGCGCGGGCACCCCCATCTACTTCGACATGGAGAGCTACGACTGCGACGCCTGGGGAAGCGCGGGCGCCACCGCGGTGATGAACTTCGTCCAGGCCTGGGTCCTCAATCTCCACCACTACGGCTACCAAGCGGGCCTCTACTCGAGCGCCGGGACGGAAATCGTCGACCAGGTCACGAACGTGAACCTCGGCGAGCCGTACAGCCCGGTGCCCGACGACATCTGGTTCGCGGACTGGAACGGCGTCCAGTCGGTGGTCAACAACCCATATATCCCGAACACGTTCTGGGTGAACCAGCGCCTCCACCAGTATCAGGGCGGCCACTACGAGAGCTGGGGCGGGGTGACCCTCAACGTCGACCTCAACTACGACGACGGGCAGCTCGCCGGGTAGCGCCGTCGCGCGCCCGGCCGCCGCGCCGGGTCGCTAGGGCGGGGGGGACGCGGCGCGGCCGGTGACGCGACGGGCGAGGGACGCCGCGCCGGCGAGGACGTACCATGTGGTCGCGACGGCGAGAATTCCGAAGCTGGGGGGCACAGACGGGGCGGCGTAGGCGAGGGAGAGACCGAGCCACACCGACAGGACGGCGAGGCCGGCCGAGAGCCACAGGCCCCGGTAGGGCCGGGCGGTGAGCTGCTGGGCGGCGCCGGCGGGGGCGGCGAGCAGCCCGAGGAGCAGGAGCGCGCCGACGGCCTGGGTGGCCTCGCCGGCGGTCACACCGACCAGGACGAGGAAGGCGAGGCCGATCCAGCGGGTCGGGACGCCCCGGGCGGCGGCCACGGCCTCGTCGACGGTCGTGAAGAGCAGGGGGCGGGCGATCAGGAGGAGGCAGGCGGCGACGCCGAGCGCCAGCGCGGCGTCGGTGACGGCCGCGGCGTGGGACAGCCCGAGGATGGAGCCGAACAGGACGTTGACGCCGGTGGTGGCGTTCACGCCGCTGCTCGACGTCGTGTACACGGTGAGGAACAGGGCGCCGAGGCCGAGCACCCACGCGAACACGCTGCCGATGACGGTGTCGTCGGCGCGGGCTCGGGGCCCGAGGGCGGCCAGGATCAGGGCGAAGACGACGCAGGACCCGTACAGGCCGGCTCGCAGGTCGATCCCGAAGGCGAGGGCCGCCGAGCGCGCCGGTGAACGCGACGTGGCTCAGGGCGTCGCCGGTGAACACCTGCCCTCGGAGCACGACGAAGTACCCGACGAGGCCGGAGGCGAGCGCGATCCCGGTCCCGGCGAGGAACGCGTCCCGGAGGAACGGGTGACCGAGCATGTTGCCGATGCCCGAGATCGGGTCGGCGAGCCCGACGATCACGCGGTCACCGCGGGTTGGCTCCGTCGCCGGGTGCCGAGCCGGTCGACCAGGGCTCGACCCCCGGTGGCGAGCACGTACCCGGCGAAGCCGAAGGTGGTGACCCAGAACCCGACCGGGTAGGGGGAGAAGTAGGCGACGCCGAGCCCGGCCCAGACGACGAGGAGCCCGACGCCGACGCTCACCGCGAGGCTGACCGCGGGGCGGGCGGTGAGCTGCTGGGCGATCGCGGGCGGCATGACGAGGAGCGCGAACACGAGCAGCGCGCCGGTGATCTGGCTGACCTCGGCGGCTGCGCAGGCGAGCAGCACGAGGAACAGCACCGCGAGGAGGCGGGTCGGGACGCCGCGGGCCGCGGCGACGTCGGGATCGACGGTGGCGAAGAGGAGCCTCCGACCGATGAGCGCCAAGACGGCCAGGACGACGACCGCGACCGCGGCGAGGGTCAGCACCTGGGTGTCGGAGACGCCGAGGAAGGAGCCGAAGAGGTAGGCGTTCAGGCTGTCGAGGAAGCCGCCGTAGAGGCTGACGAACAGGACCCCGCAGGCCAGCGCGAAGGCTTGGACGGTTCCGATGACCGCCGACTGGTTGCTGTAGCTGCGCCCGCTCGGAGCGCGGGGGACGGCCGCGATGACGAGCGCGCCGAGGATGGCGGCCGTGAAGTACCCCGCGGTGGCGCTGACGCCGAGAAGGGTGGCGCCCGCGGCGCCGGGAAAGGAGATGACGGCCAGGGTGTGCCCGGCGAAGCTCTCCCGTCGCAGCACCATGAACCAGCCGACCGACCCGGCGAGGATCGCCACGATCGCCCCCGCTTCGAGCGCGTTGACCATGAAGTGCTGCGACAGCAGCTGCTGGACGTCGCTCAGCACGTTCCAGGTCAGGCCGCTGGTCGCGGCCGGGGCGGTCACGGCGCTTCGTGGCCTCCGACGGCGTGGCGATCGTGGTGACGCGCCGGAGCCTCCGGGTGGCCCACGACGACCGGGACGCCCGCGGAGGTGTGCAGCACCTCGATCGGTGTCTCGTACAGCGCGGTCAGCGTCTCCGAGGTGATGACCTCAGCCGGCGGGCCGCTGAGGGCGCGACCGCGCGCCAGGTACACCACCCGGTCGAGGTAGTCGAGGATCGGGTTGACGTCGTGGGCGACGATCAGCACGGTGATCCCGTGGGCGCGGGAGATCTGAGAGATCAGGCCGGCGACGGCGGCCTGGTTGGGCAGATCGAGGCTGTCGAGGGGCTCGTCGAGCAAGAGGAGCTCCGGGTCGTGAACTAGCGCCTGCGCGATGAGGAGCCGCTGCTGCTCGCCACCCGAGGTCTGGCCGATGGGGCGGCGCGCGTAGCTGGTCGCGCCGACCAGCTCGAGGACCTCGTCGACTCGGTCTCGTTGCTGGCCCGGCGCGGCGCCGAGTCGGTGGAGGAGGGGCAGGGGGGTTCCCCAACGGTTCCCGTCCAGGCCGAGGCGCACGATGTCGATCCCGCGGACCCGCAGCGACGCGTCGAAGCTGCGACGCTGCGGCAGGTAGCCGATCCGCTTCCCGGCCTGCCCGGGGGGCAGCCCGAGCACCGTCGCGTCGCCGTGCGACAGGTGGTGCACGCCGAGGATCGACTTGATCAGGGTGGACTTCCCGGCTCCGTTCGGCCCCAGCACGGCCACGAACTCGCCTGGTGCCACATCCAGCGAGACTCCGGACCAGATCGTGCGGCCGCGGAGCTGCACCGCCGCGTCGCAGAAGCGCACCGCGCTGGGGGTTGGCACCGCGCTCGTCCCCGGTCCGGCCTCGGACGCGCCCGGACGGGGGCGCCGGGCGCAGGGGGCGGTTCTCGATCATGCGTGGCTCGACCGGGCAGCCTGGGCGAGCGCGGCTTGGAGCCCAAGCAGCTGGCGGGTCTGCCAGGCCTGATAGGTGGCGCTCGCCGGTGCCAGGGTCTCGGTGATCGTCGCGTACGGGATGTGCTTTGCCTTCACCTCGCGCAGCTGGGCCTGCACGTCGGGCGTGACGTTCTGGCTGTTGTACACGTAGACCTTGATCTGGTGGCTGGAGATCTGCCGGTCGATGGTCTCCCGGTCGGCGGCCGTCACGTCGGTCCCCTCGCTGATCGCGCGCAGGAACGTCGGGGGGGTGATCAGGTTCAGGCCGAGCGCCGGGGCGAGCATGGCAAAGATCGACTCCGACGCTCCGACCGGCGTGCCGGCGTACTTGGCGCGGATGGCGGCGATCGCGGCGTCGTACGGTCGCAGGGCGACGGTGTCGAACTCGGCTTGCCGCTCGGTGAAGTAGGCGCGGTCGGAGGGGTCGAGGCGCTGGTAGTCGGCGACGATCTGGTTGATGACCGTCTGCACGTCAGCCGGGTTGTACCAGCGGTGCGGGTTCCCGCCGTCGGCGATGCCGAGCAGGTCGCCGACGTCGAGGACCTGCGGGCTGGTCTGGTCCGCGGCCAGGAGCTTCGGCACCCACGGGTCGTAGCCGATCCCGTTCTCGATCACGAAGCCGGCCGAGGAGAGCGTCCGAGCGTCCTGGGTCGTGGGCTCGTAGGAGTGCGGGTCGGTGTTGGGGTTGGTGATGATGCTCGCGACGTGCGCGTGGACTCCGCCGAGCTGGCTGGCGATGCTTCCCCAGAAGTTCTCGGCCGCCACGACGCTCACCACCCGGCCCGGCGACGACGACGGCTCCGCCGTCTCGGCGCCGCCCCCTGACGCACCCAACCCGACGGTCGCCACGACCGCCGCCGCGAGCAGCACGACCCCCCGGCGACTCCTCCGTCGGCCCGAGGGCGTCACGCCTCGGTGCTCGGATCGTCGGTCATCGCACCGCCTTCCCTCGAGGGGTCGGGCCCCGAGGCCCGGGGACCCGCGATCTTAGAATGATCCTGAGAGTCATTCTCAAATCTGGGTGGCGGGCCAGCGGCAGCCGACGACGGGCGGGGGCTCGGTTGGTATCGTCACCGCCGAAATCGACGGGTTGCGAGCGGATGAAGGGGTCTCTCGAGTGGTCAGCGGCACGGTGAAGTTCTTCAACGCGGAGAAGGGCTACGGGTTCATCGCCCGGGAGGGCGGCGACGATGTCTTCGTGCACTTCTCCCAGATCGAGGGGGAGGGCTACCGCACCCTCCAGCAAGGCCAGACGGTCGAGTTCGAGATCGGCCCCGGCCGCAAGGGCGACGAAGCCCGCAGCGTTCGCGTCGTCTGACCCGACCCGCGTCGGAGCAGTGCGGGGTCAGCTCACCATCGCCGCCAGGCGACCGCGAGCCGCCGCGGTCGCGGCGGCGAGGTCCGGGATCTCTCGCTCGACGGCTCGGGGAAGCCGCGCGAATACGAACACGCACCGCGCGACCGGCTCGCCGAGCGCGGCTTCCAGGGCCAGCGCGTACGCCGCCCCCTGGATGGCGTGGCGGCGGACCGCGGCGTCGACCGCTTCGTCGCTGTCGAGGGTGTCGGTCTTGTAGTCCACGACCACCAGCCCGTCGGGAGAGCGCAGCAGCAGGTCCACGAAGCCCTCGAGGAGGACTCCGTCGACCTCGGCGGCGATGGGGAGCTCCCGCCAGCGGTCCCACCCGCCGGTGGCCGTGGTCCGCACGATCGGCGACGAGAGGACGCTGGCCACCAGGCCGCGCACCTCGGGCTCGCGGTCGGCGACGCCTTCGGCGAGCGCCTGGGCGCGGGCGGTGGCGTCGAGGCCCGCGCCGGTGGCGAGGTCGATGGTCTGGAGCACCGAGTGGACGGCCCGGCCGAGCGCGGTGCCGGCCCGTCCTCGCTGCCAGGGGGGACGGGGCTCGACATCGCCGGGCGCGTCCCGGTCGGTGTCGGTCGTCTCGGCGAGGGTCGTCGCCGCGACCGCGGACGCGACCGCAGCTCGGGCCAGCAGCGCCTCGCGGGCCTCCTGCCACTCCTCCCGCGCGCCGGGCGCCGCGCTCGGCGGGTGGCGGTCCGGGAGCCGGTGACGGTCCCCGAGGGGCGGGCTGCGGCACGAGGGCGGCGACCTCGAGCGCCGAGAGGGTCGGCGCGAGACGGGCCGCGTGGCACCCGTCGGCTCGGTTCGAGGCTTGGTGATGGAGGCTGATGACGAGGTGGTCCTGAGCCCTCGTCATGGCGACGTACAGCAGCCGGAGCCGCTCGGCCGCCTCGTGGCGCCGTTCGTGGTCGCGGAGGTCGTCGTAGCCGGGGGTCGTGACGAGCGTCCCCGAGGTCCCGGTCCCGACCCGCAGCTCGGGGCCGGCCGCGCCGAACAGGACCGCCGGCGGCTGGTTGGACGGCAGGGTGCTGAGGCCGGCGAGGATCACGATGGGGAACTCGAGGCCCTTCGCGCCGTGCACGGTGAGGAGCCGCAGCGCGGGATCGTCGGGCTCGGGGGCGACGGTCTCCTTGACCCGGACGCCCTCCTCGGCTTGTCGTCGGGCCCACTCGACGAAGCGGCGCAGGCTGGTCCCGCCCGCCTCCTCCCACGCCCGGGCCTGGTCGAGGAGGAACCGGATGCGACGCCAGTGGTCCCGGGGTCGGTGCCGGGCCGCCGCGAGCTCCAGCAGGTGCCGCTCCCGCACGACCGCGTCGACGGTGGCGGTCACGCCCCGCCACCATCGCGCCTCCCAGAAGCCGCGGAGCTCGCCGAGCGCCGCCCCGACCGGGCCGTCGGGCTGGCCGTCCCGTCGGTAGTCCCAGCGTCCGCCCGCGCGGTAGTGCGCCACCAGCTCGACGTCGCTGCACCCGAACGCGGGGGAGCGGAGCGCGGCGACGACCGCGAGCTCGTCGGTCGGGTCGTCGACCGCGGCGAGGATCTGGAGCACGTCCCGGATCTCGGCGGTGGAGAAGACGAGGCTCTGGCTCTCGATGCGGACCGGGATGCCCGCGTCCTCCAGGGCGCGCTCGAGCGCGGGGAGCACGGTCCGCGACGGGATGAGGAGCGCGACGTCGTGGGCGGTGGCCGGCCGAACCGTGCCGTCCGGGTCGTGCACCGGCCAGCCCTCGCCGACGATCTGCTGCACGGTGGCCGCCACGTCGTTCGCTTCCGCCGCTCGGATGGCGACCATGGCCTCGTCGGTGACGCCACCGACCGTGACCACCCGATGCTCCTCGGTCGTCCCGTCGCGGTGCGGGAGGAGCGGGACGTGGGCGGCCTGCACGCCAGGGTCCTCGGTCAGCAGCGCTTCGAAGGCGGCGTTGACGACGTCCAGGATGGGAGGCACCGAGCGGAAGTTCTCGACCAGCTCGACGGGCAGCAACCCGAGCCGACGGCGGGCGTCGTCGTAGACGCGGAGATCCGCGTCCCGGAACCGGTAGATGGACTGCTTCGGGTCGCCCACGAGCACCAGCGCGCCGTCCCGGATCGGGATGTCGGGCCAGTCGAGCCGGCCCGGGTGGGAGCCGTCGGCGGCGAGGAGCACCGCCAGCTCGAGCTGCAGCGGGTCGGTGTCCTGGAACTCGTCGACCAGCAGGTACCGGTACCGGTCGACGGCGGCCGCCCACGCGTCCGGATGGTCTCGCAGCAGGTCCCGGGCCAGGACGAGCAGGTCGTGGAAGAGCAGCCGTCCCTCGCGGCGGCGGTCTGAGGCATAGCCGCGCGCGAAGGTGACGAGCCGGGCGGTGAGGATCGTCAGCGCGGCCTGCCGCAGCTCCTGGTCGGTCTGGGCGCGGAGTGCCTCGGCGTCTTGACACGCGGCCCGCACGGCGTCGACGTCGCCCCAGTTGCCTTTCTGGCCTCGCTTTGCGCCCGGCGCGAAGGACGGCAGGGTGAAGACCACCCGCAGCTCGTCCAGCTCGTCCTCGGCGGCGGCCAGCGCGTCGCGGACCGGCCCGAGGGTGAGGATGTGCTGGGCGAGCAGGTCGTTGGGGTCTCGGCACCCGGCCCGGCAGAGGGCGAGGAGCTCGTCGGTGGCGGCGACGAGCGCCCCGATGGGGAGCGGCGGGATCGGACCGGGCGGAATTGGGGTCGCGAGCCGGTCGTGGTACTCGGAGAGCACCTTGGCGATGGGGCGGAGCCGCTCGATGGACAGCCCGGCAGCCAGCCAGGTGAGCAGCGCGGGCTCGAGCGTCGGGTCGGCGAAGAGCGCGTCGACGAATGCGGCCCATCGCTGGTCGAACTCGACGCTGGCCTCGACGTCGTCGAGGATCCGGAACCCCGGTGGCAGGCCGACCTCGAAGGGATGCTCGCTCAGCAGCCGCTGCGCGAACCCGTGGAGGGTGGTGAGCGCTGCCTCGTCGAGCTGGTCCAACGCTCGCAGGCAGCGGCTCTGCACCGCCGGGTCGACCGGAGGGTCGGGGTCGGCCCTGGCCACGCGCTCCAGCGCGGCGCGGACCCGGTCGCGGAGCTCGGCCGCGGCAGCCTCGGTGAACGTGATCGCGGCGAGCTGGCGCAGCTCGGCGGACCCGGTCGAGACCAGCGCGACGACCCGGTCGACCAGCGCGGTCGTCTTGCCGGTCCCGGCACCGGCTTCGACGAACAGGCTGGCGAACAACTCGTCACGGATCTGGTCGTGTGCCGCCTGGTCGCGGACCTCGCTCA
This sequence comes from uncultured Actinomycetes bacterium, assembly GCA_963849135.1. Classification (GTDB taxonomy): domain Bacteria; phylum Actinomycetota; class Acidimicrobiia; order IMCC26256; family PALSA-555; genus PALSA-555. The sequence continues at coordinate 1,226,098 of CAWKGF010000003.1, read as the reverse complement.
CGGCTGATCCCCGTCGATCGCCTCGGATTCGAGGGCCAGGACGGGGGCGACCGCCGGGTCGGTCGACTTGGCGTCCCACGCTGCGCCGCGGTCGAGGGGGCAGATCCGGTCGTACGGGCAGTACCGGCACTCCCAGAACTCCTCCCGGTGCACTCGCGCGTCGTAGCGGAGCTCGCCGGGCCGGGCGGGGAAGCATCCCCGATCGATGCCGTCGACGATGAGCCCGAGCACGGTCTCGAACCGCTCCCGCACCTCGGGCCTGAACTCGTAGCCGAGGTCGGGCCGGTCGACGTCCTGGTCGGTGGTGAACCAGTAGAAGGCGTCGGCGTCTCGGGCGCCGGTCTGCTCAAGCGCGGCAAGGGCGTAGACGGGCAGCTGGAGGCGCCGCCCCGCCATCACCGGGTCCGCCGCGAGCTCCTCGTACCCGGATGCCGACCCGGTCTTGTAGTCGTAGACGACGACGCGCTCACCGTCGGGGGAGCGGTCCACCCGGTCGATCCGGCCCCGGAACGTGACCGGTCGAGCGCCGGGCAGCGACACTCGGACCCCGGGGACGCCGTCCAGGCCGAACGGGACCTCGAGCCCGTCGGGGCTCGGTGCGGCGGCGTGCTCGTGGCGCAGCGCCTCGTCGACGCGCAGGAAGCGGGCCGCGGTCTGCTCGATCCGTCGGCGCCCGAACCGCCACAGCAGCTCCCGGCCGGTGATGCCGCGAGCCTCGGCGTTGTCGCAGACGCGCGCCACGATCCCCCGGAGCCGATCGGAGTCCTCGTCGGCCCACCGGCGGGTCGGTGACACCGGCCCCGCGCCGCGCACGAACTCCTCGAGGATGGCGTGGACGAGGTTGCCTTCGTCGAGGGCGCTGATCCGGTCGGTGGCCTCGGGTCGGGGGACGTCCCGGACCCGGAGGACCGACGCGAGGAGATACCGGAACGGGCACTGGGCCCACTCCTGCAGCGTGGTTGGAGACAGCGGCGCGTCCGTCGTCGGCGGGCCCGCCCTGTCCCCGACGTTCCCGTCGAAGGGGGTGAACCGGTCCGAGGCGCGCGCCGCGGCGAGCTGGTAGCCGCGCCCGAGGGCACCGTCGGCAAGCGGGTGGTCGCGGACCCGCCGGCCGGCGGCGCGCCACTCGAGGAGGCTGCGGAGGTCACGCTCCTCGACGGACGCGGGCTCGGCGTCGTGGGCCACGCCCTGCTCGAAGGACGCCACGACGTCCAGCCACGGCCGCGCGGGCAGCCCGTGGAGCTCCTCGGCGGTGACCAGCCGGCCCGCGTGCGCGGCGGCGCTCTCGAGCAGCCATCGGGCGGGGAGGCGGGCCTGCTCGGCGCGCGGGTCGGCTCGCGGGAAGCAGACGATCGAGTGCGCGGCGGTGGCGAGCGTCGACCGGTACACGTCGCGGGTGTCGTCGCGGCGGTCGGCGCTGGTCGGCAGGCCGAGGGCGGCCCGGTCCGAGTCGGGGAGGAACGGGTCCTCCCGCCCGTGGGGCGGCAGCGTGCCCTCGGCGCCGCCGACGATCGCGGCGACGGTCATGTCGACGCCGAGCGCGGCGTGGAGCGGACCGACGAAGAGGCCGGTCCCGAACCGGCCCAGGTGCCCAGCCGGGGCGGCGAGGGCCTGGTCGAGCGCGCCCCGGAACCGGGTGACGTCGACCGTGGCGTGGAACGCGTCGAGCGAGCCGAGCTCGCCGAGCAGGTCGTCGACGCGGCGCGCCGCGTCGAGCTCGCGCTCGGGCCAGTCGGCGCGGCGGCCCTCCCCGCCGAGGTATCGGGCGAGCAGCTCCCGGGCCCAGGTGCTGAGCGTCGCCCAGGTTGTCGGCTGGGGAGGCGCGGCGCGGCGGACGAGCTCGTCGACGAACGCCTCCAGCGTCCGGGTCTGGTCGGCGGCCCGCTCGAGAGCGCCGCGGCGCCATTCCGGCTCCTCCTCGGGCTGCTCGACGGCGAGGGAGGCGTCCAGCTCCGCGCGGTCGGTGCGCGAGCCGGTCGTGCCACTGCTCCGCGCCCTCCACGACCCCCGCGGCCCGCGACACCAGGTCCCATTGGGCGCCCGGGATTCGGTGGCCGTCGCGGTCGAGGATCGGTCCGCTCGACAGCCACGCCGCGACTGAGTCGCGGGCGAAGCGGTCGTCGACCAGGTCGATGAGTCCGCCGAGGACCCGGCCTGCGATCGAGTCCGCGAGCCGGTCCGCGGCGGGCCCGTTCCAGGGCACGCCCGCCCCCGCGACAACCTCGCTGGCCACCCGCGCGTAGGGCTCCGCCACCGGGTACAGCAGCGCCATCCGGTGCAACGGGATTCCGGCTTCGGCGTGAACGAGCAGTCGACGCAGCGCCGCTCGGACCTCGTCCTCGGGGTCGGGCGCCTGCACCAGCAGCCCTACGACCGGACGGTCGGCCGACCCCGGCTCCTCGCTCGGGACCGTGACCGCGTGCACACGCCCCCGCCGCGCCAGCGCGCCGAGCAGCTCGGCCTCGGCGAACGACAGCCGGCGGGGGAGGTGCACGATGACCGTGCCCAGCTCTGCGCACGCGTCGGCGTCCCGGTCGACCAGCGCGGCCGCCGCGAGGGCCAAGTCCTGGTCGTCGTACGAGTTGCGGGTGAGCTCCAGGAAGCGCCCAAAGATGCGGGCGACGTCGCCGCCGCGGGCGCCCCGCCGAGCGAGCGCGTCGATCGCCCCGGGGGGAAGGTGGCGTAGCTCGCTGAACGTGGCCGCGAGCCGCTCGTCGGTCCCGGGGTGGCTCGCCACCGGCGCGAACTGGCCCGGCTCGGCGAGCAGCGCGGCATGGACGGCCTCGACTCGACGGGCGCCGGTGAGCGGGACTCGGCCGCCCGCGGCCAGGCTCGGCGCGCCGAGCAGCTCCGCGACTCGGGCCAAGGGGACGAACCGCACGTTCACGAGGCCCCGGGCGCGCCCGAGCTGGCGTCGCAGCGACAGGCCCGCGTAGAGGGACGGGACGACCACGGTGACCGGCGCCAGGGGATCGGTGCCCTGGGCGTGGGCGATCCGCGCGAACAGCGCCTCCCGGGCCGCCCCTCCCGGGGCGGCGGTCACGGTCGGGACGCCCAGGCGGGCGAGCTGGCCCGCCGGCCCCCGGTCGGGTCCTGCCATCGCCGCGGAGGCTACCGAGCCGCTGTGACAGGCCGGCCGGCTCCCCCGGGCGGCCCGCCGACCCGCCCCGCGAACGCAAAATCTGGGGGGGCCTGTGCCATCCTGGACCCTTCATGCTCAACGTCGGGCCGGTGGCGAGGCGGCTGCTGATCACAATCGTGGTCGGTGGGATTGCGGTCGGGGCGTGCGTCGCGGCGCTGCTCCCGGCCAGCGCCGTCTTCGCCAAGAGCTACGCCTACTCCAGCCCCGCGGTCGCTCACCTGCGGGCCCTGGCCCAGCGGTCCACGATCTACGACGGCGCCGGCACCCAGATCGGCCAGCTGGGGCTCGAGAACCGCCAGGACGTGAACCTGAGCCAGGTGCCCAAGATCGTCCAGGACGCCGTGATCGCGACCGAGGACCGGACGTTCTGGACCAACGACGGCATCGACATCCACAGCGTCTTCCGGGCTGCGATCGCCAACATCTCGTCGGGGGCGATCGAGCAGGGCGGATCGACGATCACCCAGCAGCTGGTCAAGCAGCGGATCCTCACCTCCAAGCGGGACGTGAACCGCAAGGTGAAGGAGATCATCCTCGCGCTGCGGCTCAACAAGCAGTACTCGAAGAAGGAGATCCTCCAGCAGTACCTGAACACGGTGTACTTCGGGGAAGGCTCCTACGGGGTGCAGGCGGCCGTCGAGCGCCTGTTCTTGACTCCCGCCCCGGGGACGATCACCGGGTACACGTCACCGGCCCTGGCCCAGGTGACGGTGGCGCAGGCAGCGCTGCTGGCCGGGGTGATCAACAACCCCGAAGGCGACAACCCGTTCACGAACCCGAACGGGGCCCGGTTCCGTCGCCACGTGGCGCTCCAGGCGATGCTGTCGCAGCACTACATCACCCCCGCGGAGGCTGACGCGGCCGACCGGGCGCCCCTCCCGACCATCAAGCCGCCGACCGAGCTGCAGCCCGAGAGCGCCTGGGTCGCGCAGGTGCAGAGCGAGCTCATCAACAACCCGGTCTACTCGGCGCTCGGGCGCACCCCCCAAGAGCGTGAGGACGCGGTGCTGAAGGGCGGTCTCCAGATCTACTCGACCGAGAACCCGCAGCTGCAGGAGGACGCGCAGAACACCGTCGACCAGGTGCTCAGCTCCCCGTCCGGGTTCACCGGGTCGCTGGTGTCGATCGACCCGAACACCGGTGAAGTGGAGGCGATGGTCGGCGGGCCCGGGTTCCTGCAGAGCCAGTACAACATCGCGACGACCTATCCGGGCCGGCAGGCCGGCTCGACGTGGAAGACGATCACCCTCGCCGCGGCGCTCGAGTCCGGCTTCTCGCCGAACGACACCGTGGACGGCACGTCACCGTGCACTCTGCCGCCCTATGGGATGACCCAGAACGCGGAGGCGGGCGGCGGGATCATGACCTTGCGCGCTGCGACCGTCAACTCGGTGAACTGCGCGTTCGCGCGCACCGAGCTCGCGGTCGGGTTCCCCAAGATCATGTCGACCGCGTACGCGATGGGGATCACGCAGCACACCTTGAAGCCGGTGCTCACCCTGACGCTCGGCGCCATCGAATCGACGGCGCTCGAGATGGCGACCGTGGCGGCCACGGTCGCCAGTGGTGGGATCCACCACACGCCGCTGTTCATCAGCAGGATCGTCAACCCCGAGGGTCAGGTGATCTTCGACGCCAAGAACGTCCCCGGGACGAGAGTCATCAGCCAGGACACCGCCGACTGCGAGACCAACATGCTGCAGGGCGTCATCCAGGGCGGCACCGGGACCGGCGCGTCGCTCGGTAGCCGCCCCGTCGCCGGCAAGACGGGGACGACCGACGATCTCGCCGACGCCAACTTCCTCGGCTTCACTCCCCAGCTCGCCACCTTCATCTGGCACGGCAACCCGGCCGGTCGCATCCCCGGCGCCGGGTTCGGCGGCAACTACCCAGCGAGCGCGTTCAAGCAGTTCATGACCGAGGCGCTGAACGGGCAGCCCGAGCTGCCCTTCGCCCCCCCCGGGCCGGCCTGCGCGCGGCCCGGGGCGATGATCACCCCCCTCGGTCGCCTGGCCGGCGCCGCGCCCACCCCGGGCGCTCCGACTGGCCCGCAGGTCACGCCGCCGCCGACGGTCGTCATCACCCCGCCGACCACCACCCCGCCGACCACCACCGCGCCGACCACCTCGCCGACGACGACGCCAGCCACGACGTAGGCGCATGGCCCGGCCCGCGTCCCGGCCCGTAGGGTGCGGCGCGTGAGCGAGATGGAATCGCTGCTCGTGCTCCAGGAGCACGATCTGAGCCTCGACCGGCTTCGTCACGAGCGCGTCACGCTTCCCGAACGCGACCGGCTCGCGGCGCTGCACGACCAGCTTGCTGCCGTCGCCGGCGCCCGCGCCGCGCAGGAAGTCGACCGGGACGAGACGGCCCGCCAGGAGCAGCGCCTCGCCGACGACGCGCAACGGCTCACCGAGCAGATCGCCGAGACCGAGCGGCGCCTCTACTCGGGTGAGGTGAGCTCGCCTCGCGAGCTCCAGGCCCTACAGGCGGACGTGGAGCAGCTCCGACGCCGCCAACGGACCGTCGAGGACCGTGAGCTCTCGGCGATGGAGCAGCGCGAGCCGCTCGACGAGGCGATCACCGAGCTCGACGAGCAGCGGAGCCAGCTCGACGCCGAAGCGGCCGACGTGGAGCGGGACCTGCGCGCCCGCGAAGCCGAGCTCGATGCCGCGCTCGCAGCCGAGCAGGCCGAGCGGGACCAGCAGGCCGCGGGGATCCGCGCCGCGCACCTGGCTGACTACGAGCGGCGGCGGGAACGAGCCCGCGGCGTGGGCGCGGCTCGCCTTGTCGGCGCGACTTGCCAGGGCTGCCACCTCTCGATCCCGATGAGCGAGGTCGACCGCATCCGCCATCAGCCACCGGACACGCTCGCCTACTGCGACAACTGCGGCTGCATCCTCGTCCCGTGAGCCGACCCGACACGATCCTCATCTACTGCGACGGCGGCTCCCGGGGGAACCCGGGCCCGGCCGGGATCGGCGCCCTGGTCGTCGATCCGGGGACGGACCCCCCGACGCGGCTCGCCACCATCAGTGAGCGGATCGGCGTGGCCACGAACAACGTCGCCGAGTACCGGGCGCTCATCGCGGCGTTGGAGGCGGCCCGGCCCTACCACGCCCGGACGGTCCGGGTCCGGGCCGACTCGATGCTGGTCATCCGCCAGCTCCAGGGCGCCTGGAGAGTCAAGCAGGAGCATCTGCGGCCCCTCCACGCAGCCGCGACGCAGCTCCTCGCCGACTACGACGTCGTCGACCTCGACCACGTCCCCCGCGAGGAGAACACCGACGCCGACCTCCTCGTGAACGCGGCCCTCGACCAGGGCTGACCGGTGCTGCTCTGGTACACGGCGCTGTCGATCCTGATCGTGGCCACCGTGTTTCGAAGCAGCGGACTCGACTACCGGGTCATCGCGCTGGGCTCGATGCTGCCCCTCCTGGTCGATCTCCCGATCGGCCACCGGTCGGTCGGCCACTCGCTGCTGTTCGCGGTCGCGCTCCTCGCCGTGATCATGACGCTGACCGCGGGCCGCTCCCGGCTGCTGCGTCGCCGCCTGCTCTGCCTCCCGATCGGCGTGTTCGTCGGGCTCGTGCTCTCCGGCGCGTTCACCCAGGACCCCGTGTTCCTCTGGCCGTTCCTCGGCCCGGCCGGTGACTACAGCCTCCTGCCGGTCTGGTGGGTCGTCGTCCTCGAGGAGCTGGTGGGGCTGCTCGGCTGGTGGTGGATCGTCGGCCAGTACGACCTGTACGTCCCTCGGGTGCGACAGGAGTTCCTGCGGACCGGCCGGCTCCGGGACGGCACCTCGTGATTGTGCTGGTCCGCCACGGCGAGACCGACGCCAACCGCGCCGGCCTGCTGCTCGGCCGCGCCGACCCGCCGCTCACGGAGCGGGGGGCGGAGCAGGCGGCCGCGGTCGCGGCGGTGCTCCGTCGAGAGACCGCGCCGATCCTCTTCGCCAGCCCGCTGCGACGGGCCCGCGAGACGGCAGCGCGCATTGCGGAGACGACCGGCGCGCCGGTGGCCGTCGACGGTCGGCTCATCGAGCTCGACTACGGCGACTGGGACGGTCGACCGGTGGCGGACCTCCCCGGCGAGTCGGGGGAGCGGTGGCGGACCGACCCGACCTTCGCCCCGCCCGGCGGCGAGAGCCTGGCCGAGCTGCACGTCCGGGTGGCGCCGTTCGCGGCCGAGGCCCTCGAGCTGGCCCGTGACCACACGGTGATCGTCGTGAGTCATGTCTCGCCGATCAAGGCCCTGATCCTCTGCGCGTTGGACCTCGACGAGCTGTACGCCTGGCGGCTGCGCCTCGACGTGGCGTCGATCTCCCGGCTCATCCCGGGACCAGTCGGGCCGGTCCTCACCCGCTTCAACGAGACGGCGCACCTACGCTGAGCTGGCGCCGGTCTGCTCAGGCGCCTCGGACGGGGAACCCCACCCGAGGCGGGCGAGCGTGCGCGCCGTCCTCGGCCACGATGAAGCGGCCCTCGCCGGGACCGTCCGCGACCGGCATCCCGAGCGCGTCGAGGAGCGCTCGGTCCTGGTCGGCGGAGCGGCCCACCGTGGTCAGGTAGTTCCCGACGATCAGCGCGTTGGCGCCGGCCAGCAGCCCCATCGACTGCAGCTCGCCCAGGACCAGCTCGCGCCCCCAGCGAGGCGCAGCCACGCCGACGGCAGGACGAGCCGGAACAGTGCAATGGCCTGCAGCGCCTCCCGGGGGGTGAGGACGGGTCGGTCGGCGAGCGGGGTGCCGGGACGCGGGTCGAGGAAGTTGATCGGCACCTCGCACGGCTCGAGCGTGGCCAGCTCGAACGCGAAGTCGATCCGCTGCTCGAGCGTCTCACCGAGGCCGAGGATGCCCCCGCAGCACAGCTCCATCCCCGCGTCGAGGGCCCACCGCGCCGTCTGCACCCGGTCGTCGTAGCTGTGCGTCGAGCAGATGGTCGGGAACACCGCCCGGCACGTCTCGAGGTTGTGGTTGTAGCGGCGCACGCCGGCCGCCGCGAGCCGCTTGGCCTGGTCTGGGTCGAGGAGCCCGAGCGAGCACGCCACCTCGAGGCCGGTGTCCTTCTTCACCGCGTCGACCGCCTCGAGCACCCGTCGCAGGAGCCGCTCCTCGGGTCCCCGCACCGCGACGACGATGCAGAACTGGGTCGCTCCCGCGGCGCGTGTCGCGCGGGCCGCGTCGAGCACCTCGTCGACGTCGAGGAACGCGTACACGTCAGCGTCGGTCTCGAACCGAGCCGACTGCGAGCAGAAGGCGCAGTCCTCCGGGCAGGCGCCCGACTTCGCGTTCAGGAGGCTCTCGAGCTCCACCGCCGGGCCGCAGTGCGCCAGCCGCACCCGGTGGGCGAGCGCGATGAGGTCCGGAAGGCCGTCGAGGGGCAGCGCCGCGACCTCGTCGACCTCCTGGCGGCGCAGCGGGTCACCTTCGTCGAGGAGGCGCGTCTCGGCTCGCGTCAGCGCGGCGGGGAGAGCCATCGGGCCGAGAGCGTACGGCGCCGGCCCCGCCTACGTCGGGTCCAGAACGGCGGGGCGCCCAGCTTCCGGAGCGCGCGAGACTGGAGACGGTGGCGAGTCGGCCAGGCGGCCGTGTGCCGGCACTGCCGGTCCGAGGAACGTCCGGACTCCACAGGGCACGGCGCTGGGCAACACCCAGTCGGGGTGACCCGCAGGAAAGTGCCACAGAGAACAGACCGCCGATGGCGGCGTCAGCCGCACAGGCAAGGGTGAAACGGTGCGGTAAGAGCGCACCAGCGCCCGGGGTGACCCGGGCGGCTCGGCAAACCCCACCGGGAGCAAGGCCAGACAGGGGGAGGACGGCCCGTCCGCAACCACCCCCGGGTAGGCCGCTAGAGCCGGCGGGTAACCGTCGGCCGAGAGGGATGGCCGCCCCGGGACGTCGAGAGACGGCCCGGACAAAATCCGGCGTACAGGCCGACTCGCCACCACCCTCCAGGGCAAGCGCATGACGGGTCATGCCGCGCGCACGGTCCACCGCCGGGCCGGCTCACGGTGAGCCCCGGTCGCCCTGGAGCAGCGATCCCGTACCCGCCTGGGTGAGGCCAAGCCGGCGGCTGCGCCCGCTCTGTCGGAGGGCACGTTTTCCACCGGACGGGGCCAAACGGATGGCGAAGGTCAGAGTTGTGGCGATGCGGTTGCTGCTGCGACGCCGGACCATGCCGCTGGTCGAGGTCGACTTCAGCAACGGGTTGCCACGCCGCGGTATCGATCCGGGTCGTAGCCACGAGCATCGAAGACGGTCCGAAACCACCGCTGGACCGCACGCCTCGTCAGGTATGACGATTGCGGCGGCGCTGCCGCTGTAGAACTACCCAGATGCCCCGCAGCACATCCGACGCCGCGTCGTCACGGGCGACCCGGCGCCGAGTGGCCCGGTTCGTCACAGTTGTGCTGGCTGGAGTCGCGTGGACGCTCTCGGCTTCGCCGGTTGCCTCCGCCGCTCGGCCCGTCGTCGCCGCCAACGCCCGGCAACCGGGTGTGCTCGATTGGAAGCCCTGCAGCAACCCGGAGTTCGATCGCTGGAGGAAGGTCGACGACACCGGCCTCGAAGGGTTCGAATGCGCGACGTTCGTGCGGCCGCTCGACCGCAGCCGCCCGAAGGGTAAGCAGGTCACGTTGGCGGTGGTCAGGCTCAGGGCCACCGGCCCTGCGTCTGAGTATCAAGGAACGCTCTTCTTCAATCCGGGTGGCCCCGGCCAGTCGGGTGTCGGTCTCTCCAAGATCGTGTACCTGCTCCCGGCGGCTGTCCGCGCAAGCTTCGACTTCGTCACCTACGACCCGCGTGGCATCGGCGCCTCCACCCCGGCACTCGAGGGCCACGACTGCAACATCCCCAAGCCCACCCGCCCGGCGACGGGGACGGTGCACTGGCAAGCGGTACTGGCCGCGCGCCAGCAGCAGGTCTCGCGCGACAACGCGACCTGCTTCGAGGAGAACCGAAGCCTCGTCGAGCACGCCGGCACCGTGGACGGGGCCTATGACCTGGATGCCCTGCGTGCCGCGGTCGGTGACGACAAGATCACGTATTGGGGCCTCTCCTACGGCACGCTGCTCGGCTCGACCTACGCACAGCTGTTTCCCGATCGGGTACGAGCGATGGTGTTCGACGCCAACATCGACCCGCAGATCAACCTCGCCGGGATCAGCGCGGGCTCGCTGGCACCGGACGACTCGATCGGCTTCTTCTTGCAGGCCACCGGCCTGCGCACGAAGTTCGACGAGGTGATGGCGCAACTGAACCGTCGCACCATTCCCCTCCCGGACGGGACGCGCTGACACGCGCTGGGACGTGCTCGACGTCCTCAACGACGGTGTCGACTTCTTTCCCATCACCGGTGAAGTGAGCTGGACCCAGGCCGCGCAGGCGGTGACTGATCCCTGGAATGCCCTCTTCGGCTCCCCAGCCGAGCAGGCCACGGCGCGCCAGGCGCTCACAGACAAGAGCCTGCAGAGCCCGAGCACCGGCACTGTGGGGAGCCTCTGGTCGGCGGTGGTGTGCCAGGACTTCTCCGACCGGATCTCGAATGCCCGCCAGCAGGACCTCCTGCGAGGGATCGTGCGCGAGGCGCCGATTTACGGCGGCTCGCTCGGTGTCGACTACCTGACGACGTGCAACGGCTACGACGGTGCCGAACCCCACCCCGTGCCGCGTCCGGCGCAGTACGGGCCGCCGATTGCGGGGGTGATCGCCAACGCCACTCGCGACGGTGAAACCCCCTACCAGTGGGCGGTCAACATGGCGCGGGTCTACCCGACGATGCCGACGGTCACGATCGTCGGCGGTCTCCACGGCACCTTCGGACTCAGCCAGTCCGACTGCGCCGACACCACGATCGCCAACTTCCTCGTCAGTGCCACGCCGCCGGCGATGGACATCGCCTGTCCCTACTCGCCTCCCAACCCCGCGCCGTGAGCCGGTCGCCCGAGGCATGGATGCTGCAGGACGACGACAACCAATGCGAAGCGAAATCCCTGCTCAGCGACCATCTCCCTGCGTCTCGGCTGGTCGACCTCGTGCCCGGACAGAATCCGGCGTACCGAGCGGCTCGCTGCCGCCGGTCCCGTTTGCGATGCAGCCTCTGGATGTACTGGCCCGGGGGATAGTTCGTCTGCGAGCTATCGCGGCCCGAGGAAACGCCAGGGAGCCGCAGGTGGGACTCGTTGTTTTGGTGATGGGTGTCCGCTGGCGTTCACGAGCGCGCCGCCGAGTTCCCAGGAGTCGAATGGGTGAGCTTGTGGTTGGTCGTGGGTCTACTCGACGCCGGCGTTTGGTCGCGGCGGGAGCACTGACTGCGGCGTTGACCGGGATGCTCGTCGTCCAGGCGGCCCCGGCCCACGCGACTTCAGTGAACAACGAGGCGGGATTCCGCGCTGCATGGTCGAACCCTGCAGAGACTCAGATCGATCTCGCAGCCGACATCACGCTTACAGATTGCGTTCTGGGCTCCCCGTTTCACAGCGGTGCGGCGATCACCTTGATCGGTCACGGGCACACGCTGCGCCAGACCTGTACAGGCCAATCGGTAGTCAGTGCGGACGGATTTCTCGCTGTGACCGTTGAGGAGGTCACCATCACCGGGGGAGCCTCTAGCAAGTTCGGTGGAGGGATCGATGACGGGGGAGTTGGTCCGCTGACGGTCAGCGGTTCGACGATCACAGCCAACTCCGCTGCAGTTGACGGCGGTGGAATCGAAGCCAGCGGTCCGCTCACCGTCAACAATTCGATGATCACCCAAAACGCTGCGGTGAGTGGCGGTGGAATCGATGACGTCGGGGGTTCGGTCACCGTCATGAACTCCGCAATCGCCGATAATTCTACCTCGAACCTCGGAGCTGGTATCGCCACGTCAGTCGGCACCGCACTGGTGGTGGACTCCACGATCAGTGGCAACACCGCAGGTTTCTCCGGAGGCGGGATCAACGCCAGCACCTCTGCAACGGTCACGAACTCGACGATCAACGGCAACACGGCGGGCGATGATGGTAGCGGGATTGTTGCTCTCGATGGCCCTCTGGCTATCACGAACTCGACGGTTGTCGGCAATGCAGCCGGCCCGGGCGGGCTTTCGGCGGGCGGCGGGCTCTTCAGCTTGGGTCCGATCGCGCTTGTCTATGCGACGATCACTCAGAACAGCGCGTCGAATGGCGCCAACATTTCGGGAATGAGCCCATTGCTCGGAAGCGGCGGGTCGCTTGGATCGTTTGGCTCGGTCGTGGCGCTGGAATCAAGTACCGGAGAGAACTGCGCGGACCTGTCGGCGATGACCACGCATGGGTTTAACTTCTCTGATGAAGACACATCCTGCGGATTCGCGGCGAGCACCGACCACCAGAATGGAGGCAATCCCGAGCTAGGAGCACTCGCCGATAACGGCGGTCCGACCCAAACTCGCCTTCCCGAGTTCGGTAGTCCGCTCGTCGACGCCATCCCGATCAGTTCCTGCCAAGCGGACGGTGCCGCTGGGATCGGAACAGACCACGGGGAGTGAGCCGTCCTCAGGGCCCCGGCTGTGACATTGGAGCTGTTGAGGTAATCCCGACCTCGGCAGTACCGCCCGGCACACCGACCGTGCTCGCTCCGACGTTCACGGGCTGAGCACCTCGTCCCCTGCAGGCTAACCCGTCTGCAGACCCCCAAACCGCGACTGTCGGCCCAACGATGCCGCCGCCTATCGAATCGCCATTACAAGTCGAAACTCGCAGGTTCGAGGCTCCAGCGCCCACCCAAACATGCAGGTCATGGCGTCACGTTCGTGACCACCCGGGGCGCAAGCGCGGGGTCAATCTGCGAGTCGCCCTCCGACACAGCACCCAGATCTCGACGCCACTCGTGCGGACACGTGCAGAACCTTCCACTTTCCCTTGCAGGGCGGGCCGTGCGACTCATGCCTGCTCGCGGCGTTGGTCGACGGCTTCCGTGCGTCGGGCGTGGGCTCGTCGGCGCTGCTGAACTCAGCCGCGAGGCGACGGTGGTGCGATCACGATGCCCTGAGAGATGACCCGACCACCACCCGCGTCTTGTCGATCACTTCAACGACCTCCGGGAGCTCGATCCCGGAATGGTTGAGTGATGCCACGCAGAGAGCAACGCAGCTCTCGCAGATAGACACGCCATTTGGACCAGCAGCGGCGGAACCATCACGACCAGCCCCCTGGTCGTGGAGCACCGTCGCGTCGGAACCCCGACCCAGCGACGTGACCGCCGCCGCCATCACATGGATCAGCGTCGGTCCTGCCCGGCCCCGGGCCGCCCCGCCACCCCCGACGGGGAGTCGCTCGCAGACACCACAATCCTGCGAGGATCAACCAACACCGCGCAAAACAATGCAAACGTTGGCTGACGAGGCACTAGTTGATGCCAGACGTGTCGATGTGCGACATGATGCGGTCAGCGTCGCGGCCGAGGCGTCGCAGCTGCTCTGGTGACAGAACGTCGATCACTAGATACCGGACGTGCGCAAGGTGTCCGGGCGCGGCTTCGGCGAGTGCCTGAAAGCCCTTCTCGGTCAGGATGGCGTTCGTGAACCGTCCGTCGGTGGGGTCCGGCTCACGGTGGACGAAGCCGCGCCTCTCGAGCCGCTCGACCAGGTGCGACAGCCGGGACAGCGACGCGTTGGTGACCTCGGCAAGCGAGCTCATCCGCATCGTCCGCGCTGGGCTCTCGGAGAGCATGGCGAGGACCTGGTACTCGACCATCCTCAGCTTCGAGTCGCGCTGCAGCTGCTGATCGATCGACCAGGGAAGCCAGGTCATCAGCCGGACAACTGAGAGCCACGAGGCCAGCTCCGCCGGGGTGAGCCACTTCACGGGAGGCTCCTGAGCTCCTCGGGGGCCTGGTCCGGTCATCTGCACCAGGGTAGCCGGTTCACTAACCGCTTCAAGTAACCCCGTGCGGCATGGGCCTACCGCGTCCCTAGAACAGAGAGTGTTCAACGGCTCGGGGCCACATTGAACTTGACTATTCAAGTAACTGGCTCTACAGTGCTTGAAAGACAGGCAGGCCAGGCTTGAAAGACACGCAGGCCAGGAGGATTGCGGCGATGAACGTGGCTCTCACCGGTGCAACCGGTTTCATCGGATCTCATGTAATGGCGGAGTTGCTGGGCCACGGCCACGAGGTGACGGCCCTGGTCCGCGACGACGCGAACGTGGACTCCGTCGGCGCCCGCGGCGCCAACGCGGCCGTCGTCGATCTCTTCGACCGATCGGCAGTCGCAAGCCTCCTCCGCGAGGTTGACGGGGCGATCCACACCGCCAGTCCCGGTGACGCGACGAGCGCTGACCTGGACTCCGCCGTGGTGGATGCGGTGATCGATGCCCTCGGGGACACGGGCAAGCCCTACCTGCAGATCGGCGGCGCCTGGGTCTACGGGTCCAACACCGCCATCACCGAGGACTCTCCTTTCAACGCGCCGGCGCTGGTGTCATGGAAGGAGCCGATCGAGCGCCGTGTGCTCGGCGCAGCAGGCATGCGCGGCGTCGTGATCGTCTCGAGCACTGCCTACGGCGACGCCGGCGGAGGGGTTCCAGGGGTGCTGCTGGGCTCACCCCGAGATGGTGCCGGCAACCTGGTCATGATCGGTTCGGGGAGACAGCACTGGTCCACGGTGCACGTCGTCGACCTTGCGGACTTCTTCCGGCGAGTCTTGGAGAATGACTCGGCTCGGGGCTACTACGTCATTGGCGATGGGCTGAATCCGACCGTTGCGGAGCTCACGGAGGCGGCTGCGGTCGCCGTTGGCGCCCCAGGGGCGGTTCCCGGGTCCGACGAAGAGGCCCGAGCGCGCCTGGGTGATTACTTCGCCGAGGTTCTGCTACTCGATCAGGGCGCCGATGCCGCCAAGGCTCGAACCGAGCCTCGGTTGGCGCCCGAACCACCCAGGACTCGTTGAAGATTTCCGCGGTGGGAGCTACCGGAAGTAGGAAACCCCCGTCAGCCTTGCCCACGCGAGGAACAGCGCCCGACGTATGTCGACCCGGCCGGCGCGGGCTAGGTCCTCGCCAGCCCGCGGAGGTGGAGGACGGTCGATGAGGCTGGGGCGCTGGTTGGTCGCGGGTGTCGGGGCTCTCGGGTTGGCGACCGGCGGGTGGTGAGCATGGCGCCCTCGCCACGGGCCCGCTGAACGGCGATTCACCCGATCTGGTTTGAGGGCCAGCGAGCGACCGCAGTGGTGCAACTGGCTCTCCGAGGCACGGCCGCCCGGTCGGTCACGTTCACGCCCTCGGACACGTCATTCTTGGTAAGGATACGCGGCGCGAGGAAGCGAGATGCCCGAGGACGACTGGGTTACGGCGCAGTTCGAGGCCAGCCGACCGCGGCTGCAGGCTCTCGCATACCGGATCCTCGGCTCCCGTACCGATGCTGAGGACGCCGTCCAGGAGGCCTGGCTACGCCTCGATCGAACCGACCTCGCTCAGGTTGACAATCTCGGCGGCTGGCTCACGACCGTCACCGCCCGCCTGTGCCTGGATCGGTTGCGGTCACGCAGCGCTCGCCCTGAGGAGTCCGTCGGAGCCATTCCCGATGATTTGGTGAGCGCCGTGGACGCTCATGACCCTGCAGACGAGGCGCTCGTGGCCGACTCGGTCGGTGCCGCACTCATCATGGTCCTGGATCTTCTCGCCCCCTCGGAACGAGTGGCGTTCGTCCTCCACGATGTCTTCGCCGTGCCGTTCGACGAGATCGCTCCTGTGGTCGATCGTTCGCCGGAAGCGGCGCGGCAGTTGGCGAGCAGGGCTCGGCGGCGGCTGCAAGGCAACCCGACGATGGGCGACCTCGATCTCGTCCGTCAACGCCAGGTCGTCGACGCCTTCCTGCGGGCGGCCCGCGGGGGAGACTTCGAGGCGTTGCTCAGTCTCCTCGATCCGGACGTCGTGCTGCGCCCCGACGCCGCTGCCGTGCGCATGGGCTCTCTGCGGGAGACCCGCGGTGCAGAGGCGGTGGCATCCAGCCTGTCTGGGGCCAGGGGCGCGCAGCTCGCAATCATCGATGGTCTTGCGGGATTCGCTTGGATGCCCGGTGGAAATCTGCGCGGCGTGGTGCAGTTCACTGTTGCCAGCGGCAAGATCGTCGCCATGGACGTCATTGGAGATGTCGAACGAATACGACAACTGGACATCGTGGTCCTCGATGCGGACGCCGGCTAGCTCCCTCGCCGTCACATCTCCTCGTTGCGATCCGTCATAGGAGTAGCGGCGACCCACGAGGAGGAAGCCATGCAGTGCGTCTTGATGACTGACCAGGGCAGAACCCCCCTGGGGGACACCGACGCCTCGCCACGTCCATCGTCCTCGAGTCGCCGGCCGCCGCCCCCGACGTCGACCGCCGCACCGTCGTCGAGGTGATGGCTAAGAGCAACCTCGAGGCTCCCGTTCGTCTGTGATCCCGATAATCCCACCGGGTCGACGTGACCCACGACCTCAGGAGTGACCATGACCGCCTCTTCCACTCAGGGAATCAAGACAGTGCTGCATCCCGTGTCCGACCTGGCGACGGCCAAGGCGGTGTATGTGGCCCTGCTCGGCGTACCGCCGCAGGCCGACGAGTCCTACTACGTCGGCTTCGAGGCCGCGGGCCAGCACATCGGGCTGTTGCCGGGCGGAGGACCGCAGGGCATGACATCACCGGTGGCCTACTGGGAGGTGGCGGACATCGAGGCGAAGCTGGCCGCTGTGACTGCCGCGGGTGCCACGGTGAAGGAGCCCGCGCACGACGTCGGTGGCGGCCGCGTGGTGGCCACCGTCACCGACCCCGATGGCAACGTCCTCGGGCTGCTTGAGGACCGATGAGTGCCGACCCCCGCTCCCGCGCTAAGCGTCGTCGAGCCGCTCGCTCTGTGCGTTGTAGCAACTCGCCCTAGTTTCCGGTCGCACACAATGAAAGGAACGAGGCTTATGAAGACCATGACATGTCAACAGTTGGGTGGACCGTGCGATTTTCCGCTCCACGGCATGTCCGCTGATGAGGTCATCAAAGCGCAAGATCGACATCTCAAGGAGATGGTCGCCCAGGGTGATGCGACGCACGAAAGTGCCTTGAAGGAGATGAAGGGTCGGTGGAGAAAGCCTGTATCTGGAATGGGCTGGTACCGAAAGACCAAGCGTGACTTTGCTGCCCTTCCCGAAGCCTGATCGGTCATCAAGGAGTAGTACCGACAGGCCCCGCCGAGTTTTCAAGGTTTCATCCTTCGGCAGGCGTCGTTGAGCCTCCGCCGCGCCCCTCGGCATCGTTCGAGACATGGTCGTGTCCCTCACGATTCGCGGATGGTCCTCTGGGTTGATCGGACCCTGATGGAGACAACTCCGCTGGGTCAGAGCTAGGGGTTGAGCTCGGGAACCTGGCTGGTGGCGCTCATCGAGTAGCTCAGCCCCATGGGGGCGGTGAACCCGGTCGCGTCGTATGTCAAGGTGACCGAGGCGCTCAAGGGGGCCGAGCAGTTCCCGCCGCACGTCACCGTGATGTTGACTTTCCCCGCGACGTTGGGGGTCTGGGTGAGCTGCGTCGCAGTCTGAGTGCTTGCGCACAGGGAGGCGGTGTTGACGGGCAGGTCGATGGCCGCTTTGGCGACCGTCTGCTCGATCGGGGCCGGCTGGCCCGACTCGCAGTACTTGCCGCCGGAGGCTGTCGACAGCGAAGTCTCGATCGAGGCTGCCCTCGCGCCGGCGCTCGCGCCGTTGTGCAGCGCCGAGTTCTGGAAGAACAGGTAGCTGGCGCCGATCAGGCCGAAGATGAGGGCTAGCGCGATCGGCACGACCAGCACGAACTCGATCAGGACCGAGCCCGATTCGCTCGGGCGACCACACGACCCCCGCCGTCGCGTCATCCGATGAAGGAGAGCCGGCCCGCGCCCGGCAGCGAGAAGGGCTGACCGAGAATTGTGATGGTCGTCGCGCCGTCGGTGTTGAAGTCGTCGACGATGCAGGTCCCGTTAATCGTGACCGTCCCGCCCGAGGGGGCGGGGCCGTCGGACCACCCCGCGCCGTACCCAGTCTGGAGCGTCCCGCCGGCGTAGAAGGGGATGCCGCCCCCCGTGCCGTCCCAGTAGTCCTGGGGGGCGCTGGCCCCGTAGTTGGTGAGCGAGGCGTTGTAGACGAGCCCGGTGATGTTGATGGACGCGGCGTCTCCCGACTCCGCGTCAAAGCCGTAGTTCGCCTGGGTGGTGGCGTTCTGGTAGAGGGCGACGCCGGCGGCCCCGCTGGAGCCGGCATAGCCGCCGGTCGTGGGACCTGACAGCGTCACGGTCGTGCCCGAGACGCCGCCAACGATCAGCGACAGGTTGTCCCCGGTGCCGTAGAGGCCCGTGACCTGCTTGAACGACGAGTCGCCGTAGGAGATGACGCCGTAGGTCGTCGGGCTGGTGCCGCTACAAGCCGAGCCGGCGCTGCCGTCGACCTCGGGCTCCGGGGAGCCGCCTCCGCTTGGCGCGCTGGTCATCGTTCCCTTCGGGAGGCAGGGGGCCCCGTTGCCGCTCCCGCTGGCGACGAAGCCGCCGCTGCCGCTCGAGCCGGGTACGTTGCCAGCGAGCGGATAAGGGTTGTTGGTGGCCAGCAGGACGTTGGAGCCGGTCACCGTCTCGCCCGCGGTCTGCGGGTCGATCCACAGGCCCTTGTCGAAGCGGTAGAGGCCGGGATAGGCGGCCTCACCCACATACCCCGAGCAGTCGTCGAACTGCGCCGACCCGGTGATCTGGACCGGGTTCGTGTACTCGCCGGGCAGCAGGGTGCCTGAGCTTCGGGCTGCTCGAGTAGGTGACCGTGTTCATCCCCGGGCAGGCGATGCTGGTGTTGAACGGGCTCGGGGGTGAGCCGGCCGACTGCAGGGGGTCGTTGATGGCCGCGACGGTCGGGTCGATCGCGTTGTAGTCCACCGTCACCTTCGAGCCGTTGTCGGTGCACGAGAGCGTGTTGGTGGGTGTCGGAGCCGAGCCGTAGGCCGGACCGCCCCCGTTGCCTTTTCCGACTGGCCCTTGGCCCGAGAAGCACTGGTCGAGCGGCCACAGTGGCTCGTTGTTGTAGGTGCCATCGTTCGTGTGGATCGTGCCGTAGACGTACAGGTTGCTGCCCGTCTTCGCGTCGACCGCGTCGTCGAACTCCCAGCTGTGCGAGGACACGCTCCACGGCTGGTTCGTCACGTCGGTGTTGAGGACCATGTCGCCGGAGACCACGAACTTCCCGCTGCCGCCGCCAAGGGTCTCGTGTGGTCCGACCTTGTTCAGGGCCACGATCCCGATCGGCTGGCCTTGGATGGAGTTCGAGACGTCGCTCGATCCGTTACCGCTCAGGGTGTGGATGCCGAGGATCTGAGCGAAGAATGGCGACCACGCCGGGGTCGAGTCGACAAGGACGCCACAGGCTCCGGGCGGCGGAAACACGGCCGCGTTGCCGCTGGTCGACGAGAAGTTCGACCCTTTGATCGGCTTTCCCGTGTCGTCGATGAACTGGCCAGTCCACGCCGACCCGATGGACGGCGCGTTGTCGTTCACCACGTGCTGGACGATGTCGACGAGCTGCTGCATGTTCGGCGCCGCGGTCGAGCCGTTGCAGACCGTCGACCCATTCAGCTGCTGCGCCGCGGCGAACGCCGCGAAGTCTGCGGCGTTCTGGGCCCGCCGAGTCTGGACGAAGCCGTAGCCGAGGTCGAGCGCGATCGCCAGCATGCCGATGAGGATCGGCGTCGCGACGGCGAACAGGACGAGGATCGCACCGCGATCGTTGGGATGCTGTCTGCGGACGCGACCGATCATGTGGACCTCGCGGTGGCAGACGTGGTCACGGTCATGTTCCAGACGAACGGCATCACCGTGACGTGAGCATTCGAGATCGTGATCGTGACAGTGTTGATCGAGGCCCCGGAGCCGTTGAGGTTGTCCGTCGCCTGTGTCATCTTCACGTAGTCGGCAGCTCCCGAGTTGGTGTTCTGGTACACGTTGCTGGCGTTCTCCTCCTGGTTCACCGCGGTCGTCGCGTCGTTCCACGCGTTCGCTGACTGGCCGGCCTGGATGTCGTTGGCGGCCTTGATCGCGCCGGCGTGCGCCGCGCTCGTGAGACGGATGCTTTCCTGCATGGCGTCCCAGCCGGTGAACCCGGCGCCCAGCATGACGAGGATCAGCGGCAGGACGAGGACCATCTCGACCAGGGCCGCGCCGCTCTCCGCTCCGCGTCGCTCGGCGCAACGCCGGCGCGGTGGCGCTTCCGCGCCCGAGCGGAGGAGCCGAGCTCGACGGCGCGCCGTGGCGTCGCGTCGCCTCCCGGACCGAGCGTGATTGAACGGGAACCGGCCCTCTGAGCTCCTGATACCACCACGAGTCATGAGCTTGTGTTGCCCTCACCACGAGGCCCGCCGGGTTGCTGTATCGGCAACGCTGTGACGGGTCCACATCGGCTGGGCGTCAAGAAAACATCAGGAAATCGGGGGTCCTCCGCGGTCGGCTGCGACGAGCGAACGGCACGAAGCCGGGACCCGCCGGGAGCCTCGGCTTGACTCGGGTCGGCCGACCCTGAGGGGTCCCATCGCCGTGCGTCAGCCCGAGCTCCTCCGGGCCCCACTCGCGCACCGGCCTCAGGGAGTGCATGTGGCCTGGGGCCGATTCAGGCCCCGGCGGGACCTGCCAGAGGTGCTCCGTCGTCTTCCTTGAGCGAGCAAGCCAAGACCACTGGCGTCCTTGCTATCGGCGGTGGGGTGTGGCTACTTGTGGACGTGCCCTTCTTTCTGATGCTTTCTTGATGGCGCACGGGACGATGACGATCCCGGGACGGTCGCCGACCGCGGGTCTCGCGCCTGGGGGGCAGGCGCGACCGGGGCCGCACCGTCCGCTCGCGACGTCCGCGCTCGAGGTGGCTTCGGCGTCGGCCACTACCGCGGAGGCCTCGGGCTGGGGGATCGACGGCCGCCTCCAAACGTGTCAAGAAGGTGTCAGGGTTCGTCCGATCGGCGAGTTGCCCGAGGGCAGAGCGACGCTGTCCGCGGTCGCGACGAAGGGCGGTCGCGCGGGTGCTCGATCTCTGCTCTGGACGGTCGAAGGGTCGCCGCGAGTCGACGGGTATCTGTCGGTGAGCGACTCGGGCTCGCGATCGTCCGAGCCGACGTCGCCGCCGACGGCGGGTCGATCTGGGTGAAGGACGCTCCTAGAGGCGGTGCCAGGTTCGTCGAGCGCCTTTCTCGGAGTCCTGCCGCGTGCAGCTCAGTGCTGGTCGTCGTCGCGGACGACGCCCCGCTGCGTCGCGCGTTGCGGGCAAGCCTGCGGGCTCACCGTCTGCATGTCGAGGAGGCCGAGACGGGCGAGGAGGCGCTGACTGTGCTGGCGGAAGGCGGCCCGGATCTCGTGATCCTCGACCTCAACCTCCCCGGCGTCGACGGCAACGAGACGCTCCGGCGCATGCGGTCCTTTTGCGACACGCCGGTGATTGTGCTCTCGGCTCGCGACCAGCCGAGTGACAAGGTTGCAGCGCTTGACGCCGGGGCTGACGACTATGTCACCAGGCCGTTCGACACTGACGAGCTGCTGGCTCGCGTCCGTGCCGCGCTCCGACGGCGGCCCACTCGCGTGGACGACGAGGCCGTGCTGCGGGTGGATGAACTCGAGGTCGACCTGGTGCGACGCGAGGTTCGCCTGAGCGGTCGGCCAGTGCACCTGACGCGGACCGAGCTCGCGCTGCTCGAGATTTTCGTGAGGAGTCCCGGCAAGCTGCTCAGCCACGAGCAACTGCTTCGCGAGGTGTGGGGTCCTAGCTACAGCACCGAGAGCAACTACTTGCGAACCTACGTTGGCCAGCTCCGAAAGAAGCTGGAGGACGAGGCCGCGACCCCGCGGCTGATCCTCACTGAGCCCGGCATCGGATACCGGTGGATCGCTGACGATCCGGCAGCCTACGGGTAGCAGCCGAGCGTCGGGCGCCGCGCGTGGCTGCCGGTCTCGAGGTCCGAGACCGGGACCAGACCCCGAGCCCGACCGAGCCGGTTCGTCCTCGATCTGCCAGATCGCAGATTGGAGTGCTTCGCGTCGGATGGCGCAGGATGTGGGTGCGTGGCTGTGATTGATCGGCGCCGGACGCCCTCCGCGCCGTCGCGAGGCGGGAACGGCTCCCCGGACCCGCATCGGTGGCAGCGCCGCGTGCTGCTGGGTGGGATCTTTCTGGGGCTGGCCCTGCTGATGCTGCGCCCGACCTGGTATTCGCTGGACCGGACCGTTCCCGATCTCGGCGATCCGGTTCTCTATATCTGGGTGTTGTCGTGGGGCTCCCACGCCATCCTCAGCCAGCCGCTCCATCTCTTCGATGCCAACATCTTCTGGCCTCACTCGTTGACGCTGGCCTACACGGACAACCTGCTGGTCCTGGTCCCGCCGTTCGCGCTCCTGCGCGGACTCGGCGCGTCATGGGCGCTCTCGTTGAACCTCCTGATGCTCGGTCTGCTCGTCCTATCGCAGGCCGGGATGTATCTACTCGCACACTGGCTCACCGGTCGACGCGATGCCGCCGTGCTCGCCGCAATCGCGTTCACGTTCAGCAGCTTCCTATACGTGCACCTCGGTCATACCCAGCTGCTGCTCTTCGGTCTGTTCCCCGTGTGCTTCTACTTGCTGTTCCGCACCCTCGAGGAGCGCAGCCTTCGCTGGGCCGCTCTGCTCGGGGTCGCGAACGTCGCCATGCTCACGGGGTCGCTCTACTACTCCGCGATCTACCTCGTGTGCGTCGCCGTGATCCTCGTCGGGTGGTTGCTGTTGCATCGTCGTGACCTCTCCCGGCGCCTGGTGCAGTGTCTGCTCGTTGCCGGGGCGATCTCGCTGCTCGCCGTCCCTACGCTCGTGCCGTACGCACGCCTGAACCAACAGCGCGCGCTCGGCCCGCGTTCGGGCCTCCAACCCGCCGACTTGGTCACCGTGTCACCCGGAAGCCTGCTGTATCCCGGCCTCGACCATCAGGCCAACCAGCGCAGTGGTCGTACCGAGCACACCTTCTTTCCCGGATTCTCGACCGCGCTGCTTGCCCTGGTCGGCCTCGGGGTGCTCGTCAGCCGCCGTCGCCGACGCGCCAGCCTCAGAGCGCCAGACCGGGCGCCCGACGGTCCAGACCCGATGCCGCGCCTCGACGAACCTGTGCCGCCCGGACGATCTCAGTACGTGTGGCTGCTGATGGCCGCAGCCGCGGCGTCGGTCGTGATCGCCCTGGGCCCACAGCAGTTCGGGGTCACCATGCCGTTCACGCTGCTCCACAACCTGCCCGGCTTCAAGAACATCCGCGCCGTCTCGCGGCTGGCGATGCCGGCGATGATGACCGGGGCGGTGATCGCGGGCGTCGGCTTCAGCTGGCTCACCCGGCGGCTGCGCCCACGCACCGCGGCGCTGGTCGCAGTCGGCGTGGCGGCCGTGATGCTGCTCGAGTTCGCGGGGACCATCCACCGTGTTGAGCTCCCAACGGATCAGGCGACCCTCGCGGTGTATCGCGAGCTCGCCCGGCGACCGTCGGGCGCGGTCGCCGAGCTGCCCATGGCCGGGAGCATCAGCCCGACCCACGAATGGCCCTTCGTTGAAGCGCCGCGCATGGTCTACGGCACCCTCGATTGGCATGATCGCGTCAACGGCTACTCCGGCAGCGCACCGAGCGACTACATCTCGAATCTGGTCTCGCTGAACTCGTTCCCGTCACGTGGCGCGCTCGAGACGGCGAGACGCCTCAAGCTTCGCTACATCGTGCTGCACACCGGTCAGTACGCGGGCTACCCGATGTACAGCGCCATCCAAGTCCGTGAGATCGTCGCCGCGCTGCCGGGAGGCGCCAGCGCCAGCCGCTACGGCAACAGCTGGCTGATCGACCTCGATTCCCCGGCGCGAGCCGCCCACGTCGTGCCGAGACCCGCCTCCTGAGCGATGTGGGATGTTCCGAGCGACGGGCGCGGTCGGCTACGAGTTGTGTGCATCGCTGGTCGTGGCTGCGAGCGGAGCCAGTATCGGCGGCATCGCGGCCACGGCGTTCGGTGGTGGGTGGGCAGCCCCACCGGCACAGGGTGTATCGGCGGAGAGCGCGTAGAGGGTGCCGTCGGACACGGTGTGCACCGGGTGGAGGGCGAGGGTCGGGAACTTGCTCGCGGGCACGGCAACGCCTCGTCTGCTGTACCACGCGACGTAGACCGGCCGTGAGCACAGCGCATCGACGAGCTGATCGACCGTGGGGGGAATGAGGCTGGCCGCGGGAACCAGCGGTCCGGGCTGGGGCAGAACCGGCTGATGGCCCGATGCGTAGTAGAGCGCCCACGGGGCATTGCTCACGACGGGCTCACCGCTGGGGAGGTGCTCGACCGCTTCTGCGAGCGGTGACCCGATCACGCTGGGCGAGGCGTAGCGTCCGACGGTGCCGTCTTGGACGACCGCTTGGACAAACCAGCCGCCATAGAGCCCGAGGAGCGCGATCGCGAGCACGAGCCCAACGCGGCGAGGGGGGAGACGCCAGCGAGTCCGATGGCTCCTCGCGACCGCTTGGGCCCGCTCGACAAGCGACGCGGTGAGGATCAGGAGCGGGAGGTAGATCGGCATGATGGTCCGCGCCTCGACGCTGGCTCCGGAGAGCTTCCCAGCCACCAGCACGAACACGCTGTACACGGCGATGAGCCCGCTCAGCGCGACCAGCGTGTTGGCGCTAGTCGCGTGTTCGGCTCGGAGCCGATGCCAGGCCACCGCCACCGCCACCATGGCCATGAGCGCCGCGCCTTCCAGCACGGCGACCTCCCAGAACGAGATCGTCCCAGTAGGCACGACGAGCTCGCCGAGTCCGTTGGCAAAGGGCCGGAGCAGCCCCCAGAGGCTCTCGGACACCGCGACTCGGGGCCCGAGGAGGTAGGGCGCGCCCGAGCTGGCGTTGCGGATCAGCCACAGCGCCGGCAACGGCACGACGGCCAGCGTAAAGACCCCAACCTGGGCAAGACGGGTACGGACGGGCCGACCAACTCGAGATACCAGGAGCACCAGCACGCCAGTGACGGCCAGGGCCGCGGCGGCATAGCGGACTAGGACGCCGAGCCCGGCGAGGAATCCGGCGAGCGCGATCAGGCCCGTCGGATGCGACGTCGAGTTGAGCGCACATTCGAGAACGAGGACGAAACCCAGCACGACGACGCAGAACAGTGGCTCCGACCATGCGTGCGACGAGACGTTCAACAGGGCGGGTGAGATCGCGGCGAGAGCCGTCGCGCCGAGAACCAGCCGGCGCGAGGCGACGTGTCGTCGCAGCAGCACCCAGGTGAGGATGACAGCACCAGCGAAGGAGACGGCGTTGATGAGCCGAGCCCCACTGAGCGCCGAGAGCCCGACCCACTGCGCCACCGCGAGCAGGGTGGAGAACCCAGGGGCGAAGGTCGTGTTCGGCTGCCCGGTCAGGTCTGTGAAGCCGTGACCGGCAGCGAGATTCCGCGCCGCCGAGATGTAGGTCACCGAATCCGGTGATAGCGCCGGGCCATGCCGCGTCGCAACCAGGGTGGCGACGGCAGCGACGACGGCGAACACGGCGGGCACGATGACGTCGTGCTCGTCCCACCACGTCCACCAGCCACTTCGCTTCCGGATCGGCGCCGCCGGGCGATGGCCCGACGCTCGGTCAACCGGACCCTGTGCTGGGGCTGGGCTCAGGCCGGTCACCTTCGCTGACCGTTTCCAGAGCGGTTCGAGACCACGGCGGTCGTCCGATTCCTGACGTGAGCGTGACAGTTCGGGTGCCACTGCTCGGCTCTTGGCGACGCTCGAAGGGTCGCACAGCGGATGCCCGGTCGCCGCATCGGCGCGGTGAGAGCGTCGTGCACACTGACTTACGGGCGAGCTGCTCAAGTTACTCTGCGCTCGGGGCCCCGCGACGCGGCTGGGTATACACTTGGCTCAGAAATTGATGAGACGCCTGGTTCGAGCCGGACGAGCGTTCACGGCAACATCGCCCTAACGGGCTTGACGTCTCCTCATACGAGGAGACGCGCCGTGATGACGGTCCCTGATGTGCGTGAGCGTGCAGTTCTGCGAGCGGGCCGGGTCGAGGTGATCGGCGTTCGAAGCCGCTTCGCTTCGTGGCCACATCGCCGCGGACGTTCCGAGCAGAGCACGCGATGAGCGAGCGCGGACGACACGTCGTGTTCGGTGCCGGTCAAGTCGGGACGGCCTTGGGTGCCAGGTTGGCCGGGATGGGCATGAGCGTCCGCACGGTCTCGCGGCACCGACCGTCCACGTTGCCGGAGGGGGTCGATTGGTGGGCCACCGATGTGACCGACCCCGAGGCCGCGGCCGACGCGGCCAAAGGCGCGGCGGTCGTTTACCAGTGTCTGAACGCTCCGTATACGCAATGGCCGAAGCGGTTTCCACCCCTGCAGCGGGCCGTGCTGGGTGCAGCCGAGCGAAGCGACGCGCTGCTGGTGAGCCTGGAGAACCTGTACGGCTACGGCCCGACCGGGGGCAAGCCGATGACGGAGGACGTCCCGCTCACCGCCACGTCCGTCAAAGGTCGAACCCGGGCCGCGATGACGGAGGAGCTGCTAGCCGCGGAGAGATCGGGTCGAGTCCGACTCACCATCGGACGAGGATCCGACTTCTTCGGTGCCGGTGTCACCGCCGGATCCACGCTTGGCGACCGGGTCTTCGGGAGGGCTGTGCAAGGGCGGCCGGCCGAGTTTCTCGGCAACCCTGACTTGCCCCACACCTACAGCTACGTGCCCGACTTGGCGGTTGGGCTCGCCACCCTCGGCACCGACGCTCGAGCGGTCGGCGAGGTCTGGCACCTGCCTGGCCCCGAGACGGTCACCACCCGGGCCCTGCTCGATCTCGTGGCGGTCCAGGTCGGCCATCCGGTGCCGATCCGAACCATGCCCAAATCGGTGATGCGCGCGCTGGGGCTCGTGAGCCCCCTGATGCGAGGGTTGGCCGAGATGGAATACCAGTTCGAGGAGCCGTTCATCCTCGACACGACCAAATACGAGTCCACGTTCGGAGTCGTTGGCACCCCGCTGAGCGTGGCGATCACCGAGACCGTCGACTGGTACCGCAGTCAAGGGAGCGAGACATGACACCATCCACGGCACCGCCTGGTACCGAGCTGGACCCTCGGCAGGCGTGGAGGCGGCGGGTCTTGCGGGTCGGTGGCTTCATCCAGCTGGCCTTCGCCGCGTTCTGGCTGGTCCGGGGCAGCTTCAACATCGCGGACGGAGCCGGGGTCGCGCTGGCCCTCGTGCTCGGCGCCCTCGCGCTCATCGTCCTCGGCTATGGGATTCGGGTCACCGCGGGCGCCGGTCCCCGCCCCAGCAGCCCCGAAGCCAAGCGCATCGAACGAGCGGTGACCGTCGCCACGATCCTTGAGTTCGTCGCCGCGTTCATCCTGCCGGTGATCGTCATCGTGACCGGCCATAGCGACTGGGTTCTGCCGTCGATCGCCATCACGATCGGACCGTTGCTGCTCTTCCTCGACCATCTCGTGCACATCCCCCGCTACCGACCGGTCGGCTGGGCCTTGATCGTTGGACCGGTTGTCCTCGTCGTGACCCTGTCGGGCTCGACGCTCGCCGCGACCACTGGGATCGCAGCCGGGCTTCTGCTCCTCGGCCTCGCCGCGGCGGGCTTCCACGACCTGGCAGCTCTTCGAGCGCGCGCCTCAACAGGCTCACCGAGCTGAAGGCGCGCCGATGACGCAAGCGACCGGCGATCACGCGACCAGGTTCCGATCCTTCTTCAATCCGGTGACCGGCGAGTGGATCCAGTACACGGCTATCGGTGAGGACAGCAACGGCTCGTGCGTGCGCTTCAACTGGCGCGCTGTTCCGGGAGGCGTGATCAGCGAACACCTCCATCCCGACCAGGAAGAGCGGATCACGATCACGGCCGGGGAAGCGCACTTCACGCTCAATGGGGAGGAGCACGTCGCCCGAGCAGGTGACACGATCGTGGTGCCCGCAGGAGTCCGTCACTCCGTGGGCAACACCGGATCGGTCGAGATCGAGGGCTTCGTCGAGCGGCGCCCTGGATTGCGTGCCAAAGAGTGGCACGAGGCCCTCGCCGGCCTGGTTGCCGACGGCAAGACGACACCGAGAGGAGCACCCAAGAACCCGCTGCAACTCGGCGCCACCTTCTGGGACTTTCGCCACGAGAGTCGGGTGCCGTCGCCTCCCATCTGGGTTCAGAACCTGATGCTCCCACCGCTCTGGGCCTTGGCGAAGGTCTTCGGTGTCCGCCCCTACTACGAACGCTGGGACAGTCGCATCGAGATTCCGAACGGATCCTGAAGGCCCCGATCGTTGAGGACGGCGACGGACCCGGGCTCCCGTCGGTTGGACACCCGGCGCGACTCAAACGAACAGCGTGGGTGCCACCAACCCGACAGAAAGCAGGCTGCCGCTCGTCGAGCGCTCACGTGAGCAGCAGGGACGAGCCCGGCCACCGCCCCGGTGGGGGGCCCGTCCCAGCGCCGCTCGTTGAGGAAGTCGGTTCGGTGCCGCTCGGCGGCGCGTTCGCCAGCCCGGCGCGAGGAGCACGGGCCGAGGTCGCTGAGCCCGAGCGCACGGGTTCGAGCCGTCTGCCCGAACGAAACGGTCCTCAGGCTGTGAGGTCCGCGCTGCCGTAGGTGCCGAGGCCGTGGATGACGAGACCAGCCAGGATGATCGAGATCAGCGCGTCGGGCCAGTAGGGCGTAAAGAGCCAGAAGAACGCCGCCACCATGCCGACGATCGCCGCGAACATCCCAGTCGCCACAGCCCACGGCGACCGCGTGAAGACCCCGAGGCCGGCAATCAGCACGATCGCTCCGACGATCAGGTAGATCCAGCCCCACGTGTTGAGGTTGTTGCCACTGAACAGCAGATCGCTTCGGACGTTGCTCTGGATCGTGCTGTTCGCGTGGAGCGCGAACAGCCCATTGATGAGAATGTTGCCGCCGGCCAGGATCAGCAGGATCCCGGATACGACGATCCAGCCGGTTCCCTTGTGCTGCTGACGATGTGCACTCATACATTCCCCCCGTTCCGCATTGGCGTTCCTGCCAGGCCCTCGGAATCGGATGGGACCGCGCCGTGAACGACAACACTCCCCACCGGGGTGCCGTACGGGACGCTAGCCCGCGCCGTCGACAGGTGCACTAAGGCTTCGGTCATCGCCCACGACAACGTTCGGTGCTGGTTGCGAGGACCTCGTGGCCCACGCAGTGCGGTCAGGTCTCGTGATGTCCGTGGAGCGCCCGGCGCTTGAGCCCCCGACATGCTCCTCATCGAGGCGCGTGGATGCGATAGCCGGGGAGTGGAGCGCAGCGCTGTCTATGATCGAAGTTGGTTCGCACGTTCGCGCGATGGGACGCTCGTGATCGCAGCCAGGTTGGAGGAGCGCACGAGCACTCGCCGGGCCGCCCGATCGCTCCCGTCATGACGAAGGAGCCGGCCCTTCTCCCGTTGGCGATCGTCATGGTCGCCGGACCACAGATCCTGACCGCGATCCTCCTCGCGACGAGCGAGAACGCCCGGAAGAACTCGATGTCCTTTGTCCTCGGCGTCGCGGCCGCGATGACGGTCGTGATCACCCTGGTGTTCTACGTGGCGAAGGCGCTCGGTGCGACGACCAAGACGCCGGGCAGCAGCTCGGGCAACGGCACGGTCGACCTGCTTGTCATCGCGCTGCTGCTGGTCCTGCTGGTCTACGTGTTCTTCAAGCGGACAAACATGAAGCCGCCGAAATGGATGAGTCGTCTGGAGGCGGCGACGCCGCGGCTCGCGCTCGTGCTCGGCTTCGTGCTCTTTGCCGTCATGCCGACTGATGTCATTACCATGGTCACCGTCGGTTCGTTCGAGGCCGCGCATGACGCGCCCTGGTGGCACAACCTGTACTTCATCGCCCTCACGATCTTCATCATCTCGCTTCCGCTGCTGCTGGTGATAGCGCTCGGAAAACGGGCCGACATAGTGCTCCCGAAGATTCGAGATTGGATGGCGAGCCATTCCTGGGTTGTGAACGAGATTGTGATCCTCCTCTTCCTCGCCCTAACCGTCAGCAACATGGGGTAGGTCCGATGTGCCCTGTTTCGCGTGGCTTCCACGGCCGGCGCCGTTCCGATGTCGACACGTCCCGCGTGCCGCCCGGGCAGTATGTCGTCGACGACTTTCCGGTCCTGTCGGCAGGTCCGACTCCGCAGACGCTGCTCGACGAGTGGACGTTCACCCTCAACGGAGCGGTCGACCGGGAGGTGGTCTGGTCCTGGGACCAGTTCCGCGAGCTGCCGACCGAGACGGTGACGGTGGACATCCATTGCGTCACGAAGTGGTCCAAGCTCGACACGGTGTGGACCGGAGTGTCGATCGACCAGCTGCTCGACGGTGTCGACACCAGCGCGGAGTTCATCTCGGCGTTCTGCGACGGCGGCTACACCACGAACCTGCCGCTCGACGACGTGACGGGCGGACAGGCGTGGGTGGCATACGCCTTCGGTGGTGTACCGCTCGAGCCCGAGCACGGCGGCCCGGCTCGACTGCTCGTGCCCCATCTGTACTTCTGGAAGAGCGCGAAGTGGGTACGCGGGATCACGCTCCTGGAGCACGACGAGCCCGGCTTCTGGGAGACGCTGGGGTACCACAACCGGGGTGACCCGTGGAGAGAGGAGCGGTACTGGAGCGACTGATGCCCACCCGGGTCCCGCTGGTCTGGCGGGAAGCGACCGTCGAGAAGACCGAGCCGGAGACGGCGAGGGCCAAGACGCTTCGCTTCCGCGTCCCGTCCTGGCCCGGCCATCTCGCCGGTCAGCACGTCGACCTTCGCTTGACCGCCGAGGACGGGTACCAGGCTGAGCGCTCCTACTCGATCGCCTCCGCACCCGAGGACGACCGTGGCGTGGCGCTGACGGTCGAGCGCCTCGAGGACGGAGAGGTCTCTGCGTACCTGTGCGACGAAGTCCGTCCCGGCGACGTGCTCGAGCTGCGAGGGCCGATCGGCGGCTACTTCACGTGGCAAGCCGCCGACGGTGGCCCGCTACTCCTGCTGGGCGGTGGGTCGGGGATCGTCCCACTCGTCGCGATGCTCCGTCACCGCGCCGCGGTGCACGCCGCGGTGGACGCGACCCTGCTCGTGTCGGCGTCGTCCTGGGACGACGTGCTGTACCGCGAAGAGCTCGAGGACTTCGCCGCCGGCGGGGTCCACGTCCGCTACACCCTGACCCGGCGGGTGCCCCCCGACTGGTCTGGCTGGTCGCGACGCGTGGACGCGGCGATGATCGGCGAGCTCGGTGTGGCTGTGACCTCGAGACCCCGCGTCTACGTCTGTGGACCGACCCCATTCGTCGAGCGCGTCGCCGACGTGCTGGTCGAAGCTCGGGCACGAGCCCGGCCGAGTGAAGACCGAGCGCTTCGGACCTACGGGAGGATGACATGACCAGCTCTGGCCACCACCTGGACGGCAACGCAGCGGCAGCACTGCTCCAAGAGGTCCTCGCTGTCGAGCCGACGACCGTCGATCGGATCTGCCAGTCGTGTGACGCACGCCATCCCATCGGCGCGCACCGGGTCTACACCGGCGCCGGAGTCGTGATCCGATGTCCGAGCTGCTCCGACGTTGCGGTCCGGGTCGCTCCGCTGCCAGGACGGCTCATCGTGGAGCTGCGCGGCCACTTGATCATCGACCGCGAATCCCGAGACCAGCCATAGCGCAGGGTTCCGAACCGCCGCCGGCGGTCGGCCGGGAACGTCAAGCGGCGACCGCGCTGGGCCTGGTGTGCGGGCAGCGCGCCGGGATCCGTCGGGTTCGGGGTGCTCATGTC
This sequence comes from uncultured Actinomycetes bacterium, assembly GCA_963849135.1. Lineage (GTDB taxonomy): Bacteria > Actinomycetota > Acidimicrobiia > IMCC26256 > PALSA-555 > PALSA-555. The sequence goes on along the minus strand of CAWKGF010000003.1, from coordinate 1,194,189 downwards.
GACCTGACGTCCCGGCCGGAGTCTCGATCACGGATCACGCCCCGTCTCCCCTCGCCATCGCGGGCGGTGGCACACCTGCTCCTCCCGGTGAGCGACAGACCGTCGACGGATTCCGGGTCGTGTGGGATCAAGCGACGACCGCGACGACGAACGCCAGGACGCCGAGGAACACGGCGCCCGACGCAGCCAGGAGCAGCTCGGTGCGGCGCGGGATCGTCCGGTTGCGGAGGCCCTCGCGGTAGATGACGGCGAGGACGGCCGCGAGCAGGCCGCCCGCGAGCAGCGGCACCGCAGTGGCTGGCCGGGCGGGCACGTCGGGCAGCACTCGTTTCAGGAGCACGAGACCGATCGCGGCGAAAGCCAGACCGCTCCGATTCCAGGCCAGCTCTACCCGGTCGTCCGGTCGGGCGGCGCCGCGAGGACCGGAGTCGGTGGTCATGTCACACGTGCCCGATCGAGGCGAGCACGAGGGCGACGATCCCGATGACGACGACCCCGATGGTGACCACCGCGGTCAAGTGCGATTGCGTAATCGGACGTCCCGCGCTGATCTCCCGCTCGTTCGTGGACCAGGTCCGGTAGGACGAGGCCGCGGTCCAGACCCCCAGCGCGATCAGCGGAAGCCCGATGACTCGGCGACCGCCGGCGAACCCAAACGACGGCAGCAGCTGGCTGATCGCCAACCCGGCCGTCGTCAGGGCGAGCGACGTCCGGATCCACGCCAACAAGGTTCGCTCGTTGGCGTACGAGACCCGCCCGTCACCTCGGGCTGTTCCACCCTCCGGGTCCGGACCGGGTTCGGTCACGGGGCCGAGGCAACCGTGGCGTTGCTGATGGTCTCGACGCCCTCCAATCGGGCGCGGAGCTCGTCCGAGAGATGGTGCCGGGCCGCGAGGTAGGCGGGAGCGTTGTAGCTGACCCAAACTGCGCCACCGTCGTCGGCTGACACGAGCACCTTAAGCGGTAGGTCCAACGCCGCCAACGGAGCGGCGAGCATGACGGGCGTTCCCGCCACCGGGCTCCCGAAGACGACGAGCTTGGTGTCGGGCATCTCGAGGCCAGCCTTTCGTGCCTGGCCGCTGTGGTCCACGACCGCGAAGAGCGTCAAGCCCTTGCCAGCGACCAGCTCGGTCAGCCGGGAGACGGTGTCCTCGAAGGTGTGCGGGCTCGGCTTGGTGATGACCCCGTCCGTCGTCTCGGCCCCCTTGAGCGCCACGCCGTCCTCCTTGCTCGCGCGACCTGGTCCGGGTCGCGGATGTCCGGGCTGGCCTCGGACTCGCGAGTCTTTCGTTCTGCCCTCATGACGTCCAACGCCGGCCTGGCCGCTCGCTGCCCCGACCCGCAACGCCCGCATCTCCACCCGCTGACCAAGGCGTAGGTTCCTCGTCGCCTGTCGCGAGAGGGGGATCCCGTGAAGAGCTTCGGAGGAAAGGTCGCGGTCGTCACCGGAGCCGGGCAGGGGATCGGGCGGGCCCTGGTCGAGCGCTTCACGGCCGAGGGGATGAAGGCGGTCGTCGCCGACGTGGTCCCGGAGTTGGTGGAGGCGACGACCCAGGCGCTGCGTGACGATGGTCGGGACGTCGTCGGTGTCGTCACCGACGTCACGTCGCTCGAGTCGGTCGAGGCGCTCCGAGACGCCACGCTCGACGCCTACGGAGCCGTGCATGTGGTGTGCAACAACGCCGGGATCGGGTCGGGTTCCGAGGGTCACATCTGGGACCACCACGTGAACGACTGGCGCTGGTCGCTGGATGTGAACGTCATGGGCGTCGTCAACGGAATCAACGCCTTCGTCCCCAGGATGCTGGCGCAGGACGATGAGGGCCATGTCGTGAACACCACGTCCGGCAACGGCGGTTTCACGCCGCTGATCAACAGCGCCGTGTATGCGACGACGAAGTCAGCGGTAGCGACGATCACCGAGTGCCTGTGGGGCCAGCTGCGACAGATCGGGGCGAAGGTGAGCGCCTCGCTGCTGTACCCGTCGACCCGCACGCCCGGGATGCTGAACACCGGTATCTGGCGGCCGGGTGCGAACCGGCCCGACCGCTACGACCGGCCCGGCGCGCCGCCCAAGGAGGGGCGAGATGCCCTCGGCGAGTACCAGCAGCGGATGGAGGCGGCCGGGTTGGAGGTGGAGTTCGCGCCGCTGGCGGAGGTCGCCGAGCTCTGCTTCGACGGGATCGTCCACGACACCTTCTGGATCACGGTGCCCAACGAGCTCCAGCAGGAGAAGATCCGAGCCCGGGCGGCGTCCCAGGTCGAGATGACCGAGCCGAACTACCTCCTCGAGGCGAACCTGATGGCGGCTCGCCCGGCCGAGAAGCAGGGCTGAACCGGAGCGATCAGCGGAGCGACGGTCGTCGGCCCTCGTGGTTCTGCAGCAGCTCGATGAGGTACCCGTCCGGATCCTTGATGAAGGCGACGGTGACTGGCCAGCGATCGAGCTGCTGAGGCTCGGACACTGACTCGCAGCCGGCTGCGATCGCGCGCCGGTAGAGGTCCTCGCAGTCCTCGGTATCGACGTAGATCTTCCAGATCGCGTTGCCCATGTCGATCGGGTCGGTGGTGTCGAGCTGCTGGGCGAGCTGGATCCGGGAGCCGCCGACTTCGGCTTGCAGGACGACTTCCTTGACCCCCGGGATGTCGGTTCGGCTCTGGACCGGGATCCCGACGACACCCTCCCAGAAGGCGACGGAGCGCTCGAGGTCGCTCACGTAGATGCAGTACTGCCCGAGGCTGTTCTCCACGTCGTTCTCCAGCAGGGTCGGCGCCCGCGAGACGGTAACCCGCCTCGGGGGTCCACTGGTGGGGCGGAGCCCCTGGGGAGGCCAGCCCCACTCCTGAGTGCCCGGGCGGACTCGCCGGCGGTCGGTCGCAACGTCGCCCGAACGGCGATCGACGAGCAGATGACGACGACGTGAGCGTTTCCGATCGCCGGCCCTGCTCCGGCCTGCCCCCGGCGCGACCTCGGTGACAGTGGAGGGTTCCTCTGGGCCGTTCCCGAGCGCGCCCGAGCCGGCATCGGATGGGCAGATGACGCAGATGGGCAACCGGGGAGGCCGAATGGGTGCCGTTCGCCGGGTCTCGGTGCTGGTCGCGGGCGCCGTGGTCTCGATGGCGCTGCTCGCTCCGAGCCCCGCGTCGGCGGGCGGAGACAACCACCCCGGTCCCGGGTGGGGGTGGGGCCCGAGGAGCGAGAACCAGGTGTATTGCCTCTCGGCGTTTCCGTTCCGGATCCTGGTCACCTACCACGACGACGGCTGGGGCTTCGGCTATGACCACGTCCCGTTCGTCATCGTGTGGGGCGACGGCACCGCGACGCAGCTGCCGACCCAGCGCCCGAAGCACCCGTTCGACCCGGACCACGCGTTCCAGGTCAGCCACACGTACGCGGACTCGTTCAACGTCGGGAACCACGTCTTGACCGACAACCTGCACTTCCGGGATCCGTGGTGGGCATATCCGCTCCGGCAGCTCCTGGCGAGCTGCCCACCGCCGGCTCAGACACCTGAGGTCCCGTGGGCGATCCTGCTGCCGGTCAGCGGACTGGCGATCGTGGGCTTCGAGGTGTGGCGCCGTCAGCGGCACGCCTCGCGGGCGCTGCCCGCCTGATCCGAGCGACGGTCGGGGGACCAGGGCGCTGAACGGTGTGGGCGGGTCGCGATCGGCACCGCCGGACGGTTGGACCTCCCGCGGGGTCCGGCGGCGGATGCCAATATGACACCGGAGGGCGGTGCTCTGTGGCCACGGGCAGTGGTCGATCGAGCCCGAAGCGCGGCGTGCACCGAGGGAGGCACCGCATGGACACGGCCAACGAGGCCACGAGCGCCGACCGTCGCGAGCCCCAGACCACGGCCCCTCGGGCCGCGCCGGCCGTCGCGGGCGACGACCACGTGCCGTTCAGCGCGCAGCACCCGGGCGCGGCCGAGAGCCGGGCCATCGGCAAGCGGGCCCGGGCGGCCGTCCCCCGGGAGGCCCACGCGGAGTGGGACTCGCCTCCTGGGCGTCGCGCCCCGATCCAGCTCCTCGAGCGCCAGGCTGAGACGCGGGTGGCGGAGCTGATACCGATCCGACACGGGCGGATGCTCGTCTCGCCGTTCACCTACTACCGAGGGGCGGCGCTGCCGATGGCGTCGGATCTGAGCGAGACCCCGAACTCGGGGCTGACCGTGCAGCTCTGCGGTGATGCGCACCTCTCCAACTTCGGGTTCTTCGGCTCTCCCGAGCGGCATCTGTTCTTCGACGTCAACGACTTCGACGAGACGTCACCCGGGCCGTGGGAGTGGGACGTGAAGCGGCTGGCGGTGAGCCTCGAGGTCGCGGGCCGGGAGAACGAGTTCACGGCCAAGGAGCGGGCGGCGATCGTCACCCGGTCCGCCCGGGCGTACCGCCGCGCGATGGCGCAGTTCTCCGGGCAGTCGACGCTCGACGTGTGGTACGCGCACCTCGACATCGACGAGCTCCTGCCCCGGTTCCAGTCGATGCTCAACGCGAAGCGGACCCCGGCGGTCTGGACGGCGATCACGAAGGCGCGGGCCCACGACAGCCTGCAGGCGTTCGACAAGCTGTGCTCGGTCCAGGGCGGCACGCCGCGGATCATCAGCGATCCTCCGCTGATCATGCCGGTCGAGGAGGTCGTGGGCGGGCTCGACGAGGCGACCGCGGTCGATGCGCTGCACACCATCATCGATGCGTACCGCCGCACCCTGTCGTCGGATCGCCGTCACCTCCTGGAGCAGTACCGCCTCGTGCATCTCGCCCGCAAGGTGGTCGGGGTCGGAAGCGTTGGGACGAACGCGTGGATCGCCTTGTTCCTCGACCGGGACCGCGAGACGCCGCTGCTGCTGCAGATCAAGGAGGCGGAGGCGTCCGTGATCGAGGAGTACTCGATCCCGAGCATCTTCTCGAACCACGGCCACCGGGTGGTCGCCGGGCAGCAGCTGATGCAGGCGGCGAGCGACATCTTCCTCGGCTGGGAGCGGTACGGGAGAAAGGACGACCGGGAGCGGGACTACTACTTCCGCCAGCTTCGGGACTGGAAAGGCTCGGCCGACATCACCGGCATGACGCCCCAGGGCATGGAGCTCTGGGCGAAGATGTGCGGCTGGACGCTCGCCCGGGCGCACGCTCGCTCGGGTGACCGGATCGCGATCTCGGCGTACCTCGGGAAGTCGGACGCCTTCGACCGCGCCATCCAGGAGTTCTCGTTCTCCTACGCCGAGCAGAACGAGCGCGACTACCACTCCCTCCAGGACGCGGTGGCCGACGGGCGCCTCAGCGCCACCACCGGTCTGTAAGCGCTCGAGCGCACGTTCGGGTGTGCGACGCCGGGCCGCTGATCGACGCTCCTCGTTCCGTCACGGCCAATCCGATCGCATCGGTGAAACACGGGCACACTGGGCCGAATGCAGCCCATCCTGCATCTCTCGCTGCCCGTCGACGACCTCGAGGAGGCGCGACGCTTCTATGTGGACCTGCTCGGCTGCGTCCCGGGGCGGGCCCGCCCGGACTGGATCGACGTCTGGTTCTTCGGGATGCAGGTCACGCTCCACGACGCGCCGGGCCAGGTGCAGGCGCCCGGCGAGCGCCAGGTTCGCCACTTCGGGGTCACGCTCAGCCGTCCGGAGCTCGACGGCCTCCTCGAACAGCTCCGGGACGCCCCGATCCGCTGGCTTCGACCGGTCACGACCGAGCACGCGGGCACCGACCACGAGCAGACCAAGGCGATGATCGCGGATCCGAGCGGCAACGCCATCGAGCTCAAGACCTACACCGACCCGGTCGCGGCGTTCGAGGCTGATCGCGGGCCCGCAGCCGCGAACCCGGATCCGTAACTGCCGGGGTCCCAGCGGTACTGGGGTCAGGCGACGATCCCGTCGCGTCGGAGCTCGGCGATCTGGTCGCCGAACCCGGCGTCGGCGAGGATCTCGTCGGTGTGCTGCCCGAGCGCGGGGGCGGGGCCGCCGAGCCGGGCCGGGGTGGCTGGGAACTGGGCCGGGTGTCGGGGCTGGCGCAACCGCCCCGCGGTGGGATGCTCGGAGTCCTCGAGGAGACCGACGGCCTGGACGTGCGGGTCGGCGGCGAGCTCGGCGGGGGAGAGCACGACCCCGCACGGCACGCGGAGGCGCTCCATCCGCTCCATCGCCTCCGCGGTGGTGAGGAGGCGAGCCGCGGCGTAGACGCGGTCCATGATCGCCCGGGTGAGCACGCGGTGCTGGTTGCGCTGACCGATGGTGGCGACGCGCGGGTCGTCGTACCCGTCGACGTCGAAGGCTCGGCACAGCCCTGAGAAGTCGGCGTCCGAGGTTGGTGTGGCGATCCCCCAGCCGTCGCGGAAGCGGAACGGTCGGAAGTTGGCGACGAAGCTCGACGCCTGCCCGCCGTCCGAGTCGAGGAGCACCTCGTTGCCGGCCGCGTCGGCCCACAGGAACGACACGACCGCGTCGAGCATCGACAGTTGGACGTGCTGGCCGCCCGCGCCAGCGGGCACGTGCGTAGAGCGCGGCGGTGATCGCCTGCGCGCCGACCAGGGCGGTGATCTTGTCGGCGGCGGTCTGGTTCAAGAACCTCGGTTCGCCGCTGTCGGGTTCGGCCTGGTTCGACGCCAGCCCGCTGTACGCCTGGATGACCGTGTCGTACGCGCCTTTGGTGGCGTAGGGCCCCTCGGGCCCGAACCCGGAGATCGACACGTAGATGAGTTCGGGGTTCGCGGCGCGAAGGGTCTCGTACCCGAGCCCGAGCCGTTCGATGACGCCGGGCCGGAAGTTCTGCACGACGACGTCGACGTCCCGGGCCAGCCGCTGGACCAGGTCCTGGCCTTTCAGGTCGTGGAGGTCCACGGCGAGGAGCGCTTCCCCCGGTTGCACATCTGGAACAGCGCGGTCGTCCCGTTGACCGACACGCCCACCCAGCGGGCGATGTCCCCGAGGCCGCAGCGCTCGACCTTGATCACCTCCGCGCCTTGGTCGGCGAGCAGCGCGACCGCGTACGGCCCGGTCAGCGCGATGGACAGGTCCAGGATCCGGACCCCGTCGAGCGGTCCGGTCGTGCTCACGCGTCGAACTCCGCGTTGGTGCGCGGGCGCCCGCCCGGCCCGCTGTAGGCCAGGCCGTAGCCGGGTTCGGGATCGAAGCGGGCCGCCTCCGCGACCGCGGTGCGGGCATGACACCAGGCGTCCATGAGCTGATCCTCGGCGTCGTAGTCGAACGGGTCGGTGAGCACGCAGCTCCTCGGTGCTGTCGGGGCCCGGCGGGTGGGCGGCGAGCCACACCGCGGTGCGGGCGAGGGCGGTCCGGGCCGGCACCCGGTCCCGGTACCCGAGCGTGTGGCGGACCCGGCACAGGTCGAGGACCCGGTGGGTGGGGAGCGGCTGGGCCAGCAGGGGGCGGGCCGGGACGGCGAGCTCGAAGGGCAGCGACACGATCTCGAACTCGTGGCCGAGCGCCCGGGCGACGATCTCGACGACCTGCCGGACCGACAGGACCTCCTCGTCGCCGACGTTGAACACCAGCCCGGCTGCCGCGTCGGGCTGCTCGGTGGCGAGCAGCACCGCGTGGGCCAGGTTCTCGGTGTAGCCGTGGTGGTGCAAGGTCAGCCCGTCGTCGGCGATCATGAGCCGCCGGCGACCGTCGAGCACCCGGCGCACCACGCACCATTCGCGTGGCGCGAGCTGGTACGGGCCGTACACGTACGGGTAGCGGAAGTGCGCGGCGGCGGGGTGGGACTCGAAGACGGCCTCCTCGGTCCGGGCGATGCGGTAGCCCTTCTCGTCGTCGGCGGGGTCGTCGACGGTCGGGGCGTCCTCGGCCACGGGGACGGGCAGCCCCGGCGGGTCGTGCAGCCACGGGTTCATCCAGCCGCGGAAGGCGGGCACCCCACCGACCGACACGAACCGGCCCACCCTCCCCCGGGTCAGCTCCGCGACGCGCCGCAGCCGCCCGTACATGACGACGGCCAGGTCGAAGGTCTCGTCACCGAGCCCGGCCCGCAGGGCGCCCTCGTCGTACGGGTCGTGATGCAGGTGCCGCACCGAGGTCGGCATCTCGGCTCGCTCGTGCACGCCGCGGTGCAGGATCGTCACCTCGTAGCCGCGCTCGACAAGGCCGACGACGATCGGCACCCCGGTAGGTCCGGTACCGCCCACGACCAGGGCCCGTTCGCTCACCGGTCCCGGCCCTCGACGGTCGGTGGGTGCACGGCCGCCGTTCTAGGGGAGTGGGTCACTTGCGGCCCTCTGCGTACATTGGGTTTTACGTCGGCAGCCCGAGGGCAGTTTCACGCTCCCTCCTACCGAGGGACCGACGGCTCTCGCGACCTGACGGTCGAACCGGGGTAAGAGGGCCCGAACTGATCCACTCCCCGTTCTAGCGGGCTTCGGCGGCGGCCCGCAGGGGGACGGGGCCGCGGGCGGGCTCGACCGGCGTCCCGACCCCTTAAATCTGGGCGCACGCCGCTACGTTCCACAGGCTGTGAGCTGCACCGACGCCGACCTCGTGCGCCCCCCGACGCGGCCAGGCCGGGCACTCGCCGGGCGCGGCCGGCTTGCCCGCGGGGCGGCGGTGCTCGTGGTCGGCGTCGCGCTTCTCGCCGCGTGTACGAGCGCCACCACGACGGTCGGTGGGTGCGGCATCAGCGCCGGCACCTACTGCGTCGGCACCTACATGAAGGGCGCCCAGATGGCCCAGGCCGACCTGTTCGGGTCCAACTTGAGCCGGGCCGATCTCCGCCACGCCGACCTGCCGCGGCGCGGTCCTCGACGGGGCGACTCTCGAGCACACCAACCTCCAGGGGGTCGACTTCCGTCAGGCCCAGCTCGTCGACGCCAACTTCGACCACGCCGACCTGCGCGGCGCCACGTTCGGGGGCGCCTTGCTGGCCGGGGCCAGCTTCGTGGGTGCGATCGGGGTGAGCGCCGCCGAGCTGCGCCTGGGGACGGTGTGCCGCACGCTGCTCGCCCCCGGCGTGTGGCTCAACCGGGACTGCTGAGGGCGGCGGGCTCCAGTGGCGCCGGCTCGGGCGCCACGGCGACGGCGGCTCGGGCCGCGGCTCGTCGCCTCGACCAGGCGTTCATCGCCCAGGTCCCCACGAAGTACACGACGACCGCGTAGATCCAACCCAGGACGATGTCGAACACGTAGTGCTCTCCGGTGTAGACGAGCGCGAACGCCATCGCCAGCGGATAGAGGGGGAGCAGCCACCGCCACCGCTTCGCCGAGTTCCAGAAGAACAGCATGAGCAGCACCGGGTAGGCGGCGTGGAGCGACGGCACGGCGGCGACCGGGTTGGCGAGGTTGCTCTTGGCCGAGAAGAGGCTCGCGCCGCTGCGCAGTCCGATGTGGGTCCACACCTCGTCGACGATACGAGCGGTGGGGGGGATGTTGTGCGACTGGCTGGCCAGCCACGGCGGGGCGGCCGGGAACAGGGCGTAGGTGATGAATCCCGCGAAGGTGAGGCTGATGAAGAGCACCACGAACCGCTTGAACCGCGGGTAGGCGAACTTCCACAGCACCGCGGCGACGATCAGGGAGGTGAAGAAGTGGCTGAGGTACACGAAGAACGCGGCGACGTCGTACCAGTGCAGCGTCCCCGGGGTGAACAGCTGCCGTTGGAGCCACACGGTCGGGACCGTCCCGAACAGCCACTTGTCGAAGTCGATCTGGGGAGTGACGTGGACGGTGAACCAGTTCCCGGCCAGGTTCCGCAGCTCCGAGTAGACGAACAGGATCAGGAAGAGCGGGAACCAGTCCTTCACCACCTGGCCGATGTGGTGGAGGCGGCCCGCCCCGGCCGCGATCAGGCCCGACCCGATGATCACGAACAGCAGGTTCTGGTTGGTGCTGAGGTGCCACTTGGCCAGCAGCAACCCCACGAACACCAGCCAGAGGAACATCGAGGTCTGGAGCCGGGTAGGGCGCCAGCGGCGGTCCGGGTCGTCGACGCCCGAGCCGCCCACCTCGGAGGGGACCGGCAGCGCCGCGGGATCAGCCGTCATGAGCCGCGACGAGGGAGCCGGGAAACGAGCAAGCCTTGAATATACGGGAGTGTCTCGGCGCGGCGGCCGCGCCAGCCACCGCCGGTACGCTCGCCGGTCGTGAGCCCGGGGGCCGACCCTGCGGCGGCGCCGCCCGCCGCCCGGCCCGTGGAGGCCGAACCTGACCCGCAACCTGTGCCGCGTCGTCGATGGACCTGGACCCGCGGTCCGCTGCTCGTGCTCGTGTTCGCGGTGGTCGCGGTCGCCGTCCACGTGCCGTCGCTGTCGAACCGCTCGTTGAACTCCGACGAGGCGTACGCGGCGACGCAAGCTCAGGTGCTGAACCGGGGCGGCCGTCTCTACACCGACACCGTCGACCGCAAGCCGCCGGTCGTCCCGTACCTCTACGCGGCGACGTTCCGGCTCACCGGGAGCGACGACCTCCTCGGCGTCCGGCTCCTCGCCCTCGTCGCCGACGTCCTCACCGCGCTGCTGCTGGCCGGGGAGGCCCGCCGCCGGTTCCACCGGGACGCGGCGGGGCTGATCGTCGGGCTGCTGTTCCTCGGCAGCTCGGCGGCCTTCTACGCCACCGACTTCCAGACCGCCAACTTTGAGGTGTTCATGCTGCCGCTGATGGTGGCGGGGTTCGTGTTGGCGGTGCGGCACCGGCCGCTCGCCGCCGGCCTCGCGCTCGGCGTCGCCACCCTCACGAAGCAGACCGCGGCGACGACGTTGCTCCCCGCCGCCTGGCTGGCCTGGGAGGCCCGCCCGGCCGGGCTCGCCCTCCGGGCGCGTCGGCTGGCCCGCCTCGGGGTCGGCTTCGCGGCGCCGATCGTCGCCGCCGCGCTCGCATTCGGGGTCCATCCCTTCTTCACCTGGGTGTTCACCGGCAACGGCGGGTACCTCTCCACCGGCGGCGCGGTCGGCTACGTCGTGCACCTCGGCCTCCGCCAGACGCTCTGGTTCGTGCTCGCCAACGTCGCGGTCGTCGGCCTCGCCGTCCTCGCCGTCCGGCACCGCCGCGAGGACGTCGACCTGTGGCTGTGGGTCGTCGCTGGGGCGCTGGCCGTCGTGACCGGGCTGCGGTTCTTCGGCCACTACTACCTGCAGCTGCTTCCGCCCCTGGCGCTGCTCGCCACCCGGCCCCTCGTCCACGCGTCGAAGCGGGCCCTCGCTGCGGTCGCGGTCGCGATCGCGGTTCCAGTCGGCTTCTTCGTCCATCAGGCGCTCGCCGCCCCCCGGTCCCGCACCGAGCTCGTCACCCAGGACCTGGTCGCCTACGTCCGCCGCACCGTGCCGCCCGACGCGCCGATCCTCGTGTGGGGCCACCTGCCCGAGGTGTACTGGGAATCGGGGCGCCCGCCCGCGACCCGGTTCGCGACCACCGAGTTCCTCACCGGGCAGAGCGGCGGCCGGCCCCCGAGCCTGCTCGGGATGCAGGACGCTGCGCCGGGCGCGTGGGCCGACTTCGAAGCCGACCTGGCCGCCCATCCGCCGGCCTTGATCCTCGACCTCTCCCCGGCGAACCTCCGCAACTCCCGCTACGAGTCGCTGGCCCGCTTCCCGCGCTTCGGCGACTACGTGCGACGCCACGACCGGGTCGTGGCCGTCATCGACGGCGTCGTCGCCTACGAGCCCCGCTGAACGGCCCGGGCGTCGTCCCGGTCCCCGGGCCGGCGGGTCACCGCCGCGCCGACCAGCCCGACCACCGCGCCGAGCGCCAACGCCCCGAGCACCTCCCCGGGGGGCAGCGCGGCCCGATCACCGCTCACCAGGCCCCGCCCCGACTCCCGCACCGCCCAGATCACGACCCGCACCGGGATCCACGCCAAGACCGTCGCCGCGCCGGCCAGCGCCCCCTGGAGCAGCTTCGCCTCGGGCGCGCTGCCGGGCCGCGACCGCGCCGGCCAGCCCGTAGGCGACCACGACCAGCGCCGACAGCGGGTAGATCCACGCGCTGTGCGACAGGTCGGTCAGGTTCCGCTCCAGCAGTGCCCGCACGATCGTCACCGGCACGATCACCGCCAGCCCGACCGTCGTCCCCCGGGCCACCGCCCGCCAGTCGACCACCGACCCCTCCCGGTGTGGTTGCACCCCGACTCCTCGGACCGAACGACCGCTCGATCATCGCGCCGAACCCTCCGCCGCCCCCGCCGCAGCGCATGATGGCTCAGGTCGATGGGAATACTCGCCGATGCCACAGTCGTTCCAAGTACGTGCCCCTCATCCCCCCGGGGGGCACGACTTCCAGAAAGTGTGGTGCCCCGATGAGCATGCGGGCGATCGGCTCTTGGCGGGCTCAGGCCCGATGCCGAGGCGCCGACCCGGAGATCTTCCATCCCAGCGACGAGGACGACGGCGCCGCTGCTAAGGCGATTTGCGCACAATGCCCAGTTCGTGAGCCTTGCCTGGAGTATGCGCTGACGAGCCGGGAGAAGGACGGAGTTTGGGGCGGCCTCACCGCCCGAGAGCGGCGACGCATCCTGCGGCAGCAGCGCAAGAGCGCCTAGCGCGACCTCCGGCCCGGCGCAGCAACCCGGGGGAGTGGGTCAGGATCCATGGCCTACCCCGTTCGACGGTCGGGGTCTCGAGAGCCGCCGGTCCCTCGGTAGGAGGGACCGTGCAACTGCGCTCGGGCCGCCGACCAAAAGCCGAATGTACGCACTGGGTCGAAAGTGATCCACGACCCGGCCAGTACCCTGCTCGGCAGTGCAGTTCGACCTCTCACCCGAGCTGGCCGAGCTTCAGGCCAGCGTCCGCAAGCTGGCCCAGGAGCGGATCGCGCCCGCGCTCGCGAAATCGACGAATCGGACACCTACCCCCAGGATCTCTACGACCTCTTCGTCGACGCCGGCCTCACCGGCCTCTGCGTCCCCGAGGAGCTGGGCGGCTCCGGCGCCGGGATCTTCGGGCTGGCGCTTGCCATCGAGGAGGTCGCCAAGTACTCGAACGCGGCCGCGCTGATGCTGCTCCTCACCCGCCTCCCGACCGGGCCGCTGCTGATCGCCGGCTCGGAGGAGCAGCAACGCCGCTTCGTGACCCCGGTCGCCACCGGCGAGGCCCGAGCCGCGTTCGGGCTGTCCGAGCCCCAGGCCGGCAGCGACGTGATGGGGATGCGCACCCGGGGCCGCGCCGACGGGGACGACTGGGTCCTGACCGGCACGAAGTGCTGGATGTCGGGGGTCCGCCAGGCCGACTGGTTCTGCGTGTTCGCCAAGACCGGCCCGGTCGAGTCGCGCGCCCACGACAGCGTCACCGCCTTCGTCGTGGAACGCGGCCAGCCCGGCGTCAGCGTGGGGAGCATCGACCGCAAGATGGGCGTCAAGGGGGTCGACACCGGGGAGCTGCTCCTCGACGAGGTGCGAGTCCCAGCCGAGCAGGTGGTGGGTGAGATCGGCGGGTTCCGCCTCGCCATGCTCGGCCTCAACGCGATGCGACCGATCGTCGCCGCCCGCGGGATCGGCCTCGCCGAGGGCGCGCTGATGTACGCGGTCGACTACGTTCAGCAACGACGGGCGTTCGACCGTACAATTGCCGACTTCCAGGGCATCCAATGGAAGATCGCCGAGCTCGCCACCGAGATCGAGGCCGCTCGGCTGCTGACCTACCGGGCAGCATGGATGGCCGACCGCGGACAGTTCACGAAGGAGTGGGTGCCGTTCCTCTCGATGGCCAAGTACTACGCCACCGAGCTGGGGGTGAAGGTGGCCGGCGAGGCGCTGCAGCTGCTCGGCGCGGCCGGGTACATGAAGGACCATCCACTCGAGCTGTACTACCGCGACGCCAAGCAGCTGACGATCGTCGAGGGCACGACGCAGATCCAGCTGGGGCTGATCGCCCGGGGCGTGCTCGACCGCGACCTCTGGTGGGACTAGATGCTCGAGCGCCCCGACCGCGGGCGACGATGACCGAGCATCCGCTCTGGCCGGACGTCCTGGGCCGGCTGGTCCGGCAGGAGGACCTACCACCCGACCTCGCCGAGGCGGCGCTCGGCACGGTGCTGCGCGGAGAGGCCACCGACGCGCAGATCGGCGCGTTCGCGGTGTCGCTGCGCGCCAAGCGGGAGACCCCGGTCGAACTGGCCGCGCTGGCCCGAGCGATGCTGGCCCACGCCGAGCGGGTGGAGTTCCCCGGTCCGCTGGTCGACACCTGCGGGACCGGCGGGGACCGGTCCGGCACCGTCAACGTCTCCACGATGGCGGCGCTCATCGCAGCCGGCGCGGGCGCGAAGGTCGCCAAGCACGGCAACCGGGCCCAGTCGTCGCAGTGCGGCTCCGCCGACGTGCTCGAGGCACTCGGCGTCGTGATCGACCTCGGCCCGGCCGGGGTCGCCCGCTGCATCGACGAGGCCGGGATCGGGTTCTGCTTCGCGCAGCGCTTCCACTCCGCGCTGCGGCATGCCGCCGCGCGCGCGCCGGAAGCTCGGGGTGCCGACCACCTTCAACTTCATCGGGCCCCTCGCCAACCCGGCTGGCGCGACGCGCCGCACCGTCGGCGTGTCCGACCCGGCGATGGCCGAGCCGATCGTCGCCGCGCTGGGCGAGCTCGGCGTCGAGCACGCCCTCGTCTTCTACGGCCACGACGGGCTCGACGAGCTCACGATCACCGGGCCGTCCACGGTCTACGAGCTGTCGGACGGCGCGATCCACCGCTTCGAGCTCGACCCCGCGATGGCCGGGCTGGCCACGGTGCCCCGCGGCGCGCTGGCCGGCGGCGACGCGGCCGGCAACGCGCAGGCGGTGCACGCGGTCCTCGCCGGCCGGTCCGGGCCGATCCGTGACGTCGCGATCCTCAACGCGGCGGCGGCGCTCGTCGTCGCCGGCCTGGCCGAGGACGTCGCCGGGGGCCTTGACGTCGCCCGCCGCTCGATCGACGAGGGCCGCGCCGCGGCGGTGCTCGAGGCGTTCGTTCGCACCAGCGTCGCCGCCCGCGACGGCGAGGCGGCCTGAGATGGCCCGAGCCCTCCAATGCCCGAGCTGCGGCACCAAGAAGCGCCTCGACGGGCTCGAAGGCGACACCTTCCGATGCGAGGAGTGCGGGCAGGTCCTCAAGGTGCCGGCCGCAGCCCGTCCTGCTGCTGCGCCGGCCGCCGCGCCGGCTCCGGCTCGCGTCGACGGGGGAGTACCGCCGCCGCCGCCCCGGCGCGCGGCCACGCTCGCCCCCGCGGCGGCCGCACCCGCTCCGACGCCGGCCGCCGCGCCCGGGCCGGTCGGCTCGCCGCCGCCCCCCGTCGACGGCCCGCCGCGGCGCCGGTCGCCGCAGCCGCGGGCACCGCGGTGCTCGGGCCCCGCGGCGCGCCACCGGTGGCGGCCCCCCCGCCGCCCAGCCCCCGCGTCACTCCAGCCGACGAGGAGCCAGGCCGCCAGGCGCTGCCGCTCGCGGTCCGGATCCTCGCCTGGGTGATCGCGATCCCGGTCGGGCTCGCCATCGTCGGGATCCCAGCCCGCAAGCTCGGCTACCTGACCAGCCAGAAGCTGCTCGACGTGTTCGTCAAGCACACCCTGAACCGCTTCGTGCCCCTCGCCGTCATCGTCGTGCTGTGGGCGCTCGCGACCACGGTGCTCGTCGAGCTGTTCGTGGAGGGCGGTCGGTGGATCATGCTGCGACGCCGGCGCGCTCGCGCCGCCCAGCCGCCTGCCGCGACGGGCGCGCCGGCGAGCGCGACGTCGGATGCGCCACCCCGACGCCGTCGTTCCGCGGCCCCCGGCCGCTGACCGCGCCCCGACCTCAGCGAACGTACGTTCGTAATCCACCCACCCGGGGGTACAGTGACCCCATGGGTCACGCGGCGCGCTATCGGTGCACCGCGTGCGGGAACCTCACCCGCTTCGACGTGGTGGCGGTCCGCCGCACGCGGGCCTTCCATCACTACAGCGTGGCGGGCGACCTGACGGTCGAGGACGAGACGGTCCTCGACGAGCGGGTCGAGGAGGTGGAGTGTCGGTGGTGCGGCGCCACGGCCGGGGCGATCCAGGAGCTGCCGACGGCGGAGACCGAGGCCGCCGCCTCGGGGTGATCCCGATGCCGGGTCAGTCGCCGAGCAGCTGCACGAGCACGGTGCGGGTGCGGGGCCGGTCGTCGACGTCGACGCACACGATCCGCTGCCAGGTTCCCACCGCCAGCCGACCGGCTCGCACGGGGACGCTCACCGACGGTCCCACCAGCGCGGCCCGGACGTGTGCGTGGCCGTTGGTATCGGCGTTGCGCACGTTGTGGTCCCATCGCCGGCCTCGCGGCGCGACCTCCTCGAGCACCGCGTTGAAGTCGGCGTTCGCGCCCGGCTCGCACTCGATGGTCGTCACCGCGCAGGTCGAGTGGGCGACGAACACCGTGCAGAGCCCCTCGGTCAGGCCGACTCGGTCGACCACCCGCTGGGCCTGCTCGGTCAGGTCGATCACGTCGCCGTCTCCGGCCGTCGACACCGTCAGCTCCTCGCACACGCTGCGCACGAGCGGAGGAGTGTAGGCGTGACCGTCCGCGACGACCCGCTCCTCGACGCCAGCGAGCTGACCATCCCCGACACGTTGCTGGTGCCGCTCCTCGACGCGGCGGCGGCGGTGCTGCGCGAGGCCTCGACACGGTCGACTTCCCGCCTGTGCTGCGGCCCCTGGCCAGCTTCGGGAAGCAGGGCCTGACCACGAGCCCGGCTCGGCAGCAACTGCGCCGAGCCCTCGACGTGGATCCCGGCTTCCGGGACCGGGCCGTCGAGGCGTTCCGGGAGCGGCCCGAGGTCCAGGCCGTGCTCGGCGTCTGGGACGCCGGCCAGGCCCAACGCCGCGTCGACGAGGCGGCCGGGCAGGCCGACCTGCCCCTGCTCGCCTCCGCGCTGTACTCGGCTCGACCGGACGGATGGCAGTTCGGGCTCGGGGTGATCTGCGCCACCTTCGACCGCCAGCGGGTCGAGACCGAGGCCCACGACGACGCCAAGGCCCAGCAGCTGCAGCTCGCGATCCTCGACGAGGCCCGTCGGCGCGCCGAGGAAGCCGCCGACCGGGCCCGCCACGACGTGGCCCGCCTCGAGCGGCAGCTCGGCGCCGAGCGGCGAGCCCGACGCGAGCGGGAGGGGAAGGCCGAGCGGGCGATCGACGCCGCCCGTGGCAGCCGCGCCGACGCTGACGCGATCGTCGCCGCGGCGCGGGCGGCCGCCGACGACGCCGAAGCCCGCCTCGACCGCGAGGCTCGACGGGCTCGGGACGCCGAGCGCCAGGTTCGGGAGCTGCGCCGCGAGCTGGCGGCGCGGAACCCCGCCCCGCCGCCGCCCGCCCCCTCGGTGGCGCTGGAGGACACGGCCCGGGAGGCGCACCGGCTCGCTGCCGCGCTCGACGCGCTGCGCGCGGCGACGGACCCGCCGCCGTCGGCGCCAGCCCGGCCCGGCCGGCGGACGACCCGACCAGCCCGGGTGCCTCGTCCCCCCGGGCTCGATCCGGACAGCGTCGCCGGGCTCGACACGATGCTCCGCACCCGGGGCGTCACCCTGGTCGTCGACGGCTACAACGTCTCCATGCGCGGCTGGGCCGAGGCTCCGCCGGCGCTGCAGCGCGACGGGCTGGTCGGCGCACTCGAGCGGCTTCACCTTCGCCTCCGGTGCGACGTCCTCGTCGTCTTCGACGGCAGCGACGTCGAGACGATCCCGGGACGGCGCCACACCGGCGTCCGGGTCGTGTTCTCGGCCGCCGATGAGGAGGCGGACCCGGTCGTCGTGCGACAGGTCGAGACGCTCGGGTCGTCCCGCCCGGTGCTGGTCGCCTCCTCGGACCGTTGGGTCCAGGACCACGCCGCCGAGGCGGGTGCCACGGTCGTCTCCGCCGACACCCTCCTCGGCCTGCTGCGCCGCTGACCTGAGCCGGCCGAGGCCCCGGCCCCTGGACGCAGAAGCGTCCCACTACCCGTCACACCCGCACGCGACGCTGCCCGGTATGCGGATCGACTGTGCCGACTGTGTGATGCAGGGAACCGAGGTGTGCGACGACTGCGTCGTCACCTTCGTGGTCCGACGGTCGAGTGACGACGCGGTCGTCCTAGACCTCGACGAGGAGCGCGCGCGGTGCGGCGACTCGCCGGCGCGGGGCTCGTGCCGAGCCTGCGCCACGTCGCCCGGGGTGGCTAGTCGGGCGTCTCGGCTCGGAGCGCGCCGACGGTGGCCTGCTCCGGCGACCGGTGCCGGTAGGGCTCGTAGCGGAAGATCCGCATCGCGTTCTCGTGGGTCATCTTCGCCACGTCGGTGTCGGGCACGCCGTCCATCTGCTTGGCGATCGCCTCCGGCGAGTGGGGCCACGTCGAATCCGAGTGGGGGTAGTCGCACTCCCAGGTGATGTTGTCCACGCCGATCCGGTCCCGGTCCTCGACGCCCGAGCGGTCCGAGATGAAGCAGAACGTGAAGTGGTCGAGCGCGACCTGGCTCGGCAGCCGGTCCCCGAAGTCCTGATGGGTCCAGAAGTGGTGCTGCTGGTACGTGTAGTCGATCCGCTCGAGCCAGTACGGCAGCCAGCCCGTCCCGCCTTCGGAGAGCGCGAACTGCAGGTTCGGGAACCTGCGCAGCACCGGCGACCAGAGCAGGTCGGTCGCGGCGTGCATCAGGTTCAGCGGGGTCAGCGTGATCATGATGTCCATCGGCGCGCCGGGCGCGATCTCGAGCATCGTGGACGACGACCCGATATGGAGGCAGATGATCGTGCCCTCGTCCTCGCAGGCGGCGAAGAAGGGGTCCCAGTGGTCACCGAAGATGTGGGGCCAGCCGAGCTTGTACGGGTCCTCGGAGAAGGTGACCGCGTGGCATCCCTTCTTGGCGACACGGTGCACCTCGTCGGCCATCAGCTGCGGGTCCCAGATCGGTGGGATCGACAGCGGGATGAACCGGCCCGGGTAGGTGCCGCACCACTCGTCGATGTGCCAGTCGTTGTAGGCGCGCAGCAGCTGGAGGCCGATGTCGAGGTCCTTCGACCGTGAGAACAGCTGGCCGCAGAACTGCACGAAGCTCGGGAAGCACATCGAGCCGAGCACGCCGTTGCGGTTCATGTCCTTGATGCGGTCGTGAATGTCGTAGCAGCCGCTCCGGATCATCTCGTAGGAGGTCGGCTCGATGTTGTACTCCTCGGGGGGACGGCCCGCGACCGCGTTCAGCCCGATGTTGGGGATCTCCGCGTCCTGGTACACCCACACGTCGGTGCCGTTGTCCTTGTGGACGCTCTTGGGCGTGTACGGCTTCCACTTCTCGGGAAGATGGGCGTCGAAGAGCGTCGTCGGCTCGACGACGTGGTCGTCGACGCTCACCAGGATCAGGTCTTCCACACTCGGCATGACGACTCCCCGCGGTCCGAACTGACGTCAGCGTCAGCCTACGCCGACCCGGGTAGCCTCGTCAGCGAACGACCGGGACACGCCCGGGACACGCCGAGGGGGAGTCGTGCAGAGCCAGAACGTGACCGATTTCGCCCTGGCGCTCGCCCGGGTGTGGCTGGGCATCATGATCTTCGCCCACGGGTGGCGGCACCTCGCCTCGGTCCGCTCCGGTCCGGGCATCGCCGACTGGTTCGAGAGCCTCGGGTTGAAGCCGGGGCCCCTGCACGCCTGGAACGTCACCCTCACCGAGGCTCGGCGTCGGCGTCGTCCTGATCCTGGGGTTCCTCACCCCGCTCGCCTACGGGGGGCTGGCCGCCCTGCTGCTGGTCGCCGCAGTGACGAACCACCGCAAGAACGGCTTCTTCATCAACAACAACCCGCAGGGTTGGGAGTACACGGTCACGGTCGCGGTGCTCGCCATCGCGCTCGGCACGCTCGGGCCGGGACGCTGGTCGCTCGACCACGCGCTCGGCCTGTCGTTCCCGTTCCAGAACGGCACCGCGCTGCTCATCACCGCCGTCGTCGGGATCGGTGGGACGGCCGCGTTCCTCGCCGCGTTCTGGCGCCCGCCCCGCGTCGAGGCCGGGTAGCGCTCAGGACGAGCGGCGGTCGGCGCGGAGCGCCTCGGCGAGCGGCTGGATCACGGCCCGCCAGTCGGCGACCAGGCCGACGTCGGCGGCGGCGAGCACCGGCGCGTCCGGCGAGTCATGGACGGCGAGCACCGTCCCCGCGCCGCGCACGCCGACCAGGTGCGCGGGCGCGCCGGCGAGGCCCAGCGCGAGGTACAGGCGGGGCGTGACGCTCCGGCCGGTGAGCCCGATCTGGCGGGCGTGGGGCAGCCAGCCCCGGTCAACGACCGGGCGGGTGGCGCCGAGCTGGGCGTCAAGCGCCGCGAGCAGCGGGCTCAGGGCCGGGTAGGCGTCGGGGGGCACGCCGAGGCCGACGCCGACGACCACCGCCGCGTTGGCGAGCGCCTCGAGGTCGTCGTCGCGGTGATCGGACCGGACCCGGAGCCGGGATCGGGCGTCGACGGTCATCGTCATCGTCTCCACCCGGCCTGACGCGTGGGGGAGCCGGGTCGCGAGCGCACCGGGCCGGACGGTGGCGAGCTGCACCGACGACGCGCTGGACAGCACCGTCGGCCCGGCCGTCCCGGTCGTCTCGGCGCGCAGGCGGCCTGCGTCGTCGACGGCGAGCGCGGTCGCCGCGCCGAGCAGGCCGGCGTCGAGGCGGGCCGCAGCTCGGGCCAGCACCTCGCGGCCCCACCCGGTGGCCGGCCCGAGCACCGCCCACGCCGCGGTGGCGGCGGTCCAGCTCGACACGGCGTGGGCCACGTCTTCGGCGACGCCCGACCCGTCGAGGTGCACGACCGCGTCGGCCCCGAAGGACCCGAGCGTCGTCTCCTCGGGGGGCGCCACCGTGAGCGCGACCACGTGACCGTCGAGCGTCCCGGCCAGCGCGGCCGCCTCCCCGAGCAGCTGGCGGCTCGTGACCGGCCGTCCGGGCTCGAGGAGCACCGCGACCGCGTGCCGCCGCGCCGCCCCCCGGCCGGCGGCACCCGGCCCGGCCCGACCGCGGGTGCCGCGTCGAGCGCCCCCGCGTCGCGGAGCAGCTCGACGGCGCGGCGCACCTGGGCGTCGATCGGACCGTCGAGCCGGATCCGCGCCCGGACCGGCCCGCGGTCGGGCACGCGCTCGACGCGCACCGCGGTCGGGTGCGGGCCCGCCGGGGGCCCGCCGGGGACCGCGTCGACGGTCGTCAGCTCGAGGTGCGACGCGTCGGTCGCGGCCGGGCCGGGGTCGATGAGTCGCTCCGCGCAGGACACGACGGCGGGCAGGTCGAGGTCGAGCTGCGCCCAGCCGTCGTCGAGCTCGGCGCGCACCCGCAGCGGGCCGCGCCCCAGGCTCACGTACCGGGCCCCGGCCGCGAACGGCAAGCCGAGCAGCTCGGCGAGCTGCGGGCCGACCTGGCCGGTGCCGTCGCCGAGCGCGGCGAGGCCGGCGAGCACCAGGTCGAAGCCGCCGGCCCGGGTCATCGCGTCGGCGAGCGCCCGGGCCGTGGTCAGGGTGTCGGGACGGTCGACGGCGGGGTGGCGCAGCAGGATCCCGTCGCAGGGCACGCCGGTGGCGCGGGCGATCGACATCGCGTCGCGCACCGCGTCGGCGGCACTCGGCGGCCCCGCGCAGAGCACGGTGACCGTGCCGTCGCCAACCGCGGTGGCCAGCTCACACGCCTGCGCGACGGCGCAGCGACCGAGCGGGTCGGCGCGCCGGGCGTCGGTCGCGGGCGATGGACGGCCCTGGTCGCGCGACACGGGGTCGAGGGCCGCCACTGCCTTCACCACCGCGGCGATCCGCATCGCCGCGGCAGCGTACGCTGTGCCGACCCCACGAGGATGAGAGGCCATGCCCAGCCGCGAAGCCGTGATCGTTGACACCGTCCGCACCCCAGTCGGGAAGCGCAAGGGCGCGCTGGCCGGATGGCATCCCACGGACCTGCTCGGCCTGACGCTGCGGTCGCTGCTCGAACGCCGGGACGTCGACCCGGGCCAGATCGACGACGTCGTCGGCGGGTGCGTCACCCAGGCCGGTGAGCAGGCCTGCAACGTGACCCGCAACGCCTGGATCGCGGCCGGGCTGCCGTGGCACGTGCCGGCGACCAGCGTCGACCGCCAGTGCGGGTCCTCCCAGCAGGCGATGCACTTCGTCGCCCAGGGGGTCATCGCCGGCGCGTACGACCTCGCGATCGCCTGCGGCGTGGAGTCCATGACCCGCAGTCCCATGTCCAGCAACGCGCGGGGCGGCACCGGCCCGTTCAGCCCCTCGTTCCTCGAGGCCTGCAACGGGGTGCTCGGCACCCAGTTCTGGGTGTCGCAGGTCCTCGCCGACAAGTACGGGGTGTCGCGGGCCGATATGGACGCCTTCGCGCTCGAGAGCCACCGCCGCGCCGCGGCCAACACCGACTCGGGATGGTTCGCCGAGGAGCAGATCCCGGTCCCGATCCGCGACGAGACCGGGCAGCCGACCGGTGAGCTGCTCACCGCCGACGAGGGGATCCGTCGCGCCACGACCCTGGACGCGCTGGCCGCGCTCCCGCCGGCCTGGGAATCCGAGGACCAGCCCGCCCCCGACATCACCGCCGGGAACGCCTCCCAGATGAGCGACGGGGCGGCCGCGATGCTGATCGCGGAGCGGTCCACCGCGGAGCGGCTCGGCCTCCCGATCCGGGCCCGCTTCGCGCACTTCGCCGTCCTCGCCGACGACCCGGTCCTCGTCCTGTCGGCGCCGAACCCGGTCACCCGGCGGCTGCTCGAGCGGTCCGGGCTCAGCATCGACGACTTCGACGCCATGGAGTGCAACGAGGCGTTCGCGGCCGTCGCCTTGATGTGGGCGAGCGAGTTCCGCCCCGACCCTGAGCGGCTCAACCCTCGGGGCGGCGCGATCGCGCTCGGCCACCCGCTCGGCGCGAGCGGCGTGCGGATCATGACGACGCTGCTGCACCACCTCGAGACGGTCGGGGGACGCTATGGGTTCCAGACCATGTGCGAAGGCGGCGGGCAGGCCAACGCGACCGTGATCGAGCGGCTCGGCTGACTCGGCGGTGTTCGAGCTGCGGGCCGACGCCGCGCGCGTCGTCCTCGACGAGCTCCACGGCGGGCGGATCGAGCGGCTGGTCGTCGCCGACCGCGACCTGCTCGTGCCACCCGAGCTCGACGACCGCCACCACGGCGCGTTCCCGATGGCGCCGTGGGCGGGTCGCATCCGACATGGCCGGTTCACGTTCGACGGGGTCGACTACGCGCTGCCGTGCAACCAGCCGCCGCACGCCATCCACGGCCTCGTCCGTGACCGCTGCTGGCGCGTCGACGACTCGGGCGACGCCGCCGCGGTGCTGTCGGTCGGGCTCGACGCCCCGTGGCCGTTCGGCGGCCGGGTCGTGCAGCGCGTCGAGCTGACGGCCGACGCGCTCGCCCTCACCCTCGAGGTCCACGCCCAGCGGCCCATGCCGGCCAGCTGCGGCTGGCATCCCTGGTGGTCCCGCACCCCCGAGGCGACCGGCCCGGCCGTCGAGCTCGAGCTCCACGCCGACCTCCAGTACGTGAAGGACGACGAGGGCATCCAGACCGGCGAGCTGGGCCCCATCCGGGCGCCGCCCTGGGACGACTGCTTCACCCGGCTCGGGACGCCCGCCGTGGCCCTGCACTGGCCGGAGACGGCGACGGTCCGGATCGACACCGACTGTCCGTGCGTCGTGGTGTTCACCGAGCCGGAGCTCGCGGTGTGCGTCGAGCCGCAGTCCGCGCCGCCCGACGCGGTGAACTTCGACCCCCACGTCGTCACTCCGGACGAGCCGCTCGTCGTGCACGCCACCTTCGACTGGGGCCCGCGGCCCTGAGCGCTCCCGCGGCGTGTCAGTCGAGGGTGAACCCGCGGAGCGCCTCGAGCTGCTCGACGTAGTGGCGGGGCGACGTGTGCACGAACCGAACCGCGAGCGCGGTCGCGCCGGCGTCGCGATGCGCGACGAGCGACGCCCGGGTCCGGTCGGAGTCACCGATCGGGTCGAGCGCCGGGACCGGCTGCAGGACGACGTCGAGCGGTTCGCGCCGCGCCGACCAGCTGTCGAGGGTCCGGGCCCGGGCGAGGAGCGCGGCGACCTCCTCGGGGTCCAACGCGAACGGCGCCCACCCGTCTGCGAGCTCCACGGCTCGGCGCAGCGACCGGCCGGTCCGACCGCCGACCCAGAGCGGGACGTCGCGCTGCACCCCGGCCGGGTCGACGACGAAACCCGAGAACGAGTAGTGGGAGCCGGCGTAGACCGGCTCCGGGTTGCCGAACGCGGCGCGCAGGGCGCGCAGCGCGTCATCGCCTCGCGCGCCCCGATCCTCGAACGGCGCGCCGAGCAGCTCGAACTCGGCCTCGAGGGACCCCACCCCGACGCCGAGGATCAGCCGCCCGTCGCACACCCGGTCGAGGGTCCCGTAGCGCTTCGCGATCGCGAGCGGATGGTGGTAGCCGAGCACGAGCACGAAGGTGGCGAGCCGGATCGTCGTCGTGCGGGCGGCAAGGTAGCCGAAGGTGGCCAGCGGATCCCAGTACGTCGAGCCCCGGACCCGGGCCACGTCAGCGGGGATGGCGATGTGCTCGCTGCACGTCGCGAACTCGTAGCCGAGCCGCTCCGCCGCGCTGACGAGCGTCTCGACCTCGTCGATGCCGGCCTCGACCTCCCAGCGGGCGTCGCGCGCGGCAGGCGGGTCAGGACCGGCGTGACGATCCCGAGCCGCAGCGGCGCCGGGTCGCTCACCGGTGCGCGCGGCCAGGGAGGGCGGGCCGGCCGGCGCGGGGCGCCCCGTTCACTTGCGGGGCAGCAGGGCCCGGTCGGCGATGATGTTCTTCTGCACCTCGGTCGCGCCGGCGCCGATCGACGTGTACCGCTGGAAGCTGTAGAGGCGGGTCCAGGTGCCGCCGTCCACCGCGTCGGCGCCGCCTCGCGACAGCAGCCCGTTGGGTCCGAGCAGGTCGACGGCCAGCTCGGCGAGGGTCTGGGCGAGGTGGCTCCACTGCAGCTTGGCGAGGGGGACCTCGGGCCAGTTCCGCTGGCCCTTGATGATCTTCGTCAGGGCCCGGTAGTTGAGCAGCTTCGTGAACTCGATGTCGGTGTAGGCGCGGGCGATCCGGTCGCGGATCTCGGGGTCCTCGAGGGCGTCGGGGTTCACGGCCCGCGCCGCGGAGATCATCGACCGCAGGTCGGCGGCCATGGTGATGGCGAGCCCGGCCGTCCCGACCCGCTCGTGGCCGAGCGTCCCCATCGCGACCTGCCAGCCTGCGCTCTCCTCCCCGAGCCGGCAGTCGGCCGGGATCCTGACGTCGGTGAACCACACCTCGTTGAACATCTCGTCGCTCACGATGTCGCGGATGGGCCGGCACTCGATGCCGGGCGTGTCCATGTCGACGATGAAGGCGGTGATCCCCTCGTGCTTGGCACCCCGCTCGATCGCGCTCGGGTCGGTGCGGAACAGGAACAGCCCCCACTTGGCGAGATGCGCGGTGGAGATCCAGATCTTCTGGCCGTTCACGATGTACTCGTCGCCGTCCCGGATCACGGTGGTCCGCAGGTTGGCGAGGTCCGAGCCGGCCTCGGGCTCGCTGAAGCCCTGGCACCAGTGCTCGTCGGCGCTGAGGATGCCGGGCAGCCAGCGGTAGCGCTGCTCGTCAGTTCCCCAGCGAATGATCATCGGCCCGATCTGCCAGATCCCGTTCGCGTTGAAGATGCCCGGCGCGCGCACCCGGCCCATCTCCTCGGAGTAGATGACGTTCTGGACCGGGGTCGCCTCCCGGCCGCCCCACTCGACCGGCCAGTTGATGGCCGCCCAGCGGCCCTCGTTCAGGCGCCGCTGCCAGTCCTTGCGGCGCTCCTGGGTGCGGGCCACGTTCCCGGCCGGGAGCCGCCCGCCGCCGGGGTCGTCGTCGCCGCCCCAGTCGGCGAGGAACCGTGGCAGGTTCACGTCGAGCCAGGCCCGCAGCTCGTCGCGGAAGGCCTCGTCTTCGGGCGTGTGCGAGAAGTCCATGGCTAGTGCCGTGCTCCTGAGTCGGGACGTGAGCAGGCTCCCGAGGGGACGCCGCTCATGATCGCTGCCACGCCGCGGCGGCCTGGTCGAGGGTCGCGGCGGCGCTCGTCAACGTCGCGTTGGCTTGGTCGGCGGCGCTGAGGTCGTAGGTGAACGCGACCGCGTGCCGGTAGTCGGTGGCGGCGGTGATCGCCTGGCTCGCTGCCGCCGCGGCCTGCTCCGCGATCCGCTTGGAGGGGCCGGTTTCGGTCGTGGCGATCTGGGCCAGGGTGGCCTGGTCCCGGGTCATGTCCGAGATCGCGACCAGCGACGCGTTGGCGAAGCCCGACAGCTCGTCGAAGCGCTGCACCTTCTTGGCCTCCACCGGCAGCGAGCGGGCGCTCGTCGCGGCCCGCTGGCTGACGCTCACGAAATCGCTGGCGAGCCCCGGGCTGCCCCGGTGAGTGACGTACAGGTACCCGCCCGCGGTGACGGTGGCGAGCACCAGGACCAGCACGATCAGCGGCCGGCGGCTCCGGCGCGGTGGCCGGCTGGGCGGGAACCCGACCGGCGGCAGCGGACGGCCGACCGAGGGACGCCCGGCCGGGGGACGCCCGACGGGTGCTCGTGCGACCGGCGGTCGCGCCCCGGGCTGGGGGCGAGGCCGAGGCCCGGCGGGCCGTTGGCTCCGCTCCGAGGGCGCGACCACGCCGTTCACCCTAGAGGCGCGGGCTGCGCCGCCCCGTCGGGCCGGCGGCCGGGGCGCGCTCGGACGGTCCTGCAGCTGGCGGATGGCGGCACGATAGCGGCATCGCCGCGCCGCGCCGCCCCCGACGCGGCGAGACGGCGCTGCGACCGACCATTGGTCGTGGTAGAAGTCGGTGTCGCCTGGGGCCGTCGCCGTCGGGCTCGAAAGCGCCCGGGTGGGCGACATCGTTCCGGGGGAACGCTCACGATGGACTTCACGTTCAGCGACGACCAGGACGCACTGCGCGACACGGTGCGGTCGTTCCTGGCCCAGCACACCGCGGGCGAGTACGTCGCCGCGATGGCCGACGACCAGCGCGGCTTCACCGACGAGGTCTGGGCCCGCACCGCCGCGCTCGGCTGGCCGGGGCTGCTCGTCTCCGAGGCGCACGGCGGTCTCGGTCTCGGCCTGGTCGACATGACGGTGGTGATGGAGGAGATGGGCCGCATCCCGCTCCCCGGTCCGTTCTTCTCGTCGGCGGTGCTCGCCACGCTCGCCGCCCGGGCGCTCGGCGCCGACGATCTGCTCCCCGACCTCGCCTCCGGGGCCCGGCGGGGGACGGTCGCGCTCGAGGAGCAAGGGCACGACAGCCCGGTAGAGCGCGTCCGGACGAGAGCCCGTCGTCGCGGCGGCACCTGGGTCCTGACCGGGCACAAGCCGCTCGTCCTCGACGGGCACACCGCCGACTGGGTGATCGTCGTGGCCCGCACCGAGGAGGGGCTCGGCTCGTTCCTCCTCGAGAACGCCGACGCGGAGCCGGTCCCAACGCTCGACCCGACCCGCAAGGCGGCCCGGCTGGTCCTCGAGGAGCGACCGGCCCGCCGACTCGGCGAGCTGCGCGACCACACCGGGCTGTGGCGCCGGGTCGTCGACGACGCGGGCGTCATGCTCGCCGCGGAGCTGGTCGGCGCCTCCGAGGCCGCGCTCGACCTCGGCGTCGAGTACGCGAAGGTGCGAGTCCAGTTCGACCGGCCCCTCGCCTCGTTCCAGGCCATCCGCCACAAGGCGGTCGACATGCTCCAACGGCTGGAGCTGGCCCGGGTCGGCACCCACTTCGCGGCGTGGGCATCCGACGTCGACGATCCCGATCGGGAACGGGCCGCCGCGATGGCGAAGGGCTACGCGGCGGAGGCCGCGGTGTTCGTCACCGGCGAGGACATCCAGATCCACGGCGGGGTCGGGTTCACCTGGGCGTGCGACGCCCACTGGTACTACAAGCGGGCCAAGCAGAACGACGTGATGCTCGGCTACCAGGGCTGGCAACGCCGGCGGCTCGCCGACCTCGTGCTCGAGCCGGCCTGAGGCGGGTGCCGGACCGTCGAGCGCGCCTCGCCGACGCGGTCGCGGAGCACGTCCGGGCCGGCGACGCGCTCCACCTGGTGGTCGGGCACAGCCGGTGGAGCGCGGCGGCCCGCGAGGTCGTGCGCCAGTGGTGGGGCCGCGACCCCGGGTTCACGCTCCAGATGCTCAGCCTGTCCAGCCTCGGGGCGCTGTTCTTCCGGGGCGGGCTGGTCCGCCGGGTCGTCACCGGCTACTCGGGTGACACGTTCCCGAACTTCACCCCGAACCCGATCATCGCCGGCGCGTACCGGCGGGGCGAGGTCGAGGTCGAGCACTGGTCGTTCCTGAGCTTCGCGCAGCGTCTCGAAGCGGCCGCCCGGGGCCTTCCCGCGGTCGTGACCCGATCGCTCGTCGACTCGTCAATGGCCGCCAACGACGCCTACGCGCGGGCCGACACCCCGTTCGGGGAGGTGGGGCTCCTCGCCCCGCTCGTGCCCGACGTCGCGCTCCTCCACGCGCCGGTCGCCGACCGGGACGGCAACGTCGCGATGCACCCGCCGCTGCTCGAAGGGGTGTGGGGGGCGCTGGCGGCCCGCCGCGGCGCGATCGTCACCGTCGAGGCGATCGTCGACGACCTGTGCCCGTTCTCGCACCTGGTCCGCCTCCCCGCCCACCGGGTCCTGGCCGTCTGCGAAGCCGAGCTCGGCGCCCATCCGGGTGGCTGCTTCACCGGGGGGCTCCCCGCGGCCGGGTACGGCGAGGACTACGACTTCTGGGTCGACGCCCGGGCCGCGACCCGCGGCGACGACTACGACACCTGGATCCGACACTGGGTGCTCGAGGTCGACGACCAGGCCCACTACCTGGCTCGGCTCGGCGCGCCGCGAGTCGCCGCGCTGCGAGCCAAGGTCGCTCCCGACTCGTGGCGCGACGACCTCGCCACCCATCCCCCCGACCTCGCTCCGCCCCCGAACCGGTGGGAGCTCGCCGCGACCTGGGGCGCCCGGCACCTCGCGGGCCGGGTGCTCGCCGTCGGTGCCGACGCGGTACTGGCCGGCGCGGGCGTCGCCAACCTGGCCGCCTGGCTCGGCGTCGCGCGGGCCCGCGACGCGGGCTCCGACGTCCAGCTCACCGCCGAGATCGGCCTGTGGGGCTACGACCCGGTGCCCGCCGACCCGTTCGTGTTGAACCACCGCAACTTCTGGCGATCGACGATCCTCGGTGACGCGTCGCTGGTGCTGGGGCCGCTGGTCGGCGGCCCCGGGACGACCACCCTGGCCTGCCTCGGCGGCGCGCAGATCGACCGGCACGGGAACATCAACTCCACCCGCCTCGACGACGGGACGTTCCTCGTCGGCTCGGGTGGCGGCAACGACGTCGCGTCGGTGTGCGCGGAGGCGGTCGTCGTCGCGCTGCTCAGCCCGCAGCGCACCCCGGCCGAGTGCCCGTACGTGACCTCCCCGGGCCGGGCCGTGCAAGCGCTCGTCACCGACCTCGGCACCCTGGAACGCCGCGACGGCGAGCTGGTCCTCACCGCGGTCCCCGCCGGCCCCGAACCCGTCGAGGAGCGGATCGAGGCCGCCCGAGCCGCCTGCGGCTGGGACCTGCCGCGTGGCGGCCCCGGTCGCGGAGCTCGACCCGCCGACCCCCGACGAGATTGCCGCGCTCCGCACCTGGGACCCCCGCGGCTGGTTCCTCCGCAGCCGCTGAGTCGCCGCCGCGCGCCCGACGAGCCGCCCGCCCGGCCGTCGCCGTTCTATCGAAGTTCACGCAGGCTTGGGGCCCGCCCACCCTGCGCCGGGCAGGCCGGCCTCGTAGGCTGCGCGGCGCGCCGGGGGGCGGCAGGGGAGCGGGGAGAGGGAGGCCCGGGGTGAGCCGAGTGGCGTTGGAGCACATCACGAAGCGCTTCGACGACGTCGCCGCGGTCAACGACCTCACCCTCGAAGCCCACGACGAGGAGCTCCTGGTCCTGGTCGGCCCGTCCGGCTGCGGCAAGTCGACCGCGCTGCGCATGATCGCCGGGCTCGAAGCGCCGACCGAGGGCACGGTCCGCATCGGCGACCGGGACGTCACCGACGTCGAAGCCAAGGATCGCGACGTCGCGATGGTGTTCCAGTCCTACGCGCTGTACCCGCACATGACGGTGGCCAAGAACATCGAGTTCCCGCTCCGGGCCCGCCATGTCCCGGCCCCGCGGCGAGCCGAGCTGGTCGCCGACGCGGCGAAGATGCTGAGCATCAGCGAGCTGCTCGACCGAAAGCCCGGCCAGCTGAGCGGCGGGCAGCGCCAACGGGTCGCGCTGGCCCGCGCCATCGTGCGACGCCCGGCCGCGTTCTTGATGGACGAGCCGCTATCGAACCTGGACGCCAAGCTGCGGGTGCAGACCCGCGCCGAGCTGGTCGACCTGCAGCGCCGCTTCGAGGCCACCGTCGTCTACGTCACCCACGATCAGGTGGAGGCCATGACGATGGGGCACCGCATCGCGGTCCTCGACCGGGGGGTCCTCCAGCAGGTCGACGTCCCCCAGACCGTCTACGAGCAGCCCGCCAACCTGTTCGTGGCCCGCTTCATCGGGACGCCGCCGATGAACACCATCGAGGGTCGCCTGACCGGCGGCGCGGAGCAGGTCACCTTCGAGGTGGCGGGGGTGAGCGTCCCGCTCCCGGCCGGGCTCGCGCAGGCGGCTCGCCGCGCCTCGCTGTCCGAGGTGGTGCTCGGCGTCCGCCCCGAGGACCTCCGCGTCGACCCGGCGGGGTCGATCTCGGCCAAGGTCGTGCTCGTCGAGTCGCTCGGCCACGAGCGACACGTCGTCGCCCGCCTCGACGACGCTCAGACGCTGATCGTGCGCCAGCCCGGCGACCAGACGCCCCCCCGCGACGGCGAGGTCGTCGCCTTGGCTCCGAGTCCAGGCGCAGTGCACCTCTTTGACGCCGCCACGGAGCAGCGGGTCTCGTCGTGACCGCGGTCGAGGCGACCGGCGATCGGGTCGTCAACCCGCGCCGCCGACGCCGCCAGTCGCTGCTCGCCTACACGCTGCTGCTCCCGGCGTCGGTCGTCTTTGCCGTCTTCGTCTTCTTCCCGTTCCTCAAGAACTTCCAGCTCGCCCTCTACAAGACCCCGCCGTTCCCGAACCTGCCGTCCCACTACGTCGGGTTCTCGCAGATCACCAGCGTCCTGAGCTCCTCGGACTTCCGCAACAGTCTCTCGGTCACGGTCCTGTTCGCGATCCTCACCGTCCCGGCCGGGATCTTCCTGGGCCTGGTCCTCGCCATCCTCGCCCACCAGAAGCTGCGCGGAATCGGCATCTACCGGGTCTTCTTCTCCTCGACCATCGCGACGTCGGTCGCGGTCGCGTCGGTGGTGTTCGGCACCCTCATGAGTCCCGAGGTGGGGCTCCTGCCCTGGCTGGGCATCAACCCCAACCCGGCCATTCTCAGCAACCCCACCCTCGCCCTCCCCGCGGTCGCGGTGACGACGATCTGGCAGAACCTCGGGCTGAGCTTCATCTTGATGTCGGCCGGGTTGCAGTCGGTTCCCGAGGACCTCCAGGAGGCGGCCAAGGTCGATGGCGCGAGCACCTGGACCCGGTTCTGGAGGGTGACGGTCCCCGCGCTCTCGCCCACGATCTTCTTCGCCGCGGTGATCGGCTCCATCTTCGCGTTCCAGACCTTCGGCCAGATCGATCTGCTCACGATGGGCGGTCCCGAGAACAAGACGAATGTCCTGACCTACTTCATCGTCACGCAGCTCCACACGAACCAGAACCCCGGTTACGCGGCGGTGCTGTCCATCGCGTTGTTCTTCATCACGCTGGTGCTGACGCTGCTCCAGCTGCGGTTCCTCGAATCCCGGGTCACCTACGCCCGATGACCGCCGACTCCGTCACCCTGCCCCTGCCTGCCGCGGCCTCCACCGAGGTGGCGACCCGCCACCACTCGAGCCCGCGCCGACGGTTCCGGCTCTTCGGTCGCTACCTGCTGCTCAGCGTGCTGGCTGTGATCGTCCTGTTCCCCATCTACATCACCGTCGTCAACTCGCTGCTCCAGCCGGCGCAGATCGCCTCGCAGCCGCCCACCTTCTTCCCCACCCATCCGATGTTCAGCAGCTACTCCAGCGCGTGGTCGGGTGGCCACCTCGGCCACTACCTGTTCAACAGCTTCATCGTGACGGGCATCATCGTGATCGGCCAGGTGTTCACGTCGATCCTCGCCGGCTACGCGTTCGCGTTTCTGCAGTTCCCGTTCAAGCGCACGCTGTTCGTGGTCTTCCTCACCACCCTCATGATCCCGTTCGAGGTGACCATCGTGCAGAACCTCAAGACCGTCGTCAGCCTCGGGATCTACAACACCTACGCCGGGCTGGCCGCCCCGTTCCTCGCCTGGGGGCTCGGGACGTTCCTGCTCCGCCAGGCGTTCCTCGGGATCCCCCGGGACCTCGACGACGCGGCCGCCCTCGACGGGTACGGCCACTGGCGGTTCCTGTGGCGGGTCGCGGTCCCGCTCGCCCGGCCCGCGATCGCCGCCCTCACCGTCTTCTCGTTCCTCACCGCCTGGAACCAGTACCTGTGGCCGCTGCTGGTCACCAAGAACGAGCAGTTCAGCACGGTCCAGATCGGGCTCCGTCAGCTGCGCGGCACCAGCCTCGAGCAGGTCAACATCACCTTCGCCGGGGTCGTCATCGCCATCATCCCCCTGGTCATCCTGCTGCTGATCTTCCAGAAGCAGCTGATTCGGGGCCTGACGGCCGGCGCGGTGAAAGGATGAGGCACCATGTGGTCGGCCGCTGGCCGAAATCGAGCCCTCACGAAGGAGCACGGGATGCGACGACCCAGCATGCGGACGGTGACCGCGGTGGCGGTGGCGGGGGCCTTCGGCCTGGCTGCGCTCTCGGCCGGGTCGGCGAGTGCCACGACGTCCCGGGCGACGTCGCTGCCCCCGTGTCCGCTCAGCGCGCTGGCGAAGGCGCAGCACCCGGTGCAGATCACGGCCTGGCACACGCTCACCCAGGCCAACGCGACCGCGCTGCAGGCGGCCACCACCGCGTTCAACCAGTCGCAGTCGCAGGTGCACGTGACCCTCGTCCCGCAGCCCACCTACAACGACACCCAGGAGAAGTTCGTCGCCGGCCTCTCGACCGGTGACCTTCCAGACGTGGCCCAGATCCAGGACACCGGGCTGCAGCAGATGATCGACACTCGCTCCATCCTCCCGGTGCAGTCCTGCATCGATGCCGACCACTACACGAGTCAGCTCAGCGACTTCATCCCCCGCACCCTGTCGTACTGGACGGTCAAGGGCGTGCTCGAGGGCATGCCGTTCAACGTCTCGAACCCGGTGTTCTTCTACAACAAGGCGGCGTTCCAGAAGGCGGGGCTGGACCCCAACTCGCCCCCGACGACGCTCGCTGAGGTGATGGCCGACGCCCAGAAGCTGAAGGCGAGCGGCGCAGTCAGCCAGGCCGGCTACGGCCTCAAGACCGACCCCTCAGACCTCGAGGAATGGGTCGCGAAGGCCGGTGAGCAGTACGTCAACAACGGCAACGGCCGCTCTGCCCGCGCCACGCAGGCGACCTTCAACGACTCGGCGGCCCAGCAGGTGTTCGCCTGGATGTCGCAGATGGTCAAGAGCGGTCTCGCGGTCGTGAACAACGACGAGAACACCGAGGCGTACAACAACCTGATCGGGATCGGCAACGGCAACCAGGCCATGACCATCGACACCTCAGCCACGCTGGGGACGATCACCCAGCTGCTGAACAGCGGCCAGTACCCAGGCGTGGATCTCGGGGTCGGCCCGATGCCGGGCCCGACCGGCCCGACCCCGGGAGGCGTCCTGGTGGGCGGCGCGGCGTTCTACATCGTGAACAAGTCGTCGCCGGCCAAGCAGGCCGCGGCGTGGGAGTACGTCAAGTACCTCGACTCGCCCCAGACCCAGGCGACGTTCGCGGCCGCGACCGGGTACGTGCCGATCCGCAAGTCCTCGGTGACCCTGCCCGCCATCCAGCAGCTGTGGGCGAAGATCCCCGGCTACAAGGTCGCCTACGAGCAGCTCGTGAACGGGCCGTCCAACGTGGCGACCGCCGGCCCAGTCATCGGCGACTACCAGTCGGTCCGCGACGCGGTTCGCAACGCCGAGGAGGCCATGTTCTCGAGCGGAGCGAGCTCGAGCCTCGGCGCTGGCGCAAGCGGTGAAGAACTCCACCGCGGCGATCCAGGCCTACAACTCGCGGGTCGGGTAGCTCAGCGGGACAGGATCGTCACCGACGCGTTGGCGCCTCGCCCGACCGTGTGGGCGAGGCCGACGCGGCGCGTCGTCGACCTGGCGGGCCCCGGCCGCGCCGCGCAGCTGGCGGGTCAGCTCGACCACCTGCCCCAGCGCCGACGCGCCGAGCGGCTCGCCCTTCGACAGCAGGCCGCCGCTCGGGTTGACGGGCAGCCGGCCGCCGAGCCGGGTGTCACCGTCGTCGATGAGGCGGCCCTGCTCGCCGGGCTCGCAGAGGCCGAGCTCCTCGTAGGAGAGCAGCTCTCGGGCCGCGTCGGTGTCCTGGCACTCGACGACGTCGAGGTCGCCGGGGCTGACCCCGGCCGCCGCGTACGCGTCCCGGGCGGCCAGGGTGGTGGGGGGCGGGATGTCGGTGTCGTCGACGCCGCTCATCGGTGTCGCCTCGCCGAGCACCGAGCCGGGCAGGTGGGAGCGCAGCACCGCGGCGTCGAGGCGCACCGCGCCCGGCGCGGCGTCGGCGGCTCGGCGCAGCACCACGGCCGCCGCGCCCTCGTTCGGGGAGCAGAGCATGAACAGGTGCAGCGGCTCGCACACCACCCGGGAGGCGAGGACCTCGTCGACCGACGTCTCGGTCCGGAACATGGCGTCCGGGTTGTCCACCCCGTGGCGGCGGTTCTTCACCACCACTTGGGCCAGCTGCTCCTTCGTGACGCCCGCCTCCCGCTGGAGCCGCTGGGCCCGCAGCGCGAAGTAGGCGGGGGTGGCGGCCAGGCCGGCCTGCTCGCGCCACGGCTCGAAGAACGTGGAGCGGATGATGCCCTTCGGCATCTTCTCGATCCCGAACACGAGCACCGTGTCGTACTGCCCGGCCCGGATCGCGCCCGCGGCGAGCATGAGCGCCGCTGCGCCGCTCGCGCAGCCGGCCTCGACGTCCACGATCGGGACGCCGGTGCGGCCGAGCGCGCTGAGCACCTTGTGGCCCGCGGCGACCCCGGCGTAGGCGGTGCCGCAGAACGCGGCGTCGAAGCGGGGGTCGCCGGCCTCGTCGAGCGCGGCGCGCACGGCGGCGACGCCGAGGTCGGTGACGGTCCGGTCGGGGAACCGACCGAAGGGATGGATCCCCAGCCCGGCGATCCGCACGTCGCCGCTCATGGAGCGGGCGCGAACGAGTAGGTGACGACCGGGTGGCCCTCCTCGTCGGTGTGGAGGGGGACGATCACGGCCTGCATCGGCTGCCCGAAGGTCAGCGGGCCAGGGTCGGTCGCCTCGAGCCGGGTGATGACCCGCAGCCCGACGGTCAGCTCGACGACCCCGAACCCGAACGGGACCGGCCCGTCGTAGCCGGGCGGGGGGGTGTGCACCGCGGTCCAGCCCCACAGCGTCCCGACGCCGGGCAGGGTGACGGCCTCGACGTCCACCGAGGAGCAGGCGGAGCAGGTCATGGCGCGGGGGAACTGGAGACCGCCGCAGCCGCGGCAGCGGGAGCCGAGCAGGACGACGCCGTCGTCGGTCTGGTCGAAGAGGCCGGGGTGCACCGGGACCGGGGTGCCGCTCACACGACGCCGTCCGCGGCGAGCTGCTCGAGCTCGGCGGTGGACACGCCGAGCTCGCCGAGGACGGCCTGGGTGTGCTCCCCGAGGCGCGGGGCGCCGCTCGGCGGGGCGGGGACCTCCCCGACTCGGCGCGGGTAGGGGGCCTGCTGGCGAAGCGGCCCCACGACCGGGTCGGCGACGGTGACGAGGTCCCCGCGGGCGGCCAGGTGCGGGTCGGCGAAGATGTCCGCCGCGGTGTACGCGGTCGCGACCGGGACGTCGTAGGCGACGCACCGAGCCTCGATCGTCGACGCGTCCAGCCCGCTCGTCCACGCCGCGACGAGCGCGTTGATCTCGTCGCCGTGCGCGGCCCGGTCGGCGAGCCGTCCGAAGCGGGGGTCGTCGATCAGCTCGGGCCGGTCCATGGCCCGGCACAGCCGGGCGAAGTTGGTGTCGGAGCCCGCGACGATGCAGACGTAGCGGCCGTCGGCGGTGGGGTAGTTGTCGAGCGGCGCCGAGTTGGCGAGCCGGTTCCCCTCCCGGGATCGCACGACACCGAGCCGGTCGTAGGCGGCGAGGGTCCACTCGAGGACCCGCAGCACCGCGCCGTACAGGGCGGCGTCGATCACGGCCCCCTCGCCGGAGCGGCGGGCGTCCCGCGCGTACAGCGACGCGGTGGCGGCGTGGGCGGCGAACACGCCGGTCAGGTAGTCCGAGATCGTGACGCCCACCCGTACCGGCGGGCGGTCGGGGTACCCGGTGAGGTGCAGGAGCCCGCCGTACCCGATCCCGACCCGGTCGAGGCCCGGGCGCGGCGCGTACGGGCCGTCCTGCCCGAAGCTGCTGATCCGCACCGTCACCAGCCGCGGGTCGAGCGTGCTCGGCGCCAGCCCCCACCCCTCGAGGGTGCCGGGCCGGAAGTTCTCGACGACCACGTCCGCGGTCGCGGCGAGCCGCCGGAACAGGTCCTGGCCGGCCGGGCGGCGCAGGTCGAGGGTGACGCTCCGACGGCCCCGACCCTCGACGGCCCAGAACATCGAGTAGCCCACGTCGGCGCCGTCGACGGGCACGAACGGCCCGATCTCGCGCATGAAGTCCCCGCGGCCGGGCTGCTCGACCTTGATGACCTCCGCACCTTGCTCGCCGAGCAGGCCCGCGCAGAACGGCGCCGCGATGCGGGTCCCGAGATCCAGGACCCTGATTCCCTCCAGCGGTCCGGTCACCGACCCGCCTGCTCGCGCTTCACCGCGTCCATGACGCCCTGCTTGCGGCTGTCGGACGCGGCGAGCGCGGTCGCCGTGTTGCTCACGAACTGGTGGATCATGAAGTGGTAGCGCCACGAGTCGCGCTGTCCGGCCAGGTCGAGCATCTCGTTGATCGACGCCTTGATGGCCTCGGCCGTGACCGGCGGGACGAGCGCCACCTCGTCGGCCATGGCCCGGGCCGCCCCGTCCAGCTCGGCGCGGGGCACGACCCGGTTCACGAGCCCGAGCCGGGCTGCCTCCTCGGCGTCGATGGTCGTGGCGCAGAGGAGGAACTCCTTCGCCTTGCGCGGCCCGAGCTCCCACGGCTCGACGAGCAGCTCGACGCCGACGCCGGTCATCCGGGCCACCGGGTTCGAGAAGCGGGCGTCGTCGGCGGCGACGATGAGGTCGCACATGCAGGCCAGCATCAGTCCGGCCGCCGCGCACACCCCCTGGACGGCGGCGATGGTCGGTTTGCGGAAGTCGCGGAGCCGGACGCAGCGGTCGAAGTACATGACCTGCTCGTGGCGCCACTTCCCCTCTGGGGTGTCGCGCCGGCGAGCCCACTCGTCGGCGCCGCTCAGGATCTCCTTCAGGTCGTGCCCGGCCGAGAAGTGCTTGCCTTCTCCGGCGATCACGACCACCCGCACCATGTCGTCGCGGTCGGCGAGGTCGAGGGCCGCGTCGAGCTCGTCGAGGAGGCGGCTGTTCTGCGCGTTCGCGGCCTGCGGGCGGTCCAGCCGGATCGTGGCCACCGCGCCGTCGACCGCGTAGCGGATCGTGTCGAACTCCACGTGGTCATCATGCCAGGCTGGCCCGCGGCGGCGAACGAAGGCGCAGCGAGCGAGGTGCTGCGGACCGACGGGACGCTCAGCGGGTGGGCGCCGGGTCCCGTCGCGGCTCGCGGGGCAGGCCGAGCACCCGCTCCCCGAGGATGTTGCGCTGGATCTCGTTCGTGCCGGCCCAGATCGACGACGCCTGGTAGTACAGCCACGACCGCTGCCAGGTGCCGTCACCGGGATTGTCGGCCGCGCCGTGCCAGAGCGGCGCGGCGGGGCCGAGCACAGCGAGGACGGTGTCGTGGAGGCGCTTGCTCATCTCGCTCCACGACACCTTCATCGTGCTGCCCTCCGGTCCGGGCGCCTCGCCCTTCGCGACGCGGGACAGCGACCGCCAGTTGGCGAGCTGGAACAGCCGCACCTCGACCGCGGCCTGGGCGAGCCGGGGCCGTAGCCGCGGGTCGTCCCAGGCGCCGCGCTCGAGCCCCAGGCGGAGGAGCTCCTCGACCAGCTGGAGGTGGATGACGAGCTGGCGAGGGTTGATGCCCCGCTCGTGGGAGAGGGTCGAGTTCGCGACCCGCCACCCCTCGTTGAGC
This sequence comes from uncultured Actinomycetes bacterium, assembly GCA_963849135.1. Taxonomy (GTDB): domain Bacteria; phylum Actinomycetota; class Acidimicrobiia; order IMCC26256; family PALSA-555; genus PALSA-555. The sequence goes on along the minus strand of CAWKGF010000003.1, from coordinate 1,155,932 downwards.
GGCCCGATCAGCGCGTCGGCGGGGACGAACACGTCGGTGAAGAACACCTCGTTGAACTCGGTCTCGTCGGTGATCTGGCGCAGCGGCCGTACCTCGACGCCCGGGGCGCGCATGTCGACCGCGAAGGCCGAGATCCCCTGCTGCTTCGGGACGTCGGGGTCGGTGCGGGCCAGGCACAGGCCCCAGTCGGCGAACTGCGCGTAGCTGGTCCACACCTTCTGGCCGTTCAGGAGCCAGCCGCCCTCGCTCGGGGTGGCGCGGGTGGTGAGCGACGCCAGGTCGCTGCCCGCGCTCGGCTCGCTGAACAGCTGGCACCACAGCTCGTCGGCCGGGAGGATGCGCCCCAGCCACCGGGCCTGCTGCTCCGGGGTGCCGTGGGCGAGCAGCGTGGGGCCCACCAGGTTGATGCCGATCCGTCCGACCAGCTCCGGCGCCCGGGCGCGGGCCAGCTCCTCGGTGACGATGAAGTGCTCGACGGGTCCTGCGCCGCGCCCGCCGTAGGGCTCGGGCCAGGCGACCCCGACCCAGCGGCCGGCGGCGAGGCGACCCTGCCAGTCGCGCAGGAACGTCACCTCGTCGGCCAGGTCGTCGAAGCGGGGCGGCAAGCCCCGCCCGTACTCCCAGGGCAGGTGTTCGCGCAGCCAGGCTCGGAACTCGTCGCGGAGCCGCTGCTCGTCGCCGGTCGGCGCGAGGTTCACCGCCGCTGGTCGATGGGCACGTAGTCGCGCTCGGTGGCACCGACGTAGATCTGACGGGGCCGGCCGATCTTGGTGTTCGGGCTCTCCATCATCTCCTTCCAGTGCGCGATCCAGCCCGGCAGGCGACCGAGGGCGAACAGCACCGGGAACATGTTGGTGGGGAAGCCCATGGCTCGGTAGATGAGCCCCGAGTAGAAGTCGACGTTGGGGTAGAGCTTGCGCTCGACGAAGTAGCCGTCGGAGATCGCGACGTCCTCGAGCTGCAGCGCCAAGTCGAGCAGGTCGTCCATGCGGCCGAGCTCCTCGATCACCCGGTGCGCCTGCTCCTTGATGATCCGGGCCCGCGGGTCGTAGTTGCGGTACACGCGGTGCCCGAAGCCGGAGAGGCGGAACGGGTCGTCCGGGTCCTTGGCCCGGTTGACGTACTTGTCGATGTCGTTGCCGTCGGCGCGGATGTTCTGCAGCATCTCGATGACGGCCTGGTTGGCACCGCCGTGGAGCGGTCCCCAGAGGGCGTTGATCCCCGCCGCGATCGATGCGAAGAGGTTCGCCTCGCTGGAGCCGACCAGGCGCACCGTCGACGTCGAGCAGTTCTGCTCGTGGTCGGCGTGGAGGATCAGGAGGATCTTCAGCGCGTGGACGACGGTCGGGCTGACCTCGTAGGGCTCGGAGGGGACCGCGAACATCATGGTGAGGAAGTTCTCGATCAGGTCCAGCTCGTTGTTCGGGTACAGGAACGGCTGGCCGATCGACTTCTTGTGCGAGTAGGCGGCGATGGTGGGGAGCTTGGCGATCAGGCGCACGATCGCGAGCTGCACCTGCTCGGGGTCGTGGGGATCCGAGCTGTCGGGGTAGAAGGTCGACAGGGCGCTGACCACCGACGACAGGACGCCCATCGGGTGCGCGTCGCGGGGGAAGCCGTCGAAGAACCGCTTCGCCTCCTCGTGGAGCAGCGTGTGCTTGCGGATGGCGCGGCTGAACTCGTCGCGCTGCTCCCGGGTGGGGAGGTCCCCGTAGATGAGCAGGTACGCGGTCTCGAGGAAGGAGGGGGAGTGGCCGGACACCATCTGCTCGATCGGGATCCCGCGGTATCGGAGGATCCCAGCCTCGCCGTCGATGAACGTGATCGCGGACTCGCACGCCCCGGTGTTCACGAACCCGTAGTCGAGGGTGATCAACCCCGACTGGGCGCGGAGCTTCGCGATGTCGACCCCGAGCTCGTTCTCGGTGCCGCGGACGACGGGCAGCTCGACCTCGGCGTCGCCGTGACGAAGGTACGCGGGCTTCTCGTCGCTCACGGCGCCGCTCCTGGTGTGGGGGGTTGCTGCGAAGCGTAGCGGTGGCGCGGGCCCCGACCGGAGGCCGGGCTAGCCTGCCGCCCCTTGGACTTCGCGCTCACCGACGACCAGGAGGCGCTCCGCGTCGCGGCGGCCGAGCTGCTCGACGACCTGGCGTCGAGCGCGCGGGTCCGCGTGGTGGTCGAGGCCGGCGGCGGGTGGGACGGCGCGCTCTGGGGTGCCATGCTCGCCCAGGGCTGGGCCGGCGTGACGGTCCCCGAGGACCAGGGCGGGCTCGGGCTCGGCACGGTCGAAGTCGCGGTCCTGCTCGAGGAACTGGGTCGCCACGCCGCGCCGGCCCCGTTCGCGTCAACGGTGCTCGCCCTCGAGGCGCTCGCCGCCGCGGGGGCAGCCGACCGTGTCGCGGCGCTGCTCGAGGGGGGCGGGCCGGCCTGCGTCGCCTGGAGCCGACGGCTCGACGCGGTGCAGGCCCGGCAGGCGGGCGGGGCGTGGACGCTGGCGGGACAACCGGACCCGACCCTGTTCGCGCCGTCGGCGCAGCTGGCCGTCGTCGGCGCGGTCACCGACGACGGCCCGGCCCTCTTCGCGGTGGACCTGCCCGACGAGGCGCGCCCGGCGGCGGAGCCGGCGATGGACCGGACCCGGGAGCTGGGCTGGCTCCGCTTCGACGACACGCCCGCCACCTGGCTTGGCGGCGTCGAGGCGGTCGACGCGGTGCTCGACCGGGGGGCGACGTTCGCGGCGGCGGAGATGCTCGGCGGCGCCGACCAGGTGCTCGCCCTGTCGGTCGACTACGCGAAGGAGCGGGTCCAGTTCGGCCGGCCGATCGGCAGCTTCCAGGCCGTCAAGCACCGCTGCGCGGACATGCTCGTCGACGTGGAGGGCATGCGGTCCAGCGTCTATTGGGCGGCCTGGTGCATCGGCGCCGACGACCGCGACCGGTCGGTCGCCGCGTCCACGGCGAAGATCTGGTGCTCCGACGCGTCGAAGCGGGTCATGGCGTCAGGCCTGCAGGTGCACGGCGGGATCGGGTTCACGTGGGAGCACGACCTGCATCTTTTCCTGAAGCGGGCCGAGCTGGACCAGGTGAGCTTCGGTGACGCGTCGTGGCACCGTGAGCGACTCGCTGCGCTCCTCCGCCCCCGGGTCGAGGCGGGCGAGAGCGTTCTCTAGATCTTCTGGTTCCGGCTGGCTGCAAGTTCGCCAGATCGAGTGCGTGGCTGATGGGACCCTTGGGGCGCCTTCCAGGAGCGCGAGGACGTCAGCGTCTTCAGTCACCGCGTACCGCGATGCAATTCATCAGCGAGCGACCTGCCCGGGATCGAAATCCAGTTCGATTCCCAGGCGCATCGGCGATGTATTGCGGCTGGGTTACTTGATCAGGACGAGTGGCAATAGCGCAAGCAGCCAGCTCACCATCGAACCGACCAAGAAATACTCAGTGACAGCATCGATCTTGTCATCGGCGGAGGCGCGAATCTCGGGAAACCGGAGGAGACTCTTTGCTGAGACGATGAATGCCGCTCCGGTTAGTTGACCCGCGAGCGCGAAACCAAAAATCATGAGCCGTTCAACCGGACCTATTAACCGACCCCCCTTGAGGCTCTGCTGGCCTTGATCGATCGGGTCGCCGAGCCCTGCGAAGACAAGACGCACGATCACGTTCGAAGTTGCGATAAGAAAAAGGATCGTGCCCGTGACGAATATTGCCCGTTCGAAACTCACTCGTGAGAACTGAAACTCAGTGCCATTGAGCCACCGTTGAAGAGCACCACCATTGCTCATCGGCCATGAGTTTGCGGTGATCGCTATCACTACACACGAAGCAGCGAAGGCTACAAGCAGCAGTATCGCATCACGCCGCCGTTGTTCATCACCTTTCTCCGTCGGGCCGCCTTCAAACTGAGCATGGGACAGAAGCCAAAACTCTGACGCGCAAAGCGCTGGCAGGGAGAACGCTGCAACGAGGTACCAGGGATAACCGCTGAGCCTGAGTCCCATAGCTGCGATGCCGCCGGCAAGTAGTGCAGCTCCGATTTGGCGGTGCTGAGTGGCATTGCGCCCTGCGGTGATGTCTGCAACTCCGATGGCTGCGAGCCAGATGCCGAGTCCTACCACGATGCAACCTGCTCGATCATTCTGTGGGCCGCAAGTACCGCATAGGCGCCTGAGCGCTGCAACCGCTCTGCGACCGAAGGCTGAGTGATCCCCTCTTCTTGAGCGAGCAATTCCTGTGTCTGTTGCAGGAGCAGCCCATAGAGGAGGCGGAGGTCGCGGCTGTCCATACGAGACAGAAGCTGATCTCGGCACATCAAGAACGCATTCACGAGGTTTTCGGAGTTGTTTTCGGAGACGCCGTCACCCGCCTCTGCCGCAAACGCGGTATGCCATGTTCGCGGGAACCCGCGGCGAGGACGCTCGACCTCATTTAGCGCTGAGCGCGCAGCCCACCAGGCCGGCCCGTCTTGGGCGAATGGGAAGCGATCAGCGTCGTAGATGTCGAGACGTCCCCACCCGACGCCAAAGCGGACCCGCGTGTGGGGCTTGAGCGTGATGGTTACGAGCAGCGTCGTGAAGAGCGCGGCTTGAGGCGAGGAGTACAGACCTTGAAACTCATCCCCGACCGAAATGGTCAAGGGTTGGATCGGTCTGGTCCACTGCGTGCTGTCTTCGAGTACGCGGTTCAGTGCCGCCTGAAGAGCTGCTCGATCTTGATGGCGTCTTGATTGCACCAGATCGCCGATGAGGGCGGCATAGATGCGCGATCGCGGTTCCTTTGAAATAGGCTCTGATCCTATATTTCACGTTCATAGGTGTCAAGCCTATCTGATGGGTAAATAGGCACTTTCCCTATGTAGCAGTTCCATAGGCAATCTCCCTATGTGCTCTCGCCGGGCGCCGCCGCCCCCAAGTCGCTGGCGCCCATGTGGAGTCAGCCACTGCTCAGAAGCTCGAGGCGCCACCCGTCCTGATCGTCGCGGCCCGGGCTCGTAGCGCGGCCCGGTCGGGTTTGCCCGCTGCTAGCAGCGGCAGCTCATCGACGCGCACGACCCGCTCCGGGGTTTTGAACCGGGTCACGCCGGACCGCTCGAACCAGGAGCGGCACTCGTCGAGGTCGAAGCCGCCCCGGGTGACGACGAACGCGCACACCCGCTCCCCGAGCCGCTCGTCCGGGTAGCCGACCACGACCGCCTGCGCGACCGCGGGGTGCGCCTCCAGGGTCGCTTCGACCTCCGCGGCGGCGATGTTCTCCCCGCCCCGGATGATCGTGTCCTTGATCCGCCCGACGACGGTGAGCCACCCGTCGGCGTCGACAGTCGCCAGGTCGCCGGTGCGGAACCAGCCTCGCGTCACCGCGGCGGCGGTCTGGTCGGGGTCGGCGTAGCCGACGAACAGCTCCGGGCCGCGCAGCCACAGCTCGCCGGGTGTCCCGGCCGGCAGCACGTGGCCGGTCACGGGGTCGCAGACCCGGAGCCGCATCGCGCCGACGGGCCGGCCATCGGTGTCGCGGGCACGTACGGGCGGGTCGTCGGCGGTGCTGGTCGCCACCGTGGGCGCCTCGGTCGATCCGTAGGTGCGCTTGACGAGCGCGCCGAGCCGCTCGCTGGCCTCGGCGACGAAGGCGGGGGTGACGCCCGCGCCGCCGCTCGACACCAGCCGCAGCGACGCGACCCGCTCGGAGGTGAATCCGGGCGCGGCCATCAGCGCGACGAAGAACGTGGGCGGCCCGATCATGAACGTGATCCGGTCGGTCTCGATGCTTCGCAGCGCGCGCTCGGGGTCCCAGCGGGCCATCAGGTGCGCGGGCATCGGGACCACGCCGGAGACGAGGACCGCGTTCAGGAGGCCCGACACGTGCGCGAGGGGCGCCGGCATCAGCACCGAGTCGTCGGGGCGGAGCTGGTGCACGTCGGCCATGAGGCGGGCCTTGTAGGCGAGGCCCCGCTGGGTGTGGAGCGCCGCCTTCGGACCGCCGCTCGATCCGGACGTGAAGAGGACGACGGCCAGGTCGGGGGGCCGGGCCGCGGAGTCGTGGACGGGCGGGCCGGTGTCGAGCAGCTCGGCGACCCGGCCGCTCGGCTCGCTGACGTCGGGGGGCGGGAGCCATACCCGGGGGGCGAGGACGTCGAGCATCCGGTCCACCTCGGCCGGGCCGGCCTGGTGGTGGACGGGTCCCGCGATCGCCCCGAGCCGCCAGCAGGCCCGGTAGAGGATCACGACCTGGTGCTGGTTGGGGGACTGCCAGGCGACGACGTCACCGCGCCGGACCCCGGCGTCGCGGAGCCCGCCGGCCAGCCGGGCGACCGCGTCCTCGAGCGCGGCGCTGTCGAGGGCGCCGCCGCGGTCGTCGAGCACCAGCGGTCCGGTGGCGCCCGCCGCGGCGCGGGTCAAGACGACGTCGAGGCTCGGGATGTCCCACGGGCCGCCCGGCGCGCGGTAGGCGCGTGCCTCCGGGTGCTGGTAGGTGGGTCTCAGGTGAGCGGGTTGCGCCACGACGCCCCGACCGGGGTGGCGCCGCGCACGAGCTGCGACCCGATGAAGTTCCGTTGGATCTCGACCGTGCCGGCGCCGATGCACAGTCCCCGGACGTCGCGGTAGGCGCGCTCGACCGGGTACTCGCGGCTGTAGCCGTACCCGCCGAGGAGCTGGATCGCCTCGTCGCACACGAACTTGGCGGCCAGGTTGGCGGCCGTCTTCGCCATCGCGGTCTCGAGCGGCGGCGGCGTGCCGTCCGGGCCGGCGAGCCGCAGCGCTCGGGCCAGCAGCAAGCGGGCCGCGTCGAGCTGGATGGCCATGTCGGCCACCTTCCACTGCAGCCCCTGGAGCTCGGCGATCGGGTGGCCGCCGATGACCCGGTCGTTCATGTAGCGGATCGCGTACTCGAGCGAGCCTTGCGCGGCGCCGAGGCACATCGCCGCGTTCCCGCAGCGCTCGTGATTGATGTGGCCGATCAGGGTCTTGAACGCGTCGCTGCTGGCGGGGTCGCCCGTGAGCAGCACGTCCTCGGGTGCGATGTACACGTCGTCGAAGGCGAGCTCGGCTTCGCTCGTCCCGCGCAGGCCCATCTTCACGTGGGTGCCGGCGACCGTCACCCCGTCCGACTCCAGGTCGACGAGCACCGCGCCGATCCCGCGGGCCCCGTCGCTGCCCGGGAAGCGGCACCACACGAGGCAGCAGCGGGCCTTGTGGCCGCCGGTGACGTAGTTCTTGTAGGCCTGGAGCCGGTAACCGTCCCCGTCCTCGGTGAGCCGGGCTCGCATGTGCGTGACCGCGGAGCCGGCCTCGGACTCGCTGATCCCGATGCAGAACAGCGCCTCGCCGGTAGCGGCGAGTGGCAGCCACCGCTCCCGCATCGCGTCGTTGCCCAGATGCTGGATGGCGCGGGGCGGCCCGTTGAAGATCAGCTGGGCCAGGATGGCGCTCGACACGTCGACGCGGGCCAGCTCCTCGAGGACGATGGCCGCCTCGACGTCGCCCATTCCCATGCCGCCGTACTGCTCGGCGATGGTGATGCCGAACAGGTCGGCCTTGCGGAGCGCGTCCCAGGAGCCCTCCGGGAACTCCTCGGTCTCGTCCCAGTGGCGGGCGTGGGGAGCGAGGTCGCGCTCGGCGACGTCGCGGGCGAGCGCCCGCAGCGCCATCTGATCCTCGGTCTCGGCGAAGGGGTCCGAGCCGCGGGGGCCGGCGTGCTGACTGGCCATTTGGCCCGATCCTATTCGTTGAGGGTCTCCACGAACCTGACTACCGTGTCAGGTCAGCGACCAGCGACCTTGCAGGAGGCCCGGTGAGTCAGGCCGCGACCCCCGAGTTCGAGGCTCCCGAGTTCGACTTCGAGGTGGACTTCGTCACCGGCCAGCCGTACCCGCTGTGGGCGAAGGCCCGCCGGGAGTGCCCGGTCTACCGGTCCGACGCGGCGATGGCGGGCTTCGGGGGGGCGCTGTTCGGCATCGCCCGCTTCGCGGACGTGGAGGCGGTGCTGCGCGACGGCCAGCGGTTCTCCTCGTCGATCAACGCCGAGCACATCGGCCAGTACATGGGGGAGCTGCATCTTGGCCATGGACGGCCAGGAGCACCGCAGCTACCGGAGCCTCGTCGCGCACGCGTTCCGCGCCTCGGCGCTCGAGCGGTGGGACGAGGCGCTCATCCGCCCGACCATCGGCCGGCTGCTCGACGAGCTCGCGCCTCGCGGGCGGGCCGACCTGGTCCGCGACATCACGAGCCAGTACCCGGTGCAGGTCATCTGCGGGCTGGTCGGCGTCCCGCTCGAGGACAGCGCCCAGTTCCACGAGTGGGCGGAGCAGATCAACACCGGGCCGCTGCACCCCGAGGTCGGGATGGCGGCCTCCCGGGCCATGCGCGACTACCTGCGCCCCATCGTCGAGGACCGCCGCGCCCACCCGACCGACGACGTGATCAGCGACCTCGTCCACGCCGAGGTCGACGGCGAGCGCCTCACCGACGAGAAGATCTACGGCTTCCTGCGGCTCCTGCTGCCGGCCGGCGCAGAGACCACGTTCCGGGTCATGGGCAACGCGCTGACCGCGCTGCTCACCCATCCCGACGTCCTGGCCCGGGTGCTCGCCGACCGGGCGCTGCTCCCCGCGGTGATCGAGGAGACGCTGCGCTGGGAGACGTCGGTGACCCAGGTGAGCCGCGTCGCGGCCGTCGACACCGAGGTGAACGGCTGCCCGATCCCGAAGGGCGCCCCGATCAGCGTCCTGACCGGCTCCGCCGACCACGACGAGCTCCGCTACGACGACCCCGAGGAGTTCGACGTCGACCGGCCGGTGCAGACCCACCTCGCGTTCGGCACCGGGCAGCACCAGTGCCTCGGCATGCACCTCGCTCGCCTCGAGCTGCGGGTGGGGCTCGACGCGATCCTCACCCGACTGGCCAACCTGCGCCTCGACCCCGACCAGCCGCCGCCGGTCATCGCCGGGCTCGCCTTCCGCGGCCCTCAGACGCTGCCGGTGCTGTTCGACCCGGCCTGACCGCGGCTGGCGCCGCGGGCCGGACGGAGCGACTTGGCGTAGCAGCGGCTGTGGGGCGCGGACCGGTAGAAGCCGTACGGCTCGATCTCGCCGTACCCCGCTGACCGGTACAGGCCGATCGCCTCGGGCTGGCGGACGCCGGTCTCGAGGACGAGGCGCTCGAAGCCGAGCCGCTGCGCCCGGTCCTCGAGCGCGGTGAGGACGGTCCGGGCGATGCCGTGACCGCGCCACGCCGACGTGACGAACATCCGCTTCAGCTCCCCGACGCCGGGCCCGTAGCGGCGCAGCCCGCCGCAGCCGACCGCGGTGTCGTCCACCCAGGCGAGCACGAACGCGCCGTCGGGGGCTGCGAGGTCGTCGGCGGTGAGCTGGTCCGGGTCCGGGTCCGGGAATCCGTACCGCTCGAGGAGCTCCGCCCCGAGCGCCTCGACCAGCCGGGCCGCGGGCGGCGAGTCGAGGCGGTCGTCCTCGACGCGGCGGCTCATCCGAACATGGTCCGCCACTGCTCGAGGGTCGGCAGCCGGAACACGTAGTTGCGGCGACGCGTCTCGCCCATCGACGCGACCGGCTCCGGGGAGTAGCGGTGCCCCGGGTAGAGGAGGGTGTCGTCGGGGATCGCGGCGAGCCGCTGGGTGAGGCTCTCGTACATCTGGTCCGCGTCGCCGCCCGGCAGGTCGGTGCGGCCGCAGCCCTCCAGGAACAGGGTGTCGCCGGCGACGAGCTTGCCGTCGACGACGAAGCACTGGCTCCCGGGCGTGTGCCCGGGGGTGTGGACGAGCCGGACGGGGATCGCGCCGACGTCGACGGTGTCGCCGCTGTCGTGCGCGACGAGGTCCCCCTCCGAGACGCCGGTGAAGCGTTGCACCCACTCGACCTCGTCGCGGTGCACATGGATCCGGGCCTGCACCTCCGGCATCGCGAGCAGGTCCCGGATCCCCTGGATCTCGTAGCCCATCAGGTCGCCGCCGATGTGGTCCGGGTGCCAGTGGCTGGCCAGCACGCCAGTGAGGCGGAGCCCGTCGGCGTCGAGCAGCTCGACGAGCTCGTGGACCCCGTACGCGGGGTCGACCGCGACCGCGTCGCCGGTCTCGGTGTCGCCGATGAGGTACACGAAGTTCACCATCTGGCGGGCGAGCGGATCGTCGGTCGCGAAGTCGACCCCGGCGAGAAGCTGACGGAAGTAGAGCCGGTCGGTCATCGGAAGTCGAAGGCGACCTTGATCGCGCCGGTCTCGTGCTGCTTGGAGGGTCTAGCGAAACTCGCGGCCATAGGGCCGCACGGTATCTCGGTCGTGGTGGTCGGGCCGCTACCCCGAGATCGGGCAGCGGGCTACCCGGGGGGCCGGTTCGGCCGTCCAGGGTGAGTTGGTCAGGGTCGGGGGGGCTTGGCCCAGGATCGACGTCGGGCCTGTCCCTCCTCGCCGCGTTGGCGGACTATGACCCAGCCCTTCTGAGGAGGGCACTACTCGGTGAGACCGGCTCGGGGTCCGCCGGCCGTGACCTGTTCGCCGACGCGATCGAATGCGCCGAGGACGAAAGCGGCGGGTAGCGCCTACCCGGTGAACTCGGGGGCAACCACGATGGCAGCGGCTGGGAACACGTTGGTGACCGTCACGCTGTACGGGATCGGATCCTCGACGTCCACCGGGTTCGGGGTGATCGTCGTCGACGCTGCACCACCCGCGTTCGTCTCCGTCACCGTGCACGTCGACGCTTCATATACGTAGAACGGCGACGTCCCACCGGCCGCCCCGTACTGCAGGTTCCCGCTCGATGGGGTCGCGACGGTCGCCGAGTGCTCCGAGCTCGACCCGCTCCCGAACCCGTTCGCGCTGCTTGTCGACGTGGTTCCGAGGCAGCTGAGCGCCACGGTGAAGCTGTCGCCCCCGGGGTCGGATCCCTGGACCACCTTCGCCACGTTCAGCGTGGCGAAGCCGAGCGGGCCGTCGATGGCCGAGATCGGGTTCTCCCCGTTGAGGCAACTCCCCGAGAACGTGACCGGTGATGGCGTCCCCGCGGGAAGGGTGACCAGCACCTCGTTGGCGCTTTGGACCACAGCCGAGGTCGGCGTGACCGGCGTGCTGCTCGGTCCGGCGACCACGGTCACCGCCAGGTTGCTGTCCGTGCAGGTGAGCGACGGGTCGGTGTCGATGTTCGAGACGAGCCACGTCAGCGACGTGTTGCTCTGCGCAGCGACGTCCATCGTGAAGGTCCCGGTGGCGCCGGAGGGCGCGGCGCTGAGCAACGCCACCGCCGGCGCCGCGAACGCCGTCAGCGTCACGGCCACCGCCACGACCCAGCCTCGCGGCCGACCCCAGACTCGCTTCGCTCGCACGGTTCCTCCCGCCTCGCTGCGGTACTCCGCACCCGCAGACCCGGCCGGCACGTTAGCCGACATCGGACGCGGGAGTCGGGCTGCTCGCCGACGCGATCGAGTGCGCCGAGGATGAGGCCGCAGGATCGTTTGAGGTCGTGAAGCCTTGCTGGAGAGGGCTCGCCCATGCCTGGTGAACTCGGATACGACACCGGGCCGTTCGTACGCGTTGCGGCGTTTCTGTGAGTACGCGCGAGAGGGGAAGGACGGAGTCCTCTCCCTAATCCGTATCGTCGACTCGCTCAACGTTTAGGCGCGGGGTCCCGACGTTCCCGACGAGTTGCCGCCAGGCGCTCGGCGCGGCGCGAGATGAGGGCCTTGGCCGCCGCCGGGTTCGCCACCGCGAGCGGCCGGACCTTCACGTCGTTGGGCCTTCAAAACGTCCATTCTTCTTCCTTCGGGTTAGCGCGCCGAGAGTGCTTGCCGGGCCGCTTGCTTCGCGTCGAACGGTTCGAGCCCGGCCGCTTCGCGAGCTGGTCCTCATCGGCCGGCGGGATCCGCGCTCGAACGACTCGTGGATGCACAACGTCGACGTGCTCGTCGGGGGCCGCGACCGGTGCACGCTCCTTGTGCATCCCGACGACGCGGCCCGTCTCGGCTTCGAGCCCGGCGGCCGGGTCAAGGTGGTCGGAGCGGGCGGGTCGCTGATCGCCCCGGCCGAGATCTCGGACGAGATGATGCCGGGGGTCGTCAGCCTCCCCCACGGGTGGGGTCACGATCTCGACGACACCGCCCTCTCCACCGCGGGCCGCCACCCGGGGGTCAACAGCAACCGGCTCGCAGGGACGGACTGCGTCGACCCGCTGTCGGGCACCGCGGTGCTGAACGGCATCCCGGTCGAGCTGTCCGCGGCCTGAACGTCAGCCGGCCGCCATCTGGCCCATCAGGTCGAGGAAGGCGTCGACGTTGCCGGTCTTGCCCAGCACGACGTCGAGCTGGCGCCCGCCGCCGGGCAGCTCCGGCGGCACGTAGTACTCGAAGCCGTCGTCCTCGAGCGCGTCGGCGATGCTCGCCGCGCACTCGCCGGCCGGGATCAGCGGACCGTCGTAGAGGGCCGCCTCGTTGCCGGGGACGCCCCACACCTCGGTGTCGATCGGGCCCGGGAGGGCGAGCTTGACCTCCACGCCGGTGCCCCGAAGGTCGATCGCCATCGATTCGCTCCACCCGCACAGCGCGAACTTCGACGCGCAGTACGCGGCCTCGTGGGCGATGCCGAGCCGGCCGCCCATGCTGGAGACGTTGACGACGCAGCCCGATCCCCGCTCGAGCCAGCGTGGGAGCAGGGCCATGGTCATCCGCACCGGCGACGCGAAGTTGACCCGCATCGTCTCCTCGACCAGCTCCGGGGTCAGGCGCGCAACCGGGATCCGCCTGGGGATGGCGGCATTGTTCACCAAGGCGTCGAGACCGTCGAAGGCGTCCCACGCTTCCACCGCGAGGCGTGCCGCGGCGTCGACGTCGCCGAGATCGACGGCCCACAGGCAGGAGCCCGGGGTGTGCTCGCGGCAGCGCTCGAGGACGGCTTCGAGCCGCTCGCGCCGCCGGGCGACGATCCCGACCGTCGCGCCCCGCTCGGCGAGGCACGGCGCGAGCGCGGCACCGATCCCCGACGAGGCGCCGGTCACGAGAATTGTGGAGCCGTCGATGCGCATGCGGCGCGGACGGTACCAGCGGCCGGGTCAGCCCTCCGGGTCCACCCGGGCTCGAGACTCGCGGGCCGTCCAGGCGAACACCCCTTTGGCCATGGTCGACGTCGCCTCGTCCCGGCGGCGCTCGTAGATCTCGGCGCGGGTTCGCTGCACGGACGGGTCGTCGGGTGCGGCGAGGGCGGCCCACTGGGCCAGGTGCCCGGCCAGGCGCAGGTCGCCGGCGTCGGCGACCACGACGGCCCGGGCCGCGAGGCGGTCGGCGCCACCGGCCTGCGCCGCGACCTCGGTGGCGACGGTCGCGTCGGGGGCCGGCTGCAGCCGGGCGGGGTCCCCGTCGTACCAGCCGCCGTAGAGGCGCCAGACGTTACGGACCACGAACTCCGGCTCGTCATACACCGGGCGCAGGTAGGGCCGCTCGAGGAGCGCGGCCGGGGCGCGCACGGTGTGGATGATCTCGTCGAGGGGAGCGCCGTCGTTCATGAGGGCGAGGGTCGCGTCGTGGAGATGCTCGAGCAGCGCGGCGGTGTCGGTGAGCGCCTGGTGCACGCGGTCCGCGCCGACGATCGGCAGCCCGTGGCCGGGGAGCAGCGTCGCCGCGTCGAGGGTGGCCATGGTGCGCAGCGCCGCAGCCCAGTCCTTCGGGTAGCGCTGTACCTTCTGCGGGTTGCCACAGTTCGGCGACGCCCAGATGAACAGGTCGCCGGTGCACAGGACCCGCCGGGACGGGATCCACGCCCACGTGTGATCGTCGGTCTCGCCCCGGTCGTGGTGCAGCTCGACGCGCAGGCCGCCGACGTCCAGGTCGAGCCGGTCGCGGTAGGTCCGATCGGGGTACCGGTACTCGGTCGGCCACTCGAAGCCGGGGCCGACGATGCCGAACTGGCGGCGGTTGATCACCGTGTTGTACCCGGCCGTGATCCGGTACCGGTCGAAGCGGTCGGGGACGGCCTGGTGGGCGACGACGGTCAACGGCAGGGCGCCCAGCTCGACGTTGTCGTGGTCGTACTGCTCGACGCCGAAGCAGTGGTCGATGTGGCCGTGTGTGAACACCACCGTGTGCACCGGGTCGTTGGTCCAGCCGCGCACCGATTCGTGCGCGGCGGCGGTGAGCAGCTGGCTGCCGGTGTCGAGCAGGACCAGCCCGGCGTCGGTGCGGAGCGCGGCGACGTTCGCGAACGACGCCACGAACCCGGTCCGGTCGGCGACCTCGGTGAGCCCGTCGTAGTGGGAGAACGGGTGGTACTGGCCGAGCTCGCCGCGCCACAGCCGGTCGGCGAGCTCGAGGATCTCGGTCACCGGGCCGGGGCCGGGCTCAGGCGCTGATCGTCACCGGGGTCCCGAGCGGGAGGATGCCGGCGAGGTAGGTGATCTTGGCGTTGCTCATCCGGACGCAGCCGTGGGTGATGCTCTGGCCCAGCACCGACGGGTCGTTGTTGCCGTGGACGCCGAGCTCGGCGTCGCCGCCGTCGAAGGTCGTCAGCGCGTCGGAGTGGCCCGACAGCCCGTACGCGTAGGGCCCGTAGATCGTGTTCGGGTCGGGCGCCTTCAGCAGCACCCGGATGTAGTACGTGCCGGGCGGGGTCGGGGTCAGCGGCGCGCCGACAGCCACCGTGTCGGTGAGCAGCACCGCGTCGCCGTTGTAGACGGTGAGCTGGTGTTGGCTCAGTGACACGTCGAGGCGGTACGGGTCGGGCTGGAGGCTGACCGTGCTGGCCTTGACCCAGGCCAGCGACCCGTTCGGGCGGATCGGGAGCAGGACCTGGACCCAGTTCGGCTCTCGGGCCCGGACCAGCATGACGAGCGGCACCTGCAGCTTCGGGTCGTTGTTCAGCAGCCACGGGTTCTGGAAGCTGTTCATCGGCTGGGCGGCGCCCGGCGTGCTGTACACGACGAGGTTCGGGACGATCACCTTCGCGACGAGGCTGTCCGAGGCCGGCACGGCCAGGGTCGGGTTCGGGGTCGGCTTGCCGACCAGGGTCGGCCCGCTGCCACCACCGCACGCGGCGAGGAGCAGCAGCGCGAGGGCCGCGATCAGCAGCCCGACTCGGCGGAGCACGCCGGGGATGCTATCGGCGGGTCTGCGACGAGCGCGCCGCGACCTGGCGGCGCGGGTCGATACCGTGGCCCGGTGGAGGACGACGCGAGGCGTTGGGCGGCGCTGGGCCTCTACGACGTCGAGTCGCCGTTCGCCGACGACCGGCTCGCCACCCTCCGCTACCTCGCGGCGCGGGGCGCGGCCGACGACGACTTGCTCGCGGGGGTGGCCGGCGGCGACCTGCCCCGGGTCGTGGTCGAGCTGGGCAGCCGCCGGGCTGGGTTCACGCTCGAGGAGGTGTGCCGGCGCAGTGGCGCGTCGCTCGCGTTCGGTCACCAGCTGCTGCGGGCGGCGGGGCTCGGCGAGCCGGCGCCCGACGACACCCGGTTCGTCGACGCCGACGTCGAGACGTTCCGGGCCGCGGCCGCGGCGGTGGAGCTGTTCGGGCTCGAGTCCACGTTGCAGACAGCGCGGGTGATCGGGGCGAGCCTGGCCAGCGTCGCCGACGCCGCGCAGACGAACTTCGGGCAGACCATTGGCGCGGAGGAGGTGCCGGACGGTCACGAGCTGGCCCGCACCGAGATCAGCGAAGTCTCGGTCGGGCTGCTCTTCGACGCGCTGCCCGGCATTCTGGGCTCCTTGTTCGTCCACCATGCGGACGCCGCGGTGCGGCGCGCGTGGACGACCGGCGCCGCGGAGACCTCGGACCTGACGGTCGGCTTCCTCGACCTGGTGGGGTCGACCGCGATGGCGCAGCGGCTCTCGGCCACCGAGCTGGGCCGGGCTATCAGCGGCTTCGAGCGCGACGCGACCGAGCTGCTGACCGCGGGGGACGGGCGGGTCGTGAAGACGATCGGCGACAAGGTGATGTTCGTCGGCACGGACGCGGCCCGGGCCTGCGAGGTGGCGCTCGACTTGACGTGCCGGGTGGGTGCCGACCCGGTCCTGCCCCGGCTGCGGGGCGCCCTCGCCGCGGGGTCCCTGGTCCGCGGCTACGGCGACTTCTACGGCCCGGTGGTCACCACCGCGGCCCGGGCGGTGAAGCTCGCCGAGCCGGGCACGGTGCTCGTCACCGACGAGGTGCGCGACCGCGCCGAGTCGTCCGGCCTGGCGTTCGAGCCGGTCGGCGCGCCGACGCTCCGCGGCTTCGAGGAGCCGGTCACGTTGTTCCGGGTCGACCGGGCCTGACGCCGTGCCGCGGGTCCGCCAAGAGCTGCTCGACGCCGCCGCGACGCTGGGCCGCCGCGACCCGAAGCTGCGGCGCGTCATCAAGACGGTCGGGCCCCCCGACCTGCGGCGAGGCCGGCCCCGCAACGACCACTTCGGGGAGCTGGTCCGTGCCATCTGCTACCAGCAGCTCGCGGGGGCGGCGGCGCGCACCATCCACGGCCGCGTCGTCGCCTGCTTCGACCCCGTGCCGACCCCGGAGGCGGTCCTCGCCGTCCCGTTCGAGCAGCTGCGGGCGGCGGGTCTCTCGAACAACAAGGCGACCAGCATCCGGGACCTCGCGCAGCACGTCGTCGACGGCGACGTGCGCCTCGACCGGGTCGGGCGACTCTCCGACGACGAGATCGTGCGCGAGCTGCACCCTTGGTGCGCGGGATCGGCCGCTGGACGGCTGAGATGTTCCTCATGTTCCAGCTCGGCCGGCTCGACGTCTGGCCGGTCGACGACCTCGGGGTCCGCAAGGGGTACGCGCGGATCCAGGAGCTCGCCACCGACCCGACCGCCAAGCAGCTCGAGCCGCTCGGCGACCGCTACCGGCCGTACCGCAGCGTCGCGGCCTGGTACTGCTGGCGGGCCGTGGACACGATCCTGCCGACGGGCTGATCGCCTCCGCTCAGCTGATCCACGCCCGTCCCCCGCGGGCGCCGCGCGCTCGGTACTGGTGCTCCATGTCGCGGGCCTGGGCGGCGAGCGGCCCCAGGCCGGCCGCGAAGCGGCGCTGCTCCACGTCGTCGGGATCCGCGATCGGCCACGGGGTCAGCGTGTCGTCGTCGCGCACGACGAACTGCGTGCCGTACACCTGGGGGCGACCGTCGTGCATCCGGACCCGGTCGAGCAGGCAGGCGTAGTGCGCCGGCGCGGCGTCGCCCCGGTCGACCGCGAGCTCGAGGTGCGGCAGGGCGCGTCGCTGGAGGTCGGCGTCGCCGAGCTGCACGAGCAGCCAGGCCGCCTGCTCGCCGTCCTCCCCGACCAGGTGGCGGCCGGGCCAGGTCTCGTAGTCGTCGAGGATCCCCCACACCCGGTCGGCATGCCGCGGGTCCCCGGGCCGGCGGGCCATCTCGACCAGCTCGTCGTGCAACGCCACGTCACGAGGGCGGCCAACCCTGCGCATCAGTCCGGAGGATAGGCGCCGCGCCGCCCGGTCCTGCCGTCCGGTCCGGGCTAGCGGGCCGGCTCGCCGTCGATCCCGAGGACGGCCAGCACCCGGCCGAGCCCGAGGAACGCGGCGCAGCAGATCGACAGGTCGACGAGCTCC
This sequence comes from uncultured Actinomycetes bacterium, assembly GCA_963849135.1. Taxonomy (GTDB): domain Bacteria; phylum Actinomycetota; class Acidimicrobiia; order IMCC26256; family PALSA-555; genus PALSA-555. Next base: position 1,138,405 of record CAWKGF010000003.1, on the reverse strand, counting down.
CCGTCGCTGAACTCGGACCGGAGCCGCTCGAAGAACGCGTCGTCCATGCCCTGATGGTCGAGGGCGAAGCGCTCCGCGAACTCGATCGCGAGCCGCTCCCGGGGCGTGTAGCGGGCGTCGTCCGGATCCTCGACGTGCGCGTAGAGGTCTTCGGTCGCGCCACCGGCGTGGGCCGACCCGGCGCGGAAGTCGCGGCAGATCGCGCAGTCGTTCAGCTGGGCGAGGCGCATGCGGGCCGCCTCCCGCTCGCGGGCGGGGAGCTCGCTGCGCCGGTACGGGCCGTCGATCATCGCGGTGACGGTCGGGAGCAGCTCCGGGGCCAGCGTCCACACCTGGACCGGCGGCCCGCCGGGCCCGTCGGGCACGTCGAGGCGGGGTGTCACCGGGGCTCGACTCGTCGGGTCACCCGGCGCGGGTGACCGACCACGGCGACTCGGGTGGGGTCTGCACCTCGCCGTCGATCCGGTGCTCGGTCCGCTCGGCGTAGAAGCAGACCCGGCCCGCGATCGGCTCCACCCCGGGGATCGGCGTCTCGTAGCCCCAGGCCAGGTCTCGGTGCTCACCGGCGTCGGTGCTCACCGACCAGTAGGACGCCTGCCCCTTGAACGGGCAGACGGTCTCGGTCGGCGTGGCCTCGAGGTGCTCGAAGCGCACGTCGTCACGAGGGAAGTAGTAGCGGGGCGGGAGGCCGGTCTCCTCGAGGACCAGGACGCGGGTCGAGTCGGCGAGCAGGGTCCCGTCGACCGAGACCTCGACCCGGCGGGGCTCGTCCCGGACGTTGATCCGATGGCCTTCCACGCCGAGCAGCCTACGCCGACGTGGAACACTCCCCGCACCGGACCGAGCGAGGGGGAAGCGTGGACGCAGAGGGCATCGCCGTCGTCACCGGCGCCGGCCGCGGGATCGGGCGGGGCGTCGCGCTCGAGCTGGCCCGCCGCGGGTTCGAGACCGTCGCGACCATGCGCAACCCGGACGCCGGCGCGGGGCTGCTCGCCGACGCGGCGTCGCTGCCCGGGGCGCTGCGCGTCGAGCGCCTCGACGTCACCGACCCGTCGACGATCCACCTCCCGGCGGGACTCCGGGTGCTGGTCAACAACGCGGGCGTGGAGGCCGAGCACCCGGCGTTCGAGGACACCGGGCTCGACGTGTGGCGCCGCATGTACGAGACGAACGTGTTCGGGCTGATCGAGGTGACCCGGCAGGCCGTCCCGCTGCTTCGGGCCACCGGCGGCGGGGTGGTGTGCAACGTCACGTCGTCGTCGATCCTGGCCCCGGTGCCGTTCTACGGCCCGTACCGCTCCAGCAAGGCGGCGGTGAGCGCGATCGGGGAGAGTCTCCGGGCCGAGCTGGCCCCGTTCGGGATCCGGGTCGTCGAGATCATGCCGGGCCCGATCGCCACCGACATGTTCGACGGCTCGGGGCGGGCGCCGGAGGCGATCGAGCGGCCCGAGTACCGGGCCATGGCCGAGCGGTACCACGCCGGCCGGCAGGGGATCGAGGCCATGGTCACGCCGGTCGAGGACGCGTCGGCCGCGATCGTCGACGCGATCCTCGACGACGACGCGCCACTCCGGGTCGGGTGCGACCCGCTCGCGGTCGGGATGCTCGACGCGTGGCGGGGCCAGTCCGACGAGGCGATGATGCAGTCGATGCTGCCCGCTTGGACCGCGGGCCCCTCCTAGCGCCGGCCCGTCCGAGCGCCGGCCCCGGGCGGTCGGGCCCCGGTGCCTCGCGCTAGCAGCCGTCCCCGGCCCAGGGGCCCCGACCCTGCCACTGGTAGAGGACCTCGGCCATCTCGTCCTGGTCTCCCGGCGACGCGTGGTCGGGTCGGACGTTGATGAGGTCGGTGCGGCCGGCGTGGTTCGCGGTCGCGTTCCAGGTCGCCTGCGAGAACTGGTAGGCGCCGAAGTACTGGTTGGACGGGTCCACGGCGCTGTAGTTGCCGCCGCTCTCCCGCTCCTTCACGCAGGAGAGGAACGCGGCTTCGCTCGAGTCCGGCGGCCCGGGGGCGCTGCCCCCGCCGACCGGCGCCGAAGCGCCTGAGCCCCCGGTCCCGCCGCTCGGCGAGGCGGCCGTCTGGGCCTGGGTGGCGGCCTGCGCGGCCGCGATCTGGTTCTGCTGGGTGACCGCGGCGGTGAGCTCGACGTTGATGGTCTGGCCCTGGGCGTTGAGGATCTGCAGCGCGGCGGCGCTGCTGGCCTGGTCGACCTGGAGGGCCTTCTCCTCGCTGTGGAGCCGCTGCGAGGTCTGCTGCAAGGCGGTGAGCGAGTGGTCGTCGCCCTGGTTCAGGGCCTGGAGCCACTGGGTGCGCTGCGCGGCGTCGAGCAGGTCGGTGCTGTCGAGGACCGCGTTCAGCTGCCCGGCGCCGCCCTGCTCGTAGGCGGCGACGGCGCGCTCGACGGTCAGCTGGACCTCGGCCGCGACCTGGGCGCGCAGGCGCGGCAGCTGGCCCTCGATGCTCGCGATTTGGGCCGTGAGCGCCTGGTAGTGGTCGAGGGCCGCGAAGTAGGCGCCGGACGCCGCGTCGGCCTGCTGGCGCAACGACTGGACCGTCGCGCCGGAGGGGCCGGTCTGGGCGCCAGCGGCCGAGGCGATGCCGAGCGCCACGGCCACCATCGTGGCCGTTCCGACAGCTCGTCCACCCCGACTCCGCCAGCGGGGGGTTCGGACCAAAGTTCGGGCAGCCTCCTGCGATCGGGGCCCGACGGTCGCGCCGCGCCAAGGGCCGGGAGGTGGGGCGACCCGGTCAGGCTAGTGCCGACGCCAGCCGGGGCGACGCAAGGTGCTGACGATACGCTGACAGCCCTTGGTCCCGGTGCGTGGAACTGCCGCCCTCTGCTGGCTGACCCCCTCGGATCGGGTCGGCGCTGGCCTTCCGTGGGGGGCCGAGTGGCGCTCGAGGCGAGCGGTGCGGCGGGCGGTCGCGAGTCGCGGGGAGCAGCGGTGGCGGGCCTGAGCGGCCCGGTCGTTCCCCCTCCGACCCGCTGGGAGCTGCCGGACCCGAAGGAGGCCAAGGGGGAGCTGGTCGGCACGGGCGGCGACCTCGAGCCGGGCACGCTGCTGGCCGCCTACCAGCACGGCCTGTTCCCCATGCGGCTCGAGGACAGCGGCCCGCTCGGCTGGTGGTCCCCCGACCCGCGGGGGATCCTCCCGATCGGGGCCTGGCGCGGCTCCCGGTCGCTGCTGAAGGCGACCCGACGCTTCGACGTCACCGTCGACACCGCGTTCATGCAGGTGGTGCGGGGCTGCGCCGACCCGACCCGCCCCAACGGGTGGATCGACCAGGAGTTCCTCGCCGCGTACGGGCGTCTCCACGCGCTCGGCTGGGCGCACAGCGTCGAGGTGTGGGGGCCGCCGGGCGACGAGGCCCCGATCCTGGTCGGCGGGCTGTACGGCGTCGCGATCGGCGGGCTCTTCGCCGGCGAGTCGATGTTCCACCGGGCCCGCGACGCGTCGAAGGTCGCGCTGCTGGCGTTGATCGAGCGGCTCCGCGCGGGCGGCGGCGTGCTGCTCGACGTGCAGTGGTGCACGCCGCACCTGGCCAGCCTCGGCGCGGTCGAGGTGCGCCGGGTGTCGTACCTGGAGATGCTCCGCGACGCCGTGAACCGGCCGCCGCTGCGACTCGCCTGAGCTCAGCCGACCTCGGCCCGGTCGGCCGCGACCGCGTCGAGCAGCTCGTACTCCGTCTCGGTGTCCGGTGCGTCCTCGAAGTCGATGACGCCGATCTCGGTGAACCGATCCCGCAGCCACCCGTCCCCCGCGTCGAGGAGCCCGAGCTTCTTGCAGTTCGGGACGATCTTCGAGAACAGCGACGCCTCGAAGGGGTTCACGCCCGGCCGGCGAATCTCGAACAGCATCTTCGTGATGTACTCGCGATCGATCCCGCACCGCTCCCACACCGCGTGCATCATCAGCCGGTCCCGCATGCGGAGCGCAGCCTCGAACGCGAACTCTTGACGCTCGCGGATCTCCGCGCCGCTCAACCCCGCGTAGTACTCCTGCAGCGACAGGACACCGAACGCGACGTGGCGGGCCTCGTCGCTCAGCACGTAGCGCAGGAGCCGCTTCAGGAGCGGCTCCTCGGTGATCTGGTGCATGAACCCGAACGCGGCGAGGGCGAGGCCCTCGATCATGATCTGCATCCCCATGTACGTCATGTCCCAGCGGCTGTCGCGGATGACGTCGTCGATGAGGAGCTGCAGGTTCGGGTTGACCGGGTAGCGACCGCCGAGCTTGGTGTCGAGGTAGCGGGAGAACACCTCGACGTGGCGGGCCTCGTCCATCACCTGCGTCGCCGCGTAGTACTTGGCGTCGACCCACGGCACTGTTTCCACGATCTTGGCCGTGCAGACCAGCGCGCCCTGCTCGCCGTGGAGGAACTGGCTCATCCGCCACCGGAACGCCTCGACCCCGAAGCGGGTCCACTCGGTCGGACCCCACGCGGCGAGCGGGGACCCGGGCAGCTCGGTGAGGCGGGCCCGGATCGGCGCCGCCGCGGCCTGCATGAAGCGGGCGACCTCCTCGACGTCGACCTCGGTGCTCCAGTCCAGGTCGGTGGAGCCGTTCCACTGGGACGTCTTGGCCCGCTCGTAGAGCTTCGCCAGGCCGGCGCGGGTGCGGGCGTAGTCCCAGGTGAACACCGCGTCGCCGCCGACCGGGGTGGCGTGGCTCACCTCGCCGAAGTCGATCCGATCGTCGGCGAGGATCGACTCCACCGCGTTCACGTCGACTCGGCCGAGGGCCTGGAACTCCGGGTCGGGGCTGCTCATGAGCGCTCCAGGATCGTGGGCCTACCCCCGAACGGTAGCCTCACGGTGTGGCGGACCTGGTCGTGTACCACAACCCGGGGTGCTCGAAGTCCCGCGGCGCGCTGCAGATCCTCGGGGAGCGGGGCGCCGACGTCAAGGTGATCGAGTACCTGCGGTCACCACCCGACCGGGCGACGCTCGAGCGCATCGTCGACGTGCTCGCCGAGCCGCCCGCGGCGCTGGTCCGGCACGACGACCGGTTCCGCGAGCTGGGCCTCGACCCGGCCGGCTACGAGACCCGCGACGCTGTCATCTCGCTGCTGCTCGACCATCCGGAGCTGATGCAACGGCCGGTGATCCTCCGCGACGGGCGGGGTGTCATCGCCCGGCCGTCGGAGCGGGTGCTCGAGCTGCTCGACGACGAGGGAGGCCCCGATGCCCGAGGTCAGTGAGGCGTCCGTCCGCACCGAGCTGGGAGGCTGGCTCGCCGAGGCGTGGGATCCCGACCTGAGCGTCGCCGAGTGGTGGGAGCGACTCGCCGACTCGGGCTGGGCGGTCCCCAGCTGGCCGAGCGCGTGGCTGGGCCACGACCTGCCGCGGGACCTGCTCGGCGTCGTCGCGTCCGAGCTGCGCCACGCGGGCGCGATCGGCCCGCCGGCCGGGCTCGGGATGCTCCTCGCCGGCCCGACCATCCTCGCCCACGGCACCGACGACCAGAAGCGCCGCTACCTGCGTCCGATCGTCACCGGCCAGGAAGGCTGGTGCCAGCTGTTCAGCGAGCCCGGCGCAGGGTCGGACCTGGCCAGCCTCCAGACCCGCGCCACCCGCGACGGCGACGAGTGGATCGTCGAAGGCCAGAAGGTGTGGACGTCGGGCGGCGCGATCGCGGACCTCGGCATGCTGCTCGCCCGCACCGATCCCGACGCGCCGAAGCACCAGGGCATCACCTACTTCCTGTTCCCGATGGAGCAGCCCGGCGTGGAGGTGCGGCCCTTGCGCGAGATGACGGGTCGGGCGTTGTTCAGCGAGGTGTTCCTCGATCAGGCCCGCGTCGCCGACGACGCGGTCCTGGGCGGCGTCGGGCAGGGCTGGATCGTCGCCAACACCACCCTGGCCGCCGAGCGGGCCGGGCTCGGCACCGGCGGCTCCGGCGCCGGCGGCGCCGCGTTTCCGGGGAGGAAGGGCGGGATGCTCCAGGTGCGGGCCGGCGACCTCGCCGAACGCGCCGCGGGGGGCGGCGTGCAGCCGAGCGCGTTCGGACGGGCCTTCGAGATGCTGAGCCAGCTCGCCGAGAAGGTGGGCCGCAGCGGCGACCCGCTGCTGCGCCAACGGCTCGCCGAGCTGTACACGCTGAACGAGGTCGGGCGCATGACCGCGCTGCGGGTGAAGGCAGCTCGTGTCGCGGGCCGGGGGCCCGGACCCGAGGCCAACACCGCCAAGCTGCTCATGAGCCGGATCGCGCGCCTCGCCCGCGACCTGGGCCCCGAGGTGCTCGGCGCCGAGGCGACGCTCGTCGGTCCCGACACCACCGGCGGGGGGCTGGTGCAGGAGATGACGCTGTTCGCGCCGGCCCCGTCGATCTACGGGGGCACCGACGAGATCCAGAAGAACATCATCGGGGAGCGGGTCCTCGGCCTGGCCAAGGAGCCCGGCCCCGACAAGTCGACGCCGTTCCACCAGCTCAAGGTCGGCACGCAGACCAGCGCCTGACCGCCCGGCGCGTCGACGGGCCGCGACCCGCCGGCGAGGTGCGAGCATGCGGGCATGACGTCGGTGCGGGTCGACCCCGAAGAGTTCGTCCCGCTCCCCGCTGCGGGTCGTCGCGTCACGACGTTCGCGGCGGGTGCGGCTCCGGGACGTCACGACCTCCGGCCGGCTCCGACTCGACGCGCTGGCCGGCTACCTGCAGGACGTGGCGAGCGACGACGTCGACGACGCGGGCCTGGTCGGCGCCTGGGTGCTGCGCCGCCTGGTCTTGGAGCTCGGCGACCTGCCGATGCTCCGCGACGACGTGACACTGACGACGTTCTGCAGCGGGTACGGGAGCCGCTTCGCCGAGCGGCGCACGACGGTGATGGTCGCCGACCGGGTCGCCGTCGAGGCGGTCGCGCTGTGGGTGTACGTCGACGAGGCCGGACGGTCGGCGCCGCTTCGCGACTGGTTCTTCGACCACTACCGCGACGCGGCGGGGGGCCGAAGGGTCACGAGCCGACTGCGGCTCCCCGCCCACCCGCCGGCCGACGCCGCGGTGCGACCCTGGCCGCTGCGCGTCACCGACCTCGACGTGCTGGACCACGTGAACAACGCCGCCTCCTGGGCCGCGGTCGAGGACGAGCTCGCGACGCGCCGCCCCGGCTTCCGGGTCCAACGGGCCGAGATGGAGTACCGGGCCCCGGTCGACCTCGGCGACCCGGTCGAGCTGCGATCCGTGCTCCGCGACGGCACGGTGCAGTGCTGGCTCACCAGTGGCGACGAGGTCCGCACCGCGGCGCGGATCCTGACCCGCTGACCGGGCCGACGGGTGGCGTCTCGACCGGCCCGGGGGCCGGTTGGGGCTACAGGTTCGCGACCCGGAACGACTCGACGGTGACCTCGGTCGTCGACCAGGCCTGGATGCCGACCCGGTCGCCGCGGCAGGGCTCCTTGCCGAGCTCGACGGTGCAGCGGCTCAACCCGGCGACGGCGAGGACCGCCTCCCCGTCGACGCGGACGCTCAGCTGGTCGGCGCGGAGGGTGAGCTCGAGGACGTGGCGTCCGGTGAGCTGCGCGGGGTCGGTCACCGGCGCCTGCGCGAGAGGACGCCAGTGCTGGCGGCTGCTGTCCCAGAGCCGGACCAGGTAACCACCGCCGCTCGCGACGGGGTCGACGTCGAACGAGTAGCCGGTGATGCGCTCCCCGTCGTCGGTCGAGGCGCGGAACACGATCCCGAACCCGGATCCGGCGCGGTAGTCCACGGTCGCCTCGATGATGCAGTCGGCGGAGGCGTGGAGATCGGTCAGCGCCCAGCGGGCGTCGGCGCGCCGCAAGGCGAGCGTGCCGTCGTCGGCCATCGCGGTGGCGGGGAAGATGCCCCCGATCTGCCAGTGCGCGCCAGCCCGCTCGAAGCGGGGGCTGATGTCGTGACCAGCCGGGCGGGTCAGGTCGGGCTGGCGGTCGGCGCTCCACGCGATCGGGGGTGCCTCCGGCGCGGCGACGGGCGGGGCCACCGGCGCGGCGACTGGCGCCGGCTCCAGGTCGGGGCTGATCGGCAGCTCGTCGAGTCGGGAGGCCGGCGGGGGACCGGCGTCGACGTCGCTCAGCGGGTCGTCGACGACGATCGCGTCCAGGACCGGCCCGCCGAGGTCGATCTCGGCCGGCGCGTCCAGCCCGTCCAGGGCGGCAGGTGGAGCGAACGGGTCGTCGAGGACCGCCGGGGGGTCCGCCGCCGCGGCGGGGCTCGACCCGTCGACGGGGGAGCGGACGTCGCTCGACACGTCGAGCGCGGGCGGCGGCGCGGACGGAACCGCGAACGGGTCTGGCGGCAGGGGGGGCGGCGCGAGCGGATCGTCGGTCGGCGGAAGCGCGAAGGGGTCTCGCAGCGCCGTGGTCACCGATGCGTCGACCGGACCCGCGAACGGGTCGGACGCCGACACGCCAGGCTCGGGGGGAGCCAGGCTGGCGAACGGGTCGGCGCGGGGCGCCTCGACACCCATCGAGGGGCTCAGCGGCGGCGCGTCCGGTGGAACGGCCGTCGCCGCGCTGGGGGGGTCGACGGCCGGGCCGGGCCCGAACACCGGCGCGGGGTGCCACGGGTCGGGCGCCGCCGCGTCGACGACGCCGGCCGACGACCCGTTCGGGACCGCGGCGGCAGGGGCGAAGGCGGGCGCGAAGCCGGAGCTGGGGGCCGGGTCAGGCGGTGCGGCGAAGGGGGAGCCTGCCGCGCCCGGGTCGGGCGGTGCGGCGAAGGGAGAGCCCGCCGCGGCCGGGTCGGGCGGTGCCGCGAACGGCGCGCTGACCGGCGGCGCGGGGGGCGGGACGCTCGCGGCCGCGGGAGGCCACTCGGGGTTCGGGGGCGGCGGCGGCGCGAACGGGTCGGGAGCGCCGGGACGAGCGAAGAACGCCTCGACGTCGGGCGGGACCTCTCCGCCGGCCAGCGACGCGTACGGATCGGCCGGCAGCTGGCTCGGGGCGGGCGCCCCGCTGGGGAGCGATCGGGGCGGCAGGATCATGGCCCGCAGCCGAGCGGCCTCGTCGGGGGAGGCGCCGATGAGCTCGATCAGACGTCGTTCGATGTGCTCGGGCGTGCCGCCGAGCGCGTCGGCGAGAGCGGCGAGGTCGGCTTGGCGGAGCGGCACCCGGCTGCCGGGGGGCAGGTTCCGCAGCTCGTAGATCATCGACAGGTACTCGCGCAGCATCCCCTCGGGCTCCCCCGGGTTCCGGAGCCGCCGGACGGTGTCCCCGATGCCGATGATCGACAGGTCGCTGTTGATCTCCAGCGGGTCGCGGCGGGGGAGCAGCTCGGACACGTCGACGCCGCAGGAGCCGGCGAGGCACCAGAGGTCGCTCTCGGGCACTGCGACGCGGCCCCGCTCGTAGGCGACCAGCTCCCGCCGGGTCAGCCCAGCCGAGCGGGCCACCGCGCTGCGGGACAGGCCCTGCTGTTTGCGTACCTGGCGGAGGTTGCGGCCCACGGCCTTCTCGGACGGCTGGCCGGTCGCCTCCCGCTCCTCGGTCTTGGCCATGGCCCGCGTATCGGCGCGGCGGGCCCGCCGCTGAAGGGCGTATGGTCCGACGCCCTGTCGAATGGGGAGGAGCGTCATGGCGGAGCCGGGTTCGGGGGTGGACGGGAAGGTCGTGCTGGTGACGGGCGGCGCCTCCGGGCTGGGGCAGGCCGCGGTGGGACTCCTGGCCGCCGGGGGAGCCCGGATCGTCGTGGCGGACCTGCAGCGGGACCGGGGCGAGCAGGTCGTGGCCGACGCCCGGGCCGCGGGCGCCGACGCCGTGTTCTGCCCCACCGACGTCACCAAGGAAGAGGACGTGGCCGCCGCGGTGGGTGTCGCCCTCGAGCGCTTCGGCCGCCTCGACGGGGCGCTGAACAACGCGGGGACCACCGGCCCGCCCGGCAACACCGTGGACTACAGCCTCGAGGACTGGAACCAGGTCCTGGCCCTGAACCTCACCGCGGTGTTCCTCGGGCTCAAGCACGAGATCCCGCCCATGGTCGCCCAGGGCGGCGGCTCGATCGTGAACACGTCGTCGGGAGCGGGGCTGGTCGGCTTCGCCGGGCTGCCCGCGTACGTGGCGAGCAAGCACGGGGTGATCGGCATCACCCGCGCCGCGGCGATCGAGTACGTGCGTCAGGGGGTGCGGGTCAACGCGGTCTGTCCGGGCAGCACCCGGACCCCGATGCTCGAGGGCTTCATGGGCGGCGACCCGGCCGTCGAGCGGGCCATGGCGCAGTCGGCGCCGATCGGCCGGCTGGCTCGGCCCGAGGAGATCGCGCAGGCGATGGTGTGGCTCCTGTCCGACGCGGCGTCGTTCGTCGTCGGCCATGCGCTCGCGGTCGACGGCGGCGCGGTGGTCATGTAGCGACGCGAGTCAGATCTGGTCCCACACCATCGCGTCGGCGGGCGGGTCGCCGAGCATCTCGACCGGGTCGTGCTTGTCGATGTGGCCCATGAGCCCCGAGTAGATCCCGTAGCCGACCAGGCGCCGCAGCCGGGGCGAGAACCCGGCCGCGGTCTCCCGCGGGATGCCGAGCTGCTGGTTCTCCTGCTGGCGAATCCATCCCGCGCAGTAGTTCATCGCGATCCCGACCCGACGCTGCTCGGTCTGGTTGGCGCCGCCGCCGTGCCAGAGGCTCCCGTGCCAGACCAGCACGCTGCCCTTCGGCATCTCGGCCGCGATCGAGTCGTACGGCGCCCCGTAGTCGGGGGAGCACTCGGCACGATGCGAGCCCGGGATGATCCGCGTCGCGCCGTTGGCCTCCGTGAAGTCGGTCAGCGCCCACATCGTGTTGCACACCGTCGGGACGTGCGGCTTCGGGAGCGGGATGAGCTGGTCGTCGGCGTGGATGGGCTGGGCGCGCTCACCGGGCAGGATCGTGATCGACGACAGCGACGACACGAGGCACCCGGGGTCGAGGACCCGCTCCACGACGGGCAGGACAGCCTCGTGGACCGGCACCGCTTCGTAGAGCTTCCCGAACGCGAGCAGGTTGTAGACGCGCAGGGTGCGCGCCCCTTCGAAGCTGTTGTCGGCGGGTTGGATGTTGTAGACCCGCTCGAGGCGGGTCAGGTCGTCGGCCAGCGCGTCAACGAACGCGGGGTCGATGACGCGCTCGAGGATCGTGTACCCGTCGCGTTCGATGGCCGCGACGGGCTCCTCGATCAAGGCGGCGTCGGGCACGCCCCAAGGCTACCGTCACCGGCGTGGCTCTCTACGCGCTCGGTGACGTCGTCCCGACCGTGCACCCCGACGCGTGGGTGCACCCCGACGCAACGGTGATCGGCGACGTGACCATCGGCGCGGGATCGACGATCTGGCCGCAGGCGGTGCTGCGCGGCGACTACGGCTGGATCCGGATCGGGGAGCGCACGTCGGTGCAGGACGGGACCGTCATCCACTGCACCGCCGAGCTGCCGACGGTGATCGGGGACGACTGCGTGATCGGCCACCTCGCCCATCTGGAATGCTGCACGGTCGAGGACCGGTCCCTGGTCGGCACGAACTCCGTGGTGCTGCACCGGGCGACCGTGCGCACCAACGCGCTGGTGGGGGCGAGCGCGCTGGTGCCCAACGACATGGAGGTCCCGTCGGGCGCGATGGCGCTCGGCGTGCCGGCCCGGCTGCGACTCGACGTGGTGACGCCCGACATGATCATCCCCAACGCCGCGAACTACGTCCGGAACGGACGTCGGTACGTGGCCACCCTGCGCCGCCTCGACGCAGCCGACGAGCCCCCGCCCTGAGCCAAGATCGGGCCCGAGCGGCCGGGTCGGCCCGCGTCCTAGGACGGCTCGTGGTCGCGGCGGTACTCGTCCGGCTCCATGTAGATGACGCGGGCGTGGGGGACCCGGGCCCGGATGCGGGCCTCCACCCGGTCGATGGCCCGGGCCGTGTCCCGCTCCCCGGCCGGCGTGAGGTCGACCTTCACCGCGACGAGGAGGTCCTCGGGGCCGAGATGCTCGGTGCGGAGATGGATGATCCGGTCCACCTCGGGTCCCTGGGTGATCGCGGCGCGGATCGCGGCCTGGTCGGCGGGGGAGGCGGCCTCGCCGATCAGCAGGCTCTTCATCTCGACGGCGAGCAGCGCGGCGAGGACGCCGAGGAGTAGCCCGATCGCGACGCTCGCCGCAGCGTCGTAGCTCGGGTCGCCGGTGACGTAGGTGAGCGTGATCCCGATCGCGGCGAGGACCAGCCCGACGATCGCGCCGAAGTCCTCGATGAGCACCACTGGGAGCTCCGGCTCTTTCGCGGCGCGGATGAACTGCAGCCAGCTCTGCTCGCCGCGGGCGGGCCGGGCCGCGCGCGCCGCGGTGCGGATCGACAGGCACTCGAGGACGAAGGCGACGCCCAGCACGACGAACCCGACGACCGCGTGCTCGAGCGGCTCGAGGTGGATGAGCTTGTCGACGCCCTCCGCGACGGCGAACACGGCGCCGAGCGAGAACAGCACCAGGGCGACGACGAACGCCCAGAAGTAGCGCTCCCGTCCGTACCCGAACGGATGCTGGTCGCTCGGCTCGCGGCTGGCGCGCAGGCCTCCGAGACCGAGGAGGCCCTCGTTGCCGGTGTCGGCGACGGAGTGGATCGCCTCCGCGAGCAGGGCCGACGCGCCGGTGACCGCGAAGGCGGCGAACTTGGCGACCGCGATCGCGAGGTTGGCGAGCAGCGCGGCGACGATCGCGCGCCGGCTCCCCTCGTGCACCGCGGCGAGGCTACCGGTCCGGTTGGACGTCCCACACCGACCCGGTTGGGATGCGCCGCGGGTGGTCGCCGTCGTCGATGACGAGCACCTCGCCGCGCCGTTCGGTCGCGGTGAGCTGTCCGGTGACGACCGCGTCGGCGGCGCGGACGGTCAGGCGCCGGTCCCGGGCCAGGCGGAGCCGCTCGTCCCAGCCGTAGCGCCACTGGCCGTCGGGACCGAGGCGGGGTGGCGCGGCGATCCGCACCCGCTGGGCGCGGTACGAGTCGGCGAGCGTCCGGGCCGGCTCGGGCCCGCGGAACTCGACGGTCGCGTCGAGGACGAGGCGGGCGAAGGTCGAGCCGTGGTTCGGCAGGTCGGGCTGGTCGTGCAGCGCCCAGTGGGCGAGCTCGTGGAGCACCACCCCTTTGGTGCGGTACCGGCGGGGCAGGGTGATCGAGAGACCCCGCTCCGACTCGCCGAAGTAGGCGCTGCGGGCCCCGTTGCCGGGCCGCAGGCGCGGCACTCGGTCGAGGGTGAGGTGCGGGAAGCGGGCCTGCCACCACAGGGTGCCGACGACCCGGTCGGCGAACCGGGCGCAGGCCTCGAGGCCGGGCAGCGGGCTCGACGGCAGGGGCAGCTCGGCGCGGTAGACGCGGGCGCGTTGCACGTCCCGGGCGGTCGGGTTCGGCACGGCCCTCAACCTACGGGTGGTCCCGCGCCCGCGGCGCGGCACCGGCCCCGCGGGCGCCGGGCCGGTGGCGGTCGGTCAGGGCAGCCGCAGCGGGTTCACGGTGATCATCCCGGGGACGGGGGGCGGGCAGTCGGGTGCTCCATGATCCCCTGCTCGTCGCGCAGCTGCGCCATGCCGACGTTGTGACCCGTGTAGCTGACCGGCTGGTTCAGCATCCAGCAGATCCCCTCCGCCGCGACCTCGCTCGGCTCCCACTCCGAGTGGTCGACGCCGGGCGTGTTGGCGACGAAGCCCTCCGACGCGACCGGCACGTCGATCCGGAACCCGTTGACCGCGATGGCCGCCTCCCGGAGCTGGGCGGCGGACGCGACGGTCAGGTACTCGAGCGCGATCTTGGCCATGCCGTACACCATGAGCCCGGAGACATAGTTCAAGGCCGCGGCCGACGAGACGTTGACGATCCGCCCCCCGCCCCGGGCTCGCATGATCGGCGTGACGGCCCGGGTGGCCAGCATCGGGGCGCGGAGGTCGACGGCGAACACGAGATCGAACCGCTTGAGGTCGATGTCGAGGTCACCGGGGAACGTGATCGCGGCGTTGTTCACGAGCGCGTCGACGCCGCCGTACTCGTCGACGACCCGGTCGACCATCGCCGCGACGTCGTCGTCGCGGGCCAGGTTGGTCGGAACCGCGAGCGTGTCGCCGCCCGCGTCGACGATCCGGCGGACGGTGTCGTCGATCGTGCCGGGGGTGCTGAGCGGCGTGGCGTCCGTCGCCCGGGCGGCACACGCCACCCGAGCCCCGGCCGCCGCGAGCGCCACCGCGGTGGCCGCGCCGACACCTCGGCTGGCGCCGGTCACGAGGGCCACCTTCCCGTTCCAGTCCACGGGCGCCGAGGCTAGGGGATCGGACCGTGAGCCTCCGCGGCCGGGGTCGCCGATCAGCCGAACCGGGGCAGCGTCTGGTCGGAGCGCAGGTTGTCGGCGTAGGAGTCACCGACCTGCTCGACGCGCTCGAGGACCTGGGCGGGGTCGAAGCGCAACGCGCCCGGGTCGCCGCCGTCGAGCGCGTCGGACACCTCGGCCCACGACAGGGGGGTCGACACGAGCGGCTCGGGCTGGGCGCGCAGCGAGTAGGCGCAGACGGTCGTCTTGTGGCGGTCGTTCTGGCTCCAGTCGAGGAACACCCGGTTCGGTCGCACCTCCTTGGCCATGGAGACCGTCACCCGGTCGGGGTGCTGCTTGGCGAGCACCTGCCCGAGCCCTCGGGCGAAGGCCTTCGTGTCGTCGGCGGTGGCGCCTCGGACGGGGACGGCCAGGTGCAGGCCCTTCGACCCGGACGTCTTCACGACGCTGCGCAGCGCCAGTCGCTCGAGCGCCTCGCGTAGCTCGAGCGCCACCGTGCAGCAGGTGAGGACGTCGGCCGGCGGGCCGGGGTCGAGGTCGAACACCATCGAGGTGGGATGGTCGGGGTCCTCGGCCCGGGCCTGGAGGGTGTGGAGCTCGAGAGCGGCGAGGTTCGCCATCCACACCAGGGTCGCGGTGTCGTCGACGATGCAGGCGACGAGGCCGTCCACCGGCTCCCGTCGGACCCAGGCCGGCGCGTGCGAGGGGCAGCGCTTCTCGAAGAACGACTCGGCGCCGACGCCGTCCGGGAACCGGACCATCGTCACCGCCCGCCCGGCCAGGTGCGGCACCATCACCCCGGCCACGCGGGCGTAGTAGTCGATGACCTGGGCTTTGGTGAAGCCGGTGGCTGGGTAGAGGACCTTGTCGAGGTTGGAGACGGTGAGGCGCCGGCCCCCGACCTCGATGGTCGGTTTGGATCCCGGCGCCACCTCTGCGAATTCTAGTGACATGCCGAATGCGATCTGGACGGGCAGCATCAGCTTCGGGCTCGTGTCGGTGCCGGTGCGCGTCGTGTCAGCCACCAAGAGTCAAGACGTGCGCTTCAACCAGCTCGAGGAGGGATCGACGCGCGGATCCGGTACCGGAAGGTGTCGGAGGCGTCCGGTGAGGAAGTGTCGAACGAGCGGATCCGGAAGGGCTACGAGATCTCGCCCGGCCAGTACGTCGTGGTCAGCGACGACGAGATCCGTTCCCTCGCGCCGAAGGCGAGCCGCATGATCGAGATCGAGGACTTCGTGGACCTCGCCGAGATCGACCCCCTGTACTTCGAGCAGCCCTACTACCTGGTTCCTGACCCGACGACGATCAAGCCGTACCAGCTGCTCGTCGAGGCGATGACCGAGCTGGGCAAGGTCGCGATCGGCCGGCTCGTGATGCGCTCGAAGGAGAGCCTCGTCGCGATCCGGCCGCTCGACGGGGTGCTCTGCATGGAGACCATGCGCTACGCCGACGAGGTCCTCCCGCGGGCGGGGCTGCTCGGCGACGACGTCGAGGTGGCCGAGCCCTCCGAGCGGGAGCTGGCCATGGCCCGGCAGCTCATCGAGGCCCTCTCGGACCAGTTCGAGCCCGACCGGTACCACGACCAGTACCGGGAGCAGCTGCGGGATCTCATCAGCCGCAAGGCGGCCGGTGAGGAGATCGTCGCCGAGCCCCAGGTCGAGGAGCCGGGCACGGTGGTCGACCTCATGGCCGCGCTGGAGGCGAGCCTGGCTCGGGCCGGCGCCGCGGAGTCCGCCGCGGACAAGGCGGCGGAGCAGGCGTCAAAGCCCGCCAAGAAGCGGGTCGGCCGGTCTCGCAAGTCGGCCTGACCCGCCGGGTCAGGCGGCTCGCGCCGGGGAGCCGCGTCGACGGCGTGGTCCTCGAGTAGCCAGCCGCAGGCGTCGCAGACCCCGGAGCCGCCGTCGGCCGGGTCGGCGGCGCCGCACGGCTCCCAGCGCACCGGGCAGGCCGGCTCGGGGTCGGCCCGGACGAGGTTCTGGACGGGGCTTCGCATGGGTCCTCCCTGAATGACACGAGTGTAATTCGAGGCCCCTGGTTTGGGGCGCCACGGTCAGGGGACCACGCGGGTACGACAGCGGCCGGGCGGTCCCGCCGCGGGGCCGGATCCGTCGCTGGGGGGCTACTCGCGGACTTGGACGCTCCGGTTGTCGGCCCAGGTGCGTAGGACGAGGTAGTCGCCGTGGAGTGCACCGTGGTCGTAGTGCCCGAAGGTGAGCGTGGTGCCGTCGTGGCCGCAGGTCGCGGGGAGCCGCTTCACCGACTCGAGCGTGTCCCGCACACCGGCCCGGGTGAGGTGGTCGGCGCGGGCGAGCGCCTCGCCGAGCAGTCGGCCCATGTCGAGCGCCGCGCAGCCCATCGGCCCCGCGGCGAGCTGCGGCGCCTCCTCGCCGAGGCGCTGCCGCCGCCGGTTGTCGTCGGCGATGATGTCGACGTACTCCCAGCCCGCCCAGCCGTCACGCCAGTCGGGTCGCATGTACCCGAACATGAGGGCCGAGTTCGCGACGACCGGTACCGCCCAGCCCAGCTCGGCGAGGCTCAGCGCGACCGGTCGGCTCGACATGCCGAGCCCCAGGTAGACGAGCGCGTCCGGTTCCGTGGCCCGCAGACGGTTCAGGACGCCGCGCGGGTCCTCGGCCACCGCCGAGATGGCGGCGGTGCCGGCGAGCTTCGAGCCCGGCGCCGGCGGTGCTGGCGTCGAAGTGCTCGAAGTAGCGCCGCCCGACCGGTGAGCGCTCGAACAGCACCGCGGGGCGGCGCAGCCCCCGCGCCGCGAGCCGCTGGGCGAGGAGCGGCGGCTCCTCCTCGAGTGACCCGACCTGGTAGTGGAACCCGTAGCGGCCCCGCGTCCGTTCACCGCCCGTGTAGTTGATGCAGGGCAGCTCAGCCGCGTCGGCGAGCGGCGCCACGATCAGCCCGTTGTCGCTGATCGCGGGTCCGATCACGGCCAGGCAGCCGGCGGCCTCCAGGTCCTGGAACCCGCCGACCACGGCGTGCTCGGTGCCGATCGGCAGCCCGGTCGCCTCGGCGGGCAGGAACTCGAGGTCGCGGTCCACGCCCGCGACCTCGCCGACCCCGCGGCGCAGCGCCGTCTCGAGGCTCGGCGCCGCCGTCGGCGGACGGGAAGTCGAAGAGGAGGCCGACCCGGACCGGCGCGGTCGTGAACAGCGCCATCAGGGGCCGGGGCGGCCGGTCGCGTCGTCGGGCGGTCTGGTCGACCCCGCGGGCTGGGTGCTGGTGGCCATCGTCCCCCTTCCGTCTGCATCCTGGCTGGTCTCGGCCCCCGGCCACAACACCGGCCGAGCGACCCGGCTGCGTCCCCGTCCGCCTACAGTCCGGCGATGCGCCCGATCGGAGCGGCGATCGTCGCCGCGGAGCGGATGAACGGGAAGTGGCCTCCGGTGCTGACCGGGCTGGTCGTGCTGGTCGGGATCGGCGCGGTGATCGGCGTGATCGTCACCTTCCGCACCTTGCGCGAGGGGGTCCGCGCTGAGCGGCTCCGGCCGCGGGGCTATCGGCGGTGACGAACGCCGGGGCGGGGCCCGCCGCGCTCGGCCCCGACCGGCTCGACGCCCGATGACGTCGGCGTGGGAGCGCGGGGCGAGCGACCTGACCAATCGGGCGTGGGACGTGTTCCAGCGGTGGGGCAGGATCCGCTCGGGCACGGCGCGGGCCCGGCGGTTCCGCTCGTTCGGGTCGGACACGGTGATCTGCTTCCCGGTCGGGGCGATGTTCGGCGAGCGCTACATCGAGCTGGGCTCGGGGATCATCATCGGCCCGTACGCGACGCTGTCGGCGGGGGTGTCGCCGTCACACGAGCTCGGCGACACCGCGGTGGTATCGATCGGCGACCGGTGCCTGATCGGGCAGGGCTCGGGCATCGTCGGGCACCATCGGATCGAGATCGGTCCCGACGTGTTCACAGGCCATGACGTCTACATCACCGACGCCAACCACGGGTACGAGGACCTCGCGCTGCCGATCGGCCAGCAGTTCGCCCCCGCCCGCCCGGTCCGGATCGGTGCTGGGTCTTGGCTCGGCCACGGCGCGGTCGTGCTGCCCGGCGCGACGATCGGCGAGCACGTCGTCGTCGGCGCCGGCGCGGTGGTGACCACCGACCTGCCCGACTACTGCGTGGCGGTCGGGAACCCGGCCCGCGTGGTGCGCCACCTCGACGCCGCTCAGCCGCCGGCCGTCGACGCCGGCGACGGGTAGCTGGGCGGCTGCCCGCCGGGCGGCAGGGTGCTGTACAGAATCACCGAGCGGGCGTCGTCGAAGAGGCCGAGCGACGCGAGCTGCTTGGGCCACTGGCGGGGCAGGTAGCGGCGACCACCGAGCGCGTAGCGGTACATGCCCTTGCCGGAGTTGCCGACCTCGTCGGGCCCGGTCGCGTTCGGGTCCCACCAGATGACGGTGGCGTCGTCACCCCACGTGTAGTCGGTGGTGGGCCAGATCCCGTGCCGGCCCCACGACATGTGCACGACGGTCGGCGCGGTCGGCCGGTTCGCGGGGTAGCTGAACAGCGCGTCCCGGAAGGTGTCGGCGGTGAGGTGCGGCCCGGCGAGGTGGACGCCGGTGAAGAAGATGAGCGGGGCCTGGACCACCTCCTCGTAGGTGCTGGCCTCCGGGCCGGTCCCGAACTGCCACTTCAAGATGTTGTAGAACTCGTTGGCGCTGTCGGTCGTGCGAGCCGGGAGCAGCGACACGCCAAACGCGTGGGCCCACTGCCGCTGGTCGTAGGTGCGGCCGAACACCGCGGTGTCGGTGTAGGCGTAGCCGAGCACGACCCACTCCGGGAAGTAGTCCTGCGCGGTCGCCTCTTTGGTCAGGAAGGCGGGGAAGATCGGGTCGCCGGCGAGGAGCACGCTCGTGACCTTGGCCCGTTTCAACGAGGCGATGATCGTCCGGGCGTCCTCTTGGGCCTGGGTCAGGTCCAGCTGGTACGCGTCGTCGACCCTGATGGCCACGTGGTCCTGCTTCATCAGTCCCGCGAACCGCCGGTAGCTCTGCTGGAAGCTGCCCGTCGCGTCGTCGTAGCGGACCACGCCGAAGCGTCGCACCTGGTGGTGCATCGCCGGGTCGCCGGCGTCGACGGCGTCGTGGTTCGCGATCTCGGACACGAACGCCGCCCAATGGAGGGATGCCTGCTCGGGTGACGCGAGGGTGGGCCAGACGTAGGGGGCATGGGCCTGCAGGAACGAGTCGGGCTCGGCGATGACGCAGTCGCCGAGGCACAGCACCCCCCGCGACGCGGCTCGTCGGCGTACGCCGACGTCTCGTCGGGCCCGCCGAACGACGCGAAGGCGTGGATCTGGGTGGCGACCTTGATCGCGTCGGCCTTGGCCGCGACGTCGTCGTCGGGCGCGCCGCTGGCCCGGACCGGGACCAGCTTGATCTGGCGGCCGTAGGTCTCGTAGTGCGCTTCGAAGAACTTCACATAGGCCTGGGTCGTGTGCAGCTCCGCGGCGACGCTCGCCTCGCTGTTCGACTGCTGGAAGAACGCCTGCTGCAGGACGTCGGGCTGAGACTCGTAGAGCGCGACGGTGATCGTCGTCTTGGTCACGCCAGGCGCGCTGCGACCGCCGTTGTTGCCGTGCCAGGGCGGGACGCAGGGGGGCGCGTAGGTGAGCGGGACCGCGACCCGCCCGGTGGTCGTGTCGCAGTTCGGTCCCCAGTCGACCTTGACCCCGCGGGCCTGCGCCTCGCTGAAGGTCAGCGGGAGCGGGCCGCTCGGCGCGACGGTCGGGGCGGACGACGTCGAGACGCCGGGGGCGAGAGCGGCGATGAGCGCGACGGCCGCGACGACCCCGATGAAGGGGAGGTAGCGGACCAGGACCGTGCCCGCGGTGGGTCGAGCGCGTCGGGTCGGTTCAGCCACGGCCGGCCCCTGATCCCCGGTCCGCTCCGAGGTAGGAGGCGACGACGCGGGGGTCGTCGACGACCTCGTCGGGGGTGCCGGTGGCGATGACGGTGCCGAGGTCGAGCGCGACCCATCGGCTGGCGACGGCCCGGAGGAAGGTGAGGTCGTGCTCGATCACGACCAGACTCGCGCCGAGGTCGTCGCGGATTCGGTGCAGGAGGGGGGCGAGGGCTTCGGCTTCCCGCTGTGCGATCCCGCTCGACGGCTCGTCCAGGAGGATGACGTCCGGGCGGGCGCCGACGAGCGCCGCCAGCTCGACGATCCGTCTGGTGCCGGTCGAGAAGCTCCCGCACGAACTTGTCGGCCTGGTCGCCGAGGTGGAACAGCTCGATGCAGCTCGTCGACTCGGAGCCGGACGTTGGCCTCGGACTGGGCGACGGCGGGGAGCCGGAGCGCGGCGGCGACCGGGTCGCGGACGTCGACCCAGTCCTCGAGCGCGACCGCGACCGCCTCCTCGACGGTGAGGGCGGGGAACAGCCGGGCGTCCTGGAACGACCGGCCCAGACCCCGGTCGGCGCGGGACGGCGGGGGGAGGTCGAGGAGCTCGACCGGGTGTCCGGCCGGGTCGACGAGCGCGACCGAGCCGCCGTCGGGTCGCTCGAAGCCGCTGACGACATCGAACAGCGTCGTCTTCCCGGCTCCGTTCGGGCCGAGGACACCGAGGATCTCTCCCCGGCGCAGCGTGAACGACACGCCCTGCAGCGCGACGACGCCGCCGAACCGCTTCGTCACGTTCGTCACCTCGAGGCTCGAGCCGTCCCGACGGTCGGAGGTCGTCGCCCCGATGAGCGCAGCGCCCCCGTCGGCGGAGACCTCGCCGAGGAACACCGAGCGCAGCAGGTCGTGGCGGCCGTGGAGGTCGGTGGCCGCACCTTCGAACCGGACCCGCCCCTTCTCGAGGAACGAGGCCCGGTCGGCGACGGCCAGGGCCAGGTCAGCGGACTGCTCCACGAGGACGACGGTCGTCCCCTGGCGCGCCAGCTCCTGGAGGACGCCGAGGAGCGCGGTGACGACGGCCGGCGCCAGGCCCAGGGAGAGCTCGTCGACGAGCAGGAGCCGGGGCGCAGCGATCAGCGCCATCGCGAAGGCCAGCATCTGCTGCTCGCCGCCGCTCAGCGACCCGGCGGCTTGGTGTCCCCGCTCGGCGAGGGCCGGGAAGTGCTCGAGGGCCCGCGCGGTCGCGGCGCGGGCGTCGTCGGGCCGGTGGCGCTGCGTCCAGGCCGCGAGCCGCAGGTGCTCGGTGACGGTGAGCGATGGGAAGGTGGCTTCGCCGCCGGGGACCGACGCCACGCCCCGCCCCGCGATCTGGTCGGCCCGCAGCCGGGTGAGGTCCTCCCCGTCGAGTCGCACGGTGCCTTCCCGGCACGACACGAGCCCCGCGATGGCCCGCAGCAGCGTCGACTTGCCGGCCCCGTTGGTGCCGAGCAGCGCGACGATCTCGCCGTCTGCGGCGTACAGGTGCGCGTCGAGGAGGACCGGGACGTTGTCGTAGCGGACCTCGACGTCCTCGACGACGAGGCGCGCGTCGTGCGGCGCCGCGACGGGCTCGCTCGGCTCGGCCCCCCCGGACGGCTCGGCGTCGTCGGGCGCCAGCGCGCCGACGAGGATCCCGCGGCGGGCCGCGACGCGGCGCAGCAGCGCCTCCCGCACGTCGGCGAGCGCCCCGCCGAGCCCGCCCGGGAACACGAGCAGCACCGCGAGCAACCCGGCGCCGGTGGCGAGGATCTGCCACTCGGTGGGCAGGAAGTACGCGGCCCCGCGCACGTAGGTCGCGCCGATCAGGGCGCCCGGGATCGAGCCGAGCCCGCCGATGACCGTCATCGCGAACACCTGGAGGCTGGCCGCCGGTTGGTAGGGCCCCGGGTCGAGCCCGGTCTGCTGGTACACGAACAGCGCGCCGGCGAACGCGGCCAGGAACCCCGAGAACGCGAGCGCGAAGAGTGTGAGCCGGTGGCTGCGCACGCCGAACAATTCGGCGGCCCGATCGTTCTCGCGGGAGGCGATGATGGCCCGCCCGGTTCGACTCGCCCGCAGCCCGTACGCCATCGCGACCGTGAGCGCGAGCCCGGCCAGGGCCAAGTAGTAGAAGCGGGTGTCGGTGTTGACGGCGATGATCCCGAGCAGCGGCGGGCGGCTGAGCTGCTCGGGCGGCAGCCAGTTCACGGTGGTGCCCGCGCCGAAGAAGCTGCGGTTGAGCAGCCAGTCGGAGGTCATGAGCGCGAACGCCAGCGACGTGACGGCGAGGGTCAGCCCCTGTCGACGCAGCGCGGGTAGCCCGATGAGCATCGCGGTCGCGGCGCCGACGACGCCGGCGAGGAGCAGCCCGAACGCCAAGTCCCATCCGAGCCGGGCGGTGACCGCCCCCGACACGGCCGCCCCGATCCCCACGAACGCGACCTGCCCGAGGCTGATCTGACCAGCCCAGCCGGTCAGCACCACCAGCGAGACGCCGATGATCCCGAAGATGATGATCGCGGTGGCGAGGCTCAGCTTGCTCGGCGACAGCAGCACCGGCACCGCGACCAGTACCCCGAGGACCACGAGACCGGTCACGATCCTCGCCGCTCGCACCTCGGGCAGACGGCGCAGCTCGCGGGGATCGGGCGTACCTCTCGGGCGGCCTGCCACGTCGACACCTCGCCTTCCCGCACCCGGCTGGGGCCGGTCCCGCCGGTCACGAGCAGGCCGACCACGACGACCACGAAGAGGACCGGGTCGACGTAGGCGGGCTGCTGCCAGTGCCAGACCACGGCCTGCTCGACGATCCCGAGCACGACCGCCGCGCCAACGATCGTGGGCAGCCGCTCCATGCGCCCGATGACGGCCGAGGCGAGGGCCCGGAGGAGCAGGGCGGGCCCGAGCACCTCCCCGAGTGGCAGGCCGATGACACCCGCCCGCAGGTAGACGGCGAGGAAGGCGAGGACCGTCGCGAGCACCCAGACGATGGTCTGCAGCCGCCGGACGGGGATGCCGAGCGACGCGGCCCGGTCGCCTCGCTCCGCCCCGGCGCGGATCGCGATGCCGAGGTCGCTGCGCCGCAGGAACAGGGTGAGGGCGACCAGGACGATCAACACGATCACGAACGCGGCGACGTCGGTGCCGCGGAACACGATCGGGTCGATCGTGAAGTGCAGGTCGAACGGTGCCGGCACCGCGCTGCCAGTGACGTTGAACCAGCGGGGCAGGAACAGGCCCGCCGCGGCGAGTACCTGCGCGATCCCGATCGTCGCCACGCTGAGCACCAAGCGGGGCGATCGGGCGAACCGGCGGACGAGGAGGATCTCGACCGCCGCGCCGACGACGAGCGCGGCAGCCAACCCGGCCACGAGCCCGACCCACCAGTTGAGGGCGAGGGTGCTGACGGTGAGGAGGACGGCCAGGGTCGCCGGGACCGTGCCGAGGTCAGCGGCCGCGAAGTTGATGATCCGGTTGGCGCGCCACACGAGCGCCAGGCCCAGCGCCAGCAGCGAGGTGAGCGCGCCGACGAGCGCGCCCTGGACCAGGACCCCGGCGGGGACGCTCCAGGCCGTGGCGGCGAACACGACGACCGCGATCGCTCCGACCGCCGGAGCGAAACGCCGGACGGCGATCACGGGCGGAGTCTACGGAGATCGTGGCGCGTCGCGGTCGACGGGCTGCCAGCGCCCTTGGCGGGCCGGCTGGTCACCCGGTGACGAAGGCCGCCACGACGTGGGCCAGCTCCTCGCCTCGATCCTCCTGGAGGAAGTGCCCGCCACCTTCGATCGTGGTGTGCGGCTGGCCGGTGCACCCCGGGATGTTTTCCTGCAGGAACCGCTCGCCGCCGTGCGTGATCGGGTCGCGGTCGCTGAACGCGGTGAGGAACGGCTTGGTCCAGCCGGAGAGGACCTCCCAAGCCCGACGGTTGGCCTCGCTGGCCGGGTCGTCGGGGGCGCTGGGGACGAGCAGCGGAAATTGGCGGGCACCGGCCTTGAACTCGTCGGTCGGGAACGGGGCGTCGTACGCCGCGATCACCTCCGACGCGAGGTCGGTCGTGCAGCCGGTGTTGACGATCCGGCCTACGTCGAAGGTCGGGGTCTCCTGCGAGAAGCGCTGCCAAGCCCGAAACGCGTCTCCCGGGTCCCGGTCACCGGTCGGGAGCATGGTGTTGGCGGCGACCACGCGGGCGAATCGGTCCGGGTGTTCGGCAACGAGCCGCAACCCGATCAGCCCACCCCAGTCGTGACCGACGAGTGTGGCCGCGCGCAGATCGAGCTGCTCGAGCACGCCGCGCATCCAGTCGACGTGGCGCTGGTAGGTGTAGTCGTCGCGGGCGGTCGGCTTGTCGGATCGGCCGAAGCCGACCAGGTCGGGGGCGACGGCGCGGAGACCCGCGTCGACGAGCACGGGGATCATCCGCCGGTACAGGAAGCACCACGACGGCTCGCCGTGGAGGAGCAGTACCGTGGACCCGTCGCGAGGACCCTCGTCGAGGTAGTGGACGCGCAGCGTCGCGCCGTCACCGTCCGGGACGTCGAGATAGCGGGGCTCGAACCGGAAGTCGGGAAGCCCGACGAAGCGCTCGTCGGGCGTGCGCAGCGTGTCCATGCGGAGCCTCCCGGGCGGAACCACGCCGGGTTGCTGGACCGGCGGACGCCGACGCGTGGCTCCCAACCCGGGCCGGACGCTACGCGCTGGCCGAGCGGCTCGGCTCGAGTCGGCCCTGGCGCCGCTTCGTGGGCTCCCCGACCTACCCTGACCAGGAGTGGCGGATGCACCCCACCGTCCGGGCCGGCGAGCGGCTCCCGTCCCGGCTGCCGAACCACCTGGGGCGTCCGACGTGCCAGCCCCCACCCGCGCCCAGCGAGCGGCGCGCCGTCGGCGGGTCCGGCGCCGCCGGACCCTGCTCGTCGTCGCCGGGGTCGTGGTGGTCGGCGCGGCCGTCGGAGGCGTTCTGGTGCTCTCCGGTGGCTCCTCCCCGACGAAGCGGGCCGACCGTCACCGGGTCCGCGTCGCCCCGACGACCACCACGACCCGGGCGTCGAGCACGACCCCGACCACCGTGGTGCCCAAGTCGTCGAACCCGGTCGTGGCGCTCGCCCAGCAGTACGACGGCAGCTATGCGGGGACGTTCACGAACACGACGTTCCACACGACCGGGACCGCGGGGTTGGACGTGCGCATCGACCCAAGCGCGGGGACGCTCACCGCGACGGTCAGCCTGGACGGTGACCTGTTCGGCGGCGGTGCGAAGGCGGTCCGCCAGCTCAGCGGCACGGTCGCGCTCGGCAACCCGACCGCGCCGGTGACCACCCAGACCGCCAGCTTCGGGCCGGTCACCGCCAAGCTCGGCTCGGGACTCTCGATCGTGCTCACCGCCTCGAGCGTCCCCGATCCGAAGGTGCAGACCTTCCAGCTCACCGGGCAGCTCCGCACCGACACGTCGGGCAAGGCGATCTTGGGCGAGCAGGGGGGCTTCGACGGGACCTTCCAGGTCGGGTTCCGCAACGGGCAGACCGCTCAGGGCACCGTCATGGTGCTGTGCGCACCGACCGGTCAGCGACCCAGCCAGGTGACGACGATCTGCGCCTCGTAGCGCGTCCGGCCGGACCGCCCCCGGGACCGCCCCCGCCGAGCCATTAGGGTGCTCGCCGTCGTGCGTCGCTCACGTTCCGTGCTCCTGGTGGGGCTCGTGGTCGCCGGCACCGCGGTGCTGGCCGGTCCGGCCACAGCAGCCGGCGTCGGCGCGCGCCTGAGCCCATCGGGTGCGCTGGTGCAGCCGACCGCCAGCAGTCGCACCGTCTCGTTGGCGGCCGGCGCGGCCTGCCAGACCTTGCTGACCCGGCCGGGTGGGCAGTGTGGGCTCGTCGACGCCCCCGCGGGACGGTTCCTGTTCACCATCGAGGCCGGGCCGTCCGCCGTCACCGACCCGGCCTCCCGGCCGTTCATGGTCACGATCTACCGCCCGCTCACCGCGGAGCGGTGGGTCCCCGCGCTGCAGACCCAACCGACCGACGGGGCGGCGGGGCCCCTGTTCGCGACCGTGATCGCCCGCACCGCGACGTTGGCCGGCGCCGGCCCCAGCCTGGTGATCGGGTACCGCTCCGACGGGAGCGGCGCGTTCCTCGCCGTGGACGTGGTGGTCGGTTCCCGCCACGGTCCCCGGGTCGGCGGCCACCTCCTCCTGGACCAGGGGGTCGCGGTCATCCGGTCCGGCCAGCTCGTCACCTACGCGTCGGTCTACCGCCCCCGTGACGCCAACTGCTGCCCATCGTTCGTAGAGCGGACCGTGGTGGGTGCTCGCGGCACCGGGTTCGTGATCGACCAGGCCGGTCGACTCCGCATCGGGCAGGTGCAGCTCCCGGACAGCGAGCTCGGCTGACCGGTCTCCCGTGCCGCACCTCGTCTTCCTCTGCACCGGCAACGCGGCCCGATCGGTCATGGCCGGCGCGATTCTCGCCAACCACCTCGACGACGTCGAGATCACCACCGCCGGGACCCACGTCGTCGAAGGGATGCCGATGAGCTGGCGCACCCGGGAGGCGCTCACCGGCCTCGACGTCGAGGTGCCCCGGCACCGCAGCACCCAGCTGCGCGAGCCTCCACGTCGACACGGCCGACCTGGTCGTCGCCCTCGCGACTGAGCACGTCGCCTACGTGCGCCGCACCCACCCGGAGGCCGCGGCCCGGACGGGCACGCTGAAACGCCTGGCGCGCGACCTCCCCGCCGCGGGGGCGCCCTTCGCGGCCCGCGTCGGGTCCCTGCACCTCGACACGGTCACGCTCGAGCCCTGGGAGGACGTGGCCGACCCGGCCGGCGGTGACCTCCCCGAGTTCGAGGCGTGCGCTCAGGAGATCAACGCCCTGCTCCGCCAGCTCGTCCCGGCGCTGACCGACACCGAGTAGGCAGTCTCGGTCAGGTCCACGGCGGCTCGCCGACGCCCGCGATCGTGACCCGTTCATCGGTGCGGGCCGCGTCGAAGCCGCTCACGAACGCCGCTCCGGAGCGTCCGTCGGGGAGGCGCAGCTCGAAGAACGGCGACGAGCTCGAGGCGATGCCGATCCAGTCGGCGCGTCCGACGAGCGAGCCGCCCCACTCCACGCCGTCGTCGCGCAGCGTCGCTCGGACCTCGACCTCGTCCCCGTCCGCGCCGACGACGAACGCTGAGCCCACGTACTCAGAGCAGGCCACGCGGGGCTACGGGAGGACCGGCAGCAGGGAGTCCACCCGCGGACGGTAGAAGCAGGGTGAGACAGGAGTGGCCGATCCGGGTGGCCCAAGTACCGCGAGTCGGTCGCTCCCGCGACCCCCGCCCCGCCCTGCGCCCACCCTGCAATCCCGTCCGATGCTCGCCGGTGCGAAAGGGCGCGTTCGACCCACGGTGAGAGGCCGACCGAGGCTTCTCCGGTCACCGGGGCACCGAGCAGTCGTTCACCGCTGCGTTTCCTGCGTCGACGGCGACGGGCGCTGAGCGCGACCCCTTTCGGCTCCTCGAACGGGGGCAGGATGAGGGCGCCCGGCGCGGAGCCGTCCCTTGGGGCGGGCTCCGTCGCCGGGCTTCTTGTCAATGAATTGTCACTGAGTCCCGGCGCAGATCCGATTTTCGGTTGCGGGGCCGGTCCGGGCTCCGTAGCCGGGCTTCTTGTCAATGAACTCGTCAATGAGTCTCGACGCAGATCCGATTTTCGAGTCTGGGGACGCCCGTGCCCGTCCGGCCGATCGGGGCCCTGACCTGCGATTTCCGGACCGGATTGGATGGGGCGAACCTGCGCCGACTCCTTGGCCTGATATACCGTCAGATCCGGATAGGGGGGAGTTCCGGAGTGACGGCTGTAGACCGCGAGCTCGACGGTGCGCCTGTCCCGACCTCGGACGGTCGCCGGGCGGCGCTCGAGCTCACTAATGTCACCGTCCGCTTCGGCGGGATCACCGCGCTCGAAGACGTCAGCCTGAGCGTCGAGCCGGGAGAGGTTCGGGGTCTCATCGGCCCGAACGGGGCCGGCAAGACGACGCTCTTCGACGTGATCTCGGGCGTGCGGGTGCCGGACTCTGGGCACGTCATCCTGGCCGGCGAGGACGTCACGCGGCGATCGTCGGTCTCCCGCGCCCGGCGGGGGCTGCGCCGCACGTTCCAGCGGGTCCAGGCTTTCGGCTGGCTCAGTGTCGAGGACAACGTCCTCACCGCCGTCGAATGGCACGGTGGCGGGGGAGGGTTGGCCGCCGATCTGCTCTACCTCCCGACCCGTCGTCGGCGTGAACGGGAGCGGCGAGCGCGGGTGGCCGAGGTGCTCGACCTGTGCGGCTTGACCGCGATCCGGGGAGAAGCTCGCCGCGTCGCTGCCGATCGGCCTGGCCCGGATGATGGAACTCGCTCGCGCCATCGTCGACCGCCCCCGGGTGCTGCTGCTCGACGAACCGACCTCGGGGCTTGACCAGACCGAGGCCGCCCGGCTCGGCGAGCGGATCCAAGCCATCCGCCACGAGGAGTCCTGCGCGGTTCTCCTCGTCGAGCATGACGTGGGGTTCGTGATGCAGCACTGCGACCGGATCGTGGTGCTCGACCTCGGGGAGATCTTGACCGTCGGAAAACCGCACGAGGTGCAAGCCAACGCCGCGGTGCGCGCCGCGTACCTGGGCGAGGACTGAACTAAGAATCACACCTAGCCAAAGCACAAGGGGGGACCGTGAAACGAAGAAAGTGCGTCGCCGCAACTGCGGTCGTGGCCGTCACCAGCGCATTCGCGTTGATGGGGGGCGTCGCGGGCGGCACGACCGGTTCGGCCGGTTCGGGGAGCGGCAGTGTGCGCGGAGTGACCAACACTTCGATCACCGTCGCCGGGATCTCGCAGAACGAGCAGTTCCCCGGGAGCGATATCGAAACCGGGGCGAAGGCTGCCTTCGCGGTAGTGAACGCGAAGGGGGGTGTCTTTGGACGCAAGATCAACTATGTCGAGAGCGCCGACGACCAAGGCAGTGTGAGCGTCGATCTCAGCCAGGTTCAACGGCTCGTGGAGCAGGATCAAGCCTTCGCGCTCGTGCCGGTACTCGATCCGTATCTCGATGAGGCCGGGCCGTACCTGGAAGCCCAGAAGGTTCCGTTCTTCGGGTGGGGAATCGACCACGCCTTCTGCAACAACCCCTACGCCTTCGGCTTCACGGGCTGCATCGTGCCGCCGCCCAACGTGCCCACGACGGGCACCACCTGGGGGGCGTTGATCAACGCCTACTTCAAGGCCAACGGCAGCCCCAACGGGGCCAAGGGCAAGACCGCGGCGGTGATCTCGGAAGACAACGCGACCGGGATTAGCGGCGCGCAGGTCATCGAGGCGCAGGTCAAGAAGACGGGCTTCACGTCGGTGTACCTACAGCACACGCTCCCCGCGCCGCCGGCGGTGGTGGGTGACTACTCGCCGTTCGTCAACGCGATGCTGACGAGTGCTAACGGGAAGGCGCCCGACGCGATCTTCCTCGTCACCTCGGTCAACAACACTGAGAAGCTCGTGGCGGCGCTGCCCGCGGCTGGTTACAAGGGCGTCCTCACCAACGCGGTTCTCTATGACCCGCGGGCGGTGGGGCTCACGAAGGACAACTTCGAGTTCACCCAGTTCGACACGCCCGTGGACACGACGAACGCTGCGATGAACCAGATCGTGGCGAACATCAAGGCCGTGGGTGGCCCGAGCGTGACGATCACTCAAGGCATGCTCTCGGCCTACTTCTCGGCCGATGCCTTCGTGAAGGTCCTGCAGAAGGTTGGGAAGAACCTCACGCCGGAGACCATGGCCGCGGCGATGAAGAACTTCACCTACCAGATCCCCGGGGTCGTCGGGCCGACGGTCTATCCCGAGGCTCAGACCGAGGGTTCACCGTGCGGCTCGCTCGTCGGGAGCAACGGGACGGCGTTCAGCGTCGCGGTGAAGTTCTCGTGCTACCAGGACTTCAACTACAAGACTGGAGCGTTCCTGAAGTTCTAGGTATCTATCGGACGGACTGCGACGGCGGTGGTCGGGCAACGCGCCCGGCTACCGCCGTCGGGCCGTCTGCCCGGGCGTAGTGCACCTCGAGGGCTGACCTTTGCAGAAGTTCTTTAACCTCCTGCTCTCCGGGACGGTCACCGGCGGCATCTACGCGATCATGGCCTCGATCCTCGTGTTGACGTACGAGACGTCGGGGATCTTCAACTTCGCGCAGGGCGCGATCGCTTTCGTCACCGCGTACTTCTATTACCAGCTGCACGCCGGCCAGGGCATTCCCATCGTGCCGGCGGCGATCCTGAGTATCTTCGTGTTCGCGCCCCTGATGGGCTTCGTGCTCGATCGGGTCATGCTTCGGCGCCTCGCGACCGCGCCGGTGTACGCGCGGATCGTCGGCACGATCGGCTTGCTCGTGGCGCTACCCCAACTGGCGCTGTGGCTGGTCGAGGTCGTCGGGGACCAGGTGCTGGGCCTCAACCTCCCGAAGCTGGCGGACACGGTGGCGGTGGGCGGGTCGACGCCCGGCCTCGGTCCGACCCCGGCGAAGGTCTTCGGCTTCGGATGGCTCGGTCTGTCCGGTGTTCACCTCAACAGCGACCAGCTGGCGGTGTTCGTCGCGGCCGGGGTCGCCGCCTTCGTGCTGTGGTTCCTGGTCCGGCACACCCGAACGGGCCTGGAGATGCGGGCCGTCGTTGACCGCAAGAGCCTGGCGTCGCTCCGAGGTGTCAACGAACGTCGCACGTCTGCCACCGCGTGGATCCTCACCATGATGTTGGCCGGGCTCGGTGGGATCCTCATCGCCCCGCTGTTCCAGCTCAATCCCGACATCATGACCCTGATCGTGTTCGGGTCACTGTCTGCGGTCTGCTTGAGCGGCTTGCGCTCGATCCCGATCGCGTTCCTCGGCGGCCTGGCCCTCGGGGTCGTCCAAGACCTCGTCGCCGGGTACGGGAACAGCTTCCTCCCCAAGTTCTTGAACAACCTGAGCGGCTTCCGGTCCGCGATTCCCTTCATCTTGACGCTGGCGCTCGTGTTCCTCATCCGCGAGGCGCCAGCGGAAGAGACGCCCCGACCGGACCATCGCGCCGGACTACCGGCCTGGCGACGACGTCTCCCCTGGGTCGTGGCCACGATCGTCCTGCTCGCCTACGCGCTCCAGTGGATCAACGTTCCCGCACTCCAAGCAGACACCTACGAGCAGGGAATTATCGCCAAGGGCATCGTCTTCGGGATCATCTTCTTGTCGTTCGTCGTCGTCACTGGCCTGGGAGGCATGGTCAGCCTGGCTCAGGCGTCGTTCGTGATTGCGGGCAGCTTCGCCGCGGGGTGGGCGCTCGACCGGAACTGGGGCAACCTGGCCCTGCTCGCGCCGCATGGCCACCTCAACTTCGCCGATCGCGTCCGTGATCGGGGCGCTGGCTGGTGCCGGACTGGGCCTCGCGGTCGCGCTCGTCGTCGGCGTGCGGCGTCTCGGCGCGGTCTCGCTCGCCATCGCCACGTTCGCGCTGGCGTTCTTCCTCGCGCTGGTGCCCTTCGACACCCAGAGCATCGCCCACGGCGACGTCGGGTACCCGATCTCGGCTCCCTCGGTGAGCATTCCGGGTCTCAACTGGCTCAACCGCCAGCTGGTGCCGGGGGCCGGGGCGCACTTCGACTTCTCTCAGCCGGGTCAGCAAGTCGTGCTACTGCTCGCGTTGTTCGGGCTCCTGACCCTGGTCGTGTACAGCCTGACCCGATCGCCGTCGGGCCGGGCCATGCTCGCGGCTCGCAGCACCGAGGTCGGGGCGCGAACGTCGGGACTGTCTCCCGCCCGCACACGGCTGATGATCTTCGCGGTGTCGGCCGGCATCGCCGGTTTCGGCGGCGTGATGCTGGCGATGGTGACGAGCTCAGCGACGAGTAGCAACGCTCTCCCCACCGACGGCCTGATCTGGCTGGCTGTCGCGGTGGTCTTCGGGGTGCGGCGCCCCGGTGGCGCGCTGCTGGCCGGCCTTGCCTACGTCGCGACGCCGGTGATCCTGCTGTGGATCGGGCAGGACTTCTTGACCGGCACGTTCGGCAACCTCACGACCTCTTCGTACTTCGCTCCGATCCTGTTCGGGCTCGGTGCGATCAACCTGGCTCAGAACCCCGACGGGATCCTGGCCCTCGTCGGGTCCCAGCGTCGCGACCGGGCCGTGGCGCGCCGTCGCAAAGCCGAGCTGGAGGCCGCGCAAGCGGCCTCCGCGCCGGCTGTGCCGGCGGCCGGGCCACCCACGCCGATCGGGGCCACGCCGACGAGCGGCCACGCCGCCGACGTGGCGACGGCCGCGTTAGTGATTCGGGGCGTGGTCGGCGGCTACGGCGAGGTCGACGTGCTGCACGGCGTCGACGTCACGGTGCCCGAAGGATCGATCGTGGCGCTCCTCGGCGCCAACGGGGCGGGAAAGTCGACGCTCTGCAACGTCGCCTCCGGGCTGATCATCCCGCACCAGGGCCGAGTCCTGCTCGCCGGCGACGACGTCACCGCGGTCCCGCCGTACGAGCGGGTTCGCCGAGGCATGCTCGTCGTGCCTGAGGGGCGGGGGATCTTTCCGGACCTGACCGTCGAAGAGAACCTCCGTCTGGCGCTGCGCGACTCGAGCCAGCGGGAGCAGGCCTTCACGCGGTTCCCGATTCTCGCGGCCCGCCGCGGGCAACGGGCCGGTTCCCTGTCGGGTGGTGAGCAGCAGATGCTGAGCCTCGCCCCGGCGCTCGCCAACCCGCCGAAGGTGTTCATCGCCGACGAGCCGACGTTGGGCCTCGCGCCCCTCGCCGCCGAGGTGGTCCTCACCGCGTTGCGGGAGCTGCGCGAGCTGGGGTCGGCGATCATGCTCGTCGAGGAGAAGGCGCACGCGGTGCTGAATCTGGCCGACACGGTCGCGTTCATGGAGCTGGGGCGGATCACCTGGTCGGGTCCACGCTCCGAAGCCGACGAGGAGCGTCTCGCCGCCTCCTACCTGGGCACCAGCTCCTGAGCCGGGTACGACGGGCCACCGGTCGCGGGCCCGTGCTCGCGACCGTCGTGGCGCTGACGCTCGTCACGCTCCTCGCGTCGACCGGCGCGGCTGGCGACCGTCGCTCGACTCCCGGTGTGACCTCGACGAGCGTGACCGTCGGCGGGCTCGGCTACGCCGGCGCGTACGGCGACGCCGCGGTCGGCGCGCAGGCGCTCTTCGACGTGGTGAACCGCGCCGGCGGGGTGCACGGCCGGCGCATCGACTTCGTCGGCTCGACCGACGACCAGGGCACCCCGGCCGTCGACGCGGCGGCCGGCCGGCAGCTCGTGTCCGGCCGGCAGGTGCTGGCGGTGGTTCCGACCGTGACCCCGTACTTCAGCGCCGCGCCCATCCTCGCCCAGGCGCAGCTGCCTGCCTTCGGATGGGGCCTGTCGACCGGCTTCTGCGACAACTCGTACGCGTTCGCGATCACCGGATGCCTGGCGCCCGCCGGCCGGGCGTCGAGCGCCCCCTCGACCTGGGGCGAGCTCGTCACCCGGCTCCTGCGTGCCCACGGGGTCCACGGGCCCATGACCGCGGCAGTCGTCGGCGAGGACGACGCGAGCGGTCGGCAGGGTGTCCAGCTCGTCGCGGCATCGGCGAAAGCGGCCGGGATGACCGTCGTCTACCAGCAGGCTCCCGTGCCGCCACCGCCCGACGTCACGGTGGAGGACACCCCCTACGCGCAGGCGATCCTCACGTCCAACCGCGGCGCGCCGCCCGACGTGGTGTTCCTCGTGGTCGGGTTCGCCAACGCCAACGGCCTGTCCAGCGCGCTGACCGGAGCCGGCTACCGCGGTGTCCTCACCGACGCGACCTCGTACGACCCGGACCTGGCGGGCGCCGCGGCGGGCCGGGTGGTGCTGACCCAGTTCGCGGTACCGGAAGCCGCGCCGACGACCCCGGCCCTGGCGAGGATCGTGGAGCAGATCCAGCAGACGAACGGCGGCGTGCCGGTGGACCAGGCCGCCCTCGCCGGGTACTTCTCGGCCGACTTCTTCGTCCGGGCCCTTCGCGGGGCCGGACGCGACCCGACGGCGGCGTCGCTCGCCCGCGCCGCCGCGCAGCTCCGCTACTCGATCCCCCGCGTCGTGGGCCCGACCCAATACCCGGCCGCCGAGCAGCAGGCCACCCCGTGCGGATCGCTGGTGCAGAGCACCGGAAGCGCCTACCAGGTCGTCGAGCCGTACGCGTGCTTCGCCACGGTCGACGTCCGGACCGGGCGGCCGGTCAGCGGATGAGCGTGGTCCGTCGCTACTTGCCCTCGAAGCGGGCCGGCCGCTTCTCGGCCGTCGCCTGGTAGCCCTCCGTCATGTCGTCGGACACGAAGTTCGGCGCTGAGCTCGCGGCGACGAACCGCATCGCCTCGGTCAAGCCGCGCTCCGACCAGTGGTTGATGGTGCGCTTGATGGCCTGCACGGCCAGCGGGGCCTTGGCGGCGATCTCCTCGCACAACGCCCGCGCGTGCGCAACCAGCTGGTCCGGCTCGACGACCTCCTGGACGATCCCGAGCCGCTGCGCGGTCTCGGCGTCGATGCGGCGTCCGGTGTAGGCGAGCAGCCGCGTCCAGCCGGCGCCGATCTCGGTGACGAGCCGCAGGTCACCGCCCGAGTCGATGCCGACCCCGACGCCCGCCTCGGGCAGCGCGAACTTCGCGTCGCTCGCCGCGACGCGGATGTCGGCCATCATCGCGATCTCGAGCCCGGCGCCGAGGCAGTAGCCCTGGACCGCGACGACGACCGGCTGGGGCAGGTCGGCGAGGACCTGGAACCGCTCGTGGACCCAGCGGAACCGCTCGTAGTAGTTCCGGGTCTTCTCAGCCGGGGAACGGCCGGTGATCCGATCCTCGGGCATGCCGACGTCCACCCCGGCGCAGAACGCCCGCCCCTCCGCCTGCAGCAGCACGGCGCGGACCTGGTCGTCGAAGCGCAGCTCCTCGGCCCGGGCGGTGAGCTGCCGCGCCGATGCCCACGACCAGGCGTTCAGCTTCTCGGGCCGGGACAGCGTGATGATCCCGACCGGCGGGTCGATCTCCAGTCGGACGTACTCAGGCTCGGTCACGGATCCTCCTCGATCGGGCGGCGGCTCGGATGCGGACCGTCGGGACGCTCACGTCGACCCGAACGGCCCTCGGCCGAGCTGCTCGCGGATCGGCGCGAACTCGGGCATCAGCAGATGGCGACGCTGCCAGTTCGCTCCGTCCACGACCAGGGTGTGCCCGGTGATGTAGCTCGCCCACGGCGAGCAGAGGAACACCGCCGCCCAGCCCAGCTCGCGTGGAAGCCCGACCCGGTGCGCCGGCACCCGACGGTCCTCGGCTTCGCCGCGTCCGGGCACCCCCTCGGTGATGTGGGCCGCCTCGTCCGGATGGGGGAACAGACCCGGCACGAGCCCGTTGATCCGGATCCCGTACGGACCCCACTCGACGGCGAGCGTCTCGGTCAGGTTCTTCACGCCGGCCTTCGCGGCCGCCGAGTGCGCGAATCCGGGGCCGCCCGTCCAGGCGTACGCCGCGCCGACGTTCACGATCGACGCCGGGCGCCCGTCGCCGATCCGGCGGCGGCCGAGCTCCCGGCAGCCGAAGAACGTCCCGTCGAGGACGCTCTGCGTCACCGCCCGCCAGCCGTTGGGGCTCAGGTCCTCGGCCGGCACCGGGAAGTTCCCCGCCGCGTTGTTGACGAGGACGTCGACGGGTCCCAGCTCGGCCTCGACGGCGTCGAACGCGGCCTGCACCTGCGCGGGGTCCCGCACGTCCGCACCGACCCCGAACCCGCGCCCGCCCGCCGCATCGACCGCGGCGACCCCGTCGGCGCGGTGCTCCTCGCCGCGGCTCACGATCCCCACCGCGGCGCCGAGCCGGGCGAACTCGCACGCGATGGCCTTGCCCAGCCCGGTCCCGCCGCCGGTCACGAGCACGACGTGCGCCGCGTACGTCCCGGGCGGCAGCGGGCTCGAACCTTCGGGTGGGGGCGCGGGCAGCGGCATGCTCTCTCCACGGGGGGTGAGGCGGACACACTAACGGCGCTGATGCGAACCGTCCTCGTCTTGCTCTTCGCGGTCGCCTACGTCGTCCTGGTGCCGCTCGGCAACCTCGGCGCGTGGGCGGAGCGCGAGCTGGTCGGCACGACCGCGTTCGTGCAGCTCGGGCAGCGGGTACTCGAGCCGACCGCGGTGCGCGACGCGCTCGCCGACCGGATCGTCACCGATCTGGAAGGCGCGGTACCGGCGCTGGTCGGCAACGACGGCTCGCTCCGGCCGCTCGTCGCGGGCGAGCTCGGCACCCCCCAGCTCCGGCCGGCGTTCGACGAGGTGCTCGCCAGCACCCACGACCAGCTCCGCAACGGCCAGAACCCGCTCCAGCTGGACCTCGCCCCGCTCTTGCCCCTGCTGCGCGAGCAGCTGCCGCCCGCCCTCGCCGCCCGGCTCCCGTCCGAGGCGTTCCTGACCCCGGTCACGGTGCTGCGCCGCAGCGACGCCCCGGCCATCTGGCAGGGAGTGCAGCTCGTCCAGGAGGCGGCGGTGGTGCTCCCGGTCGCAGCGATCGTCGCGCTGGCGCTCGCGATCGCGGCCGCCCGCCAGCGGGGGACGCTCTGCATCGTGCTCGGCATCCTCACCGCGCTGGTCGGGGTCGGCCTGATCGCGCTCGTGAAGCCCGGGCGCTCCCTCCTCGCGCACCACAGCGGCAGCACCACCGACCGGGCCGCGTTCCTCGCCGGGTACGACGCCGTCACCCAGTCCTTCCTCCGCCAGACGATCGGAGTGGTGGTGGTCGGGGCGGTCCTCGTCGTCGTCGGCGGTGTCCTCGCCTGGCGCGCCGGCCGCAACGTGCGACCGTCGAGGTGGGCATAGCCGAGCGGGGCTCCACCCCCGAGCCTCGCCGGTGAGGTCAACCGGCCGGGCCTATGCTCCCCGCATGGCCGACTTTCCCAAGATCATCTCGGTCGACGACCACGTCGTCGAGCCGCCCGGCGTCTGGCAGGATCGGCTGCCCGCGAAGTACCAGGACGTCGGGCCTCGCACCATGCGGGCGCCGCTCGGGGAGATGACCTTCGTCGGCGGCAAGTTCAGCTACGCGCCCGGGACCGACGGCCCCCTCTGCGACTGGTGGCTGTACGAGGACCTCGTGTACCCGCTCACCCGCTTGTCGGCCGCGGTCGGGTTCGACCGCGACGAGGTGAAGGTCACCGCGATCACGTTCGACGAGATGCGGCCCGGCTGCTTCGACCCGGTCGCCCGGCTCGAGGACATGGACTCCAACTGGACCGACGCCAGCCTGTCGTTCCCGACCTTCCCCCGGTTCTGCGGCCAGACCTTCCTGGAGGCGAAGGACCACGACCTCGCCCTGCTCTGCGTGCAGGCGTACAACGACTGGATGTTCGACGAGTGGTGCGGCGGCTCGAAGGGGCGACTCATCCCCCTGCCGCTCATCCCGCTCTGGGACGCCCAGCTCGCCGCCGACGAGGTGCACCGCAACGCGGCTCGGGGCGGCCACGCGGTGTGCTTCACCGAGATCCCACCTCACCTCGGGCTGCCCTCCGTCCACGACGCCGGCGGCTACTGGGACCCGTTCTTCGCCGCCTGCGCGGCCACCGACACCGTGGTGTGCATGCACATCGGGTCGTCGTCGAAGATGCCGTCCACCTCGGCCGACGCCCCGGCCGGGGTCGGGTCGACCCTGACCTACATGAACGCGGCCATGTCGATGGTCGACTACCTCATGTCCGGCGTGTTCGAGAAGCATCCCAAGCTGCACGTCGCCTACTCGGAGGGCCAGATCGGCTGGATCCCCTACATCCTCGAGCGGGCCGACGTGGTCTGGGAGCAGAACCGCGCCTGGGCCGGTCTGGGCGACAAGGTGCTGAAGCCCCCGAGCCAGTACTACCGGGAGCACGTCTACGGCTGCTTCTTCGACGACGCCCACGGCCTGAACTCCCTCGAGGAGGTCGGTGTGGACAACATCACCTTCGAGACCGACTACCCGCACTCCGACTCGACGTGGCCCCACACCCACGAGATCGCGGAGAAGCTGACCAAGAACCTCGACGACGAGACGATCTACAAGATCATCCGCGGCAACGCGATCCGCATGCTGTCGCTCGACCCGGACTGACCCGCCGACCCCCCGACCGGGGGGTGACATCGGCGGCGAGCGCCACGTTGGACGGTCTGGAAGGTCGCTGTGCCCCGGCCGCGGGCGGGCGACGCCACCCCGACCGGCGGCGCCCCGCGAGCCACGGTCGTGCCCGGCGGCCCCGCCCGAGCCCCCTCGAGGCCGCCAACCCCACTGTTTGAGGCCCCTGTTGCTCGTGTGGTTCCTGATTCCCTAACCTGGGCCGCTGTGCTTCCCCGCTGGTTCGTGCGCTGCCTCGTCGCGGCCGTAGCCCTGGGCGTCGGGCTCCCGGCGCTGGCCAGCCCGGCGGGAGCCCAGGAAGATCCCGCGGTCGTCGCGGCGCAGAACCAGCTGAACCAGGCCCAGGAGCAAGCCCAGCAGGCCGCCCAGACGGTGGCGCAGACCAACGCCCAGCTCGCGAGCGTCCAGTCCCAGATCGCTGCCAACCAGGCCAAGATCACCCAGGAGCAGGCCCAGATCCCGGTCTTGAAGGCCGAGGCGGACCAGCTGCGCCGCACGCTCGAGGAGCGGGCGGCCGCCCTGTACGTGTCGAACGGCCCGATGGGCGGCTACGACTCGCTGCTGCCCGACCCGTCGTTGGCGCAGGCGAGCCGCCAGGTCCTCGCCAACGACGTGAACCGCCAGGACCACAAGAACGCGGTCGCGTTGGCGGCCATCGCGGTGCAGCTCACCAAGAACGAGCAGGCCCTGGAGGCCCAGCAGGCGTCGCTGCAGCAGAGCCAGGCCCAGCTCGCTCAGCTCGCCGCGCAGGAGCAGGCCCAGGCCGCGATCATGGCCCAGCGGGTCGCGGCGGCCAACCAGGCGCTGGCCGAGGCCAAGGTGCTCGGCGTCTTCGAGCTGGCCGGGCAGCAGCCGGTGCTCGGACCGTCGGTCCTGACCGCGGCGCAGATGGCGGGCTGGATCCAGTCGCAGGGCTACTCGCCCCGCATCGAGACGTCGATCCTCGACCTGGCGTCCACCTACATCCAGGAGGGCGACGCGGAGGGCGTGCGGGGCGACGTCGCCTTCGCGCAGGCGGTCGTCGAGACGGGGGGCTTCGAAGCCGCGCCGGACAACAACTACGCGGGGATGGGCTGGTGCGACAGCTGCTCGAGCGGCACCAGCTTCCCCACCCCGCGTGACGGGGTGCGGGCCCAGATCCAGCTGCTGCTGAACTACGCGGACCCGAACTCGACCGCGTCGCAGCTCCACGAGCCGCTCTCCCCGTACTGGTGGGGGATGAACCCGGTCCAGGCGGCCGAGAACTTCAACAGCTTCTTCGCGAAGGGCTGGGCGCCGACCTGGGAGCAGATGGGGCACGGCAACTGGGCGACCGACCCGAACTACTCCACCAAGGTGCTCCACGTGTACAGCGAGATGGTGGCCTTCGCGCAGGGCGGCGGGTAGGGGCAGGGCTGGGCCGTGGTCCCGGCTCGCCGGGCCGGGACCACGGGGCGGGCCGCCCCACTCGGCGCGCGCCGACGCCTCGCGAACGGCGCCACCCCTATCATCCGGGCCCGGGCCGGACGCACGAGCCGAACCCGTGGTTCGCCGAGCCGATCGGCGGGGGAGGAGAGAGGGCGATGGCCGAGCTGCGCTTCTCGCCGATCGACTTCGACGAGTTCCACCGGGTCGAGTCCCGGCCCGCATCGCGGCCGGGAACGGCGCGACCGCAGCTGCCGACCTGCGCGGCGCGGCGCCGCTGGCGTTCGCGCAGCCGGGCGGGAGCGCGTACACGTACCGGCCCCGCCCGGACACGGTCGACATCGTGGGCGGCACCGCCGACGCGGAGACGATCGTCGAGCTGCAGCGCGGCGGCCTGGTCCGACTACGCCAACGAGCTGCGCACCTGCTTCGGGCTCCTGTACGCCGACCTGGCCTCGTTCCCGAAGGGCAGCTTCGATCAGCTGGTCCGCTGGGAGCCGGCGCTGCGGGCGCTGTTCCACGGGCGGCCCGTCTACGACCCGGCCCGGCTCGACCTGCCCGACGACCTCCAGCGCTCGTTCGCGCTCGATGAGGACGGCTGGGCCGACTTCTTCGCCCGGACCGGCTTCGTGCACCTCCGGGGCGTGCTCGACGACGCCGAGCTCGACGGGCTCGTCGCGGAGGTGGAGCGCCTCGTCGACGCGGCCCGGCCCGGCGACGGGCGCTCCTGGTGGGCGACCCGAGCCGACGGCGGCGAGGTCTGCTGCCGGGTGACGTACACGAGCCTGGCCTCCGAGCGGCTCGCCGCGCTCGGTGAGGACGACCGGCTCCGGCGCCTCACCCGCCTCGGCCCGCCCGGGCTGGTGCCGACGCTCGACTGCCTCGACGGCTTCGCGGCCGTCCTGAAGCAGCCCGGCGCGGTCGAGGGGCTCGCCGACCTGCCGTGGCACCAGGACTGCGGGCTCGGCGGCCACCCGGTGCTCTGCCCGGGCCTCCAGCTCGGGGTGCAGCTCGACGCGGCGACCGCGGCGAGCGGACAGCTGCACTTCCTCGCCGGCTCGCACGGGACGTCGTGCCACCCGGTCGCGGCGGGCGACGAGGCCGACCTGCCGGTCGTCGCGGTCGACACCGAGCCCGGCGACGTCACCGTCCACGACCCCCACGTGCTGCACGCGGCGCCGCCGCCGACCGGGGCCGGGCCGGGCCGGCGAGCCCTCTACGTCAGCTTCGTGCGACCCGAGACCGTCGCCTACGTCGGGCCCGGCCACGGGTACAACGACGTGCTGTTCGAGCGGGGCGACCGGGTCCGCTCGGTCGACGAGGTCCGGGCCGCGTCGTGACCCGCTCCCGCTACGCCGACCTGCCGGACGGGTGCGCCTGGGGGGAGCTCGACCCCGACCTCGGCTCGCTCGCGCTCCTCACCCCGGACCGAGTGCGGGACGCGGCGATGCTGGCCCGCCGGGGGGTGTCGGTCTCGCTCGACCTGCCCCTCGACGTCCCCTCGCCGCCCTTCTTCGGCCGGGAGGCGATGCGTCACGAGATCTTCCCCATCATCGACAACGTCCTCGACGACCGGCTCGACAACTTCTTCCCGCAGGCGTCCACCCAGTGGGACGGCTTCGGGCACTTCGCGCACTCGACCCGCGGGTTCTTCGGCGGGCGGGACGCCGACCAGGTGCGGGCCAGCACCGGCGTGCTCGCGTGGGCGAAGCGGGGCATCGTCGGACGGGGCGTGCTGCTCGACGTGGCCCGCCGGGTCCCGATTCCCGGCGACGAGCCGTTCGTGGTGACCCCTGAGCTGCTCGACGAGACCGCGGCCGACGAGGGCGTCGAGCTTCGCGGCGGCGACGTGTGCTGCGTGCGGGTGGGCTGGATCGGCTGGTACCGGCAGCTCGACCAGGCCGCCCGGGAGGCGGTCTCGGCGGCCAGCCAGTCGTTCGTCGACCTGCGCACCCCCGGTCTTGGCCCGGGCGCCGCGATCGCCGAGTGGTGCTGGGACCACGGGGTCGCCGCGCTCGCGGTCGACAACCCGGGGGTCGAGCCGTTCCCGGTCACCGCCGCGCTCCCAGCCGGCGGGGGGATCAACGACTCGCTGCACACGCGCGTCCTCGCCTACCTGGGGATCCCGCTCGGCGAGTTCTTCGACTTCGACGCGCTCGCCGAGGAGTGCGACCGCGGGCACGTCTACGAGTTCCTCTTCACCAGCGCGCCGCTCGGCATCCCGGCCGGCATCGGCACGCCACCGAACGCGCTCGCGATCCTCTGACCGGCGCCTAGCGCTTCCAGGCCGGGTGCAGCTCCCGCTGCTTGGCGAACCGCTGCGCCGAGATCGTCTGCCCGGACAGCTCGGCCGCCTCGGGCGAGCTGGCGAGCCAGGCGATCACGCTGGCCGGCACCGACGGCGGCGCCCCCGGGTACACGCCGTCGAGGCCGAGCGACTTGGCGTTGACCTCCATCCGCTCGGTGACGACGTAGCCGGGCTCCACGTTGTAGAAGCGCAGCTGCGGGTACTCGACGGCCAGGATCCCGGCCAGGCGGTGGAACGCCCCCTTCGACATCGCGTAGGCGGATCCCCAGCCGCCCTCCCCGGCCGGCGCGGGCGGATCGGTGATCGCGACCGCCGACGTCACGTTCACGATCGTGCCCTCCCCTCGTTCGAGGAAGTGGGGGAGGACGGCTTTGATCAGCACCACCTGGCTGACCGCGTTGGCGGCCAGCTTCGTCTCGAGCATCTCGACCGTCGTGTCCTCGAAGCGCAGCATGCTGCCCGGCCCGGTGTGCACCGCGTTGTTGACGAGCACGTCGAGGTGACCCCACTCGCCGAGCACCCGATCGACGGCGGCGGTCAGCGACGCCCGGTCGAGGAGGTCCATCGGCACCTCGAGCGCCTGGCCGCCCCGCTCCTCGACCAGACCCGCCGTCGTGTCGAGGCTGCCCGGCATGGCTCGCCCCGCCGAGTCGGAGTCGTCGACCCCGTCTCCCTCGTGCACGGTCCGAGCCGTGATCGCCACGTCGAAGCCGGCGTCGGCGAGCGCGAGCGCGCTCGCCTTGCCGATCCCGCGGCTCGCGCCCGTCACCATCGCCACCGGTCGTGCGGTCACGGCCGCCACGTTAGAGTCCCACCGCCGCGAGGTGCCACGAACGGGAGGGCCGTCGAGCGATGCCCGGCATGCTGGAAGGCAAGGTGGCAATCGTCACCGGCGCGGGCCAGGGCCTCGGCCGCTCCCACGCGTTGGAGCTGGCCCGTGCAGGGGCCCGGGTGGTCGTCAACGACTTCGCGCCCGAGGGTGCCGCCAACCCCGCCGACGCGGTGGTGGAGGAGATCACCGCGGCCGGGGGCACCGCAGTCGCCCACGCCGGCGACGTCGCGAGCTGGGACGACTCGCACGCCCTGGTGGCGCTCGCGGTCGACACGTGGGGGGCCCTCGACATCCTCGTCAACAACGCCGGGATCCTCCGCGACCGCATGATCTTCAACATGAGCGAAGCGGAATGGGACGCGGTGATCCGCGTCCACCTGAAGGGCCACTTCTGCCCGACCCGCCACGCGGTCGAGCACTGGCGGGCCGCGTCGAAAGCCGCCGACGGTCCGGTCTACGGGCGGGTGATCAACACCAGCTCCGAGGCGGGGCTGATGGGCAGCGCCGGGCAGCCCAACTACGGGGCGGCGAAGGGCGGGATCATCCAGCTGACCCTCAGCACCGCGCAGGGCGCGGCCCGCTACGGGGTGAACGCCAACGCCATCGCCCCCCGGGCCCTGACCCAGATGACCGAGCCGCTGGGCGGGTTCGACGCCACCGACGGCGACTTCGAGATCTTCGCCCCCGCCAACGTGTCGCCGCTCGTCGCCTACCTCGCCTCACCCGACGCGGCACAGGTGTCGGGGCAGGTGTTCATCGTCTGGGGCCGCCAGATCAGCGTGCTGCGCGGCCCCAGCGTCGAGCGCGAGTTCCAGGTCGAGGGCCGTTGGACGCCGGAGCGGGTCGACGCCGCGCTCACCCCGTTCTACGCGGAGCGCACCCCGATCCGCGACGGGTTCCTCCTCCGGTACTGACGGTGCCCGACCCGGTCGCGCCGTTCCACGTCGAGGTCCGCGAACGCGACCCTCGAGGACCTGCGCCGCCGGCTCGACCAGGCCCGCTATCCCGAGCCGCTCCCCGGCGCGGGATGGGACTACGGCACCGACGACGCCTACTTCCGCGAGCTGGTCGGCTACTGGCGCGAC
Organism: uncultured Actinomycetes bacterium; assembly: GCA_963849135.1. Lineage (GTDB taxonomy): Bacteria > Actinomycetota > Acidimicrobiia > IMCC26256 > PALSA-555 > PALSA-555. The sequence continues at coordinate 1,094,543 of CAWKGF010000003.1, read as the reverse complement.
GGGTACGACTGGCGGGCCACCGAGGCCCGCCTGAACCGCCTCGAGCACGGGATCACCGACCTCGACGGGCAGCCGATCCACTTCCTCCACGTGCGCTCCCCGAACCCCGACGCGCTGCCGCTGGTGCTGACTCACGGCTGGCCGGGCTCGATCGTGGAGTTCCTCGCCGTGGTCGAGCCGCTCGCCGATCCTGCCGCGCACGGCGGGTCACCCGGCGACGCGTTCCACGTCGTCGCGCCCTCCCTGCCCGGCTACGGGTTCTCCGGGCCGACCCGCACCCGCGGCTGGCACCCGGCCCGGATCGCCCGGGCGTGGGCCGAGCTGATGAGCCGGCTCGGGTACCGGCGCTACGTCGCCCAGGGCGGCGACTGGGGGTCGTTCGTCACCTCCCAGCTCGCGCTCGCCGACGCCGACCACGTCGCCGCGATCCACCTGAACATGATCGCCCCGAACCCGGGGGGCGACGACCCGTCGACGTTCACCGACGAGGAGGCGGCCGCCATCGCCGACCTCGGCCACTACCTCGACGACGAAGGCGGCTACTTCCGGATCCAGTCGACCCGGCCGCACACGCTCGGCTTCGCGCTCGAGGACTCGCCGGTGGGGCTGGCCGCGTGGATCGTGGAGAAGTTCCGCGCCTGGTCGGACTGCGACGGGGACGTCGAGCGCTCCTTCACGAAGGACCAGCTGCTCGACAACGTCATGCTGTACTGGGTGACGGGGACGGCGACGTCCTCGGTGCGTCTCTACGCCGAGTTCGACCGGGCGCTGCGAGCGGGCCAGCTGCCGCTCGGGGCCCACATCGACGTGCCCACCGGCTACGCCCGCTACCCGAAGGAGATCATGCGCACCTCGAAGCGATGGGCGGAACGGGACCACAACCTGGTCCACTTCGCGGCGATGCCTCGCGGCGGCCACTTCGCGGCGATGGAGGAGCCGGCGCGGTTCGTCGACGACCTGCGGGCGTGCTTCCGGACGGTGCGCTGATGGACGACTTCGCAGGACGGGTGGCGGTCATCACCGGCGCGGCGAGTGGAATCGGACGGGGTTTGGCCCGCCACGCGGCCCGGGAGGGCATGCGGGTCGTGCTCGCCGACGTGGAGGCCGACCCGCTCGACGGCGCGGTCGCGGAGGTGGCCGGGCTCGGCGCGGAGGCGATCGGCGTCCGCACCGACGTGAGCCACGAACCCGACGTGCGGGCGCTCGCCGACGCGGCGTTCGAGCGGTTCGGCGCCGTGCACCTGCTCTGCAACAACGCGGGGGTGTTCCAAGCGGGCGTGGTGTGGCAGCGCACCCAGGCCGACTGGGACTGGGTGATGGGCGTCAACTTCTGGGGGATGCTCTACGGGATCCGCGCCTTTATGCCTCGCCTCCTCGAGCAGGCCGACCCGTCGCACATCGTGAACACGGCGTCGATGGCCGGCATGATGACCGTCGCCTACAGCGGCCCGTACGTCGTGTCGAAGTTCGCGGCCGCCGCGCTCACCGAGTGCCTCGCCCACGATCTGCGGGCCCAGGGCTCGTCGATCGGCGTGTCGTGTCTCGTCCCTGGCTACGTCGACACCCGCATCGCCGAGTCGACCCGCAACCGCCCCGACGAGCCGCCCAGCGAGGTGACCGCCCCCGATCATCACTTCGTCGCGCAGGTGCTGAAGGACCAGACCGCGGCGCAAGGGCGCCACCCGGACGAGGTCGGCGCGATCGTGTTCGACGCGGTGCGGGCCGGGCAGTTCTGGATTCCGACGTCCGACGGCTACGAGGCGCTCCTCGAGAGCCGCGCCGACGCGCTGCTCCGCCGGGCCATGGCGCCCCCCGCCGACTTCAGCTGATGACGCTCGCCCTCGAGCCGTTCCGGGTCGAGGTGCCCGACGCCACGCTCGAGGACCTGCGCGAGCGGCTGGCCCGGGCCCGGCTCCCGAACCAGGTGGCGGGGACGGGCTGGGCCCAGGGCACCGACCGGGCGTTCCTCGAGGACCTCGTCGACTATTGGCGCGACGGGTACGACTGGCGGCGGGTGGAGGGCGAGCTGAACCGCTACCAGCACGTCCGCACCACCGTCGACGGGCAGACGCTCCACGCCCTCCACGCCCGCGCCGGAGGCCCGACGCGCTGCCGCTAGTGGTCCTCCACGGCTGGCCGGGCTCGATCGTCGAGTTCCTCGACGCGCTCCCCGCCCTCACCGAGACGTTCCACGTCGTCGCGCCGTCCCTGCCCGGCTACGGGTTCTCGGGGCCGACCCACGAGCTGGGCTGGAACCCGCGGCGCATCGCGGGCGCGGTCGTCGAGCTGCTCGCCGCGCTCGGCTACGAGCGGTTCGGCGTGCAAGGCGGCGACTGGGGCTCGATCGTCGCCGCCAACGTCGCCGACCTCGACCCCGGCCACGTCGCGGGCCTGCACCTGAACTTCGTGATCGTGCCCCGCCCCGCCGACGCTCCCGACCCCACGCCCGCCGAGGCGGCCCAGCTCGCCCAGCTCGTCGAGTGGCGCCGCGACGGGGCCGGCTACCAGGAGATCCAAGGCACCCGACCCCAGACCCTCGGCTACGCGCTCGAGGACTCGCCGATCGGGCTGTGCGCGTGGATCGTCGAGAAGTTCCGGGCCTGGTCCGACGGCGACGACGTCCTCGCCTCGTTCTCCGCCGATCGGCTGCTCGACAACGTCACCCTCTACTGGGTGACCGGCACCGCGACGTCGTCGACCCGCCTGTACTGGGAGATGCGCCAGGCGGGCCGGGACGCGCTCCCGCACGCCCGGGTCGAGGTCCCGACCTCGGTCGCCAACTACCCGGCCGAGGTGACCCGCACGCCCCGCTCGTGGGTCGAGTCCCGCTATCGGGTGACCCGCTGGGTCGACCAGCCCCGGGGCGGGCACTTCGCGGCGATGGAGGTCCCCGACCTGTTCGTCGACGACGTCACCGCCTTCTTCGCCGGGCTCGCCTGACCGCCCGGCAGCGGCGCGGCGTCCCCGCGGTAGGTTCCGCCGATCGTTCCGAGCCGGGGGGTACGGGACATGCGGGTGCCGCTCACGGTCCGAGACTTCCTCGACCGCGCCGCGCTCGTGTACGGCGAGCGGTGCGGGATCGTCGACGAGCCCGACCAGCCGGCGCCGTCCCTCGGGTCGCTCACCTACGGCCAGGTCCACGACCTCGCCGCCGCGCAGGCGGCGGGGCTCGACGCGCTCGGCGTCGGCCCCGGCGAGCGAGTCGCGATCGTCTCCCCCAACGCGGCCCGGCTGCTCGTGTCGCTGTTCGGGGTCAGCGGCTGGGGCCGGATCCTCGTCCCCATCAACTTCCGGCTCAACGCCGACGAGGTCGCCTACATCGTGGAGCACGCCGACGCCCAGGTGCTCCTCGTCGACCCCGAGCGCTCGACGAGGCGCTGGCCGGGGTGCAGGCCAAGCACCGGTTCGTGCTCGGCCCGGAGAGCGACGAGGCGCTCGGCGTCCGGGAGGAGCCGCGGCCCTGGACCGCGGACGAGGACGCGACGGCGACCATCAACTACACGAGCGGCACCACCGCCCGCCCGAAGGGCGTGCAGCTCACCCACCGCAACCTGTGGGTCAACGCGGTGATCTTCGGATGGCACCTCGGCGTCACCGACCGCGACGTGTACCTGCACACGCTGCCGATGTTCCACTGCAACGGCTGGGGGATGCCGTACGCGGTGACGGGCATGGGCGGCCGCCACGTCGTGCTCCGCAAGGTCGACGGGACCGAGATCCTGCGCCGCATCGACGAGGAGGGCGTCACCGCCCTGAACGGGGCGCCGACGGTCGTGAACCTGGTCCTCGACGCGGCCCGGGACTGGCCGGGCGAGATCCCGGGCCGGGGCCGGGTGCGGGTCACGGTCGCCGGCGCGCCGCCGCCCACCCGCACCATCGAGCGGGTCGAGACCGAGCTGGGCTGGGAGTTCGTCCAGATCTACGGTCTCACCGAGACCGCGCCGCTCCTCACCATGAACCGGCGCCGAGCCGAGTACGACGACCTCGACCCGGCCGAGCGGGCGACCCGGCTGGCCCGGGCCGGCGCGCCCGTGGTCGGGATCGACGTGCACGTCGACGCGGACGGCGAGGTCCTCGCCCGCGGCAACGTGATCATGGACGGCTACTGGAACCAGCCCGAGGAGACCGACCGGGCGATGGCGCACGGCTGGTTCCACACCGGGGACGGCGGCCGCCTCGACGACGACCGCTACGTCGTCATCGCCGACCGCAAGAAGGACGTGATCATCACCGGCGGGGAGAACGTGTCGTCGATCGAGGTCGAGGACTGCCTCTTCTCCCACCCCGGGGTGGCCGAGGTCGCGGTCATCGGCGTCCCCGACCCGAAGTGGGGGGAGACGGTCACCGCGCTCGTCGTCCCGGCCGGCGACGTGACGGTGACCGACGCCGAGCTGCTGGAGCACTGCCGGGCCCGCCTCGCCCACTTCAAGTGCCCGACCTCGATCGAGTTCCGCACCGAGCTGGCCCGCACCGCGACCGGGAAACTCCAGAAGTTCAAGCTCCGCGCCCCTTACTGGGACGGCCCCCGCGGAACCAGCGCCTGAACCGACCGCCGGCACCACGACGACGCGGCGCGGCGTAGGGTGCGTCGATGGAGCTGCGAACCCTCGGACGGACCGGCGTCCAGGTCAGCGTCTACTGCCTCGGCGCCATGATGTTCGGGCCGTGGGGCAACGACGACCGCGACGACTGTGTCCGCATCATCCACCACGCCCTCGACCAGGGCATCAACTTCATCGACACCGCCGACGTGTACTCGGCGGGCGTGTCGGAGGAGATCGTCGGCCACACGCTCGCCGGACGCCGCGACAACGTGGTGCTGGCCACGAAGTTCTTCGCCCCGATGGGCTCCGAGCCGAACCGGCGCGGCGGGTCGCGGCGCTGGATCATGCAGGAGGTCGAGAACAGCCTGCGGCGCCTCGACACCGACTACCTCGACCTGTACCAGATGCACCGACCCGACGACGCAGCCGACGTCGACGAGACGCTCGGCGCGCTGAGCGACCTCGTCCACCAGGGCAAGATCCGCTACCTCGGGCACTCGACGTTCCCGGCCGAGCACATCGTCGAGGCCCAGTGGACCGCGGAGCGGCGAGGCCGGGAGCGGTTCGTGTCGGAGCAGCCGCCGTACTCGATCCTCATCCGCGGCATCGAGCGGGCGGTGCTCCCGACCTGCGCCCGCTACGGGATCGGGGTGATCCCGTGGAGCCCGCTCGCGGGCGGGCTCCTTACCGGCCGGTACCGCAAGGGCCAGCCGACCCCCGAGGGGTCGCGGCTGGCCCGCGGGTTCGGCAGCCAGGCGGCGCCCAGCGAGCGCCAGCGCGCCGCGCACGAGCAGCGCCTCGACGTCGTCGAGCTGCTGGTGAAGGTGGCCGCCGACGCGGGCGTGAGCCTGACCCACCTCGCGCACGCGTTCGTGTTGGAGCACCCCGCGGTCACGTCGGCCATCATCGGCCCCCGGACCATGGAGCAGCTCGACGACGTCCTCGCCGGCGTGGACGTCCGCCTCGACGAGGCGACCCTCGACGCGATCGACGAGGTCGTCCGGCCCGGCACCGACATCAGCGGCGGAGACGTCTGGCAGCCGGCCGGGCTCAGCCGGGCTCGACGTCGCCGCGCCCGTTGACGGGGCGGGTCAGGCGGCGGGCAGGCTCGAGACGTCGACCTGGCCGGTCGTCATGGCGGCGGTGAACCCGGCGTCGGCGACCAGGTTGTGGCCGGCGACGTAGCTCGCCTCGTCGCTGTTGAGGAACACCAGCGGCGGCGCCATCTCCTCGGGGCGGCCCAGCCGCCCGTTGGCCTGGGCGGCGGTCCAGTCGATCGTCGCCGACGACAGCGCCTGGCGGAAGTCCACCATCATCGGCGAGTCGACCGGGCCGGGGCTGAGGCAGTTGACCCGGGTGCCGCGCTCCCGCACCAGCGTCGGCGCGAGCCGCAGCGTGTACACGATCACGCACTCCTTGGAGAAGAAGTAGGGGTCGCCCTGGTCGGCGAGGTGGGCGGCGGCCCACGCCCGCCCGGCGGCCAGGTCCGGCGTGTCGAGCACCTCGCCGATGACGGCCAGGTGCTCGGCCCAGCCCATGCCGGCGAGCGACGCGACGCTGGCCACCGCGCCCCCGTCGGGCATGAGGGCCAGGACCTGCTCGGTCACGTCCCGCAGGCCGAGGAAGTTCACCTGGAACACCCGCTCGGCCGGGTGGGTTTGGGGCACCCCGGCCACGTTGAACAGCTTGTGGACCGGCGCGCCGATGGCGGTGAGCGCCGAGCGCACCGCGGCCGGCTCGCCCACGTCGGTCTCGTAGGACTTCACGCCCGGCACGGTGACCTCTCGCACGTCGAGAGCGTGGACCTCCGCGCCGGCGTCGACGAGCATCGCCGCGGTCGCGGCGCCCATGCCCGACGACGCGCCCGTGATCACGACCCGCTGCCCGTCGTAGCGAAACGCCGTCATGTCAGCCTCCGATCGTCCGCGCTTCGTCGCTGTCTAGCAGACGTCCGTGGCGAGCTCCTCGGCGTGGGCGAGGAGCGCCTCGACCCGCGCCGCGATCGAGTCGAGGTCGAGCTCGCCACGCCGCCGTGCCCCCCCCGGAGCCGCCGGGCGTACACGCCTTCCACGATGCAGGCCATCTTCCAGTAGCTGAACGCGGTCAGCCAGGGCAGCGAGTCGAGCGGGTCGGGGAGCCGCCGGCCGTAGTCGCGGGCCACGTCGGCGCGGCGCGGGAAGGCGGGGGCGAGCGTCGGCGGGGAGGCGAGGAACGGGACCGGGTCGCCGGGGTCAGCCCAGTAGCAGAGGCTCCACGCGAAGTCGGCGACCGGGTCACCGATCGTGCACAGCTCCCAGTCCAGCACCGCGGCGACCTGGCAGTCGTCGCCGAGCACCGTGTTGTCGAAGCGGTAGTCGCCGTGCGCGAGGCCGGGCCGGGCCCGCTCCGGCGGCACGGTGCGGGCCAGCCGGTCGTGGAGCTCGTCGAGGAGCGGCAGCTCCCGGGTCGCGGCCCGCTCCACCTGGGTCCGCCACCGATGCAGCTGCCGCTCGACGTAGCCGCCCCGCCGGCGGCTCAGGTCGCCGAGCCCGATCGCGTCCGGGTCCACCCGGTGGAAGGCCAGCTGCACGGTGATCAGCGACTCGGTGGCTCGCCGGGCCTGCTTCGGGCTCAGCGCCGCGCCGTCGGCCTCGGTGCGCAGGATCCGGCCCTCCATGAAGCCCATCACGTAGAACGGGGCGCCGGTGACCTCGGGGTCGGCGCAGTACGCGACCCCGGGCGGGACGGGCACGTCGCTGGCCCGGCCGAGGGCCTCGATGATCCGCCACTCCCGCTCCACGTCGTGGGCGGTGGCCAGCACCGCGGTGACCGGCGGGCGGCGCAGCGCCCACGTCGCGCCGGCCCCGTCGCTGACGCGATAGGTGAGGTTGGACCCGCCGGCGGGGATCAGCTCGTAGCGGATCGGCGGCTGGACCAGCTCGAGCCGGTCGCGGAGCCAGGCGTCCACCCGGCCCGGGTCGAGGCCCGGCGTGTCGCTCACCGAGGTCGGCTCAGACGTCGTCGAGGTGGCGGACCGCTTCGCGCAGCAGGGCCATGGTCGCGTCGACCCCGTGCAGGTCGACCGACACCCACACCGTGTTCGCGAACTCGCCGAGCGCGTCGGCGACCGCGTCGTCGCCGTAGGCGTGGCGCAGGCTTCGCAACGCGAACATCCCCCGCACGGCACGGGCCAGCGCGTGCTCGGATGCCTCGACCCCGGGGTCGACCATGTCCACGAGCCCCGACGGTACTCACGAGCCGCCGCGGGGACGTGGACCGTTCGCGGTTCCCGAGCGTGGGGTGCTGCTACGCGGCGGCGGAGACGCGCAGCGGCATGTGCTTGATGCCGTTGATGAAGTTCGACCGCAGCCGCTCGACCGGGCCGGCCAGCTCGATGGAGGGGAGCCGCTTCAGGATCTCCTCGAACATGACCGTGATCTCGAGCTTGGCCAGGTGCGACCCGAGGCAGAAGTGCGGGCCGCCGCCCCCGAAAGCCAGGTACTCGTTGGGGGACCGCCGGATGTCGAAGCGGTGCGGGTCGTCGAACACGGCTGGGTCGTGGTTCGCGGCGATGTACCAGAGGGCCACCTTGTCGCCCTGCTTGATGATCTGGCCGTGCAGCTCGAGGTCGCTCTGCGCGGTGCGCCGCATGTACATCACCGGCGACGCGTAGCGCAGCATCTCGTCGACCGCGGAGGGGAGCAGCGACGGGTCGGCTCGGAGCAGCTCGAGCTGGTCGGGGTTCTCCAGCAGGGCCAGCATCCCGTGCGAGATGAGGTTCCGGGTCGTCTCGTTGCCCGCCACGGCCAGCAGCTCGAAGAACATGTCGAACTCGAGGTCCGTGAGGTGCTCCCCCTCGACCTCTGCGGTCAGCAGGGTGCTGACGATGTCGTCGGTCGGGTTGGCCCGCTTCCGCGCCGCGAGGTCGTTGGCGTAGTTGAACATCTCGACGCCGGCCGTCATCGCGTCCTCGGCGGTGACCGAGTACTCCGGATCCTCGGAGCCGATCATCCGGTTGCTCCACTCGAACACCTTGTGCCGGTCCTCGCGCGGCACGCCCATCATCTCGGCGATCACCTGGAGGGGCAGCTCGGCGGCGACGTCGACCACGAAGTCGCAGCTGCCCCGGGCCGCGGCCTGGTCGACGATGTCGGCCGCGATCCCCCGGATCCGGTCGTGGAGCCGCTCCACCGTGCGGGGCGTGAATCCCTTGTTCACGAGCAGCCGCAGCTTGGTGTGCTTCGGCGGGTCCATCATCAGCATCATCATCCGCTGCTGGGCCAGCTGCTCGTCGTCGACGTCGTAGAGGGTGATGCCCCACTCGCTCGAGTAGTCGCCCCAGTCGTGGCTGACCTGCTGGAGGTCGGGGTAGCGGACGATGCACCAGAACCCGGTCCCCTCCGGTTCGGGGTGGAAGTACACCGGCGCGTCAGCCCGGAGCACGTCGAACATCTCGTGGGGGACGCCGGCCACGAACGTGTCGAGGTTGACGAGGTCGACGTCGGCGAGCGTGGTGGTCATGGGCTGCTCCTCGAGACGGCTCCGCCCCCGGCGGGACTGGAACACGTTACGATCTCGCGGACCGGGCGTCCACGACGCCGGCCAGGAGGGGAAGACCCATGCACGACCTCGTGATCCGCGGTGGGACCATCGTCGACGGGACCGGGGCACCCCCGGCCGCCGGCGACGTCGCGGTCGACGACGGGCGCATCACCGAGGTCGGCTGGGTCGACGTCGACGGCGTCGAGACCATCGACGCGGCCGGCTGCCTCGTCACCCCTGGCTTCGTCGACGTCCACACCCACTACGACGGGCAGGTCACCTGGGACCCGACCCTGGCCCCCTCCTCCTGGCACGGGGTCACCACGGTCGTGATGGGGAACTGCGGCGTCGGGTTCGCGCCGGCCGCCCCCGACCGGCACCAGTGGCTCATCGGCCTCATGGAGGGCGTCGAGGACATCCCCGGCACCGCGCTCGCCGAGGGGCTCCGCTGGGGCTGGGAGACCTTCCCGCAGTTCCTCGACTTCCTCGACGCCCAGGACCTCGCGCTTGACGTCGCGACCCAGGTGCCCCACGGCGCGGTGCGCGGCTACGTGATGGGGGAGCGCGGCGCCCGCAACGAGCCCGCGACCCCGGACGACATCGCGGCGATGGCCAAGATCGTCCGCGAGGGCATCGAGGCCGGCGCGCTCGGCGTGTCCACGTCCCGGACCATCGCCCACCGGGCCATCGACGGGGAGCCGGTCCCCGGCACCTACGCGGCCGAGGAGGAGCTGTTCGGGCTCGGCCGGGCCCTCGGAGAAGCCGACGCGGGCGTGTTCGAGCTCGCGCCGGCCGGCGTGATGGGCGAGGACCTCTCAGCCGCCGACCGGGAGATGGACTGGATGCGACGCCTGGCCGGCGAGATCGACCGGCCGGTCACCTTCGCGCTCCTCCAGCACGACCTCGACCCTGACCAGTGGAAGCGGATGCTGGACCTGGCCCTCGAGGCCTACGACGACGGCGTCCCCGTCCGACCCCAGGTCGCGGGCCGGCCCCTCGGCCTGCTCCTCGGCCTGCAGACCTTCCATCCGCTGCGCGACCGCCCCACCTACCTGGAGCCTCGAGGCGCTGCCCCTCGACGAGAAGGTGGCCCGCCTCTCCGACCCCGCGGTTCGGGCCGCGATCCTCTCCGAGCGGCCCGCGCCTCGGGACGGGATCGAGGCCGTCATCAAGCTGGGTCTGGACCGGATCTTCCCGCTCGGGGAGCCGCCCGACTACGAGCCGGCCCGCGAGGCCAGCGTCGCCGCGCTCGCCGAGCAGCAGGGCCGCGACCAGTGGGAGCTCTTCTACGACCTGCTGCTCGCCAACGACGGGCGCGAGCTGCTGCTGCGCCCCTTGCTCGGCTACTCGAACTTCACCCAGGAGCCGATCCGGGAGATGATCCTCCACCCGACCAGCGCGCTGGGGCTCGGCGACGGCGGCGCCCACGTCGGCGCGATCTGCGACGCCAGCATCGAGACCTACATGCTCACCCACTGGGTGCGCGACCGGACCCGCGGGCCGCGGCTGCCGCTCGAGCTCGTCATCCGCAAGATGACCAGCGACACCGCGGCGCTGTACGGGATGCACGACCGGGGCACGGTCGAGGTGGCCAAGAAGGCCGACCTGAACGTCATCGACCTCGACCACCTGGTCCTGCACCGCCCCGAGATGCACTACGACCTGCCCGGCGGCGCCCGGCGGCTCCTCCAGGTCGCGGACGGGTACGTCGCCACCATCGTCAGCGGCGAGATCATCCGCCGCGACGGCACCGACACCGACGCCCGCCCCGGCGCGCTCGATTCGCGGCGCCCAGGCCGCCTGAAAGGCCACCCATGAGCACCGTCTCCGTCATCGCGACCTTGACCGTCAAGGACGGGCAGGGCGACACGCTCGTCTCCGCGTTCGAGGAGTTCTGGCCGAGCCTCGCCGCGGAGCCGGGCACCCTCTCCTACGTCCTGCACCGTTCGACGACCAACCCGAACCAGTTCTTCGTCACCGAGCAGTACGCGGACCAGGCCGCGTTCGACGCCCACGCCAGCAGCGACGGCTTCGCCAAGATGGGAGCCGCGATGGGCGACGCGATCGAGTCCTTCGACCTGCAGATGGCCGAGCCGATCAAGTCCAAGGACCCCGACGTGATCGGCGCGCCGACGCGGTGACCGACGCCCGCTCGGGGATCGAGCGCATCGTCTACGCCTACGCGGACCGGGTCGACCACGGCGACTTCGTCGGCATGGCCGAGTTGTTCCGCCACGCCACCTACAAGGGCGGCGGACCCGACGATCCGGGCGTGTTCGGCAGCGAGCCGATGCTCGCCATCCAGGAGCAGTTCATCCGCAAGTACCCGGACGGGACGCCCCGCACCAAGCACGTCATCACGAACCTCGTCGTCGACGCCGACGAGAAGGCGGGGAGCGCGTCGGCCCGCTCGTACTTCACGGTGCTCCAGCAGGTCGACGACTTCCCGCTCCAAGTGGTCGTCGCCGGCCGCTACCACGACCAGTTCGAGCGGGTCGACGAGGAGTGGCGCCTCACCGAGCGCATCATCCTCTGCGACCTGATCGGCGACGTGAGCCGCCACCTGCAGACCGACCCGTTCCAGAGCCGCTAACCGGTGCTGCACGTCGAGGACGTCGAGCGCGTCCGCCTCGTCACCCTGGACCGACCCGACGCCCGCAACGCGCTCGACACCGAGCACTACCACGCCCTCGCCGACACGCTTGAGGACGCGACCGGCCGACCCGACGTCGCAGTGGCGCTGCTCACCGGCACCGGCACCGTGTTCTGTGCCGGGCAGGACCTGGCCGAGATGGGCCGGCTGCGCGGCGACGGCGACACGGTCGCCGGCGAGCGCGGCGCCCACGGCTTCACCCGCTTCGTCGCCGCCCTCGAGGAGTTCCCCAAGCCGCTCCTCGCGGCTGTCAACGGGGTCGCGGTGGGCCTCGGCGTCACCATGCTCCCGTACTGCGACGTCGTCCTCATCGCCGACACCGCCCGGCTCCGGCTTCCCTTCGCGAGCCTCGGCGTCGTCCCCGAGGCGGGCAGCAGCTTCACGCTCCCGGCCGTGATGGGGCGGCAAGCCGCGTCGTACGCCCTCCTCAGTGGCGCGTGGATCGACGCCGCGACCGCGACCGCGGCCGGCCTGGCCTGGCGGAGCTGCCCACCGGACCAGCTTCTCGCCGAGGCGCTCTCGGCCGCTCACAGCCTGGCCCGACTCCCGATCGTGTCGCTCGTGGAGACCAAGCGACTCTTGCGCACCGGGTTCACCGACGCGGCCCGCGCCGCCCGGGCCCGAGAGGAGGCGCTCTTCGCACGGCTCACCGGAGCGCCCGCCAACCGGGAGGCGATCACCGCGTTCTTCGAGAAGCGGGAGCCCGATTTCGTGCACCTTCCACCGGACTAGAGTCCCCCGCGCAGGGTCCCTGGAGGAGGCGTGATGGCCTGGAAGGTCGTAGTCGATTTCGACGTCTGCGAGAGCAACGCGATCTGCATGGGCGTCGCCCCCGAGGTCTTCGAGGTGCGCGACGACGACTTCCTCTACGTGCTGCAAGAGGAGCCGCCCGACGACCTGCGACCGAAGGTCGAGCAGGCCGTCCGCCAGTGCCCGAAGCAGGCGATCTCGATCGTCGAGGAGTAACCCGAAGCCCGACGCCTGCTTGAGGGTTCGCTCGTGTCCGACCAGCCGAACATCGTCGACGGGCACGGACCCGACGCCGCGTCCCCACCCGGGCCGGAGCTGCGCCGCCTCGTCGACGCGCTCCGCCGTGCCACCGACCTCGTCGTCCGACCCGGCGCGCCCGCCGCCCGGCTTGTCGACGCCGCCGAATCGGTCGAGGCCGCGGTCGCGCTCCTCGAGGGCCCGACCCACCCCTGGCAGGTGTCGGTGCCCGCCCACCCGAGCCCGACCCTCGAGCCGCACGACTTCTTCCCGTTCAGCCCCATGATCGGGCTCTACAGCCCCCTCGCGCCGCCCATCCGCTGCGAGCTCCACGACCAGACCGTCGTCGGCCGGGGCGTGCTCGGCGCCGCGTACGAGGGGCCGCCCGGCTGCGTCCACGGCGGGATCATCGCCGGCCTCTTCGACGAGCTGCTCGGCGTCGCCAACATCGCAGCCGGGGTCGGCGCGATGACCGGAACCCTCACCATCGTCTACCGCAGCCCCACCCCGCTGTACACCGAGCTGCGCCTCGAGGCCCACACGGTCGGGATGGACGGCCGCAAGGTCCGCACCGAGGGGACGCTGCACGCCGGCGACCGGCTCTGCGCCGAGGCCAACGGCGTGTTCATCCTCGTCGAGCACGAGCGCTTCGCGTCCCACACCCGCGCGGCACGGCGGCGAGCCGACCCGGTGAGCGAGCGGCGCGTCGCGCTCGGCGGCCCGGTGAACTTCCGGGACCTGGGCGGCTACGCGACCGACCGCGGCCGGACCGTCCCGTGGGGTCGGCTGTACCGCAGCGACTCGCTGCATCGGCTCACCGACCTTGACGGCGTCACCCTCCACGACCTCGGGATCCGCACCGCCCTCGACTTCCGGGCCCACGACGAGCTGACCGAGATCGGCGTCGGGCCGCTCGGCGATCTCGAGATCCGGCACCTTCACCTGCCCACCACCGACCGGGCCCGCATCGAGCCCCGAGCCGACTGGACCCCGCCGTCGTCGGCGGCCGAGGTGTACCTGAACATGATGGAGCACGGGGCCCCCGCCTACGCGGGCGCGCTGCGGGCCCTCGCCGAGCCGGGGAGCCTCCCCGCCGTGTTCTTCTGCATGGCCGGGAAGGACCGCACCGGCGTGTTCGCGGCCGTCGTCCTCGGGCTGCTCGGCGTCGCCGACGACGACATTGTGGCCGACTACGCGCTGACCCACGAGGTCATCGACACGATCCACGATCGGACCCGCGCCGCCCGGCCCGAGGTCGACGAGATATGGGCTCGCCTCCCGGCCGACATGCTCGGCACGCACGCGGCGACCATGGAGGGCCTCCTCGCGCTGATCCATCAGCGGTGGGGGTCGCTGCCCGGGTACGTCCACGAGATCGGTGTCGACGACGCGACGGTGACCAGCCTCCGCGACACGCTGCTCGGCTAGAACGCGGCGGCACGGCGTCGGTCGGAGGGGATCGCGACCCGCGCTACCGTCCCCGCATGACGCGCTTCGGCTTGCAGCTCCCCAACTTCACCTTCGGGCTCCCCGACGACGAGATGTTCACCCGGGTTGCTGACCTCGCGGTCGCGGGGGAGGAGAGCGGCTTCACCTCGATCTGGGTGATGGACCACTTCTACCAGCTCCCCACGCTGGGCGGCGCCGAGCAGCCGATGCTGGAGGCGTACACGCTCCTCGGTGCCCTGGCCGCCCGCACCGAGCGAGCAGAAGCTCGGCACCCTCGTCACCGGCGTCACCTACCGGAACCCGGCGCTGGTCGCCAAGATGACGACCACCCTCGACGTCATCTCCCGGGGCCGGGCCGTGCTCGGGATCGGCGCGGCGTGGCACGACCTCGAGCACGACGCGCTGGGCTTCGACTTCCCGCCCGCGGGGGAGCGCCTCGATCGCCTCGAGGAGGCGGTTCAGATCTGCCGGCTCCTGTTCACCGAGGATTCCGCGACGTTCGACGGCCGCTACTACCAGGTGCGCGACGCCCGCAACATCCCTCGCCCCATCCGGCCCGACGGGATCCCGATCATGATCGGCGGCGGTGGCGAGCGGCGCACGCTCCGCCTCGTCGCCCAGCACGCCGACCGCTGCAACGTCTCGGGCGACGTCGACACCGTGCGCCACAAGATCGAGGTGCTGCGGCGCCACTGCGACGACGTCGGCCGCGACCCGGCGACGGTCACCACCACCCGGCTCGGGTCGCTGTTCCTCGCCGCGACGCCCGCGGAGGCCGACGAGAGCCGCGACGCGCTCCGCCGCCTGGCCGGCCCCGAGTTCCTCGCCGCGTCGACGGTCGGCACGGAGGACGAGGTCGTGGAGCAGGTCGCGACGCTCCTCGACGCCGGGATCGACGAGCCCATCTTCAACCTGCCGTTCGCCGACCCGGCCGGCGTGCGCGCCGCCGGCGCGCTCCTCACCCGCCGCTTCGGCGCCCGCTGAGCCGCCGCCGGGCGCCCGCCGATCGTCAGATGGCGCGCTCCTGGTCGGCCCAGTACGGGTCGCGCAGCTTGCGCTTGTAGAGCTTCCCATTCGGGTCGCGGGGCATCTCGTCGGTGAAGCTGATCGAGCGGGGCGTCTTGTACTTGGCGAGCTTGTCGACCGACCAGTCGAGGATCGCGGCTTCGAGCTTCCGGACCGCCCTCGACGCCCTCGATCGGCTCGACGACCGCCTTGACCTCCTCGCCCCAGTCGGGGTGCGGGATCCCGAACACCGCCACGTCGGCGATCTGGGGGTGCATGATCAGCACGCTCTCGATCTCGGCCGGGTAGATGTTGGCGCCCCCCGAGATGATCATGTCGCTCTTGCGGTCGCGGAGGAACAGCCAGCCGTCCTCGTCGAGGTAGCCGACGTCGCCGACCGTGAAGAAGCGGCCCTTCCGGGACTTGTCGGTCTTGTCCTTGTCCTTGAAGTACTCGAAGTTGCCGGTCTGCATGTGCATATAGACGGTCCCGACCTCGCCGGTCGGCAGCTCGTTGCCGTCGTCGTCGAGGATCACGATCTCGGCGAACGGCCAGGCCCGCCCGACCGTCCCCGGGTGCTTCAGCCAGTCGGCGGCGAAGACGATCGTGCCGCCCCCTTCGCTCGCCGCGTAGTACTCGTCGATGACCGGACCCCACCACTCGAGCATGGCCCGCTTCACGTCGGGCGGGCAGGGCGCGGCGGCGTGGACCATGTGCCGCAGCGACGACACGTCGTAGCGGGCCTTCACGTCGTCGTCGAGGCCGAGGAGCCGCACGAACTGGGTGGGCACCATGTGGGTGTTCGTCACCCCGTACCGGTCGATGAGGGCCAACATCCCCTCGGGCGTCCACTTGTCCATCAGCACCACGGTGTGGCCGATGTGGATCGCCCCGCCCGCGAAGACGAGCACCGCGGTGTGGTACAGCGGCGAGCCGCAGATGTGGACGTTGTCGTCGAAGGCCTGCAGGCCGAAGAGGAACAGCATCCCGCCGAAGCTGCCCGCCATCTCCTCCGGCGCGACACCGGGAAGCGGGCGGCGGACCCCCTTCGGGCGGCCGGTGGTGCCCGACGTGTAGTTCATCACCGCGCCGGTGGTGCGGTGCTCGGGCAGCGTCGTCGGCTGCCCGCGCTTGAGGTCCTGGTAGGAGCGGAAGCCCGGGATGTCGCCGCCGACCGCGATGCGACCCTCGGCGGGGAGGTCGATCTCGTCGGCAGCCGCGGTCGCCGCGGCCGCGAAGCGCGCGTGGGCGACGAACGCCTTCGCTTCGCAGTCCTGCACGATGTACGCGATCTCGGGGCCGACCAGGTGCCAGTTGATCGGCACGAGGTAGAAGCCGGCCTGCTGCACGGCCAGGTACAGCTCGAAGACCTCGCGGGAGTTGGGGAGCAGCATCGCGACCGCGTCGCCCGGTTCGAGGCCCAGGGCCCGGAGCCCGTGCACCACCTGGTTGGTGCTGGCCAGCAGCTCGCCGGCGCTGATCTCGACGCCGTCGGCGTCGACGAGCGCGAGATGGTCGGGGCGGGCGGCGGCGATCGACCAGAACCCGAGCGGCGGGGCCTCGGTCGCGGCGGGAGGGGCGTCAGTCACAGGGTCTCCTTGGCGGTCAACGGGTCGGCGACAGGGCTGGGTCGGCCGACTCGGCGAGTCGTTTGGCCCACCGGTAGTCGGGCTTCCCGACCGGGGTGCGGGGGATGGTGTCGGTGAGCTGCAGCTGGCGGGGCACCTTGTAGCCGGCCAGCTTCGTGCGCACGAAGGTCTGGAGCTCCTCGAGGGACGGCTGGGCGTCGTCGCGGGGGGTCACGATCGCCGCGATGCGCTGCCCGAGCCGGTCGTCGGCGACGCCGACGACGACCGCGTCGAAGACCTCCGGGTGCGCCTTCAGCGCCGCCTCGACCTCCTCCGGGTACACCTTCTCGCCGCCGGTGTTGATGCACCCCGAGCCCCGCCCGAGCAGGTTCAGGGTGCCGTCGGCCTCGATGGTCGCGTTGTCGCCCGGCACGACCCACCGGACGCCGTCCGGGTCGGTGACGAACGTGGCCGCGGTCTTGGCCTCGTCCTTGTAGTAGGCGAGGGGGATGTGGCCCCGCCGGGCCAGGCGCCCGACCTGCCCGGAACCCGGCTCGACCCGTCGTCCCTCCTCGTCGAGGACGGTCACGAAGTCCCCGATCGTGAAGCGGGGGCCGGCGGCGGGCCCGTGGAAGTCCATCACCGTCCCGGCCGCGCCGGTCTCGGACGCGCCGAACGAGTCGGTGACGGTCACGCCGGGCAGCCGGGCCCGCAGCTCCTCCTTCACGGCCTTGGAGAGGATCGCGCCGCCCGACCCGATCGACGCCAGCGCCGGCAGGTCGAAGTGGGCGCCGGGGGTGGCGAGCGCGTCGGCGAGGGGACGGGCCATGGCGTCGCCGACCACCATGATCGAGTTCGCCCGCTCCCGCGCCGCGAGGCGCAGGACGGCCGCCCCGTCGTAGTGGTGGTCGCAGTTCAACACGGTCGTGTTGCCGCCGAAGAGGGAGATGAACGTCACCCACTGGCCGCCCCCGTGCATCATCGGCGCGTTCACGACCCCGACCGTCGGGGCGCGGTCGGGCGCGACCCGCTCGGCCAGCTCCTCGGGGGTCTGGATGGGCGGCTGCCCGAACCCGCCGCCGCCGAGCGCGGCGAAGAAGATGTCCTCGCTGCGCCACACGACGCCCTTCGGGAGGCCGGTGGTGCCGCCGGTATAGAGGATGTAGGGGTCGTCGGCGGAGCGGGGGTCGAAGTCGCGGTCGGGGCTGGCGTCGGCGAGCGCCTCCTCGTAGGGGACCGCCCCCAGCGCCGCGACCGCGGCGGCCGACTCGGCGTCGTCGCTGCCGTCGTCGAGGACGACGAAGTGCCGCAGCGCCGGCGCGGCCCCGCGGGCCTCGAGGAGGCGCGGCGCGAAACCCCGCTCGAAGAGCACCGCGACCGCGTCGGAGTTGTCGAGGAGGTAGCCGAGCTCGTCGGGGACGTACCGGTAGTTGACGTTGATCACCGCCGCCCGCGCCTTGTAGATCCCGAGCTTCGCCTCCAGCCACTCGGCCCGGTTCCAGGCGTACACGGCCACGTGCTCCCCGGCCCGGACGCCCGCGACCTGGAGGTGATGGGCGACCCGGCTCGCGCGCTCGTCGAGCCCGCGGTAGGTGCGCCGCTCGTCGCCAGCGACGAGCGCCAGCCGGTCGGGCACGGTCGCGGCGACGATCTCGAACAGGTCGGCCAGGTTGAACTCCATCGGTGCGGCAGTAGAACACGTTCTCGTCCGGCCCGGCAAGGCTTGGGGGCGCGAGACTCGGGCGACCTTCGAGCGTCCCGAATCCGAAAGGACGGACCGTGCCGACGCAGACCGCCGGGCTCCTGACCGGCCGGACCGCCGTCGTGGCCGGCGTCGGGCCGGGGCTGGGCCGCTCGCTCGCTCGCGCTCGCCGACGCGGGCGCGGACCTGGCCCTCGCCGCCCGCCGGGCGGAGCCGCTGGCCGCCGTGGCCGCGGAGGTCGAGGCCCGAGGCCAGCGGGCGTGCGTGATCCCGACCGACGTCACCGACCGCTCCGACTGCCAGCGCCTCGCCGACGGGGCCGTCGACGCGCTGGGCCGTGTCGACGTGCTCGTGAACAACGCGTTCACCGAGGAGGACTGGCGGGAGCCCTTCGACGGCTTCGACCCCGCCCGCTGGCGGGCACCGATGGACGTCAACCTGTTCGGCGCGCTGCAGCTCAGCCAAGCCGTCGTCCCCCACCTCCGCGCGGTCGGGGGCGGCTCGATCGTCATGATCACCACCCTGTCGGTGAAGAACCCGGTGCCGCTCCTCGCCGGCTACGCGGCGTCGAAGCGGGCGCTGACCACCGCGGCCCAGGTCCTCGCCCAGGAGCTCGGGCCCGACGGGATCCGTGTGAACTGCGTCGCGCCCGGCCACATCCGCGGCGGGTCCCTCGACGAGTACTTCGCCTGGATCGCCGGGCAGCGAGGCGTCGACGCCGAGGACGTGGCCGGGGAGATCGCGGCGATGAACGCGCTGCCGCACCTCGCCACGCCCGACGAGATCGCCGGCGCGGTGGTGTTCTTCGCCAGCGACCTGTCGCGAATGATCACCGGGCAGGCCCTCGACGTGAACTGCGGCCGGACGCTCGGATGAACAGCTCCGACACCGACGCCGCGACCCGCACCGGGCTGCCGCCGCTCCTCGAGGGGAAGGTCGCGCTGATCTCGGGGGTCGGGCCGGGCCTGGGCCAGTCGATCGCGGGCAAGCTCGCGCAGGCCGGCGCGGCGGTCGTGCTCGCGGCCCGAACCGCGTCGCACCTCGCCGAGGTGCAGGCCCGCGTCGAGCGGCAGCTGGGCGGCTCGGCCCTCGCCGTCCCCACCGACATCACCGACCCGGCCCAGTGCGACCGGCTCGCCCGCGCCGCGGTCGACCGGTTCGGGCGCCTCGACGTCGTCGTCCACAACGCGGCCGCGCCGGACGTCGGGAAGCCGTTCGCCTCGGTGGATCTCGAGGCGTGGCGCCGCCTCATGGACGTCAACCTGTTCGGCGCGCTGCAGGTCACCGCGTCGGCGATCCCGTTCCTCCGCGACGCCGGGGCGGGATCGATCGTGTTCGTCAACTCGATGATCGTCCGCCGGGTGCTCCCCAACCAGGGGGGCTACGCGGCGTCGAAGGCGGCGCTGCTCAGCGCCGCGCACGTCCTGGCCCGCGAGCTCGGTCCCGACCGGATCCGGGTCAACTCGGTGGTGCCGGGCTGGCTGTGGGGCCCGTCGGTGCAGCACGTCCTCCGCCGCCGGGCCCAGGACCGGGGCACGTCGGTCGAGGAGGAAGCCGCCGCGTTGCGGGCCCGGATCCCGCTCGGGGAGATCCCGACCGACGCCGACGCCGCCCACGCGGTGCTCTTCTTCGCCTCCGACCTGTCGTGCGTCGTCACCGGCCAGTCGCTCGACGTGAACGGCGGCGAGGTCTTCCACTGAGCGTCGCGGCCACCGAAGCCGCCTTGGACGCCGCAGCCCGTCGGGACGGCGCCCGGGTCGGCGTCGACGGCCCGACGATCCTCCGTGAGCGCATGGCGCTCCTCGGCGTCGCGCCGGCCGGGACGGTGTCGGCTGGGGGCTCGTGTCGGCTGCTGCCCGCCGCCGATGGGACCTGGGTGGCGATGAACCTGGCCCGCCGCGACGACCGGGCAGCTCCTCGCGGCGTGGATGGGCCACGACTGGGACGGGCCGGTCTGGGACGCGATCGGCGCGACGCTCGGGACCCGCGCTGGGCCGGCCGCGGTCGAGCGCGCCCAGCTGCTCGGGATCCCCGCCGCGGTCGCCGTCGCGCCCCCCGAGCCCCGCCCGGGCCTCAGCCGCCCGGGCGGCCCGGGCCGCGCCGGTTCGGGACTGCTCGTGGACCTGTCGTCGCTGTGGGCGGGGCCGCTCTGCGCCCGGCTGGTCGGCGACGCGGCCGGCCTCTCGGTCGTGAAGGTGGAGGACCCGGGCCGCCCCGACGGCGCGCGGGCGGGCCCGCCCCGCTTCTGGGCGCGGCTGAACGACGGCAAGGAGCACCTGGCCCTCGACCTCGCCGCGCCCGCGGACCGGGCCCGGCTGGGCCGCCTGGTCGCCGAGGCGGCCGTCGTCGTCACGTCGAGCCGGGCCCGCGCCCTGGCCGGCCTCGACCTCGACCCGGCCGAGCACGCGGCGGCGGGCCGAGTGTGGGTGGCGATCACGGGCTACGGGCTCGGGGACCCGGGGCGCGACTGGGTGGCGTTCGGGGACGACGCCGCCGTCGCGGGCGGCGCCGCGGTGGCGGCCGGCGGGGCGTCCGCGCCGGTGTTCGTCCTCGACGCGGTCGCCGACCCGCTGGCCGGTCTCCGCGGCGCGGCGGGGGCCCTCGACGCGCTCGAGGCGAGCCGGGGGGCGCTGCTCGACGTGGCCTTGCGCGACGTCGTCGCCGCCGCGCTGGGACACCACTACGCTTCCAGATTCGACCAGGAGGTCGTGTGATGGCCCGACTTGAGCTGCCCGAGGGCGACCAGCCCGAGATCGTGCGGGCGTGGGCGCTGCGCCCGGAGATGGGGGAGGCCGTCACCGGGCTCTCGTACGCGGTGTACTCGAAGAGCTCGCTGCCACCCCGGGTCCGCGAGGCGGCTCGGATGCGGATCGCGAACATCAACGACTGCGCGGTGTGCCGGGGCTGGCGGATCCCGGAGCTGGCCGCCCAGGGCGTCGACGAGGAGCTCTACGCCCACGTCGAGGACCCCGACCAGGGGGAGTACTCGCCCCAGGAGCTGCTCGCCATCGAGTACGCGGAGCGGTTCGCGCTCGACCACCGGTCCCTCGACGACGCGTTCTTCGACCGGCTGCGGGCCCAGTTCACCGACGCCGAGATCCTGGACCTGGGGATCTGCGTCGCGAACTGGGTCGCCTTCGGCCGCCTGACCATGGTCCTGGACCTCGACGAGGCCTGCGCGGTGCGTCCCCGCGCCGCGGTGCGACGACCCGCGTCGAGGTCGACCTCTGCGACCTCGACCAGTTCGTCGACGGTCCCCCCTACGAGCTGTTCGCGCGAACTGCGCACCGAGTCGCCGGTCTGCTTCCTGCCCGAGCCGGACGGACCCGGGTTCTGGGGCGTGTTCACCTACGACGACCTGGTCCAGGTGTCCCGCCACCCCCAGCAGTTCGGGTCGAACCCGAACACGATGATCCACGATCCCGCCGACGGCGACGGGGGGGCCGGCGCGCTGATGTTGAACCAGGACCCGCCGCACCACACCAAGCTGCGCAAGCTCGTGAACCGCGGCTTCACCCCCCGGCAGGTGTCCCTGCTCGAGCCGCGGGTGCGGGCCATCGTCGACCGGCTGCTCACCCACGCGGCGACGCTTGACCACTTCGACCTGGTGCGCGACGTCGCGGTCGAGCTGCCGCTCCAGGTCATCGCGGAGCTGGTCGGCGTCCCCGAGGAGGACCGCCACACCGTCTTCGCGTGGACGGAGCGCTCGATGGGCCTCGACGAGGCGGGGCCGGTCAGCGAGACCGAGGCCCGGGCCGCGATCGGGGAGATGTTCGCCTACGCGGACCGGCTCGTCGCGTCCCGGTCCGGCAGCGGGGGCGACGACCTGCTCAGCGTCCTGCTCGCGGCGGAGGTCGACGGGGAGCAGCTGAGCCCCGCCGACCTTGATCTGTTCTTCTTGCTGCTCATGAACGCGGGCAGCGAGACGACCCGCAACCTCATCACCGGCGGGACGGTCGCGCTCTTCGAGCATCCCGACCAATGGGCCCGGCTGGCCGCCGACCCGCCCCTGCTCCCGGTCGCGATCGAGGAGATGCTCCGCTTCGTCACCCCGGTCATCCACTTCCGGCGCACCGCCCGCGAGGACCTGAGCCTCGCCGGGCAGGACATCCGCGCCGGCGACAAGGTCGTCATCTGGTACTCGTCGGCGAACCGCGACGAGGCGCAGTTCGCCGACGCGGATCGCTTCGACGTGGCCCGCAGCCCGAACGAGCACGTCGCGTTCGGGGGCGGCGGACCGCACTTCTGCCTCGGCGCGGGGCTGGCCCGGCTCGAGGCCCGACTCCTCTTCGAAGGGCTGCTGGAGCGCTTCCCGAGCCTGCGTCCCGACGGGCCGGTGCAGCGGGTGCGGTCCAACTTCATCAACGGGATCCGCTCGCTGCCGGTGGCGGCGTCCTGAACACCTCCCCGGGCACGGGCCGCGGCCCGCGGTAGAGGAGCCAGAAGCGGCGGCGCACGAAGCGCCAGCCCGCGTCGTCGCGCACCAGCAGGTCGTCGTAGCAGCCGAGCAGCTCCTCGCCGTACCCGGTGCGGGCGCGCTGCAGCTCTCGCACGTACCACCGGGCTGTCGCAGCTGGGTCGCTGGCGTCGACCCAGCCGAACAGGATCTCCTGGACGCACAGCTCGAGTCGGTCTCGTCGATCCGCGAAGGTGCGGCGCAGCGCGTCGACGCCGCGGATCGGCGCGAAACCCGGCATCTCCCACACGCCGTCGTCGCGCCAGCAGCCGGTCCACGCGTCGACGTCGCCGCGCGCGATCGCGTCGCACCAGCGAGCCATCAGATCTCGCACGGCCTGCTCCGGGTCCACGACTCGATGGTACGGTCCCCCCGGTGAGCGCGCTGGCCGATCGGGTCGCGGTCGTGACCGGAGCGGAGCAGCCGCTCGGCCGCGGGTTGGCCCTCGCGCTCGGCGACGCCGACGCGGCTGTCGCGCTGGTCGGCGACGCGGTCGCGCTCGCGCCCGTCACCGCGGAGCTCGCGAGCCGCGGGCGGCGCGTGGTCGCGATCACCGCCGACCTGCGGGACCGGCCCGCGCTCGAGCAGGCCTTCGCCACCGCGGCCGACGAGCTCGGCCGAGCGGCCCGCGTCGTGGTGCACGCCGCGATGCCACCGGAGTCGTTCGAGGCGATGCCGTTCGAGGACGTCGACGACGCCCAATTCGACGCGGTGTGGGAGGGCACGATGCGGGCCGCGCTGGCGGTGCTGCAAGCGTCGTTCACCTACCTCCACGGCGTCGGCGGCCGGGTCGTGCTCGTCACGCCGACCGTGTCGATGTCCGGCGCGCCCGGCCTGGCCGCCTACGCGGCCGCGGTCGAGGGGCAGCGGCTCCTCGCCAAGTCGGCGGCCCGTCAGTGGGGACCGGACGGCATCACCGTGAACTGCCTCGCCCCCGCCCCCGAGCAGGTGCCGATCGGGGTGGCGAGCAGCGACGTGTCGCTGGCCCCGCCCGCGCTGGGCGGGCCCGGCGACCCCGAGGCTGACCTCGGCCCCGCGCTGGTGTTCCTCGCCAGCGACGCCGCCCACTTCGTCACCGGCGCGACCCTCTGCGTCGACGGCGGCGTCTGGATGGCGCCGTGACCGTGGACGGGCCGCTCGCCGGCCGCACCGCCATCGTCACCGGCGCCGGCCAGGGCGTCGGGTACGGAATCGCGGCGGCGCTGGCCAGCCGGGGCGCCCACGTCGTGCTCGCGGCCCGCCGGGCCGAGACTGGCGAGCCGGCGGCGCGGGCGATCCGTGAGCGGGGCGGCGAGGCCCGCTGCCTCGTCACCGACGTCACCCGCGGGGAGGACGTGGCCCGCTGCGTCGCCGACACGGTCGCGGCGTACGGCGGGCTCGAGATCATGGTCCACAACGCGTTCCAAGGGGGCCGGACCCACCGGCTCGAGGACGTCGACGAGACGCTCTGGGCCACCAACTCCCGCACCGCGGTGTGGGGCTCGTACTACAGCGCCCGCTTCGCGGCCCCGCACCTGCGCCGGGCCGGCACCCGGGGGCGGCTGCTGCTCGTGACCTCCCCGGCCGGGGTGGAAGGCAGCGTGAACATCCCGGTGTACGCGCCGGTGAAGGGGGCTCAGCGGGCGCTCGCCAAGAGCCTGGCCCGGGAGTGGGGTCCCCACGGAGTGACCGTGAACTGCATCGCCCCGGTCGCCGAGACCCCCGCGCTGGCGGGAGCGTTCGCCGCCAACCCGGTCCTGAAGGAGCGGCTCGAGGCTCGCACCGCGCTGGGCCGGGTCGGCGACGCCGAGCACGATGTCGGCGCGGTCGCGGCGTTCCTCGCCGGCGACGACGCCGGCTACGTCACCGGGCAGACCGTCGTCTGCGACGGCGGTAGTTTTCTGGGTCTGTGAGCACCCCGAGCAGCTGGCTGCCCGACCGCGGGCCTGGCGACACCGACTTCGAGCGGGTGTTCGCGCTCCACCCCGACCTCTACGACCCGCTCCGCGACTTCTACTCGCTGTTCTGGACGAAGGCGCTCCTCGACCCGGTGCTCCTCGAGCTGTGCCGGCTGCGGGTCGCGCAGCTGCTCGGCACCGAGAGCGAGCTGCGGATTCGCTACCGCACCGCGCTCGACGCCGGCGTCGACGAGACGTTGGTTGCGGCGCTGCCGTCCTGGCCGACGTCGCCCGCCTTCACGGAGGCGCAGCGCGCCGCGCTGACGTTCGCGGAGCAGTGGGTCGTCGACCCGCACGGCATCGACTCCGCGCTTCGCGACCAGGTCGCCGACCACGTCGGGATCCCGGGGCTGGTCGCGCTCTGCGAGGCCCTCGCCCTCTTCGAGGGGTTCGACCGGTTCCGCGCCATCCTCGGGATCCCCGCTCCGACCGAGGTCACGGTCGTCGCCGCCCCGGCCCCGGACGGGGCGCTGGCGTGAGGGGAGCACCATGAGCACCGCCCGACACCCGGTCCGGGCCGACGCCCTCGACGAGCAGCCCGAGACGATGGCCGCCTTCTGGCGCCTCTACGGGATCTTGTGGAGCCACGGCACGGTCGACCAATCGATCAAGGAGGTGGCGCGGCTCCGCAACGCGCGCACCACCGACTGCCAGTACTGCCGCAACGTCCGCTTCGCGGGGGCCCGGGAGCAGGGTCTCACCGAGGACCGGGTCGCGCTCATCGACGACGGGTTCGAGACCAGCGCGCTCACCGACCGGGAGAAGGCGGTCATCCGCTACGTCGACACGTTCCTCCACGACCCCGACGGGCTGACCGACGCCCAGCGGGCTGAGCTGCTCGACTGGTTCACGCCCGGCCAGCTCGTGGAGCTCACGGCCGGCGTCGCGCTGTTCCTCGGGTTCTCGAAGATCGCGGTCGCGCTCGGACCGCCGCCGGGGATGCCGACCCTGGTCGTCCCGACCCCGGACTGGCCGCCGGTCGAGCCGCCCGCCTAGCCGGGTCGGGTCAGGTCGGCGCGCACGGCGCGCCGGAGGATCTTGCCCGTCGCGGTGTGCGGCAGCTCGTCGACGACGACGACGAGCTCGGGGGTCTTCAACGACCCGAGGTGGGTGTGCACGAACGAGCGCACCCCCTCGACGTCCACCGACGCGCCGGGCCGGGCGACGATCATCGCCCCGACCCGCTCCCCCCACTCCTCGTCGGGGACGCCGACCACCGCCGCGCCGGCGACGTCGGGATGCCGGAGCAGCGTGTCCTCGATCTCGGCCGGGGCGAGGTTCTCGCCGCCCCGGATGATCGTGTCGTCGCCCCGACCCTCCACGAACACGTACCCCTCGCCGTCGATCCACCCCCGGTCCCCGGTGGCGAGCCAGCCCGACTCGTCGCGCTTCGACCCCTTGTCGAGGTACTCGCCGGAGACCTGGTCGCCGCGAACCTGGATCTCCCCGTCGACGACGCGCAGCTCGACGCCCGGGACGGGCCGCCCGACCGACCCGAGCCGGGCCCGCACCGCCGGGTCGGCGTGCTCGTGCGCGACCCGGTGGTCGTCGGGGCCGAGCACGCAGACGGTGCTGCTGGTCTCGGTCAGCCCGTAGGCGTTCACGAACCCGGTGTCGGGGAACAGGTGCAGCGCGCGCTCGAGGATCGGGGTCGGCATCCTCGACCCGCCGTAGGCGAGGTGCCGCAGCGTCGGGACCCGGGCCGTCGGGTCGGACTCCATGACGGTCACGATGCGGGCCAGCATGGTCGGCACCACGAACGCGTGGGTGACGGCCTCCCGGCGGGCCAGGTCGAGCCACGCCTCGGGCGAGAAGCGGGGGAGGGGCACGAGGCGGCGTCCCGCGTACGTGGACGACAGCACCGCGGCGACACCGGCCACGTGGAAGGGCGGCACCGCGACGAGGACCCCCTCGTCCTCGTCGGCGGCGCCGAACTCGACCGTGTTGAAGATGTAGGCGGTGAGCTGGTCGTGGCTGAGCGCGGCGGCTTTCGGCTCGGCGGTGGTGCCGCTCGTGAAGAGCAGCACGGCCGGCGCGGCGGGCTGGTCGACCGGCACGCGGCCCGGGTCGGGGGGCAGGTCGAGCCAGGCCTCCTCGGCGACCACGACCGGGGCGAGGCGGGCCAGCATCGCGTCGCGGGTCTCGGCCGGCACCCGGAAGTTCAGCGGCGCGTACGAGGCGCCCGCCCACGCGGCGCCGAACAGGGCGGCCGGGACCAGCGGCGACAGCTCCCCGAGAAGCGCGACGGTGCCCGCGTCGGCGCCGAGCCGGGCCGCGACGCCGGTGGCGTGGTCCCGCAGCGCGGCGAAGGTGAGCCCGTCGGCCCGGGACCCGAACGCGACCCGGTCGCCGAACCCGTCGGCGGCCATCTCGAGCAGCAGGGCGACGGTCACAGCGCAGACTCCGCGATCTCCAGGCAGCGGGCGCGAAGCTGGGCCCGGGAGACGACCTCGTCGACCAGCCCCCAGCCCGCCGCCGCGGGGGCCGAGATCGTACCGTCGAGGCTCAGCAGCTCGAGGGTGCGGTGCCGCCCGATCCGGCGGGGCAGGGACACCGTCCCGCCGGCGCCGGGGACGAGCCCGAGTCCGAGCTCGGGCAGGCCGAGCTGGGCGTCGTCGGCCGCGACGACGTGCGCCGCGAAGGCGGGGGAGCTCGATCCCGGCGCCGAGGCAGGCGCCGTGGATCCCGGCCACGACCCGGTCGCCGTGCTCGGCGAGGAGCGCGGCGAGGGACCGGCCCAGGCGCACCAGATGCGCGGCGGACGGGTCGGGGAAGGTGCCGAACTCGTCGAGGTCCCCCCCCGAGCAGAACGACGGCCCGTCGCCGAGCAGCACGACCGGTCCCGGCCCGGCGAACGCCGCGGTCAGCGCGGCGTGCAGCTCGTCGCGGAGCGCCACGTCGAGCGCGTTGTGCCGGGCCGGGCGGCACAGGGTGATCTCGGTGACCCGGCCGCGGCGGCGCGACCCGCACCCGCGGCCCCGGGTCGCCGGCCGGTGTCGGCGTGCCCCGTGCCGCCCGCCAGGCGAGGAACTCCGCGCCGCCCTGCAGCATCGAGTAGGTGGTCGACTCGCGCACCAGGCCGTCCCACCAGTCGCCGCCCGCGTCGCGGAGGAGCAGCGCGGCCGCGGTCGCGGCCCGCGGCGCGCGGGCGCAGCCCGCCCGGGCGTGGGCGAGCGCCCGGTCGTCGTCGAGGACCAGGTCCACCGCGTCGGCGCGGGGCGGGTCGAGGGGCGACCAGCCGGCGGTCAAGAGCGGGACCCGCCGCAACGCGGCCAAGCCGGCCGGGGGCACGTCGGCGAGCGCGGTCACGACGAGCAGCGCCGGCTCGCCGACCACGTCGACGATCGCGGCGTCGAGGAGTGCGGGGTCGCTGCGGAGGAGCCGGCCGTCGACCTCGACGACCGGCAGGGTCGGGTCCGTCAGTCCGACGAGGGCAGCGGCTTGGCCTGGGCGACCTCCATGAGCTGCCCATGGGCAGCGAGCTTCCCCGTCGCCGGCCTTCGTGACCAGCACCGTCGCCTCGCACACCGAGCACTGGTAGCGCTTCCCGAGCAGGTTCGACACGGCGCCCTCAGCCCTCGCGAGCCGCCATCGGCTGCTCGCAGCAGAGCACTTCACCGTCGGTGGCCTTCACGACGATGATCTCGGTGCCGCAGCGCTCGCAGCGTAGCCGGGTCCCCACGGCGGTCGGAGCCATGCGGCCAGACTATCTCGGTGCCCGCGGGCGACGACTTCCAGGACCTGACCTTCGAGGTGACCGACCGGGTGGCGGTCGTCACCCTCTCGCGACCCGAGCGCCGCAACACGTTCACCGGCGCCATGGGCGCCAGCCTGGGCCGCGCCTATCGGCGCTGCGACGAGGACGACGAGGTCCGCGCCGTGGTCGTCACCGGGGCCGGGAACGCGTTCTGCGCCGGCGCCGACCTGACCCCGGCCGCCGACACCTTCGCCGCGCCCGCCGACCGGGACCGCGCAGCCGACCGGTTCACGTCGTCGCCGGTGCGCCCGACGGCGTGGGAGATCCGCAAGCCGGTCCTCGCCGCGGTCAACGGCCACGCGATCGGGATCGGGATGACGCTGGCCATGCAGTGCGACCTGCGCGTCCTGGCCCGCGGCGCGAAGTACGGGTTCGTGCACGTCCGGCGGGGCGTCATCCCCGACGCGCACTCGCACTGGACGGTGCCCCGCGCGGTCGGGTTCGCCCGGGCCGCCGACCTGCTCCTCACCGGGCGGCACTTCACCGCTGAGGAGGCGGTCGAGATGGGCCTCGCCAACCAGGCCGCGGAGGCAGACCAGGTGCTGGCCGTCACCGTCGACCTCGCCCGCGACGTCGCCGTGCACACCGCTCCGCTGTCGGTCGCGATCAGCAAGCGGCTCCTGTGGGCCGACCCGCCGCTCGGCGCCGACGAGGCCGACCGGCTCGAGACCGCCATGCACCATCACGTCATGGGCCGGGCCGACGCGCGGGAGGGGGTGCTCGCCTTCCTCGAGCGGCGGCCGCCTCGCTGGTCGCTGTCCCCGACCCGGGACTGGCCGCCCGACTGGTGACCGCTCACACGGGAGCGGTGACGGGCGTCTCGTCGGTCAGGCCGAGGAGACGCCACGCGTTGTCGCGCAGGAACCGCGGCCAGACGTGGTCGCGGAGCGGCACCGCGGGGAGCTGCTCGAAGAGGGTCTCGTACGACAGGCCCATCGGGAAGTAGCCGGCGAAGCACACCTTCTCCGCGCCGCGCGTGTTGGCGTAGTCGATGATCGCCTTCGGGTAGTAGCGGGGCGCGAAGGCGCTGGTCGAGTAGTGCAGGCCGGGCCACTTCAGCATCAGCTTCACGGCCAGGTCCGCCCACGGCTCCCCGCCGTGGCGCATCACCACGACCAGCTCCGGGAACTCGTAGCAGACCTCGTCGAGGCGGCCCACGTGCTGGGGCGCGGCGGGCACCCGAGGGCCGGGGACGCCGACGGTCACGAACAGTGGCACGCCGAGCTCCACGCAGGTGGCGTAGATCGGGAACCAGGCCGGCTCGTCGAGCGCGACCTGGGGGAACACCCCGGCCGTGAACGCGGACGCGGCCCGTGCGCCGTGCCCTTCGACCGCGTCGCGCAGCGCGCGAACAGCGGCGACCCCGTCGGTGGGGTTCACGTCGTGCGCGGCGACGAACCGGTCGGCGTGGTCGCGCATCGCCCGCACCGCGGTGGGGTTGGCGGGATCGAACCCGACCAAGGCCCGCTCGACGCCGAATCGGTCCATCTCGTCGAGCACCGCGGCGAGCGGGTCGTTGGCGAACCGGGCCGCGGGCAGGTTCTGGAACAGGTACGACGCCGGGTGCTCGAACCCGGCCGAGCCCCGGTCCTTCAGGAGCGGGGCGAGCTGGTCCCGCCACGCCTGGTCGCCCGGCCCGGGGGGCAGGGCGACCATCAAGTCGACGACCCCGACGTCGAAGGGTCCCGGCACGTCGTTCAGCCGAAGTCGCCCGGCGCCGGTCCGGGGGCCGGCATCCCCAGCAGGTCGGCGAGCACCCGGGTCACCGCGTTGTTGGCCGCCATGTCCTCGGCGGCCTCCATCGGCATGAGCCCGAACCCGGCGATGAGGGTCGCGAGGCGCATCATCACCACCGCGAAGCGCAGCCCGGCGAACCGCTGGTAGAAGTCGAGGTCGCGGGCCTCGCGGCCGCTGGCCCGCTCGTACATGGTGACCATCTCCTCGCGGGTGGGGAAGCCCTCGAGGCGCAGGCGCGGGGACCCCCTCGTGGAAGTGCCAGTCGAGGAACAGCCACCAGCCGAGGTCCATCATCGGGTCGGCGAGGGTCACCATCTCCCAGTCGAGGACGGCTCGGACCCGATGGTCGGGCCCGAACAGCTGGTTGTTGATCCGCGCGTCGCCCCAGCACAAGGTGATCTCGGGGTCGTGGTCGGGGGCGTGGCGCTGCACCCACTCCAGCGCGGCGCGTGGCACCGCCGGCGCCGGATACTCCGCCTCGTCGTCGGCCCACTCGAAGGACCGCTCGTAGTAGTGGAGCTGCTGCTCGAAGCCGAGCTGCCCGTACTGCGGCTTGCTCAGCGCCTCCAGCCCGAGGGCCCGCCAGTCCACCCCGTGCACCTTCGCCAGCGCGCCGATCCCGCTCTCGACCAGCACCCGACGCTCGTCGGGGCTGGACTCCTCGAGCAGCCAGCCCGCCTGCGTGTACGCGGGGGCGTCGGCCGGGACGCGACCGTCGACCCGGTCCATGACGAAGAACGGCGCCCCGAGGAACGAGTCGTCGGCCTCGTACCAGCGGACCTTCGGGACCGGCACGTCGGTGTGCTCCCCGAGGGTGCGCAGCACCAGGTACTGCTGCTCGAAGTCGGCCTCGAGGAACACCGTGTGTTGGGTCGGCTTCACGCGCAGCACCAGTGACTCGGTGACGGGCTTCCCGTCCTCGGTCCACGAGGCGTCGAACAGCAGCGTCTCGTTCGAGAAGCCGGTGAACGCGGGGCCGGTGATCGGCCCCACCTCGACGTCGGTCACGTCGGGGCGCTGCTTGGCGAGCCAGTCGGCGAGGATCCCGCGGGCTTCCTCGAGGTCTCGCTGCTCGGGAATCGGCATGTGGTTGTCCCCCTCTAGATCAGCACGCCCGCGTCGTGGAGCTTCGACACCAGCGTGGCGTCGAGTCCCCACTCGGCGAGCGTCGCTTCGGTCGTGGCGCCCGGATGCTCCGGTGGGCGCGGGTCGTCGAGCGTCGAGCGTGAGAACCGGGGCGCGGGGGCGGGCTGGGGTACCCCGGCCACGGTCCGGAAGGCGTGGCGGGCGTGCGCGTGCGGGTGCTGGGGCGCCTCGACGGGCGACAGGACCGGCGCGACGCACGCGTCGAGCCCCACGAAGCGCTCCACCCACTCGTCGCGAGTGCGGGTCGCGATCACCGCCGCGAAGCGGGCCCGCAGCTCGCGCCACCCGGCCTGGTCCATCTGGGCGGGCAGCCCCGTGTCGGCGAGGCCGAGACCGTCGAGCAGCGCGGCGTAGAACTGGGGCTCGATCGCGCCGAGCGCGAGCCACTCGCCGTCCGCGGTCTCGTACACGTCGTAGAACGGGGCGCCGGTGTCGAGCAGGTTCGTGCCCCTCGGCCCCCAGGCGCCCGACGCTCTCGCCCCGTAGAACGGGGTGAGCATCAGCGCTGCCCCGTCGACCATCGCGGCGTCGATCACCTGCCCCTCCCCGGAGCGGTCCCGCTCGTAGAGCGCAGCCGCGATCCCGAGCGCGAGCAGCATCCCGCCCCCCGCGAAGTCGGCCAGCAGGTTGATGGGCGCGGTCGGCGGCTGCCCGGCCCGCCCGAGCGGCTCGAGCGCGCCCGACACGGCCAGGTAGTCGAGGTCATGGCCGGCCGCGTCGGCCAACGGACCGGACTGACCCCAGCCGGTCAGCCGCCCGTAGATCAGCCGCCGGTTGCGGGCCAGGCAGACGTCCGGTCCGACGCCGAGCCGCTCGGCGACGCCGGGGCGGAACACCTCAAACGCGGCGTCGGCCCGCTCGATGAGGCCGAGGAACGCCTCGACCCCGTCCGAGGACTTCAAGTCGATGCCGACCGCCCGCTTCGAGCGGTGCATCGGGTTCGTCGCCGGCCTCTGCCCGGCGACGGCCCGGGCCGCCTCGACCCGGTCCACCCGCAGCACCTCCGCGCCCAGGTCGGCGAGCAGCATCCCGCAGAACGGGCCCGGGCCGAGGCCGACCAGCTCGACGACTCGCACCCCGCGCAGCGGCCCGCTCATCGGGGCTCCGGTGCCGCGGGGCGAAGCCGGTCCCGTCCGATGACCAGCACCGCGTCCGCCTCCGCGGTGACGGTCCCGTCCGGTCCGAGGGTGCCGTGGGCTCGCACGGTCCGCTCGCCGGTCCGCTCCGCGGTGGCGCGCAGGTGCAGCTCGCCGATCGGGGTCGGGGTGAGGTAGCGGATCGTCAAGGTGCCGGTCATGGCCGGCACCCCGGCGGCGCGGGCCCCCGCGATCGCGACCACCTGATCGAAGAGCGCCGCGATCCAGCCGCCGTGCGCGAAGCGGGGCATGCCCTCGTGGCGGGCGTCGAAGGTCACCGTCGCGGTGACGATGTCGCCGTCCGGGCCGAGCCGCACCGGCGGCGCGCCGGGATTGGACTCCCCGAGGAACGGGTGGCGCTCCACGACGATCGGGTCGAGCCCGTTGCTCAACCCGTCGGTGCCGTCGTAGCGGCTCGTGCCGGCGTGGGCCTCGAGGCGGTCCGCGACCGCGGCGAGGTCAGCGGCGGCGCGCTCGAGCACGTCAGGTGGGGCGTGGCTGACCACCAGGGCCCGCGCGACCCGACGCGCCGAAGCGGCCGCGGCCCGCGCCGCGCTCGTGCTCGGCGGGACCTCCCGGTCAGGGCCGGGAACGGGCGAGGGGGCTGGGCTGGTCATCGAGACCGGAACCGATCCTAAACTGACGGGTTGTTACATCACCTGGGGCAGTCCGGGTGACCAGCGTCTTGGAGGCATCCGTGGGGAACCCCGTCATCGTCGAGGCTGTGCGCACCCCGATCGGCAAGCGCAACGGGTCGCTCTCGGGGCTCAAGGCCACCGAGACGCTGCGCCACGCGCTCCTCTCGGTGGTCGACCGGGCCGGGATCGACCCTGCGCTGGTCGACGAGGTCGTGGGGGGCTGCGTGACCCAGGCTGGGGAGCAGGGCTCGAACGTGTCCCGGAACGCGTGGCTGAGCGCCGGCAACGACCGGCTGCCGTTCACCACCGCCTGCACCACCGTCGACGCGCAGTGCGGCTCGGCGCAGCAGGCCAACCATATGGTCGCGGGCCTCATCGCGGCGGGCGGGATGAACGTGGGGATCGCCTGCGGCGTGGAGCAGATGAGCCACGTGCCGCTCGGCTCGAACGTCGTGAACGGGCCCGGCCACTACAAGACCGAGCCGTGGCCTTACGACGACCCGCCCAACGGGCAGTTCGGCGCCGCGGAGCGCATCGCCGACAAGCGGGGCATCACCCGCGAGGACCTCGACGAGTGGGGGTTCCACTCGCAGCGCAAAGCGAGGGTGGCGTGGGAGGAGGGCCGCTTCGAGCGGGAGGTGGCCCCGATCGAGACGCCGGTCCTCGGCGACGACGGCCAGCCCACCGGCGAGACCCAGACCGTCTCGAAGGACCAGGGCCTGCGCGACACGACCCTCGAGGGGCTCGCCAAGCTCAAGCCGGTGTACGAGGGGGCCCGCCACACGGCAGGCTCGTCGTCGCAGCTCTCCGACGGCGCCGCCGCGGTGCTGTGGATGGACGAGGACGTCGCCCGTGGCCTGGGGCTCCGGCCGCGGGCCCGCCTGGTGCACCAGCTCGTCACCGGCACCGACCCGTACTACCTGCTCGACGGGCCGGTCGACGCGACGGCCAAGATGCTCGACCGGTCCGGGATGGCGATGGCGGACTTCGACCTGTTCGAGATCAACGAGGCGTTCGCGGCGGTCGTGCTGTCGTGGGCGCAGGTCCACAAGCCCGACCTGGACCGGGTGAACGTGAACGGCGGCGCGATCGCGCTCGGCCACCCGGTCGGATCGACCGGCGCCCGGCTCATCACGACCGCGCTGCACGAGCTCGAGCGCTCGGATCAGGAGCTGGCGTTCGTCACCATGTGCTGCGGCGGGGCGCTCGGCACCGCGAGCATCCTGCAGCGGATCTGAGCCTCGGGAGGCTCAGCTGGCGAACACGCGGCGCAGGAAGGTCCCGATCCGGGCGATGGCCTGGTCCGCCTCCGGGACGAGCTGCTCCATGCCGAGGAACCCGTGGACCATGCCGTCGAAGCGGTGCGTCTCGACCGGCACGTCGAAGCCGTCCAGGTGGCGGGCGTACGCCTCCCCCTCGTCGCGGAGCGGGTCGTACTCGGCGGTGATCACGAGCGCGGGCGGGAGGCCGGCCAGGTCGGCGGCGCGCAACGGCGACGCGAACGGGTCGGCGGGGTCGCCGTCGGGGCCGAGGTAGCAGTCCCAGAACCACGCCATGTCGGGCTCGGTGAGCAGGTACCCGTCCCCGTTGTCGTGGTAGGAGACCGTGTCGCGGGCCGTGTCGGTCACCGGGTAGACGAGCACCTGCCCGGCGAGGGTCGGGCCACTCACCCGGGCCCGCAGCGCCACCGCGGCGGCGAGATTCCCGCCCGCGCTGTCGCCCGCCACCGCGACCCGGGCCGGGTCGCCGCCCAGCTCGGCCGCGTGCTCGGTGAGCCACGCGGCCGCCGCGAAGCAGTCGTCGAGCGCGGCGGGGAACCGGTGCTCAGGGGCGAGGCGGTACTCGACGCTCACCACGACGGCACCGCTGGCCAACGCGAGCCGCCGGCAGATCCCGTCGTGGGTGTCGATCCCCATGATCACCCAGCCCCCGCCGTGGAAGTAGGCGACGACGGGCAGCGGCTGGTCCGACTCGACCGGGGTGTACACGTGGGCCGGGAGCGGTCCGGCGCGGGTGGCGAGCGTTCGGTCCTCGACCCGCGCCACCGGCTGCTTGGGGCCCTCCCCGGCCTGCACGAACAAGACCGCGTTGGCGCGGGCCTCGTCGAGGGGCAGGTCGTACAGCGGCGGGGCGCCCGCGCTCGCCGCGGCGTCCAGGAAGGCCTGAATGGGTGCGGCGACTGGCATCAGCAGCTCCTCCAGAACTCCTCGAGCACCGCCGCGGACTGGTCGGGACGCTCGGCCACGCTCCAGTGCCCGGCGTCGAGCTCCACAAACCGCGCGCCGGCCCGCGCCGCCGCGGCGCGCCCGAACTCGGGCGGCCCGTACGTGTCGTGGGCGCCCCAGAGGACCAGCGCGGGGGCGTCGCGACGCCGGCAGGCGGGGTCCACTCGGAGGCGATGTCGACTGCGGAGCGGTAGAGGGAGAGGATGGCCTGCTTCATCGTCTCGTCGGCGCGCCCGGCCGCGGCGGCCGGGTCGGGATGGCCGGCGTCGGTCAGCGCGGCGGTCACCGCCTCGCCGGTCATGAGCTCCATGATCTGCTCACCGACCTCGGGCGTCTGCCACTGGGTGGCCAGCTCGTGCCAGCGGAACACCTCGCTGACCGCCCCGTCGGCCATCACCCAGCTGCGCAGCAGCTCCGGGCGGGTGGTCGCGATCCGCTGGGCGAAGATCGACCCCCAGTCGTGGCCGACCAGGTCGACCGGCTCGCCGATCGCCTCCAGCTGGTCGATCAGCCAGTCCACATACTCCTGCTTCGTGCACCCGAAGCCGTCCGGGATGGCATCCCCGAACCCGGGCAAGCGCGGGCAGACCACGTCGTCGCGGGTCAGCCGGGCCACGACCGGGTCCCAGAACTCGGGCGTGTCGGGCACCCCGGGGACGAGGACGGCGGGCACGGCTACTCCTCGTCGCGCAGCGCGTCGAGACGCGCCGTCGCGTCGACGAACTCCTCCATGAGGTCGAGCACCACGTCACGCACCGGCCGCACCGAGTTCATGCGACCGACGATCTGGCCGACCGGCATGCCTTGCAGCTCGTGTGCCCCGTACTTGACGATGCGGCGCTGCGCCGGCGCGGTGGCCATGTACTGCAACGGCATCGGCAGGTAGCCGGGCGAGTCGGGCCGCTCCCACGCCTCGGTCCACTCGGTGCGGAGCTGGCGGGCCGGTTTGCCGCTGATCACCCGGGAGCGGACCGTGTCGCGGGACCCCGCGGCGGTCAGCTTCTCGAGCACCGCGGGGGCGGTGCCGCACTCGGTGGTCGTGAGCCAGATCGAGCCGGTCCACACCCCGTCGGCGCCGAGCGCCAGCGCGGCCGCCATCTGGCGCCCCGACCCGATTCCGCCCGCGGCGAGAACCGGGACCCGGTCGCCGACCGCGTCGACGACCTCCGGCACGAGCACCATGCCCGCGACCTCACCGGTGTGGCCGCCGGCCTCGTAGCCCGACGCGACGATCATGTCGACGCCCTGGTTCACCTGCCGCTCGGCTTGGGCGAGGCTGCCGACCAGCGCCGCGACCTTCACGCCCTGCTCGTGGGCGAGGTCGACGACGTCCTTCGGCGGCGGGCCGAGCGCGTTGACGAGCAGCCGGATCGGGTGGGCGAGGGCAATCTCGACCTGGGGGCGGGCGCCCTCGTGGGTCCAGCCGAGCAGCCCGCTGCCGACCTCCTCGTCGTCGCCGAGGGGCGGGACGTGGTGCTCGGCGAGGACCCGCTCGATGAAGTCCTTGTGCTCCTGGGGGATCATGTCGGCGAGCTGGGTCTCCATCCGCTCCGGGTCCAGCTCGCCGCCCGCGCCGGCGTAGCTGGCCGGCATCACGACGTCGACGCCGTAGGGTCGTCCGTCGACGTGCTCGTCGATCCAGCGCAGCTCCAGCTCGAGCTGGTCGGGAGAGAACGCCAGCGCGCCGAGGACGCCGAGCCCGCCCGCCTTGCTCACCGCGGCGACGACGTCCCGGGTGTGGCTGAACGCGAAGAGCGGCAGGTCCAGCCCGAACATCTCGGTGGCTCGGGTCCGCATGGTGTCCTCCTAGGCCGGGGTGGCGGCGCCGGTCGCGGTGTCCTTCGCCCAGCGGTAGTCGGGCTTCCCGGACGGGGACCGGACGATCTCGTCGACGAGGTGCAGCTCGCGGGGCACCTTGTAGCCGGCCAGCTGCTGGCGGCAGTGGCTCTGGATGTCCTCGAGGCTCGGGGTGCGCCCGTCGCGGGGCTGGACGAGCGCGACGACCCGGCTGCCCCATCGGTCGTCGTCAACGCCGACGACGGTGCAGTCGTACACGTCGGGATGCGACTTGATCGCGGCTTCGACCTCCTCGGGGTAGATCTTCTCGCCGCCCGAGTTGATGCACACCGACCCGCGGCCGAGGAGCACGATCCGGCCGTCCTCGTCGACGGTTGCGAAGTCACCCGGCATCGAGTAGCGGGTCCCGTCGGGCGCGGTCACGAAGGTCTGCGCCGACTTCTCGGGGTCTTTGTAGTACTCGAGCGGGATGTTGCCCCGACGGGCGAGCTTCCCGACCACGCCCGACCCGGGCTCGACCGGGTTCAGGTCCTCGTCGAGGACGAGGCTGTCGATGATCGCGTTCACGGTGGGGCCGCGGGTCGATTCGGTGTCGGCGCGCTGGACGAGCGTGTAGCCGTTGGAGCCGGTCTCGGACGCGCCGATCGCCTCGCTGATGATGACGTTCGGGAGCTGGTCCATGATGCTCTGCTTCACCGAGGGGGAGAACACCGCCGCGGTGCTCGAGATCGACACCAGCGAGGACAGGTCGTAGCGGCCGCCCGATCCGGCGAGCGCCTCGGCGAGGGGTCGGCCCATGGCGTCACCGGTGATCATGATGCTGTTGACCCCTTCGGCGTCGACGAGCTCCCAGACCCGCTTTGGGTCGAACCGGCCCATGAGCACGATCCGATTGCCCTGGAACGCCCCGCCCATCACACCCCACTGGGTCGCCCCGTGCATGAGCGGCGCGATCGGCATCATCGTCCCGGGGGTCTTCTCCCGGGCCCGAGCGACCAGGTCCCCGGGGGCCTGCACCTTGGTGTTCGTGGTCGGGTCGATCCCGCCGCCCAGCGCGTAGAAGACGTCCTCGTGACGCCACACCACGCCTTTCGGCATGCCGGTCGTCCCGCCCGTGTAGAGGATGTAGCGGTCGTCGGCGGAGCGGGGGCCGAAATCACGCGCCGGGGAGCCGCTCGCCATCGCCGCCTCGTACTCCACCGACTCGAGGCCGCCCAGGTCGGCGCCGCTGCCGTCCTCGATCACGATCGAGTGCTCGAGCAGGGGCAGGGTGTCGATCACGTTCCGGACCCGGGGGGCGAACTCCCGCTGGTAGACGAGGGCCTTGAGGTCCGCGTTCTCGAACAGGTAGGCGAGCTCAGCCTCCACGTACCGGTAGTTGATGTTCACCCACACCGCCCGCACCTTGAACACCGCCCACAGGGTCTCGACCCACTCGACCGAGTTGTAGGCGTAGATCCCGACGTGGTCGCCGGGCCCGATCCCGTGCGCGGCGAGGTGATGCGCGAGCCGGTTGGCCCGCTCCTCCATCTGCGCGTAGGTCCGTCGCTGGCCCTCGACGATCAGGTACTCGCGGTCCCCGAACTCGTCGACGGCGTGCTCGAACAGGTCAGCCAGGTTGAATTCCATCGTCCCGCACTCTACGAGCCGATCTGACTCCCCGTCAGGGGGCCGCCCGACCGAGCGTCCCGCCCCGGGCGGGTTCAGCGGGTGAGGTCGGCGAGGAGCCGCAGCACGGTCGGGTCGGCGCTGCCGACCAGCAGTGTCGTGACCGGCGTGGCCCGCCACGCCTCGAGCCGCTCCGCGATGCGCGCCGGCGGCCCGCAGAGCGAGATCTCGTCGGCGAACTGGTCGGGCACGGCGAGGATCGCCTCCTCCCGGCGGCCGGCGAAGAACAGCTCCTGGATCTGGTGGGCCTGCTCCGCGAAGCCCATGCGCCCCATCAGCTCGGTGTGGAAGTTTCGGCTCTTGGCGCCCATCCCGCCGATGTAGAAGCCGAGGGTGGCCTTGATCGGCAGCAGCGCCCGGGCCAGGTCGTCGTCGACGTGCACGGCGACGTTCACCGCGATCTCGAAGCCCGGCTTCGCGCCGGCCAGCGAGTCGGCGTACACGTCGGTGCGGTACGGCGAGTAGTAGAGGGGGACCCAGCCGTCGGCGATCTCCGCGGCCAGCGCCACGTTGCGGGGCCCCTCGGCGCCGAGGAAGATCGGCACCTCGTTGCGCAGCGGGTGGGTGATGAGCCGCAGCGGCTTGCCGAGCCCCACCGACCCTTCCCCCTGGTAGGGGAGCGGGTAGTGGGGGCCGGGCGAGGCGACGGGCTCCTCGCGGCGGAGCACCCGCCGCACGATGTCGACGTACTCGCGGGTGCGGGCCAGCGGCTGCGCGAACGGGCGGCCGTACCAGCCTTCGACGACCTGTGGGCCGCTCACGCCGATCCCGAGCACGGCGCGGCCGCCCGAGAGCCCGTCGAGGGTCATGGCGTGCATCGCGGTCGTGGTCGGGCTGCGCGCCGAGATCTGCGCGATGCCGGTCGCGAGGCGGAGCCGGCTGGTCGCGCCGGCGACCGCGGCGAGGGGGGAGAAGGCGTCGCTGCTCCACGCCTCCCCGGTCCATGCCGAGTCGAAGCCGAGGTCCTCGGCGTGGCGGGCCGCGTCGATGAGCTCCCGGGCCGGGCGGGGCGCGGCGGTCCAGTAGCCGAACTGGAGGCCGAGCGACAGGTTGGTGGTCACGGCGCCGGACCGTACTCCGGGGGGTGGTCCGCCCGTCGCGTGGCGCGCTCGACAGCCGGTGTGGTTCACTGACGCCCCCGTCAGCACGAGGCCGCGAGGGAGTTCCCGTGGACCGCACGCCTGTGATCGTGGGCACCGGCCTGTCCGACTATCCGAAGGCGCCCCATCTCGACGGGGTGCAGCACCACGTGCAGGCGGCGCAGCGGGCGCTCGCCGACGCCGGCATCGACAAGTCGGAGCTGGACGGCTACGTCGGGGTCGGCGGGTCGGGCGGGATGATGATCGACGACGCGGTCACGATGGCCGAGTACCTGCGGATCGACCACCGCTACATCGACGGGACGATGACGGGCGGCTCGTCGTTCGAGTTCCACGTCCAGCATCTCGCGTCGGCGATCCGCGAGGGGCTCTGCGACGCCGCGATCATCACCTACGGGTCGGACCAGCTGAGCCGGATGGGCCGCCAGCTGGGGACGGGCGGGTTCCAGCGGCCCGGTCAGCGGGTCGCGGGGCCGATCCAGTACGAGGCGCCGTACGGCAACTCGCTGGTCGGCGCTTACGCGATGCACGCGGCCCGCCACATGCACGAGTTCGGGACCACGTCCGCGCAGCTGGCCGACATCGCGGTCGGCGTGCGCGAGTTCGCGTCGCTCAACCCGCACGCCATGTACCGCGACCCGATCACGGTCGACGACGTGCTGAGCAGCCGGATGATCGCCGACCCGCTCCACAAGCTCGACTGCTGCGCGATCACCGACGGGGGCGGCGCCCTCATCATGACGACCGCGGAGCGGGCCGCCGACCTGCGTCAGCCGCCCGTCTACGTGCTCGGCGCGGCCGGGGCGCAGACCCACTGGAACGTCGGGCAGCAGCCCGACTTCACGACGTCGGCCGGCGCGAAGGCAGGACCGGTCGCGTTCGGGCGGGCCGGGGTGACCCACGACGACGTCGACCTGCTCATGTTCTACGACTCGTTCACGATCACGTGCCTGATCCTGCTGGAGAGCCTCGGGTTCGTCCCCCGCGGTGAGGGCGGCCCGTTCGTCGCCGAGGGGCACCTGAAGCGGGGCGGTCGGTGGCCGTTGAACACCGACGGGGGCGGCCTGTCGTCGAGCCATCCCGGGATGCGGGGGATCTTCCTGCTCATCGAGGCGGCCCGGCAGCTCCGCGGCCAGGCCGGCGAGGCCCAGGTCCCCGACTGCGAGGTGGCGGTCTGCGCCGGATCGGGCGGATGGCTCAGCTGCATCGGCGTCGCCATCCTCGGCGCCGAGCACCCATGAGAGGACCGCGATGAGCGACGTGACGACCCCGGCCGAGGAGTGGACCAAGCCGCTGCCGGCCCCCGACGACGTCAACCGCGACTACTGGCAGGCCGGCACCGAGGGGCGCCTCCTGATCCAGGAGTGCCCGCACTGCGGTCACCGCCAGTTCTACCCGCGGGCGCTCTGCACGGCGTGCGGCGGGGACCCCGAGTGGCTCGAGTGCACCGGGCGGGGCACCGTCCACACGTTCACCATCATCCGACAGATGGGGATGCGGCCCTTCCGCAACGAGCTTCCGTACGTGGTCGCGATGGTGCAGCTCGAGGAGGGCCCGCTCATCATGGGCAACGTCACCGACTGTGATCCCGAGTCGGTCCGCATCGGCCTGCCGGTCGAGGTCCACTTCGTCGCCGCGGCCGAGGACGTCGGGATCCCCCTCTGGCGCCCGGCCTCCGACGCCTGATCCGACCCGCGAGTTAGCGGGGACGGCTGCCGTCCCGCGGCGCGATGAACACGATCGACGCCTCGGCCAGCCGCTCGCCGTCGCAGGTCGAGGTCGCCCACACCCAGATCTTGCGGCCCTCGACCCGGTCGACGCCGGCCTCGTAGTCGATGCGTCGCCGCAGCGGGGTGGGGCGCAGCATCCGCACGGTCAGTGTCCCCGTGTAGCCGGCCTGCCCCGACGCCATCTGCGCGGCACCCATCAGGTCGTCGAACGCGGCGGCGACGAACCCGCCGTGCACGTGCCCGATCGGGCCCTCGTAGGCGGGGGAGTAGACCGCCGAGCCGGTCGTGCGCTCGGAGCCCACCGTCCACTGCACCGGCGGGGCCAGCGGGTTGCTGCGGCCGCTGATGCCGCTGCGCTCCAGCAGCGCCCCCTGGGGGCCCGGCTTCGACGCCAGCCCGCCCGTTGCTTGCAGGCTCGGCAGCGGCTCGAGGGTCTGGGCCACCTCCCGCACCTGGGCCGTGATCGCGTCCACGGTGTCCGGATCGGATGTGTCGCTGTCGAGTTGGGCGACGAGCTCGATGACGCGCTTCACCTCGCGGACGAGCCGGTGCTTCGCGGCGCGCCGGTCGTCCTCGGGCGGGTCGAGGGAGACGTAGGTGGTGCGGGCGTCGGGTGGGAGGCTCACCGGCCGGACACTAGAGGGGTTCGGTCCGGTGCGGTCAGGTCCGGGGGCCGGGCACGCCCCGGAACTCGTAGCGCGCCGCGCCGCGACCGGACACGATGGTGAACACGAGCCCGGCGTCGGGACGGTCGAGCAGGGTGAGCACCGCCGACGCGACCTCGTCGGGGTCCAGCATCGGGCGGCCGGCGGCGGCGATCGCCGCCTTGCGGGCGCGCCGAGCAGCCCGGTGTCGACCCCGCCCGGGCAGATGGCGTGCAGACGGACGCCCTGCTCGGCGAGCTGGGGGGCGACGCTGCGGACGAACCCGACGACGGCGTGCTTGGTCGCCGCGTACATCGGGTCGTCGGCGTACGGGCCCAGCCCGGCCAGCGACGCGGTGGCGACGATCGCGCCGCCGCCGGCGCGGGTCAGCAGCGGCGCGAGCGACCGGACGCCGAGCAGCACACCGTCGAGGTTCACGGACCGCACCCGTTGGAGCCGCTCCAGCGGGACGTCGAGGAACGGGGTCGGGTCCGGGGCGGTCAACATGCCGGCGTTCAACACGACGTGCTCGAGCGGTGGCTCGTCGGCCAGCTGCTCGACCAGCGCGCCCCACCCGTCGGGGTCGCTGACGTCGAGGTGGACGTAGCGGCCACCGAGCTCGCCGGCGACGTCCCGACCTGTGGGGTCGGCCACGTCGCAGCACACGACGGTCGCGCCTCGGTCGGCGAGCCGCCGGGCGGTGGCGGCGCCGATCCCCGACGCGGCGCCGGTGACGACAGCGCTCGTCACGGCCCGCTCCGGTCGCGCGGGTCGTCGAGCTGCACGGCCCGGACAGCGGGGGCGTGGCGGCGCAGCGAGTCGAGGAGCAGGGTGTCGAGCAGCGGGCGGGGCACGACGCACGCCGCGCAGTCGGCGGAGTCGAGGTCCAGCCGCAAGGACAACGTGCCGTCGCCGGCCTCCCAGCTGAGCACCGCGACCCGCGCCCCGTCGGGCCCGAGGAGCGCCGCGACCGCGCGGAGGCCGGCGTCGAGCCCGGGCGGCGAGTCGCTCACCGGACCTCGAGCGTC
The DNA here is from genome assembly GCA_963849135.1 of uncultured Actinomycetes bacterium. Taxonomy (GTDB): domain Bacteria; phylum Actinomycetota; class Acidimicrobiia; order IMCC26256; family PALSA-555; genus PALSA-555. Next base: position 1,051,115 of record CAWKGF010000003.1, on the reverse strand, counting down.
GGTCGGCTGCGGGAGAGGTGGGCGCCGTTGTCGGCCAGCACCAGCTGCCCGGTGACGCCCGAGGCCAGGTCGGAGGCGAGCGCGACGATGAGCCGGGCCAGGTCGTCGGGCTCGTTCATCCGCCGCAGCGGGATGGAGCCGACGAGCCGGGCGACGTAGTCGTCGGTGAGCGCGGCGCGGACGGTGGGGGTCAGGGTCGTCCCGGGCGCGACCGCGTTGACCCGCACGCCGTGCGGTCCGAGCCTCGACGGCCAGGGTCTGGGTCAGGTGGTTGATGGCTGCCTTCGCGGCGCCGTACGCGGCCAGCCCGAGCGCGGGTCGGGTCGATTCCCCTGAGCTGACGTTCAGGATGACGCCGCCCCGTCCCGCGTCGACGAGCGTCTGGGCCTCGGCTCGGGCGCACGCCGCGGTGACGAGCAGGTTCTGCGCGACGACTTCGTGCACGTACTCGTCGTCCTGGTCGAGGGCCGGTCGGGCCGGCAGGCCGGCCAGGCTCCCGACGTTGTTCACTGCGACGTCGAGACCCCCGAGCCCGGCGACCGTGCGCTCGACCATGCCGCGCCGGTGCACCGTCAGCGCGGAGGTCGAGCTCGATGCCCACCGCGAGCGTGCCGGCCCGCTTGGCCTCGGTCACCGCGTCGGCGAGCTCGGCGCCGTCCCGGTCGATCAGCGCGACGTCGCAGCCCGCCTCGGCGAGGCGGCAGGCGGCGGCCCGGCCGATGCCGGTCGCGGCGCCGGTCACGAGCGCCCGTCGCCCGGTGAGGCCGAGGTCGATCACGGCTCGAGGACGACCTTGATCGCGCCCGACGCGCGGTCGGCGGCGACTCGGAACGCCTCGGGGGCGTCGTCGAGCGGGAACCGGTGCGTGATCAGCGTCGCCGCGACATCCGGGTCGCCGGCGAGCAGCGCGGCCGCGTCGTCGAGGTCCCGGCCGCCGGGGTGCGAGCCGTAGGTGTACGACCAGCGGAAGGTGAGTTCCTTCATCAGGGCCGGGAACCCGGGGATGGGAACCGGGCTCCAGTGGGTGCTGAGGAACAGGACCAAGCCGCCGGGCCGGCAGCGCGCGGCCGCCTCCCCGAGCGCGGCCTCGGTGCCGGCCGCTTCGACGACGACGTCGTACTCGCCGTCGTTGGCGGTCCGGGCCCCGAGCCGCTCGCCGGCTTCCTGCTGGTGTGGATGGCGGGCGACCAGCCCCACGTCGACGGCGCCCCGGGCCCGCGCCGCGGCGACCGCGGCGAGCCCGATGGTGCCGCCGCCGACGACCGCGACCCGCGAGTCGGTCGAGACGTCGGCGAGCCCTAGGCCGTGCACCGCGACACCGAGCGGCTCGACGAGGCACGCGTCGGCGAGGTCGAGCCCCGCGGGCAGGGCGACGAGCGCGTCGTCACGCACCAGGATCTGCTCGGCCATCCCGCCGTCGACGGCGACGCCGACGGCCCGCCCGGCGCCGGTCCGGCACCGGTGCGCCGCGCCGGCTCGGCACTGGTCGCAGGTGCCGCACGGGCTCGACGGGTCGATGGCGACCGAGCTGCCATCCTCGAGCCGGCCCGCGAACTCGTGTCCCAGCGTGACCGGCGGACCGAGGTCGAGGAGGTGCAGGTCGCTGCCGCAGATCCCCGACGAGGCGACGTGCACGAGGCGGCCGGGACCGTCCGGCTCGGCGACGTCGGCGACCCGGACGACGCCGTCGGTGGCCCGCACCGCTCTCATCGGGTGCCGGTCAGCAGCTCAAGGACGGCGTCGACGGCCCGCTCGGCGCGCGCGGTCACCGCGTCGTCACTGATCCCGCCGAGCGGGTGCTCGATGACCGCGATGCGCGCGTCGGGGAACCCGTAGGCGTCGGCGGCCTGCCGGGCCAGCGCGGCGAACGATGTCGTCGCGACGAGGACGGTGGGATGTCCTGCGGCTTCGAGCCGGACGAGGTCGTGGACACTCCACGACGTGCACGAGCCTCAATCGGCCGATCCGGTCACGACGACGCGCGCCGACTCGAGCTGGCGCAGGATCTCGGGCTCGGCGGGCTCGGCTGCGGTCGCCTTCCCGGTCACCAGCGCCACGGTCGCGTCGGTGCGGGCCGCGATCCGCTCCGCGATGGTCGTGAGGAGCAGCCGGGCGTTCGGCTTGCCGTTGTCGAGGACGGCGAGGGACTGGCCGCCGAGGGACGGGACGCTCGGCGCGGCGACCAGCGGCGCGGCGACGATCGGCCCGACGGGGGTGAGGACCCGGACCGGGCTCACGGCTCGACCGGGACGGTGACGCTCTTCGTCATCCCCCAGCTGGGGATCACGCACGAGTGCTTGCCCGGCCCGCCGGCGACGAGGACCCGCACGTTGTCCGGATGGTCGGTCATCGGGAGGAGGGCCTCGTCGTCCTCGATCGCGGCGAGCCACGGCTGCCAGGCGACGATGTCGAACGCGCCACGGAGCGTGCCCCGCGAGAGGCGGGCCCGCTCGTACAGGAAGGCCTGCACGTCGCCGCGAGCCCAGCCGTGGGCGGCGATCGTCGCCGCGTGCTCGGGGCAGAGCACCACGAAGAACTCGCCCTGGGAGATGCAGGCGTTGTTGCTGCCCAGCGTCGTCATGACCGACGCCGCCTTCGTCAGGAGCCGGACCGGCTCGTCGCTCTCCATGTCGTGGACGTTGTGGGGGTTCTCGCCGCACGCCACCGTCACCGCGCTCGCCGCGTCGACGCCCCGGCTGCGGTGGTACGCGGGCCACGGGCTGGCAGCCGCGTTCTCGGCGATGCAGTACGTGTACTTGCTCGGTTGCCCCTGCGTGGCAGCGTCCCCGGCCCCGGGTCGGGCGCCGCCCACGTGGAGCAGCACGAAGCGCAGCGCCCGCCCGACCGTGGCGTTGGCACGGGTGCCGGGCCCGAAGGTGCCGGTGGCGGCGTTGAACCCGCAGCGCTCCACCGCCTCCCCGTGCACGACGACGAGCGGCGCCACCGGATGGGTGGTCGACTGCACGCCGCGCAGGTTGACCTCGGGATGGCACAGGGCTCGGACCGAGGCGGCGACGATCGGCAGCACCTCAGGCGGGCAGCCGGCGAGCACCGCGTTGATCGCGACCGTCCGCATCGTCGCCGCCCCGTCGCGCGGTGGGAGCACGCCGAGCAGCTCGTCGGGATCCGCGCCGCTCGCCTCGAGCATCCGCTCGACCCGTTCCACGGTGGGGGCCACCACCGGCAGCCCGTCCCCCCACCCTCGACCGGTGAGGAACTCCAGCAGCGACTCGGGTGACTCGTCGTCGAGCTCGACGACCTCGTCCCCATCGCCAGTCAGGGTCTGATCCAGAAGTGCCATGATCCCCTCGCGCACGCGCGAGGTCGCGAGTGTACGAGGAGGGCGCATGCCGAGGTCGCCGACGCTGACCGGGACCTCCCGGCACGAGCACCGCTCGGTGCGCTCGCACCGGGTGAGGGGAGCGGCCGCATGGGCGCGGCTGAGCGGACGGGTGGCGGTGATCACCGGCGCCGGGCGGGGCATGGGCCGCGAGCACGCGCGGCTCTTCGCGACCGAGGGCGCGGCGGTGGTCGTCAACGACACCGGCGCCGACCGGGACGGGACCGGCACCGCCCCCGAGGTCGCGGAGGCGGTCGCCGCTGAGCTGCGAGCGGCCGGCGGGTCGGCAGTCGCCAGCGCCGACGACGTGACCACCATGGCCGGCGCCGAGCGGGTCGTCGGCGCCGCGCTCGAGGCCTGGGGCCACCTGGACGTGCTCGTCAACAACGCCGGGATCCTCCGGGACCGCATGTTCGTCAACATGACCGAGGACGACTGGGACGCGGTCGTGCGCGGCCATCTCCGATCCACCTTCTGCACGACCCGGGTCGCGGCCGGGCTCTGGCGCGAACGGTCCAAGCAGGGCCAGGCGCCCGCCGCCGCGGTCGTCAACGTGTCGTCGACGTCGGGGCTGATCGGCGCGGTCGGCCAGAGCAACTACGGCGCCGCCAAGGCCGGCCTCGCCGCGATGACCGTCATCCTGGCCGAGGAGCTGGGTCGCTACGACGTGCGCGTCAACGCGATCGTCCCGGTAGCGAGGACCCGCATGACCGAGGAGGTGGCTGGCATCGCCGACGTGGTCCGGGCGCCGGAGGACCCGGCCTCGTTCGACACTTACCACCCCGCCAACGTGTCGCCAGTGGTCGCGTGGCTGGCGACGCGCGACTGCCCGCTGTCCGGACAGGTCCTCTACGTCCGCGGCGGGCAGGTGCGGGTCATGCAGGGCTGGTCGTACGGGCGGACCGTCGAGCGGGACGACCGGTGGACCGTCGAGGACCTCTCGGGCGCGCTGGGAGTTGAGCCCTCACCCTAAGCCACCGTCTTGCAACACGTTTCAGTTCCGGCAAAACTGCGCGCCACCTCGACCCACCGCGTGGGACGAGGAGCGGTGCGCCCCGGGGGAGGGCGCCGCGCGAGGGGGAATTCAGCGTGCGACGCTTCGGCTTGCGGTGGATCGTCATCGAGACCGGAATCAAAGGACGACGACGTCCTCACCCGGGCGAGCCCGACCAAACCGGCCACTGCAACCGGAAGAACCTGTTGAAGGCCATGTTGCATGCTCAGTAGCGGGTGAGGCCACGGTGTAGGACGGACGGGGCCGGGTGACGCACCCGGCCCCGTCCGTCCGTGTTCGCACCGCGGGCTCGAACCAACCGGAGAGACGCCTGCGATGAAGAAGTCGAACCTGGTCCTCGTCTTCGGGGTGACGGTCTTCGTCGTCATCGTCGTCGCGGAGTCGCTGAACCAGGAGGCGCTCACCCTCGACACCTTCATCGCCGCGGTCGTCACCGCGCTGGTGACCGGCTCCATCTACGCGATCGCCGCGTCCGGGCTCGTGGTCACCTACCAGACGTCCGGGGTGTTCAACTTCGCGCAAGGCGCGATCGGCATGTTCGCCGCGTTCCTCTACTGGGAAGCTCCGGATCAACCAGCACTGGCCGGCTCCGATCGCCCTGGTCGCAGTCATCCTCGTCGCCGCGCCGCTGTTCGGGGCCACGATCGAGCGGTTCTTGATGCGCAAGGTCGTGGACGCGCCACTCGTCGTGCAGCTCGTCGTCACGATCGGGCTCATGTTCTTGCTCATGGGCTTGGCGGCGACGATCTGGAACGAGAGCACGATCTCCCCGCTGCCGCCGTTCTTCGCCAGCAGCACCGGCGTGACGATCGCGAACGTCGTGGTGACTTGGGCTCAGATCATCACCATCGCGGTCGCGGTCCTGATCGCGGTGTTCCTCCGCTTCCTCCTCCACCGGAGCCGGACCGGGATGGCGATGCGGGCCGTGGTCGACAACCGGGAGCTGGCCGCGTTGACGGGCGCTCGGGCGGGCCGGCTCTCCGCGCTGGCGTGGGCGATGGGCTCGTCGATGGCCGCGGTGGCCGGGATCCTCCTCGCCCCCACCGCGGGACTCCGCGTGGACATCTTGACCCTGTTCATCATCGACGCCTTCGCGGCCGCGATCATCGGGCGCCTCAAGAGCCTGCCGTGGACGTTCGCGGGCGGGCTCATCATCGGGGTCGCGACGTCGTTCGCGACCAGCTTCTTGAACCTGGCCGGCCGGTGGAGCACGGTGTCGACCGCCATCCCGGCGATCATCTTGTTCATCGCGCTCCTCGCCCTGCCGCAGGCGCGTATCGAGCTGCGGCACCTCGCGCCCCGCTACCGGGTGCCGCGGGTCGGCAAGGTGTGGGAGACCGGCGTCGGCATGGCGTTGCTGATCGGTGCGGTGTTCCTGCTCATCGAGTTCGGCGGGCTCCAGGAGACCGACACCCGGCGGGTCACGCTGGCGATCCTCACCGCGATCATCATGCTGTCGCTCATCCCGCTGACCGGCTGGGCGGGCCAGATCTCGCTCGCCCAGATCACGTTCGTCGGCGTCGGCGCGTTCGCGATGGCGTCGGTCGCGGGCGGGCCGGGGGACTGGTTCCATCCCGGCAGCCCGCTCGGGCTGATCGCGGCCGCGGTGCTCGCGGTGCCGTTCGGGGTGCTCATGGCGCTCCCCGCGCTGCGACTCCAAGGCCTCTACCTCGCCTTAGCGTCGCTCGCCTTCGCGACGTTGGCGATCCCGATCTTCTTCAACCAGCCCGAGATCTTCGGCGCCAACGGCCTGCGGATCACGACGCTCAGCATGCTGGGCATCAACTTCAACGACACCAGCACTTTCTTGATGGCGACGACCGTCATCTTCGCTCTCCTGGCCCTGTTCCTGGTCTGGCTGCGCCGGGGCCCGTACGGGCGGCGGCTGATCGCGCTGCGGGACAGCCCGGCTGCGAGCGCCACCGTCGGCGTCAACCTGGTCGGCACCAAGCTGACCGTGTTCGCGCTGTCGGCGGGGATGGCCGGCTTCGCGGGCGGCCTGCTCGCCATGTACCGGGGCACCGCGGGGTCGATGGACTTCACCGTCGTCGACGTCCTCGCCATCGGCGCTCTGCTCCTCCTCGTCGTCTGGGGGGTCAGCACCGTCAGCGGGGCTCTGTTCGGCGGGATCGCGAGCGTCCTGCTCGTCATTCTCCAGAACGACGTGACCTGGGTGATCTTCGGCGTGGCGGTCTTCGTGACGATCACCCGGGTCGGTCCCGGGTTAGCGTCCTTCAGCGTCGTGCGCAGCCCCGAAGGGGTCGGCGTGGACGCGGGCCAGCAGCTGGCCCGCTTCCTGCCCTGGCGTCGCGACGCCCGTGAGGAGTACCAAGCCCAACGAGCCCTGAAGCGTGGCGCCCGTGCCGCACGGACCCGCGACCGAGGCGGCCCGCCGCCACCCACCAGCCCGCCCGCCGCCGACCGCCCGCCGGCGGCCGACCAGCCGGTAGCCCGGGAGACTCCATGAGCCAGCTCACCTGCAAAGCGGTCTCGGTCAGCTTCGGCGGCCTCCGCGCCCTCGACGAGGTCAACCTCGAGGTCCCCCCGGGGCAGGTCACCGGGTTGATCGGCCCGAACGGGGCCGGCAAGACCACCCTCTTCAACGTCATCACCGGGCTCCAGCCGCCCGACGAGGGCTCGGTGCACCTCGACGAGCGGGATATCACGAACCAGCGGCCGCACCGTCGGGCCCGGCTCGGCATCGCCCGTACCTTCCAGCGGCTCGAGACGTTCGGGACCCTCTCGGTCCGCGACAACGTGCTGGTCGCGGCGGAGATGCGCCGCCAGTGGTCCCGGGACCGGTTCAAGCCCGGGGAGCTCACCGACCAGCTCGTCGAGCGGGTCGGCTTGAGCAACGTCGCCGGCGACCGGGTTGACAAGCTCCCGACCGGCACCCAGCGGCTGGTCGAGGTGGCCCGGGCGCTGGCCACCAAGCCCCAGGTGCTGCTCCTCGACGAGCCGTCGGCGGGTCTGAACGAGGAGGAGACGAAGGCGCTGGCCGAGCTGCTGCGCGAGCTGGCGGGGACCGGCCTGGCGGTGCTGCTCGTCGAGCACGACATGGGGCTGGTCATGAGCGCCTCGCACGGGATCCACGTCCTCGACTTCGGTCGGATCATCGCGGTCGGCACCCCCGACCAGGTCCAGGCCGACCCGCTGGTCCGGGCCGCGTACCTCGGAGAGGGCGACGAGGGGAAGGAGATCCCGCCCGAGCAGGCGGAGCTGGTCCACGAGATCGTCCTCGACGTGCCGCCGGCGGCCGCGGTGCCGTCGAACGGGGAGGCGTCCCCGCGGGAGGACATCGACTACGCGCTCGAGCTGTCCGACGTGCACGCCGCCTACGGCACGATCGACGTGCTCGACGGCGTCACCTTGCGGCTCAAGCCGCGGCAGGTCTTCGCGCTGCTGGGACCGAACGGGGCGGGGAAGAGCACCACGTTGAAGATCGCGAGCGGTCAGCTGGTCCCAGTCAGCGGCGACTTGCGGTTCTGCGGGGAGCGGGTCAACGGGTGGCCCCCGGACCGGCTGGCCCGGGCCGGGCTGTGCACGATCCCCGAGGGACGCGGCATCTTCCCGAACCTGACCGTGCTCGAGAACCTCCGCATGATCACCTACACCGGCGTGTCGCTCCGCGACGTCGAGGAGCGCGCCTACGGCCGCTTCCCCCGCCTGAAGGAGCGCCGCAAGCAGCTGGCCGGGACCCTGTCGGGCGGGGAGCAGCAGATGCTCTCGATGGCCCGGGCCATGGCCACGAACCCCCGGGTGCTGCTCCTCGACGAGCTGTCGATGGGCCTCGCGCCGCTGATCGTCGAGGAGCTCTACGGCGTCGTGCAGCGCATCGCGGCCGAGGACGTGGCGATCGTCATCGTCGAGCAGTTCGCGCACGAGGTGCTGGGCGTCGCCGACGCGGCGGCGATCATGCTGCACGGCCGGATCCAGTTCACCGGGTCACCGAGCGAGGTCGGCGACGCGCTCCAGCGCGCCTACCTGGGTGGCGTGGTCGACAACTGAGCGATCCATCCGGCCGGCCAGGAGGGTCGGTCGATCAGGGTTCGTAGGTGCCGTCGTCGCGGCGGACCCACCCCGCGGCGGCGTGGCTGCCGCCGTCGACGTGCAAGACGGTGCCGGTGACCCACCGGGCCAGGTTCGACGCCAGGTAGACGACCGCGCCGGCCGCGTCGTCGACGTCTCCCCAGCCGAGTGGCACTTTGCGGTCGTAGGCCTCGCGCTGGCCCTGGCTGACCGCGTCGGCGAGACCCTCGTCGCCGGGGGTCGGCATCGCGTCCGGGGCCAGCGCGTTGACCCGGATCCGGCGGGGGGCCAGCTCCAGGGCGAGGGTCTTGGTCAGGCTCTCCACGGCCGCTTTCATCGCCGCGTACACGCCGAAGCCGGGCGCGGCGCGGGACGCCTCGATCGAGGTGACGTTCACGATCGACGCTCCGGGGCCGAGCAGCTCGAGGGAGCCGCGCACGAAGTGCGTGACGCTGGTGAAGTTCTCGTCGACGAGGGCTCGCTGCCCCTTCTCGTTGACGTCGCGGAACGCGGCGTAGAAGCCGCCGCCCGCGTTGTTGACCAGCACGTCGAGGTGCCCGTAGGCGGCTGCGACCTCGGCCAGCCAGGCTCGCACCGCGTCGCCGTCTCGGACGTCGAGCAGGCCGGTCACGCAGCGCCGCCCCGTCTGCTCGATCGCGGCCGCGGTGGCCGCGAGCCCCTCCGGCTCCCGGTCGCAGCAGGCCAGGTCGGCGCCGAAGCGAGCCAAGGTCAGCGCGGTGGACGCGCCGATCCCCTGGGCGGCGCCGGTCACCAGCGCGACCTTGCCGTCGAGCGACGCCGCCTCGGGTCCGAGCGCCACGAGCTACCGCACGCTCGGCGTGATGCGCACGCCGGATTCGAAGCGGGCCTGACCCTGCGCGATCGACTCGTCGTCGCTGCCGAGCCCGATGTACACCTTGGCCAGGCTCAGGGCCTGGGAGCGGGTCAGCTCTCGGGCCAGCCAGATCGACCGGACGGTGCCCTGCACGGCGAGCGGCGGCGACGAGGCGATCTGCGCGGCGAGCTCGTGAGCCCGGGCGAGCAGCTGCTGGCCGGGGACGACCTCCTGCACCAGCCCGACCTGATGGGCCCGCCGGGCTGAGAGTCGCTCGTGGTTGCCGAGCAAGGTGAGCCGCATGATCTCCCCGAACGGCAGCCGGGCCCGCATGAGCATCGGCTCGAAGGCGGCGGTCATCCCGTAGGTGACGTGGGGGTCGAAGAAGGTCGCGTGCTCGGCGGCCACGATCGTCTCCACCTCCCCGAGCAGGTAGAAGGCGCCGCCGCAGGCCATCCCGTTCACCGCCGCGACGACCGGCTTCCAGCAGTCGGCGGTCTTCGGGCCGAGCAGCAGGCCGGGGTCGTCCATCATCCACGGGCCCGACGGCTGGGGGATCACGTCACCCCGATCGATCCCGGTGCAGAAGGCCCGGTCGCCGGCGCCGGTCACCACGACCGCCCGCACCGAGTCGTCGAAGCGCAGGTCCCGCCACAGCCCGTGCAGCTCCGCGCTGAGCACGGTGTTGAAGCTGTTGAGCCGCTCGGGCCGGTTCAACGTGATCGTCGCGACCCCGTCCGCGGTCTCGTAGCCCAGCGTCTCGAACTCCGGCACGCCGGCAGGCTAACGAACGTCCAGCGCGCCGGGCGCGCCCGGTCGGCCGCTGGCGCCCGGGCCGTGTCGCGGCCACGATGCGGGGCGGCCCGGATCGGCGGCCCGGCGAAGGGAGTCGCATGACGAGCACCGACGACAGCCCGGTCCCGGACTATCCGGGCCTGCTGCGACTCGACGGTCGCCGGTTCGTGGTGATCGGCGCCGGGCAGGGCATCGGCCGCCAGAGCGTCCACACGTTGGCGTCGGTCGGTGCCCACGTCGCGTGCGTCGACCTCGACGGGGGCCGCGCGGAGGAGGTCGCGGGCGAGGTGGGCGGCGTCCCGGTGGTGGGTGACGCGACGACCCGATCGGGCGCGACGCAGATCTTCGCCGAGGCGACGGCCCGCCTGGGCGGGCTCGACGGCGTCGTCGACATCGTCGGCATGGCCCGCTACGCGACGCTGCTGGAGCTCGCCGACGAGGACTGGGACTGGCACTTCGACATCGTGCTGCGACACGCCTACCTGACCACCCAGCTCGCCGGCCGGGTCCTCGCCGCCGGGTCGGGTGGGGTGCTGGCCTTCGTCGCCTCGGTGTCGGGGCTGACCTCGGCTCCCCGCCACGCCGCCTACGGGGCGGCGAAGGCCGGGCTGATGGCGTTGGTGCGCTCGGCGGCGGTGGAGCTCGGCCCGGCCGGGGTGCGGGTGAACGCGGTCGCGCCGGGCGTGGTGTGGACCCCCCGGGTGTCGGCGTTCCTCGGCGAGGAGGGCCGAGCCCGCAACGTCGCGAACACGCCGCTGCGCCGAGTGGCGCTGCCCGCTGACATCGCCGCTCCGCTGCTCTTCCTCTGCTCCGATCTCGCCACCTACGTGTCCGGGCAGACGCTGGTCGTCGACGGCGGCGTCGGCGCCAAGTTCCCGTACCCGATGGCCGACGGCTGACCGCCTCGCACCAGGCGGGCGGGGACCTGACGGGCCCCGACCCGGCGCGCTAGGCATGCCATGTGATCGTCCGGGTCGACCTGCGACCGCACCCGCCGGTGGTGTCCCTCGAGGAGCCGGCCGACACCGGCCGCTTCCACGTCGCGGTGCTCGGTGGCCACGACCAAGCCCTGGTCTTCGCGGCGCTCGTCGACGCCGCGGCGGGGCGGCTCGACGACGGCGACGCGTGGATCACCCTCGATGCGGTGCGCCGCTGGGCCGCGGGCCGCGTCGGACCCGGCTGGGACGACGACCTCGCGCGCATGGTCGACTACGCCCGCGGGAAGGGCTGGGTCGACGAGACGACGCACGCGATCCGCGCCCACATCGAGTGGCCCGAGTGAGCGACGACACCGAGGTGGTGGTGCTCGGGGCGTGGCAGTCCGCGCCGGGGCCCGAGGCGCCGGTCGGGTGGCGCGTCGAGCCGGTCCTCCCGGACCAGTCGGCCCTCGACCGCGCGGGGTCGAAGGGGCGCACGCCACCGCCGTTCCACGTCCTGTGGTGGGCTCGCCCCGGCGCCGTGGTCCCGCTCGAGCCGCCCCCGGCGGTGGCCGCCGACCTTGAGCGGTGGGCCGCGCTGCGGGTGCGCCGCCGCCCGGCGTGGGATGACACCCGGCCCGGCGGCCCGGCCCCGGAGCTGAAGCAGGTGTCGTTCGTGAAGGCGCGCCCGGAGCTGACCGCGGCCGAGTTCGGCCGCCACTACCGAGAGCACGTCGACGTCGCCCGGGTGCACCACCCGGCGATCGTCCGCTACGCGCAGCACGAGGTGCTCGACGCCGCCGGTGACCCCGCCCTGCACGTCGACGGGGTCTCCGAGCTGTGGTTCCCCGACGAGGACACGCTCGTCGCCCGCTTCTACGCCGGGCCGGACAGCGTCGACGTCGTCCGGGCCGACAACCGGGAGTACATCGACTTCTCGGCGACGCTGTCCCTGCTGGTGCGTCCCTCCGACGGCACCGACCCGGGGTGAACGACGACACCGAGACGCTGCGCGACGCGTTCCGCAGCTTCTTCTCCCGTGAGTCGCCGCCGGAGCGGGTCCGAGCCGCGGAGACAGCCCGCCCGCCCGGGTTCGACGCCGACCTGTGGGCCCGGGCCGGCACGCTCGGCCTTCCCGGGCTCGCGGTCGAGGGCGCCACGCTCGCCGACCTGACCGTCATCGCGGAGGAGGCCGGTCGCGCGCTCGTGCCGATCCCGGTCGTCGAGACGCTCGTCGCGGCGCGGCTGCTCGACCGGCTCGGCGCCGCCGACCAGGTTCGACCCGACTCGCTCGTCACCGTGGCCGTCCGACCCGCCGAGGAGGGCGTCGCGTCGCTGGTCCCGGCCGGCGCGGTCGCCGACCGGCTGCTCGTCTGCGACCGCGACCGGCTTCTCCTCGTCGACGACGGTCGGGGCGAGCCGATCGCGCCGACGCTCGCCCACGGTCCGGTCGCGATGTGGGCCGTCACCGGCTCGGCCCGGGTCCTCGCCGAGGGGCCCGCGGCCCGCGCCGCCTTCGAGCGAGCCGGGGCCGACTGGCGGATCCTGACCACGGCCGCGCTGGTCGGCCTGGCGCGCCGGGCGCTCGAGCTCGGCGTCGACTACGCGAAGGCCCGCCACCAGTTCGGGGTCCCGATCGGCAGCTTCCAGGCTCTCCAGCACCGGCTGGCGGACGTCGCGACGCTCGTCGACGCGGCGGGGCTGCTCAGCGCCGCGACCGCAGCCACCGACCCGGCCCGACCGATCGAGGCGTCGCGCGCCTACCTGACCGCGGTCCGCGCGGCACGCGACGCAGCGGGGGCGAGCCTCCACGTGCACGGCGGCTACGGGTTCATGGTCGAGTACGACGTGCAGCTCTACTTCCGTCGCGCCGCGGCGTGGCCGCTGCTGCTCGGCGACCCGGCCGCGGAGCGGGAACGGCTCGCCGACCTGCTCGAGGCCGACGGCTGGACGCGGGACGATCCGCCCCGCTCCGACTACCAGGCGGAGGTCCGCCGGGTCGTCTCCGAGGCGTGCACGCCCGCAGTTCGAGCACGGGTCGCGACGAGCGGGACGGTCCACGACTGGCCGTTGCATCGGCGGCTCGCCGACGCCGGGTTCCTCGCCGCCGCGTGGCCGGCCCCGTGGGGCGGTCGGGACAACATCGACGCGGAGGCCATCCTGTGGGAGGAGCTGGAACGGGCCGGTGCGCCGACCGACGGGTGGGGCACCTCCGACCTGGTGGCCCGGACCCTCGCCCTCGTCGGGCGCGACGAGCAGCGCGACGCGGTGATCCCCCCGGTGCTGGCCGGCGAGCTGCTCATCTGCCTCGGGTACAGCGAGCCCGACTCGGGGTCGGACGCGGCCGCGGCGACGACCCGCGCCGAGCGGGACGGCGACCACTGGGTCATCAACGGCCAGAAGATGTTCACGACCCTCGCCCACGAGGCCGGGTACGTGTTCCTCCTGACCCGCACCAACCTGGACGTCCGCAAGCACCGGGGACTGACCATGTTCCTCGTCCCCATGGACACGCCGGGGATCGAGGTCACCCCGATCTGGACGCTCAGCGGCGAGCGCACGAACATCACCTTCTACCGTGACGTGCGCGTGCCGGACTCGGCCCGGGTCGGCGAGGTCGACGGCGGCTGGGACGTCATGCGCGTCGCGCTCGACGTTCGAGCGGAACCCGACCATGCTCGGGGAACTGCACCGGGTGCTGAGCCAGTTCGTCGCCTGGGCGGCGGGACCCGCTGGCGTCCTCGAGCGGCCGAGCGTGCGGGCCCGCGTCGTCGACGCCGCGGTCGACCTGGCCGCTGGTCGTTCCCTCGGCGCGCGCATGGCCGCCCAGTCGGCCCGCGGGGAGCTGCCGGTGGTCGAGGGCTCGATGGCGAAGCTGTTCTCCTCCGAGGCGCTGGTTCGGCACACCGCGGCGCTGCTCGACGTGCTCGGCGTCGAGGGGCTCCTCGCCCCGGGCGCGCCGGGCGCCCCCGCGGCGGGCGAGCTGGAGGCGACGTTCCGCCACGCGCAGGTGACGACGATCCGCGCCGGGACGAGCGAGATCCAGCGGGGCATCATCGCCGAGCGGGGCCTGGGCCTCCCCCGGGCCGGGCGCTCGGGCTAGGAGACTGCTGAGCAAGCCTCGATCAGGCGGCATCGCCTGGGGGGTGTTGGGCGATGGGGGGGACTGAGGGCACATCGACGACGATCGTGATGCCGATGCTCGGGCTGGCCAGTGGCGGGGTCAGCTGCTGAGCACCCAGGCTCCGTGGTGGTCGAGGCCGAGGGTGACGAGACGCTGGAGGTTCACGGCGGCGGCGCGGTGTGCGAGCCAGATGCGGTTTCTGGCTGTGCTTTGGTAGGCGACGCGTCGTCCCCGCCGCACGAGCCAGGCGAGGGTGCGCTCGACCATGGGGCGCCATCGCCGGTAGTCGTCGGCGTAGTCGCCGTCACGCCAGGCCCGACGGGCTTCCACCAGGTCGGCGTCGTGGTCGGTGAGTTTGAGGATGCGACCGTCGCGTGCGGTCGTGCAGCGCTGGCGCAGGTCACAGCCGGCGCAGTGACGCCCGAAGACGGCGTTGTTGGCGGGGGTCAGCGCGACGGTGTGGCCTGCGGGGCAGGTCGCGGTCCGGGCGTGGTGGTCGACCCAGAAGTCGTCTCGAGCGAAGCGGCCGGTGTCGGCCAGCGGCCAGGGCTTGATGGCGAGCCGGTGCCGGCGCTTGGTGAGACGCGCCCTGGTCTCACCGGAGCCATACGCGGAGTCGGCGAGCACCTGGCGGCCCGGGGGCTCGTGTTGCATCAGCTCGACGCCGATCGGGCCGTCGGGGGCGTTGCCGGGACTGAGGCGCTGCGAGCAGATGAGCCCGGTGGTGGGTTCGACGGCGACGTGGGCCTTGTAGCCGTCGCGATAGTGCGACACGCTTTTGTGCACGTGTCGGGCGTCGGGATCGACGGTTGAGATCACGCGACCGGGAGCCGTCCGCTGCGCGATCCGCCACGTCCCGTCTTCGTCGCCGGGCTCGACGTCTTGGCCGGCGACGAGCGCCAACAGCCCCACCGCATCGGCGGTCTCAACGTCGAGCGCCAGACCCTCGACACCGGCCAGGACCACGAGCGCGTCATCGACCAGCGCGCTGACCAGCGCCTCGCGAGCCTGGGTGTCGTCCCAGGCGATACGCGGCTTTCCCGGATCCGAGTAGTCATGGCCCACCAGCTCCAGCGCCGCTGCGTCTGGTGAGAGGCGACGCACCCGGCGGATCGAAGCGATCAGCTGGGTCACGGTGTCTTGGGTCGCGACCGCGTCGTCGAGGACGGTCGAGTCCAACACCCGGCGAGTGTTGCCCCGCAACACACCGGTCTCCGCGATCACGGCCCTCACCGCATCGAAGATCCGCTCCGGGGCCGAGCTGGCCCGAAGCTTGTTGCGCCACAGCGTCAGCACCGTCGGATGGAAGCCCTCGTCGGTGAGGCTCAGCCCCGTCGCCACCTTCCACGCGATGTTCGTACGCAGCTCAGCCAACGCGTCGCGGTCCGAAAGGCCTCCCAGGGCCTGGAGCACCATCACCGTGGCGATCACATCCGCGGGCACCGATGGCCGCCCCCGATCCGACGGGAACAGGTCCCCAAACAGCTCGTCGGGAAACAGCTGGCGTCGATGCTCGGCCAAGAACCGATGGACCGAACCCTCAGGCACCAAGTGCCCGCACAGCGCGGCGGCATCGAGAAACTCGGCGTTCGGATCGCTGGTGCCCTGCATCCCTTCAGTTTGAAGGAATCAAACTCTCATCGCGAACACTGCCCGCAGGATTGCTCAGCAGTCTCCTAGGCGCGGGTCAGGACCTCGCCGCCGGCGTCGGTGACGAGGACGGTGTCGGCCCAGCAGCCGTCGTCGTGCGACACGTCGACGGTCAGGACCGTGCCCGCCTCGAGCGGGTCGGCGCCGGTCAGCTCCTCGTGGCCCAGGCCGAGCCCGTCGATGGTCACCCCGTCACCGGTCAGGTCGGACACCGGCCGGCCGGGCCGGATCGAGGCGACGACGACGGCGGCCGCTTCGGCGAGCGACTCGCCGCCCGGCCAGGTGCGAGCCAGGACGGCCGCCCAGCCGTCGCGCACCACCCCGACCCGGGCCGCGACCCGCTCGCCGGTGACGGTCACGACCGGCGCGAAGGCGGGGGTGGTGACCCCGAGCTCCCCCATGCGCTGGAGGAAGACCCCCCCGAGGGTGGTCGCGGACACGCCGGGACCGGACGCGGCCACGAGCGCCTCGAACGCGGTCTCGGCCACCGCGGCCGCGGCCCGGATGGCCCGGACGTCGTCGGCGCTCTTGATCCGCCGGACCGCACGGAGCAGCGCCTCGCCGTCGACGAGCTCGGCGTCGGGGAACGCGCCGCGGAGCAGCCCCTCGAACAGCGGCGAGATCCCGTCCACCCCGACGCGACGCACCGTCGTCCCCTCCGCCGCCGCGGCCGCGGCGGCCACGAGGTTCACCGGGTTCCACGAGATCGGGTACAGCCGCTCGGGCGGGATCTCGGGCGGCACCCCCTGGTCGGTGACGTTCAGGAGGTGCACCGCGCCGGTGTCGCCGACGACGACGCACGACGGCGCGAAGGGCCGGGTGCCGGCCAGCCAGAGTCGGCTGGCGCCCGACACGTACCGGGCGTTGGCCTCCCGTCCGAGGATCAGCACGTCGATCCCCGCGTCGGCCATCGCGGCTCGGGTCCGGCTCAGATGGTCAGCGGTCGACGCCATACGCCTCGTAGCCCAGGTGGGACAGCTCCTCGTAGCCGTCGTCGGTCACGGCGACGATCTGCTCGGAGCGGAACCCGCTGCGCCCGTCCTCCCAGATGACCGGCTCGAGCACCAGCACCATGCCGGGGGCGAGCACGATCGACGCGTCGAACTCGTCGCCCAGGTCGGTGCCGACGAACGGCATCTCCGCGCTCTCGGTGCCGGTGCCGTGCGCGAGGTACAGGTGGGCGAGCCACGGCCGTCGCCCGTACACCGCCCCGGCGGCGCGGGTCAGGTCCCGGGCCGTCACCCCGGGCTTCGTGACCGCCAGGACCGCGTCGACCGTGTCGACCCAGCGCTGGCAGTGCTCCCGGTGTCGAGCGTCGACGTCGCCACCCACGATCCAGGTGTGCCCGTAGTCGGACTGGTAGCCGTCGTAGTGGATGCCGGTGTCGACGAACACCACGTCGCCGGACGCGAACGGCTCGGTCGTCGTCACGGTCGGGAACACCAGATCGCCGGTCGCGGTGTACGGGCCCTCGGCGATCGAGCGGGGCATGACCTGCCACACCGGATCGACGGTGCTGCCCGTCGCGCCGAGCTCCAGGATCCGGCGCGGCGAAGTGGCCGGTGAGCTCGGTGCCGACCGTGCCCGGCGCCACCGCCGACTCGAGCTCCGCGATCGCGGCCTCGTTGACGGCCTGGGCCCGTCGGATGCACTCGAGCTCGTCGGCGGTCTTGCAGATCTTCGCTGCGCCGAGCACCGTCGACGCGTCCTGGGGAGCCCGGTCGGAGAGGGCCCGCCACAGCGGCATCGTCAGGTCGTCGACGGCCAGCCGGCCGGTCGGCAGCTCGGCGGCCAGCGCTGCCGCGCCGTCGTCCCCCTCCAGGTCGACGGCCGGCCGCACGTCGCTGCCCAGCTCCGACGGCACCCGCTCCGGGGCGGAGGTCCACACGGTCGGTGCGGCGCCGTCGGCGGTGACCGCCGCGACCGCGCGGCGGTGCAGGGCCAGGCTCTGGTCGGCGTCGGGAAGCCGGGCGCCGGTCGCGTAGTTGACGTTGCCCTGCCCGACCAGGACCAGCACGTCGACGTCCTGCGCGGCCATGGCGTCGACGAGCCGGGCGTGGCGCTCCCGCACCAGCCGGGACCGGTCCAGGGTCCCGTCGAACGCGACCGCGGCCGGGTTCACAGGACGAGCTGGTAGGCGTCCACCGCGTTGGCGCCCAGGATGCGGGTCTGCGCGGCGGGATCGAGCCCGTCGAGATGCTTGCGGAGCTCGTCGACCACCCCGGGGTGGTACTCGGGGTGCGGGTAGTCGGACGCCCACAGCACCCGATCCGCGCCGAGGAACTCGGCGCAGGCGGCCAGGTTCCACTCCTCAGCCTCGAAGCCGGCCCAGCACTGGCGTCGGAAGTACTCGCTTGGCAGCAGCGACAGCCACCGCTGCTCCAGCGGGAACGCCTGCACCTGCTCGTCCATCCGCTCCAGCTGGGTCGGGATCCACCCGCCGCCCGCCTCGAGGAACAGCAGCCGCAAGCGGGGGAACCGCTCGCACACACCGCCCATCAGGACCCGGCCGAGGGTCACGATCATGTCGACGGTGTTCCCGACCGCCTGGCCGAGCCCCGAGCCGCCGTGCAGCTCGTCCATCGCCATGTTCGTGACCATCATGTTCTCGTCGTCGGCGACGAGCCCGAACTTGCGGCACGCGCCCGGCGTGTCGACGTGCACGCCGGGGTGGAACGCCACTGGGACGTCGAGCTCCTCGAGCGCCCGCCAGAACGGGTCGTACACCGAGTGGTTCAACGGGAGCTCGTCGACGTACGCCGACGGTCGCACGAACACGCCCCGCAGGCCGAGCTTCCCCGACCGCGCGCTGCGCCTCCACGACCGCCCGGTCGACGTCCTGCAACGGCACACCGGCCATGCCAAACAGCCGGGTCGGGAACGCCGAGCAGTACTCGGCGACCCAGTCGTTGTAGGCGCGGATGCAGTCGGTGACGAAGTCGACGTCGTGGAGCGCCTCGATCGGGTCGCAGGGCCCGTAGAAGAGCGCCTGCGACGGGTACAGCACCGCGGCGTCGATCCCGTCCGCGTCCATGTCGACGATCCGCGCCGCGGGGTCGTAGCCGCCCGGGACCCGCAGGCTCTGGGTCAGGTCATAGAAGGCTCGGGGGGTCATCCCCACCGCGGCGGCCATCTGGTCCTGCAGCTCCCTGCCGCCACCCCGGACCCGGCCGCCGACGTAGTAGATCTCGTAGACGTCGTCCTCGAGCACCTTGCGGGGGATCCAGTCACCCCAGCGGGACGCGTCCATGCGCTCCACCCACAGCTCGTCGGGCTCGTAGGTGTGACCGTCCGCGTCCACCACCAGCTGCTGCGCCGTCATGGCCCCTCCCTCGTTCCCCCGGACTCCGGGCGGGCTGAGCCGCCACCCTATGCCGCACGTGGAGGCGGGCGCGACGGGCGTCACGCCGAGCACGGGGAACACCACCCCGACCGGCAACGGCGAAGTCGAGGTCACCTCGAGCGGCTCCGGCACCTGTCCCACGACGCCCGCAGCGGCGATCGTCGTCACCCCGGAGTTCACCGGCTAACGCCTGGGCGCGTCCCGCGCCGGGGTGGGGCTACTCGGGTCGGTGCAGGTAGGGCGCGACGTCGCGGTGGAAGGCCGCCATCTGGTCGAGGAGCTCGTCGAGGGACCGGCTCCGGAACCGCACCTGGAGGTGGTTGACGCCCATGGCGCCGAACTCGTTGAGTGACTCGGCGATCCGCTCCCCGGAGCCGGAGATGGTGCGGTCCCCGACGTCCCAGCCCGGCGTGCCGACGTAGAGGAAGTCGGGGGCGATCGTCGTGCCGAGGTCGATCGGGTCGTCGCCGCGGGTGCGGCGGCGATGCTCGAGCAGGTAGGCGATCTGGCCCGGCATGTCCTCCCGGGTCGTGCCCTGCGGGAGCCACCCGTCGCCCCGCTCGGCGGCGCGGCGCAGCGCCGGCTTCGACGAGCCGCCGACCCAGATCGGCACCGGGGACTGGCGGGGTCGGGGGGCCATCGCCCCGTCGTGGAGATGGCCCCAGAACGGGGAGTCGACGTCGGGGTACTCGTCGGCCAGCGCGGTCCGGATCACATCGATCGCGGCGTCGGTGATCGGACCGCGCTGGGCGAAGTCGAGGCCGAGCAGCTCGAACTCGCTCTCGAGGTGCCCGGCCCCGACGCCGAGGATGACCCGCCCGCCGGAGAGCTCGTCGAGGGTCATGAACGACTTCGCGGTGTGCAAGGGGTGCCGGTAGCTCATCACGTACACGTGGGAGAGGAGCCGGACCCGCTCGGTGAGCGCGGCAGCCCAGCCGAGCGTCGCGACGGTGTCGTACCAGGTCGCCTGCATGTGGGCGTCCATCGGCTTCGGGACGGCGAGGTGGTCGCACACGGCCACGTAGAAGAACCCGCTGGCGTCGGCCTGGCGGATCACCGCCGCCAGCCCCTCGGCGCCGGCGTCGAGCTTCCCAGTCCTCGACGAAGGTCTTGCTCTTGGACTGGATGGGGAGCTGCAGGCCGTAGACGAGCTCGCCGGGCGGGACGATCGAGGCCATGGCGGGCTGCTCAGGCGGGCTGCAGCGCGGCGCGGAGCGCGTCGAACGCGACCTGCTGGGCGTCCTTCGCTCCGTCGAGGACCGCGTCCATGTTGAAGAACCCGTGGAACATGCCGAGCGCCCGGTACTGGGTGACTGGAACGCCGGCGGCGTCGAGCGCCTGCGCGTACGCCTCGCCCTCGTCGCGCAGCGGGTCCATCTCGGCGGTGATGACGCACGCCGGCGCCACTCCGGCCAGGCTTTCGGCCTTGATCGGCGACGCGTACGCGTCCTCGCCGTGGTCCGGGTCGGCGAGGTACTGGTCGGTGTACCAGTCCATCGCCTCGGTGGTCAGGAAGTACCCCTCCCCGTTCTCGTCCTTGGACGGGTACTGACCGCGGGTCGCGCCTTGGTCGATGACCGGGTAGATGAGGAGTTGGAAGGCGAGGCGGGGCCCGCCCCGGTCGCGGGCCATGAGCGCCGCCACCGCGCTCAGGTTCCCGCCTGCGCTGTCGCCGGCCACCGCGAGCCCCTCCGGGTCGAGGCCCAGCTCGGCGGCGTGGTCGGCCACCCACTCGGTCGCGACGCCCGCGTCGTCGGTCGCGGCCGGCCAAGGGTGCTCGGGCGCCAGCCGGTAGTCGACCGACACCACGACCGCGTCGATGGCGTTGGTGAGCCGCCGGCACGCGCCGTCGTGGCTGTCCAGCCCGCAGATCACGAACCCGCCACCGTGGAAGTAGACGATCCCGGGGTGGCGGCCGTCGGTGGCCGGCCAGTAGATCCGGATCGGGATCGGCCCGTCGGAGCCGGGGATCGTCCGGTCCTCGACCCGGCCGACCTCCTCGACGTCGACGGGGCGGGGCATCTGCTCCGCGACCATCCGGCGGGCCTCCGACGCGAAGCTCACCTCGGTGAGCCGCGGGAAGCTCTGGTCCATGACCTCGATGATCGCGGCGGCGGTCGGGTCGATCGGCACGGGCGCGGAGGTTAGCGGCGGACCCGACCGTCCGTCAGACCTCGCGTAGCCTTCGGTGCGAGCGAGCCGCAGGAGGGGACGTGCGCGCGGACCAACGGTGGGTCAGCATCCCGGGGCTGGTGCGGGCCCACGGCGCGGACTTCGCGGATCAGGAGGCGCTCGTCGACGACGATGGCGCGTTCCGCTGCACGTTCGCGGAGCTGTCGGCGCTGATGGTCCGCTCGACCCGGGCCGCGATCGCGGCGGGCTTGGAGCCGGGGGACCGGGCGTCGGTGTGGGCGCCGAACCTGCACGAGTGGATCGCGGCCGCGCTCGGCGTCCTCGGCGCGGGCGGGGTGCTGGTGCCGCTGAACACCCGGTTCAAGGGCGGGGAGGCCGCATACGTGCTCGGCAAGGCCCGAGCCCGGGTGCTGTTCACCGTGAGTGACTTCCTCGACACCGACTACGTGGCGATGCTGCGGGGCTCCGACGCCGACCTCCCGTCCCTGGAGCGGATCGTCGTGCTGCGCGGGACCCCGGCTGCCGACACGGTCGGGTTCGACGACTACCTGGCCGGGGGGGAGTCGGTCCCCGAGGCCGAGGCGATCGCCCGCCTCGAGGCGATCCGCAGCGAGGATCTCTCGGACATCATCTTCACGTCGGGGACGACCGGCCGGCCGAAGGGCGCGATGGTCACCCACGGCCAGTCGCTGCGGGTCTACGAGGCGTGGACGGACGTGATCGGGCTCCGCGAGGGTGACCGGTACCTGATCGTGAACCCGTTCTTCCACACCTTCGGGTACAAGGCGGGCTGGATGAGCTGCATCCTGCGGGGCGCGACGATCGTGCCGTTCCAGGTGTTCGACGTCCCGAAGGTGCTCGACATGGTCGAGCGGGAGCGGATCACCGTGCTGCCCGGGCCGCCGACCCTCCTGCAGGGCGTTCTCGACTACCCGGACCGCGCCCGCCACGACCTGTCGTCGCTGCGGCTGACCGTCACCGGCGCCGCCGCGGTGCCGGTGAAGCTCATCGAGCGGCTCCGCGACGAGATGACCTTCGAGACGATCATCACTGGCTACGGGCTGACGGAGACCACCGGGACCGCGGCCATGTGCCGCCACGACGACGACCCCGAGACGATCGCGAACTGGTCGGGGCGGGCCATCCCCGACACCGAGCTGCGCGCCGTCGACGACGCGGGCGACGCCGTCCCGGTCGGCGAGCCGGGCGAGGTGGTGGTGCGCGGCTACCACGTCATGCGCGGCTACTTCGAGGAGCCCGACGAGACCGCGGCGACGATCGACCCGGACGGCTGGCTCCACACCGGTGACATCGGGGTGATGGACGACCGCGGCTACGTGCGGATCACCGACCGCAAGAAGGACATGTTCATCGTCGGCGGGTTCAACGCCTACCCGGCCGAGATCGAGAACCTGCTGCTCCAGGACGACACGCTCGCCCAGGCGGCCGTCGTCGGCGTCCCCGACGAGCGGCTCGGCGAGGTCGGCTTCGCGTTCGTGGTGCCCCGACCCGGGGCGAAGGTCGACCCGGGTCGGGTGATCGCCTCCGCTCGCGAGCACATGGCCAACTACAAGGTGCCTCGACACGTGGAGGTCGTCGACGCGCTGCCGCTGAACGCGAGCGGGAAGGTCCTGAAGTACGAGCTGCGGGAGCGGGCCCGAGCCGTGGGCGGCTAGGTCGCGGAGTCGTCGAGCTCCGCGAGCCGCTGGGCCATGGTGCTCGATGATCTCCTCAGCCACCTCGGGCGCGTCGCTGAGCATGGACCGGAACTCCCGCCGGCCGATCACCTCGATCACGACTGGGGTCGTTGCGACCACGGTGGCGGTCCGGGGCCGGTTGTCGAGCAGCGCGATCTCCCCGACGTAGCTACCCGGCCCGCGGGTGGCGACCACCTTGTCGCCCCTGCGGACCTCGATCTCGCCCTCGAGGACGATGATGAACTCGTAGCCGGCCTGCCCCTCCTTGGTCAGCACCGCGCCGGCGGGCTCGGTGAGCCGGGTGGCGAGGCTCGAGACCTCGCGGAGCTGCTTCTTGTTCAGCCCTTGAAAGAGGGGGACCTTTTGGAGCCAGTCCTCGGTCTTGCCGTCCATCCCACACGCTCCCGTCATCGACCCGGGCTGCCGGACCCGGGCTGCCGGTGGTCGGCTTCGTTCCCGACCGGCGGGGCCTGAGTCTAGGTTTGGGTGCCACGCGGCGCGGCGCTCGTCGGGCGGCGCCGTCCCGAACCGGGCGGGTTGCCGTGGCCGCCCGCGCGCGCAAAACTAGAACCTGTTCTCGTTGGAGGTCCCATGCTGGATGTGCTGATCACGGGGGCCACGGTGGTGGATGGCACCGGGGCGCCGGGCCGCCGAGCCGACGTCGGGGTGCGCGACGGGCGCATCGTGGCGGTCGGCGATGTCGACGAGCCGGCCGCGGAGACCGTCGACGCCGACGGGCTGGTGCTCGCCCCCGGCTTCGTCGACCCCCACACCCACTACGACGCGCAGCTGTTCTGGGACCCGACCGCGGCCTCGTCGAGCCTGCACGGCGTCACCACGGTCACGGCCGGCAACTGCGGGTTCACACTCGCGCCGCTCGCGGAGCGCGACGCCGACTACACGCGCCGGATGATGGCGAAGGTCGAGGGGATGCCGCTCCCGGCGCTCGAGCGCGGCGTGCCGTGGAACTGGTCGTCGTTCTCGGAGTACCTGAGCCGCCTCGACGGGCAGGTCGGCGTCAACGTCGGGTTCCTGGTCGGCCACTGCGCGCTGCGCCGCCACGTGATGGGCGCCGACGCGGTCGGCAACGAGGCCACCGACGAGCAGGTGGCCGCGATGGTGGGGCTCCTCCACGAGAGCCTCGACGCGGGCGGCTTGGGCTTCTCGACGACCCTCTCGTTCACGCACTCCGACGGGGACGGCCAGCCGGTCGCGTCGCGGTGGGCGAGCCGCGACGAGGTGCTGGCTCTCTGCGCGACGACCCGTGACCACGAGGGGACCACCCTCGAGTACGTCACCGACGGCTGCCTGCGCGGCTTCCGGCCCGACGAGGTCGACCTGATGGCCGACATGACGCTCGCCGCCCGCCGTCCCCTGAACTGGAACGTCTTGACCGTCGACGCCCGCGAGCCGGAGCGCTACCGGTCGCAGCTGGCGGCCAACGAGCACGCGGCGGCGGCTGGTGGCCGGTCGGTGGCGTTGACCATGCCGGTCCTCGTCGAGATGAACATGAGCTTCAAGACCT
Organism: uncultured Actinomycetes bacterium; assembly: GCA_963849135.1. Lineage (GTDB taxonomy): Bacteria > Actinomycetota > Acidimicrobiia > IMCC26256 > PALSA-555 > PALSA-555. The sequence continues at coordinate 1,026,712 of CAWKGF010000003.1, read as the reverse complement.
ACTGCGCGCTGTTCATGCTGCCCGACTGGGCGGAGGTCATGAACCTGCCCATCCCGGAGCGGATGGCGAAGCTCCGCGACCCGGCCGTCCGCCGGCACCTCAACGAGCGGGCCCGCTCCCGCGACGTGGGCGTGCTCGCCCGCCTGACCGGGTGGAGCCGTTACCAGATCGGCGACACCTACTCCGCCGCGAACGAGGGCCTGAAGGGCCGGGTGGTGGGCGACATCGCCACGGAGCGCGGCCAGGATCCCTTCGACGCCCTCCTCGACATCGTGCTCGAGGACGACCTGGCCACGGTGCTCTGGCCGCTGCCGACCGACGACGACGGCGGCTCCTGGGACCTGCGGCGCCAGGCCTGGGCCCGCGACGACGTGCTGCTCGGCGGCTCGGACGCCGGCGCGCACCTCGACCGCATGTGCGGCGCCCCATACACGACCCAGTTCCTCGCCGACTCGCTCCGCGGCCGCCAGCTGGTGAGCCTCGAGCGGGCGGTGCAGCTCATCACGTCGGCACCGGCCGCCCTGTTCGGGCTGCGCGAGCGGGGCCAGATCCAGCCCGGCTACCGCGCCGACCTGGTGCTCTTCGACCCGGCGACGGTCGGCGCACGGGACGCGTCGCTCGTCCGGGACCTGCCCGGCGACTCGCCGCGTCTCTTCGCGGCCTCGGTCGGCGTCGAGCAGGTGCTCGTGAACGGCCGGAGCATCATCGTCGACGGTCACACGACCGGCGACACCCCAGGCTCGGTGCTGCGCTCGGGTCGGGACACCGCCACGGTGCCGGTCCCGGCCGGGCCGTGACGCGCGCGCCCCGGATCGTCCGGCGCTGCTCGGGGTCGGCCCCTGGTACCGTCGCCCGCGCCTGACCCACCGAACCGCGGAGAGACCATGGCCGCCAGCGCGCCGAAGGAGTATCGGAACCTGATCGGCGGGTCCTGGGAGCCCGGCTCGGCGGGCGGCTACGAGGTGATCAACCCGGCGACCGAGACGGTGGTCGGCACCGCGCCGCAGGCCAGCGCAGCCGACGCGGAAGCCGCCGCGCGGGCCGCCCGCGACGCGCTCCCGGCGTGGAGGCAGACGTCAGCCGAGACGCGCGCCAACCTGCTGTCCGCACTGGCCGACGAGATCCGCAAGCGCAACGACGAGCTCCTGCCGCTGATCATGGCCGAGACCGGCGCCACCCTGAAGGTGGGCTCGGCCCTCCAGGTTCCCCAGGCGGTGGCCCGCTTCGAGCGGTACGCGCGGGGTGCGCTCCAGGACCTGTCCATCCCGCTGCCGCCGTCGGTGATGCCCTCGACGCCGCTCGCGGCGGGCGGCCTGATCGGTGGGCTCGGGCTCCGCCAGCCGGTGGGGGTCGTGGCCTGCATCTCGCCCTACAACTTCCCGCTCGTGAACATGGCCGGGAAGGTCGGCCCGGCGCTCGCGACCGGGAACACGATCGTGATGAAGCCCGCTCCCCAGGACCCGTTGGCCATCATCGAGTTCGCCGATATCTGCCAGCAGGTCGGCTTCCCGCCCGGGGTCGTGAACGTCGTGACCGGCTCCGCACCCGAGATCGGGGAGGCGCTCGTCGACTCGAAGAACGTCGACATGGTGTCCTTCACCGGCTCCACCGCGGTCGGGGCTCGCATCTTCGAAGCGGGTGGCAAGACGATGAAGCGGCTGCTCCTCGAGCTGGGCGGCAAGGGCGCCTGCATCGTGTGCGAGGACGCCGACCTCGCCGCCGCGGTCACCGCGCTGGTGAGCGTCTGGGGGTTCCACTCCGGGCAGATCTGCACCGCCCCGACGCGGGCGATCGTGCACCGCAGCGCGTACGACAAGCTGGCCGCCGGCCTCGAGGCCGCGGCGCCGAACCTCCTCGTCGGCCCGCCCGAGGCGGCCGACACCGTGGTCGGGCCGGTCATCTCGCAGGCCCACCGGGACCGAGTCGAGCGCTACATCGAGACCGGCCAGGACGAGGGCGGCACGCTGCGCGTCGACGGGCGCCGGCCGGCCAACGTCCAGCGCGGCTACTACGTCGGCCCGACGCTGCTCACCGACTGCACGAACGACATGACCGTGGTCCGGGAAGAGATCTTCGGCCCGGTCATCGTGCTCGTGCCGTTCGACGACGAGGACGAGGCGATCTCGATCGCCAACGACTCCGACTACGGCCTCTACGACTACGTGTTCTCCGAGGACACCGGGCGGGCGTTCCAGATCGCCCAGCAGCTCGAAGCGGGCCACGTCGGCATCAACACCGCGCAGCGCAACCACGAGGCGCCCTTCGGCGGGTTCAAGATGAGCGGCGTCGGGCGCGACGGCGGGGACTTCGGCCTCTACGCCTACACCGAGATCCAGAGCGTGATCTGGCCCGGCTAGCTCGGGCCGGACGGGAAGGAACCCCATGAAGGGCCTCGTCTACGACGGGAGCAAGGCCGCGATCCGCGACGACGTCGAGGTTCGCCCGCCGGGGCCGACCGACGTCAAGGTCCGGATCGTCTCCGCCGGCCTCTGCCACAGTGACCTGAGCGTCATCGACGGTACGATCCCGTGGCCGGCCCCGGCCGTGCTCGGCCACGAGGGCGCGGGCGTCGTCGCCGAGGTGGGGGAGGCGGTCACCCACGTCGCGCCGGGCGACCACGTCGTGCTCCACACCCTCGCCTACTGCGGGGCGTGCAAGTGGTGCAACACCGGGCGGCCGGCGTGGTGCCGCAAGAGCATCGCGAACGCCAGCCAGCCGTTCACGGTGGCGGGCGAGCCGGCCTGGAACTTCGCGGCCGCGTCGTTCTTCGCCGAGTACACGGTGGTGCGGGGCATCCAGTGCGTGAAGATCGACCCGTCCATCGACCTGTCGGTCGCCTGCCTCATCGGCTGCGGTGTCCTCACCGGGATCGGGTCGGTGTGGAACCGAACCAACCTCGGGCAGGGTGACACCTGCGCGGTGTTCGGCGTCGGCGGGGTCGGGCTCAACGTCATCCAGGCGGCCAGGGCGCGGGGTGCCCGCCGGATCTTCGCGATCGACACCGTCGCGGCCAAGGAGTCCGCAGCCCGGGCCTTCGGCGCCACCGACTTCATCGTCGCCGGGCCCGACGTCGACGTGGTGGCGTGCATCCGGGCCGAGCTGCCTACCGAGATCGAGAACGTCGTCGGCTCCTTCGGGGAGGGCGGCGTCGACTACGCGTTCGACTGCGTCGGCCACCCCGACATCTTGAACGCCGCGCTCGAGATGCTCGACTGGGGCGGCACCGCGGTCGCGGTCGGCGTCCCCGCGCCGACCGCTACCGTCCCGGCCCGGGTCACGAACTTCACCCACGTCGAGCGGACCCTGACCGGCTCCCGGGCCGGCTCGCACCGGCCGCACTGGGACATCCCGCTGATCGTCGACGCCTACCAGCGGGGGATCATCAAGCTCGACGAGCTGGTCAGCGCCCGCTACCCGCTCGAGGACTGGGAGAAGGCGGTCGAGGACCTCCACGACGGCAAGCTGGCCCGGGGCGTCCTCACCGTCTCCGCGGCGTGAACGGCCGGGGAAGGGAGGGCTGAGATGGCGCTGCCGACCGAGGTCAAGGAGCTCGCGGCCCGGGTCCGCAACTGGGGCCGCTGGGGCGCAGACGATGAGATCGGGACCTTGAACCTGATCACCGACGACGTGGTCCGCGCCGCGGCGGCCGAGATCCAGACCGGCGCCCGCCAGTCGCTCGGGCTGCCCCTCGACGACCAGGGACCCCAGACCGGCGCGATCCCGGGGCGGGACAACCCCACCCACGAGATGATCATGGTCGACACCCCCCTGACCGGCGACCCGTCGAACTTCACGACCAGCGACGACCGGGTCGTGCTGGCGTTGCAGGCCGCCACCCACTGGGACGCGCTGGCGCACGTCAGCTACGAGGGCACCCTCTACAACGGGGTCCCGTCGAGCGTCATCACCGCGTCCGGCGCCGAGCGGATGGGGATCGACAAGATCCGGACCTTGGTCAGCCGGGGGGTGCTTCTCGACGTGGCCGCAGCCAAAGCGGTCGACAGCCTCGAGGGCGGGTACCCGATCACCGCCGCGGATCTCGACGCGGCCTGCCAGTTCGGGAAGGTCACCGTCCGGTCGGGCGACATCGTGCTGCTCCGCACCGGCCAGATGCGCTGGTTCTTGAGCGGGGACCGGGAGCGCTACGGGGCGCCGGCCCCCGGCCCGTCGCTGCAGACCGTCGAGTGGTTCCACGATCACGACGTGGCCGCGGTCGCGACCGACAACATCACCTTCGAGGTGTTCCCCTCCGAGCGGGAGGACGCGCTGCTCCCCGTGCACCTCCTCCACCTGGTCGACATGGGGATGACGCAGGGTCAGAACTGGAACCTGGAGGGGCTGTCTCAGGACTGCGCCCGTGACGGGCGCTACTCGTTCTTCCTCGACGCCTCGCCGATGCCGTTCACCCACGCGGTCGGCAGCCCCGTGAACCCGATCGTCGTCAAGTAGGGCCCGATGGGCCGCTTCGAGGGTCGCGTCGTCGTCGTCACCGGGTCCGCCTCGGGGATCGGGAAGGCCACCGCCCGGCGCTTCGCGCTGGAGGGCGCCACGGTCGCCTGCCTCGACCTCAACGAGATCGGCGCCGAGGCCACCGCGGTGGAGATCCACCGGTCGGCCGGGCAGGCCCGCCCGTACCGCTGCGACGTGAGCGACGCGGCGCAGGTCGACGTGGTCGTCGCCCGTCTGGCCGAGGAGCTCGGCCGGCCCCAGGTGTGCTGCAACGTGGCCGGCATCGGCAAGTTCGCCCGCTCCGAGGAGGAGCCGGTCGACGAGTTCGACCAGATCGTGCGCGTCAACCTGGTCGGGACGTTCGCGGTGTCGCGGGCCTGCCTGCCCCACCTGCTCGACGGCGGCGGATGCATCGTCAACGTGTCGTCCAGCGCGGGCCTGTTCGGACAGCCCTACAACGCCGCCTACTGCGCGTCGAAGGGCGGCGTGTCGCTCATGACCCGGGCCATGGCCGTCGAGTTCAACCGGCGGGGTGTTCGCGTCAACGCGGTCGCGCCGGCCGGGATCGACACGCCGATCACGAAGTCGTTCGCGTTCGTGGAGGGCACCGAGCTGCGCGACTACCAGAAGATGCTCCCCCCGACGGGCAGCATGGCTCAACCCGAGGAGGTCGCGTCGCTGATCGCGTTCCTGGCCTCGGACGAGGCCGGGTACATCTCGGGGGCGATTGTCCCGATCGACATGGGGGTCACGGCCTGACCGCCCCGGGGGGCGGTCGGGGTCGACCGGGTACCCTCCTGGCATGACGCAGCAGCCGACCGAGGCGATGGGCCACGGCATCAACCAGCGCAGCACGATCCGCATGACCCCCGAGGAGATCGACGAGTTCCTCCAGGGGCGGCACACCATGCAGTGCGCGACCATGAACCACGACGGGACGATCCACCTTGTCGCCATGTGGTACGGGTTCCTCGAGGGGGCGCCGGCGCTCGAGACGAAGGCCAAGAGCCAGAAGGTCCAGAACCTGCGGCGGAACTCGCAGATCACCTGCATGGTCGAGGACGGCGACAGCTACGACGAGCTGCGCGGCGTGGAGCTGGTCGGCCACGCCGAGATCGTCGAGGACACTGACCGGATGGTGGAGCTCGGGATCAGCGTCTTCGAGCGGTACCAGGGCATCGAGTACAACGACGCTCTTCGCCCGGTCATCGACCAGATGCTGCACAAGCGGGTCGTCGTGAAGATCAACGTCGACCGGGTCGTGTCGTGGGATCACCGCAAGCTCGGGCTGGCCCTCCCGACGTCGCCCGCGTAGCCCCCGGCCGGCTCTACGAGCAGATCGGGGCCGGCTACCCGCGGCACCGCGGCCCCGAGCCGCGGCTCGCGGCGCGCCTGGACGCCGCGCTCGGCGACGCCCGCTCGGTCCTGAACGTCGGGGCCGGCTCCGGCTCCTACGAGCCGGTCACCCGCCGCGTCGTCGCGGTCGAGCCGTCGAGCGTCATGCTCGCCCACCGGGCCCGGTCGGCGGCCCCCGCGGTGCGGGCGGTCGCGGAGGCGCTGCCGGTGCCCGACCGCGCCTTCGACGCCGCCCTCGCCGTGCTCACCCTCCAGCACTGGAGCGACCCCCGGCGGGGCCTCGACGAGCTGCGCCGCGTCGCGGCCCGGCAGGTGATCCTCCACTACGAGCCCGCCTTCGGCTTCTGGCTCACCGAGGAGTACCTGCCGGAGGCTCCTCGCCGCCGAGGTGGCCCGGGTCCCGAGCGTCGCCGCGGTCGCCGCCCGCCTCGACGAGGCGACCGTCACGACCGTCAACGTCCCGCACGACTGCGTCGATGGGTTCCTCGCCGCCTACTGGCGCCGCCCGGCCGCCTACCTCGAGCCGTCGGTGCGGGCCTCGATCTCGATGTTCGCCCGGCTGCCCGCAGACGCGGTCGCGGCGGGGCTCGAGCGCCTCGACGGCGACCTGGCCTCGGGAGCCTGGCGGGACCGACACGCCGACCTGCTCGAGCGGGACGAGCTCGACGCCGGCTACCGCCTCATCGTCGGCGGACGACCACCGGCGGAGCGCTAGACGGGGGCGGCGCTGACCGTCTCGGTGTCCCGACCTGACCGGAGCAACGAGCCGGGCCGCTCCCCGGTCAGCTCGCCGCCGCGCGCGATCTCGACCCCGTTGACGAGGACGTGCTCGATTCCCTCCGCGCCGGCGTAGAGCCGCCCGGCGCCGGCCGGGAGGTCGTTGCGCCACTCGACTGGCAACGGCGCGACGCGGTCCTCGTCCAGGACGACGAGGTCAGCGTGCCAGCCCTCCGCGATCCGGCCCCGCTCCTTGATGCCGTAGAGGCGGGCCTGCCGGTCGGTGAGGAGGTGCACCGCCTCCTCGAGTGGCATGAGCCCCCGCTCCCGGCACGCCCGCAGCATCGAGGTGCTGTAGGTGAACGTCGACAGCATGTCGAGGTGCGCGCCAGCGTCCGACGCGCCAACCACGGCCCGCTCGTCCCGCCAGATGTCGCGACGGAGCAGCCACGACGCGTCGTCGTTTCCGGCCAGGGGCGGGAGCAGCACGGTGCGCAGCTCGTCGGCGAGGACGATGTCAAGCAGCGCGTCGAAGGGCTCCTGGCCCCGCTCGGCGGCGATGTCCCCGACCCGGCGACCGACCAGCTCGCGGTTCTCGGGCGCGAAGGTCTCCACGATGGTCAGGTTCTCCCACGCCGCGATGCCGCGCAGCATCCCAGCCTCCTTCGACGTCGCCCGCTCCTGCAGCCGCCGACGCTCCTCGGGGTCGGCGAGGGCCCGCATCTTCTCGGCCGGGGGCAAGGCCATCGTCTTGGCCCAGCCGGGGAGGGCGTCGAACACGAACCCGGCCTTGAAGGTCAGGTGGGTGCGCATCACGTCGGGAACGGTCAGCGCGACGACGCGGCCGCCGTGGGCGGCGGCGTAGTCCGACGCGCCCAGCGCCTGCCAGGCGAACTCGGCCCGGGCCGCGTTCGCGACGAGGACGTTCCAGTTCAGCGGCCGGTCCGCGGCGTGGGACATGGCGGCCATCAGCTCGAGGTGCTCCTCGTTGAAGCCGCCGACCGCGGGGATGAACTCGAGAGTCGTGCCCGCATGCCGGCCGGTCTCGGCGGACAGCGCGATCAGCTCGGCCGGTGTCGCAGCGCGGGACGGCACCGGGTTCCCGTCCCCGTCGTTGTGGGTGGTGGCTTGCGACGAGGAGAACCCGAGGCCGCCGGCGGCGAGCGACTCGCCGAGCAGCCGGGTCATGGCGTCGACCTGGTCGGAGGTGGCCTCGTTCCCCACCGCGTCGTCGCCCATCACGACCCGGCGGATCGCGCTGTGCCCGACGAGGAAGCCGGCGTTGAGGCTCAGCTTCCCGTCCAGGCGGTCCAGGTACTCGCCGAACGTCCGCCAGTCGTACGGAACCCCCGCGATCAGCGACTCGAGTGGCATGCCCTCGACCCGGGCCAGCATCCGGGTCAGGTACTCGGTCTCGCTCGGCTCGACGGGCGCGATCGTGAAGCCGCAGTTGCCGCCCACGACGCTCGTCACGCCGTGGAACGGCGACGGGGTCGTCGCCGGGTCCCAGAGCACCTGCGCGTCGTAGTGGGTGTGGATGTCGACGAAGCCGGGCGTGACCACTCGGCCGTCGGCGTCGAGGGTCCGCGCTGCGTCCTCGTCCACGGACCCGAGGGCCACGACCCGCCCGTCGCGGATCCCCACGTCGGCCCGTCGTCGGGGGCCACCGGTCCCGTCGACGACCTCGCCTCCTCGGATCACCAGATCGAGCACGGCGCATCCCCCTCTCGCTCTCGCAGGTCTGTCGACACGGTAGCGTGCCCGCGTTTCGGCCGGAACGGTCACGGGGAGGACGTCGATGGGGACGATCGCGGTGACGGGCTCGGCCGGCGGGATCGGCGGCGCGATCCAGCAGCGGATCGAGGCCGCCGGGCACCAGGTGATCGGCGTCGACCTCCGCGACGCCGAGGTCGTCGCCGACCTGTCGAACCCGGACGGGCGCGCCGCCGCGATCGCCGGCGTGCGCGCCGCCGCAACGGGCGGGCTCGACGGGCTGGTCGTCGCAGCCGGGATCGGCGGCAGCACCAGCGCCCCGTCGTCGACGGTCGCTCGGATCAACTACTTCGGCGCGGTCGCGCTCCTCGAGGGGCTCCACGAGGACCTCACCCGCGGGGAGCTCCACGCCGCAGTCGCGATCTCCTCGAACTCCGCCACCGCGGTGCCGCACGCGGACCTGACACTGCTGGAGCACTGCCTCGCCGGCGCGGAGGACGACGCGGCCGCGACCGCCGACGGGATGGACGGCGAGGCTGTCTACGCGCAGGCCAAGCTGGCCCTGGCTCGGGCGGTGCGACGCTTCGCGGTGGCGTGGGCGCCCGCGGTGCGCGTCAACGCGGTCGCGCCGGGCCCGGTCTGGACCGCGCTGACCCGGGCCGCGCTCGAGCACCCGGTCACCGGGGACCTCATCCGCCAGTACCCGGTGCCCCTCGACCGGTGGGGGGAGCCCGAGGAGATCGCGGCCGCGGTGTGGTTCCTGCTCTCACCCGACGCGGCGTGGGTCACGGGCAGCGTCCTCTTCGTGGACGGCGGCACCGACGCGCTGCTCCGCCCGGACGGAATCTGAAAGGAGCGACGTGGTCGCCTTCCATCTCACCGACCAGGACGAGGGCCGGCACCTGGCCGGCAGCGACGAGCTCTGGGGCGAGTCGTGGTACCACGACTTCGCGGCCGCCGACGGCTCTTACGGCGGGTATCTCCGGCTCGGGCTGTACCCGAACCTCGGGGTCACCTGGTACTGGCTGTATCTGGTCCGGCGCGGCGAGCCGCTCGTCTTCATCCGCGACCACGCCGCCCCCTGCCCGAAGCCCGACCAGCCCCTCGACGTGACCGGTGACCGGTTCCGGGCCTCCTGGCGCTGCACCGAGCCGCTCAGCACGTGGCACATCACCACCGAGGGCACCGCGGTCGCGCTCGGGGACCCGAGCGGCGCCTTCCACGACGAGGACGGCCCCGACGTCCCGGTCCGCGTCGACCTCGAGTGGCAAGGGGTCGCGTCGGCGTTCCCGTACACCGAGACGACCCGCTACGAGCAGGCGGCCTGGGTGGCCGGCGAGATGGTCGTCGGCGACGAGCGCATCGAGGTGCACTGCCCCGGGGAGCGGGACCACTCGTGGGGCCGCCGCGACTGGTGGGCGTTCCCGTGGCTGTGGACGGCGGGTCGCCTCGACGACGGCACCTGGTTCCACGGGGTCCGGTCCCTCGTGACTGGCGCCGGCGCGTCGAACTTCCAGACCGGGTTCGTCCTCGACCCCGACCTGACCCTCCACCGCCTCCAGCAGCTCGACTTCACCCCCGAGCTCGACGCCGAGAAGCTCCTGGTCCGCGGCGACCTGACCCTCGGCGGCCTGCAGCTCGCGGTGCGCGCCGAGCTGCAAGCCCCCGTGCTGCTCGTCTCCCCCGAGGGCGTCGAGTCCCGGTTTCCCCGCGCGCTCAGCCACTTCGACGCCCAGGACGGACGGGCTGGGTTTGGCTGGACCGAGCTGAACTGGCCCGACGGGTGGCCCCGCTGACGCCGGGCTGACCGCGACGACGTCGGCGACCGGATCGCGGCGCGTCGGGCCGCGAGCGTTGGACCGAGGTCCGTCGACCCCGAATACGCCGCGGGAACGAGCGGCTCGACCTGTCAGGCTCGACGGGTGCCGAACCCGCTGCCTGGCCCGCGGCTGGCCGACGCGGTCTGGTCGCGGACCGCGGACCTGGTGGCGGCGCTCAGCCCCGCTGATCCGTCGGTGCTCCGGGGTCCCTCCACGCTTCTGGGCTGGGACCGCCAGACGATCGTGTGCCATCTCCGGTACGGGGCGGTCACGTCGCGTCGCATGACCGCCGACGCGCTCGCTGGTCGACCGACGTCGTTCTATCCCGGTGGGCGATCCCTGGAACGGCCGGGCACGCTGGTTCCGGCCCTCGGCGAGCGTGCCGGCGACCTCGTCTCCTCCTTGGCCGCCGAGAGCGCCCACCTGCGCGACGCGTGGGCCGCCCTCTCGGTGGAGCAGTGGCAGGCCGAGGTCCGGGAGCCGGCCGACAATCCCGATCTCGGTCGGATCACCCTCGCCGACCTCGCCGTCTCCCGCCTCACCGAGGTGGAGGTCCACGGCACCGACCTCGATCTCGGCCTGGACGACTGGAGCGAGGTCTTCATCGTCCACGCGCTGGCGGCCCGGATCGGGCGACTGCCGACCCGGCGGACCAATCACCGGCCCGTCGATCCGGCGGTCCAGGGACGGTGGCTGCTCCGCTCGCTGGACGGCCCGTGCTGGCTGCTCTCCGTCTCCGGTGACCGCGTCGCCGCCTCGCCGGCCGAGCCCGACGCAGTTGCCGACGCGTGCATCGACGGGTCCAGTCGCGACCTGCTCGCCTTGCTGCTCGATCGGCCGACGACACGCCCGTTGTCGGTGGTCGGCGACGCCGACCTCGCGGCGTCGTTCGGTCGGGCCTTCCCGGGCCCCCGAGTCGCCCGGAGCTGTCGCCCGGTCGCGGGGCTAGCTGGCCATCTTGGCGATGACGTTGACCGCGAAGTCCTCGGTCGCGGCGAGCTTGGCGTCGAGCGGTGACCGGTAGCTGCCGCCCTCCGACGACGCGGTCAGCATCCACGGCGCGCAGAGCAGGTCGGTGACGCCGGCGTCCTCGAGGCGCCGGTACAGGTCGAGGTCTGGGAGCGCGTTGATGGCGAGCGAGATGTCGAACGGCTCGTCGGCGCGCCCCGCGGCCCGGAGCGCCTCCTTCACGACGTCGAGGTAGTGGAAGGCGTCGTCGGGGCTGTAGGCGCTCGCGCCCAGCCAGCCGTCGCCGAGCTGCGCGGCCCGGCGGATCGCCCGGCTGCTGTGCCCGCCGACGTAGATCGGGATCGGCTGACGCGGCGACGGGTTCATCTGCATGGTTGGCACGTCGTAGTGCGGCCCGTGGTACTCGACCCAGCCCCCCTTCCAGATGGCGCGCAGCGCCGGGATCATGTCGTCGAGGCGCGGCCCGCGGGTCGCGAAGTCCTGCCCGGTGGCGTCGAACTCCTCCTTGCACCAGCCGACCCCGACCCCGAGGCGCAGCCGGTCGTGGGAGATGAACGCCGCGGTGCCGGCCAACTTCGCGACCGTCATCAGGTCCCGGGCCGGGGCGATGTAGACGCTGGTCGTGAAGGTGAGGCGCTGGGTGACCGCCGCCATCGCCGAGATGAGGCAGAACGAGTCGGGCCAGTCCGCCTCCGGACCCCAGATCGGCGACCCGTCCTCGTAGGGGGAGTATGTGTAGCGGCTCCCGAGCTCCTTCGGGAAGAAGAGGTGATCGGAGATCGTGATGCCGGCGTAGCCCATCTGGTCGGTCGCCTGGCACAGCTCGAGCAGCTGGTCGGTCTCCAGGAACGCCACCGACTGCTGAAACCGCATCGTGTTCTCCTCGCTAGGTGACTGACGCCGGCGTGTCGGCCGAGCGTCGGGGCAGGTCCAGGATCTCGGCCGCCTGGTCGCAGGTCGCGACGGGTCGTCCCACCTCGTCGCAGAGGGCGACCGCGGCGCGCACCAGCTCCTCGTTGGTGGGGGTGCGATCGCCCGCGAAGTCCTCGAGGCCGACGTGGAGGTGCGCGCCCCGCTCGAGGGCCAGCCGCGCGACGGGCGTGCCGAGCAGGTCGCCGCCGATGACCGCCACCGACCAGGCCACGTCGCAGCCGTCGAGCAGCTCGCAGTAGGCGTCGAGAGCGGTCGGGGTGGGCGGCAGCCCGAACGGGGCGCCGCCGAGCGCGGAGCCGGTGGTGGGGTAGCCGTTGTCGCCGCCGAAGTAGAGCTTGATCATCGCGCCGCGGGGAAGCCGACCGGCTCGCCAGAACGCCAGCGCGGTGCGCAGCCACCCGGGCTCGAAGATGGCGAGGCTCGGTCCCAGCGCGAGCCGCTCGCAGAGCTCGGCTTGGTAGCGGATGTCGCCGAACGAGTTGGCGTACACGAAGCCGGGCCCGGCCGGGAGGCCATCCTCGGCGATCCCGCCCAGGTTGACCGAGCCCGGGTCGGTGATCCCGATGCGGAGCTGCCCGGTGGCGGCCAGTGGCTCCAGGTGCGAGTAGGCGCCCTCGACGCCGGGACCGAAGTTCGTGGTCGGGTACAGCAGCGCGTCGGGCCGGGCTGCCAGCACCGGCGCCCATCCCTCCAGGTACCGGGCCGCGGCCTCCTCGCCGGGCACCATCACCCGGTCGACGTGGTTGTGGACGATCGCCGCGCCGGCCTCGAGGCACGCCCGCGCCACCTCGGCGATCTCCTCGGGCTGGCGGGGGCTGTGCGGATTGCGCTCCTTCGTCGTGGTGCCGTTGATGGCGGCCTCGACGATCACCGCGTCCATCGGGTCCCCCTCCGTCGAAACTGCAACGTGTTGCAGTCCAAGGGGGGCGACGGTACCGTGCCGCGGCCACCGAGGGAAGGCCGAGGGGGGAGGACCCGGTGCAGATCGATCTCACCGTCGACCAGCGGGCGTTGCGGGATGAGCTGCGCGACTACTTCACGGGTCTGATGACGGCCGAGCGCCGGGCCGAGCTGGTCGGCGGCGAGGCGGGTGGGAAGGCCTACCGGGCCGTGGTCCGCCAGATGGGCGCCGACGGCTGGCTCGGGGTCGGGTGGCCGGCCGAGTGGGGCGGACAGGGCCGCACCCCCCTCGAGCAGTACCTCTTCTATGACGAGGCCAACCGGGCCGGCGTGCCACTGCCGCTCGTCACGCTCAACACCGTCGGGCCGACCCTGATGGCCTTCGGGTCCGAGGACCAGAAGCGAGCGTTCCTCCCCAAGATCCTCGCCGGGGAGCTGCACCTCGCGATCGGGTACAGCGAACCGGGGGCGGGCACCGACCTGGCGAGCCTGCGCACCCGGGCGGTGCGCGACGGCGACGAGTACGTGATCAACGGCCAGAAGACGTTCACCACCGGCGCGCACGACGCGGACTGGATCTGGCTCGCGACCCGCACCGACCCTGACGCGCCGAAGCACAAGGGCATCTCGATCCTGCTGGTCCCGACCGACAGCCCCGGGTTCAAGCACAGCCCGATCTGGGTTCTCGGCGGCGGGCACACCAACGCCACCTTCTACGAGGACGTCCGGGTCCCGGCCCGCAACCTGGTCGGCAACGAGAACGAGGGCTGGAAGCTCATCACCCGGCAGCTGAACCACGAGCGCGTCGCGCTCGCCCCGGCCGGGCGCCTCGACCGGCACCTGCACGCCGTGCGGTCATGGGCGCAGACCACCCGCCTCGCTGACGGGGTGCGGGTCATCGACCAGCAGTGGGTGCAGCTGGCGCTGGCGCGCGTCTTCGCGGTCACCGAGGCGTTGAAGCTCGCCAACTGGCGGGTGGCGAGCGACCTCGAGGCCGGTTCGTTGAACCCCGCCAACGCGTCGGCGATGAAGGTCCTCGCCACCGAGGAGCAGGTCCGGTGCCTGCGTCTCTTGCTCGCCGTGGTCGGCTCGGCCGGCTACCTGGTGGGGGACACCCCCGCCGCGGTCCTCCACGGCCAGCTCGAGCAGGCCTACCGGGCCGCCCCGGTCGGCACGTTCGGTGGCGGCGTGAACGAGGTGCAGCGCGAGATCATCCAGATGGCCGGGCTCAGCATGCCCCGCGCGCCTCGGTAGCCGCGACCCGGTCGCGGTCGTCCTCGTTGCGGCGGGGACGGCTCAGCCGGCGAGGTGGTGGTACGTCTCGCCGACGCTGGAGAGCTGGCCGGTGGCCAGCGCGGCCCGGACCCGCTGGTTGAAGACGGCTCGGACCTGCTGCGACGAGGCAGCCTCGAGCGCCGGCGTCCACGGCTGGTAGGCGAGGAAGTTCAACGTCGCGAACGGCGACACGACGAGGAACCCCTTGCTGCGGGTGTAGTGGACCACCGTGGTGAGGAACTGCGCGTCGAGGGGCTCCCAGAAGCTGAACGTCTCGGTCTTCTGCTCGTTGGGGGCGGCGCGGGGGCCGTCCTGGGGCGCACCCGCGACCCCCTGCTTGTACAGCCAGCACTCGGACATCACCAGCGGCTTGTGCGCGGCGCGGGCCGCGGCGACCTGGGCCTTCAGGTTGGTGAGGTCGACGGGCGCGATCGGATAGAGATGCACGTCGAGGAAGTCGATCGAGGTCTGGGCGAGCAGCGCCTGGTCGTAGCTGGTGTCCATCCACGTCCCGGTCCCGGCGCCGACCATCGTCCCGTCGCGTTGCAGGCCGCTCAGGACCAGGTCGACGAACTCGACGCCGGTCGCGGCCGACCGCAGGTCGATCCCAGGCTGGTGGATCACCGCGGTGTAGGTGTCGGGCTCGTTCAAGATCGACAGGTACGTCGGGTGCATGACGTCGATGATCGTCTGGGCCATCTGCTGATCGTCGGCGGCGTAGCTGGGCAGGGAGAGCCCGGCGTAGAAGCTGGCGATGGGCAGGGCGGAGATGTTGCCGAACAGCGGGTTCTCCTCCACGGTGAGGGTCATGCCCTCCTGGTGCACGACCTGGGCGATGCTCCGGTAGAAGGTCGTGTACTCGGCGCTGTCGGGGAAGGTCGGGAGCAGCAGCGGGAAGCTCACCTGGATCGTCACGCCAGTTTCCCCGATCGCCTTCATCTGACGGACCAGGGCGGTGGAGGTGCTGAGCAGGTTGGATTGCAGCACCCCCGGGCGCATGACGTTCCCGTCCGCCGACTCGAGCGCCGACGCGACGACCGTGGAGCCCTTCGGCGCCGTCCGCGGCGTGAGGGACGAGAAGGCCCGCAGCTGCTGCTGCAGCGCGTCGTAGGTGGTCCGGTAGGGCGCGGGGACCGGGGCTGACGCCGCGCCGGGCACGACCGACGACGAGGAGGCCGCGGCCGCGGACGCGCTCCCGGCGAGCAGCGCCGCGGTCAGCAGCGCGGCCACGGAGAACCTGCTCGCTCGATTCATCGCGTCGCGCTCTTGGTGGTGGTCACGCCCCCACGATCGCCCAGCTTTGTTCGGGTCTCGTCAGCCGGCGGTGAGCGGTCGCTGAGGGGCGCCCGCGAGGCCTCGGCTCCCCGGCCAGCCCGGCCGGCGGGGGAGCGTCCGCTCTCGGGAGCGCCCACCCCGCTCGCCCTGCTCCCAGCTCGCTCTCGCTGCCGGTCGGGGTCTCCCGGCGCGGGTCGAGGGGCCGCGGCACCTTGTGGCAGGATGGGGGAATGGCGTTCTCCGATACGGCAACCGTCGATGCCTGGCGGGAGCGGGCGCTGGCCCGGTCCCTCGAGGCGGCCCGGGCTCGGTCGGTGGACCGCCTCGACCGGCTGGTGGCCGCGGCCCGCGACCTGGCCAACGAGACCGGTCACGCCGGCTTCACGGTGTCGCAGGTCGCCGGCCGCGCCGGCGTGTCGCTGAAGGTCTTCTACCGCTACTTCGCCAGCAAGGACGATCTGCTCGTCGCGCTCCTCGAGGAGGACAGCCGGCTCGGCGCGGAGATCCTGCGCCAGCGGGTCGGCGCGCACGTCGACCGGGTGGCGCGGCTGCGCGCCTACGTGCTCGGCGTGTTCGAGCTGCTGACCCTGCCCGGCGCGCTCGGCTACGCGGGGGTGCTGATCCGCGAGCACCGGCGCCTCAGCGAGAGCCGGCCCGAGGAGCTCGCCGGCGCGCTGGCACCGATGATCGACGTGTTCGCCGACGAGCTCGCAGCCGGGGCGGCGGAGGGTCTGGTGCGGGCCGACGACCTGCGACGCGACGCCCACTTCACGTTCACGCTCGTCCTGGACGGGATCTCCCAGGTCGTTGTCGGGCGAGCCGAGCCGATCGAGGAGGCCGAGCAGCTGTGGCGGTTCGTGCAGCACGGCGTCCGCACCGATCCGACCACCGCACCCGCGACAACTGAGGAGGTCCGGTGAGCGTCTCCGACACCATCGACCCGTTCATGCTGCTGTTCGACCCGCGTACCGCCGACGCGCCGCAGGGCGTGTACGACGAGCTGCGCACCGGCGCGCCGGTCGCGCGGGCGACCGGGGTTGACGGCGTCCCGACCGTCTACGTCGCCGGCTACGAGGAGGCGATGTGGGCGCTGCGCCACCCCGAGGTGTTCTCGGCGGCCGGCGGCGCGGTCGCGATCGGCCAGGAGCAGCCGCTCATCCCGTTGCAGGTCGACCCGCCGGACCACGCCAAGTACCGGCGATTCCTCGACCCGGAGTTCTCACCCAAGCGGGTCGGGGAAGCTCGAGGCCGACGCCCGAGGGATCGTCGGCGGCCTCATCGACGGGTTCGTGGGCCGGGGGAGCTGCGACGCGCACGAGGAGCTCGCGACGCCGTTGCCGTCGTCGATTTTCCTGCGATTCATGGGCTTGCCGCGAGCGGACCTGGCGACGTTCCTGCGGTGGCGGGACGACACGATCCGCCCCCACGTCGCCAACTTCGAGGAGGCGGCGAAGGTCCGCGAGCAGGTCGGTCGGGACATCACCGCCTACTTCGAGGCTGCGCTCGACGGGGCCCGGCGGGAGCCGGCGGAGGGGCTGCTGACTCGCATCGCGCTCGGCGAGGTCGAGGGCCGGGCGCTCACCCGGGTCGAGCAGCTGGGGATCTGCCACCTGCTGCTCCTGGGCGGGCTCGACACGGTCACCGCGACGCTCGACTGCGAGCTTGCCTACCTGGCACTCCATCCCGAGCAGCGGCAGCGGATCGTCGCCGACCCGGCTCTCATCGCGGGGACGGTCGAGGAGCTGCTGCGCTGGGAGACGCCGGTGATGGTCGTGGTGCGGTCGGTGCGCCAGGACGCGGAGCTGGCCGGGGTGGCGCTCCACGAGGGCGACGGCGCGGTGATCATGCTCGGAGCCGCGAACCTCGACACCGAGTTCCCGGACGCGCAGCGGGTCGACTTCGCCCGGGAGGGGAACCGGCACCTCAGCTTCGGCGCCGGACCGCACCGGTGCCTCGGGTCGCACCTGGCCCGCCTCGAGCTGCGCGTCGCGCTCGAGGAATGGCACCGGCGCATCCCCGACTACCGGATCCCCGACGGGGCCGAGATCCACTTTTCGCCCGGGATCCGGCAGGCCGGGCGGCTCCCGCTGGTCTGGAACTGACGGGCCGGCTCAGCCGGTCAGGACGGGGCCGAGCGCCCGCCAGGTGTCCCGGGGCAGCTCGCGCAGGTCGGCGCTCAGCGCCTGGATGCACACGTGGTCGGCGCCCGCGACGTGATGCTCGGCGACGCGGAGCGCGATCGAGGTCGCGTCCCCCCAGGCGACGAGCCCGTCCACCAGCGCGTCGCTGCCCCCGCCGCCCAGGTCCTCGTCGGTGTAGCCGGACCGGCGGAAGTTCTGCACGTAGTTCGGTAGCCCGAGGTAGATCGCCAGATGCGACCGGGCGATCTCCCGGGCCCGGGCCGGGTCGGTCTCGAGCACGACCGCCTGCTCGGGGGCGAGGAGCGGACCGTCGCCGAGCACCGCCCGGGCCCGTCGGGTGTCCTCGGGCGTGACGAGGTAGGGATGCGCGCCGCGGCTGCGGTCGCGCGCCACGGCGAGCATCCGGGGTCCGAGCGCGGCGAGGACGCGCTCGGCGACGGGGACGGGCGGGGAGGCCGCGTCGAGCTCGTCGAGGTACTGGGTCATCGCCGCCAGCGGCGCTCGGTAGCGGCCGGGGGTCTGCGCGTCGACGAGGGGCCCGTGGCTGACGCCGAGCCCGAGCAGGAACCGGTCGGGGTGCTCGGCGGTCAGGCGGGCGTGCGCGGCGGCGGTCTCGTTGGCGGTGTGCATCCAGAGGTTGACGATCCCGGTCGCGACTGGCACGTGCGTGGTCGCCTCGAGTAGCGCCGCGACCGACTCGAAGATGTCGCCGCCCACCCCGCCGGGCACCCACAGCGTGCCGTAGCCGAGCTCCTCGAGTTCCCGGGCCGCGTCGAGGGCCTCGCCGCGGTCCCCGAAGCGCAGCGCGCCGCTCCACACCCCGGTTCGGCCCAGCTCCATCGGGCCAGTCTGGCGCGGGGCTCAGGGCACCGCGACGTGCACCTGCGCCGGGCCGTGCACCCCGAGGGTGAGAAGCTGCTCGATGTCGGCCGAGCGGCTGGGACCGGTCACGCACGTCACCGCGCTGGGGGCCGGGGTCGGGATGCGAGCCAGCGCGTCGGCGAAGCTGGCCACGAGGTCCCCGGGCCGCAGCACCGCGAGGTGGATCCGGGGCAGCAGGCTCGTGCCGCGCGGATGGGCGCGGTCGAACACGAGCAGCAGCGTCCCGGTGTCCGCGACCGCGGCCCGGGCGCGGGTCACGCCCATCCCGGCCTGCGGGAGGCGCTCCCGGTAGTCCGGGTCGGACGGTCGCAGCACCGGATGCCCGGCGTCGGCGAGCGCGCCAGCGACGTCGTCGAGCTCCCGGTCGTCGTCGACCGCCACGGACACCGACCGGTCGGGCAGCAGCGCGCAGGCGAGGACGGCGGGGTCGGACCCCGCGTGGGGCACCCCGTCGACCCGGGTGAGCTCCTCGGCGAAGCGGCGCTCGAGCGCCGGCTCAGCCGCGCCGCTGCTCACGATCCCACCAGGCGTGGAACGGCTCGGAAGCCGGGTCGGGAAGGGCGCGCCCCTCGCACCAGGCGCGCGCGACGGGGAGGCGGCGGGTGAGGCGGGGATGCCGCAGCGCGAACGCGGCGAGGCGGGTCGTCAGCCGGTACACCCGGGGCGCCGACCAGGCTCGGCTCCACAGCCCGAAGAAGAGGGTCCGCGAGGGTGACCGCTCGAGGGACCCGGGCTTCGCCCGGAGCCCGACCAGGAGGTCGTGCAGCGGGATCCCGACCGGGCAGACCGCCGAGCAGGCGCCGCAGAGGCTGGTCGCGCCAGGGAGCTCCGCGCCGTCCTGCCCGCCCGACAGCAGCGGCGTGAGCACCGCGCCCATCGGGCCCGGGTAGACGCCGCCGTAGGCGTGCCCGCCGATCGTCCCGTACACCGGGCAGACGTTCAGGCAGGCGCCGCAGCGGATGCACCGGAGCATCGGCTCGAAGGGCGTCCCGAGCAGCGCGGTCCGGCCGCCGTCGAGGAGCACGACGTGGAGCTCCTCGGGCCCGTCGAGCTCGCCGGGCCGTCGCGGCCCGTTGATCATCGTCACGTACGACGTGAGCTTCTGCCCGGTGGCGTGACGCACGAGCAGCGGGACCATGGTCGCGACGTCGGCGAAGCGGGCCAGCACCTTGTCGACCGGCACCAGCGCGACGTGCACCCGCGGCCACGAGGTGGTGAGCCGCCCGTTGCCCTCGTTCGTCACCAGGATCAGCGTGCCGGTGTCGGCGCAGCCGAAGTTCGCGCCTGACACGCCGAGGTCGGCGGTGAGGAACGCGTCGCGGAGCCGGGTCTGGGCGAACGCGGCAGAGCTCCTCGCGTCGGTCCTCGAGCTCCCGACCGGCGATCCCCGAGAACAGCTGGGTCACCTGCGGGCGGGTCTTGTGGACCGCGGGGGCGATGATGTGGCTTGGGCGCTCCTCGGCCTGCTGCACGATCCACTCGCCGAGGTCGGTCTCGACCACCTCGACCCCGCGCGACTCGAGGTGGTCGTTCAGGTGGATCTCCTCGGTGGCCATCGACTTCGACTTCACAACCCGCCGAGCGCCTGCCGTCGCCGCGATGTCCCCGATCGTCCTCGCGGCCTCCGCGCCGGTCCGGGCGTGGTGGACGTGGACCCCGAGCGCGCGGAGGGCTGCCTCGAATCGCTCGACGTTGGCGCGAAGGTCGGTGACGCCCTGGCCGCGGATCGCCACCCCCCGCGCCTTGAGGTCGGCCATGCCCGGCTCGGCGAGCGCCTCCTCGCGTGCGCCGTTGAACCGCTGGGCCATGGTCGCGAGCGCGCCTCGGAGTTCGAAGTCGTTGCGGGTCGCCGCGACCCGGTCCCGCAGCGGCGGCAGGGGCTCGCCGGCCCGGCGGTGGCGGGCCAGGTCCGAGGACGACACGCTCATCGCAGACCCTCGGCGACGACGTCGACGACGTGGCGGACCTCGAGGGACAGGCCCCGGGTCCGGGCCCGGCCGGCCAGGTGGGCGAGGCAGCCGGTGTCGCACGCGACGAGGCATCCCGTGCCGGCCGCGACGGCCTGGTCAAGCTTGTCGTCGGCCATCGGGACGCCGATCTCGGGGTGCACGACCGAGAACGTCCCGCCGAACCCGCAGCAGCGCTCCGGGTCGGGGAGCTCGACGAGGTCGACGCCGGCCGCGTCGAGGAGCCGGCGCGGCGCGTCGGTGACGCCGAGCTCCCGCAGCAGGTGGCACGACGCGTGGTAGCTCACCGGCCGGTCGACACGGGCGCCGAGGTCCGGTCGGTCCCGGACGTCGACGAGGAACTCGGTCAGCTCGTAGGTCTTCGCCGCGATGGCCTCGAACCGGTCGCGCTCGGATGCTTCGAAGAGGGTCGGGTAGTAGACGCGGACCATCGCGGTGCACGACCCCGAAGGGGCGACGATGGCCTCGTACGGTCCGAACACGTCCGCGAAGTGGCGGGCCAGGCGGCGGGCGTCGCCCGGGAAGCCCGAGTTGAACGCCGGCTGGCCGCAGCAGGTCTGCGCGGCGGGGAACTCGACGTCGCAGCCCGCCGCGTCGAGGAGCCGGTAGGCGGCTTGCCCGGTGCTCGGGGCGAGCTGGTCGACGAGGCAGGTGACGAACAGCGCGACGCGTGGCCGGTCGCTCACGGTCAGACCCTCGACGGCGCGGGCGTCGAGGGGTGCTGGCTCACAGGACGAGCTCGGCGAGGGTGCGCATGACCGCGGGGTCAGAAGCGCCGATCAGCATGGTCGTGACTCGGGACGCCTTCCACACCTCGAGGTCGTCGCGGAGCTTCTCCCGGGGCCCGATCAGCGCGATCTCCTCGACCATCTGGCGGGGCACGGCCGCGATCGCCTCCGGCTGGTGGCCGTCGAGGTACAGCTGCTGGATCTTGGTTGCCTCCGCCTCGTACCCGAGCCGGCAGAACACGTCGAAGTGGAAGTTCATCTCCCGGGCGCCCATGCCGCCGACGTAGAGGGCCACCGCCGGCTTGATCGCGTCGGCGGCCGCGTCGACGTCGTCATCGAGCACCACGGTGACGGTGGGGAGGATCTCGAAGTCCGACGGTCCCCGCCGGGCCCCGGGCCGGGACCAGCCCTCCTCGAGCGACTCGACGTAGAGGTGCTCGTGTTCAGCGGAGTAGAAGATCGGGAACCAGCCGTCCGCGATCTCGGCGGCCAGCGCGACGTTCTTCGGGCCTTCAGCGCCGAGGATGATCGGGATGTCGGCGCGAAGCGGGTGCACGATCGAGCGCAGCGGCTTCCCGAGGCCGAGCCCGCCCGGGTAGGGGAGCGGGTAGTGCGGGCCGGGGCTCGTCACCCGCTCGCCGCGGGCCAGGACCTGGCGGATGATCGACACGTACTCGCGGGTGCGGGCCAGCGGCTTCGGGAACGGCATCCCGTACCAGCCCTCGACGACCTGCGGTCCCGACACGCCGAGGCCCAGCACGAACCGGCCGCCGGACAGGTGATCGAGGGTCAGGGCCCCCATCGCGGTCGCGGTCGGCTGGCGGGCCGACAGCTGCATGAGGTCGGTGCCGAGCCGGATCCGGCTGGTGCGGGAGCCCCACCAGGCCAGCGGGGTCAACGCGTCGGAGCCCCACGACTCGGCCGTCCAGACCGAGTCGTAGCCGAGCCGCTCCGCCTCCAGGACCAGGTCGAGGGTCCCGGCCCGGGGACCCGCGCCCCAGTAGCCGAGTTGCAGGCCGAGCTTCACGACCCAGCTCGGCGGTGCGGCTGCGGCGTCGGGCGCACGGGTGAGAACCTATCCGTCGACCGCATCGCGCGAGCAGACCAACGGAGGTGCTGATGGGCGCGCTGGACGGCTACGGAGCGCTGGTGACCGGAGGCGGCAGCGGGATCGGGGAGGGCTGCGCGGCGGCGCTCGCACGCGACGGGGCGTCGGTGACGATCTGCGGACGGACCGCCGAGAAGCTCGACGCGGCGGCCGACCGGCTCCGAACCGTGGCCGGGCCCGGCGCGACGGTGCAGGCCGTCCCCGCCGACGTGACCGACGAGGAGCAGGTCCGAGCCGCGGTGACGAAGGCCGCCGAGCCGGCCGGGGGGCTGCACGGGGTCGTGGCGTCGGCGGGCGGGTCGCTTCACATGGGTCCGCTGCTGCTCGCCGACGTCGAGGCGGTCCGCGCCACCCTGGACCTGAACGTCATCGGGACGTTCCTCACCCTGAAGCACGCGGCGCCGCTGCTCGCCGAGGGTGGCGGCGGCTCGTTCGTCGGGGTGTCGTCCCACGCCGGTCTCGACACGTTCCGGTTCCTCGGCGCCTACGGCGCCGCGAAGGCAGCCCTGGAGATGATCGTCCGCGTCTCGGCCGACGAGCTCGGTCCGGCCCGGGTGCGGGTGAACGCGGTCCGGCCCGGGATCATCGCCAACGAGCTGATGGAGGCGATCACGGCCGGGGGCCCGGTGCTCGACAGCTACCTGGACAACATCCCGCTGCACCGGGTCGGGACGGTCGAGGACGTCGCCGCGCTGACCCGGTTCTTGATCGGACCGGAGTCGGCGTGGATCACCGGCCAGTGCTTCGGCGTCGACGGTGGCCAGTCGCTCCGCAAGGGTGCCGACTTCTCGGCCTTCGCCGAGCCGCTCTACCAGGACCAGCCGGGCTGGGAGCTCGTCGTGGAAGGGGACGCGTGAAGCTGACCGGGACCCAGGCCGTCGTCACCGGCGGCGCCAGCGGCATCGGGAAAGCCACCGCGCTCGAGCTGGCCCGCCGCGGCGCGGCCGCGGTGGCGCTCGCCGACGTCAACGACACCCGACTGGCCGAGGCCGCGGGCGAGCTCGAGGCCCTCGGCGCCCGGGCGCTGCCCGTGCACTGCGACGTGTCGCAGGACGCCGACGTCGAGGCCCTGCGCGACCAGGTCCTCGACGTGTTCGGTCACGTCGACGTGGTCATGAACAACGCCGGCGTCGCGCTGCTCGGCCCGCCCGACACGCTCACGATGGAGGAGTGGGACTGGATCCTCCAGATCAACCTGGTCGGGGTGATCCGGGGCATCCGCGCCTTCGTCCCCCATCTGCGGCATCGCGGTCGGGGCTGGGTCGTGAACACGGCCTCGGTCGCGGGGCTCTACGGGTACGCGTGGGACACCATCCCGTACATCACCGCCAAGTTCGGCGTGGTCGGCCTCAGTGAGGGGCTCGCCCTCTACCTTCGGCCGCTCGGGGTCGGCGTGTCGCTGCTCTGCCCGGGCCTGGTCTCCTCGAACATGGCTGACACGGCCCGCGTCGGAGGCGTCGCCGACCCCCGGCAGTGGATCCAGGAGATGCCGCTCGAGGCTCCGGTCACCCCCGAGGTGCCGGGCCGGCTGGTCTGCGACGCGATCGAGCACGAGCAGTTCCTCATCCTCACCCACCCGGAGCCGATCCGGGAGCGCATCGCTCGGCGGGGCGCCGACCCCGACGCGTTCCTCGCCGCTCAGATCGACCAGCTCCCCACCCCTCCGAACCTGCCGTAGCCCCACGACGACGCGACCGTGCGGTCGTGGCGGGAGCGCCGACGCGGCGCGGTGGCTCAGCCGCTGGCGGTGAACTGCAGGGGGATGTGCTTGATCCCGTTGATGAAGTTCGACCGCAGCCGCTCGGGCTTGCCGGCCAGCTCGAGGTCCGACCAGCGGGCCAGCATCTCCTCGAACAGGACCCGGATCTCGAGTCGGGCCAGGTTGGCGCCGAGGCAGAAGTGGGGGCCGCCGCCGCCGAACGCGACGTGGTCGTTCGGGGTGCGCTGGATGTCGAAGCGCATCGGGTCGTCGAAGACGGTCTCGTCCCGGTTCGCGGAGGCGTACCAGATGACGATCTTGTCGCCGTCCTTCACCGCGGTGTCGCCGAGCATGAGGTCCTGGGTCGCGGTCCGGCGGAAGTGCATGACAGGGCTCGCGTAGCGCAGCATCTCCTCGATCGCGCTCGCCAGGAGCCTCGGGCTGGTTGCGGAGCAGCTCGAGCTGGTCGGGGTGGTCGAGGAAGGCCAGGAGGCCGTGCGCGATCTGGTTGCGGGTGGTCTCGTTCCCCGCCACGGTGAGGAGCATGAAGAACAGGTCGATCTCCAGCTGGGAGAGTCGCTCCCCGTCGACCTCGGCTTCGCTCAGCACGCTGATCAGGTCCGCGCCGGGGTCGGCCCGCTTCGCCTCGGCTAGCTGCGCGGCGTAGGCGAAGAGCTCCATCGAGGCGACCTGGGCCTCCTCCTCGCTCACCGCGTACTCGGGGTCGTCAGAGCCGACCATGCGGTTCGACCAGTCGAACATCTTGTGCCGGTCGACCTGGGGGACGCCGAGGATGTCGGCGATGACCTGCAGCGGCAGCTCGGCGGCGACGTCGGTGACGAAGTCGCAGCTGCCCCGCGGCGTGACGCGGTCCAGGATGGCGCGGGCCCGCTCTCGGATCGTCCGCTCCAGCTGGGTCATCATCCGCGGCGTGAAGCCCTTGTTGACGAGCCGCCGGTAGCGGGTGTGCATCGGCGGGTCCATGTTCAGCATCATCAGCCGCTGCTGCTCGAGGTCCTCGGGCGGCAGGTCCCACATGAACACCGCGCCCCGTGCCGACGAGAACGTCTGGTTGTCGCGGTTCACGGTGACGACGTCGTCGTAGCGGGTCACGCACCAGAACCCGGGGCCGTCGGGCTCCGGATGCCAGAAGATCGGGGCCTCTCGACGCAGGGTCGCGAACCACTCGTGGGGGACGCCCTGGACGAAGACGTCCTGGTTGGTGAGGTCGATGGTGTCAAGGCTCATGATCAGCTGGCCGTGGTGGCCTTCTCCTTGTCGAACTCGGGGATCACGTGCTTGCCGAGCAGCTCGATCGACTGCATGACTTTGTCGTGCGGGATGTCGTACGGGTTGACGAGGCACAGCAGGAGGTCGCAGCCCGCCGCCTCGTAGCGCTTGCACGTTTCGATGCACTCGTCGGGGTCGCCGACGACCCCCGCGCCGACGCTGTGGATGTAGTCGAAGTTGATGTGGTCGAGCGCCCCGTCCCGGCGGTGCTGGAGCGGCGCTGCCGCGTACTGGTAGGTGCCGAGCCTCCTGCTTGGTCTCCTCCATCCACTCCGCGACCGACGCGATCAGCCCGCCACCGGTCTTCGGGTACCACTCGAAGGAGTTCGCGGCGACCTCGTACGCCTCCTGCTTCGTCGGCGCGGAGTGCACCATCGTGAACGTCGCTGCGGTCTCGTTCTTGAACTTGCCGACTGGCTCCTCACACGCCCGCTGACCTTCGCGGTAGGCGGCGATGTTGTTCACGCAGCTCCTCGGGTGGCAGCCCGACGGTGAACGAGCACAGCCCGATCCCCTGCTTGCCGACCTCGCGGTGACCGTCCAGGCTGCTCGTCGCGCCGAAGATCGGCGGGTGCGGCTTCTGCAGCGGCTTGGGGAGCACCCGGCGGGGGGCGCCCATCTGCCAGTACTCGCCGTTGGCCTGGTACTCGTCCTCGGTCCACGCGCCGACGATGTGCTGCAGCGCCTCCCGCCACATCGGGCGGGTCTGGCTCGGGTCGACCGCGAACCCCTCGAGCTCGGCCCGGGTGGAGGAGCGCCCGGTCCCGAAGTCGACCCGGCCGTCCGAGAGCAGGTCGAGGACCGCGGCGGACTCGGCGGAGCGGATCGGATGGTTGTAGGGCTGGGGGAGGAGCCGCACGCCGTAGCCGATCCGGATGTTCTTGGTGCGGGCCGCGACGGCGCCGTAGAGCACCTCGGGGTTCGAGCAGTGCGAGTACTCCTCGAGGAAGTGGTGCTCCACGGTCCAGAAGGCGTGGAAGCCGACCTGGTCGCCGAGGATCGCCTGCTCCAGGGTGTTCTTGTACGCCTGGTGCTCCTGGTCGGGTGTCCACGGCTTCGGCACCGGGATCTCGTAGAAGAGTGCGAACTTCACGGTCGGCTGTCCTCCTGTGTCACGTGCGAAAGCCGCGGACCAGGTGACCTTCGATGAACTGGCGCAGCTGCACCGGGTCGTCGAGGTCGACGGTGGCCGACGGCACGGTCACGAGCGAGATGAGGATCCGCATGATCCACTCCGAGGCCTGCTGGAGGTCCAGGTCGGCGCGGACCTCGCCCTCGGCGCGGGCATCCTCCAGGAACGGCACCCAGAAGTCGACCCACCGGGCGAACATGGCCGGGCTGGCGGCCAGCTGGAGCGTCGCTTGCTCGGGCTCGCCGGGGTGCTCGTGCAGCCCGAGCCGCCGTTCGTCCTCGGCCAGGTGGCGGACGAACACCGCGGCCTCGGCGACCTTGCCGGCGAGGGAGCGGCGGCGACGCACGGCCGGCTCGGCCTCGAGCACGTGCGCCTCCGCGACCCGCTCGAGGACGGCCTGGACGAGCGACTCCCGGTCGGCGAAGTAGCGGTACACCGAGCCGCGAGAGACGCCGGCCTCGGTTGCGACGTCGGTCATGGACAGGTGGCGGATGCCCCAGCGGCGCACGCACGTCTCGGCGGCGCGGAGGATCCGCTCAGCGGTCGCGGCAGGGAGCTCGAGGCGGACGTCAGTGTACAACTGAACACGAACTATACAGTTGTACAGCCGAGTGGGGGACAGCGATGGAGCGCGACGGACGCCTGGCCGGCCGGGTGGCGGTGATCACCGGGGCGGCGTCGGGGCTCGGGGCGGCGTGCGCCCGCCGCTTCGCGGAGGAGGAGGCGGTCGTCGTCGGCCTCGACGTCACCGCCGGCGCCCCGGCCCAGCACGAGTACCAGGTCGACGTGGCCGACGAGGCCGCGGTGGCGGGCGCCCTCGACGACGTCGTCAGCTCGCTCGGTCACCTGGACGTCCTGGTGAACTGCGCGGGGGTGGCCGGCGGCGGCCCGGTGCATCTCCTCGACGCGGCGGAGTTCGCCCGGGTGCTGCGCGTCAACCTGACCGGCACCTTCCTGACCTGCAAGCACGCGCTGCGCCACATGGTCGAGCAGCGCTCGGGCAGCATCGTCAACTTCGCGAGCATCGAGGGCCTCGAGGGCACCGAGGGTGGCAGCGCCTACAACGCCTCGAAGGGGGCGGTGGTACTGCTCACCAAGAACATGGCCATCGACTACGGCCGGCTCGGCATCCGGGTGAACTGCGTCTGCCCCGGGTTCATCGAGACGCCGATGTTCGAGTCGGTGATGGGCTCCGAGTTCATGGCCCAGTACCGGGACGAGTACCGGGAGGAGCACAAGCTGGGCCGGTTCGGACGCCCCGACGAGATCGCCGGCGCGACGCTGTTCCTCGCCTCTGACGACGCGTCGTTCGTCACCGGCCACGCGCTCGTCGTCGACGGCGGCTTCACGGCCGGGATGCGCTCGGGGCTCTCGGACCTGCTGAGCGGGAGCGGCTGACTCCCAGCGGGGGGCTCCGGGGAGAATGGCGGCTCCCAGACCCCCGTCTGTAACGTGTTCTCGTTTGGTCCCGGCGCAGGAGGTTCGCGCGTGTACATCGGGCTCACCGAGGAACAGGAGCGACTCCGCCAGGAGGTCCGCGCCGACTACGACCAGCTCCTGACCCCGGAGGTGCGCGCGCGAGCTCACCGGGTCGGGTGGCGTCGGCGACGCCAACCGCCGGGTGGTGCGCCAGATGGGGGAGGACGGCTGGCTCGGGGTGGGCTGGCCGAAGGAGTGGGGCGGGCGCGGGTTCACCGCGGTCGAGCAGTTCATCTGGTTCGACGAGGCGATGCGGGCCGGGGCACCGATCCCGATGCTCACGATCAGCACCGTCGGCCCGACGATCATGCGGTTCGGCACCGACGAGCAGAAGTCGTTCTTCCTCCCCAAGATCCTGAAGGGCGAGGTCCACTTCTGCATCGGCTACTCGGAGCCGGGCGCCGGCACCGACCTCGCCGCGCTCGACGACCCGGGCCGAGCGCGACGGCGACGAGTACGTGATCAACGGCCAGAAGATGTGGACGAGCCTCGCCAGCGGCGCCGACTACGTGTGGCTGGCCGTCCGCACCGACCCGAACGTCAAGAAGCACAAGGGGATCTCGCTGTTCATCGTCCCGATGGACACCCCTGGCATCAAGGTGCTGCCGATCCACCTGATGGGCGAGTCCGACATCGCCCAGGTGTTCTACGAGGACGTGCGGGTTCCGGCGACGGCTCGAGTCGGGGAGGAGAACGAGGGCTGGAAGCTCATCACCAACCAGCTGAACCACGAGCGGGTGACGCTGTGCTCGTCGGGCATGGTCGAGCGGGCCTTGAGCGACGTGCGGACCTGGGCCCAGGAGACCCGGCTGCCGAGCGGGGAGCGGGTGATCGACCAGGAGTGGGTGCAGCTGAGCCTGGCCCGCGTCCACGCCCGACTCGAGTTCCTCCGGCTCATCAACTGGAAGATCGCCTGGGCGTCGACGCAGGGCGGGCTCCAGCCCGCTGACGCGTCGGCGACGAAGGTGTTCGGCACCGAGTTCTACCTGGAGGCGTTCCGGCTCCTCATGGAGATCCTCGGCCAGCGCGCCTACCTGAAGGACGACGCGCCCGGCGCGCTGTTGCAGTCGCGTCTGAGCACTCCTACCGGGGGCTCATCATCCTCACGTTCGGTGGCGGCACCAACGAGATCCAACGCGACCTGATCGCGGTGTTCGGTCTCGGCATGCCGCTCGCACCCCGCTAGGAGACACGCATGGACTTCGCGTTCAACGAGGAGCAGCAGGACCTCCAAGGCCTGGCGAAGCAGATCCTCGAGGCCGAGGTGACCCCGGAGCGGCTGAAGGAGGTCGAGGCCGGCGAGGAGAACTTCGACCGCGACCTCTGGGCCAAGCTCGCCGACGCGGGCCTGCTCGGCATCGCGATCCCGGAGCGCCAGGGCGGCGGCGGGTACGGGTTCCTCGAGACCGCGGTCGTCCTCGAGCAGATCGGGCGCACCGTGGCGCCCGTGCCGTACCTGTCGACGGTGGTGCTCGGCGCGTTGCCGGTCGCCCGCTTCGGCACCGACGCCCAGAAGCAGCAGCTTCTGCCCGGGATCGCGGTCGGCGAGCGGTTCCTCACCGTGGCGCTGGTCGAGATCGGCGCCGACCCGCGGCGGCCGCTCACCACCGCCCGCCGCGACGGGGACGGCTGGGTCCTCGACGGGGAGAAGATCTGCGTGCCCGACGGCATGCTCGCCGAGGGGGCGCTGGTCCCGGCGACGACGGACGACGGCCGGGTCGTCGTGGGGTTGGTCCCGTTCGAATCGCCGGGCGTGACTCGCGAGCGGCAGCGGACCACGACCGGGCACGCGGAGGCGCTGGTGCGCGTCGACGGGGTCCGGGTGAGCGACGACAACCTGCTCGGCGGCGTCGACGGCGGCGCCGACGTCTTGGACTGGACGGTGGAGCGGGCGACCGTGGCGCTGTGCGCGCTGGCGATCGGCGTGTGCGAGGAGGCGGTCCGCATGACCGCCGAGTACACCAAGACCCGGGAGCAGTTCGAGCGGCCGATCGCGACCTTCCAGGCGGTCGGGCAACGGGCCGCCGACGCCTACATCGACACCGAGGCGATCCGGCTGACCGCCTGGCAGGCGATCTGGCGGCTCTCCGAGGAGCTGCCAGCGGCGGCCGAGGTCGCGGTCGCGAAGTTCTGGGCCGCCGAGGGCGGGCAGCGGGTCGTGCACGCGGCGCAGCACCTGCACGGCGGCATGGGCGTGGACCGCGACTACCCGCTGCACCGCTACTTCCTGCTCGCCAAGCAGCTCGAGCTCACCCTCGGCGGGACGACCCCCCAGCTGTTGACGCTGGGTCGGATCCTGGCTGACGAGCCGGTCGGCTAGGCCTGGGCGCCGAGCCCACCTCTCTGTCCGTCGAGCACGACGGGCTGCGGATCGCCGCGCTCGATTGGGGCGGCGCGGGCGAGCCGCTGCTCATGCTGCACCCGAACGGGTTCTGCGCCGGGCTCTTCGATCCGCTGGCCCGCCGGCTGCGGGACCGGTTCCGTCCCATCGGCGTCGACCTGCGCGCCCACGGCGGCACCGACGTGCCGCCGCATCCCCCCCGTGACTACGCGTTCGATCGGATGGCCGGGGACGTGCTCGCCGTCCTCGACACGCTCGGCGTCGAGCGCTGGTCGGCGCTCGGCGAGTCGTTGGGCGGCGGGGTGTGCCTGCGCCTCGACGAGGCCCGACCCGGCGGCATGCGCCGGCTGCTGCTCTGCGAGGCGATCGCGTTCGACGAGGCGCAGCGTCGACCGCTGCGCCCACCGGTCGAGGTGTCGGAGGAGGGCAGCAACTACATGGCCGTCATCGCCCGCAAGCGCCGCGCGGTGTGGCCCGACCGGGCGAGCGTGCTCGACTCCTACGGGAGCCGGCCCCCGCTGGACGCGCTAGCGCCGGAGGCGCTCGCCGCCTACGTGCGGTGGGGTTTCGTCGACCGCCCCGACGGGCAGGTCGAGCTGGCCTGCCCGCCCGAGGCGGAGGCGACGATCTTCGAGGTCTCCTCCGGCGGCCAGGGGGTGGGGGGCTCGTGGGACCGGCTGGCGACGCTCACCGCGGCGCCGGTCGTGTTCGCCGGGACCCGCTCCGACCTGCCCCGGGAGTGGTTCGCGGCGCAAGCCGAGCGGGCCGACGTGCCGTTCGTGCTGGTCGACGGCGGCCACTTCTTCGTCCAGGAGGACACGGCCCGCGCCGAGCGGCTCGTGCGCGAGCACCTCGACGCGGGGTAGGCGCGACGCCGCGGGGCGGGCGCGAAGATGACCGGGTGGGGGACCTGGCGCCGCTTGACCGGCTCGTCGCGGACGACGCGCTCCGCCAGCTCGTCGCCCGCTACGCGGTGCGCATGGACGCCCGAGACTTCGCCGGCGTGGCGGCGCTGTTCGTCGACGACGTCCGGGTCGGGCGGGACCGGTCCGGTCGCGGCGGAGCTCGCCGCGTTCTTCGAGGACGCGGTCCGGGACGTCGGCGTCACGATCCTCAACGTCGGGACGCACCTGATCGAGCTCGACGACGCCGACCACGCCCGCGGGGTCGTGTACTGCCGGGCCGAGCTGCAGCTCGGCGACCGGTGGGTGGTGCAGGCCATCCAGTACCGGGACGTCTACGAGCGCCGCGACGGAGCGTGGTGTTTCGTGCGCCGCACCCATCTGCTCTGGTACGGGCGGGACGTCGGCACGTCGCCGCTCGGGCTCCCACCCGCCGACTGGCCGGAGCACGACACCGGCTGGGGTGAGCCCGAAGCCTGGCCGCCGTGGTCGGCGCGCCGCCCCTGACCGCCGACGCCGCCCCGATGGGTCGGCAACGTCGGCTACCCGCCCGCGCCGAGGGAGGGTCGCCGTGGCGCAGCTGATCTACTCCGCCATCACGTCGCTCGACGGCTACGTCGCGGACCGGGACGGCAACTTCGACTGGGCCGAGCCCGACGAGGAGGTTTTCGCCTTCGTCAACGACCTCGAGCGGCCGGTCGGCACGTACCTCTACGGGCGTCGGATGTACGAGGTGATGGTCTACTGGGAGACCGCGCACACCCTCGCCGACCCGCCGTCGGTGGTGGCGGACTTCACCCGGCTCTGGCAGTCGGCCGACAAGGTCGTGTACTCCACGACGCTGGACACGGTGTCGAGCGCCCGGACGCGGATCGAGCGTGCCTTCGACCCCGACGCGGTCCGGGGCCTCAAGGCGCGAGCGGACCGTGACCTCACGGTGGGCGGTCCTCACCTCGCCGCGCAGGCGATCAGGGCCGGGCTCGTCGACGAGTACCAGTTGTTCCTCACGCCGACCGCGGTGGGAGGCGGGACCCCGGCCCTCCCCGACCAGGTCCGGCTCCCGCTCGAGCTGCTCGACGAACGTCGGTTCCGCAGCGGCGTGGTGCACCTCCGCTACCGCACCCGCCGGTGAGCCTTCGCGGACTCGGCCCGGAGGTCTAGGTCACGACCGCTTCGGCGCGGAGCGCCGCGATCGCGGCGGCGTCGCGTCCGAGCTCGGTGAGGATCTCGTCGGTGTGCTGCCCGAGCTCGGGCGGCATGGCGCGGGGCGCGGCGGGGGTGCCGAGGTAGTCGACGGGGGTGTTGACCATCGTCGCGGTGCCGTCCCCGTCGGGGACCTCGACGAAGCCGCCGCCAGCCCAGGCCTGCTCGTCGACCAGGACCTCCTCGGCGGTCTGCACGGGCGCCCACCACATGCCGGCCCGGTCGAGCTCGTCGCCCCACTCGGCTCGGGTGCGGGTGGCGAAGATCGCGTCGAGGGCCGGGATGAGCTCGCCGATGTGGGCGCGACGGTCCGCGGCGGTGACGAAGCGCTCGTCGTCGATCCACTCGGGCCGGCCGACGGCCCGGCACAGGTCGGGCCAGTGCCGCTCCCCCTCGAGGCCGATGAGCCAGAACCAGCGGCCCTCGCAGTCCTGGTAGCAGTTGATGGCCGGGTTGGCCATGGTGGCGTGCGTCGCGGTGCCGATCGACACGCCGAACCGGAGCGCGGTGTTGAGGTCGAAGCCGACCGTGTACATGCCGTGGCGCAGCAGCGACGTGGCGACCAGCTGCCCCTCGCCGCTCCGGGCCCGGGCGACGAGCGCGGCGCAGATCCCGCCCGCGAGCGCCATGCCGGCCCCGTGGTCGCCCATCCCGCCCCGCTGGAACGGCGGCTCGCGCCCGGGGGAGGTGAGGAGGTGCGCAATGCCGCTGCGGGCCCAGAACGCGCCGATGTCGTACGCGGCCCGGGTGCGGTCGGGCCCGTCGAGCCCGTACCCGGTGATGATCCCGTAGACGAGCTCGGGGTGGCGAGCCTGCAAGGTCGGCGCGTCGAGCCCGAGCCGCTCGAGCGCGTCGAGGCGGATGTTGGTGAGGAACACGTCGGCCCGGTCGATCAGCTCGCCGGCGATCGCCTGCCCGTCGGGTTGGGTGACGTCGACGACGATGCTGCGCTTCGAGCGGTTGTCGAGCTCGAAGGGCGGGTTGAACGGCAGGTCCCCGCCGAGCATGGCGAGGAACCCGCGGGCGGGGTCGCCGGTCGGCGGCTCGATCTTGATCACGTCGGCGCCCCAGTCGGCGAGGATCCCGCCCGCGGCGGGGCCGGCCACCCACACACCGAGCTCCACGACCCGGATCCCGTCGAGCGGTCCGCTCACCGGCGGGCTCCGAGCCTCGGCGCGGGGGTGCTCACGCGCCGACCGGCGCGCGGAGCCGCGGTCCGAGCAGCCGGGCCGCGTTGGTGCCGAGGATCGCCTGCCGGGCTGCGGGGCTCAGGTCGTCGCGGTCGCGGATCGCGGCGACGGACCCGGGGAACTCGGCGTCCCAGTGCGGGTAGTCGGACGCGTACACGACCGAGCCGGGGCCGAGGCGCTCCACCGCGTACGCGATCCCGTGCTCCTCGGGCTCGCAGGAGATGACGACGCGGCCGTCGGTCACGAACTCGCTCGGCGGCCGGGTCAGGCCGGGCATCTCGGCGGGGCGCTTCTCGTAGTGCTCGTCTAGTCGCTCGAGGAACGACGGGAACCAGCCGCAGCCGGCCTCGAGGAGCGCGACGCGCAGCCGGGGGAAGCGCTCGAGGACACCGCCGGCGAGGAGCGCGGTGGTGCCGAGCATGATGTCCATGGGGAAGGCGCACGCGTGCGCGAGGGCGTACTGGTCGACGAATCGGTCGACGGCGAGGCCGGTACCGCCGGCGTGGATCGCGACCGCGACGTCGAGGCGCTCGGCGGCGTCGTAGAGCGGGAAGAGCGCCGGGTCGTCGAGGTTGCGGCCCACGATGGCGCCGTGGAGGCACAGCACGACCGCGCCGAGGTCGGTGACGGCCCGTTCGGCCTCGCTGACCGCGGCGTCGACCGACGCCAGCGGCAGCGTGGCGGCGGCCCGCAGCCGGCCCGGGTCGGCGGCGCAGTACTGGGCTAGCCAGTCGTTGAACGCGCGGCAGCACGCGACCTGGAGGTCGAGGTCCCGGACAGACCACAGCCCGAGGGCCAGGGTGCCGAACAGCACCGCGACGTCGATTCCGTCGACGTCCATGTCCTGGAGCCGGGCCATCGGGTCGACGCCGCCCGGCCGGTGCAGCGACGCCTCCCGGAACCCCTCGGGCGCCCACGCGCCCCGTCCCGTCCCGGCCGGCATGAGCCGGTCCTCGAGCTGGTAGCGGGTCGTGTGCCGCTCGTCCTCCACGATTCGGGGTCGCCGGTCGAGGAAGGCCGGGTCGAGATGCTCGGTCCAGAGCTCGTCCGGCTCCCACACGTGGCCGTCGACGTCGATCACCGCGTCGTCCGCAAGCGCACCTGGCACGGGGACCCCCTCTCGCCGGGCGAGAGTGTACGGCCCCGTACGATCGGGTCTCATCGCGGCTTCCTCCGACGCGCTGGACGTGCTCGTCGTCTGCACCGGCAACATCGCGCGCTCCCCGATGGGGGAGGCGCTCCTCGACGCGCGGCTCCGCGCTCGGGGGCTGCCGGCCCGGGTGCACTCGGCGGGCACGGTGCCGTGGAGCGTTCCGCCCGCGGACGCGGCGGTGACGGTGCTGCGCGAGCGGGGACTCGACATCGGTCGGCACCGCAGCCGTCGCCTCACCGACGCGATGGTGCAGCACGCCGACCTGGTGCTGGCCATGACGAGGAGCCACGTGTGGGGCGTCTTGGCCCACGACCCCGACGCCGCGTCGCGCACCTTCCTCCTCGACGAGCTGGCCCGCCTCGGCGCGCTCGCCGGGCCCCGCCGCGACTCGGAGCCGGTTCGGACCTGGGCGGGTCGGGTCGCGGCGCTCCGGCCGCCCGGCCCGATCGCGGGACGGGGCGAGGACGAGATCCCCGACCCCTACGGCGAGTCAGTCGCCGTCTACGAGGTCACCGCGGCGCGCATCGAGCGGGCCAGCGCGGCGATCGCCGAGCTGGTCGCGCCTCGACCGCTATGACCAGCGGTCCCCCGTGCCGAGGTCGCCCTCCGGCGCCGACCGGGGACGCTCGAACGTGGGGTTCGCCAGGCGCGTGATGCCGCGCTCGGCGAGCAGGCGGGCGTAGCCCTCCTTGTCGGCGGGGACGGGGGTCACGTCGTCGCCCCAGGTCTCGAACAGCACGCAGCCGTCGGGCCCCGCGGTGAGCGGGCCGAACACGGCCCCCCGCTCGAGGGTGATGAGCGTCCCGGCCGGGCAGGGCCGCCCGCCGACGTCGAGGTGCCCCTCGAGGACGTACACGAGGTTGTCGCTGGCGTGGCCGTGCCGCTCGATCACCATCCCGGGGTCGTAGCGGCCGAGCACGACCATCCGCTGGGGGGTCCACTCCAGGAACTTCTCGTGGACCGACACTCGGCGGTCGCCGTGCTGCTGGGCGATCACCTCCGTCCAGGGGACCTCGTCGAGGTGCACGAAGGCCAGCCGGGGCCCGTCGGGACGGTCACGGAACTCCTCCATGGGCCCGCAGCGTAGGCCGTCGCTGTGGAACGTGTTCTCGTTCCCGTGGGAGCATGGCCGCGGTGGAGCTCGAGCAGAAGGTGGCCGTGGTCACCGGCGCCGGGTCGGGGATCGGCCGGGCGACCGCACTGGCGTTCGCGCGGGCCGGCGCGACGGTCGTGGTCGCCGACATCGACGAGGGGGCGGCCAGCGAGACGGTCGGCCTGGTCCACGACGCGGGCGGGACGGCCTCGTCGACCCGGGTCGACGTCACCGAGCCCCGCTCGCTCGAGGCGCTGTTCCAGACCGCGGAGGCGGAGCACGGCGGGGTGGACGTCGTCCACAACAACGCGGGGCTGGTGAGCGGCGAGCCGCTGTGGCCTGACATCACCCCCGAGACGCTGCTCCGGGTCCTGAACGTGAACCTGGGCGGCGTCGTCGTCGGCACCCGGCTCGCGATCCCGGCCCTCCGCCGTCGGGGTGGGGGAGCGATCGTGAACACGGCGTCGATGGCGGCCCTGTTCCCGCTGGCCGACGACCCGATCTACTCGGCGACCAAGGCCGGGGTGACGATGTTCACCCGGGCCTGCGCGGGGCTGGCCGAGGAGCACATCCGCGTCAACGCGGTGCTGCCGGGGCTGGTGGACACGCCGCTGCTTCCCAAGACCGGCGACGGGGAGCGCTGGGCGGACTGGGCCACCGCAGCGCGGCAGATCATGGGGCTCCTCTCTCCCGACGACGTCGCGGCGGCGGTCCTCGACCTCGTCCGCGACGACACCGCGGTCGCGCAGGAGCGGGTGGTCGGGGCCCTCCCCGGCTCCCCCGACGGCGCCTGACGTGGCCGTCGACGGGGAGACGCTCACCCCGAACCAGCTGGCCCGCCGGGACCGGGTTCTCGACGCGGCGATGAGCCTGGCCGCCGAGGGCGGCTACGACGCGGTGCAGATGCGTGACGTCGCGACCCGCGGCCAGGTCGCGCTCGGCACGATCTACCGGTACTTCAGCTCGAAGGACCAGCTGCTCGTCGCCTGCCAGCTCGAGCTGTGGCGGGAGCTGGCCCAGCGGTTCGACCGCCGGCCGCCGGTCGGCGCGACCGCCGCCGACCGGGTCGTCGACCTGCTCCATCAGGCCATGCGGGCCGCCGTGATCGAGCCGCGCCGCACCGCGGCGCTCGTCACCGCGTCGGCGTCGCCGGACCCGGCGGTCCGGGACCACCAAGTCGAGCTCATGGCCACCATGGACCGGGTCCTGGCCGGGGCGATGCACGACCTCGACCCGGAGCTGCAGGCTCGGCTGGCCCGGACGCTGCGGATGGTGTGGTTCGGGTGGCTGGTCGGCTGGGTCAACGGCTGGCACGACACCGCGACCGTCAACGCCGAGCTGGAGTCAGCGGCCCGGCTCCTCCTCGCCGGACGCTGACCGCCACTTGTCGGAAAGAAATGGAATGTGTTCTACTCCGGCGGTGTCTGACCTGCCGATGACCACGCACACCATCGAGTTCCCCTACACCCGGACGCTGGGCCCGGTGATCGGCCCGTTCCTCACCGGCCTGCGCGACGGCCAGGTGCTCGGGGTCCGGAACCAGGACGGCCGCGTCCTGGTCCCGCCGCTCGAGTGGGACCCGGCGACGGGCGAGGCGATCGCGGCCGACTTCGTCGAGGTCGGCCCGGGCGGGGTCGTCGACACGTGGGCGTGGGTCAGCCAGCCGACCCGCAAGCATCCCCTTGACCATCCGTTCGCGTTCGCGCTGATCCGCCTCGACGGGGCGGACACCGCGCTGCTCCACGCCGTCGACGCCGGCTCGATCGACCGCATGCGCACCGGCATGCGGGTCGTCGCCCGCTGGAAGGACGAGCGGATCGGGCACATCACCGACCTCACCTTCGTTCCCGAGGAGGCGTCGTGACCCCCGACGCGACCGACCAGGCCGAGGACGGCCCGGTCACGATGATGGACTACTTCATGCAGCTCGACTACCACGAGCCGCTCTGCCCGGTGGTGTTTCGCTACTCCGGGCAGCTCCTCGAGGGTCGGCTGATCGGCCACAAGTGCCCGAGCTGCGGGCTCGTCTACCTGCCGCCCCGCGGCTACTGCCCGATCTGCGTCGTGGAGACCACCGACGCCGACGAGATCGTCCTCGCCGACACGGGAACGGTCACCAACTACACGGTGGTCACCCCCGTCCAGTACTACGGGCAGGAGGAGACCGAGCCGTTCGTGCGGGCGTCGGTGAAGCTCGACGGGGAGGAGGCCACGATGAACCTCCAGGACCTCGTCGACGTGCCGGTCGACGAGGTGCGGGTCGGGATGCGGGTCGAGGCGGTGTGGAAGCCGGAGGGGGAGCGCAGCGTCGCGGACATCACGAACCGCAGCTGGGGCAGCGCCGAAGGCTGCATCGTCGGCTGGCGTCCCACCGGCGAGCCGGACCTCCCCGCCGAGCAGTTCCTCGGCAAGGCGACGTTCTGACCATGCAAGAGATCGCGATCATCGGGTACGCCCAGTCGCCCAGCCAGCGCCAAGCCGAGCTCACCGAGCCCCAGTTCCTGTTCCCCGTCATCAGCGAGGCGATCGAGAAGGCGCACGCGGAGCGCCGCGACATCGGGTTTACCTGCGCGGGCAGCTGCGACTACCTGTCCGGGCAGACGTTCGCGTTCGTGATGAACCTCGAGGCGGTCGGCGCCTGGCCGCCGATCTCCGAGTCGCACGTCGAGATGGACGGCGCCTGGGCGCTCTACGAGGCCTGGGTCCGCCTCCAGCACGGCGACATCGACCTCGCGCTCGCGTTCGGGTCGGGCAAGTCCTCGCCGGGCGCGCCCGCCGAGGTGTACCCGCTGCAGCTCGACCCCTACACGCTCACCCCGCTCGGCGTCGACCCGGTCTCCCTCGCCGCGCTGCAAGCCCGGTCGATGCTCGAGAAGGGGACCATCACGGAGCGGGAGATGGCCGAGATCGCGGTCCGGAGCCGCACCAACGCGGCGAGCAACCCGTACGCGCAGGTAAGGAGCAGCGCCGACGTCGACACGCTGCTCCAGGAGCCGTACGTCACCGCGCCGCTCCGCCGCCACGACCTGCCCCCGATCTCGGACGGGGCCAGCGCGGTCATCCTCGCCTCCGCTGACAAGGCCCGCCAGCTCTCTGACCGCCC
This sequence comes from uncultured Actinomycetes bacterium, assembly GCA_963849135.1. GTDB lineage: Bacteria > Actinomycetota > Acidimicrobiia > IMCC26256 > PALSA-555 > PALSA-555. The sequence goes on along the minus strand of CAWKGF010000003.1, from coordinate 987,894 downwards.
GGTTTGGATCCGCGGGATCGATCACCGCATCGAGCCGCACCAGCCCGGGATGCGGGACCTCACCGAATCGCTCTCCACCCGGGAGGCGGGCCGCCACGCCGGCATCGACGACGGCCCGGTGGAGGTGGCCGAGTTGAGCGCCACGTTCACCCACCAGGAGAAGCTGCTCCGCGAGGCCCTGGGCCTCGGCGTCGACGTCGACGTCAACCCGTCGGGCGGGGCGCTGGCCGCCAATCCGGTCATGGCGGTCGGCTTGGCCCGCATCGTCGAGGCGGCCCGCGCGATCAGCGAGCGTGGGGTGTCGCGGGCCCTCGCGCACGCCACATCAGGGCAGTGCCTGCAGCAGAACCTGGTGTGCGTCCTGGAAGGAGCGTGAGCCGGTGAGCCGTCCCGCCGCCATCGTCGGTATCGGACAGACCAAGCACAAGAAGCGCCGGGACGACGTGTCGCTGCCCGGTCTGGTGCGCGAAGCCGCGCAGCGGGCCCTCGACGACGCCGAGCTGACCTGGACCGACATCGACGCGGTCGTGCTCGGCAAGGCCCCCGACCCGTTCGAGGGGGTGATGATGCCGGAGCTGAGCCTCGCCGACGCGCTGGGCGCGGTGGGCAAGCCGATCCTGCGGGTCCACACCGCGGGGAGCGTCGGCGGCTCCACCGCGCTCGTCGCGACGCACCTGGTCCAGACCGGCATCCACGACCGGGTGCTGACCGTCGCCTACGAGAAGCAGGCCGAGGGGAACGCGCAGTGGGGGCTGGCCGGCGGCCGCAGCGGCGGGATGGGCGCAGGTGGGATCTTCGCCCCGTGGATGCGGTCCTACATGGCCCGCTCCGGGGCGCCGGAGCACATCGGCTGGATGGTCGCGGTGAAGGACCGCCGCAACGCGGCGAAGAACCCGTACGCCCACCTCCAGATGCCGAACCTCACCATCGACGAGGTGAAGGACTCGCCGATGCTGTGGGACCCGATCCACTGGCACGAGTCCTGCCCCTCCTCGGACGGGGCGTGCGCGCTGGTGGTCACCACCGAGGAGGGCGCGACCCGGGCGCCGCACCCCCCGGCTTGGGTGCTCGGCACCGCGATGCGCAGCGAGCTCGGCACCTTCCCGGGCCGGGACCCGGTCCGGCCCGTCGCCGGCGTCGAGTGCGCGCACCTGGTCTACGAGGCGGCCGGGATCCGCGACCCTCGCCGCCAGGTCGACGTCGCCGAGCTGTACGTGCCGTTCTCCTGGTACGAGCCGATGTGGCTCGAGGGCCACGACATCGCCGGCCCCGGGGAAGGCTGGCAGATGGTCGAGAGCGGCGAGACCCAGATCGACGGGTCGTTCCCGGTCAACCCGTCGGGTGGGGTGCTGTCCTCGAACCCGATCGGCGCGTCGGGGATGCTCCGCTTCGCGGAGGCGGCCCTGCAGGTCCGGGGCCGGGCCGGTGAGCACCAGGTGCCGGACGCCACCGTCGCGCTCGGGCAGGCATACGGCGGCGCCGCGCAGTACTTCGCCATGTGGGTCGTGGGGTCGACGCTCGACGCCGTCGACCTGAAGCGGTGACGGTCCTCGACGCGTCAACGGACGAGCAGAGCGCCTTTCGCGCCGCGGCGCAGGCGTGGCTCGAGGGCCACGCCGAGCGCCGACAGCCCGACACCAGCGAGTTCAAGCGGCGCGTCGCGGCGACCGGCGAGGAGGACGAGCAGGCCCACGTCGCGGCGTGCAAGACGTGGCAGCGCCAGATCTTCGACGCCGGGTTCGCGGGCATCACCGTCCCCGAGGAGTACGGCGGCCGGGGTGCCAGCCCGGCCCTCGAGCGGGTGTGGCGCCAGGAGGTGGCCCGCTACGAGGTCGACACCGGCGTCTTCGCGGTGGCGCTCGGCATGGTCGTCCCCACCCTCCTCGTCCACGGCACCGAGGACCAGAAGCGGCGGTCGATCCCCGCGGTGCTGCGCGGCGACGAGGTGTGGTGCCAGCTGTTCAGCGAGCCCGGCGCGGGGTCCGACCTGGCCGGGCTGACCACCCGCGCCGAGCGCGACGGGGACGAGTGGGTCGTCAACGGCCAGAAGGTCTGGAACTCGTTCGCGCAGCATCGCGGACTGGGGGATCCTCCTCGCCCGCACGAACTGGGACGTCCCCAAGCATCGGGGCATCACCTACTTCCTCGTCGACATGCGCACCCCCGGCGTCGAGCCGCGGCCGCTGCGACAGATCACCGGCGTCGCGCACTTCAACGAGACCTTCCTCACCGACGTGCGCATCCCGCACGCCAACGTGGTCGGCGAGGTGAACGGCGGCTGGGGCGTCGCCCAGACCACCTTGATGAACGAGCGGGCGCTGATCGGCAACGCGAGCGGGCTCGGGTTCCGCGACTACCTCGAGCTGGCCCGCCACTACGGCCGCACCGACGATCCCGAGATCCGCCAGCGGCTCGCGGCCGCGTACATCCGCTTCGAGCTGCTCCGCTGGCTGGGCCAGCGCGCCCAGGCCGCGGCGCGCGCGGGGCGGCCGCTCGGGCCGGAGAGCTCGGTCGCCAAGCTCGTCATCTCCGAGCACGCGGCCCGCAACGGGGACCTGGCGCTGGCGATCGAAGGTGCGGCGGGCCTGCTCGCCGGGCACGACGCGTTCGAGGATGGCTTCTGGCAGCAGCAGTTCCTCGGCCAGTGGGGGATCCGGATCGGTGGCGGCACCGAGCAGGTGCAGCGCAACATCCTCGGCGAGCGGGTGCTCGGACTGCCCCCCGAGCCCCGCCCCGACAAGACCGAGCCGTTCCGCGACATCCCCAAGAACACCTGACCGTGACCGCGCTCGGCGGACTCCGAGTGCTGGAGCTCGGCGGCGAGATCGCGGCGCCGTACGCCACCAAGCTGCTCGGTGACCTCGGTGCCGACGTCGTGAAGGTCGAGCCGCCCGGCGGCGACCCGCTCCGGCGCTGGTCGTCGTTCCCCGACGACGACCCCGACGACCCGGCCCAGGTGGGGCGGCTCTTCGAGTTCCTGAACGGCGCCAAGCGCAGCGTCGTCGTCGACGTGGACAGCCGGGAGGGGCGGGCCTGGCTGCAGGAGGCGGCCGCCGGCGCGGACGTGGTGGTGGAGAGCCTCGGCGCGGGGCGCCTCGAGGCGCTCGGCGTCCCGGGCTCCGAGCGCCGGGACCGGCCGGCGCCGCTGGCGCTGGTCCGCATCGCCGACTTCGGGCAGCACGGCCCGTACGTCGGGCGACCGTGCAACGGGTTCATCGTCCAGGCGCTCGGCGGCTGGGTGTCGAGCCACGGCGTGCCCGAGATGTCGCCGGTGCAGGTCGGGGTCCGCATCCACGAGTACGCGGCAGGGTCGTTCGCGGCCGCGGCCGCGCTCACCGCGGCCCGCGCCGCCCGCGGGCAGGACGACCTCGTGATCGCCGACCTGTCCACGATGGAGTGCCTGGTCGGCACGCTCGCCTACCCGAACCTGGTCATGGAGGACATGCTCGGCGCCGGCCTCCCGCCGCCGCAGGCGCGCCACTTCCCGCTGCCGGGCATCGTCCGCTGCCGGGACGGGTGGGTCGGCATCAACGCGCTCACCGGGCAGCACTTCGTCGACGCGTGCGTGATGGTCGGCCTCGACGAGTTCGCGCCCCGCCAGCTCGAGCTGGCGGCGGGCGGCCCGCTGCTCGACGAGTTCTACGCCCGGCTCGAGCCGTGGCTCCTCGAGCGCGACGCGTCCGAGATCGTCGAGCTCAGCCAGGCCTTCCGGGTGCCGGCGGCGCCGGTCGGGGACGGCCGGATGATGCTGGGCTACGCGCAGTTCCAGGAGCGGCCGTTCTTCGTCGACGCCGGCGACCTGACCCTCCCCGGGCCGCCGTGGCGGCTGAGCGCCACCCCCGCGGCCCGCCGCGGCCCCGCCCCCCGGCTCGGCGACCACACCCCGCCGGCCCATGCCGACTCGGCGCCGCTGGCCCGTCGCGGCCCGGGGCTGCCGTTCGCGGGGCTGCGGGTCGTCGACCTCGGGACGTTCTGGGCCGGCCCCTACTGCAGCATGTACCTCGGCGCGCTCGGCGCCGACGTCGTGAAGGTCGAATTCGACGCGCCGTCCCGACGGGTTCCGCTTCTCGGGCGCGCTGCCCGACATGGGAGCCGACTGGTACGAGCGGGGCGGAGTGTTCCAGGCCACGAACCTCAACAAGCGGGACGTCACCCTCGACCTGACCACCGACGAGGGCCAACGGCTCCTGCGGCGCCTCATCGAGGGCGCGGACGTGGTGGTGGAGAACTTCTCGGCCCGGGTGGTCGAGCAGTTCGGGCTCGGCTACGAGCAGGTCCGGGCCGTCACGCCCGACGTGATCATGGTCCGCATGCCCGGGTTCGGGCTGGTCGGGCCCTGGCGGGACTACGTGGGCTGGGCGATGGTGATCGAGCAGGCCACCGGCATGGCGAGCGTCACCGGGCCGCCCGAGCGGCCGATGCACCCGGGTGGGCTCGCCGACCCGGTGATCGGGATGCACGCCGCGGTCGCGGTGCAAGCCGCGCTCGACCACCGGGACCGCACCGGGGAGGGTCAGCTCATCGAGGTCGCGCAGCTCGAGACGGGCGCCAACCTCGCCGCGGAGCTGATCGTCGAGTGGTCGGGCCGGCGGCGGGCCGTGCCCCGCCGCGCGAACCGAGACCCGCACCACGCGCCGCAGGGCGTGTACCCGTGCCGGCCCGGGGCCCGCGGCCCGGAGTGGCTGGCGCTGAGCGTCACCGACGACGAGCAGTGGCGCGCCCTGGCCCCCCGGGTCGGGCACCCCGGGTGGCTCACCGACCCGGATCTCGCCGACCCGGCCGGGCGGCGGGCCCGCCACGACGAGCTCGACGCCACGCTCCGCGCCTGGGCAGCACCGCTCGCGGTCGACGACGCGGTCGCGTCGCTCACCGCGGCCGGGATCCCCGCGGCGCGGGTGCTCACCGTCCCGTGGATGTTCGACGACCCCCAGCTCGGCGCGCGCCGCTACTACGTGCCGCTCGAGCATCCCCGCTCCGGGGCGCGCCGCTACCCGGGCTGGCCGGTGCGGTTCTCGTTCCTCCCCGAGCCGCACCGCCGCGGCGCCCCGACGCTCGGGGAGCACAACGCCGAGGTCCTGGCCGAGCTCGGCGTCGGACCGGCCGCGCTCGGCGCGCTCGTGGACGCGGGGGTCATCGGGGACCGGCTGGTCGGCGGGTGACGACGCCGGTGGCAGGCCCCGCGGCCCCCCTATAGATTGAAACGCGTTCTATGTTCTTGGACTACACCGACGAGCAGCTCGCCCTCCGCAAGGAGCTGCCGGGAGTACTTCGCCCGGCTCCTCACCCCCGAGGTCCGCGCCGGCCTCGGCCACGCGGGGGAGGGCAGCCCGATCTTCCGGGACGTGGTCCGCCAGATGGGCGCCGACGGCTGGCTGGGCCTCGGCTGGCCCAAGGAGAATGGAGGGGAGGGCCGCGACGCGATCGAGCAGTTCATCCTCTTCGACGAGGTTCAGCGGGCCGGCGCCCCGTTCCCGTTCGTGACCGTCAACACGGTCGGGCCGACGATCATGGCCTTCGGCAGCGAGGACCAGAAGCGCCGCTTCCTCCCCGGGATCCTCTCCGGCGACGTCAACTTCGCGATCGGCTACACCGAGCCCGAGGCCGGCACCGACCTGGCGTCGCTCCGCACCCGGGCCGTCCTCGACGGCGAGGAGTGGCGGATCAACGGCAGCAAGGTGTTCACCAGCGGCGCCAACCAGGCCGACTTCATCTGGCTGGCCTGCCGCACCGATCCCGACGCGCCGAAGCACAAGGGCATCTCGATCATCATCGTCCCCACCGACTCGCCCGGGTTCAAGTGCACCCCGATCGTGACCGTGGGCAGCGTCGTCACCCAGGCGTCGTACTACGACGACGTGCGCGTCCCAGCGACGAACGTGGTCGGGGACGTCAACGCGGGCTGGCGGCTCATCACCAACCAGCTCAACCACGAGCGGGTCGGGCTCGCCGCCCTCGGCGGTCTCACCCACCGGCTCTACGACGATGTCGTCGAGTGGTGCCGCACCACCGACTCGGGGGAGGGCCTCGACCGCACGATGCTCGACGTCCCGTGGGTGCAGAGCGACCTCGCCCGCGCCCACTCGCTCCTCGAGGCGATGAAGCTCATCAACTGGCGGATGGCCGCCGCGGTCGCGAACAACACCTTGACCCCCGCCGACGCGTCGGCGGCCAAGGTGTACGGGGTCGAGACCCAGATCGAGTCGTACCGGCTGTTCCTCGGCATCCTCGGCGCGAGCGGCTACCTGGCCGAGGGCTCCCCGGGCGCGGTGCTGCACGGCGAGGTCGAGCGGGCCGCCCGCGCCGCGGAGATCAACACCTTCGGCGGCGGGGTCGTCGAGGTGCTCCGCGAGATCGTCGCCACCGCCGGGCTCGGCATGGCCCGCCAGGCCCGATGATGCGACGCGACCCCGACGGGTCGACCCCGCACCGCACCCGCAGCGACCGGAGGCCCAGGACGTGACCACGACCGAGACCGACGAGCAGGCCGCCTTCCTCGCCAAGCTCCAGGCCTTCGAGGGCCTCGAGGTCGGCGAGGAAGTGGGCGCCGACCCGGTGAACCAGCCGATGATCCGCCACTGGGTCGAGGCCATGGGCGACGAGAACCCGGTGTACGTCGACCCGGAGGCGGCGGCCCGGTCCCGACACGGCCAGATCATCGCCCCGGCCGTGATGCTCCAAGCCTGGGTGATGCGCGGCATCCGCGGCCGGCCGGCCGAGGGCGGCTCACCCCGCGACGAGCTGATGACCCTGCTCGACGAGGCGGGCTTCTCGTCGGTGGTGGCCACCAACTCGGAGCAGGAGTACGACCGGATGCTCCACGTCGGGGACCATCTCCGCACCCGGACCGTGATCGACAGCATCTCCGAGGAGAAACACACCGGGCTCGGGATCGGTCACTTCGTCACCACCCGGGTCGAGTACGAGACGACCGAGGGGGAGCCGGTCGGGCGGATGCTGTTCCGGATCCTGAAGTTCAAGCCCGGGACGGGCCGCTCCGCCTCGGCCAGCGCGGCCGAGCGTCCGCCGCGTCCCCGCCCCGCCGTCACCCAGGACAACGCGTTCTTCTTCGACGGGGCGAAGGAGCACCGGCTCCTGATCCAGCGCTGCGCGGGCTGCGGCGCGTTGCGCCACCCGCCCGGACCCCGCTGCCCCGACTGCGGCTCGTACGAGTGGACGGCGCAGGAGGCCAGCGGCCGCGGCACGGTGTACAGCTTCGTGGTGAACCACTACCCGCAGGTGCCGGCGTTCGACTACCCGCTCGCGGTGGGGCTCATCGAGCTCGAGGAAGGCACCCGCCTGGTCGCGGACGTGGTCGGCATCGACCCGGCCGACGTCCGCGTCGGGCTGCCGGTCGAGGTCGAGTGGCTGGACCTCGACCCCGACCTGACCCTGCCCGCCTTCAAGCCAAGGGCCTAGCCGGGATGGACTTCCACCTCAGCGACGAGCAGGTCGCGGTCCGGGACCTCGCCGAGCAGATCTTCCAGGGGTCGGTGAGCCCGGAGCGGGTCAAGACGGTCGAGGCGACCGACGACCGGGTCGACTGGGACCTCTGGACGACGCTCGCCGACGCGGGCCTGCTCGGCCTCTGCCTCCCCGAGGAGGTGGGCGGCAGCGGCCTGGGGCTCCTCGAGCTGGGCCTGATCCTCGAGCAGCAGGGCCGGGTCGTCGCCCCGGTTCCGCTCTACGCCACCGTCGCGCTCGGCGCGCTCGCCGTCGCCGGCTGGGGAACCCCCGAGCAGCAGCAAGCCTGGCTGCCCGGGGTCGTCGCCGGCGACACCCTGCTCACCGCCGCGCTCGCCGAGCCGGGCGTCAACGACCCGCGTCGACCCGCGGCGACCGCGACGCGGGACGGGGACCAGTGGCGCCTCGACGGCGTCCAGCCCGCGGTGCCAGCCGCGCACGTCGCGGCCCGGGTGCTCGTCCCGGCCTGTACCGACGCCGGGGTCGCCGTGTTCCTCGTCGACCCGGGAGGCGCGGGCGTGACGCGGGAGCGGGCGGTCACCACGAACCGGGAGGTGCACCCGCACCTGCACCTCGACGGCGCGGCCGCGGAGCCGCTCGGCTCGGTCGACGCGGGCGAGCGGACCCTGGCGTGGATGCTCGACCGGGCGCTGCTCGGCCTGTGCGCGCTCCAGGTCGGCGTCTGCGAGGCCGCGATCAAGCTGGCCGCCGAGTACACATCGCAGCGGAACCAGTTCGGCAAGCCGCTCTCCACCTTCCAGGGGGTCGCGCTGCGCGCCGCGGACGGCTACATCTGGACCGAGTCGATCCGGGTCACGATGCAGCAAGCGGCGTGGCGGCTCGACGCGGGACGCGAGGCGACCGCCGACGTGCTGGTCGCCAAGTGGTGGGCGTCCGACGGCGGCCAGCGAGTGGTGCACAACGCCCAGCATCTCCACGGCGGGCTGGGCGCCGACGTCGACTACCCGGTGCACCGCTACTTCTTGTGGGGCAAGCAGATCGAAGACACCCTCGGCGGCGCCAGCGCCCAGCTGGCCCGCCTCGGCCAGACCCTGGCAGGAGCCGCCCGATGACCACCACCACCTCGCTTCGGGTCGGGGACGTTCACGTCGGCGACGAGCTGCCGACGCTGCCGATCCCGCTCACCCGCACCCTGATCGTCGCGACCGCGATCGCGTCCCGCGACTACCAAGACGTCCACCACGACCCGGGGCTCGCCCAGGAGCGGGGCTCACAGGACATCTTCATGAATATCTTGACCTCCGACGGGATGGTGGGCCGCTACGTGACCGGCTGGGCGGGACCCGACGCGCTGCTCCGCTCGGTCCGGATCCGCCTCGGCGCCCCCAACTACCCGGGGGACACGATGACCATGACCGGCACGGTCACGAAGGTCGACGGCAACCTGGTCGAGCTGGCGGTGCGGGGCGCCAACAGCCTCGGCGACCACCTGGCCGGCACCGTGACCTTGAGCTTCGCCCCGTGAGCGACCAGAGCCAACTGCGCGACGCGGGCGCGATCGTCGGGATCGGCGCCACCGAGTTCTCGAAGGACTCCGGCCGCTCCGAGATGCGCCTCTGCGTCGAGGCCTGCGAGGCCGCGATCGCCGACGCCGGGCTCCAGCCGTCCCAGATCGACGGCATGGTGACCTTCACCGCCGACACGAACCCCGAGATCGAGATCGCCCGCAACCTCGGCATCGGCGAGCTGTCCTTCTTCTCCCGCGTCCACCACGGCGGCGGCGCCGCCTGCGGCACCATCCAGCAGGCGGTCCTAGCCGTCCACGCCGGCGTCGCCGACTACGTGGTCTGCTACCGGGGCTTCAACGAGCGCTCCGGGCACCGGTTCGGCTCCGGCGTGCAGGGCCGACCGCCGGTCGCGAACGCGGAGTCGGCCCACTTCGCCTGGTACGCCCCGTTCGGGCTGCTCACCCCGGCCCAGTGGGTCGCCATGTTCGCCCAGCGGTACCTCCACGAGTACGGGGCGACCAGCGAGGACTTCGGCCGCATCGCGGTCGCGGACCGCAAGCACGCCGCGAAGAACCCGAAGGCCTGGTTCTACGAGCAGCCCATCACCCTCGAGGACCACCAGAACTCCCGCTGGATCGTCGAGCCGCTCCATCTCCTCGACTGCTGCCAGGAGAGCGACGGCGCGCAGGCGCTCGTCGTCACCACCCCCGAGCGGGCCCGCGACCTCGCCCAGCCGCCAGTCATCGTCCACGCCGCGGCGCAGGGCGCGGGCAAGGACCAGGACATGATGACCAGCTACTACCGGGAGTCGATCACCGGCCTGCCCGAGATGGGCCTCGTCGCCCGGCAGCTGTGGAACACCAGCGGCTTGACCCCCGACGACATCCAGGCCGCGATCATCTACGACCACTTCACCCCGCTCGCCTTGCCCCAGCTCGAGGAGTTCGGGTTCTGCGGGCGCGGGGAGGCGAAAGACTTCATCCGGGACGGCAACATCGAGCTCGGCGGGCGGCTCCCCATCAACACCAACGGCGGCCAGCTCGGGGAGGCGTACATCCACGGCATGAACGGCATCGCGGAGGGCACCCGGCTGGTCCGGCACACCTCCACGAACCAGCCTGACGGGGTGGAGCACGTCCTGGTCACCGCCGGGACGGGGGTGCCGACCAGCGGGCTGCTGCTCGGGGTCGCATGACCGCCAACCCGCTCGGGACGCCCGCCACCGGCGTCATCGTCACCGGCGGCGCGTCCGGGATCGGGGCCGGGATCTGCGCCGCGCTGGCCGAGGTGGGCCGTCCGGTCGGGGTGTGGGACCGCGACGCCGACGGCGCGGCCCGGGTCGCCGCCCAGTGCCGCGACGAGCACGGCGTCGCCGCCCACGCGGTCGGCGTCGACGTCACCGACACCGCGGCCCTCACCGCCGCGGTCGCGCCGACCGTCGCCGCGCTCGGCCCGGTCGGCGGGCTCCTGCACGGGGCCGGGATCGTCGCCGCGGCGCTCGACGACGTCATCGACGTCGACACCTGGGACGCGGTGCTCGCCACCCATCTGCGCGCCTACGCGTTCGTCGTCCGGGCGGCGCTGCCCGAGCTGCGCGCCGCGGGGCCCGGCGCGGCGATCGTCGGGATCTCCTCCATCGAGGGGCTGATCGGCCACGGCGCCATCCCGTCCTACACGGCGGCGAAGCACGGCATGCTCGGGCTCACCCGCGCCCTCGCCCACCGGCTCGGCCCGGACGGGATCCGCGTCAACGCGGTGTGCCCCGGCTACATCGACACCCCGATGCTCGCCCCCGCCGTCGCGTCCGCCGACTCCCGAGCCCAGCTCGAGACGCACATCCCGCTCGGACGGCTCGGAATCCCCGCCGACATCGCCCGCGTGGCCCGCTTCTTGCTCTCCGACGAGAGCGCCTACATGAACGGCGCCGCGGTCGTCGTCGACGGCGGCGTGACCGCCACCGGCGGGCAGTGACCCGCCGGGCGGGCGAGTGGCATCCGACCACGACACGTAAGGAGGAGCGGTGAAGTTCTCGATGATCTTCGAGGCCCAGATGGCCGACTCGTCGGCGGCCAACGAGCACCAGGTGCTGCACGACTGCGTCGAGCAGGCCGTCTACGGGGAGCAGATGGGCTTCGACCGGGTGTGGGCCGTGGAGCACCACTGCCTCGAGTGGTACGCGCACATGAGCGCCCCCGAGGTGTTCCTCACCTGGGTGGCCGCCAAGACGGAGCGGATCCGGATCGGGCACGGCGTCGTCTGCATGCCGTTCCACTACAACCACCCGATCCGCGTCGCGGAGCGGGCCGCGATGCTCGACACGCTCTCGAACGGCCGTCTCGACCTGGGCGCCGGCCGCGGCGCGACGCTTCAGGAGATGTCGGCGATGGGCGTCGACCCGACCCGCACCTACCCGGAGGTCGAGGAGGCGCTGCGGATGATCGGCTCGATGTGGCGCGGCGACGACGGCGGCGTGTTCGAGTGGCACGGCGAGCTACTCCAGGTCGCGCCGCACCCGATCCTGCCCCGCCCCGTGCAGCTGCCGCACCCGCCCCTGTACCTGGCGTGCACGAAGAACGACACCGTCGCGCTCGCCGCCGAGTACGGCATCGGCGCGCTCGTGCTCGGCTTCTCGGGCCCCGACGACGTCGCGGCGATGCACCAGCGCTACGCGGACACGATCGCGACCCGCTCCAAGAAGCGGTTCGTGTCCTCGCAGGTCAACGACCACTTCTCGGCGCTATGCCCCACCGTCGTGCTCGACGACGCCGACGTCGCCCTCCAGACCGGCGCCCGCGGTCAGCGCTTCTTCGCGGAGGCGATCGCCCACTGGTACGGCGGCGGCCCGCCGCCCCAGGTCGGCGACCGGGAGACCGACCAGGTGGCCGAGATCGAGCGGTCGAAGGACCGGATGATCGCCCATCTCCACGAGGCGAAGATCCCGGTCGGGCCGAGCAGCGGCGCGACGTTCAACCTCGTCGAGCACGCCTACGGGTCGTGGCGGGACGCGATCGCCTACGCGGAGCGGCTCGAGGCCGCGGGCGCGGACGAGATCATGTGCCTCATCCAGATGGGGACCGTCCCGCAGGCCGCGTGCATGGAGACGATCCGCCAGTGGGGCGAGCACGTCATCCCGCACTTCCGCACCAAGCGGGCCGCGGTCGCCTGACCGGCTCACCCGGCGGTCGGCTCAGGGGGCGGCGTCGGCGAGCTCGGCGAGGAGCGCGACCTCGCTGAGGATGAGGTGCTGCCAGTCGCCGAGGTGGAGGCTCTCGTCCTCCCCGTGGATGCGGCTCTCGGGGTCGGCCGGCCCGAGCAGCAGGGCCGGGATGCCCCCGAACGCGTCGGCGAACGGCTTGACGAACGGGATCGACCCGCCCACGCCCATCACCACCGGCGGCCGGCCGAACCCGGCCTGCAGCGCCCGGTCGGCGGCGCCGAACGCCCAGCCGGTCGGCTCGCAGGCCCAGCCCGGCGCGACCCAGTCGGCCTCGAACGACCACTCGAGCCCCCACGGGATCCGCGCCGCGAGGTGCGAGCGCAGCGCGTCGAGGGCCCGGTGCGGGTCTTGGCGTGGCGCGAGGCGGACGCTGACGAGCGCCGCCGCGTCGGCGACGATCTGGTTCGACGACCCGGCGATCGGGTGCGTGTCGACGGCGAGGACGGTGAGGGCGGGCCGGAGCCAGAGCCGCTCGAAGACCGGCACCGCCGGGTCGCCGGCCGCCTCGACCCCGGGCCGGGCGCCGTAGAGGCCGAGGACCCGGGCCGGATCGCCGCCCAGCTCGGCGAGCCGGGCCCGCTCGGCGGCGGTCGGCTCGTCGACGTCGTCCCAGAAGCCGTCGATCGCGACGTCGCCGTGCTCGTCGACCAGCGAGTCGAGGAGCCGCGCCAGCGCCAGCGTCGGGTCGGGGACGACGCCGCCCGCCATGCCGCTGTGGACCGGCCCGTTGAGGGCCCGGAGGCGGAGGAGCCCGCCGGCCAGGCCCCGCAGCGAGCAGGTGAGGCCGGGCACGCCGACGCTCCAGTTGCCGGCGTCGGCGAGGAGCAGCACGTCGGCGGCCAGCTCGTCGACGTAGCGGCCGAGGAAGGCGTCGAGGTGCGGGGAGCCGACCTCCTCCTCCCCCTCGACGAAGACGGTCACGTTGCAGGGCGGCTCGGCTCCGCCGTCGAGCCAGGCCCGCACCGCGGCCGCGTGAGCGACCGCGCCGGCCTTGTCGTCGGCGCTGCCCCGCCCGTAGAGGCGCCCGTCCCGCTCGACTGGCTCGAAGGGATCCGAGGACCACCGGTCGGTGAACCCGGGCGGCTGCACGTCGTGGTGCGCGTAGAGCAGCACCGTCGGCGCGTCCGGGCTGTGGTGGCGCTCGCCGATCACGGCGGGCGGGCAGCCGTCAACCGACGCCAGCCGGACCGACTCGAGGCCGCTCGCCTCGAGCAGGGCGGCGGTGGCGTCGGCGCTGCGCTGCACGTCCCCGACCCGGTCGGGGTCGGCGCTGATGCTCGGGATCCGCACCAGGTCCCCGAGCGACGCCCGGGCCGCGTCCATCCCGGCGGCCGCGGCGCGGCGCGCCTCGTCGGCGCGGGCGGCCAGCTCGGTGTCGGTCATCGCCAGCGTCATACCACGCCGGGCGGGTCGGCTCACCAGCCTCGGAACACCGGCGGGCGCCGCTCCGCGAAGCTGGCCAGCCCCTCCGCCGCGTCGGCGCTCGCCATCGCGATCTCCTGCGCCCAGCGCTCGTCGGCGAACGCGGTGACCCGGTCGATCTCGAGGGCCCGGTTGATGAGCCGCTTCGAGAGCGCGATCGCGGGCGTGGGGCCGGCGGCCAGGCGTCCCGCCCACTCGGCGGCCGCGTCGTGCAGACCCGCCCCGGGCACGACCCGGTTCACGAGGCCGAGCCGGGCCGCGTCGGGGGCCGACAGGTCGTCGCCGAAGAACACCAGCTCCTTCGCCTTCAGCGGTCCGACCAGGCGGGTCACCAGGTAGGCGCCGCCCCCGTCCGGGATGATGCCCCGCCGCACGAACACCTCGATGAAGCGGGCGTGCTCGGCCGCGACCACCAGATCGCAGGCGAACGCGAGGTGGGCGCCGATCCCCGCCGCGGTGCCGTTCACCGCGCACACGATCGGCTTGTCGCAGTCCTGGAGCGCCGCGATCAGACGCTGCGCGCCCAAGCAGGTGTGATCGACCGACAGGACCGGCCGCTCGGGTGCCCCTTCGGGCCGAGCGTGCGTCACCGGCCGGTCGACGCGCAGGTCGGCGCCGGTGCAGAAGGCTCGGTCACCCGCCGCGGTCAGCACGACGGCCCGCACCGCGACGTCGGCGTTGGCGTCGTCGAGCAGGTCGATGATGCGGTTGCGCTGATCAGGGGTCAGCGCGTTCCCGCGTCGGGCCGGTTCAGCGTGATCCACGTCACACCGTCGGCGTGCACGCGCTGCACCTGCTCGTCGAGAGTCGGGTCGTCGCTCATCGGTCTCCTTCGTCGGATTCGCGACTCACGCGGCTGGTGGCGTCCACCGGCGCACGATCGGATCCCTTGCCGAGCCGTCGTCGTCGCGGGCCTCGCGGCGGCCCGGGGCGGCGACGGTGCGCAGCGGCGGGGGCCCGGCCGCGTTCGGGCGTGGGGCGAGCGTAGTCTCGGTGGCCGCGCGGCCTCGTGACGACAAGGCGCGCCGACCTTCGGAGCCTGGATGTCTCGTCGACGCGGACCAGTGCGCGCCCTTGCGGGCCGGTTCATCATCGCCTTGTCGCTGGCGGCCGCGGTCGTGGCCGGTGGGGTGCTGAGCGTCAACTACATCATCAACGCCAAGTTGTCGAAGGTCACCCGGGTCACGGTGCACACCGCGGCGGCGACGTCCGGCCCGGAGAACTTCCTCGTCGTGGGCTCCGACACCCGCTCGTTCACGAAGGGGAACTCGACGCTGCAGCAGCAGTTCGGCAACGAGGCCAACGCCGGCGGGCAGCGCTCCGACGCCATGATGGTGATCCGGGTTGACGAGGCGACGCACACCACACTGGCGGTGTCGTTCCCCCGGGACCTCTGGGTCAAGGTCCCCGGCATGGGCATGTCGAAGATCAACGCCGCCTACAACAGCGGCCCCCAGCCGGTCATCAACATGCTGAAGCTGGACTTCCACCTCAGTATCAACCACTTCATCTCCCTGAACTTCCAGAGCTTCCAGGGCGTGGTCAACGCGATCGGGAGCGTGCACGTCTACGTCCCGTACCAGGCCCAGGACCCCGAGACCGGCCTGTACCAGCCGGTGCCGGGCTGTGAGACGTTCAACGGGGCCGATGCGCTCGCCTACGTGCGGTCTCGGGACCTGGAGTACTACAGCAAGTCGCGGGGGGAGTGGATGTCGGCGTACGCGGTGCCCGACATCGGTCGCATCGCTGCCCAGCAGCAGTTCATCAAGACGCTGGCCGGGATCGCGGTGAAGAGCAGCCTGGGCAACCCGTTGACCGCCAACGAGATCGTCGACAAGGTGCTCGAGAACCTGACCGTCGACAGCGGGCTGAGCAAGTCCGACGTCCTCGGCCTCGTCGACGCGTTCCGGTCCGTGAACCCGAACAACAGCGGCCAGGTGCAGTTCGCCACCCTCCCCTGGACGGAGGGGCCGAACCAGGGCGGCGGGCAGGAGGTGCTGTACGTGCGGGAGCCGGACGCAGACGCGCTGCTCGCCCGGCTGGGTGGCCAGGCGAACCCGGCTGCGGTGTCGATCAACGGCAACTTGCCCGGTCAGTCCGCCTCGACGACCGCGACGACGTCGCCCGACGCCACGCTGCCGTCGTCGTTGACGAAGAGCGGCAAGCCCGGCGCGGCGCCGGCGCCCGACATCGCCAACCAGTCCGAGTTCGGCATCCCCGCCCCCAAGACGGCGCCCTGCTGAGCGCGGGCGCGGCGTCGGGCGGCCTCCGCCCCGCCTCGGGTACCCTCACCGGCCCGGCGCACCAGGCAAGGGGGAGACGATGGGCCGCCTCGACGGACGGGTCGCGATCATCACCGGGTCGGGCCAGGGCATCGGGCGCGGCGTCGCCCGCCGGTTCGCGCGGGAAGGCGCCGGAGTGCTCCTCGCGGAGCGCAATCCCGAGACCGGCGCCGCGGTCGAGCGCGAGGTCCGGGAGGAGCTGGGCGGCGACGCCCGGTTCGTCGCCACCGACGTGCTCGACGCCGCCCAGGTGACGGCCATGGTCGACGCGGCCGTCGAGCACGTCGGGCGGGTCGACATCCTGGTGAACAACGCGTACGCCGCGGGTGGGAACGACCGCTTCGAGCGCAAGCCGGACACCGACCTCGAGCTGGCGTTCCGGGGCGGTCCGCTGCACACCTACCGGGCCATGCAGGCCGTCTTCCCCCACTTCAAGGCCCAGCGGTGGGGACGCATCATCAACTTTGTGTCGTTGAACGGCGTGAACGCCCACATGTACAGCGTCGACTACAACGCGGCGAAGGAGGCGATCCGGGCCATCACCCGCACCGCGGCCCGGGAGTGGGCCCGGCACAACATCCTCGTGAACGCGATCGCCCCCGCCGCCGCGTCGCCCGCGTACGTGCAGTTCGCCACCATGGCCCCGGACAACGCCCGGGAGATGCTGAAGCAGAACCCGCAGGGCCGCATGGGGGATCCGGAGCATGACATCGGCGGCGTCGCCCTGTTCCTGGCCAGCGAGGACAGCGACTACGTGACCGGGAACACGCTCTTCGCGGACGGGGGCAGCCACATCAACGGGGTCCAGTGGGACCCGCCCATGCCCGAATGACCAGCGACGGGCCGGGCACCTCGATCCGGGTCGAGCTGGCCGACGGCGTCCTGTGGGCGACCATCGACCATCCGCCCCTGAACCTCTGGGACGCCGACCTGACCCGCGAGCTCGTCGCGCTGGTCGGACGGTTCGAGCACGACGACGCGGCCCGGGTGTTGGTGCTCACCAGCGCCGACGACGAGTACTTCATCGCCCACGCCGACGTCGCGATGATCCTCGACCTCCCGGCTGGGACGGCCGCCCCCGGGGACGGGCCGGCCCCGGTGAACCAGCTCCTCGACCGGCTGCGCGTCACCCCGAAGCTGTCGATCGCGCTGGTGCGGGGCATCGCCCGCGGGGGCGGCTCCGAGATCGCGCTGGCCTGCGACCTGCGCTTCGCGACCTCCGACGCCCGCTTGGGTCAGCCCGAGGTCGCGCTCGGCATCATCCCCGGCGCGGGCGGGACCCAGCGCCTGACCCGGCTCGTGGGCCGCGCCCGGGCGCTGGAGGTCATCCTCGGCTGCGACGACGTCACCGGCGACGAAGCGGCCGCGATTGGGTACGTGAACCGGGTGCTGCCCGACGACGAGATCGAGCGCTTCGTGCGGACGCTCGCCCTCCGGGTCGCGAGCCTGCCGCCGATCGCGGTCGCCGCCGCGAAGCGGGCCGTTGACGCTGCGCTCCCGGACCCGACGCCGGGGTTCGTCGTGGAAGGCGCCGCGTTCCACGAGACCCGCCTCGATCCCGAGTCGGCGCGACGGATGCACCGCTTCCTCGAGGTCGGCGGGCAGACCCGGGAGGGGGAGCGCACGGTCGCCACCGTGTTGGACCGGCTGACCCCGCCGTGAGCGACTTCGAGGGCCGGGTCGCCTGGGTGGCCGGCGCGGCCCGCCGGCCCGGAATCGGGCGAGCCACGGCGGTCGAGCTGGCTCGGCGAGGCGCCGACGTGGCGGTCGTCGACGTCGTCACCGACACGCCGACCGACGCGACCTCGTACCGGGTGAGCCGCGACGCGCTCGACGCCACCGCCGACGCCGTCGCGGCTGAGGGCCACCGGGTGATGACCCTCCCCGTCGATCTCACCGACCCTGACGCGGTCGAGGCCTCGGTGGCGGCGACCGTCGACGCGTTCGGGCGCCTCGACGTGTGCTGCAACCTCTCGGGCGGGACCGGGCCCGACCTGGGGAACGGGTCGCTGCTCGGGCTCAGCCCGGTCTCATGGCGGGCGACGCTCGACGCGAACCTCACCACGGTGTGGCTCGGCGCGCAGGCCTGCCGCGCGTCGCATGGTCGACGCCGGACGAGGCGGCGCGATCGTGAGCCTGTCCTCGTCAGCGGGCGTCGCCGGCGAAGCCGGGTTCGGCGCGTTCTCCGCGGCGCGGGCGGGGGTCCTGCGGCTGACCGAGGTGCTAGCCACCGAGCTGGCCCCCCACCAGATCCGAGCCAACGCGATCTGCCCGCTCGGCGTGTCGCCGGCCGCGGGCGGCGGCAACCCGGGCCTGGAGCACGGCGTGGCCCGCCGCGGCCTCGACGAGTGGGTGCGGGCGACCATCCCGCTCGGGCGGATGCAGACCCCCGAGGAGACCGCCGCGGTGGTGGTGTTCCTCGCCAGCGACGCGGCCAGCTTCGTGAGCGGGCAGGCCATCACCGTCGCCGGCGGCGCCCACGTCTGACCTCGCGGCCCCGCGGCCCGTCGGAGCGGTCGGGGTGTTGTGCCGTGGGAGCGCGGTGGGGGAGACTCCAGCGGGGCGCCACCGGGTCAGCGGGCAGCGGGCCGCCCCGACCTGGTCTGCGCACCGAGCGGCGAGCACGCCTCCGAGCGGCTGGCGTCCCACGGCGCGACCGGGTCGAACCCCGACGGCCGAGGACGAAGACGGTGACGACGACCCAGGCTCCGAGCACAGCGGACCAGCAGAAGAAGCCCCGTGTGCACCCGCTCGTGGTGCGCAGCACCGAGCTGACCCGGCACCTCGACCTCTTCTTCGCCTGCGCGGTGGCCGGCGTGCTCGGCAACCGTTTCTTTTTGGTCCTGACCGGCTACCCGCAGGTCGGCAACGGGACCCTGCACATCTCGCACGCCATCTGGGGCGGGCTGATGATGGTGACCGCGCTCGGTCGTCGCGGTGGCGTTCGTCTCCCCGGTCGTCCGGGGCTTCGTCGCCGTCCTCGGCGGCGCCGGGTTCGGATGGTTCGTCGACGACTTCGGCAAGTTCATCACCCGGGACGTCAACTACTTCTACCGGCCGACCCTCGCGCTCATCTACTCGGTGTTCGTCGTCATGTACCTGGTGTTCCGCTCGCTGGAGCGGCGCAGCTACCGGTCCGACGAGGCGATCATGAACGCGCTCGAGGCGGTGAAGTCGGCGTCGATCGGCCGGCTCGACGAGGCGAACCGGCTGCAGGCCATCGCCCTCTTGGACCGCACCTGCGGCGACGTGCCGCTCGCGGGCCCGGTCCGCGACCTGCTCCGCCAGGTCCCCACGATCGGGCAGCCCACTCCAACCCGGTTCAGCCGCTTCCGGTACCGGGCCCTCGACGTCTACGAGCGGTGGACGGTGCGGCGTGGCTTCTCGTTCACGGTGAGCGCCTTCTTCCTCCTCCTCGCCGCGCTCGACGTCGTCCAGATCGCGACGGTGCTGCTCGCGGACTCCCGGGTGCACACGTTCGCGCAGTGGGCGACCGCGGCGTCCTCCGTCGCGTCGCTGACCTGCGCGCTGATCGGCGCTGCGCTGCTGCCCCGGGCTCGTCTCGAGGCCTTCCGCTGGTTCGAGGCTGGGGTGCTGGTGTCCATCTTCTTGACCCAGGTGTTCCTCTTCGCCGACCAGCAGCTCGCCGCGGTCCTCGACCTGTTCGTCGCGATCATCGTGTTCGTCGGCCTGCGGTCGGCGATCCGGCTCGAGGTCCTTGCCCGGGGCGTTCACGAGTCGTACCGGGAGCGGCGGAAGGCGACGCTGGCCTCTGGGGACCCGTCGCTCGCCGAGTGGGACAAGCTGCCCGAGACGCTGCGGGCCTCGAACCGCGACCAGGCGGCCCACTTCGTCGAGAAGCTCGACGCGATCCACTGCGACGTGGTCGGGTACCACGGGGGCGAGGCGCCCCCGTTCGTGTTCACGCCCGACGAGGTGGAGGTCATGGCCCGCCTCGAACACGAGCGCTGGATGGCCGAGCGAACCCGGCAGGGCTGGCACCTGGGCCCCCAGCGCGACCCGAAGGCCAAGACGACCCCCTACCTGGTCGACTGGGAGCAGCTGCCGGAGTCGGTCCGCGACCTGGACCGCGACGCGGTGCGCGAGATGCCGGCGCAGCTAGCTCACCGCGGGCTGGCCGTGGTCCGCTGCGACCCGAGCCCGGCGCCGCTCTGAGCCCCGCCGCGGGCGACGGAATCAGAGCGTCCGTCCGGCCCGCTGGCCGTCGTAGACGGCCCGGTCGACGGGCCGGACCGAGACCGCGTCGCCGATGAGCACCAGCTCGGGGAGCTGACCGTCGAGGGCGCGGAACAACTCGGTGTTCGGCGCCCCGTTCGTGACGATCACGACCGTGTCGACGGCGACGGTGTCGGCCTGGTGGCTCAGCACGTCGACGAGCGTCGCCTCGTGGTCGCCGATCGCGGCGAGCGCGGTGCTCGGCCGCCATCGCACCCCGGCCTGCACGGCCCGGGGGAGGATCGCGGCCTGGGTCTCGCCGTCGCAGGCCAGCAGCACCGGCAGCGTCGAGACGACGGTCGTCTCGCGTCCCTGGGCGGCGAGCAGCTCGCCGAGCCCGACCCCCTGCACGTGGCCGACCGCCTCGAGGATGAGGACCCGGTCGCCGAGCCGGTCGGGTTCCTCCTCGGCGCGGCGGAGCGCCTCGACCGTGTCGAGCACCCACTCCTGCTCCGCGCCCGGCACCGGCATCGGGTGGTAGGCGGAGCGCCCGTCTTTCGTGGCTCGGCCCCCGGTCGCGACGACGACCGCGTCCGGTCGGAGCTTGAGCACCGACGCGACGGTCGCGGTGACGCCGGTGCGCACGTCGACGCCGCGCCGCTCGCACTCGCCGACGCGCCAGTCGGCGAGGTCGGCGATCTCGCCCCGCCCGGGGAGGCGCTGCGCCCAGCGGATGGCGCCGCCGAGCTGGTCGGCGGCCTCGAGGAGCGTCACCCGGTGGCCGCGGGCGGCCGCCACCCAGGCCGCCTCGAGCCCGGCCGGTCCGCCGCCGACGACGACGACCGACTTGGGGTGGGCCGCGGGCCGCAGCGTGCCGAGCCCGAGCTCGTCCTCGCGGCCCACGGCCGGGTTCTGGACGCAGTTGATCGGCATCGACTGGAGCAGGTTCCCGTAGCAGGACTGGTTGATCCCGGTGCAGCGGCGGATCTCCGCCGCGCGACCGTCCCGCGCCTTGTTCACCCACTCCGGGTCGGCGATCAACGCTCGCACCAGGGTGATGCCGTCCGCCTCGTGGCGCTCGAGGATCCCCTCGGCCTCGTCGGGGGTCAGGATCCGATGCACGGTGAACACCGGCGTGTCCCGGACCGCCTTCTTCACCGCGTGAGCCGCGTACGAGCCGAAGCAGTGCGGGGCGTAGTTGGTGCGGACCATCCCGACCCCGCCGATCCCGACGCTGACGTTCAGGTAGTCGACGAGGCCGAGCTCCTCGTAGCGGGCCGCGACCTCGGCTGCGTCGTCGGCGGTGAGACCGGGCCCGTAGGTCTGCTCGTCGTCACCGGCCAGGCGTAGCCCTACCGCCACCCCGTCGCCGACCGCGTCCCGCACCGCGGTGAGGACCTCGACGCCGAAGCGCATCCGGTTCTCCAGCGAGCCGCCGTACTCGTCGGTGCGCTCGTTGAACTTCGGGGACAGGAACTGGTGCAGCAGGTAGCCGTGCGCGCTCTGGATCTCGATCCCGTCGAACCCACCCGCGACGGCGTTGCGGGCGCAGCGCACGTGGTAGTCGATCATCTCCGCCATGTCGCGGCGGTCCATCGGCTTGGGAGCCTCGAAGTAGTCGGGGACGCTCGACGGTCCGAGCGCAACCTGCTTGGACCAGTTGCCGAGCATCATCGCCCCGCTGTGGGTCAGCTGGATGAACGCCAGCGCGCCGTGCTCGTGGACCTGGACGGTGAGCGCCTCGTAGTGGGGGACGCAGGCCGGGTCCCAGCCGTTGGCGTTGTTCGGCATCTTGTAGGCCGTGTTCGGCGCCACCGCGGTCTCGCCGGCGATGACCACCGCCACCCCACCCGCGGCCCGCTCGGCCAGGTAGCGCCCGTAGCGGCGGCCGTAGAAGCCCGGCTCGCCCCACACCGGGTTCGGCTCGGTGAACATCGTGAAGTGGGCGCCGCACAGGACCCGGTTCCGGAGCTCTACCGGCCCGACCCGCAGGGGCGCCAGCAGCCGGTCGACGTTCCCCACCGCGCCAGGCTCGCACAACCGGGGGTGTCCACGCGTGGCAGTCTGAAGGGCGGCCGGGGGCGCCAGGATCGCCGACATCGGGAGACGCGAGGCCATGAGCGAGGTTCGAGCCGACAGCCCAGACGAGGACTACGACGCCTTCGCGGTGTTCGACTCGTCGGTGGGGGCGGGGACGGTGCGCGACCCGTACCCGGTGTTCCGCGAGCTGCGGGACCAGTGCCCGGTGCTCGCCGGGCCGTTCCCGGACCGGTTCGGCTTCGAGGAGCCGCTCGACCCGACGCTCTCCAACCCCGAGACGACGCTCTACACGCCGCTGTCGTTCGACGCGGTGCAGGCCGTCTTGAAGGACGGGGACACGTTCACCTCGTCGGGGTACGCGGACAGCATGGGTCTGGTCATGGGGCACTCGATCCTCGAGATGGACGAGCCTGAGCACCACGCGTACCGGTCGCTGATCCAGCAGGCGTTCACGCGCAAGGCGATGGACCGCTGGGAGGTCGACCTGGTCGGCCCGATCGTCCACGACCTCATCGACCAGTTCGTCAACGACGGTCACGCCGACCTGGTCCGCGAGCTGTTCTGGCCGTTCCCGGTCCAGGTCATCGCGGGCATGCTCGGCCTGCCCGCCGAGGACCTGCCCGAGTTCCACCGCAAGGCGGTCGAGCTGATCAGCATCGCGGTAGAGATCGAACGAGGGCTGCTCGCCTCGCAGTGGCTCTACGACTTCTTTGCTGGCGTCATCGCCGACCGCCGCGCCGCGCCGCACGCGGACCTGATCAGCGTCCTCGTCGAGGCCGAGCTCGACGGGCAGCGGCTCACCGACGAGGAGATCATCGCCTTCCTGCGGCTGCTGCTCCCGGCCGGAGCCGAGACGACGTACCGGTCGTCGAGCAACCTGATGTTCGGGCTGCTCACGAACCCGGACCAGTTGGACCGGCTGCGCGGCGACCGGTCGCTCATGGGCGCGGCGATCGAGGAGGGCCTGCGCTGGGAGCCGCCGCTGACCGGGATCGGCCGCACCGCGGCCCGCGACGTCGAGCTCGACGGGGTGCAGATCGCGGCCGGCTCGCCGATCAGCGTGTGCCTCGGCGCCGCGAACCGCGACCCGTCTCGCTGGGACGACCCGGACCGCTTCGACCTGTTCCGCACGCCGCAGCAGCATCTGGCCTTCGCGTTCGGCCCCCACATGTGCCTCGGCATGCACCTGGCCCGCATGGAGACGACCGTCGTGATCAACGCGGTCCTCGACCGGCTTCCTAACGTCCGGCTCGCTGACGACGGCGGCGACCCGCACATCACCGGGCTGATGTTCCGGTCGCCGGCCGGGTTGCCGGTTGTGTTCGGCTGACCCGGGCCGGCGACGCTGTCCGCGGCTACGGGACGCCGTAGAGGCGGCGCGGGTTGTCCCAGAGGATCCGACGCTTCTCGTCGTCGCTGAGGTCGGAGCGCGCAACGAACTCGCGGACCCCGTCGGGGAACGACCCCTCGGGGTGTGGGAAGTCCGAGGCGGTGACCACGCAGTCGACGCCGAGCGCGTCGAGCACCGGTCGCAGGGTGGGCTCCTCGATCTCGGCCGAAATGAAGCATTGGCGGCGGAACAGCTCGCTCGGCGGCGCGGACAGCGGGTCGCAGTCGAGGCCTTCGTAGCGCTCGTAGAGCTCGTCGAGCCACCACAGCCAGAACGGCAGCCAGCCCGCCCCCGACTCGAGGACCACGACCCGGAGGCGGGGGTGGCGGTCGCAGATGCCGCCGACTAGGAACGAGAACAGGCTCAGCTGCGCCTCGAGCGGGAACGCGGCCGCGATGCGGGGGAGCGCCCAGTCGCCGAAGCGGTCCGCGCCCAGCTGACCGAACCCGGTGCCGGCCACGTTGTGGAGCGCCAGCGCGACGTCGAGCTCCTCGAGGGTGCTCCACAGCGGGTCGTAGTAGTCGCGCTCGAGCGTCACGCCGGGGAGCGGCGGCTCGGGGAGGACGAAGAAGGCGCGGAAGCCGTGCTCGGCGACGCCGCGGCGAGCCTCGGCCATCGCCCGGTCCACGTCGCGCAGGTCGAGCTGGCCGACCCCGAGCAGCCGGTCCGGCACCTCGGCCACGAACGACGCCGCCCAGTCGTTGTAGGCCCGCACGATCTCGCCGGCCAGCACGGGGTCGAGGCCCCACGCCGCGACCTGCATCAGGCCGCGGCTCGGGTACAGGGCCATGCGGTCGATGCCCTGGTCGTCCATGGCGAGGACGTACGCCTCCGGATCCCAGCCAGCGCGACGAGTAGCGCCCGTAGGTGGTCTCCCACTCCTCGTTCAGGGTCTGGAGGCCGCCGGCGCGGCTCCGCCACCGGACGGTGGGAAAGCGCCGGTCGCGGTCGACGACGACACCACCGCGGTCGTCGGTCGCGAACGGGCCCCGGTCGCGGAACGCCGGCGGGAGATGTTGACGCCACAGGTCGGCTGGCTCCATGAAGTGGGAGTCGACGTCGAAGGTCGGCCAGTCGCGCACCGACGGCACTGTAGGTGAGGCCTGCTGCGGGTGGGCGGGGACACGTCGGGCGGCGCGATTGACAGTCTGCCCACGAGCCGAGCAGCCTGCCTGCCCGTGAGCACGTTGCCGCCCCCGCCCCCGCTGCCCGACCAGCCGGCCGGCGCCGCGCCGACCCGACGGTCGGGCCGGGCGACTGCGGCGGCGGTGATCCTCGGCGTGCAGGGCGGGCTGCTGGCCCTCACCGGGCTGCTGCTCTGGTTCTTGTCCGGCGCCCGCCGGCACCGGTTCGCCAACCGCTACTTCCACTCGCAGCTTGCCCAGCACCCGTTCCTCTGGGGTCTCGCGCTGCTTCTCCTCGCGGCGTGGCTGATCGTCCTCGCGGTGCAGGTGACGCGCCGGCGGGGCTGGGTCGCGGTCGCGGTGTACGTCACCGAGGTGCTGCTCGCCGTCGCCGGGCTGCTGCGGTTCCACCCGCTGCGCTCGCTGCTCGACGTGGGCCTCGCCGCCGCGGTCGTGCTGCTGGTCGCGACCGACGACGACCCGGCGCCGACCCCGTAGCCGCCGGCGTCAGTCGCCGGGTGCGGTCGCGGACGCGCCGCGGGCGCGGTAGCGGGCCTGCCAGTCGGCGGGCGGCGGATCGGAGCGCTTCGCGCCCGCACCGAAGAGCCGCGGGACCTCTGCCACCAGGTCCGTCGCCGTCCACGCCCGGTCGGGGCGCTCGAGCTGGTCTCGGACCTCCCAGGCCCGGACGTGCTCGACCGTCCCGCCGCGCACCTGGAAGCACTGGCCGTTGATCCACCCCGCGGCGGGCGACGCCAGGTACGCGACCATCTCGGCGACGTGCCCGGGGTCGGTGGGGTCGAAGGCGTCCTCGGCGTGGTCGGCGTTGCGGTCGATGCGCCAGCCGATCGCGGCCAGCCGGGTGCGGGCCGACGGCATGATGCTGTTGGCGGTCACCCCGTAGGGGGCCATCTCGGTCGCGACCGCCTCGGTGAACGCAACGACCCCGGCCTTGGCTGCCACGTAGTTGGACTGCCCCGCGCCGCCGTACAGGAGCAGGCCGGTTGCGGTGTTCACGAGCCGCCCGTACCCGCCTCGCCCGGCCTTGTGCTCCGCGCGCCACCAGCGGCAAGCGGGAGCACTCACCGAGAAGGTGCCCCGTAGGTGGACGCGGAGCACGTCGTCCCAGTCGTCGTCGCTCAGGTTGAAGACCATCCGGGGGCGCCCGAACCCCGCGTTGTTCACCACCACGTCGACCCGGCCCCAGGTGTCGACGGCCCGCTCGACGACCGCCGCGCCGCCGGCGCTGGTCCCGATGTCGTGCCGGTCGGCGACCGCCTCCCCGCCCCCGGCCGCGATCTCGGCGACCACCGCCTCGGCCGGCGACTCGGCGGTCTCGCTGCCGTCGGTCGCGACGCCGCGATCGTTCACGACCACCCGGGCGCCGTAGCCGGCGAGGGTGAGCGCCTCCGCTCGGCCGATGCCGCGCCCGGCCCCGGTGACGACCGCGACGCGCCCGTCGAGCAGGGGGGCGGCTCGATCGGTCACGACAGGGCGCTCCGCACCGACGGGCCGGCCGCTCAGACTCGTTCGAGCTGGTCGAGCCGATCCCGGGCCGCGAAGCGGTCCCGCAGCTCCACCCGGTCGGGCTCGCTCATCGCGGCGAGCGGCTCGCCCCGATGCGGACGCCAGTAGACGGGATCGTCGACGCTCCAGCCCTCCCGGCGCAGGACCCGCTTCAGGACCTTCTGAGTCTCGGTGACGGGCAGCTGGTCGGTGACCCGCACGTAGCGGGGCGTCCACTTCGTGCCCAGGTCGGCCTGCTCGGCGAGGAAGGCGTCGAAGCGGCCCGGCTCGAAGGTGACCCCAGGGCGCAGCTGCAGCGCCGCCATCACCTGGTCGCCGACGTCCTCGTCGGGCACCGCGTAGACCGCGGCCAGGACCACGTCGGGATGGCGGGCCAGGATCCGCTCGACTGGCGCGGCGGCGAAGTTCTCCCCGTCGACCCGCAGCCACTCGAAGTCTCGACCCGCGAAGTAGAAGTAGCCGTGCTCGTCCCGGTACCCGAGGTCGCCGGTCCAGTAGTAGCCGTCGCGGACCCGCTGCGCGTTGGCCTCGTCGTTTCGGTAGTAGCCCTCGAAGCCCGCGGCACCGTTCTTGTTCACGATCTCGCCGATCGCCTCGTCGGGGTTCAGGAGGTGACCGTCCGCGTCGAACCGGGCCCGCGGGCACTCCTCGCCGGTGTCGGAGTTCAGGATCGCCGTCCCCTCGGGGCCGATCCCGAGCGACCCCTTCGGCATGTCGGGGGTGCGGTTGATGTTCGCGCCGCCCTCGGTGGACCCGTACCCGTCGATGACCGGCACCGCGAAGCGGCGGGCGAACCGCTCGATGTCGAGGTCAGCGCCCTCGTTGCCGAACACCCGGGTCATCGTGTTGTCGGCGTCGTCGGGCTGCTCGGGGGTCGCCAGCACGTAGGAGAGAGGCTTCCCGACGTAGTTGACGTAGGTGACCCCGTACTTGCGGACGTCGGGGAGGAACCCCGACGCGGAGAACTTGCGGCGCAGCACGCACGCCCCGCCCGACACCAGCCACGGGGCGTAGCTGGTGATGATGGCGTTCGAGTGGAACAGCGGCATCGAGCAGTAGAGGACGTCGTCGGGGCCGAGCTGCAGCCGCTCGCTCAGCACGCTCGCCATCCGGGCGAGACGACCCTGCGACAAGATGCACGCCTTCGGGGCGCCGCTGGTGCCGGACGTGAACAGCAAGAGGTAGATCCCGTGCTCGTCGACGGGGTCGTCGGGGAGTGGCGCGTCTCGGCAGGCGACCAGCTCGGCGTCGGCGTCCTCCGCGACCAGGACCCGACCGTCGGCCGGCCCGAGGTCCAGGCCGTCGAGGAGGTCGAGGTATCGGCGCTCGGTGACGATCAGCTGACAGTCGGCGTGCCGAATGTCGCGCTCGAGCTCGGCGCCGCGACGGGTCGGGTTGATGCCCACGATCACGTCGCCGGTGAGCGCGGCGGCGCCCAGCCACATCGGGAACTCGGGCACGTTGTCGAGCAGCAGGCCGGTGTGGGGCGGGAGCTTCCCGTCGCAGCGTGGCGGTGAGGTACGCGGCCCGGGCCGCGCAGGCCTGCAGGTAGCCAGCCCACGTCCACGCCTCGTCTTCGAAGTGCAGCGCGACCCGGTCTCCGTCGTCGGCGCGGGCGCGAACCAGATCCGCGATCGAGCTCATGCGTACTCGAGCGCCAGCCCGGGACGTGGCCACTCGAGGGCGACGAGCCGCCCCGAGCCGGAGAGGGTGACGAGCGCGGTGCGCCGGTCCGGGCCGGCGAAGCAGACGTTGGTGGTGAACCGGTCCGGCATCTCGACGTACTCGTAGCTCCCGTCCGGGCGCACGACGCACAGCCCGTCGGTGATCGCGGCGACGACCACCGTGCCGTCCTCCTCGACGGCCAGCGAGTCGAAGTGGCCAGTGGTGGCGAGGACGCAACGACCGCTGCCCGGCCCCCCGCCGCCCCGCACGACGCCGGGCGCCTCGAGGTCCCAGGCCCAGAGCCGCCCCGTGAAGCTCTCGGCGACGTAGACGCGGTCGCCGCCCGGGGCGAGGCCGACCCCGTTGGCGCCGTAGAGGCCGTACGCGACGCAGGTCACGGCCGACCCGTCCGCCGTCGCGTAGTAAAGGCCGCCCTTGTCGAGGTCGCGGGGCCGGGTCTTGCCCAGGTCGGTGAACCAGAAGCCGCCCGCGGCGTCGAACACGATGTCGTTCGGGCTGCGGAACCGCTGCCCGTCGCAGTCCTGGTAGAGGACCTGGTGCTCGCCGGTCGCGACGTCCACTCGCTCGACCCAGCCGCCCTCGAAGCCGGGCGGCTCGTTGCTGCCCGTCGCGAGGTCGAGCGGGATGGTGAGGTCGCCGACCTGGCTCCAGGCGAACCCGCCGTTGTTCACCACGTAGCAGGCGCCGTCGGGACCGATCGCGGCGCCGTTGGGACCGCCGCCGAGGTCAGCCACCACGCTGACCTTCCCGGCCGGGTCGACGTGGCTCAGCGTGCCCCGCCGGATCTCGACCAGGAGCGCCGACCCGTCGCCCCGCGCGACGGGACCCTCGGGGAACTGCAGGCCCTCGGCGACGTCGTGGACCTCGGGTGTGCCGGCCATGCTTCCCCTTCGTGCTGGGACCGGCCCTTGTTCTAGTCGAGCGCCCGCACGGCCGGGTACCGTCGGCGCAGGTCGCCGGGCCCATGCGGCCGGACTGACGGGAGATGGAGATGGCGAGCCAGGACTGGGTGATCGACGTCGACGCCCACATCACCGAGCCGGCCGACGTGTGGACGGCTCGCCTCCCGGCGCGTCTCCGCGACCGGGGCCCCCACATGCAGCGGGACGAGACCGGTCGGGACGTGTGGCACGTCGCGGACAGCCGGCCGATGGTCCCGGTCGGGTTCACCGCGGTGGCGGGCTGGCCGGAGCCGTTCCCGTCCGGTCCCCGCAACATGGAGGAGGTGCCCCGGGCGGCGTGGGACGCCACCGCCCGCCTCGAGTACCTCGACTCGATCGGCGTGTGGGCGCAGGCCCTGTACCCGAACGTGGCTGGGTTCGGCAACCAGCAGTTCCTCGCCCTCGGCGACCCGGAGCTGATGCTCGCCTGCGTGCGCGCCTACAACGACTTCCTCATCGAGTGGTGCGCCACCGACGCCCGCCGGCTGCTGGCGATCTCGGCCACCCCGTTCTGGGACGTCGACGCGGCGGTCGACGAGGTGCGCCGCTGCGCCGAGCTCGGGCACCGGGGCGTCCTGTTCACCGGGGAGCCGCAGCTGTACGGCCTCCCGTACCTCGGTGATCACCACTGGGACCCGTTCTGGGCGACGGTGCAGGAGCTGGGGCTGCCGATCTCGTTCCACATCGGCAGCGGCGACTTCGAGAGTGGCTTCTCGGCCGGTCGGATCAAGGCCCACGGGGTCGGTCCCACCCGCGTCGCAACGTCGGTGCAGCTCTTCCTCGAGAACGGCATCCAGATCGCGGATCTGCTCATGTCGGGGGTCCTGGCCCGGTTCCCGACCCTCGAGTTCGTCTCGGTGGAGAGCGGCATCGGGTTCATCCCGTTCATCCTCGACGCCTCCGACTACGCGTTCGAGGACGGCAAGGTGTGGCTCGAGCGTCCGTACTTCGACATGAAGCCGAGCGAGTACTTCCAGCGTCAGGTGTACAGCTGCTGGTTCTTCGAGGATCGCACGGTGCCGACCGTCATCGAGGCGGTCGGCCCGGGTCGGCTGCTGTTCGAGACCGACTACCCGCACCCGATCTGCCTGTTCGGGGACGTGCGGGAGCGGATCGACGCCGGCCTGGCCGGCCAGCCGGCCGAGGTCCGCGAGCAGATCCTGTGGGGCAACGCGGCTCGCCTCTACCAGGTCGAGGAGCCCGACCGGGTCCCGGCACCGGCCTGACCGCCCCCGGGAGGCTGGCGTTAGGCGTTGCCCTCGACCGCGTCGATGGCGCCCGAGAGGAGCTGGCCGACGCTCCCGCTGTGCTGGGCTCGGAAGTCGCGCACCGTGTACCCGGTGACGGTGGTCGTTATCGAAGCCCGGGCCGATGCGGCGCGTTGCAGGCCGAACATGGGGGCGAGCTCCCCGAAGTAGCCAGGGGGCCGGACCGTGGTGAGCAGCTCCTCGCTGCCGTCCTGCCGGTTCCGGACGATGTCGATCGCGCCCTCGTTGACGATGTAGACGAGCTCGCCCGGCTCGCCCTGGCGGAACAGGTACTCGCCCTCCCGGAGCTGTGTGGTCTCGGGCGGCCGGGACTCGGTGTCGCGGCGGGGGGTGAGGTTGACGAGCTGGTCGGCGAGGGGCACCAGCCGGTCGTCGTGGGTCGCGATGACGATGAGCCGCCCGGAGTCGGCGAGGCTGCGAAGCAGCCGGATCACCCCGTCGACCTGGAGGTAGTCGAGGTGTGCGGTGGGCTCGTCGGCGAGCACGACCGGCGGGTCGTGGGCCAGCGCGCGCGCGATCGCGACCCGCTGCTGCTGCCCGCCGGACAGGTCGCCGGGTCGGTGCTCCATCCGGTCGGAGAGCCCCACCTCCTCGAGGAGCTGCGTGGCGCGGGCCTTGGCTGCTCGGCCCGAGACGCGGTCGCCACGGAGGGGGACCTGGACGTTCTCGTTCGCGGTGAGGCTCGGGAGCAGGTTGAAGGCCTGGAAGACGATCCCGACCTGGTGACGGCGGTACTCAGTGAGCGCCCGCCCGGTCAGGCCGACCACCTGCGTGGTCCCGACCATCACCGACCCCGAGGTGGGGGAGAGGATGCCGGCTAGCACCGACAGCAGCGTCGTCTTGCCGCAGCCGCTGGCGCCGAGCAGCAGCACCAGCTCGCCGCCGTGGGCCTCGAGGCTGAAGTGGTCGATGGGCCGGACCGTGTACCCGCTGCTCGAGTACTCGATCGTCAGGTCCTCGACGACCAGCCTCGCGGCGCTGTCCTGCACCCCTGTCCCGCCGCTCGACGCGGGGGCGGACGCGGCCTCGGGCGGCTCGGTCATCCGAACGCCAGCGTGGGGTCGACGCCGACCGCCCGCCGGAGGCCGACCAGGCTGGCGAGGATGCCCACCAGCACGGCGATGCCAATCAAGGCGAGGTACACGCCGGTTGAGATCTCGACCCGCAGCGCGAGCTGCCCGTGGAGCGCGAACGCGAACACGATCGCGACCACCGCCGCCGCGACTGCGATCACGACCGCCTCGATGGCGAGGCTCAGGAACAGGGCCAGGCTCCCGAAGCCGGTCGCCTTCAGCACCGCGAAGTCCCGCGTCCGCTCGATGACGGTCAGGTAGACGATCGAGCCGATGATCCCGGCCGCGATGAACCACAGCAAGATGTTCAGGAATCCGATCGTGCCGTTCGCCGACTTCACCGGCCGGCGAAGGTCGTTGGCGGCCTGGTTCGTGGTCTCCACCTTGAAGCCGGCTGGCGCGCCGTGCGGGAAGCCGCGCACCACGACGGACGTCGCGAGTGGCTCCCCGTCGAAGGAGATGCGCCGCGCGTCCTGGATTGGCACCACCGCGGTCGGGAGGCCGGCGAACACGGTGTTGCCGTCGTAGGTGCCGACGATCCGGAACTGGCGACCCGCCAGGCTCACGTCGTCCCCGATGCCCTTCCCGAGCTTGGTGTCGACCACGATCTCCCCGGACCGGACCGGGTTCCGCCCCGTGGTGGCCTGCGGGCCGATCCCGTGGATGACGGTGCCGAACACGATGAGGTCGGTCGGTGTCGAGCCGGAGCCGGGCACGGTCACCCGGGTCACGACCATCGGGTCGGCTTCCCGGACCCCCGAGGTGCGGGCGACCTGGCGTGCGACGGTGGCGTCGAACGCGTCGCTGCTCGTGAAGGGACCCGCGGCGGCCGCGGGGACGACCCACGCGCTGGCGTGGAAGGAGCCGACGGTGCGGTCGATCTCCTTGCTGAAGCTGGCGTTGATCCCGGCCAGGAGCAGCGTGATACCAAACACCAGGCCGGTCGCGACGACCGCGATCACGAACCGCCGCCGCCGCCACTGCAGGTCTCGCAGGCTGATGAGCCACACGGGCTGTCCTCCCGGCTCGTGTGGGCGCAGCTTCGTTCGGGATGTCGGGCCCCCGCCAGGCGGGCAGTCTCGCACACGGGCCCGACGCTGTCCGGGCAGCGGCGCGCCGAGCGGCCTCGCGCGACGCGTCACGCGGCGGCGCTCGGCCCTCTACGCTGGCGGCCCTCACGGGGAGGAGCTCACGATGGACGCCGCCGACCAGACGCGCCCGGTGCTCGAACCGGCCGATCAGCCCGGTCGGCCGCGCGCCCGCTGACGATGCATCGTCGAGTTGTGCGCCGCGTCGTGAGCGCGGTCGTGGTGAGCATCGTCGTCACCGCCCTCGCCGCGGCTGCCCTCGCCGCGGGAGGGTTCGGGGGGTTCCAGCGTCGAGCCTCGGACGCGCTGTTCCCGTCCGCGAAGACCGACCCGCGGGTGGTCGTCGTCGGGATCGACCAGAAGTCCGAGAACGAGCTCGGCGCCTACGGGAACTGGCCGCGCAGCTATCAAGCCGACCTGGCCGAGCAGCTGGCCCGGGACGGCGCGGCGGTGGTGGTCTGGGACGTGGTGTACGGCCACTCGACCGAGCCGCTCGACGACGCCGCGTTCGCGGCTGGCCTCGCCAGCCTGCCGAACGCGGTCCTCGCCGAGACCGGCCGGCTGAGCCCGGGCCCCGACGTGGGGCTCGACGAGCTGACCGAGGTGTCCGCCCCCCTCGCCTCCCTCGGCCCGCCGCACGCCGCGACCGTGATCGCCCACGCCGAGGTGCTGCCCGACCCGACCGACGGGGTCGTCCGCGAGCTGCCGCTGGTGGTCGAGAAGCCCGACGGGGTCCTGATCCCGTCCCTGTCCCTCGCCGCGTTCCAGGCCCTCCACCATCAGACCGGCGCGGTCACGATCCGGCCCGACGGGGTCGACGCGGCTGGCCACTTCATCCCGACCGAAGGCCGGCACTTGCTGCGCCTCAACTGGGCGAGCGGTCTGCAAGGAACGCCCGGCCAGGCCAGCCTCGTCTCGTTCGTGGACGTGCTGAACGGGACGGTCCCAGCGAGCCGCTTCGCGGGCAAGGCGGTGTTCGTCGGCGCGGTCGACCCGCTGCTCGGCGACCACCCGCTGGTCCCCACCAACAAGAGCAGCGGCATCCCGGGGGTGTTCGTCCACGCCAACGCGCTGAACACGATGCTCACCGCGTCGTACCTCACTCCGGTCTCGAACCTGCAGACCGACCTGTGGGTCGCGCTGCTCGTGCTCATCGTCGCGTTCGCGGTGATCATCCTGCCGGTGTGGGCGTCGAGCGGCATCACGGTGCTGCTGGTGGCGGGGTGGATCGCGTTCTCGATCGTCAGCTTCGACCACGGGCAGATCCAGAACCTCTTCTACCCGATCGGCGCCATGGTGGTCGCGTTCGTCGCCGCGCTCGGTGTCCGCTACGCGACGGAGACCCGGCACCGCCGGCAGGTCTCAGCCCTGTTCGCCCAGTACGTACCCGAGGCGGTGGCCCGGCAGCTCGAGGAGTCGGGGCGCATCGAGGCCACCCTCGAAGGAGAGCGTCTGGACGTCAGCCTCTTCTTCTGCGACCTCCGCGGCTTCACGTCGCTCTCAGCCACCCTCGAACCGAGCGACGTGCGGGCCATGCTGAACGAGTTCTACGAGCTCACCACCCGCGTCATCCTCGACGCGGGAGGCACGGTCCTGAAGTTCGTCGGCGACGAGGTGTTCGCCGTGTTCGGGGCGCCGCTGCCGGTCGAGCATTACCCGCAGGTCGCGCTGGACTGCGCGATGGAGATCCAACGCCGAGCCCCCCACCTCCACGAGCAGCTCGCCTACCTGAGCATCCCGGCCATCCAGTTCGGCATCGGGATGAACAGCGGGCCGGTCGTCGCCGCCCACGTCGGCGGTGGGCGGCGCCGCCAGTACGACGTGGTCGGGGACACGGTGAACCTGGCCAGCCGCCTCTGCGGCCAGGCCGGCCGGGGCGAGATCGTGATCCCCGAGGCGATGCTCGCCCTCCTCGACGCCGTCCCGCCCCACGAGTCGATGGGCGCGGTGGCCTTGAAGGGCCTCGATGAGCCGGTCCCGCTGGTCAAGATCGTCGTCGGCGCCGAGGTCTCGACCCCCGCGTGACCGGCCCGGGCCGAGAACCGGGCGGGAACGCCGACCGGGAGGTCAGGCCGCGGCGAGCTCGTCCTTGACGAACACGCCGTCCTTGACGATGGCGAGGATCCGGTCCCGGTCCTGGAGCACTGTCACGTCCTCGAGCGGATCACCGTCGATGACCAGCAGGTCGGCGAGCTTGCCCTCGGCGACGGTGCCGAGCTCGTCGGCGCGGCCCATGAGCTCCGCGCCGTGCTTCGTCGCCCAGCGCAGCACCTCGAGCGCGGGGACGCCGGCGTCGCGGACGTAGACCTCGAGCTCCTCGGCGTAGCGGCCGTGGGCGAAGCCGACCGCGCCGTAGTCGTCGCCGACGACCAGCTTGACGCCGGCCGCGTTGGCGTCGGCCAGGATGCCGAGGGTCCGGTCGAGGTCGGCGCGCATCTGATCGGTGAACCCGAGCCCGGAGCCCATGAGCTCGAGGAACGTCTTGGGGAACAGCACGCTCGGCGCGACGAAGATGTTTCGCTCGACGATGCCGGCGATGCACTCGTCGTCCATCTCGTCGCCGTGGTCGATCACGTCGATCCCGGCCTCAACGGCCAGCATGATGGCCCGCTTGTTCACGATGTGGCCGCGGATTCGGGCGCCGCGGTCGTGGGCGGTTTCGACCGCGGCCGTGAACTCGGCTGGTGTCATCTCGAGCCGGTCCTTCGGCGTGAGGACGCCGTGTCCACCAGTGACGAAGAGCTTGATCATCTCGGCGCCGCGCTTCACCTCGTCGCGGACCGCCTTGCGGAACTCCTCGGGGCTGTCGCAGCAGCGGGCCGCGCCCCACGCGGCCATCTCCCAGTACCACGGGTTGGTGTCGTTGCCGTGCCCGGTGGTGGACAGCTCCCGGCTGCCGGGGACGAACCGTGGACCGGGGATCAGCCCCTCGTTGATCGCCCGCTTCATCGACGCGTCGACGTCGCAGGGCGCCCCGGCGCTCACCGCGCTCGTGAACCCGCACCGCAGCGCGGTCTCGAGGTTGTGGGCGGCGCGCAGGGCCTGGTACGGCGGTGGGGCCTCGAGCCCATAGGGGGCGGGGGTCGCGCCGAGCTCGTGGTAGGTGGAGTGGAAGTGGCAGGTGACCATCCCGGGCATGATGGTGCGGCCGGCGAGATCGACCACGCGGTCCCCGGCTCGGCGGTCGACGGCGCCGGTCCCGACCGCGGTGATGCGGTTCCCCTCGACCACGACGTGCGCGCCCGGCTTCGCCGGGTGCTCGCCGTCGACCAGGTTGGCGTTGGTGAGGACCACTCGCTGCTCAGTCATCCCGTCATCGCTTTCGTCGCTGCTTCAGGGTTGTGATACTCGCGCCAGAACGCCACCTTGTCCTCCCGGAACCGGAAGATCCCGACGTACCGGTTCAGGTACCGGTTGCCGTTGTGCTTCACGGTGCCGTCGCTGGCGTACTCGGCGATGACGACGCCGGACTCCGCGCCCGGGTAGGTGGCGACGACCTCGATGGTGAACGGCTCGAACATGCCGCCGATCACGTTCGCGACCAGCTCGCCGACCGCCTCGCGGCCCCGGGTCGGCATGGGGAGGAACTCGGGGGCGTAGGCCAGGTCGAACTCGACGTCGTCGGCAAGGAGCGCGACGAGCCCCTCGAAGTCACGCCCGGAGAGGCGGGCGAACAGCTCGCGGACGAGGTCAGCCTCGTGCGAGGGCACCGAGCAGCTCCCAGCAGTCCTCGAGATTGCGTTCCGAGTCGGGACCGCACGCGAAGGGCGACACCGCGACCTCGTCGGCGCCTGCCTCGACGTAGGCGTCGAGGCGCGCGGCCAGGCGGTCCTCGTCCCCGGAGGGGATGACGGCATCGATCATGGCGTCGGTCCAGCCTCGACTCGCCGCGTCGGCGGCGTCGGGGACGCCGGCGGCGGTCAGCATCTCGGTGTAGGTCGCCACGTTGGCATAGATCGCCAGGTCGCGCCGGGCCGCCTCGTGCACCTCGGACGGGCGGGACGAGAGGTAGCAGGGGATCGTGGCGACGATGGGGGGCGCGGGCCGGCCGGCCGCGTCGGCTCCGGCCCGCACCGAGGGTGCGATCACGTCGGCGATCCACGACGGCGGGGCCAGCCAGGGCAGGACGCCGTCGGCGACCGCGCCCGCAGTCCGGCACAGCTGCTCCCGTAGCGCGGCGAGCAGCACCGGCGGGTGGCCGGCGTCCTCGACGTCGAGGACCGCGGTGAGGGTGTACCGGCTGCCGCGGTGCTTGACGTGACCGTCCGCGAGCAGGGCCCGGACGATCGTCACGTACTCGCGGACGTGGCTGACCGGACGGTCGTAGTCGACGCCGAGCATCTGCATGAGGAACGGATGGCTGGGACCGACCCCGAGCCGGAAACGCCCGTGGCACGCCGCGTTGGCGGTCGCGGCGTCCTGGGCCATGACGAGCGGGTGCCGGGTCCAGGTCGGGACGACCGACGTGCCGAGCTGGAGGCGGCTCGTCGCGGGTCCGGCGAGCGCGAGGGCGAGGATCGGGTCGAACCCGAACGCGGTCCCGAGGAACAGGCCGTGGAGACCGAGCGTCTCCGCTCGCCGGGCGAGTTCCTCGACCCGGCGGAGCGATCGGGTCTCGGGGACGACGACGGAGAGCTTCACAGGGCGGCGTACAGCGCGTTGAAGACCGGAACCCACCGCACGTCGTCGCGGCGCTCGGTCCACGCCATCCGGTTCATCACGTAGCCGAACGCCACGTCGGCGTCCGGGTCGAAGCAGCCGAGCGAGCCGCCGGAGCCGTTGTGACCCCAGGTGCGAGCGCCGGGACCGAACGAGAACGCGGCCGGAGGGTCGGTGATCTCGAACCCGAGTCCGAACCGGGTCGGGGCGTCCATGACCAGGTCGTGTCCCTCGACGTGGGGACGGGCGGCGTCAGCGACCAGCGAGGGAGTGAGCAGCCGACCGTGCCCCAGCGCGTCGTAGAAGCCGGCCAGCGCGCGGGCGGTGGCGTGCCCGTTGGCAGCCGGGATCTCCGCGGCGCGGAACGCCCGGGTGTTGGTGTGCTCGATCAGGTTGCAGTCGGGCGGGTTCCCGAACGCCTTCGGGCCGAGGTCGTCCGGTCCCCAGTGGGAGAAGAAGGTGCGCTGGCCCGGCCCCGGGTACTCGATCGTCATCTGCGCGGTGCGGGGCTCCTCCGGGGCGGGCAGGCCGAGGAACCAGTCGATGCCGAGTGGACCGGCGATCTCGTCGCGGACGAACTGCCCGATCGAGCGTCCGTCGGCCCGTCGCACGACCTCTCCCACCAGGTGACCGAAGGTGACGCCGTGGTAGCCGTGCCCGACGCCCGGCTCCCACCAGGGCTGCTGGGCGGCGAGGGCGTCGGTCATGAGGTCCCAGTCGGACAGCGACCCGAACGGCAGCGTCCGGCTCAGCGCCGCGAGTCCCGCCTCGTGGGTGAGGAGGTAGCGGACGGGCAGGGTCTCCTTGCCGGCCGCCGCGAACTCCGGCCACCAGGTCGCCACCGGCGCGTCGAGGTCGACGACCCCCCGGTCGACGAGCACCAGGAGCGCCACCGCGGCGAGGCCCTTCGTGCACGAGAACACGCAGGCGATCGTGTCGTGCTCCCACGGCCGGGTGCGCCCCTCGTCCGCCCAGCCGCCCCACAGATCCACGACCGGTGTCCCGGCGACGATGACGTTCACCGCCGCGCCGAGCTTCGAGGCCTCGGGAGAACCCGTCCGCGAACGTGTCGCGCACGCCCGCGTACCGGGCGTCGCACTGCCCGTGGATCTCGGAGCGAGCCCCCGCGACGGTCATGCGCCCCGCACCCTCCCAGGAGGTCGGGACGCCGTCAACACGACGCTCCCTCCGATATCCCGTGTCGGCACGCCAGGCTGGCCCGTGCCGACGCGCGCGCCCCAGTTGCAGGTCCGGTCGGGAAGCGCGAGCGTGGCGCTGTGTCCGAGCCGTTCCTGGAAGTCGCCAGCATCGACTACCCGATCATCGACGCCGACGCGCACGTCAACGAGCCGCCCGACACCTGGCAGAGCCGGGTTCCGGCGGCGCTGCGGGAGCGAGCCCCGAAGGTTGTCCACGGCGACGGCGGCGACGTGTGGTCTTTCGACGATGGCAAGAGCCTGCGGCCGGTCGGGCTCACCGCGACGGCGGGGCTCTCCTACCTGCAGTACCGGCCGTCGGGGATCACCTACGACTCGATGCGGCCCGGGTCCTACGACACCAAGGCCCGCCTCGCCGACCTCGACGCCGACGGCATCTACGCCCAGGTCCTGTACCCCAGCGTGACGCTCTCGGGTGCTCGGGTGTACGGCTCCGAGCCCGACCTGCAGCGGGCGTGCGTCCGGGCCTACAACGAGTGGCTGGCCGAGTTCTGCGACGGCTCCGAGGGGCGGCTGATCGGCCAGGGGATCCTCCCGACCACCGGCGTCGACGACGCGATCGCCGAGACGGAACGGGCGCTCGCGCTCGGCCACCGGGGGGTCGTGATCTCGTCGTTCCCGAACGGGACGCTCGAAGCCTCCTCGGAGGACGACCGCTTCTGGGCGTTTGCCCAGGAGGCCGACGTCCCGATCGCGGTGCACATCGGCAGCTTCTTGAAGAGCGTGGGGGGCGCGCCGCCCGCGCTCGACACGCTCGCCTTCATGGGGACAGCCGGGGCCAGCAAGGCCGGCGCGCACACGATCCCGGTCGTGTGCGACCTGATCTTCTCGGGGATCTTCGAGCGGTTCACAAAGCTGAAGGTGCTGCTGGTCGAGGCGAACATCGGTTGGATCCCGACCCTGCTCGAGCAGGTCGACGACATGTTCCTCCGCTACCGCTGGTTCACCAACGGGGTCGAGCAGATGCGGACCATGCCGAGCCGGACCTTCTATCGGAACTTCTGGGCCACCTTCATGATCGACACGGTCGGGATCCAGCTCCGCCACCGGATGAACCTCGGTCATCTGCTGTGGTCGACGGACTACCCGCACACGGGGAGCGACTGGCCCAACAACCGGGTGATGATCGAGCGGGACTTCCGGGGCGTCCCTCGCGACGAGGTGCGGCGCATGCTCCACGACAACTGCAAGGCGCTGTACCACCTGGACCACATCCCCGACTCATTCGTCTGATCCGATGGGACGGCTCGAGGGGAAGGTCGCACTGATCAGCGGCGCGGCCCGCGGGCAGGGCGCGGCCGAGGCGCGGCTCTTCGCTGCGGAAGGCGCCCGGGTGGTGCTCGGCGATGTCCTTGACGACGAGGGCGCCCGGGTGGCCGCCGAGCTCGGCGACGACCGGGCCGCGTTCGAGCATCTCGACGTCACCTGCGAAGGGGACTGGGATGCGGTGGTACGTCGGGCCGTCGACCGGTTCGGTGGCCTGCACGTGCTGATCAGCAACGCCGGCGTGTCGCCTCGACCCAAGCCGATCGTGCGGACGACACCCGACGAGTACCGGCGGGTCATCGAGGTGAACCAGATCGCGGCGTTCGTCGCGATCCGGGCCGCCGTGCCGGCGATCGCCGAATTCTGGCGGCGGCTCGATCGTGCTCACCTCGTCGGTCAACGGGATCGTCGGCGCGGGAGGTATCGCGGCGTATGTGTCGAGCAAGTTCGCGCTGCGGGGGCTGGCCAAGGCCGCCGCGCTGGAGCTCGGTCGGTACCAGATCCGGGTGAACTCGCTGCACCCGGGGCCGATCGACACGCCGATGGTCCAGCCCGAGAGCTGGGGCGGCTTCGACATGCGGCCCGGGCTCGCGGCGTCGATGCCGCTGGGCCGGATCGGCCAGCCCGAGGAGGTTGCGGAGCTGGTCTGCTACCTCGCCTCGGACGCCAGCGCGTACTGCACCGGCTCCGAGTTCGTCATCGACGGCGGCTACCTCGCCGGGCCGTTCAACGCGCTCGGCGCCGACGCGTAGCGCGACGGTCGATTACCGTCCCCGACCGATGGAGCTGCGCTGGGACGGCCGGGTCGCTGTGGTCACGGGCGTGGGCCGCAACCTCGGCCGAACGTACGCGAAGCTGCTCGCGTCGCGGGGCGCATCGGTGGTCGTCAACGATCTGGGCGTCGCGATCAGCGACACCGACGGATCCGGTACCCCACCCGAGACGAACCCGGCTCGAGCGGTGGTGGACGAGATCGTCGCCGACGGTGGCGCGGCGGTGGAGAGCACCGACAGCGTCGCGACGCCCGAGGGTGGGGCGGCGATCGTGCAGCGGGCCCTCGACGCCTTCGGGCGGCTCGACGTCGTGATCAACAACGCCGGCGTGGCCCGCCAGGCGCCCTTCGCCGAGTACGGGCCGGCCCTCGTCGACTCGGTGCTGGCCTCCCAGCTGGGTGGCCACTTCAACGTGACCCGGGCCGCGTGGCCGCATCTCGTCGCCGCCGGCTCGGGACGGGTGCTGAACGTCTCGTCGGGCGCCGGGCTCTGGGGCGTCCCCGGCATGACCGGCTACTCGGCGGGGAAGCTCGGCGTGGTGGGCCTGACCCGTGCGCTGGCGTTGGAAGGCGCCGAGCACCGAGTGACCGTCAACGTCATCGCGCCCTGCGCCAAGACCCGGCCCGGAGGGTTCGGCCCCATCCCGGCGTCGGAGGCGCTGCACGAGTGGCTGTCGCTGGACCAGGTCGCGCCGTTGGCGGTCTGGCTGGTCCACGAGGACTGCACGGTCAGCGGCGAGTGCTACAGCGTCGGCGGCGGGTACATCGGCCGGGTCGCGATCGCGGTCAACGACGGGTGGCACGGCCGTCCGCTCACGCCCGAGTCGATCCGCGACCACTGGGACACGGTCATGGCCGACGGACCGTGGACACCGCTCCCGGCGGGGCGAGGCGACCTCGACCGGATGCTCGACGGGTTCCGACCGTGACCGAGTTGGCACGACGTGGGTGACCGGCTCGCCGGGAAGGTGGCGCTCGTCACCGGCGCCACGTCGGGGATCGGCGCCGTTGCGCGGCCCGCTTCGTGGAGGAAGGCGCGGTCGTGGCCGGCGCCGACCAGGCCGCCCAGCCCCACGGGTCACCGGCCGCCGGGTGGTGGACGGTCGACGTCCGCGACGAGGCGGCGGTCGAGCGGACGGTCGAGGAGGTCGCCGACCGCTTCGAGCGGATCGACGTGCTCGTCAACGCGGCGGGCGTCCTCAGCATCGGCGCCGCCGACACGATGGAACAAGCGGAATGGGATCGGGTCCTCGGCGTGAACCTCACCGGCACCTGGCTGGTGTCGAAGCACGTGGTGCGCCGGATGGCCGCCGCCGGCTCGGGCAGCATCGTGAACCTGGCCAGCGTCGAGGGGCTGATCGGCTTCTCGGGCCAGACCGCCTACAACGTGTCGAAGGGCGGGGTGGTGCTCCTGACCCGCAACATGGCGACCGACTTCGGCGCGGCCGGCGTCCGGGTCAACTGCCTGTGCCCGGGCCTCATCGACACGCCGCTCACCGCGATCCTGCGCGATCCCGGGTTCGCCCGGATCCGGGACCGGTTCGTCGCGTGGCACCTGCTCGGCCGGGCCGGGCAACCCGAGGAGGTCGCCGCGGCGGCGCTGTTCCTCGCCTCGGACGACGCCTCGTTCGTGCACGGCACCGCGCTGACCGTCGACGGCGGGTTGACCGCAGGCCGCCGGTTTCTTGACCCGGGCGAGGAGCTGTGACGCCCGATCGACCGGGCCTGATCGTCGACACCCACGTGCACGTCGTCGCCGAGGATGAGGAGCGCTACCCGCTGAACCCGAGCGGCGTCACCGGACCCTGGTACCGGGACGACCCGTGCTCGGTCGAGCGGCTCGTCGGGCTGCTCGACGACGCCGACGTCGGCGCCGCGGTGCTGGTGCAGGGGATGAGCGCGTACCGCTACGACAACCGGTACACGCTCGACGCCGCCGCGGGCCACCCTCACCGCTGCACTCCGGTCGTCTGCGTCGACCTGACGAGCCCCAACCCGGCCTCCGAGGCACGGCGCCTCTTCGCGGCCGGGGCGCGGGGGTTGCGCTGGGTCGCGATCCACGACGGGGGCGTCGCCGAGCCCCGAGCAGTGTGGGACGCCGTCGACGCGGCGCGGCTCCCGGTGGTGATGACCCTGCTCGCCGAGCACCTGCCGGCGCTCGCCAGCGCGCTCCCGACGCTGCCCGACCTGCCGATCGCGCTCGACCACTGCGGCTTCGCCGACTACCGCTCCGGGCTGCCCGACGACCTGGTGGCGCTGGCCGAGTTCCCGAACCTGACGCTGAAGGTGTCGACGATCGCGCTCGACGCGGCGGCCGCGCACGGCGACGTCCGCGAGCTGCTCCCGGAGCTGGTGGCCCGGTTCGGCGCCGACCGGCTCTGCTGGGGCTCCGACTACAGCCAGACCCACGACCGCCCGTACCCCGACGTCGTGGAGTACGCCCGCTACGCGGCGTCGAAGCTGGGCGACGACGACCGGGTCGCCTACCTGGGGGGCACCGCCCGCACCCTCTGGCCGGAGCTGTCGTGACGACCGTCCTCACCCACGTCGGCGGCCCGATGATCGACGAGATCCGCGCCGCGGTGCCCGAGGTCGACCTCGTGGTGATCCCCGCCGACGAGCGCCTCGACGACGGCATCCGGGGCGACGTGCTCTTCACCCTCGCGTGGGGCGCACCGAACCTCGAGCACGTGCTGAGCCGCGACGTCCGCTGGATCCACACCCTCGGCACCGGGGTCGACCGGTTCCCGCTCGACGAGGTGGGCGACCGCACCCTGACCTGCTCGCGGGGGGCCGAGCGCGATCCCGATCTCGGAGTGGGTCCTGGCGCAGCTCCTCGCCTT
The DNA here is from genome assembly GCA_963849135.1 of uncultured Actinomycetes bacterium. Lineage (GTDB taxonomy): Bacteria > Actinomycetota > Acidimicrobiia > IMCC26256 > PALSA-555 > PALSA-555. The sequence continues at coordinate 944,973 of CAWKGF010000003.1, read as the reverse complement.
CGAGAAGCACCTCCCCGACTCGTGGATCACGGAGGCGCCCGAGCACTGGAACAGCGCCCAGCTCGGCGCGCTGCACGGCCGGACGCTGGGGCTGGTCGGCCTGGGCGGGATCGGCGCCGCGGTCGCGGAGCGGGCGCTGCCGTTCGGGATGCGCGTGCTGGCCATCCGGCGCACCAGCCGCCCGTCCCCGGTGGCGGGCGTCGAGACCACGAGGAGCCTCCCCGAGCTGCTGTCGGCCGCGGACCACCTGGTGCTCACCGCGCCCGGCACCCACGAGACGCAGCACCTCCTCGACGGGGCCGCGTTCGACGCCGTCCGTCCCGGCGTGCACGTCGTGAACATCGCCCGCGGGTCGCTGATCGACCAGGACGCCCTGCGGGTCGCGCTCGGCGACGACCGGGTGGCGCTGGCGTCGCTCGACACGGTCGACCCCGAGCCGCTGCCCGCCGATCACTGGATGTACACGCACCCTCGGGTGCACCTCAGCCCTCACATCTCGTGGAGCATGCCCGCCGCGACGGACGTCCTCGTGGCGACGTTCGTCGAGAACCTGCGCCGCTACGTGGCCGGCGAGCCGCTCGACGGCGTCGTCGACGTCGACGCCGGGTACTGAGCCTCGACCGCGTCGGCGGCGCGCACCGCGTCGCGCAGCACGAACAGCGACGGGAAGCCGACGCCGAGCGTCTGGAGGGCCCATCGGGTCGCGTCGCGGGTGAACCCGGCCCGCCGCGCCGCGCCGTAGGTGTAGAGCGCCTCGCTGACGTGGATCGCCACCGCCCCCCAGAACAGCCAGCGGAGGCTCCGCCGGCCGGTGCGGGCGGCCAGCAGCCCGGTCACGGCGACGCCGCCCGCGTTCGTGAACCACACCAGCGGCCCGACCGGGACGAAGGTGGCCTCGTGGGCGTCGTCGCTCATGCCGGGGTGAACAGCGGCGCGGCGACCTCGCCGTCGACGCCGGGGAACGACAGGGGCCGGAACGTGACCCGCACCGGCTGCTCGAACTCGAGCGTGTCGGGTTCGACGTCGACGAGCCGGGTGGCGAGGCGCACCGCGGGGTCCTCGTCGAGGGCGACGAGCGCGGGGACGAACGGGACGAGGTCCTGGAATTGGGGCAGGAAGGCGTGCGTCACCACGACCCAGGAGAACAGGGTGCCCCGCCCGCTCATGGTCCGCCACGCGAAGCGGGTCCCGCCGCAGAACCGGCACTCCTCCCGCGGGTACCAGCTGGCCCGCCCGCACCGTTCGCAGTGGGGGATCCGCAGCTCGTCGCGGGCCGCGCCGGCCCAGTACTCGGCGGTCGGCTCCCAGCGCGTGTCGGGGAGGGGAAAGTCGGGTCGCATCAGCGCACCTTCAGTCGGCCCGCAGGACGAGCGTCGCGGCTTGAGGTCCGGTGTAGCCGCCGTACACACCGATCTTCGCGCCCGGGACCTGCGCGGCGGCCTGCCCGCGGAGCTGGCGCACCACCTCGACGACGTGGGCGATCCCGAGCACGTAGGCGTGGGAGAGCAGCCCCCCGTGGGTGTTGGTCGGGAGCTTGCCGGAATCGAAGTGCAGGGTGTCACCCTCGACGAACGTGCCGCCCGCGCCCTTCTCGCAGAAGCCGCTGTCCTCGATCTGCATGACGGTGTGGATCGTGAACGGGTCGTAGCAGGTGTACACGTCGACGTCGCCGGGCGCGACGCCCGCCATCCGGAACGCGACCGGTGCCGCGAAGACCTGCGGGGTCGACGTGAACGTGGGCTGCTCGGCCCAGTGGGCGCCGCTCACCGAATTGCCGAGCCCGACGCCGGCGACCTCGATCGGCGCCGAGCGCAGGTCACGGGCCCGGTCGGGGGTCGTCATGATGTACGCGCCGCCGCCGTCGGAGATCAAGCAGCAGTCCTCCCGGCGGAACGGAGCCACGATGGTCGGCGACGCCCGGTACTGGTCGAGCGTGAGCGGTCGGTCGTGCATCACCGCGGCGGGGGTGAGGTTGGCGTGGCGCCGGCAGGCGACCGCGACCGCGCCGAGCTGGTCCTGGGTGGTGCCGAAGTCGTGCATGTGGCGGCGGGCGACGGTCGCGAAGTACACGGGTTGCGGGAACCAGCCGAACGGCACCTCGAGGTTCTGCTTGAACAGCTCCTGGGCGTGCGACTCGCCGGGTCCGCCGACCATCCGGGACCGCTGCGTCGCCCACGCGACCCCGAACGTGTTGAGGATGTGGTGGGCTGTCCCGTCGCGGAGGGCGTGGGCGGCCTCGTAGGGGGCGCTGGCCGCCCAGCGCATCCCGCCGCCGGCTCGGGACTCCCAGATGTCGTGGCTGGTGCCGAAGTGACGGTGGAAGGCGGCGACGTCGAACTGCTCGGCGATCGGCACGTACATGAGCCCGTCGATGTCGGTCGGCTCGAGGCCGGCGTCGGCGAGGGCCCGCTCGACTGCCTGGGCGACGATCTGCTCGGTGGTCCGCCCGGACGCCTTCGAGTGGTCGGATTCGCCGACCCCGCAGATCGCGACGGCGCCGTGCACGTCGTCGTACTCGGTGGCCCAGCCCCAGTCGGTGTCGGCCGGCGCCATCAGGTTCCCTTCGGTCGGTCGCCGATCACGCCGCTGGCCCGCAGCTCGGCCAGCTCGGCCTCGCTCAGGCCGAGCAGCCCGCCGAGCACCTCGTCGTTGTGCTGGCCGAGGAGCGGGGCGGCCGACCGGAGCCACGGCTCGGTGCGGCTGCGGAACTGGAACGGGAGGACGGGCAGGGGGTGCGAGCCGGTCACGGGATGGTGCTCGACCTCGAAGAAGCCGTGGTGGAGGAGCTGGGGGTTGTGGGCGACCTCGCGGGCGTCGTCCACGTAGCCGGCCGGGACGCCGGCCGTAGCGAGCCGCTCCGCGGTGGCGCGGGCGTCGCGGGTCGAGCACCACTCCGTGAGCCGCGCGTCGAGGGCGTCGTGGGCGGCGCGCCGTCCGGTGTCGCTCGCCAGGGCGGGGTCGCGGGCCCAGTCCGGGTCGCCGAGCTTGGCGCGGAGCCGCTCCCAGTGGGCGTCGGTCGCGACCGCGAGCGCGACCCATTCCTCGTCCCCCGCGGCCGGGTACACGCCTTGGGGGGCGGCGACCGGACCGCGGTTGGCGGTGCGCTCCAGCCGCCGGCCCGACGCCGAGTACTCGACGACCTGCTCGGCGGCCATGTTCAGCGCCGCTTCGATCATGGTCGCCTCGACGAGTCGACCCTCGCCGGTGCGGTCCCGTTCGCCGAGGGCGAGGAACGTGGCGAACACGGCGTGCATGGCGGCGAGCGGGTCGCAGGCGCCGCGGGGCAGCAGGGGTGGCTGGTCGGGCTGCCCGGTGATCCAGGCCATCCCGGTGATGCCCTCCATCGTCTGGGCGAAGCCGGTGCGGTCGCGCCAGGGCCCGTCGAGCCCGTAGGCGGGGAGCCGCACCATGCTGACCTCGGGGTTCAGGTCGTGGACGGCGTCCCAGCCGAGGCCGAACTGGTCCATGACCCGGGGGGTGAAGTTCTCGAGGAGCACGTCGGCCGTGCCGAGCAGCCCTTTGAGCAGCTCGCGGCCGGCGGGCTGGGTGAGGTCGAGGGTGATGCCCCGCTTGGTGTTGTTGGCGCCGTGGAATAGCGGCCCCCACTCCCACCACTGGTCCTGGGTGGGCGGCCGGGTGCTCGTGTACCGCATCAGGTCGGGTCGTGACACCGACTCGACCTTGATGACGTCCGCGCCGAGGCAGGCCAGCGCGTGCGTGGCGGCCGGCCCGGCCCACCAGGCGGTGCAGTCGAGGATCCGTACGCCGTCCAGGGCCAGCACCGGCGGGCCGGTGGCGACGGTCGGGCGGGGCGGCCAGCGCGCCTGGCCGGAGTGCTCCCCGACCGCGGGCGCGGGCGTGAAGGGCCGCGGCTCGACTCCCGAGACGCGGTACGGGACGCGCGGCTGCACGAACCGTCCACCCGGGTTCTCGACGAACACCTTGCGCTCCACGAAGTGGTCGAAGCCGGTGACGGTCTCGCCGTTCCCGACCGGGCCGCTCGGGATGCGGAGCAGCGCGGCCTGCTCGAGGAGCTCGTCGGTGGTGAACCGGGTCGTGTGCTCGTGGATCATGGCCAGCATCTCCCGCCGGCGCTTGAACCGGCCGAGGGCCTGCGACAGCTCAGGGTCGTGGCTGAGCTCGGGACGGCCGATCAGCACCATGAAGTCCGCGAACTGCTGCGCGCTGTTGGTGGTGAACGCGGCGTAGCCGTCGCGGCTCCGCTCGATCGAGGGGATCTCGATCATCCGGGTCGGACGCCGGAGCGGTGGCCAGCCCGCGAACTCGGCGAACACCGACGTGTAGGTGTTCATGGTGAGGGCCATGGCGTCGAGGATCGCGAGGTCGACGTGTTCGCCCCGGCCGGAGCGTTGGGCGCTGCGAATCGCGGCGAGGGTCGCCACCGCGGCGTAGCTGCCGGCCATCCACTCGCCGATCCGTCCCCCGGCCGCCAGCGGCGGTCCTTCGGGCAGGCCGCGCGACGCGGTCGACCCGCACCACGCCTGCAGGGTGAACTCGGTGGCCGCCCAGTCGGCCCACGGGCCGTCGAGCCCGAACGGGGTGATCGACACGACGACCAGGCCCGGGTGGCGGGCCGCCAGCGCGACCCCGTGGAGGTCGGTGGGGGGGCCCGACTCGACGACGACGTCCGCGCCGGCGCAGAGCTCGGCGACGTGGGGGTCGTCGGGGGTGCCGGTCACGGACCGCTTCGTGGTGTTCAAGAACTCGAAGAGCGCGCCGGAGCCCCAGGATCGCAGCGGGTCGCCGTCACCGGCTTCGAGCTTGACGACGTCGGCGCCCGCGTCGGCGAGCAGCTTCGTGCAGTAGGGGCCCGCGATGTCGTTCGAGCAGTCGAGCACCCGGATCTGTTCCAGCACGCGCGCTGACTTCCCCCGACGGTGGATGGACGCCGCATGCTCGCGCACCGTTGCGGCGGCTCGCCATAGAGTCGCCAGCCATGGAACCACTGCGGATCGGCATCCTCGGGGCGGCCCGGATCGCGCCCGGGGCGCTTGTGAAACCGGCCCGGAAGGTCCCCGAGGCCGAGGCGGTGGCGGTGGCGGCCCGCGACCGGGCCCGCGCCGAGCGGTTCGCGGCCAAGCACGGCATCGGGACCGTGCACGACTCGTACCAGGCGCTGCTCGAGGACCCGAACGTCGACGCGGTCTACAACCCGCTCCCGAACGGGCTGCACGGCCGCTGGACGCTCGCCGCGCTCGCGGCGGGCAAGCCGGTGCTGTGCGAGAAGCCGTTCACCGCCAACGCCGACGAGGCGGAGCAGGTCGCGGCGGCGGCCCAGGCCGCCGGGCTGGTGGTGATGGAGGCGTTCCACTACCGGTACCACCCGCTGATCGACCGGATCCTCGAGATCCTGCGGGGCGGCGAGCTCGGCGAGCTGCGGCGGGTGGACACCCGGATGTGCATCCCGCTGCCGATGCGTAAGGACATCCGCTACGAGCTGGACCTGGCCGGCGGCGCGGTGATGGACGTGGGCTGCTACGCGATCCACCAGGCCCGCACGCTGGCCGGCGCGGAGCCGGAGGTGGTCTCGGCTCGTGCCAAGTGCATCAAGCCGGGCGTCGACCGGTGGCTGCGGGCCGACCTGCGGTTCTCCGACCAGCTGGCCGGCTCCTTCGAGTGCGCGCTGTGGTCGGCGCGGGGGCTGAGCCTCCACGCCGCCGTCGAGGGGGAGCGGGGGAGCCTCAAGGTTATGAACCTGACCGGGCCGCACTACTACCACCGGCTCGTGGTCCGGGCGACGGATCCCGCCACCGGCGCGGAGCGCCGCCGCCGCGAGCGGGTCCAGGGCGAAGCCACCTACGTGTACCAGCTGCGGGCGTTCGTCGCCGCGGTCCGGGAGGGCGCCCCGTTCCCGACCAACTCGGCCGACGCGGTCGCGAACATGCGGGTCGTCGACGCCTCCTACCGGGCCGCGGGTCTCGAGCCCCGCACCCCGACCCCGTGACCGACGCGTCCGACTCGCCGCTGCCGCCACCGATCCCCGCCGCGACGGTCGTGCTGGTGCGCGACACGCCGGCGGGGCTCGAGACGCTGATGCTGCACCGCAACTCGAAGCTGGCCTTCGGGGGGATGTGGGTCTTCGCCGGCGGGCGGGTCGACCCGGAGGACGAGGCGGGGACCTCGACCGAGGAGGAGGCGGCTCGACGGGCCGCGGTCCGGGAGGCGGGCGAGGAGGCGGGGCTGACCTGCGACGTGGCGTCGCTCGTCGCGTTCTCGCACTGGCTTCCGCCGCCGATCGCGCCGAAGCGCTACTCGACCTGGTTCTTCGTCGCTCCCGCGCCGCCCGGCGCGGTGACGATCGACGGCGGCGAGATCCACGACTCGGCGTGGATGCGACCTGCCGACGCGCTGGAGCGCCGCGACACCGAGGAGATCGAGCTCGCTCCGCCGACGTGGATGACGCTGCGGTACCTGGCCCGGTTCCCCGACGTGGCGACCCTGCTCGCCGACGCCGGGAGTCGCCCGCCCGTCTTCTACGAGACCCACATCGCCTCCGACGCCGAGGGGACCTGGGCGCTCTGGGCCGGGGACGCGGGCTACGAGTCGGGCGACGCCGACGCGCCGGGGCCCCGACACCGGCTCCGTATCGGCGGGGGGCGCTGGGAGCTCGAGTCCACGGTCGGCGAGTGAGCGGCCGGGACGTCCGGACTGGTGCCGGTAACGCTCAGTCGGAGCGTGGCTCGCCGTCGAGCGTCCGGTAGTCGCGTCCGAGCTCCTCGAGCAGCGGCCGGCTGTGCCAGATCTGCCCGGTCTGCACGGCCGGGTCGGCGGTGGCGAGCACGAGCGCTGCTTCGACGAACAGCTCGAGGGGCTCGACGATGCTCGGGGCGGCGTCGAGCACGTCGCCGACCAGCGTGTTCGCGCCCGGGGTGCGGACCGCGGCGACCGGGGCGAGCGAGTTGACCGCCACCCCGTCCTCGTACACCTCGGCGGCCAGGCCGGTCGTGAACCGCTCGAGGGCGGCTTTCGACGCCCCGTAGGTCGTGGTGGTGAACCCGAGCTTCATGCCGGGGTCGAACGGTGGCCCCGTCGGATGCTTGGAGGTCGCGCTGGAGATGTTCACGATCCAGCCCTCCCGCCGGTCCCGCATCGCCGGGAGCACCGCCTGCGCGAAGTCGATCGGGGCCTCGACGTTCAGCTCGAAGGTGAGCCGACGCCGCTTCAGGGGGATCTCGGCGGTGGGGAGGTAGAAGGCGGCCGCGGCGTTGTTCACCAGCACGTCGACGGCTCCTAGCGCCGCGGTGACCTGGGGGACGACCCGGGCCCGGTCGTCGGCGTCGGCCAGGTCGGCTTGGACGGCCAGCGCCCGGCCGCCGCGGGCCTCGATGGCGGCGACCGTCTCCCGCAGCGATCCGGGCAGCGGCGCGCCAGGCTCGGTGTCGAGGGTCCGGGCGGTGACGGCGACCGCGGCGCCCTCGGCCGCGAAGCGTCGGGCGATCCCCGCGCCGATCCCGCGGCTGGCGCCGGTGACGAGCGCGACGCGCCCGTCGAGCTCGCCCATCGCGGGCTAGCCGACGGGGACTTTGTCGGCCGCGCGGCCGAGGGATCGCTTGTCGAGCGGGCCCCGCTTCGCGACGTACGCCTCCCGCTGCCGGGTCGTGGAGTGCACCGGGTCGGTGTCGAACTCGGGCAGGACGTGCTTCCCGAACGTGTCGACGGCCTCGAGGGCGACCTCGATCGGCATCGTCGTGGACAGCATCCCGAACACGACCTGGTCGGCGCCCGCGTCCTGGTAGTCCTTCACCGAGGCGCGCACCTCGTCGGGGGTGCCGATCATGACCAGGTGCTCCTTGATGGCCTGCTCGAGGCCCTCCGGGGTGGGCTCGGGGATCAGGTCCGGCCAGGTGGGCAGCCCCTCGGGCTTCGGGAACGTGTCGAGGTAGTGGAAGACGAGGCTGTTCTGGTAGCTGCCGTTCATGGTGCAGGCGATGTCCCGAGCTCGCTGCCCGTCCTCGAGACAGAGCATCTGGCTCGTGACCATCACGTTGTTGTTCACGTACTCGCCGACCGGCTCGGCCTTCTCGATCGTGTTCTTGTAGACCTCGATGAGCGGCTTCAGCGTCTCGGGCGACCCGGTCGTGAAGCACAGCACCCCGAGGCCCAGGCGGGCCGCCTTCTCGAACGTGCTCGGGTTCCCGGCCGCGATCCACATCGGCGGGTGCGGGTCGCTGAGCGGCTTGGGCAGCACGTTGCGGGGCGGCATCGAGAACCACTTGCCGTCGAAGCTGTAGTCGTTCTCCCGCCACATGCGCTTGAACTGGGGCAGGACCTCGTCGACCATCAGCTTGGTGTCCTCGGGGTCCATGATCCCGAAGCCGCGCTGTTCGGTCGAGGAGGAGCCGCGGCCGACGCCGAACTCGAACCGGCCGTTCGACAGGTGATCGAGCATGGCGACCTTCTCCGCCACCTTGGCCGGGTGCGCGACCGGTGGCGTGATGTTGAAGATGCCGCTCCCCAGGTGGATCCGGTCGGTGACCCCGGCCATGTAGGCGAGGTACGCCTCGTTCGCGGACAGGTGGGAGTACTCGGTGAGGAAGTGGTGCTCGGTCACCCACGTGTACTTGAAGCCGGCCGCGTCGGCCGCCTTCGTCCACGTGACCTCGTTGCGGAGCCGCTGGGCCTCGACCGCCCACTGGTCGGCCTGGTCCTCGTACGCCTGGTGCGGCGTGAAGAGGCTGTTGAAGATGCCGAACTCCATTGCTCCCCCTCGTGCGGGTGGTGGACCGAGCGGATGGTACCGACCATCGCTCGGAATTGCAACACGTTCTATTTTTTCCCGGAGGAGGAGAGCTGGCGCTTGGTCTCGTGCCAGGCCTGCACCATCCGCCCGAACTCCATCGGGTTGTACATGTCCTCCTCGTAGGAGAACCGCCCGTCCCCGGCGTAGTGGAGCATCGTCCAGTTGTACTCACGGTGCAGCGAGCCGTCCCCAGGGTCGTCCATCTCGTTCCACACCGAGCAGAGGACCCAGCCCCGGTCCTCGTCGATCACGTACCAGTCGATCGGGAAGTTCCGCATGTCGGAGAACTCGGGGTCTGACATCGTCCCCTGGATCCACTGGTAGATGGCGTCCCGGCCGTGCATCCGGCCGTAGTGGTGCTCGTAGTAGTCGGCGTCCTCGGTGAAGCAGTCGGCCCAGGCTCGCCAGTCCCCGCTCTTGGCCGACTGGTCGGCCGCCTCCTGGAAGTGCTGGAACGCGGCCTCGATCTCGTCGCGCGAACTGGCTCACGGGCTTCCCCCTCGGTCGAGCGGGCCCGGCCGTCCGCGCGGCCGGGCTCTACGATCCCGAGATCGTAGAAGGGTCGCCGAGACGGCGACAGCGGCGGGCGACCGGCTCGCCGGCCCAGGATGAGGAGCCATGAGAGTCGCGTGGATCGGGCTCGGGCGCATGGGCCTCCCGATGGCCGCCAACGTGGCGCGAGCCGGCCACGAGCTTCTCCGTCTTCGATGTCCGCCCCGACGCCGCGGCGCCGCTCCGGGAGCTCGGCGTCTCGGCGGCGACCTCGCCGGCCGACGCGGCGCGGGACGCCGAGGTGGTCGGCATCGCGGTGCTCGACGGGCCGCAGGTCGAGGCGGTCACGGTGGGCGCCGACGGCGTCCTGGCCGGCGTCTCGTCGGGCGCGGTCGTGGCCGTGCACAGCACCGTGCACCCGCAAACGGTCGCGACCGTCGCGGCGCGCGCGCCGGGTGGCGTCGCGGTGCTCGACGCGCCGATCAGCGGCGGCGTGAAGGGGGCGCGGGCGGGGACGCTCTGCGTCATGGTCGGCGGCCCGCCCGACGCGTTCGAGCGGGCCCGCCCGGTCCTCGACGCGGTCGGGGACCTGGTCCTCCGCGTCGGGTCGCTCGGCGCCGGCCTCGCCGCCAAGCTGGCCCGGAACCTGATCGGGTACGTCAGCATGCTCGGCGCCCAGGAGGGACGGGCGCTCGCCGACGCGGCGGGGATCGACCCCGCCACGTTCGCGGCGATCCTGGACCACACCGGCGCGCTCAGCCCGATGATGCGCGACCTGCTCAGCAGCCCGGGTGGCGACCCGGTGTACAGCGCGAACCTGGGCCCGCTCATCGACCTGGCGGCGAAGGACCTGCGGGTGACGCTCGCCCTCGGCGACGACCTCGACGTCGAGCTGCCCGGCACCGCGGTCACCCTCGAGCACGTGGCCTTCTCGTTCGCGGGCCGGGCCCGGGACGACCGGTGAGGGCGTCCCTCGGGCTGCCCACCCACCACGGTGGGGAGCTGCGCTCGGCCGACGCGATCGCCGAGATCTCGACCGCGGCCGAGGCGGCCGGCTACGACGCGGTGTTCGTCACCGACCACCCGTTCCCCGCCGACCGGTGGCTGGCGACGGGCGGGCACCACGCCCTCGACCCGTTCGTCGCGCTGAGCTTCGCGGCGGCCGCGACGACCCGTCTGCGGCTGCACACCAACCTGCTCGTCCTCTCCTACCGCAACCCGTTCGTCGCCGCGAAGGCGGTCGCGTCGCTCGACGCCCTGTCGCAGGGCCGGGTGATCGTCGGCGTCGGCGCCGGCTACCTCGAAGGCGAGTTCGAGGCGCTCGGCGTCGACTTCGAGGAGCGCAACGACCTGACCGACGAGGCGATCCTCGCCCTGCGGGCTGCCTGGAGCGGCGAGAGCGTCACCGCGACGGGCCGGCACTGGCGGGCGGCGGGCAACACGATGCTGCCCCGCCCGGCGCAGCCGGGCGGCCCGCCGATCTGGGTGGGCGGCAACAGCCGCCGGGCGATCCGCCGCGCGGTCGAGCCCGCGGACGGCTGGATGCCGATGCCGAGCCCGCCTGGCTCGGAGCGGCGCCTCCACACGCCGCCCCTGGCCTCTCTCGACGAGCTGCGGGCCCGGCTCGGCTACGCCCGCGAGCGCGCGGTCGCGGTCGGGCGCACCGAGCCCCTCGAGGTGGTCTTCATGCCGGGCGGCCTCGACATGTTCGCCAACGCCGATCTCGACGCGCGACGGGTCGTGGACAGCGTCGCCGAGCTGGCCGAGCTCGGCGTCACCTACCTGACCGTGACCCTGCCCGGCGACAGCTGCGCCGAGTTCGTGGACCACCTCGCCGCGTTCGCCGACGGGGTGCTCGGCCCGGTCGCGGCCCTCTGAGCCGGCGCTAAAGCTCGGGGGCGAGGGAGGCGAGCAGCTCCCGGGTCCGGCGGCGGGACCCGGCCCCGTCGTCCCCCACCGGGAACACCGTCGCGGCCAGGTCGGTGATCCCCGCGTCCCGGTACGAGCGCAGCCGGGCCGTCACCGTCGCCTCGTCGCCGACCACGCAGACGTCGCCGGGCCCGGTCGCGCCACCGCGGTCGAGGATCCGCCGGTAGGTCGGGATGTCGGCGTACAGGGAGAACAGCTGCGCGGCCCGGGCCCGCCCCGCGTCGGCGTCGTCGCACACCGCGACCGGCAGCCCGGCCACCACCCGGGGCGGCGGCCGCCCGGCCGCTTCGGCCGCCGCGGTGAGCCGAGGCAGGACGTGCTCGCCGACCGCTCGCTCGTCGGCCATCCATAGGATCGTGCCCGCGCTGCGCTCCCCGGCCAGGCGCAGCATCAGCGGGGCCAACGCCGCAAGCAGGACCGGGGTCGGCGCGTGGCCGGGGACGTCAAGCAGCGCGTGGACGTGGTAGTCGTCGTTGTCGACGTCGACCTTGCCCGTCCCCGCGAGGGCGGCGTCGAGCACCTCGAGGTAGGAGCGCACGTGGCGCGCCGGGCGCGTCGTAGGCGAGCCCGAACATGGACTCGATGACGACCGGGTGCGACGGGCCGATCCCCAGCGTGAACCGGCCCCCGCAGGCGGCCTGCGTGGACAGCGCCTGCTGGGCCATGGCGAGCGGATGGCGCGGGTAGGTCGGGACGACCGCGGTCGCGACCTCGAGGCGCGACGTGGCGACCCCGGCCAGCGTCGCCGCGGTGAGCGCGTCGAGGCTCCACGGGATGTGAGGCAGCCAGCCGGTGGCGAGCCCGGCCTCGTCCGCCCAGCGGGCGTTGTCGAGCAGCGTCGCGACGGGTGTCGGCTCGGGCCCGGTCTCCACGACGAACATCCCGATGCGCACGACGGGAGTCTGGCCTAGGTTCGCTCGACGTGGGAGTACGGCGGATCGTGACCGGCTTCGACGACCACGGCCGCTCGACGGTCATCTCGGACGGGGAGGCGTTCGGCGGCGACGCCTGGGCCGAGATGTGGGTCACCGACCCGGCGACCGGGCTGGACGCGGTCGTCGACCCGCACGACGGCACCGCGGTGCTCGAGCCGCCGCCGGGCGGCAGCGCGTGGCGGGTCTTCACCGTGCCGCCCGACGCGGTGATGCGGGAGCGGATGGCGCAGGCCCGGGTCCGGATCCCGGGAGTGGAGCCCGACGGGTTCCACACCACCGAGACCCTCGACTACGTGATGGTCCTCGAGGGCGACATCGCGCTCGAGCTCGAGACCGGCGAGGTGACGCTCCACCCCGGGGACTGCGTCGTGCAGCGCGGCACCCGCCACGCGTGGCGCAACCGGGGGGACGAGCCGGTGCGGATGGTCGCCGTGATGCTCAGCACCCGCCACCCCTGAGTTACGCCTCGGGCCCGCGCTCCTCGAAGACCAGCGTCTGGACCAACGGGTCGAGCTCGATGCAGCTCGGGCCGGATCGTGATGCGCCCGTCACCGAACGCCTGCTGAAACTCGGCCGCGAACGCTCCCCAGTCGTCGGTGTCGACCTCGTACAGGGCGAGGTACCGGCGGGAGTCCTCGTCGCCGGGCATCACCTGGGCCGGCGCGAGCCGGAACCGTCGACACGACCGCACGCCGGGGAGCGCGAGCACCTCTTTACTGTGCACGTCGTCGTACCACTGGTTGAACTCGTCCTCGACGTCCCCGCTCGTCGGGTTGGAGAGGGCGAGGAACACTCCCTTGGCCATCGGTTGCTCCTTGGTGTCAGTTTCAGAGGGTGGCGCCGCCGCCGTTGATGCCCAGCACCTGGCCGGTGACCCACGACGCGGCCGGCGACGCGAGGAACCGCACTGCTGCCGCGACGTCGGCCGGCTCGCCGAGCCGGGCGGTCGGCCACGGCGGCTTGCGGTGATCGTCGGGGCCGGTCGCCATCAGGCCGAGCGCGACGCAGTTCACGGTGACACCCGTCCCGACCAGCTCAAGGGCCAGGTGCCGGGAGAACCCGATCGCAGCCGCCTTGCCCGCGCCGTACAGCGACACGCCGGTCGGGAGCCCCACCCGGCCCGCCTCGGAGGACACGGTCACCACCCGGCCCCAGCCCCGCTCGCACATGCCGTCGAGGGTCGCCTTCGTGCAGTGCAGCACGCCGTACAGGTTGAGACGCACGAACTTGTCCCAGTCCTCGACCGGCATGTCGCGGAAGGCCCGCAGCGTGAACCCCTCGTGGGGGATCCCGGCGTTGTTCACGAGGACGTCGACCGGTCCGAGGGCGCCCGCGACCTCGTCGACCATGCGGCGCACCGCTGCGAAGTCGGTCACGTCGGCCGCCGCGGGGACAGCGCTCGAACCGGCCGCGTCGAGCTGCGCCGCGACTCGCTCGGCGCGGTCGGGGTGGACGTCGTTGACCGCGACCGCCGCGCCCGCCGCGGCGAGGCTCGGCCGCGACGCCAGCGCCGACACCCTGCCCGGCGCCGGTGATGAGCGCGACCCGCCCCGTGAGGTCGAAGTCGGCGGAGGCCACGCCGCTCATCCTCCCTCACCGGCTCGGAACCCCGCCACGACCGCGGCCAGCGTCTCGGGCGTCGCCGAGTACGGCATGGAGAGGCCGATCCGGTTCACCTGGCCCCGGTACCGGTCGGCGACCCGCCGGCCGATGTCACCGGGCGGGCCGGAGACCACCAGGGTGTCGAACACCTCGTCGTCGATGAGGCCCGGCAGCTCGTCCCAGCGGCCCTGCTTGGTCAGCCGGTTCAGCTCCGGCTGGAGGTCCCCCCAACCGTGGAGGTCCAGGGTCACCCGGTAGGCGGGCGTCGAGCCGTAGAACGACAGGAGCTGGCGCACCCCGGCCCGGGCCGCGGCGAGGTCCTCGTCGCGGCCCGCCGTGCACACGATCGGGACCGCGGCGACCGTGAAGTCCCCCCGGCCGCGATCGGTCGCGGCCAGGCCCGCGGTGACCGCCGGGGCGACCCGGTCGGTCACGAACCGCCCCGAGTGGAACGGGTGGATGAGCAGCCCGTCGCCGACCTCGGCCGCGGCCTCGGTCATGTGGGGCCCGAGCCCGGCCACCCAGACCGGGGGCGGCCCGTGCGGGTTCGGGCCGGGATCGAAGAACGGGGTCATGAGGGTGTGCGAGTAGTGCTCGCTGCGGTACTCGAGGCGGGTCCGGTCCCGCCAGGCCGCCTGGATGGCCTTGATCGCGCCGACCAGGTCGCGCATCTGCTGCACCGGATGCCGCCACGGCATCGAGAACCGGTCCCGGATGTGGGGCCGGATCTGGGAGCCGACCCCGAGCACGAACCGCCCGTGGGAGGCGAGCTGCAGGTCGTTTGCCATCTGCGCCAGGTCGAGGGGGCTGCGCGCGAACGCGACCGCGATGTTCGTGAAGAGGGTCGGCCGGGTCGTGTGCTCGGCGGCGAGGCGGAGGGGCAGGAACGGCTCGTGGGGACCCTCGGCGGTGTAGAGGCCGTCGAAGCCGATCGCCTCCAGCTCGCGGGCGGTGTCGGCGACGGCGTCGAGGTCGGCTCGCAGATAGTGGTCGAGCTGCAGCGCGGTGGGGGAGCCGGTCACCGCGGCCTGGGCGTGCTCACCACAGCTCGTCGGTGTAGGTGTCGGTCCCGGGGATGGTGGCGAGGAACGGTGACGCGAAGAGCACGTGCCCGAGCCCGGAGGCCGCGAGCTCGTCGCCGAGCTTCGCGTACCGGTCGTCCCAGACGGCCAGGGGATCTTCGAGCGAGAAGTGGAGGTGCAAGAACCGGTTCCCGGTCGGCTGATCAGGCACGTCGGCGGGCCGGTCGCCGCGGAGTGGCAGCGGGGTCCCGACCAGAACCACGTCGGACGGGCAGCCGCGGCTGCGCACCCAGTCCGTGACCGCGTCGACACCGGCCGGCCCGGCCTCGCCGACGACGGCGACGATCCCCGGGTAGGCCCGATCGAGCGCCAGCTCGGCCGGCATCGTGCTGCCCGGCCCGTTGAGCTCTCCCGGAGTACTCGTAGAGCGCGGTGTGGATGTGGTCCCGCTCGAGGAACATGCGCTCGTTGGCGTGGAGCCAGTTGACCTGCTCGACGCCCCACTCGTTCCACTCGTCGTGGTGCTCGTCGAGCACCCAGTAGACGGCCAGGTACGACCCGACGCTCGGGTCGGCGACGATCGGCGAGTCAGCCGGGTAGCGCTTCGCCTTGCAGGCCCGGGTGGCCACGTAGCGCCCGCCCGCGAACTGCCACTTGCCGACCATGCAGCCCGCGTAGAAGTGGTCCCGCTCGTACCAGCGGTTGTACGCCACCTCGTAGCCACGGTGCGGCTCGACCATCGTGAACAGCAGCGACCCGATCCGGATCGGACGCTCGGCGTGGGGGATGTCGGGGCGCTGGTAGCGGGACTCCGACGCGTTCATGACGTGGCTCCTTGCTCGACGGCGCGCGCCACGAGGGCGCGCTTGTCGGTCTTCAACATCGACGTGATCGGCAGGTCCTCGACGACCCGGACCTGGTCGGGGGCCTTGTAGTCGGCGAGGCGGGCCCGGCTCCAGGCCCGCAGCTCCTCGAGGCCGAGCGTGGCGGGGTCAGCGCCCGGCGCGGGCACGACGAACGCGACGCCGATCTCGCCCAGCACCGGGTCGGGGATCCCGACCACCGCGGCCCGCTCGACCGCGGGGTGCTCGCCGAGCACGGCTTCCACCTCGGCTGGGTACACGTTGTAGCCGCCCCGGATGTAGAGGTCCTTGAGCCGGCCGACGAGGCGCAGGTTGCCGTCCGCGCCGACGAACCCGAGGTCGCTGGTGTGGAGCCAGCCGTCCGGGTCGATGACCTGCGCGGTCTGCTCCGGGTCGTGCCAGTAGCCGCGCATCATGGCGGGGGAGCGGCAGAGCACCTCGCCGACCTCGTCCGGGCCGAGCTCGGCGGCGGAGACTGGGTCCACGATCCGGAGCTCGACCTCGGGGGCCGGGCGCCCGACCGTGGTGGCGATGACCTCGTCGGAGTCGGTGACGAGCGTCGACGTCGTCACGCCGGCCTCGGTGCTCGTGTAGCGGGTGATGACCGGGCAGCGCAGCACCTCCCGCATCCGACGGACCAGCTCCGGCGGGATGGATGCTCCGCCGAGCCCCGCGACGCGCAGCGTCGAGCAGTCGGTGCGGGCGAGGTCCGGGTGGGCGAGCACCAGCGACCACTGGGTCGGGACCCCGGTTCCCATGGTGATCCGCTCGGTGGCGATGAGCCGGAGCGTCTCGGCGGCCGACCACGGCTCCCCGACCAGCACGATGGTGGTCGTGTGGGCCAGCTCGTCCCACATGCGCGTCATGTAGCCGACGTGCGGGAACGGCAGCACGACGAGCCGTCGGTCGCCGGTCACCGTCAGCTGGCCGATGTTGCGGGAGATGGCGGCCTGGGTCTGGTGGTCGTACACCGCCCCCTTCGGCGCGCCGGTCGTCCCGCTCGTCCACACGATGCAGGTCGGGTCGTCGGGGTGCAGGCGCGGCAGCCGGGCCGGCGGGTCAGCGGCGAACGCGTCCTTCAGGTCCGCGACCTCGAGGATCCGCCCCAGCGGCGCGTCGGCGGGCGGCTTCGCGCCGTCGCCGAGGACGGTGAGGCGCGGCTCGGTGCGGCTGAAGATGCTCGTCTGCTCCGAGGGGCCGAGGCGCAGGTTCACCGCGGAGGTGACCGCGCCGGCCCGAAGCGCGCCGAGGTAACAGGCCGCGAACTTGATCGACGACGGCAGGAGCAGCGCGACGACCTCACCGGCCTGGATCCCCGAGTCGAGGAGCGTCGCCGCGAAGCCGTCCGCCGCTCGGTCCAGCCACCCGTAGCTGACCCGCTTCTCCCCGTGCACGTAAGCCTCGCGCTCCGGGTCGGCGGACGCCGCGTCGCGGAGCAGGTCACCGACGAGCGTCGCGGCTGCCACGACGCCGGACTGTACGCCGCCGGTGGTGGGGGGTCTGACGTCGCGTTAGGTTTCGCGTGCCCAGCCACCCGAGGGAGTCCCGATGAGCCGTTTTGCCGACCGAGTCAGCATCGTCACCGGAGCAGGATCAGGCCTGGGCCGAGCGACCGCCCGCCGGCTCGCGTCCGAGCAGGCGCTCGTCGCCGCCTTCGACGTCGACGAGGCTGCCGCGAAGGACACCGCGGCGCAGATCGAGTCCGACGGCGGCGTGGCTCGACCCTACGCGTGCGACGTGGCGGACTGGGCGTCCGTCGAGCCCGCGGTGGCGAAGGCCGCTAAGGACCTGGGCCGCCCGCAGCTGCTCGTCAACTGCGCCGGCGTCGGCGCGTTCGTCCGCACCGAGCAGGAGACCCCCGAGAACTGGTCGCGGATTATCGGGGTCAACCTGACCGGCACCTTCTTGATGTGCCGGGCGGTGTTGCCGCACCTGCTGGGCGGCGGCGGCGTGATCGTCAACGTGGCGTCCAACGCGGGGCTCATGGGCCAGCCCTACTCGGCCGCCTACTGCGCGTCGAAGGGTGGCGTCGTGAACCTGACCCGGGCCCTCGGGGTCGAGTACCGGGCCCGGGGGGTGCGGGTGAACGCCATCGCCCCGGGAGGCATGAACACGCCGATGATCAGCACCTTCGGGTTCCCCGAGGGGGCCAAGCTGGAGGACTTCGCGGCGATCACCTCCCCGATCGGGTACGCCGAGCCCGAGGAGCAGGCCGCGCTCATCGCGTTCATCGCCTCCGACGACGGCCGCCACATGATCGGGCAGATCGTCTCGATGGACGGCGGAATCACCTGCGGATGAGCAGGGCCCGAAGGGAGCGGCGCTCGCCATGAGCGACGACCGCAACCTCTGGGAGCTGGTCGAGGCTCGCGCCGCGGCGACACCGGACGCCGTCCTCTTCGTCGACGAGCGGGACCGGACGCTCAGCGCCGCCGAGCTGCGAGACCAGGCCGAAGCGACCGCGGCCGGTCTCGCCGCGCTCGGTGTCGGCTCCGACACGCCGGTGTCGTGGATGCTCCCCACCTGGTTTGAGGCCGCGGTGCTCGTCGCGGCGCTGGCCCGGCTCGGCGCGGTCCAGAACCCGATGCTGCCCATCCTCGGTCCCCGCGAGCTGCGGTTCATCGTCACCCAGACCGACGCTCGCCTGCTCGTCGTCCCGTCGGTGTGGCGGGACCGTGACTACGCGGCCGAGGCGCGCGCCATCGCCGCCGACCGGCCCGGCCTCGAGGTGCTCGTCGTCGACCGCGGCGGCCCGCTCCCCACCGGCGACCCGGCGGCGCTCCCGCCCCCGCCCGCGCCATCGGGCGCCGACGACGCGCCGGTGCGGTGGATCTTCTACACGTCGGGCACCACCGCCGACCCGAAGGGCGCCCAGCACACCGACCACACCGTGAAGGCGTCGGCGGTCGGCATGCTCGAGGCGCTGGCGGTGGAGCCGACCGACACCCAGGGTCTCGTGTTCCCCTTCACCCACATCGGCGGGATCGCCTGGCTCTACACCGGGCTCCTGACCGGGTGCCGCAGCGTCATGATCGAGGCCTTCGCGCCACCGACCACCATCCCGCTGCTGGCCCGCCACGGACTCACCCTCGCCGGCGCCGGCACCACCTTCCACCTCGCCTACCTCGCCGCGCAGCGAGCCAACCCGGAGACGCCGCTGTTCCCCGAGGTGCGAGTCTTCCCGGGCGGGGCGGCGCCGAAGCCGCCCCAGTTGCACTACGAGATGAAGGAGGAGCTCGGCGGCGTCGGGATCGTCTCGGGCTGGGGCCTGACCGAAGCGCCGATCCTGACCATGAACACGGTGCACGGCACCGACGAGCAGCTCGCCGAGACCGAGGGCCCGCCCACCCCGAGGGTCGAGCTGCGCGTCGTCCGCAGCGACGGGACGGTCGCCGCCCCGGGCGAGGAGGGGGAGCTGCGGGCCAAGGGCCCGCAGATCTGCCGCGGGTACCTCGATTCGTCGCTCGACGCCGACGCGTTCGACGAGGAGGGCTGGTTCCGGACCGGGGACCTCGGCGTGCTCCGCCCCGACCGCCACGTGCGGATCACCGGTCGGCTGAAGGACGTGATCATCCGCAAGGGGGAGACGATCTCGGCCAAGGAGGTCGAGGACCTGCTCTTCACCCATCCCGACGTCGCCGACGTGGCCGTGATCGGGCTGCCCGACCCCGCGCTCGGGGAGCGCTGCTGCGCGGTCGTCGTCGCCGCGCCAGGCCACCAGCCGCCGACCCTGGCCCAGGTGTTCGACTTCCTGAAGGGGGAGGGGCTCACCGTCCAGCGGATCCCCGAGCAGCTCGTGGTGGTGGACGCGCTGCCCCGCAACCCGGCCGGCAAGGTCCTCAAGCACCAGCTGCGCGCCACGTACGAGGTCGACCGGAACTAGGTCACAGCTGCTCGAAGCCCCGGCGGCGCTCCCAGTCGGTGACGACCCCGCCGAACGCGGCCCACTCCTGACGGGCCGTGTTCACGAGGTGCTGGTGCACGTCCTCGCCGAACGCCTCGACGGCGAACGCGCTCGCGTCGAGCGCCGCGATGGCCTCCACGATCGTGGACGGGAGTCGGGGCAGCTCGGCGACGTACGCGTTTCCTTCGAAGCGAGGCCCCGGGTCGGCGCGGTGCTCGATCCCGGCGCAGCCGGCCGCGATCGTCGCCGCGAAGGCGAGGTACGGGTTGCAGTCCGCGCCGGGCACCCGCGACTCGACGCGCAGGCTGCGCGGCGAGTGCCCCACGACCCGGAAGCCGCAGGTCCGGTTGTCGACCCCCCACGCCAGCGTGGTCGGGGCCCACGACTCGGGCTGGTACCGCTTGTACGAGTTCACCGTCGGCGCGAACAGCCACGCCAGCTCGCCGGTGTGCTGGACGAGCCCGCCGACCCAGCCCCGGAACGCGCTCGACCAGTGGTCGGGCGTCTCGTCGCTCCAACCGGCCGGCTCGCCCGTCGTCGCGTCCCACAGGCTGGAGTGGATGTGACACGACGAGCCGCCGTACTCCATCGCGTACTTCGCCATGAAAGTCAGCGACCGTCCGTGCTGCCCTGCGATCTCCTTGGCGCCGTTCTTGTAAATGACGTGACGGTCGGCCATCTCGAGCGCGTCCGCGTACCGAAGGTTGATCTCGTGCTGGCCCGGTCCCGCCTCGCCCTTCGAGAACTCGACGGGGACGCCGGCGCGGTCCATCCCGTTGCGGATGTCGCGGATCACGTACTCGTCTCGACTGGTCTGGAGCACGTGGTAGTCCTGCAGGAACGGCGCGTGGTAGGTGAGCCCGGCGTACCCCTTCGCCTGCGCCTCCTCGTAGCTCTCTCGGAAGAGGTAGAACTCGAGCTCCGACGCCGCTT
This sequence comes from uncultured Actinomycetes bacterium, assembly GCA_963849135.1. GTDB lineage: Bacteria > Actinomycetota > Acidimicrobiia > IMCC26256 > PALSA-555 > PALSA-555. The sequence goes on along the minus strand of CAWKGF010000003.1, from coordinate 924,532 downwards.
GCACCGAGTAGCCGAGCGTGACGGCCCGTTCGAGCTGGCGGCGCAGCACCTGGCGGGGCGACACCGCGACCGGCTCCTCCGAGCCGGGTTCGAACAGGTCGCACAGCACGAGGGCGGTCTGCTCGAGCCACGGGATCTCCCGGGCCGTGCCCAGGTCGGGTCGACAGAGCAGATCGCCGTAGCCCTGGTCCCAGTTCGCGAACCGGTACCCGGCGAGCGGCGTCATGTCGACGTCGACGGCCAGCAGGTAGTTGCACGCCTCGATGCCGTCGGCCAGCACCCGGTCCAAGAAGAAGGAGCCGGTGACCCGCTTGCCCATCAGCCGGCCCTGGAGGTCGGTGAACGCGACGACGACGGTGTCGATCGTCCCGTCGGCGATTCGGCGCTCCAGCGTCGCGACGTCGAGCCGCCCCGAGTCCATGCGCATCCCTCCTCGAGCGGTCATCCTGTCAGGCCCCCACCGGGGCCCGGTCTCCAGCGTGGGGAGGCCCTCACTCCGGGGTCACGTAGGCGGCGCTGATCCCGCCGTCCACGACGAGCGCTGAGCCGGTCATGAACGACGAATTGTCGCTGGCCAGGAACAGCGCCGAGCGGGCGAGCTCCTCGGCCCGGCCGGGCCGGCCCATCGGGATGTGCACGAGCCGCCGGCGGGCCCACTCGGGGTCTTGGAGCAGCTCGTGGAGCAGCGGCGTCTCGATCGGGCCGGGGCAGAGCGCGTTGGCGCGGATGCCGTCCCGTGCGTACTGGACGGCCAGCTCCCGGGTCAGGGCCAGCACCCCGCCCTTGCTGGTCGTGTACGCGATCTGGGGCACCGCCGACCCGACCAGCGCGACGACCGACGACACGTTCACGATCGCCCCGCCGCCGGAGGCAAGCAGCGCTGGTACGCCATACCGGCAGCCGAGGAACACGCCTTTGAGGTTCACCTCCATGACGCGGTTCCAGGTCTCCTCCGGCGTGTCGACCACCCCGGCGTCATCGGTGGGGAAGATCCCGGCGTTGTTGTAGAGCACGTCCAGACGGCCATACACGGCGGTGGTGTGCTGCACCATCGCCCCGACCTGCTCGGCGACCGACACGTCGACGGGCACGAACGAGGCGTCGCCGCCGCCGTCCCGGATCGCGTCGACGGTCGCGACGCCCGCCGCCTCGACCGCGTCCGCGACGACCACCTGGGCACCCTCGGCTGCGAACAGCAGCGCGGCGGCGCGCCCCATCCCGTTGCCTGCTCCGGTGATCAGCGCCACCTTGCCGTCCAGTCGACCCGCGCTCGATGCCATCCCCGTATCGTGGCGCGGGACGGGCGGACGGGCCACAGCACGCCGCGCCCGAGGTCGTCGGTGCTCACCCGCGTCCGTCGGGGCGACCCTCGGCGCATACGCTCGCCCGGTGCTGTGGCGACGCGCGCTCTCGCTCCTGGCTGGCGTGGCGATCGCGAGCGCCTCGGTCGGGCTCACCGCCGCCGGGGCGACCAGCACCTCGACCACGAAGCTGCACTGGACGAACTGCGGGGACGGCTTCCAGTGCGCGGACTTCTCGGTGCCGCTCACCACCAGCCCCCACAGCCCCACGATGAGCCTGGCGCTGGCCCGCCTGCCGGCCACCAACCCTGGCCAGCGCATCGGGTCGCTCCTCGTGAACCCGGGCGGCCCCGGCGCCTCCGCGGTCCAGTACGTGCAGGAGGCGGCCAAGATGCTGCCCGCCACGATCCGGGCCCACTTCGACGTCGTCGGGGTCGACCCCCGCGGGGTGGGCGGCAGCGCGCCGATCGACTGCACGTCGCGGCTCGACCCGCTCTACAACCTGCAGTTCGCCCCGGTGGATCCCGCCGCGTACGACGCCCTCGTCGCCGGGTTCGAGGGCTTCGTCGCCCAGTGCGAGCAGAAGGACGGCGCCGAGCTGCCCTACGTGTCGACCGAGCAGAGCGCCCAGGACATGGACCGGGTGCGGGCCGCGCTCGGCGACCGCAAGCTCACCTATCTCGGCTACTCGTACGGCACCTACCTCGGCGCGCTGTACGCCGACCGGTACCCGACGCACATCCGGGCCATGGTCCTGGACGGCGCGGTCGACCCGACGCTCAGCGCGGCGGCGGGTGAGATCCAGCAGGCGCAAGGCTTCGAGCATGACCTCGACCTCTTCCTCGCCAATTGCTCCAGCGACGCCAGCTGCGTGTTCCACTCCGGCGGCGACGCCGGCGCCGCGTACGATGCGCTCCGGGCCCGACTCAACGCCGCGTCGATCCCGGCCAGCGGGGCCGGCGCGGGCCGCGACCTGAACGCGACCGAGTTCGACATCGGCGTCACGCAGTTCCTCTACTCCGGGCAGGCGGCCTGGCCGGACCTCAGCGCCGCGCTTGAGTCGGCGGCCAAGGGTGACGGCAGCGCCCTCCTCCAGTCGTCGGACCAGTACACCGGCCGCCATGCCGACGGGACCTACGACGCGAGCCAGGACGCGTTCTGGGCGATCGGGTGCCTCGACGGCCCCGACGTGGGCGGGCTCGCCGGGTTGCAGGCCATCGCGAACCAGGCCGCCCAGGTCGCGCCGCGCCTCGGGGTGTCGGTGGTGAACAACAGCCTGCCGTGCGCGATCTGGCCCGTGCCGACCCAGACGCCCCCCGTGCCCCACGCGGTCGGCTCGCCGCGGATCCTCGTGATCGGGAACACCAACGACCCCGCGACGCCGCTGTCGGGCGCGCAGGACCTCGTCCACGTCCTCCAGAACGCGGTGCTGCTCACCGTCCGAAGCGACATGCACACCGCGTACGATTCAGGGATCCCCTGCGTCGACAACATCGTGGACCGCTATCTCGTTGACCTGGTGCCGCCATCCCCAGGTCACGTCTGCTGAGCTCCGCACCTGGCGCGCCTATCCTCCGGCGGCCATGGACCTGCGGCTCTCCGAATCCGACGAGGCGTTTCGCGCTGAGCTACGCGCCTGGCTGGACCTGGTCCTCCCCGAGCTGGAGACACCGCCGGCCCGGGATGACTGGCCGGCCCGGGTCCGCTACGACACCGACTGGCAGCGGCGGCTCTTCGATGCCGGCTACGCCGGGATGAGCTGGCCGGCCGAGTACGGGGGACGCGACGCGCCCCCGACCGAGCAGCTGCTGTTCCTCGAGGAGACCACCCGGGCCAAGGCCCCGTATGTGGGGGTGAACTTCGTCGGGAACCTCCACGCCGGCCCGACCCTGATCGCGGAGGGCACCGACGAGCAGAAGGCCGCGCACCTGCCCCGCATCCTGCGCGGCGACGAGGTGTGGTGCCAGTGCTTCTCGGAGCCGGGTGCCGGATCGGACCTAGCCGGGCTGCGAACCCGCGCCGTGCAGGACGGCGACGACTACGTGGTGAACGGCCAGAAGATCTGGTGCTCGTTCGGGCACGTCGGCGAGTTCGGCGAGCTGCTGGTCCGGACCGATCCCGACGCGTCGAAGCATCGGGGCATCTCGTGGCTGATCCTGCCGATGGACGCAGCCGGGATCGAGGTCCGCCCCATCGAGACGCTGCTCGGCTCCTCGGAGTTCGCGGAGGTGTTCTTCGACGACGTACGAGTCCCGGTCGCGAACCGGGTCGGCGCCGAGAACGACGGCTGGCGGGTCACGAACGTGACCCTCTCCTTCGAGCGCGGCACCGCGTTCGTGAGCGAGATGGTCGATGCCCGACGGCTCGCCGACGAGCTGCGGCCCCTCGTCGACGAGGCCACCGACCGCCAGGAGCTCGGCCACGTCCTCGCCCAGCTCGACGCGCTCTGGGCGTTGACCATGCGCAACGTCACCCAGGCCAGCGCGGGCACGCCCGGTCCCGGCGCGTTGATGTTCAAGCTCGCCTACTCGGAGGCCCGGGACCGGCTCGGCGAGCTGTCGATGCGGGTCCTCGGCGACGACGCCTTCGACGTGCACGACTACCGGGTCGAGGAGCGGCTCCGCACCCTCTCCCTCCCCATCGCGGCGGGCACCTCGCAGATCCAGCGCAACATCATCGGTGAGCGGCTCCTCGGCCTCCCGAAGGAGAAGTCGTGGGAATGAGCACCGAGCGGGGAGCGTGGTCGTGAACTTCGACCTCTCCGACGACGAGCGGGCCCTGCGCGACGGGATCCGGGCCCTCTGCGAGGGTCGCTTCGACATGGAGCGGGTCCGCCGAGGGTTCGACCGTGACGTCTTCGCCGAGCTCGCCGACACCGGCGTCTTCTCCCTCCGGACCGACGGGTTCGGGTGGGTCGACGCGTCGCTCACCTTCCAGGAGCTGGGCCGGGCCCTGATCCCCGGCCCGCTGGTCTGGTCGCATCTCGCCCACGGGCTCCTCGACGGGGTGGTGGGAGGCGTCGAGCGGCCCGGGCCGGGCGCCCCGATCGTCGTCGAGCACCGCGCGGATCTCGACGCGCTCGCCGTCCTCGACGACGCCGGCGTCGCGGTCGTCCGGCCCGAAGCGCTGGTCGGTGAGGCCCTCACCTGGCCGCTCGACCCGCTGACTCCGATGGAGCGGCTCGCCGGGCTGCCGCCCGGGGAGCGGGTCGGCGACGCGGCGGTCGCCGCGGCCTGGCGGCAAGGCGGGGCGCTGCTCACCGCCGCCTACCAGGCCGGCATGGCCCAAGCCTGCGTCGAGCGGGCCACCGCCTACGCGCTCGAGCGACAGCAGTTCGGGCGACCGATCGGCAGCTTCCAGGCGGTGAAGCACCTCCTCGCCGACCTGTCCGTGCGCGCCGAGGTGACGCGGGCCGCGGTCGACGCGGCCGCGTGCACACTCGACGACCCCACCGCCGGCGACCCGGAGCGGGCGGTGCGCGGCGCCAAGCTCCTCGCCGGCGACGCCGCGCTCGGCAACGCGAAGGGCGCGCTGCAGGTGTACGGGGGGATGGGGTTCACCTGGGAGGTCGACATCCACCTGTTCCTCAAGCGGGCGTGGGTCCTGAACCGGGCCTTCGGGACGCCCGCCGCGCACGCTGACGCGCTCGTCTCATGAGCGACTGGCAGCCCCTCCTCGACGACCTGGAGGCGCGGCACGTCGCCGCGCGGGCGATGGGCGGACCGGAGCGGCTCGCGAGCCGCCAGGGCAGCGGGCGTCTCGACGCGCGCGCCCGGCTGGCGGCGCTCTTCGACGCCGACACCTTCGTGGAGCTCGGCACCCTGGTCGGGTCCGTGCACCGGGGGGTCATGCCGCCCGTCCCGGCCGACGGGCTCGTCGCCGGGCACGGCGTCGTCGACGGACGCCCGGTCCTGGCCGGCGCCGAGGACTTCACGGTCATGGGCGGCTCGATCGGTCACGGCACCGCGGCGAAGCGCCGCCGGCTCGCCGACCTGGCCCGCCAGGAGCGGGTGCCGCTCGTGATGCTGCTCGAAGGTGCGGGGGAGCGCGCCCAGAACGCGTTCGAGCGGAGGGGCCGGTCCCCGAACGACCTCCAGGCGCTGGCCCGGCTCAGTGGCCTCGTCCCGACGGTGTGCGTCGTCATGGGCTCCTCAGCCGGTCACGGCGCCCTGACCGCGCCGCTCATGGACCTGGTCGTCATGGTGGAAGGGGCGGCCCTGTTCGCGGCCGGGCCGCCCCTCGTGAAGGCCGCGGTCGGAGAGGACGTCGACAAGGAGGACCTGGGCGGCACCGCGATCCACACCGTCCTGAGCGGCGTCGCGCACAACGCGGTGCCCGACGACGCGGCCGCGCTGGCCCTGGTGCGCCGCTACCTCTCCTACCTCCCGAGCAACGCGTGGACCGCCCCACCGGCCCGGCCGGGCGACGACACCGGACCCCGCGCCGTCCCGGAGCTCGCCACCCTCCTGCCCGCCGATCCCCGCCGGGGCTACGACGTGCGGACGGTCGTCGACGTGCTCGTCGACCGCGGCTCGGTGCTCGAGGTCCAGCCTGGGTACGGCCGTCCGGTCGTCACCGCGCTGGCCGTCCTCGGCGGGGAGCCGATCGCGGTGGTCGCCAACCAGCCCGCGGCGAAGGCGGGCGCGATCGACGCCGACAGCGCCGACAAGGCCGCGCACTTCCTCGAGGTCGCCACCGCCTTCCACCTGCCGGTCCTGTTCCTCGCCGACAACCCCGGCGTGCTCGCCGGGACGAGTGCCGAGCGGTCCGGGATCCTGCGGCACGCGGCGCGGATGTTCGCCGCCCAGGCGAGGGTGACCGCCCCGAAGCTGCACGTGACGCTCCGCAAGGCGTACGGGTTCGGCAGCTCGCTGATGGCCATGAACCCGTTCGACGACCAGACCGTGACCTTGGCCCTGCCCGGCGCCCGGCTCGGCGCGATGCCCGCCGACGGCGGCGCCCAGGCGGCCAACGTCGACGGTGACACCCGGGCGGTCCTCGAGCACGCCGAGGCTTCGGCGGCGCGTACGCGGCGGCGGACACGATGAGCTACGACGAGGTCGTCGCGCCGGCCGAGCTGCGCGACGCGCTGCTCCACGCGCTGCGGCTCACCGCAGCTCGACGGGCGCTGCCGGTCGAGCCGGTGTCCTCGTATGGCATCCTGCCCTAGACCTCACGGCTCGGTCTCGAAGGTCGGTTCCACGATCACGTCGGTGCGCAGGCTGTTGGCGATGTAGCACTCCCGGTGTGCGACGTCGACGAGGTGCGCGAGCCGTTCCGCCGCGACGTCGCCGCGCACCGTGATCCGAGGCCGCAGCACGACGCGGGTGACCCGCAGCGGCGGGTCGTCCTCGGGCATCACCCCTTCGGCGTCGTCCTGGTAGTCGACCACGTCGATCCGGGCCCGGGCCGCGACGGCCAGGAACGAGAGCAGCTGACACGACGCGACGGCGCTCACCAGGAGCAGCTCGGGGTTCCAGCGGGTCGGGTCGCCCCGGAACGCGGGGTCGGCCGAGAGGGGGAGTCCCGGCGCGGCGCCCGAGCCCACCTGGTGGGCCCGGTCGTAGCGGTCGTACCCGAGCCCGGTCGAGCCCTGCCACGAGCAGGTGATCGGATACCGGTGCACGGTGCCAGCCACGACGAGACCTCCCGAATCGGGTGCCCGGTACCATGCCATCGTGGCCGCGCCGCAGCGAGACCTGGGGCTGACCCACGTCGCGCTCCCGATCGCCGACGCGGCGCGCAGCGTCGACTTCTACGAGCGGTACGCGGGGATGCAGGTGGTGCACCGCCGGGTCGACGACGGCACCGGCGCGACCGTGGTCTGGCTGAGCGACCTGACCCGCCCGTTCGTCATTGTCCTCATCGAGACGAGCGTCTCGCACACCCTCGGCGGGTTCGCGCACCTCGGTGTGGGCTGTGCCAGCCGGGACGAGGTCGACGAGCGCTGCGCGTCGGCGCAGGCGGCCGGCATCGAGGTCCTCGGGCCGCTCGACGACGGGCCCCCGGTCGGGTACTGGGCGATCCTCCCCGACCCCGACGGCCACAACCTCGAGCTGTCCTTCGGCCAGGAGGTCGGGCTGACGGTGCGGGAGCACGAGCCGAGCGCCGGGACGGGAAGAGGCTGACACTAGGGTCACCCTCCGATGGGTGACCCCGCCGCGCAGACCACCGTGCTCGACGCGCTCGCGCAGCGGTTGGCTCGCGACCCCGACGGCCCCTACCTCGACTTCGAGGGCGTCGGGCTCTCGGCGCGGGCCGTCGACACCGCGAGCGGGCAGATCGCCGCCGCGCTGCGGGCGCTCGGCGTCGGCTCCGGCGACCGGGTCGCGACGCTCCTCGAGAACAGCCCCGAGCAGGTCCTGTCGTTCTTCGCCGCCTTGAAGCTCGGCGCCATCCAGGTGCCGATCAACACCGCGTACAAGGGGGAGTTCCTCCGCCACCAGCTCGTCGACTCCGGCGCGCGGGTGCTGGTCGTCCAGGGCGACTTCGCGAGCCGGGTCGCGCCGGTCGCGAGCACGTCCCTCCCCGAGCTGGAGACGGTGATCGTGGTGGGTGAGCCCGACCAGGCGATCGGCGGGCTCGCGGTCCGGGGCTGGACGGCGCTGCTCGACGCGACGCCCGAGATGGCGGACCCGGTGCCGGTCGGCCCGGCCGACCTGGCCTGCTTCATCTACACGGCCGGCACCACTGGCCCGTCGAAGGGCTGCATGCTCTCGCAGCACTACATCGTGAGCCTCGCCGACCAGATCGCGGGGCCTGGCAGCGCCGCGCCGACGACGTGGTCCTGACGCCGCTCCCGTTGTTCCACTTCAACGCCATCTCGGTCTGCGTGGTTGGGACGCTCCTCTCCGGCGGGAGCGCGAGCATCGCTCGCCGCTTCTCGGTGTCGCGCTTCTGGCCCGAGGTGCGCCGCACCGAGGCGACGATGGTGTCGCTGCTCGGTTCGCTCGCCATCCTCATCGCCGACGCCCCCGACCATCCCGACCAGGCCGGGCATCGGCTGCGGCTCTGCGCGGCGGCGCCGATCCCGCCTCCGATCGACCGGATCTGGCGGGAGCGGTTCGGCTGCGCGACGTTCAGCGGCGGGTACGGGCTCACGGAGGCGTCCCTGATCTCGATGCTGCCGGCCGGGGAGCAGAACCGGGAAGGCGCAGCGGGCAAGCCCAACCAGCACGAGTTCGAGGTGCAACTGGTCGACGATGACGATCAGCCGGTCCCGGTCGGCTCGATCGGCGAGATCGTCTGCCGGCCCCGGCGACCCAACCTCATGTTTGCCGGCTACTGGCGCCGTCCCGAGGACACCGTGGCCGTGTCCCGCAACCTGTGGTTCCATACCGGTGACCTGGGCCGCGTCGACGACGAGGGCTTCCTCTACTTCGTCGACCGCAAGAAGGACTACCTGCGCCGGCGGGGCGAGAACATCTCGAGCTTCGAGCTCGAGCGGATCTTCCACGGCCACGACGCGATCCAAGACGTCGCGGTCCACTCGGTGCCGAGCGACGTCTCCGAGGACGACGTGAAGGTGACCGTGGTGCTCGTCGACGGCGCCACCCTGAGCGAGGAGGAGCTGTGCCGGTGGGCGATCGACAACCTTCCGTACTTCGCGGTGCCCCGCTACGTCGAGTTCCGCTCCGACCTGCCTCGCAACCCGGTGGGCCGGGTGCTGAAGTACCAGCTGCGCGACGAGGGCGTCACCGCCGCCACCTGGGATCGGGAGGCCGCCGGACTCACGTTCGAGCGTCGCTGATCGGTAGCCTGCAAGCGTTCCGGACCGCCCCGGGGGGCAAAGATCTGAGGGACATGACCCCCGGCGCGGGTCGGTAGCCTGCGGTCGTCGTCGGGGAGCCAGGAGGAGCGGCATGGCGAGCGAAGGACTCCACGAGGCAGCAGAGCTGCTGAGTCCCGACGTGATCGACCGCCACCGGGCGATCACCTCGATCATGGAGGAGTTCGCCGCGGTCGACTGGTACGACCAGCGGGTCGCCGCGACCGAAAACGCCGACCTCGGCGCGGTGCTCGCCCACAACCGGGACGAGGAGAAGGAGCACGCGGCGATGACCCTCGAGTGGCTCCGACGCCGCGACCCGGTCCTCGACGGGCACCTGCGCACCTACCTGTTCACCGAGGAGTCGATCGTCGGGGAGGAACACGCCGCCGAGCAGGGAAGCGACGGCGCCGGAGCCGGCTCGCTCGGGGTGGGCAGCCTGCGAGAGGACACGCCATGAACCACCTGTTCCGCGACCTGGCCCCCATCTCGGACAAGGCGTGGACCGAGATCGAGGCCGAGGCGAGCGGCGCGCTGAAGAGCTTCCTCGCCGCTCGCCGGCTGGTCGACTTCTCGGGTCCGCACGGCTGGGACGCGTCGGCGCTTGCGCTCGGCACCATCGACGCGCTGAAGAAGGCGCCCGTCGACGGGGTCGAAGGCGCGGTGCGTCAGGTGCAGCCCTACGTCGAGTTGCGCTCCCGCTTCTCGCTGTCCCGCCGCGAGCTCGACGCGGTGGACCGGGGCCACACCTCCCCGGATCTCCAGGCTGTCGACGACGCGGCGCGTCGCGCCGCGCTCGCCGAGGACAGGGCGGTCTTCCACGGCTTGGACGTCCTCGGCGGGAAGGGAATCGTGGAGGCGTCGCCGCACGAGCCGGTCGAGCTGGGCGACAAGTTCGGCGAGTACCCGCGCTGGGCGGCCATGGCCGTCGCGAAGCTGCGCGACGCGGGCGTCGAGGGCCCGTACGGGATCGGGTTGGGGCCCCGCTGCTACGCCGGGATTCTCGAGACCACCGAGGACGGCGGCTACCCCATCCTGGAGCGGCTTCGGCTCATCCTCACCGGCCCGGTCGTGTACGCGCCGGGGGTCGACGGGGCGGTGGTCGTGAGCATGCGGGGCGGCGACTTCGAGCTGTACTGCGGCCAGGACCTGTCGATCGGCTACGAGCGCTCCGACGCCGACACGGTGTGGCTCTACCTCGAGGAGAGCCTCGCCTTCCACGCCCACAGCCCGGAGGCCGCGGTCCCGCTCCGCTACCCGTGAGCCGCTCGGCTCAGCCGTCGCGCCGGAGCCGCCAGATCTCCTCGGCCGGCCAGCGCCGCGCCCAGTCGAGGGGCACCAGCTCGGTGTAGGTGGTCGTCCCGTTCTCGGGCGCCTGCAGCTCGACGAGGTCCTCCACGATCAGCCCGTTCGCGGCGAAAGTGCGGATCCACTCTCCGTATGGGATCTGGAAGTCGATCGTGCCGTCTCCGCTGTCGCAGACCCGCAACCCGAAGTAGTCGGTGCGGAGCTTGCGGGTCTGACGCTCGCGCTCCTCGTCGTAGGTCAAGTACAGCAACGCGGTGCACTTGCAGAACACAAACCGGCCGCCGGGGCGTAGGAGGCGGGCCACCTCGGGGACGGTCGCCGCCGGATCGCAGAACGACATGACGCCGTGGTCGCAGAACACCACGTCGAAGCTCTGGGATCGAAACGGGGTCGCTTCGCCGCTCGCCGCGACGAGCGGGAAGGTCACCCCCCGCTCGGCTTGGAGATGGCGGGCGTGGCGGAGCTGGGCTCGCGACTGGTCGAGGCCGACCGGGGCTGCACCGTCGAGCGCCAACGCGATCGACCACTGCGCGGCGCCGCACCCGTACTCGAGCACGTCGAGCCCGGCCACGTCGCCGAGGACCTGCAGCTCGGACTCGGGGATCCGCCACGCCCCCCAGGCCCGGGCGTGCGCGGGGTCAAGGTCGGGGGCGTGCACCGCCTGGTAGTCGTCGGCATCAGCGTCCCAGAACTCCTGGTTGCGACGCTCGTACCCGGTCGTCACCCCTCGTCGAGGAGCCGGGCCCGGTCGCGCTGCTCGCGCTTCCACTCCTCGAGGAGCGTCGTCAACGCCCGCCGGGCGGCGGGAGCGGCCGCGCCCACGCCGCCCTGGAGCTGGTCCACGACGGATTGGATCTGCGCGCCGGCGTCGTTCAGGGCCTGCTCCGCCTGCCGGGCCGCCGCCGTCCAGGTGCTCTGGCTGGACTTGGCCGCCTGGTCGAGCTGCGCCTTGGCCTTCGCCTGTGCTTGCTGCACTTTCGTGATCGCGACCTCGAGCCGGTCGCGGGCCTCCGCCTGGGCCAGGTCGGCCTGGACCCGCAGCTCGTCGAGCGGGGTGCGCAGCTGGTCGAGCGCGGCCCGCGCCTGGGCGAGGTAGTCGTCGAGGGTGCTCACCCGCTCGAGCCTACTGGCCGGCCTCGGCGGCTCGATCGGCGAGGAGATCGGCGACCAGCTCCGGGTGGGACAGGAACGGGGAGTGGCTGGTCGGCCATTCGATGACCGTGTCGGCGCGCGCCGCGAACTGGCGTTGCAGCGACGCGGGGATGGCCCGGTCCTCGCGGCACACGACGTAGGTGCTCGGCACGTGCCGCCACGCCGCCCGGGTCGCCGGCGTGGTGAGCGACGCGTAGGCCTGGGGCCCGAGGAGGGCGAGCGCTCGCTGCACGTCCTCGGGGGCGCAGTCGTGGTACAGCGCGGACGGGGCGACGGCCGGGTCGAGCGTCACCGTCCCGTCCGGGGCCTCCTGGAGCGCCCCTTCCAGCTCGCTCGTCGAGCCCGGCGTCGCCACGGTCGCGGTCGCGGCGCAGGACTCGCCGACGTCCAGCATGATCGCGGCCAGGTACACGAGGTGTCGGGTCGCGGGGTGCGCACCGCCCTCGCTGATCACCGCGCCACCGTAGGAGTGGCCGCACACGACGGCCGCGTCGACGGTGTCGAGCACGGACCCGAGCGCGGCCGCGTCGACGGCGAGGTCACCGAGCGGCTCGGCGCTCGCGCCGTGGCCGGGCAGGTCGACGGCGAGGGTCGCCACGCCCTTCGCCTCGAGGCCCTCGACGACCTGGTCCCAGCACCAGGCGCCGTGCCAGGCTCCGTGCACGAGGATCACCGTCGCGGCCACGGGGGCAGACTATGTGCCCGGCCCAAGGGGAGGCTCCATGACCGTCACCACGCCCGAGCGGTTCGTCGACGCGGACGGTCACGTCCTCGAGCACCCGGACGGGATGCTGCAGTACGCGCCGGCCGAGTACCGGGAGCGGATCTGGCACGTCGAGACCGACGCCAGCGGCGCCGACTGGGTGTGCTTCGACGGCGCCCGTGATCCCGCCAACGTGTTCGTGTACGCCGGGTCGGGCGGGCTCGGACCCGAGGAGCAGGCCCGGGCCGCGGCGGGGGAGATCCGCTACGCCGAGATCCGCCCTGGCGCGTTCGAGCCCGAGCCGCGTCTCGCCGACCTCGACGCGGAGCGGATCGACCAGACCGTCCTGTACCCCACGAACCTGCTCGGCATCGCCGGCTTGGCGGACGTCGAGTTCGCGATCGCGCAGTGCCGCGCCTACAACGACTGGCTGAGCGACTTCTGCTCTGCGGACCCGCGTCGCCTGTTCGGAATCGCGGTCATCCCCCAGCAGGACCCGGAGGCCGCCGCCGCGGAGCTGCGCCGGGCGGCGACCAAGCCGAACCTGGTCGGGACGTTCATCCGACCGAACCCGGTCGTCGAGTGGAAGCACTTCCTGGACCCGGTGTGGGACCCGATCTGGCGGGCCGCGTCCGACACCGGCTGGCCGCTCGGGCTGCACCCGTTCCTCGCCGGCGACGTGCCCGGCGCGGTCGTCGGCCTGCGGCTCAACCGGATCCGGTCCCGGACCGGCATGACGATGAGCGGTCAGCTCAACATGGACAACATCTTCTTCACCCAGTGCATCGGGAACCCGGTCGACATGATGACGAGCCTCGCCTTCATCCTCGCCGGCGGGGTGACCGAGCGGTTCCCGGACCTGACCATCATCGTGCTCGAGACCAACGGGGGTTGGATCACCCCGTGGATGGAGCGACTCGATCACCACTACAAGATCTTCCCCTTCGACGTCCCCGACCTGCGCATGGCGCCCTCCGAGTACTTCCGGCGTCAGTGCTACGTGTCCTTCGACGCCGACGAGGAGACCCTGACCCTCGCCGCCGATTCGCGCTACGTGGGGGCGGAGCGGATCATCTGGGCGTCGGACTACCCGCACCCCGACGCCAAGTTCCCGGGGACGGTCGACGAGCTGCTCGGCAACATCGCCGGGCTGGCACCCGAGGCGCAGCAGGCGATCGCGGCCGACAACGCGCACCGGCTCTACCGGCTGCCGGCGCCGGGGTAGCGCCGGGTCAGCCCTGCCGGCGGGCGGTCATCGCCCGCTCGTCGGCCCGTCGGGTGAACGGCGCGACGCAGCCGCCGAGCACGACCGAGGCGACCAGGACGGCCAGCCAGGGGATCCCGAAGAACAGGGCCAGGATGATCGTGGCGAGGAAGATGACCGCGGCGTCGATCAGCCAGTGCAGGCCGAGCGAGCGCGCCTCGGTGCGCAGCGCGGGCGGCGCCGGCTGCTCCTCCGGCCCCGAGCCGGACGCGCTGCTCGGCGCGGGGCTCACGCGGTGGGAGTGAGCTTGTCGATGGTGATTCCCTGACGCTCCGGGAAGCGTCGACCCTTCGCGACGGGCTGCGTGTCGACCCCGATCGCCTCCGCCCGCAGGGCGCCGACCGTGCAGCGCTCCCGGGGACGGATCGGGAACGGCTCGAAGTGGAACTCGCGCATCGCGTTCTCGTAGCTGAGCGCGTTGATCTCGTCGTCGCGGAGCTCGCCGCGGAGCACTCGCTCATGAGCTGCTCGGGTGACCGCGGCCACGTCGTGTCGGAGTGCGGGTAGTCGATCTCGACCGTGACCCGGGACACCCCGATGTGGTCGCGGACCAGCTGGAGGCCGACCGGGTCGCTGATGAAGCAGAGGATGACGTGCTCCAAGAAGAACTCGCTCGGCCGCTGGCCGCCGAAGTCGGCGCCCGTCCAGGCGTGGTGCACATCGAAGGTGTGGTCGAGGCGCTCCAGGAAGTAGGGAACCCAGCCGATCCCCCCCTCGGACAGGGCGACGGTCACGTCGGGGAACTTCCGCCACAGCGGGGAGAAGACGAGGTCGGCGGCGCACTGCACGATGTTCATCGGCTGCAGCACGATCATCACGTCCATCGGCGCGTCGGGTGCGGTGACGACGAGCTTCGACGACGACCCGATGTGCATGCAGAGGACCATCCCGGTGTCGGAGGCGGCCCGCCAGACCGGGTCCCAGTGGTCGCTGTGCAGGCTCGGCAGGCCGAGCGGGACCGGGTTCTCGGGGAACGTCATCGCGTGGCAGCCCTTGGCCGCGACGCGGCGCATCTCGGTCGCGGTGGCCTCGGGGTCCCAGATGGCGGGGACGGCGAGGGGGATGAACCGGTCGGGGGCGGAGGCGCACCACTCGTCGAGGTGCCAGTCGTTGTAGGCCTCGGTGAGGATCCGGGCCGCCTTCTTGTCCTCGAGCTCGCCGAACAGCCGGCCCGCGAAGCCAGGCAGGGACGGGAAGTTCAGGGATCCGAGCACCCCGTTGGCGCTCATGTCGAGGACCCGCTTCTCGACGTCGAAGCAGCCCGGGCGCAGCTCGTCGAAGGACGTGGGGTCGATCCCGTACTCCTCGGGCGGGCGGCCGGCGACCGCGTTCAGCCCGATGTTCGGGATCTGGAGCCCGTGGAACTGCCAGACGTCGGTCCCGTCGGGCTGGCGCTCGACGCGGGGGGCCAGGTCTTGGTACCGGTCGGGCAGGTGCCGCTCGAACAGGTCGGGGGGCTCAACGACGTGGTCGTCGACGCTCACGATGATCAGGTCGTCGGTCTGCATGTTGCGACCTCCCCGGTCGGTGCCGTCTGAGCAGGGTACCGCCGCGTCGCAGCACGCTCGGGCCGAGCCGAGGGGGTCGGTCGGCGGTCAGGCGGGGGCGAGCTCGCCGCCGTGCACGGCGACGCGCAGCCGGTTCTCGGGCGGCGCCAGCGGGCACGCCCACGCGGGGTCGTAGGCGCAGGACGGGTTGTACGCGAAGTTCAAGTCGACGACGAGCGTCACCGGGAGGCCCGACCCGTCGACGGTGCCGCCCAGGTCGGCGCCCTTGTCGAGGACGTAGCGGCCGCCGCCGTAGGTCGCCGGGTTCGCGTCGAGGAGCGGGACGAAGAGCCCGTTGCCGTAGGACTGGAGCCACCAGGCGTCCAACGTGCCCAGGCCGTCGAGGTGGAGGCGCCCGATCCGCTCGAACGACACGACCCCGTCGGTCCCCGTCGGCACGTCGAGGTGCCGAGGCTCGACGTCGCCGTCCAGCTCGACGGTGAAGCGCAGCGCGGGGTCGTAGGCCCCATAGGGAAGGCCGGCGAAGTGGTCGCGCTGGTCGGGCGGGATCGGCGACGCGGGATGGTGACCGAAGAGGTCGTCGCGCCCGGCCCGCCACGTCGCGTGCGCCGCGACCGGGTCGGGGGTGTTCCGCACCGCGGCGTAGAGGGCGTGGACCCTGCGTCGCCAGTCGAGGACGGCCACCGCAGCGGGTCGTGACGGCCCGGTCACGAGCTACCGGGCGTCGGCGCGATCTCGCCCCGTCCGGCTTGCTGGAGGTTCGCGGGCAGCGGGACGTGTGCCTGCCGGGCGAGCACCTCGAGCTGGATCCGCCATTCGATGATCGCGGCGCGTCTGCTCGGACTGGGTGTTGGGCAGCGAGTCGAAGGAACCGTCGGGCAGCGCCGCGACGAGCGCGTTGAGGTACGAGTCCTCGAGGATGTAGGTGTGCGCGTACGGGGCGTTGATGCGCGCCAGGGTGGCGTTCGACGGCGCGACGGCGGCGATCTGCACGGTGTACGCCGCGAACCGTCGCTCCAGGCGGGTCATCTGGTCGGACGCCTGCTGGCTGGTGATGCGGTGGCTGGTGTAGGCGTCGAGGATGGGATCGGCGTCTTCGAGGAGCTCGTCGACGCTCAGCCGAACCGGTTGCACCTCGGCGAGGTAGGAGTGGAGCGCGGCGCCGGAGACGGCGTCGTGGTGTCCACAGGCGACGAGCGCGACCGTCATCGCCGCGACCACGACCATCAGGCCCGTGCGCATCGTCGGAGAGTCTGGCCGCTGCCTCCGCCACCCATGGCTCGGGCGCCGGGCCGGGCGAGCTACGCGGCGGAGCCCCGCAGCACGGTCCCCGGGGTCGCGCCGGTCCAGACGCCGTCGTCGAGGACCATCTCGCCGTTGACGATCACGGCCCGGTAGCCGTCGGCGTCGGTGACGAAGCGCCCGCTGTCAGCGGGGAAGTCTCGCACGTACCGGGGCGCGTCGGGGGTGGAGAGCCGTTCCCGGTCGATGAGGAGGAGGTCGGCGGCCGCGCCGGGACGCAGCGCTCCCCGCCCGGTGATCCCCGTCGCCCGGGCGGGGATCGAGGTCAGGCGAGCGACCGCGTCCTCGAGGCTCAGCACGTCGGGCACCCACTCGGTGAGGAGTCGGGTCGTGTAGTCAGCGCCGCAGAACGACAGCAGGTGCGCGCCGCCGTCGCTGCTGCCGGCCATGACGAACGGGGACCGGATCATCGTCTCCGTCGCGGCTCGGCGCTTGGCGTCCGGCGGTGCGGCGAGCACGAACTGGGTCTCGAGGTCCTCGTCGAGCGACAGGTCGAGGAAGGCGTCGAGCGGGTCGACGCCGAGCTCGTCGGCGATCTCGGTGACGCTGCGGTCGAGCCATCGCCGGTTCCGCTCGTGGACGACCTGCTCGACGCGCAGCACCGGCCAGACGAACACGAACGAGCGGCCGGTCGGGTCGGCGAGCTCGACTCGCATCTGGTCCCGGAGCGCGGGGTCGGCCAGCCGCGCCGCCTGCGCCGCGGCGGGCAGCGTCAAGGTGTCTCGGAAGCTCGGCATCTCGTCGAACAGGAAGGTGGTGCCGAGCTGGAAGTGCGCACCCTGCCGGTTGCTGGCGAACATCGGGTGCAGCTCCATGCCGTCCCGGTAGGCGTCGCGGGCGAACTCGAGGCTTCGGTGCCACCCGTCGGGGGCGTGCGGCATCATCGTGAGGGTGTTCAGGTGTACGGGCCGGCCCGAGCGGCGGGCCATGCCGAGGATCAGGGCCCGGTCGGCGTCGTCGTAGCCGGTCAGGAACGTGCGGGGGATGAACTCGATCGAGCCCCGCCCGAACTCGGCGAGCACCGACGACAAGGCGAGGAGCTCCTCGGGAGCGGCATGGTTCGACGGGACACCCCGACCGTCGTGGGCGACGTGCAGCTCGAGCTGGGACGAGGTGAACCCGACCGCGCCGTCGCGGAGCGTGCCGCGGAGGAGCTGCTGCATGGACTCCACCTCGTCGTCGGTGGCGGTCCGCTCGGACGCGTCGTCGCCCATCACGTGGCGACGCAGCGCGCAGTGCCCGACGTTGGCTCCGACGTTGACGGCGACTCGCCCGTCGAGGTTGGCGAGGAAGTCCCCGACGGTCCCGCCTGGGAAGTCGACGCCCGTGGCCAGCGCCGCCGCGGACATGCCTTCGACCCGGCTGAGCATCAGGAGCAGCCACTCGAGGTCGGGGGGCTTGGAGGGGGCGAGCGTGAACCCGCAGTTCCCGGTCAGCAGCGTGGTGACCCCGTGCCACGACGCGGGGGACGCGGTCGGCTCCCAGTGCAGCTGGGCGTCGTAGTGGGTGTGGACGTCGACGAAGCCTGGCGTGACGAGGAGGCCGTCGGCGTCGAGGACTCGACGCGCGGAGCCGTCGACACGCTCGGCGACCTCGACGACCGCTCCGTCGCGCACGGCGACGTCGGCGCGTCGGGCCGGGGTCTGGAGGCCGTCGACGACGGTGCCGTCCCGGACCAGGAGATCGAGGTCGGGCACGGCTCAGGCGGGGTGAGGGAGGTTGTACATGTCCAGCGCGTTCAGGCCGAACAGGCCGGCTCGGACCGCGTCGGGCAGCCCGTCGTTGTGCTCGCGCAGCTCGTCGACGACCCCCGGGTACTGGGCGTCGCTATGCGGGAAGTCCGACGCCCACACGAACCGGTCAGCGCCGACCAGCGGTGCGAGCGCGCCGACGGTGCGCTCACCGGGGTCGAAGCTGATCCAGCACTGGCGTCGGAAGTACTCCTCGGGGGTGAGCGACATGGCGGCGGTCGTCCACCCGTAGCTCTCCTCGAACTCGTTCAGCCGGTCCATCCAGTGGGCGATCCACCCGCCGCCGCACTCGAGGACGATGACCTTGAGCCCGGGGTGGCGCTCCAGCACGCCGCCGTAGGTGAGGTTCGAGAGCGTCATCTGCTGGTCGAAGAGGAGGATCAGCGCGTGGTGGGTGCCGGGCGCCATCAGGGTGAGCAGCGCCCGCGACGCGCCGGGCATGTCGGCGAGGCCGGCCGGGTGGAGCGCCAGGGGCAGGCCCGTCTCCTCGAGTGCCTCCCACAGCGGTGTGTAGGCGGGATGCTGGAAGGGCCGGTCCTGGTAGGCGTTGGGTCGCGGTGAAGCCGCCGACGAGGCCGAGCTCCTGGATCCGGTGCGCTTCCTTCGCCGCCTCCGCGGGGTCCTGCAACGGCAGCGCGCCGACGCCACGCAGCCGGTCGGGGGCGGCGCCCGTCCACTCGGCGAGCCAGTCGTTGTAGACGCGGCACGACCAGGTGGCGAGCTCCGGGTCGCGGATCCCCCCGAGCTTCAGCCCGAGCCCGGGGTAGATCACCGAGAGGTCGATGCCCTCCGAGTCGAGGACCTTGACCCGCTCGCGGGCGTCGAAGCCGGCCGGGTTCAGGTCCTCGTAGTGGCGGCCCCGGCCGAAGTCGTCGAAGGACTCGCCGGCGTTGCCGAGCCCGACCAGGCCCCGGTCGGTGGCCATGCGGTCCTCCACCCGGCACTCGTCGTACCCGGTGGCCTCGTTCCACCGGAGCCGGATCCCCTGGTCGCGGAGATTCGACGGCAGGGCTCGCTCCCAGAGGTCGGCGGGCTCGCAAACGTGCCCGTCGGCGTCGACGACGTACGTGGAATTGCTGGTGGTGCTCATCGTCCCAGGATCGGTGGGCGACACGACGCCGTCAACCGCGTGCCAGTTATCGGACCTCAGGCTAGCGTTCTGGGGGTGGGTCGAGCCCCGGCCACTGAGCGTGCCTACCGAGCTGACTGGGCGGCCTTCCAGACTTGGTGCGCCGAGCGGAGCGAGCGGCCGCTGCCGGCGCCGGGCCCGGTCGTGGCCTCGTACCTCGACGAGGTGAGCCGGGCCCGGAGCGTCGCGACGGTCCGGCGACGGCTGGCCGCGGTCCGGGCCGCGCATCTCGATGCTGGGCAGGCGTCGCCGACCGAGTCACCGACCGTGCGGGCCGCGGTCGCGTGGGCCGAGTGGCAGCACCGCGACGGCGGCGCGACGACGAGGCCAGTCACGATCGACGAGCTGCGGCTCCTCTCACGGGGCCTGCCGGACACGCGGGCTGGCCGACGCGACCGGGCGCTGCTCCTGCTCGGCTACGGGGCGGGTCTCCGCCCGGGCGAGATCGCGGGGCTCGACGCGGGGGCGGTGCGGCTGGTGCCGAGCGGCTTGCGGGTCGACGTCGCCCGCGGTCGGGTCCTCGTCCCGTTCGGATCGGCGCCGGAGCTCTCGCGCGGTGCGGGCCTGGAAGGGATGGCGGGCTGCGGCACGGTCCGCGACCGGTCCCGCGTTCCAGGCCGTGGATCGGCACGGCAACCTCGGGCCGCGCCTCGGCCCGAAGGCGGTGACTCGGATCGTGCGTCGGGCGGCGGAACGGGCGGGCCTGGACCCGGCCGCCTACCGTGGCCTGTCGCTTCGCCGGGGCCTGGTCTCGGCGGCGACCGAGCGGGGTGTCAGCGACCAGCGAATCATGGCTCACACCGGCCACCGCAGCCGGCGGCTGGTGCGCCGATACATGCGACGGTCGGGCTGATCCGGGCTGCCGGGCCCGGCGCGCTCAGCTCCCGGTCGGTCGGTCGATGGCCTGGGCCGGCCCGGCGTCGCCCACTGGGGCCTCGGGCTGGACCTCGATCGATTCGAAGTGCACGCCGGCCGGTGCGGTGACCGCGGCGACCACGGCCTGCGCGACGGCCGGCGCGTCGAGGAGGCCGTTGTGGCGTTGCAGCCCGAACCGCAGCCAGTAGCGAAGGAGCTCCTCGATCTCGTCCATGGGCCAGCCGAACCCGAACTCGCTGATCGTCGGACCGACCCGCACCGACGTGGCGCGGATCCCGGAGCCCTCGAAGCTCCATCGCCAGCACGCTGGCCAGCGCCTCGACCCCCCCTTTGGTCGCCGTGTACGTCGCCATCCGCGGACGTGGATGGCGAGTCGCGTCCGATGTGATGAACACGACGTCGCCGCCGGAGTCGCGGGCTCGCATCGAAGCGACGGCGAGCCGGGTGGCGAGGATCGGGCCGAGCAGGTTGGTCGCCACCTCCCGCTCGATCTCCTCCACCGGGATCTGATCGAGCCACCCCGGGGACGCGACCCCCGCGTTGTTGACCAGCACGTCGACGCCGCCGAGCGCTCCCTCCGCGGCGGCGAAGAAGGCCGCGATCGAGGACGGGTCCGCGACGTCCAGATAGTGCGTGAACGGCTCCCCACCCGCGTCGCGCACCTCGGCGCCGGTCTCGTCGAGCCGCTCGATACGCCGCGCCCCGAGCGCGACGCGCCAGCCCAGCGCCCCGAACGCGCCCGCGATGGCGCGCCCGATGCCCGACGATGCGCCGGTCACGATCGCGGTGCGCGGCTCGGTCATGCTGCCCTCCCGAGGCTGGACATTAGAGCCCGCCCCAGGCGACGACCTCGCCCGCCGCGTCGACGAGCAGCTGCGTGTCGGCGAGGCACACGGCGGTCTCGATCAGCGTCGGCCGCTGCCGGGCCAGCGCGGCGCGGACCGCGTCGGCGAACGCTCCCGCATCCCGCGCCGGTCCGTCGTCGCTCCAGCCGACCACGACGAGGGCCAGCGTGTCGTCGGCGACCGCGTGGAGCTCGGCGAGCGTGCGGTCGTCAGGCGGCAGGGTCGTGACTGTGATCGACGGTCGGCCCCGGCGGGCCTCCGCGATGGCTTGGCTCACGACCGGTGCGGGGCCGCGGCGGGCCGGGACGACGACC
Organism: uncultured Actinomycetes bacterium; assembly: GCA_963849135.1. GTDB lineage: Bacteria > Actinomycetota > Acidimicrobiia > IMCC26256 > PALSA-555 > PALSA-555. The sequence continues at coordinate 903,311 of CAWKGF010000003.1, read as the reverse complement.
CGCCGGGGGGCGCCCGGCTCGAGGGCGGGGGTCGGGAACGTCCGCGCCACCCAGAGGCCGGCGACGCCGGGCTCGGCGGTGAGGAAGCCGCCGGCGGGGAGCGCCGACCCCAGCTCGGCGACGGCCCGGGCCGGGTGCAGCGGCACCTTGTCGTCGACGTAGCCAGGCTGCGCGACGGCGGCCAGCCGGGGGTAGAGCTCGTTGGGCAGCGGATCGCCGTGCCGCACGATCCGTCCCGTGGCGGCGCCAAGCTCCGTCGGGTCCAGGTCGACGAGGGGTCCCAGCGCGATCCGCGCTCGGGGGACTCGTCCGGGTCGAGGCCGACGGTGACGATGGCGTCGGCCTCCCCGAACCCGAGCAGCTCGAAGTCGCGGTCCTGCAGCCCGCACGTCCCGAGATGGTGGGGGCTGTCCCAGGCGAACACCCCCTTCGCGCCCCAGGTGTTCGCCACCCCGAGGTCGCCGGCCGCGGCGAACGCTCGCAGCGGCGCGACCGCGTCGGCGTCGACGACACCCGGCCCGGCCAAGACGACCAGGCGGCCCGTCACCTCGGGCGAGTTCGGCACGCTCACGCGTGCATCGTCGCGCGCTCGACCGCCGAGGAGCCCTCCCGGTCGTTGCGGCGCGGCCCCTCGGATACGATCCCGCCCGGTGCCAGCCCGCAACGTGTATCTCCACGAGTACATCGACATCGTCGGGATGGGCGCGATGCCGTACATGGAGCACACGGTGCAGCGCGGCGCCGGCGACGCGTCGGGAGAGACCCTGGACCTGCTCGGCACCTGGTACACGATGGGCTCCACGGGCCGCTGGCCCCAGGTCATCAACCTCTGGGAGTGCGTCGACGGCTGGGACGGCTGGCGGCGGCTCATGGAACGCACGAACCTGCGCCGCACCCAGACACCCGAGCTGGAGGCGTGGTGGAAGCGGGCCCTGGAGATGCGCACGGGTGGATTCGACCGGGTCATGGCTGGCGCGCCCGGCTGCCCGTCCCTCGCCGAGCTGCGCGACGGCGGCGTGCGCGCCCCCGTGTTCGTCCACGAGCTGTCGCGGTGCCGGGCCGGCGCGGCGTTGGACTACCTCGGCGCGGTTCGGGAACAGTGGCAGCCGGTCCTCGCCGACTACGGCCATCGGGTGGTCGGCCTCTACGAGGTGCTGCTCACCGACCGGGAGGTGCTGACCATCTGGGCCACCGACCCCGCGTCGCACTGCCAGCTCCAGCAGGCCAGCGTCGAGGGGACCGACGACCGAATCGCGACCTGGCGGGCCCGGGCCCGCGACTTCCTGACCGACTGGCGGGAGGAGCTCATGACTCCCCATCCGGCGACGATCCTCTCGGCCGGGGACACGCTGTGAGCGCCCCCGACCGCGGGCTGCTCACCGGGGTCCGCGTCATCGAGAGCTCGCTGCTCGGCCCCGGCGAGCTGACCTCGTTCCTCGCCGATCTCGGCGCGGACGTGATCAAGGTCGAGCCCCCCCAGGGTGACTACATCCGCCGGATGACCTGGCCGATCGTCGAAGGCGAATCGCTGCTGCACCTGCACATCCACCGGGGGAAGCGCAGCATCACCCTCGACCTGCGCACCCCCGAGGGCATCGACGTGTACCTCGACCTGGTGCGTGGCGCGGATGCGGTTGTCGAGGCGATGCGCCCCGGCGCGCTCGCGAAGCGGGGACTCGGCTTCGAGCGGCTCTGTGAGGTGAACCCGCGCATCGTGTTCTGCTCGATCTCGGGGTACGGGGCGACCGGCCCGTACCGGGACCTGCCGGCCCACGGGATCGCCTTCGACACGTGGGCCGGGCTCGTCCCGGCTGCCTACGACGAGGATGGCTTCTGCTTCTTGCCCGAGCATCCTTCGATGGGGATCCACGCCGGGCCGCTCCTCGGCGCGCTCGCGGTGCTCGCTGGGATCACCCGGGCCCGCGAGACGGGCACCGGCGCGGCCATGGAGCTCGCGCAATCCGACGCGGCTGCGTACATGGACTGGTACCGCATCGAGACGTGGCGGGCCTACGAGCGACCCGAGTCCGAGGTGACCGGCAACGCCAGCGACAACTACGAGCGGCGCGCTCCCGGCACCGCGGGCATGAAGGAAGGGGTCCGCTACCAGATGTACGAGTCGTCGGACGGGCACGTCCTGTTCATGGCCTCCGAGCGGGCGTTCTGGAAGAACTTCTGCGAGGGCGTGGGCCGGCCCGATCTGTTCGAGCGCTGGCCCGGTGAGGAGTACGCCGACCACGCCCGCAACAACCGGGAGCTTCAAGCAGTGCTGCGCGACATCTTCAAGACCCGCACCTCCGAGGAGTGGATTGCGTTCGGCAACGAGGTCAACACCCCGATCGCGCCGGTGAACACACCCAAGACCATCGCCGAGGACCCGCAGTTCCAGGACCGCTTCCCGTGGATCCCCGCGGCGCGGCTCGGCGCCGACGAGATCCCGCTGCCGGTGCGGGTCGCCGGGGAGGAGCTGCCCACCCCGACCCGGGCGCCGAAGGTCGGGGAGCACACCGACGAGGTGCTCCGCGACGTGCTCGGCTACGACGAGGCCCGCACCGCGAAGCTGCGGGAGGCGGGCGCGCTGGGATGACCGGCCAGTACCGTACGGCGGCGTGACGTCCGGCTCGGTCGCGCTCGACGGGCGGGCCCTCGGCCGACGAGGGTTGCGCACCCGGCGTCGGCTCCTGGACGCCACCGCCTGCCTGCTCGAGACGTCCGGGGTCCGGGACCTTCGGGTCGTGGACATCGCCCGGGCGATCGGGACGTCGCCGGCGACCTTCTACCAGTACTTCCGCGACGTCGAGGATGCCGTGCTCGCCCTCGCCGAAGACGTCGCCGAGGACCTGGTGCCGATCACCCGCATGCTCGACGAGCCGTGGACCGACACGTCGAGCGCGACGCATGATCGACTGCTTCGTCGCGTCGTGGGACACGCACCGGGGGGTGCTCCGGACCCGGAACCTCGCCGCCCAGGAAGGCGATCCCCGCTTCCGGGCCGTCCGCAACGCGTCCTTGCTGCCGATCACAGACGGGCTGGCGAGGCGCATCAGCGAATCGCAACAGGCGGGGCGGGTCAGCCCGTCGATCTCGCCCCTCGCCGCCGCGTCGGCGATGGTCGCCATGACCGAGCGGCTGGCCGCGTTCCATCGGGAGATCGAGGAGCTCGGGGTCGATGCCGACGCGCTGATCCACACGACGGCCGCGATTATCGATCAGACCGTGACCGGCCCTTCTTGAGGGACCACCGACGGACCGAGCGCCGAGCCGGCGGGATGCGTGGTGAACACGATGTCCCGCTCGAAGACTCGTTCGAAGAGCTCGAGCTTCCGACGGGCGCCCCACAGCTCGAGCTCCACGTCGCGAGATGACCGCAGCCGGACCATCACCAGCGACGGGCCAACGGACACGTCGACGTGCTCGACCGCGTTGCTGCGGCTCCGGTCGAGCCCGTCGGCCAGCCGGAGCAGCGACGCCAGCTTGCGCAGCCGGTCACGGTCGACCATGTCGAACTCGTCGCCGAGCTTCGGTTCCCCGCGACGATGCCAGCGGGCGAGCGCGGCCAGCAGCTGCACCTCCTCGGGCGTAAAGCCACGGAGCTGCCCGTGCCGGATCAGGTAGGCGCCGTGCTTGTGATGCCCGGTCGTCGAGACGTGCTCCCCGATGTCGTGGAGCAGCGCCGCGTACTCCAGAGGCTCGCGGTCCTCCGCGCCGAGCCGGTGCAGCGACTGGGTCTGGTCGAAGAGCTCTAAGGCCAGGCGGGCGACCTGCCGGGCGTGGCCGGCCGACCAGTTGCACCGGCGGGCGAAGGCCTGCACCGACGCGCGACGGATCGCGCGCGGATCCTCGGACCAGTCCTCAGGCTCGTGCTGCCCGATCACGTCGAGCACAATCCCCTCCCGCAACGCCCACTCGCTGACCGTCATCTCGTCGAAGCCGAACAGGTCCATCGCGGTCGCGAGCACCATCGAGCCGGCAGGGATGAGGTCGACTCGGCGGGCTTCGAGCCCCTCGAGGCGGAGCCGGTCGGTCGAGTCGGAGGCCAGGATCTGCTTGTGGAGGGGGAGGAACTCGTCGCGGGTGAACCGCAGCTGATTGAGCGACACCGGGACGTCGGTGGCGCGACGGGCCGCGGTCATGTGCGCGAGGTCGAGCAGCGTGCCGCTGCTGCCGACCACCATCTGAGGTGAGTAGTCGGCCACCCGCGCCGCGAGCGGTGTCAGCACTCGGGTGATGTGCGTCTGCAGCGAACGGCGGTCGTCCTTCGACAGCGGGTCGCTCGTCACCAGGTCGGCGGTCAAGCGCCCGACCCCGAGGTTCTCGCTCGCCGAGTACCGAAGGCCGGTCGCGTCGCCCACCATCACCTCGAGGCTGCCGCCGCCGAGGTCGAAGCACAGCGCCGGTGCGGGATCGAGCAGCACGCTGGCTCGGATCGCGCCGAAGATCGGCTCGGCCTCCCGGCGGCCGCTGATCACCTCGACGGCAACGCCGGCCTCGGCTTCGATGCGGTCGACGACCTCGTCGCCGTTCGTGGCCTGCCGGATGGCGCTCGTCGCGCAGGCGTGCGTCTCGGTGGCGCCCGCGGCGTCGGCGAGGAGCTTGAAGTGGCGGACGGTCTGCACCGCGACGTCAGCGGCGGGGTTCGTGATGCGGCCCTTGCGGGCGACGACGTCGCCGAGGCGGATCATGGCCTTCTCTCGGGCCAGGGCCTCGAAATGCCCGTCGGGCTGGACGTCGGCGATCAGGAGGTGGAAGGAGTTGGTGCCGAGGTCGAGCGCGGCGATCCGCACAGTCGGAACATAGCGGTACGCTCCCGCGACGACGGGATCATCCACTGGACCAAGCGAGGGGACATGGCCGACTTCGATGCCGAGGCGAAGATGCTCATCGACGGGAAGCTGGCCGACGCCGCTTCCGGAGCGACGTTCGCGAACGTCAACCCGGCCACGGAGGAGGTCATCGGGCAGGTCGCCGACGCCGGGTCCGAGGATATGGACCGGGCCATCGGGGCCGCCCGGCGCGCCTTCGACGAGACGGAGTGGTCGACCGACCGGGCGTTGCGCCGGCGCTGCCTCCAGCAGCTGCAGGACGGGCTCGCCAAGGAGCGCGAGTGGCTCCGGGCCCAGGTCGTCGCCGAGGTCGGAGCGCCGATCATGCTCACCTACGCGATCCAGCTGGATTCGTGCATCGACGACCTGCAGTGGGACATCGATCAGCTCGACGGGTACGCGTGGGAAGAGGACCTGCCGGTCATGGAGTTCATGGGCCAGCGCAGCGCCCGGCGGGTCTACAAAGAGCCGATCGGGGTGGTGGGTGCCATCACGCCGTGGAACTTCCCGTTCATGCTGAACCTCTCGAAGCTCGGCCCGGCCCTCGCGGCTGGGAACACGGTGGTGCTGAAGCCGGCGCCCGACACCCCCTGGAGCGCGACCGGCATCGGCCGGATCGCGGCCGAGCAGACCGACCTGCCGCCGGGGGTGCTGAACATCGTCACCTCCGGCGACAAGGCGGAGGTCGGTGAGGTCCTCACTGGGGATCCCCGCGTCGACATGGTGAGCTTCACCGGCTCGTCCGTGACCGGGAAGCGGATCATGGCCCGCGGCGCGGAGAGCTTGAAGAAGGTGTTCCTCGAACTGGGCGGCAAGTCGGCGAGCATCATCCTCGACGACGCCGACTTCGCGGCCACCGTGCCGAGCGGGTCGATGACCTGCATCCACGCCGGGCAGGGCTGCGCGATCACGACCCGCATGCTGGTCCCCGCGTCGCGCTACGACGAGGCGATCGACCTGCTGCGGGCGGCGTTCGAGGCGTTCCCGTACGGGGACCCCACCGACCCGGCCAACCTGATGGGTCCGCTCATCAACGCCCGCCAACGCGACCGGGTCCTCGGCTACATCGAGAAGGGCAAGGCCGAAGGCGCCCGTCTGCTCGTCGGCGGAGGCGTGCCGGCCCAGTTCCCGAAGGGCTACTTCGTCGAGCCGACGTTGTTCGTCGACGTCGACCCCGACTCGACGATCGCCCAGGACGAGATCTTCGGTCCCGTCCTCGCCGTGCTCCGGTACCAGGACGAAGAGGACGCGGTGCGCATCGCGAACAACTCCCGCTACGGGCTCTCGGGCGCGGTGACCAGCGCGTCGCTCGACCGGGCGCTCGCCGTCGCGGCGCGGATCCGCACCGGGACGGTCTCGGTCAACGGGGGGGCGTGGTTCGGGGCCGACTCACCGTTCGGCGGCTACAAAGAGAGCGGGATCGGCCGCGAGCACGGCATCGCCGGCTTCGAGGAGTACCTCGAGCTCAAGACGGTCGGGCTGCCCGCTGACGCGGCATAGCGGATGGCCCGACTCCGGGCCGACGACGTCAAGACGATCGGCCCGCTGCGAGCGCGGCGACGCGCTGTCCGAACCCAGCCCGGCCCGGTTCACTCGCGGGTCGGCGGCCTTCTTGCACTTCCACTCGCGGGTCTCGGGCCTGGTTGCCGACGCGGTCGGACAACAAGTGCTCGTGCGCGACGTGCAGCACGTCCTCGCGGGCGAGTTCACCGGCCTAGCCGGTCGGGCCACCTGAGCCTCCCGCAACGACCGCTACCATCGGACTGCAGCACCGGTGAAGGAGGACACGATGGCGACGACGGAACCTGACTTCCAGGACCTCGTGCGGGGCGGCTACCTCCCCACGTTCGACTCGGTCGAGGAGGAGCGCCAACACCGAAAGCAGCGACTCGCGGCCGGCTTCCGCCTCTTCGGCAAGTTCGGGTTCGACGAGGGGGTCGCGGGGCACATCACGGCCCGGGACCCGGAGCGGCTCGACCACTTCTGGGTCAACCCGTTCGGGATGAACTTCCGTCACATCCGAGTGTCCGACCTGATCCTCGTGAACCGTGACGGGAAGGTCGTCGAGGGCTCCGCGGCAGTCAACCGAGCCGCGTTCGCGATCCACTCCCAGGTCCACGAAGCCCGGCCGGACGCGATCGCCGCCGCGCACTCCCACTCGCTGCACGGGAAGGCATGGTCGACGCTCGGGCGGCGCCTCGATCCGATCACCCAGGACGCCTGCGCCTTCTACGACGACCACTCGGTGTTCGACGACTACACCGGCGTCGTCTTGGACCTCGAGGAGGGCAAGCGCATCGCCCACGCGCTCGGGGACCACAAGGCGGTGATCCTACGCAACCACGGGCTCCTCACCGTGGGGCACTCGGTCGACGAGGCAGTGTGGTGGTTCATCACCATGGAGCGCTCGTGCCAGGCCCAGCTGCTGGCCGAGTCGGCCGGCATGCCGGTGCTGATCTCCCCCGAGATGGCCGAGCTCACCGCGTCGCAGGTCGGCTCGCACCTGTCCGGGTGGTTCAGCTTCTCGCCGCTCTACGAGATGATCGTGCGCGAGCAGCCCGACCTGCTCGAGTGATCCCCGCCCGAGCGGCCCGGCTCGGGCTCCCCCTGGTCGCGCTGATCGGTGCAGCCGTGACCGCGGCGCCCGCCGGGGCGGCGACGACGCCGCGGGCCGGCTACGAGGCCGCGTGCCGCCGCGCCGGCACCGTCACCGCTGACCAGCCCGGCCCGCCGGCCCCGGTCGTCGCGGTCTCGGCCCCGGCCGCGCTGCCGCCCCTGCCGCTCCCGATCGTGCTGCGCAGCACGCGCCTCGCGGTCGTCGCCCGCGTCGTCGCGGTCCTCTATCAGGGCCGCCCGCCCCGAGCGCCGCATCACCCGCCGGGGTTCGTGGGGCCGATCCCCCCGGCCCGATGCCAAGTGCTCCGCCTCCAGGTCGTCCAGACGGTGCTCGGCACCCCGACGGCGAGCCTGGTAGTCGTCAAGCCGCTCGCTCCGTACCTGCTCCAGCCGTCCCGGCGGGTGCAGCCGGGCACCTTCCTGCTCGACGACGCGGTTCCGTACCCGACCGTCCTCGGCCTCTACGGCCCGAGCAGCTACGCACCGAGCGCGGTCCGCGCCACGCTGGCCGCCACCCGCCCCTGAGGGCCGATCGGATCTGCAATCGGCCCTAGCGGGAGCGGGACCGGGCGTACTCCTGGGTGCCGGCCAGGAACGTGTTCGGATCCTGGAACTTGCCGGCGACGACCTCCCCGAACCAGTCGGGCACGTAGGACTCGAACGTGCCCGCGTTGAGCTGCGCGAGGACGGGCTCCACGATCGCGTCGACGGGCAGCATCTCCACCGAGTCGTGGAAGCCGGCCTCGTTGTCGGGCAGGTGGAACAGCTCGGTGTCGAGCACCCCCGGGTTCACGATGTGGATTCGCACCTCGGTGTCGCGCAGGTCGACGGCCATCGACTCCGAGAACGCGGTGATGGCGGCCTTCGTGGCCCCGTAGGCGCCCTCGATGGGCGGCCCGAGCCGGGCCGCGACCGAGGAGATGTTGACGATCCGGCCGCCCCGCTCGATCAGGGTCGGGAGGAGGGCGAGGATGAGACGGACCGGCGAGAAGTAGTTGATCCGCATCACCGACTCGACCTCGTCGGGCGAGAGGCGGGTCACGTCGCGCCGCTTCGGGATCCCGGCGTTGTTCACCAGCACGTCGACGCCCCCCAGCTCACGGTTCGCGGTGTCGGCGAAGGCGGCGATCCCGTCCAGGTCGGCGAGGTTGACGGTCCACGCCCGCGAGTCCGGCGAGTGCTCGCGCAGGCGTGCCAGCGTCTCGTCGAGGCGGTCGGCGCGGCGAGCGCAGATCCCGACCACCGCACCTCGGCTCGCGAACCCCTCGGCGAGCGCGGCGCCGATGCCGGAGGACGCGCCGGTCACGAGCACGTGCTTGCCTTCGAGTGAGTACGTCACGAGCCTGACGTTACCGTCAGGTCGGGGGTAACGTCCCGCGCCGTGACCCTCGACCCGGCCGCCTGCCTGCTCACCGACCGGGTTGCGCTCGTCACCGGCGCCGCGGTCGGGATCGGCGAGGCGATCGCGCTGGCGTTTGCCCGGTTCGGCGCGCACGTCGCGGTCTGCGACCGGGACGTCGCCAACCTGGACGCCACCGCGGACGGGGTGGAGGCGGCCGGACGGCGGGTGGTGGCCGCCGAGCTCGACGTGCGGGACGAGGCTGCCTGCGCGGACTTCATCGCCACGGCCCGACGCGAGCTGGGTGGTCTCGACATTCTCGTGAACAACGCGGGCGGGGGTTTCTACGCTGGCTTCCTGGACGTGAGCGCCAAGGGCCAGGACGCGCTGCTGCGCGAGAACTTCGTCAGCGTGACGAACTGCGTCCGACCCGCCGTCGCCGCGATGGGGGAGCAGGGCGGGTCGATCGTGAACTTGACCTCGATCGAGGCTCACCGCGCCGCGCCCGGCTACGCGGTGTACTCGGCCATGAAGGCTGCAGTGACGAACCTGACCAAGAGCCTCGCCCTCGAGGCTCGGACCGCGGCGGATCCGGGTCAACTGCATCGCGCCGGATGTCATCCCGACCCCGGGCATCGGCGCGGTCGAGGTTCGGACGCCGCTGCCGGTCGCCGGCCACGTCGACGACGTCGCCGGCGCGGCGGTGTTCCTCGCCGGGGACCTGAGCCGTTTCGTGACGGGGACCACGATCCACGTCGACGGCGGCAACCTGGCTGCCGGCGGCTGGCACGGCCGTCCGGACGGGACCTACGTCACGTCCGCGCCGTGACCCCGAGCAACGATCGGAGCATCGGATGCGGTTCGGAATTGCGTTAGGGCGCCTGAACCCGAAATACTTCGTCGAGTGCACCCGGGAGGCGGACCGGCTCGGGTTCGAGTCGGTGTGGCTGCCGGAGCATCTCATCTTCACGGTCGAGATGAGCCGCTCCCCGCACCCGGGGGAGACGCACCCACCGGTGCCGCCGACCACGCCGATCTTCGACGCGTTCACCTACCTGGGCTTCCTGGCCGGCCAGACCGAGCGGGTGCGGCTGGGCACGCACGTCTACAACGTCGGGCTGCGGCACCCGTTCATCTCGGCGCGGGCGGTGCAGACCCTCGATCTGGTGTCGCGGGCCCGATTCGAGTTCGGCATCGGCGCCAGCTGGCTCGAGGAGGAGTGGGTCGCGACCGAGCTCGACTTCCACAGCCGCGGCCGCCGGGTCGACGAGGCGCTCGTCGTCTGCAAGCGGCTCTGGACCGAGGAGGTCGTCTCCCACCATGGGGAGTTCTTCAACTTCGACGGGGTCGTCTTCGAGCCCAAGCCGCTCCAGCAGCCGTGGCCGCCGATCCTCGTCGGGGGCGAGAGCCCCGCCGCGCTGCGGCGCGCGGCCCGCCTCGGCGACGGCTGGATCGGCATGGGCCACGACTTCGCGAGCGGTGCCGCCCAGCTCGAGCGGCTGCGCGCCCTGCTCACGGAGTTGGGCCGGGACGGGGACGACTTCCAGCGCTGCCTCGGCGGCCCGGTCGAGTCGCGCGACGACGTGGCCCGCTGGGCCGACCTGGGCGTGACCCGGCTGATCGTCTCGCCGTGGGCCCGCTCCCGCGAGGCGGTCGACGGGATGCGTCGCTTCGCGGACCTAGTCGGGCTCGAGGCTTGAAACTCAGGGCCCCTCGGCGAGCAAGCCGTCCGGGTCCGGTTCCCAGTCGCGGATCGTTCCCCGGTTCCTGACCGCGACCTCGACGAACCCGGGCTGCATGGTGTGGCACACCGCGCCCTGGGTGCCGAGCGCGTCGAGGGCACGCGGGATGGCGTCGAGGTCCATGCCGCGTCCCATCCCGATGTCGCACGCCCGCCGCAGCACGATCGCAGCCTCCGCGTCGTCGGGCGGGAGGTCCCGGTCCGCCCAACGCAGGAACCCGCCCCGCCACGGGACGGTCGAGTAGGGCGGCGGCGTGACGCAGCGCCGACCGTCGAGCGTCCAGCGCAGCGTCAGCTGGCCGTCCCGCCGCAGGGTGACGTCGACCGGACCGCCAGTCTGCGCACCGGCGGGGATCTCCGCGTCGTACTGGCGGGTCGTCCCCGGTGGACCGCCTCGAGCCGCGTGCGCCACCGCGAGGCCGGCCAAGTCGAACATGTGGGTGCAGTTCTGGCGCGGGTCGCTCCAGTCGCCGACCGCCATGCACCGCCGCGACAGCGGCATGCCGGCCAGGGCCCGGAGCGGCTCGGCGGCGCTCGGGCACGTGCTCCACGGCCAGCGGCGGGAGTCGGCCCGCACGTCGAGCAGCCGTTCACCATCGTGACGGAGCCACACCTGGAAGTAGTGGAAGTCGTCCTCCAGGCCCGCGGCGACGACGTCGGGTGCTTCGACGACGACCCGGATGCGGCGACGGAACGCGCCGGTCGGGACGGGACCGCTCACAAGCGCGGGGTGCGCTCGCCGCGGACGCCCACCCGACGGCCCGGGTCGAGCGGCGTCACGACTCGTCGAGCGAGTCGCGGTACGCCATCGGGAGCAGCTCGAGGAGCTGACCCTCCGAGTCGCGGACGAAGATCCCGAAGCCGATGTTGGTGTCCTCGAGCACCTTGCCGCCGTAGCGCTCGACCCGCTCGCAGGCCTCGTCGAGGTCGTCGACCGACAGGGAGACGTGCGTGAGTCCGGGCTCGTTCATCGCCCGCTGCCGGGCCGGGCCGGGGCGGGCCCCGTCGCCGGAGAACTCGAGCAGCTCGAGGATCAGGCCGTCCCGGCGAAGGTAGTAAGCGGTCATGCCGATCGGCGGGTTCAGGCGCAGCAGCTGATCCGACGGCGAATCCGGGGGGCTGACCTCCCGCCAGAACTCGAACCCGAACGCCTCCTCGTAGAACCGGCGCGCCCGGGTCAGGTTCGTCACGCACTGCCCGACGTGGTTGAAGACCGGCATGGGCAAATGTTCGCACAGGCGTCCGACGTCCCGGGCACCGACGGCCGGCCGGCCCGCCCGGGCGCACCGCTCGGCCGCTACTCGGCCTTCGGGGGCCGGACGTTGATGACGAGGGTGAAGATCGCCTTCACGACCGGCTCGTGGGTCTGGGCGTCCTGCCAGTCGGTCTCGGTCACGTAGAACTCGAGCTTGCCGCCGTTGGAGCGTTCCTTCTCGTACACGTCGGTGATGACCGTCGTGCCTTCGAGCACATCGCCGACCCGCGGCCAGCGCCGGTACTCGAACTCCTGCTCACCATGGAGGATGGCCCGGCCCGGTCCGCGGAGCTGCTCGATCGGCAGGCCCGCCGCGCCGCCGGTGCCGAGCGATCCCCAGTAGGACATGACGAACGGGAAGGTCGGCGGGACCGGCGCGCCGTCCTCCCGGTACACCGCGTCGGCGTCGCCGAGCGCGTCGGCGAACACCCGCACCGGGCCCCGCTCGATCGCGACGGTCTGGGTCCCGGTCGTCTGGCCCTTCAGCTCGGTGAGTGCCACCGATGCACCTCCTGGTCCGGCGGGGACCCTAGCGGAGCGCCCGTCGTCGACGACCCGTCCGGGCCGGCTCAGGCGCCGGGCGGCGCGAGCTTGTGCTTCATCACCTTGCCGGTCGCGTTGCGGGGCAGTTCAGCCACCACCCAGATCTGCCGGGGCCGCTTGTAGTCGGCGAGGCGCTCGGCGAAGAACTCGGACAGCTCTTCGGTCGTGAGCGAGCTGCCCGGACGCAGCACGACCCAGGCCGCGACGTCCTCGCCGAGGACCGGGTGCGGGACACCCGTCACCGCGGCCTCCCTGACGTCGGGGTGCTCGAGCAGCACCGCCTCGACGTCGGTGGCGTAGATGTTGTTGCCGCCGCGGATGATCATGTCCTTCTTGCGACCGCAGATGTACAGGAACCCGTCCTCGTCGAGGTAGGCGAGGTCGCCGCTGCGCAGCCACCCGTCCTCGGTCCACGTCGCCGTGGTGGCCTCGTCGTTCTTGTAGTACTCGCGCTGTTTGCCGGCCATGCGCAGCATCAGTTCGCCGACCCCTCGGGCGGGAAGCTCGACGCCGTCGTCGTCGACGATCTTGATCTCCATCCGACCCACCGGCTTCCCGACCGAGCCGATCCGCTTGCGGACCTCCTCCTTCGGCATGACGATGAACGCGGGCCCGGCCTCGGTCATCCCGTACGAGTTGCCGACCGACGCGTTCGGGAGCCGGTCGATGAGCGCGAGCTGGGTCTTGGGCGCGAGGGGCGCGCTCCCGATCGAGACCTGCTCGAGGCTGGACAGGTCGCAGGTTTCGAAGTCGGGATGGGCGACGATCAGCTCGGCGAAGGCGGGGACCAGCATGCAGTAGGTGGGCCGCTCCTCCTCGACGTAGCGGAGCCAACGGCCGGCGTCGAAGTGGGGCTGATAGAAGCCGGCCAAGCCCATCTTCATCGGGTTATAGATGAACGAGATCCCCGCGAACGTGAACATCGGGGCCCCGTGGATCCAGCCTCGCCCGGTCCAGGTCGGCTCGCAGTTCGGGATCATCGCCAGCGTGCCGTGGCGCACCGCGATGCCCTTCGGCAGGCCAGTGGTGCCCGACGTGTACATGACGTCGGCCAGGTCGGCGGCGTCGCGGGGCATTTGGAAGTCGGCCCGGTCGGGGTCCTCGACGCTGGCCCAGCCCACGACGTCGGGTCCGGCGCCCCCCGCGGAGACGACGCGACGGAGCGACGGCACCCGGTCGCGAACCGCGAGCACGCCGGGGAGGAGCGACTCGTCGGTCAGGACCGCGGTGACCTCAGCGTGCCCCAGGATTGCGGCCAGCTCCGGCTCCGAGAGGCGCGTGTTGGTGGGGACCGCGACCGCCCCCGCCTTGTGGATCGCGGCGTAGGCGACGATCCAGCGCAGCACCTCGTCGCCGGGGAGGGAGATCGACACCCGCTCGCCGGGCTCCACGCCGAGCGCGTGCAGCCCCCGGGCCAGCGAGTTCGACGCGTCGTCCCACTCCCGGAAGGTGATCGCCCGATCAGCGTCGAGGTTGCGGTACGCGACCTCGACGGGATACTCGCGCGCCATGTAGCGGAGCTGGTCGACTTGCAGATCGCCCCACGGCGGCACGGACGCGAAGGTAGCCGAGCGACCTGACGTCGACGTCAGGGTAGGCTGCGGGGTCGACGCCGGCGGGCTCCCCGCGCTGCGGCGTCGCTCGACACGACAAGGAGCGAGCTCGTGGGTGATGCCGTCATCGTTGCCGCCGCCCGGACCCCGATCGGCACCGCCCGGCGAGGCTCGCTGGTCAGCCTCAGCGCGTTCGAGCTGGGCCGGCTGGCCGTCGAGCAGGCGCTGAAGCGCTCCGGGGTCTCCGCCGAGGACGTCGACGACATCGTGCTGGGCGAGGTCCTGCAAGGTGGTGGCGACATCGCCCGCTACGTCGCGGTGGAGCTGGGGCTCACCGACGTGCCGGGCATGGCCCACAACCGGCACTGCGCGTCGGGCATGGCGGCCGTGCAGACCGCGGCGGCCAACATCAAGGCCGGCATGGACCGGGTGGTCATCGCGGGCGGCACCGAGAGCATCACCCAGGCGCCGCAGGTGTTCCGCAAGCTGCCGGGCCCCTACTCGGGGGTGCAGCCCTGGCTGTCCCCGTCGCACCCCGAGACCCCTGACGCGCCGGCGATGGACATGTCGATCACGGTGGGCTGGAACACCGCCCAACGCTGCGACGTGAGCCGCGAGGAGATGGACGACTGGGCGTATCACTCGCACCAGCGTGCGATCGCGGCGACCGACGAGGGCCGGCTCCGGGAGGAGATCTTCGCAGTCGAGGTGCCGGCCGGCCGGGGCGAGACTCGCATCTTCGACGCCGACGAGCACCCGCGCCGCGACACGACCCCGGAGAAGCTCGCTGCGCTGCCGCCCATGCACCCGGAGATCCCTGGCTTCTCGATCACGGCCGGCAACGCGTCGGGCCTCAACGACGGCGCCTGCGCCATGGTGATCTGCGACGACGGCTACGCCCGGGACCACGACCTGGAGGTGCTGGGCGTCATCCGCTCGTGGGCGTCGGCGGGGGTCCCGCCCGCCGACACCGGCCTCGGGCCGACGATCGCCATCCCGAAGGCGCTCGACCGGGCCGGGCGGGCGATCGGTGACGTCGACCTGGCGGAGATCAACGAGGCGTTCGCGTCGATGGCCGTGGCCTCGAGCCGGATCCTCGGGCTGTCGCACGACATCGTCAACGTGAACGGGAGCGGTTGCAGCCTCGGTCACCCGGTCGCGTGCACGGGCGCCCGCATGATCACGACCCTGGTCTACGAGCTGCGACGCCGCGGCGGCGGGCTCGGTGTCGCCAGCATGTGCGCAGGTGGCGGCATGGGGTCGGCGACCGTCATCGAGGTCCCCGCGCCGTAACCGGGTCGCACTACATTGCCGCCATCAGCGCGGACCTCGACGACGATCTGGCGTTCGCGCTCTCGCTGGCGGATGCCGCGGACACGCTGACCCTGGCTCGGTTCCGCGCCCACGATCTGCACGTCCAGACCAAGCCCGACCAGACCCCGGTGAGCGAAGCCGACCACGCGGTCGAGCGGCTGGTGCGGGACCGGATCGCCGGGGAGCGGCCCGGCGACGCGGTGCTCGGCGAGGAGTTCGGCCTGCACGGGACCGGCCGCCGACGCTGGATCGTGGATCCCATCGACGGCACGAAGAGCTTCGTGCGCGGGGTTCCGGCGTGGGCGACGCTCCTGGGTCTCGAGGTCGACGGCGTCATGGCGGTCGGCGTCGTGTCCGCGCCGGCGCTCGGCCGTCGCTGGTGGGCGCGCCGGGGCGGCGGCGCGTACGCGGACGGTGACGCGATCCGCGTGTCGGCGGTGCATCGCATCGAGGACGCGCACCTCTGCGGCCCCAGCGAGCGGTACTTCGACCGCGCCGGGCTCGGCGACGCCTTCCGGTCGCTCGCCGCCCGGGCGTGGCGGGCGGTCGGGTTCGCCGACTTCTGGGGCCACGTGCTCGTCGCCGAGGGGTCGGTCGACGTCATGATCGAGCCGATTCTGGCCCGCTGGGACGTCGCCGCGTTGATCCCGATCGTGGAGGAGGCGGGCGGCCGGGTCAGCGACCTGACCGGTTCCGGCTGGCAGGACGACGCGCCGTGCGTCACCACCAACGGGCTGCTGCACGACGACGTCCTGGCGGTGATGGCGGCCCGACCGTGACCGAGCCCGTCACCGTCGGCATCGACATCGGCACCTCCTCGGTCAAGGCGGTCGCGGCCGACGACAACGGACAGGTCGTGGCCAGCGCCCGCGTTCCGCACGCGATGCGGGTCCCGTCCCCGGGCCGGCTGGAGCACGACGCCAACGACGCCTGGCGGGAGGGGCCCCGCCGCGCCTGGCCGCGCTCGGCGACCTCGACGTCCGCGGCGTCAGCGTCGCGGCCATGGTCCCGTCGCTGACCGCGGTCGACGCGGGCGGGGTGCCGACCCAACCCGGCTTGCTGTACGGGGACGAGCGGGGCCACACCGACGTGCGCGGCAACCCGGTCGAGAGCGGCGAGCTGCTGGCCTTCCTTCGCTGGCTGGTCGGAGCCGCCCCCGACTCGGCCGGGTACTGGCCCGCGCAGGCGGTCGCGAACCACGCGCTCGGCGGCGAGGCGGTCCTCGACACGTCCACCGCCGCCACCGCCCATCCGCTCTTCGACTGGCGGGGCTGGGACCCGGAGGTCGCGGCGCAGCTCGGCACCCGACCCGAGCAGTTCCCGCGGCTGGTGCCGACCGGTCTCGCCGCGCAGCAGGTCGACGGGGACGGGCCGCCGCTCGCCTCCGGGTGCATCGACGCCCTCGCCGAGCAGCTCGTGGCGGGCGCCGACGACGACGGCGACGTGCTGGTGCTCCTCGGCACGACGTTGATCGTCTGGGCGGTCACGCCCGAGACCGAGCCGGTGCCGGGGCTCTACACGCTGCCGCACACCGCGTCGGGCAAGTTCCTCGTGGGCGGTCCGAGCAACGCGGGCGGGCTGTTCTGCAACTGGGCGGCCGGCCTGCTCGGCGCGCCTCACGACCGGGTCGACCCGAGCCGGGTCCCGGTCTGGGTGCCCTACCCGAGGGGTGAACGGGCGATCCTCCACGACAGCTCCCGCCGCGGCGCGCTGATGGACCTCGACCTCACCCACGACGCGGCGGCGGTGCGCCGCGCCGCGTTCGAAGCGTCGGGTTTCGTCGCCCGCCGAATCCTCGACGTCGCCCGCCAGCATCACGGGATCAACCCTCGACGTCTCGTCGCGTCGGGGGGCGGGACCCGGGTCGACGAGTGGGTGCAGGCGGTCGCCGACGCGACCGCCCTCCCCATCGACTGCGTCCTCGTACCCGAAGGTGGCGCGCTCGGGTCCGCGTGGCTGGCCCGGATCGCAGCCGGGCTGGAGGAGCCGACCGCGATGACCGACGGGCGTCGCTGGGCGCGCACCGGCCGCACCGTCGAGCCGGACCCGGCGTGGCTCGAGCCGGTCGCGGAGCGGTACGAGCGGTTCCGCGTGCTGGCGGCGTAGGCTCGGCCGGTGACCGCGACCTCGCATCCCGTCACGGACTGGGATCCGATGGAGCAGTTCGGAGCCGACGCCCAGAGCGTCCGCGACCCGCACCCCGAGCTGGCCCGCCGACGCCGGGAGCAGCCCGTCGCGACACGACCCTCCTGGGGAACGAAGGGCATGGAGCAGGGCTTCGAGCTGTACCGCTTCGACGACTGCGCGGCGGTGCTGCGCGACAACGACACCTTCTCGTCGGAGAGCATCCGGGCCGGGATGTCCGGGGTGATGGGCCCCTACCCGCTGGTCGGGATGGACGAGCCGGAGCATCGGCGGCTGCGGTCCCTCGTCGCGCAGGCGTTCCGCCAGAAGACGCTCGCGCACTTCGAGGACGACCTCGTCGTGCCCGTCGTCGACGAGATGATCGACGGCTTCGCCCGCCGCGGTGATGCGGAGCTGGTCCGCGAAGCTCACCTACCGGTACCCGGTGCAGGTCATCGCGGTCATCTTGGGTCTGCCCCGCGACGACTACGAGCAGTTCCATCTGTGGGCGTCGGCGATCATCAGCATCGGCGCCCGGCCGCTCGAGGCTCTCCAGTCGTCGAAGGAGCTCAAGCAGTACCTCGAGGGGGTCCTCGCCGACCGTCGAGCGCACCCCCGCGACGACCTGGTCACCGAGCTGGCGACCACCGAGCTGGACGGCGAGCGCCTCGGCGACGAGGAGATCTTCTCGTTCCTGCGGCTCCTGCTGCCGGCCGGCGCCGAGACGACCTACCGCGCCACCGGCAACCTGCTGTTCGGGCTGCTCGACGATCCGGCCCAGCTCGACGCGGTGCGCGCCGACCGGTCGCTGCTCACCCAGGCCGTCGAGGAATCGATCCGGTGGGAGCCGCCGCTGCTCATCACGTCACGCGTCGCGCGCCGCGAGATCGAGATCGCGGGCACGACCATTCCCGCCGGCGCGCAGGTCATCCCCAACCTCGGTTCCGCGAACCGGGACGAGACCCGCTGGGACCACGCCGAGGACTTCGACCTGTTCCGGGAGGCGAAGCCCGTCATCTCGTTCGGGGTCGGTCCGCACATGTGCCTCGGCATGCACCTGGCCCGCATGGAGATGCGAGCCGCCGTGAGCCGGCTCCTCGACCGGTGCCCCCGCCTGTGTCTCGACCCCGACGGCGACGACCCGCACATCCACGGCGAGACGTTCCGGTCGCCGACCGAGCTGCCGGTGCGGTTCGACGTCGCTGCCTGAGCCGGCGATGCTCCGCATCGAGATCGACGCCGGGAAGTGCATGGGGTCGGGGAACTGCTCGTTCTGGGCGCCGGCCACCTTCGACCTCAACGAGGACGGCATCGCGTTCGTCGTGGACCCCGACGGTGATCCCGAGGACAAGGTCATCCTCGCCGGGCAGGGCTGTCCCACCCAGGCGATCAGCATCTGGCGCGACGACGAACGGCTGGTGTGACCGAGCCCCTGCCCGTGGTCCTGGTCCACGGCGGCGCGCACGGCGCCTGGTGCTGGGAGCCGCTCCTTCCGTTCCTGGACGACCCGGTCCTGGCCGTCGACCTGCCGCCGCGGGCCGTCCGCGGCGACCCGCACGCGACCGCACCGCCGGAGACGGCCACGATCGACCTCGCTGACTTCGCCGACTCCGTCCTCGGCGACGTGGACGACGCGGGCTACGGCCGGTTCGTCCTCGTCGGCCACTCGATGGGTGGCCTCACGATCGCCGAGGTCGCGCGGCGCGACCCGGATCGGGTCGCGCACGTCGTCTACGTGTCGTGCATCGTCCCACCCGAGGGGCAGACGATCATCGACACGCTCCCAGTCGAGTTGCAGGCCATGACCCGCGACGCGGTCGAGGGCGCCCGGGCCGGTGGCCTGCCGATGGGCGGGCTGGACGAGGCCACGATCCGGCGGATGTTCTGCAACGACATGGACGAGGAGCAGACCGCGTTCGTGCTCGCCCACTGCGGCGTGGAGGCCCCGGCGGTGTTCGGGGACCGAGTCACTCGGCGGGGGACGCCCGCCACGACCGCGTCGACCTACGTGCGCCTGGCGCGCGACCAGGCCCTCCAGCCCGGTGACCAGGCGGCCCAGATCGCCTCCCTGCGGGCGTCCCCGGGCGGACCCGTCGAGGTGGTCGAGCTCGACACCGGTCACGACGTCATGATCAGCGCCCCCGCCCAGCTCGCGCCCATCCTCGAGCGGGTGCGGCGCGCCGCCGGCTGACCACCCCGTCGAGTTCCCGCCCCGAAGCCGACGTCCGTAGGATCACCGGCCATGCCGATTGGGATCTCCGACGAGCACCTCGCGTTGCACGACGCGGCGCGGGGCTGGTGCGAGCGGCACGTGCCCCCCGCGGCGCCACGGGCGCTGCTCGACGCGGACGACGAGACGAGGCCGCCCTTCTGGTCGGAGCTCGCTGAGCAGGGCTGGCTCGGCCTGCCCATTGCCGAGCAGTACGGCGGCTCCGGGTTCGGGCTCAGCGAGCTGGTGGTCGTCGACGAGGAGCTCGGTCGGGTGCTCGCGCCGGGCCCGTTCCTCCCGACCGTGCTCGCCGGCGTGCTCGTCCAGGCCGGGACGAGCGGGCCGGGCGCGGCGACGCTGCTGCCGGGCTTGGCGAGCGGCGACCGGGTGGGGGCCGTGCACTGGACCGCCGACGGCGCCCTGACCGGCGAGGAGACCGCAGACGGGCTGGTGGCCCGGGGGACCGTCCGCCCGGTGGTCGGAGCCGGCCTCGCTGACCTTCTGGTCGCGCCGGTCCGGGTCGGGGACCGCGACGAGTGGTGCGCCCTCGACCTCGCCGCGGCGACCGTCCGGCCCTTGGCGAGTGTCGACCCGACCCGGCGGGTCGCCGAGGTCGAGTTCGCCGACGTCGCCGTCCCCGCCGAGCGGGTGCTCGATCGTCTTGACACGGCGACGGTGCGGGACCGAGCCGCGGTGCTCGTCGCCGCGGAAGCGCTCGGCGTCGCGCAGTGGTGCGTCACCACCGCGGCGGAGTACGCGGCGGTCCGAGTGCAGTTCGGACGACCGATCGGGCAGTTCCAAGGGGTCAAGCACAAGTGCGCCGACATGCTGGCCCGCCTCGAGCTGGCCCGGGCCGCGACCTGGGACGCGGCCCGCGCGGCAGGGGACAACGGCGAAGGCTCGCTCACCGCGGCCTCCGCGCTATCGCTCGCCCTCGACGCCGCGTTCGTGAACGCCAAGGACTGCATCCAGGTGCTCGGCGGGATCGGCTTCACCTGGGAGCACGACGCCCACCTGTTCCTCAAGCGGGCCATGTCGCTGACCAGCCTGCTCGGGCCGGCCTCGTCGTGGCGGATCCGCACCGCTGAGCTCGCGCTCGGCGGGGTGCGTCGCCGGCTCGCCGTCGACCTGGGCGCCGACGCCACGACGCGGCGCGAGGAGCTGCGCGCGTTCCTCGACGACGTCAAGGACCTGCCCGCTGGTGAGCAGCGACGCCGGGTGGCGGAGGCCGGCTACCTCACGCCGACCTGGCCCAAGCCCTGGGGTCGCGACGCGCGCGCGGTCGAGCAGCTCCTCATCGACGAGGAGTTCCGTCGGGCGAAGGTGCGCCGTCCCGGAATCATGGTCGGGTCGTGGGCGCTTCCCCCGGTGATCGTGTACGGGACCCGCGAGCAGCAGGAGCGCTGGATCCCACCCACCCTGCGCGGCGAGATCTCCTGGTGCCAGCTCTTCAGCGAGCCGGGGGCCGGCTCCGACCTGGCCGGCCTCACCACCCAGGCCCGCCAGGTCGAGGGCGGCTGGCTCGTGACCGGGCAGAAGGTCTGGACGTCGATGGCCCGCCAGGCCGACTGGGGGATCCTGCTGGCCCGCAGCAACCCTGACGCGCCGAAGCACGATGGCATCTCGTGTTTCATGCTGGACATGCGCAACACCAGCGGCGTGGACATCCGACCGCTTCGGGAGCTGACCGGCGAGTCGATGTTCAACGAGGTGTTCTTCGACGACGCGTTCATCCCCGACGACTGCCTGATCGGCCGCCCTGGTGACGGCTGGCGAGCCGCCCGCACCACCCTCGCTAACGAGCGTGTCTTCATGGGTGGCGGGATGGCGTTCGGGCGCGGCCCGGAACAGATCCTGCGCGGGCTGGCCACCCGCGGCCCGGCCGACTCGACGGTGCTCGACGAGGTGGGCGGCGTCGTCGTCACCGCCCACGCGCTGGCCTGCCTCGGGTTCCGGCTCACCCTCGCCGCGCTGGCGGGTGCCGACCCGAGCGGGTCGGAAGCCTCGGTCCGCAAGCTGCTTGGCGTGCTCCACGATCAGCACGTGCAAGAGGTGGGGCTCTTCCTGCTCGGTCCCGAGGGCGCGGTCGCGGACGGGGACGGCCTGGCCTGGAGCCGCGGCTTCCTGTTCAACCGCAACCTGACCATCGCCGGCGGCACCAGCGAGATCCAGCGCAACATCATCGCCGAACGTGTTCTCGGGTTGCCCCGCGACCCGTAAGCGGACGGCTGGTCCGCGCCGCCCAGTAGTGTCACGCCGACCGGTTCGGTGAGGCCATGCTCGTCGGGCCGGGGCGAGCCGGGGGAGGGGGACGAATGCGTCGAGGTCGAGCGACGTTCGCGGGTCTTGGCGCGCTGGTCCTGACCAGCTCGCTGGCGGCGTGGGCGGCGGTGGGCACGCCGTCGGGCGCCAGCCCGTCGGGGACCGGCGCGAGCGTCGCCCGTGCCCCCAAGACGGGCTACGTCGTCTACTGGGACCAGGACGAGGAGGAGGACTTCTACGCGTCCGCCACCAACGCGCAGGGGCAGCTGGTCACCCCGTGGGACCCCAACGGCCAGATGTGCCTGCTGAACGACGGGACCGGACGGTTCGTCGTCGGCTACGACCCGACCCAGCCGAGCCAGCACAACCCCGGCGGGCCTCCCCACCACCCGTATAAGCAGCCGCCGATCGGCGAGGAGCTCATCGCCCGCACCGGCGTGTGGACCGGGAAGAACCTGTCCGTGGCGGGTCCCTACAAGATGTCGCCGAACGACCCGGGTGAGGACTCCCCGGCCGTGCACGGCGTCTTCAACGGCCAGTCCACCTACACCGGCTGCGCGGTCGACGCGCAGCACAACGTGTTCGCCGACGACATCGGCACCGCCCAAGGCTCCTATCCGATCCCCACCGACGGCCGGCTCGTCGAGTGGTTCGCCCCCTCGTACACCACGTCGTGCATCGTGTACGGGCCGACGAGCGGCGGCGTCGACGGGGCTCACCACGTCGACGGGACGGGCGGCCTGGCCCAGCCCGGGATGATGGCGACGATGCCGAACGGCAACTTGCTGCTGCCCCAGGGCGGCTCGCCGTCGGGCGGCTTCCCCGGCAACGTCTTGGAGTTCGACCACTCGTCGCTCCCGACCCGCGCCAGCCAGTGCCCGGACGGCGTGTACCCGCGGAGCAAGGTCCGCGACTCGGTGTTCATCCAGGGGACGGTCGACACGATTCCGCTCCCGTCCGGCGTCGCGAGCGACCCGACCTGCGGCTGCTACGCGGTCTCGTCGCTGTTCGGGGACCCCTCGATCGCGTGGTTCACCGCGGCGGGCCAGCCGGTCACGACCCGACCCGGGGTCCCGGGGCAGACCCTCGCCCAGTTCGGCCACGACCCGTCGGGCTACAACCCCTTCGGGATGGCCTTCGCGCCTGACGGCACCCTGTACTTCGTCGACATCCACATCGTCTGCAGCGGCGCGGGGCTCGGGAACTGCGGCCCCCAGGACCAGCACGGGCAGGTCATGCGGGTGACCTTCGGGCCGAACCATGAGCCTGGCCCACCTCAGGTGCTCGCGACCGGCTTCGCGTTCCCGACCAGCGCCACCATCTGCGTCGAAGGCGCGGGTCGGGTCTGCCCGTTCCCGACCCACCGGACCCCCGCGCCGAGCCCGGAGACCCCCGCCGAGGCCGGCCAGGGGTAGCGGCCCGAGCGATGACGAGCCGTCCCGGCCGATGCGTCACGCGTCGGCACGGTCACCGACGCTCGGCGCTGGTCGGCGTCGGGGTGCTGGCCCTGGTGGTCCTCGTCGGCGGCCGCGCCGTGTCCTCGCCCGCCGGCGCGAGCGTCGGCGCGCCTCGGCAGCCGATCACCAGGCCCGGGCCGGGCGACTGGCCGACCTACGGCCACGACGCGCAGCACACCTTCCACGGCCAGACGACCGTCACCGAGGCGAGCGCGCCGACCCTGCAGAAGGCCTGGTACTTCCCGACCGGCGACGCGGTGACGGCGACCCCGACCGTGGTCGACGGCACGGTGTACGCGGGCTCGTGGGACGACACGTTCTACGCCGTCGATCTCGCCACCGGTCGGCTGGTGTGGGAGTACCACCTCGCGCACCAGGACGCGGTGACTCCGTACCCGGGCGAGCCGGTGCGTGACTTCAGCTCCGACGGCGGTCTCGTGACCTCCTCGGCGTGGTTCCAGCCCGGCAACGGCACCCGACCGGACCTGGTGATCTTCGGCGGTGGGTACACGCTGTACGCGCTCGATGCGCACACCGGGGCGCTGTACTGGCGTCACGACTACACCGGGCAGCCGTCGTTGCCGCCCCGGCCGAACTTGGACGGGGCCCGGATTTTCTCGTCGCCGGTCGTCGCCGACGGCAAGGTGCTGTTCGCGGTCGACGTCGACGGGCAGCACGCCGAGCGCGGCTACGTGGCCGCGGCGAGCCTCGCGACGGGGAAGCCGGTCTGGACCTACCAGACCGACGTCAACGACGCGGGTCGGATCCTGAACGACGGCTGCGGCAGCGTGTGGGCCTCCGGCTCGGTCGTCCCCCGCGCCGGTCTGGTCGTCTTCGACGAGTCCGACTGCAAGTTCTCGAACCCGCCGCCCACCGCCGAGACCGTGTTCGCGCTGCGGATCTCGGACGGGCATCTCGCCTGGCGGTACCGGCCGCATCGTCCCGACACGCTCTGCGACTGGGACTTCGGAGCGACGCCCAATGTGGGCGTCGACGCCCACGGTGTCGCGACCTTCCTCGGCGTCGGCGGGAAGGACGGCACGTACTACTCCCTCGACCCGACGACGGGACGGCTGCGGTGGAGGACCAACGTCGTGTTCGGCGGCTTCTCGGGCGGGTTCACCGGCACCGCCGCCTACGACGGCGACCAGGTCGTGAGCTCGACCGGCATCGGCGACTTCGGGCGCTTCGAGTCCAACGGCCCCCAGGTGTGCGACCCCCGCGATCCGAGGGACCAGAAGATGCAGGAGCCGACCGTGTACGCCTTCGACGCCGCGACGGGCGCGGTGCGGTGGGACGCCGACGGTGGCGCCTCGTTCGGCGCCACGACCGTCGCCGGCGGGATGAGCTTCAACGGGCTGGCGCTCCAGGACGTCGTCCAGGTCCGGGACGTCAGCACCGGCCGGCTCCTGGACTCGATCTCGCTGCCCGCCCCGTGCTGGTCCGGGATCGCGACGGTCGGCGACGCGGTGGTGTTCGGCACCGGGGCGTCCGAGGTCGGGGCGCCCGACGGGATCTTCGCCTACACCCCCGACGGGACGCCCCCCACCCCCTCCTGATCGACCCCGACCGAACGCACCGAGCCGGCGGGGCGCGCGAGCCGCGGCGTCGGACGGCGACCCGGTCGCGGCCGTCGCCGACGCCGCGGTCAATGGCGCGCCCTCAGCCGCCGGCGGGCGGCAGCTCGATCTGCTCGCCGGGGAAGATCACGTTGACGTCGCCGGATCGCAGCCGTGGCTGGTTCACCGCGCACACCTGCTGCCAGTAGGACGCGACGACCGGGTCGGGGACGGAGCCCACCGGCTGGTTCGTCATGGCGGCGAGGTGCGCGGCCGACACCGTCCACAGGTTGTCGCCCGGCGCGACGACGTAGCTTGTCGCCGCGGACGGGACCGGCGACGCGCCCGTGGGCGCCGCCGCGCTGGTCGGGGGGCCGGCCGGGGCGGTCGGCGCGGACCCGGGAGCGGTTCCTGGGGGCGCGCTCGGCGGGCGGGGTGGCGTGCTGGCCGCCTGGGGCGCGCCCCGACCGCGGCGCCGTGGGCGCGGCCGTCGACGCGGCCGGCGTCGGCGGGGCGGGCCCATCGCCGGTCGTCGGCTGGGCGCCGGCCCGCCCGGTCCGCACCGATGACGCCCCCACCGGCGGCACAGCGGGCGCGGTGCCGGCGTCGGGCGTGCCGGACGGGTCGCCGGCGCGGCCGGTCTGCACCGGCACGTGGTCCGGCCCCGGGACCGGTTCCGACGGGCTCGGGGACGACGGCGTCGAGCTGGCCCCGGCCGGAGTGCTCGCCGCGGTGGTGGGGCCGGGGTCGGCGGGGTCGGCCAGGGCGGGCGACGCGACGCCGACGAGGCCACCGAGTATCGAGACGAGCGCGAGCGCGCGTCGAGGGAGACGGGTCATGGGGGACCTCCAGGTCGAGGGCTAGGTTGCGCTCCAATGACCCGGTTGCTCCTCGTGCGTCACGCGGAGGCGGCCGCGTCGTGGGAGGACCACGACGATCCGGGTCTCTCCCCGGCCGGGCTTCACCAGGCCGAGCAGCTCGCCGCGGCGCTGGTGGTCCCGGCTGGCACGCCCGTCGTCTCGTCGCCGCTCACTCGCGCCCTCGCCACGGCCGCGCCGCTGGCCGAGCGGCTTGGCCGCCCGGTCCGCGTCGACGGCGCGTTCGGGGAGGTGCCGACCCCGGCCGGGCGCCGGGCCGAGCGGGGGGCGTGGCTCCGGGAGCTGCTCGCCCGCCTCTGGGTTGAGGTGGACGGCCCGGTCCAGGCCTGGCGCCAGCGGGTGCTCGACGGCCTCGCCGCGCTGCGCGGCGACACGGTGGTGGTGACGCATTTCGTCGCCATCAACGTGGCGGTCGGCGCCGCGACGGGCGCCGCGACGCTGTGGTGCTGCTCCCCGGCGAACGGCTCGGTGACCGAGCTCGGGACGGGACCCGACGGCCTCCTCCTCGTCGCCGCTCCGGTCGAGGCTTGGACTGGCCCCCGGTAGCGCCGTGGAGCCCCCCGACCCGCAGCGGGAGAACCTGGAGGCGCTGCTCCGCGGGGCGTTCACCATGACGCCGCTGCACCGGATGCTCGGCCTGCGCTTCTTGGACCAGGAGCCGGGCGGCCCGATCGTGATCGAGATGCCGGTCGCGCCCCCGCCTTCAACGGGTCCGGCAACCTCCACGGCGGCGCGATCGCGACCCTCGTCGACGTCGCCGCCGGCTCCTGCGCCGGGCGCGCCTCGGGCTTCGACCCCGTGCAGCAGAGCCTGGTGACCGCCGACCTGCACGTGCGCTACCTCGGGCGCCCGAAGGGAGACCCGGTTCGGGCCGAGGCCCGCCTGGTGCGATCGGGGCGCATGCTGATCGTCGTCGAGGTCCGGGTGCTCGATCCGCTCGACAACGTCATCGCGGTCGCAGACTTCTCGGCCATGGTCGTCGAGCGCCGCGAGCCCCTCGCGGGCGTGATCCCCACCGATCCGCAGGCGCCCGACCTGTGACCGGCGTGGCCACGGGCCGACCCGGCCACCGGCGAGAAGCCATGCCCACCTCGGCGCGGGGTGCTACGTTGCCGCCGACCTGGGATCGAGCCTGAGGGGGACGAGCCATGTTGGCGCATGTGCTGGCGATCAGCATCTTCCACCGGAATCCGGGACTCCAGTTCGTTTTCCGCTGGGCGCACGTGGTCGTTGGCATCTGCTGGATCGGTCTGCTCTTCTACTTCAACTTCGTCCAGGTGCCCTCGTTCGCGAAGTTCGACGCCGCGACCCGAAACGAGGCCATCGACAAGCTCGCCTCCCGCGCCCTGTGGTGGTTCCGCTGGTCGGCGCTCTTCACCGTCCTGACCGGGCTGCTAATCCTGCTCGCTGAAACGGACCTCAAGGGCAACGCTGACCTCTTCAGCAGCACCTACTGGAAGAGCGCCGACGGCACCAGCATCGCGACCGGGATCTTCATCGCCCTGGTCATGTTCCTCAACGTGTGGGGCGTCATCTGGCGTAACCAGAAGGTGGTGATCGCCAACGCCCGCAACGTGATCGCGGGCGGGCAGGCTGACCCGGCCGCGGCCGATGCCGGGCGTCGCGCTGCGCTGGCGTCACGCCAGAACACGATCTTCGCCTTCCCGATGCTGGTGTTCATGGTCGGCACCGGGACCTTCTTCACGTACTACGGCAAGGGGTTGTTCAGCACTCTCAATAACAAACCCATCTACTGGGTCATCATCGTGGTGATCGTCGCCATCTTCGAGCTCGACGCTCTGGGTCTGATCGGCGGCCGGGCGGTTGGGAACATCACCAACTGGATCTACGAGACCCACTGGCGGACGATCGCCACCGGAGTTGTGCTCAGTGGTGTCGTGTACGCGGTTTGGCAGATCTGCTTCGGATAGGCACCTGATCCGCCGCTGTAACGACCGCCCGGCTCCGGCCGGGCGGTCGTCGTTTCAGCGGCCGAGCAGCTCGTCGGCGATGCGGGCGTGCTCCTGGCGCGTGTCGCCGAGCAGCGCGGCGTCGGTCTTGGCGCGTCGCACGTAGAGGTGCATGTCGTGCTCCCACGTGTAGCCGATGCCACCGTGGATCTGGATTCCCTCTTTGGTGAGGAGCCGCTGGCAGTCCCCGGCCGCCGCTTTCGCGGTTGGCGCGGCGATCGACCGGCGGGGATCGTTCTCGGCGACGCACAGCGCGGCGAAGTACGCGGTGGCGCGGGCCCGTTCTAGGGAGATCAGCATGTCGGCGAACTTGTGCTTGATCGCTTGGAACGATCCGATCGGGACGCCGAACTGTTCCCGGTGCTTCGCGTACTCGAGGGTGACGTCGAGGATGGTCTGGCAGGTGCCGACGATCTCGACCGCCAGCGCGACCGTGCCCGCCTCGATGGCGCGTCGCAGCCCCTGGGCCGTGGACGGGCCGGGCTCGCCGAGCACCCGGTCGTCCTCGACCCGGATCCCGTCGAGAGTGACGTCCACGAGGCTCCGGGTGGCGTCGAGCGGCGCCTCGGGGGTCACGCTCACCTCGGTGCGGGGCACGAGGGCGGCGACCAGCCCGTCGCGGTCTCCGCCCGGCTCCCGGGCGATCACGAGCAGCTCGTCGGCGACGTCGCCGGACAGGACCGCCGTCTTCGTGCCGTCGAGACGCCAGCCCCCGCCCATGCGGGTGGCGACCGCCTGCACCGGGGCCGGGTCGGGACCGCCGACCCGCTCCGTGACCGCCAGCGCGCCGGTGAGGGAGCCGTCCGCGATCCGGGGCAGGAGCTGGGCCTGCTGACCCGGATCGGCGATGGCGGTGACGGCGGGGAGGAACAGGCCGACCGTGGTGAGGAACGGGCCCGGCGCGACCGCCCGGCCGAGCTCCTCCGCGACGACGGCCAGCTCGACCCACCCCAGCCCGAGGCCGCCGCGCTCCTCGGGGACGGTGAGCGCCGGCCAGCCCAGCTCCACCATCTGCTTCCAGAGCCCGTCGGGCGACGCCTGGTTCTCGACGATCGAGCGGACCAGCCCGATCGGGCACTCACGCTCGAGGACGGCTCGGACGCTGTCGCGGAGCTCCTCTTGCTCGGGGGTGAACTCCAGCTGCATGTGGGCCAGCACGGTACCTGACGTGCCCGTCAGGCCCCCGGCTCGACAGGCCCGGCCGGGGCTGGGGCCGGGTCAGTGCTTCTTGGGCTTCGTGGTGGTCGTGACGGGCGGGAGCGTCGTCGGTGGCGCCAGCGCCGAGGAGGGCGGCGTGACGCTCACGAGCAGGTTCTCGAACGCAGTGGTCGGCATCAGCTCCACCCAGGTGCGGCCGGGGGTGAGGCGGATGGGCGCGCCGGCGGTGGTCGTGTACTGCATCACCTGCGATGTGGACTGGCGTGACCACTGGCCCTGGACCAGCTGCCCGTTGCTGAACACCCAGGCGTCACCGGAGCCGGTCGTGATGTAGCTGGCCCCTTCGGGGCTCGGGAGGCAGCAGCCGACGAACTGGACGATCACGTTCTGGGGCGCGATCTGGGTGCCGTCGGTGTCCATGAACGGCTGGCCCTGGATCGAGCGCTTCCACGTGCCCGACGGCGGGTCCCAGGTGTAGGTCGGGTTGTAGGTCGTCTCGTAGTTGACGGTGAACGCGGTGACCGGCGCGCCCTGGAACGCGGTGCCGGTCGGCAGGTACTGGAACAGCGCCGGCGGTGGGACCGGCTTCCCGCCCGCCGCGAACAGCTGGGCGGTGTGGCCGTAGAGGTTGTGGGGCGCGACCTTGGTGGGATCGCGGTACAGCCCCGTCGACGTCGACCCGGTGTCGACGATCACGTGCACCCCCGGCGCGGCGTTCAGCGCGTCGATGGTCGGCTGGATGGCGCCCGAGTACACGAAGATGCCCCCGAGCGGGGTGAACAGGTCCGGGTCCATGATGCGCGCCGAGCGGACGGGGCCGACGACGGGCGGCACGGCCGAGTTGTACACGGCCATGAACCGCGTGATGCCGGCCTCGGTGACCTCCTCGTACACCACGTCGGCCATGTCGAGGCCGGTCTGGGGTCGCGCCTGGGGGGTGTTCTCGATCTTGATCGACAGCGCGGGCCGGGTCAGGCTCTGCCCGGTCGGGTCGGGCAGCCCGGTGAGCGGCGCGACCGGCGGGCCGGCGGTGGTCGTGGTCGTCGACGGCCTCGGCTTGGGCTTCGAGGCGGTGCTCGAGCCGCCGCCACAGGCCGCCGCCACGACACTCAGCGCGAGCAGACAGACGATCCCCCGGCCCCAACGCATCGGGATGTTCTAGTCGACCGGGCAACCGTCGCACCCATCGGCTGCCCGCCCGGGCCGCCCCAGTCCCGCTCGGTGCGGGCAGGCCAGTCAGGGCAGGCGGTGGGCCAGCTCCAGGACCGGCCCGAACAGCAGCTCGAAGAGCCGGTCGCTGGCGTAGAGCCGCTCGCCGGAGAGGGCGTTGACGCCGAAGGTCAAGATCGAGAGGACGTGGTGGCGCTCGACGGTCCCGTCGCCGACCCGGAAGTCGATGACGTACTCCTGGCCCAGGCCCCGGTCGTTGCACCACTCGTTGCGGAGCTCGTAGCCGGTCACCATCGGCTTCACGGTGGTGAAGAAGTGCTGGTAGTACCGCCGGGCCGCGTCGCGGCCTCGGAAGGCCAGCCCGACCGGCAGCAGCTCGTAGATCGGGTCCTCGTCGAGGGTCGCCATCGTGGTGTCGAAGTCGTCACGAGCCTCGGCGGCCGCGTCCGCGTCGCGCGATCGCGACCAGCTCGTCGGTCGTCAGGGTCATGGCTGGGGACCGGGGGTCGCGTCGTCAGCGGCGACGCACCGGGCGAGGGCCCGGCGGTCCACCTTGTCCATGGGCGTGAGCGGCAGCGCGTCGACGACGGTGAGGACCTCGGGGAGCTTGTAGCGGGCCAGTCGCTCCGCGCCGTAGGAGCGGAGCTCCTGGAGCGTCGGCGGCGCGGTCGGGTCGTGGGGGACCACCACGGCGACGCCGACCTCGCCCATCACCGGGTCGGGGCGCGGGATGACCGCCGCGGCGGCTACCCCGGGATGGGTCGACAGCACCGCTTCCACCTCCACCGGGTACACGTTGTAGCCGCCCCGGACGTACATCTCCTTGGTGCGGCCCACGAGGCGCAGCCGGCCCTGGTCGTCGAGCCAGCCCAGGTCGCCGGTGCGGACGAACCCGTTGGCGGTGAACGCGGCTCGGGTCGCGTCGGGGTCGCCCCAGTAGCCGCTCATCACGGCCGGGGACCGGAGGCAGACCGCGCCGACCTCGCCTGCCGGGACGGGCCGGTCGTCGTCGTCGAGGAGCTGGAGGGCCACGGCGGGGTGGGGTCGACCCACGCTCACCACCGCGTCCTCGTCGGGGTCGTCGAACGCGGTCCCGAGCCCGATACCGGCCTCGGTGCACGAGTACCGCGTCGCGAGCTGAGCACCGAAGCGCGCCCGGGCCTCCTCGGCCAGCCCCGGGGTGATCGGGCCCCCGCCCGCGATGATGAACCGCACGCTCGACAGGTCGTAATCGTCGAAGTCGGGTTGGCGCAGCATCAGGGCCAGCTGGGCCGGGACCCCGGCGACGGTCGCCATCCGCTGCTCGGCGAGGAGCGCGAGCGAGTCGTGGGCGCTCCAGCGGCGCATGATGAACGTCGTCCCCCCGCGGCGGAGGCTGCCGGGCAGCTTGGTCATGAACCCCAGATGCGCGAACGAGGTCCCCGAGAAGCTTCGGCCGCCTCCGCCCCACGCGTCGCCGACGTCGTTGGCGGTGATGAACTCGAGCTGCCGGTTGCCGTACAGCGCGCCCTTCGGGGTCCCGGTCGTGCCGGAGGTGAACACGATCGCGACCGGCCGGTCCGGGTCGTCGGGCAGCAGCGGCGGCGCCTCGCCGCTGACGCGCAGCGGCGCGTGGACTTCGCCCTGATCGCGGGCCGGGTCGAGCTGGACCGTCTCGCCGATGTCGGGCGCCATCCCCGGACCGGCGAGCACCAAGCGCGGCTCGGCCCGTTCGAGCACCGCGGCGCGTTCAGCCGCGGTGAGGCGGTCGTTGACCCCCGCGGTGATCGCGCCCAGCTTCGCCGCCGCCAGATAGGCGAGCAGGTACTCGGGGCCGGGTGGGAGCACCAGAGCCAGCACCGTCCCGGCAGCGAGGCCGCGCTGGGCCAGCCCGACCGCGAGCTCGTCAGAGATGCGGTCGAGGTCCTCGAACGACAGCATCCAGCCGTCGTCGGTGACGTAGGCGGTCAACTCGCCGAAGCGACGAGCGGCTTCGCGTAGGGTGACGCCGAGCATGGTCGACTCTCGAACGGGTTCAGGCCCGGGTCAGCGGCCCGGGGGCCACCAGAGGTGGGCGTGGGCGCATCGTACAAGTCGGCAACCGAGCGTGACCCGAGCGGTGTCGGTGTCCCCGCGCAGCAGCGGGAGCTGCGCGCGCAGGGCCGGCGCACCTTGGGGCGGCTCCTCGACGCGGGCCTGCGGGTCTTCGCCCGCCGCGGGTACCACGCGGCGCGAGTCGACGACATCGTCCGGTCGGCCCGCACGTCGCACGGGACCTTCTACCTGTACTTCTCCAACAAGGAGGACCTGCTCCGGGCGCTGGCCGTCGACTGCGCGTCGCGGCTCACCGACCTCGCCGACGAGATCGGGCCCATCGGGTCGGACGCGGCCGGCCGGGCCGAGCTGGCCCGGTTCCTCGACCGCTTCCTCGACACGTACCGGCACTACGGGCCGGTGATCCGGGCCTGGATGGAAGACCAGGTGGGAGACCGCCACGTCGACCGGCTCGGGCGGAAGGCGTTCACCGAGATCGGCGACCGGCTGGCGCTGCGGATGCGCGAATCGCGGGTGGCGCTGCCCGGCGGGGAGCCCGCCGCGGTCGGCGCGCTGATGGCGATGCTCGAGCGCTTCAGTTACGGCGTCGCGTCGGGTCGGGTCAGCGGAGAGGGCCCGGCGGTGCTCGACACGCTCACGACGATCGTGCACCGCGGGTTCTTCGGCGCGCCGGCCACGCTGGACCGGGCCCGGTCGTCCGCTCCTCCGCTCGCTCCAACCTGAGCGGGTGGGCGTCGCCCGCTAGCTGTCGCCGAGCAGCACCGTCGATGCGGACGAGAACCAGCCGCCGGTGCCGTTGACGCAGCACACCTTGGCGTCGGCGACCTGGCGGGCCTCCGCCTCGCCGCGCAGCTGCCGGACCCCCTCGACGAGCAGGAACATGCCGCGCATGCCGGGGTGACAGGCCGACAGACCGCCGCCGTCGGTGTTGGTCGGCAGCGCCCCCCCGACCCGGAGCTTCCCGTCGGCGACGAAGGGCCCACCCTCCCCTTTGGGGCAGAAGCCGAGCGCCTCGAGGGTGAGGAGCACCATCGGCGTGAACGCGTCGTAGAGCTGGCAGCAGTCGACGTCGTCGGGGGTCAGCCCGGCCCGCCCGAACGCGGCGGCGCCCGACCGGACGGCCGGCGACTCGGTGAAGTCGGCCCATTCGCTCATCGTCGTGTGGGAGACCGCCTCACCGGTGCCGAGCACCCACACCGGGCGCCGGGCGGTGTCGCGGGCACGGGCCTCCGTCGTCAGCACGACTGCGCCGCCCCCGTCGCTGCGGATGCAGCAGTGCAGCTTGGTGAGCGGGTCGGCGATCAGCCGCGACGACTGAACGTCGTCGACGGTGATCGGGTCCCGGTAGTAGGCGTCCGGGTTCAACGACGCGTTGAACCGGGTGGACACCGCGATCTCGGCCAGCTGGTCGAGGGTGGTGCCGAACTCGTGCATGTGCCGGCGAGCCGTCATCGCGTACTTCGCGATCAGCGTGTGGCCGTACGGCACCTCGAACTGCACCGGCCCGCGGGCGCCGAAGGACAGGTTGGCCCGGCGGCGCTGGCGTCGCAGGTCGGCGCGGGCGGTCGACCCGTAGGCGAGGACGACCACCTCGGCGTGGCCGGCCTGGAGCGCCTCGACCGCGTGCTCGACCATGAACTCCCAGGTGCTGCCGCCGACCCCGGTGCCGTCCACCCAGCTCGGATGGAGGCCGCAGTACTCGGCGATCTCGATGGGAGCGAGGAGCCCGGTGCCCGACGAGGCGAACCCGTCGACGTCGTCCTTCGTGAGGCCGGCGTCGGCGAGGGCGCGGCTGGCGGCCTGGAAGTGCAGCTCGTAGGGGGAGCGATCGTCGACCCGGCCGCAGTCCGACAGGGCCGCGCCGACGATCGCGACCCTCCGGCCGGGCGCGCTCAGCGCCGGGCTCCGCGCCCAGGCCGACCGCTCGGCGCGGCCCGGCTCAGCGGAGCCGCCAGTCGATGCGCTTCCCGGATTCGAAGAGCGCCTGACCCTCCGCGATCGAGGCCTGGTCGGTGCCGAGCCCGACGAACGCGTAGCCGAGCGCCACGGCCTGCCGGTTCGACAGCTCGCGTGCGGCCCAGATGGCCCGCACCGTGCCTTGGATGGCCAGCGCGGGTTGGGAGGCGATGGCTTCGGCCGCCCAGCTGGCCGCGTCGGCGAGCTCGTCGCCCGGGACGACCTGCGAGACCAGCCCGATCTCGAAGGCGCGCCCGGCGGAGAGGCGCTCGTAGTTGCCGAGCAGCGAGAGGCGCATGATCTCGCCGAACGGCATGCGATCGTGCATGTGGATCGGCTCGAAGGCAGCAGTCATGCCGTAGGTGACGTGCGGATCGAAGAAGGTGGCGTGGTCGGCGGCGATGATGAACTCGACCTCGCCGAGCATGTAGAACGCGCCGCCGCACGCCATGCCGTTGACGGCCGCGATGACGGGCTTCCACAGGTCGGAGCTCTTCGGGCCGATGTTGTCGCCGGGGTCGTTGAAGTGGAACGGGGTGCCGCCCCTCGAGCCGACGACGGTCGGGTCGGTGGTCTCGTCGGTGTCGCCGCCCATCTGCTCCATGCGGTCGATCCCGGTGCAGAACGCCTTCTCGCCCGCGCCGGTGAGGACGACGCAGCGGACCGACTGTCGGAAGCGGAGGGTCCGCCAGCAGTCGTGCAGCTCGCGCTGCATGAGCGAGTTGAACGCGTTGTGCCGCTCCGGACGGTTCAGCGTCACCCAGGCGACACCGTCTCGCTCCTCGTAGGCGAGGGTCTCGTAGTCGGGGAAGGCGCCCATGGGGAATTCCTCACTTCCGGCGCTGCGCGTCGATGCCGGGGTTGGCGGTGTGGAACGCGTAGCGGCCGAGGATGTGCCCGATCTGGGCCGGGTCCCACTGGGTCGGGCTGCCCTCCGCGTCGGTGGAGTAGAACTCCTCGCCCATCCGCCACGGCTCGTAGAGGCACAGCGAGTTCCCGACCATGCGGAGCACCTGGCCGGTGACCGGCTTCGAGTCGTCGGAGGCGAGCCACACCACGGCTGGGGCCGAGTTGCCGGGGTTCATGGCGTTGAACTCGGTGTACTCCTCGGGGTTCTTCACCTCGATGTCGGCTCGGGCCTGGCCGACCATGCGGGTGAAGCCACCCGGGCCGATGCAGTTGGCGCGCACCCCGTAGCGGGACAGCTCGAGGCTGGCGATGATCGTCATGGCCGCGATCCCGGCTTTCGCGGCCCCGTAGTTGATCTGGCTGGCCTGTCCCTGGAGCCCCGCGCTCGACACGGTGTTGACGATCGACGCGCTCGGCTGGCGGTTCTCCTTCGACTCGCCGCGCCAGTACACCGACGCGTGGTGCATCGTGTTGAAGGCCCCGTAGAGGTGCACCTTGAGGACGGTGTCGAAGTCTTCGGGGCTCATGGAGAACATCATCCGGTCCCGGAGCACGCCGGCGTTGTTGACGAGGACGTCGAGGCGCCCGAAGCGCTCGAGGGCGGTGTCGACCATGGCCTTGGCCCCGTCGAAGTCGGCGACGCTGTCGTAGTTGGGCGCGGCCTCCCCGCCCCGGCTCTTGATGATGTCGACCACCTGGTCGGCGACGCGCTGGTCGGCGCCCTCACCGGTGACCGAGCCGCCGAGGTCGTTGACGACGACCTTCGCGCCGTGCTCCGCGAGCAGGACCGCCTCGCCGCGTCCCACCCCGTTCCCGGCCCCGGTGACGATCGCGACCTTGCCGTCGAGCATGCCCATTTGCGAGCCCTTCCCCGTTCGTTGAAAACTGACGTCGGCGTCACGGTATCGCGGCCCTCGACGCGCCGGTCAATTAGCACGGGCCCACGAGCGAGAGGGAGCGTCTGCGCATGGCGGTCGACACCAGCATCATCGGGAAGGCAACCGGCGCGTACAAGGTGCGCGTCGAGCGGGGGCCGGTGAGCTTCTTCGCCGGGGCAGTCCTGGACGACAACCCGGTCTTCCGGGACCCGGACGCGGCCCACGCGGCCGGGTTCGATGCGATCCCGGCGCCGCCGACGTTCACGTTCGCGATGCAGCACATGGGCCGCTTCGACGAGGACCAGCCGCCCGACCCCACCGGCGGCGAGAACCCGATGCACGCGGTGATGGGGAAGCTCTACTCGTCCGGCGCGCTGATCCTCCACGGCGAGCAGGAGTTCGACTACCACCGCCCGATCGTGGTCGGCGACGTCCTGGTCGGCGAGGGCAAGGTGGTCGACCTCTACGAGAAGGAGACCGACTCGGCGGTCATGACCTTCGTCGTGGTCGAGACGGTGTGGCGCGACGAGGGCTCGAACGAGCCGGTCGTCACCGAGAAGTTCAACCTGATCGGCCGCACCCGCAAGGGGTGAGCGGTCCGGCACCGGCGCACAACAGGGGGGAGGGCGGCATGGGTCGTCTCGAGGACAGGGTCGCGGTGATCACCGGAGCAGGGCAGGGCATCGGCCTCAGCTACGCGGAGCGGTTCCTCCAGGAGGGCGCGAAGGTGGTCGTCGCCGAGATCAACGAGGAGCGGGCGGGCTCCGCGATGCGCCACCTGGACGGCAAGGGCGACGTCGAGTTCGTCCAGACCGACATCTCCGACGAGCAGTCCGCCCTGCATTGCGCGGCGGCGACGAAGGAGCACTTCGGGAAGCTCGACATCCTGATCAACAACGCGGCGCTGTACTACGACATCGACAACGAGCGCAACGACTACGAGTACCTCCGCACCGTGTTCTCGGTGAACCTGCACGGGGCGTGGCTGATGGCCCGGGCCTGCGCGCCGCACATGGTGGAGCAACACCGGGGGCGGATCATCAACCAGTCGTCGGGGGCCGCGTACCTGTACAACATGGTGCCGCCGGGCGACTTCCACGAGGTCGCGTCGTTCAGCTATAGCCAGACCAAGTGGGGAGTGGTCGGGCTGACGAAGCTGCTGGCCGGCCAGCTCGGCCAGTATGGGATCACGGTGAACTGCATCGCCCCGGGGGTGACGATGACGGAGGCGACGAAGAAGATCGTCCCGGACAGCGTCATCGACATGCTCCCGATGATGAGCGCCATGAAGCGCAAGCTCGACCCGTGGGACATCACCGGGACGGCCCTCTTCTTCGCGAGCGACGACGCCGAGCTCGTCACCGGCCAGGTGCTGTGCGTCGACGGTGGCTCGGTCATGCCGGCCTGAGCGACCGGGGGTCGGGCGCTCGGGGCTACTCGAGAGCGCCCCGGTCGCGGAGAGCCTGCTGCTCGGCGTCGTCGAGGCCGAGCAGCTCGCCGAGCACCCAGTCGTTGTCCTGCCCGAGGGTCGGGCCGGCCCGGTCGTAGCCCGACTCGGCGTCGGAGAGCCGGAAGCCGTTGCGCTCGTAGAGGCCCGGCCCCATGACCGGGTGCACGAGGGGGAGGAAGTGGTCGCGGGCGGCGACCTGCGGGTCGTCGTGGACGTCGCCGAAGTCCTCGACCGGGACCGCCTCGACGCCGCGGGCCTGGAGGATCTTGCAGACCTCGTCGCGCCGGCGGGACGAGGTCCACGCCGCCACCGCGGCTTCGATCTCGTCGATGCGGGCGGCGCGAGCGTCGAGGCCCTCGAGGGTCGGGTCCTGGAGGCCGAGCACCGCGGCCAGCTCGTTCCACGCCGCGTCGTCCCACGCCGCGACGGCGACCCACCGGTCGGCGACGCCGTTCTCGTCGGCGCACGGGAACGCGCCGTGCGGCACGGCGCGGGGGGAGCGGTTGCCGTCGCGGACGCCGATGCGGCCCTCGGTCTGGGCGGTCACCAGCCACGGCGAGAGCGCGAACACGCCCGCCTCGACCTGAGCCAGGTCGAGGTACACGCCCCGGCCGGTGCGGTGCCGGTACTCGAGGCCAGCGGCGAGGGCGGTGGCGACGAAGCGGGGGGCGAGGGAGTCGGTGATCGTCCCGTGCGGTCCGAGCGGCGCCCGGTCGGGCCAGCCGGTGAGCCAGTTGAACCCGGACAGGGCGGCGCCTTGCCCGCCGAAGCCCGGGTAGTCCTTGTGCGGGCCGGTCTGGCCGTTCAGGCAGGCGCTGATCATCACCAGGTCGGGCTTGAGCGCCGCGAGGGCGTCGTAGTCGAGCCCGAAGCCCTTCATGGCTCGGGGGGCGAAGTTCTCGGCGACCGCGTCCGCCCACTCGACGACGAGGCGCCGGACGAGCGCGACCGCGTCCGGGTCCTTCAGGTTGAAGGTCACGTTGCGCTTCCCGACGTTCAAGGCGTCGTACATCGGCGCGCCCTCGAGCCCGTGCGGGTTGTCGGGTCCGAGCGCGTAGACGCGGAGGAAGTCGGGTCGGCTGCGGGACTCGACCCGCAGGACGGTCGCGCCGTGCTCGACGAAGTAGCGGGTCGCGATCGGCCCGGCCGCCCCCGACCCGAACTCGAGGATGTGCACGCCGCTCCAGGCGCCCGGCCCGGCGCCCAACCTCGCCGCGCTCGAAGGCGGGGTGGTGTGCCAGCCCTCGGGGGGGCTCGACGTCCCGGTCGCGGGGGCGGGGCCGCGGGGCGCGACGGTGCAGACCGCGTCGTCGGGGGAGCGGACCTGCACGAACGAGGCCGGGAGCTTCGCCACGTCACCCACCGGGGCGAAGAACCGGCGGGCTTCGAGCTGGCGGCTGGCGAGGATCTCCCGGGGTGAGTTGGCGGGGGCGAGCATGAGGTTCGTCTCGCACGCGACGTCGTAGAGCTCCTGCATGGTGTGCTGGGCGAAGTAGGCGGCGATCGGCTCCTCCACCGAGCGCAGGACGGCCTCGTCGGCCGTGTTCGGCGACCACGTGGACCAGTCCTGGGCTTCGAGCGCCGAGGCTTCGACGCCGGACTGGGCGACGAGGGTGGTGATGAGGGTCAGGCTCGGCACGCGCGCCTTGCCACCGCGGAGCCCGAACGAGACGTAGCCGTCTTGGGTGGGCCAGATCTCGCGGGTGCGGCCGATGTTGGCGCCGCGTCGGACGCCCCGGAAGCCGCTCTGGGGGAACCGGGCCGGTGTGCCCATGTTCGCGATGAAGACGGTCTCCTGCATCGACACGTCGACCCGCTGGGGGCGGCCGGTCCAGTGGGCGGTCAGCGCCGCGAAGGCGGTCTCGGGCCCGGCGTGCGCGTAGCCGGATGGCTCGGTGCAGCGCACCGGCGCCCGGTCCGGGTCGCCGGTGGAGTACATGTTGGCGCTGGCGGCCAGGACGCCGAGGTCGCTGGCCCGCCACCCGGCGCGCGGTCCGGTCAACCCGAACGGGGTCACGCTGACCCACACCGCGGCGGGCGCCCGGCTCGGGTCGAGCTCGAGTGCCTCGGGGAAGCCGGGCGTGTCGATCACGATGTCGACGCCGGCGAGGAGCGCGTCGAGGGCCGGGTCGTCGGGGCCGGTCACGGCCAGGCTCGCCTTGCCAGCTGCCCAGGCCGCGAACCGCGACGGCTGGCGGCGCAGCGAATGCCCACCCGGCGGCTCGACGAGGACCACGGTGGCGCCCAGGTCGGCGAGGAGCCGCCCGGCGAGGGCGGCGGGCTCCCCGGCCAGGTCGACGACCTGCACACCGTCGAGCAGGGCCGTCACCACGGGCTCCTCCTGGGCCGTCGGCGGGCCTCGCCCAGCGGCGGCCCGCCAGGGACTGTTCCTGACGCCGACGTCAGCCTACTGTGGGCGAGCGACGGACGACCCTGTGGAGGTGCCGATGTCTGAGGTCCGCGTGGTGGACGCCGACTGCCACATCCTCGAGCCACCTGATATCTGGACGAACTGGCTGCCCGAGCGGTACCAGGACAAGGCGCCGAAGCTGGTGAAGGACCCGGCGGGGGGCGACGCGTGGCTCACCGCAGTGGGCGGGCAGCCCGACCCGATCGGGCTGGTCTCGACCCCCGGCATGCCGTGGGACAACTTCCGCTGGTACGGCGTCACCTACGACG
The DNA here is from genome assembly GCA_963849135.1 of uncultured Actinomycetes bacterium. GTDB lineage: Bacteria > Actinomycetota > Acidimicrobiia > IMCC26256 > PALSA-555 > PALSA-555. Next base: position 863,434 of record CAWKGF010000003.1, on the reverse strand, counting down.
AGGCGCGCCCCGGTTGCTACAACGGCGCGGAGCGGCTGAAGGACATGGACATCGACGGCGTGTACGCCGAGCTGCTCTACCCGCCGCAGCGGACGATCAGCCACTTCCTCGGCGACGACGACGACGACTTCGTCCTCGCCGGCGTCGAGGCCTACAACAACTTCCTGTTCGAGGAGTTCTGCGCGCCCGACCCGAACCGGCTGATCGGCCTGGCCCAGATCCCGTCGCTCGGCGTCGACCAGGCCATCGACGCCCTCCGCAAGTCGAAGGCGCGCGGTGCGAAGGGCGTCATCATCTCCAACTGGCCGTCGGGCAAGGAGAGCCTGTCGCTCGACGACGACCCGTTCTGGGCCGCCGCGGTTGACGAGAACATCCCGGTCGCGGTGCACATCAACATCATCAGCCGGAAGCAGCGCGCCGCAGCCCGCAAGGCGGCCGCCAAGTCGGGCAACGCGCTCTACGACATGACGAGCGAGGCGACCCGGGCCAAGGCCGTCGGGAGCATGAGCCATGTCTTCTCGATGTGCGCGGGGAGCATCACCCAGATGATCTTCACCGGCGTCTACGAGCGCTTCCCGGACCTGCAGATGTGCTGGATCGAGACCGGGGTCGGCTGGATCCCCCACTTGATCGAGTCGGTCGACGACCGCTTTTGGCGCAACCGGGTGTGGGGCGACCTGCCGATCAAGGAGCCGCCGTCCACGTACTGGTACCGGAACAACGCGGCGACGTTCATCACCGACCGCTCGGGATCGCGCTGCGCCACGCGGCCGGCGTCGACAACATCATGTGGTCGAGCGACTACCCGCACCACGGCAACGACTGGCCGTACTCGCGCAAGTCGATCGAGGACACGATGGGCCACATCCCCAACGACGAGAAGGCCAAGATCATCGGGGAGAACGCGGCCCGCATCTGGCACCTCGACGTTTAGCCGCGGGTCAGACCTGGCCCGGGTCCGGGAGGTGCTCGATCGCGTCGAGGGTCAGGCGCTGGATCGTGCGGTGGTGGAGGTAGTCGACGATCCGGCGGGCCCTCGGCAGGATGTCGTCCGAGCTGCTCGCTGAGACGGCCTGGAACGCTTCGAGCTCGCCGGGCGCCCAGCGCAGCGTCCCGCCGGTCGTGTACAGGTCGACCACCGCCCGCTGCATCGTCTCCACCCCTTCGGCGTAGAGGCGGCCCATCTCGACGAGGGCGGGGGTGGGGATCCCCATCTTGTGGAGCTGCGGCCATGGTCCGCACCAGGTCGAGGTCCTCGCCGTCGTAAGCGTCGCGGCCATACTCGCCCGGGTCGCGCAGCAGCCCGGCGGCGCGGATCGCCCCGCAGAGGTCGGGGTCGATGCCGGACCGCTCGACCAGGTCGTGGAGGGTGTAGGTCTCGCCCTGGTCGCGGTCGGCGAAGATGCCCTCGACGAGGTGCTGGCGGCTGGTGTCGAGCAGGGCCCGGATGGCGGCGAGGGAGAAGCCCCGGCTCTGGAGGTCCCGGATCCGATCGAGGCGCTCGAGGTGGGCGGGCCCGTAGAGCTTGACTCGCCCCGCCCGCAGCCCCTCGGGCATCAGGCCCTCGCGCTGGTAGTAGCGGACGGTGTCGACGGTGACCCCGGCCCGGTGGGCGAGGTCGTCGATGCGCCAGTGGTCGGTGGGGGCGGTGCTCATCGGGGTGACGTCAGCATGCCTGGCTCAGCGGCTCAGCGGTGTGACCTTGGTCACGAACCTTGACAGTCCCCACCCTACGAGTGCATACTCTCTAAGTCAACACACTCGACCTTGTGCACGAAGGTGCAAGGTGGAGCGAAGGCAAGGAGAGGGCCCATGGGCACCACGAGCGTACGAGACCGGGACCGGGCGTTGGCCTGGATCGCGTCGCAGCTCCGCTGGGAGCGGACGTTGGCCGACCTGCGCGGTGAGCGTTCGAGCGACGACGAGTTCGAGCGTAAGGCCGCCTGACCCACCTGCCGATACCAGGATCCACGCGCCGGCGGGGCGTCCCCCGACCCACCGGCGCGAGATGTCATGAAGCCCGGCCCTTCCCCCCAGGGCCGGGCTTCGTGCTGTCCTCAGCCCGATGAGGTTGAGGCCCGGGCCTCCGCGATGACTCGGAGCGGTTCCTCGCCGGCCCGCACCCAGCGGGGGAGGGCGACGTCGTCGACGGTGGCGAACACGACCTGGACCGGCTCGCCGATCTCGATCGTGGCCGGGTCGATCTCGTTGATTGGACCGTCCGCGCCGGTCACAAGGTTGCCGACCATGCGGACGGTCGGGTCCTCGTCGAGCGCGACGACGATCACGTTGTAGGGGGCGAGGTCGCTGTAGGCAGGCAGCAGCGGCGGGTGCGGGACCACGTACGACCACACCGTCCCCCGCCCCGAGGTCGGCACCCAGCGCACCTCGACCGACCGGCAGTCCGGGCACATCGGTCGGGGCGGGAACCGCCACCGGCCGCAGTCCGCGCAGGCTTGGACGATCAGCTCCCCGCGGCGCGCGCCGGCCCAGAACTCGGCGGTGTCCTCGGCTTCGAGGTCGGGGAGGACGAACCCGGTCTCCATGACGCTCCTAGTTCCGCAGCAGCAGGGCGCTGGTCGGCACCCCTTCGCCGCTGGTGATGAGGCATGTGTCGGCGTTGTCGACCTGGCTGGTCGACGTGCCGCGCAGCTGGCGGACGCCTTCCAGGATCAGGTTGAAGCCGTGGACGTACGCCTCCGACATGCCGCCGCCGGCGGTGTTGGTGGGGAGCCGCCCGTCGGGCCACTCGAGCGCGCCGTCGTCGGTGAACGGGCCACCTTCACCGCGGGCGCAGAACCCGTACCCCTCGAGGGAGAGCGGGACGAGCGGGCTGAACGCGTCGTAGATCTGCGCGACCTTCACGTCGTCGGGCCCGAACTCGGCGTCGCGCCACAGCTGCCGGGCGGTCACCCACGACGGGCCTTCGAGCGGGTCGTCGTTGAAGTAGTTGATCATGGTCTGGTGCTGGCGGGGGAGGCCCTGCGCGGCGGCGTGGACGAGCACCGGCCGGTGGGGCAGGTCGGCCGCCCGCTCGGCCGGCACGAGGACGACCGCGAGCGCCCCGTCGGTCTCGAGGCAGTTGTCGTAGAGGCAGAGCGGCTCGGAGATCCAGCGGGCCTCGAGGTACTGCTCGCGGGTGAGCGGCTTCTCGTACATCGTGGCGGCCGGGTTCCGGTTGGCGTGCTTGCGGAACGCCAGCGCGACGTTGGCGAGGTGGTCGCGGGTCGCTCCGTACTCGTGGAGGTAGCGGCGGGTGAGCATCGCCACCTCGTCGACCGGGCGGAGCAGCCCGAAGGGTCGGCTCCACTGCCAGTGGTCGGCGAGCCGGGCCGGGACCTGGGCCCACGGCCGGCTGGACTTCGCGGCCCGCTTGCGGGCCCGCCACGCCACCGCGACCCGGCACTGCCCCGTCGCGACGGCCATGGCCGCCTGCAGGACGGTGCCGCAGCCGGCGCCGCCGCCGTAGCCGACCTGGGAGAAGAAGGTGAGGTCGCCGAGCCCGACGTTGCGGGCCACGTCGACCTCCCGGTTCAGCTCCATCGTGTACGAGGTGACCCCGTCCACCTCGCCGGGGGCGATCCGGGCGTCGTCAAGCGCGGCGCTGATGGCCTGGCAGGCCAGCGACAGCTCCGAGGCGGGCAGGCCCTTCCCGAACGCGGTCTGGCCGATCCCCGCGATCGCGACTCGGTCCCGGATGGACGACGGCACCGCTACCAGCCTCGGAACTCGGTGGGGCGACGCTCCCGGAAGCTGGTCATGCCCTCGACCCCGTCGGCGGTTTGGGTGACCATCTCGACGTAGAGCGCCTCCTCCTCGAACATGGTGGCGCGGTCGGTGTCGAGCGAGCGGTTCAAGAGCCGCTTGGCGAACCCGATGGTGCGGGTGGGGCCGGACGCCAGCCGGTTCGCCCACTCCCGGGCCGTCGCCTCGAGGCTCCGCGCCGGGGACCACCTTGTTCACCAGCCCGATGCGCTCCGCGTCGGGCGCGGCCAGGTCGTCGCCGAAGAAGACCAGCTCCTTGGCCCGCTGGAGGCCGACCAGGCGGGGCAACAGGTAGGTGCCGCCCCCGTCGGGGATCAGGCCCCGCCGCACGAACACTTGGATGAGACGGGCGTGCTCGGCCGCCACGACCAGGTCGGAGGCGAGGACCATCGCCGCGCCGCCACCGGCCGCGGTGCCGTTGACGGCCGCGACGATCGGCTTCTCGCAGTCGAGCATGGCGCTGGTGAGGCGCTGGATCCCGGTTCGGATCATGCGGGCCGGTTCGCCGATGACACGGTCCGGCGCGCCCTCCGGCTTGGGGGGCGGCTCGGCCCGGCCGGCCCGCAGGTCGGCGCCGGTGCAGAAGTGGCGCTCCCCGGTCGCGGTGAGCACGACGGCCCGGATCTCGAGCGAATCGTTGACCGCGGCGAGGTGCTCGATGATGCGGTTCCGGACGTCGGGGGTGATCGCGTTGCCCGCGTCGGGCCGGTTGAGGGTCAGCCAGAGGACGTGGTCCTCGACCCGGGCCAGGAGATCGTCGTCGATGTTGTCGTTCACGTGCGCACCACCAAGGCGTCGAGGGCCACCGCGCCGCGGGGCCGGACTACGAGCGGGTTGATGTCGACCTCCGCGATGCCGTCTCGCGCGGCCGGGCCGGCGAGGTCCATCGCGAGTCGTTCCATGTTCATGATGACGTCGAGGAGCGCGTCGAGGTCGGCTGGCTTGGCGCCCCGGATCCCCTCGAGGATCGGGAAGCCGCGCAGCTCGCGCACCATGCGCTCCGCCTCGTCCCGTCCGAAGGGCGGAACCCGGAAGCTGACGTCCTCGAGGACCTCGACGAAGACGCCGCCGAGGCCGCAGAGCACGACCGGCCCGAACAGCGGGTCCTGGGAGAGGCCGACGACCATCTCGACGCCGCCCCGGACGGTCTCGCAGACCAGGATGCCGTCCAGCTCCCCGCGCCGGCCGACGGCCCGGGCGGCGCGGCGCTGCAGGTCGGCGAACGTGGCTCGCACCTCGGCCGCGGTGGCGACGCCGACCCGGACCAGGCCCTGGTCGCTCTTGTGGAGCAGCGCCGCCGAGCAGGCCTTCATCACCACCGGGTAGCCGAGCTCGGTGGCCGCGGCGACGGCTTGCGCGGCGGAGGTGCAGAGCCGCTCCCGGCTGTGCTTCACCCCGTACGCCGACAGCACCGCCTTGGACGCCACCTCGGAGAGCGCCCCGCCGGGTTCGGCCTCGGCGAGGAGGCGCCGGACCCGCCGCGCCGCGGGGCGCGTCTCGGTGGGGGTGTCGACGAACGGCGACCGGTACCGGCTGACGAACCCGGCGTGGTCGAGGACGGCCCGGACCGCCTGCACGCAGTTGTGGAAGGTGCGGAAGATCGGCAGCCGCGACCCGAGCAGCACCTCGGTGTACGCGCGCTCGGTCCCGACCGGTGAGCCCCACACGACGAAGATCGGCTTGTCGGTGGTCTCGGCGACCGCGACCAGGTCCCGGGCCAGCGGCCGGCTCATCATGTCGAGCGCGCCGGTGATCGGGCAGATGAGGACGTCGACGTTGGGGTCGGCGAGGATGAGGTCGAGGATGCGCCGACCGGCCGGCGTCGTGACCGGCGGGCCGCCGCAGTCGACCGGGTTCGACACCCGCAGGTAGCGGGGGATGAGCCCGTCGTGCAGCGCCCGCTGGGTCGCCTGGGTGAGCGGCGGGAGCCGCAGCCCCGCCGCGGCGGCGAGGTCGGCGATGTGGGCGCCGGTGCCGCCCGAGATGGCGTAGATCGCGACGCCGTCCCCACGGGGCGGCGTGGTCCGCGCGAAGGCGGCGGACGTGTCGAGGAGCTCGTCGAGCCCGTCGACGCGGGTCACCCCGAACTGTCGGAACACCGCCGACACCACAGCATCGGAGCCGGTGAGGTGCCCGGTGTGGGCTTTCGCCATCGAGGTGCCCTCGTCGGTGCGGCCCACCTTCACGACGACGAGCGGCTTGTCGAGCCGGGCCGCGTGGTCGGCCGCGAGCATCAGCGACCGTCCGTCCTTGAACCCCTCGATGTACGCCGCGATCACCCCCACGTCGGGCAGGTCGGCGAAGTAGCGGGCGAAGTCGGCGAACTCGAGGTCGACCTCGTTGCCGGTCGGCGCCCAGTGCGAGAGGGCGATCCCGAGCTCTTGGCCCTGGAAGACCGGGCGGCCCTGGTGGCCGCTCTGGGTGATCAGCGCGATGGCCGGGCCGGGCAGGTCGTCGCGGAAGTCCGAGAACACGTTCAGGTTCGTGTTCGGACCGAGGAGATGGGTGCGGCTGGCCCGGACCAGTTCCCCGAGCCGCGCTTCGAGCGCCTCGCCGTCGGCGCCGGCCTCGGAGAATCCGGCCGCGAAGATGACCGCGAATTTGGCGCCGCGGGCCGCGACCTCCTCGAAGGACTCCACCGCCTTCCCGGTCAGGATGACGGCCAGGTCGATCGGGCCGGGCACGTCGGCGATCGACGGGGAGCAGCGCACGCCGAGCACCGCGTCGTGGGTGGGGTGCACGGGAGAGAAGGAGGCGCCGTGCTCGTCGGCCCACTCCTTGATCCGGAGCGTCATGGCGCTGTTCGGCTTGCCGGGCGTCTCGGACGCGCCGATGACCGCCACCGTGGACGGGTGCAGGAACGTGTCGAGGTCGACGTCGCGCAGCCGCACGGGTCGGCCGCTCACGTCGGGCACCGCGGTTCGGGGCATGCACAACGCTCTCGGGACAGGCTCCGCCGGGGCGCGGGGCGGCAAAGGATGACACGGCAGTCAGTTACCGGGCGAGTTCCACCGGCCCGGGCGACCCGGTCGGTCGGCGGACCGGCCCGGTAACGTCGCCCGCCGTGGCGGCCTTCGACGATGCCTCGACGATCGTGGTCGTCGGAGCGTCGCTGGCCGGGCTGCGGGCGGTCGAGGAGCTGCGCGCGGTCGGCTACGGCGGCCGGCTCGTCTTCGTCGGCGCCGAGCCGCACCGCCCCTACGATCGGCCGCCGCTCTCGAAGCAGTTCCTCGCCGGGGAGGTCGACGCTGACGAGACCGCGCTCCGGCGCGGCTCGTACGACGAGCTGGACCTCGACTGGCGGCTCGGGCGCGCCGCGACGTCGCTCGACGTCGAGTCCCGCACCGTGCGCCTCGCCGACGGGGAGGTGCTCGAGTTCGACGGGGCGGTGCTGGCCACGGGGTCGGTGCCCCGCACCCTGCCCGGCACCCCGCCGCTCGGCGGGATCCACCTGCTGCGCACCCTCGACGACAGCGCGGCGCTGCGCGCCGACCTCGACCACGACCCGGCGGTGGTGGTGGTCGGGGCAGGGTTCATCGGCGCCGAGGTGGCGGCGACCTGCCGCCGCCGGGGGCTCACCGTGACGCTGCTCGAGGCGCTGCCGTCGCCCATGGTGCGGGGGCTCGGCCCGGTGCTTGGCGACGCGCTGGCGGCCCTCCACCGGGCGCACGGCGTCGATCTGCACCTGGGGGTCGGCGTGGCCGGCTTCGAGGGCCGCGACCGGGTCGAGGCGGTCCGTCTCGACGACGGCCGGGTCGTCGACGCGGACGTGGTCGTCGTCGGGGTCGGGGTGCGGCCGGCCACCGACTGGCTCGAGGGGTCGGGCCTGACCCTCGAGAACGGGATCGTCTGCGACGAGACCTGCCTCGCCGCGCCCCGGATCGTCGCGGCCGGGGACGTGGCCCGCTGGCCCAACCCGCGCTTCGGCGGCGAGCCGATGCGCCTCGAGCACTGGACGAACGCGGCCGAGCAGGGCGTCTACGCGGGCCGGCGGCTGCTCCTCGACGACGCCGCGGAGCCCTTCGACCCGGTGCCGTTCGTCTGGTCCGACCAGTACGACGTGAAGATCCAGGTCGCGGGGGTGGTGCGGGGCGACGACCGCATCGAGCTGGTGGAGGGGTCCGTCGCCGAGCACCGGTTCGTCGCCGCGGTCGGCCGGGCCGGCCGGCTGGTCGGCGCGGTCGCGTTCAACCGGCCTCGGCCGCTGATGCAGCTCCGCCGCCTCGTCGCGGACGGGACCGGCTTCGACGACAGCGCTCGCGCAGAGCCGCGGGACCGGGTAGCGGCGGTGGCGCTCGTCTCGGTCACCGGGCCGGACCCGGCCGGCGTCGCGGTGCTCCGTCTGCTGCGGACCTCGAAGCGCAACGCGCTCTCGATCGCGCTGCGCGACGAGATGAGCGACGCGCTCGAGTCGCTCGGCGTCGACGACGCGCTGCGGGTGCTCGTGATCACCGGCGGCGACGAGGTCTTCAGCGCTGGGTTCGACCTCGAGGAGTTCACGATCCCCGATCTGGCCGACGAGCTGTGGGCGTCGAGCGACCGCTGGCACCGGGACCTCCTCACCTTCCCGCTGCCGACCGTCGCCGCGGTGAGCGGCGCCGCGCTCGGCGGCGGCTTCGACCTCGCGGTGATGTGCGACCTGCGGATCGCCAGCGACACCGCCCGCTTCGCGCATCCCGAGCACCGGTTCAGCCAGGTTGTCTACGGGCCGCTCCACGACCTGGTGGGTGGGGCGCTCGCCCGCGACGTGGCCCTGACCGGGCGGACCCTCGACGCCGCGGAGGCGCTCCGGGTCGGGCTGGTCAGCCGGGTCGTGCCCGCCTCGGCGCTGCTCGACGAGGCGGACACGGCCACGCGTGAGATCGCGCTCGCGCCCCGCGACGTCCTGGCCCAGATGAAGGTCAAGATCCTGCGCCGCGCCGGCGTCGAGCCCGGCGCCACGCTGGACCTCTGAGTCGGCGCGGTCGCCCGGTGGCGCCGTCGCTGCTCGTCACGAACGACTTCCCGCCCAAAGTGGGCGGCATCCAGTCCTACCTGTACGAGCTGTGGCGTCGCCTCCCGCCCGACGACACCACGGTGCTGACCACCGCCTACGACGGCGCGCCGGCGTGGGACGCCGCCCAGCCGTTCCGGGTCGAGCGGCGCGAGACCGGCTTCCTCATCCCCACCGCGGACCTGGCTCGCGACGTGGACGCGCTCGCGACCGAGATCGGGGCGGGCGTGGTGTTCCTCGACCCGATGCTGCCCCTCGGGCACGTGGCCGGCCGGTTGCACGCGGCGCCGGTGGTCGTCGTCGCGCACGGCGCCGAGGTGACCGTCTACGGGCGGCTGCCCGTCACCGGCTCGCTCGGCCGCCGGGTGCTGCGCCACGCGGTCGGCGTCGTCGCGGCGGGGGAGTTCGCGGCCCGCCAGGCGGCCCGGGTGGCGGGCGGGCCGATGCCGACCCTGGTGCTGCCCCCCGGCGTGGACGGCACCCGCTTCGGCCCGACCGACCCCGCGGCACGCGGCGCGCCGCGAGGGTCCGGCACGGCCTCGACCCCGACCGGCCGCTCGTGCTCGGGGTGAGCCGGCTCGTTCCCCGCAAGGGCTTCGACGTGCTCCTCGACGCGGTCGGCGGCCTCGAGGGCGTGCAGGTCGCGATCGCGGGGAGCGGCCGCGACCGGTTCCGTCTGGAGCGGCGGGCCGGACGGCTCGGCTCCCGCGCCCAACTGCTCGGACGGGTGCCCGACGCCGACCTGCCGGGCCTGTACGCGTGCGCGGACGTGTTCGCGATGCCGTGCCGCACCCGCTGGGGTGGCCTCGAAGCGGAGGGGTTCGGCATCGTGTTCCTCGAGGCGGCCGCGTGCGGTGTCCCGGCCGTCGCGGGCCGCAGCGGCGGCGCGGACGAGGCAGTCGTCGACGGTGAGACGGGCCGGGTTGTCGACCCGAGCGACGTGACCGCGGTGCGCGACGCGATCGCGCAGCTCCTCGCCGACGACGCGCTGCGGCGGCGGCTCGGCACGGCCGCCGCGGCTCGCGCCCGGCGTGACTTCAGCTACGACGTCCTCGCGGCGCGCCTCGCGCCGCTCGCGGCCGGGGATCTGAGCGTCCTCGACCGGCTCGGCTGAGACCCGGCCGGTACGCTCGCCGCGTGGCGCAGGCCGACGGTCGCACCAGCCCCGACGGCACGACCGTCCCCGGCGACGGGCACCGGATCCTCGTCGCGGCGTGGGTCGCCGACGCGGTGTTCGCCGCCACCGCGATCCCCTTAGCGCTGGGCGTCTCCGCGCTCAAGCCCGTCGCGCTGGGCGTGGCCCTGGCCCTGTTCGTGCTCGGGATCGTCGTGTGGGCGTGGGCGTTCCTCGTCGCGATCGTCCGCAGCGCCGACGGTGACGACATCGTCGTGTCGTCCATGTTCCTGGTTCAAGGCCCGGTGCCCCGCCGGGTCCGGGCCCAGCTGTTCTGGGCGCTGGGGCTCGCGGTCGCGATCGGGGCCGGGACCGGGACCGCCGACGCGTTCGGGATCCTCATGCCGATGCTCCCCCTGGGCCTCATCGGCCTGTGGGGAGCGAAGCACGGCACCTTCCCACCCCGCCGCGGCCAGCCCTGAGCAGGTTGCGCGGCCGGGCCGGGACTTGCTTCGATAGCGCGGTGGCCGACGAAGCCCACGAGCACATCAGCGTCACCGTCCCCCCGGACCGCTGCTACGCGGTCGCGGTCGACTACGACCGGTACCCCGACTGGGCGAAGGACGTGAAGCAGGTCGACGTCCTCGAGCGCGACGGGGAGGGGCGGGGCTCGAAGGTGGAGTACCGGGTGGCGGGGCTCGGGCAGAGCATCCGCTACGTGCTCGCCTACGACTACCAGGAGGCGCCGGGCGCCTTCTCGTGGCAGCTGGTCGAGAGCGACAAGCTCCGCCAGCTGGACGGCCGCTACGGGTTCGAGCCCGACGGCGACGGCACCCGCCTGACCTACGATCTCACGATCGACGTGTCGATCCCGCTGCCCGGGCTCATCAGACGTCAGGCGGCCCGCATGATCATGGGCACCGCGCTCCGGGAGCTCAACCGCGAGGCGGAGCGCACCCCCGCCTGACCCCGCCGAGCCGGGCGGCTGCCACGGGAGGACCAGGTATGAACGAAGCGGTTCCCAACGACGAGACCGTCCCGGCCGAGCCGGAGCCCGGGGTCGGCCCCGACGATGACGGGCCGCGTCTCCCGCCGCCCACCGCGCTCGAGTCGCTGCTCAACGCGCTGCTCGACTCCGGCCCCGAGGCCGCCGAGCACGTCGTGCGCGCCGGCCACGAGCTGCTCCTCGCCGCCCAGACGATCATCGATGCGGCCGGCCGGGCCGTCGAAGAGCAGCAGGACCTGCGCCGCTCCGCCCCCGAGCCGTCCGAGCCTGCCGGGACCACCGCGACGGTGCATCCCATCGAACGCACGGAGTGACCCCCGGCGCGTCGGCGACGATCGGCATCGATCTCGGCGGCACCAACGTCCGGGCCGCGGTCGTCGACGGGGCCGGGCGCGTCCTCGCTGAGGAGCGGGCGCCGACGCCGCTCGAGTGGCCGGCGCTCCACGACACCATCGTCGAGCTGGTCGGACGGTTCCGGATCGCGTCACCTGACCTCGCCGCGGTCGGGGTGGGCGCGGCCGGGCTCGTGGACCGCGACGGCGCGGTGCACTACGCGCCCAACATCCCGCGGCTGATCCGGGTCCCGCTCCAGGACATCTTGACCGCCAGCCTCACCCGGCCGGTGGTGGTCGACAACGACGCCAACGTCGCCGCCTTGGGTGAGCTGCGGCACGGCGCAGCGCGGGGCGTGTCGCACGGGCTCGTCGTCACGCTCGGCACCGGCGTCGGCGGCGGCATCATCAGCGACGGGCGCATCGTGCGCGGCGCGCACGGCTTCGCGGCTGAGGTCGGCCATTGGCAGTTCGACCCGCTCGGGCCGCGCTGCGCGTGCGGCGAGCCCGGCCACTGGGAGGCGGAGGCGTCCGGGACCGCGCTCGGGCAGCTCGCCCAGGCGTGGGTGAAGGCGGGCGACGCCCCGGGCGTGCTCGCCCGGGCGGGCGGCGACCCCGCCACCGTCACCGGCGTCCACGTCGGGGACAGCGCGGCGGCCGGCGAGCCCGACGGGCGGGATCTCCTGCCGCGCGTACGCCCACCAGGTCGCGCTCGGCTTCGCCGGCCTGGCCAACATCGTCGACCCCGAGGTCATCGTCGTGTCGGGCGGGCTGGTCGAGCTCGGCGACGTGCTCCTCGGTCCGCTCCGCGACGAGTTCGGCTCCCACCTCGAAGGGGCGGCCTACCGGCCGCCGATCCCGATCGTCGCCGCCGAGCTCGGCGACCGGGCCGGCGTCGTCGGCGCCGCCGCACTGGCCCGGGAGGTGGTGCCCTGAAGCTCGGGATCACCGTCCCCTCGTTCGTCACCGATCCCGGCCTCGCCGTTGCGGTCGCCTGCGCCGCCGAGGCGGGAGGGCTCGACGGCGTCTTCGTCTACGACCATCTGTTTCGCGCCCCCGCGAACGGTGCTCGGCGTCCGGCGCTGGAGCCCGTCGCGCTGCTCGGCGCGTTGAGCAGCGCGACGTCCCGCGTCACCCTCGGGACGCTCGTCGCCCGGGCGTCGCTGCGCCCCGCCGCGTCGCTCCACGCCGCGTACGCGACGCTGGCCCGGCTCGCGCCGGGCCGCCTGGTCGCCGGGATCGGCGCCGGCGATTCGGAGAGCCGAGCCGAGCACGAGACGTTCGGCGTCCCGATCGGCACCGTGCAGGATCGCGTCGCGTGGCTGCGGGCGGCGGTGCTCGCCACCCGAGGGGAGAGCTACCCGGTGTGGGTCGGCGGTCCGAGCGCCGCGGTGCGGACCGTCGCCGCCGACCTGGCCGACGGCTGGAACCAGTGGGGCGGCCCCGTCGAGCAGTTCGCGGCCCGGGCTCGGGAGGTCCGTGCCTGGGCCGGTCGTCCAATGACGTGCAGCTGGGGCGGGCTTGTCGTTCTCGACGCCACCGAGCACGCCGCCGCCGCGAAAGCCGAGCGGCTGCACGCGGGCCCGAGCACCATCGTCGGCGACCCGGGCCGCGTCGCCGACGCGCTGGCGAGCTACGGCGCGGCGGGCGCGGACTGGGTGATCGTCGGGCCGGTCGACGCCCGCGACCCGGCCACGGCGACGCGGCTCGGCGAGCAGGTTCGACCGCGCGTCGTGCCCTGAGCCCGATCGTCCGGACGCTCGCCGCGGGAGCTAGGGGAGCGGGTCGACCGGGTCGGGGGCGGGCTGGCGCTCCCCGAAGTACTCGAGCGCCCGGTCGGTGCCGATGTCCACGAAGAGCCCCTCGGCCTCCGCGCAGAGGGTCTCCCCGGCGTGGAGGGTGCCGACGGTCGTGATGCGCCGTCCCTGCCGGCCGGTCGTCCGGGCCTCGAGGCGCAGCTCGGTTCGCAGCGGGGTGGGGCGCCGGTACCGGATCGTCAGCCGGGCTGTCATCCCCGGGTTGCCGCCCGCCACGTTGGCGATCCCGAGTGCCTCGTCGAAGATCAGCGCCACCCAGCCGCCGTGGACGTAGCCGGGCGGGCCCTCGAAGGACGCGCCGAGGGTGGCGCGGGCGACGAAGCGACCGTCGAGGATGTCCCAGTGCCACGGTGCCGACGCGGGGTGCAGCGACCCGAACAGCGGGCTGCGGGGGAGGTAGTCGGCGTGGTTGCGTTCCCTCCCCGGCGCGGCCCAGCCCACGACGGGCCGCCCCGCGGCGCGCAGCTCGTCGACGATCCGCTCTGTCGCCGCGGCGGCGCCGCCCAGCGTCGTCTCGTCGGCGTCGACGCTCAGCACCGCGTCGAGCAGCTCGCGGGTCGCGGCGGCGAGCTGCTCGCGCCCGGGCGTGACCAGCACCGCCGGGTCCGGGTCCGGCGGCGAGGCGTCGGGGCTCACCGGCCGTGGAAGACAGGCTTGCGCTTCTCGGCGAAGGCGCGCGGCCCCTCCTTGGCGTCCTCGCTCGCGAACACCTCCCAGCCGATCGGGTCCTGGACCTGCATCGCCTCCGCGTCGGGCAGGTGCTGGGTCTCGCGCCAGGCCCGCAGGATCGCCTTCGTCGACAGCGGTCCGCAGTCGGCGACCTGCCGGGCGACGCCCTTCGCCACGGTGAGGGCCATCCCGTCGGGCACGACCCTCCCGATCAGCCCGATGCGGAGCGCCTCGTCGGCGGTGACGGGCCGGGCCGTGAGCAGGATGTCCATCGCGACGGTGTAGGGGATCTGGTGGGGGAGCCGACACGCGGACCCGCCGAGCGGGAAGAGGCCCCGCTTGGCCTCCCACACGCCGAAGATGGCGCCTTCCCCGGCGATGCGGATGTCGGTGCCCTGGAGCATCTCGGTGCCGCCCGCGACCGCGAAGCCCTCGACGGCGGCGATCATCGGCTTCGAGCAGCGGTAGTCGCGGAGCAGGCCCTTCCAGTGGAGGTTGGGCTCCTCCTTCATCCGCCGGTCCACGTACTCGCTGCGCGGCGCGTTGACCGCGACGAGGTCCATGCCGGACGAGAAGCTGCCTCCGGCGCCGGTGAGGATCGCGGCGCGCACGTCGTCGGTGTCGTCGACGTAGGTGTACGCGTCGGCGAGCCCGACCAGCATGGTGGGGCTCAGCGCGTTCTTCTTCTCGGGCCGGTTCATGGTGATCACGACGACTGGCCCGTCGCGCTCGACGGTGCAGTCCTCGGTGGAGAGGTCGAGGATCTCGGGCATGCGCGCGCCTCCAGGCAAGAGCGGTCGGTTCTCCCGGGAGCGGGAGCCTACCGGGGGTCGGCGCGCGAGCCTCGAGCTGTGCCGCGCTGTGCCGCGCCGCGCCGTCGGGGGTCGGCTCCGGTGCCGTGGCGGAGCAGCCCGGGCACCTCAGCGAGGGCGCGGACGCGTGCGCAGTCGACGTCGGTGTGCAGATCGAACGGGTCGACGAGGATCGGGGTGACTCCCGCGGCGCGGGCGCCCCGCACGTCGACCGGAGGGGTGTCGCCGACGAACACCGCGTGGCCGGCGTCGACGCCGACCGCGTCGAGCGCGAGCTCGAAGATGGCCGGGTCGGGCTTCGAGATGCCGACCACCGCCGAGTCGAGCACGATCGACACCGGGACGCCGGGGCCGGGGCCGACCTGGCAGACCTGGTCGGCGCGGAGCTGCGCCTCGACGGTCCCGTCGGCGTTCGACACCACGGCGAGGCCGACGCCCAGCGTCGCCAGCTCGCGGAGCGCCTCTCGGGAGCCGGGGATCACGCGGGTCCAGACGCCGCCGCGCCCGAACTCCTCGAGGAGCAGGTCGAGCGCGTCGTCGAGCCCGTCCGCGTCGACGCCGCACTCGCGCGCGCGTAGGCGCGGTTGTACGCGTGCCAGTGGTTGTCGCTCGGCTCGTGACGCAGCGCGGCGACGCCGCGGTAGTGCACCTCGTCGAGCCGGTCCCGTTCCATGTCGATCTGGAGGCGGGCCAGCGCGGCGACCATGCGGTCGTGGTCGGGCAGGTAGAAGACCCCGCCGAGGTCGAGGAGGACCGCCTGGACGTCGTTCACGGTCGGCAAACGTTACCGGGGGGTCGGGAAGCCCCCTGGTACCGTGCTGGGACATGGAGTTCCGTCGCATCAACGCGCTGCCGCCGTACGTGTTCGGCGCCATCGAGGCGTTGAAGATGGAGGCCCGCCGGGCCGGCGAGGACGTCATCGACCTCGGCTTCGGCAACCCCGACCTCCCGTCGCCGCCGGTCGCGGTCGACAAGCTCGGCGAGGCGGTTCGCAACCCGCGCAACCACCGGTACTCGTCGAGCCGCGGCATCCCGAAGCTGCGCTTGGCGATCACCGACCTGTACCGCCGCCGGTTCGGCGTCGAGCTCGACCCCGAGACGCAGGCCTGCACGACCATCGGCGCCAAGGAGGGGTTCTCGCACCTGATGTGGGTGCTGCTCGCCCCCGGCGACGCGGCGATGGTCCCGAGCCCGTCGTACCCGATCCACATCTGGGGTCCGATCCTCGCCGGCGCCGAGATTCGCCACGTGCGGCTCGGCCCCGAGCAGGACTTCTTCACCAACCTCCTCGAGTCGTGGGAGGACTCCTGGCCTCGACCGCGGGTCATCGTGCTGTCGTTCCCGCACAACCCGACGACGGCGTGCGTCGACCTGGACTTCATGACCCGGATGGTGGAGTTCGCGCGGGCTCACGACGTGCTGCTCGTCCACGACTTCGCGTACGCGGACCTCGGCTTCGACGGCTACCAGCCCCCGTCGATCCTCCAGGTTCCGGGCGCGGCCGACGTCGCGGTCGAGCTGTACACGCTGACGAAGTCGTTCTCGATGGCCGGCTGGCGGGTCGGGTTCCTGGTCGGCAACGCGGCGGTCGTTGCCGCGCTGGCGCAGCTGAAGAGCTACCTGGACTACGGCACGTTCCAGCCGATCCAGATCGCGTCGATCGTCGCGATGAACGAGGCGCCCGACTACCCGGCCGAGGTGAACGCGATCTACCGGGGCCGGCGCGACGTGCTCGTCGACGGGCTGGCGCGGATCGGCTGGGAGATCGAGAAGCCCCGGGGGACGATGTTCGTGTGGGCGCCGATCCCGGAGCCCTACCGCGACTGCGGCAGCCTCGAGTTCTCGAAGCTGCTCGTCGCGGAGGCCAAGGTCGCAGTGTCGCCCGGCATGGGCTTCGGGCCCGGCGGTGAGGGGTTTGTGCGCTTCGCGCTGGTCGAGAACGAGCACCGCATCAACCAGGCGGTTCGCGGGATCCGGCGCGCCCTGCCCAAGCTGGGCTGACCCGCCCGAGCCGAGGCGACCCGAGCCGAGTTGGCCCGCGGTCGGTAACGTGACCGGTCTCGGCCGAGGACGGGACCGCCGGTGCTGTACTGGACGCTGAAGATCGTGCTGACCCCGGTGATGCGGATGGGGTTCCGCATCCGGGTCGAGGGCCAGGAGCACATCCCGGCCCGGGGGCCGGTGATCTTCGCGGCCAACCACCGGTCGTTCCTCGACTCGCTGTTCCTGCCTCTCGCCATCGGGTGGCGGCGCCTCACCTTCGTCGCCAAGGCCGAGTACTTCGAGCAGCGCCGCACGGCGTGGTTCTTCCGGGCCGTGGGCCAGATCCCCATCGCCCGGTCGGGTGGGACGGCCAGCGAGTCGGCGCTGCTCGCCGCGACCCAGGTGCTGGAGCGGGGCGGCGCGTTCGGGATCTACCCGGAGGGGACCCGCACCCGGGACGGCGTCACGCACCGGGGTCACACCGGCGTGGCGCGGCTGGCCCGAGCCACCGGCGCCCCGATCGTCCCGGTCGGGCTGGTCGGCACCGACGAGTGCCAGCCGACGAACGCCAAGCTGCCCCGCCCGTTCCGGGCGGTGACGGTCCGCTTCGGCGAGCCGCTCACCGTGCCTCATGAGGGTGACGAGCCCGAGGGGCTGGCGCTGCGGGCGGTGACCGACGAGCTGATGTTCGAGATCGTGCAGCTCTGCGGCGTGTACGAGTACCGGGACGTGTACGCGACGCGCGTCGCCGAGGACGTCCCCACCGCCCCGGCCCAGATCTCGCCGCGGCCGGTGGCGCGGGTCGCGTAGCCGTCAGGTCTCGCGGGCCCAGCCGCGGGCCCGGTCGACGGCCCGGTGCCAGACCGTGAGCCCGGCCTCGGTCACCGCCGCGGGCAGCGCGGGCTCGAAGGTCGCGTCGGCGTGCCACGCGGCGCCGATCTCGGCGATGCTGGACCACACGCCGGTGCTGAGCCCGGCGAGGAAGGCGGCGCCGAGCGCGGTCGTCTCGGCGACCGCGGCCCGCCGGACCGGCACGCCGAGCACGTCGGCCTGGAGCTGGCAGAGCAGGTCCATGACGCTCGCGCCGCCGTCGACGCGCAGCTCGGTGGGCGGCCGCCCGGCCGCCGCGGTCATCGCGTCGACGACGTCGCGGGTCTGCCACGCCATCGCCTCGACGACGGCGCGGGTCAGGTGGGCGCGGGTCGTGCCTCGCGTGATCCCGAGGATCGTGCCCCGCGGGTAGGGGTCCCACCACGGGGAGCCGAGCCCGGTGAACGCCGGGACGAACACCACCCCGCCGGCGTCGGGGACGCTCGCCGCCAGCGGCCCGGTCTCGGCCGCGTCGGCGATGATCCCGAGCCCGTCCCGGAGCCACTGGATGGCTGCCCCGGTGATGAACACCGCGCCTTCGAGCGCGTACGACACGTCGCCGTCGAGGCTCCACCCGACGCTGGTGAGCAGCCCCTCGGTGGGCGGCGGGTGGGTCGTCCCGAGGTTCATGAGGACGAACGAGCCGGTCCCGTACGTGTTCTTCGTCATGCCGGGCTCGACGCAGGCCTGCCCGAACAGCGCGGCGGGCTGATCCCCGGCGATGCCGCTGATCGGCGCGTCAACCCCCGCCGCCTGGTCGGGGACGGTGACGCCGAAGCGGCCGCTGCTCGGCTGGACGGCGGGCAGGCAGGAGCGGGCACGCCGAACAGCTCGAGGCACTCGTCGGACCAGGCGAGCGCGTCGAGGTCGAACAGCAGGGTCCGCGACGCGTTCGACGGGTCGGTGGCGTGGACGCCCCGGCCGGGGCCGCCGGTGAGGTTCCAGACCAGCCAGCTGTCGACGGTCCCGAAGGCCAGGTCGGCGTCCGCGGTCACGCCGCCCGGGCCGAGCAGCCACTCGAGCTTCGTGGCTGAGAAGTAGGGGTCGAGGACCAGGCCGGTGCGGGCCCGGATCATCGGCTCGTGCCCCTCGGCTCGGAGCTGCTCGCAGCGGGCCGCGGTGCGGCGGTCCTGCCAGACGATGGCCCGATGGCGGGGCTGCCCGCTCCGGCGATCCCACACCACGGTCGTCTCCCGCTGGTTCGTGAGCCCGACCGCGGCGACCGGCTCCCCGAGCTCGGCCGCGGCGGCGTTCGCCTCGCCGAGGGTGGTGAGCGTGGCGTCGAGGATGTCGAGCGGGTCGTGCTCGACCCAGCCCGGCTGCGGGAAGTGCTGCGGGAACTCCCGGTAGGCGCGGGCCCGGACCGCGCCGTGCTCGTCGACGACGAGGGTCCGGACGCCGGTCGTGCCGGCGTCGATGGAGAGGACGACGCTCACGTGCCGCGGGTCGGGGGCCCCCAGAACCGCTGCTCGTCGTCGCCGGACCCCGCCGGCGGCTCGCTCGGGGGGTCGCCGCCCGTGGACCCGTCCCGGCCGGTCACCTCGGTCGCCTGGGCCGGCTCGGCGTTCTCGGCCGTCTCCGCGGCGGCACCGGGCCCGGGCACGAGCGCGGGCTCGTCGGTCGGGATCGGCGGGGCGGGCGTCAGGCGCGCCAGGAGCCCGCCTCGCAGGTGCCGCTGCCCGGGGCTGAACTCGAAGATCATCCGGACCCCGCTGTGCGCCTCGGCCTGGATCGAGGAGAGCGGGAAGGAGCGCCGCACCTTGGTGAGCGCGAACGCCTCGTAGCGCTTGCCGAGGACGAGGTCGCGGAGCTGGAGGGAGCGGCCCCACCGTCGCCGGGTGAACAGCAGGAGTCGACGGTCGGTGAGCACCATGAGGTACCGGCGGCGGGCGGTGAACAGCAGCGGCAGCCGGGGCTTGCGCTGCGCGGCCCAGCAGGTGCCGAACTCGGTCACCCGCTCCCCGTCGACGAGGGTGCCGTGCGCGGCGCCGACGATCTGCTCGATGGTGCTCCGTGGCATCGCCTCCGGAGGCTACCGGCCCGTGGTCTCGGCCTCGGGGAGGAGTCAGGATGGCAGCGGAGAGGGAGGTGACGATGCGGATCGGCATCCTGAACGGGGGCGGCGACTGCCCGGGTCTGAACGTGGTCCTCCGCGCCGCGGTCCGAAGAGGGGAGGAGGCGTACGGCCATCAGCTGGTCGGTTTCCGGCACGGCTGGCGCGGCGTCCTGGAGGCGGAGCTGGTCGAGCTGACCGTGGCGGGGACCCATGGGCTGCTGGCCCGCGGCGGGACGGTGCTCGGCACGTCGCGCACCAACCCGTTCCAGCGTGACGGCGGGGTCGCGGCGGTGCAGGCGACGCTCGCCGCCGACCACGTCGACGCGCTGATCGTCGTCGGCGGGGAGGACACGCTCGGCGTCGCCGAGCAGCTCGCTGCGCACGGCGTGCGCAGCGTGGGCGTGCCCAAGACCATCGACAACGACCTGTCGGCGACCGACGTCACGTTCGGGTTCGACACCGCGGTGCAGGTCGCGACCGATGCCATCGACCGGCTGCACACCACCGCGGAGAGCCACGACCGGGTCATGGTGGTGGAGGTGATGGGCCGCCACGCGGGGTGGCTGGCCTGGTGGTCGGGATTGGCCGGCGGCGCGCACGCGATCCTCGTCCCCGAGCGTCCCTTCGACGTCGACGAGGTCTGCGACCGGCTCCGCCACCGGCATGCGGAGGGCGCGAGCTATTCGGTCGTGGTCGTCGCGGAGGGGGCGCAGGCGCGGGGCGCCAGCCTCCAGGTGCAGGACGCGGGGGTCGACGAGTTCGGGCACGTGCGCCTGGGTGGGATCGCCATCGCGCTCGGACGGGAGATCGAGGACCGCACCGGGTACGAGACCCGGGTGACGATCCTCGGGCACGTGCTGCGGGGCGGCACGCCGAGCGCCTTCGACCGGGTGCTCGCCACCCGGTTCGGGCTGGCCGCGATCGACGCCGTCCACGAGGAGGACTTCGAGACGATGGTCGCGCTGCGCGGCACCGACATCGTTCGCGTCCCGCTCCGCGACGCGGTGCGGCAGCTGAAGACGGTGCCCGACCGCCTCCTCGACGACGCGGCGGTGTTCTTCGGGTAGCGCCCTGATGGGGCGCCCCAGTGGCGCGGGTGCCGGGCCCGGCGCGCCACACTGGTTGGGCTGCGTCGGTGGGCCTTCGACCGGGGCGGTCGCGGACCATGGTGCCGGCACCCGGCCGGCACCCCAGCCCCGGACGGAGACGATGGGCTCTGCGCTGGACGATCTGCTCGACCTGCTCGAGCTGGAGCCACTCGAGGTGAACCTGTTCCGGGGGGTCAGCCCCGACGAGGACCGCCAACGCGTGTTTGGCGGCCAGGTCGCCGCGCAGGCGCTGGTCGCGGCGGGCCGCACCGTCGACGCCGACCGGCCCGTGCACTCGCTGCACGCCTACTTCCTCCGGCCCGGCGACCCGAACATCCCGATCGTGTTCGAGGTCGACCGGATCCGCGACGGGCACTCGTTCACGACCCGGCGGGTGGTCGCCATCCAGCACGGGCAGGCGATCTTCAACCTGCAGGCGTCGTTCCAGATCGTGGAGGTCGGGCCCGACCACTCGGCCGAGATGCCTGACGTGCCGGGCCCTGACGAGATCCCGACCCTCCGGGAGCGACTCGAGCGCGCGCCACAGCGGTTCGGGGCCGAGACGACCGAGTGGCTGATGCGCGAGCGCCCGATCGAGAGCCGCCCGGTCGACGACCCGCACTGGATCGCCCCGTCGCCCCGTCCCGCCGCGCAGGACGTGTGGATCCGTGCCAACGGGACGCTGCCCGACGACCCGCTGCTCCACGCGTGCGTCGTTGCGTACGCGTCGGACCTGACGCTCCTCGACACCGCGACCCTGCCCCACACGATCGGGTACAGCGGCAGCTACATGATGGCGAGCCTCGACCACGCGATGTGGTTCCACCGTCCGTTCCGCGCCGACGAGTGGCTCCTCTACCACCAGCTCAGCCCGTCCGCGTCGGGCGCCCGGGGCCTCGCCCTCGGTCACGTGTTCCGTCGCGACGGCGACATCGTCGTCACGGTGATGCAGGAGGGCTTGATCCGCCCCGTCGACGCCGCGACCAGCCCCGCCTGACGTGCCCAGCCCCGACGGCCGAGTCGACCTGCGCTCCGACACGGTCACGACTCCCACCCCCGAGATGCGAGCCGCGATGGCGGACGCGGAGGTCGGTGACGACGAGTACGGCGAGGACCCGACCGTCAACCGCCTCGAGTCGATGGCCGCCGCGCTGCTCGGCATGGACGCGGCCCTCTACGTGGTGTCGGGGACGATGGCGAACCAGCTCGCGCTGCGAGTCCTCGGCCGGTCCGGGACCGAGATCCTCTGCGGCGAGCGAGCCCACGTGTACCGGTACGAGCACGCGGCGACGGCCCGCAACGCGGGCGTGCAGCTGCGCCCGGTGCCCGACCCCGACGGGACGTTCCCGGCCGCCGCGGTCACCGGGGCCGCCGCCGACGCCGGGCATCACCTCCCGCCCCTGTCGGCGGTCGCGGTCGAGAACCCGCACATGCCGGCCAGCGGGCACCCCTGGGCGCTCGACGCGCTCCGCGCGGTCGGGGCCGCGGCCATCGACGCTGGCCTGCCCGTCCACTGCGACGGGGCCCGGATCTGGAACGCGTCGGTCGCGCTCGACGTGTCGCCCCGCACGCTGTGCGAGCCGGTCGACACGGTGATGTTCTGCTTCTCGAAGGGTCTCGCGGCGCCGATCGGCTCGATCCTCTGCGGCCCCCGCGACCTGATCGCGTCGGCCCGCGACGAGCGGCTGCGCCTCGGCGGCGGCTGGCGGCAGGCCGGCGTGCTGGCGGCGGCGGCGATCGTCGGCCTCGAGACGATGGTGGAGCGCCTCGCCGACGACCACGCCCGGGCCGCCGGCCTCGCCACCGTGCTGGCCGAGCTCGCGCCGGGCAGCGTCGACCCTGCCGCGGTGACGACGAACATCGTGTGCGCCGACGCCGACCGGCTCCCGGACCGGATCGTCGAGCGGCTGGCCAAGGTCGGGATTCGCTGCGGCAGGATCGACGCCCGCACCGTACGCTTCGTCACGCACAAGGACGTCGACGACGACGATCTTGACCGGACCGTCGCCGCGCTGGCCGCGATCACCCAGGAGGACGCATGAGCCGGGTCCTGATGACGGGCTGCTCGACCGGGATCGGCCGGGCCGCCGCGGTGGAGCTCACGAAGCGGGGCCACGACGTCGTCGCGACTGCCCGCCGCCCCGAGACGCTCGACGACCTCGACGTCGCGGCCCGCCTCCGTCTCGACGTCGACGACGTCGGGTCCGTACGGGCCGCGGTCGACGCGGCGGGCCCGATCGACGCGCTGGTGAACAACGCCGGGTTCGGCGTCGGCGGCGCGGTCGAGACCGTCGACCTCGACGCGGCTCGGCGCTGCATGGAGACGAACCTGTTCGGGTCGGCCCGGGTGATCCAAGCGGTGCTCCCTGGCCTCCGGGCCCGGGGCGCCGGCACGATCGTGAACGTCGCCTCGGTGGCGGGCCGGGTCGGTATCCCCCTTGAGGGCTTCTACTCGGCGTCGAAGTGGGCGCTCGAGGGACTCTCGGAGGCGCTGCACTTCGAGGTCGGCCACTTCGGCATCCGGGTCCGGATCGTCGAGCCGGGCGCGTTCGACACCGAGTTCTCCACCAACGTGGTCGGCGATCCGATTCCCGCCCCCTACGACGAGCTCGACCAGCAGTGGGTCGAGGCCCGCCGCCGACTCAACGGCGGTGCGGGGACGGACCCCGGACCGGAGCCGGTCGCGGCGGTGATCGCCGACGCGATCGAGAGCACCGAGGTGCAGCTGCGCTGGCCGGTCGGCGACGACGCGGCGCTCGTGATCGGCGCCCGCGACTCGATGTCGTTCGAGGACTTCGAGACCACCATGCGCGAGGCGCTCGCCCTGACGTGGTGACCCCGCTCGTCGACGACACCCCGGGCAGCGTCCTCGCCGTCTACGCCCACCCCGACGATCCCGAGATCGCGGCCGGCGGCACGCTGGCCCGCTGGGCCGCGGCGGGCTCGACGGTGTGGGTGCTGATCACCACCCGCGGCGACAAGGGGTCGAGCGACCCGACCGCCGACCTCGCCGCGCTGACCCGACGGCGGATCGAGGAGACCGCGACCGCCAGCGCGCTGCTCGGCTTCGCGGACCACTTCCACCTCGACTACCCCGACGGGGAGCTGCCCGACGACCTCGACCTGCGCGCGGAGCTGGCCCGCCGGGTCCGGGAGCTGCGACCCGAGGTGGTGGTCTGCCCCGACCCGACCGCGGTGTTCTTTGGCGACTCGTACTTCAACCACCGCGACCATCGGGTCACCGGCTGGGCGACGCTCGACGCGGTGGCCCCCGCGGCGGGCAACCCGCACTACTTCCACGATCAGATCACCGCCGGCCTGTCCGTCCACCAGATCCGGGCCGTGTACCTGAGCGCGACGCTGGAGCCGAACTGCTGGATCGACATCAGCGACACCCTGGAGCGCAAGGTCGACGCGCTGTTCTGCCACGCCAGCCAGCTGACCGAGACGGGGGAGTGGTTCCGCCAGTTCCTCCGCGACCGGGCCGAGGAGGCGGGCCGGGAGGCCGGGGTCCGCTACGCGGAGGGGTTCCGCCGCCTCACCTTCGGCTCGTAGCGCCTCCCGCTCAGTCGGGTGGGCGGCGCTTCCACTCGGCCATGGCCCGCAGCACGAGCACGGCGACGATCCCGACGCCGATCGCGCCGAACCCGGCGCCGAGCAGCGTGCCGACCAGCTTCGCGGTCGCGCCCGGCCCGGTGTTGGCGCGGGTCACGTGCGTCGAGAGGCCCAACCCGCCGACGTCGACGATCCCGTAGCCGATGATGCCGCCGAGCACCCCGGCGAGCACGACGCTGGCGAACACGAGCAGGTACGCGGCGCGAGACGGCAGCCCGGTCGGCAACCCGCCCGTCGTGTCACCGTCGTTCCCCACCATCGAATCGTACGGCCGGAGCCCGCCGGTAGGCTCCTCGGCGATGCGAGAGTGGCTGGTCGCGGGCGCACTCGTCGAGGTCGACGAGGCGCTGCTCCTGGTCCGGAACCTGCGTCGCGGCGGCTCGTCGGACTGGACCACGCCGGGTGGGGTCATCGACGAGAGCGACGTCTCGGTCCTCGCCGGCTTGACTCGGGAGGTCGAGGAGGAGACCGGCCTCGTCGTCACCGAGTGGGAAGGGCCGCTCTACGAGGTGCAGGCGCTCGCGGTCGACCTGGGCTGGCGGCTGCGCGCCGAGGTGTACCGGGCGTTGGCGTTCGACGGCGACCTGCGGGTCGCGGACCCGGACGGGATCGTCGTCGAGGCGGCCTGGGTCGACTCGCCGGGCTGCGCGGAGCGGCTCGCCGACGGGGCGCGGTGGGTGCGCGAGCCGCTCACCGAGTGGCTCGCCGAGCGGTGGGGTCCGAGCGCGCGGCGCGGCTATGAGTACGACGTGCGCGGCACCCGACGCGACGCGCTGTCGGTGCGCCGCGCCCCCGCCTCGACCCGGTGAGCGCGCCGCCGGTCGACGCGGCCGTCCTCCACGTCGACCTCGACGCGTTCTACGCGTCGGTGGAGCAGCTCGCCGACCCGTCCCTCCGGGGCCGGCCGGTCGTGGTCGGCGGGCTCGGCCCCCGCGGCGTCGTCGCCGCGGCCAGCTACGAGGCCCGCCGGTTCGGGATCCAGTCCGCGATGCCGATGGCCCGGGCCCGGCGCGCCTGCCCCGACGCCGCGTTCCTCGCTCCCCGCTTCGACGCCTACCAGGACGCGAGCCGGGCGGTCATGGCGATCCTCCGCTCGTACACGCCGCTGGTCGAGCCCATCTCGCTCGACGAGGCCTTCCTCGACGCCCGCGGCGCCCGCCGCCTCCACGGCACCGGCGCCGAGATCGCGACCGACATCCGGGCTCGGGTCCGGGACGAGACGGGCCTGGTCGCGTCGGTCGGGGTCGCCACCACGAAGATGCTGGCCAAGATCGCCAGCGAGCTGGCCAAGCCCGACGGGCTGCTCGTCGTCGAGCCCGGCACCGAGGCTCGACTTCCTCCACCCGCTCGACGTGTGCCGGCTCTGGGGGGTCGGACCCGCGACGCAGCGGCGCCTCGACCGCCTCGGGGTGCGCACGATCGGCGACCTCGCCGCCTACCCGCCCGACGCGCTCGAACGGGCGGTCGGCCACGCGCACGGTGCGCACCTCCACGCGCTGGCCCACAACGTCGACGACCGGCCCGTGGAACCGGACCGGCAGGCCAAGTCGATCGGCCACGAGGAGACGTTCCCCACCGACGTGACCGACCGGGCCCGCCTCGACCAGGACCTGCTCCGCTACGCGGAGCGGGTCGCGGCCCGGCTGCGCGACCACGGCGCGGGGGCCCGCACCGTGCAGCTCAAGGCCCGCTACGCCGACTTCCGGACCGTGACCCGCTCCCGCACCCTCGCCGCGCCCACCGACCTGGCCGCCGACCTGGCCCGGGTGGGGCGGGAGCTGCTCGCCGCGCTGCCGCTCGGCGACGGGCTCCGGCTGCTGGGCCTGTCCGCGCAGCAGCTCGTCGACGTCGCGGAGCTCCAGCCCGCGCTGCCGTTCGGCGACGACGACGACCCGGTCGC
The DNA here is from genome assembly GCA_963849135.1 of uncultured Actinomycetes bacterium. Classification (GTDB taxonomy): domain Bacteria; phylum Actinomycetota; class Acidimicrobiia; order IMCC26256; family PALSA-555; genus PALSA-555. The sequence continues at coordinate 837,414 of CAWKGF010000003.1, read as the reverse complement.
CCGAGCCCGGCAGGTCGACCTGGAGCGCACCCTCGACGACGTGCGCCACCGGTTCGGGGACCAGGCGGTGAGCCGGGCCACGCACGCCGGGCGGGGCCCGGGCCCGCGCCGGTGACGACCCGCATCGGGCTGGTCGGCTGCGGCCACATCGGGTTCGTGCACTCCTACACGCTGCGCCAGCTCATCCAGCACCACCTCGTCGACGCGCAGGTCACCGCAACCTACGACACCGACCCGAGCCGAGCCGACGCGTTCGCGGCGGCGCACGACGCCCGCGCCGCCGTGACGCTCCCCTCGCTGCTCGACGACGTCGACGCGGTCTGGGTGTGCACCTGGACGGCCGCGCACCTCGAGACGGTCACCGCGGCGGCGGCGGTGGGCCGGGCGATCTTCTGCGAGAAGCCGCTCGCGCCGACGCTCGCCGACTGCGAGCGGGTCGCGGCCGCGCTGGCGACCGTGCCCCACCAGGTCGGGCTGGTGCTGCGCGCCGCGCCGGTGTTCCGCGCCCTCGCGGCGCGCCTCGCCGACCCCGCGGTCGGCCGGCCGCTGGCGGTCGTCTTCCGGGACGACCAGTACTTCCCGATCCAGGGGATCTACGGCTCCGACTGGCGCCGCGACGTCCGACGGGCCGGCGGCGGCACGCTCCTCGAGCACTCGATCCACGACGTCGACCTGCTCCGCTGGCTGCTCGGCGACCCGGTCCGGGTCCACGCCCAGATCGACTCGCGGTTCGCGAACCCCGGCATCGACGACGTCGCCGCGGTCACCTTCACGTTCCCCGACGGGACGATCGCGACGCTGACCAGCCTCTGGCACCAGATCCTCTCCCGACCCTCGACGCGGCGCCTCGAGGTGTTCTGCGAGCACGCCCTGCTGTGGCTGGACGACGACCTGCTCGGGCCGCTCCACGTCGAGACCTCCGAGGGGGCCGAGGCCGTCCCCTGCGGCCCGCCCCCGTGGGTGGCCACCCTGGACGCTCCGGCGGTCCTCGCGAGGGCCGTCGCCGAGTACGCGCCGCCCACGAAGGCGTTCCTCGACGCGCTCGGCGGGGTCTCCGCCCCGGCCAGCGTGCCCGACGCCGCGGCGGCGCTCGCCGCCCACCGGCTCGTCGACGCCGCCTACCGATCCGCGGCCAGCGGGGAAGGTGTGGTGCTGTCGGCGCGTTGAAGAGGTAGAAAGGGAGTGCGAGAATAAGGCTGGCTGCCGGATCCAGGCACCAGCCGGGCCAGCACCCGCACCGCACGAGGAGCGCCGCCCACCGTCATGCCGCTATCTGAGGACGAGCAGAAGATCCTCCGAGACATCGAGGCCAACCTCTCGGTCACCGACCCGAAGTTGGTCCAGCAGGTCTCCGACACCACCCTGTACCGGCACTCGGCCCGCATGATCAAGTGGGCCGTGTTCGGCTTCGTGGTCGGCCTCGTGGTGCTGCTGGCCACCTTCACGTCCGTTCTCGCCCTCGGGGTGGTCGGTTTCCTCATCATGCTGTTCTGTCTGCTCGTCATCGAGCGCAACGTGCGCAAGATGGGACGAGCTGGACTCGAGAGCCTCACCGGCAACGTCCGGGGCGGCGGCGCCTTGAAAGGCATCTTCGGCGACGCGGGACGGCGCTGGCGGGAGCGCTGGAACCGCGACGACGACACCTCCTGATCAGCTGATCGGGAGCGGACGCCCGCCCGGTTCGAGGCGGGTCCTCGGTTCGAGCCACGCGCGGGCCCGACGCGGCGCGCGGGGCGGCCCTATTCTCCGTCCTGCGTGCATCCCCGCGGTTCGTGGCCCGGTCCCCAACTCCCGGCCCGGCCCTGAGTGTCTGGCCCCGGGAGATCCGAGCGGCTGGGGTTCACCGCCCCCCAGGCGGCCCGCCTGAGCGGCTGCTCGCTCGCCCAGCTCGACTACTGGGAGCGGAGCGGCCTCGTCGTGTCGCGCTCCGAGGCCGCCGACGGCCCCTACTCGTTCCGGGACCTGGTCGCGCTCAGGATGGTCCGCTCCCTCCTCGACGCCGGCGTGCCCCTGGCCCGCATCCGCCGTGCCGTCGCGACGCTCCTCGACGCGGGCGAGGACATCGCCGGGCTGCGCGTCGTCACCGACGGCGACCACGTGTGGGCGTGCCGCGACGACGGGCAGATCCTCGACGCGCTCCGGCAGGGACAGCTGGCCCTCTTCGTCGCCGTCGACCAGATCGCGGCCGACGTCGACGCCGAGGTCCGCGCCTTCTCGCAGGACCGTCAGACCTTCGTCGATGAGCTCCGACGCCGCGACCACCCCGACCATCCAGCCGGCTCGGGCTGACCGGCCGCGCTCCGAAGCCGGAGCCGGGCCCGGAGCCGCGCGCCGACCCCGAGCGTCGCGTCGAGGGCTCGCCGCACGGCGGCGGCGTCCCGCCATGCCGCGTCGACCTGCGCCGAGTCGGGGGCTCTCGCCCCGTAGCGCACCGACGTGTACCGACGGGCCAGCGAGCCGAGCGGCGGGCCGACCCCGGTCCCGACCCGCTCGGGCAGCTCGGTCGAAAGCTCGAGCGGGGTGAGCGACGCCGGCCACGACACACCAGCGTCGGCGAACCCGTCGAGGGTCTCCGCCCACGCGCCCGCGACCGCGGCCGCGGGGTCGGCGGCGGCGCGACGCCGAGCCCGCCGGCGGGCCTTGCGGACCGGGACGGTCAACAGGGCGGCGAGCGCGGCGACGACCAGCACGCCGACCAGCACGACCAGCCAGCGCCAGCCGGTCCCGCCGCTGCCCGGCGAGCCGCTGGAGACGGTCGGGTTCTGCTGGTGCGTCGCGCCGCTCGTCCTGCTGCCCGACCCGGTCGCGCCCGGCGCGGGCGCCGCGGTGGCCGGCACCGGTGCGGCCTGGTGGCTGGGCGTCGACGTCGCGGTCGGCTGGCCGGGCACGGTGCTCCCCCCGGGCTGGGGGGTCTGGGGCGTCGGGTCGAACCGGTCGGTCCAGCCCAGCCCGGCCAGCCAGATCTCGGGCCAGGCGTGCGCGTCGTCGTTGGTCACCGAGTAGCTGCCGTCCCCGTTCGGGGTGCCGGGCGTGAATCCGGTCGCGACGCGCGCCGGGATCCCGAGTGACCGGGCCATCACCGCGTAGGTCGCCGCGAACTGCACGCAGAACCCGCGGCGGGTCTGGAGGAACCGCACCATGGCGTCCTCCTCGTCGCCGAGGTCGACGCTCGGGTCGTACACGAACTGCCCGCTGCGGAAGTACGCCTGCAGCGCGGCCGCCTTCGCGAACGGTGTGGTGCGGCCCACGGTCACCCGACGCGCGGTGCTGAGCACCAGCGTGGGGATCCCGCCCGGCAGCGCGGTGAAGCGAGAAAGCGACGCGGGCACCGGCGCCGCCGTCGCGGCCTGCTGCGCCGCGGTGACGGTCGCCGGCCCGACGTCGGAGTCCACCGTGTAGGTGAGGCCGGCCACCCGGGCCTGGCCGGTGACGAGCGTGTTCGAGTCGCGCACGACGAGCGTGTCGGCCCGGCTCACCCGCACCGGCTCGTAGGCGGCCGGCATCCACCGCTCGTCAAGTGGACCGATCCGGTAGGTCTGGTGCACCGCGCCGCCCGGCACCGGGCCGGCCAGCCCCTGGGTCACCGCGCCGCTCCCTTGGGCGTCCAAAGTCCACTGCCCGCCGTCGGCGCCGCTGTACTGGTCGAGGGCGGTGAGCCGCCAGTACTCGGGCTGGGTCGCGGTCACCGTGAACAGCTGCTCCTCACTGCCCCGCTGCAGCTGGTCGCCGACGTTCACGAGCGGCGCGATGCTCGTCTGGTAGTGGATCGCCACCGAGCCGGATCCGTTGGGCGAGCTGATGAGTGCCGGATGGACAAACTCGTCCAGCGCCGCCGCCACGCCGGCGGCGGCCAGCGTCGCGACCAGCGCCCCGATCAACACCGCGGGCAGGACCCGCCACACCCGCCCCCCCGCGGCGCGCCCCACCACGGTCCGGCGCCGCTCGCTCAGCGCGGCGTGCTGGAAGGCGAGGAACGCGACCGCGGCAACGCCGAACCCGACCGTGCTGGCCAGCCAGCTGCTGTTGGGGGCGAAGTACCGCAGCCACAGCTCGACGATCATCGCCGGGGCCAGGGCGCTGACCGTCCCGTCGAGGTGGAAGGCCAGCCCGTCGGCGACGCTGGCCATCGCCCACACCGCGACGGCCAGGAGGAGCACCGTCCCGAGGGTGGCCGGGAGCGGGATGACGTCGCGCTGGGTGGCGTGCCAGCCGTTGAGGAGCTGGTTCGCGACCCGCGATGGCGACCCGAGCTCGAAGGCGAGCAGGTAGAGGGCGAGCCCCCCGCCGCTGACCAGCGCCGCGGTCAGCGGCGATCGGTTCCAGCGTCGGGTCAGCCAGCCGAGCAGGTGGGGGAGCAGTGCCGCGCCGAGCAGCGGCCCGACGTACGCGTCGGACACGAAGACGGCGCTGAACGAGAGCGCGACGACCGCGCTCAGCGCCGCGAGCGCGACCGAAACTCGAAGTTCTCGCGGTTCCATCGACTGCTCACCTGGACGGCGCTGTTCCACGCCTCGACGAACGGCTCGCGGCTGAGGTCGACCACCCGCATGGCGCCGGTCGGGAGCCGCAGCGGTCGGGTCACGACCAGGGTCACGATCCGCCGGCCTTGGAGCGCGGCGGCCGCGTCGACGATGGTGCGGTCGGCGACGCCGGTCACGACCACGACTGCGCCGAGGCCGAGCCGGCGGCGCAGCACCCCGACCACCGCGGCGAGGTGGTCCCGCGGCTCGGGGTCGAGGACGGCCAGCCGGTCAAGCACCGCGTCGAGCGCGCTGACGCCGCCGCGCCGCATCGTCTCGCCGCCGCTCGTCACCACCTCGGGCGCCTGGTGGGTGCGGTGCAGCACCGTCGCGACCGACGCCGCGACCTCGAGCGCGGCCTCGAACGACGCGTCGTCGTGGACGGCGGGTCGGGTGTCGAGGAGGACCACGGTCCGCCCCGGCGCGGGCGCGTCGTCGACGCGGACGAGCAGCTGGCCCCGCCGGGCGCTGGATCGCCAGTGGACGCGGCGGGGGTCGTCGCCGGGCTCGTACTCGCGGAGGGCGAGGAACTCCCCGAGCGCCTCCGCGACCGGGACCCGGGGTCCGCTCGCCCCCTCGGTCGGCTCCCCGCCGCCCCCCCGGGCGGGCGGGAGGATCTCGTGGACGCGGGGGCGGACGAGGATCTCGCCCTTCCCGGCCGCGACCCACGTACGGCGGACCAGCCCGCACGGGTCGGCCAGCGTGAGCAGCGCCGGCCCCACCGGCCGCCGACCCCGCCGGTCGGTGACGACCCGGTAGGCGGCCCGGACCGGGACGCCCGCCGCGAGGGGGACGAGCGCGAACCGCGCCGCGCGGCGGCCCTCGTCCACCGCCTCGGTGATGGTGAGCCACGGCGTGGCGCCGGTCGTGACGCCGGTCAGCACGACCCGGCCTTCGCCGCCCACGCTGAGCCGGGGCGGGTGCAGCTCGCGGGTCAGGGGCAGCACGTCCCGCCGGCGGGCCACCCAGGCCAGGGCGAGGAGCAGCGCGAACCCGCCCGCGACGCCGAGCGCGGCCAGCGCGTCCGCTCCGAGCACCTTGCTGGCGACGACGAGGCCGACCGCGGCGCCGGCGAGCGCCCAGCCCCGACCGGTCAGCTCGGGGACGCCGATGCGGGGGCCGTCGGCGACCTCAGCCCGTGGCACGAGGCACCGGCACGCCGGCGAGGACCCGCTCGAGGACGTCGTCGGCCCGCACGCCCCGCAGCTCGGCTTCGGGGGCGACGAGCATGCGGTGGGTCAAGACGGTGGGGGCGAGGACCTTGACGTCGTCGGGGATCACGTAGTCGCGGCCCGCGCCGGCGGCGAGCGCCTGCGCGGCGCGTCTGAAGGGCGAGGGCCCCGCGGGGGCTGACCCCGAGCGCGAGCTCGGACTCGCGTCGGGTCGACTCGACGAGGTCGACGACGTACTCCCGGAGGGCGGGCGCCACGTGCACCATCGTGGTCGCGTCGGACGCGGCCGCGATGTCGGCCGCGCTGGCGACCGGGGTGAGGTCGTCGGGCTCGACGAACCCGGCCCCGTGGGTCTCGAGGATGGCCACCTCGGCGTCCCGGCTCGGGTAGCCCATCGGGAGGCGCATGAGGAAGCGGTCGAGCTGCGCCTCCGGGAGCGGGTAGGTGCCTTCGAGCCTCGACGGGGTTCTGGGTCGCGATGACGAGGAACGGGCGGGGCAGCGCCCAGGTGTGCGCCTCGACGGTCACCTGGCGTTCCTGCATCGCCTCGAGCAGCGCGGACTGGGTCTTGGGCGACGCCCGGTTGATCTCGTCGGCGAGAACGACGTGCGCGAAGACGGCGCCGGCGCGGAACTCGAACTCGCTGGTGGCCCGGTTCCACACCGACACGCCGAGCACGTCGGAGGGGAGCAGGTCAGGGGTGAACTGGATGCGGTGGGCCGTGCCCGCGATCGAGCGGGCCAGGGCCTTGGCGAGCGACGTCTTGCCGACCCCGGGCACGTCCTCGATCAGCAGGTGGCCCTCGGCGATCAGGCACACCAGCGCGAGGTGGATCTGGTCGCGCTTGCCCTGGATCACCTGCTCGACGTTTCGCGAGATCGCTTCGAAGAGCCCCGCGACGTCGACGCGCCGGGCGGCAGCTGGTTGAGCCAAGCTCCCTCCTGGGACGCGCTCGGCACGCTACCAGTCACCTCCCGCCGGACCGCCGATACCGTGACCGGCGTGCGGCGACCGGACGGGACGGGGTGGATGGCCGCGGCGGCCGCGGTCGCGGTCCGGCCGCCCCTCTGGCCGACCGCGGCCCGCCAGGCCGTCCGCCTGGCCCGCCCGGGCTGGTGGCGTCGCCCGCCCTTCCTGCCCGTCCCGGACCGGGACTACCTGGCCTTCCGCCTCGAGGCCCAGTACGGCGACCCGGTGGCCCGCCCCGACGCGGCCGACCTGGTCGGCTACCTGCGCTGGTGCCGCGCGGAGGACCGGTTCCTCGCGCGCCGTGGCGCGGCAGGACCAGGGCCGGCCCGGGGGCACCGGTAGACTGCCGGCGTTTCCCGTCGCCGTGGTGCGGGCACCAGGAGGTCACGAGGCTTGGGGAGAGCCCTGTTGCTCAACGCCAGCTTCGAGCCTCTGTGTGTCGTCTCGGAGCGTCGGGCGGTCGTCCTCGTCTTGAAGGACAAGGCCGAGATCGTGGCCCGCAACGGCGCGGAGCTGCACTCGGAGCGTCGGGTCATCGCGGTCCCGTCGGTGGTGCGGCTCCGCCACTTCGTGCGCGTCCCGTACCGGAGCCGGGTGCCGCTCTCCCGGCGGGCGGTGTTCGCTCGCGACGGGCAGCGCTGCCAGTACTGCAACCGGGCCGCGGAGAACATCGACCACGTCGTCCCGCGATCCAAAGGCGGCGAGCACGCCTGGGAGAACGTGGTCGCCTCCTGCCGGGCCTGCAACGCCCGCAAGGAGGACCGCTTCCTGGCTGAGACCGGCCTCCACCTGCGACGGACGCCCGTCGCGCCGCACGTGAGCCTCTGGCTGGTCGCCAGCGCCGGTGCGCTCGACCCGGCCTGGGAGCCGTACCTGCCCGGCCTGGAGGCCGTCCCGGCCTGATCGGGACTCGGCGGGCGTCGCCACCTGCCGGCGACGCGGCGGGCTTCGTCGCGCCCGGGCGCGGGCCGGGGCGCGAAGTGGAGGGGGCCCTGCGGCGGGTGTGGCCCGAGAGGCTTGCGGTGTGGTGGGGTGGGGCGTAGGGTGGAGCGCAGTGGTTCAGAGTGGAGTCGACTGGGTGGCACCGGCGGGCTCCGCCGATGAGGAGACCTGCGAGTGGCGAACCGATTCTTTGGTCAGTTCCGACACTCGCTGGACGACAAGGGTCGTCTCATCCTCCCGGCGGAGTTCCGCAAGGCGCACGAGGAGGGGGCCTTCATCGGGCCGTCCCCGAGCGGCTGCCTGGTCATCTACACGTCGGAACGGTTCGACGAGGTGAGCGAGGAGATCACTCGCAGCGCCAAGGAAGGCGGCACCGAGGAGGGCATCAACGCGGCCCGCAGCTTCTTCTCGAGCGTGCAGCAGGTGACGCCCGACCGCCAGGGGCGGATTCTCATCACCCCGAGGCTGCGCGAGGCGGCGCGGCTCGAACGAGACGTCGTCGTGACCGGCCAGCAGAACCGGATCGAGCTGTGGGCCCCCGAGCTGTGGGAGCCCGTGGAGGAGGGCGGCCAGGCCGCGCTCGCTCGTCGCCCCGACTGGGGCATGTAGGACCCGAGGAAGGAGCCCCCTGGACAGACCGACGTGGCCTACGGCCCGTTTGCAGCCCCCCGGCCGGCGCGGTGAAGCCCCTACTCCGCCCGCTCCACCGGACCGCTTCGGGGAGAAATCCGAACGGACGACGTCCGTCCGGGGGGCTGCAAACGGGCCGAGGTGAGGAGTTCGCATGGGTGGCTACCAGCACCGACCGGTGATGGTCCGGGAGGTGGTCGAGCTCCTCGCCGTGGTGCCGACCGGAACCGTCGTCGACGCGACGGTCGGGGGCGGCGGGCATGCCCGCTCGCTCCTCGAGGTTCGGCCTGACCTCCGCCTGCTGGGGATCGACCGTGATCCCGCAGCCGTCGCGGCGGCCCGGGGGGCGCTCGCACCGTTCGGGGATCGCGTGCAGGTCGTGCAGGGCGGCTTCGAAGACGTCGCCGACATCGTGGAACGCACAAGTGAGGGGAACGTCATGGGCATCCTGTTCGACTTGGGGGTCAGCAGCCCCCAGCTGGACCTGCCAGAGCGTGGGTTCACCTACTGGGGCGACGCGCCGCTCGACATGCGCATGGACAGCGCGCAGGAGCTGACCGTGGCGCGGGTCGTGAACGACTACTCGCAGGCCGACCTCGCCGAGCTGCTCGCCCGCAACGGCGACGAGCGCTTCGCGGCGTCGATCGCGGCGCGGATCGTCGCCAACCGGCCGCTGCGCACCACCGTGGATCTCGTGCAGGCGGTGAAGGAGGGCATCCCGGCCCGGTCGCGCCGCCGCGGCGGCCACCCGGCCCGTCGCACCTTCCAGGCCATCCGCATGGAGGTCAACCGTGAGCTTCCCGAGCCTCGCCGCGGGGCTCGACGAGTCCGTGCACCTGGTCGGTCCGGGCGGGCGGATGCTGGTGCTCGCCTACCACTCGCTCGAGGACCGGGCGGTGAAGGAGCGCTTCACCCGCTGGGCGGGCCGCGACGTGCCGCCGACGCCGCCCGGGCTGCCGGTCGAGCCGCCCCGACCCCACCCCCTGGTGCGGTTGCTCACCCGCCGGCCGATCCGTCCCCAGCCCGAGGAGATCGCCGACAACCCCCGCTCGGAGAGCGCGCGCCTTCGCGCGGGTCGAGAAGCTCGCGTCACCGTCCGGTCCGTGAGCTCCACCGCGGCGGTCGCGGCGCCGGCACGGGGGAACCGGGCCCGACGCAGCGGCGCACTCCCACGTTCCGCGCCCGCGGCGCCGCCGCGCCGGCGTCACCTGCGCGTCGTCGCTCCGGCCCCGCGCAGCCGGCTCCTCCCCACCACGATGGTCGCCGCCGCGGTCGCGACCGTGCTGGTGCTGTTCGGGCTGGTCGTCGTGCACGTGTTCCTCGCCCAGTCCCAGCTCACCCTCGACCGGCTGACCAGCCAGGTCGGCACGGCGCAGAACCGCTACGAGCAGGCGCGCCTCACCCACGCCGAGCTCGCCGCGCCGTCGCGGATCGTCGCCCGGGCCGGGCAGCTCGGCCTCGTCGCGCCGGCGCAGCCACCCATCCCGGTCCCAGTCCCGAGCAGCGGCCCGTCCTCGACGCGGACCCAGACGCCGTCGGCGGCCACCGCGCCGTGACCGTGGTCGCGAGCCTGCCGTGACCACCGAGGCCCGGGCTCGCCCGCGTTCCCTCGCTCCGTCGTGTGCCCCGCGGCGGGGCCCCACGAGCCGCGCCCACCGGCCACCGCGTGTCGCGGCACGACCCCGACCTCACCCGGGAGCGGTGCGGACCCTCGTCGCGGCGTCGTCGACCCGGCGGCTCCGGGCGCTGCTCGCGGTGATGGTGCTCGTCTTCGGGCTCATCGCGCTCCGGCTCATCGACGTGCAGACCATCGACCGGGGCGGCTACGTGCGGCTCGGGCAGGACCAGCTGGTCCGCACCGTCACCGTCCCCGCCCAGCGGGGCACGATCGTGGACCGCAACGGCAACGAGCTCGCGGTGTCGGTCAACGTCCCGACCATCGTCGCCGACCCGAAGGTCATCACCGACCCGGGTGGCGACGCGGCGAAGCTCGCCCCGATCGTCGGGGTCGACGCGGCGACGCTGAGGGCTCGCCTCGGCGACCAGCAGCTCGGGTTCGTGTACGTGGCCCGGCAGGTCACCGACGGCGTCGCGGCGCGGGTGCGGGCCCTGGACCTGCCCGGCATCAGCTTCGAGACCGAACCGAAGCGCTTCGACCCCGCGACCCGCTCGCGGCGCCGCTCCTCGGGTTCGTCGGCACCGACGGCACCGGCCTGGCCGGCATCGAGGCGGGCGAGGAATTGGTGCTGGCCGGCCAGCCGGGCCGCCTCGAGGTCGAGCAGGACCCGCGCGGGCAGGCGCTGCCGAACGGGACCCACCAGGACCGCCCGACCCGGCAGGGCTCCGACGTGGTCCTCACCCTCGACCAGTCGATTCAGTACCAGGTCGAGCAGGCCCTGACCTCGGAGGTGTCGAGCCAGCACGCCGAGGGCGGCATGGCGATCCTCGCCGACGTGCAGACCGGTGACGTGCTCGCCATGGCCACCGTCGACGGCGCGACGCTCACCAAGCCGGCCCAGCCCGCGACGGCCGGGGAGGCCAACGCGCCGCTCACCACGGTGTTCGAGCCCGGGTCCACCGGCAAGGTCGTCACGATCGGCGCCGCGTTGGAGGCCGGGCTGGTGACCCCGTCCTCGACGCTGACCGTCCCGGGATCGATCACCGTCGGCGGAACCCAGTACGTCGACGTCGACACGCACCCATCGACGATGACGGTCGCCGACGTCCTGCGCGAATCCTCGAACGTCGGGACGATCGAGATCGCCCGCCAGCTCGGCGCGGCCCGGTTCAACGCCGCGCTCCACACGTTCGGGTTCGGGACCCCGACCGGGACCGGCTTCCCCGGCGAGGCATCCGGGATCCTGCTGCCCCTCGACCAGTACAACGACACGAGCATGGGGTCGTTCCCGATCGGGAGCGGGATCGCGGTCAGCGCCATGCAGCTGCTCGACGTGTACATGACGATCGCCGACGGTGGCGTCGCGCACACCCCTCGCCTCGTCGACGCGACGATCGACGCCGACGGGCAGCGCCACGACCTCCCGCTCGGCCCGACCCACGTCGTCATCCCGCCGACCGTCGCCAACCAGCTGCGTCAGATGCTGGTTGGGGTCGTCGCGGGCGGGACCGGCACCGAGGCCCAGATCCCCGGCTACGTCGTCGCCGGCAAGACCGGCACCGCTCGCAAGCCGCCCTACACCCACCCGCCGTACAACTACGTCGCCGACTTCGCGGGCTTCGCGCCCGCCGGCGCGCCGCGGCTGGCCGCGATCGTCGTCCTCGACGCGCCGAAGGGCCAGATCTACGGCGGTGACGTGGCCGCGCCCGTCTTCTCCCGGATCATGCAGTACGCGCTGACCGTGCTGCACGTCCCGGCGTCGACCGCCGCGCAGAGCCCCGCGACCGGCCCGGTACCCTGAGCCGGTTCCGGGACGGAGAAAAGGACCGCGCGCGTGCAGCTCCAGGAGCTCCTAGCCGACGTCGACGTGCTCGACGTCGACGGCGACGCGACCGTCGACGTGCGCGCCCTCGCCCACGACAGCCGACGGGTGCCACCCGACGCCTGCTTCGCGTGCATCGTCGGCGCGACGACCGACGGGCACGACCACGCGCCGGAGGCGGTCGCGAACGGCGCGGTCGCGTTGCTCGTCCAGCGCCGGCTGGGCCTCGCCGTCCCCGAAGCGCGGGTGGCGAACGTCCGCGCCGCGCTCGGCCCGGCGGCGTCGCGCCTCCACGGCGAACCGTCCCGGTCGCTTCGCTGCCTCGGCGTGACCGGCACGAACGGCAAGACCACCACCACCCAGCTCCTCGCCGCCATCGCCGCCGCGGCGGGGGAGCCAGCCGGGCTGGTCGGCACCGTCGGTGCCCGCATCGACGGCGACGCGCTGCCGCTCGAGCACACCACCCCGGAAGCCCCCGAGCTGCAGGAGCTCCTCGCCCGCATGCGGGACCAGGGCGTCCGGACCGTCGCCCTCGAGGTGTCCTCCCACGCGCTGGCCCAGCACCGGGTGGACGGCACCTGGTTCCGCGTCGTGTGCTTCACGAACCTGACCCGCGACCACCTCGACTACCACGCCACCGTCGAGGACTACTTCGAGGCCAAGGCGCTCCTCTTCGACCCGTCCCGCGCCGACGCGGCGGCCGTGAACCTCGACGACCCCCACGGCGCTGAGCTGGCCCGGCGCTGCCGTAACCGCGGCCTGCCCGTCACCACGTTCGCGGTGACCGACCCGGGCGCGGACGTCGTCGCCGACGCGGTCCACGTCGACGCGACCGGCGGGCGACTCACGATGGTCGACGGCTCCGAGCGGCTCCCGCTGCGCACGCCGCTGCTCGGCGCGGTCAACGTCGAGAACGTCCTCGCCGCCGCGGTCACCGCGCGCAGGGCCGGCTTCGACCCGGACGCGATCGCGGCCGGCGTCGCGTCGGTGTCGACGATCCCCGGACGCCTCGAGCGGGTCGACGCCGGCCAGCCGTTCACTGTCCTCGTCGACTATGCGCACACCCCCGACGCGCTCCGCGCCGCGCTCGACGCGGCCCGCGGCCTGGCCGGCGGCCAGCGGGTCGTCGTCGTCTTTGGCTGCGGGGGCGACCGCGACGAGACCAAGCGGCCCGCGATGGGACGCGAGGCGGCCCGAGCCGCCGACCGCGTGATCATCACCTCCGACAACGCCCGCTCGGAGGACCCGGCCGTGATCGCCGACGCGGTGCGCCGCGGCGCCGCGGCCGGTCCCGCCCCAGCCCGGGTCGAGCTCGACCGGCGGGCCGCGATCCGCCTCGCCGTCCACGACGCCGGGCCGGGCGACGTCGTGCTCATCGCCGGCAAGGGGCACGAGACGACCCAGCAGCTCGGCGACCGGGTGGTGCCCTTCGACGACCGGGTCGTCGCCCGCGAGGAAGCTCGGAGCCGACGCATGGACCTGACCGCCGGCGAGCTGGCCGCCATCACGGGCGGACGTCTCGTGAGCGGATCGGCCGACGCCCGGGCCACGTCGTTCACCATCGACACCCGGCTGCTCGAGCCCGGCGGCTGCTTCGTCGCGCTCGTCGCGGCGCGTGACGGCCACCAGTTCGTCCCCGACGCCTGGGCGCGGGGCGCCACGGTCGTCGTCGCGACCCGGCCCGTCCCGGCACCGCCCGGTCCGGGCGCGGTCGTCCACGTCGACGACGGCCTCGCGGCCCTGGCCCGGCTGGGCGGCTGGGCCCGCGACCAGCTCCGCGACGCGGTCGTGATCGGCGTCACCGGCTCGGCGGGCAAGACGGCGACGAAGGACCTCACCGCGGCTGCGGTCGCGCCGACCCGGCGCGTGCACGCCAGCCCAGCGTCGTTCAACAACGAGGCCGGCGTCCCGCTCACCCTGCTCAGCGCGGCGGCCGACACCGAGGTCGTCGTCGTCGAGATGGGAGCCCGCTTCGCCGGCAACCTCACCGAGCTGGCCGCGATCGCCCGCCCCCAGCTCGGCATCGTCACCCACGTCGGGCTCGCCCACGCCGAGCACCTCGGCGGCCCGGCCGGCGTCGCGCGGGTCAAGGGGGAGCTGTCGCGGCGCTGCCCGCCGACGGCGTCGCCATCCTCAACGCCGACTGCCCGGCCGCGCCGACCCTCGCGGCGCGCAGCGCGGCGCGGGTCGTGACGGTCGGCCGGTCCGCGACCGCCGACGTCCGCGTCGTCGACGTCACGCTCGACGACGAGCTGCGCCCCCGCTTCGAGCTGCACACCCGGGCCGGGACGGTCCCGGTCCGTCTCGCGCTCCACGGCGAGCACCACGCGCTGAACGCGGCGATGGCCGTCGCCGCCGCGCTCGAGGTCGGCGTCCCCCTCGAGCAGGCCGCGGCGGGGATCGCGGGGGTCACCTCGGCCGGGCTGCGGATGGACATCGTCCGCACCGCGGGCGGCGTGATCGTCATCAACGACGCGTACAACTCGAGCCCGACCTCCGCCGCCGCGGCGCTGCGGGCGCTCGGCGGCATCACCGTCCCCGGCCGGCGGGTCGCGGTCCTCGGCCCGATGCTCGAGCTCGGCGCCTACGGCCCTGACGCGGACGCGGAAGCTCGGATCGCTGGCGGCGACGGTGGGCGTCGACCTCGTCGTCGCGGTCGGCGAGGCGGCCCTGCCCCTCGCGGTGAGCGCCGGCGCGGCCGGCGTCGTAGTCCTCGAGGCGCCCGACCCCGACCAGGCCGTCACCGTGGTCGCGGCGGCCGTCCGGCCTGGCGACGTGGTCCTCATCAAGGCCAGCCGCGCCGTCGGCCTCGACCGGGTCGCCGCCGCCCTCGAGGGGGCCCCGGCGTGATCGCGCTCCTCATCGTGGGCGGCACCGCGTTCACCCTCGCCGTGCTCGGCACTCCGCTGCTGATCCGGGTCCTGCGCGCCCGCGGGATCGGCCAGCTGATCCGCGACGACGGGCCGTTCACGCACCCGCACGCGGCGAAGGCCGGCACGCCGACCATGGGCGGCGTCGCGTTGGTCGGCGCGGTCGTCGTCGGCTACCTCGTCGCGCACGTCCGCACCGACCTGCTCCGCTTCGCCCGCACCGGCCTTTCGCTCCTCGCGCTCATCGTCGCCCTCGCCGCGGTCGGGTTCGTCGACGACTACCTCGGTGTCAAGCACCGTCGGAACCTCGGCCTCCGCAAGCGGGGCAAGACAGCCGGGCAGCTGCTCGTCGCGTCTGGCTTCGCGCTCCTCGCGCTGAACTGGATCAACATCTCGACCCACCTCTCGTTCACCCGCGAGCTGCCGCTGAACCTGGGAACGACGCTGTGGTTCGTCGTGGCGGTCATCGTCGTTGTCGGCTCCGCCAACGCGGTGAACCTCACCGACGGCATGGACGGGCTCGCGGCCGGCTCGGCGACGCTCGTCTTCGCCGCGTTCACGATCATCACCTTCTGGGAGTTCCGCCACTTCTCCGTCTACCACGTGCAGCCCGCCCCGGCGCTCGACTTGGCCGTCATCGCCGCCGCGCTCACCGGCGCCTGCGGCGGGTTCCTGTACTGGAACGCGGCCCCGGCCCGGATCTTCATGGGCGACACCGGCTCGATGGCGATCGGCGGCGCGCTGGCCGGCCTCGCGCTGCTGTCGAAGACGCTGCTGCTGTTGCCGATCCTCGGCGGCCTCTACGTGGTCGAGACGCTGAGCGTCATCGCGCAGGTCGTCTCGTTCCGCGGCTTCGGGCGCCGGGTGCTGCGCATGGCGCCTATCCACCATCACTTCGAGGTGATCGGCTGGCCCGAGTTCACCGTGATCGTCCGGTTCTGGCTGTTCGCCGGGGTCACGGTCGCGCTGGCGCTCGGCATCTTCTACGCCGACTTCATCAACATCCCGGGCGCGATCGGCTTGGTGTACCTCCGGTGACGACCCGAACCGCTCACCACCCGGCCCAGGCCGCCGAGGCCTCGACCGTCCGGCCCGCCCACTACCTGCTGCTGCTCGTGGTGGTCGCGGTCCTGAACGTGGTCGGCGTCGTGATGGTGCTGTCTGCGTCGTCGGTGGTGTCGCTCACCACCTACGGGTCGGCCTGGTACTTCTTCGAGCGGCAGATGATCTGGACCGTCCTGGGCGTCATCGGCTTCGCGGTCGCGCTCCGAATCGACTACCGGCGATGGCGGAGCTGGGTGACGCCGCTGCTGTTCGTCAGCGTCTCGCTGCTGGCCCTGGTGCTGATCCCCCACTTCGGGATCTACGTCGCCGGGTCGCGACGCTGGCTCGGCGCAGGCCCGCTCGAGTTCCAGCCGACCGAGATCGCCAAGTTCGCGCTGGTCATCTTCGTGGCCCACGTCCTGACCCGCCGCGAGTCCGAGGTCGGCGACTGGCGCGCCTCGGTCCGCCCCGTCCTCCTCGTCGTCGTCGTCCTCGCCGGCCTGGTGCTCCTCGAGCCGGACCTGGACTCGGCGATCCTGCTCGGCGTCATCGCAGGCGCGATGCTCGTCGTCGGCGGCGTCCGACTCAGGCACCTCGTCACCGCGGGCACGATCGGCGCCACCGCGGCGGTGGTGCTGGCCGCGGCGGCCCCGTACCGCCGGGCCCGGCTCCTCACCTTCTTGCACCCGACCGCGAACGCCGCCAACGGCGGCTACCAGATCGTGCAGTCCCTCATCGCGCTTGGCAGCGGCGGCGTCGCCGGCGTCGGCCTCGGCGCCGGGCACGCCAAGTGGCTGTTCCTCCCCAACGCGCAGACCGACTTCATCTTCTCGGTGATCGGCGAGGAGCTGGGCCTGATCGGCAGCCTGGCCGTCCTCGGCCTGTTCCTCGCCTTCGCGGTGCTGGGGATCCGCACCGCCCGCCGGGCCCCCGACCGGTTCGGCATGCTCCTCGCGGCCGGCATCACGGTCTGGGTCGTCGCGCAGGCGGTCATCAACATCGGCGGGGTCGTCGGGCTGCTCCCGGTGTCGGGGGTGCCGCTCCCGTTCATCTCCTTCGGCGGGTCGGCGCTCATCTTCACGATGATCGCGACCGGGGTCCTGGCCAACGTGGCCCGCCAGGCCCGGTGAGCACGGGCGCGCCACCGATGGCCACGACCCGCACCACCTACGCGGTCGTCACCGGCGGCGGGACGGGCGGGCACGTCTACCCGGCGCTCGCGGTCGCCGAGGAGCTCGTCGCCCGCGGCCATCCGGCGCCCGAGCTGCGCTTCGTCGGCGCCCGCCGCGGCCTCGAAGCCACCGCGGTGCCCGAGGCCGGCTTCGCGGTCGACCTGCTGCCCGGCCGTGGCCTTCAACGCAGTCTCCGACCGGCGGCGTGGCGCGACAACGTCGCCGCGCTGGCCGGCACCGTCCAGGCCTTCCTCGGCGCCCGGAAGATCCTCCGCCGGACCCGACCCCGGGTGGTGCTCGGCGTCGGCGGGTACGCGTCGCTGCCCGGCGTCGTCTGCGCCCGGCTGGCTCGCATCCCGACCGTCGTGCACGAGCAGAACGCGGCGCCGGGGCTGGCCAACCGCGTCGCGGTGCGGCTCGGCGCCCGCGCCGCGGTGTCGCTGCCCGGCACGCCCCTGCCCGGCGCGGTCCTGACCGGCAACCCGGTCCGGCGCGCCATCACCGCGGTGGAGCGCCACCCCGACCCGGCGCACCCCACCGTCCTCGTGTTCGGCGGCAGCCTCGGCGCCCGCCGCGTCAACGACGCCGCGCTGGGCCTCTACGACCGCTGGCGGGCCCGCGACGACGTGGCGGTGGTGCACGTCACCGGTCGACGCGACCACGCCGACTGCGTCCGGCGGCTCGACGCCGAGCGCCGACCGGGGGACCGCCTCTCGTACACGCTGGTCGAGTACGAGGAGCACCTCGAGCGCCGCTACGCGGCGGCGTCGGTGGCGCTCTGCCGGGCCGGGGCGGTCACGGTCGCCGAGCTGGCCGTCGTCGGGCTCCCCGCGGTGCTCGTCCCCCTGCCCGGGGCGCCCGACGACCACCAGACCCGCAACGCCGAGGCCCTCACCGACGCCGGCGGCGCGGTGCTGATCCCCGACGCGGACGCCGACTCGGGCCGGGTCGGCGCGGCGCTCGACGAGCTGCTCGCCGAGCCGGCCCGACTGGACGAGATGAGCGACGCGCTGCGTACGCTCGGTCGACCCGACGCCGCCGCGCGCGTCGCCGCCCTGGTCGAGGAGGCCGCCGATGCCTGACCTGGACCTGAGCCAGCCCCGGACGGTGCACATCGTCGGCGTGGGCGGCGCCGGGATGAGCGCCATCGCGGCCGTCCTCGCCCGCATGGGTCACCACGTCAGCGGCTCCGACCTGAAGGACTCGCACGGCCTCGAGCGGCTCCGACTCCTCGGCGTCGACACCCGGGTCGGCCACGACGCCGCGAACGTCCCCGCCGCGGTCGATGCCGTGGTGCTCTCCAGCGCGATCCCGCCCACGAACCCGGAGGTCGAGGCGGCCCGCGAGCGGGGCGTCCCCGTCCTGCGCCGCGCCGAGGCCCTCCGGGCGCTCGTCGCGACCCGCCGGTCGATCGCGGTGGCGGGCAGCCACGGCAAGACGACGACCTCGTCGATGCTGGCCCTCTGCCTGCGCGCCGCGGGCTGGCGGCCCAGCTTCCTCATCGGCGGCGACCTCAACGAGGTCGGCGCCAACGCCGCCTACGACGACGGCGACTGGCTGGTCGTCGAAGCCGACGAGAGCGACGGGACGTTCCTCGAGCTGGCCCCCGAGGCCGCCATCGTCACGAACGTGGCCGCCGACCACCTCGACTACTTCGGAAGCTTCGCGGCGCTCGTCGCCGCGTTCGGCCGGTTCCTCGACGAGGTGCCCGGCGCCCGCGTCGTGTGCGCCGACGACCCGGTCGCGGCGCGGCTCGCCGCGGCCCGCCCCGCGGTGCGCACCTTCGGCTGGCACAGCGACGACTACCGCGTCGACGAGTACGAGGGCGGACGATCCGGCAGCCGGTTCCGCCTGTCTCGACCGGACGGCCGGGCCGGCGTCGTCGAGCTGCCCGTCCCGGGTCGGCACAACGCGATGAACGCAGCCGGCGCCGCTGCGCTGGCCCTGGAGCTCGGGGTGTCGTTCGACGCGGTGGCGCGTGCGCTGCGCGGCTTCGGCGGTGTCGCCCGCCGCTACCAGTTCCGGGGCGAGATCGACGGCGTCACCCTCATCGACGACTACGCGCACAACCCGGGGAAGGTCGCCGCGGTACTCCAAGCGGCCCGGGAGGGCGGCTGGCGGCGGGTCGTCGTCGTCTTCCAGCCCCACCGGTACTCACGCACCGCGACGCTGTGGCGCGACTTCGCCGACGCGTTCGTCGACGCCGACCACGTCGTCCTCACCGACGTCTACGGGGCGGGGGAGAGCCCCCAGCCCGGCGTGTCGGGGCGGCTGGTGCTGCGCGCCGTCCTCGACGCCCACCCGGCCCAGTCCGTCACCTACCTGCCGCACCGGGCCGACGTCGTCGCCCACGCGCTCGAGGCAGCCGGCGCCGGCGACGTGCTCCTCACCCTCGGCGCCGGGGACCTCACCACCGTCCCCGACGAGTGGCTCTCGGCGCGGGAGCGGGCCCGATGAGCCTCGACCGGCTCGCACGCCAGCTGGCCGATCAGCTTCCCGACGGCGCGGTGCAGCGCGACGTGCCGGTCGCCGACCTCACCACCTACCGGCTCGGCGGGCCGGTCGCGGTCGTGGTCCGCGTCACCGACGACGCCGCGCTCGCCGCGGTGGCCCGGGTCCTCGCCGCGGCCGGGTCGCCCGTCCCGCCGCTGCTCGTCGTCGGCCGCGGGTCGAACCTGCTCGTCGCCGATCGCGGCGTCGCGGGGGTCGGGCTCGTCCTCACCGGCGACTTCGAATCGATCGACGTGGACGCTGACCGGCCGCTCGTCACCGCGGGGGCGGCGACGCCGCTGCCGGTCCTGGCCCGACGGGCCGCCGCGGCCGGACGGGCCGGCCTCGAGTTCTTCGTCGGCATCCCGGGCTCGGTCGGCGGCGCGGTCCGCATGAACGCGGGCGGCCACGGACGCGAGACCGCCGAGGTGCTCACGCGGGCGTGGGTCCTCGACCTGCTCGGCGGTGACGCAGCACCGATGCCGTGCCCGGTCGCCGACCTCGACCTCGACTACCGCCACTCGGGGCTCCGGGCCGGGCAGGTCGTCACGCGCGCCGAGTTCCGCGTCACGGCCGACGACCCGGCCGCCTGCGCGGCGCGTCTCGACGAGATCGTGCGGTGGCGGCGCGAGCACCAGCCCGGCGGCTCCAACGCGGGCTCGGTGTTCCGCAACCCCGACGGCGATTCGGCGGGGCGCCTCATCGACGCGCTCGGCCTCAAGGGGCTCCGGGTCGGCGGCGCGGTGGTCTCCGAGAAGCACGCCAACTTCTTCCAGGCCGAGCCGGGTGCGAGCGCCGACGACGTGGCCCGCCTCGTCGCTGAGGTCCAAGCCCGCGTCGACGACGCGACCGGCGTGCACCTGGTGCCCGAGCTTCGAGCTGGTCGGATTCGACGATCGGTGCCGGCCGTGACCGCGGTCGCGACCCGCCCGCCCCGCATCGACGCTCGGCTGCGGGCCCGGCGAGTCGCGGTGCGCCGCGCCGAAGGCGCCCGCCGGCGCCGCCGGCTCCTGGTCCTGGGCGGCGTGGTGGTGCTCGTCGCCGTCGCGGCCGCGGTCACCTGGTCGCCGCTGCTCTCGGTCCATCGGGTCGTCGTCCGCGGCGCGGGCCCGCACGCGGCGACGGTCCGCCAAGCTGCCGACGTCACCGGCTCGATGCTGCTGGTCCGCCCGGGCCAGGTCGCATCGGACGTGGAGCGCCTCCCGTGGGTCGCGTCGGCCCGGGTGTCGCGTGAGTTCCCGACCACCATCACGATCACCGTCGTGGCGCGCACCCCGGTGGCGTGGAGCCCGGACGGGCCGCACCAGGTCGCGCTGGTCGACGGGCACGGTGTCGTCACCGCGCTCGCGCCGACTGCGCCGACCGGGCTGCCCGAGCTGAGCGGCCTGACCCGGGTGCCGGACCTGGGCGGGCGGGTCGCGCCGCTCGCCCCGGCCGAGGTCGCGGGCGCGCTCGGGTCGACCCTCGCGCCGCGGGTGCAGACGGTCGCGCTGACCAGCGTCGGGCTCGTCGCGACCGTCGCCGGCGGCCCGCAGCTTCGCTTCGGGGACGCCACCGACCTGGCGGCCAAGGCCCGGGCCGCGGCGGCCGTCCTCGGCGCGCTGGTCCACCCGGCCTCGTACGTGGATGTCAGCGTTCCGAGCGCCCCGGTGGCCGGGTAGCCGGCGGTGCCCGATCCCGTCCCGGCCGGGCCGGTGGAGCCCTCCCTGCCCGATGCGCTACCGTTTCTGCCGGTCAGACCTGTTTTTCCACCTTCCGTGCCCTCCGAGACGTCGGAGTTCGACGCGGGCGGCGGGGAGCCGGGATGGCGTGCGGCTCCGCCGGACGTCGAGACCGACGGGGAGCCAGGGCAGATCCCCCGTTCTGAGGCGTGGGCCGACGACAATGTGAGGTCGGATCTGCGGACCGAGGGAACCGCAACCGAGCCGAGCCCGAGGCGCAGCCCCGCCCCCGGCCCGACGGGAAGGACGACCGACATGTTGGGCGACCCCCAGAACTATCTGGCGGTGATCAAGGTCGTCGGCGTGGGCGGCGGCGGCGGCAACGCCGTCAACCGGATGATCGACGCCGGCACGAAAGGCGTCGAGTTCGTCGCGGTCAACACCGACGCGCAGGCGCTGCTGGTCAGCGACGCCGACGTCAAGCTCGACATCGGCCGGACCCTCACCCGGGGCCTCGGCGCGGGCTCGGACCCCGACACCGGCCGCGCCGCGGCGGAGGACCACCGCGACGAGATCGAGGAGGTCCTCAAGGGCGCCGACATGGTGTTCATCACCGCCGGAGAAGGGGGCGGGACCGGCACCGGCGCGGCGCCGGTCGTCGCCGAGGTGGCCCGCAACCTCGGCGCGCTCACCATCGCCATCGTCACCCGCCCGTTCGGGTTCGAGGGCCGCCGCCGGGCCGTGCAAGCCGACGGCGGGATCTCGAAGGTGCGCGAGAAGGTCGACACGCTGATCGTCATCCCCAACGACCGGCTGCTCGACGTCGTCGACGACAAGTCGTCGCTGCTCACCGCGTTCCGCATGGCCGACGACGTGCTCCTCCAGGGCGTCTCCGGCATCACGGACCTCATCACCACCCCGGGCCTCATCAACACCGACTTCGCCGACGTGCGCATGATCATGCAGAACGCCGGCACCGCCCTCATGGGCGTCGGGGAGGCGTCCGGGGAGGGGCGCGCGGTCGCCGCGGCGCGCGCCGCGATCTCCAGCTCGCTGCTCGAGGCCAGCATCGAAGGCGCCCGCGGGCTGCTCCTCAACGTGTCGGGCCCCTCCGACCTCGGCCTCTTCGAGGTCAACGAGGCGGCCGAGATCGTGAAGGAGACCGCGCATCCGGACGCCAACATCATCTTCGGGGCCATGATCGACGACTCGCTCGGTGAGACGATCCGCATCACCGTCATCGCGGCCGGCTTCGACCGCTTCGAAGGCGAGCACGGCACTCGCGGCACCCGACGGCGTCGCCCGCCGCCCGGGAGCGGATCCTCCGATCTGCTGCGCCCCGAGCCGTCTGAGGAACCCGAGTCAGGGGAGGGTGGTGGGGACGACGACGAGTTCGACGTCCCCGAGTTCCTCCGCTGATCGAGGTCCAGCTCGGCCCGGCCCGGGTCCTCTGGACCGACCGGCACGGCGGCGTCGCCCGCGGCCCGTTCGCCACCGCCGACCTGGGCGGGCCCGGCGACGACCCGGCCGCGGTCGGCGAGAACCGGCGGCGGCTGGCCCGCGCCCACGAGCTCCCCGACCCGGACCGCTGGTGGTGGCTCCGCCAGGTGCACGGCGCCACCGTCGTCGACGCGGTCGGTGACCCGCGGGCCCGGCCTCCCGACGCCGACGCGGCCGTCACCACCGAGGCGGGTCAGGTCCTCGTCGTCCTCACCGCCGACTGCGGGCCGCTCGTCCTCGCCTCCCCCGACGCGGTCGCGGTCGTCCACGTCGGGTGGCTCGGCCTGACCCGGGGTGTGATCGAGGCCGCGGCCGCCCGCCTCCGCGCCGTCGGGCCCGGCCCGGTCGCGGCCGCGCTCGGACCCTGCGTCCACCCCGCCCACTACGAGTTCGGCGTCGAGGACCTCGACCGGGTCGCGTCCCGCTACGGCGACGCGGTGCGGGGCCGCACCACGGCCGGTGCCCCGGCCCTCGACCTGCCGGCCGGGATCCGCGTCGCGCTCGCCGGGGTGGGGATCGACGACCTCCACGACGTCGACGTCTGCACCTTCACGTCCCCCGACCACTACTCCCACCGGCGGGACGGCCGCACCGGTCGGCAGGCGGTCGTCGCCGTCCTCGAGCGGTGAGCGACGTCGCGGCCCGGCTGGCCGACGTCCGGGCCCGGATCGCCGCCGCGGCGGCGCGGGCCGGCCGCGACCCGGACCACATCACCCTGGTCGGCGCGACCAAGACCGTCCCGACGCCGCAGGTCGCGGCGGCGCTCGACGCGGGCCTGATCGACGTGGGCGAGAACCGCGCCCAGGCTGCCTCGCCAAGGCCCCCGCGCTGGCCGAGCGGGCCGCCGCCCCCCGCTGGCACTTCCTCGGGGCGCTACAACGCAACAAGGTGGCCGGCCTGGCGGCGTGGGTGTCGTGCTGGCAGACCGTCGACCGGGTCGAGCTCGGCGTCAGCATCGCCCGCCACGCCCCCGCCGCCCGGGTGCTGGTCGAGGTCAACCTGGCCGGCGAGCCCCAGAAGGCGGGCTGCGCCCCCGACACCGTCCCGGCGCTGGTCGAGGCGCTCCGCGGCCTCGACCTGGCCGTGGTCGGCCTCATGGCCGTCCCGCCCCACGGGGACGACCCCCGACCCTGGTTCGCCCGCCTCGCCGCCCTCGCCGCCGCCGCGTCGCTCCCCGAGCTGTCCATGGGCATGACCGACGACTTCGAAGTCGCGGTCGAGGAGGGCGCGACCATGGTCCGGGTCGGCCGGGCCCTGTTCGGGGATCGCCACCGATCACAGGCGCCCCAGCAGTAACCTGGATTGCCGGAGGGCGTGTCCCGACGGCACGCGACGCTCGTGGCATCGGTCTGGCGCCGAGCGATGGTCTACCTGGGACTCCAGGACGACGACGAGTACGGCTACGACTCGTACGACTACGGCGACTACGCCGACGATCCCCGCTACGCGGGCTCTGACGCCGCCGCGCACCCCGACGTCGACCCCCGCGGCGGCGCCGAGTACGAGCCGGTCGGCGCGCCGCCCCGTGACATGCGCCCGGTCCGGGACCTGCCCACCCCGACCCCGCGCACCGACTACGGGGAGCCGACCGTGCGGGCCGTGCCCCGCGACGAGCCCCGCTCGGGCGTGTCGGTGCCCCGACCCCCGGTGGTGCGCAGCGTCCCCACCACCGCGGCGAAGGTCCACGTCGTCGAGCCGTTGAACTTCAACGACGCCCAGGAGATCGGCGACCGGGTCAAGGGCAACCAGGCCGTCATCTTGAACCTGCAGGGAGCCGACCGCGACCTCCAGCGGCGCATCATCGACTTCTCGAGCGGCCTGGCCTACGCGGTCGGCGGGTCGATGAACCGGGTCGCCGACTCGGTGTTCCTGCTCACCCCGATGAACGTCCAGCTCTCCGAGGAGGAGAAGGAGCGCTTGGAGGCACGCGGCCTCTATCGTCGCTGACCTGTGGGCGTCGTCTGTGCGGTCATCACGATCTACATCATCGTGCTGTTCGCGCGCGCCATCTTCTCCTGGTTCCCGACTCGGCCCGGCACCGGGCTCGCGCAGATCAACCGGATCCTCGCCGATCTCACCGACTGGATCCTCCGCCCGATGCGGCGGGTCATCCCGCCGATCGGGATGTTCGACCTGTCGCTGCCGATCCTGCTGTTCTTCCTGCTGATCGTGCGGGGCGCCGTGGGCTGCTGAGCGTCCCGGCCCGCTGCGGCACCGTGGGGCCGCGTCCCCGGGGCCCGGGCGGCATCGCCTCGCCGCGCCCTCGGTCGCTAGCATTCCCGGAATGGCTTCCATGGACGTGAGCCCCCAGGAGCTCCGCGACGTCGAGATCCGGGAGGCGTGGCGCGGCTACCACCGCGACGACGTCGACGAGCTGCTCGAACGGGCCGCGGCGACGATCGAGCATCTCGAGGACGAGCTGCACCAGGCGCAGACCCGCGCCGCGCAGGCGCCGGCCCCGCCGCCGGCTCGCGTCGCGACCCCGGTCCCGGCGCCGCCGCCGACGCCGGTCCGCCAGCCCGGCATCGACACCGACGTGATCCAGCGCACCCTCGTCCTGGCCCAGAAGGCCGCCGACGACGCGGTCGCCGAGGCCCGGGCCCGCGCCCAGCAGATCGTCTCCGACTCCGAGACGAAGGCCCAGGCGCTGGTCAGCGAGGCGGAGGCCAACGCGCGGCGCATCGCGGAGACGGAGCGGCGCCGTCTCGAGGAGGAGATCGGGCTGCTCACCGCGGCTCGGGACACGTTGAACGCCGACGTCGACGCGCTGGAGCGCTTCGAGGCCGAGTTCCGGAACCGGGTGCGGGCCGCGATCCACGCCGAGCTCGACGCGCTCGAGCAGACCGGGCAGGGCCACGGGGAGCGCCCGTCGCTGCACGCGGTGAACGTCCCCGCCCCGCGATCGTGGGCGCCGGCGGGGGAGAACTGGTCCAGCTCGGGGGAGCAGACCCGGGTCGGGTCTCGGGGCCCGGAGCCGTCCGCGTTGCCGTCCGCGGGCACGCCGACGGTCAGCATCTCCGCGGTGCCCGCGCACGAGCAGTGGGACGACAGCACCGGTGGCGGCAACTGGCCCGACGCGCCGACGGCGGGCATCGTCGACGACTCGGCGGAGCACAGCCTCGACTCGGGCGAGAGCCTCGACGACGACGCGTTCTTCGCGTCGCTGCGGGAGGCGGTCCGGGACGACACGCCGCTCGAGTCGCGTCAGCCGACCACCGAATTGTTCTACGACGGCGAGGAGCCCGACGACCAGCGCAAGCTGTTCCGTCGCCGCCGCTGATCAGGCTCGCTCGAGCCGCACCCCGACCGGGGTGCCGTCCACCTCCACCGTCGTGACCCCGCGGGGCGGGGGCTCGTCGCGCACCGACCAGCTGGTGGCCAGCACCTCTTCGGCGATCCAGGGCCCGTGTCGACGTGCCGCGTCGCCGATCCACCCGTCCGCGTACAGCTCGACCCGGATCCGGTCCGACAGCTCGAAGCCGGCGCTCTTGCGGAGGTCGTTCACCGTACGGACCAGCTCGCGGGCGACGCCCTCCCCGCGGAGCTCGTCGTCGAGGGTCGTGTCGAGCGCGACCGCGAGCCCGTTGCCCTCGGCGAGGACGAACTCCTCGTGGGCCCGGGCGCGGATCTGCACGTCGTCGGGACCCAGCTCGACCGGCTGCCCGTCGACGTCGAGCACCACCCGGCCCGCCTCGGCGAGGGTGCGCCGCAGCGCCGCGCCGTCGGCGCCGGCGAGGGCCGCCTTCACCTTCGGCATGAGCGGCCCGACCCGAGGACCGAGCCGACGGAAGTCGGGCGTCACCACGTAGTCGAGGAGCCCCTCGAGCGTCGCGACCGGCTCGAGCGTCTTCACGTTCAGCTCGTCGGCGAGCTGCGCGGCGAGCTCGTCGTCGAGGGTCTCCCCGGGGCGGAGCAGGACCAGCGCCCGCCGCAGCGGCTGACGGACCTTGAGCGCCGCGTCGTTGCGGGCCGCGTGGCCGAGCGTCGCCAGCTGGCGGGTCAGCGCCATGCCGGCCTCCAGGGCCGGGTCGAGCGCGGCGGAGTCCGGCGCCGGCCAGTCGGCCAGGTGCACCGACCGGCGGGACGGGGTGACGCGCCGATGCAGCTCGTCGGCGGTGAACGGGCAGAACGGCGCCAGGAGCAGGCTGAGCGTGACGAGGCACTCGTGAAGCGTCGCCGGCGCGCCCGGGTCGGCCGACTTCCAGAACCGCGACCGGGAGCGTCGCACGTACCAGTTCGACAGGTCGTCGACGAGGCGGTCCAGGGCCTGGGTGGCGCGCAGCGCGTCGAACTCCTCCAACGCCGCCGTCACCTCCCCGACCGTGTCGCACAGCCGGGAGCGGATCCACCGGTCGAGGACGTGGCGGGCCGCCAGCGGCGGCCCGGGCGCCCAGCCGTCGAGGTTGGCGTAGGTGACGAAGAACGACGCCGTGTTCCACAAGGTGAGCAGGAACCGGCGGGTCGTCTCGTCGATCACCTGCTCGTCGACCCGCCGGCTCGTCCACGGCGACCCGGCCGAGAAGAAGTACCAGCGCAGCGCGTCGGCGCCCCGGCTGGAGAGCACCTCCCACGGGTCGATGATGTTGCCCCGCGACTTCGACATCTTCTGCCCGTCGCGGTCCACCACGTGCGCGAGGCACACCACGTTCCGGTACGGGGTGTGGCCGAACACCAGCGTGTTCACGGCCAGCAGCGAGTAGAACCAGCCCCGGGTCTGGTCGATCGCCTCGCAGATGAAGTCGGCCGGGAACCGCCGCTCGAACACCTCCCGACCCTCGAACGGGTAGTGCCACTGCGCGGCCGGCATCGCCCCCGAGTCGAACCAGGCGTCGAGGACCGGCTCCACCCGCCGGGCCCGCGCCCCGCACTCGGGGCAGCGGATCGTGACGTCGTCGACGTCGGGCCGGTGCAGGTCCAGGTTCTGGAGGTCCCGGTCGGCCAGCTCGGCCAGCTCGGCGACTGACCCGACACAGTGGTCGTGCCCGTCGTCGCAGCGCCAGAACGGCAGCGGCGTCCCCCAGAACCGGTCGCGGGACAGCGCCCAGTCGACGTTGTGCTCCAGCCAGTCCCCGAACCGGCCGTGCTGGATGTGCTCGGGATGCCAGCCGACCGTCTCGTTCTCGCGCAGCAGGTCGTCGCGCCGCTCCGCGGTGCGCGGCGAACCAGGTCGGCTTCCCCCAGTAGATGAGCGGCGTCGAGCACCGCCAGCAGTGCGGGTACGAGTGCGTGTAGTCCACGACCAGCTCGAGCAGGCCTCGACTCGCGAGGTCGTCGATGAGGAGCGGGTCGGCGTCCTTCACGAACCGCCCCGCGTACGGCGGCACGGTGGCGTCGAAGCGCGCCGCGGCGTCGACCGGGTTCAGCACCGGGAGCCCCTCGGCCTCGCTCACCTCCCGGTCGATCTCCCCGAAGGCGGGGGCGAGGTGCACGATCCCCGACCCGTCCTCGACGGTGACGAAGTCGGCCGCGACGACCCGCGCCGCGTCGTCGGGCAGGGCCAGCAGGTCGAAGGGTCGCCGGTAGTGGCGGCCCACCAGCGTCGACGCGTCCACGTCGCCGACCACCTCGGCGTCGTCGCCGAGCACCGCGCCGACCCGGGCCGCGGCGAGCACCAGGTCCCGGCCCGAGCCCCGCCGCACCCGCACGTAGCGCAAGGCGGGGTTCACCGCCGCGGCGACGTTCGAGATCAGCGTCCACGGCGTCGTCGTCCACACCAGCAGGTCGACGTCGTCGTCGACGAGCGGGAACCGGACGAACACCGACGGCTCGGTCACGTCCTCGTAGCCCTGCGCGACCTCGTGGCTCGACAGCGCGGTCCCGCACCGCCCGCAGTAGGGGACGACCTTGAAGCCCTCGTAGATCAGGCCCGCGTCCCATAGCTGACGCAGATGCCACCAGACGCTCTCGATGTAGTCGTTGGTGAGCGTCCAGTAGGCGTTGGCGGTGTCGAGCCACATCCCGATCCGGGTGGTGAGCGCCGACCAGTTCTCCACGTACCGGTACACCGACTCGCGGCAGCGCTGGTTGAACGCCGCGATGCCGTACTCCTCGATCTCGGGCTTGCCGGCGAAGCCGAGCTCCCGCTCCACCTCGAGCTCGACGGGGAGGCCGTGGCAGTCCCAGCCGCCCTTGCGTTCGACGTAGCGGCCCCGCATGGTGTGGAACCGCGGGTAGAGGTCCTTGAACGAGCGAGCCCACACGTGGTGCAGGCCGGGCTGGCCGTTCGCGGTCGGCGGTCCCTCGTAGAACACCCACTCCGGCGCGCCGGCCCGCTGGCGCAGGCTCTCGCCGAACACGTCGTCGTCGGCCCAGCGGCGCAGCACCCGCTCCTCGAGCGCGACGAGGTCGAGGTCGGGCTCCACGGGCTCGAACGGCATCGCGGGGAGCGTACCGGAGGCCCCTCGCGCTCCCGTCCCCCAAAACGGAGCGACGCGACGCGCGCGAGCCAGACCGTGCCCCGCGGCTCTCGTCGGACCGCGGCTCGCGCGCGCGGGCCCACTACCCTCTGGCCGCAGCCGCGCTGGCGCGGCGACTCGGTCGGCACCGGGCGAAGGGACGAGTCGAGTGAGCGTCGAGGCGGCGAAGACGCCCCACCACCAGACGCTCGCGCGGTGGCGGTACGGGACGTTCGGACCCGCCTCGGAACAGCCGTACCGACGTCGGATCACCGACGTGCTCCGGCTCGTGGTGCTCGTCCCGCTGATGACCCTCGCCGTCGTCCACCACAACGACGTCACGACGGTCGAGCAGTCGGTGACGAATGCGATCAACCACCTGCCCGACTGGTTCAACTCGCTGTTCACGGCGCTGTACCAGCTCGGCACGCTGTGGGCGGTGGCGACGATCATCCTCGCCGCGCTCGTCGCCCGCCGCTGGCGGCTCGCCCGCGACCTGGTCGTCGCCGGCGCAGCGGCGTGGGTGCTGGGCCGCCTGATCGGCGTCATCGCGGTCCAGGACGAGAGCGTCGCCAAGAGCCTGCACATCATCACCCGGTTCGGCGACGCGTCGCCGTCGTTCCCCCTGGTGCGCCTGGCCGTGATCGTCGCCGTCGTGTCCACCTCGGCGCCGTACCTGACCCGGCCCATGCGCCGCCTCGGGCAGCTCTTCATGATCCTGATGACCGTTGCCGCCCTGTACCTGGGGCTCGGCACCTTCGACGCCGCAGCGGCCGGGCTGCTGCTCGGCTGGGGCATCGCGACGCTCGTGCACCTCGCCTTCGGGTCGCCGGGTGGCCGTCCGACCCGGGCTCACGTCGCGGCCGCGCTCGCGGAGCTCGACGTCGACGTGGTCGAGCTCGACCTCGCCCCCGAGCAGACGATCGGCGCCACGCTCATGGTCGGGCGCGACGTCGAGGGACCGCTGCGAATCCGGGTGCTGGGCCGTGACGAGGTCGACGCCCAGCTGATGGCGAAGTTCTGGCGTTCCCTGCTCTACAAGGACGGCGGCGCGACCGTGCACCTGAGCCGCCTCGAGGACGTGGAGCACGAGGCCTACACGGTGCTGCTGGCGGCCAGCGAGCGGGCGAGGGTCTCGCACGTCGTCGTCGCGGGCACCGCCGGTCCCGGCACCGCGCTGATCGCCGAGCGGCCGTTGGTGGGGCCCCGCCTCGCCGACCTCGACCCCTCGGACGTCACCGACCCGGTGCTCGACGACGTCTGGCAGCAGGTGGTGTGCCTCCACGCCGCCCACGTCGCGCACGGGCGGCTGAACGCCCGCCACGTCGTCCTGACCGCCGACGGGGCGGCGATCACCGACTTCGAGCACGCCCGCGCCGTGGCGCCGCCGCCCCGGCGCGCGGTGGACGTCGCCGAGCTGCTCTGCAGCACCGCGGGCCTGGTCGGCCCCGACCGGGCGGTCGCGGCCGCGCGCCGCACGGTGGGTGAGGACCCGGTCGTCGCCGCCTTGCCGCTCCTCCAGGTCGCGGCGCTGAGCCGGGAGCTGTACACCCACCACCACCGGGCCCGGAAGGCGTTCAAGGACGACGTCGACAAGCTCCGCGCCGCGGCCGCCGCCGCGGCGGGGGTCGAGGAGCCGCCGCTCCAGGAGCTGTACCGGGTGAACCCGACCCAGCTGCTCATGGCGGTCGGGACCCTCATCGTGGTCTTCGCCCTGCTGAGCGAGGTCGGCAACCCGAGCGACCTCTGGCACGTGATCCAGACCGCGAACTGGTGGTGGCTCACGCTGGCCATCGTCTTGTCGTTCTCGACGAACCTCGCGACCGCGATCGCGCTGCAGGGATGCGTGCCCGGCCGATTGCCGCTGCTGCGAACCTCCGAGCTGCAGCTGTCGATGTCGTTCTCGAACCTGGCCGTCCCCGCGGTGGGCGGCCTGGCGGCGCAGGTCCGGTTCCTCCAGAAGCAGGGCATCGACCTGGCGTCGGCGGTCGCGGCCGGCGGGCTCCTCGCCCAGTTCGCCGACATCGCGGTCTCCGTGGTGCTGTTCGGCGTCGCGCTGGTGCTCTCGCCGACCAGCGTGAAGACGGGCAGCATCCCGCTCGGGAAGGTGGCGTCGGTCGTGCTGCTCGCGGTCCTCGTCCTCGCGCTCGTCGCGGGGCTGGTCGCCTGGCTGCCGGTGCTACGCAACAAGGTGCTGCCACCGCTGAAGAGCGCGCTGGCCACAATCTGGGAGGCCACCCGCTCACCCCGTCGACTGGCGCTGCTCGTGAGCGGCAACCTCGTCTACGTGCTCCTGAGCGGCTTCGTGCTCTTGACCTGCATCGCCGCGTTCGGCGGGCACATCGACTACTGGACCCTCCTGGCGATGAACATCGGGATCGGCACCATCGCGTCGCTCGTCCCGATCCCGGGGGGCGGGACCGCGGTCGGGTCGGTCGGCATGACCGCCGCGCTCGCGGCGGCGGGCGTCGCCACCCCGATCGCGGTCGCCGCGGTCCTCGCCCAGCAGCTGGTCTTCAACTTCATCCCCGCGGTCCCGGGCTGGTTCGCCACCAACGACCTGCTCCGGGCCGGGTACCTGTAGCGGCCGGGTCGCGACGCGGGTGTTGGAGCACCCCATCGCCCGGCGCTAGGCTCCACCGCTCTTTCGGGACCGAAACGCCTCGAATTCGACGAGGAGACCCCATGCCGGGCAGGGCAGACAAGAAGTCCGCACCGCGACGCCCAGCAGCCGCCGCGAGGGCGAAGCCGGCCGCCAAGAAGCCGGCCAAGGCCACCAAGAAGACCCCAGCCAAGGCCGCCAAGAAGACCCCCGCGAAAGCCGCCAAGAAGACCGCGGCCAAGCGGACGCCGGCGAAGGCGACGGTCAAGAAGGCGGCCCCGGCGGTGAAGAAGGCGAAGGCGGCGCCGGCCAAGAAGACGCCGGCGAAGGCGACGGTCAAGAAGGCAGCCCCGACCAAGACGGTGGCCAAGGCGACGGTCAAGAAGGCGGCCCCGACCAAGACGGTGGCCAAGGCCGCGGGCAGGAAGGTCGCGCCGGCGAAGACGACCCCCTCGGTGTCGAAGGCCCGCAGCTCGAAGAAGACCGTGATCTGCCCGCTGTCGGGGTTCGAGGTCACGCCGGGACCCGCCAACCTGTCGCCCAAGACCCTCCAGCGGCTCCGCCAGAAGCTCATCGACGAGAAGCAGCGGCTGACCCTCCAGGCCGCCGACCTGTACGCGGAAGCCGAGGAGCTGGCCCGGGACCGGGAGGCCGGCGACACCCAGTTCGACGAGGAATCCGGCGAGGGCGACACGGTGAACGTGGAGCGGGAGCGGGACCTCCTCCTCTCCGCTACCGCCCGCCAGGTCATCGACGAGATCGACGACGCGCTCGAACGCATGAAGCGCAACAAGTACGGGGTGTGCAAGCCGGCCGGGCGGCGGATCGCGCTCGAGCGGCTCGAGGCGATCCCGTGGGCCCAGGTGTGCGTCGACTGCAAGGCGCGTGCCGAACGACGCCGCTGAGCCGCCGGTCCCCGACGTGGCCGCCCGGTGGTGGCTCGTCGCCGGGATCGTCGCAGCGGTCGTCGTGCTCGACCAGGCGACGAAGGCGTGGGCGGTGGCGTCGCTTCCGGGCCGGTCGATCTCGATCATCGGGAGCACGCTGGAGCTGCAGCTGACCCGCAACCCGGGCAGCGCGTTCAGCCTCTTCCAGACCGTCACGCCGCTGCTCGCCGGTCTCGCGCTGGTCGTCGCCTTCTTCTTGGTGCGCGCGGTGCGGCACACCGAGGATCGGGTGGTGCTCGTCGCGTTGGCGTTGGTGCTCGGCGGCGCGCTCGGCAACGTCGCCGACCGGGTGTTCCGCGCCCCGGGCTGGTTCCGGGGCTCGGTCGTCGACTTCATCGCGTTGCGGGACTGGCCGACGTTCAACGTCGCCGACTCGGCGATCACGGTCGGCGCGGTGCTCCTCGTCCTGTGGAGCCTCTTCGGCGGCCGGTCGCAGCGGTCGAGGGCGTGAGCGGCGAGCCGGACGCGCTGCCGGTCCCCGCCGCGCTGGTCGGGCAACGGGTCGACCGGGCGGTGGCGCTCCTCACCGGGTGGAGCCGAGCCGAGGTCCAGGCGCTCCTCGCCGCCGGCTCGGTGCTGGTCGACGGCCGGATCCCGGCCAAGAGTCACCGGCTCCGCGCCGGCTCGACGGTGGAGCTGCTCGCCGAGCCGGAGCCAGCCGAGGTCCCCCACGCCGAGGACGTGCCGATCGACGTGCGCTTCGCCGACGACGACGTGATCGTGGTGAACAAGCCGGCCGGCCTCGTCGTCCATCCCGGCGCTGGCCACGAGCACGGCACGCTCGTGCACGGGCTTCTCAGCCGGTTCCCGGAGCTGGCGACGGTGGGGGATCCGCACCGGCCCGGGATCGTGCACCGCCTCGACCGGGACACCAGCGGCCTGCTCGTCGTCGCCCGCGCCGGGGACGCGTACGACGCCCTGGTCGGAGCGCTGGCCGCCCACGACGTCGACCGCCGCTACCTGGCCCTCGTGCGCGGCGTCCCGGCGTCGGAGCGGGCGGTCATCGACGCGCCGATCGGCCGATCGAGCCGGCACCGGACCCGGATGAGCGTGCAGGCCGCCGGCCGCCCGGCCCGCACCGGCTACGAGCGCGTCGCCGTCGACCCGGCCGGCCGTGTCGCGCTGCTCGAGTGCCGCCTCGAGACGGGCCGCACCCACCAGATCCGAGTCCACCTGGCCGCCATCGGCCACCCGGTGCTCGGCGACGCCGCCTACGGCACTGCCGACGCGCTGGGGCGGCCGTTCCTGCACGCGCACCGGCTGGCCTTCGCGCACCCCCGCACCGGCGCGCCGTTGGCCTTCCGCGCCGCGCTGCCCGACGACCTGGCCGCGACGCTCGACCGGCTGGGCGTGGACCGCCCGGGCGGGCTGGAGGAGGAAGGGCCAGCCGGTGCCGGCGGCGTCGAGGGGGCGGGGTGAGGCTTCGACGTCGCCGGCGGCCGGCTGAGAGACGGACACCGGTGGACAGGTCGTGATGTCCAGGGTCACCGTACGCCGGGGCCCCTCAACGCAGGCCTTCCCCGCGGTCAAGATTTGGTAAAGGTGGAGGCGCCCGGCTGCCGACCCTGGAGGGATGCGGCTACTCCTCGTCGAGGACGACCTGACCATCGCCTCCCCCCTGGTGCGGGGCCTCGAGCGGGAGGGGTTCAGCGTCGAGCACGCCGAGTGCGGCGCCGACGCCCGGCGGGCCCTCGACGCCGCACCGCCCGACGTGGTGCTCCTCGACCTCGGCCTCCCCGACGTCGACGGCTTCGAGCTGTGCCGCGAGCTGCGCGCCGCGTCGGGCGTCCCGATCATCGTCGTCACCGCGCGGGGAGGAGGTCGACCGGGTCGTCGGCCTCGAGCTCGGCGCCGACGACTACGTGGTGAAGCCGTTCGGCTTCCGGGAGCTGGTGGCCCGGGTCCGCGCTGTGCTGCGACGCGGCGCGTCGCGTGCCGAGCCCGCCCCGCCGCTCGGCCCGCTGGCCGTGGACCGCCGCACCCGCCGCGCCTTCGTCGACCACCGGCCGGTCACGCTCACCCCGAAGGAGTTCGACCTCCTCGCCCTCCTCGCCGACGACCCGGGCGCGGTGTACAGCCGGCAGCGGATCCTCGACGAGGTGTGGGACCCGCACTGGTACGGGCCGACCAAGACCCTCGACGTCCACATCGCGAGCCTGCGCCGCAAGCTCGGCCGCCCGGAGCTGATCGAGACCGTCCGCGGGGTCGGGTACCGGCTCGGGGTGGTTGAGGCGCCGGCGTGAAGCGGCGCCTGCTGATCAGCTACCTGTCGATCACCTGCTTCGTCCTCGTCGCGCTCGCTCTCCCGCTCGGCCTCCTCTACGGCCAGTCCCAGGAGCGGGCGCTCACCAACCAGCTGCAAGCCGACGGATACGCGCTCGCGCTGCGCGCCGACCAGCCGCTCGCGCAACGTGACACCGTGACGCTGGCCAGCCTGGTCGGCGCGCTGGCCCGCCAGACCGGCAACGGCGTCGTCGTGGTGGACGACACCGGCCGGGTGCTGGCCGCCGCCGGCTCGCACCAGCCCCACCCGGGGACGTCCACGGCCGGGGTCGCCGACCTCGACGCGGCCCGGCACGGCCACCGCGTCACCGGCCGGCAAGCCGGCCCGGGGGGCGACGTCCTCGCGGTGACGGTCCCGGTGGTGTGGCGCGACGGCACGGTCGGCGCGCTGCGGGTCTCCTCCTCCTTGTCGGTCGTCGACCACGCGGTGCAGCGCAACTGGCTCCTGCTCGCCGGGCTGGCCGGCCTGATCGCGCTCATCGTCCTGCTGGTCAGCACCCTCCTCGCCGGGTCGTTCACCCGCACCCTCGCCGACCTCGACGCCGGCGCGTCCCGCCTCGGCGACGGCGACCTCGGTGTGCGCGTCCCCGTCCCCGACGACCCGCCCGAGCTGCGACGCCTCGCCCAGTCGTTCAACACCACCGCCGAGCGGCTCGAGTCGCTGCTCGGCTCGCAGCGGGCCTTCGTCGCTGACGCCTCCCATCAGCTCCGCACCCCGCTCGCCGCGCTGCGGCTCCGACTCGAGAACGTCGAGGCCGACGGGCCCGAGCACCGGCCCGAGGACCTCGACGGCGCGCTCGCGGAGGTGCGCCGCCTCACCGCGCTGGTGGAGAGCCTCCTCGTGTTGACCCGGGCCGAGGACGCGCCGGCGCCGAGCGGCGACGTCGCGCTGGGTCCGCTGGTCGAGGCCCGCCTCGACGCCTGGTGGGCGGTCGCCGCCGAGCGGGGTGTGGACCTGGTCCCCGACGTCGACGACCTTGCGGTCCGCAGCGAGCCGGGCCGCCTCGAGCAGGTCCTCGACAACCTGCTGAGCAACGCGCTCGACGTCGCGCCCCGCGGCTCCTCGGTGCGGGTCCTGGCCCGGGCCGCGGGCGGGCAGGTCCGCGTCGAGGTCCACGACGCCGGCCCCGGCATGAGCCCGGAGCAGCGGGCCCGGGCCTTCGACCGGTTCTGGCGGTCGCCCAGCGCCCGCCGGGACCGCAGCGGGTTCGGGCTCGGCCTCCCCATCGTGCGGCGCCTCGTCGTGGCCGACGGCGGCACGGTCACGCTGGCCGACGGGCCCGACGGCGGGCTGGCCGTGATCGTGACGCTCCCGGGGCGCGCCGGCCGGCGCCGGTGCGCGTGTCGGCCTGATCAGGCCGAGGCGGCGTCCCGCGACGCCGTGCTCGGCGTGCCGGTGCCCGATCCGGGTGCGGTCGACCAGATCGGCAAGCGTGTACCCGTCGAGGAGGTGGCTCATCTCGTCGGAGACGCACACCCACACCTCTTGCAGCACGCAGTGCCCCTCGCAGTGGTCGTGCTCGTCGACCGGTGTCGCCAGTGGCCCGTCCACCGCGGTCGAGGATCTGGGCGAGGGTGATCTCCCCGGGCGGTCGGGCCAGCACGTACCCGCCGCCGACACCCCGCTTGGACCGCACCAGCCCCGCGCCCTTCAACGCAAGGAGGATCTGCTCCAGGTAGGGCTGGGGGAGCGCGGTGCGCTCCGCGATCTCCTTCACCGAGGTCGGCCGGTCGAGCCCGTGCAGGGCGAGGGACAGCAGGGCCCGCGCCGCGTAGTCACCTCGGGTCGAGACCTTCATCGCCTGGCCATCGTCGCGGACGAGCCGCCCGGGGTGGGACCTGATCGGAACCCCGCCGGTAGCCTCGCCGGGTGGAGCCCGTTTCGGAGCCGGTCCGGCCCGACTACTCGGGCCCGAACGTCGCCAACGTCGTCCCGGCGCTGCTCGGCGCCCGCCCGGTCGACTGGCTCCCCGCCCCCCTCGCCGACGCCCGAACCGTCGTCCTCCTCGTCGTCGACGGGCTGGGCTGGGACGCGATCCGCGACCGGCCGAGCGCGCTGCCCGAGCTGGCCGCGCTCGACGGCGGCCCGGTCACCACCGTCGTCCCCTCCACGACCGGCGCCGCGCTCGACCTCGATCACGACCGGTCTCCCGCCCTCCCAGCACGGAGTGATCGGCTACCGGGTCCTCGTCGACGGCGCCGTCCTCAACGTGCTGCTCTGGCGGGCCGGGAACAGCCGTCGGGTTCCCGAGCCGTTCACGGTCCAGCGCCACCCGCCGTTCCTCGGCCGCCCGGTGCCCGTGGTCACGA
Organism: uncultured Actinomycetes bacterium; assembly: GCA_963849135.1. GTDB lineage: Bacteria > Actinomycetota > Acidimicrobiia > IMCC26256 > PALSA-555 > PALSA-555. The sequence goes on along the minus strand of CAWKGF010000003.1, from coordinate 800,467 downwards.
AGGCGGAGTTCGTGTCGACCGGGTTCACCGAGGCGCACCTGCGCGGCGGCCGGTTCCTCGGCTGGCGGACCGTGTCGGCGCTGGTGGAGGAGTGCCGTCGGCTCGCCGCGGCCGGGGAGCCGCTCGTGTACGCCTACTACGACGGGGTCGACGCCATCGCCCACGCGCACGGCCTCCACGACGGCTTCTACGAGGCCGAGCTGCGCGCCGCCGACCGGCTGGTCGGCGACGTCCGCGACGCGCTCCCTCCCGAGTCGGCCGTGGTCGTCACCGCCGACCACGGGCAGGTCCACGTCGGCCCCGAGGGGTGGCTGGGCCTCGAGCCGCTCGGCGACCTCGTCGAGCGCTGCTCGGGGGACGGGCGGTTCCGCTACCTGCACGCGGCCCGGGGCGACGCCGCTCCGCTCCTCGAGGCGGCCACCGACCGGTTCGCCGACCAGGCGTGGGTGTTCGGACGCGAGCAGCTCCTCGACGAGGCCTGGCTCGGCCCCGCCCCCTCCCCGGCGACCCGGCGGCGGGTCGGTGACGTCGTCCTCGCCGCCCGAGGGCCGGTCGCGTTCGTCGACCCGGCCCTGCTCCGCGAGGCCGGGCTGATCTCGGCCCACGGGTCCCTCACCGTCGCCGAGATGCTCGTCCCCCTCCTCGCCGCCCGGGGCCGCGCCTGAGGGCCGTCGGCGGGCCCTCCTCACGCACGGGTAGTGGGTCACTTTCGACCCAGTGCGTACATTCGGCTTTACGTCGGCAGCCCGAAGGCAGTTTCACGCTCCCTCCTACCGAGGGACCGACGGCTCTCGCGACTCCGACAGTAGAACGGGGGTAGGACATAGAAACTGAAAGAGACCCACTACCCACGCTTGCGACGTTGGCCGGCCCGGCGTAGGTTCGAGTTACACGTTTGTAGTTCTCCACAGGGTCGCTCGCCGCCTGTGGAGAGTCGAGGTGGGGGTGTCGGAGAGGCCGTGGCGTCGTCGTTCGTGCACCTGCACCTGCACACCGAGTACTCGATGCTCGACGGCGCGGCCCGGGTGCCGGACGTGATCGCGACCGTGGTCGCGGACGGACAGCCCGCGGTCGGGATCACCGACCACGGGAACATGTACGGCGTCTTGGACTTCTACCGTGTCGCCCGCGAGAACGGCGTGAAGCCTGTCATCGGCATGGAGGCGTACTTCGTCACGACGAGCCGCTTCGACCGGCCCCGTCGCGACGAGCACGACATCTTCCACCTCACGCTCCTCGCGGTGACGAACGCCGGCTACCACAACCTGATGAAGCTGTCGTCGCTCGCGTACCTCGACGGGTTCTTCTACAAGCCGCGTATCGACTTCGACGTGCTCGAGGCGCACCGCGACGGGATCGTCGCGACGAGCGGCTGCCTCGGCAGCGCGGTGTGCCAGCGGCTCCTCGCCGACGACGAGGCCGGCGCGCGGGAGCTGGCCGCCCGCTTCCGAGACGTGCTCGGCCCGGACGGCTTCTACGTGGAGCTCCAGGACCACGGGCTCGCCGACCAGGCCCGCGTCAACCCGGCGTTGCTGCGCATCGCTGGCGATCTCGACCTGCCCCTGCTCGCCACCAACGACAGCCACTACACGCGGCGGGAGGACGCGGAGGCCCACGACGCGCTCGCTGTGCGTGCAGACCGCGTCGACGACCGACGACCCGAAGCGCCTGAAGTTCGACGGGCAGGAGTACTACCTGAAGTCGGCGGCCGAGATGCGGGCCCTGTTCGCCGACTACCCGGAGGCGTGCGACAACACGCTGCTGATCGCGGAGCGCGCCGACGTCGAGATCGAGTTCGGCCACGCGGTGCTCCCCACCTTCCCGACCCCCGACGGGCACGACGAGGACTCGTACCTGCGGGAGCTGACCCGAGCCGGCGCGGTGGAGCGCTACGGCGACCCGGTCCCGGCGCAGGTCGCGGAGCGCCTCGACTACGAGCTCGGCGTCATCCAGACGATGGGCTTCTCGGCGTACTTCCTGGTGGTGTGGGACCTGTTCCGTCACGCCCGGGAGCGGTCGATCCGGGTCGGCCCGGGGCGGGGGAGCGCGGCGGGGTCGTGCGTCGCCTACTGCCTCCGCATCGTCGACGTCGACCCGATCCGCTACGACCTGCTCTTCGAGCGGTTCCTCAACCCGGGCCGCCACCAGATGCCCGACATCGACATGGACTTCGACTCGCGCTCCGCGGCGAGATGATCCGCTACGCCGCGGAGCGGTACGGGGAGGACCACGTCGCGCAGATCGTGACCTTCTCGACGATCAAGGCCCGGGCCGCGGTGCGGGACGGCGCCCGGGTGCTCGGCTACCCGTACGGGATGGGCGACAAGATCGCCAAGCTCATGCCGCCGCTGATCATGGGCCGCGACACGCCGCTGGCCGCGTGTCTCGAGCCCGTCCCCGGGCGCGAGGACGGCTACAAGATGGCCGTCGAGCTGCGGGAGCTCTACCAGGCCGATCCCGACGCCCGGCGGGTCATCGACGTGGCTCGGGGCCTGGAGGGGCTGCGCCGCCAGGACGGGATCCACGCCGCCGCGGTGGTCATCACCCGCGAGCCGCTGACCGAGTACCTGCCCGTGCAGCGCAAGCCGGAGCCGGGCCGGGACCTCGCCGACGCGCCGATCGTCACCCAGTACGAGATGCACGGCGTCGAGGACCTCGGCCTGTTGAAGATGGACTTCCTCGGGCTCCGCAACCTCGACGTACTCGAGATCACCCTCGACCTGGTCGAGGCGTCCAGCGGGACGCGGCCCGACATCGACCGGGTGCCGCTCGACGACCCGAAGACCTTCGAGCTGCTCCGCCGGGGCGACACGGTCGGCGTGTTCCAGCTGGAGGGCGCGCCGGTGCGGGCGCTGCTCCAGCGGCTGGCGCCGACCAGCTTCGAGGACGTCGCGGCGCTCGTCGCCCTGTACCGGCCCGGCCCGATGGCCCAGAACTGGCACACCGAGTACGCGGACCGCAAGAACGGGCGCAGCCCGGTGCAGTACCCGCACGAGGACCTCGAGGAGATCCTGGCCCCGACCTACGGGCTGATGATCTACCAGGAGCAGCTGATGCGCGTCGCGCAGCGCCTGGCCGGGTACAGCCTCGAGGAGGCCGACACGCTGCGCCAGGCGACCGGCAAGAAGATCCGCAGCCTCATCGTCCAGGAGCGATCGAAGTTCGTCGACGGCTGCGTCGCCCAAGGCCACGACCGCGAGTTCGGGGAGCGGATGTTCGACACCGTCGAGCCGTTCGCCGACTACTCGTTCAACAAGTCGCACTCGGTCGGCTACGGCTACCTCGCCTACCAGACCGCCTACCTGAAGGCGAACTACCCGGTCGAGTACCTCGCCGCGCTGCTGACCAGTGTGCGCACCAACAAGGACCAGACCGCGGTGTTCCTCGCCGAGTGCCGCCAGCTCGGCATCCCGGTGCTGGTCCCCGACGTCAACGAGTCGGTCTCCGACTTCTCGGTGCGCGCCGCGCCCGACGTGCCGAAGTCGATCCGGTTCGGGCTGTCCGCGGTCCGCAACGTCGGCGAAGGGGTGGTCGCCATGATCGTCGCCGCCCGCACCGAGGACGGCCCGTTCCGCGACTTCTACGACTTCTGCGCCCGGGTCGACCCCGCCGCGCTGAACAAGCGGACCCTCGAGTCGCTGATCAAGGCGGGCGGCTTCGACTCGCTCGGGCATCCCCGACAGGGTCTGCTCCAGGTGTTCGAGCCGATCGTCGACGAGGCCGTGACCCGCCAGCGCGAGCGCGAGGCCGGGATCATGAGCCTCTTCGGCGAGGCCGACGGATCCGACGACGGGGCCGCGCCGGGCGGGCTCCTGGGCCGGGTCGAGATCCCCGAGGAGGAGTTCGACCGCAAGACCCGCCTCGACTTCGAGAAGGAGATGCTCGGCCTCTACGTCAGCGACCACCCGCTGCTCGGCACCGAGGCGGCGCTGCGCCGCCACGCCGACTGCACCCTGTCCGAGTTCCGGGAGGCCCGGGAGGGCGAGGCCCGCACGGTGGCCGGGATCGTCACCGCCCTGAACCGCAAGTACACCAAGCGAGGCGACCTGATGGCGACGTTCGTGCTCGAGGACCTTGGCGCCGCGCTCGACGTCATGGTGTTCCCCAAGACGATGACCGAGTACGGCCAGCTGCTGGAGGACGACGCCATCGTGTGCGTCCGGGGCCGCCTCGACCGCCGCGAGGACCAGCCCAAGATCGTGGCCATGGAGCTGACCCGACCCGAGATCGTGCTCGACGGCTCGCCGCCGGTGCGGGTCCGGGTGCCACTCATGAAGCTCTCCGACCAGCGCGTCGACGAGCTGCGCGAGCTGCTCCGTCGCCACCCCGGCGACAGCGAGCTGTTCGTCCACCTCGAACGCCCCGAGCGGACGACCGTGCTCCGCCTGGCCGACGACTACCGCGTCGACGCCACCAACGGCCTCTACGCCGAGCTGCGCGTCCTCCTCGGGCCGGACTGCATCTGCTGACCGGACGACCCGGACCGGGCCGGGCGTCGCGTCCGGCTCGGGTTACCGTGTCCCCGCCGAGCGCCGGAGAGTGTCCGCCCTCGTCCCGGAGCGGGGGGCTGGGGAGGCGGCGGAGGTGGTGCAGTTCCGACGGCGAGGCGCCGCGGTCGCGATGGGCGTCGCGCTGGTGGCGTTGGGCGCCCTCGGGGCCGGGACCGCCCCCGCGAGCACGAGCCGGCAGACGTCGACTCCCGAGGTCGAGCACTTCACGACGCCGGGCACCTTCGCGTTCACGGTCCCGGTGAACGTCACCTCCCTCTCGGTCGAGGTCTGCGGCGCGCAGGGCGGCACCGCGGGTGGCGTCAACGTGGAACCGAGCGCCCCCGGCCTGGGCGGGTTGGGCCCGGCACACGACCGTGACGGTCGGCGTCCTCCCCGGCGAGGCGCTGAGCGTCATCGTTGGTGAGCGCGGCGGCGACGCGACGGTCAGCAACGACGACGACGCCAACCAGGGCGGGGTGCCCGGGACCGGCGGCCCGAACGGGGCCGGGACGGGCGGGACCTCTCGACCGACGTTGGCGGCGGGGGCGGGGGCGGTGGCGGCTCGGCGCTCCTGACTGGCGCGACGACGCTGGTCGCCGTGGGTGGTGGTGGCGGCGGCGGCGGGGCCATCGGCGGCGCGGTCGGCAACTCGGGCAACGACGGCGGCGCGGGGCGGCGCGACCGGCAGCCCGGGCTTCGCCGACTTCATGAACGAGTCGGGCATCCCGGGCCAGGGCGGGACGCAGTCGGCCGGCGGCGCGGCCGGCGGCGGCGGCGCCGGCGACACGAGCGGGCCGGACGCGCTCGGCTCGAACGTGGGCGGCGGCGTCGGGTCCGGGTTCCCGGCCACCGCGACGTTCGACACCTGCACGACCGGCAACGGGGACGGTTTCGTGACCTTGACCTTCACGCCCGGTCCGGCGACGACGCCCGCCGCGGCGACGATCGTCGCGACGCCGAGCTTCACCGGGTAGCTCGCGGCCCGCGGCCGGCGAGCGATCGGTCAGGGGCTGCGCAGGGCGCGCCGGCGACCTACCCACCTGCCGACCGAGTAGGAGAGGAACCCGACCAGCACGTAACCGGCGAGCGCGATCCCGGCCCGCACGACGCTGAGCGCGGAGTCGAAGAGCAGGTAGGCGAGCAGCCCGACGACCGCGATCCCGACGATCCGCAGCGACCAGCGGGCCGGCCGGCGCGGCGAGGCGGGCGGGGGCCGCATCGGCACGTTGTCGCTCACCGGCCTAGCGTATGCTCCGCCACCGGGAGCGGAGCGCGCGCCGTGCCATGCTGGGCCGCATGGAGATCGGTGTCCTCGGCTCGACGGGACCGTTGGGGCAGGGCCTCGCGGCGCGGCTCGCCGACGTCGGCCAGACGGTGCGGGCCGGCTCGCGCGACCGGACGCGCGCCGAGAAGATCGTGGGGGAGCTGCGCGATCGGTGGGGCGACCGGGTCGCCACCCTCCAGCCGGCCACCAACGACGAGGCGGCCCAGGCCGCCGACCTGGTGGTCGTCGCGACGAACTGGGAGGCCGCCCTCGAGACCACCGCCGCCCACGCCGCGGCGCTGCGCGGCAAGGTGGTGCTCACGGTCGCGAACGGGCTTGAGCGGGTCGGGCGGGAGTTCCGGGCCGTGATGCCACCGGAAGGGTCGCTCGCGCAGGGCATCCAGGCCCTGGTCCCCGACGCCCGGGTCGTCGCCGCGTTCCAGCACGTCCCCGCCGACGCGCTGCACGACCTCGACACGCGGCTCGAGAGCGACGTGATCGTATGCGCCGATGACGACGACGCCCGCCGGTTGGTCCTCGGCCTGGTGGTGAGCCTGCCGAACCTCCGGGCCTTCGACGGCGGGTCGCTCGCCAACGCGGCGGGGTTGGAGGCGTTCGCGGCGGTGCTGCTGTCCGTCAACGTGCGCCAGAAGGGGAAGGGGACGCTGCGCCTCCTCGGGGTGGAGGGCTACACGCCGTGACGATCCAGCTCTTCGACACCGCGGCGCGGCGGGTCGTGCCCTTCGAGCCGGGACCGGTCGTGCGCATGTACGTGTGCGGCATCACCCCCTATGACTCGACGCACCTCGGGCACGCGGCGACGTACCTCGCCTACGACCTGCTGGCCCGCCGGCTCGAGGAGCTCGGCCACGAGGTGCGGATGGTCCGCAACGTCACCGATGTCGACGACTCGATCCTCCCGAAGGCCCGCGAGCTCGGCATCCCCTACCTGGAGCTGGCGGAGGCGGAGCTGGCCCGGTTCCATTCCGACCTCGATGCGCTCGGGATGCGACCCCCGGTCGCGGAGCCGCGCGCCACCGAATCGATCCCCGGGATGATCGAGATGATCGGGGAGCTGCTCGACCGGGACCACGCCTACCTCACCCACGGAACCGTCTACTTCGACGTGTCGAGCTTCGAGCGGTTCGGGGCCCTCTCCCACTACTCCCGGGAGCACATGATCCGCCTCGCCAGCGCGCGGGGCGGCCGCCCCGAGGACCCCCACCGCCGCGACGCGCTCGACTTCGTCCTCTGGCAGCCGTCGCTGCCCGACGAGCCGGCCTGGCGAGCGCCGTTCGGGGTGGGACGCCCGGGCTGGCACGTCGAGTGCTCGGTGATGGCGATGGACACCCTCGGCGAGACCCTCGACCTGCACGGCGGCGGCACCGACTTGATCTTCCCGCACCACGAGTGCGAGATCGCCCAGAGCGAGAGCGTCACCGGCAAGCCGTTCTCCCGCCACTGGATGCACTCGGCGATGGTCAGCTACGAGGGCGAGAAGATGAGCAAGTCGCTCGGCAACCTGGTGTTCGTCAGCGACCTGCTGAAGGTCACCGACCCGAGCGCGATCCGCCTCGCGCTGATGCGCCACCACTACCGGGCCGGATTTGAGTGGTACGACAGCGACGTGGACGACGCCACCGCGCTGCTGCACCGCCTCCGCGCCGCCGGCGCGCGCTCGGGTGGTCCCGACCCGGCCCCGTACGCGGCGCGGGTCCGCGCCGCCCTCGACGACGACCTCGACGCGCCCCGCGCCGTCGAGGCGCTCGACGAGCTCGCCAGCGCGGTGCTGTCGGGCGGCGACGACCCCCGCGCCACCGCGACGCTGGCCGAGCTCGCGTCGCTGGTCGGCGTCGACCTCAACCAGCCCGACGATTCTGCTCCGGGTTCCTGAGACCGGTCGGGTACGGTCAGACCCGACCATGCCCGACATCACCGTCACCCTCCCCGACGACTCCACCCGCACCTACCCGAAGGGCACCACGCCCGCCGAGGTCGCGGCGTCGATCGGCAAGCGCCTGGCCCGCGACGCGATCGCGGCGACCGTCGACGGCCAGGTGGTCGACCTGCAGCATCCCCTCGACCACGACGCGCGGGTGTCGATCGTCACGCCCGACAGCCCGGACGGGCGCGAGGTGCTGCGCCACTCCAGCGCGCACGTCCTCGCCCAGGCGGTCACCGACCTGTTCCCGGGCGCCCGGTACGCGATCGGCCCCGCGATCGAGAACGGCTTCTACTACGACTTCGAGCTGCCCGACGGCGCCCACTTCACCGAGGACGACCTCGAGCGCATCGAGGCCCGCATGCGCGAGATCATCGCCGCCGACCAGCCCTTCGTCCGCGACGAGGTGGGGCGTGACGAGGGGCTCGACAGCTTCGCCGACCAGCCGTTCAAGCGCGAGATCATCGACCGGGTCGACGACTCGGAGGTGAGCGGCGGCTCGGTCATCTCCCTGTACCGCAACCCCCGCGGTGACGGGGACGACTTCGTCGACCTGTGCCGAGGTCCCCACGTCCCGAGCACGGGCCGGCTGGGCAACTTCCACCTGATGCGCGTCGCGGGCGCCTACTGGCGGGGCGACGAGCACGGCCCGATGCTGCAACGCATCTACGGCACCGCCTGGGAGAGCCCCACCGCGCTGGCCGAGTACCTGCACCAGCTCGAGGAGGCGGAGCGGCGCGACCACCGCCGCCTCGGCGCCGAGCTCGACCTGTTCTCGTTCCCCGACGAGGTCGGCCCCGGCCTCGCGGTGTTCCACCCGAAGGGCGGGATCGTCCGCTCGGTCATGGAGGACTACGCGCGCCGGCGTCACGAGGCGGGCGGCTACTCGTTCGTCACGTCGCCGCACATCACGAAGGCACACCTCTTCGAGACGTCCGGGCATCTCGACTGGTTCGCGGACAGCATGTTCCCGCCCATGACGGTCGACGACGGCAGCGACGAGGGCACCACCTACTACCTGAAGCCGATGAACTGCCCGTTCCACATCCTCATCTACCGGAGCCGGATCCGGTCCTACCGAGAGCTGCCGATGCGGCTGTTCGAGTTCGGGACCGTGTACCGCTACGAGCGCTCCGGCGTGGTGCACGGGCTCACCCGGGTGCGGGGGATGACCCAGGACGACGCGCACATCTTCACCACCCGGGAGGACATGGCCGACGAGCTGCGGTCGCTCCTGGTGTTCGTGCTCGACCTGCTCCGCGACTTCGGCCTGCAGGACTTCTACCTCGAGCTGTCCACGAAGCCGCCCGACAAGGCGGTCGGCCACGACCAGGACTGGGACGAGGCGACCGAGACGCTCCGGTCGGTCGCCGAGGGCATGGACCTCGAGCTGGTTCTCGACGAGGGCGGCGGCGCCTTCTACGGGCCGAAGATCTCGGTGCAGGCCCGCGACGCGATCGGCCGCACCTGGCAGGTGTCGACGATCCAGCTCGACTTCCAGATGCCGGAGCGCTTCGACCTCCACTACGTCGGCGCCGACAACGAGCGGCACCGCCCGGTGATGATCCACCGGGCCCTGTTCGGATCCATCGAGCGGTTCTTCGCGATCCTCCTCGAGCACTACGCGGGGGCGTTCCCCACCTGGCTGGCCCCGGTGCAGGTGAGCGTCCTGCCGGTCGCCGACCGCCACCACGAGTACGCGGCGGGCCTGGTCGGGCGGCTCCGCGCCGACGGGTTCCGCGCCGAGCTGCTCGGCGCCCACGAGGACACGATCAAGAAGCGGGTCCGGCGGGCCAAGCACCAGGAGCTCGTCCCCTACGTCCTCGTGGTCGGGGACCGCGACGTCGAGGCGGGCACGGTCGGCGTGAACGTCCGCGGCGCCGACGACCCCGAGTACGACGTGCCGGTCGAGACGTTCGTCACCCGGCTGGCCGACGAGGTCGCGGCGCGGCGGTGACCCTCGATCGGCTGTGGGCGGGCTGGCGCTCCGAGTACATCGACGCGGTGACCGCCGAGGACCGTCCCGACGGGTGCCTGTTCTGTGCCGTCGTGGCCGGCGACGACGACGAGGGCGGGGTCGTCGCCCGGGAGCCGCTGACCTTCGCGCTCCTCAACCGCTACCCGTACACGTCCGGGCACCTGATGGTGGCCCCGCGGCGTCACGTCTCGGACCTCGAGGCCCTCACCGCCGAGGAGGCGGCCGCGCTCATGGAGACGACCCGGCGGGCCACCGTCGCGGTGAAGGGCGCCTACGACCCCGACGGCCTGAACCTCGGCGCGAACCTGGGCCGGGCCGCGGGCGCCGGCGTGCCCGGCCACCTCCACGTGCACGTCCTGCCCCGCTGGGTCGGCGACGCGAACTTCATGACCAGCGTCGCCGAGGCGCGCGTCCTCCCCGAGGCACTCGACCGCAGCCTCGAGAAGCTCCGGGCGGCCTGGCCGGGCAAGGTGCCGCAGCGATGAGCGACGCCGAGCGCGACGAGCTGCCGGCCGACCTCGACGTCACCGCGTACGTCGGCCCGTACCTGTTCCCCAGCCCCCGCCGCCGGCTCGGTGCCGCGGCGTGGCTCGCCGCCGGCGCGCTGGGCGCCGGCGCGGGCTACCTGACCAGCGGCAACGTCGGGCTCCTCGCCGCCGCGATCGCGCTGGTCGTCATCCTCGCTTACCACGTCGCCACCGTGTGGCCGCTCCACGTCGACCAGACCGAGGCGCTCGTCGTCGCGACGCGCACGGTCGGGTTCCCGGTCGGGCACGCCTCCGGCCAGCTCACCTGGCGGGGCCTGCGATCCCGCCCGACCTGGCGCATCCTCCTCTACAGCGCCGACACGCCGCCCAGCACCCGTGGCCTCGTCGAGCTCGACGCGGTCGACGGGCACGTCCTGGGCTCCTACACCGAGGACAACCCCGAGGACTGGTCTACCATGTAAAGCCCTCTTTCCCTTCGGGACCAGACGACCGCCGTTGTCAGGGCCAAGAGCCAGACGATGTCGAACCAGGTCATCGCGTGGGTCGGTGACCTCGCGGCCCAGGTCGAGGAGTCGATAGGCGTCCGGCTGCGCGAGGTTCTCTAGTACGGACGGGGCCCGACCCCTGCGATCGTGACCCGCTGGTCGGTCGCCGCGGTATCGAAGTTGCTCACGAACGCCGCCCCCGACCGCCCCTCCTGGTACGGCAGCGACCGGCCGAGGGCCCCGAGGCCGTGAGCGTCGGCGGCCCAGACATTACGATTTTCGGCTATGGACACGCCGCAACCCGACCAGCCGTTCGGCACCTACGACGCCAAGAAGGCCGCGAAGATCAAGAAGGACGCCGAGCGGCGGCAGAAGATCGCCGACGGAAAGTTGGTCTTCTACAACCCGTTCAGCGAGGAAGGCCGCAAGATCGAGAAGGAGAAGCGGGAGCGTATGCGGGCGGCTGGCAACGCCAGGAAGATCAGCCAGGCCGGGACACGCACGGCGGGCGGGGTGCTGGCGTGTCCCAAGTGTGGCGGCACCAGTTTCAAGTCGAAACGGTCCGCTGGCGGGAAGATGACCGCGGGGGTGTTAGCCCCGAAGACCCGGGTTCGTTGCGAAACGTGCGGAGCCCAGTACCTGCGAGGGTGACGTTCGCCACCCATTGCGCCAAGCCTTCCCAGGCGTCGCATGGTCACCTTTCCGCCCTCGGATCCTCGATCGACGCCAACGCGGCGGCGTCGAGGAGCAACGCCCGGACCTCCCAGTCGGTCCACTCGTCGGCGACCTCTTCCGCCGCCCGGCGCAGCATCTCGGCGTCATCATCGGCGAGGCCGCAGAGCAGAACGACGGCGCCCCACCTTTCCTCACGCCACAGATCACGGTCGGCGAGGTCGGCTGGCTCGGGACCGAGTTCGTCGGCCTCTTCACCGGCGCGGCGCCGCGTCGATCCGGGTCTGGTGGCCGGCGGAATGCTACGTTTCCTCGGTTCTGAGCCGGGCGGCCAGGGTGGCGGAGGGGAGTCCGAGTGAGGCTGCGCGTGGCCGGTGCGGGTGTGGGCGCGGTGGCCACGGCGCTGGTGGGGGTGGCGGCGTTGGCGGGTTCGGGGCCGGCGGGGGCGGCTTCGACGACGTTGTTCCCGTCCACGACTTCGGCGGGCTTCACGCCGAGCGCGGCGCCGGTGCCGGCGGGGATTTGTTTCGTGACGATCACGGCGATCGGTGGCGCTGGTGGCTCGGTTCCAGGAACGACGAGCACGGGCGTGGGTGCCGCGGCCATCGGCGCCGCTGGTGGTCAGGGCGCCAGCGTGATGGCGCGCTTGCCGGTGACGCCCGGTGAGGTGCTCAGCGTCGAGGTCGGTGGCCAAGGCGGGGCGGCGCTGTCTGGTGTCGGCGGCGTGGGGGGCGGGGGCGGCGGAAGCGGAAACGACGGTGGGGGTGGCGGCGCGTCGGCGGTTACCGGACCGGCGGGGCCGCTCGTTGTGGCGGGGGGTGGCGGCGGTGCGGGGGTCGTCGACGTGGGGGGGAACGCCGGCACGGTGGGTAACCCGGGCGCTTCCGGGACAAACGGCGGCGGCCCCGGTGTGGGCGGGGGCGGCACGGTCGGCGGGAACGGCGGCCCGGCGGATCTCGGGGGCGCGGGCGGTGGCGTCAACACCGGGGGGACCAGCGGTGGCGGCGTGGGCAACGGGGGCGGTGGCAACGGCGTCGTCGGTGGCGGGGGTGGCGGCGCCGACACTGCGGCCACTGACGGGAACGGGGGCGGCGCAGGCCAGATGGGGAAGGCCGGGACCGGTGCCCCTGACGGTGGGCCCGGCAACACCACCGGTGGCGACGGAGGCACCGGAAACGCTGGGGGCGGGCCAGGTGGAGGCGGCGGCGGTGGCGGCGGTGGACTCGGGTTCGCGGGAGGCGGCGCAGGGGTCTTCGACGCCGGTGGCGGGGGAGCCGGCTACGGCGCCGGTGGCGGCGGGTTCGACGAGGGATCGGGCGGCGGCGGCTCGTCGCATGTTGCGACAGGAGCGACGATCCTGTCGAACGTTCTCAGCACCCTCTCCACCGGTGAGGTGATGATCACCTACGACCCGAGCACCGACACCTGCCCGACGACCCCGACCGCGCTCGTGGTCACCCCCGAGTTCACCGGGTGACTTGACTCGGGGTCCGGTTGCAGGCGAACCCGCGCACGGAGGCGAGTCCTCGCGCACGTCGGTCGGCCGTGACCCTTACGGGACCTAGCCTTCCCGGGGGGTAGCACGTCGTTGCGTCTCGGGAGTCCCGAGGACTGGTCGAAGTTCGAGAGCAACGGCTCGGGCGACCCCTAACACGGGGGAGTCCCAAGCTCGGGTGACGGGGAGTGGGTCCGTGAGCTGACCCAGTACCGGGTGACGCCTCCCCGCCGCCCGCGGCGGCCTCGGTGGTCTCGTCGTGGGCGGTTTCGCTCTGACTGGAGGAGCCCGCGGCCGCCGGCCCACACGCAGCGCGGGCGGGGCGCGGCCTAGGAGGCGGCGGCGAGCTTGGTGGCGAGCTGGGGGGGGACAGGGTCGTAATGGGAGTGGCGCATCGCGAAGCGTCCCCGCCCGCCGGTGAGGGATCGCAGGTCGATCGCGTAGCGGAGGATCTCGGAGGTGGGGACGAGGGCGACGATCTCGACCTCGCCGCCCCCGACGCTGCCTGTCCCCTGGATGCGGCCTCGTTTCGAGTTGAGGTCGCCCATGATGTCGCCCTGCGCGTCCTCGGGGGCGGTGACGACGAGCTCGCTGATCGGCTCGAGCAGGATCGGGTGGGCCTTCGCCATGGCGTCCTTGAAGCCGATCGACCCCGCCATCTTGAAGCTCATCTCGGACGAGTCGACCGAGTGGTACTTGCCGTCGTAGCAGGTGACGGTGACGTCGACGACCGGGTAGCCGTACACCCCGCCCGAGCCCATCGTCTCGGCGATGCCCTTCTCGACCGCGGGGATGAACTGACGGGGGATCGCGCCGCCGACGATCGCGTCGTGGAACTCGAAGCCGGCGCCCCGCTCACGGGGCTCGACGCGGAGGAACGCGACCCCGAACTGGCCGTGCCCGCCGGTCTGCTTCTTGTAGCGGCCCTCCGCCTCGGCGTTGCTGGTGATCGTCTCCCGGTAGGCGACCTTCACGCCGTCGGTCTCGACCTCGACGCCGAACTTGCGGGAGAGCCGCTCGAGCGCGATGCCGAGGTGCGTCTCGCCGGCCCCCCAGAGGAGCGTCTGGTGGGTCTCCCCGTTGCGGTCGACCCGCAGCCCCGGGTCCTCCTCCTGGAGGCGGTGCAGCGCGTTGGCGAGCTTGTCCTCGTCGCCCTTGGACCTGGCGCGGATGGCGACGGGCAGGACCGGCTCAATCGGCTCGAGCCGCTCGACGTCGAGGTCGGCGCCGCGGGTGCCGAGCACGTCGCCGGTGGTCGTGCCGGCCAGCTTGGCGACCGCGGCCAGGTCCCCGGCGGCGACCGCGGTGAGCGGCGTCTGCTCCTTGCCGCGCAGCGACACCAGCTGGTGGAGCCGCTCCTCGCTGGCCGTGCGGTCGTTGACGAGGGTGGCGTCGGACTCGATGGTGCCCTGCAGCACCCGGAACAGGTTGAGGTGCCCGACGTAGGGGTCGACGACGGTCTTGAACACGAACGCGGCCGGCGGTCCGTCCCCGACCGCGGGCGCGGGCCCGTCCTCGGCCATGAAGTGGGCGAGCCGTTCGACGCCGATGAGCTTGGTGGCGCTGCCGCACAGCACCGGGTACACGGTCCCGCCCGCGATGCCGGTCGCGAGCGCAGCTTCGAGCTGCTCGACGGGGATGGTCTCGTCGGCGAGGTAGCGCTCGGTGAGATCGTCGTCGGCGACGACGATCCCCTCGACGAGCGCGTCGTGGACGGAATGTTCCTCCAGCGCCATGTCGTCGGGGACCGGGCCGGGCGTGCCCCGCCCGTTCGTCCCGTCGTAGGTGATCGCCTCGTCGGTGAGCAGGTCGACGACGCCGCGAAAGCTGGCCTCCTCCCCGAGCGGCAGCTCGAGCGGCGCGACGCCGGCGCCGAAGCGCTCCTTGAGCTGGTCGAGGGTCCGGGTGAACGAGGCCCGCTCCCGGTCGAGCTTGTTCACGAAGATGGCGCGGGGCAGCTGGCGGGCCTCGGCCAGCTTCCAGGCGACCTCGGTCTGGACCTGCACGCCCTCCACCGCCGAGACGACGACGACGGCCAGGTCCGCGACCCGCACCGCGGCGGCGACGTCCCCGACGAAGTCGGCGTACCCGGGCGTGTCGAGCACGTTGAGCTTGTGGCCTTCCCACTCGACGGGGGCGAGGGCGAGCGACACCGACAGGGTGCGCTTCTGCTCCTCGGGGTCGAAGTCGGTGACCGTCGTCCCGTCCTCGACCTTTCCCATGCGGGTCGTGACCCCGGCGACGAACAGCAGCGCCTCGGTGAGGGTCGTCTTGCCGGCCCCCCCGTGGCCGATCAACGCCACGTTGCGGATCTTCGACGACGGAACCGCTGGCACTCGGGCACCCCCTGGCCGGACGAGCGAGGTTCGCCCGGGATCGTATCGGCGGCCCGGACCGTCGCGGCAGGGCGACGGGGCTGCTGGTACCCTCCGAAAGGTTCGGGCGGCCGCGTGCCACCCTCGGGCGGGGTGGACCCGCCGGACCGCCCCGCACCCGGGGAGGAGCTGCCCCTCATGCTCGACCGCCGCTGGCGCGCGAACGCCGAACGGGCCTTGGAGCCCGTCGGGCGTCGCCTGGTCGCGATCGGCGTCTCCGCGGACGGCCTGACCATCTTCGGGCTGGTCGCGGCGGCCGGCACCGCGGTGCTGATCGCCAACGGCAACTTGGTCCTCGCCGTGTTCGGGCTGATCCTCACCGGGCTGCCCGACGTGCTCGACGGGTCGGTGGCCCGCCAGAGCGGCACCGCGGGCGCCCGGGGCGCCTTCTTCGACTCGGTGTGCGACCGGGTCGCCGACGCGCTGGTCCTCGGCGGCGTCGCCTGGCACCTGGTGGGCCGGAACAGCGAGCTGCCGGTCCTGGTCCTGGCCGTGCTGGCCGCGTCGATGCTCATCTCCTACGAGCGGGCCAAGGCCGAGGCGCTCGGCCTGTCGGCCCGGGGCGGGATGATGGAGCGGGCCGAGCGGATGGTGCTCCTCGGCGTCGGCCTGGCCTTCGACGTGCTGGTCCCGGTGCTGTGGCTCATGCTCGCCCTCACCCTCCTGACCGCCCTGCACCGGTTCGTCATGGTGTGGCGCCAGGCGAGCCGGGGCGACGCCCCGCCCGCCGACCCGTCCGCCGCCCCTCCGGCCGCGGCGACGCCCGCCGACGGCGCCGTCGAGTCGGCCCCCGCCGAGCGGCGCATCCTCGGTGTCGGACGCTCGCGCCCGCGCGGCCTACGTCGGGTATCGGGCCGCCGCTGACGTCGCGCGGGTCCTGCCCCCCGCGCTCGCGCAGCCGCTGGCTCGTTCCGCCGGGTGGGGCTGGTGCGCGTCGCAGCCGACCCGCCGCCAGCAGGTGGCCCGGAACCTGGAGCGGATCGCGCCGCAGCTGTCGGTCCACGACCGCCGCCGGGCGGTGGTGTCGGTGTTCGAGCACTACGGCCGCTACTGGTACGAGCTGTTCCGGATGGCCGCGGTCGGCCCGGAGCCGCTGATCGAGGGCTTCGACTGTCAGGGCCTCGAGCACCTCGAGGCCGCGGCCGCGCTGGGGCGGGGCGTCGTCGTCGGGCTCCCGCACCTGGGGAACTGGGACGTGGCCGGCGCGTGGATCACCGCCCAGGGGTTCCCGGTCACCACCGTCGCGGAGGTGGTGCACCCGCCCGAGCTGTTCGACTGGTTCGTGTCGACCCGGGAGCAGCTCGGGATGCACGTGGTCGCGCTCGGGCCCGCCGCGGGCAGCGCCCTGGTCCACGACCTGGCCGCGGGGCGGGTCGTGTGCCTCCTCGCCGACCGGGACCTGACCGGCGACGGGGTGGAGGTCGACTTCTTCGGGGAACGGACCCGACTTCCGGGCGGGCCGGCGCTGCTGGCCTTGCGCACCGGGGCGCCGCTGCTGCCGGTCGGGCTGTCGTTCGAGCCGCACGGGGGGCACGGCGCCCGGATCCTGGCGCCGCTCCCGACCGAGCGGCGGGCGCGACTGCGCGACGATGTGATCCGGGTGACTCAAGATCTCGCGTCCAGCTTCGAAGATCTGATCCGGGCGGCGCCGGACCAGTGGTTGATGATGCAGCCGCTCTGGCCGTCGGACGGCGCCCCGACCCGATGAGCCGGCCCCTCCGCGTCGTGCTGGTGTGCCCGTACTCCCTCTCCGTGTACGGCGGCGTGCAGGTGCAGGTGCTCGGCCTCGCCGCCGCCTTGCGCGCTCAGGGCTTCGACGCCCGGCTGCTCGCGCCCACCGACGGGCCACCTCCGACGCCCGGGGTCACCAGCCTCGGCGCGACGGTGCGGTTCCCGTCGAACGGGTCGATGGCGCCGATCAACTCGACGAAGGCGATCGCGAGCCGGACCCGGGAGGCGATCCGGGTCTTGGAGCCGGACGTGCTGCACCTCCACGAGCCGCTCTCCCCGGGCGCGAACACGGCGGCGCTCGTCGCCACCGACGTCCCCGCGGTCGGGACGTTCCACGCGTCGGTCGCCGGCCGCAACGGCTGGTACGAGGCGTTCCGCCTGCCGCTCCGGAAGATGGTCGACCGTCTCGCGGTCCGCACCGCGGTGTCGGAGGAGGCGCGGCGCAACGTCGAGGCGACGTTCGGGGGACGCTGCGAGATCCTCCCCAACGGCGTCGACGTCCCGGCCTTCGACGCTGCCGCCCCCTGGCCGACCGACCGGCCGGTGGTGTGCTTCGTTGGCCGCCACGAGCGACGCAAGGGGCTCGGGGTGCTCCTCGACGCGTTCGCCGACCTGGACCGGGACGCCGAGCTGTGGGTGGCCGGGGAGGGCCCGGAGACCGCGGCGCTGCAGGCTCGGGGCATCCCGCGGGTGGTGTGGCTGGGCAGCATCTCCGAGCGGGACAAGGCCCGTCGGCTCCGCGGCGCGACGGTGGCCTGCTTCCCCTCGATCGAGGGTGAGTCGTTCGGGGTGGTGCTCCTCGAGGCGATGGCGGCCGGGACGGCGGTGGTCGCCTCCGACCTGACCGGCTACCGCAACGTCGCCCGCGACGGACGGGAGGCGGTCCTCGCCCGACCCGACGATCCCGCCGCGCTCCGCGACGCGCTCCGGCGGGTCCTCGACGACCCGGCGCTGCGGGCCCGGCTCGTCGAGGCGGGCACGGTCCGAGCCGAGGAGCACTCGATGACGCACCTCGCCGAGCGGAGCTTGGCGTGCTACGAGCAGGCGCTCGGTCGCCGGGTCCCGGACCCGGTGTCGGCCTGACCCGACCGCCCGACTCCGTCACTGGTCGGGGCGACTGGCGATTCGATGGCGGGCTCCTAGGATGCGAAGCAACGGCGCGTCGTCGAGTCAAGGCAGGTGCCCGTGGTTGCCGTCCTAGTCATCGTGGTTCTCATCGTCTTGGTCTTCTTGGCCTTCGCTGCCTTCTACAACGGGCTGGTCCGGACCCGGAACCGCGTCGACAACGCGTGGTCTCAGATCGATGTCCAGCTCAAGCGGCGCTACGACCTGATCCCGAACCTGGTCGAGACGGTGAAGGGCTACGCCGCGGACGAGCGCCAGACCCTCGAGGCGGTCACCGCAGCCCGCAGCAACGCCATCAACGCCCAGCAGGGCGGCGACGTCGGCCAGCAGGCCCAGGCCGAGAACGTGCTGAGCGGCGCGCTGAAGAGCCTGTTCGCGGTCGCCGAGGCCTACCCGGACCTCAAGGCCAACCAGAACTTCCTCCAGCTCCAAGAGGAGCTGACGTCGACCGAGGACCGGATCGCCTACGCCCGGCAGTTCTACAACGACAGCGTCTTGAACTACAACAACAAGATCCAGGTCTTCCCCCGCAACCTGATCGCCGGCAGCTTCAACTTCGAGAAGCGCCAGTACTTCGAAGGCGACCCGGAAGCGACCGGCCCGGTCAAGGTGCAGTTCTAAGACCTCAGCCCGTCTGGTGCGACAACCCGTGAACCGATGAGCGACCCGGCGGGGCTCGCGCCGCGCCCCGAGCACCACGTCGAGACCCGCCGCAACCAGCTCCACGCGCTGGTGCTCCTCCTCGTGTTCGGCGGGGCGGTTCTCGTGGTCGGGCTGCTCGTCGTGCTGGTGGCCGGGCTCGGAGTTGTCGGCCTGGCTGTCGTCGTCCTCCTCGCCGCCGCGGCCACCCTCGCCGCGTACGCCGCCGCGGCCGGGCTGGTGCTGCGGGCGGTGCACGCCCGACCCGCCGACCCGGTCCAGTACCAGCGGGTCCACAACCTCGTTGAGGGGCTCTGCATCGCCGAGGGGCTGTCGAAGCCGTCCCTCTACGTCATCGACGACCCGGCCCCCAACGCGCTGAGCGTCGGCCGCGGCCCCCGCACGGCCGCGGTCGCGGTCACCACTGGGCTCGTCGACGCGCTGAACCGGGTCGAGCTCGAAGGGGTCCTCGCCCACGAGCTGTCCCACGTCAAGAACGACGACATCGTCGCGGGGACGGTCGCGGTCACTACCCTCGGGGCGCTGTCGTTCCTCGGGCCGCTCGCCGCGTCGCTGATGCAGTTCGCGGTCGGATCCCGCCGCGAGGTCCGCGCCGACGCCGACGGGGTGCTCGTCACCCGCTACCCGCCCGGCCTCTGCGCGGCGTTGAAGAAGATCCAGGCCGACCCGGCCGTGGTGCGCCATCGTCGCCGCACCATGGCCCAGCTGTGGTTCGCGTCGCCGCTCGCGCACGACGACCACGCCTCCCGCCTCGACCAGGCGTTCGAGACGCACCCGCCGCTCCGCGAACGGATCCGCTTCCTCGAAGCGATGTGATCCCGTCGGCCGGCCGAACTCCGAGCGGCCCGGACCGGCCCGGCCGGTACAGTGGCGCGGGTGAGCGACCAGCACGCCGACCCGGCCCGGGGCACCGTCCGCGTCAAGCGGGGCCTGGCCGAGATGATGCGAGGCGGCGTCATCATGGACGTCGTCAACGCCGAGCAGGCCCGCGTCGCCGAGGACGCGGGGGCGGTCGCGGTGATGGCCCTCGAGCGCGTCCCGGCCGACATCCGACGCGACGGCGGCGTCGCCCGCATGAGCGACCCGGCGATGATCGAGGGCATCCAGGCCGCGGTGACCATCCCGGTCATGGCCAAGTGCCGCATCGGACACATCGCCGAGGCGCAGGTCCTCGAGTCGCTCGGCGTCGACTACGTCGACGAGAGCGAGGTCCTCACCCCCGCCGACGAGGCCCACCACGTCGACAAGTGGGCATTCACCGTCCCGTTCGTGTGCGGCGCCACCAACCTGGGGGAGGCGCTGCGCCGCATCGCCGAGGGCGCAGCGATGATCCGCTCGAAGGGAGAGGCCGGCACCGGCAACGTCGTCGAGGCGGTCAAGCACCTGCGCTCGATCCTCGGCGACATCCGGCGCCTCACCGTCGCCGACGAGCCGGAGCGGTTCGCGGCGGCGAAGGAGCTGCGCGCCCCCGTCGACCTGATCCTCGAGGTCGCGGCGCGGGGCGAGCTGCCGGTCCCGCTGTTCTGCGCGGGCGGAATCGCGACGCCCGCCGACGCGGCGCTGGTCATGCAACTGGGCGCCCAGGCCGTCTTCGTCGGCAGCGGCATCTTCAAGAGCACCGACCCCGCGACCCGGGCCAAGGCGATCGTCGAAGCGACCACCCACTACCGCGACCCCGCCATCGTGGCCAAGGTGTCCCGAGGGCTCGGCGAAGCGATGCGCGGCGAGGAGATCGACACCCTCGACGTGAAGCTCGCCGATCGGGGTTGGTGAGCGTGCGGCCCGCCGCGCGCCCTCCAGGTCATGAAGGTCGGCGTCGTCGCGCTGCAAGGCGATGTCCGCGAGCATCGTGAAATCCTCGACGCGCTCGGCGTCGACGCCCCCGAGGTGCGCTCCCCAGCTGACCTCGCCGCGCTCGACGCGCTGATCCTGCCCGGCGGCGAGTCGACGACGATCAGCCAGCTGCTGGTCAGCTCCGGGCTGCTCCCGGCGCTCACCGAGCGGATCGCCGACGGCCTCGCCGTCCTCGGCACCTGCGCCGGCGCGATCCTCCTGTCCCGCCGGGTCCTCGACGGCCGGCCCGATCAGCGGTCCCTCGGCGCGCTCGACGTCACCGTGCGCCGCAACGGCTACGGCACCCAGCTGCAGTCCTTCGAGGCCGACCTCGACGTGCGCGGCCTCGACGGCCCGTTCCCGGGCGTCTTCATCCGGGCACCGGTCTTCGAGACGGTCGGGGACCGCGTCGAGGTCCTCGCCGAGCACGACGGCCACCCGGTCCTCCTCCGCGACGGCCCGGTGTGGGCCTCGACGTTCCACCCCGAGCTGGCCGGCGACCTGCGCGTCCACCAGCAGTTCCTCGACCACGACCACGACCCGCGAGCCAAGGGGCGCGATGAGCGGCCATTCGAAGTGGCATTCCATCAAGCACAAGAAGGGCGCCGCCGACCAGGCGCGCGGCAAGCTGTTCGCGAAGCTGATCCGCCAGATCGAGGTCGCCGCCCGGGAGGGCGGCCCCGACCCGGACGCCAACCCG
Source organism: uncultured Actinomycetes bacterium (assembly GCA_963849135.1). Lineage (GTDB taxonomy): Bacteria > Actinomycetota > Acidimicrobiia > IMCC26256 > PALSA-555 > PALSA-555. Next base: position 779,229 of record CAWKGF010000003.1, on the reverse strand, counting down.
ACCCTCCGGACCATGATCAGCAAGGCCCGCGACGCGTCCGTGCCGGTCGACACCATCGACCGGGCGGTCAAGCGCGGCACCGGCGAGCTCGACGGGGTCCGCTACGAGCAGGTCACCTACGAGGGCTACGCCCCGAACGGGGTGGCGGTGCTCATCGAGTGCCTCACCGACAACCGCAACCGGACCGGCGCCGAGGTCAAGAACGTGTTCACCCGCTACGGCGGCTCCCTCGCCGAGCCCGGCGCGGTGGCGTGGCAGTTCGAGCGCAAGGGCGTCATCCTCGTCGACCGGGCGAGCACCACCGAGGACGACCTGATGGCGGTCGCGGTCGACGCCGGCGCGGAGGACATCGTCGACCAGGGCGACTCCTGGCAGGTCACCACCGCCCCCACCGACCTGGCCCGGGTCCGGAGCGCGCTCGAGGAGGCCGGCGTCCCGGTGGCCAGCGCCGAGGTGGCCATGGTCGCCACCACCACCGTCCCCCTCACCGACGAGGCCGGCGCCCGGGCGGTCCTGCGCGTCATCGACGCGCTCGAGGACCACGACGACGTCCAGAACGTCGACGCCAACTTCGACATCCCCGACGACGTCCTCCAGGCGGTGACGGCATGAGACCCGCGGTCGGCGAGCCCGCCCCCGACTTCACCCTCCCCGGCGTCGAAGCCGGTCAGCGGCGCGACTTCACCCTCTCCGACTACCGGGGGCAGCGGGTCCTGGTCGCCTTCTACCCGGGGGACTTCACCTTCGGCTGAAGCCTCCAGCTGCGCTCGTACCGCGACGACCTCGCGACGTTCGAGCAGGCCGACACGGTCGTGTTGGCGATCTCCCCCCAAGACGTGGACAGCCACGCTCGCTGGGCCGAGCAGGAGGGCTTCACCTTCCCGCTCCTCGCCGACCCCGACCGGACGGTCATCGGCCGCTACGGGGTCACGGCCCCGGTGGTGGGGGTGCGCCGCTCTCTGTTCCTCGTCGACCGGGCCGGTGTGCTCCGATGGCGGTTCAGCGGCACCGCCCGGGCCATCTTCAAGCGCCCCGGGCAGCTCACTCGGATCTTGGAGCGTGTGGACCCATGAACGTCGACGAAGCCCGAGCCTTCCTCCGCGAGAATCACCACGCGGTGCTCTGCACCCGCCGCGTCGACGGGCGACCGCAGCTGTCCCCGGTCGCGGTGACGCTCGACGACGAGGGCCGGGCCGTGATCAGCACCCGGGAGACCGCGGTCAAGGTCCTCAACGTCCGCCGCGACCCGGAGGTGTCGCTCTGCGTCCTCCCCGACGGCTTCTACGGGCCGTGGATCCAGATCGACGGCCGAGCCGAGGTGCTGCCCCTCCCCGAGGCGCTCGAGCCGCTGGTCGACTACTACCGGTCGGTGTCCGGCGAGCACCCGGACTGGGACGACTACCGGGCCGCGATGCAGCGGGAACGGCGGCTGCTGCTCCGCGTCACGATCGAACGGGCCGGGCCCAACCGCTCCGGGTAACCCTCGGCGACTAGATTGCGGCCGCCGGAGGAGCCCATGGACGTCTCGATCACCGTCAACGGCCAGGTGCAGCGCCACGACGTCGAAGCCCGGACGCTGCTCGTCCAGTTCCTCCGTGAGGACTGCCGCCTCACCGGCACCAAGGTCGGGTGCGACACCTCGTCCTGCGGGGCGTGCACGGTCCTCGTCGACGGCGAGTCGGTGAAGTCCTGCACGATGCTCGCCGCCCAGGCCGACGGGCGGGGGGTCACCACCATCGAGGGCCTGGCCGGCGACGACGGCCTGCACCCGATGCAGGCCGCCTTCCAGGAGAGCCACGCCCTCCAGTGCGGATTCTGCACGGCCGGGATGGTGCTCGCCGCGGTGTCGCTGCTCGACGAGGTGCCGCACCCGAGCGAGCGGGACGTGCGCCTTGGCCTCGAAGGCAACCTCTGCCGCTGCACCGGCTACCACAACATCGTCCGGGCCGTCCTCGCCGCCGCGGAGCAGCAGCCGTGATCCCGGCCCCGTTCGAGTACGTCCGGGCCGGCTCGGCCGACGAGGTGCTCCACGCCCTCGCCGAGCACGGCGACGAGGCGAAGGTCCTCGCCGGCGGTATGTCGCTCCTGCCCCTCATGAAGCTGCGGCTCGCCACCCCCTCGGTGCTCGTCGACGCGGGACGCCTCGACGACCTCTCCTACCTCCGCGACGCCGGCGACCACGTCGCGATCGGCGCCCTGACCCGCCACCGGGATCTCGAGACCAGCGACCTCCTCGCGGCCGACTGCGGCGTGCTGCGCGCCGTCGCGGCGCAGGTCGGCGACAACCAGGTCCGCCACCGGGGCACGCTCGGCGGCTCCGTCGCGCACGGCGACCCGGCGTCGGACCTGCCCGCCGCGCTCCTCGCCCTCGACGCGACCTTCGTGGTCCGGGGCCCGCCCGGGGAGCGGACCGTCGCCGCGGCCGACTTCTTCCACGGCTTCCTCGAGACCGCGCTCGAGCCCGACGAGCTCCTCACCGAGATCCGCGCCCCGAAGACCGGGCCGGACGGCTTCGCCTACCAGAAGTTCAACCGGCGGGCCCAGGACTGGGCGACCGTCGGCGCGGTCGCGGTCCGCAACGGGACGACCCGCGTCGCGCTGGTCAACATGGCGTCGACCCCGGTGCGCGCCCACGCGGTCGAGGCTGCGCTCGCCGACGGCGCGTCGATCGCCGACGCGGCCGAGCACGCCGCCGACGGCACCGAGCCACCCGCGGACCTGAACGCGTCGCCGGCCTACCGGGCCCAGCTGGCCCGGGTGCTGGTCCGCCGGGCGCTCACCGAGGCGCACGCCTGACCCGGCCCGCCTGGTCGTGACCGTCGCCGCCGCGCTGCTCGCGGCCGGTCGCGGCTCGCGGCTCGAGTCCCACACCCCGAAGCCGCTCACGATCCTCGACGGCCGGCCCCTCGTCGCCTGGTCCCTCGACCCGCCCCGCGCCGCCGGCCTCACCCCGGTGCTGCTCGTGGTCGGTCGGGCGGCCCGGGCGGTCCGGTCCGCGGCCCCGCCCGACGTGCAGGTCGTCCGGGCCCGACGATGGCGGCGTGGGATCGCGCGCTCCCTCGCCGCCGCGCTCCGCGCGCTGTCCGGGATCGACGCCGACGCGGTGTGCGTCGGGCTCGCCGACCAGCCCCTCGTCGGAGCGGACGCCTACCGGCGCCTCGTCCGGGCCCACGAGGGCGGGGCCCGCCTCGCGGTCGCGACGTACGACGGCCAGCGGGCCAACCCGGTGCTCCTCGACCGCAGCCTCTGGGCCGAGGCGGCGGCGCTGCGCGGCGACGTCGGCGCCCGGGCGCTGCTCGCCAGCCACGACGCGGTCGAGGTCGACTGCACGGGCACCGGCGACCCGAGCGACGTCGATACGCTCGACGACCTGCGCGCTCTGGAGGGGAGAACCCGATGAACCTCGAGCATCAGTTCCGCGTTGACGTGCCCCTCGACGAATCGTGGCGGACGCTGCTCAACCTGGAGCGGATCGCGCCGTGCATGCCCGGCGCGCAGCTCCAAGAGGTCGACGGGGACGAGTACCGGGGGGTCGTGAAGGTCAAGGTCGGTCCCATCACCGCGCAGTACAAGGGCGCGGCCCGGATCGTCGAGACCGACCCCGCCGCCCACCGGCTCGTGATCCAGGCCGAGGGCCGCGACGTCCGCGGCCAGGGCAACGCGTCGGCGCGCATCACCGCGGTGCTGGCCGGCGGCGCCGACGGCACCGACGTCAGCGTCGACACGGACCTGACCGTCACCGGCAAGGTCGCCCAGTTCGGGCGGGGCGTCATGGCCGACGTGTCCCAGAAGCTGCTCGGCCAGTTCGTCGACTGCCTCGGCACCACCATCCTGGGCGGCGAGCCGGCCGCCGCCAGCCCGACGCCGGCCCCCGCCGATCCCGGCTCCCCGCCGCCGTCGGGGGTGCGGACGATCGACGCCCCGGAGGCGGAGCCGGTCGACCTGGTGCGCGCCGCGGGCGGCGCGGTCGCCAGGCGGGCGGTGCCGCTCGTCGCGGCCGCGGTGGTGGTGGTCGGCGTCGTGGTGTGGCTCCTCGTGCGCTGAGGGTCCGCCACCCGCTGCACCGTCGCCCCTAGCATCGAATACATGTTCGATCCCGCGGGGCCGGTGCTGGGCGTCGACCCGGGCCTGTCCCGCTGCGGGTACGGCGTGGTTCGCCGCCGTCCCGGCGGCCTGGAGGCCACCGCGTGCGGGGTCGTGCGCACCGACCCGGACGCGCCGCTGCCGGAGCGGCTCGCGACGCTCGAGGCCGACCTGACGTCCTTCGTCGCCGACACCCGGCCGAGCGCGGTGGCGGTCGAACGGGTCCTGTTCCAGACCAACGTCCGCACCGCGATCTCGGTGGGGCAGGCGAGCGGCATCGCGCTCCTCGTCGCAGCCCGAGCCGGGATCCCGGTCACGCACTACAGCCCGAACGAGGTGAAGCTGGCCGTGACGTCGAACGGCGCGGCCGGCAAGTCCCAGATGCAGGCCATGATCACCCGGCTCCTCGGACTCGCCGAGGCGCCGCCGCCCGACGCGGCCGACGCGCTCGCGTTGGCGGTCTGCCATCTCTGGCGCGCCCCGCTGCGCGCCGGCGTCGACCGGGCCGTCGCGGCGGGGCGGAGCCGGTGATCGGGTCGGTCCGGGGGACGGTCCTGGAGCGGTCGCCGGCCGGGGAGGCGATCGTCGAGGTGGGCGGGGTCGGCTACCGGGTGCTGGTGCCGGTCAGCGCGCTCGGCGTGCTCGCGCTGGGCGAGGCGACCTTCCTGTTCACGCATCTCCACGTGCGCGACGACGCGCTGATCCTCTACGGGTTCCCGACCCGGGACGAGCGCGACACTTTCGAGGCCCTGATCGGGGCGACCGGGGTCGGCCCGAAGCTGGCCCTGGCCATCTGCTCGGTGCACAGCCCGGCCGCGCTGCGCCACGTGCTCGCGACCGACGACCTGGGCGCGCTGACCCTCGTGCCCGGGGTCGGGAAGCGCACCGCGCAGCGGCTGCTCCTCGAGCTGAAGGCCCGCCTCGAGGTGCCTGGCGTCGTGCCGCTCGGTGACGACGGGGCGCCGCACCCGCGGGCGCAGGTCCGCGACGCGCTGGCCAGCCTCGGCTACGGGCCCGACGAGGTCCGTGACGCGCTCGTCGACCTGCCCGACGACGGGCCGGTCGAGGCGCTGCTCCGTGACGCGCTGCGGCACCTGGCCGGCAGCCGGGTCTGAGGCCGACCATGCGCGAGGAGCTGCTGAAGCCGGACGCCGACCCGAGCGAGCGGGCCGAGGAGACGACCCTCCGACCCCGCCGGCTGGCGGACTTCGTCGGCCAGCCGCGCCTGAAGGAGCACCTCGAGATCATGTTGCAGGCCGCTCGGCAGCGCCGCCAGGCGGTCGATCACCTGCTGCTCGCCGGCCCGCCCGGGGTCGGCAAGACGACGCTGGCCGGGATCGTCGCCGCCGAGCTCGACGTCGGGCTGCGGGTGACGAGCGGCCCCGCGCTCGAACGGGCCGGGGATCTGGCCGCCATCCTCTCCAACCTCGACGACGGCGACGTGCTGTTCATCGACGAGATCCACCGGCTGCCCCGCGCCGTGGAGGAGGTGCTCTACCCGGCGATGGAGGACTTCGCGCTTGACATCGTGCTTGGCCGGGGCCCGTCGGCGCAGTCGATCCGCCTCGACCTGCCCCGCTTCACCCTGGTCGGCGCCACGACCCGCAGCGGGATGATCACCGATCCGCTGCGCGACCGGTTCGGGTTCGTCGCCCGCCTCGACTACTACGAGCCCGAGGATCTGGTCGTGATCCTGCACCGCTCGGCGGGGATCCTCGGCGTCCCGCTCGACGCCGACGCGGCGGCCGAGATCGCGGGCCGGGCCCGGGGCACGCCCCGGATCGCGAACCGGCTCCTGAAGCGGGTCCGCGACTACGCCGAGGTCCGAGCCGACGGCCGGGTCGACGGCCGCGTCGCCGCCGACGCGCTGACCCTCTTCGAGATCGACACGCTCGGCCTCGACAAGGTGGACCGGGCGATCCTCCTGACCCTCTGCGAGCGGTTCGCCGGCCAGCCGGTCGGGCTGCACACGCTCGCGGTCACGGTCGCCGAGGCGCCCGAGACGGTCGAGGACGTGTACGAGCCGTTCCTCCTCAAGCAGGGGCTGGTGCTGCGCACCCCGCGGGGGCGGGTCGCGGCGCCCGCCGCGTACGCGCACCTCGGCCTGGCCGTGCCCGCCGCCGTGCCCCCGAACCTCTTCGAGGCCTGACGACCCGACCGTCCCCGCCCCCGGCGTCGGGCGACCGGACGTCGAGGGCCCACGGCCGCCCCCTGTTCGGCTCCCGTTCATCGAAGCGCGCGTCGGCGCTCGGCCTGCTTGTCTCGCTGTCAAGACGCGAGAAGAGTGGACGGTTGCGGACGGCACGGTGTCCAAGATCGGTTCGAGGAGGCGAGGACAGTGGGCGACTGGATCGACCTCGACAGCTTCCTGCCCACCATCAAGGACGCGACGCGTGCGCAGCACCCGGTCGCGTGGGTGGCCTGGCTGTTCGGGCTGCTCGCGGTCGCGCTCGGCGCGGTCCCTCCGGTGCACTGGCCGCTGCTCGCGATCGGCGTCGTGCTGCTCGTCGGCGCCGCGGTCCACCTCGCCCGCCGCGTCCGCGACCGCGGCGAGGACCGTCGCCTCGCGCAACGGCCGCCGATCGACGGGCCGGCTCGTGTGGAACGGCCGACCCCCGCGGTGCGACTACGAGTCGACGTGCCGGAGCGGGATGCGCCGCCCGCTCCGTGAGCCGGCGGCGCGAAGGAGGGTCTCGGAGGGCCTCCGCTACGATTCGGGCCCCCGAGCGCAGGGCCCCAGACCATGACCGTCGTCTTCATCTACCTCCTCATCCTGGTCGCGGCCTTCTTCTTCTTGGTCGTGCGACCGCAGCGACGCCAGATGGCCGCCCACCGGGCGCTGGTGGCCAGCCTCAGCACGGGCGACGAGGTCATCACGACGGGCGGGATCATCGGGACGATCCGCAGTCTCGGCGAAGAGGTCGTCGAGCTCGAGGTCGCCCCGTCGGTCGTGGTCCGGGTGGCGCGAGCCGCGATCGCCCGGCAGGTCACGCCGGCTGACGACACCCCGCCCGAGCTGGGGGAGTCCCACTCGGACGGCGACCCGAGCTGACGGATGCGACGACTGCAGATCTACCTGGCGATCAGCGTGGTGGTCGTCATCGGCGCGATCATCGCCACGGTCGTGTCGGGCAACTCCCCGGTGCTGGGCCTCGACCTCAAGGGCGGCATCTCGGTGACCTACCAGCCGGTCGGGAGCCCGAAGTCGAGCGCGCTCGACGAGACGCTGCGGATCATCAACAACCGGGTCAACACCTTCGGCGTCGCCGAGCCGAGCATCAGCCGCCAGGGCAACGACATCGTCGTCGAGCTGCCGGGCGTGAAGGACCAGCAGAAGGCGCTGAGCCTGGTCGGCCGCACCGCGCAGCTGCGGTTCCGGCCCGTCCTCGCCGACGTTCCCCCGGAGCCGGCGAGCGCCTCGACGTCCAAGGCGAAGGGGGCGGCGTCGACCACCACCACGACGACGCCGCCCGCCACCGAGAAGGCGATCCAGCAGGCAATCGCGACCTGTGACGCGTCCACGATCCAGAGCCTCCTGAACTCGGGCGTGAACCTGCCGACCACGCAGCTCCAGAACGACGACGCGAGCAACTGCGTCATCCTCCCGATCCGCAACAGCAAGGACCGGCTGCTGCTCGCCCCTGTGACCGCGAAGGCCAGCCTCGGGGTCCCGCCCGGTCTGTCGGGCTCGGACGTGAGCAGCGCCACGTCGACCTTCGCGGCCGGGCAGGGCTACGCGGTCGAGATGACGTTGAAGAGCAGCGGGTTGGCCAAGTTCAACACGCTGGCCGCCACGTCGTACAAGCAGACCGCGCCCCGCAACGAGGTCGCGATCGTGCTCGACGGCGTCGTGCAGTCGAACCCGGCCTTCCAGTCGTCGTCGTTCAGCGGCGCGGTGCAGATCACCGGCAACTTCACGTCCGGGCAGGCGTCCGACCTGGCCACGATCATCAACTACGGCGCGCTGCCGGTGCAGCTCAAGCCGATCGACGTGCAGCAGGTTTCACCGACGCTCGGCAGCGATGACCTGAACGCGGGCATCGCGGCCGGGCTCATCGGCTTGGTCCTCGTCGCCCTCTACATGCTCGCCTACTACCGCATCCTGGGGCTGGTCGTGATCCTCGGCCTCGGGGTGAGCGCGTCGCTGCTGTACGCGATCGTGTCGGGGCTCGGCCCGTCGCTGCACCTCGCCCTCACCCTGTCCGGCGTGACCGGCATCATCGTGTCGGTCGGCATCACGGTCGATTCGTACGTCGTGTATTACGAGCGATTGAAAGACGAGGTCCGCAGCGGCCGCACGGTGCGCTCCTCGGTCGACCGTGGGTTCACGCGCTCGTTCCGCACCATCGTCGCCGCCGACCTGGTGTCCCTCATCGGCGCCGGCGCGCTGTGGGCGCTGGCGATCGGGTCGGTGAAGGGCTTCGCGCTGTTCCTCGGCCTCGCCACCATCTTGGACCTCGTCGTCTCCTACTTCTTCATGCACCCGCTCGTCTCGATCCTCGCCCGGAACCCCAAATTGGTCCGCATGCGGGGGGTCGGGATCGCGGCCGGCCTCGACGCGCCGAAGGTGAACGCATGACGACGACCGCCGCCCCGCCCGAGACCCCGGGCCGTCACACGCTCGGCGACCTGTTCCATGAGCGCACCCACTTCCAGTTCATCGAGCGGTCGTGGCGCTGGGCGCTGCTCTCGGGCACCTTCTTGCTGGTCGCGGTGATCGCGCTGGCCGTGTCGGGTCTGAACCTCGGCATCGACTTCACGGGCGGGCTCTCCTACACGGTGACCGTCCACGGCAGCCCGCCGTCGGTGAGCCAGGTCCGCAGCGTGCTGACGCCGATCGGGGAGAGCGACGCCCAGATCACGCTGCTGGTGAACCACAGCACCGGGGTGCACTCGGTCCAGGTCCAGACCCCGGCCGTGAGCGCCGCCCAGCAAGCCGCGATCGCCCACGCCCTGTCTCGCTACGGGCCCGAGTCGGGCGTCGAGTCGGTGAGCCCGACCTGGGGATCCACGGTCACGAGCAAGGCCGCGCTGGCCCTGGCCGTGTTCTTCGTGCTCATCGCCTTGTACCTGAGCTTCCGGTTCGAGTGGCGCATGGCGCTGGCCGCCATCCTCGCCGTGATCCACGACATCTTGGTCACGGTCGGCGTCTACGCGGTCACCGGATTCCAGGTCGTGCCGGCAACGGTCATCGCCTTCTTGACCATCCTCGGCTTCTCCCTCTACGACACCGTGGTCGTGTTCGACAAGGTGCTCGAGAACACGCCCACCGTCGGCACCGACCGGGCCGAGACGTACTCCGACATGGTGAACCGGTCCCTGAACCAGGTGCTGATGCGGTCGCTCAACACCTCGTTCGTCGCGGTGCTGCCCGTGGCGTCGCTCGTGATCGTGGGCAGCGGCATCTTCGGCGCGTCGGCGCTGAAGGACTTCGCGCTGGCCCTCTTCGTCGGGCTGGCCACCGGCGCCTACTCCTCCATCTTCGTCGCCGCGCCGCTGCTCGCCAAGATCAAGGAGCGGGAGCCCAAGTACGCGGCGGTGCGGCAGCGGGCCGAGAGCCGGGCCCGAGCCCGGCGGACCGAGCCGGTCCCGACCGCCGCGAGCAGCAGCGCCCCCGCCGCGACGCCGACCCCCGCCGCGCCGGCCGCCACCCCTTCGCCGAGCCGCGCGCCAGCCGACGACGAGACGCCGGCCGAGCGTCCGGCGGCCGAGCCGCGCCGGCCGGCCCCGCCGACGCCGAGCCCGGCCGCGACCCGAACCGGGGTCGGTCCGGGCGGCGTCGCGCCCCGACCCCGCCAGCAGCGCCGCCGCAAGCGCCGCTGACCGGCGCCGCCCCAGCCCCGGAGGGGCCTCGGATCGGCGGGTGGGGGTCGTAGCATGAGGAGGGACATGAGCACCCTCGAGGTCCGCCCCGACCGCCGCTCGGTCCTGCCGCGTCCCTGGCGCCGCCACCAGGTCGACGCCGAGCTGTCCCCGCTCCTCGCCGAGTTCCAGGTCCGGCACCGCCGTACCGACACGGCCCTGATCGAGCGGGCCTTCGACGTGGCCCGGGTCGCGCACGCCGACCAGCGGCGCCACTCTGGCGAGCCGTACCTCGCCCATCCGCTCGGGGTGGCGATGGTCATCGCCCAGCTCGGCCTCGACGACGTCACGGTCGCGGCGGCGCTGCTCCACGACTCGGTCGAGGACACCACGGTGACGATGGCCGACCTGGAGGCGACCTTCGGCGCCGAGCTGGCCTCGATCGTGGACGGGGTCACCAAGCTGGACCGCATCCAGTTCGACTCGAAGGAGGCGCAGCAGGCGGCGACGCTGCGCAAGATGCTCGTCGCGATGGCGAGCGACATCCGGGTGCTGCTCATCAAGCTCGCCGACCGGCTCCACAACATGCGGACCATCTCGTCGCTGCCGGAGGCGAAGCAGCAGCGCATCGCCCGCGAGACCCTCGACATCTACGCGCCGCTCGCGCACCGGCTCGGCATCCAGGAGCTGAAGTGGGAGCTGGAGGACCTCGCCTTCGCGGTGCTGCACCCGAAGCGCTACGTCGAGATCGAGCAGATGGTGGCCAGCCGGGCGCCGGCCCGCGAGGAGGAGCTCGAGCGGGTCCTGTCGGAGCTGCGCGACCGGCTCCGGGACCTGCACATCGAGGCCCAGGTGCAGGGCCGTCGGAAGCACTACTGGTCGATCTACGAGAAGATGGTCGTGAAGGGCAAGGAGTTCGACGACGTCCAGGACCTGGTCGGGGTGCGGGTCATCGTCGACTCGGTGAAGGACTGCTACGGGGCGCTCGGGTCCATCCACGCCCTGTGGGCGCCGGTGCAGGGCCGGTTCAAGGACTACATCGCGATGCCCAAGTTCAACCTCTACCAGTCGCTGCACACCACGGTGGTCGGCCCGGGGGGCCGGCCGGTCGAGGTGCAGATCCGCACCCGGGAGATGCACCGCCGGGCCGAGTTCGGGATCGCCGCCCACTGGGGCTACAAGGAGCGGTCCCCGGCCGAGGACCTGGCCTGGCTGCAGCGGATGGTCGACTGGCAGCAGGACACCGACGACCCGACCGAGTTCATGGAGACGCTGAAGATCGACCTCCAGCAGGACGAGGTCTTCATCTTCACGCCGAAGGGCAAGGTGGTGACGCTCCCGACCGGGTCGACGCCGGTCGACTTCGCGTACGCGATCCACACCGAGGTCGGGCACCGCTGCATCGGCGCCCGGCTGAACAGCCGACTGGCGCCGCTCGACTCGGTGCTCAGCTCGGGGGACACGGTCGAGATCTTCACCAGCAAGGTGGACGGGGCGGGACCGAGCCTCGACTGGCTGCAGTTCGTGCACACGCCCCGGGCGAGCAGCAAGATCCGCCAGTGGTTCTCCCGGGAGCGCCGCGTCGACGCGATGGACACCGGCCGGGAGGAGCTGGCCAAGGCGCTTCGCAAGGAGGGCCTCCCGGTCCAGAAGCTCACCCAGTCGGCGACCCTGCGGGCGGTCGCGACCGCCCTGCACTACAACGACCTCGACTCGCTCCACGCCGCGATCGGCGAGGGGCACGTGTCGGCCCGGGCCGTCGCGCAGCGGGTGCAGCGGGAGTTGCGAGGCGGGGAGGAGCAGCTGCCGGTCACGACGACCCGGCCGCCGCGGGCGCCGCGGGCGCTGCGGTCCCGGACGGTCGGGGTGCACGTCGAGGGGCTCGACGACGTGATGATCCGGCTGTCGCGGTGCTGCACCCCGGTGCCAGGCGACGAGATCATGGGGTTCGTGACCCGGGGCCGGGGCGTGTCGGTGCACCGGGCCGACTGCGCGAACGCGACTGCGCTGTCGAGCCAGACCCAGCGGGTCATCGACGTCGAGTGGGATCACGACGAGACGGCGACGTTCGTCGTGTCGGTCGAGATCGAGGCCCTCGACCGGTCGCGGCTGCTCCGCGACGTCGCCGAGGTGCTCGCCGAGCATCACGTCACGATCCTCGCCAGCCGCTCGCAGACCTCCAGCGACCGGGTGGCGCGGCTGCGCTTCGACTTCGAGCTCGCCGACCCGAACCATCTCGACTCGATCCTGCAGGCCATCCAGCGCGTCGAGTCGGTGTACGAGGCGTACCGGCTGCTGCCCGGCCACGCGCGCAACTGACCCCGGTCGCGCGCGGCACCCCTCGCTAGCATCGCCTGATGGGGGACGCCGAGTACCGCGCGCCGGTCGGCACGCACGACGTGCTCCCCCCCGAGTCGGACCGCTGGTCCCGGCTGGTGGCGGCGTTCGCGACCCGCGCCGAGCGGTTCGGCTACGGGCTCGTCATCACGCCGGTCCTGGAGCACGTCGAGGTGTTCCAGCGGGTCGGGGCGAGCACCGACGTGGTCGGCAAGGAGATGTACGAGCTCACCGACCGGGGCGGCCGGGTGCTCGCCCTGCGCCCGGAGGGCACCGCGCCGGTGGTGCGCGCCTACGTGCAGCACCACCCGACCCCGCCGTGGAAGGTCTGGTACCTGGCCCCGAACTTCCGCTACGAGCGTCCGCAGCGGGGCCGCTACCGGCAGCACTGGCAGCTGGGCGCGGAGCTGCTCGGCGTCGACGACCCCGACGCCGACGTGGAGGTGATCGCGCTCGCCCACGGCTTCTACCGGGACCTGGGGCTGGCCCAGGTGACCCTGAGCGTGAACTCGATGGGGGAGCCAGCCGACCGGGCCGCCTTCGTCGCCGACCTGCGCGCCTACCTGCTGGAGCGAGGCGCCGGACTCGGCCCGGAGTTCCGGGCCCGGGCCGAGACGCACCCGCTGCGGGTCCTCGACGCCAAGGAGGAGGCGTGGCAGGACGTGCTCGACGCCGCCCCGCAGCTGACCGAGCATCTGGGCGACGCGGCTCGCCGCCACTTCGAGCGGGTCCAGGCCGGCCTCGACGCGCTCGGGGTCCCCTACGAGCTGAACCCGCGGCTGGTGCGGGGCTTCGATTACTACACGAGCACCACGTTCGAGTTCTCGAGCGGCGCGCTCGACGCGGCGCAGAACGCGATCGGCGGCGGTGGTCGCTACGACCAGCTGGCTGAGGAGATGGGCGGCCCACCGACGCCGGGCATCGGGTTCGGGGTCGGCATCGAGCGGGTCCTGATCGCCTGCGACGCCGAGGGGGTGCTTCCCGGCCGCCCGGCGACGCTCGACGCGTTCGTCGTCGACGCGCTCGGCGATTTGTCGGCGACCGCGCTGGTCGCAGAGCTGCGGGAGACCGGCTTGCGCGCCGACCGGTCGTACGGGGGCCGGTCAGTGAAGGCGCAGTGGAAGCTGGCCGACCGCGCCCACGCCCGCTTCGGGGTGATGCTCGGCGCCCGGGAGGCGGAGCGGGGCTGCGTCGGCGTGAAGGACCTGGTGAGCGGCGAGCAGGTCGACGTGCCCCGGGAGCAGGTCGCGGGGTGGCTGACCCTGCACGTGGAGCAGGAGGCGGACCGGTGACCGCGACGTCGATGCGCACCGACCGGGCCGGGGACCTCCGGGTCGACGACGTCGACCGCGACGTCGTGCTCTGCGGCTGGGTGGCGGGCCGGCGCGACCACGGCGGGGTGGTGTTCCTCGACCTGCGCGACGCGGGCGGCGTGGTCCAGGTCGTCGTCGATCCCGACGCGGCGACCGGGCTCGACCCGCACACGATCCGCGCCGAGTTCGTGCTGCGGGTCGAGGGCCGGGTCCGGCGCCGACCGGAGGGCTCCGCGAACCCGGAGCTGGCGACGGGCGGCGTCGAGGTCGCCGCCCGCTGGGTGGAGCTCCTGCAACCGGGCCGAGCCGCCCCCGATCCCGGTCGACGAGCGGGTCGAGGCCGACGAGGCGCTGCGCCTCCGCTACCGGTACCTGGATCTGCGCTCGGAGCGGCTGCAGCGCAACCTGCGGCTCCGGGCCCGGATCAACCACGCCCTGCGGGCGTCCCTCGACGCGGACGGCTTCGTCGAGGTGGAGACCCCGATGCTGATCGCGTCGACCCCGGAAGGGTCGCGGGACTTCGTCGTCCCGTCGCGCCGCAAGCCAGGCTCGTTCTACGCGCTGCCCCAGAGCCCGCAGCTGCTGAAGCAGCTCCTGATGGTGGGCGGCGTCGACCGCTACTACCAGGTCGCCCGCTGCCTGCGCGACGAGGACCTGCGGGCCGACCGCCAGTACGAGTTCATGCAGCTCGACGCCGAGATGAGCTTCGTTGACGGCGACGACGTCATGGCGGTGATCGGCGCCGCGGTGCAGGCCGCGGTGACGGCCGCGACCGGCGAGGCGGCGCCGCCGATCAGCCGGGTCAGCTGGCAGGAGGCGCAAGACCGGTTCGGGACCGACAAGCCCGACCCGCGGGTGCCGCTCGAGATCGTCGACCTGAGCGAGGTCCTCGCCGCGACCGAGTTCCGCGCCTTCCAGGCCGACGCGGTGCGGGGCCTGTGCGTCCCGGGCGGCGCCGAGCTGGGCCGAGGGCGCCTCGACGCGCTGATCGAGCGGGCGAAGGGCCTGGGCGCGGCGGGGCTGGTGTGGATGCGGGTCCGGGACGGCGGCGAGCTCGAGTCACCGGTGGCGCGCCACCTCGCCGACGAGGAGCGGCTCGGGATCGTCGACGCGTTCGGTGCCCGCCCCGGCGACCTGCTGCTGCTCGTCGCGGGCTCGGTGGGCACGGTGGCGGTGGTGCTCGGCGCGCTGCGGGTCGAGGTCGCGGCGCCGGTCGACCCCGCCGACCGGGCGCTGGTGTGGGTCGTCGACTTCCCCCTCTTCGAGGGACTCGACGAGGACGGGCACCCGATCCCGGCTCACCATCCGTTCACGATGCCGCACCCCGAGGATCGTCCGCTCCTCGAGTCGGGCGCCGGCTTGGACCTGCTCACCGTGCGGTCCCTGTCCTACGACCTGGTCCTGAACGGCTGGGAGCTCGGGTCGGGCAGCGTCCGGATCCACGACCCGGACCTCCAAGCCCAGGTGTTCGCGGTGCTCGGGATCGACGCCGCGGTCGCCACCGAGCGGTTCGGCTTCCTCCTCGACGCGTTCCGGTACGGCGCGCCGCCCCACGCCGGGTTCGGGATGGGGATCGACCGGCTGGCCGCGATTCTCGCCGGCGAGGACAACATCCGGGAGGTGATCGCGTTCCCGAAGACCCAGTCGGGCGCCGACCCGCTGACCGGCGCGCCGACGCCGATCGACCCCGCGCAGCTGCGCGAGCTGGGCCTGCAGATCGCCCCCCGGCGGTAGCGGCCGACCGCCGTACCATCGGCCCGTGGCGGACCTGTTCAGCGCCGCGCTCGAGGAGCGCCTGGCCCGGCGGGGCCCGCTGGCGGCTCGGCTGCGGCCCCGCACCCTCGACGAGGTGGTCGGGCAGGCCGACCTGCTCGGGCCCGGACGCCCGCTGCGGACCTTGATCGAGGCCGACCGGCTCTCCTCGGTGATCCTGTGGGGGCCGCCGGGGACGGGGAAGACGAGCATCGCCCGGCTCGTCGCCGGCGCGACCCGCAAGGCGTTCGAGCCGCTCTCCGCGGTCAGCGCGGGGGTGAAGGAGGTCCGCGACGTCGCGGCTCGGGCCCGCAGCCGCCTCGCCGAGCGGGAGCAGGGCACGATCTTGTTCCTCGACGAGGTGCACCGGTTCAGCCGCACCCAGCAGGACGCGCTCCTCCCCCACGTCGAGGAGGGGCTGCTGGTCCTGATCGGGGCGACGACCGAGAACCCGTACTTCTCGCTCACCGGGCCGCTGCTGTCACGCTCCACCCTGTTCCGCCTCGAGCCGCTCGGCCCCGACGCGCTGCGCGAGCTGGTCGAGCGGGCGGTGCAGGACCCGCGGGGGCTGGGCGACGAGCCGCTGAGCCTCGACCCGGACGCGCTCGACCATCTCGTGTCCCGCGCCGACGGCGACGCCCGCCACGTCCTCACGTCGCTCGAGGTCGCGGCCGCGCTGGCGGCGGAGGACGGGCGGGACCGGGTCACGCTCGCCGACACCGAGGCCGCGATGGCGCTGCGGGTCCTCCGCTACGACGACGACGAGCACTACGACGTCCTGTCGGCGTTCATCAAGAGCATCCGAGGCTCGGATCCCGACGCCGGCCTCTACTGGCTGGCCCGGATGCTCGAGGCGGGGGAGGACGCCCGCCTCATCGCCCGCCGGCTGGTCATCCTCGCCTCGGAGGACGTGGGGCTCGCCGACCCGACCGGGCTTCTCGTCGCCGACGCGGCGGCGCGCGCGGTTGAGTACGTCGGGCTGCCCGAGGCGCGCCTCAACCTGGCCCAGGCCGTCCTGTACCTGGCGAAGGCTCCGAAGTCGAACTCGGTGCTCACCTCGTTGGAGGCGGCGACCCTCGACGTGCGCGACGGCGCGACGCCCCGTGTCCCCGTCCACCTCCGCGACGCTCACTACCCTGGCGCGGCCCGGCTCGGGCACGGCGACGGCTACCAGTACCCGCACGCCGCGCCCGGAGGCTGGGTCGAGCAGGAGTACCGGCCGGACGAGGCGGCCGCGCATCGCTACTACCGGGCCAGCGGGCACGGCGCGGACGTGCCCGTCCCTCTGGCCGGGCCCGACCCGGCGGAGCCGGCGGAGGAGGAACCGACGTGACCACGCTGGGCTGGGCGGCGGTGGCGGTCCTCGCCGCCACGCTGGCGGTCACCGTCGCCGCGCTGCGCGCGACGCGGGCCCGGCTGGCCGTCGTCGAGCGTCGGCTTGGGGACCTCGACACGCGGGCCGACGACGCGGTCCGCACGGCGCGGGGCGCGGCGGCGCTGGCCCGTCAGGCCGGGGTGGGGGAGCCGGACGGGGAGCCACCCCGGGTGCTGCTCGAGCCGGTCACCGGCCCGCTGGTGAAGGCGGTCGCGTGGAGCGCGGGCGCTCGCCGGGCCGCGACGCGGCTCGTGCACTCGGTGCGGAGCGCGCCCCGATGATGCGACGGGGCTTCTGGCTGGTGGCCGGCTTCGGGCTGGGGGTCGCGGCCGCGACCCGAGCCCGCCGCCGGGTCGAGGACGCCGCGGCGCGGCTCCTCCCGGCCGGGCTGACCACCCGGGTGCGACGCGACGTGACCGACGCGCTCGACGTGGGCCGCCACGAGATGCACGCCCGCGAGGCGCGGCTGCGCCGCGTGCTCGCGGCGCCGACCGAACGCAACGTCGAAGGACGCGACGACCCCGGGCAGTAGCCTGGTCCGATGCCGCCCCGCACCGAAGGCGAGCTGCGCGCCGCGTTCGTCGACTTCTTCGTGGCGCGGGGCCATCATGCGGTCCCCTCGGCGGGCCTGATCCCGCACGACCCGACGGTGCTGTTCACGATGGCCGGGATGCTGCCCTTCAAGCCGTACTTCGTGGGCGACGAGCCGCCGCCCTGGCCGCGGGCGGTGTCGGTGCAGAAGTGCGTCCGGGCGGGCGGGAAGCACAACGACCTCGACGACGTCGGCCGCACGAACCGGCACTTCACCTTCTTCGAGATGCTCGGGAACTTCAGCTTCGGCGACTACTTCAAGGTCGAGGCGATCGAGTGGGCGTGGGAGTTCCTCACCGAGGTGCTCGACCTCGACCCGGAGCGGCTGTGGGTCACGGTGTACGTCTCCGACGACGAGGCGGAGCGGATCTGGCGGGAGCGGGTCGGGTTCCCCGCCGAGCGGCTGCAGCGCCTCGACGACGACAACTTCTGGCGGATGGGCGACACCGGTCCGTGCGGGCCCTCGTCGGAGGTGTTCTGGGACCTCGGCGACGCGTACGGCCGGGGGGGCGGCCCGGCCGAGGGCGACCCGGACCGGTACGTGGAGATCTGGAACCTCGTGTTTATGAGCCTCGACCAGCGGCTCGACGGGCAGGTGCCGCTCCCGAGGCCGAGCATCGACACCGGCGCCGGCCTCGAGCGGATCCTGATGGCGCTGCAGGGAGTCGAGTCGATCTTCGACATCGACGTGTTCGCGCCGCTGGTGCGCGCCGCGGAGCGGGCGACCGGCGCGCAAACGGGCACGAAGCCCGAGGTCGACGTGTCGCTCCGGATCCTCGCCGAGCACGCCCGCACGATGAGCTTCCTCGTCGCCGACGGGGTTGTCCCCTCCAACGAGGAGCGCGGCTACGTGCTGCGCCGCATCATCCGCCGCGCCGTGCGCCACGCCTTCCTCCTCGGCGCGCACGACGTCGTCACCCCGACCCTCGTCGACGCGACGGTGGACGTGATGGGGGCCGCCTACCCGGAGCTGGTCGCGCAGCACGAGTTGATCCGCGACACCGTCCGCCGCGAGGAGGAGCGGTTCCGCCAGACCCTGGAGCGGGGCGTCGACCTCCTCGACGGGCTCCTGAACCAGGGTGACGTGGGCGGCGCCGACGCCTTCTTCCTCCACGACACCCTCGGCTTCCCGATCGACTTGACCCGCGAGATCGCCGAGGAGCGGGGCCGGGCGGTGGACCTGCCCGGCTTCCAGCGCCTCATGGAGGAGCAGCGGAGCCGGGCCGGTGGCCCGCGCGGCGCCGACGAGCGCCCCGACGCCGCGATCGCCACCTACCGGGCGGTCCTCGACCGGGACGGCCTGACCGAGTTCACGGGCCGCTTCGAGACCGAGACCCCCGACGCCCGGGTCCGCGCCCTTCTCGTCGATGGCGCCCCGGCCCCCGAGGTGACCGACGGCCCGGTCGACGTTGTCCTCGACCGCACCCCCTTCTACGCCGAGTCGGGCGGGCAGGTCGGCGACACCGGCGTGCTGGTCGGGCCGGCCGGGACGGTGCAGGTGCTCGACACCCAGTACGGGCTGCCGGGCCTGGTCGTCCACCGGGGCACGGTCACCGACGGGGCGCTCCACGACGGCGACCCGGTGGTGGCGCGCATCGACGTGGTGCGCCGCGACCAGATCCGCCGGAACCACACCGCCACCCACATCCTGCACTGGGCGCTACGCGAGGTGCTCGGCCCGCACGTGAAGCAGGCCGGGTCGCTCGTCGCGCCCGACCGGCTCCGCTTCGACTTCAGCCACTTCGAGGCGGTGAGCCCCGAGCAGCTGGACCGGATCGAGGCGCTCGCCAACGCGGAGATCATCACCGACGCGCCGGTCCGCCACTACGAGACGACGAAGGAGCACGCGGAGGCGCTCGGCGCGATCGCGTTCTTCGGCGACAAGTACGGCGACCTGGTCCGGGTCCTTGAGGCCGGCGAGCACTCGCTCGAGCTGTGCGGCGGCACCCACGTCCACGCGCTCGGGTTCATCGGCCCGATCAAGATCGTCAGCGAGAGCTCGGTGGGCGCGAACCTGCGCCGCATCGAGGCGGTCACCGGCGCCGTGGCCCTGGAGCGGATCTACGAGGAGGAGCAGACGCTGCGCCGCGCCGCGACGGCGCTGCGGGTCAAGCCCGAGGAGCTCCCGGCCCGGGTCGAGCGGCTCCGCGACGAGCTGAAGGCCCTCCAGGGCGAGCTGGCCGCGGCGCGGGCCCAGCAGGCCACCGCGGAGGCGGCGACCCTTGCCGGGTCGGCGGTCGACCGGGTGGTCGTCGCCCGCCGCGACGGCCGCTCCGGCGACGAGCTGCGCCAGCTCGCCCTCGCGGTCCGGGAGGCGCTCGGCTCCGGCGTCGTCGGGCTGGTCGGGACCGGTCCCGACCCGACGAAGGCGGTGCTGGCCGTCGCGGTCAGCCGCGACCTCGTCGACCAGGGCGTCACCGCGAGCGGGATCGCCAAGCCGGCCGCCGCGATGCTGGGCGGCGGCACCGGCCCGGCGCCCGACGTGGCGGTCGGCGGCGGCCCGAAGGCCAACCAGGTGGACGAGGCCCGCGCCGTCCTCGACCGCCAGGCCCACGACGCCCTCGGCGCCTGAGCGGGCGTGCCCCGCTTGCTGGGCGTCGACCTCGGCACCCGCCGGATCGGCCTCGCCGTCTCCGACCCGTCGGGCACCATCGCCGGGCCGCACGGGATCCTCGACCGCAGCGGCGACCCGGCCGCGGACCGGCGGGCGATCCTCGACACCGCCCGCGAGCTCGGCGCGACCCGGATCGTGGTCGGCTGGCCCCGCTCCCTGTCGGGCCGGGACGGCCCGGCGGCCCGGGCCGCCCGCGCCGAGGTGGCGGCGCTGCGCCAGGACGCCGGGCCGGGCCTGGTCGTGGAGCTCCACGACGAGCGGTTCTCGACCGTCGCCGCCCACCAGGCGGTGCGGGACCAGGGGCGGGGCCGGGGCGCACGGCGGCGCCGGGTCGACGACGTGGCGGCCGCGGTGATCCTCCAGTCCTATCTAGAGTCACGCCGGTGACGGAGCGGCTGGAGGGGTCGGACTGGATGCGGCCCAGCGCCTACCGGTCCGGGCGGACGGGGGACGGGACGCCGGCCGGGGGCGACGCGCCCAGCGCCGCGCAACCCGCGCCGCGGACCCGCGCCGAGACGCAGGCCGCCCGGGCCCGCGACCGGGCCCGCGACAGCGGACGGACGCGCAGCGCGACGCGGTCGTCGCGCGCCGCCGCGCCGCCGATCGCGCCACCCGCGCACGACGCGCCGACCGAGCCGGTCCCCGCGGTCACGATCGGCGGCGGCCCCCGCGACCAGCGCGGCGACGGCGCACGCGGCGGACGGGGCGGACGGGGTGGACGGGGCGGACGGGGCGGTGGAGGAGGAGGAGGCGGCGGCAACGACAACTCGGGCAACGACCAGAACGGCGCGCACCAGGCCGACCGGCACCGCAACCGGCGCGTCGCGGTGGTGCTGGCCGTCCTGCTGCTCCCGTTCGCCGTCGCGATCGTGTGGTTCGTGCTCCAGATCTCGCCGCCGAGCAACCCGCCGGCGTCGAAGCTCCCGCCCGGCCCGCAAGCGGGGGAGGTCACGTTGTTCCTGCGGCCCGGGCTCACCGTGGCCCAGATCGGCGCGGTCGTCGACGGGCTGCCCGGCCACTCGACGTCGAGCTTCGTCGCCACCGCGAACTCGGGGAAGATCCGCTCGAGCTACGAGCCGGCGGGCACGAACTCCCTCGAGGGGCTCCTGTACCCCGACACGTACTACGTGCTGAAGAACGAGAGTGACTCGTCGATCATCACCCGGCTCGTGGACCGCTTCGACCAGATCGGCGACCAGATCGGGCTCGGGACCGCGACGACCGTCACCCCGTACCAGACCATCATCGTGGCGTCGATGGTCCAGCAGGAGGCGAAGCTGCCCAGCGACGAGCCGCTCGTCGCGGCGGTGATCTACAACCGCCTGCGGCTGCACATGCCGCTGCAGGTGGACGCCACCCTCTGCTACGCGAAGGGGGGCTGCCCACCGGTCCCCACCGGGCAGGACGAGAAGCTGAACTCGCCGTACAACACCTACCTGCACCAGGGTCTGCCGCCCACCCCGATCGCGAGCGTCACCCAGGCGTCGCTGCAGGCGGCGCTGCAGCCCGCCAACGTCCCCTACCTCTACTACGTGATCGGCGCCGCGGACGGGAAGCTCGCCTTCTCGACCACCTTGCAGCAGCAGAACCAGAACATCGCCATCGCCCGCCAGAAGGGCCTTTTGTGACGCTGCCCGTCAGCGGGCACACCACCGTCGCGGGCATCATCGGCGATCCCGTCGCTCACTCCCGATCCCCGGTGCTCCACAACGCGGCGTACGCGGCGCTGGACCTCGACTGGGTGTACGTGGCCTTCCCCGTCGTGGCCGGCCAGGTGGACGTGGCGCTTCGGGGCCTGGCCGCGCTGCACGGGGCGGGCTGCAACGTGACGATGCCGCACAAGCGGGAAGCGGCCCGGGCCTGCGACGAGCTGGCCCCAACCGCGGCCGCGCTCGGCGACGTGAACACCGTCGTCGTGCGCGACGGCCGGCTGCTCGGCGACTCGACCGACGGCGCCGGGTTCCTCGACGCGGCAACCGAGGCCGGTGTCACCCTGGCCGGCCGCTCGGTGCTGGTCCTGGGCGCGGGCGGCGCGGCACGCGCGATCGTCCACGCCCTGGCCGACGGCGCGGGACGGCTCCGGGTGAGCGCCCGCCGCGTCGACGCGGCCGCGGCCGCCGCCGCGCTCGGCACCCCACGGCGAGCCGGTGGGGGTCGACGCGCTCGACGACGCGGTCGGGGAAAGCGACGTGCTCGTGAACGCGACACCGGTCGGCATGGGCGGTGAGCCGCCCCCGTTCGACACCGACCGGCTGCACCCGGGCCAGGTCGTGGTCGACACCGTGTACGTGCCCGCGGAGACGCCGCTGCTCGCCGCGGCGCGCGCGCACGGCGCGACGGCGCTCAACGGGCTCGGCATGCTCGTCCACCAGGCCGCCCGCTCCTTCACGCTCCTCACCGGCCGTGACGCGCCGCTCGACATGCTGTGGGTCGCCGCCCACGACGCCGGATGACCGCGCTCCTCGTCGCCGGCTGCATCGTGGTCGGGGGGCTGGTCGGCGCGTGGCTGCCGGTGGACGTCACCCCGACCGAGGACGGCCGCTCGGTGGCCGACGGCCCCCGCCCGATGCCGGACGTCGTGCTGCACTCCACCTGGGGGCGGGCGATGATCCTCGTCACCGCCGGCCTGTGGGGCGCGCTGGCCGCCCGGGTCGGCGCGGCGGTGGTGCTGCCCGCCTACCTCGTCGCGGCGGCGGGGCTGGTCGCGCTGGCGGTCGTCGACCTGCGCCACCAGCTGCTACCCCGACGGATCGTCGTGCCGGTCGGCGCGGCGACGCTGGCCCTGTTCGCGCTCGCGGCGGCGACGACCGGCGGCGACGACGCGCTGCTGCGGTCGGTGGCCTGCGCGGCCGGCGCCTACCTGGGCTTCGCGGCGCTGCGCGTCGCGAGTCCCCGCTCGCTGGGCGGCGGGGACGTGACCCTCGCCGCGCTGCTCGGGCTGTCGCTGGGCTGGCGGTCCGTCGACGCGGTGCTGATCGGCCTGGGCGCGGGGGTCGTCCTCGCGGCGCTGTTCGCGCTGGTCGGGCTCGCGACCCGACGGCTGCGCCTCGACGCCGCGCTGTCCTACGGGCCGTTCCTCATCGCCGGCGCGCTGCTGGTCCTCCTCGTCGCACCGGACGGGCGGCTGCTCGGCTGAACTGTCCCGGCCCGGCCCGAGGCCGCCGGTATCCTGGCCTGATCGCTCGCCGCGACGCGCCGACTCGAGCGCCGATCCCGAGGAGACTGGCGTGCTGCGCTTCCTGACCGCGGGGGAGTCCCACGGCCCGGCCCTGGTCGTCATCGTCGAGGGCCTCCCAGCCGGGCTGCCGGTCACCATCGACGACGTCGCCGCCGAGCTGGCCCGCCGCCGGCTCGGCTTCGGCCGCGGCCCCCGGATGCGGTTCGAGCGCGACGACGTCGAGTTCCTCGCCGGGGTCCGCCACGGTCGAACCCTCGGCTCCCCGGTCGCGATCGAGATCCACAACACCGAGTGGCCCAAGTGGAGCGAGGAGATGTCCGCCGCGCCGGGTGAGACCGCCCGCCCGCTCCGCCAGCCCCGGCCCGGCCACGCCGACCTGGTCGGCATGCAGAAGTACGGCTTCGACGACGCCCGCAACGTGCTGGAGCGGGCCAGCGCCCGGGAGACCGCGGCTCGCGTCGCGGCGGGCGCGCTCGCCAAGCTGCTCCTCGCCCAGCTCGACACCGAGGTGCTGAGCCACGTCATCGCGCTCGGCCCGGTCCGCGCTGCCGCCGACCGGCGCCCCAAGCCGGCCGACCTCGACACGGTCGACGAGTCGCCGGTCCGCTGCTTCGACCGGGACGCGGAGGCAGCCATGATCGCCGAGGTCGAGGCGGCCGCCGCGGCCGGCGACTCGCTGGGCGGCGTCGTCGAGGTCCTCGGCTACGGGGTGCCGCCCGGGCTCGGCTCGCACGTCCACTGGGACCGCAAGGTCGACGGGCTCCTCGCCCAGGCGCTGATGAGCATCCAGGCCATGAAGGGCGTCGAGCTCGGCGACGGGTTCGAGACCGCGACCCGGCGGGGCAGCGAGGCCCACGACGAGATCCTCTGGGACGACCAGGCCGGCTACCAGCGCGGGTCGAGCCGGGCCGGCGGCACCGAGGGCGGCATGACGACCGGGGACCTGCTCGTCGCCCGCGCCGCGATGAAGCCGCTCTCGACCCTGAACCGGCCCGTGCTGCGCACCGTCGACGTCGAGACGAAGGAGGCGACGGTGTCGTTCAAGGAGCGCACCGACGTCACCGCGGTCCCGGCCTCCGGCGTGGTCGCGGAGACGATGGTGGCGCTCGTCCTGGCCGGGGAGACGTTGCGGAAGTTCGGCGGCGATTTGCTCGACGAGCTGGTCCGCAACCACGACGGGTTCGTCGCGTCGTTGCGGTGAGCGACCCCGCCCGCCGTCATCTCGTCCTGGTCGGGCTCATGGGCGCGGGCAAGACCACGGTCGGGGCCCTGTGCGCGGCGACCCTCGACCGTCCCTTCGTCGACACCGACGACCTCGTCGAGGCCCGCACCGGACGCAGCGTCGCGGCGCTGTTCGCGGAGGGAGAGGCGTCGTTTCGCGCCGCGGAGCGCGACGCGGTCGCCGACGTGTGCGCGTCGTCGACGCCGCTCGTCATCGCCTGCGGCGGCGGCGCGGTGCTCGACCCGGCCAGCCGGACCTGCCTGCGCGCCACCGGGTTCGTGGTGTGGCTGCGCGCCGCGCCGTCGGTGCTCGCGGGGCGGGTGCAGCGCGACGGGGTCGACCGGCCGCTGCTGGTCCGCGAGGGCACCCTGCCCACCCTGACCCGCCTCGCCGCCACCCGCGCCGCCGCCTACGAGGCCGCCGCCGACGTGACCGTGACCACCGAGGACCGCACCCCCGACGAGGTCGCGGCCGCGGTGCTCGAGGAGCTCGACCGATGCGCCGCGTGACCGTCGCCCTCGACCCGCCCTACGACGTCGTGGTCGGCCCGGGCGCGCTCGGCGAGCTGGGCGGCGCGCTCGGCGAGCGCGACCGGGTGGCGCTGGTCAGCCAGCCCGACGTCGCGGCCGCCCACGGCTCGGCGGCCGAGGCCGCCCTGCGCGGCCCGGGTCGGGACGTGGCCGCGTTCACGATCGGGAACGGGGAGGACGCCAAGTCGCTCGCCACCGTCGAGGCACTGAGCCGGGCCCTGGCCGCCTGGGGGCTGCGCCGCGGCGACGCGGTCGTCGCGCTGGGCGGCGGGGTGGTCGGCGACACGGCCGGGCTCACCGCGGCCGTCTACCACCGGGGCGTCGCGCTCGTGCAGGCGCCGACCACGCTCCTCGCCATGGTCGACGCCGCGATCGGCGGCAAGACGGCGGTGAACCTGCCCGAGGGCAAGAACCTGGTCGGCGCCTTCCACCAGCCGATCGCGGTGCTCGCCGACGTCGACACGCTGGCGTCGCTGCCCGACGACCAGTACCGGTCGGGGCTGGGGGAGGTCGCCAAGTACGCGCTGCTCCCCGAGGGGGCCGCGGTGGCGGCGCTGCTCGCCGAGCGCGGCGACCAGATCCTGGCCCGCGACCCGGGCCCGCTGACCGAGCTGGTCGCCGAGTGCGCGGCGATCAAGGCCGCGGTGGTCGCCGCCGACCCGGAGGAGCGCGGCGGCGCCCGGGCCCAGCTCAACTACGGGCACACCCTGGCCCACGCCATCGAGGCCACCGGCCGCTACTCGATCCCGCACGGGGAGGCAGTCGCGATCGGGCTCGTCTTCGCGGTGAGCCTCGCCCAGGCCCTCGAGCGGGTTGACGCGGGCACGGTCGACGCCACGGTCGGGCTCCTCGAGCGGCTCGACCTGCCGGTGCGGGTCCCCGACGACCGCAGCCGCGACGAGCTGCTCGTCGTGATGACCCGCGACAAGAAGAGCCGCGGCTCGCTGACCTTCGTCCTGCCCGGCCCGGACGGCATGACCCTGGTCGAGGACCCACCCCCGGCGCTGGTCGAACGGGCCCTGGCCGCAGTCGGCGTGCGAGGCTGACCGGCGTGGCGACCATCCTCCTCGTGTCGGGCCCGAACCTGAACCTGCTCGGCGACCGGGAGCCGGCCGTGTACGGCACCGACACCCTCGACGAGTGCGTCGCCGACGCCCGCGCGGTCGTCGCCGAGCACGGCCACACCCTCGAGCACGTCCAGTCGAACCACGAGGGCGACCTCGTCGACGCGGTGCAGGGGGCGCGGGGCCGCTGCGACGCGATCATCATCAACGCCGGGGCGCTGACCCACTACTCGTACTCGCTCGCCGACGCCCTGGCCGCCTACGACGGGGTGGCGGTCGAGCTGCACCTCACCAACCCGTCGGCCCGCGACGAGTGGCGGCGCCGCTCGGTCGTCGCGCCGGTCGTCACCGGCACGGTGGCCGGGTTCGGCCGGGCCGGGTACCGGCTGGCCGCCGACGCCGCGGTCGGGGAGCTGACCCGGCGGGCCGGGCCGTGACCGCGCCGCTGCCGACGATGGACGTGGCCGGCCGACCGGGCCGGCTCCGGGCCCGGCTCGCCGACGCGGGCCTGCCCGCGCTGCTCGTCACTCGCCTCCCGAACGTCCGCTACCTCACCGGGTTCAGCGGCTCGGCGGGGACGCTGCTCGTCACCGCCGACGAGCTGTGCCTCGTCACCGACGGCCGCTACGAGACCCAGGCCGGCGAGCAGCTCGCCGCGGCGGGCGTCGACGCCCAGGTCGAGATCGGCGGCACCCAGGCCGACCAGCACGCCCTCCTCGCCGCCGCGCTGACCCGCACCGGCACCGCCCGCCTGGGCCTGGAGGCGCACGGGGTCACGTGGGCCGAGCAGCGCGCCTTCGCGGCCCGCTTCGCCGACGTCGAGCTGGTCCCGACCGAGTCGGAGGTCGAGGAGCTGCGCCGGGTCAAGGACCCGGGCGAGGTGGCCCGCATCCGGGCCGCGTGCGCGATCGCCGACGTCGCGCTCGGCGCGGTGCTGCCCACCCTGGCCGACCACCCGACCGAGCAGGAGTTCGCGGTGGAGCTCGAGCACGCCATGCGCCGGGGCGGCGCGAGCGCGATGAGCTTCGACACCATCGTCGCCAGCGGCCCGAACGGCGCGAAGCCCCACGCCCGGCCGAGCAGCCGCCCGATCGGCTCCGGCGAGCTGGTCGTCGTCGACTTCGGCTGCGTCGTCGACGGCTACTGCTCCGACATGACGCGAACGGTGAGCGTCGGCGATCCGGGCGCCGAGGGCCGGGCGCTCTGGGAGCTCGTCGCGGCGAGCCAGCAGGCCGGACGCGACCGCGTCGCGGCCGGGGTCGCCTGCGCCGACGTCGACCACGCCAGCCGTGCCGTCATCGAGGACGCGGGACTCGGCGAGCAGTTCGTGCACGGCACCGGGCACGGCGTCGGCCTCGAGATCCACGAGGCCCCGAGGGTGGCGCGCACCGCGCCTGGTACCTTGGCCACCGGCACGGTGGTCACCGTCGAGCCCGGCGTCTACCTTCCCGGTGTCGGCGGCGTCCGAATCGAGGACACCGTGGTCGTCACCGAGGACGGCTCGGACGCCCTCACCGAGTTCCCCAAGTCGCTCGTCGTGGCGCCGAGCTGAGAGCCCCCCGAGGACCCGATGAGCATCTCCACCAACGACTTGAAGAACGGCATGGCGCTGAACCTTCCCGACGGCCTGATGACGGTCGTCGAGTTCCAGCACGTCAAGCCGGGCAAGGGCGGCGCGTTCGTGCGCACGAAGCTGAAGAACTTCCGCACCGGCGCGGTCCTGGAACGCACCTTCCGCGCCGACGAGAAGGTGCCGCTGGCCACGATCGACAAGCGCGACATGCAGTACCTGTACCGTGAGGGCGACGCGTACGTCTTCATGAACACCGCCGACTACGAGCAGGTCAACGTCGACGGCGTCCGTCTCGGCTCCGCGACGCAGTTCCTGAAGGAGGGCGACACGGTGGTGCTGCCCTTCTACGACGGGGAGGTGCTCAGCGCCGAGCTGCCCGCCGCGGTGACGCTCAGCGTCACCGACACCGAGCCGGGCGTGCAGGGCGACCGGGTGTCCGGCGCCCGCAAGCCGGCCACCCTCGAGACCGGCCTGACCGTGCAGGTGCCCCTCTTCGTCGAGCCCGGCGAACTGGTGAAGGTCGACACCCGAACCGGGGAGTACCTCGCCCGGGCGTGAGGTGACGAACGGGATGGCGACGCGGCGCGAGGCACGAGAGCGGGCCCTGGCCCTCTGCTACGAACGGGAGGTCAAGGGCCAGCCGGCCGCCCCCCTCCTCGACGACCTCCCCGCCGCCCCCGACCCGTACTCGGAGGCGCTGGTCCGCGGCGTCGACGAGCACGCCGACGAGCTCGACGCGCTGCTCCGCAAGTACTCGGAGCGCTGGGCGGTGGAGCGGATGCCGCTCGTCGACCGGGCGCTGCTCCGCCTCGGCGCCTACGAGCTCGTCTACGAGCCGGAGCTGCCGGTCGGCGTCGTGATCGACGAGGCGGTCGAGCTCGCCCAGCAGTACTCGACGAAGGAATCGGGGCGCTTCGTGCACGCGCTCCTGGCCCGCATCGCCGACGAGGTGCGGGCGTGACCCGAGCCGCGACCGCGCCGCCCGCCCCGCCCGCGCCGCTCGAGGTCCAAGAGCCCGAGGCTCGACGAGTCGGTCACCACCGATCGGCCGTGGCTGGTCATCGTCTGGAACGACCCGGTCAACCTCATGTCGTACGTCGTGTACGTGTTCCAGAAGCTGTTCGGCTACTCGCGGGAGAAAGCGACCCGCCTCATGCTCGAGGTGCACCACGACGGCAAGGCGGTCGTCTCGGACGGCAACCGCGAGAAGGCCGAGGCCGACGTGGCTCGCCTCCACGCGCACGGCCTCTGGGCCACGATGGAGCACTCGTCGTGACCCCCCGCTTCAACCGGCGGCGCGACGGCCGGCTCGACCTGACCCTCGAGGCGCCGGAGGCGGAGCTGCTCCGTGCCCTCCCCGACCAGCTCCGCGAGCTCTACCAGGGCGACCGCGACGACCCGGCCCGCCAGCGGCTCTTCCCCCGCGCCTACCTCGACCCGACCGAGGAGGAAGCCGAAACCCAGTGGGAGGACCTGGTGCACCCGGAGCTGCTCGCCGACCGGCTCGCCGCGCTCGAGCAGCTCTCGGGGGCGCTCGACGGCGCGGAGCGCGCCCGCCGGGACCGGGTCGTGGTCCACATCCCCGTCGACGACGCCCCGGCCTGGCTCAGCGTCCTGAACGACGCCCGGCTCGCCCTCGGCGCCCGGCTCGGCGTCACCGAGGACACCGACCTCAGCCGCCTCGACCCCGCCGACGCCGACGCGGCGCCGAAAGCCGCGTACGCCTGGCTCACCTACCTGGAGGGCGAGCTGGTCGAGACCCTCCTCGGGTGACGGCCGGGTAGGTTCACCGGCCGACGAAGGGAGCACCCGTGGGGTACCTGGACGGCAAGACGATCGCGATCACCGGCGCCGGCCGAGGCATCGGGCGGGCGGTGGCGCTGGCCAGCGCGGCGGCCGGCGCGAACGTCGTCGTGAACGACTTCGGCGTCGGCATCGACGGCCAGGACCCCAACAGCGACGTCGCGAACGCGGTCGTCGACGAGATCCGCGCCGGGGGCGGGGAGGCGGTCGCGGTCGCCGATTCGGTCACCACGATGGAGGGCGGCGCCCGCATCGTCCAGACCGCGGTCGACACCTACGGGCGGATCGACGGGGTGGTGTGCGTGGCCGGGATCCTCCGGGAGCGGATGCTGTTCAACATGTCCGAGGACGAGTGGGACCCGGTGATCGAGACGCACCTGAAGGGGACGTTCACCGTGTTCCGCGCCGCGGCGCCGCTCATGCGGGCCCAGAAGTCGGGGACGCTCATCGGGTTCACGTCGGGCGCGTTCGTGGGCAGCGTCGCGCAGGCGAACTACAGCGCCGCGAAGGGCGGGATCGTGTCCCTGGTGCGCAGCGCCGCGCTCGGCATGCACAAGTACGGGGTGACCGCCAACGTGATCGCGCCGGTCGCCAAGAGCCGCATGTCGGGCAACGTCCCCTTCGGCCTCGAGATGGGAGAGCCCGAGGACGTGGCCCCGATGGTCGTGTTCCTCCTCGGCGACGCGGCCCGGAACGTGACCGGCCAGGTGTACACGGCCAACGACGGGATCATCGCGGTGTGGAACCAGCCGGTCGAGGTGCGCCAGATGCGCACGGACGGCCGCTGGACCCCCGAGGAGATCGCGGCCCGCTTCGACGAGGTCGGCCAGGAGCGCATGGGGATGCTGGACCGGCTCGAGGAGATGGCGCAGGCGGCCGCGTCGGGCGACAAACCGAACCAGTAGCCCCGCTCACCCGTCGCCCGGCCCGAGCCCGGAGGGGCGCGTCGGCCCGAGTCCCGCGGTCCCGCGGGAGGGAGTGGAGATGGCGACCAGCCCCGAGGCGCGACCGGACGTCACGGCCCGGCTCGCCGCGTTCCTCGGCGAGTGGAGCCTCGAGGCGCGGTTCCCGGGCCAGGCTGGTCCCGGGCCGGTCGGGCGAACGGTGTTCGAGTGGGCGCTCGACGGCCAGTACCTCGTGCAGCGCACCGAGATCCCCCACCCCGACGCCCCCGACCGCCTCTGGATCTTCGCCGCCGACGACGACGGCTCCTACACCGCCCACTACTTCGACTCGCGGGGGGTGGCGCGGCTGGACGCGATGACGGTCGCGGACCGGGCCTGGACGCTGCAGCGAGACCAGCCCGACTTCTCGCCGCTGCCCTTCGCCCAGCGCTTCCTGGCCCGGTTCGGCGACGACGGCGCCTCGATCGAGGGGGAGTGGCAGACCTCCGACGACGGGACGACCTGGCGGCACGACTTCGACTTGCTCGACACCAGACGCGGCTAACCGCCCGCGACGATCGCCGCCCCCACGCCACGACCCTGCTATACAGGGTGCAGCCCGTGAAGGGGGTCCGGTGAGGCCCCTACGGAGGACAACTCGATGAGCGCGCCTGGCGCCGCACAACCGAACCCGCAGGACCCGGCCACCCGAGAGGGTGGCCGTTTCGTGTTCCGGGCCCGGGTCTTCTCCAGCGAGGACCTGCGCCGAGCCCACACCCGCATCGCCCACGAGATCGTGGAGCGCAACCACGGCGCCGACGCGCTGGTGCTGGTCGGGTTGAAGACCCGGGGCGGGGCGGTGGCCCGCCGCCTGGGCGAGGTGATCGGGGGCTTCGAGGGCGTCGACGTGCCGGTGGGCTCCCTCGACGTGGCCCTCTACCGCGACGACATCGGGCTGCGCCCGGTGCTGCCGCTCGGCCCGACCGAGGTGCCAGTCGACGTGCGCGGCCGCACCGTCGTCCTCGTCGACGACGTGCTGTTCACCGGCCGGACCGTCCGCGCCGCGCTCGACGCGCTGACCGACCTGGGCCGGCCCCGGGCTGTGCAGCTGGCGGTGCTGGTCGACCGGGGCCATCGGGAGCTGCCGATCCGCGCCGACTTCGTCGGGAAGAACCTGCCGACCAAGCGGGCCGAGGACGTCCGGGTGCGCCTGGCCGAGGTCGACGGCGCCGAGGACGGCATCGAGCTGTGGGGACCTGCCGACCCGACCGGGGAGGACGCCTGATGCGCCATCTGCTGTCGATCGACGACCTGGAGCGAGCCGACCTCGACGAGCTCCTCGACCTCGGAGAGTCGTTCCTCGCCGTCACCCACCGCGACATCCCGAAGGTCCCCGCGCTGCGCGGCAAGACGGTCGTGTCGCTCTTCTACGAGGACTCGACCCGCACCCGCCTCTCGTTCGAGACCGCGGCCAAGCGGCTCTCCGCGGACACGATGGCGTTCGCGGTGAGCGGCTCCTCGGTCGCGAAGGGGGAGAGCCTCCGCGACACGGTGCAGACCATCGAGGCGATGGGCGTCGACGCGGTCGTGGTCCGTCACCCCGCCGCGGGCGCACCGAACCGGGTCGCGGGCTGGGTCGACGCCGCGGTTGTGAACGTGGGCGACGGCCGGCACGAGCACCCGACCCAGGCCCTCCTCGACGCGCTGACGCTGCGCCGCCACCGCGGCACTGGCCTCGACGGGGCCCGCGTCGCGATCGTCGGCGACGTGCGCCACTCCCGGGTCGCGCGGAGCACCGCGAAGGCGTTCGCGGCGCTCGGCGCCGAGGTGACGCTGGTCGGGCCGCCGACCCTGCTGCCCGAGTCGATGGCCGGCTGGCCGGCCGACACCGGCGGCGACCTCGACGAGCTGCTCCCCGGCCTCGACGTCGTCTACCTGTTGCGCATCCAGCACGAGCGCCAGGACGTGACGCTGTTCCCGTCCCTGCGCGAGTACACGACCCGCTACGGCCTGACCGTGGAGCGGGCAGCCCGCCTGAAGCCGGACACGCTGATCATGCACCCCGGCCCGATGAACCGGGGCGTGGAGATCGCGGCTGAGCTGGCCGAGGGGCCGGCGTCGGTGATCACCGAGCAGGTCGCCAACGGCGTCGCGGTGCGGATGGCGGTCCTCTACCAGCTGCTCGGGACCGGAGCCCCGGTTGCCTGACTCGCTCGTGGTGCGGGGCGGCCGGGTCCTCGACCAGGCCGGCGAGCGGGCCGCGGACGTCCTCGTCGAGGACGGCGTGATCGTCGCCGTCGAGCCGGGCCTGACCGGCGACCGGACCCTCGACGCGGCGGGCTGCGTCGTCGCGCCGGGGCTCGTCGACCTGCACGTGCATCTGCGCGAGCCGGGCCACGAGGAGGCGGAGACGATCGACACCGGCGCCCGCGCCGCGGCCCGGGGCGGCTTCACCGCGATCGTCGCGATGCCGAACACCGAGCCGGCCCAGGACGACCCGGCGGTCGTCGCCGCGGTCCGCGCCGCCGGCGCCCGCTCGGTCTGCGACGTCCGCCCGGCCGGGTGCATCACCCGCGGTCGCGCCGGCGTCGAGCTGGCCCCGATGGGGGAGCTCCACACGCTCGGCGTGCGTCTCTTCACCGACGACGGCGCGTGCGTCGAGTCGGCGGCCATGATGCGCCGCGCCCTCGAGTACGCGACCTCGCTGCCCGGCGCGGTGCTCGCCCAGCACGCCGAGGACCGGGCGCTCTGCGAGGGCGGCCACATGCACGAGGGGGACTGGTCGAGCCGGCTCGGGATCCCGGGCCGACCCGCGGTCGCGGAGGTCAGCGTCGTCGCCCGCGACTGCCTGCTCGTCGAGCTGACCGGCGCCCCGATGCACTTCCTGCACGTGTCGACGGCCGGCGCGGTGGCGCTGATCCGCGACGCGAAGCGGCGGGGCCTGCCCGTCACCGCGGAGGTCGCCCCCCACCACTTCACCCTCACCGACGCCGACTGCGCGTCGTTCGACCCGGTGTTCAAGGTGCATCCACCGCTGCGCTCCGCCGCCGACGTGACGGCGCTGAAGGAGGGCCTGGCCGACGGGACGATCGACGCCATCGCCACCGACCACGCCCCCCACGCGCCGGAGACCAAGGAGCGGCCCTTCGAGGAGGCCCCGCCCGGGATGCTGGGCCTCGAGACCGCGCTGGCGCTCACGATCACCGAGCTGGTCGAGCCGGGGGTGGTGTCCCTCACCGACGCGCTGGCGCTGCTCTCCTGGCGGCCCGCCGCGGTGGCGGGGCTGGTCGACCACGGCGGCCCCGTCGCGCCGGGCCGGCCGGCCGAGCTGTGCGTCCTCGACCCGGCCGCGACCTGGACCGTCGACCCGGCCCGCCTGGCCAGCAAGGCCCGCAACACCCCGTACGCGGGGCGGACGCTCACCGGCCGGGTGCGGCACACGGTGCGGGCCGGGGAGCCGGTCGTGATCGACGGGGACGCGCAGCGGTGACCGACGCCTGCCTGGTCCTCTCCGACGGCGCCCTGTTCGAGGGGGAGCTGGTCGGCCCGGAGCCGACCGGCGGCGCCGCGGTCGGGGAGGTGGTGTTCAACACCGCCTGGTGCGGCTACCAGGAGATCGTGACCGACCCGTCGTACGCGGGGCAGATCATCACCTTCACGTACCCGCACATCGGGAACTACGGCGTGAACCGCGACGATGCCGAGAGCCGCCGGGCCGCCTGCCGGGGCGTGATCGTCCGGGACCTGACCGAGCGGCCGAGCAGCTGGCGCGCCACCGGCGGCCTGGTCGAGGACCTGGCCCGGCTCGGCGTCCCCGCCTTGACCGGCGTCGACACCCGCCGCCTCACCCGGCATCTCCGCACCACCGGGTCACGGCCGGGCGCGTTCGGCGTCGACGAGACCCGGGTGCGCGAGCAGGCCCGCACCGCGCCCGGCACCGAGGGCCGCGACCTGGTCGCCGAGGTGACCACCGACGCGCCGTACCGGGTCGGGGACGCCGACGCCCCGTTCCGGGTCGTCGCCTACGACTTCGGCATCAAGGCCACCCAGCTGCGCTACCTCGTCGGCGGCGGCTGCCACGTCGAGGTGGTGCCCGCCGCGACGAGCGCCGCCGACGTGCTGGCCCGCTCGCCCGACGGGGTGTTCCTCTCGAACGGGCCCGGCGACCCGGAGGCGGTCACCGGCGCGGTCGACGCGGTGCGGGGCCTGCTCGACGCGGTGCCGGTGTTCGGGATCTGCCTCGGCCACCAGATCCTCGGCCTGGCCCTCGGCGCCCGGAAGGAGAAGCTGCCCTTCGGGCACCACGGCGCGAACCATCCGGTGCGCCACGAGGCGAGCGGCCGGGTCGAGATCACGAGCCAGAACCACAACTACGCGGTCGAGGTCGACGGGCTGGCCGGGGTGCGGCGCAGCTACGTGAACCTGAACGACGGGGTGTGCGAGGGGCTGGAAGCGCCGGCCAGCCGGGCCGTCTCGGTGCAGTACCACCCGGAGGCGGCGCCCGGCCCTCACGACCCCGCCCACCTGTTCGACGAGTTCCTCGCCGTCCTGGCCGGGGCACGGTAGCGGTGCCGCGCCGCGACGACCTCCACACGATCCTGCTGCTCGGCAGCGGCCCGATCGTGATCGGGCAGGCCTGCGAGTTCGACTACTCCGGCACGCAGGCCTGCCGGGTGCTGCGCCGTGAGGGCTACCGGGTGGTGCTGGTCAACTCGAACCCGGCGACGATCATGACCGACCCCGAGTTCGCCGACGCGACGTACGTCGAGCCGCTCGACGTGGAGACGGTGGCGCGGGTCATCGAGCGGGAGCGGCCCGACGCGCTGCTCGCCACCCTGGGCGGGCAGACCGCGCTGAACCTGGCCGTCGGCCTCCACGAGGCCGGGGTCCTCGACGAGTTCCGGGTGCCGCTGATCGGCGCCAGCGTCGACGCGATCCACACCGCCGAGGACCGGTCCCGCTTCAAGGCGGCCATGACCGAGATCGGCCTCGGGGTGCCCCGCTCCGGGCTCGCCTACCGGGTCGAGGAGGCACTCGCCGTCGCCGCCGACGTCGGCTACCCGGTGGTGGTGCGCCCGTCGTTCATCCTCGGCGGCGGCGGCACGGGCTTCGCCGACGACCCGGCCGCGCTGCCGCGCCGCGGCGGAGCACGGCCTGGCGGCCAGCCCGGTGGGGGAGATCCTGGTCGAGCGGTCGGTGCGGGGCTGGAAGGAGTTCGAGCTCGAGGTGATGCGCGACCACGCCGACAACGCGGTCGTCGTCTGCTCGATCGAGAACTTCGACGCCATGGGCGTCCACACCGGTGACTCGATCACCGTCGCGCCCGCGCAGACGCTCACCGACGTCGAGTACCAGCGGATGCGTGACGCCGCGTTCGCATGCATCCGCCGCGTCGGCGTCGACACCGGCGGGTCGAACATCCAGTTCGCGGTCGACCCCGCGACGGGCGAGATGGTCGTGATCGAGATGAACCCCCGCGTGTCACGCTCGAGCGCGCTGGCGAGCAAGGCGACCGGCTTCCCGATCGCGAAGATCGCGGCCTGCCTCGCGGTCGGCTACCGGCTCGACGAGATCCGCAACGACATCACGGGGAAGACGCCGGCTTCGTTCGAGCCGAGCATCGACTACGTGGTGACGAAGATCCCCCGCTGGGCGTTCGAGAAGCTGCCCGGCGCGGCGCCGGTCCTCCGCACCGAGATGCAGTCGGTGGGGGAGGTGATGGCGATCGGCCGCACCTTCCCCGAGTCGCTCCAGAAGGCGGTCCGGAGCCTCGAGACGGGGCGGCTGGGCCTGAACGGCGACCCGGGCGGCGCGGCGCTCGAGGCGCTGCCCGACGACGAGCTGGTCCGCCACCTGGCGAGCCCCACCCCGGACCGCCTGTTCCTCCTCGACGCCGCGCTCCGCCGGGGGCTCCCGGTCGAGCGGCTGGCCGCGGTGTCGGGCGTCGACCCGTGGTTCCTCGACCAGCTGGGCCGGGTCGCCGACGCCCGGGCCGGCCTGGCCGGCGCCCACGCGGCGACGCTCTCGACCCGCGACTGGCGGCGGCTGAAGCGGCTCGGCTTCGGCGACGCGCAGCTCGCCCACTGCTTCGGGGAGGACCCGGCGCAGGTCCGCGCCGCCCGCCTGGCCGCCGGGGTCAGCGCGACGTTCAAGACCGTCGACACCTGCGCGGCCGAGTTCGCGGCCGACACCCCGTACCACTACGGCACCTACGAGGACGAGGACGAGGTCGCGCCCCTCACCCGCCCCGCGGTGATGATCCTCGGCAGCGGACCGAACCGGATCGGGCAGGGCGTCGAGTTCGACTACTGCTGCGTCCACGCCGCGTTCGCGCTCTCCGACGCCGGCTACGAGACGGTGATGGTGAACTGCAACCCCGAGACCGTCTCCACCGACTACGACACCAGCGACCGGCTGTTCTTCGAGCCGCTCGCGCTCGAGGACGTCTTGAACGTCTGCGACACGCTGACCCGGGCCGGGGAGCTGGCCGGCGTGATCGTCGCCCTCGGCGGCCAGACCCCCCTGAAGCTCGCCCCCGGCCTCGAGGCGGCCGGCGTCGCGGTGCTCGGCACCAGCCCCGCGTCGATCGACCTGGCCGAGGACCGGGAGCGCTTCAACGACCTCTGCGAGCGGCTCGACCTGCCGCAGCCGCCGGGCGGCGTCGCCGCCGACCCCGACTCGGCCCGGGCCGTCGCGGCCCGGATCGGCTACCCGGTGCTGGTCCGCCCCTCCTACGTGCTCGGCGGCCGGGCCATGCGCATCGTCTACGACGACGCCGACCTCGCCGACGCGATGCGCGAGCTCGGCGAGGCGGGCTCCCTGGGCCGGGAGGGCGGCCTGTCGGCGGAGCGGCCGGCGCTCATCGACCGGTTCCTCGAAGACGCGGTCGAGGTCGACGTCGACGCGCTCCGCGACGACACCGGCGAGGTCCTGATCGGCGGGATCCTCGAGCACATCGAGCAGGCCGGCGTCCACTCCGGCGACTCGGCGTGCGCGATCCCGCCCGCGACGCTGCCCGCCGCGACGCTGGCCGTCATCGAGGCCCGCACCCGCGCCCTCGCCGACGCCCTCGACGTGCGCGGGCTCCTCAACGTGCAGTTCGCGGTGAAGGACGGCGAGGTGTACGTCCTCGAGGCCAACCCGCGGGCGAGCCGCACCGTCCCGTTCGTCAGCAAGGCGACCGGCGTGCCGCTGGCCAAGCTGGCGGCCCGCCTGATGCTCGGCGCGACCCTCGCCGGGCTGCGCGACGAGGGGCAGCTGGCCGAGCTGGCGGGGATCGGCCACGTCGCGGTGAAGGAGGCGGTGCTGCCCTTCGACCGCTTCCCCGACGTGGACAGCATCCTCGGCCCCGAGATGCGCTCCACCGGCGAGGTGATGGGCATCGACCGCTCGTTCGGGCTCGCCTTCGCGAAGAGCCAAGCCGCGGCGGGCAACCGGCTCCCCGCCTCCGGCACCGTGTTCCTGTCCCTCGCCGACCGCGACAAGCCGCTCGGGCTCGCCGCGGCGCGCCGCTTCGCCGAGCTCGGTTTCGCGTTCGCCGCCACCCGCGGCACCGCGGCCGCGCTCGAAACCGAGGGGCTCCCCGTCGACACCGTCGTGTCGAAGGTGGGGGAGGGCACCGGCGTCGACGCGGTCGAGCTGATCTCGCAGGGGAAGGTCGACCTGGTCGTCAACACGCCTCGGGGGTCGGGGCCCCGCGCCGACGGCGACCACATCCGAGCCGCCGCCACCCGACACCGGGTGGCCTGCATCACCACCGTCGCGGCCGCGACCGCGGCTGCGGCCGGCATCGCCGAACGCGCCGCGCACGAGCCGCAGGTGCGCTCCCTGCAGGACTACCACCGAGACGCGCAGCTGCGCCTGGACGTGTGACGTGGCGGTCGACACCCGGGTCCGGCTGGGTGCCCTCGAGCTGCCGAACCCGATCATCGCCGCGTCGGGCACCTTCGGGCACGGCGCCGAGCTGGCCGCGCTCTGCGACCCGTCGCGGCTCGGCGCGGTGACCGCCAAGTCGCAAGCCCCGTTCGCGTGGGCCGGCAATCCGCCGCCCCGGCTCGAGCCGGTCGGCGCAGGCCTCGTCAACTCGGTCGGTCTCCAGGGCCGCGGCGTCGACCACTGGGTGACGAGCGAGCTGCCGGCGCTGCGCGCCGCCGACGCCCGCGTCATCGCGTCGCTGTGGGGCCACACCCTCGACGACTTCGCGGCCGGCGCGAGCCGCCTCGCCCCGGTCGTCGACCAGCTCGTCGCGGTGGAGGTGAACGTCAGCTGCCCGAACCTCACCGAGCACGGCCGCCCCTTCTCTCACGACCGCGCCGACACCGCGGCCGCGGTGCGTGCGGTCGCGGCGTCGGGCCTGGACCTGCCCCTGCTCGTGAAGCTGTCCCCCGACGTCGCCGACCTGCCCGGCATCGCCGGCGCGGCCCTCGACGCGGGCGGGACCGGACTCACGCTCGTCAACACGGCCCGGGCGCTGCTCATCGACGCCGAGACCCGTCGTCCAAGCCTGGGCGGCGGGCCGGGCGGCCTGTCCGGCGCGGCGCTGAAGCCGATCGCGCTGCGAGCGGTGCACGACGTCGCCCGCGCCCACCCCGACGCGCCGATCATCGGCACCGGCGGCGTCCTCTGCGGCGTGGACGCGGTGGAGATGCTCCTCGCCGGCGCCCACGCGGTCGGGGTCGGGACGGCGACCTTCCTCGAGCCACGCGCCACGCTGCGCATCCTCGACGAGCTCACCCGCTGGTGCGACCGGCACGGCGTGACCCGAGTCGCCGAGCTGACCGGTGCGCTGCGCGCACCCGACCGGGAGGAGACCCCATGAGCGAAGCCCGCGACCACCTCGTCCTCGCCCTCGACGTCGGCGACCTCGACACGGCCCGGCCGCTGGCCCGCCGGCTCGCGCCCTGGTTCGCGATCGGTGAAGGTCGGCTACGAGCTCTACGGGGAGGCCGGCCCGGCCGCGTTCGACGCCTTCCACGAGGACGGCTTCGCGGTGTTCGCCGACCTGAAGCTCCTCGACATCCCCACCACCGTCGAGCGGGGCGCCCGGGCCCTCGCCCGCCGCGGCGTCGACTTCTTGAACTTCCACGCCGTCGGCGGCGCCGACATGCTCCGCGCCGGCCTCCGGGGGCTCACCGCGGGCGCCGAGGACCGCGCCCGGGCCCGGCCGGTCGCGCTGGCGGTGACCGTCCTCACCAGCGAGCCGGACGCCGCCGCGATGCCGGAGCGGCTCGACGCCGCCCGGACGGCGGGCGTCGACGGGGTGGTCTGCGCGACCAGCGACGCCGCCGCGGCCCGGGCCCTCGACCTGGCGCCCATGGTCGCCGGGGTTCGCCTCGACGTCACCGACGCGCAGGACCAGGCCCGGGTCGCGACCCCCGCCGACGCCTACCGGGCCGGCGCGGAGTGGGTCATCGCGGGACGGACCGTCACCGGCGCGCCCGATCCCGAGCGCGCCGCGGCGCAGGTCACGGCGCAGCTCGACCACGTGCTCGCCGAGCGGGCCGCCCCGACCGGGGGGCGGAACGGCTAGGTATGCTCCCGGGCGCCCGGCCCGCCCTGCGGAGGTCGCCGATGTCCCTGCCGCCTGCCCTCAGCCCCGACCAGCGCCGCGCCGCGCTCGAGAAGGCTGCCGCGGCGCGTCGCCAACGGGCGGCGGTCAAAGAGGAGCTGAAGGCGGAGCGGCTCTCGATCTCGGAGCTGTTCGAGCGCAGCGAGCGCGACGAGGTCCTCGGAAAGCTCAAGGTCGTCAGCATGCTCGAGGCGATGCCGCACACCGGCAAGGTGAAGGCCCGCCGCTTGATGCAGGACCTCGACATCAGCGAGAGCCGCCGGGTGCGAGGGCTGGGACCGAACCAGAAGCAGCGGCTCATCGACCACTTCCACCGCGTCCACTGAGCGTCTGCTTCGTCATCACCGGCGAGTCCGGAGCCGGCAAGACGACCATCGTCCGCGAGCTCCTCGCCCGCGAGCCGACGCTGTGGTTCTCGGTGTCGGCCACCGACCGTTCGCCGCGCCCCGGTGAGGTCGACGGCCGCGACTACCGCTTCGTCAGCCGCGCCGAGTTCGAGCGAACCCGTGACGAGGGCGGCTTCCTCGAGTGGTTCGAGGTGTACGGCGACCTCAAGGGCACCCCGCGAGCACCGGTCGAGGAGCACCTCGCGGCCGGCGACGACGTCCTCATCGAGTGCGACGTGCAGGGCGCGCTCGCGATCCAGGAGACGTTCCCCGCCGCGTTCGTCGTGTTCGTACGCGCGCCCTCTCGGGCCGTGCAGCGCGACCGGCTGCTGCGCCGCGACCCGGACGCGGCACCCGACACCCTCGCGCGCCGCCTCGACGAGGCCGACGCCGAGGACCACACCGCGGACCGCTTCGACGCGGTGGTCGTCAACGACGACCTCGAACCGGCCGTCGACGAGATCGCGGCCCTGCTCGAGCGGGAGCGGCACCGGGCCTGACGGGAGCCGGCCCGGACCGCACCCGGTCCGGCTGGCCCGGGCGTCGCCCTGCTAGCGTCCGTGGGTTGGGCCGGCTCCTGCCCGGGGCTGACCGGGCGGAGGCGTGATGAGGTCGAATTGGGTGGCGGCCGGGGTCGGCGCGGCCGCGGCGACCCTGGTGGGGGTGGCGGCCCTAGCCGCGGGGACCGGACCCGCGGCCGCGGCGCCGGTCGTGTGACGATCAGCTACGACCCGACCACCGACTCGTGCACGACGACGCTGGTCGTGACCCCCGAGTTCACGGGCTGACCGGATCCCTGACCCCCCCCTCGACCTGGGGCGCCACCCCGGCTTTCGGGGGTGCCCGCGATACCATGGGCGGCCGCGCACCCCCGGGTGCCTGGTCCCCACCGCTTGGAAGGCTTCGGATGCCTGAACGTCGCGCGTCGCTCATGGAGCCCCGCATGGAGTACCTCCTCGACCGGGTCGGGTCGAAGTTCACGCTCGTGACGCTGGCCGCCAAGCGGGCCCGGGAGATCAACGACTACTACAACCAGCTCGGGGAGGGTCTGGGCAAGATCGTCCCGCCCCAGGTGACCTCGGTGTCCCGCAAGCCGCTCACGATCTCCCTGGAGGAGATCGAGGCGGGCAAGATCATGGCCGTCCCGCTCCCCGAGGAGCCGGAGCCGGGCGAGGCCACCGCGGAGACCGACGCCGCCGAGCCGGTCGCCGAGTAGCCACCCGCGCCGCCCCGGCGCGCCGCCCCCATGACCGCCGAGCCACCCGTCCGGGCCACCCTCACCGGCCGGTTCGTCGTCCTCGGCGTCGGCGGCGGCATCGCCGCCTACAAGGCGGTCGAGGTGTGCCGCCAGCTCGTCGACGCCGGCGCGCACGTCGCGCCCGTCCTCACCGACGCCGCCCAGCGGTTCGTCGCCCCCCTCACCTTCTCCGCGCTGGCGTCCGAGCCGGTCCGCACCGACCTGTTCGAGGGGCCAGAGCCGATCCCGCACACCACCCTCGGGCGGCGCGCCGACCTGATCGTCGTCGCGCCCGCCACCGCGACGCTGCTCGCCAAGTACGCGGCCGGGCTCGGCGACGACCTGCTCAGCGCGACGCTGCTCGCCACCCGCGCCCCGGTGATCCTCGCCCCCGCCATGCACACCGAGATGTGGGAGCACCCGGCCGTGCACGCCAACGTGACCCGCCTCACCGAGCGGGGCGTGCACTTCGTCGGGCCGACCGCGGGCCGCCTAGCCGGCCGCGACGAGGGCCCAGGCCGGCTCGCCGACCCGGACCAGATCGTCGACGCCGCGGCGCGGGTCCTCGCCTCCGGCCGCGACCTGGCCGGCGTGCGAGTCGTCGTCACCGCGGGCGGCACCCGCGAGCCGATCGACCCCGTCCGCTTCGTCGGGAACCGCTCCTCGGGGAAGATGGGCCACGCGGTCGCCGACGTCGCGGCCCGCCGCGGCGCCCAGGTCACCCTCGTCACCACCACGACCCGTGCCGCCGACCCGGCGGTCGAGACGATCCAGGTCGAGACCGCCGAGGAGATGGCCGACGCCGTCCTCACCCGCTTCCCCGACTGCGACGTGGTCGTGATGGCCGCCGCAGTCGCCGACTTCCGACCCAAGGTCGCGGCGCCCGACAAGCTGAAGAAGCACGACGGCGTCCCGGAGCTGGTCCTCGAGGCGACCCCCGACATCCTCGCCGCGCTGGGCCGGGACCGCCGCGACCAGATCCTGGTCGGCTTCGCGGCCGAGACCAGCCACCTGCACCAGCACGCGGCCGAGAAGCTGGCCGCCAAGCACCTCGACCTGGTCGTCGCCAACGACGTCTCGGCCCCCGACGCCGGCTTCGAGGTCGACACGAACCGGGCCGTGCTGATGGACTCGGACGGTTCGGTCGACGCGCTGCCGCTCCTGCCCAAGACGGTGCTGGCCGGCCTGGTCCTCGACCGGGTCCGCGACCGGCTGACCGACCAACGACCACGAGAGAGAGAGTCGTGAGCGACCACTACACCTTCACCTCCGAGTCGGTGACCGAGGGCCACCCCGACAAGATGTGCGACCAGATCAGCGACTCGGTGCTGGACGCCATCTTCGAGGAGGACCCGAACAGCCGAGTGGCGTGCGAGAGCATGGCGACCACGGGCCTGGTCGTCGTCGCGGGGGAGATCTCCACCAACGCCTACATCGACATCCCCCGGGTCGTGCGCGACACCGTCCGCAGCATCGGCTACGACCGCGAGTCGTACGGCTTCGACGGCAACACCTGCGGCGTGATCACCAGCATCGACGAGCAGTCACCCGACATCGCGATGGGCGTCGACAAGGCCGCCGAGCAGCGGGCCGGCGCCGACGACCTCTACGACGAGATCGGCGCCGGCGACCAGGGGATGATGTTCGGGTACGCCTGCGACGACACCGACGACCTCATGCCGATGCCGATCTGGCTCGCGCACCGGCTCGCCCACCGGCTGGCCGAGGTCCGCAAGTCGGGGGTGCTGCCCTACCTCCGCCCGGACGGCAAGACCCAGGTGAGCATCGAGTACGAGCAGGGTCGCCCGACCCGCCTCTCCACGGTCCTGATCTCCACCCAGACCGGCCCCGGCGTCGACATCGACACCATGCTGAAGCCCGACCTGCTCGAACACGTCATCCGCCCGCTGCTGCCAGCCCAGTTCGCCGACGACGACTACGAGGTGCTCTGCAACCCGACCGGGAACTTCGAGCTGGGCGGACCCCACGCCGACTGCGGGCTCACCGGCCGCAAGATCATCGTCGACACCTACGGCGGCATGGCCCGCCACGGCGGCGGCGCGTTCAGCGGCAAGGACCCGACGAAGGTCGACCGCTCGGCCGCCTACGCGGTCCGCCACGCGGCGAAGAACATCGTCGCGGCGGGCATCGCCCGTCGCTGTGAGGTGCAGGTCGCGTACGCGATCGGCGTCGCGCACCCGGTATCGGTGATGGTGGAGACGTTCGGAACCTCCGAGATCGACCCGCAGCAGCTGCCCGCCCTGATCCGCGAGCACTTCGACCTGCGACCGGCCGCGATCATCGAGAACCTGGCCCTGCGCCGCCCCATCTTCCGCCGCACCGCCGCTTACGGGCACTTCGGACGCAGCGAGCCGACGTTCACCTGGGAGCGCGCCGACCAGGCGGCCGACCTGCGCGCCGCCGCGGCCTCGCTCACCTGACGTCACCCGCCCGGTGAGCGGCGCGGTCTGGCGGGTCCTCCCCGACGTCCCCGCCCTCGACCGGGTCCTCGACTACTGGGCGCCGCCCGACGCCGACGCGCCGGTCGGCACCGTGGTGCGGGTCCCGCTCCAGGGCCGCCGGGTGCGGGGCTGGCTGGTCGGCACCGCGGCGCGGCCCGACCCGGCCGCGGAGCACGTCGTCGCCGTGCACGGCCTGGTGTCGGCCGGCCCGCCCCCCGAGCTGGTCGCGGTGTGCGAGTGGGCGGCGTGGCGGTGGGCCGGACCGCGGCCGCTGCTGCTGCGCGCCGCGTCGCCCCGCACGATCGTCCCGGTCGGCAGCGTCCCCGCCGAGCCCGACGTCGCGGTGCACCCGGCCGTCGACCCGCCGGTCGAGCTGCCCGACGGGCCTCGCCGCCTCCTCGTGACCCCGCCGGCCGGGGACCGAGCGCCGCTCGTCACCGCGCTGCTCGCGGCCGAGGGCTCCACGATCGTCGTCGCCCCCGACCCGCGCGAGCGCGCGCAGCTCGACGGGGCGGTCACCGCGACCGGCCGGCCGGTGGTGAACGTCCGGGGCGAGGACCCGCCCGCGGCGCGCACCGCGGCGTGGAGCGTGGCGCGGCGCGGTGCCTGCGTCGTGCTCGGCGGGCGCGCCGCCGCGTTCGCGCCGGTTCCGGACCTGGCTGCGGTGATCGTCCTCGACGACGTCGACGAGGCCCTGGTGGAGGAGCGCGCGCCGACCTGGCACGCCCGCGACGTGCTGGTCGAACGAGCCCGGCGGGCCGGCGCGACCGCAGCCGTCGTGACCCCCGCGCCGACCATCGAGGCGCGCGAGGCGTGCGGCGTCGCACACCCGACCGAGCGGCACGCGCTCCGGCACGGCTGGCCCCGGGTCGAGGTCGTCGACCGGCGGGTCGACCCGCCCGGGCTGGGCCTGCTCGGCGAGCCGCTCGCCGCCGCGCTCCACGCCACCCTCGACCAGCGCGAGCAGAGCGTGTGCGTCCTGAACCGGCGGGGCCGGGCCCGGCTCCTGGTGTGTCGCCAGTGCGGCGAG
Organism: uncultured Actinomycetes bacterium; assembly: GCA_963849135.1. Classification (GTDB taxonomy): domain Bacteria; phylum Actinomycetota; class Acidimicrobiia; order IMCC26256; family PALSA-555; genus PALSA-555. Next base: position 734,425 of record CAWKGF010000003.1, on the reverse strand, counting down.
CTGGCCCGCTGCGAGCAGTGCGGCGCCGCGATGACCCCGTCCGCCGACGGGCTCGACTGCCCCCGCGGCGACTCGACCCGACCCACGGTGTGCGCGGCGTGCGGGTCGGGGGCGCTGCGCGACGCCAAGCCGGGCGTGCAGCACCTCGGCGACGACCTCGCCGCGCTGCTGCCCCGGGCCCGGGTGCAGGTCGTGGAGGGCGGCGACGTCCCCGACGGCGAGACCGACGTGGTGGTCGGCACCGAGGCCGCCCTCCACCAGCCCGCCGGCTCCCGCATGGTGGGGCTGGTCGCCTTCCTCGACTTCGACCAAGAGCTGCTCGCCCCCCGCTTCCGAGCCGCCGAGCAGGCCCTCTGGCTGCTGGTCCGGGCGGCCCGGCTCCTCGACCGAGGCGGGGGAGGGAGCCGCCTGCTGGTCCAGACCCGCGTCCCCGACCACGAGGTCCTCGCCGCCGCCCAGCGCGGCGACGTGGAGCTCCTCGCCGCCGCGGAGCTGGCCCGCCGCCAAGCGCTCGCCCTCCCGCCGTTCGGGGGGCTCGCCGCGCTCAGCGGCGACCCGGACGCGGTCGCGGCCGCGGCGCGGCTCCTCGGCCAGACGCTCGACGTGCGCGGCCCGGTCGACGGCCGCGCGCTGGTGCGCGCCGCGTCGAGCGCCGCGCTCGCCGACGCGCTGGCCGCGCTCGACCTCACCCCGGCGCGGGCCCTCGGCCGGCTGCGCATCGACGTCGACCCGCAACGAGTGTGAGCGGCCCCCGGTCGCCGAGGAGCCTGCTGGTACCCTGACCGAGTGACGACGTTCGCGATCCGCCAGTTCGGCGACCCGGTGCTGCGCCAACGAGCGCGGGAAGTCACCGAGCCTCGACGGCGAGCTGGCCCGCCTCGCCGACACCATGATCGAGACCATGCAGGCCGCCCGCGGCGTCGGCTTGGCCGCCCCCCAGGTCGGCGTCCAGAAGCGGCTGTACACCTACGACGTCGAGGAGCTGACCCGACGCGGCGCGACGGCGGTCGGCCCGGGCGTGATCGTGAACCCCGAGATCGTCGAATCCGATGGCGAAGCCGTCTACGAGGAGGGCTGCCTGTCGGTTCCCGGCCTGTACTTCGACGTGGTGCGCCCGGAGCGGGTCACCCTCCGCGGCCTCGACCTCGACGGCCATGAGGTCGTGCTCAGCAGCGACGACTTCATGGCCCGCGTGATCCAACACGAGATCGACCACCTCGACGGCATCCTGGTCCTCGACCGGCTCGACGCCGACACCCGCAAGGCCGCGCTGCGCGAGCTGCGGACCCGGGACGTCGATGCCGTCGCGCCCGCCGGGGGCGGCCACCGGCTCTGAGCGCACCCGCGTGCGGCTCGTCTTCTTCGGCACGCCCGCGCCCGCGGTGCCGGTCCTCGAGGCCGTGCACCGGGCCGGCCACGACGTGGCGCTGGTCGTCACCCAGCCCGAGCGGCGCCGAGGCCGGGGCGGGGAGCTCGTCCCGAGCCCCGTGCACGTCGCCGCGCTCGACCTCGGCCTGACCGTCCGCACTCCGGACCGGGCCCGCGAGGTCACCGACGACCTCACCGCGACCGGCGTCGAGGCGGGGGTCGTCACCGCGTTCGGGCAGCTGCTCCCGGTCGCGGTGCTCGACGCGGTCCCGCTCGGCCTCATCAACCTGCACCTGTCGCTGCTCCCCCGCTGGCGCGGCGCGGCGCCAGTCGAGCGGGCCATCCTCGCCGGCGACGCCGAGACCGGCGTCAGCGTGATGCGCATCGACGCCGGCCTCGACACCGGCCCCGTGTTCGCGACCGTCCGCACCCCGATCGGCGACACCGAGACCGGCGGCGAGCTCACCGACCGGCTCGTCGAGCTCGGCACCCCGGCCCTCGTCGACGTCCTCGACCATCTCCCCGAGCTCCAGCCCGAGCCCCAGGTCGGCGAGCCCACCTACGCCGACAAGCTGTCCGTCGACGAGTTCCGCCTCGACCCGCACCAGCCGGCCGCGCACCTGACCCGGGTGGTGCGGGCCGGCAACCCGCGGCCGGGCGCGTGGGTGGTCGTCGACGCCACCCGGGTCAAGGTGCTGCGCGCCCACGCCATCCCCGACGACGCCACCCCGCCCGGCGCGGCACCCGAGCTGCGCTGGCCCGACGCCCGCCTGACCACCGGGGCCGGGTCGCTGGTCCTCGACGAGGTGCAGCCGGCCGGGCGGCGCGCCATGGCCGGCGACGCGTGGCTGGCCGGGTCGGGCCGGCGGCGGGGGAGCAGGCCGGTCTCGTGAGCACGGCCCGGGGCGTCGCCCGCGACGTGCTGGTCCGGGTCGAGGACGGCGCGTACGCGAACCTGGCCCTCCCCGAGGCGCTGCGCCGCACCGGGCTCGACCGCCGCGACCGGGCCTTCGCGACCGACCTCGTGTACGGGACGCTGCGGGCCCGCCGTCGCGTCGACGAGCTCCTCGCCCGGTGCGGCCGCCGGCCCCTCGACGACCTCGACCCGCCGGTGCGGGCCGCGCTGCGGCTCGGCGCCTACCAGCTCCTCACCGGCGTCGCGGCGCACGCCGCGGTGGGCGAGACGGTCGCCGAGACGCCGCCCCGCGCCCGCGGGTACGTGAACGGGGTCCTGCGCGCGGTGGCCGGGCTCGGCCCGCCGTGGCCGGAGCCGGACGGCCTCGCGGCGCGGCTCTCCTACCCGGACTGGGTCGTGGACCGCCTGGTCGCCGACCTCGGCGCCGACGACGCGCTCGCCGCGCTCGAGACGCAGAACGAGCCGCCGCTCCTCACCCTGCGACCCAACCCGCGTCGGGTCGACGCGGCCGCGCTGGCCGACGAGCTGCGGGCCGGCGGCGCCACGGTGCACCGGGGCGGGCTGGTGCCCGACGCGGTCCTCGTCCGCGGCGGCGGCGACCCGGCCGCGCTGCCCGCGATGACCGTGGGCCGGGCCACCCCCCAGGACCAGGCCAGCCAGGCCGTCGTCGCGCTCGTCGACCCGCAGCCCGGGGAGCGGCTCCTCGACGTCGGCGCGGCGCCGGGCGGGAAGAGCACCGGCCTCGCGGAACGGGTCGGCGACGGGATCGTCGTCGCGCTCGACGCCCACCCGGGCCGACTGACGTTGGTCGAACACGCCGCGGCGCGCCTCGGGCTCCCGGTGGTGCGGTCCGTCCTCGCCGACGGGCGGGCCCTCCCCCTCCGCGGCGGGCGGGTCGACCGGGCCCTCGTCGACGCGCCCTGCTCGGGGCTCGGGGTGCTGCGCCGCCGCCCCGAGGCCCGCTGGCGGGTCGAGCCGCCCACCGCGGCGCTGATCGCGCTGCAGGTCGACCTGACCGTCGCCGCCGCCGCGACGCTCCGGCCGGGTGGCCGCCTCGTCTACTCGGTGTGCACCCTCACCGCCGCGGAGACGACCGGCGTCGCCGACACCGTCGTCGCCGCGCTCGGCGACCGGTTCCGGGCCCTCGACCCGCCCGGCCCACCCTGGGTGCCAGCCGGGCCCGGCGCGTTGCTCCTCCCGCAGGCGGCCGGCACCGACGGCATGTTCGTCCTCGCCCTCGAGGCGGTGCCCGGCCCGGCTCGGGACCGGCGGTAGCGTCGCCGACGATGCCAGCCCGCAAGCTCGCACCGTCGATCCTCTCCGCCGACTTCGCGCGGCTCGGCGAGCAGGTGCAGGCCGTCACCCCGGAGGCCGACCTCCTCCACGTCGACGTCATGGACGGGCACTTCGTCCCGAACCTCACCATCGGCCCGCCGGTCGTGCAGTCGCTCCGCGCCGACACCGAGCTGTTCCTCGACTGCCACCTCATGGTCGACAACCCCGCGGTGCTGCTCGGCGACTTCGCCGACGCGGGCGCCAACCGCTGCATCGTCCACGTCGAGCTCGGCGACCCCCGCCCCCTGTTCGCGGAGCTGCGCCGACGCGTGGTCGGCGTCGGCCTCGCGCTCAGCCCCGAGACGCCGTTCGCGGCCGCCGAGCCCTACCTCGCCGACCTCGACCTGCTCCTCGTGATGAGCGTCCACCCGGGCTGGGGCGGACAGGCGTTCATGCCCGAGGTGCTCGACAAGGTCCGCGCCGCCCGCCGGGTCATCGACGACCGGTCCCTCCCGGTCGAGATCGAGATCGACGGCGGCATCCACGCCGGCACCGCGGCCGCCGCGATCGAGGCCGGCGTCGACGTCCTCGTGGCCGGCAGCGCCATCTTCGGCGCCCCGGATCCGGCCGCCGCCGCCCAGGCGCTCCGGGCGGTGGCGTGGCCCACCGCGGCGTGACCCTCACCGCCAAGATCCTCACTGTCTCCGACGGCGTCGCGGCCGGTACCCGCGAGGACCGCTCCGGCGCCGCGCTCGTGGCGCGGCTCACCGACGCCGGGTTCACGCTCGCTGACCGGCGGGTCGTTCCCGACGGCGCGGAGGAGGTCGCGGCCGCGCTCCGCGACGCCGCGCACGGCTTCGCGGGCCTGATCGTCACCAGCGGCGGCACCGGGTTCGGGCCCCGCGACCTCACCCCGGAAGGCACCCGCCGGGTCCTCGACCGGGAGGCCCCCGGCCTCGCGGAGGCGATGCGGGCGGCCAGCGACCGGGACGGCCGCGGCTTCGGGATGCTGTCCCGCGGCGTGTGCGGCACCGTCGGCCCGGCGCTGGTCTGCAACCTGCCCGGCTCGGCCGGCGGCGCCCTCGAGTGCCTCGACGCCGTCCTCCCCGTCGTCCCCCACGCCCTCGACCTGCTGGGCGGCGGCCACCCCCACTGACCGCCCCGCCGGGCTCGACCCCGCCCCGGATCTAGAACACGTTCCATTTTCGGCCGGAACGGGGTAGGCTGGCCGGAGATAGCCCTCGGGGTTTGGGTGCAAGTCCCGACCGGCGGTAACCGGTGAGGAGGCTCCGGTCCCCTCACCGGGAGCCCGCGAGCCCACGGCCGCCAGCCGTGGCGCCGATCCGGTGCGACGCCGGAGCCGACGGTGAGAGTCCGGATGGGAGAGGGCGCCGAGCTGCACGCGGCATGCGCCCGCCTTCTGCGTCCCCACCCCGGGGCGGAAGGGACCACGGTGCAGGACGCCGACTTGATGGGCCGAGCCCGGACGCTCGGGGAGCAGGCCCGCCGCCCGGCCGCGCCGAACCCGTGGGTGGGCTGCATCGTCGCCCGGGACGGGGTCGTGGTGGGGGAGGGCGCCAGCCTCGGCGCCGGCCGCGCCCACGCCGAGACGGTCGCGCTCGCCACGGCCGGCTCCCGAGCCCGGGGCGCCACCGCCTACGTCACCCTCGAGCCCTGCTCGCACCACGGCCGCACGCCGCCCTGCGCCGACGCGCTCGTCGACGCCGGCGTCGCCCGGGTCGTCGCCGCGCTCGAGGACCCCGACCCGAGGGTCCGCGGCACCGGATTCGCCCGGCTCCGCCGGGCCGGCGTCGACGTCACGGTCGGGGTCGGCGCCGACGACGCCCGCCGCTCCCTCGCCCCGTACCTGCACCAGCGCCGCACCGGCCGGGCGTTCTGCGTCGCGAAGACCGCGCTGAGCGTCGACGGGCGCAGCGCCGCGGCCGACGGCACGACCCGCTGGATCACCGGCCCCGCCGCCCGTGCCGACGGCCACGAGCAGCGGGCGGACTCCCAGGCGGTCGTGGTCGGCGCCGGCACCGCGCTCGCCGACCAGCCCCAGCTCACCGTCCGCGACGTGACCGTCCCGCCCCCGCGGCCGCCGCTGCGGGTGCTGCTCGACGCCCAGGGGCGGGTCCCGGCGACCGGGCCGCTCTTCGACCCGCTGCTCGCCCCGACCCTCGTCGTCACCACCGCCGACGCCGCCCCGGCCACCGTCGACGCCTGGCGGGCCGCGGGCGCGAAGGTCGAGACCGTCGCGCCGGCCCCGGGCGGCGTCGACCTCACCGACGCGCTCACGGTCCTCGCCCACCACGACGTCCTCCAAGCCCTCGTGGAGGGTGGCGCCACCCTCCACGGCGCCCTGTGGCGAGCCGGGCTCCTCGACCAGCTGGTCGTCTACGTCGGCGCGACGCTCCTTGGCTCGGCCGGGCTGCCCGCCTTCGGCGGGCCGGGGCCGGCCACCCTCACCGACGCGCCCCGCCTCACCCTCACCGACGCGACCCGACTCGGCGACGACGTCCGCCTCCGCTACGACGTCGCCCCACCCGAGGCGCGCTGATGTTCACCGGCATCGTCGAGGAGCTGGGCCGGGTCCGGGCCGTCGAGCCGCACGGGACCGGCACCCGCCTCACCGTGGACTGCGCGACCGTCCTCGACGACGCCACCCTCGGCGCGTCGATCGCCGTCAACGGGGTGTGCGTCACCGTTGTCACCCTCGACGACCGGGGCTGGTCCGCCGACCTGGCCGCCGAGACCCTGATCCGCAGCACCCTCGGCCGGCTCCGGGCCGGCGATCCGATCAACCTGGAACGGCCGGTCCGCCTCACCGACCGGCTCGGCGGCCACCTCGTCCAGGGCCACGTCGACGGGGTCGGCACCGTCACCGGCCGCGACCCGGTCGGGGACGGCTCGACCTTGCTCACCGTGCGCGCCCCGGAGCTGGTGCTGCGCTACGTCGTGGAGAAGGGCTCGGTCACCCTCGACGGCGTCAGCCTCACCGTCACCGACGTCGCCGCCGATCGGCTCGCGGTCGCGCTCATCCCGCACACCCTGACCGTCACCACGCTCGGCGCCCGCCAGGTCGGCGACGAGCTGAACATCGAGACCGACCTGATCGCCAAGTACGTCGAGCGGCTCCTCGAGCCGACCGTCGAACCCGCCCCGCGGAGGTAACCGTGCTGTTCACCGACATCGAGAACGCCATCGCGGCGATCGGCCGCGGCGAGCTCGTGGTCGTCGTCGACGACGCCGACCGTGAGAACGAAGGCGACCTGATCGTGGCTGCCGAGCGCATCACCCCCGAGACGATGGCGTTCATGATCCGCCACACCAGCGGCGTCATCTGCATGCCGGTCGAAGGCGCCCGCCTCGACGAGCTGGCCCTGCCGCTCATGGTCGCCCACAACACCGAATCGCAGCGCACCGCGTTCACGGTGTCGGTCGACGCCCGCCACGGCACCGCGACCGGCATCTCGGCCGCCGACCGGGCCACCACCGTGCGCGCCATCCTCGACCCCGGCACCCGACCCGAGGATCTCAGCCGACCGGGGCACATCTTCCCGCTCCGCTACCGGGACGGCGGCGTCCTGAAGCGAGCCGGACACACCGAAGCCTCGGTCGACCTGGCCCGCCTGGCCGGCTGCTACCCGGCCGGCGTCCTCGCCGAGGTCGTGAACGACGACGGGTCCATGGCCCGCCTCCCCCAGCTGGAGCGGTTCGCCGAGACCCACGGGCTCCAGGTCATCTCGATCGCCGACCTGATCCGCTACCGACGCCACCGCGAGAAGCTGGTCCGCCGCGTGTCGGAGGCCCGCATCCCGACCCGGCACGGCGACTTCACCGCCTACGTGTACGAGAGCCTCCTCGACGGCGTCGAGCACATGGCCTTCGTGCGGGGCGAGGTCGCGGGCGCCGACAACGTGCTGGTCCGCGTCCACTCGGAGTGCCTCACCGGCGACGTGTTCGGGTCGCTGCGCTGCGACTGCGGCGTCCAGCTCGACCTCGCGCTCGAGCGGGTCGCGGCCGAGGATCGCGGCGCGGTGATCTACCTGCGCGGCCACGAAGGGCGGGGGATCGGCCTCGGCCACAAGCTGCGCGCCTACACCCTCCAAGACGAGGGCCGCGACACCGTCGAAGCCAACGTCGAGCTCGGCTTCCCGGTCGACTCCCGCGAGTACGGGATCGGCTCCCAGATCCTCGTCGACCTCGGCATCACCACGATGCGGCTCATGACCAACAACCCAGCCAAGTACGGCGGCCTCGACGGCTACGGTCTCGAGATCGTGGAACGGGTCCCGTTGCGCACCGAGCCGACCGACGAGAACATCTCGTACCTGCGCGCCAAGCAGGACAAGCTCGGCCACCTCCTCGACATCGACGGCAGCCAGAGCGGAATCTGAGTGGGTGACTACGCCCCCCCGCCCGAGCCGCTCGACGCGGCCGGTCTGCGCCTCGCCATCGTCGCCGGCCGCTTCAACGACCACGTCACCGCGCCGCTCCTCGACGGAGCGCTCGCCACCCTCGCCGCAGCCGGCCTCGACCCCGACCGGGTCCCCGTCCACTGGGTGCCCGGCGCGTTCGAGCTGCCCCTCGTCGCGAAGCGCCTCGCCGCCAGCGGCGCCGTCGACGCGGTGATCTGCCTCGGCGCGGTGATCCGCGGCGACACCGCCCACTTCGAGTACGTCGCCGGACCCTGCGCGGCCGGGCTCGCCCAGAGCGCCCTCGACACCGGCGTCCCCATCGCGTTCGGGGTCCTCACCACCAACGACGAGCAGCAGGCCCTCGACCGGGCCGGCGGCTGCGAAGGCAACAAGGGCGCCGAGGCGGCCGCGACCGCGGTCGAGATGGTCACCTTGCTGCGCCGCCTCCCCGGGAGCAGCAGCCGATGCTGAGCCTCGTCCTCCCGAAAGGCTCCCTCGAGCGAGCCACCCTCAAGCTCTTCGACGACGCCGACCTCGCCGTCCAACGCTCCTCCGACGTCGAGTACCGGGCCACCATCGAGGACCCCCGGGTCAACGACGTGCGGATCCTCCGCCCCCAGGAGATCCCCCGCTACGTCGCCGAGGGCCGCTTCGACCTCGGCATCACCGGCCGGGACTGGGTCGAGGAGACCGCAGCCGACGTCGTGTCGCTCGGCGAGCTGGAGTACTCGAAGACGAGCAGCCGCCCGGTGCGGATCGTCCTCGCGGTCGCCGCCGACTCACCGGCCCGGATCGTCGCCGACCTGCCCGCCGGCCTGCGGGTCCACACCGAGTACCCGGGGCTGACCGGCCGCTACCTCGCCGAGCAGGGCGTCGACGCCGAGGTTTCCCTCTCCTACGGCGCCACCGAGGCGAAGGTCCCCGACATCGCCGACGCGGTGGTCGAGCTCACCGAGACCGGCCGGGCCCTCCGCGCCGCCGGGCTCCGCATCCTCGACACCGTCCTCGTCTCCTACACCGAGCTGATCGCCAACCCCGCCGCGCACGCCGACCCGGACCGCCGCAAGGCCATGGAGCAGCTCCTCACCCTGCTGCGCGGCGCGCTCGAAGCCCGAGGCCGGGTCCTCCTGAAGCTCAACGTCGACGACGCCGCGCTGGCCGGGGTGCTCGAGCTGCTCCCGTCCCTGAAGGCCCCCACCGTCTCCAAGCTCGCCGGCGGGGACGCCTACGCGGTCGAGGGCGTCGTCGCCAAGTCCGAGATCAACATCCTCATCCCGGCGCTGAAGGACCGCGGCGCGACGGGGATCATCGAGCTGCCCATCTCGAAGATCGTCCACTGATGACGGAGCAGCCGGGCCGGGTGGTGGCCTTCGACGCCCACCGGGGCCTCGGCGTCGTCGAAGCCGACGACGGGCAGCAGCGCTTCTCGTTCCACTGCACGCGTCTCGTCGACGGCCGCCGCGACGTCGCGGTCGGCACCCCGGTCCGCTTCACCGTTGTCCCCGGCCACCTCGGCGCCTGGGAAGCCGACCAGATCAGCCCCAGCACCTGATCCGCTACTCGCCGCTCCCGCCGCGCTCCTGCACCTGCACGAAGGCCAGCCGCAGCTGCGCCAGCGCGTCGCGGAGCGGCTCGGCGTGGCGCTCCAGCCGGTCGCCGACCCCCTCGACGAGCGCCGCCAGCGCGTCGATCGCCAGCGCCGCGTCGCCGAGGTGCGGCGGCTCCCCCTCCTCGGGGACGAGGTGCAGCACCGCGAGCTGCCACAACCCCACCGCGTGGTTCGCGATGAGATCCGCGACCGGCGTCGCCGCGAGCTCGGCCCGCACCCGGCGCAGCTCCTCCGCGATCTCCGCCTCGTCGGGCTCCCCGGGGGGCTCCCCGGGCGGCTCACCGCCCGACGCGGGCGGCTGCTCTCCACCAGGTGTCCACAAACCGCTCACGCTGGTACCCTCTCAATCGACAACCGATGTGGGAAGTGGGACCGAGCTCCTGGCACGCCGAGGAGCAACGGTCCCCACCCGGCCGGCGGCCCTTCCGGGCCGAGCTCCCGAGCCCGGGTCCGTCCCCCCAAGCCGAGCCTCGGCCCGGCGCTGGAGATGGCGGATGCTTCCTGCGTCCGCCATTCTCGCGTCCGACGACCTCCGAGGTGATCACATAGCCACAGATGAGACCAGGATCAACGACCGCATCCGGGCTCGCGAGGTGCTGCTCATCGGCGCCGAAGGCGAGCAGCTGGGGGTCCGCCCGCTACCCGAGGCGCTGTCGACAGCCCGAGCCGCGGAGCTGGACCTGGTGGAGGTCGCACCCAACGCGAACCCGCCGGTCTGCCGGCTCATGGACTACAAGCGCTACGAGTACGAGCAGCAGCAGCGTCGCAAGGAATCCCGGCGCAAGACCACCCAGGTCGTCATCAAAGAGATGAAGTTCCGACCCAAGATCGACGTGCACGACTACACGACCAAGATGCGCCACGTCGAGCGGTTCCTCGCCGAGGGGAACAAGGTCAAGCTGACGATCATGTTCCGGGGGCGCGAGATGGCCCACCCGGAAGCTCGGGTTGCGGATCCTGGAGCGCATCGCCGACGAGGTCGGCGACATCGCAATGGTCGAATCGGCACCCCGACAGGATGGACGGAACATGACGATGGTGCTGCACCCGGTGCGCAAGGAGAGCCGCCGGGCCACGAACGCCAAGACCCGACCGGCCGCCGCGCCCGCACCAGCTGCAGCGTCCTCGACCCCGACCGGCGGGGAGGAGTCCTGATGCCCAAGCAGAAGACCCACCGCGGCGCCGCGAAGCGCTTCAAGATCACCGGCCGCGGCAAGATCCTCCGCCGGCAGGCGTACCGGTCGCATCTGCTCGAGAAGAAGTCGAGCCGACGAACCCGACGGCTGGGTCGCCCGGTCGAGGTGACGGGCGGCGAGAAGAAGCACGTCGAGCGGCTCCTCGGCCGCGCCTGAGCGCCGCCGCCCACCTCCGATTCAGCAACGGGAGCAGTCATGGCACGGGTGAAACGTTCTGTCCACAGCAAGAAGCGTCGCCGCCGGGTCCTCGCCGCGGCGGAGGGGTACTCCAGCTCGCGCAGCCGGCACCTCCGCAAGGCCACCGAGCAGAGCCTCCACTCCGGCCAGTACGCCTACCGGGACCGCCGGGCCCGCAAGGGCCAGTTCCGGCGGCTCTGGATCGTCCGCATCAACGCGGCCTGCCGCGACCACGACATCTCCTACTCGCGGTTCGTCGCCGGCCTGAAAGCAGCCGACATCGACGTGGACCGCAAGATCCTCGCCGACCTCGCGGTGCGCGACCAGGCGGCTTTCGGCGCGCTGGTCGCCGAGTCGCGGGCTGCGCTCGAAGCGGCTTGACGAGCGGCGCGCTCAGCGCCCGCCACCCGCAGGTCAAACGTCTCCACGCCCTGAACCGTGACCGGCAGGCGCGCGCCGCGGAGCAGGCGTACGTGCTCGAAGGCCCCCGCCTCGTCGAGTCGGCCCTCGACCGGCACGTGACCCTCGACGCGGTGTTCCTCGGCCCGAACGCGCGGATCGCCTTCGCGCCGCTCGTGGCGCGCCTCACCGAGCGCGACGTGGCGGTCTACGACCTGAAGGAGGGCGTCCTCGAGAAGGTCGGCGTCACCCGCACCCCCCAGCCCGTGCTCGGCGTCACCCAGCTCCGCGGCGCGACGCTCGACGACGTCCCCTCCCGGGCCGACGTGCTCGTCGCGGTCGACGTCGCTGACCCCGGCAACCTCGGGACCATGCTCCGCAGCGCCGAAGCGGCCGGCGCGGGCGGCGCGGTGGTGTGCGGCGACTCGGTCGACGCCCACAACCCGAAAACGGTTCGTTCCTCGGCCGGCGCGGTGCTTGACTTGCCCGTCGTCGAGACCCGAGATCCCCGCACCGCGCTCCAGGCGCTCCACGACTCGGGACGGCACCGCGTCGTCGCCGCCGCCCACGGCGGCGGCCCCCTCGACCGGCTCAACCACCCGGGCCCGGTCGCGCTCGTCGTCGGCAACGAGGCCCGCGGCCTCCACCCCGACCTCGACGACTGCGTCGACGACGTCGTCACCATCCCGCTCCACGGGCCGGCCGAGTCGCTGAACGTGGCCATGGCCGCCACCGTCCTGCTCTTCGAGCGGGACCGACGCGCCGAGCGTCCCGCATGAGCCTCGCCGACGAGCAGGCCCGCCTCGACGCCGCGCTGGCCGAGGCCCGGGTCGCGGTCCCGAACGCGTCGTCGAGCGCCGCCCTCACCGACCTCGAACGCCACTTCGTCGGCCGCCGCTCCGCCGCGTCGACGGTCAACGAGGCGATCAAGACCTTCCCCGCCTCGGACCGCCCCGCGGCCGGTCAGGCCGTGCAGGGCTACCGGCAGGCGATCAGCGGGCTGGTCGACGCCCGCCGGGCTGCCCTCGACGCGGCGGAGGCCGCCGACGCCGCGACCCGAGAGCGCGTCGACCTCACCCTTGGCGGCCACGCCCGCCCCCGCGGGCACCTGCACCTCGTCACCCAGATCCGACGCGAGCCTCGAGGACATCTTCGTCGGCCTCGGCTACCAGATCGCCGAAGGCCCCGAGGTCGAGGACGACTGGCACAACTTCGAGGCGCTGAACATCCCACCTGCGCACCCGGCCCGCTCGATGCAGGACACCCTCTACGTCCGCCTCGGCGACGAGGAGCAGGTGATGCTCCGCACCCACACCTCCCCGGTGCAGATCCGCACCCTCGAGACCCAGCCGCCCCCCATCTACGTCGTCGCGCCGGGCCGCGCCTACCGCAACGAGACCCTCGACGCCCGTCACTCGCCCGTGTTCCACCAGATGGAGTGCCTCGCCATCGACCATGCCATCACCATGGCCGACCTCTTCGGCACCATCGAGACCTTCGCCCGGCGGCTCTTCGACGACGAGACGATCCGCACCCGGTTCCGCTCCGACTTCTTCCCCTACACCGAGCCGTCCGCCGAGCTGGCGGTCAGCTGCGTCTTCTGCCACGGGGAGGGCTGCCGGGTCTGCTCCCACACCGGGTGGATCGAGCTGGGCGGCTGCGGCATGGTCGACCCCAACGTCCTCACCGCGGTCGGCCTCGACCCCGAGGAGTGGCAGGGCTTCGCGTTCGGGTTCGGGCTCGAGCGGCTCGCCATGATCCGCTACGGCATCGACGAGATCCGCACCTTCGTCGACAACGACCTCCGCTTCCTCGAGCAGTACTGATGCGCGCCCCCCTGTCCTGGATCCGCGACTTCACCCCTCTCGACGCGCCCGTCGACGAGATCGTCGCGGCGCTGAACCAGGTCGGCCTCGAGGTGGAGGCGGTCGACGAGCCGGGCCGCGAGGTCCTCGGCGTCCGCGCGGCCCGGGTCGTCGACGTCGCCCCCCACCCGAACGCCGACCTGCGCCTCGCCGACGTCGACACCGGCGACACCACCATCCGGGTCGTGTGCGGTGCGCCGAACGTCCGGCCGGGGATGCTCGCCGCGTTCGCCCCGGTCGGCGCGACCCTCCCCGGGGGCGTCACCCTCGAGCGGCGCACCATCCGCGGCGAGACCTCCGACGGGATGCTCTGCTCGGCGGCCGAGCTCGGCCTGGGCGACGACCACGACGGCATCCTCGACCTCGCTCCCGACGTCAGCCTCGGCACCGACGTGCGCGAGGTCCTCGGCCTCGACGACGTCATCTTCGACCTCGCCATCACCCCCAACCGCCCCGACGCCATGTGCATCGTTGGCGTCGCCCGCGAGCTCGCCGCCCATTTCCAGGTCCCCCTCCGGGTGCCCGACCCGGCCGCCCCGACCAGCGACGTCGAACGCCCCATCGGGGTCGTCATCGAAGCCCCCGACCGCTGCCCCCGCTACCTGGCCCGAGTCGCCGAGGTGACGGCGGGGGAGTCGCCAACCTGGTTGCGCCAGCGGCTCTTCAAGGCCGGGATGCGCCCGATCAGCAACGTCGTCGACGTGACGAACTACGTGCTCCTGGAGCGCAACCAGCCGCTCCACGCCTTCGACGTCGACCGGCTGGCCGGCCCGGGCATCGTCGTCCGCGTCGCCGAGCCCGGGGAGCGGCTCACCACCCTCGACGGCGTCGAGCGTCAGCTCGAGCCCGAGGACCTGCTCATCTGCGACGCCGACCGCAGCCCGCAGGCCATCGCCGGGATCATGGGCGGCGGCGACTCCGAGGTGTCCGACACCACCACCGGCATCCTCCTCGAGTCGGCCTACTTCGAGCGGATGGGCATCGCCCGCAGCTCCAAGCGCCTGAAGCTGCGCTCGGAGGCCAGCGCCCGCTTCGAGCGGGGCACCGACCCCGACGGCGTCCCGGCCGGCGCCGAGCGAGCCCTCGAGCTCCTCGCCCAGGTCGCGTCCGCCCGCGTCGCGCCCCGTGGCGTCGACGAGTACCCGCGCCCGATCCCGCGGCCCCGCATCCGGCTGCGCACCAGCCGGGTCAACGCCATCCTCGGCACCGCGCTCGCCGACACCGAGGTCCTCGACGTGCTCCGCCCGCTCGGCATCGACGTCGAAAGCGCGGGGGACGAGATCGTCGCTGTCCCGCCCAGCTTCCGACCCGACGTGGACCGGGAGATTGACCTCATCGAGGAGGTCGCCCGCCGTACCGGCTTCGACGCCATCGGCCGCGGGATCGCCCGTCCGACCGAGCAGATCGGCGCCCTCAGCCGCCGGCAGCGGGAACGGCGCCTCGTCGTCGACGCGCTGGTCGGCGCGGGCGGCGCCGAGGTGGTCGCCATCCCCCTCGTCGCTCCCGACGCGCTCGCCCCCTTCGACGTCGGCCCCGCGGTCGAGCTCGCCAACCCGCTCCGCAGCGACGAATTGACGCTGCGCACCACGCTGGTCCCCGGGCTGCTCGCCGTCGCGGCCGCCAACGCGGCCCGCGGCCGACCCGACGTCGCCCTCTTCGAGCTCGGCACCGTGTTCGGCCCGCCGCCCGCCGGGGCGAAGCTCCCGACGGAGCGGCTCCACCTGGCCGGGCTCTTGACCGGCAGCGTCCACCGCCGCCCGGTCGAGGTCGACCGGCCCGTCGACGGCTACGACGCGCTCGATTGGCTCCGAGCCGTCCTCGACGCGCTCGAGATCGCCGGGTGGGCCCTCGAGCCGACCGCCGTTCCCGGCTACCACCCGACCCGGGCGGCCCGACTCCGAGTCGACGGCCACGACGTCGGCACGGTCGGGGAGCTCGCCTCCGCCACCGCGACCAGCGCCGACGCGCCCACCCCCGCGGTGGCGTTCGAAGCCGACCTCGACCAGCTCCTCGACGCGTCCCGCCGCGACCGGTCGTTCCGGGAGCTGTCCCCGTTCCCGCCCTCCACCATCGACCTCGCGTTCGTCGTGCCCGAGATCCTCCCCGCCGCCGCGATCGTCGACAGCCTGCGCGCCGCGGGCGGCGACCTCCTCGAGGACGTCCACCCCTTCGACGAGTACCGCGGTGAGCAGCTCGGCCCCGACGCCAAGAGCGTCGCGCTCACTCTCACCTTCCGGGCGGCGGACCACACCCTCACCGACGCCGAAGTCGCGACGCTCCGCACCCGCTCGATCGAGCGGGTCACCAGCGACCACGACGCGACCCTCCGCGAGTAGCGCGGTCACGCTTCAGGAACCGGCGCGTGACCGTGCCGGTCACGACCAGGTCGACCGGCGCCCGCGCTCCCAAGTGGCAGACCAGCCGCTGCTCGGTGTGGAGGAGCGGCTCGTCGACCCGGCCCTGCACCACGAGGAGGGTGAGGTTGGCCGCCAGCGGGGGATAGAGGGCACCGGCCGCCGAGCCGGCGGGTCGAGGCCCGCCCCCTCCCGGTAGCGGTCGTTGGCGGCCGCCGACAGCGACACCCGCAGCGGGTCGAGGGCCCGGCCCTCCGACAGCTCCGCCCCCAGTATTCATTATGGTGTATGATATTCGATATGGCCTTGCAGGCGGGAATCGTGGGCGCCTCGGGCTACAGCGGGGCCGAGCTGCTGCGGATCCTCGCCGCCCACCCGGACCTCGAGGTCGGCGTCGCCACCGGGGCGTCCCAGGCCGGCGCCCGGGTCGCCGACGTCTACCCCTCGCTCAGCGCCGCCTACCCGACCCTGCTCCTCGAGCCTCTCGACCCGGCCGCGCTCGAGGGCCTCGACGTCGTGTTCCTGGCCCTGCCCCACGGCGAATTACAGCGGCTGGTCCCGGACCTGGTGGGCCGGGTCGGCCCCATCGTCGACCTGGCCGCCGACTTCCGCCTCCCCGCGGCCAGCTACGAGCGCTGGTACGGGGAGCCGCACGCCGCCCCCGACCTCCTGGACCGGTTCGCCTACGGCCTGCCCGAGCTGTTCCGCGACCGCCTCCACCCCGGCGCGTCGATCGCCGCGCCGGGCTGCTACCCGACCGCCGCCGCGCTGACCCTCGCGCCGCTCCTCGCCACCCACCTCGCCGAGCCGGCCGGCATCGTCGTGAACGCCGCCTCCGGCGTCTCCGGGCGCGGCCGTGGCCTCTCGACCCCGAGCCTGTTCGCGGAGGCCAACGAGACGGTGACCGCCTACTCGCTGCTCACCCACCGCCACACCGGCGAGATCGAGCACGCGCTCTGCGAGGTGCACGGCGCCCCGGTGTCGGTGCTCTTCACCCCGCACCTCGTTCCGATGACCCGCGGGCTGCTCGCCACCACCTACGCGCGTCCCGCCACCGCCGGGCTCACCACCACCCGACTGCTCGACACTTACCGCGAGTTCTACGCCGACGAGCCGTTCGTGACCGTCCTCGAGGAGCCACCGACCACGAAAGCCACGCTCGGGTCGAACTCGGCCCAGCTCACCGTCCGCTACGACGACCGCACCGGCACCATCCTCGCCCTCGGCGCGCTCGACAACCTCGTGAAGGGCGCGGCCGGGCAGGCGGTCCAAGCCGCCAACCTCGTCCTCGGCCTCCCCGAGCCGACCGCGCTCCCCGCCGTCGGGATCATGCCGTGAGCGTCACCGCCGCCCCCGGCTTCGACGCGGCCGGCGTCGCCTGCGGCGTCAAACCCGACCGGGCACCCGACCTGGCACTCGTCGCGACCGCCGACCGTCGACCGGTCGCGGCCGCGGGCGTCTTCACCACCAACCGGGTCGCCGCGGCGCCGGTCCAGATCAGCCGCCAGCACCTGGCCGACGGCCACGCGGCAGCGGTCGTCCTGAACTCCGGGAACGCCAACGCGGCGACCGGCGAGGCCGGACGCGACCACGCCCGCCGCATGTGCCGGGCCGCCGCCGACGCCCTCGGCTGCCAGCCGAGCGACGTGCTCGTCTGCTCGACCGGGCTCATCGGGATCCCGCTCCCCATCGCCGCGGTCGAGGCCGGGATCCCCGCCGGCGCGGCCGCCCTGGCCGGCGACGACGCGGCCGGCCGCCGCGCCAACCAGGCCATGCTCACCACCGACACCGTCACCAAGCTCGCCACTGCGCCGGCCGGTGCCGGCACGCTCGTGGGCGGCATGGCCAAAGGCGCGGCGATGCTCGCCCCAGCCATGGCGACGATGCTCGCGGTGCTCACCACCGACGCCGCCGCGACCCCCACCGCCCTCCAGGCCGCGCTCCGCGACGCGGTCGACGCCTCCTTCAACACCCTCATCGTCGACGCGTGCACGAGCACCAACGACACCGTGCTGCTCCTCGCCCGCCCCGCCGACGACCGACCACCCATCGACGGCCCCGGTCCCGCCTACGACAAGCTCGCCGCCGCGGTCACCGACGTGTGCCAGTCCCTCGCCACCGCGATGGCCGCCGACGCCGAGGGAGCCACCAAGCTCGCCCGCGTCACCGTGCACGGTGCCCCCACCGGCGACGACGCCCGCCGAGCCGCCCGCGCCGTCGCCAGCAGCCAGCTCGTCCAGTGCTCCCTCTACGGCTCCGACCCGTACTGGGGGCGGATCCTCTCCGAGCTCGGCGCCAGCGGCGCCCCCCTCGACCCCGAGCGGGTCGACATCGCCTACAACGGGATCACCGTCTGCCGCGACGGCGTCGCCGCCCCCCACGACGACGCCGCGCTCCGCCATGCCATGCAGGGCCGCACCATCGAGATCCTCTGTGACCTCCACGCCGGCCCCGGCGACGCCACCGTCCTCTTCACCGACCTGACCCACGCGTACGTCGACGAGAACATGGGCACCTCATGAGCGACGACCGCGCCCGCGACGCGGACGCCAAAGCCGGCATCCTCGCCGAGGCGCTCCCGTACATCCAGGAGTTCGCGGGCCGAACCGTCGTCATCAAGTACGGCGGTCACGCCATGGACGACCCCGACCTGGCCGCCCTCTTCGCCCAGGACGTCGTCCTCATGCGCCTGGTCGGCATGCACCCCGTCGTCGTCCACGGTGGCGGACCCCAGATCAGCGACCTGATGCGCCAGCTCGGCAAGGAACCCGAGTTCGTCGACGGCCTGCGCGTCACCGACGCCGAGACGGTCGACATCGTGCGCATGGCGCTGGTCGGGAAGGTCAACCGGGAGATCGTCAGCGCCCTCAACCGGCACGGCTCCTACGCGGTCGGGCTCTCCGGCGAAGACGCGGGCCTGATCACCGTCGAACAGCGCGACGCCCGCCTCGGCTTCGTCGGCGACGTCCGCCGCATCGAGCCCGCCATCCTCGAGCGGCTCCTCGCCGAGGAGCTGATCCCCGTCATCGCCACGGTCGGGATCGACGACGCCGGCCAAGCCCACAACGTGAACGCCGACGCGGTCGCGGCTGCCATCGCGGCGGCCCTCGACGCCGAGAAGCTCGTCTACCTCACCGACGTGTCCGGCATCTACCGCGACTTCGGCGACGAGCACTCCCTCGTTTCCCACATCGACGCCGCGGGCCTCGAAACGCTCCTCGACTCGGGCAAGGTCGCCGACGGCATGATCCCGAAGGTGCGCTCCTGCATCGCCGCCGTCCGCGACGGGGTCCGCCGCGCCCACGTCCTCGACGGCCGGCTGCCCCACGCGCTCCTCCTCGAGTTCTTCACCCGCGAGGGGATCGGCACCATGGTCGAGCCATGACCACGGCCACCCCGACCCTCGCCGAGCTGCAGGCCCTCGACGCCGAGCACGTCATGCAGACCTACGGCCGTCAGCCGGTCGCGTTCGTCCGCGGCGAGGGCAGCCACCTCTTCGACACCGACGGCCGCCGCTACCTCGACTTCCTCGGCGGGATCGCCGTCACCGCCCTCGGCCACGCCCATCCCGCGGTCGCCGACGCGATCGCCGACCAGGCCCGCACCCTCCTCCACGTCTCCAACCTGTTCCTGAACGACCTCCAACCCCGCCTCGCGGCTCGACTCGACGCGCTGCTCGGCGGGGGAGGGCACGTCTTCTTCGCCAACTCGGGCGCCGAAGCCAACGAGTGCGCCATCAAGCTGGCCCGCCGGCACGGGCAGCGCAACGGCGGACCCGACCGCTACCACGTCCTCGCCGCCTACGGCTCCTTCCACGGCCGCACCCTCACCACCCTCGCCGCGACCGGGCAGCCCCAGAAGCACGAGCCGTTCCAGCCGCTCCCGCCCGGCTTCCGTCACGTCACCTTCGGCGACCCCGACGTGCTCGCCCACGCCCTCGACGAGCGCGTCTGCGCGGTGCTCCTCGAGCCCATCCAGGGCGAAGGCGGCGTCCAACCCGCCCCACCCGGCTACCTGGAAGCGGTCCGCCAGCTCTGCGACGAGCACGAGGCCCTCCTGGTCGTGGACGAGGTCCAGACCGGGCTCGGCCGCACCGGACGCTGGTTCGGCTTCCAGCACGCCCCCGGCGTCCGACCCGACGTCGTCACCCTCGCCAAGGCCCTCGGCAACGGCGTCCCCATCGGCGCCTGCTGGGCGCACGGCCCCGCCGGCGCGGCCCTCGCAGCAGGGGAGCACGCCACCACCTTCGGCGGTCAGCCCCTCGCCGCTCGCGCCGCGCTCGCCGTCCTCGACGTCATGGAAGCCGAGAACGTGCCGGCCCGGGCCGCCCGAGCCGGCGACCGCCTCCGACAAGCCCTCGCCGCCCTCCCGCCGGTCACCGACGTGCGCGGCGCCGGGCTGCTCCTCGCCGCCGAGCTCCAACCCGGCCTCGACGCGCCCGGTCGCCCGCGACTGCCTCGACCACGGCCTGGTCCTCAACGCGGTCACCTCCACCGCGCTGCGGCTCACCCCCTCCCTCCTCGTCACCGACGCCGAGGTCGACGAGGCGGTCACGATCCTCGCCACCGTCCTCGACCGGCAGGCCGCACCATGACCAACGCCGACTTCCTCGAGGTCGACGACCTCGACCCCGCCCGCCTCGCCGCGCTCCTCGATCGCGCCCAGGAGTGGAAGCGCGTCCCCGACCAGGTCCCGGCCTGCCTGGCCGGGCAGGGCGTCGCCATGGTCTTCGAGAAGCCGTCGGCCCGGACCCGCACCTCCACCGAGCTGGCCGCCGCCACCCTCGGCGCCCACCCCGTCGTCCTCCGCGGCGACGAAGTCGGCATCGGCAGCCGCGAGACGGTCGAGGACATCGCCCGCACCCTCGCCAGCTACTGCACCATCCTCTGCGCTCGGGTCTTCGACCACACCACCCTCGAGACGATGGCCCGCGCCGTCGACGCCCCGATCGTGAACCTCCTCTCCGACCGGGAGCATCCCTGCCAGGCCCTCGCCGACCTCCTCACCCTCCAGGGCTCTTCGGAGACCTCGACGGTCGCCGCGTCGCCTACGTCGGCGACGGCAACAACGTCGCCGCGTCGCTCGCCTTCGCCGCCGCGCTCTCCGGCCTCGAGCTCGTCCTCGCCACCCCTCCCGAGTACGGACTCCACGACGACGTCGTCGACCGGGCCCGCAACCTCGGCGGCGCCATCGAGACCACCACCGACCCCTACGAAGCGGTCGGCGGCGCCGACGCCGTCTACACCGACGTGTGGACCTCGATGGGCCAGAGACCGAACGCGAGCAGCGCCGCGCCGCCTTCGCCGCCTACACCGTCGACGGGCCGCTCATGCAGGCCGCCCGCCCCACCGCCTCCTTCCTCCACTGCCTCCCCGCCCACCGGGGCGAGGAAGTCACCGCCGACGTCATCGACGGACCCCAGTCCGTCGTGTGGCAGCAGGCCGCGAACCGCATGCACGCCACCCGAGCCCTGCTCGCCGACGTGGGGACCCGCTGACATGGCTACCCTCGGCAAGCCGCAACGCCAGCACCGCATCGCCCGCCTCCTCGAGGAGCAGGCGATCTCGAGCCAGGCCCAGATCGTCGAGCTTCCTCGCCGCGGACGGGATCGTCGCCACCCAGGTCACGGTGAGCCGCGACCTCGAGGACCTCGGCGCGGTCAAGGTCCGCATCCCCGGCGGGACGATGGCCTACGCGCTGCCCGAGCACGCCAAAGAGGTCGCGGCTCCCGACGACCACCTCCGCCGGGTCATGGGCGACTTCGTCGTCGAGGTCGGCCACAGCGCCAACCTCGTCGTCCTCCGCACCCCACCTGGCTCCGCCCACGTGATCGGCTCCGCGCTCGACCGGGCCGGCCTACCCGACGTGCTCGGCAACGTCGCCGGGGACGACACCCTCATCCTCGTCTGCTCCGAGCAGGTTGGCGGGGCCAAGGTCGCCGCCCAGCTCGCCGAGCTCGCCGGCCTCTGACCGACCCACGAGGAACCACCGCCGATGACCCCCGCCCCGACCCCCGCCGCCCACCGCGTCGTCCTCGCCTACTCGGGCGGTCTCGACACCTCCGTCGCCGTGCGGTGGATGACCGAGGAGTGGGGCGTCGACGTCATCGCCCTCGCGGTCGACGTCGGCCAGCACGTCGACGGCGGCTGGGACGCCCTCCGCGCCCGGGCCGTCGCGGCCGGCGCAGTCGAGGCGCTCGTCGTCGACGCTCGAGCCGAGTTCGCCTCCGACTACTGCCTCCGCGCCCTGCGAGCCAACGCCCTCTACGAAGGCAAGTATCCGCTCGTGTCGGCGCTGTCCCGGCCGGTGATCGCCAAGCACCTGGTCACGGTCGCGGCCGAACACGGCGCCGACGCGGTCGCCCACGGCTGCACCGGCAAGGGCAACGACCAGGTCCGTTTCGAGGTCTCCGTGCGTGCCCTCGCCCCCGAGCTGGACGTGCTCGCCCCGGTCCGAACCTGGGGCTTCACCCGCGAGGACTCCATCGACTACGCAGCCCGCTTCGGCATCCCGGTGAGCGTCCGCCGCGACAACCCGTACTCCATCGACGAGAACCTGTGGGGGCGCGCCATCGAGTGCGGCGTCATCGAGGACCCCTGGGCCGCGCCCCCCAGCGAGCCGTACACGCTCACCACCGACCCGACCCAGGCTCCCACCGAACCCTGGGGAGTCGTCGTCTCCTTCGAGTCCGGCGTCCCCGTCGCCCTCGACGGTGACCGCCTCGTGCCCCACGAGCTGATCACCCGCGTCACCGAGCTCGTCGGACGGTACGGATGGGGCCGCCTCGACATGGTCGAGAACCGCCGGGTCGGCATCAAGAGCCGCGAGGTCTACGAATGCCCCGGCGCGCTGGCGCTGATCCTCGCCCACGCCGACCTGGAGTCGATCACCCTCGAGCGGGACCTCCAGCGCGAGAAAGCGCGTCTCGAACCCCGCTACGCGGGCTCGTCTACGACGGCCTCTGGTACTCGCCGCTCCGCGAAGCCCTCGACGCCTTCGTCAACACCTCCCAGCGCCCCGTCACCGGCGACGTTCGCCTCCGCCTCGAACCCGGACGCTGCTTCGTCGTCGGACGTCGCGCCCCCCACGGCCTCTACGACTACGACCTCGCCACCTACGACGCCGCCGACCAGTTCCGCCACGAGGACGCCGCCGGCTTCGTCCGCCTCTGGGGCCTCGGCCTCGAGACCGTCGCCCGCCGCCAGGGCCCACCCGCGGACTCGCCGTGACCGAGCCCAGCCGACCCCTCTGGCACGGCCGGCTCGGCGACCAGCCCGCCTCCGACCTCCTCGCGTTCACCGAGAGCCTCACCGTCGACCGACGCCTCGCCGTCGACGACCTCACCGGCTCGGCGCGCCCACGTCCGCGGTCTCGGACGAGCCGGGATCCTGACCTCCGACGAGGTTGACGCCATCCTCGAGGCCCTCGACCAGGTCCATCGGGAGCTCCGCGACGAGGAGTTCGTCTTCGCGCCGACCGACGAGGACATCCACACCGCGATCGAACGGCGCGTCACGACCGGCTCGCCGGCCCGACCGGCGCCAAGCTCCACACCGGCCGAAGTCGCAACGACCAGGTCGTCACCGCCCTCCGCCTCTACGTCCGGCGCGAAGGTCTCGACCTGGCCCGCCGCACCCACCAGCTGCAACAGCTCCTCGTCGACCGGGCCACCCGCGCCGACGGCGCGTACCTGCCCGGCTACACGCACCTGCAGCGGGCCCAGCCGGTGCTCGTCGCCCATCACCTCCTCGCTCACTTCTGGGCCCTGGCCCACGACGTCGACCGGTGGCACGACACCCTCCGCCGCACCGACGTGTCACCTCTCGGCGCGGGCGCCCTCGCCGGCTCGAGCCTGCCGCTCGACCCGGACGGGGTCGCCGCTGACCTGGGCTTCGCGCAGCGGTTTGAGAACTCCCTCGACGCGGTCGCGGACCGTGACTTCGTCGCCGAGTCGCTCTTCGTGTGCGCGCTCACCATGGTCCACCTGTCCCGGCTCGGCGAGGACTCGTCCTCTGGACCAGCGCCGAGTTCGGCTTCGCGCGCCTCGCCGACGAGTACGCGACCGGATCCTCGATGCTCCCCCAGAAGAAGAACCCCGACGTCGCCGAGCTCGCCCGCGGCAAGACCGGCCGGGCCATCGGCAACCTGACCGGGCTCCTCGCCACCTTGAAGGGCCTGCCCCTCGCCTACAACCGCGACCTCCAAGAGGACAAGCAGCCCCTCTTCGACTCGCTCACCACCTGCGCCCTCGCCCTGAACGCGCTCGGGGGCGCGATCGCCACCCTGCAGCTCGACGAGGCTGCGATGCGACGGGCCGCCGACGACACCGAGATGGCAGCTACCGACCTCGCCGAGTACCTCGTCGCCGGCGGGACCCCGTTCCGAGACGCGCACGCCCTGGTCGGGGCCCTCGTCCGCCGCTCCCACGACGACGGCGTTCCGCTCGTGGATCTGGTGCGCGCCGACCCGCAACTCGCCGACGCCGCGGCCCTGCTCGAGCCCGGCGCCGCGGTCCAGCACCGCACCACCCCAGGCGGCGGTGGACCCGATCCGGTGCGAGCGCAGCTCGACGACGCCCGACGCCGCCTCGAGGAGCAGCAGGCCTGGCTCGAGCGATGAGCACCCGGAAGCTCGGGCGGCAGTTCTACGCCCGCGACCCACGGCGCCTCGCCCCGCAGCTGCTCAACAAGGTGCTGGTCCGCAACGACCCGGCGGGGGAGCGGGTCGCGGCCCGCATCGTCGAGGTCGAGGCGTACCTCGGGCACCTCGATCCGGCCAGCCACGCCTACCGCGGCCCGACCCGACGCAACCAGACCATGTTCGGGCCCCCCGGCCACCTCTACGTGTACTTCACGTACGGCATGCACTGGTGCGCCAACGTCGTCGCCGACACCGAGGGCATCGGCACCGCCGTCCTCCTCCGTGCCGGCGCGCCCACGGCCGGGATCGAACAGATGTGGGCCCGACGGGCCCGCGCCCGCACCGACCGGGACCTGTGCTCCGGCCCGGCTCGCCTCACGCAGGCCTTCGGGATCACCGGCACGTTGGACGGCGTCGACCTCGTCCGCGGCGAGGTCCGGATCCTCGACGACGGGGTCCCACCGCCGAGCCGGCCCGGCCGCTCGACGCGGATCGGCCTGCGCGAAGGGCAGGGCGACCAGGACCGCTGGCGGTGGTTCGTGCCCGGCGATCCCAACGTCAGCCGACGAGCACCGCGGCCCGCCGAATTCGAAACCGGCCCGTCCCCGGGACGCTTGGTAGGTTCGCCGCCCGATGGACACGCCAGCCCCGGAGCACCAGCGCGTCCTCGCCGCCGGCGCCACCGAGCTGATCACCGAAGCCGACTTCGCCCGCAAGCTCCAACGCGGCACGCCGCTGCGCGTCAAGCTCGGCATCGACCCGACCGCGTCCGACATCCATCTCGGCTTTGCGGTCGTGCTCCGCAAGCTCCGCCAGTTCCAGGAGTTCGGGCACACCGCGGTCCTGATCCTCGGGGACTTCACCGCCCGGCTCGGCGACCCGTCTGGACGCTCGGCGACCCGCCCGCCCCTGACCCAGGCCGAAGTCGAGACGCACGCCGAGACCTACGTCGAGCAGATCCGTCAGATCCTCCTGCCCGATCCGCTCGAGGTGCGCCGCAACTCCGAATGGCTCTCCACCCTGGGCATCGAGGACGTGCTGCGCCTCAGCGCCCGCAGCACCGTGGCCCGGCTCCTCGAGCGGGACGACTTCGCGAAGCGCTACCGGGCCGGGCAGCCGATCTCGGTCAGCGAGCTCCTCTACCCCCTGCTCCAGGGCTGGGACTCGGTGATGGTTCGAGCCGACGTCGAGCTGGGCGGCACCGACCAGCTCTTCAACAACCTGATGGGACGGACCCTGCAGGAGCAGGAGGGCCAGGAAGGCCAGGTCGTGCTGACCCTGCCGCTGCTCGAGGGCCTCGACGGCGTCCAGAAGATGTCCAAGTCGCTCGGGAACTACGTCGGCATCACCGACCCGCCCGACGACCAGTTCGGAAAGCTCATGTCGCTCCCGGACCCGCTCATGCGCCGCTACTTTGCCCTCGCCACCGGCTGGACCCCCGAGCGCAGCCAGGAGGTCACGAAGGCCCTCGAGACCGGCCAGCTCGCCCCGGTCGACGCTAAGCGGCTCCTCGCCCGCACCGTCGTCGACCTCTACCACGGTGACGGCGCCGGGGCGGCCGCGGAAGCCGAGTTCGACCGGGTGTTCCGGACCCACGCCGCCCCCACCGACATCCCCGAGGTCACCCTCCAGCGGTCCCAGTTCGAGCCCGGCCCGGTCCGCCTGGCCGCGGTCCTCCACGAGGCCGGCCTCGTGTCCTCGAACCGTGAGGGCAAACGTCAGATCAGCCAGGGTGGGGTGAAACGGGACAGCGTCCGAGTCGACGACCCCGAGCTTGCGGTGGCGCTCGAGGAGCTCGACGGCAACGTGCTGCAGGTGGGGAAGCGGAGGTGGGTGCGCATCCGAGTCGCTCCCTGAGCCTCCCGGGGTGCCTGTCGGCCGACGCGCTGCGCGTGACGGCTCGGGGCCCGTCTTGCGTAACGGCCCGGAGACGCTTATGCTGGTGGGTCCGCACACGGCCCCGCCGTGAGCGGTGACACCAACGCTCGCCAACGCTGGGGTTCCTGCCCCAGGGTGGAGTGCCCGGCTCGCTCGGGCGGCGATCGAGTGTCTCAGCCGTCGAGGCACCCTGCCGGTCTGGCCGGCGCGTGCCTCGCACACCGCTCCTTGAAAACGGAACAGTGACGCCATAGCCAGTGCGGGCGCTCATCGCCGGGATTTCCCGGCCGTGGGTGTCATAGCAATTCCGCACGACCGGCACCGGTTCTCCGGCGCTCGGTCGTGTTGTCGCCGAAGGGCCTCAGTGGTCCCGGAGGCGGCTCTCCGATCTTGGACCGACGTCCGGCTTGCCGGGCCCGGTCGAGATCTCGATGGAGAGTTTGATCCTGGCTCAGGACGAACGCTGGCGGCGCGCCTCATACATGCAAGTCGAGCGAGAAATCCGGGGCTTGCCCCGGGTGGAGAGCGGCGAACGGGTGAGGAACACGTGAGGAACCTGCCCCGAAGACCGGGATAACACCGGGAAACCGGTGCTAATACCGGATGCCCTCACCGGATCACAAGATGCGGTGAGGAAATGGATTCCGCTTCGGGATGGTCTCGCGGCCTATCAGCTTGTTGGTGGGGTAACGGCCTACCAAGGCTTCGACGGGTAGCTGGTCTGAGAGGATGTCCAGCCACACTGGGACTGAGACACGGCCCAGACTCCTACGGGAGGCAGCAGTAGGGAATCTTGCGCAATGGGCGAAAGCCTGACGCAGCGACGCCGCGTGCGGGATGAAGGCCTTCGGGTCGTAAACCGCTTTCAGCAGGGACGAAATTGACGGTACCTGCAGAAGAAGGCCCGGCCAACTACGTGCCAGCAGCCGCGGTAATACGTAGGGGCCAAGCGTTGTCCGGATTTATTGGGCGTAAAGAGCTCGTAGGCGGTTCGGTTAGTCGGATGTGAAATCTCCACGCTCAACGTGGAGGCGCCATCCGATACTGCCGTGACTCGAGTCCGGTAGGGGAGTGTGGAATTCCCGGTGTAGCGGTGAAATGCGCAGAGATCGGGAGGAACACCCGTAGCGAAGGCGGCACTCTGGGCCGGTACTGACGCTGAGGAGCGAAAGCGTGGGGAGCGAACAGGATTAGATACCCTGGTAGTCCACGCCGTAAACGTTGGGCACTAGGTGTGGGGCTCTATCGACGGGTTCCGTGCCGTAGCTAACGCATTAAGTGCCCCGCCTGGGGAGTACGGCCGCAAGGCTAAAACTCAAAGGAATTGACGGGGGCCCGCACAAGCGGCGGAGCATGTGGCTTAATTCGATGCAACGCGAAGAACCTTACCTGGGTTGAACTTTGCAGGAAAAGCCGTAGAGATACGGTGTCCTTCGGGGCCTGTGATAGGTGGTGCATGGCTGTCGTCAGCTCGTGTCGTGAGATGTTGGGTTAAGTCCCGCAACGAGCGCAACCCCTATCCCATGTTGCCAGCGGGTAATGCCGGGGACTCGTGGGAGACTGCCGGTGCCAAACCGGAGGAAGGTGGGGATGACGTCAAGTCCTCATGCCCCTTACGTCCAGGGCTGCACACGTGCTACAATGGCCGGTACAAAGGGCTGCAATCCCGCGAGGGGGAGCTAATCCCAAAAAGCCGGTCTCAGTTCGGATCGCAGTCTGCAACTCGACTGCGTGAAGCCGGAGTCGCTAGTAATCGCAGATCAGCATTGCTGCGGTGAATACGTTCCCGGGCCTTGTACACACCGCCCGTCACACCACGAAAGTTGGTAACACCCGAAGCCGGTGGCCTAACCCTTTTGGGAGGGAGCCGTCGAAGGTGGGATCAGCGATTGGGGTGAAGTCGTAACAAGGTAGCCGTACCGGAAGGTGCGGCTGGATCACCTCCTTTCTAAGGAGTTCACTGCCGGGTTATTTCTCACAACCCGGAAGCTCCTACGTCGATCACTGGTGAGTCGTCGTCCGGTCGTTCCCGACCCCTCGAAGCGCTGCTTCGAGGCACCACCGGGGCTCCGGACACTTCGACGTACGCGTCACTGTTCCGTTTTGAGGGAGTGGTGTCTGGGCCTTCGGCCCGGCTGCTCCTCGAGGTGACGTCCGCCGACGCGAGCCCAGCCCTCTGGCTGGCCTCAGCGTGCGGAGCACCTCACCGGCGCGTTGAGAACCGCAGAGCGAGCACGAGCATCTAGAAAACAGTGCAAGGAGAAATCCCAAGCTACAAAGAGCCAACGGTGGATGCCTTGGCGCCAGATGCCGATGAAGGACGTGGGTGGCTGCGAAAAGCCACGGGAAGCTGCCGACCAAGCATTGATCCGTGGATATCCGAATGGGGAAACCCGGCTGGGGTCATGCCCAGTCACCATTGCCTGAACACATAGGGCAGTGGAGGGAACCGGGTGAACTGAAACATCTCAGTAACCCGAGGAAGAAAAAGCAACCGCGACTCCCTTAGTAGCGGCGAGCGAAGAGGGAATAGCCCAAACCGTTGCAGTGGTACAGCCTGCCGGCGATGCTGCAACGGGGTCGTGGGACCTGCCAGAAGGGGCGGTAGACCCTTCAGGGAGTTACCAAGTCATCAAGGAGTGGAAGCGCTCTGGAAAGGCGCGCCACAGAGGGTAACGGCCCCGTACACGAACCTTGAATGACCTCCCGGCGGTGTTCCCAAGTAGTACGGGATCCGGGAAAGCCCGTACGAATTAGCGAGGACCACCTCGTAAGGCTAAGTACAAGCTGGCGACCGATAGCGCACGAGTACCGTGAGGGAAGGGTGAAAAGTACCCCGGGAGGGGAGTGAAATAGAACCTGAAACCGTTGGCTTACAAGCAGTCAGAGCGGGAGCTTGCTCCCGTGATGGCGTGCCTTTTGAAGAATGAGCCGGCGAGTTACCGTTCGTGGCAAGGTTAACCCGAGAGGGGGAGCCGGAGCGAAAGCGAGTCTGAAACGGGCGTTCAGTCGCGAACGGTAGACCCGAAGCCGAGTGATCTATCCATGGGCAGGCTGAAGCGAGGGTAAGACCTCGTGGAGGGCCGAACCCACCAAGGTTGAAAACTTGGGGGATGACCTGTGGATAGGGGTGAAAGGCCAAGCAAACTCGGTGATAGCTGGTTCTCCCCGAAATGCATTTAGGTGCAGCGTCGTGTGTTCAGTACCGGAGGTAGAGCACTGGATGATCTAGGGGGCCTACAAGCTTACCGAAATCAACCAAACTCCGAATGCCGGTACTCCAGAGCACGGCAGTGAGACCATGGGGGATAAGCTTCATGGTCGAAAGGGAAACAGCCCAGAACGCCAGCTAAGGCCCCAAAGTCTGTACTCAGTGGCAAAGGATGTGGGATTGCCCAGACAGCCAGGAGGTTGGCTCAGAAGCAGCCATCCTTGAAAGAGTGCGTAATAGCTCACTGGTCGAGTGATCCTGCGCCGACAATGTAACGGGGCTCAAGTACAGCGCCGAAGCTGCGTCATGCGTATGCATGGGTAGGGGAGCGTCGATCTCTGCTGTGAAGCGATCGGGGAACCGGTCGTGGAGCGTGGTCGAGTGCGAATGCCGGTATGAGTAGCGAACGAGGGGGGAGGAACCCCTCCGCCGAATGCCCAAGGGTTCCTGGGGAAGGCTCATCCGCCCAGGGTTAGTCGGGAGCTAAGGCGAGGTCGAAAGACGTAGTCGATGCACAACAGGTTGATATTCCTGTACCACCGTGTGCGCGCCAACCCCAATGGCGAAGCGACCGGGGGCTGCCCTTCGGGGCGAACCCGGCCCGTGCGCCGGCGGGTAGCGATGGGGGGACGCAGGAGGGTAGGTCTACCGGGTGATGGATGTCCCGGAGCAAGCAGTGTAGGGGGACCGGTAGGTAAATCCGCCGGTCATCAACCCCGAGATGCGATGCCGAACCGCTTCAGGTGAAGTGACTGATCCCATGCTGCCGAGAAAAGCCCCTAGCGAGTTCACACGGTGCCCGTACCCCAAACCGACTCAGGTGGGCACGTAGAGAATACGAAGGCGATCGGGATAACTCTGGTTAAGGAACTCGGCAAACTGCCCCCGTAACTTCGGAAGAAGGGGGGCCTCAGTAGAGTGACGGACTTCGCGTCCCGAGCTCGAGGAGGCCGCAGAGACCAGGGCCAAGCGACTGTTTACTAAAAACACAGGTGCGTGCTAAGTCGCAAGACGACGTATACGCACTGACGCCTGCCCGGTGCCGGAAGGTTACGGGGAAGGGTTAGCCGCAAGGCGAAGCCCTGAACCTAAGCCCCGGTAAACGGCGGCCGTAAGACCATTGCGGCTCTCACGAGGCAACTTGTGAGAACAAACTCCGCTAAATGCTGGAAACCCCGAGTATCCGGCGGTACTCGTGCGTGTCGTACCCTCTCGATCGGTGCGGCATGCACAGTGACAATCCGACCGGTGCGGACAATCAGCAGGAAAGGCTCGGCTCACCAGCCTGACTGGACGCGATCCCACCCGACCTCGGTCATTACGTGGCGGGGTTCGTCGACGGAGAAGGAAGCTTCAACGTTCCTATCCGCCGAGAACGCGGATCGGTCGCTGCCATGGCGTGTCTCCCTGTCGTTCAACGTGTCGCAGATCGGCGCAGAAGCTCCAGGGCTCCTGCGAGGGGTCTTCGGTGCGGAACGGTGCGAGGCCGTCGTGACGGCGTCTTCTACTTCGAGGTCACGAGGCTGCTGGACCTCGAAGCACGGGTCGTTCCCGTTCTTCGAGCGCTTCCAGCTGCGTGGCGCGAAGGCTGACGATCTCGCGATGTTCCGCTCGGATCACCGAGCTCGTCCGGCAGGGCATCACTTAACCACCACCGGAATTGAGGAGATCCTCGCACTGAGGGCGCCGATGAACCGAGGCGGTAAGCGATGGCGGAGCGATGAAGAGATCATCGCTCGGTTGAGGTGCCGAGAATCCTCAGAGGCCATACGCGGAGCTCCCTCGTAGAAGCCGAGGGATGAAGATATGGTCCACGCCCCATGGCGACATGGGGGATCCGTGAACTATAACGGTCCTAAGGTAGATGAACCCTGACGTGCCAGGGAGCTGCCCCTCGTCGCAGTGATGCAGTGAGTGCAGCTGGCTATTTGCTGGAAACTCCGAGAATGCGGCGGTACTCGAGTGCAAGTCGAGTGACAATCCGTCCGCTGCGGACAATCAGCAGGAAAGGCCGGAGTCGCAAGCAGTGACGTCGGCCCGCTCTCCGGAGTGGGATATCACTGAACTCCCTTGCTCTTCGGAATCCTCAGAGGCCATACGCCAGCCGACTCGGCACCGACCCCGAGCCGAAGAGATGGTCCTAGCCTCATGGCGACATGGGGAATGGAATAGAGCGAAATTCCTTGTCGGGTGAATGCAATTGCCCGGTACGGGAGTGATCCCGTGCGAAATCACCCGCTCATAACGGCGAAGCCCTCACCGACCGATCCGCTGAGGACGGAGCACGGGTCGGATGGCAATGCCGTGGGAAGTCCTCTATCTCCTCGGAGATATGACCCTGTAACGACTGAGCCCTTCGGGGCGAGGCTTCGGTCCTGTCACGCATCGCATTCAGCGATGCAAATCCACGACCGGGCAATACGCGGGCCCTCCAGCTCTGCTGAGGTGAAGGCATAGTCTGCCCCGCTAGAAACAGTGGATAAGGCGAAGTTCCGACCTGCACGAATGGCGCAACGACTTGGCTACTGTCTCAACCAGAGACCCGGCGAAATTGCACGACGAGTAAAGATGCTCGTTTCCCGCAGTAGGACGGAAAGACCCCGTGGACCTTTACTACAGTTTGATGTTGGGTTTCGGTACGTGCTGTGTAGGATAGGTGGGAGTCTTGGAAGCTGGGGCGTCAGCCTCGGTGGAGACAACCTTGAAATACCACCCTTCACGTATTGAGGCTCTAACCCAGGCCCGTTATCCGGGTCGGGGACAGCGTCAGGTGGGTAGTTTGACTGGGGCGGTCGCCTCCCAAAGAGTAACGGAGGCGCCCAAAGGTTCCCTCAGCCTGGTCGGCCATCAGGCGTCGAGTGCAAAGACACAAGGGAGCTTGACTGCGAGACAAACAAGTCGAGCAGGTGCGAAAGCAGGGCTTAGTGACCCGGCCGTGGCATGTGGAAGCGCGGTCGATTAACGGATAAAAGGTACCCCGGGGATAACAGGCTTATCTTGCCCAAGAGTCCACATCGACGGCAAGGTTTGGCACCTCGATGTCGGCTCGTCGCATCCTGGGGGTGAAGCATCTCCCAAGGGTTGGGCTGTTCGCCCATTAAAGCGGTACGCGAGCTGGGTTTAGAACGTCGCGAGACAGTTCGGTCCCTATCCACTGTGGGCGGAGGAGACTTGAGAGGAGCTGTCCCTAGTACGAGAGGACCGGGACGGACGCAGCTCTCGTGTGCCAGTTGTTCTGCCAAGAGCACGGCTGGTTGGCGACCTGCGGAAGGGATAAGCGCTGAAAGCATCTAAGCGCGAAGCCTGCCTCGAGATGAGGTCTCCCACCGGGTTAACCGGGTAAGGCCCCTGGCAGACGACCAGGTTGATAGGCCGGAGGTGTACGCACGGCGACGTGTTCAGCCGACCGGTACTAATCGGCCGAGGGCTTGGGTTCTTCTTGTTCGTGCTCGTGCTCGCTCTGGGGTTCTAAAGCGCACCGCTTGAGAATCCAGAAGATGTTCCGGTGGCTACAGCGGCGGGGAAACACCCGTTCCCATTCCGAACACGGTAGTGAAGACCGCCAGCGCCGATGGTACTTGGGGGGAGACTCCCTGGGAGAGTAGGTCGCCGCCGGGCTTTCTCTGACGAACGCCTCAGTCCGCCGCTTCACTCGGCGAACGTGGGGCGTTTCGTCGCGTAAGGGCCCCGATACCCTGCGCCCATGCCGGGACGCGACGACGATCGACCGCGTCCCGCGGCGGGCGCAGGCCGGGACGGCCACCCGCTGGGCGCGGATCGAAGCGAGGCGGCGCCCGAGGTGACAGCACGCGGGACCGCAAGCCGTCGGGCCGCCGCCGAGACGGAAGCGACCCGCGGTCGCCTCGTCGCAGCGACACGGACCGGGGCCGCCGGGACGGTGACCGCCGGGGCCGACGGTCGGGTGATGGCGGGGAGCGGCGCGGTCCCCGGCGGCCCCCGGACCGAGCGGAAGGGGGGTTCGGACCCTGGGGTCCGCCTCGGCCGCCGGAGCGGGAACGCCGACCGGATCAGCCCGGAGCGCTCCCGACCCGTGGGCCGGCGCCGCTCCGCGTGACGGGGCAGCGTCGGGGAGCGGGTTCCGCGACGAAAGGCACGGGCGAGCGGCGAGCGGCCGCATCCCCGAGTCGGAGCCCGCGCCGACGGCAGCGTGTTCCCTCGGACGTCGAACACGAGGTGCTAGGGCTCGGGGGCCGGCGGGGTCCCTGGTTGCTGAGCCGGCTGCGCGAGGCTGCTGACGACTTCGAGCACGACCGGGATCGAAGTGCCGCGAGCAAGCTCCGGCAGGTTCGAGACGCCGTCCCGGATGCCTCGAGCGTCCGGGAGCTGCTCGGGGTGACCCAGTACCGGATTGGCAACTACCGGGCCGCGGCGAAGGAGCTGGAGGCGTTCGTCGAGCTGACCGGCTCGGTTGAACAGCACCCGGTGCTGATGGACTGCTACCGGGCCCAGCATCGCTGGGCCCGGGTCGACGAGTTCTGGCAGGAGCTGGCCGAAGCGTCCCCATCCGCGGAGCTGGTCACCGAGGGGCGGATCGTTGCCGCGGGCGCCCTCGCCGACCAGGGGCGCCTCCAAGATGCCATCGAGCTGCTGGCTCGGAAGGCGCGGAGCGTGAAGCGGCCCCGGGAGCACCATCTCCGGCTCTGGTACGCCCTCGCTGACCTCGAGGAGCGAGCCGGGGACCACGCTCGTGCTCGCGCTCTGTTCGAGCGCATCGCCGCCCACGATGCTGGGTTCGCGGACGTGAGGAGCCGACGCCGTTCCTTGCGCTGAGCCCGGCGTCGCAGGACTGCGGTACAACAACCTGGAGGCGACTTCCCCTGCGCTTCCCCCGTCACCTTCACGCTCGAGCACACCTCGAGCTGAACGCGGAGGAACCGCATGCCCCCCGACCTGTCCACCGGCTCGACCATCAACCTGGCTGTCGTCCGCGGCGCGGCGTCCGGCAGCCCCGAGTTCCGCCAGCTGCCATCAGGTCGACGTCTCGCCACGTTTGCCATCCGGACCCACGCGCTCGCCCCGCCGGCGACGTCGGTCCCGATCGCGGTGTGGGATCCGCCGGCCTGGCTCGAGACCCTCGAGCCAGGGGAAGACCTCGTCGTCGCAGGCTGTGTCCGGCGCCGCTTCTTCCGAGCGTATGCCGGGACGCTCGGCTCCCGGGTCGAGCTCGAAGCGGCTGTCGTCGGACGGGCGTCCGAACGGCGCTCGGCGCGCCGGGCGCGCCACCTGGTCGAAGCAGCGCTCGACTCGATGGGGTGACCGGAGCGGCGCGTACCAGGGTGTGAGAACGGCGACCCTATGATGGGTTGTGGCCCGGCAGGGCTTCGGGAGGGGGACCCGAGGGGGACTGGCCGGCGCGGGCCCACGAACGCCAACGAGCAGCGAGGTCGCGTGAGCCTGAAAACGGACCATCTCGAGCCTGAAGCGCTGGATGACGTGGTCATCCGCTTCGCCGGAGACTCCGGCGACGGTATGCAGTTGGTCGGGGACCGCTTTACCGACGTGAGCGCCGCCTTTGGCAACGACCTGGCGACGATGCCGAACTTCCCGGCCGAGATCCGAGCCCCGGCGGGGACGATGGCCGGCGTCTCCTCGTTCCAGGTCCACATCTCCGACCACGAGATTCTGACTCCGGGTGACATGCCCAGCGTGCTCGTCGCCATGAACCCGGCAGCGCTGCACGCCAACATCAGCGAGCTGGAGCCCGGCGGGACGCTGCTCGTCAACTCGGACGCGTTCGAGGAGCGGAGCATCACGAAGGCCGGGTACCAGGCCGATCCGCTCGAGGACGGCTCCCTGGCGGCGTACCGGGTGATCCAGGTGCCGATGACCTCGATCACCCTCGAGGCCACCAAGCCCCTCGGGGTCAAGCCCCGGGAGGCGGAGCGGTCGAAGAACTTCTTCGCCCTCGGGCTGCTCTCCTGGATGTACACGCGTCCCGTGGATGTCACGGTGAAGTGGATCGAGGAGCGGTTCGCCAAGCGGGAGACCGTGCTCGCCGCCAACCTGGCGGCGTTCAAGGCCGGGTACCACTTCGGCGAGACCGCCGAGCTGTTCGAGAACGCCTACGAGGTGGCGCCGGCCCGCCTCGAGCCGGGCCGGTATCGGAACATCACCGGGAACCTCGCGCTCGCCTACGGGCTGGTCGCGGCATCCCAGCACAGCCACCTGCCGATGGTCTACGCGTCGTACCCGATCACCCCGGCGTCCGACATTCTGCACGAGCTGTCGAAGCACAAGAACTTCGGGGTGCGGACTCTCCAAGCCGAGGACGAGATCGCCGCCATCGGTGTTGCGGTCGGCGCCGCGTTCACCGGCCAGCTCGGCGTGACCGCGACGAGCGGCCCGGGTCTTGACCTGAAGTCGGAGGGGCTGGGTCTGGCGATCAGCCTCGAGCTGCCGCTCTTGGTGGTCGACGTGCAGCGGGGCGGCCCGTCGACCGGGCTGCCGACCAAGACCGAGCAAGCCGACCTGCTGCTCGCGATGTACGGACGGCACGGGGAGGCTCCCCTCCCGATCGTCGCGGCCCGATCGCCGAGCCACTGCTTCGACGCTGCGTTCGAGGCGGTCCGACTGGCGATCAAGTACCGGACGCCGGTCATCTTGCTGACCGACGGCTACCTCGCCAACGGCGCCGAGCCATGGCTCGCTGCCCGACGTCAGCGCGCTGCCGGACATCTCGGTTGCGTTCGCGAGCGAGCCGAACCACGACGGCCAGTTCTGGCCGTACCTGCGCGACCCTGAGACGCTCGCCCGCCCGTGGGCGATCCCCGGGACGCCGGGGCTGATGCATCGGATTGGCGGCATCGAGAAGGAAGAGGGAACGGGCAACGTCAACTACGACCCGATCAACCATGAGCACATGGTTCACCTTCGGGCGGAGAAGATCGCCGGCATCGCACGCGAGCTGCCCGACATCGTGGCTGATGACCCCGACGGAGCCCCG
Source organism: uncultured Actinomycetes bacterium (assembly GCA_963849135.1). Lineage (GTDB taxonomy): Bacteria > Actinomycetota > Acidimicrobiia > IMCC26256 > PALSA-555 > PALSA-555. The sequence continues at coordinate 698,152 of CAWKGF010000003.1, read as the reverse complement.
CTGCTGGTGCTCGGCTGGGGCAGCACCTGGGGCGCGATCCAACAGGCGGTGCGACAAGCGCGCGACGAGGGGACCTCAGTCGCGAGCGCGCACCTGATGCACCTGAACCCGTTCCCACCGAACCTCGGGGACCTGCTGAGCCGCTACGAGCGGGTGCTGATCCCCGAGATGAACCTCGGTCAACTCTCCCGGCTCCTCCGAGCCGAGTACCTGGTCGACGCCCGCACCCTCTCGAAGGTGCAAGGCATTCCGTTCCGGGCGGCCGAGATCCAGGCCGTCATCGAGGAGATGAGCCGGTGAGCGACGACGCGTCGACGACCACCCTGTCCCGCAAGGACTTCCAATCCGACCAGGAGATCCGCTGGTGCCCGGGCTGCGGGGACTACTCGATCCTGGCCGCGGTGCAACTGTTGCTACCCGAGCTGAACGTCAAGCCGGAGAACCTGGTGTTCATCTCCGGGATCGGCTGCGCAGCTCGTCTCCCCTACTACATGAACGTCTACGGGCTGCACGGCATCCACGGGCGAGCGCCCGCGATCGCGACGGGCGTGGCGCTGGCCCGGCCCGACTTGGACGTCTGGGTCATCGGCGGCGACGGCGACATGCTCTCCATCGGCGGCAACCACCTCATTCATGCGCTTCGCCGCAACGTGAACCTGACCATTCTGATGTTCAACAACCAGATCTACGGGCTGACGAAGGGCCAGTACTCGCCGACCAGCGAAGTCGGGAAGGTCACGAAGTCCTCCCCGTTCGGTTCGCTGGACACGCCGTTCAACCCGATCTCCGTCGCGCTCGGCGCCGAGGCGACGTTCGTTGCCCGAACCCACGATCTCGACCGCAAGCACATGGTCGAAACGTTCCGTCGGGCCCACGACCATCAGGGCGCGGCGTTCGTCGAGGTGTACCAGAACTGCAACGTCTTCAACGACGGTGCATTCGAGGGGATCACGAACAAGGAGCACCGGGCGGACATGCTCATCGAGCTCCATCACGGCGAGCCGATCCGGTTCGGTGCCGACAACGAGCTCGGCGTGGCCCTGAACGAGTTCGGCGAGTGCGAGATCGTGACTGTCGCGGACGTGGGCGAAGGCCGACTCGTGGTCCACGACGAGCACCGGACGGACCCGGCCCTGGCGTTCGCGCTTTCCCGCCTCGCCGACCGGCCCGTGATGCCGACCCCGATCGGGGTGTTTCGCGATGTGGCGCGCCCCACCTATGAAGGCGAGGTGCAGCGCCAGCTCGTCGGTGCCGCGGACCGTCAAGGTCCCGGTGATCTTGAGGCCCTGGTCGGCTCGGGCGCGACCTGGACTGTCGACTAGCTGAGCGTCGCGTCGTCGAAGCGGCGGAACACCATCCCGGTTCGCGGCTTAGGCCAGAAGAACGTCGTCTTGGGCGGCATCCGCACCCGGGCGAACGCGGCGGCGCGGATCTGCTCGATGGTCACCGCTCGGAGCAGCACCGCGGCATCGGCCTCACCCTTGGCGACGATCCCCGCCACCGCGTGCGCGTCGTCTCGGTAGGCAACCTCAGCGCCGGCGAGGGCGGGACGTACCGCGACGTCGAAGCGAGCGGCGTCGACACCAGCGAGCTCGGCGGGCTGTCCGTGACGGACCACCTCGAGGACTTCGGCGGTGGGACGGAGCACCGCGAGGCCCTGGCGATCGACGAGGCCGAGCGCCTCCTGCTCTTGCATGGCGGCCAGGAGTCGATCGACGTCGACGTCGTTGTTCACGCCGATCGGTTGGACGTCGACGGTCGCCGCGAGCTGGGCCCGGAGGTCGGGGGGCGCGGCGGGCACGAGTCGGTGGATCGGACGGACGTCGAGCGTGGACTCGTCGAGCGGGACAACGAAGGTCATGATCGACGACGCGGCGGAGTTGTCGGGATGCTCGTCCCGGTAGGTGCAGGCGGTCTCGAAGCGGTGATGGCCGTCGGCGAGGACGAGGGCCGCGCCGGCGACATGGGCGCGCAGGGCGGCGATCCGGTCCGGGTCGAGGACGGGAACGAGCTCGTGGGTGGTGCCCTGGTCGTCGACCGCGGTGGTCACGGGAGGCTCGGAGACCTCGAGGAGACGCCCGAGGTCCTCGGCGAGGGAGAGGCACCAGATGGGATCGAGGTTGGTGCGGGTCGCTCGCAGCAGCTCGAGTCGGTCGCGGCGAGCCTTCGGCAGGGTCTGCTCGTGGGCGAACACGTCCGCGTCGTCGCCGGTCGGCAGGGTGAGCGCGCCGATGACCCCCACCGTGCGCCGCTGGGTGCCGAACTCGTCGATGAAGCGCATGCGGTACCGGTAGAAGGCTCGGACCGGATCGGGAGCGAGGATGCGGTCGGCGTACCAGCGGGCGAGGAGCGCCGCGGCGTGCTGGTACGGGTCGGCCGGGGGTGTCGCCCGGGGCAGGATCAGGTGGACCGCGTTGTGGGGGTCGGCGGCCTCGAGACGCGCCCGCTCCTCCTCGTCGATGACGTCGTAGGGCGGCGCGACGCGCGACGAGGAGTCCGGCGCGTCGAGGTACCGGGTTCCCCGGAAGGGAAGGAAGTCGGGCACGGGGTGGTTTCGCTCCTGGTGGAGGGCGTCGCCGATTGTCGCATACGGTGCGGCGCCCACCTTCGACTCGTCGTGAATCGACGGAGGCACTGATGAGCACGGAGCGCGACGACCTCGCCGCCTACGACGCCTTCACCGAGGGCACTCGACTGCTGTCGTCGTCCAACCCGCACGCGGCCGCAGTGGCCTTGGAGCGGGCCCGTGACCTCGAACCCGAGCAGGGCTCGATCCGGGAGGCGCTTGGACGGGCCTACTTCAGCTGCGGGCAGGTGCCGGCCGCAGCGGCGGAGTTCGCCCGAGCCATCGAGATCGATCCGGTGAACGACTACGCGGACTACGGGCTCGGCCGATGCCTGCTCCGGTCCGGAGACCGGGCCGGCGCGCGGCGACACCTCAAGCTCGCGGTCGCCATGCGCCCCCTCGACGACTACCGAGCCGCGCTCGCGGAGGTCAGCGACCCGGCCCCTTGACGAGACCCGACGCGGCGCCGGTCGTGTGCTGCGACCTCGACGGCGTCATCTGGCGGGGCGACGAGCCCGTTCCCGGATCCGCGGACGCCGTCGCGCGGTTCCGGCAAGCCGGCTTACAAGTCGGCTTCCTCTCCAACAACTCCAGCCTCCCGATCGGCGACGTGGTCGCGAAGCTGGGCCGGTGCGGTGTCCCCGCCGACCCGTCCGAGGTGCTCACGAGCGCGGTGGCAGCCGCGACGCTGCTCTCCGCCGAGCTGGCGGCGGGCAGCGCCGTGTTCCAGTGCGCCGGGCCCGGGGTCGCGGAGGCGCTGACCGCGGTCGGGCTGCGCCCGGTGCACGCCGCGCCGGCCGAGGCGGTCGTGGTCGGGTTCCACCGCGAGTTCGACTTCGACGAGCTCGACCGGGCGTCGCAGGCGGTACGGGCGGGGGCTCGCTTCGTCGCGACGAACCTCGACGCGACCTACCCGATCCCGGGTGGACTCTTGCCCGGGGCCGGTTCGATCGTGGCCGCGATCGCCACCGCGGCCGGGGCGACACCGGAGGTGGCGGGGAAGCCGTCGGCCCCCATGTCCGACCTCGTGCGAAGCCGCCTGGGGACGCGCGGGGTGGTGGTGGGAGACCGTCCCAGCACGGACGGCGCAATGGCCGCGGTGCTCGGCTGGCCATTCGCGCTCGTGCTGTCGGGCGTGACGGGGCGTGTCGCGCCGCCGGGCGGGGAGCGCGTGCCGAACCCACCTCCCGAGTTCGTCGGCGACGACCTGCGCTCGATCGCGGACAGCATCGAGCGGGCCCTGCTCGCCGATCCATTCACATCGGCGTAGCTGCGGGGACGCACCGCGGGGTTGGAGGGCGTCCCGCGTAACCTGGCCCGTGCACCGTGGTCATGACTGTCCCGCTCCGCTGCTCGTCCCCGCCGGTGGTCGCGTCGCGGCGGTGGCGCCGGTGACGACCCGTCGCCGCCTCGACACCGAGCTGGTCCGGCGCGGCCTGGTCGACTCGCGGGCCCGAGCATCGGAGCTGATCGCAGGCGGGCGGGTGCTGGTCGGCGGCGCGCCGGCGGACCGCCCGGCTCGCCAGGTGAGCGCGGCCGAGCCCATCGCGGTCGCGGGCCCCGATCGTCCGTACGTGTCACGCGGCGGAGAGAAGCTCGCCGCCGCGCTCGCCGCATTTCCGATCGCGGTGGACGGCTGCCGGGCGCTCGACGTCGGCGCCTCGACGGGCGGGTTCACGGACTGCTTGCTGCAGCACGGGGCGGAGCACGTCGACGCGGTCGACGTCGGGCACGGCCAGCTGGCGTGGCGGCTCCGCACCGACCCTCGGGTGACCGTCCACGAGGGTCTCAACGCCCGACACCTGACCACCGACGACCTCGGGGAGCCGGTCCCGGTCGCGGTCGCGGACGTGTCGTTCATCTCGCTGCTGCTGCTCGCCTCGGCGCTTCAGATGGTCACCACCGCCGACGCGCAGCTGGTCCTCCTCGCCAAGCCGCAGTTCGAGGCGGGACGAGACCGGGTCCCGCGGGGCGGCGTGGTGCGGGACCCGGCGGTGCACGCCGAGGTGCTGACCGGTCTCGCGACGGGTCTCGCCGCGGCCGGCCTGCCGGTGGTGGACGGTCTCGCCTCGCCGCTGCTCGGCGCGGAGGGCAACCGGGAGTTCCTCCTCTATGTCCAGCGGGGGGCGGCGGCGATGTCCCCCGCGCAGCTCCTCGCCCGCGCGAGGGTCGAGCCGTGAGCGGTCCGGCGTTGCGGGTGGTGGGGCTCGTCCCGCACCGGGAGCGGCCGGTCGCGCAGCAGCTGGCCCGCGACGCGGCGGCATGGTTGCAGGACCAGGGGGTCGAGGTGCGGATCCCGGCAGAGGACGCGGCACCCGCGCAGCTCGCCGCGCTCGGGGTGCCGCTCGACGGGTTCTCCCACCAGCTCGACGTCGCGATCTCGCTGGGCGGGGACGGCACGATGCTTCGCACTGTCGACCTGGTGTACGAGTCGGGGACGCCGGTGCTCGGGGTCAACGTCGGTCAGATGGGCTACCTGACCGAGGTCGAGCCGGACGGGCTGCTGCCGGCGCTCGACCAGCTGATCCGCGGGGACTACGCGGTCGATGAGCGGATGGTGCTCGAGGTGACGATCACGTCGAGCGGCCCGGCCGCGGGTCGCTGGTGGGCGTTGAACGAGGCGGTCCTCGAGAAGGGGCGCAGCAGCCGGCTGGTGCGCCTGTCGGTGGAGATCAACGGTCGGTTCTTCACGACCTACGCCGCGGACGGGGTGATCGTCGCGACGCCGACCGGGTCGACCGCGTACTCGTTCTCGGCTCGGGGGCCGATCGTGTCGCCGCATCACCGCTGTCTGCTGCTGACCCCGGTGTCGCCGCACATGCTGTTCGACCGGTCGTTGGTGCTCGACGCGGAGGAGCAGCTGCGGTTCACGGTCGACGAGCCGCGCGGGGTGCTGGTCACCGTGGACGGGATCGAGCTGGGGCTGCTCGGGTCGGGTGACACGATGACGTGCACGGGGGGTCCGAAGCCGGCGCGGATCGTGACGTTCGGGGTGCGGGACTTCCACCAGATCCTGAAGGCGAAGTTCGGGTTGGCGGACCGGTGAGCGGTCTGCTCCGGGAGCTGCACGTCACCGACCTTGGGATCGTGGACGATCTGACCTTGCTGCTCGGCCCGGGGATGACCGCGATCACGGGCGAGACGGGAGCGGGCAAGACGCTGCTCGTGGAGGCGCTCGACCTGCTGCTCGGCGGGCGCGCCGACGCGTCGCTGGTGCGGCGGGGCGCGGCGGAGTCGCGGGTCGAGGGTCGCTTCGAGGAGGCGGACGGGACGGAGCGGGTGTTGGCCCGGGTGCTGCCCGCCGACGGGCGCAGCCGCGCCTACCTCGACGGGCGCCTCGCCACGGTCGGGGAGCTGGCCGCGGCGGGTGGCCAGCTGGTGGAGCTGCACGGCCAGCACGCGCACCAGCGTCTCCTCACCCCCGCCGCGCAGCGCGACGCGTTGGATCGCTTCGCGGGTGAGGCGGCCGAGCGGGCGCTGGCCGCGCTGCGGGCGGCCCGGGCCGAGGACCGGCAGCTGGCCGGCGAGCTTGCGGCGCTCGGCGGCGACGAGCGGGCCCGGGCCCGGGAGCTGGATCTGCTGCGTTTCCAGGTCGGCGAGATCGACGACGCGGCGCTCGACGACCCGGGCGAGGACGTGACCCTCGAGGCGGAGGAGGCGCTGCTCGGCGACGCGGCGGCGCATCGCGACGCGGCCGACGCCGCGTACCGGGCGCTCGAGGGGCCGGGGGTCGAGGCGCTCGGTGACGCGATCGCGGCGCTGAGCGACCGGGCGCCGTTCAGGGGGCTGGTCGAGCGGCTCCGCGCCGCGCAGGTCGAGGTGAGCGAGGTCGAGCGCGAGCTTCGCCTGACCGGGGAGGCGATTCCCGACGACCCGGCCCGCCTCGAGGAGGTGCGGGGTCGCCGGCGGGCGTTGCGGGAGCTGGAGCGCAAGTACGGCGACACCTTGGAGGAGGTGGTGGCGTTCGGGGAGACGGCCCGGGCCCGGATCGCAGAGCTGGAGGGGTACGAGGCCCGGGCTGGGACGCTCGAGGAGGCTCGCCGGCGGGCCCAGGCCGGGGCGGGGGAGGCGGCGGCGGCGCTGTGGGCGGCCCGGCGGGACGCGGCGGGACCGCTCGGCGAGGCGGTCACCGGGCATCTGCGGGAGCTGGCGATGCCGAGCGCGGTGCTCGAGATCCAGGTCGAGCCGGCCGCGTTGACCGACGACGGGGCCGACGCGGTGAGCTTCCGCCTGGCCGCCAACCCCGGGGAGCCGGCCAAGCCGCTCGCGCGGGCCGCGTCGGGTGGGGAGCTGTCGCGGGCCATGCTGGCCCTCCGGCTGGTGCTCACCGAGGGCCCGCCGAGCCTGGTGTTCGACGAGGTCGATGCCGGTATCGGGGGGGAGGCCGGCACCGCGGTCGGTCGGCTCCTCGCCGACCTGGGGTCACGGCACCAGGTGCTCTGCGTCACCCATCTCGCCCAGGTGGCCGCCTTCGCCCAGACCCAGGTGGCGGTCGACAAGGTCGAGGAGGCGGGACGGACCCTGACCCGAGCCGCGGTGGTGACCGGCGAGGAGCGAGTGTCGGAGCTGTCACGGATGCTGGCCGGGCTGGTCGAGTCGTCCCACGCCCGTCGGCACGCCGCGGAGCTGCTCGAACGAGCGAGCCGCGCCCGGCCCGTCGCGTCCTGATCGGCGCGTCACCTCGAGATCGGGCGGTCACCAGAATCCCGGAAGGCTCGTGGTAGGTTCAAAGCCCGTGGCGAAACACATCTTCGTAACCGGGGGAGTGGCTTCGAGTCTCGGGAAGGGCCTGACCGCCGCCTCGTTAGGGCGGCTGCTCAAGAGCCGCGGGCTGCGGGTGACGCTCCAGAAGCTCGACCCGTACATCAACGTCGACCCGGGGACGATGAACCCGTTCCAGCACGGGGAGGTGTTCGTCACCGACGACGGCGGTGAGACGGACCTCGACCTGGGCCACTACGAGCGGTTCGTCGACGTGCCGCTCACCAAGAAGTCGAACGCGACGACCGGCTCGATCTACCAGGAGGTGCTGGCCAAGGAGCGGCGAGGCGCCTACCTGGGGCAGACCGTGCAGGTGATCCCCCACATCACGAACGAGATCAAGGATCGGATCGTGCGTCTCGCCGACGACGACGTCGACGTGGTGATCACCGAGGTCGGAGGCACGGTCGGTGACATCGAGATCCTCCCGTTCCTCGAGGCGATCCGGCAGTTCCGCAAGGACGTCGGCCGCGAGAACGTCTTCTACGTGCACGTGACGTTGGTGCCGTTCATCGGCCCGTCGGCGGAGCAGAAGACGAAGCCGACCCAGCACTCGGTGACCGAGCTGCGCAGCCGGGGAATCCAGCCCGACGCGATCGTGTGCCGCTCCGACCGGCCGATCAACAACCGGCTGAAGGAGAAGATCTCCCAGCTTTGCGACGTGCCCGAGGAGGGGATCGTGTCGGCGATCGACGCCGACCATCTGTACGAGATCCCGCTCGTCCTCCACGACGAGGGCCTCGATTCGTACGTCTGCCGGGTGCTGCACCTGGAGGACACCGAGCCCGACCTGGCCTCGTGGCGGGCGCTGGTCGACTCGATCGAGGCCGCCGAGCAGACGGTGCGGATCGGGCTGGTCGGCAAGTACGTGAACCTGCCCGACGCGTACCTGTCGGTCGTGGAGGCGATGCGGCACGGCGGCTACGCGTCGGGGGCCCGGGTCGACGTCGACTGGATCGCCTCCGACGACACCGAGGGGCTCCTCGCCGAGGGTCGGCTGCGGGACCTGGACGGGATCGTCATCCCGGGCGGGTTCGGGTTCCGCGGCATCGAGGGCAAGATCACCGCGGCCCGGTACGCGGTGGAGCATCAGGTGCCGTTCCTCGGGCTCTGCCTCGGGATGCACTGCGGGGTGATCGAGTTCGCCCGTGACGTGTGCGGCCTCGAGGACGCCAACTCGAGCGAGTTCGAGCCGCGCACCTTGCATCCGGTCATCGACTTGATGGACGACCAGCGCGACGTCGTCGACCTGGGCGGCACGATGCGCCTCGGGTTGTACCCGGCCCGGCTGCGACCGGGATCGGTCGTGCAGGAGGCGTACGGGGAGGAGCTGCATCTACGAGCGGCACCGGCACCGCTACGAGCTGAACAACCGGTACCGGGCCCGGCTCGAGGAGGCGGGGATGGTGTTGAGCGGCGAGTCGCCCGACGGGCGGCTGGTCGAGTTCGTCGAGCTGGAGCGGAGCGCGCACCCGTTCTACGTCGCGACCCAAGCCCACCCGGAGTTCAAGAGCCGACCCGACCGGCCGCATCCGCTGTTCGCCGCGTTCGTGCGGGCCGCCGCCGACCGGGCCGAGGGCCGCGCGCCGCGGCTGCCGATCGCGGCGGCTGACGTCATCTCGGCCGCGTGACCGGGTTCCGCGTCGTCGAGTCGACGGCGCGGGCCCACGTCGGGTTCCTCGAGCTCGCCGAGCTGACCGTCGCCGCGCCGGACGGGCACACGTTCTCCCGGTCGGTGGTCCGACATCCGGGGGCGGTGGTCGTCGTGCCGCTGGTCGACGAGGACGTCATCTTGATCCGCCAGTTCCGAGCCGCGGTGGGGCGCACCCTCCTCGAGGTCCCAGCCGGGAAGCGCGACGTGGCCGGGGAGGCGCCGGCGACGACGGCGAGCCGGGAGCTGGAGGAGGAGATCGGCTGCCGGCCGGGGCGGCTCACCAAGCTGTGCGAGTTCTACAACTCGCCCGGGTTCACCGACGAGTACACGCACCTGTACGTCGGGACGGATCTGGTGCGCCTCGACGCGGCGCGGGGGGTGAGCCCCGAGGAGCGGGCGATGTCGATCGAGCAGGTGCCGCTCGCCGCGACGTCGGATCTGATCGCGACCGGGGAGCTCGTCGACGCCAAGAGCGTCATCGGGCTGCTGCTCGCCCAGCAGTGGGTCCGCGGCGAGCGGCCCGAGCGCGACTGAGCCGTCGTGGCCGACGAGCCGGGCCCGGATCCGCTCGCCGACGCGCTCGCCGAGCACGCCAGCTACCTGGCCGTCGAGCGGGGGCTGCGGGCCAACACGCTGACCGCCTACCGGCGTGACCTGCGCCGCTACGAGCGGTTCCTCCGTGCCCGGGGGGTCACCGATCCGGCGGCGGTGAGCGGGTCGCGGGTCGGCGAGTACGGGGCGGCGCTGCGCGACGAGGTCGACGACGACGGCCGGCCCCGCTTCGCGGCCGCGTCGGTGGCCCGGGCGCTCGTCGCGGTGCGGTCGTTCCACCGGTTCTGCGTCGACGAGGGCCGAGCCGCGACCGACCCGACCGACGAGCTCGCCGCGCCGCGGGTGCCGGCCGGGATCCCGAAGCCGCTCTCGGAGGCGGAGGTGGAGGCGCTGCTCGCCACCGCCCGGGAGGACACGCCGACCGGGTTGCGGGACCGGGCCATCCTCGAGGTGCTGTACGCGGCGGGGCTGCGGATCAGCGAGCTGGTGGGCCTCGACCGGGCCGACCTGGACCTCGACCGGGGGCTGGTGCGAGCGTTCGGGAAGGGAGGAAAGGAGCGGATCGTCCCGATCGGGCGGCCGGCGGGGGCGGCGCTCGACGCCTACCTGAGCCGGGGTCGGCCGGCGCTGACCCGGCCCGGTCGGGCCGGCGCGGCGGCCCGCGACGCGGTGTTCCTGAACGCGCGGGGTGGTCGGCTGACCCGGCAGGGGGTGTGGGGGCTGGTCCGCGCCGCGGGCGGCCGGGCCGGGCTCGGCGACCGGGTGTACCCGCACGTCTTGCGCCACTCCTGCGCCACCCACCTCGTGGACCACGGGGCCGACATCCGGGTCGTCCAGGAGCTCCTCGGCCACGCCAGCCTCACGACCACGCAGGTGTACACGAAGGTGTCGGCGGAGCGGCTGCGGGCCGTCTACCAGGCCGCGCACCCCCGGGCCCGCCGCAACGCGGGTCGGAGCCCGAAAGGCGGGCGGTAGCCTCGGGTATGCCCGATGGCGGTCATTCGGTGCAGCGCGTGCAGCTCCAGGAGGAGCGCCAGCGGATCCAGGGCCAGCTGGCGGAGCTTCCGGTCCGACACGGACGCTCGGCTCTCCTTCGACGAGGGGTTCGCCGATTTCGAGCCAGGTGACCGCCGAACGCAGCGAGATCGAGGCGCTGACCGTGAGCCTCGGGGACACCCTCGACGAGATCGAGGACGCGCTCCGCAAGCTCGACGACGGCGGGTACGGCCGCTGCGAGGCGTGCGGCGGACCGATCGCCGACGCTCGCCTCGAGGCGATGCCAGCGGCGCGGCTCTGCATCAGCTGCGCGTCGAAGTCGCGCTGAGCGCCCCGTGTCCGCCCAAGAGGTCGTCATCTTCTTTGGGTGCCTGGTCGTCGCGATCATCCTCCACGAGCTGAGCCACGGGGTCGTCGCCTGGTGGCTCGGGGACGACACCGCCAAGCGAGCCGGGCGGCTGACCCTGAACCCGATCCCGCACCTCGACCCGTTCGGGTCGATCATCCTCCCCGCCATGGGGGCCCTGGCCGGGCTGCCCGTGTTCGGGTACGCGAAGCCGGTGCCGGTGAACCCGGCCCGGTTGCGGCACCCCCGACGGGACATGATCCTGGTCAGCCTGGCCGGGCCGGCGACGAACCTGACCCTGATGGCGGTCGCGGCGGTCGCGGCCCGGGCCATCTACGCGCACGGCGGGGTGCTGCCCGGCACGCTGTCCGCGTCGACGTCGGACGTGCTGCTCCAGATCGTGTTCGACTTCGCGCTGGTGAACATGCTGCTCGGCCTGTTCAACCTGCTGCCCATCCCGCCCCTCGACGGGTCGGCGCTCTTCGAGCGGGTCCTGCCCGAGCCGTGGCTGCCGACCTGGTACCGGATCCGGCCCTATGGCCTGCTGCTCATCTTGGTGCTGGTCTTCTTCACCGGGCTGATCGGGACGATCGTGCAGCCGTTCTTCAACGCGCTGACCCACTTCGTGGTCGCATGAGCCGGGCCGCGCACCTGACCCGACGGTTCGTCGGCACGCTGCGGCCGGGTGGACCGTCCCCCGCCGACGAGGGGTGGGTCCGCCACGTCCTCACCGCGCCCGAGTTCGACCTGTGGTCGCGGATGGCGCACTACGACCGGCGGCACTCGGTCGCGGTGGCCCGCCGGGTCGAGGCGTCCCTCGCCGGCACGCCGGAGGCGGGAGACCCGCGGTGGCTGGCCGCCGCGTTGCTCCACGACGTCGGGAAGCTCGACTCGGGGCTCGGGATCGTGGCCCGGGTCGGCGCGACGATCGCCGGCGCGGTGGCGGGGCACGACGCGGCTGAGGCCTGGTCGACCCGGCGGGGGCTGCCCCGACGGGTCGGCCTGTACCTGCGACACGACGAGCTCGGCGCGAGCCGGATCCGACTGGTCGGTGGGCGCGACGAGGTGGCCCGCTGGGCCGGCGCGCACCATCAGCCCGACCCGGTCGCGGCGTCCGGGCTGCCGTCCCCGGTCGTCGACGCGCTGCTCGTGGCCGACGACGACTGAGCCTGCTACCCGCGGGGGAGGAGCCCCACCGCGTGGCGGACCCGGGCCAGGACCTTGGCCGTGATCGCCTCCGCCTTCTCCGCGCCGGCGGCGAGCGCGGCGTCGAGGCGGGCGGGATCGTCGGCGAGGGCCTGGTAGCGCTCCTGGAGGGGGGCGAGGAACGCGACGAGCGCGTCGGCGACGGCCTGCTTCAACGCCCCGTAGCCGGCGGCGTGGAACTCGGCCTCGACGTCGGGGATCGACCGGCCGGTGGTGGCGGCGAGGATCTGGAGCAGGTTCGACACGCCGGGCTGGTGGTCGGGGTCGAAGCGGACCGTGCCGTCCGAGTCGGTGACCGCGGCGCGGACCCGCTTCGTGATCGCGGCCGGCGAGTCGAGCAGCGCGATCGTCCCCTGGGGCGACTCGGACGACTTCGACATCTTCGCGGTCGGGTTCTGGAGGTCCATGATGCGCGCCCCGACCGGGGGGATGGCGGCGTCGGGGACGACCAGCGTCGCCCCGAACCGGTGGTTGAAGCGCAGCGCGACGTCGCGGGCCAGCTCGAGGTGTTGGCGCTGGTCGTCGCCGACCGGGACCCGTTCGGTGTCGTAGCCGAGGATGTCGGCCGCCATGAGCACCGGGTAGTCGAAGAGGCCGACGCTGACCGACTCCTGCCCGGCTGACTTCTCCTTGAACTGGGTCATGCGGCGCAGCTCGCCGAAGGTGGCGACGCAGTTCAGGATCCAGGTCAGCTCGGTGTGGGCGGGGACGTGGCTCTGCACGAACAGGGTGCAGCGGGCCGGGTCGAGTCCCGCCGCGAGGAGCAGCGCCGCGGTGCGGCGGGTCCGGTCGGCGAGCTCGGCCGGCTCGTAGGGGGTGGTCATGGCGTGCAGGTCGACGACGCAGTAGATGGCGTCGTCGCGGTCCTGGGCCGCGACCCACTGGCGGACCGCGCCGAGGTAGTTGCCGAGGTGCAGCTCGCCGGTCGGTTGGATCCCGGAGAAGACCCGTGCCATCGACGCGACACGGTAGTGGCGGGGTCCCGCGAGGAGGGGCGGGTATCTTGCTGGCGATGGGCTACGAGGTCCGCACCGAGGTGTTCGAGGGGCCGTTCGACCTGCTCCTCCACCTGATCCTCCGCCAGGAGGTCGACCTGTGGGAGGTGTCGCTCTCCGCGATCATCGACGAGTACCTGCGGGAGCTCGACCGGATGGAGGGCCTCGACCTCGAGATCGCGACCGAGTTCCTCCTCATCGCGGCGACGCTGGTCGAGCTGAAGACCCGCCGGCTGCTCCCCGCCCCCGAGGACCTGGAGCTCGACGAGGAGCTGCTCCGGTTCGAGGAGCGGGACCTGCTGCTGGCCCGGCTGCTCGAGTGCAAGACGTTCCAGGACGCGGCGGCGAGCCTCAGCGCGCTGATGCGCGCCGCTGACCGCAGCCTGCCCCGGGTCGCCGGCCCCGAGGAGCCGTTCCGGTCCCTCGTCCCCGACCCGCTCGAGCGGGTCCGGCCCGAGGCGCTGCGCGCCGCGGCCCGGCGGGCGCTCACCCCGACCGTGACGCAACGGGTCGACACCGACCACGTGGCGCCGATCCGGGTCAGCGTCGCGGAGGCGATCGGCGTCGTCCTCGACGGGCTGCCCGAGGGGGCGGCCCGCACCTTCCGGGACCTGACCCGCGACGCGGTGGACCGCCTCGACGTCATCGTCCGGTTCCTCGCCGTGCTCGAGCTGTACAAGCAGGGGATCGTCGAGCTCGACCAGACGGGGACGTTCGGGGAGCTGACCGTGCGGCGCGTCGACGGCGCGGCGGGCCTCGACGCGGCGAGCGTCGCGGACTGGGACGAGCCGGCGCCGCCCCCCGCGTCGAGCCGGCCCCGGAGCGGGTCGTGATCGACGAGCCGGGCCCGGGCGGACCGCCCGACGACGAGGCGCCGCCGCCCTACGCGGACGAGGTGCTGCCCCCGCCGGCCGAGCAGACCGGCGAGGTGTACGAGGCCGGGCCCGCCCCCGCGGTGGAGCGCAGCGAGACCCGCCGGGCGCTCGAGGCGGTGCTGGTCGCGGCGACGGAGCCGGTCGAGCCGCGGTTCCTCGCCGAGCTGGTCGAGCTGCCCGTCGACGCGGTCGAGACGCTGTGCGCGTCGCTCGCCGACGAGTACGAGCAGGACCAGCGCGGCTTCGTGCTGCGACGCGTCGCGGGCGGCTACCGGCTCCAGACCCACCCCGACCTGGCCGGCTACGTGGAGCGCTTCGTCCTCGACGGGCAGCACGTGCGCCTGTCGGGGCCCGCGCTCGAGACGCTCGCCATCGTCGCCTACAAGCAGCCGATCTCGCGGGCGCAGGTCTCGGCCATCCGGGGCGTGAACGTCGAGACGACGCTGCAGACCCTCGTCGCTCGCGGGTACGTCGCCGAGCTGTCCCGCGACCCCGGTCCCGGCCTCGCTGTCCTCTACGGCACCACCCCGCTGTTCCTGGAGCGGCTCGGGTTCGACACGCTGTCGGACCTCCCGCCGCTGGGCGACTTCGTGCCTGACTCGGGCGTCGTCGAGCTGCTCGAGCGGGGCTTGCGGATCTCCGACGACGCGGCCCCGGAGCCGACCGAGCCCACCGGTCCGGTCGACGGCTGAGGTGGCGGACGCCGAGCGCGTCCAGAAGGTCCTCGCCCGGGCCGGGTACGGGTCGCGCCGGGCCGCGGAGGAGCTGGTGCGGGCCGGGCGGGTGTCGGTCGACGGGCAGCCGGCCCGGCTCGGCGACCGGGTCGACCCGAGCGTGGCGCGGGTCCGCGTCGACGGGGTGCCGGTCCCGACCGCGCCCGACCTGGTCTCGTACCTGCTGCACAAGCCGGAGCGAGTGGTCACCACGGCGTCCGACCCGGAGGGGCGTCGCACCGTCGTCGACCTCGTGCCCGACCAGCCGCGGGTGTTCCCGGTCGGGCGGCTCGACTACGACACGTCGGGGCTGCTCGTGCTGACCAACGACGGGCAGCTCGCGCAGCTGCTCAGCCACCCGCGCCACGGGGTGGAGAAGACGTACCTGGCCGAGGTGCGCGGGGCGCCGAGCCGCGCCGCGCTGCGGACCCTGCGCGAGGGGGTGGCGCTCGACGACGGGGTGACCGAGCCGGCCCGGGTGCGGGTCGTCGGCCGCCGCGGCGACGCGACCGCGCTCGAGCTCACCATCCACGAGGGCCGCAACCGGCAGGTGCGCCGCATGTGCGACGCGGTCGGGCACCCGGTGACCCGGCTGGTCCGCACCCGGGTCGGGCCGCTGCGCGACGACCGGCTCGGCCCCGGGGAGTGGCGGCCGCTGTCCGGCGCCGAGACCCGCGCCCTGTACGAGGCGGCGAGCCGCTGAGCGCTCGGACGTCGGGTCGGAAACCGGCCCGGTCGACGCGTGGGGGCAGCCGCTACTCTGCGGTGAAATGAGACTGCAGGCGCTGCGGGGCGCGATCACCTGCGACGCCGACACCGCAGACGAGATCGGCGAGAAGACCCGCCAGCTGGTCGGCGAGATGCTGGCCCGCAACGACGTGGGCCACGACGAGCTGGTCAGCATCATCTTCACCGCGACCGAGGACCTCACCGCGCTGTTCCCGGCCACCGCGGCCCGCGAGCTCGGGCTCGGAGACGTCGCGCTGCTGTCAGCGCGGGAGCTGACCATCCAGGGCGCGCTGCCGCGGGTGGTGCGGGTGCTGGTGCACTGCTACACCGACCGGTCCCGCGACGAGCTGCACCACGTGTACCTCGGTGAGGCCCGGTCGCTGCGCGACGACCTCCCCGAGTGAGCCCCCGGCCGTGACCCGGGTCGGGATCGTCGGCACCGGCCTCATCGGCGCGTCGCTCGGGCTCGCTCTCCGGCGCGACGGGGTGGCGGTGCGGGGCTTCGACGTCGACCCGTCGCGCTCGGCGGCCGCGGCGCAGCGGGGCGCGATCGACGAGGCGGTCCCCGACGTGGCCGGCGTCGCCGCCGACGCGGACGTGGTCGTCGTCGCGGTGCCGGTCGGGCACGTCGCGGCGCGGGTGGTGGAGGCGCTCGACGCCGGCGCGGCGGCCGTCACCGACGTCGGCTCGGTGAAGGCGCCCATCGTCGACGCGGTCGAGGCGGCCCGCCCGGAGCGGGCGGCGTCGTTCGTGGGCGGGCACCCGATGGCCGGCTCGGAGCAGGACGGGGTCGACGGCGCCGACGCCGACCTGTTCCTCGGCGCGACGTGGGTGCTCACCCCGACCGAGCGGACCGACGCGGCCGCGTTCAGCGCGGTGCGGCGGCTCCTGGCCACCACCGGCGCCGAGGTGCTCGCGGTCGCGCCGCCCGACCACGACCGGATGGTCGCGGTGGTCAGCCACGTGCCGCAGCTCGCCGCGACCACGCTCATGGACCTGGCCACCCAGGGCTCGGCGGAGCCGGCCACGCTGCTGCGCCTCGCCGTGGGCGGGTTCCGCGACATGACCCGCATCGCGGCTGGGCACCCGGGGATCTGGCCTGACATCTGCGTCGCGAACCGGGACGAGATCGTCGCCGCCCTCGACGGGTACCTCGCCGCGCTCGGCGACGTCCGGTCGCTGGTCGTGGCGGGCGATCGGGGCGGCCTGCTCGACCTGCTCGAGCGGGCTCGGGTGGCGCGGGAGCGGCTCCCGGTCGGCGGCGGCGGCGTCGAGGCGCTCGTCGAGCTGCGGGTCCCGGTCCCGGACCGGCCCGCGGTGCTCGCCGAGGTGACCACCCTCGCCGGCGGGATGGGCATCAACATCTCCGACATCGAGATCGTGCACTCGGTCGAGGGGGGTGGCGGGGTCCTCGTGCTGCTCGTGCCCGCCTCCGACGTCGCCGCGTTCGAGGAGGCGCTCACCGGGCTCGGCTACCACCACTCGCGGCGGGCGCTGCCGTGACCGTCGCCGCTGACCTCACCGTGGTCGGGCCCGCGCCGCTGCGGGGACGGGTCCGGCTGCCGGGCGACAAGGGGATCTCGCACCGGGCGATGCTCTTCGCCGCGCTCGCCGACGGGACGAGCACCGTGACCGGGCTCGCCGACGGCGCCGACGTGGCCGCGACCCGCGCCGCGCTCGGCGCGCTGGGTGTCCCGATCGGCGGCGACCCGCCCGGCCCGGTGCGGGTCGACGGGCGGGGCGTCGGCGCGCTCCACGAGCCCGACGCCGTCCTCGACTGCGCGAACTCGGGCACCACGATGCGGATGCTGGTCGGGCTGCTCGCCGGTCGGCCCTTCCACAGCGTCCTGGCCGGCGACGCCAGCCTGACCCGCCGGCCCATGGGCAGGGTCGTCGACCCGGTGCGGGCCCTCGGCGCGCACGTCGACGGGCGCGCCGACGGCCGGTTCCCGCCGCTCGCGGTGCGGGGCGGCGCGCTCACCGGCGCGACGGTGACGCTGCCCGTCGCGAGCGGGCAGGTGAAGACGGCGCTGCTGCTCGCCGGTCTGCAAGCGTCGGGCACCACCGAGATCGTCGAGCCGGCCCCGAGCCGCGACCACAGCGAGCGGATCCTCGCCGCGCTCGGCGCGCCGGTCGAGGTGCTCGACCCGGTGACGGTCCGGGTGCGGGCCGGCGCGCCCGGCCCCGTCGAGCTGACCGTCCCCGGCGACCCGTCGTCGGCGGTGTTCTTCGTCGTCGCGGCCACCATCACGCCCGGCTCCGAGCTGACGGTGGAGGAGCTGGCGCTGAACCCGACCCGCCTCGGGTACGTCGACGTGCTGCGCCGCATGGGCGCGTCGATCGACGTGCGTCCCGGCCCGGCTCGGCTCGGGGAGCCGGTCGGGGAGCTGACCGTGCGCGCCGCGCCGCTGCACGGGACGGTCGTCGACGTCGACGAGGGCCTGGTCGACGAGGTGCCGGCGCTGGCGGTCGCGGCCGCGTTCGCGGACGGGGTCACCGAGTTCCGGGGGGTCGCCGAGCTGCGGGTCAAGGAGAGCGACCGGCTCGCCGCGCTCGAGCGGGAGCTGCGCGCGCTCGGGGTCGGCGTCGAGGCGGGCGACGACCGGCTCGTCGTGCGCGGCGGCGTGCCCCGCCCCGCCACCCTCGACAGCCACGACGACCATCGCATCGCCATGGCCGGCGCGGTGGCCGCCAACGCGGTCGCCGGGTCCTCGACCGTGCGAGGCTGGTCGGCGGTGGCCGTCTCCTACCCGCGGTTCGCGGACGACCTCGCCGCGCTCACCGAGCCGGCCCGATGATCCCGGTGGTGGCCATCGACGGGCCGTCCGGCGCCGGCAAGTCGACGGTCGGGAAGGCGGTGGGGGAGGCAGCTCGAGGTGCCGGTGCTCGACACCGGCGCCATGTACCGGGCCGTGACCCTGGCCGCGCTCGAGGCGGGCGTCGACCCGGCCGACGGGGCCGCCTGCGCGGACGTGGCGAGGCGGGTCGCGCTGGAGCCGATGGGGCCAGTCCTGCTCCTCGACGGGCGCGACGTCAGCGACGAGATCCGCTCCGCGCCGGTGACCGACGCGGTGTCGACCGTGTCCGCGCACCCGGCCGTGCGCTCGGTCCTCGTCGACGAGCAGCGGGCGTGGCTGGCCCGGCACCGCTCCGGGGTCGTGGAGGGACGCGACATCGGGACGGTCGTGTTCCCCGACGCGGCGGTGAAGGTGTTCCTCACCGCCAGCGAGGGGGAGCGGGCCCGGCGGCGCCGCGACGAGGCACACCCCGAGGCGCGGCCCAGCATCGACGCGGTGCGCGCCGACCTCGACCGCCGGGACCGGCTCGACCGCAGCCGGGCCGTGTCGCCGCTGCAGGCCGCGCCCGACGCGCTGCGGATCGACACCACCGGCCGCTCCGTCGACGACGTCGTCGGCGAGGTCGTCGACTGCTTCCGGGCCCGCACCGGGGCGGCCCGCTGATGCTGTGGCGGATCGTGCGACCGGTCGTGATCGGCCTCTGCGCGGTCGTGTTCCGGGTGCGGGTCATCGGACGGGACCGGGTGCCGCCCGCCGGCGCCTACCTGCTCGCCCCGTCGCACCGGTCGATCCTCGACATCCCGTTCACCTGCTTCGCGACCCGCCGCAAGGTGTGGTTCCTCGCCAAGCGGGAGCTGTTCAGCAGCCGGATCGGGCGGGCCGTGTTCCCGAGGCTCGGCGGCGATCCCGGTGGAGCGGGGCACCACCGACCGGGGCGCGCTCCGAGCCGCCGACCAGGTCCTCGAGGCGGGGGAGCCCCTCTCCATCTTCCCGGAGGGGACCCGCCAGCACGGCCCGACGCTCGGCGACCTCTACGACGGCGTCGCGTACCTCGCCCTGCGCCGCCGGGTGCCGATCGTGCCGGTCGGGATCGGCGGCAGCGAGCAGATCCTCCCGAAGGGACGGGTGCTCCCGCGGCCGCGGCGGGTCGTGGTCGTGGTCGGGGAGCCGATCGTCGCAGACGCCGAGACGACGGCTCGCCGCCGCGCTGACGTGACCGCGCTGAGCGGGCGGCTGCGGGCCGCGCTGCAAGCCGCGTTCGACGACGCGGCGCGCCAGGCCGGGGCGGGCGGGCTAGCGGCCCAGGTCGGCGAGGGCGCGTGACGCGTCGGCGCGTCGGTCGTCGGCGAGACCGCCGCTCGGCGCGGCGGGGGGCGGGCCGCCGACCAGCAGCGCGGCGAGGCCCTCCACCGCGGGGAGCAGGTCGCGCAGCTCGCGGGGCGGCGGGAAGTACTCGGCCTCGTCGGTCACGAACACCGCCTCGACGCCCCGGGCCGGGTTGAGCTTCTCGACCACCGCCTGGACCAGGTCCTCGGGGGCGCTCGCCCCCGCGGTGACGCCCACCACCCGAGGGTCGCCCAGCGCGGCGAGGTCGAGCTCGTCGGGCCCGTCGACGCGCACGACCCGGGCGCAGCCGGCGTCGGCGGCGACGGTGGCGAGCGCGACGGTGTTCGACGAGTTGGCGCTGCCGATCACGACCACCGCGTCGGCGCGGGCCGACACGACCCGCAGCGCGGCCTGCCGGTTCGTCGTCGCGAAGCACAGGTCGTCGCGGGTCGCGGTCCACAGGGCGGGGAAGCGGGCCCGGGCGCCCTCCATGATCCCCTCCCAGTCGTGGAGGGCGAGGGTGGTCTGGGCGAGGAGCGCGACCCGCTCCGGGTCGGGGACGTCGGCGAGGGTCGACTCGAGGTCGGTGTCGTGCTCGACCAGGCGCATCGCGTCGGGGGCGACGGCGAGCGTCCCGACCGCCTCGTCGTGGCCGGCGTGCCCGACGTAGAGGACCGTGTAGCCCTTCTGGGCGCGGGTCTTGGCCTCGTGGTGGACCTTCGTGACCAGCGGGCACACCGCGTTCACGACGAAGCGGCCCTCGGTGCGGGCCGCCGCGACCACGTCCGGGGCGGTGCCGTGCGCGGAGAGCATGAGCGGCGCGCCGGGCGGGACGCTCGAGACGTCCTCGACGAACACGACGCCGAGGGCCCGGAACCGGTCGACGACCAGGCGGTTGTGGACGATCTCGTGGTAGCAGTAGACGGGCGGCTCGAAGATGCGCACCATCCAGGCCAGCGCCTTGATCGCCATCTCCACCCCGGCGCAGAAGCCCCGCGGCTCGGCGAGCAGCACCTCCTCGACCACCGGTCGAGGGTACCGTCCGACCCGAGCGCCCCTACACTCGACCCATGGCCGCCCCCCGGGTGCTGGCGGTCGCGCCTGGCTCGCCTGCCTCGCAGGCCGGGATCCTCCCCGACGACGAGCTCCTCGCCGTGAACGGCGAGTCGGTCCGCGACGTCATCCGCTACCACGTGCAAGCCGACGAGCCGCTCGTCGAGCTCGACGTGCGCCGGGGCGGGCTCGAGCAGAGCGTCGTGGTCGAGAAGCGGGCCGGGGAGCCGCTCGGCCTCGAGCTGGCCTCGGCGGTGTTCGACCAGGTGCGCACCTGCGACAACCACTGCCCGTTCTGCTTCATCTACCAGCTGCCGAAGGGGATGCGCCGCAGCCTCTACCTGAAGGACGACGACTACCGGCTGTCGTTCCTGTACGGGAACTTCACCACCCTCACCCGGTTCACCGAAGCCGACCTGGAGCGGGTCGTCACCGAAGGGCTCGGGCCGCTCTACGTGAGCATCCACGCCACCGACCCCGAGCTGCGGGTCCGGCTGCTCCGCAACCGGCGCGGCGCGACGAGCCTGCGCTGGCTCGGCGCGCTCCTCGACGCCGGCGTCGAGGTCCACGGGCAGGTCGTCGTGTGCCCGGGCGTCAACGACGGGCCGGCCCTCGACGACACGCTGCTCGGCGTCCTCGACCGCTACCCGGGGCTCGCCACCACCGCGGTCGTCCCGGTCGGCGTCTCCGGGCACACCACCGAGGCGTCGCTGCGCCCGACCACCGCCGAGGAGGCGGCGCAGGTCCTCGACCAGGTCGCAGTCTGGCAGGCCCGCTTCACCGACGCGCTCGACCGGCGGCTCGTCTACGCCGCCGACGAGTACTACCTCCTCGCCGGGCGGCCCTTCCCCGACCCGGTCGCCTACGACGGGTTCGCGCAGCACGAGAACGGGGTCGGGCTCGCCCGCGCCTTCCTCGCCGACACCGAGCGGGCCCTGGCCGGCGACGACCGCCCGGGCCGTGGCCCCCGCTCCGGGTTCTTCGCCTGGGTCGACGGCGCCCCCGCGGCCGGCTACCGCGCCCCGACCGTCACGAGGAGCGCCGTGACACGACGCGACGCGTCGGTGCCGGTCGGGATCGTCACCGGCGAGTACGGCGCCCAGGTGCTCACGCCCCTGCTCCCCGCGCTGAGCCGCCGGTCCGGCGTCCCGGTCCGACTCGTCCCGGTCGCGAACCGCTACTTCGGCGGCAACATCGCGGTCACCGGGCTCCTCACCGGCGGCGACGTCGCTGACGCGCTCGCCGCCCAGCCGCCCGACCACCGGTACCTGCTCCCCGACGTCGTCCTCTCCCAGGACCGGTTCCTCGACGGGCGTCGCGTCGACGACCTGCCCCGCGCCGTCGAGGTCGTCGCCACCGACGGCGCGTCGCTCGTCGCCGCCCTCCCGTGAGCCCGCCGCTGGTCGCCGTGGTCGGGCGACCCAACGTCGGCAAGTCGACCCTCGTGAACCGGCTCGTCGGCGCCCGGCGCGCCATCGTCCAGGAACGACCGGGCGTGACCCGAGACCGCAAGGTGCTTGAGACCGACTGGCGGGGCCGCCCGGTGCGGTTGGTTGACACCGGCGGCTGGCTCGCCCCCGACGCGGCCAGCGGCGACGCGCCGGCGCTGCGCGACGCGATCAGCGGGCAGGCCGAGCGGGCTATGCGCGACGCCGACGTGATCCTCCTCGTCGTCGACGCCGCGGTCGGGATCACCGACGAGGACGCCCGCGTCGCCCGGCTCCTCCAGCACAGCGACCGGCCGGTGCTGCTGGTCGCCAACAAGGTCGACGACGAGCGCCGGGAAGGCGACGCGTGGGCGTTCGCGGGGCTCGGGCTCGGCGACCCGATCCCGGTGTCCGCGGTGCACGGGCGGGGCAGTGGCGACCTCCTCGACCAGCTCGTCGACGCCCTCCCCCCCGAGAACGACACGGTCGAGGAGGACCCGCCGTTCTCGGTCGCGATCGTCGGGCGGCCCAACGTCGGCAAGTCCACCCTCTTCAACCGGCTGGTCGGCGACGACCGCTCCGTCGTCCACGACCAGCCCGGCACCACCCGCGACGCGATCGACACCATCCTCGACACTCCCGACGGGCCGCTGCGGTTCGTCGACACGGCCGGGATGCGTCGCCGCAGCCGCATCGACGAGCCCACCGAGTACTACGGGACGCTCCGCGCCCTCGACGCGGTCGACCGGGCCGACGCGGCGCTGCTCGTCATCGACGCCGCGGCCGGCGTCACCCACCAGGACCAGCGGCTCGCGGAGCGCGTCGACGCGGCCGGCACCGCCATCGTCGTCATCCTCAACAAGTGGGACACCCTCGACGGCGACGCCGACGCCCGCCGGGCCGTCGTCGCCGAGGTCGCCGACCGGCTCGCCTTCCTCGGCTACGCGCCCGTCCTCAAGGTCTCCGCCCGTACCGGCCGCAGCATGGCCAAGGTCCTCCCTGCCCTCCGCGAGGCCGAAGCCGCCTACCACCAGCGGGTCCCCACCGCGGCTCTGAACCGGGTCGTCCAAGACGCCCAAGCCGCGCACCCCCCGCCCGCGGTCCGGCGCCGGCGGGCCCGGATCCTCTTCGCCACCCAAGGCGCCACCGACCCGCCCACCGTCACCCTCTTCGCCACCGACGCGCTCCCCCCCACCTACCTCCGCTACCTCGAGCGCAAGATCCGCGAATCGCTGCACCTGGGCCCCACCCCCCTCAAGCTCCGGGTCCGGCTCCGCACCCACTGACACCCGCCCCGCCCCGGGGGGCCGGGCGGCGCCCCGGTCTGCTGGAATCAGCACGTGCCCTGGTGCGCCCCCTGCGACCGCTTCCTATCTCCCTCCACCGTCCGCACCGACGGCACGTGCCCCAGCTGCGGACGCATCGTCGATCCCGGCCGGGCCCACCCCTCCCACCCGGCCGCCCCCGCAGCCGCCGACGCGTCGGGCCGCCCCGTCGACGACACCGAAGCAGAGGTCGCGGAGCCGCTGCCCTGGCACCTCAAGCTCCTGCTCGTCGCGCTCGCCATCTACCTCTCCTACCGCGCCCTCCAAGGCGTCGAATGGCTCATCGCCCATCTCTGAGCCAAACCGACGCCCGATACCATCGCGACCCCGACACGCCAACGCGCGTCGACGGGCTGTGGCGCAGCTTGGTTAGCGCGTCGGTCTGGGGGACCGAAGGTCCCGGGTTCGAGTCCCGGCAGCCCGACCAGAAAAAGGCCAGGTCAGAGGCCCAATACGATTTCCGGAGCAGTTGACAGGGGCCGGGGATGGCTCCCCAAATAACGAGCGAAGGCGCGCGCTCGTGACCGGCGGATACGAGATCCGTTGGTCCGAGCCGAAGACCGACGCCGGGCACCGCGTCGTGGGGCTCGACCCGATGACGCTCGACGCGCTGCGCGCCGACCGTCGTCGCCAGCACGCCGAACGACTGGCGGCCGAGCCCGGGACGTACCAGGACCAGGGCCTCGTGTTCGCCACCCCGACCGGCGGGACGCTCCACCCCGACGGGTAACGCAGCGGTTCGACCGTGTCGTCGCCGGTGCCGACGTGCCGCGTATCCGGCTCCACGACCTGCGGCACACGTCGGCGACAACCGCCCGCAAGAACGGAGTGTCGCTCGAAGTCCTCGCGAAGAGGCTCGGGCACTCGTCGCCGCGGATCACGATGGAGGTCTCCAGCCACGTGGACGAGGGCATGGACGACGAGGCCGGCGAAGCTCGGCGCGGCGTTCCTCGCCCGGTGAGCCGATCCGGCCCGCCTCACCCCTGCGGGTGTAGGTTTCGTCCGTTCTGAGCCGGGTTGGCCCGGCTGGCGGAGGGAGACCTGGTGAGGCTGCAAGCTGCTGGCGTGGGGCTGGGTGCAGCGGCGACCGCGCTGGTCGGGGTGGTGGCGCTGGTGGGCTCAGGGCCGGCCGGCGCCCAGTCCACCTCGCTGGGTTCGTTCGGCTTCACGGGCAGCTCGACGTCGGTCACCGTGCCGGCGGGGATCTGCTTCGTCACCGTCACCGCCGCAGCCGGTTCCGGCGGTGACGGTGTGAGCGACACCACTGAAGGCGGTGCTGGCGGTGCGGGCGCGAGTGTGACAGCGCACGTCGCGGTGACTCCCGGCAGCGCCCTCAGCGTCTTCGTCGGCGCGGTCGGCGCGGTCGGCACTACCTCGCACGGTGGCAACGGCGGCGGCGGCGGAGGCGGCGGCGGCGGCGCCCTGCCCGACCGGGTCGACGGCGGCGGCGGCGGCGGGGGCGCGTCGGCAGTCACAGGCCCCGGTAACACTGCCCTGGTGGTGGCCGGGGCCGGCGGCGGCGGCGGCAGTTTCAACACCAATGCTGGCAGCGCAGGCGGTGCCGGTGGCGTCGTGTCCGCGTCGGGAGGCACGGGCGAGGGCAGCAACGGTGTCTCGGTCAATGGCGGCGGCGGTGCGCCGACCACACCCCCGGGCATGGGCGGCACCGGTGCGAGCCAGCCCGGCTTCGGCGGCGGCGGCGGCGGCGGCATCGGCCCGGGCGGTGCTGGCGGTAATAACGGCGGTAAGGGCGGCACCGGTGCGAGCGGTGTCGGCGGCGGCGGCGGCGGTGCCGGCTCCCCCAGCGGTGCGGGAGAGGGGGGTGGCCCCGGCGGCACGACCGGTTCGGGTGCCGGCGGCACCGGCAGTGGTGGAGGCGGTGCCGGCAACAGCTCGGGGGGCACGGGTGGCAATGCCGGCAACACCCCTGATGGCGGCGGCGGCGGCGGCGGCCTAGGCTTTGGCGGTGCCGGCGGCGGTGACCCTGGTGGTGGTGGCGGCGGCGCCGGCTACGGCGGCGGCGGGGGCGCCCTCACCGACGCCGGGATTGCGGGCGGCGGCGGCGGCGGGTCCTCGTTCCTGATCCCCGGCGCGACCCTGGTGTCGCAGACCACGAACACGGGCCCCGGGCAGGTCACGATCAGCTACGACCCGACCACGGACAGCTGCCCGACTGCGCTGGTCGTCGCCCCCGAGTTCACCGGGTAGGCCGCTACCTGCGGTTGTCGTCAGCGTCGAGCGCGGCGCGAGCAGGCTCGGCGCGAAGCCGGGCGGCTGCCAACCGTCGGGCTCGCGCGTCGGTCCGCGGACCCAAGTCCCGAATAACGGACTGCCCCGGACTACACGGATTCGAGGGTCTCAGCCCGGACGACGGGGACGGCTGTGTCGTTGCGAGACAAGGGTCTGCGGTAAGAGTGCTGGTCAGAGAGACGCGGCGAACGTGTCGACGGTGCTGTGCAACCTCACGTGCGCGTCGCCTTCCGGGACCGGGTTCTTGGCCATGTTCTCGGCGTCGGGCAGCTGGTCGGGGCCCTCGAACATCAACTTCAACACCGGCCTCGACATCGCTAACAACGCAACCAGCGACGTCAGCTCGGGCAACCCCGGGCAGGTGACCGTGCTCTGCGGGGGTGGCGGGTCCACCCAGTTCATCATCGACGTGTTCGGCTACTACCCCTAAGACCCTGCTGAACAAGGCGCTGCCTGGACCAGTTCGGTGGTCGTAGCCTGCTGGCGGGTCAGCGGGTCTGGTCGATTGGCCGATCCGAACAGTCGGTGTGACGGGTGAGAGCCGGCGGCGCTGGATGGCTGTTGTCGTAGAGACGCCCCGTGTTGCCACGCCGGACCCGTTGGCCCTTCTCAGGTCAGCGCCCAGCCGGTGGGGTCGTTGCGGAGCCCGAGGTTGATGAGGCGTCGCAGGTTGATGGCGGCCACCCGGGTGGAGAGCCAGAGCTGGTTGCGTTGGACGCCCCGATAGCGCAGCCGGCGATTGTTGTGCGCGGTGAGCCAGGCGATGCTGCGTTCGACCATCGGTCGCCAACGGCGATAGCTGTTGATGAATTCGGGACTCTGAGCGCGCTGGCGGGCGGCGAGGAGCTCGTCTTCGCGGGGGTGAACGGTGACGACGCGTCCGGCGCGGTTGTTCGTGCAGCGAGACCGCAGCTCGCAGTCGCTGGCAGATGGCCCCGAAGCGGGCTCGGCGTCGGTCGTCGATGGTTCGAGTCTGTCCGGCGGGACAGGTGACCAGACCAGCAGCCAGATCGATGACGAAGTCGTCTTTGGTGAACGCGCCGGGCATGCGGGTGTTGCGGCGTGGGATCACCTTGATGGTCTGACGATGCTTGGCCGCTCGGAGCTTGGCTCGGGTTTCGCCGGAGCCGTACGCGGAGTCGGCCAGCACCTCGAGGCCTGGCTGCTCCCCGGCGAGGCAGCTCGACGCCGGTCGGCCCGTCTGCTGCGTTGCCGGGCGTCAGCGTCGCGGCGGTGATCAGCCCCGTCTCGGGCTCGACCGCGAGGTGCGCCTGGTAGCCATCGCGATAGTCGTGCACGGTCTTGTGCACATGGCGGGACTCTGGGTCCACCACCGAGACGACCCGATCCGGCGCGGTGCCGCGAACGATGCGCCACTGGCCGGGCTCATCGCCGGGTTCGACGTCTTGACCTGCCACGAGCGCCAGCAGGCCCAGCGCGTCGTGGCCCGCGGCGTCGAGGTCAGCCCCCTCGACACGCTCCAAGAGCCGCAACGCGTCGTTGACCAGCCCGCTCACCAGGGTGTTCTTGGCTTCCGGATCGTCCCAGGCGCACTCAGGCTTGCTGACCTGGTCGTAATCGTGGGCGACGAGCTCGACCGCTCGACTCGTGGGCACCACTCGGCGAACCCGACGGATCGCCCCGACCAGCTGGGTGATCGTGTCTTGGGTCGCGACGGCATCGTCGAGCACCGTCGAGTCCAACGCCCGGCGAGACCGGCCCTGGAGCACCCCGGTCTGGGCGACCACCTCCCGCACCGCATCGAAGATCCGCTCCGGACGCTGCGAGCCCCGCAGCCGCGCCCGCCAATACGTCAACACCGACGGATGAAACCCCTCGTCCGTCACCGACAAGCCCGCGGCGGCCTTCCACGCCAGATCCCGCCGCAACGCCTCCGCCGCCTCTCGATCCGAAAGACCCTCCAAGGCCTGGAGCACCATCACCGTTGCCACCACATCGGCCGGCACCGACGGTCTGCCCCGCCCCGACGGAAACAGATCCTCAAACAACGTGTCCGAGAACAGCTCATGGCGACGATCAGCCAAGAACGCGAACAGCGAACCCTCCGGCACCAGATGCCGACACAAACTCGCCGCGTCCAAGAACTCGGCGTTCGGATCGCTCGAACCCTGCATACGCCCAGTCTGAAGAACCCGCCACCCAATCGCGAGCACCAGCCAGCGAATTTTTCAGCAGGGTCCTAAACCCGGTCATCCGGTCTCGTCCTCGGCACATTCGAGGGCGACTTCGCCGTGAAGCTGGGTGAGCCCGCATTGCGGCGAACTGCGCTCATGGATGCTTCAGGAACCTGAAATAGAACGCTGCGAACACCAGGACAATTCCGACGTTTACTATCAGCCGCTCCCAGACGTGGTTCCTGAAGAACAGGACGTCCACGCCGACCACGACGGCTACCAGCGCGAGCACGTAAAGCACGGCCTGTCTTCCCATCGCTCTTTCCTACTCCAAGCCCTGTTCTTTGAACTAACCGCCGCTCTCGTCCTCGGCGCTCTCAATCGCGTCGGCGAGCAGACCAACCCCCGCGGATCCCCAGCCTGCTTCGCCGAGGAGCGCCAGTCTGAGCAGCGCTCGGCCGTAGTCGGCGAAGGCGGCGAGCAGCTCGGCGTCGAGGCGATCCGGACCTAGTGGCCGGCGAAATGCTACGTTTCGCCGGTTCGGAGGCGGGCCGCGGGCCCAACTGGCGGAGGGAGGCCCGCTGGGGCTGCGGGTCGTGGGTGCGGGTCTGGGCGCCGCGTCGCTAGCGCTGGTGGGGGTCGCGGCGTTCGCAGCTGGGTCAGGCCCGGCTGGGGCAGCGTCGACGACGCTGTTCTCGTCGAGCAGCCCGGGTTATGTGGCGAGCGCGGCGACGGTCCCGGCGGGGATCTGCTTCGTGACCGTCACCGTGGACGGCGGCGGCGGCGGGGCGGGCTTCCTCGTCGGAGGCCTCAGCGTCGGCTCGGCTGACGTCGCCCCGAATGGGGCACCGACTGCCGGCGGCGGTGGCGGCAGCGGGAACGTGCCCGGGGTGCGCGGCGCGGCGACGGGCGGCACCGGCGGGGCGGGCGCGACGGTCACGGCGCGCGTGCCGGTGGCGGCGGGGAGCACGTTGAGCGTCCTGGTCGGCGGCGCGGGCGTGAGCGGTAACGGGACGGTCGGCGGCGGTGTCGGCGGCGGCGGCGGCGGCTTTTTCGGCGGCGGTGGTGGCGGCGGCGGCGGCGCCTCGGTCGTCGCCGGCCCAGTTGGGGCGTTGGTCGTCGCGGGCGGTGGCGGTGGCGGCTCCGAGTCCATCAACGGTGGCGCCGGGGGGCCCGTCGGCGGCGCAGGCGGCAACGGCGGCGGCACCGTCCCCGGCTTCGGCGGGACCGCGACCGGCGGCGGCGGCAACGGCAACGTCGATGGCAACGGCGGCGGCGGGGGCGGGACGAGCACCGGCGGCACCGGCTTCCTCGGCAACAACGGTGGGAGCGGCGCGGGTGGCATCGGCGGCGGCGGGGGCGGCGGCTCCAACGGTGGGAGCGGCGCGGGTGGAATTCGGCGGCACGGGCACCGGCGCGGGCGGCACACCCGGCCCGGGTTCCGGCACTGGGGGCAGCGGCGACACCACCGGCGGGAACGGCGGCAACACCGTCACCTTGTCAAACGGTAGTGGTGGGGGCGGCGGGCTCGGCTTCGGCGGTGGCGGCGCGGGTGGGTCCGGTGGTGGTGGCGGCGGCGGCTACGGCGGCGGAGGCGGGAGCATCGGCGGCGAGGGCGGCGGCGGCGGCGGGTCGTCGTTCGCGGTCGCGGGAGCGGCCAACATCACCTCAGGGGCAAGCGGCGGATCCGGTGGCCAAGTGACGATCAGCTACGACCCCAGCACCGACAGTTGCACACCCACACTGGTGGTCGCCCCCGAATTCACCGGGTAGCCAACTGGCCGCGGTTCTCGTCCTCGGCGTTGAGCGCGGCGAGCGTGGCCGCGTCGACCAGCAAGCCGTTCGCCTGCCCAGTAGGGGAGCGTGAACGTGGCGCCCATTAGGGCAGGTCGGCCAAGACTTGTCGGGCTCTCCGCGCTCAGCAAGGTCACCGAGACCGCTTGGGAGACCGCGCTGGTGCCGGTCACGAGACGGTCACGGCGACTGGGAATCAGACCCGAGTACGACACCGCCGCAGCTGGGTGCTCACTCCGCGGCGCGGCTACCTGAGGCGTTAGCTCGTCCAGGCCGCGTCCTCGCGTGCAAGGGCCGCGAGGTGACGCCGCCGCCAGAACGGCGCTTCCGACCACCGCCACTCGTCGCGGTAGTGAGTGTCTCGCCGCGCGAGGTATTCAGTGACGAGTCGACGATGTTCAGCCTGGTAGCGCACGGTCGCGCCATCGTTGGCACCGTGGAGCATCTCGTCGGCAGCACCGCCGGCTGCCTTCCCGAGGGCGAGGGCCGTAGCGATTCCCTGCCCGGACAGGGGATCGAAAGACGCCGCGGCGTCGCCAGTCGCGAGCCAGCCGACGCCGCAACAGGGATCGAGCCATGCCGTGCCGGCCGCGACGAGACGGGGTTCGGCGCGCCGGACGACACCGCCGATCGCCGCACCCACCGTGCGGGTCGATGCCAGAAGCTCGCTGAACCCGACGCCAGTGCGAACCGCGTCCGGGAGAAGGTCGGCGTCGGTCAGGAACACGCAGACGCGCTGATCGTTCGGCACTGGCGCCGTATACCACCATCCCGCTTCGACGGCTTCGACGATCAGGACTTGCTCCCGGGGCGCAGGGTCTGTGAACCAACTCACTGCGGCGCACAACCGGTCGTGGACGAGACG
Organism: uncultured Actinomycetes bacterium; assembly: GCA_963849135.1. Lineage (GTDB taxonomy): Bacteria > Actinomycetota > Acidimicrobiia > IMCC26256 > PALSA-555 > PALSA-555. The sequence goes on along the minus strand of CAWKGF010000003.1, from coordinate 667,786 downwards.
CCGACTCCGGCCCCGCGCGCGAGCGTCGCCCGGCGACCAGTGGCGTCGACGACCACGCGCGCGTCCAGAGCGGCGCGTCGGCCCTCGCGGTCGATCGTGTGGAGCTGCCAGCGCTTCCCGTCGCGCTGCAACGCGGCCACGGAACTGTCGACCATGAGCACACCGGCTTGTACCGCCGCGTGCCGCAGGCCGTCGTCGAACGCCGCTCGGTCGAGATGCCACCCGAAACCACCGGGGTTCGTGATGAGAGAGTCGGTCACGGTCACCCCGTCGTCGCCCCAGAGGGTCCAGGTTCCGTAGTTCGGCAGGTGGGCCGACGGATCGAATGCGCCGGCGCCGAAGAGGTCGGTCACGAGCGCCGTCGTGTCGGGCGGGACGGTCTCACCGACCCTGTGCTGGAGCGCTTGGACGCGATCGAGGAGCGCGATGGAGGCGCCGCCCCCGGCCGCTGCCACCGCGGCGGCGGTGCCGGCCGGGCCGGCCCCGACGACGGCCACGTCGACACGCGTACGCGGGGACGACCGAGGCGTCATGGCGAGCCGGGCGGGTAGGGCTGGTAGTCGGGCCCGTAGGAGACCGCTGGCTCCTTCGCGAACCCGACACCGGTCTCCACCTTCATCGGCGACGGGAAGGCGCCGTCGTCGGGACCGGCCCGAAGGGTCACAACGCCCAGCCGCCCCCAGTCGCGCAGCATCAGATTGAATGTCGCGGGATCGCTCGACCGGGCGACGAAACGTTCCCAGTCCCGTCGGCGCCGGAAAGCGGCGCGGCGCTCCCGCATCGGGCGCCCGGTGTCGATCACGATCCGATAGTCGGCTTCGCTCAGCACGTGGTTCGGGATCCGCGCCGGCCAGAACGTGGGCAGCACCCGGGACGTTGCGACCTCGTACCCGGCCCGACAGTTCTCCGCGTCGCTCTGCCACGGCACGCCCAGCCAGCGGGTGAGGTCACCCGGAGCCGAGCCTTGCAGCGGGCCGTCGGCGCCGAGCGCGACCTGCGGGGTTAGCTCAGGGCCGTAGTCGTCGTAGAGCGGGGCGGTGCTGCGCACCCGTAAGCGGTAGGCGCCCGACCACAGCGAGGGGACGCGAAGTGTCCACGGGGCGTCGATGCCCGGGTGGAACGCGCCGCCCAGGCAGGACTCCAGGGTCGCCTGGTCGAGCGCGGCGGGTTGACGCTCCATCGGCAGGTCCTCCACCCTCGTCACCGGCGGCGTCGAGCGGCGATCGTCATGGAAGGCGCCCTCCGCCCAGTCTCGCAGGAGCTGGTATTGCAGCGGGGTGACCGCGAGCATCTGCCAGTTGTTGGAGGCGGGCAACGTCACGCCGTCGCCGTACATCGACGGCAGCGCGTCGGGCTCGGCCGCCGCGAACGATGGATCGCGCACGTGCCCGAAGAGCGTCCGCCGCCAGCCCCGGTTCGACGTCGAGGAATTGGCCAGCCGATCGAGCAGCTTCGGAGCGAGCCAGTCCTCTGGGCCCCCGGGGCCACACATTGTGAGGTATCCCGCGTTCACCCACTGCATGTCGACCATGCGGGCGAAGATCGGGAGTATGTCGCCAGCAAACGAGAGGGTCGGCTCATCGAGCAGGCCGCCTTCGACGAGGCCGCTGCGGACGGCGTCAAAGGCGGTCACGAGGCCGGTCCCGACCGCAGGCGCGTAGTTGGGTGGCGTGACGAGCAACCAGGCCGGTTCCGACTGGAGCACTCGATCCTCGAACTGGACGGTCGCCCGCACGAGCCCGTCGCACACGGTGTCGGTCCAGTTGTCGTTCTCGGGCGACGGCATCAGGGGTGACGCGTGGGGTGAGAACCCCCGGCCGTCAGCGGGGAGCACGACGAGCCGACCGTACCCGTCCGTCATCAGCTCGCCGAGGTCGACCGGTTCACCGAGGAACGAGCCACCCCGCAGTGCAACCGGCAGCGCGGCCGGACCGTGGACGCTTGCGCCCGCGCTCACGATGAGCTGGCGTCGGGCGTCGCCGATCACGGTGACGTTTCGACGCGGGACTGGAGCCGCGATCGGCAGGTCGAGCGCGGTGCCGAACACGTACCACGCCGCTTTGGAGTTGGCGACGTCGACCCTCCAGGTGACGTCGGCGTCCTGCGCCGTGAGCTCCCGGACGACCCGTCCTCGTCGGTCCAGCCCGTAGACGCGGAACCGCGCCGCCTGACGGGCGATGGCTCCGCGGTCGTCCTTGAACCCGGAGCGTGAGCTGGGGAGAGTGCCCGGAACCTCGGGTCCGAAATAGAAGAGATCGGCGGCGTTCCCGACCCGGCCCACACCGATCGAGGGATGGATCGCGACCCGCACCACGTCGCGGACTCCGTCACCTTCCGCAAGGGATGTAGCCGGGCCGGCCAGGTCCCGCAGCGAACTGCCACCCGCCACCGCCGCTCCGATCGCCGCCGACCGAGCGAGGAAAGTACGACGCGAGATCAGCGGCGACTCGGACACGGTTCTCCTGAACAAAGGCGTCCGCGGACCCTATCGACCGGCTCCGGATCCGGCTCGGCCTTCCCTTAACCTTGTCCATCCGGGAACCTACTCACCACCCTGGTAGGGTCTCGCCGGGCCAGAGTGGGAGAGGGCGGGGGCAATGCAGGAGCGTCACTGGTTCGCACTGGGGGCGGCGATCGTATTGGCCGGTGCCCTCACGGCCGCGATCGCGGCTCCGGCAGGCGCTGGCGCACCCGCTGAGAACATCACGCTCACGAAGGTCGTGGTCGGCGCTGCTCCGGCCGGCACGGAGTTCACGCTCCACTCGCACTGCGTGGCCGGGGCAACGACCATAGACCAGAACTTCACGTTCCCGGCCGCTGGGTCCCAAAGCTTCATACCGCCCGACACCGGCTCCGGCGGTGTGTGCACGATCACTGAGACCGCGTCGGGTGGCGCGACGACGACAGGCTTCACCTGCACACCCGGAACCGGTTCTCCGGGCTGCAGCGCTCCGAGCGCGACCCAGGCCCTGGTTGACTATGCGGACACTGCGTTTACGGCGACGGTCACCGTTACGAACACGTTCCCCACCACTCCCACGACCGTGCCGGCCGCGGAGGCTGTCCGGGCTGCGCCAGCCTTTACTGGCTGAGCCGAATCCGCCGCCAAGGGCGTGCGTGCGCCTGCCTGGCCGGATCGCCGCAGACGAAGCCCGAGAACAAGTTCGCGGGCACGGGCAATCGGCCACCTGAGTTCACCGGGTAGGCCGCCACCCGCCTGTCTCGTCCTCGGCACATCCGACGTTGATGACAGCGGGTAGTGCCGGTTTCGGCTAGCGTGCCGGCCGGGTCTGTGGGTGCGGAGCCCGGCGCCGAACCGGGAGGAACGATGCGGCCGAAACGTATCTTGAGGCCGAGAGGCTGGGCTCTGCTGGCGGCGGTGGCGGTCGCGGCCGGCCTTCCCCTGGTTGGCGGCACGCCCGGCGGCGCGGGGGTACTCCCGGACTCCCTGACTGTGAACAAGGTGGTGACCGGCGCGGTCCCGCCAGGGACGACGTTCACGGTCAGCGTCGAGTGCGTCGGCGCAGACAGCACCGGGGCCACCGCGCCCTCCTCGTCCTCGACCACCTCGACGAGCACGCGGGTGCATTCCCAGGTCACTGCGACTCCGACGGTGATCACGTTCAACGCGCAGGGAGACCCGACCCCGGCCGGCAGCAACTTTGTGAACCCCACCGCTCCGTCGACCTGCACGGTCACCGAGACGGCCAACGGTGGGGCCAGCTCGGTGACGTACGCCTGCGCGGTGACGGCGAGCCCCACACCCCTCGCTGCCGCGCCCGTGGACCCCGTGTCGTGCGTGACCGGCCAGTCGGCCGAGTACACCGTCGCAGGAGACGGAGCCGCTGCGACCATCACGGTCACCAACGTGTTCCCGGCCGCTGCCATCGTGGCTGCCCCGGCGTTCACCGGGTAGGACCCCTCACCACCTCACCCCTCACGGTCAAGGCGCAGATCCGGCGCGACCCACGCGCCGGCCCGGACTGCCCGGACGGGGCGGTCTCAACCCGAAACGGCCGAACCGGGCGGTTGTTGCGGGACAAGGCTTCCCTGTCCCATTGCGGGCAGTGCGTCGTGCCGAACGTCGCGTGCTTTGTCTGAGGGAGCGAGCTCCCGGGTTCGAGTCTCGGCAGCCCGACCGGCGACCGCAAGGTTCGGAGGCCTCGCCCAGACGCGAGCCGACCCCGATCGCAGCAGATGGTCTCTGCGATGACGCGGCAGGGGACAGGGGCCGTGGCCGCGGAGCATCTTCCGTGGGATCCTGCGGCACAACTGCTCGCCAACGACGCGTAGGAACCTGCTGAGGCGGGCGCTCAACCTCTAGCCCCACTCGCTCACGGCCCGCGCCAGCTCTCGCCTCAACACCCGACGGCGTGCATCCGTCGTGCGAACGTGGCCCAGTCGTCGCGCACTGGGCAGATCGTGGACACGCATCACCGAGAAGCCCGCTGGGCAGCCCATGGCCTGGAGACCTTCGAGCACGATCGGCGACGGCTGTTGCTCCACTGATGCGTGCAATGGAACACTCGGTCGACTGCTCGAATCGGGGGCCGTCCCCACCGCTGGTCGACGGAGAGCGGCTGAACCGGAAGCTCCAGAGAGAATCGGCACGGTGGGGATGACCCCCATTGATCAAAGCCTCGAGACGAAGGGAGAGAAACGGGCATGAAGAAGAGCGGGCCGCAGAACAGCAAGTCTCCTTCTCAGCTGATCGACGGGAGGATCAAGGAGCTCGGCGACTGGCGAGGCAAGATGCTCAGCCGGCTCCGGTCCCTAGTCAAGGAAGCCGATCCCGAAGTCATCGAGGAGTGGAAGTGGAGAGGCGTTCCCGTGTGGTCACACGACGGATTGATCTGCACCGGCGAGACCTACAAGAACGTCGTGAAGATGACCTTCGCCAAAGGGGCGGCTCTGAAGGATCCTTCGGGCCTCTTCAACTCCAGTCTTGACGGGAACACAAGGCGTGCCATCGACTTCCACGAGGGCGAGAAGATCAACGAGCGGGCGTTGAAGGCTCTCGTTCGCGCCGCCGTCACGCTGAACAAGTCCAAAGCGAAAGCCAATCCACGGAAACAAACCACGAGACGCCCTCGAGGCACTTGAGCGCCTTGGAGGACACCGTGTTGCGAGGGGATCGACAGCAGACGCTCAGCGCGGTGCCTCCCCCCAGGGTGGGCTCGTTGGTCGGGTGCCCGCTACCGGGCGTGCGGTGATGCGACGGATGGGGATGCCGAAGGTGGAGCCGATCCCGCTGCGCCTGAGTGATCGCTTGGCGCGCTCATGTCGCGGCCTGCTGACGGTCGGGAGGTAGAGGGAGTCGATGAACAGCTCCCAGTCCTCGCTCGCGTTGAGGGTGTACGTGAACCGGCAGCTGTCGTCAGCCTCGATCTCCAGGCCGGCCTGGTGGAGCGCGAAGCGGGCGTGGCGGGTCAGCGGTGAGGGTGGGAACAGGGTCGAGGTGCGCAGGGTGAGACCGACGCGCGCGTAGCGCAAGCGATCCGCAGTCGTCAGTGGGCGGTGGGCGGGCAGGAGAATCCGGAGGGACCCGGTCGGCTCCAACGCCCGGCGGATCTCTCGGAGGGCGCGGTCGAGCGGAGCGATGAGCATGAGTGCCATCGAGCAGACGACGGTCTGGCAGGACCCCTCGCGAATCGGGAGCCGCGCCAGGTCGCCCTGGAGGGCTCGACCGGTCGCGTTGAGCGAAGCCGCCTCGAGCTCGGTGGCGCTGGCGTCCAGCCCGATCCATCCCGCACCGACGCGGCATCTGATCGGGGCGCCACCGCAGGCCAGGTCGAGGGTCACCCCCACGGCGCTGAGACCGTCGGTGAGCCACTCGTAGGGGTTCTGCCCTTGGTGGTCGCACCGGGTGAGCAGGGTTTGGGTGATCCCGGGTCGGTCGCGGTGGAACTCCCGGATGTAGGCGTCCCAGTCGTCCCGGGAGAGTCGCCGGCTCACGGGGCGAGTTGTTCCTCGACCCAGCGGTCCAGATCGCACCAGAGCTGGTCGAGCCAGACGGTGCGCTGGGCGGGGTCGTCGGGTACGTCATGTCGGGGGACGCGGGTCGCGGTGACGCGGATGGGCCGCTCGAGGGGGACACTGCGAGCGAGCTCACCGAAGGTCGGGTACGGGTCGAGGCCGGCGTGGTTGATGACGACGACGTCGGCGTCCGGTGCGGCGTCCAGCAGGGCGCCCACGCCGGCTGGGCGTGGCGGCAGCAGGTGGCGGAGCGCGGCGAGGCGCTCCGCGCGTTCCGGTTCCCGCTCGGCGAGCCGCTGCAGCGACCGTTCGAGCACCTCGGGTCGGAAGAGTCGGCCCTCGGGGAAGATGATCGCCACGGTTCCGGTGTCGAGGTCCTGGCTGGCGGTCGCGGCTTGGCGGCGGGCGTCCGGGGCGTTGTCTCGGGGGATGAACACCGAGCCCGCCCGCTGGTAGAGCAGGTCGAAGCCGGGGTCGGCGAGGAGCTCGGCCATGATCACGCCTCGCGTGTGCACGCCGAGACGCTGGTACAGCAGCGAGGGAAGCGATGCGTCGAACAGGCTGACGTGGCGGCACAGCACGATCGCCGGTGCCGGCGTGAGGGTGCTGTTGATGTCGGGGTCGGTGTCGAGACGGACTCCGAGCAGCTGGTCGGCTCGTCGTGCCAGCAGGCTGATCGACCAGGCCTGCAGGCGTTGGTGACGGCGCTCGGAGGTGGGCTGGTCGAGTCGGGTCCCGAACCCGGCGGCGAGCCAGAGCGGTCCCGCGGTCAGGATCTCGACCGAGTCATTGACGAGGTACTGGCACACGAACCCGTAGATTCGCAAGGTGGGCAGCCGTGGCCGGAGTCGAAGCAGGTCCCACGCGACCGTCGCTGGCACCAGAAGCGGCGAGAGCACCAGGGTGCCCGTGGTGACGGCCAGCATGGCCGGGATCGTCTTGGCCCGTCGCTTCCAGCGCACGGTGGCGGAGTCGGCTGCTCCGGGGCCGTTCGGGGTCATGGCTCGCCATGGTCGCGTCGGAGACCGACCAGCACCACCGGTTGTTCAGTCCGCTGCTCCCTCGCGTCGCCTGACACCGCGGAGCACCGGCGCCGATCGGTGCCGAGCCAGCGGCGATCGCCGCCGAACCGCGTCCCTCGCGAGGTCGAAGGGAACCCGACGGTGACCGGCGAGGGGGGAGGCAGCCCACCGTCCCGGATCGTGCGGCTGGTCGGGGTCTACAACGCCGACGGCAGCCTGCGCGGCGAGCTCGCCTACTGGGTCGGGGTCCGGCTCGGCCGCGCCCACTGCGCCCTGTGCGACATCACCCACGGCCGCGTCCGGGAACGCTCCGACTGGATCGCGTGCCGAGCCGAGCTGCCCGTGCCGTTCGACCGCTACCACCGCGACGACCAACCCGCCGCGGTACGAGCAGCGCTCGGCGACCAGGCTCCGGCTGTCGTCGCCGACACCGACCATGGCCTCATCCCCCTCCTCGATCCTGGGGAGCTTGCCGCCTGCGACGCCTCACCCGACCGGCTCGTCGCGGCGCTCCACCAGGCCGCAGCACGCCAGCACCTGGAATGGCCGGTCGGTGACCCTGCGGGACGACCGTCGAGCGACTCCCGACGCACCGTGGAGTAGCCGGCCGCAGCGCTTGGAGGATCGCACCAACCGGGAACTGGCGACCGAGCGCTGATTTCTCGACGCGGTCGGGCGCGGTCGGCCTGTCGCGGCAACACTTGGTGCATGGCTGACCTCAACATCGACCTCCAACACTCATCGCCCGAGAAGCGTCGGGAGGCCATCGGTCTGGCCCGCGAGCCGTCACCGCGTTTGCCGAGAGCGATCTCCCCGACACCCACGCAGTCCAGAGCCAGGTGCTGAGCCGCATCGTGACGGGAGCGATCGCTGATCCCGAGCTCCTCGGCTTGGTGCTGAACGAGCTTGCGCAGACTGCCGGGGTGCTGGCCCACGCCGTTGTTGCGGCTTCGACGAGCTCAGCCGACGACCGATCCGATCCCGCGTTCATCGAGGGAGCGCTGGCGATCGCCTACGTCGTCATCGACGACAATCGGCCCCCGCCCACTTAGCCGAGCGCGACAACCGACGGCGAGCAGCGCTCAACGGTTCGGCGGGTGCCGGGGCGGCCCGGTCCACCGGACGCTTCCGGTCGGCGGCGGTAGCCTGCAGTTGCGGGGAGGGAGGGAGCGTCGCAGTGGAAGCCAGATCCGAGGGCGACGACTTCGTCGGGACGTGTGAACGGGAGGGTTGCGGCGGCGAGGTCCGGGTCGGCAACGCCTTGGCCCGAGAGCGTCAGATCGGCGTCGAGGCCATGTACGGGACCTGTTCGAAGTGCGCGACGGTGTATGTCCTCACGCTCGACGCGGAAGAGTTCCAGCCCCTCGAGTCGTGATCCAGGATTGCTGACCGCTCTCGGCGAGTTTGTGTGCCAGGCTTAGATCCACTCCGCGAGTTCGACGACGACGCCGTCGGGTCCGTCGAGGAACACCAGCTTCCGATCGTGAAACGACATGGGCGTGTTGCGTTGGCGGAAGCCTGCGGCGACGACGGTGGCCAACGTCTCCTCCAGGTTCGGGACGCGAAAGCAGACGTGGTTGAAGCCCGTTCGGGCCAAGTCGCCGGAGTCGTCGTCGACGGCTGCGGTCGGGGAGTGCAGTCGGAGCAGCTGGATCTCCTGCCTGGGCTCGGCATCGGGAATGACCAGGGTGACGTGGTCGGCCTGGAGGTGGGGGATGCTCATGTAGGCGTCCATCGCCTCGCCGGAGATGACGACCGCTTGGTCCTCGACGAAGCCCAGCACGCCGAAGAATTGCGTCGCCTCGTCCAGATCGGTCACCGAGATGGTCACGTGATCGAAGTTCGAGATCATGGCCGCCTCCTGGGCCGGCTTCTCCCCGTTCCGTGCCACGAGGTGAGCCCTGGCGGTGAGGCTAAACGAGCCCGGTGGCGCTCAGCCGTCCAGGACGCGAGGTCGACGGGTGAGGCGGAGGCCGGGGATCAGCTGGGGCACCTGCCGGCGGTAGCGGGGGTACTCGTCGGGGAAGGTCGCCACCATCAGCTGCTCCTCGATGTGGAGCTTGATCTCGAAGAGGACCAGGAGGACGGGGAGGAGCACGGTCCATTGCCCGAATCCGGCCAGGAGCACGCTGCCGAGCAGCATGCCGAGCATCCCGGTGTAGATGGGATGACGGGTGATCCCGTATGGACCATCCGTGCGCAGCTCGTGGCCTTGCTTCACGACGGGATCCCTCGTCCACATGGTGCCGAGCGTGCGTCGTGCCCAGAGGGTGAACGCGAGGGAGCCGATCAGGATGGCCAGTCCGAGCAGGCTGACCCAGAGCGTCTGGACGGTCAGGGCGCGCCAGTCGGAGGCCGGCACGACCCGAAACGTCCCGAGGACGATGACGACGCCGATGAGCATGGCGGGCCCGAACCGCGATCGCTGCCGTTCGGCCGGGGCACGGGACGCGTTGTAGAGGGAGCCGGCCAGCCAGGTCAGGCTGAAGATCGCCCAGCACGTTGCGGTGGCCGCAATGGCGAGCAGGTGCAGCTGCGACGAGGTCATCGCGGGAGCGAACCTAGCGCCCCGGCCCGGGAGCGAGGCTCAGGACCGAGGGGCTTCCCAACCTCGTGATGGGAGGCCGGCTCGATCGACGCGGCCGGGCGGTGCCGACCCGTCCCGGCGGTCAGGGGGCGTGATGGTCGTGGCTGCCGCCCCGGATGGTGCGCCAGGAGTCCCAGGTGATCTTCAGGATCACCGCCGTCATGGCCAGCCCGATGATCGGGTCGGCGAGTTGCAGTCCCACCGCGACGAAGGCGGCGCTGGCGATCACCCCGAGTGACACGTACCCGTCGACGCGGGCGTGCGCGCCGTCGGCGAGCAGCGCGGGGCTGTCGAGGCGCCGACCGGCTCGGACTCGGACCTGGGCTGCGAGCTCGTTGCCGACGAAGCCGAGCAGGCCCGCGACCGCGATGGCGCCCAGATAGCTCAGCGTCTGGGGATGGATCAGCCGGTCGATCGCCTCGTAGCCGGCGACGAGAGCCGACACGAAGATTGCCAGCACGACCGCATATCCGGACCACCGTTCGCCTCGTTCGCTGCGCAGCAGGAACGCGGCCCCGAGCGGCAGCGCGGTGAGCGCGTCGCCGGCATTGTGGATCAGGTCCGCGAGGAGCGCCACGGATCCCGACAGCACGAACACCAGGGCTTGGAGCGCCGCCGTGACGCCGAGGATCGCGAGGCTGATCGCCACCGCTCGCACGCCGGCGTGGGACCGCACGATGGACGGGTCGATCCGTCCGTGCGAGTGGCCGTGACCGCCGTGATGGCCCTCGGCGTGGTCGTGGCTCGCCTCGGTGGAGCGGAATGGCAGGTGGGCGTGGCGGTGTGGACCGTGGTGGTGGTGCTGGTGGGTCCAGACGCCGTGCCGGTGCTCCAGCGTGCCGTCCACCCCACCATGTTGCCTCGTGGCCTTCCCACCCGTCCCCGATGGGCGGCACGTCGGCCACGCGGCGTCGCGTCGGGGCGCCTTGCGTGGCGCGGTGCGGTGAGCGGGACGGTCAGTGCTCGCGGTCGTCGCGCTCTCAGAGCCCACCGAAGGCTGCGGCGCTGGCCCGGTCCTCGAAGCCCCGGATGTCCACGATCCGCCCCTTGGAGACGGTGAGGAGCTGCCACCGCGGCCGTTCGTCACCGGCCGGGCCCGCGGCGGGATCGGTGCGCACGGTGAATCCGATCAGGACCTTCCCCGCCTCGATGACGACCTCGGTGACCGTGGCCCGCATGCCGGCGTCGTGGGCGTGCTGGTACCAGGCGAGCACTTGGCCGCGGTTGCTGCAGCCTGAGGTGGTGTCGCCGGGGGGACCCCATCGGACGTCCGGATCGAGCAGATCCGCGAAGGCAGTGGGATCCGAGGACTCCAGGGCGCGCTGGATGAGCTCGCCGAGCTCCGAGGTCCGGTCCTGGCTCGGCGTTGGGTCGCCTCCGGCGAGTGGGCTCACGACCCGAGACTAGAAGCACCGCCGATGCCGGCAAGCTCGGCAGCCCCCGTCCCGGCGGCTCGTGGTCGCGGTCAGAGGTGGCCGGAAGGCAGCGGTGACCCGGCGCGCGTCCTGCCTCAAGGTGCGTGACCCCACTGACGATGCAGAACGCGGACGCATAGAGAGGTGGATCGATGCGAAATGCAGGCGCTCGTCTCGTCAGGACGTTTCTGGTCGCGATCGTGAGCCTCATCATCGCGATCGGGGTGGGCGCGGCCGCGGTCACGAAGGTCGGCGCGTAGTCGGACCGTTTCCCGCGGCCTCGACGCTCGGGTCGCTCGTCTGCCTGGCGGGGCGTCCGAGGGGCTGACTATGACTAGGGGTTGGAGGTGGCCGCGGTCACCGGAGACCCGCTCGGTGGTGGTGCGCCGCGTCCGGCGTTCGTGATCGAGGCGCCGGGTCGGGCGCACACCGGTCCGGGGTCGGGGAGCGGCGCCGCGGGCTGCCCGGCAAGCTCGGCGTTTGTGTACGCCTGCCAGATGCGGGCCGGGTAGGTGCCACCGAACACCTCGATGCCGCCGACGTCGGTCATCGGGACCTCTCCGGTCGTGGCGCCCATCCACACCGCGGTGGCGACCTGGGGGGTGAACCCGATGAACCAGGCGTCGCCATGGTCGTCAGTGGTGCCGGTCTTGCCGGCCGCGTCCCGGCCGGGCAGCTGCGCGGCCGTGCCGGTTCCGCCGGTGATGACACCCTTCAACATGGCGGTCTCGCAGTCAGCGACGGTCGGGTCCAGGACCCGCTGCCCGGCGGGGTGGGTGTTGTCGACGTAGACGTGCCCGTCGGGTCCCACCACCTGCTCGACGAAGACCGGGGTGTGCTTGACGCCCTGGTCGGCGATGGTGCTGATCACGGTGGCCATCTCGAGGGGCGTCGCGTCGGCGACGCCGAGCGTGATCGGCAGGTAGTTGGGGACGACGCCGGTGATGCCGAGCCGGTGGGCCATGTCGATCACGGCCGGGGGTCCCAGGCTGGCGATGACGTGCGCGAACGCGCAGTTGACCGAGCCCGCGGTGGCCGCCCAGAGCGACATGGTGCCTTCACCGGGTTCGGCGTTCACGGTGTTCCAGATCGGGTAGCCGGGACGGGTCGCGGTGCAGGGCGAGGTGCCGTCGACGGTGTCGTTGGGCGAGTAGCCCGCTTCGAGCGCGGCGGCCAGCGTGATGACCTTGTACGTCGACCCGGGCTGGCGGCCCGGTTCGTGGGTCGCGATGTTGTACTGGAGCTGGTTGAAGCCGGGCCCGCCGACCATCGCCTTGACGTAGCCGGTGGTGGGATCCATCGAGATGAGGGCGGAGGTGAACGGGGGCTGGTTGGGAAGGATCTGGTTCACCGCGGCCTGGGCGTAGAACTGGGCCTGCTGGTCGAGGGTGGTGGTGATGTGCAACCCGCCTTGGAGCAAGAGCTCCTCGCGGTCCTTTGCGGTCGGCCCGAGGGCCGGGTCGTTCAGGAGCTCCTGCTCGACCTGCGCGGCCCAGAAGTCCACGGGCTGCAGGGTCGGCGCGCCGGGTGGGATGGTGGGGAGGGGAGCCAGGTTGGCGGCCGCGCCCTGAGCGGGCGTGATGTAGTGCTGCTCGACCATGCCGGTGAGGACCTCGTGGCGGCGGGTCCGCGCCGCGCCGGGATGGTTGAACGGGTCGAAGAGGGACGGGTTGGCGATCATGCCGGCCAGCAGGGCGGCGTCGGGGAGGGTGAGGTCCTTCGGCTGGGTCACGGCGGGGAAAACGGCGCCGGGGACCGGGGTCAAGAAGAACCGCTGCGCGGCGGCGGCGATGCCGTAGGAGCCCTCCCCGAAGTACACGGTGTTCAGGTACTGGGTCATGATCTGGCGCTTCGAGAGGTGTTGGTTGAGGCGCAGGGCCAGGACCGCCTCGGTGACCTTCTTCTTCAGGTCGTGGTGGGGGTCCATGATCCGGTTCTTGACCAGCTGCTCGGTGATCGTCGAGCCGCCCTCTTGCTCCTGCCCGGAGCTGACGTCGTCGACGAGGGCCCGGACCAGCCCGGCGGTGTCGACACCCGGGTTGGTCCAGAAGGTGCGGTCCTCGGTGCTGACCACGGCGTCGACGAGGATCGGTGCGATCGCCGAGTAGGTGACCGGCTGGCGGTCCTCGTCGCCGAGGCTCCCGAGCGAGACGCCGTCGGTGGCGTACAGGGTCGACGGGACGGAGAGCGGCCGGAGCCGGGCCGGGTTCGGCGTGTAGCTGGCTGCGTGGGTGACGAGGAGCGCGCCCGGGATCGCGATCGCGAGGACAAGTCCGAGCGCGACGCCGCCGACCGTGAAGGTCAACAGCAGTGGCTTGGCCTCTCGACGCAGCCGCGTTCGCAGGCCAGGGAGCTCGGCTCGGAAGGCACGGAGAGCAGCCTGGGTGTGCAGGACGAAGGCGAGCGTCGCCCTCCACATCGCGCGCGCGGCGCGGGAGGCCCACCGTGCCGTGAACCGCGCGGCGAGAACCGTGAGCCGCCAGGTCGCGCGCGTGGCACGGGCGGCCCAGCGGGCAGTGAACCGCGCGGCGAGAACCGTGAGCCGCCAGGTCGCGCGCGCGGCACGGGCGGTCCAGCGGGCCGTGAACCGCGCGGCGAGGACCGTGAACCGCTTGGTCGCGCGCGCGGCACGGGCAGCCCACCGTCCCGTGAACCGCGCGGCGCGGGTGGATTGCACGCTGGTGACGTGCCATCCGCGACGGGTGCGCTCGCGGGCAGCGTGCCCGGCGCGCCGGAGCACCGTGCGGGCTCGGCCCAGCCCGGCTTGGACCTCCGCCAGCTGCACGGAGGAGCCGTCCTGGTCGCGGGCGTGGAGCCGGGCGTGCTGGATCGACTGGCGAGCATGCCGGGCCAGCTCGGGGACACGACCAGCGCGTCGCTGGTCGGGATTCGAGTCACGCTCCTGGCGAGGCCGCCACGGTCGAGGGCGTCGCGGGGACCGTCCGTCGTGATCTCTTGGGGAAGTGAGCATCGGTGACTACTCGGGTCCGGCTCGTGTTCGCGCGTCTCGATCAGGCCGACAACGGCGCGCGCGGCGCGCGCTGTCGGTTGGTGTCGACGCGCTCGGAAGTGGCGCGTCCATCCGAACCATCGATCACCTCCTAGGGCTCCGGCCCGATGCCAGACGCTCGTCTCGTGCACGACGGACGAGTTCTCGCGCTCCTCAGATGCCCGATGAGCGGCGCGGGCGCTCGACCAGCACTGTGATAGCGCGAATCGGGGGCCCGTCGCGCGCGCGGCCCGCCGACGTGAGCTCGCGTGCGTCGGGGCTCACGCGGCTCCAGCGCGCCCGGTTCGAGCGAAGCCGTGCGCTGCCGTCTGTCGGCACAGCGGGACCTGCCGGTCTCGCCCGGCCCTTGAGATCTCGACCATGCTGGTCGATGCCATGGTGTGCCACGACCGCTCTGGGCGCAAGCCGGACTGATGTGCCCTGCCGGTCGAGGCTCGGTCGAGCGGAGGCGGGCATGACGACGACGGTCTTGATCGGGGGGAGCGTGGTCGTGGTCGCGGCCGCGGTCGTCGTCGTGGCCAGCCAGCCCCGCCGGCTGTGGCGCGACGCGGCCGAGCATCGCCAGTCGTTCTGGCTCGCTTGGGCGCTGGGCTGGTCGGCGCTCGGCGCGGCCGGGCTCGCGCTCGCCGGATCGGGAGCGGCGGGGTGCGCGACGTTCGTCGTCGGTGCGCTGGTCGGCGGCGCGCAGCCGTCGATGATCGCCGACGTGCGCGACGTGCGCCGCCTCGGCCGGCTCCGGCGCCGCCAGTCGTGGCTGCCGTCGGACGGCGCGGTGCCGAGTCCGGCGCCGATCCGCTGGCGCGCCGTCACCGCGCCGCCTCACCTGGCCGACCGATCGGTCCGACCCGCCTAGCGGATGCCCGGACCGCTCTACGCCGGGCCAGAATTCCTCGGAGCGGACCAAACCATTCGCGGCGACGCCCCGTACTGCTTCCCGATCCAGCGCTCATCGGGAGGACACCGTGCGGAAGGGACCGATCGTCAGCGCGCTGCTCGTGGGCAGTGTCCTGCTCGCCGCCTGCGGGGGCGGCACCAGCAGCGTGTCATCCAAGAAGACCACCAAGCCCGCGTCGAGCACGAAGGCGGCGGCGACGGTCCAGACCGCGAGCTCCTCGCTCGGGACGATCTTGGTCGCCGCGAATGGCCGCACCCTCTACGAGCTCGATTCCGACACGGCCACCATGAGCTCCTGCACCGCGGCGTGCGCCATGCTCTGGCCGCCGCTGACGGTCACGGGCACCCCGGTCGCCGGGGCCGGCGTCAACCAGTCGCTGCTCACCGTGCTCCGCGACGCCAACGGCACCCAGGTCGTCTACAACGGTCACCCGCTCTACGAGTTCGCCCAGGACACGGCGGCCGGGGATGTGAAGGGCCAGGGCTTCGCGGGCAACATCTGGCACGTGCTGACCGCCGCCGGCCAGCCGGTGCTGACCGCCGCGTCGAGCGCGACGACGACCGCGCCGACGCCGCCGCCGACCGCACCCCCGACCGCGCCCGCGACCGTGCCGGCGACCATGCCGTCCGGGTCGGGCTCAGGGTCGTCCGGCGGGTACGGCTACTGAGCGGCGCGGTGGAGCCACCCTCCACTGGGAGCGGGCTGCATTAGCGTCGATCCGTGAGGACCCGCCGCGCGCGCTCCCGACGCCGGCTGCTCGGGGCGGGCTCGGCGGTCCTCCTGGCCACCGCCGGCATGGTGGGTGGGCTGGCCTCGGTCGGGCCGACCGCCGCGGCGGCTCCGGCGCCGACGTGCGCGGCGCCTGCCCCGGCGGGGGTGACCGCCCAGACCCTGATCGTCGACGGGACAGTCCGCACCTACCGGCTGGCCGTCCCTCCCGACCCGAGGCGGCGGCGGCTGCCTCTGATCCTGGACTTCCACGGCTACGGCTCGGACGCGGTGCAGCAGGCCGTCTACAGCGGCCTCGAGCAGGCCGGACCCGAGCAGGGGTTCGTCGTCGCCACCCCGCAGGGGACCGGCACGCCGGCGTTCTGGAACATGTTCCCGAAGCTCGCGCAGCCCGACGACGTCGGCTTCGCCCGGCTGCTGATCCAGCATCTCGAGGTCGCGGCGTGCGTCGATCCGCACCGGGTCGACGCGGCCGGTCTCTCGAACGGGGCCGGGCTGAGCAGCTACCTCGGCTGCGTGCTCACCCGCCAGCTGGCGGCGATCGGGCCGGTGGCGGGCGTGAACCTCTTCCCCGGCTGCCCGCAGCCGGGGACGCCGCTGTCGGTGCTCGCGTTCCACGGCACCGACGACCCGACGGTCGCGTACGGCGGCGGCCGGCCGACCGGGGTGCTCTCGGGCGAGGTGCTCGACTCGGTGACGGTCAGCGTGGGGAAGTGGGCGCGCCACGACCGCTGCGCGGCGCGGCCGACGACCCGTCGGGTGCGGCCCCACGTGGTGCTCACCAGCTACGGGGGCTGCTCGGACGGGACGACGGTGCAGCTGTACACGATCGTTGGCGGTGGGCACACCTGGCCCGGCGCGCTCGACATCGCGGGGCTCGGACCGGTCACCCACGAGATCAGCGCCACCGCGCTGCTGCTCGCGTTCTTCAGCCAACACGCCCGATAGGTCCGGTTTGGGCGGCTTCGGGGCGGTGAGCCAACCCGCGGGCCGACGGTGTCGTTAACACACCCCTAACCGGCCGATGGCCCGGCCCGCCCCCGGCACGGACGACACTGGTGGGGTCGATGGCGCAGGGCAGCGACCCCGGAGCCGGCACGCATACGACGACGTCGAGCCAGGGAGGAGACGGGGTGGCCACCAGCCGGGATCCGGCTCGCCGAGGCAGCCGGGCGCGGCTCGCGACCGGTGCGCTCCTCGTCGGCACGGTCGCGCTCGTCGCCGCGGCGTGCCAGCCCGTCACCACCGCCGCGCCGACCCCGCCGCAACCGGTGTCGCAGTACTGCGCGGCGGCCCCGCCGGTCACCGCGGCGGACTACCAGGCCGATTTCAACGCGCTCCGCACGACGTACACGGAGTGGGCGTCGGCCGACGGGGCGATCCCGGTGGGTCTGCCCGACGGGCGGACGGTGTGGATGTTCGGGGACACCTACGCCGGGAAGGTCGACTCGGGCGGCGCGATCGACGCCGCCGACCCGCTGCTGCACAACAGCTTCGTCGTGCAGAGCGGGGCATGCTTCGCGCCGCTGATGGGCGGCGCGCCCTTGGCCCGTCAGGAGCTGATCCCGAACCCGGCGTCGGACGAGTGGTACTGGCCGGCGTCGGGCGTGGTGGTCGACAACACCCTGCAGGTGTTCGTCTGGGTGATGCAGGCCGCTCCGGAGCCGCTGTACTTCACCAACGTCGGGTTCGACGTGGCGACGTTCGCGCTGCCGTCCCTGCAGCTCCAGGGGGTGCAGCCGCTGCCGTTCCCGTTCAACGCCAACGTCCCCTACGGGGGCACCGCGCTCACCTCGGGCGGGGACGTGTACCTGTACGGGAGCAACAACACCCAGAACGTGTACGTCGCCCGGGCGCCGCTCGGCGAGATCCTCGCCGCGCCAAGCCAGTGGCAGTTCTGGTCCGGAACCGCCGATCCCGCCCAACTGGCCGACCCGGCCAACTGGGTGTCCGACCCGGCCGCCGCGCAGCCGACCACGTGGGTGAACACGCCGGCCCGCTTCCCGCCCGGGCCGCCCGACCTGCCCGACGAGGCGCCGGCCTCGCGGCCATGGGTGCTGCCGTACGGGAACGGGGAGTTTCTCGCCACCGCGAAGACGGTCGATGCGCTGAGCAGCGACGTGTCGGTGTTCAGCGCCCCCGACCCGTGGGGACCGTTCACCTACGTCGACCAGGTCGCGTCGACGCCGCCCTACGACCCGCCGACCGACCCGGACGTCGACGCGTACGGCGCGTTCAGCCTCAATCCGACGTCGAGCAACCCGATGGTCGTGTTCAGCACCAACGTGAACCCGTTCGTGACGCCCCAGCCCGGCCACACGATCCAGAACTACGGGCCGAACTTCGTCGCGCCGACTGCCGGATCACTGCCGCCGGTGCCGTGAGCTCGGGGGTCAGCCCGCGCCGACCCAGACCGTCTTGAGGTTGCAGAACTCGCGGATGCCGTGCGCGGACAGCTCCCGCCCGTACCCGGAGCGCTTCACACCGCCGAACGGGAGCTGCGGGTAGGAGGTCGTCATCCCGTTGATGAACACCTGACCGGCCTCGAGGTCTCCGATGAACCGCACCTGCTCGGCGGTGTCGTTGGTCCAGGCGTTCGAGCCGAGCCCGAAGTTGGTGTCGTTCGCGAGCGTGATCGCCTCCTCGAGATCGGCGACCCGGTACAGCGCGGCGACGGGACCGAACAGCTCCTCGTGGTACATGCGCATGGCGGGCGTGACGCCGGTGACGACGGTCGGCGGGTAGTACCAGCCCGGCCGGTCCGGGCGCTGCCCGCCGCAACGGACCTCGGCGCCCTTCGCGACCGCGTCGGCGACCAGCGCCTCGACGTCGTCGCGACCCGCCTCGGTCGCCAGGGGGCCGACGTCGGTGGCCGCGTCCATCGGGTCACCGACCCGGAGCGCGGCCATCGCGGCCACGAAGCGCTCCTCGAACTGGTCGGCAACCTGCTCGTGGACGATGAACCGCTTGGCCGAGATGCAGCTCTGCCCGTTGTTCTGACAGCGCGACGTCGTCGCGACCTGAGCCGCTCGGTCGAGGTGGGCGGAGGGCATGACGACGAACGCGTCGCTGCCGCCGAGCTCGAGGACGGTGGTCTTGACCTCGTCGCCCGCGATCGCCGCCACCGACCGTCCAGCCGGCTCGCTGCCGGTGAGGGTGGCGGCCTGCACCCGCGGGTCGCGCAGGACGGCCTCGACCTGCCCGGCGGTGATCAGCAGGGTCTGGAACACCCCGTCGGGGAAGCCGGCCTCGGTGAACAGGCTCTGGAAGTACAGGCCGGTCTGGGGCACGTTCGACGCGTGCTTCAGGAGGCCGACGTTGCCGGCCATGAGCGCCGGCGCGGCGAAGCGCATCACCTGCCACAGCGGGAAGTTCCACGGCATGACCGCCAGCACCGGACCGAGCGGCTGGTAGCGGGCGAACGCCTCCACCGCCCCGACCGCGTCGGCTGGGGCGGGCTCGTCGGCGAGGAACTCGGCTGCGTGCTCTGCGTAGTAGCGGCAGGCGGCGGCGCACTTGCGGACCTCCGCCTGGGCGGCGGTGAACGTCTTGCCCATCTCGGTCGTCATCATCCGGGCCACGTCGTCGCAGTCCCGGTCGAGGAGCTCCGCCGCGGCGCGCATCCAAGCCGAGCGCTGCCGGAAGTCGGTGTGCCGGTAGGAGGCGAACGCGGCCGCAGCCCAGACCAGCCGCTGCTCGAGCTCCGCGTCGGACAAGGCGTCGAAGGTCTTCACCGTCACCCCGGTGGCCGGGTTGATCGCCGCGATCGCCATGGGGTCCTCCTCGGCCGGGGACGTTCTGATGATGGTCCCCCGCGCTGCTCGACCCCAACCCCACCCCGCGAGCGAGGTCGGATCGCGGGCCGCTCTCCCGCGGCGCGTCGGGTAGAATCAACGGCTGTGCAGACCGGAGTCGAGCGCGTGTGGCGCGCCAGCCCGAAGGAGGTGAGGCGGATGCGACGACGAAGCGACCCTCCGAGTCCCCGTTGTCGACCCGCCTGCCCGGACCTCCGGCACCGTTAGCTGCTGCTGGGTGCCACCCGGGTGGCGGGGGAGGTGATGACCCGTCCCACCCTGGAGGCCCCATGGCCCGACGTCCTCCGTTCCCCAACCCGGCCGCGCTGCGCGGCCGACGCGAGCGCCGCACCGAGCGGCTGCTCGCCAACCGCGCCATCGCGGAGTCACTCATCTCCGTCGCCGGGCTGCTCGGCCGGCCGGTGCGGATCACCGGCGGCGCAGAGGTGGGCCGGCTCGCGGACCTCGTGGCCCGCTGGGACGGTGAGCTGTACCCGCCCGTCACCGGGCTCGTCGTTCGAGTGGCCCGCCGACTGGCGTTCGTCCCCGTCGAGCAGCTCCTCGACGCCACCGGATCCGACCTGACCCTCGCGTCGGCGACGGTGAGCCTGCGCGACTTCGAGCGCCGCCCGGGCGAGGTGCTCCTGGCCGCCGACGTCCTGGACCACCAGCTCGTCGACGTGGACGGCGTGCGGGTGGTGCGCGCCTCGGACCTGTATCTCGCCGAGGTGCTCGGCGGGTGGCGGCTGGTCGGCGTCGACGTCAGCATCCACTCGCTGCTGCGCCGGCTGGGCCCGGCCCGGCGGCGGTCCCGGCCGACCCCGGAGCGAGTCATCGACTGGGCGGGGATCCAGCCCTTCGGCGTCGAGACGGGCCCGCTGCGGTTGCGGAGCGAGAACCAATCGCTGGCGCGGCTGCGCCCGGCCGAGCTCGCCGACCTGCTCGAGGAGCTGGGCCGCCCCGAGCGTCACGAGCTGCTCGCGGCGTTGCAGACCGACTCGGCCGCCGACGCGCTCGAGGAGATGGAACCCGAGGAGCTGCGCGCGCTGCTGCGCGACCTGCCGGTGCCGCAAGCCGCGCAGCTGCTGGCCGCCATGGAGCCCGACGAGGCCGCGGACGCGCTCCGCGACCTGGACGACGACGAGCTCCAGGAGCTCCTCCCTGCCATGCCCGCTGAGGTCGCGGAGCACCTCCGGGAGCTGCTCGCCTACCCGGAGCGCACCGCAGGCGGGTTGATGACGACCCGGTTGACGCTGGCCCACCCTGAGGACCGGGTCGGGGACGTGCGCGCGCAGCTGGCCGAGACGCCCGAGGACGGCCACGACCTGGACGCGATCGTGCTCGTCGACGACGAGGGTCGGCTCGTCGACGACGTGCGGTTGCTGGACCTGCTCCTCGCCCGCGACGACCAGCGGCTTGACGAGCTGGCCTCGTCGAGCACGCCGATGACCGTCGAGCCCGCCGCCCCGCTCGAGACGGTGGTGGATCGGCTCACCGACGCGCGTCGTCCGTCCGTCCTCGTCGTCGACGACGAGCAGAAGCCGGTCGGGCGGATCCTGGCCGACGACATCATCGACGCGCTCCGCTCGCCCCGCGACCGGCATGGGCTCCACGTCCATCTCCCATGATCCGGCCCTTCAACCGGGAGTGGTTGCGGCGCCGGCGCTTCGTCGTGCTGTTGGCGCTGCTCGGCCCGGGTGTGATCGCGGCCAACGCGGGCAACGACGCGGGTGGGATCGCCACCTACGCCTCAGCGGGCTCCGAGTTCGTGTACCGGATGCTGTTCCTCATGGTGCTGGTCACCGTGGCGCTGGTGGTGGTGCAGGAGATGGCGGCCCGGCTGGGCGCCTACTCGGGGGAGGGGCTGATCTCGCTGGTGCGGGAGCAGTTCTCGCTGCGGGTGGCGACCGTGGCGGTGGTCTGCATGGTCGTCGCGAACCTCGGGCTGGTGGTGTCCGAGTTCGCCGGGATCGGCGCCGGCTTTGAGCTCTTCGGCGTGTCCCGCTACGTCGCGGTGCCGATCGCCGCGCTCGCGATCTGGGCGGTGGTCGTGTTCGGCAGCTACCGGTACGCGGAGCGGGTGTTCCTCATCCTCACCCTGGTGTTCCTCGCCTACCCGGTCGCGGCGTTCCTGGGGAAGCCCGATTGGGGTCAGGTGGCGGCGAACACGCTCTGGCCGCACTTCATCGCCAGCCACGCGTTCATCGTCCTCGCCGTCGCGCTGGTCGGCACCACGATCACGCCCTACATGCAGCTGTACCAAGCCGCCGCGGTCAGCGACCGAGGGATCGGCCCGGACGACTACCCGCGGGAGCGGGTGGACTCGGTCAGCGGAGTCATCTTCGCCAACCTGATCAGCATGTTCATCATCATCGCCACCGCGGCCGCGATTGGCGGGTCGGGGGCGCTCACCTCCGCCGACCAAGCCGCACGAGCGCTCGAGCCGGTCGCGGGATCGAGCGCGACGGCCCTGTTCGGAGTGGGGCTGATCGGCGCGTCGGCGCTCGCGGCAGCGATCGTCCCGCTCTCCACCGCGTACGGGCTCGCGGAGGCGGTCGGGGTAGAACGGTCGGTGTCGCGCCGCTTCTCCGAGGCGCCCGTGTTCCTCGGGCTGTTCACTGGGCAGGTGGTCTTCGGCGCCGCGGTGGCGCTCATCCCCGGCAACCTGATCTCGCTGCTGATCAACACCCAGATCCTCAACGGGATCATCACCCCGGTGATCCTGGTGTTCATCCTGATCCTCGCCAATCGGCGCAGCATCCTCGGCGACGCCGTCAACTCGCCCCGCTTCCGAGCCGTGGCCACGGTGTCCATCGCCGCGGTGAGCGTCCTGGCGCTCGTCGTCGTCCTCCAGACCGTCGGCGGCTGGCTGCACGTGTAGCACCCAGGGGATGCGGCGGCCGGAGCCCGTAACCTCCTGTCTGTGCGTGCCCGCCCGTACCCCCGCGCTGCGCTGGCGACCCCCCATTACCTGGCGTCGGCGACCGGGCTGGCGGTGCTCGCCGGGGGCGGCAACGCCGTCGACGCTGCGATCGGCGCCAACCTGACCCTCGGCGTCGTCGCGCCGTACCTGTGCGGGTACGGCGGGGACCTCTTCGCGCTGATCTGGGACGGCGGCCCGCACGGCTACCTCGGGTCGGGTCGCGCCGCGGCCGGGGCGACCCTCGCCGACCTGCGGGCCGAGTCGGGAGCCGCGCACATGCCGGTGCTCGGCCCGCACTCGGTCACGGTGCCGGGCGGGCCGGCCGGCTGGTTCGACCTCCTCGATCGGTGGGGGACCCGCGACTTCGCGACCCTCGCCCGCGACGCGGTCGCGTACGCGCGCGACGGCTTCGAAGTGAGCACCGCCGCGGCGCCAGTGTTCGCGGAGGGGGCGCGCATGTACCGGGACCGGGTCGGCTGCTACGAGGCGTGGCGGGCCCGGTACGCCGATGTGCGGGCGGGGACGTGGCTGACCCAGCCTGCCCTGGCCCGCACCATCGAGACCCTCGCCGCCGACGGTCCCGACGCCTACTACCGGGGCCCGATCGGGGAGGCGATCGCGGCGACGATCGCCGAGCACGGCGGCGCGATGCACGCCGACGACCTCCGAGGCCACGCGGGGGAGTGGGTGGCGCCGCTCCTTGCCCGGTACCGCGACGTCGAGGTCCTCGAGCTCCCGCCGCCCACCCAGGGCGTCGCCGTCCTCGAGACGCTCCGGATCCTCGACGGCGAGCCGCTCCCACCCGCCGGCGCGGCCCGGGAGCACCTCCTCGTCGAGGCCCTGAAGCAGGCGCTCGCCGACCGGGACCGCTACGTCACCGACCCGGCCGCAATGGCCGAGCCGGCCGAGGCGCTGCTGGCCGACCGGTTCGTCGCGGCGCGTCGAGCCGCGCTCCGCCCCGACGTCGCGGTCGATCCCGGGCTCGGCGTCCCCCAGCCGGGCGGCACCGCGTACCTGTGCGCGGCGGACGACGACGGGCTGCTGGTCAGCCTCATCCAGTCCAACTTCATGAGCTTCGGGTCGGGGCTGCACGTCCCCGACTGGGGCATCAACCTCAACAACCGCGGGTTCTCGTTCTCGCTCGACCCGGGGCGGGCCAACGTGTTCGAGCCTGGCAAGCGGCCCCTCCACACCCTGATCCCCGCGTTGGCGCTCCGAGACGAGGCGCCGTGGCTGGTGTTCGGCAGCATGGGCGGCGACGCGCAGCCCGGCGTGCACGTCCAGCTCCTCGCAGACCTGGTCGACGACGGCGCCGACCCCGGCGACGCGCTCGACGCGCCCCGCTGGCGGGTCGACCCCGGCTCGTGGGATGTGCACGCCGAGTCTCGCTTCGCGCCCGCGGTGCTCGAGGGCCTGCGCGCCCGGGGGCACCGGGTCGAGGTGGGCGCGCGCTACGAGTCCGGGATGGGGCATGCGCACGCGATCCGCTGCCAGCGGGCCGGGTACGCGGTCGCGGCCGATCCGCGCTCGGAGGGCCTCGCGCTCGGTCGTTGAGCGGCCGGTCGGGTGACCGCCGGTAGGCTCGTGGTCATGCCTCCGGTCAAGTCGTTGGACGACGTGCGCGCCGGCCTGGCCGCCCACGACTACCTGGCCGACGACGGGCTCACCACCGCGGTGTTCCTCGCCCTCACCTTGCAGCGACCGCTGCTCCTCGAGGGGGAGGCGGGGGTCGGCAAGACGGAGCTGGCCAAGGTCCTCGCCGCCTGGACGGGCGGTGAGCTGGTCCGCCTCCAGTGCTACGAGGGGATCGACGCCGGGCAGGCCGTCTACGAGTGGGACTACTCGCGTCAGCTGCTGCACCTGCGCGCCGTGGAGGCGGGGGGCGGGCCGGTGGTGGAGGACGAGCTGTACTCGCCGCGGTTCCTGGTCCGCCGACCGCTGCTGCGGGCCATCGACGCGCCGGGCGGAGAGCCGTCGGTGCTGCTCATCGACGAGGTCGACCGGGCCGACGACGAGTTCGAGGCGTTCCTCCTCGAGATCCTCTCCGACTACTCGATCACCGTCCCCGAGCTCGGCACGTTCCGCGCCGAGCGGCCGCCGATCGTGGTCGTCACCTCGAACCGGACCCGGGACGTCCACGACGCGTTGAAGCGCCGCTGTCTCTACTACTGGATCGACCATCCCGACTTCGAGCGAGAGGTCGCGATCCTCCGGCTCCGCGCCCCCCAGGTCGGGGAGGAGCTGGCCCGCCAGGTCGCGGGCGCGGTCGAGGCGCTCCGCGACCTCGAGCTGTACAAGCCACCCGGCGTCGCCGAGACCATCGACTGGGCGCAGGCGGTCGCCGCGCTCGGCGCGACCCGTCTCGACGGGGACACCGTGGCCCGCACGCTCGGGCTGGTGCTGAAGTACCGGGAGGACCAGGAGCGGGCCCGCGACCACGGGCTCGCCGAGCTCGCCGCCGCCGGTGCCCGCCGCGACGGCTGAGCCGGTGGACACCGAGCGGCTGGTGGTGGCCTTCGCGCAGGTGCTGCGCGGGGTCGGGCTCGAGGTGCCGGTCGGGTCGACGGTCACGCTCGGGGAGGCGTGGGCCGCGGTGGGCCTCGAGGACCGCGACGCCCTCTATTGGGCGGGGCGGGTCGTCGTGCTCCGCCGCCCCGAGGACGGGGCCCGCTACGACCAGGCCTTCGACGCCTTCTGGTCCGGGACGGCCGTCGCCGGCGACGGGGCACCGACGGTGGCGGTCAGCCTCGGGCTCGACGACGGCGACCCCGACGACGAGCCATCCGGCGAGGAGGAGGACGGCGGCGGCCCGATCTCGCTGCGGGTGCGGTGGAGCCCGGCCGAGGTGCTGCGCAGCCGCGACTTCGCGGCGTGTAGCCCCGACGAGCTCGACGAGGCCCGCCGCCTGATCGCCGACCTGCGGGTCGTCGGCGCGACGCGCCGGTCGCGGCGGCACCGCCCGGCTCGACCCGGGCGCGGCCAACCCGACTTGCGCCGCACCGTGCGCCACGCCGTCCGCACGGGCGGCGAGCCGATCACCCGCTCGTTCCGCGCCCCGCGGCGCGGCCGCGCCGCCTCGTGCTCCTCTGCGACGTGAGCGGCTCGATGGAGCCCTACGCGCGGGAGCTGCTCCGCTTCCTCCACGCCGCGGTGGTCGGCGGGACCCGGGTCGAGGCGTTCGCGGTCGGCACCCGCCTCACCCGCCTGACCCGCGAGCTGTCGTCGCACGACGCCGACCGGGCGCTCGCCGCGGCGAGCCGGTCGGTGACTGACTGGTCGGGCGGGACCCGCCTCGGCGCCGGGCTGCGCGCCTTCAACGACCAGTGGGGGGTTCGCGGCCTTGCCCGCGGCGCGACGATCGTGATCCTCTCCGACGGCTGGGACCGCGGCGACCCCGAGCTGCTCGGCGCCGAGATGGCCCGGCTGGCCCGGGTCGCCCATCGGATCGTGTGGGTGAACCCGCTGAAGGCCACCGCCGAGTACGCGCCGCTCGCCCGCGGGATGGCCGCCGCGCTGCCGTACGTCGATGACTTCGTCACCGGCCACTCGGTCGGCGCGCTCGAGGACCTCGTCGCGGTCTTGGCCCGCTGAGATGCGCGACCTCCTCGACGACATCGACCGCTGGCGGGGCGCCGGGCAGCGCGTCGCGGTGGCCCGGGTGGTCGGCCTCGACGGCTCCGGCCCCCGGGACCCCGGCGCGGCGATGGCGGTCAACGAGGCCGGGGAGGTCGCGGGGTCGGTGTCGGGCGGCTGCGTCGAGGGCGCGGTCGTCACCGAGGCGCTCGCGGTGCTCGCCGGCGAGCACGAGCGGGGGGTCGTCACCTTCGGCTACTCGGACGACGAGGCGTTCGCGGTCGGGTTGACGTGCGGCGGGACGCTCCACGTCTACGTCGAGCCGCTCGACTGGTGAGCGCGGTGAGCGCCCCGCCGACCCCGGTCTTCGACGCGCTTCGCGACGCGCTGCGGGCCGAGGCGCCGGTCGCGCTGGCCAGCGTCACCGGCGGGCCCGGGGTGGGCGCCAAGCTGCTGGTCGGGCCGGACCGGGCGCCGTGCGGGTCGCTCGGCGAACCCGACCTCGACCGGGTCGTGGCCCGCGATGCACTCGGCGCGCTCGAGAGCGGCACGACCGTCACCCGCCACTACGGGCGGCACGGCGAAGCACGCGAATCGCAGGTGAGCGTGTTCATCGAGTCGTTCGCGCCGCCGCCCCGAATGGTGATCTTCGGGGCGGTCGACTTCACCGCCGCGCTGGCCCGGGCCGCGAAGGTGCTCGGCTACTCGGTGACGGTCTGCGACGCCCGGGCGGTGTTCGCGACCCCAGCCCGGTTCCCGATGGCCGACGAGGTGGTGTGCGAGTGGCCCGACCGGTACCTCGCCGCGCACGGTGCCGAGCTCGGCCCTCGCGACGCGGTGTGCGTCCTCACCCACGACGCGAAGTTCGACGTGCCCGCGATCGTCGCCGCGCTCAGCACCCGGGTCGGGTACCTCGGCGCGATGGGCAGCCGCCGCACCCACGCCGACCGGGTGGCGCGCCTGCGACAGGCCGGGGTCGACGACGCCGGCCTGGAGCGGGTCCTGGCCCCGATCGGCCTCGACCTGGGCGCCCGCACTCCCGAGGAGACCGCGATCGCGATCTGCGCCGAGATCATCGCTCGCCGCACCGGCCGGGCCGCGCCGTCGCTGCGCGACGCCGCCGGGCCGATCCACGGCTGACCCGCCCCGCACCAGCGGAAGGGAAGGAGACCCGATGGACTTGCAGCTCGAGGGGCGCCGGGCCGCGGTGGCCGCGGCGTCGAAGGGCCTCGGCCTGGCCTGCGCGGTCGCGCTGGCCGCCGAGGGGGTGCGGGTCGCGATCTGCGGCCGGGACCGGGTCACGGTCGAGGCCGCCGCCGCCCCGCACGGCCTGGTACCGATCGTCGCCGACGTGTCGACCCCGGAGGGGGCGGCCGGGTTCGTGCGCGACGCCCGCGGCGCGCTGGGCGGGATCGACGTCCTCGTCCCGAACGCGGGCGGGCCGCCGCCGGGCGGGTTCGCGCAGGTGTCGGACCCGGCCGAGTACGCGCGGGCGTTCGAGCTGAATGCCTTGTCGACGATCGCGATGTGCGCGGAGGCGGTCCCGGCCATGCAGGCCCAGCAGTGGGGGAGGGTGGTCGCGATCACCTCGATCGCGGTGCGGCAGCCCATCCCGGGGCTGATCCTCTCCAACACGGCCCGGGCCGGCGTCACCGGGTTCTTGAAGACCCTGGCCCGGGAGATCGCCCGGGACGGGGTGACGGTGAACTCGCTGCAGCCCGGCATGCACGACACCGACCGGATGCGGCAGCTGGCCGGCGGAGCCGCGGTGGTCGCGGACGGGATCCCGGCCGGGCGGCCGGGCCGCCCGGCCGACTTCGGCGCGGTGTGCGCGTTCCTCTGCTCCGAGCAGGCCGGGTTCGTGACCGGGGTCGCGCTGCCCGTCGACGGCGGCGCCGACGCGGGGTTGCAGTAGTCGTGCTGCGCCACGTGGTGTGCTTCGCCTGGGCCGAGTCGGCCACCCCCGAGCAGGTCGACGCGGTGGTCGACGGGCTGCGAGCCCTGCCAGCCCAGATCCCCGAGATCCGCGCCTACTGGGTCGGCGCCGACCGGGGCCTGGTGGACGGCAACGGCGACCTAGCCGTCGTCGCCGACTTCGACGACGTCGACGCTTGGCGCGCCTACCTGGCCCACCCGGCCCACCAGGCCGTCGCCGTCGAGCGGATCCGGCCGATCACCGCCCGTCGGGTCGCGGTGCAGTTCGACTGGTCCTGAGGCGCCGCGGAGGGCCTCGCGTACGCTGGCCGGGTGGCCGACCGGCGAATCGTCACCGTCCCGAACCTGATCTCGGTGGTGCGGCTGGCCTGCGTCCCGCTGTTCTGCTGGCTGCTGTTGGCCGACGACCGGGTGGCTGCCTTCGCGCTGCTCGGCGGGCTCGGCGCCACCGACTGGGTCGACGGGTGGATCGCCCGCCGCTACGACCAGGGCAGCGACCTCGGGAAGGTCCTCGACCCGGTCGCCGACCGGGTCCTCCTCCTCGTCGCCGCGCTGGCCCTGATCGTCGACGGCGCGGTGCCGGTCTGGGTCGGGGTGGCCGTCCTCGCCCGGGAGGGGATCGTCGCCGCCGCCACCCTCACCCTCGCCGCGGCCGGCGCCCGCCGCATCGACGTGCAGTGGGTCGGGAAGGCGGGGACGCTCCTCCTCATGTTCGCCCTCCCCGGCTTCCTCCTCGTCGAGATCCTCGCCCCCGGCACGATCCGGGACGTCGTCGACGCCCTCACCTGGCTGTGCACCGCGTCGGGGCTGGCGCTTGGTTACTTCTCGCTGGTCGGGTACGTGCCGCTCGCCCGCGCCGCGCTGCGCGACGGGCGGGCCGAGCGGGCCACGCAGGTGTCGGCGTGAAGGCGGTCATCATGGCCGGCGGGGAGGGGACCCGGCTGCGGCCCCTCACCAGCAACCAGGCCAAGCCGATGATGCCGCTCGTCAACCGGCCGATGATGGAGCACATCCTCGCCCTGCTCGTGCAGCACGGCTTCGACGACGTCGTCGTCACCGTCGCGTACCTCGCCAACCAGATCCGCACCTACTTCGGGGACGGCTCCGACTTCGGGGTGCAGATCCGCTACGCGACCGAGGAGCAGCCGCTCGGCACCGCGGGGTCGGTGCGGAACGCCTCCGCGGAGCTCGATGACACGTTCCTCGTCATTTCGGGCGACGTGCTCACCGACATCGACCTGACGTCGCTCATGAAGGCGCACCGCGACACCGGCGCGCTGGCGTCCATCGCGCTGAAGCGGGTCGAGAACCCGCTCGAGTTCGGGATCGTGATCACCCGCCCCGACGGGTCGATCGAGCGGTTCCTCGAGAAGCCGTCGTGGGGGCAGGTGTTCTCCGACACCATCAACACCGGCATCTACGTCCTCGAGCCCGAGATCTTCGACTTCATCGCGGAGGGGGAGGTCGTCGACTTCTCCGGGGACGTGTTCCCCGCTGCGCTCGACCGGGGGCTCGCCCTGCACGGGCACGTCGCCGACGGGTACTGGGAGGACGTCGGCACCGCCGACGCGTACCTGCGCGCCCACGTCGACGTCCTCGACGGCGCGGTGCGGGTCGACGTGGGCGGCTTCGAGGTGAGCGAGGGGGTGTGGCTCGGGGAGGGCGCGGAGCTCGACCCGGAGGCGGTCGTGCACGGCCCGGTCGTGATCGGCGACAACTGCCGGGTCGAAGCCGGCGCGCACCTCGCCGAGTACACGGTGCTCGGCACCGACGTGGTCGTGAAGGCGGAGGCGTCGGTGGTCCGCTCGGTGCTCCACGACCACGTGTACGTGGGACGCGGTGCGGCCCTGCGGGGTGCGATCGTCGGGCGCTCCAGCGACCTGCGGGACCACGCCCGCCTCGAGGAGGGCGTCGTCGTCGGCGACGAGTGCTTCGTCGGCCGGGGGGCGGTCGTGAACCCGGGGGTGAAGATCTACCCGTTCAAGACCGTCGAGGCGGAGGCGGTCGTCAACGACTCGATCGTGTGGGAGACCCGGGGGGTGCGGACCCTGTTCGGCCGGCGGGGGGTGCGGGGCCTCGCCAACGTCGACATCACCCCCGAGGTCGCAGTGCGGGTCGCGATGGCGTACGGCACCGCGCTGAAGCGGGGTGCGATCGTCACTGCCAGCCGGGACACCAGCCGGGTGGCCCGGGCGTTGAAGCGGGCCGTGATCGGCGGGCTGAACCTGGCCGGCGTGACGGTCGAGGACGTCGAGCTCGCCACCGTCCCCCTCACCCGCTTCCAGGTCCGCAACAGCCACGCGTCGGGTGGGATCACGGTCCGGCTCGTCCCCGACGACCCCGACAGCGTCGAGCTGCGGTTCTTCGACGCCGACGGGCGCGACATCGACGTCAACCAGCAGCGCAAGGTGGAGCGGCTCCTCCACCGGGAGGACTACCGGCGGGCCTTCGCCGGCGACATCGGCGACATCGTGTACCCGCCCCGCGCCATCGAGTTCTACAGCGGCGCGCTCGACCGGGCCGTCGACTCCGACCGGCTCCGCGAGCACGGCTTCAAGGTGGTGCTCGACTACTCGTTCGGGGCGGCGTCGATCGTGATGCCGGCCGTGCTCGCCAAGCTGGGCGCGGAGGTGCTGGCCGTCAACCCGTACGCGAGCACCGCCGCGGTGACGAGCACCGAGCCGGCCGTGCAGCTGGCCCGCCTCGTCGAGCTCGCCCGCGCGTCGGGCAGTCACCTCGGGTACCTCCTCGACCCGTCGGGGGAGACCGCGCACCTCGTCGACGACTCCGGGCACGTCCTGAGCGACACCGAGGCGCTCCTGGCGCTGATCAGCCTCGTCGTCGAGACCCACCCCGAGGCGCGCGTCGCGCTGCCGGTCTCGGTGACCCGGGAGGCGGCTCGCCTCGTCGAAGCGGGCGGCGGGGAGGTGGTGTGGACCAAGCTCGCCGACGCTGACCTCATGGAGGCCGCGTCGAGCGGCGGGGTGCAGTTCGCGGCGTCGACGAGCGGCGGGTTCATCTGGCCCAACTTCCTGCCCGCCTACGACGCCATGGCCACCCTCGTGCACCTCCTCGACCTGCTCGCCGACACCGGCCGGTCCCTGTCCAGCGTCGTGCGCGCCCTGCCGGCCGTGCACCTCGTGCACCTGAGCGTCCCCACCCCCTGGGAGCGCAAGGGTGCGGTGATGCGGGAGCTGGTCGAGCACCCCCCACCCGGCGAGCTGGTCGTCGTCGACGGGGTGAAGGTCGAGAGCGCCGACGGGTGGACGCTGGTGCTGCCCGACCCGACCGAGCCTCACACCCACGTGTGGGCCGAGGCCGGCGACGACGTCGCGGCCCGCCGCCTCGCCGAGACCCAAGCCGACCGCATCCGCCGGGCCGTCGGCTAAGCCGGCCGTGCCCGCGGGGACGGCCGAGGCGGGGGGAGTGGGTAGGGTGCCGGCGGCGACGACGCGGGGAGACGCGGTGGAGTACCCGACCGACCGGAAGTACAGCGCCGAGCACGAGTGGGTGACGCTCAGCGGCGACGAGGCCCGAGTCGGGATCACCGACTACGCGCAGGACCAGCTGGGCGACGTCGTGTACGTGCAGCTGCCCGACGTCGGCCTCGAGGTGGTCGCCAACGCGTCGTGCGCAGAGGTCGAATCGACCAAGTCGGTGTCGGAGATCTACTCGCCGCTGTCGGGAGCGGTCACCGCCGTGAACACCGCGCTCGACGAGCATCCCGAGGTGCTGAACCAGGACCCCTACGGGGCGGGGTGGATCTTCACGCTGCGGGTCGTCGACCCCGCGGAGCTCGACGCGCTCCTCGACGCGGACGGGTACCGGCACCTGGTCGAGGAGGCCTGAGCCCGCACGGTCGTTGAAGCACGGGGGGGCCGTCGGTACCCTCGGGGTCAGTGGAATGTCGCCGGTGTGGCCATGAGAACGAGCCCGGAGCGAACTTCTGCTCCTCGTGCGGCGCGCCGCTCAGCGACGCCGACGAGACCACCGCGTCGCTGGCCCTGCTCGAGGACCGCCAGGAGCTCGAGGACCAGCTCGGGGAGCTCCTCGACGACCTGCCCCCCGACCTGGGGATCCTCGTGGTCCGGCGGGGCCCCAACGTGGGCAGCACCTACGCGCTCGAAGCCGACACGACCACCATCGGGCGCCACCCCGAGTCGGACCTGTTCCTCGACGACGTGACCGTCTCCCGGCGTCACGCCACCGTCAAGCGCAGCCCCGACGGGTACGAGATCCGCGACGTCGGCTCCCTGAACGGCACCTACGTCCACGGGGAGCGGATCGACACCGCGCCCCTCACCGACGTGTCCGAGATCCAGATCGGCCGGTTCGTGCTCACCTTCCTGTACGGAGGCCGGCGCGACCGGGACGACCGGGGCGGCGAGGCGAGCCCGTGACGGCGTCGTTCCACGACGAGGCGCACCTGTCGATCGGGGAGGTGCTCGTCCACCTCCAAGACGAGTTCCCCGACGTGACCGTCTCCAAGATCCGGTTCCTCGAGAGCCAGGGGCTCATCGACCCCGAGCGCACCCCGTCCGGGTACCGGCGCTTCTATGGGCCCGACCTGGAGCGGCTGCGCTGGATCCTGTACCAGCAGCGCGAGCACTTCCTGCCCCTGCGGGTCATCAAGGAGCGTCTCGACGACTTCGGGCCCGGCGGCGCGCCGCCGCTCGAGGTGACGAACGGGGAGCGCCCCGCGGTGCCCGACGAGGTCGCGCTCACCCCGGGCCGGGTCATCCGCCTCGACGCGGAGCTCACCCTGCCTCTCGAGCGCCGCGCCGAGCGCGACGGCGACGCGGTCGACGAGCTCGAGGCGGACGCCGAGCCCGCCGCGGACGGGTCGGTGGTCACCCACGACGACGAGCCGATCCCGGGCGGGCTGCTCACCCGCCTCGAGCTGCTCCGCGAGGCGTCGCTCGGCGACCAGGCGCTCGAGGAAGCTCGAGTCGTACGGGCTGATCACCAACGTCGGCGGCGCCGGCGGCGCGGCCCGCTACGACGAGGAGGCCCTCGAGGTGGCGCGGGCCGCCGCGCCGTTCTACGCGTGCGGGATCACGGCCCGGCACCTGCGCATGTATCAGCACTTCGCGGACCGGGAAGCCGACCTGCTCCTGCAGGTGCTCCGCCCGTACCGGCGGCAGCGCAACCCGGTGGCGCGGGCCCGCCGCCAAGCCGAGTTCGAGGAGCTCGTCCGCAGCGGCGCCCGGCTGCGGACCCTCATGCTGCGCCGCGTGCTGCGCGACCAGCAGGCCGAGTGACCGCCCCGAGCATCGAAGGCCAGGTCCTCCTCGATCAGGCCGCGCTGGCCGACCACGTGCGTCGCCTCGCGGCGCGCATCGAGGCCGACCATCCCGACGGGGTGATCCTGGTCGGGGTGCTCAAGGGGGCGCTGGTGTTCCTCGCCGACCTCGCCCGCGCCATCCGCAGCATCGACGTGCAGCTCGACTTCCTCGCCATCTCCCGGTATGCGCCCGACAGCGGCCGGGTGCGGATCCTCGAGGACCTGGCGCTCGACGTCGCGGGCCGCGACGTCGTCCTGGTCGAGGACCTCGTCGACACCGGCCTCACCGTCGCCTACCTGCTCCGCCACGTGGGGGAGCGCGGCCCGCGGCGCCTCGACGTGTGCACGCTCCTCGACCGGGTCGAGCGACGCATCGTCCCCCTCGAGGTGCGCTACGTCGGGATCGAGGTGCCCGGCGACGCGTTCCTGCTCGGCTACGGCCTCCACCACGCCGAGCGGTACCGCAACCTGCCGGTCGTGCTCTCCGTCGACCGGGCCGCGGTGCTCGCCGACCCGGACGCGTACGTAGCCGCCTACCAGCGCCCCGAGCGGGATGGGACCCGGTGACCCCGTCGGCCGGCACGGGGGGGCGCCGGAACCGGGGTGAGGGGCCCGGAAGCCGCGCTGCTAGGGTGGCTTCGAGTTCTCGGGGTAAAGGTCGAAAGGGCCGCCAGTGATCCAGATGTCGCTGGTGGGGGTCCGAGTCGAGGTCCCCACGAACCAGCCGATCGTGCTGCTGCGCGAAGAGGAAGGTCAGCGGTACCTGCCGATCTTCATCGGCCCCCCCGAAGCGACCGCGATCGTCTACGCGCTGCAGGGCATGGAGACTCCCCGGCCCATGACCCACGACCTGTTCAAGACCGTCCTCGACGAGATGGCGGTCCGGCTCCAGCGGGTCGTGATCACCGAGCTCCACGACGGCACTTTCTACGCCGAGATCGAGCTCGGCCAGGAGACCGACGTGCGGCGCATCTCCTCCCGGCCCTCCGACGCGCTGGCCCTGGCCGCCCGCTACCCGGAGCCGGTCCCGATCTTCGCCGACGAGGCGGTCCTCGAGGAGGCCGGCGTCCTCTTCGACCAGGACGACGAAGAGGTCGAGATCCAGGAGTTCCGCGAGTTCCTGAACCAGGTCCGCCCCGAGGACTTCGCCTCCGAGTAGCCCCGCCCCCGGGGGCCTCGGGCACCCCGGACCGTCCAGGAGGGGCGTCGGCGAAGGGCCCGGAGAGGCCCCCAGGCGCCCGCTGGGCGGCGTTGACGGCCCGGGCCCCCCCGGGTTACCGTCACAGCGGCGTAACTACGCCCGTGTGACTCCGGGGGAGGGCAGCGTGGCCGGGCAGCAGTCGAATGGGAGCCGCCGCGGCGCGGCGCCGGCCGCCGACCGGGCCGGGGAGCCCGGCTGGGGCGGCCCGCAGGTGTGCGCGATCGTCGGCATCTCCTACCGCCAGCTCGACTACTGGGCCCGCACCGACCTGGTCCGCCCGTCGCTCGCCGACGCGCACGGCAGCGGCACCCAGCGCCGCTACTCGTACCGCGACCTGGTGCGACTGAAGGTGATCAAGAGCCTCCTCGACGCGGGCGTGAAGCTCCAGACCGCCCGGCGCGCCATCGA
The DNA here is from genome assembly GCA_963849135.1 of uncultured Actinomycetes bacterium. Lineage (GTDB taxonomy): Bacteria > Actinomycetota > Acidimicrobiia > IMCC26256 > PALSA-555 > PALSA-555. Next base: position 633,034 of record CAWKGF010000003.1, on the reverse strand, counting down.
GTACCTCCGCGAGGACACCGTCACCTGGGAGACCGCGAGCCTCGTCCTGAACGGCACCGATTCGGTGCTGGCCCGGGACGGCAACGACCTCGTCGACCTGGTCCGGCGCGGCCAAGGGGTGCTGAACATCGTCCCGCTCGGTCACGTCGTCGACGAGCTCGAGTCGCGCATCCACGAGCTCGAGCCGGGGGCGGCTCGCGACCCGAGCGTCGAGCCCGTCCTGCCACCCGCCCGGCGGGCGACCCACGGGGGCTGAGTCATCGGCGACACGCTCCCGCACGAGCAGACCCGCTTCGCGCACAACTCCGAGCGTCAGTTCGCCAAGCTCCTCGACTTCTACGGCATCGTGTGGGAGTACGAGCCGCGCACCTTCACCCTCGAGGAGGACCACGAGGGCAACACCGCGCAGGCGTTCACCCCCGACTTCTACCTGCCCGCCTACGACCTCTACATCGAGATCACGACGCTGAACCAGCGGCTCGTCACCAAGAAGAACCGCAAACCGCGGCGGCTCCGCGAGCTGTACCAGGTCCAGATCAAGGTCCTCTACCAGCGCGACTACCTGCACCTGCTCGTGAAGTACGGGCTCGAGCCGCCCTCCCAGCACGCCGAGGCGGCTCCCGACCCGCCGGCTCGCCTCGACCTGCGACCCGACCCCGACGAGGGCGAGGCAGCCGAATCGGCCTGAGCCCCGCGTAGGCTCCGCTCCGTGGGCGACGCGCTGCACCGGAGCCCGCTCGACGCCCAGCACCGGGCCCTCGGCGCGCGGTTCGCTGCCTTCGGCGGCTGGGACATGCCGCTGCAGTACTCGAGCGTCCTCGACGAGCATCGGGCCTGCCGGGCCGACGCGGTCGTCTTCGACGTCTCCCACCTGGGCACGGTGCGGGTCGCGGGGCCCGGCGCGCTCGACGCGCTCCAGTGGGCGTTCACCAACGACCTGGGCCGCATCGGGCCGGGCCGGGCCCAGTACACGCACCTCCTCGACCCCGACGACGCGCACGTCGTCGACGACCTCATCGTCTGGTGGGTGGCCGACGCCGAGTTCCTCGTCATGCCGAACGCGTCGAACACGGGCGGTGTCACCACCGCGATCGGGGAGGCCGCGGCCCACGTCGACGGGCCAGTCGACTTCGACGACGTGACCGTGACCCGCGCTGTCCTCGCCGTGCAAGGACCGCACGCCCGGGCCCGGCTCGCCGAGCGGCTTCCCGACGCGGCGGCCGTGCCGCGCTTCGCGGTCGGCGCGCTCCACGACCGCTTCGACGGCTACGCGGCCGGCACCGGCTACACCGGTGAGGACGGCGTCGAGCTGCACGTCCCGGCCGCCGACGCGCCCGCGGTGTGGGCCGACCTCCTCGACGCCGGGGTCCGCCCGGCCGGTCTCGGCGCCCGCGACACGCTGCGCCTCGAGGCCGGCTTCCCGCTCCACGGCCACGAGCTCGGCCCCGGCATCACCCCCCTCCAGGCCGGGCTGGGCTGGGTGGTGCGCTTCGACAAGGGCGACTTCCGGGGCCGCTCCCCGCTGCTCGCCGAGCGGGACCGCGGCGTCACCCGCCGCCTGCGCGGCCTCCTCGGCGCCGACCGGGCCGTGCCCCGGGCCGGCTGCCCGGTGCTCCTCGACGGCGCGGCGGCGGGGGAGGTGACGAGCGGCAACTTCTCACCCATCCTCGAGCGCGGCATCGCGCTGGGGTTCCTGCCCCCCGACGTCGCCGACGACGCCCCGGTCGAGATCGAGGTCCGGGGCCGCCGGCTCGCGGCCCGGGTGGTGCGCACCCCGTTCGTGCCGTAGCTGGTCGGCGGCCGCAGTAGCGTCCGGTCCCGGGCCGGACCGTGTCACCGGGGGACGTCATGGCGGACTCGATCGTTCCCGTGCAGGCCTTCTCGCACCTGTGCGTCGGCGTCAGCGACATGGACCGCTCCCTGGCCTTCTACCGGGACCTGCTCGGCTTCGACGTCGTGTTCGACGTCGAGCTCGAGGGCCCGTCGCTCGAGGCCGTCACCGGGACCACGGGCGCGAAGGGCCGGATGGTCGGCGGCCTCGTCGGCGGCGTCGTCGTCGAGCTCCTCGCCCTCGGCGTGACCGGCGCCGCGACCCCAGGCCCGCACCTCGGCTACACGAACATGTCGTTCTCGGTCGAGGACCTGGACGGCACGCACCGTCGGCTGGTCGACCTCGGCTACCAGCCCGCCCAGGCCCCGGTCGACGTCGGCGGGGTCCGGATGTTCTTCGTGCTCGATCCCGACGGCACCCCGATCGAGCTGATCGAGTACCCCCACGGCGAGCGCAACTCCGCCGAGCTGTGGGGTCGCGGCACGTCGAGTTGACCGGCCGGCTCCCCGCAGCCTGACCACCCTGCGGCTGGCTACTGCAGGCCGCCCGGCGAGAGGTTGAACGTGCAATCGGCGTTGGACTGCGCGAACTGCAGGTAGCTGGTGCAGTTCCCGAGCGTCAGCTGGTTCTGGGAGAACGTCGCCGTGAGCGTGGACGGCCCCGAGCTCGGCGTGACGGTCGCCACCCCGTCCTGCGCGGCGGCGGTGAACGTGAACTCGGTCGGGGTGTTGCCGTCCTGGGCGAGGAACGAGACCGTGCCGCTGAACGAGCCGCCCGACCCGCTCATCAAGGAGATGAAGTAGTGCGGCGTCCCCGACGGTCCGTTGGTGTAGATGCCGCTCGGCAGGAGGCTCGCCACCGGGGAGGGGGTGGTCGTCGGCGTGGTCGGCGCCACGATCACGTGGTCGTGCAGGCAGGCGTTCGCGACCGCGGTGATCGCGGCCAGCTGGCTCGAGTAGCCCTGGTGGACACTCCGGCTGACCCGGGCCGACAGCTTCGCGGTGCTGAAGCCCGCCAGGTGGAGCTTGCGGACCTGGCGCCCCAGGGAGGCGAGCGTCTGGAGGTCCGCGGCGTCGAAGGAGTTCGTGATCGGGCCGATGATGGTCAACGACTCCGCCCCCGCGCAGACCGGCTTCGCCTGCACCGACGACGTGCGGGCCTCGGCCGGCCCGGCCGCCAGTCCCACGACGACGAGCGCCGCCGCGATCACCCCCAGCCGCTTCATTGCCCTCCCCGATGAACCCGCCCGGACGGTACCCGCGGCGGATGGGCCGGCTCGACCCGGCGGCGCTCGAGCAGCCGGTTGATCGGGCCCGGCTACCCTGGCCGCACAAGCCGTCGACCCCGGTCGGGAGAGACCTCGCCGCCAGCGGGGCGCCGAAGGAGCAACCACTCCCGGAACCTCTCAGGCCCCTGAACCGTCCGGGTGAGGCCACGCTGGAGAGCAGGCGGGACATCCCGCCTCACCGAAGGGGAAAGCCGGCCGTTCCGGCGAATCTCTCAGGTCCCCCGACGAGCGCGGGAGCGGCGGGTCACCGCGGTGGCCCGGCCAGCCGACCGCGACCGTCGACGGAGACGACCATGACCCTCCGGGACCTCGAGCCCACCCCGTTCGTCGACCGCCACGTCGGTCCCGACGCCGACCAGCAGGCCGCCATGCTCACCACGCTCGGCCTGCAGTCCCTCGACGAGCTCGCCGACGCGACGGTCCCCGCCGCGATCCGCGACGACGCGCCGCTCGCGCTGCCCGCGGCGGCCGACGAGACGACCGTGGTCGACGAGCTGCGCGCCCTCGCGGCGGGCAACACCGTCCTGGTGTCGCTGCTCGGCGCCGGCTACTCGGGCACGGTCACCCCGCCCGTGATCCAGCGCAACGTGCTCGAGAACCCGGCCTGGTACACCGCGTACACGCCCTACCAGCCCGAGATCTCGCAAGGGCGGCTCGAGGCGCTCTTGAACTTCCAGACCATGGTCGCGGACCTGACCGGCATGGACCTCGCCAACGCGTCGCTGCTCGACGAGTCGACCGCCGCCGCGGAGGCGATGGCGCTCTGCCACCGCCTGAACGGCGACGTCGGCACGACGTTCGTCGTCGACCCGGACGCGCACCCGCAGACGGTCGCGGTGGTCCGCACCCGGGCCGAGGCGCTCGGCCTCGAGGTCGTCGTCGCCGACCCGTCCTCCCTCGACGACTCGGCAGGCGTGTTCGGGGTGCTGCTCCAAGAGCCGGGGACGAGCGGCGCGGTGCGGGACCGGCGGGCCGTCATCGAGGCCCTCCACGCCCGCGGCGCGTTCGTGGTCGTCGCGGCCGACCTGCTGGCGTGCACGCTGCTGGTCCCGCCCGGCGAGCAGGGCGCGGACGTCGTCGTCGGCTCCTCGCAGCGGTTCGGGGTGCCGCTCGGGTTCGGCGGCCCCCACGCCGGGTTCCTCGCCGTCCGGGACGAGCACCGCCGCAGCCTGCCCGGGCGGCTGGTCGGGGTGTCGGTCGACGACGCGGGTCGGCCCGCGCTGCGCCTCGCCCTCCAGACCCGGGAGCAGCACATCCGTCGCGAGCGGGCGACCAGCAACATCTGCACCGCCCAGGTGCTCCTCGCCGTCCTCGCCGGTCTGTACGCGGTCTACCACGGGCCGGATGGGCTGCGCCGGATCGCGGCCCGCGTGCACCGGCTGGCCTGCCTCCTCGCGGCCGGGCTCACCGGTGGGGGAGTGGAGGTCGTCCCCGAGCGCTGGTTCGACACGATCACAGTGCGGGTGCCGGGCGGCGCCGACCGGGTCGTCGCGGCGGCACGGGACCGGGGCCTGAACCTGCGCCGCGTCGACGCCGACACGGTCGGTGTCGCGCTGGACGAGACGACCACGCCCGCGGTGGTGACCGCGGTGTGGGAGGCGTTCGGCGTCACCGCCGACCTCGAGGCGCTCGACGGGCGCGTCGACGACCCGTTCCCCGACCCGCTGGCGCGCACCAGCGCGTACCTGACCCACCCGGTGTTCCACCGGTACCACTCGGAGACCGAGCTGCTCCGCTACCTGCGGCGGCTCGCCGACCGGGACCTGGCCCTGGACCGCACGATGATCCCGCTCGGTTCGTGCACGATGAAGCTGAACGCGACGACCGAGATGGTGCCGATCACCTGGCCCGAGTTCGCGGCGCTGCACCCGTTCGGGCCGCTCGACCAGGCGGCCGGGTACCGGCAGCTGTTCGCCGACCTGGAGGCGTGGCTGTGCGAGATCACCGGCTACGCGGCGGTGTCGCTGCAGCCCAACGCGGGGTCGCAGGGGGAGCTGGCCGGGCTGCTCGCCATCCGCGCCTACCACCGGGACCGGGGCGACGAGCACCGCGACGTGTGCCTCATCCCGGCGTCGGCGCACGGCACGAACCCGGCGAGCGCGGCGATGGCCGGGATGCGGGTCGTGGTGGTCGCCTGCGACGACGACGGCAACGTCGACGTCGACGCGCTGAAGCTCCGGATCGCCGAGCACGGCGACCGGCTCGCCGCGCTCATGGTCACCTACCCGTCGACGCACGGCGTGTTCGAGGACCACGTCCGCGACGTCTGCGCGGTGGTGCACGACGCGGGTGGGCAGGTGTACCTCGACGGCGCCAACCTGAACGCGCTGGTCGGGTTGGCGAAGCCGGGCCGGTTCGGCGCCGACGTGTCGCACCTGAACCTGCACAAGACGTTCTGCATCCCCCACGGTGGGGGGGGACCGGGGGTGGGGCCGGTCGCGGTCGGGGCCCACCTCGCCCCCTACCTCCCCAACCACCCGCTGGTCCCCGAGGCCGGCCCGGCGACCGGGATCGGGCCGGTCAGCGAGGCGCCGTGGGGCTCGGCCGGGATCCTCCCCATCTCCTGGGCATACATCCGGCTCATGGGGCCCGACGGGCTCCGCACCGCGACGCTGGTCGCGATCTTGAACGCCAACTACGTGGCCCGGCGGCTGCGCGACGCGTACCCGGTCCTCTACACCGGCCCGGACGGGTTCGTCGCCCACGAGTGCATCCTCGACCTGCGCCCGATCACCGCCGCGACGGGCGTCACCGCGGAGGACGTCGCGAAGCGGCTCATCGACTACGGGTTCCACGCGCCGACGATGTCGTTCCCTGTCGCGGGGACGCTCATGGTCGAGCCCACCGAATCGGAGTCGAAGGTCGAGCTGGACCGGTTCTGCGACGCCATGCTCGCCATCCGCGCTGAGGTCGCCGCGGTCGAGGCGGGGGAGTGGGCGCTCGAGGACAGCCCGCTGCGGCACGCCCCGCACCCAGCCGCCGACCTGCTCGCCGAGGCGTGGTCGCGGCCCTACCCGCGTGAGCGGGGCGCGTACCCGGTCGAGGCGCTCCGCGCCGACAAGTACTGGGTGCCGGTGGGGCGGATCGACAACGCGTACGGGGACCGCAACGTGATGTGCTCCTGCCCGCCGCTCGAGGACCTCGCCGGCGAGTAGGACCGTCCCTGGCCGTGCGCGCCGGGTCGGGACTCGTGCCATAGGCTCCTCGGCGCATGGAAGGCTGGGGTGACGAGAGCGAGCCGGGCTGGATCGATCCCGCCGAGCGCGCCGCGCAGCATCCGGCGGGCGGCGACCCCACCGTCCCGGCCGGGGAGGCGGGGGAGCCGACTGAGTACCTGCCGCCGGGCGGTGGTCCCCCCGGGGGTCCCCCCGGTCCGGGTGGGCCGGGTGGTCCCGGCGCCGAGGACGACGAGGCGGCCCGACGGAAGCGGCTGATCTGGATCCTGGCCGCCGCCGGCGCGGCGGCGGTGATCATCGCGGTGCTGCTGGTGCTGCTCCTCACCGGCGGGGGTGGCGGCAAGACGGCCAGCACCACCACCTCGACCTCCTCGACCACGACGACGACCCTGCCGGCCACGACGACGCACGCCACGACCGCGCCGACCACAGCCGCGCCGGTGGTGTCGATCAACTCGTTCAACGTGCCGAGCACCGTGACCTGCTCGGCGCCGACGCAGATCGCGATCTCGTGGGCGACGAACAACGCGACCTCGGTGATCCTCTCGATCGATGGCGCCGCCTATAAGACCTATAGCGGCCCAGCCGGCGCGGAGTCGGTGCCGTTCGCCTGCAACGGGAAGACGCACACGTACACGATCACTGCCAAGAACGCCTCGTCGAACGCGACGCGCAGCTCGACCGTGACCGAGGTCCCGGCCACCACGACCACGACGTGAGCCGGCCGGCTCGCTCGCGTCCCTGCGCCGGGGGTTGACGGTGCCGGACCGGCGGGACTGGTGGGCGTGGCACCTGCCCTACGACGACCCGGCGTCGCCGCTGGCCCGGCGGCTCGCCTTCGTGCAGCGCCGGATCCGCGACGCCCTCGACGCGGCACGGCCCGGCCCGGTGCGGGTGGTCAGCCTCTGCGCGGGGCAGGGGAGGGACGTGCTCGGTGTCCTCGCCGACCACCCGCGGCGCGGCGACGTGAGCGCCCGCCTCGTCGAGCTCGACTCCCGCAACGTCGCCGCGGCCCGGGAGGCCCTCGCCGCGCTCGACCTGTCCGAGGTGCGCGTGGTCGAGCGCGACGCGGGCCGTGCCGACGCGTACGCGGGCGCGATCCCGGCCGACCTGGTGCTGGCCTGCGGCATCTTCGGGAACGTCACCGACGACGACATCCGCCGCACCGTCGCCGCGCTGCCCGCCTTCTGCGCGCCCGGCGCGACGGTGATCTGGACCCGGCACCGGCTTCCCCCCGACCTGACCGGCCCCATCCGGGGCTGGCTCGCCGACCAGCAGTTCGAGGAGGTCGGCTTCGACGTCGTCGACGACCAGCCGCTCTCGGTCGGCACCCACCGCTACCGGGGTGGCGCCGCCGTCCTCCCCGACGGCGTGCAGCTGTTCCGGTTCGTCGAGCCGGCCGGGCCGGCACCGTCGGAGGATCCCGAGCCGTGAGCGCCCGAGCCGTGCCGCCGGTCCGGCCGCCCGGGCCCGAGGCTCCGCCCACGCTCGCGGTCGCCCGACCCGACGAGACGGCCCCTGCCGACGAGATGACGATGGCCCGGCACTGGCTCGACTATCTCCGCGAGTGCGCGGTCTTCAAGCTCGACGGCCTCGACGCCGAGCAGCTGCGCTGGAGGCCGGTTCCGGCCGCCAACTCGCTCGGCGAGATCGTCCTGCACCTCGGCTTCGCGGAGCGGCTGTGGCTGCGCGCCATCTTCGCCGGCGAGCCGATGGACATGGCGTGGCGGGCCCGGATGTTCGACCTCCCCGACGGGTGGGGCGTCGAGGAGCTGGTCGTCTTCTACCGGTCGGAGGCTGCGGCCGGCGACGCGGTGCTCGACGAGGCCGAGTCGTTCGACCTGCCGTCGAGGGCCGAGTTCCGCCCGACGACGCTGCGCTGGGTGGTGGTGCACCTGATCGAGGAGATCGCCCGCCACCTCGGGCACCTCGAGATCACCCGCGAGCTCCTCGACGGTCGGACCGGCCGCTGAGCGGACGGGCGTCGCCGGTCGGTCTCAGAGCGACTCGAGGGTGCGCTGGTCCGAGCAGGAGATCGTGGTCGTCCGCTCCGACGTCTTGAGCTTGGACCACATGATGCTGTCCGGGGTGGTGGTGTTGTCGCCCAGGCCGAGGTCGTGGCCGAGCTCGTGCAGGAAGAGGTGCTCGATCAGGTCGGGGCTCACCGCGTCCCACGGCTCCGCGGGGCTGAGCCCGCCGCTGCGGAGCACCGTGTTGGCAACCTGGGTGTAGTGGACGCCGTGCGGGCCGGGCGTTGACTGGACGACGTCGCTCTCGGCTGCGCTGTTGGAGCCGAGCGGGGGAGACCCGAGCGCCTGCTCGACCGACGGGCTGTCGACGGCGACGTGGACGGTCGGGCCCGGGCCGGACTCGGTGGTGAACTCGATGTTGCGGCCGGCCGCCTCGAAGCTCGGAGTTCCAGGTGACGATGGCGGCCTCGAGGCCCTGCTCGAGCGCGGGGACGCTGCTGATGCTCGGGTCGACGTCGATGCGCACGACGGTCGGGTTGGCGGGGGTGCCGTCCTGGATCCGCCCGTTCCTGTTGGTGGGGAGGAGCGGGCCTGACGACGGGCACTCGCCCTGCCGCTCGGCGACGAACGCGGCTGGGCCGGTCACGTCCACGCCGAGCGCCTCGGTGTCGGCGCGCAGCTGGTCCTCCCAGTCGCCTTCGACCAGGTCGTGGGTGGCTTGCTTGATGGTCAGGGTGCTCGAGATCGGGCCGAACGTGCCGCCCGCGCCGGCCCCGTTGACGGTGCCGGAGAACCCGGTGGTGGCGGACCAGATCGGGGCGCTGGCCGGGCCGTGGAAGGCGCAGCCGCTCACGGTGAGCGCACCCGACACGTCATAGCTCTGGCCGGCCGTCGTCACGGTGCCGTAGGTGCTGCCGTCGGCGGTGCAGGTCCCGGTCAGCTGCCCGTTCTCGACGTTCGCGGTGCCCTCCCCGTGGACGTCGATGACGCTGTCGACGAACGACGCGTGCTGCACCACGGTGGCGTCGAAGCTGATCTTCCACGACCCGGTGGTGAACGCCAGCGAGCTGGCTAACGACGTCGCGCCAGCGCTGCCCATCCCGGCCAGGCCAATCGCGAGGGCCAGCGTGGTCGCGCCGACGGTACGGAACAAACAGGTCGAACAACGCATGACGAGCACTATCGGCTGTCCACATCGGAACCTGAGAGCCAAGTCGACACCCCAGGACCCGCCGGCGACTCGGCCAGTCGCCGAACACGAACCACGTCGAGGTCTAGCGTGCGGGTGCTGTGACCTCGAACGAGCCGCCGCGACACGTCGAAGTGCACCTCGTCCCGTCCACCCTGCGACGCGGCGACCCGGGAGCGCGTCCTCCGGGCCCCCCGCCCGACGGACCACAGCTGGACGTCTGCGTGAGCAGCGGTCCCGGAGGCCGCTTCTGGCGCATCACCTGCCGAACCTGTGGGTTTCGCACCGACGGGACCGGGAACCGCCCACCCCACGCGCACCGCCACGACCGCCACCCACCGGGCTGACCTGACCGCCGCTGAGGCCCGCCCCGAGCGACGGCCCTGCCCCAGCGCCACATCGCCCACGCCTGGGGCCCCATCCGGGGAGAGGGATCCTGAGGCCCCCCCGGGGCCATCGCCGCGCTCCGCGGCGCCGGGCCTCCCGTGCTCTGCGAGCCCCTCAGTCCGGTGGCAGCGAGATGTCGAGCGTGCGCACCGGTCTGTCTCGGCCGCTCGCGCGGTCGCCGTCGGGGGAGCGGGGGGTTGGCGGAACCCCGGCGTCAGGCTCGCTTGCGCGTACTTGACATAACGATGATTATCGGCGTTTCACGCTTCCCCTTTTTGGAGGCCGGCCGCGTGCGGGGCCGCCGGGGCGGGCCGTACTCGCGCAGGATCCCGCGATTGCGCGTCGCGGTGCGGATCGAGGCGGTCTCGGTCGCGCCGCGGGTCAGCCAGCCCACCAGCCCGTTCACGGTCGCCTCGGAGTGGCCCTGTCTGGTGGCCCAGGCGGCCAGACCCCGAAGCTGCTCCGGGGTGGCGTCGAACCAGTCCTCTTCGGGGCGGTCCCGCAGGATGCCCCGACCGTTGGTGGCCATCGTCGTCCTCCTCAGCCCTGGCCGTTCCCGCCACCATCATCGCGCCCCAGTCCGACAGTGACACGGCCCCGGAGCCGATCGAAGTAGTCCTCGCTGGGCAGACCGCGCTGGTCCTGGTCGGCGAGGAGCTCGGCGGTGCGTTCGAGCTCGGGGTTCGCGCGCGCTACCGGCTCGATTCCGGCTCGCAGGTCCCGGGCTTTGGCGCATGCTGCCGCCACCAGGAGCATGAAGCCCCCCGGGTTGGTGAGCTCGCGGGTGTGCTGCTCGACGGCGCGGCACTGCTCGCGCGTCAAACCTTCGCAGGCGGCCGTGAGCTGGTCCTGGGGGCGACCGACCAGCACTCCGGTTGTCCGATCCCGGATCACGCGCGCGATCGCTTCTACGCCCTCTGAGGGCTCGCATTTCTCTTCATCGTGCTCTTCGGGGGTCCAGGAGGATGATTCGAATCTCTCAGAGAGTGGAGCGCGGGCCAACCCGGCGAGGCGTTGCGCCGCGCCATGGTCCGGCGCAACGCCTCCATTTGCGCCGCGCCATGGTCCGGCGCAAGCAGGATTTTGCGCCGCGCCATGGTCCGTCACAAACCTGGTTAGCGCCGCGCCATGGCGCGGCGCAACGGGGGCTTTTGCGTACTGGAGCCGCCCCGAGACGAGGTCGAGGCGCTTCTCGACCGCCTCGAAGTTGACCTTCCAAGGGACCTGCCAACCTCGCGGCTCGGGGTTGACGATGTAGCAACGGCCTCGCCGGCCGGCGGCCTCCTCCATGAGCAGCAGGACCCGCTCGTCGAGGAGCTCCCGAAAGCAGCGGGCCACCCAGTAGTCCCCCAGGCCGGTGACCTTGGCCACGTCGCGCACCGTGGTGGGGATCAAGAGCCCCTCCACGCCGGCGGTGTTCGAGGCCACCGCCAGCACCAGGCGAGTCTTGGTCGAATCGTTGCCCCAGGCTCGGCCGTCGATCATCATCAAGGCCAGCACGCACTCGTTCAGCTTCACTTGACCTCGCCTCCCGCTCGGTAGCATTATTAGCTACCAGTATGGCAAGAGAGGCGACGGCGTGCACGGACCTGGTCGAGAAGATCAAGATCACGCGGCTGCTCGCGCACCTCCAGCTTCTCGGCGAGATGAGCGACCAGCTCGAAATGAGTTGCGTCCTCTGTCGCGAGGCGGTCGAGATCTTTGGCGTCGACGCGTGCGAGCTGTGGCGTTTCGCGTGGGAGTGCGCGGGGGTCGGGCGCTTGTGAGCGTCACATTGGCTGGCTGGTCATCGAGCTTCCGGGCTCGTCACGCGATCCGGGACAGCCAGGTGCACGAGAGCGGCGCCACGGCCTACATGGCCTGGTGTGGAGTGCCGGTCGTCCCGGACGCGAAGCGGTCGGCTTTCGAGCCTGACGCCAGCGACGCCTGCATCCGTTGTGCCATGAGCGTGCGGTCACGCCGGCGAAAGCCGATCCGACCGTGATTTGAAGGGAACCCTGGGAGGAGCAGAGCCAGAGAGCGCGCGGCACCAGGGTTCCCTTCACACTCACGATTCTGGATGCCGATGCGGCGGGTGCTGGCCATTCAGGCCCGACTCGCCGGCCGAGGGAGCCTGGCTTCGCCGGTTGTGGGGCATCCGGGTGGGCGGCGAACTGTTCGAGCGCGCGGTCGAGGCGCTCTGCGCGACCTGATCTTGGCGATGGGCTGGGCTATGAGGGGTGAGGGCCATGGCCCGTGTGACGGTCTACGTGCCCGACGAGCTGCGCGCCCGGATCCGGGAGCAGCTGCCGGGGATCAATCTCTCGAAGGAGCTCCAGGACGCGCTCGTCGGCCGGCTCGACTGTCGCCACGATGAGCTTCGGTGTGCCCGATGCGCGGCGCGGCTGGATCGGTTGGAGGCGATCGACGCCGCGCTCGGGCGCTTCTACGGCGAGCTGTGGGAGCAGCTCGGCGCGCTAGCCCACCGGGCCGGTACGGCGGAGGGGGCCGTCAAGGTGCTGCGCGAGGTGGGGAACGACTTCGGGATCACCGATGCATCGCGCTTGCCGTTGGTGCGCTCGACGAAGCGCGCCCGCCAGGCCGCCATGGATGCCAAGCTGGCCGAGCTCCTCCCGCCCGCCGCGCTGGCACGTCGCCGGCGAGGTGCCGCATGATCGAGGTGATCGCGGTCTCGGCGGTGGTCTCGCTGCTGGTTTCAGTCATCGTGCTCTTCATCAAATACTGGAAGGATCTCTGGTGACGGAACGGACGGAGCCCTGGCTGCTAGGGGGGCTGGTTGTGGGCGGGAGTGTGGCTATTGGTCTCACGCTCGGCCTCGCTCAGATTTGCTTCATACCCCTCGCGGTGGGCTTCGCCTGTTTGCTGGCGTCCCGGCGCTAGCCGGCCGCGGGGTCGCTGGGCTCTCGACGCCAGACGACTTCGCGGCGAGGCGGCCACACCGCGTCTTCGAGGCGGCGCACGTCGTGCTGGAGCTCGCGGGTCACGACGCTGTTCTCGAGCAGGCTCCGCACGATCCAGGCCATCAGCCCGAGCTGCGAGGAGAGCAGCACCGCGCCGAGCACATAGATGCCAGAGGTCATCGGAGCGTCTTGCCGATCCAGGCGATGAGGCCGAGCTCGCCGAGGAGCAGGACCGCGATCGTCGCGTCGAGCCCCACGGGGGGCGTTAGCGGCGGCGGCGGGAGCGTCGGGCCTTGGCCAGGTTGCGGAGGCTGGCTCGACGTTGGGCGGGTGACTGGCGGCGCTTGCGGCGGGCCATGGTCGGTGTCCTCTCGTTCGGGGAAAGCTGAGAGCCTGATCGGGTTCTCAGGTGGTGGGGAGGGTGACGCCGAGGTGGGCGGCGATGGCGGCCACGTCTTTCTGGAGCTGGCCGAGCTCGAAGGCCACGTCGGTGAGCTTGGGCTTGGTGCCGTCGAGGTTGGTACCGGTGATCTGGTCGGGCACCTCGTCGACGCGGAACGGGGTCCCGTCGAGGTTCTTGCCGAAGTAGGCGGCGGTGGTGGCATCGTCGGGCATGAGCGGGTTCTCCTCGGTTGGGGTGGTGGGGCCGCCGGCGCCGGCGATGAGACCGTTCTCGTAGGTGGCCCGGTTGGCTTGCACGGTCGAGAGCAGCGCGACGAGGCGGCCGCCGTAGTGGCTGGCCGCCCACGGTGAGGCTTGGATCGCGGCGACGGTCTGCACCGCGCTCTCGCCGCGGGTCAGGGCGAGGCGGATCCCGGCGTAATAGCTGCCCTGCAAGAAGCTGGCCGTGGAGTCGACACCGGCCTCGAAGCTCGGGAAGTTGTACTGGCCGCCGGGGGTGAGGCTTGAGTGGGGTGCTCCCCCGCTTTGGATGTTCAGCGGGTTGAAGTCGGCGTTCGGCTCGCCGGGGGGCTGCTCGCCGGCCATCCAGGTGAGGAGCGCGTCGATGTTGGGTTGCGTGTCGGGGGCGGCGAGCTCGGTGAGCAGCGCGGTGGCGAAGTCGAGCCAGGTGGTCATCAGATCGGGACCTTCTCGGAGAGCTGCACCCGGGCGGTGCAGACCGCGCCGGCGGTGGCGCCGGTGAAGTCGATCACCAGCAGCCCGAAGGCGGGCATGCGCATCGCGTTGTTGGAGTCCTCCTGGGCGACGAAGAGGCCGGCCGGGGTGGGGACGAGCGGCGGCAGGATGCACTTGAGATTGAGCGGGTTCACCACGTCGAGGTAGACGAGCGCGGTGGGCATGGCGACGGACGCCGCGGTGACGAGGATCCGCTCCACGTCCCAGACCCGATCGTGCGGCACCGGCCCGATCGAGAGGATCGCTTCCCCGGTCGCGGCCGCGACGCCTTGGGCCTTCTCGTCGTGGGTGTCGAGGTGGATGAGACGACCGTGCGGGATCGCGGCGAGACCGCTCTCAGCCCAGGGCGCATGTTCGACTTGGCCGCCGGTGAGGCGGGGTGACGGGCCGGGACTTTCGTCCGTGCCCGGCGCCGGCACCCCACCGGCGGGGTGATACCCAGTCGCCATGGGTTAGGGCTGACGGGGCACGAACGGCGCGGGCGGCGCAGCCGCGAGCGCCTCAGCTTCGACTTGCTCGGCCTGGGCCTTCTCGCGGGCGGCGCGGGCCCGGTAGTCGTCGAAATCCTCGTCGGATCCGACGAAGCCCGGGACCAGTCCTTGCTGGCGGGCGAAGTGCTCGGGGAGCTTCCCGTTCATGTTCCGTTCTCCTTGCTTGGTGATCTAGGCGGCGGCGACGGTCGCGGCGCTGGTGACGGCCTGCACGACTTCGGAGCGGTCCTGGCCGGTGAGGCGCTGGAGACCGAGGGCCATGAGCGCGAAGGCGGCGATCGAGAAGGTGACGATGAGCCCGATCTCGATCACACCCGAGAGGATCGAGCTCGAGTTCCCGAACAGCAGCGACCCGAGCGGACCCAAGATCCCGTCGGTGATGATCCCGGTCGCGTTGGCGCTGGTGTCGGAGACCGCGGTGGCGCTCGACCCGCCGAGGCTGGCGTAGGCGCTGTCCAGACAGCCGTTCGAGTAGTGGCCGGCGTCCCAGGGGGAGGCCTTGATGGCGGCGATCTGCGCGCCGCCGTTGGCGGTCGCAGCCGCGGCGACGATGCCGGTGTAATTGGGGCTGGTGGTGATTTGCTGCACCGTCGCGGCCGCGGCCGCCGACACGCTCGGATAGGACCGGCCCGGTCCGATGTTCAAGTAGTTGGATCCGGGCTTGCTCGTACCCCAGCCGCTCTCGCAGGCGACCCAGGCGGTGACGACCGCATTCTGCAGGCCGGTGCCGGCCACGACCGCAGCGACGAAGCTGGCCTCGTCGCCCGAGAGGCTCGGCATCAGACCAGCCCCGGGACGGCGCCGAGGACCTTGAGCTGTTGCTGTTGGGTCGCGGTGAGATCCGCGACGTTGGAGGGCGCGCTCGCCGGCGCCGGCACGGCCGGCGGCTTGGCCTGGTGCTCGTGCCAGGCGTAGAGCAGCGCCAGCGCGCCGAGCGCGGCGAGGACCGCGACGCCGGGTCTCATCCGGGTGTCCCGGGCGGGAGACCCTGGGGATGCCCGGCGTTGATGTAGTTGATGAGGTTCTGGGCGTTGGTCTGCGCGGTCTGGCCGAGGAGCCCTTGCGCGGCGGCGACGAAGGCTTGCTGCTGAGTGTCGGGTGTCGGCGCGGCAGGCGGCGCCGGCGCGGCCGGCGTCGGCTGGTTGATCTGGTTCGAGAGCGTGTTCAGCTGGGCGGCGATGGTGTCCTCGAAGCTGGCCAGCTGCCCGACGCCGAGCACATCACCTTGGCCGGATTGGATCGTGGAGGTGTCCGCCGGCGCGGTGGGCGTCGTCGAGGCGGTGCTCTTGGAGGAGAGCAGCTTCCAGACCACGAGGATCCCCACGATCGGCGCGCCGAACATGAGCGCCTTCTTCTCCGCCGGGTTCATAGTGCCGAGGATCGCCATGGCTGCCTAGTTGTCGGGGGCGACGTGGACGGGACTGATGATCGGGCTGGTGATCTCGCCGGTGCCCGGTCCCCAGGCGGCGGGGACTTGGCGGCCGGGGAGACTCTCGGCGCCTTGCTCAGCGGCGGCGACGTCGATGACGTGACGCAGGTCAGGACGGCGCGGATACTGCTGGACGGGCTGGAGGTCAGCGGCGGAGTAGTTAATCCCAAATCCGTGCGGGTTGCCGACGGTGGGCTCGGAGAAGAACGCCGCCGAGGCTCTCGGCGCGGGCGTTGCGGGTCTGCTGACGATCGGCGGAGGCGCCTTGCACGATGGCCTTCCCGATCCCGGCCGTGCCGCCCAGGTTGGCGACCAGCTCGAACTGGAAGTCGTCGTTGAACGGGAAGCACGGTCGGTGCCCCGAGATCGCATGCACCTGCCCGGCGGGGATCCCCACCGCGCGGGGCTGCACCGGCACCTGAGACGGTGAGACCGGTGTCGCATAGCCGGTCTCGTGCAGCGGGTCGGGCCCTTGGCTTCCCATCAGCCACCGCTCGGGGTGCGGCCCTGGAGGGCCTCGGTGAGCGCCACGCCCCCGCTGCTGACGTTGGAGACCAGGGTCTGGACGCCGTTGGCGTTGGTGAGCACCAGGTAGATGGCGATCAGGAAGAGCATCACGCCGATCACGCCGTAAACGCTTCGCACTCCGGTGAACATGATCGAGCTCCAGACCTAGACGGGGACGAGGTTCGAGGGCGCGGCGGAGCTCGTCGCGCTGGTCGGGCTGACCCCACCGGGCGGCCCGTAGGTGATCGCGGTCTTAGGGGAGGCCAGCCAGCCGACACCCGAGAGGATCCCGCCGATCACCTTGCCGACCGTGGCCGCGTCGGTAAGGACCAGGTACAGGGCGATGAGCGAGATCCACACGCCGATCACCTGCCAAATCGAGCGCACCCCCGAGCCGCCCAGCGGTGAGCGAGCCGCGCCGCGCTGCACCCGCCGTCCCGCGCGCCGTGCCGCCGCGCTCCCCGCCGCGACGCGCTCCGGCCCGCGACCGCGCCCGCGGCGCCGCCGGCCAGGACGCTCTGGAAGCCCGCCTCGTGATAGCGGTCGAGGTCGGCGTCGTCTTGGCGGGTGCGCTCGGTGCGCTCGGGATCGTGACGCTGGCGCAGCTGGGAGCGGGCCTCCCGCCGGCCGCTCTCGTAGGCGGACTGGCGAGCGCGGCCGACGTCGGCGGAGCGGGTCCCGCCCAGGCGGCCCCGCTGGCGAAGATCCGGCCCGGCCATCAGTTGGCGCTCGGGGTCGACGCGGCGGCGAACGGGGAGCTGGTCGGGCTGCCGGCCGCGGTGCCGGGGCTCACCACGGTGGACAGGTCGTTGATGATCGCGCCCGGCGCGAGGCCGGGGATCAGGATCGGGAGCGGGTTCACGTTCGAGAGCGGCCCGCTGCCCCCGCCCGAGGTCATGGCCCACGACAGCAGCCGGCGGGGCAGGTCGCCGATCACGGTCTGCATCAACAACCAGAAACCCAGCAGGCTGAGCAGCAGCCCGGAGGCGAACGTCGTCTCGCTCTCTTGGGCCATCACGCGGCCGCCGAGATCTTGCGGTAGCCCATGATCGGACCATCCGCGGCCGCGAACGGCGCGACCGCTTCGAGAGCCACGACGGTGCCGGGATGGTCAGCGGAGATCATCATGGATCCGTCCGAGCTGGCCAGCACCGCGACATGCCCGGGTGGCGCGCCGCCGGCCGGTGACTTGAAGAAGATCAGGTCCCCGATTCCCGGCGAAGTGGTGACGGGCAGCTGCGCGAACTGCTCCTCGCTGGTGCGGGGAACGCCGGCGATGTTGGCTTGCGTCGCGGAGAGGACCACGAGCCCCGAGCAGTCCACACCCGACTTCGACGAGCCGCCGTACACGTAGGGGATCCCGAGATTGCCCTGGACGGCCTCGAAGAACGAGGCGGCCAGCGCGCTGCCCACGCCGCTGGTCAGCGGGCTGTTGTTCGCGCTCGACGGTTCGGGGTGCGTCGAGGCAGGGTCGGCGGTGTTGAAGAGCCGGGTCTTGAGCCAGGCCACGAAGGTGCCGTTCTTGAGGTTCAAGAAGGCCAGGATCCCGAGCACCAGCAGCGCCCCGGTCGAGAAGCTCTCGACAGGCTTGGCCACGACGCATCGGCCTACGGATGCGCGCTCGGCGACCCCGGCGGCGCCGGCGGCACAGGCTTGTCGGCCGCCGCGGTCGCGGCGGCGAGGACGGAGTTCAGGATCGGCTCGGCGTTCTTGGCGGCCTTCGCCAGGGTGGTCAGCTTGCTGGCCGAGTTGTGGATCCGCCCGCCGAGGTAGCCGGCCAGCGCGGTCGCGTAGGCGGTGATCTCGGCGGTCGAAAGCACATGGTTCGCGGTGAGGTAGGTCATGCCGCCGGTTAGCGCGGTGAGCACCGCGGCGAATGTCTTGCTCACGCGGCGGCCTCCGAGCTGCGACGCAACGGCCGCACCGGGCCGTAGGCGCGCTCGACGAGCTCGGGCCCGCGGGTGACGAGCGCGACGAAGCCCCGCCCGGCCCAGTAGCCGAGCAGGAACAGCGTGGTGTGGACGATGACGGCCCGCTGGACGGCCAGGGCGCGGTTCACTTGCCCTCTTTGATCGTGATCGAGCCCGAGAAGCTCAGGTGCAGGACGAGGATCCCGATGGCGAGCATCGCGACCAGGAAGAAGATCGGGTCGGCGAGGATCCCGCCCTTGCCGGCCTGCGCGACGGTGCGGGCGTGGCTCGGACTCATGCCGGCCTGGTGGGTGACCGCGCCCGAGCTGGTCGGCTGCGGGGTCAGGGACGGCCCGTAGAGACCGTCGGCCATCATCATCGTGGCGCCGGACATGGCTAGAAGAGCGTCTCCTGGACGAGGTGCACAGAGCCCGCGGTCACCGTGACCCCGGTGTCGATGGTGGGGGTGCAGGCGAGCTCGGTGACGCCTTGCATGAGCCAGACGTCGCGGGGCGGGTTCTCCTTCACGAAGTCGAAACAGAGCCGGTCATAGACCAGCGGCCCGCCAAACCACTGGGCGTTGAGCTCGAGGAGGTTCCAGGCCGGGTTGAAGATGTAGGGCGCCTGGTTGCCGCCGTAGCCGAGCTGGATCGCGTCGATGCGAGCCGACAGCGCGCTCGACGGCAGCGCGGAGAGCCGAGCGGTGAGCCCGGACCGGACGCTGACGAAGAGGCGGCTCAGCTGACCCTGGGATCGGATGAGCGGGATCCGGTTCGGACCGGTCGCGGTGAAGGTGGTGTCGAACACGTTCACGCCGTGCAGGCGGGACAGGTCCGGCACGATCAGGTCGCCCTGGGCATCGTAGGGCACCTCGAAGAAGAGATCCTCGACGTTCCACGCGCCGGCGAAGGTCACATTGCCCGGGTTGGCGGTGAAGAGATCCGAGTTCATGCACTGGAAGGCGGCGATGGTGATGTTGGTCGCCGAGGACTGCGCGAAGAGGGAGCCGATCAGGCTCACGTCGTCCATCGCCAGGGGCACTTCCCAGTTCAGAGTGAAGTTGGAGGTGCCGACGCCGATCGAGGAGCCGGCGCCGATCGTGCCGGGGAAGGTGTCGGTGTTGTGGAACTGGAAGGCCGGGTAGCGGGCGTCGCGAAGCGCCGAGAGGTCGAGGCCGTCGCAGACGAAGAGCTGGTTCTGACCGTTGGCGGAGAGCACGAAGCTCTTCAAGAAGTTGTAGGGCCATTGGTCCGAGGTGGTCGCGGCCGCGGTGGCGACCGTGATGGTGCCGGTGAAGGTGATCCGCAGCTTGGCGATGATGCCGGTCTGGGGCAGCTGACGCACCCATTGGGTGCCGGCACCGGCGATGGGAATGCCGGACAGCTGGCTGTTGACGTTGCGGGTGGTCAGCTGGTTGAACAGCGCGGGGTCGGTGCGGAAGCCTTGCACCGGCACGTTCTGGAGGAGGACCGCTCCGGTTCCGACAGGCATGGCTGATGCGCTCCGCTGCTAGACGAACTGGGCGAGCTGAGCCAGCCCGGGGATCGAGGTGCCGACTTTCGCTGCGAGGATCTTGAAGAGGGCGACGCCGACCACCGCGGCGATCATCACGGTGATCCAGAATCCGAGCTCTTCGCGCACGAGGCTCAGACCTTGGAGGCCAGACCCTGGAGGCCGGGGATCTTGGGAAGGACGATCTTCGCCACGATCACCGCGGCGACCGCGATCAGGGCCGTGCGCACGGTCGAGTTGTTCATCCCCCGCACCATGCGCGAAGCCGGCTCAGCGCGACAAGGTACGTCCCATGTACGTCCCCTAGGCCGCGATGATCGTGACTTCGACCGTCTGCGCGGGGGTGCTGAAGGCGGTCACGACGCAGGGCAGGGGCGGGATCCAGAGCGGGACCGGTGGGGTGATGCCGACCAGCGAGCCGCTCGGCGGCCCGGTGTTGGATCCGATCTCATGGGTATTGCCGGCGCCATCGGTGGCGGTGACGATGCTCGCCGCGGCGCCGCTTGACACGCTCCGCTGGTAGAGCACCGCGGGGCCGGCGTAGGGCGGCAGGTTGGCGCTCGTGGATCCGTTGGCGGCCACGGCCAGGCCAGCCGAGACGATGAGGCCACCTTCGACGCTGGGACTGTAGGGGCCATCGAAGCGGAAGCGTCGGTTCGACCCCCACACGGTGACGCTCGCGCTCGGCGCGACGCCGGCCGCGAGGACTTCGATCTGGAGCTTCGGGCCGAGGCAGCGTTGCGCGTAGATCGCGATGGGCGGGCTGGGCTTGCCATAGCAGAGCATCAGCCCGCCATAGCTCGTCCCGGCGCCCACCTCGTTGATGAAGAGGCCGCTCTCGTCGAAGAAGATCGGGAAGAAGCTCACGCCCGACGTCGTGCCCTGCGCCGCGTTGGCGGTCAGCTGAAAGATCAGGAAGTCCCAGGACGAAACGTCGTAGTAGGTGCCGAGCTGGTTGGGGTTGGGCAGGATCGTGGAGGTGGTGAAGGGTCCTTTGGCGTCGAGCGCGTTCGGCGCGTCCCAGGTGGTGCTCACTCGCCGGTCACCTCGACCGTCGAGCCCAGGCCCAGGGGTGTGATTGCCCACAGCGGCGGCGTGCCGGTGAGCTCCTCGCCGACGTGGAGGATCCGTCCGGTGCCGTAGGTGCCGCCCGAGCTGGTCAGGATCGTGATCGGGCTCGGTCCCCGGTTCACGATCTGCGCGGTGTGCAGATCTGAGGTCGCGATCGCGGTCGCGCTGCCGCCGCTGACCAGGAGCCGCCGTGTGCTCTGGCCTTGCGCGGCGCCACCCGGCGCGTTGGTTGGGATCGGGTTGCCCGCGGCGGGCGGCTCCGCCGGGACCGGTTGCGCCACGAGCGGCGGCGGTGGCGGCGGCGGGGCGGGGAGCGGCGCGCTGAGCGGCGCGGGTTGACGCGCCCCGAGCGGCGGCGGCGGTGCGGGCTGGGTGCGGATGGTGCGACGCAGCCAGCCCAGGCCGCCGAACGGCGCGGCCGGGGGTGGCCCGGCGACGCGGGCCACGCTCAGCCGTGCGTCGGCGGGTGGGCGAAGATCCGCCGCCAGACTGGGAGCCGGTCGGCCTGTGAGGCGCGGGTGGTGGTCTGCTGCCCGCCGGTGAGCGCCGGATGAGCGCGGGGCAAGAACGCGTCGGGGGGCGTCTCGCGGTTGGCTTGGTGGGTGTGGGTGACGTGCGCCATCGGGTTACTCCTGATGTTCGGGATCGTCGGCTTCGAGATCGTCGGCGCCGGCAAGCTCGAGGAGCTCGAAGGCCAGCGTGCGCGCCTCAGCGGGGCTGAGCAGGATCCAGCCCGATCCGGTCATTCCGATCCGCACCCCGGGCGTGTGCTGCGTGGCCGCGAGGTGCAGATCCTTGGCCGGGCGGCGGCCGCGCTGCGCGCTGAGATCGGCGAAGTCAGGCATGAGCGCGCGCCTTGATGGGTGGGCAGATGGTGAGCTTGCGACGCCGCTGATCCCACCAGAGGAATCCGTGCTCGGGCAGCGCGTCGAGGTGCTCGCCGAGCAGCTGGGGGGTGAGGCCGGTATAGCCGGCGAGGTGCTTGACATCGTCGGCGGCGGGGAGCGCGAACACGATCAGGTGCGCGGCTTGGGCTTTGAGGTTCTCGTCGACTTCGCGGGGTCGAGTGTGACAGGCGACGTGGCCGAGCTGGCGTTTCCGGCCCTGAATGACCAAGGTCCGCACCCACCGCGAGGAGCCCCGAGCCGGCGCGGCGACCCCGGATTCGTCGAGGAGCAGATACCGCGGGTAGCTCTGCCACGCCCACCGGTACACCCGGTCGTAGGCGTCCGCGTCCTGGGGGTCTCGGGGCACGAAGCGGGCCGTGGCCGCGCCATCCGGGGGCTTCGCGGGGTCGCGGAAGGTCTCGATGCCGCGCAGGTCAAACAGGTCCGAGTGGCTCGGGTCCACGATCAGGCGCGGCGCCCTCGCCGAGAGCAGCAGCTCCAGCGCCAGCGAGCTCTTCCCGGACCCCGTCGTGCCGGTCATGAAGACACGATCCTCGTAGCGGATTGCCGCAGAAGACGCACTCGTCGCGCTCGGTGCAGGCGGCGAGCTCGGGGACGGCGCCTCGATCGTCGGATCGGAGTCCGGCGAGGGCGGCGATGACCCGCTCGAGCTGTCCGTCGAGCTCATCGGCGGGGCGGGCGAGCTGAGCGGTGATCCAGTCATCAGCTAGGGGATCGAGGAAAGCCACGAGGAGTGAACCCCCCGGGATCTGCTCCTCCAGGTCCGGGAGCTGCGCTCGCAGCTCCGACCACAGCCGCTCCAGCTTCTCGTTCACCAGCATCCGGTGCCTCCTCGGCGTGCTCCCGGGCGCGCCGAGCCCGGCGCGCTGCGTTGCCCTTGGCCACGTTGGTGCCCGTGTAATGCGCGAGGGTCACCAGGATCGCTCCCTCGTCGCCCTTGGCGATCAGGGCTCGCATGCCGGCGTTGCGGTTCGCGTACCGGGTGAAGGGTGGGGTGAGCTCGTCGAGCTCCTCGTCGGTGAAGCGCCAATGCTTGGGCACGTCGGGATCGCCGAGCACCAGGCCGATAGTCGGGCCGACCAGGCCGCGCAGCACGTTTCGCACCTCCGCCTCGGTGACCTGATCCGGCACCGGCGACAGCATCCCGTCCGGGCCCAAGGTGCGCAGCTGCTCGGGTGGGATCCGCGCGTCCTCGTCCGCGTCGGGCGCGACCGACGGCGCGCCCGGCGCGCCGACGCTCAGGTCAACGTCGGCCACGGACCCGCTCCCGGTACACGCGCGAGCCCAACCCGCCACGCCGCCCCGAGGCTTGCGCGTCGATCGGCGCCGCCGGCGGCTCCGCGACCGCAACCGGTGCCGCCGCGCTTCCGGGCGCGCTGCGAGGCCGCGCGTTGCGGCGCACCTTGGTTGCGGTCGCGACTTCGACCGTCACGCCGGACGGACCGGTCCCCGGGGGGTTGCTGGGCGGCCCGCCCGGCGCGGGGCCGAGAGCCGAATCCTGCACCGGCGCTGGCGCTGCGGCCGCGACCGTCGGCGTCGGAAGCTCAGCCGGGGCGGGCTCGTCGATCTTGGTGGCCTGATCGGACCAGAACAGCGCGCCGCAGCCGCGGCATCGCAGCCGGATCCCGTCGCCGGCCTTGGTCGTTCTCCGCTCGCCACAGCTCGGGCAAGCGATCGTGCGCAGCACTCCCATCCCCCTGACCGTGACCGATCACCGGGCTGGGTCTCAAGGTGCGCACCAGTGACGTACATGGGGCGCGCCCATATACGCCCCTTGTACGTCGCTCAGGACCCTTGCCCCCCCTCGCCCGAGTCCTCCGCCAACGCCGGCGGCGCGCCCCTAGGCGCGCCCTTCGCGCCCTCCGGCTCGTTCACGGTCGCGGCCCGTGGCGGCTCCTCCGGGGTCGGGTCGACGGCCTCGATCGCGGCGTCCAGCGCCCGCTGGAAGAGCGCCGAGAAGTTGGTCGTGGCCGGAAGGACCCGATGCGCCCGCCGCCACTGATGCTCGGGCACGTACAGGGTGACCCGCTTCAAGCTCTGCGCACCCCCAGCCCCCCGGGATGCGAGCAGCCTGCCACGAGCCAGGAGCCCGGACCAGCCACCTCGATCACCAAGTGCCGCCCCTCGATCCACCAGAACTGCGGACCAAGAAGATCGTGCCAGCCGTCAGGCTCGTCGGGCTTGCGGCCAGCCCAGCGTGAGAGCAGCGCCAGGTCACCAAGCGTGCAGAGCATCACCAGTTGACGCTCCTCGTCGTTCACCCGCACCCGGAACCGCGTGGCGAGCAGCTTCTCGAGCTCCCGCTTCCGACGCCTCACGGGAATCAATCGCGGAGCTCGAGCTCCACGATCTTTACCCGGAGCTCCTCGATCGCTGAGCTCGCCCACCACCACAGCCCGACTTCGACGAGCAGGCCGAAGAGCCACCAGGCTCGGCGAAGCCAGCGCCTCATGCTGCCATCGCCAGGCGGCTTGACATAACGGACTCGACCCGATCGATGATTATCGGCGTTCTGGGGGAGGGGCGCCAGGACGGCCCCTGCGGGGCACTCAGCGGCCCCCGAGCCTCAAGGCCCGCCGCGGAGCCTCCGATGCTTCTCAGGGCTGGGAGAACGGACCGGTGACGGTCCGGCTTCCGAGCCGTGCAGCACGTCGGTTGTCACCGGAAGGTTCGGCGCCATGCCTGGACAGCACCTGCGAGGCGGGTCGGCCGTCGCAGCTGTCCTCGGGCTCGGCGTGCTCCTGGGTCTCGTGGCCGCACCGGCGGCTGCGGACGCGCGGCCCGACCCGCGCCGTGACGTGACGCCGATCGTGGAGTGCTCGGTCTCGCGGGGCGGGGTCACGAAGACGGTCTTCGGATACGAGAACCGGGGCAGCCCGGCGACGGTCGGGGTCGGGGAGTCGAACGCCTTCTCCCCCGGCCCGCCTGACCGCGGCCAGCCGACCCGGTTCGTGGCCGGGACCCGCATCAACGTGTTCACGGTCCAGAGCCGGTCGCGCGCCCAGCGCCTCACCTGGACGCTCGGCAGCCGCACGGTGCAGACCCCGGGGCCACCCTGCGCGTCGTCGCCCGCGTCGAGCACCTTGGCCAACTGGGGGCCGATCGGCGCGATCGTGAGCGTGACCCTGGTCCTCGGCGCGCTGCTGTTCTGGCGGACCCGCCGGCTGCGGGTGATGGCGCCGTGACGATCGCCAACCCCTGTCCCGCCGAGTCGGGCTCGGCAGTCGTGGCGGCGCCGCGCTCGCACCGGGACCCCGAGGGCGCCCCGTGGACGCTGTTGTTCCTGGCCGGCGTCGGGCTCTTGCTGGTCGGCGCGCTCGGCGTGACCGACGCCAGCCTCGCGGTCGTCGTGTTCCTCACCGTGCTGTTCCTGGTCTTCTTGGTGCGGCACCTGAGCTTCGCGATCTCGGCACTGTCCACCGCACCCGGTGACATGCGCAGCACCACCGGCTTCGACTTCGGCTACTACCCGTTCGTATCGGTCATGGTGCCGTGCCGCAACGAGGAGCTCGTGATCGAGGGGCTCGTCACCACGCTCCTGGCCCTCGACTACCCCGACGACCGGCACGAGATCATCATCATCGACGACGGGTCCGACGACGAGACCGGCACCATCGTCGACGAGCTCGCGCTGCGCCACTCCGTCCTGCGTTGCATCCACCGGCCGCCCGGCGCGGGAGGCGGGAAGTCGGGCGCCTTGAACACCGCGCTGGCGACAGCACGGGGCGAGGTGATCGTGGTGTTCGACGCCGACCACAAGCCCCGCGCCGACGTCCTCCGACGGCTGGTGCGCCACTTCGTGGACCCGAACGTCGGCGCGGTCCAGGGCCGCTGCATCGTTCGGAACTCGAACGAGACCCGGCTCGCGCGAAGCATCGCGGTCGACTACTACTGCGGCTACCTCGTCAACGAGTACGGCCGTCAGTCGCTGTTCGAGCTCCCCGCCTACGGCGGGTCGAACTGCGCGGTGCGGGCCAGCTGGATCCGCGGCTTCGGTGGCTGGAACGAGAGCACGGTCACCGAGGACACCGACCTCACGCTCCGCCTGATCATGGTGGGGCGCTTCGTGCGCTTCGACGTCACCGCGATCGACACCGAGGAGAGCGTCCCGACC
Source organism: uncultured Actinomycetes bacterium (assembly GCA_963849135.1). Lineage (GTDB taxonomy): Bacteria > Actinomycetota > Acidimicrobiia > IMCC26256 > PALSA-555 > PALSA-555. The sequence continues at coordinate 607,214 of CAWKGF010000003.1, read as the reverse complement.
TTCCGCCGCTTCTGGCGGCAGCGCTACCGGTGGGCCCGCGGCCACCAGCAGGCGTGGCGGGAGTACCGGCGGTCGATCTGGGGGGCGCCGAACCTCAACCTGTCCCGCAAGATCGAGTCGACGATGTTCCTGCTCGTGTACCACGTGCCGGTCTTCTGCCTGCTCGGCCTGGTCATGGTGGCGCTGCGCGCCGCGGGGGTGCTCACCTGGGGGAACGGGATCGACCTGACCCCGATCGCGACGCTGCTGTTCCTCGGCCCGCTCCTCGAGCTTGCCTCCGGGCTGCTGGTCAGCCGGGCGCCGCGGCAAGCCGCGGCCGGGATCCTGCTGTTCCTGCCCGCGTTCGTGATCTTCACGGTCGTGTGCACGAAGTCGTGGTTCGACGGCATCCTCGGCCGCCCGTACACGTGGGTGAAGACGCCCCGCACCGGGCAGGGTCAAAACCACACGATCGCGGTGGCGGCATGAAGCATCCGGCCCTCAACGTCGCGGTGCGCCTGGTGCTCGCGTTCGGCGTCACCATCGGCGCCTTCTGGCTGCTCATCGACCCGTGGCGCGACTGGGAGGCGAAGGTCCTGGCCACGATGTTCCGGGTCTTCGGCGTGCACGGCGCCAGCCAGGCGTTCGGGAACCAGATCCTCGTCCTGCCCCAGCACGCCACGCCGTTCCTTGCGACGATCAGCCCCTCCTGCTCGGCGCTGGCCGCCATCTTGGGGTTCGGGGCCATCTCGGCGTTCGTCGTGCGCGGCTCGGCGCAGCGGCGGCTGCTGGCCTTCAGCGCCGCGTCGGTCGTCGTGCTGTGCTGCAACTTCCTGCGGATCGGGCTCTCCATGTACGTCGGACTGCGCACGGACGCGCAGGGTCTGACCGTGTTCCACGACTGGGTGGGCACGGCGTTCGGGATCCTGTACGTGCTCGGCGGCTTCACCCTCTACTTGTGGGTGCTGTTGCCGAGCAACCGTGCCTTGCTGAAGGAACACGACTATGCGACCTGACACCCAAGCTCTCCTCCTCGTCGGAGGCGCCGCCGCCTGCCTGCTCGCGGTCGTGTGGCGGGCTGTCGCGCACCGGCGCCAGACCTCGAAGCTGGTGCGCCGGCTCGAGCACGCGCCCGAGCCCGCCGACCGGGCCCGGGCCGGTCAGGAGTTCATCGAGCTTGGCCTGCGACGCGCCGCGAACCCGCTGCTGGCGGCGATGGAGCGGGAGGCGGACAACCGGGTCCGGCTCTCGATCGCGCTCGCGGTCGCTCGCCGCCAGTGGGAGCCCACCCGCCCGACGCGGGTCGGCCGGCTGCGCCACTGGGCGAGCGAGGAGCTCGAGTTCCAGGGTCACCCGGTCACGGTCCTCGGGCCGGCGGTGACTCGCCTCGCCGACATGGGGGGTCCCCGGCTGCCTCAGCCCGACCCGGGCCCGACCCAGCCGGCCGGGGCGGGCGCCGACGGTGGGCCGCCCACCGCGCCCATGGGGGTCGCTCCCCCGCCGGGCGTGTCGATCCCCGACGCGCCCACGCTGGTCATGGACCCGCCGCGTCTGGACGACGCCACCCGGCCCGACGCGCTGCGAGCCGGGGGTGGCGACGTCGGCTGGGCTCCGCCCGCTCCGACGATCCCGACCGGGCCATGACCCGCGTCCTGGTCACCGGCGCGGGCGGCGCGGCGGGGGTCGCGGTCCTCGTGGCCCTGCGCGGCGCCGGGCACGACACGGTCGCGGTCGACGCCGATCCCGACGCGGTGGGCCTGCGGCTGGCTGCCCGGCGGGCGACGGTGCCCCGCTCGGACGACGTCGGCTTCGGCGACGCGCTGCTCGGCGTCGTCGACTCGACGCGCCCCGACGTGCTCATCACCACAGTCGCGGAGGAGGTCTGCGCCCTCCACGCGCTCGCCGACGCCCTCCAGGGTCGGGGGGTCGCGACGTGGCTCCCGCCGGTGCACAGCGTCGCGGTGTGCCTCGACAAGTGGAAGTTCGCGCGGGTCCTCGCCGACGCGGGCGTGCCCACGCCCGCAACCGGGCTCGGCGACGGGGCCGGGGTGCCGGGACCGTGGATCGTGAAGCCCCGCTTCGGGCGGGGTTCCCGCGACGTGTACCGGGTCGAGGAGCCCGACGAGGCTCACCTGGGCCTGCCGGCGCACCCCGGACCCGATCGTGCAGACCGCGGTGCGCGGCGAGGAGTTCACCGCTGACGTCCTCGTCGATCGGGACGGGCTGCTGATGGCGTGCGTGCCCCGGTGGCGGCTGGCCACGAAGGCCGGGACCAGCACGACGGGCGAGACGTTCGCGGATCCCGCGGTGCGGGCCGCGGTGACGCGGACCGTCGACGCGGTGGGGCTCGAGGGCCCCCTGAACCTGCAGGGGTTCGTCCACGACGGCGACGTGACGGTCATCGAGGTGAACCCGCGGTTCTCGGGCGGGTTGCCGCTCTCGCTCGCCGCGGGCGCGGATCTGGTCGGCGAGTACGTGCGGGGGACGCTCGGGGAGCCGATGCGAGTCGATCGGCTCCAGGCCCGGACCGGGGTGCGCATGACCCGCTACTACGTCGAGTGTTTCGAGTCCTGATCGTGCGACTGCTCGTGCCGTTCGGCACCCGACCCGAGATCGTGAAGCTGGCCCCCGTGGTCGCGTCGCTCCGCGCCGGCGGGCACGACGTGCACGCCGTCGCGACCGGGCAGCACGACGACCCGCGCCTCGCCGACCGGTTCTTCGAGGACCTGGGGCTCGTCCCTGACGAGCGGTGGTCGCTCCCCCGCGCCGAGTCGGAGCGGGTCGGGGCGCTGCTGACCCACGCCTTCGACGCGGTCGCGGCCCAGTCACCCGACCTGGTGCTCCTGCTCGGCGACACCTACACCGTCCCGCTGCTGGGGCTGGCCGCCCGCCGCCACCAGGTGCCGGTCGCGCACCTCGAGGCCGGGCTGCGCTCGTTCAACGAGCGGTCGCTCGAGGAGGTCAACCGACGCGTGGTCGCCGCGATGACGTCCCTGCACCTCGCGCCGACGCCGCTGGCGGCCCGGTTCCTCGCCGACGAGGGCGTCCCCGCGTCGCGCGTCCGGGTGGTCGGCAACCCGATCACGGACACGCTGCGGGTCCACGGCCCGGCGCGGCGACCGTCGAGCGAGCGGGCCGGCGTCGTGGTGACGGCGCACCGGGCGACGAACGTCGACGACCCGGAGCGCCTGGCCCGGCTGGTCGACCTCGTCGAGCGGCTGGCGTGCGAGGTCGGCCCGGTCCGCTTCCCCCTGCATCCCCGGACCCGGGACCGGCTCGCCGCGGCCGGCCGCCTCGACGCGCTCGCCGACGCGCCCGGGGTGGAGCTGGGCGAGCCTCTCCCCTACCCCGCCATGCTCGCCGCGATCGCGTCGGCTCGGATGGTCGTGACCGACTCCGGCGGCCTCCAGGAGGAGGCGGCGTGGCTGGGCGTCCCCTGCGTCGTGCTGCGCAGCTCAACGCCTCGCTGGGAGGGCGTTGACGCCGGCCTGGCGACGCTCACCGGCCTCGATCCCGACCGGGCGCTCGCCGCCGCCCGAGCGTTCGACGAGCCCGAGGCGCACGCGCGCGTCGCCGCGGCCGCCTGCCCGTACGGCGACGGATGGGTCGGACCGCGCGTCGCCGCGCTGCTCGACGACCCGACGGTGCGGGCAACGTTGACCCTGGAGGAGCCCCGCCTCGACCGGCTCGGCCCGGTCCCGGTCGGTGTCCTGTGATCCGCGCCGCGGTCTTCGACCTCGACGACACCCTCTATGACCAGCGGCAGTGGCTGGACGGCGCGTGGCGTGCCGTCGCGGCCCGAGCCGGGGCGTGGGGCGTCGACCCCGACCGCCTGCTCCGGGCGTTGCGGGAGGTCGCCGCGGCGGGCAGCGACCAGGGCGGGATCATCGACGCCGCGCTGGTCCGGGCCGACGCCGCCTCGACACCCGTCGCGCCGCTCCTCGACGCGTTCCGGTCCCACGCGCCGACCCGCCTCGTCGCCTACCGGGGCGTCCCCGCGGCGTTGGAGCGCCTCGCGGCGCGGGTGCCGCTCGGGCTGGTCTCCGACGGGGATCCCGTCGTGCAGCTGGCCAAGCTGGCCGCCCTCGGGCTGGCTCCGCTGTTCTCGACCGTGGTGCTGTCCGACCAGCTCGGCCGCGCGCACCGCAAGCCCGACCCGCTCCCCTTCCGCCGGGTGCTGGCCGGCCTGGGCGTCGACGGGCCCGACGCGGTGTACGTCGGGGACCGGCCGGTCAAGGACGTGGCCGGGCCGGTCGGGGTGGGGATGCGCGCGCTGCGGGTCCGGACCGGCGAGTGGGGCTCGACGCCCGACGACCCGCGGGCGTGGCGCTCGGTGCCCGGGGCCCTCGACGCGATCGCGTGCATCGAGGAGGAGCTCGACCGATCCCGGACGACGGCCGGTCGCGTGCGGGCGTCGTCGGGCTAGCGGTCAGCCGACGGCGGGGCCGGGGAGCACGCCGACGTCGATGAGGAAGTCGACGAGCCCGTCGACGAGGCGGTAGTCGGACAGGTCGGTGATCGACACCCAGGCCGCGTCGGCGGCGTCGTCGCCGGCTCGGGGCGGCGCGTCGGTGTCGAGGACGGTGACGCGAAAGTCGAGGATGACGAGGTGGCGGTCGTCGTCGAAGCGCTCGACCCAGCCGAGCAGCTCGTCGACGACCACGTCGAGGCTGGTCTCCTCGGCGACCTCGCGCACCACCGCGGCGGCGAGCGGCTCCCCCGCCTCGACCCGCCCGCCGGGGACGGACCAGTGACCGGCGCCGGGTCCGTGCCCGCGGCGGATGAGCAGCAGCCGGTCGTCGCACATCGCGACCGCGCCGACCGCCAGCTCGGGTGCGGTCACCGGGCTTTGGCTCGGGTGGGGCGGTGCATGACGAGCAGCCGGGCGGTGAACCCCTGCTCCTCGAAGAAGTTCTTCGCCGAGCGGTGCCCGGGCAGGGCGAGCGCGTCGACGCCGAGGCAGCCCGTCGCGGTCGCGAAGTCGACCAGGGCGTCGCTGATCGCCTCGCCGACGCCGACCGAGCGGGCCGGCTCCTCGACGAACAGTTCGGTGATGCGACCCAGCCTGTCCCCGGTGGACAGCACCTCGACGACGAGGATCCCGAACCCGACGATCACCTCGTCGATCGTGCCGACGAGGAAGCACCCGTCCGGGTCGTCGAGCAGCGCGGCCAGCTCGGCGTCGAGCGGTTCCCGGCGGGCGTCGCGGGCCGCCCAGATCTCCCCGCCCCGCATGGGGGCGAGCTCGCCGAGCAGCTCGTGGGCGAGGCTCGACGACCCGCGGGAGGTCGTCGCGGGTCGCCGGCCGGCAGTGCTCCACCGGGGCGGGTCAGCTGGTCGGTCGCGTCAGCAGCGCGATCTTCCCGAGCACCGTGTTGCGGGCCCGGTGGCTGGCCTCGTAGGCGCGGATCGCCTCCAGGTCGGCAACCGGGAGGCCCTCGAGCCGGTCGACGACCTGCGACGCGGAGAGGGCGTCGTAGTCGGGGATGGCCAGGCCGCCGGGCGGGGCGGCGGGTCGGGCCGGCTCGGTGACGGTCGCGCCGGGCGGGGCCGGTTCGGGCTCGGGGGGCGGGCCGGTGTCGACGTGGGCGCTGGTGCCGGTCATGGTCCCGATCGTCTCGAGGACCTCCTCGGCCCGCTCCCACGCCCGGTTGAGGCCGACGTCGACGAGCTTCTTGACCTGCGGGCCGCCGTAGGTGGTGGCGAACTGCCCGACCACCCGGGCCTGCCCGAGCTGGCCCTCGACGGTCTTGCGTTGCTCGTCGAGCACCGCGCGGCCGTGGGCGACGAAGAGCTTCAGGAACGAGGGGGCGGTGTCGCGCAGGTAGAGGGCGAAGCCGACCGGCCCGTAGACCAGCGCGTCCATCGCCTCTTGGGTGACGTCTCGCTCCTCGGCCACCGGCTGCTCCTCACGTCGGGGGCGGCGGGGCCAGTGTACGAGCGGCCCCCGCCGGTCGACGGTCCGGACCCCCGCCGGGCGCTACCGGCCGGTCGGGGCGGGCTCGGGGGCCGGGGTCGGCGCGGCCCGGTCCGGGTCGTCGGCGGTGAGGGCCTGCCAGGCCGCCCACGTCGCGGCGGCGAGCAGGGTCAGGGCGGACCCGGCGAGGGCCCACTCGCCGAAGCGGACGTAGGGGGTCTCGCCGGTGGCGGTGGTGACCGTCCCGGTGACGACGGCCTTCGTGAACAGCTGGGTGTGGTCGAGGACGCGGCCGTGGGCGTCGATGACCGCCGATTCGCCGGACACCGCGGCTTGGAGGACAGGACGGCCGGTCTCGGCGGCGCGCAGCTGGGCGGTGGCCACGTGGGTCGCCGCGATCCCGGAGCGTCCGTAGGCGCGGTCGCTGGTGCTGACCACGAGCAGCTGGGCGCCGTCGCGGACGAAGGTGCGGACCAGCGGCGCGTAGGCGGACTCGTAGCAGATCACGCTGCCGAAGGGGAGCCCGTCGGCGCGGAACAGGACGGTGCGGCGCCCGGCCGTGAAGTTGTACGGAATCTGGCGGAGGTCGCTGACGAAGGACAGCTCGCTTCGGAACGGGACGTACTCGCCGAACGGGACGAGGTGCTGTTTGGCGTACACGCCGACGAGCCGCCCGTCGGGTGCGTAGGCGAGATCGGCGTTGTAGATCTTGGCGCTGTTGGGCGGCTGGTAGCGGGCGTTGACGAGGACGACCGCGTCGTGCTGGCGGGCGAGGGCCACGATCCGGGCCCGGAGCGGCGGGTACTGCTCCGGGTCGTAGTCGAGCGCTGATTCGGGGAAGACGATCAGGTCGTAGTGGCCGTGGAGCTGGTCGGCGAGCTCGAAGTGGGCGTTGGTGAGGACCTGGTTCTCGACGTCGGCTTGGCTGTAGCCGCGGGGTCGGTCGTCGCCCTGGAGGAGCGCGAAGCGGACGTGCCCGGTCGGCGTCGGGTCGTAGCGGGTGACCTGCGCGACGACGCTGACCGCCAGCACGCCGACCAGACCGCCCGCCGCGAGGACGAGCGGGCGGGGTTGGCGGCGCGCCGCGGCGCGGAGCAGGTCGAGGAGCAGTCCGTTGCAAGCGACGACGAGGAAGGTGAGGAGCGCGACGCCGCCGACGCTGGCCAGCGATCGCGCGACGCTCGACGTTGTGGAGCGCGATGCCGAGCTCGCCCCAAGCCAACCCGCCGAGCGGCCAGCGGCCCCGCAGCGATTCGAAGAACAGCCACACCGCGGCGGTGAGCCACGGGGCGCGCAGCCCCCGGCGGGCGAACGCGGCGACGAGCGCGCCGGTCACCGCGTAGTAGAGCGACGCGGCGATGATCAGCGAGACCGTGCCCGTGTACCCGGTGTGGACCAGCCCCGACATGAGGATGCTGAGGAACACGAGCGCGAACACGAACCCGTCCCGGGCCGCGGAGAGGACGGAGGCGTCCTGCCAGGCCCAGAGGAGCGGGATGAGGGCGACGAGGGCGAGGAGCCCCCAGTCGGCGGGCGGGTAGGCGAGGGCGAGGAGCGCCCCCGACGCCACGGCGGCCACCAGCCGCAGCTGGGTCCGGACCCGGCTGGGGCCCGGCGGGAGCGCTACACGCAGTCGCGGCAGAGCATCCGCTCCTCGTCGGCCAGCTGGTTGCGAGGCAGGACAAGGAAGCAGGAGGCGCAGAGGAACTCGCCGGGGCGGCGGGGCACGATCCGGGTGGGACCCTCGCCCCGCTCGTCGACCTCGGCCTCCTCCTCCTCGACCTCTTCCTCCTCGTCCTCGAGGGTCGCGCTCGCGGTGCGCTCCTGGAGGAGGGTGTCGAGGGGCGCCTCGACGTCGTCGGGGTGGAGCTCCTCGTCGAGGTCGAGGACGTCCTCTTCCTCCTCGTCGCCGTCGCGTGCGGTCTCCTCCGCGCCGACGGTCGCGGGCACGGGGACCGGGACCGCCACGTCGCCGTCGACCGCGACGACCGCGTCGAGGTCGACGGTCTCGTCGTCGATGTCGAGCGCGTCGTCGACGTCGAGCTCCTCTTCGACGAGGGCGTCCTCGCTCAGCTCCTCGTCATCGAGCTCTGTTGCTTCGTCTTCGAACTCGTCGTCGTCGCTCATCGTCACTCCAGCGGCTGTCGGATCGTCATCGGCGCGCCCAACCGAACCGCTGCGCTGCCTCCCGCGGGCCGGAGCATAGGCCGAGGCCTCTTCGCGGCTGTCGGAACCCGCCGAGCCGGTCGGGCATTCCCGCTGTGGGCGCGTCGAGGCCTTCGGCGGGTGGTGGTGGAGGGCCCAGGAGACCGTTGGGGCCACTGTTTGGCCCAGCCTGCCCAGCAGACGGGTTATTCCAGCGTTCTCTACTGGATCTCCTGGGCCCCCCCGCCCCGTTGTGTCGCCGCCCCCCGCTTCGCTACCGGATCGCACCCACGACGCAGGGGCGGCGAGACGGGACGCTCGTAGTACGCCCGACCGGGGGCCTACCTGTCAAGCGGGTTGTGGGCCCTCTGACCTGCCCAATCGTGGGTCAGGGCAGGTCAGCGCCCTGCGAGATCATCGGCGGGCGGTCCGGCGCTCCTCGGCGGCCCGTTCCGAGCCGAGCCGCTCGAGGTCGTAGGTCGCGTGGTCGACGTGGCGCATCGCGGCCGCGATCCCCCGGTGGCCGGCCTGCTCGGCGATGAGGCGGTGCATCTCCTGCGCGACGCGCCGGTAGGCGGGGTGGCCCTGCGGGGAGGAGCGCAGCTCGAGGAGGTGCATGGCCTCCCGGGCGTTCAGCTCCATCACGAACCGGATCCGGTAGGCGAGCGCCACCGCGTAGCCGGCCGCGTCGGGGACCTCCGGTTCGAGGTCCTCGAGAGGCTCCGCGGAGCGTCGCAGCGCGGTGTCGAAGCGCTCCCCCAGCCCGGCCTCGCCGATCGCGTCGGGGGTCTCGTAGCCGTGGTGGGGGGTGAGGGGCTGCCACTCGATCGTCAGCATGCGGTGGCGCTGCAGGTCCCGGAAGGCGCCGTAGTCGGCGAGGACGTCGAAGCGGTAGTAGGTGCGCTCGAAGGCGCGGCCGGGCTTGTGGCGGCGGTTCTCGCGGGCGCCGACGTAGGCGTCGAGGAGGGCCTGGCGCTCGTCGGTGCCGAGGCGCCGCACCCGGGACAGCAGCTGGTCGTCGGGGAGGGTGGTGTGCGGGTAGCAGATCGCGGCGAGGACCTTGTCCTCCCCGTCGGGGTCGAAGTCGGTGAGCACGACCGACGGGCGGGGCTCGGGCTCGTCGCCGGCGGTGATCCGGGTCACGATCTGCTCCGTCGCGGCGCGGGTGTCGGCGAGGTACGCGGTCGCGGCGCCGCCCCGCTCGGGGCGGTCGACGCGGGTGAGGAACGACGGGATGACCTTGCGCAGCTCCTCGAGCATCATCATCGAGTAGGCGCGGGCCTCGGGGAGCGGGTGGGCGCGCATGCGCAGCAGCAGCGCCTCGAAGGCCTGCCCGGTGCCGTAGATCCCGACGTTCGACAGCGTCGCGGCGGGCAGGATCCCCCGCGCCGCGTCGCACGCCTTCGCCTTCACCGACTGCTGGTACACGAAGTCCGAGTCGCCGTTCAGCTTCGGGTACCGCTCCCGGGCCCAGTCGAGCAGCACCGGGAGGCACGACGCGTAGTCCTCGAACGCGGCGTCGACGTCGCCGATGTAGCGCAGCCCGAGCGGCGACTCGAGCACCGCGGGCGGCCGGTGGTACCGGTAGCGGCCCGCGACGCGGGTCGTGTACGGGATGTAGCGGGTCGACTGCTCGAGGTACGCCATGAGGCGGCCCCACTCGAGGACCTTCGTCAGCAGGTTCGACGCCTGCTCGCAGGCCAGGTGCACGCCGCCGAGCTGCGCGACCGAGTCGTCGCCGTACTCGAGGAACACCCGGTTGTAGAGCTCCTCGGCGCGGGCCAGCCCGACGCTGGCGTCCACGGTGAGGTCGCCGGTGAGGTCGAGATCGCCGACGAACTCGTCGAGGAACAGGCGCCGCAGGCTCTTCGAGCTGCGCGAGTAGCGGGCGAACAGGGCGCCCTTCACGACCTCGGGCAGGTTCACCAGCGCGAACACCGGACGGTCGAGGTTCGTCACGTACGGGCGGAGCTTCGCCGACTCCTCGGGCGTGAAGTCCTCGGCGACGTACTGCATGGTCTCTCGCTCCGGCACGACGAAGGGCGCTGACGACGGCGAGGCGATCGTACCGACGCCCTGCCCACCCACAGCGGATAGCCCGATTTGCCCCGTTTCAGGGCCTTCGGGCGGGGCGCGGGGTCAGACGAGCAGCCGGTAGGCGCCCGGCACGACGCGCACCCCGACCGTCGCCGCGGGGGCGAGCGGGTGCCCATCGACCTCGACGGGGGCGGGCTGGAGCCAGGTCACCTCGACCGTCCGCCCGGTGGCGGTGGTGATCTGGGGGTGCGGGACGTGCCCGCCGGTGGCGAGGCGACGGCGGGCCTCGGCCCGCGCCCCGGGAGCGAGCGCGTACACCTGGATCTCGACGCGCCCGTCACCGGGGTGGCCGCGGGGGACGAGGTCGGCGCCCCGGAGGAACTGGCCGGTGGCGACGACCACCGTGGTGGCGGGCCCGTCATAGCGAACCTGCCCGTCGACGCGGACCGTCACCGGCCGGCGCCGCTGCCAGCGGACCAGCCGGTCGGGGGCGGAGCCGAGCACGACCACGTTCACCGCCGTGCCCACGCCGGACACGTCGAGCACGTCGAGGGGCAGCTCGGAGCCGCCCGACCCGTCGGTGGTGAGCCCGACCGCTCTGGCCAGGTCGCAGGCCGAGTCGGGGACGAAGCGCAGCCGCTCGCCGGGATGCGCGGCGACGAGGCGGGCCAGGTCGGCGTCGTCGCCGTGCCCGGTCACGTCGGGCTCCCCCACCGCGGGCTCGCCCCACGGCTGGCCGGGCCGGATCACGACACGACGCTCGCTGCCGCGACGACGCCCCGGTAGCACCCGTCGGCCGCCGCGCGTGCGGCGGCGCGGGTCTCGGGCTCGGGCGCGACGTCGCCGACTTGGCGGAGCAGGTCGATGCACTGCTTCACGTGGCGGACGAAGTCGCCGCCGGCGAGCTCCTCGTCGTCGAGGACCTCGACCAGCGGGTCCCCGCGCACCCACTCGTACACGTAGAGCGTGAACCCGGGGTCAGACGGTCGGGTCTCGGGCAGCCCCGCGTCCTCCTCCGCGGCGGCGAGGGTTCGCCAGAGCGCCTCGACGCGACGGGCCCGGTCGGTGACGGTGCGGGTCGGCCAGCGCAGCGGCGCGGTGGGGATCTCGTCGTCGGCGCCCCGGCGCGTGTACGTGAAGCAGGAGACGACGGCGGCCGTCTCGGCCGGGTCGAGGCCATCGAGGAGCCCTTCGCGGAGCGACTCGGCGACGAGCAGGTCGGTCTCGGTGTAGAGGCGGGCCAGCGCCTCGCCAGGCGGCGTGAGCGCCCACCCGTCGACGTAGCCCCACGACTCGAGGAGGCCGAGGACCCGGTCGAACTGGCGGGCCAGGCTGTCGCTTCGCCCCTGGGCTCGCCGCTCGAGGCGGACGATCTCCCGGTCGAGGCGCTCGGCGCTGATCGACGCCCGCACCCGCGACTCGCGGGCCGGGTCGCTTGCGACCGGGTGCTCGGCGACCGCCGCTTCGAGGCGGGCCAGCGGCGGCGCGCTGGTCGCCCGGGTCGTCGTCGGCGACGTCGGCGCGGCGCAGCCGGCACCGCCGACTTCGCGTCGGAAGGTCGGGTTCCGGGGCGCGTACGGCTCGGGGAGGTCGATGCGCCCGATCGGGCGGGGCGGGGTGCGGAAGTCGTCGGCGCCGAGGCGCACCAGCCCCTTCCCGGCGGTGACGACGAGGAACCGGGGCCGGCCGCCCCGGCGGCGGTCGTGGGCGAGGACGGCGACCCGCCCGCCCCGCTTCGGGACCCAGAGCACGTCGCCGGGGCGGAGCCGCTCCAACGCCGAGGTGACCTGGGTCGCCTGCCCGCGGCCGCGTTGGGCCTCCTCGAGGCTCGGCGACCCGACCCCGGTACTCGTCGACGTCGCCGGGGCCGGCGTCGGCGCGCTCGCGCTGGCGGGCGATCTGCTCGCGGCTGCGCTCGAGCTGCCGCTCGAGGGACACGACGTCCCGGTCGGCGCGGTACTGCGCGAACGACAGGTTCAGGAGGTGGTGGGCGGTCTCGGCGGAGTATCGCCGCACGAGGTTGACGGTCATGTTGTAGGTGGGTCGGAACGAGGAGGTGAGCGCGTCGGTGCGGCGCGACGCCAGCCCGGCCACCTGGTCGAACGTCACCCAGGGGCTCCAGCACACGACGCGCGTAGCCGACGTCGTCGATCCCGCGCCGCCCGGCCCGGCCGGTGAGCTGCGTGTACTCGCCGGGGGTGAGGAACTCGTGGCGCTCCCCGGTGAACTTGGTGAGCCGCTCGATCACGACCGAGCGGGCGGGCATGTTGATGCCGAGGGCGAGGGTCTCGGTCGCGTAGACGACCTTCACCAGCCCGGCCGCGAACGCCTCCTCGACCGCCTCCTTCATCGGGGGCACCAGGCCGGCGTGGTGGGCGGCCAGGCCGGCCTCAAGGCCGTCGAGCCAGGCGTCGACGCCGAGGACGGCCAGGTCCTCGTCGGCGAGGTCGTCGAGGTGCGCGTCGGCGATGCGGCGGATCTGCTGACGCTCGTCGCGGGTGGTGAGCCGCACCCCGGCCGCCCGGACCGCCTGGACCGCCTGCTCGCAGCCGGCCCGGCTGAACACGAACACGATGGCGGGCAGCAGCCCCTGGTCGGCGAGCAGCTCGACGATCTCGACCCGCTCCGGGGACCGCAGCCGGGTGCGGGCCCGTGGCCCGCCGCGGGTCGCGCCCCGCCCCGGTCGCCGGTCGAGGCGGGCCGCGTCGGGGTTGGGGCGCAGGTCCTCGCCGTCGCCGACGAAGGTGGGGAGCAGCTGGAGGCCGTCGCCCCGCTCCCCCACCAGGTAGCGGTGGTGGAGCGCGACGGGGCGGCGCTCCTCGATCACCGCGGTCGTCTCGCCCCGCACCGTCGCGATCCAGTCCGCGAACTCCTCCGCGTTCGAGACCGTCGCCGACAGGCAGACCAGCTCCACGGTCGGCGCCACGTGGACGATGACCTCCTCCCACACCGCGCCCCGGTAGCGGTCCTGCAGGTAGTGGACCTCGTCGAGGATGACGAAGCGGAGCCCGTCGAGGGCCGGGGAGGCGCTGTAGATCATGTTGCGCAGCACCTCGGTGGTCATCACGACGATGGGCGCGTCGCCGTTGATGGAGGTGTCGCCGGTGAGGAGCCCGACCCGCTCCGGTCCGTGGAGGCGGCGCAGATCGGTGAACTTCTGGTTGGACAGCGCCTTCAGCGGGGTGGTGTAGAAGGCCTTCGCGCCCTGGGCGAGGGCGCGGGTGACCGCCCACTCGGCGACGACGGTCTTGCCCGACCCGGTGGGGGCGGCGACGAGCACCGACCGTCCCGCGTCGAGGGCGTCAAGGGCCTGGCGTTGGAACTCGTCGAGGGGGAACCCCAGCGCGGCCTCGAACCGGGAACGGTCGCTCACCCGCCCGGGCGCGTCGTCGAGGTGGAGCCAGTCGTGGCGGGCGTGGTCGTGGCGGGCGTGGTCGTCGCGGTGGTCGACGGGGTCGTCGTCACGCTCGACGCGGGCGTGGTCGTGGCCGGGGTGGCGGGGGCGGAGCTGCTGGTGTGCGGGCCGAGGACCCACACCATGACGCCGGTGAACACGACGACCGCCGTGGTGGCGAGCGCGGCGGTGACGACCTCCCGGCGAGGCCGGGGCGGCCGGTAGCTGCTGCGGCGGCGGCTGGGGCTCATCGTTTCATGATCCGGCCGAGGATGATGCACCCCTCGTAGAAGATGCACATGGGGATGGCCATGAAGAACAGAGAATACGGGTCCTGACTCGGGGTGATGATCGCCGCGAAGGCGAAGATACCGACGATCGCCCAGCGGCGACGCTTGCGCAGCTGCTGGGTGGTGATGACCCGGGCCAGCAGCAAGAACATCAGCACGACCGGGAACTCGAAGGCGAGCCCGAAGGCGACGATCATCAGGGCAACGAGGGTCAGGTAGCGGTCCGCGGTGAGCAGCGGGGTGAGCTGGCTCCCGCCGGCGTGGAGGAGCCAGCTCAGCGCCTTCGGGAGGATGAGGAGCGCGACGTACCCGCCGAACGAGAACAGCGCGATCGAGCAGAGCACGAACGGGATCGCATACGTCTTCTCGCGCTTGTGGAGGCCGGGGGTGATGAAGCGCCAGAGCTCCCAGAGGATGATCGGGAACGAGAGGACCAGCCCGGCGTAGGTGGCGACCTTCAGTCGGGTGAGGAAGGCGTCGAGCGGCCCGGTGAAGATGAACCGGTTCCGCGACCCGTGCGTCACATCCCGGTAGTAGTGGAGGAAGAACGAGATGATGTTCGGCGCGAACCAGTAGGACAGCGACGCGAAGAACATGAACGCGATCAGGATGATGATGACCCGGCGTCGCAGCTCGGTGAGGTGCTCGACGACCGTCATCCGGCCTTCGGTGTTCTTGCCCTTGCCCTTCTTCTTCTTGCCCTTGCCCGGCCCGGACGGCTCGGAATCGGTGACCGTCGCCATGGGCTACGCCGGGGTCGGGAGGCGGTGATCGGGTCGCGGGGCGCTGCCTAACGGGAGGCTCACGAGCGGGAAGGTCCCCCGGGGCGCCATTGAGATCTCGGCCGGGCCGAGCGACACGAACGCTCCTCTCGCGTGAGGCCGCTCGGCATCGTACCGCCGGGTCTGCGTAAAGCCCGCTCGTGACCAGCGCGGTCCGGCGGGCGTTGGGCTAACTGGTGCGGCGCTCGCTGCCGTCGAGGAGCGCGTCGAGCGCGCGGTCGAAGTCGTGGTCGCTGGTGAGCGTGAGGTGGAAGTCGAGCAGGTCGTCGACGGTGAGGCGCGGGGCGTTGGTCTGCTCGCCCAGCTCGGCCGGCCAGCGCCAGTCCTGGCGTTCAACGCCGGACTGGAGGAGCAGGTCGCGGACCGCGTCGCTCAGCTCGTGGCTGACCGCGGCGCCGCACTCGGCGCAGCGGAACGTGTAGGCGCTGGACCCGTCGTCGACGCAGACCCGGACCGTCAGGTCCCGCACGCCGAGCCGCACGACGCCGCAGCCGGGGCACTCGGCCTTGATGACGACCGCCATGCGTGGGGCATCGGCAGGCCCGGAGCACCACTTGAGGGCCGTCCTGGGCCAGGATTCAGCCCGGTGAAGCCGATCACGTTCGCCCACCGGGGCGCCCGCCTGCTGCACCCGGAGAACACGATCCCGGCCTTCCGGGCCGGGCTGGAGCACGGCGCGGCCGGTCTCGAGACCGACGCCTGGCTGAGCGGCGACGAGCAGGTGGTCCTCACCCACGACGCCGGGGTGGCAGGGCCGCTGTTCGGGCTGTGGAAGCTGCGGGTGCACCGCGAGCGCGCGGCGCGGCTGGCCCGCCACGGGGTCCCCAGCCTCGAGGAGCTGTACGCCGAGCTCGGCTCGGACTTCGACCTGTCGATCGACCTGAAGGATCCCGCGGCCGGGCGGCCGATCATCGAGCTGTGCCGGGCGGTCGGCGCCGCGTCGCGCACCTGGCTGTGCTCCCCCGACCTGGAGCTGCTCCGCACGCTGCGGGCCGAGGCGAGCGACGTGCGGCTCGTGCACTCGACGATTCGGCGGCGGCTGCCGGAGGCGCTCGAACGCCACGCCGCCGACCTGTCAGCGGCCTCGATCGACGCGATGAACCTGCACCACAGCGAGTGGAACAAGGGCCTGGTCGGCCTGTTCCACCGCTTCGACGTGCGCGCCTTCGTGTGGGACGTGCAGGAGGTCCGCTACCTGCGAGCCATGCTCGCCTACGGGGTCGACGCCCTGTACTGCGACCACGTCGAGCGGATGGTCGCCATCGTCGCCGAGTGGAGCGACGCCTAGCATCGGCCCGGGGCGGCCGGGCGACTACATGAAGCCGATGCTGCTCAGCGGCCAGATCTTGATGAACACCCGGCCGACGATCGACGACTCGCTGATCGTGCCGAACACCCGCCCGTCCTTCGAGTCCTCACGGTTGTCGCCGAGCACCAACAGCCGGCCGGCCGGGACGACGCAGCCCGGCTCCCCGCCCGGCGGCGCGCCGCAGTCGGGCGGGACGCTCGTCATCTCGGTCGAGGTGCCTTTCGGCAGGTAGGGCTCCTCGAGGCGCCGGCCGTCGATGTACACGTCGTCGATCCCGCCGACCGGGCGGGCGGTGACCGTCTCGCCGGGCAGACCGATGACCCGCTTCACCAGGTCGTCGATGCCGTCGCCGCGGGCGTCGGGCGGCGCGCTGAACACGACGATGTCGCCCCGGTGCACGCTGTGGAAGTCGTAGCTGAGCTTGTTCACCAGCACCCGGTCGCCGATCTGCAGCGTCGGCTCCATCGACCCGGACGGGATGTAGAAGGCCTGGAACAGGAAGGTCTTGATCAAGAACGCGATCGCGAGCGTGGCCGCGATGAGGACCACCCACTCGAGGAGCAGCCGGCGGGCCCGCTGCCCCGATGTCGGCGACGACCCGCCGCCGGCCTCTCCGCCCTCGGCGCCCCCCGAGCCGGGGCCGTCCGACCCGGCGCCGCCCGACCCGGCGTCGGCGGGGACGGTCGAGGTGGCAGTCGCGGCGGCGGGCGCGTCGACGGAGGCGGGCGCCTCGTCGGCGGACGGCGGTGGCTCAGACGTCACCGGCGGCGCTCCACTGGGCCATCCTCCCACGCTGACCCCGCTTCCCCGCCGTCGGGGGTCACGGCTCGTACCGGGCGAGGATCCGTTTGGCCGCGTCGACCCGGGCCGCGTGCGCCTCGGGGGCGCGACGACGGTCGCCGCGGGGCCGAGGCGCAGGAGCAGGCGCTCGAGAACGCGGGGCCGCTGACCGCGAGGACCACGTCCCAGCCGCCGTCGGCGCGAGCTCGGGCCTCCTCGGTGGGGACGCTCTCGGCGACCCACGCCGCCTCCGGCTCGAGGGTCAGCTCGACGCGTGGGTCGGTCGGCTCGGGCCGGTACACGAGGTCGACGAGGTCCTCGTCGTCCTCGTCGCGTGGGTGGGTCTCGGACGGCTGCCCGTTCGCGCGCACGGCGCGGATGCGGTCGACGCGGAACAGCCGCTCCGCGTCGGCCCGGTGGCAGTACCCGGCCAGGTACCAGGCGCCGAGGGCGTGGAAGACCCGCAGCGGGTCGACGACCCGGGTCGTCATCTCGTCGCGGGCGAACGAGTAGTAGTCGAGCTCGAGCTGCTCGCCGTCGCGGACCGCGTCAGTGAGCCGCTCGAGGTGGTCGCCGGCGCCGACCTCGATGCTGAGCGCGCCCCGGGCGCCGAGCACCGCCTCGAGCTTCTCGAGCGCGCCGGCCAGCGGCCCGTCGGGGTCGGAGCCGGGCACGGCGAGCAGGGCCCGGCCCGCCACGAGCAGCGCCACCCCTTCGGCGGGGGTGAGGCGCAGCGGCCGCTCGAAGTACTCGGCGAGGCGGATCGTCACCGCCCCATCGTCGGCGACCCACACGTCGATGAGCCGGTCGGCGGTGTAGGGCGGCAGCCCGCACATGGGGAGCAGCGCCAGGTCGGCCTCGATCTCCTTCGGGGAGACGTCGAAGCGGCGGGCCAGGTCGGCGATCGTGACGCCGGGGTGGGTGAGGATCCAGGGGACGAGGGCCAGCATCCGCCGGAGGCGAGCCGCGGCGAAGGGCCGGTTCACGCCGGGTCCCCGGCCGCGGCGTGAAGCCAGTCGACGAGGTCCTGGCGCAGCTCGGGCGGGTCGAGCACCTCGGCGTGGTCGAGGAGGCCGAGCACGAAGGAGCGGAACGCCTCCCGGTTCACGACGTCGAGCGTGACGACGACCGCCCCGTCGTCGCGGCGTTCCACGACCGCTTCGTCGCCGAGCTCGTCGACGATCCACGCCGCGTGGGAGGCGTCGACGAGCACCCGGGCCGGGACCGGCTCGTCGTCGCCGTAGCTGAGCGGGTCGGCCCGCAGCGCCGACCCGGGGTCGAAGCCGGCCGGCGCCTCGAAGCCGCCCTCGGAGCCGAGGTGGGGTGGCCCATCGAGCCGGTCGACTCGGAACGAGCGCACCGAGTCCTTGTCGCGGTCGCGCCCAACGACGTACCAGTGCCCGAACCGGTGCACGACCCCGTACGGGTCGAGGTGGCGCGGCTCGCCCCGGTACTCGAACTCGACCGGGCGGCGGCGAGCCACCGCGTCGAAGAGCTCCCCGAGGCCGCTCGTCACCTCGAGCGCGGCGAGCGTCGACGCCGGGGTGCCCTCGATGCCGCCCAGCTTGTCGAGGCCCTCGCGGGCCTCGCCGCCTTCGAGGCGCACGGCGGTGACGGCGACGTGCAGCGCGGCTCGCTCGTCGGCGCTCAGCCCCGGGTCGGGCAGGTAGTAGTCCTCGGCGCGGATGAGGTAGCCGAGCTCGTTGCTGAGCGTGTCGACGGGGGTGGTGACGATCGGGACGCCGAGGTTGCGGAGCGTCTCCTTGTCGCGCTCGAAGGCACGCCGGCGAGCCGACTTCTGGGGCGGGTAGGACGGCTCGAGCCGCTCCGCGAGCTCCTCGAGGGTGAGGGGCCGGCGCGTGTCGAGCAGTGTGGCGGTGAGGTTGACGAGCCGTTCGAGCCGCTCGCTCACCGGACCCGTCCTTGGGAGACCCGCACCCCTACAGCGACGCGATGAGGCGCTCGACTCGCTCGTCGCGCGCTTTGAACGGGTCTTTGCACAGCACGGTGCGCTGGGCCTGGTCGTTGAGCTTCAGGTGCACCCAGTCGACGGTGTAGTCGCGCTTGCGCTCCTTGGCCCGCTTGATGAACGAGCCGCGCAGCCGGGCCCGGGTCGTCTGGGGCGGGGTCGACATCGCCACGTCGATGTCGTCGTCGGTGGCGGTGCGGTCCACCTGGCCGCGCCGTTCGAGCAGGTAGTACAGGGATCGGGTCTTGGTGACGTCGTGGTAGGCGAGGTCCACCAGCGCGACCCGGGGGTGGGTGAGGGGCACGTCGTGGCGTTCCCGGTACGCCTCGATGAGGTGGTACTTCACGACCCAGTCGATCTCGGTGCGGAGCTTCAGCGGGTCGTTCTCGAGGCAGGTCATGACGTGCTCCCACATGTCGAGCGCCTGCTGCTCGAGGGGGGCCAGGCCGCGCTTCTTGGCGAACCGCAGGGCCCGGTTCAGGTACTCGGACTGGACCTCGACCGCGGAGAGCTCCCGGCCGTTGGCGAGCCGAACCCGCCGCCGGCAGGTCATGTCGTGGCTGATCTCCCGGATGGCCCGGATGGGGTTCTCGAGGGTCAGGTCCCGCCACGGGCTCGGGTCCTCCTCGAGCATGCGAAGCAGGATCGACGCCGTCCCCACCTTCAGGAAGGTCGTGTACTCGCTCATGTTCGAGTCGCCGACGATGACGTGGAGGCGCCGGAACCGCTCCGCGTCGGCGTGCGGCTCGTCGCGGGTGTTGATGATCGGCCGGGACCGGGTGGTGGCGCTCGACACGCCCTCCCAGATGTGCTCAGCCCGCTGACTGACGCAGTACATGGCGCCGCGGGCGGTCTGGAGGACCTTGCCCGCGCCGGCGTACACCTGGCGGGTGACGAGGAACGGGATGAGCACGTCGGTGAACTTCGTGAAGTCGCCTTCGCGTTCGACCAAGTAGTTCTCGTGGCAGCCGTACGAGTTGCCAGCCGAGTCGGTGTTGTTCTTGAACAGGAACACCTCGCCGCGGATGCCTTCCTCGCGGAGGCGCTGCTCGGCGCTCTTGACCAGCCCCTCGAGGATCCGCTCCCCCGCCTTGTCGTGCACGACGAGGTCCGCGATCGAGTCGCACTCCGGGGTCGCGTACTCGGGGTGGCTGCCGACGTCGAGGTAGAGGCGGGCCCCGTTCTCCAAGAACACGTTGCTGGACCGGCCCCAGGAGACGACCCGCCGGAACAGGTAGCGGGCCACCTCGTCGGGGCTGAGACGCCGCTGCCCCCGCAGGGTGCAGGTCACGCCGTACTCGTTCTCCAGCCCGAAAATGCGGCGCTCCACAGGAGGAGCGTACCGGCGGGGCGGCGGGGGTCCGAGACGGCGGCGGGGCGGCGGGGGTCCGAGACGGCGGCGGGGCGGCCGGCCCTCACCGGCGGCGGGTCAGCCGACCACCTGGACGATGTTCTTGCAGATCTTCTGCTTCTGGAAGGCGCCGATCAGGGTCTGGTCGGTGACCTTGCTGAACGGATCGGAGAGCTTGGTGGAGAGGGTCTGGATCGCGACCGTGAACTCGGTCGGGCCGCTCGCGCCGCCAGTGGTGAGGGTCTGCTCGGCCGCGGTCAGCAGCGAGTTGAGCTGGTTGGCGTTGGTGGCGAGCAGCTTCCCGGTCTTCTGGCCGTCCGAGATGTCCGGGTACGCGGCGGTGAGGGTCTTCTGCGCGGCTTTGACCGTGGTGAGGAGGGCGTCGGTCTGCGTGGTCGCCGACGTCGTGAACGCGGCCGGGTCGGTGGGGTCCAACGCCGCGATGCCGTTCCCGTAGGTGGTGAGGTCGTTGAGCAGCCCCTGGTAGGTGCTGCACACCGTCTTGGCGTACTGGGCGACGGACTGCTGCTTCGGGGACGACGACTTGGCCGACGCGATCCCGGCGCTGAGAACGAGGGCGGTCGCGACGGCGACCAGCGCCGCGCCGCCCCGCCTGGCTCTCGGCATGGCCGTCCTCCCCGGTGGTGTCCCTTACTTCTAGCCGCGGTCGCCCCGACCGTCGAGGATCCCGGCCCGGCGGCCGGTCCCCGGGCCGACGGCGGGCGCCGGTCGTAGCATTCGGGGCGCGTGATCCCGATGTGTCGGCTGACGTCTGTCACCGGGTCGTTCTCCGCGCATCTCGTGGCGGCCCACCTGCAGTCGGAGGGGATCGACGCGCAGCTGCGGGGCGCGGTCGACGGGCCGTACCTGCTGACGATCGGTGAGCTGGCCCGCGTCGACGTGTTCGTCCCCGAGGATCAGCTCAACGACGCACAGCTGGTGCTGCTCGCCACCGAGGTCGAGGAGGCGCTCGCCCCGCCGATCGAGTGGGCGGGGTCGACCCGGTCCCGGCGGCGCTGGGCGCTGTGGGTGGCGGCGGCGCTGCTGGTCCTGCTGTTGGTGGCGCCGCTGGTGCGCCTGGTCGGCGGGTAGCGGTCGCTCAGGAGGCGGCGAGGAGCGCGTCGAGCTCGGCGCCCTTGACCCGGTGGAAGGCCCGGCGGGGCCGGTTCCGGTCGAGGACCGCGACCTCGAGCTGGTCGGCGGGGAGCGGCTCGCCGTCGCTGCCGGCGAGGACGGCCGCGCCGAGCCGGACCGCGGCGCCGAGGTCCAGGTCGGGCTGGTAGCGCTCGGCGAGCGCGTCGCCGACCGTCTCGGCCTGCCCGCCGAGGACGGTGAAGCCCTCCTTGTCGTTCACGACCCCGTCGTAGAGGATCTGGAACATCTCGTCGTCGTCGATGCTGGCTCCGACCTGGGCGACGAGGATCTCGACCTCGTACGG
Organism: uncultured Actinomycetes bacterium; assembly: GCA_963849135.1. GTDB lineage: Bacteria > Actinomycetota > Acidimicrobiia > IMCC26256 > PALSA-555 > PALSA-555. Next base: position 585,823 of record CAWKGF010000003.1, on the reverse strand, counting down.
CTTGAGCTCGTGGGTGAACACCTGTCCGAGGGTCTGCGCGTACGCGTTGGCGAGCGCCCGGGCGTTGACGTCCTCGCGCGCGAACGCGTACCCCTTGAGGTCGGCTTGGCGGACGCCGGCGATGCGAAGCATCTCGAACTCGTTGTACTTGCCGACCCCCGCGAAGGCGATCCGGTCGTAGATCTCGCTCGTCTTGTACAGGGTGCGGGACGGGTTGGCGGCGACGAGGACGATCCCATCGGCGACGGAGAGCGCGACGAGGCTGCGGCCCCGGGCGATGCCTTTCCGGGCGTAGTCGGCCCGGTCCTTCATCATCTGCTCGGGCGGCACGTAGAAGGGCATCGTCATAGCCCCTCGCCCTCCTCGCGTCCGCCGATGAGCGTGTCGGCGCGCCGGGCGACCTCGTCGTCGTCGAGCATGCTGAACCCGGCCGAGTCGATGACGGCGACGGTCGGGAAGATCCGGCGGACCAGGTCGGGGCCGCCGGTCGCGACGTCCTCGTCGGCGGCCGCGAACAGGGCCCGGAGGGCGAGGTCGACGGTCTCGTCGCGGGTGAGGTCCTCGCGCCACTGGGCTTTGATCCAGTTGCGGGCGTGGACGCCGCCGGAGCCGTTGGTCTGGAAGTCGGTCTCCTCGTACTTGCCGCCGGTCACGTCGAAGCTGAACACCCGGCCCTGGCCTCGCCGCTCGTCGTACCCGGCGAAGAGGGGCACGACGACGAAACCCTGGAGGGCGGCGGGCAGGTTGCTGCGAACCAGCTGGCCGAGCTGGTTGGCCTTGCCCTCGAGCGAGAGCAGCGCGCCCTCGATCTTCTCGTAGTGCTCGAGCTGGGTCTGGAAGAGGCGGACCAGCTCGACCGAGGGGCCGGCCGCGCCGGCGATCGCGACGCCGGAGGTGTCGTCGGCGGCGAAGACCTTCTCGATGCGGCGGCTGGCGATCGTGAACCCGGCCGTCGCCCGGCGGTCGCCGGCCATGACGACCCCGTCCCGGTGGCGGATGGCGAGCACCGTGGTGCCCTGCGGGGGTGCCCCCTCGAGGGACCCGGTGCCGGGCGCGCCGGCGGGGACTGGGTCGGGGCCGGTGCGGCGCAGCAGCTCGGCGAACGACGACCCGGGGTCGGCGCCCGACGCAAAGAACGGCAGCGGCGCCTCGCCTCGCATGGGAGCGCGAGCCTACCTGAGGCCTCGCGCCGGCCGACTCGGCGTGGCGGCTACTCGCCGCCCTTCTGGACGTAGGACTTCACGAAGTCCTCGGCGTTCTCCTCGAGGACCTCGTCGATCTCGTCGAGGAGGTCGTCGAGCTCACCTTTGAGCTTCTCGCCGCGCTCGGACGGCGCGGGGAGCTCTTCGGTCTCCTCGACTCGCTTCTCGGGGGCCGGCCGCTGCCGGCGCTGCTGTTCGGCCATCGTGTCTTCCTCCGGGGCCAGGTTAGGGCCTCAGGTGGCCAGATGGGCAACCAGTTCGCCGGGCGTGTCGACGCTGGCGAACAGCGGCTCGCAGTGGGCTTTCGTGCCCCGCAGCGGCTCCATCATCGGGATCCGCTTCAACGGGTCGCCGCCGATGTCGAGGATGAGGCTGTCCCAGTTGGCGGCGACGACCGCGTCGGGCCAGCGGGCCAGGCAGGTGCCCCGGAAGTAGGCGCGGGTCGAGGGGGGCGGCTCGTTGATGGCGGCGACGACGTCGGCCTCGTCGACGAGCCGTTCGACCTTCCCGGCTCGGACCAGCCGCTCGTACAGGGACCGTTGCGGTCGCACGTCGTGGTACTGCAGGTCGAGCAGCGCGAGCTTCGGGTCGGAGAAGGCGAGGCCGTCGCGCGCCGCGTACACGTCGAGGAGCGCGAGCTTCGTGACCCAGTCGAGCTGCCCGTCGAGGACGCGCGGGTCGCGTTCGAGAGCGCTGAGGACCGCCTCCCAGCGGGTGAGCACGTCGCCGCCGACCGTCTCGCCGCCGCAGGCCTCGAGGCCGGTCTCGTCGGCGTACTTCTGGGCGAGGCGGAGGAGCTCCCACTGCAGCTCGACGGCGGTCATCGACGACCCGTCGGCGAGCTCGACGGTGGCCCGGCAGGTCAGGTCGTGCGACACCGTCCGCATGGCCGGGACGGGCGCGGCGAGGGTCCAGTCCTTGCGGCTGCCGGCGGCGTCCATGAAGTCGTCCTCGATCATGGCCAGCACGATCGCGGTGGTCCCGACCTTCAAGAAGGTGGCGACCTCACAGAGGTTGGCGTCACCGGCGATGACGTGGAGCCTCCGGTAGCGCTGCGGGTCGGCGTGCGGCTCGTCGCGGGTGTTGACGATGGGCCGCTTCAGGGTCGTCTCGAGGCCGACCTCCTCCTCGAAGAAGTCGGCCCGCTGGCTGAGCTGGTAGTCGACGGGGGCGGCGCCGTTCTCGGCGCCGACCTTCCCGGCGCCGGTGAACACCTGCCGGGTCACGAACCAGGGCAGCAGGTGCCGGACCAGCAGCGAGAACGGCAGCGCCCGATCGACGAGGTAGTTCTCGTGGCAGCCGTACGAGTTGCCTTTCCCGTCCGAGTTGTTCTTGTAGACGACGATCGACTGGCCGGGCTCGAGGACCCGCGACGCGGCCTGCATCGAGCGGGCCAGGACCCGCTCCCCCGCCTTGTCGGCGAGGACCAGCTCGAGCGCGTCGGCGCACTCGGGGGACGAGTACTCGGGGTGGGCGTGGTCGACGTAGTAGCGGGCGCCGTTGGTGAGGACGGTGTTGACGAGGTGGGTCTCGATCTCGGGGGCCTGGGTGCCCTCCCGGGCGTAGCCGCGGGCGTCCCGGCCTGGAGATTCGTCCTCGAAGTCCCAGCCCACCTTGCGCTGCTCGACGTAGCTGTTGATCAGCACCGACGAGGCGAGCACGGGGTTCGGGTCGGCGACGCCGCGCAGGACGACCCCGTACTCGGTCTCGGTCCCGCACACCTTGGGGACAGCCACCAGTCCAGCCTACCGGCGGCTCTCCCACGCCCGGACCCTCCGCGCGCGCCGCCGCCCGGCGGGTGCACGCTCCGTGGTCGACGCGGCGGGCGTCCGCCCCGCCCGCGCGACAGGGACCCAACCGGGTGGTGGCGGTCGACCGCGCCCCGCGGTTCGCTGCGGCTTGCTGGGGGTGGGCCGGCGGCGGGGGGACGCCGGTGGGCGGCCTAGAGGTACTGGCCGGTGGTGACGCGCTCGATCTGGCGGCCACCGGTCGATTCGTCGCCGTCGGAGAGGAGGGTGCGGACGTAGACGATCCGCTCCCCCTTCTTGCCCGAGATCTTGGCCCAGTCGTCGGGGTTGGTGGTGTTGGGCAGGTCCTCGTGCTCGCGGAACTCCTGCTTGATCGACGCGATGAGGTCGTCGGTGCAGATGCCGCGCTCGCCGCCGTCGATCTGACGTTTGATGGAGAGCTTCTTGGCTCGCCGCACGATGTTCTCGATCATGGCGCCCGACGCGAAGTCCTTGAAGTAGAGGATCTCCTTGTCGCCGTTCTGGTAGGTGACCTCCAAGAAGCGGTTCTCGTCGGCGTCGCGGTACATGTGGTCGACCGCGGCGGTGATCATGGCCGCGACGGCCTGCTGGGCGGAGCCGTGGGCGTCGGTCTCGGCGACCGCGATCGGCAGGCCGACGGTCAGGTACTGGCCGAAGATCTGCTCGGCGCTGGCCTCGTCGGGGCGTTCGATCTTGATCTTCACGTCGAGGCGGCCGGGGCGCAGGATCGCGGGGTCGATGAGGTCCTCGCGGTTCGACGCGCCGATGACGATGACGTTCTTGAGGCTCTCGACGCCGTCGATCTCGGCGAGGAGCTGGGGGACGATGGTGCTCTCGATGTCGGAGGAGATCCCGGTCCCGCGGGTGCGGAACAGGGAGTCCATCTCGTCGAAGAACACGATGACCGGCACGCCTTCCTCGGACTTCTCGCGGGCCCGCTGGAAGATGAGGCGGATCTGGCGTTCGGTCTCGCCGACGTACTTGTTCAGCAGCTCGGGGCCCTTGATGTTCAAGAAGTAGGAGCGGGCCGACTGGTTGTGCATCCGCTCGGCGACCCGGGTCGCGAGCGAGTTCGCGACCGCTTTGGCGATGAGCGTCTTGCCGCAGCCGGGCGGCCCGTAGAGCAGGATGCCCTTCGGGGGCTGGAGCTCGTGCTCCTGGAACAGCTCGGCGTACAGGTAGGGCAGCTCGACCGCGTCGCGGATCTGCTCGATCTGGTTGTCGAGGCCGCCGACGTCGCTGTAGCTGACGTCGGGGACCTCCTCGAGGACAAGCTCCTCGACCTCGGGGCGGGGCAGCCGTTCGACGACCAGCCCCGAGCGGGTGTCGAAGAGGAGGTGGTCGCCGGCCCGCAGCTTCTCGCCGACGAGGAGCCCGGCCAGCTCGCAGACCCGTTCCTCGTCGGCGCGGCCGACGACGAGTACCCGCCGCTGGTCGTCGAGGAGCTCCTTGAGGACGACGACCTCGCCGGCCACCTCGAGGCCGCGGGCGAGGACGACGTTCAGCGATTCGTTGAGGGCGACCTCCTGGCCACGCTCGAGGCCGCTGGTGTCGACCTCGGGGTGCACCGAGACGCGCATCTTGCGGCCGGCGGAGAACACGTCGACGGTGCCGTCGTCGTTGGCGCCGAGGAACGTCCCGTAGGCGGAGGGCGGCATGGTGAGCTTGTCGACCTCTTCGCGCAGCGCCGCGATGTGCTCGCGGGCCTCGCGCAGGGTGGCGGAGAGCCGCTCGTTCTGGGAGACGGCCTGGGCGAGCTGGCCCTTGGTCTCGAGGAGCCGCTCCTCCAGGGTCCGGACCCGCTTGGGGGCGTCCTGGAGGCGGCGGCGGAGGACGACGACCTCTTCCTCGAGCGCCTTCACCTGTGATTGGAGCTTCGCCCACCTGGCGCTCGTACTCAGCGAGGCGTCGCTCGTGCTCCGAGGCCACGTGCCACCTCCTCCCGATGCCGAACGACCGGGCCTGGCGCGGGACACTACACGCGAGATTCCAGCGGATTGGGGCATCGGGAAGCCAGTGATTTTCTCGGGCTTGGCTTGAGAAATCGGTCGGGAATCCGGTACGCTGCAGGGCAGTCGGCCCCACGGTGGGCCCCGGCGAAGCGCACGGAGGACAGCCATGAAGGTCTGGATCGACCAGGACCTCTGCACGGGGGACGGGCTCTGCGAGGAGATCGCCCCGGACGTGTTCACGCTGCTCGACGACGGCCTCGCCTACGTCAAGGACTCCGGCAAGGTGCTGAGCGACCCGGGGGGCGCCGAAGGGCTCGCCAACGTTCCCGGCTCCCTCGACGAGGCGGTCATCGAGGCCGCCGAGGAGTGCCCCGGGGAGTGCATCTTCATCGAGGTCGACTGACCGTCGACCACCCCGCCCACCGGGCGGGACCAGCCACGGCCCGGGTCCTGGACCCGGGCCGACTCGCGTCCGCACTCAGCCGTTGATGCAGCTGCCGGTGCTCACCCCGCTGCCGCCACCGGCCGCGAGGACGGGTCGCAGGACCGACTGCACCTCGTCGGTGGCGAGCGCGTAGGCGGTGGAGGGAGCGGCAGGGTCGACCGCGAAGGCGAGGCCGGCGACCTGGCCCTGCCCGTCGACGAACGGGCCGCCCGAGTTGCCGGGGTGGAGCTTGGCGGCGAGCACCAGCACGTCGCGTTCGGTGGGCCCGGAACCGTAGATGTCGGTGCCCTGGGCGGTGATCTCCTGGGCGACCTCGGCCGGCGACTGCGTCTCAGGCCCGCCGCCCGGGTAGCCGAAGACGCCGCCGGTCTCGCCGACCTGGCCGACCACGATGGGCAGCGGGGCGACGCCGAGGCCAGGGACGCGGAGCACGGCGACGTCGCGGACCGGGTCGAAGGCGACGACGGTCGCGCCGAACTGGTCGCCGCTCGCCGTGTAGACGCTGGTGGCGCGTTCCCCGGCGACGACGTGGGCGTTGGTGACGACGATGCCGTCGGCGACGACGACGCCGCTGCCGTCCTGGATCACGTCGCAGGCTCGACCTTGGACCTTCAGGACCGACGCCGCGACGCGGGCGGACAGCGCGGCCGGGAGGCCGCTGCCGGGCGGCGTGCCGACGTCGGAGCTGGTCAGGTCGCGGAACACCTCGGAGAATGAGGTGTCGCCGACCAGCCGGCCGAGCGACGCCAGCGACGCGGGCGGGTTGGGGGCGACGTCGTCGATCTCGCGGACGATCGCGGAGCCGCGCACCGCCTGCGCGGGCCAGCCGGGCACGTCGGCGAGCCCGGGAACGAGGAGCCAGACGATGACGAGCACGCCGACGACGCCGATCGCGGCGCCGGCGATGCGGTCGGCGAGCCGGATGCCGCCGATGCTCGGGATGTGGCGGCGAACGACGGTCCCGGCCGCGATGCCGAGGCTCTGGCCGGCGAGGGAGACCAGGAGCAAGAAGGCGAGGCAAGCGAGCAGCCGGGTGCGGGGCGTCGACCCCTGCAGGGCGCGGGCGATGTCGTTGACGAACGCGACGCCGATGATGAGCCCGACCGCGAGACCGGCCCAGGAGAGGGCGCGGGCGGCGAGGCCGCAGCGGTACCCGGTGTACGCGGCGAGGACCGCGGCGGCGAGGACGATCCAGTCGAGGAGGTTCACGGGGCGGGGCTGAGGAGGCGCGCCGTGGTCAGGAACCCGGTGTGGGCGACCATGCGGTGGTCGGGTCGGACCGACTGGCCGTCCACGTGCCAGCCCCGCTGCAGCACCTCGAGCGATTCGGCCATCCCGAAGCTCGACTCGGCGAGCTCCTCGCGGAGGCGGGCGACCTGCCCGATGGTGGGCAGGTAGGCGAGGAGGATCCCGCCCGGGCGCAGCGCGGCGGCGGCGTGCTTCACGACCCGCCACGGCTCGGGCAGGTCGAGGATGACCCGGTCGAGGTGCTCCTCGTCGATTCCTTCGTAGACGTCGCGGACCTCGACGTGCAGTGGCACGTCGTCGCCGAGGAACCCGTCCACGTTGCGTCGGGCGCGCGCCGCGAAGTCGTCGCGGAGCTCGTAGCCGGTGACCTGACCGGTCGGGCCGACGGCGCGCAGCAGGGTCATGGTGAGCGCGCCGGAGCCGACGCCGGACTCGAGGATCCGGGCGCCGGGGAACACGTCGGCGAGGACGAGGATGGGGCCGAGGTCCTTCGGGTAGATGACCTGCGCGCCGCGGGGCATCTCGAGCACGTACTCGGCGAGGGTGGGCCGCACCGCGACGAGCCGGGCGCCGAGGGTGGTCCGCACCCGGGCGCCCTCCTCCTGGCCGAGCAGGTCGTCGTGGCGGAGCACACCAGCGTGGGAGTGGAACTCCCCGCCCGGGGTGAGCTGGACCAGGTAGCGGCGCCGCTTGGCGTCGAGGAGCAGCACCCGGTCCCCCGCCGCGAACGGGCCGCTCATGGCGAGGGGGTGGCGCGGACGCGGAGGCGGCAGAACGCGCACACCTCGGCGGTGGTCGGCGCGCCGCACTCGGCGCAGCGTCGCAGCGGCTCCGACTCCTCGAGCGGGTCGTCGAAGCGGGCGTGGCCCCGGTCGACGAAGCCCTGCACGAAGGCGGCTTTCACGCCCGGGGAGACGTCCTCGAGCTGGTTCAAGACGTCCTTGTAGCGCAGGTGCCGGTTCCCGGCCGCCATCGGGCACTCCTCGACCTGGTAGTCGATGCCGTGCAGGACGCAGTAGGCGGCCATCTCGCGCTCCCCGAGTCGCACCAGCGGCTTGACCTTGCGGACGAACCCGGGCCCGGCGGGCAGGACGGGCGCCTGGCGGCGCAGGTACTCGACGTCCCAGCGCAGCACGTTGCCGAGCAGCACCGCGGCCTCGTCGTCGAGGTTATGGCCGGTGGCGACCACGTCGTAGCCGTGCTCCAGCGCGAACCGGTTGAAGAGGTGCCGCTTCGAGAGCCCGCAGGCGCTGCACGGCACCCGGTGGGTCGCGGCGGCGGCGTCGGGGATCGTGAAGCCCCAGTCGGCGCCGAGGTCGACCTCGTGGAGGGTGAGGCCCCGCTCGGCGGCGTAGGCGCGGGCGTACTGGCCGGACTCGTCGGAGTACTCGCCGATGCCGAGCCCGAGGTAAAGGCCGTCGGGGGCGGCGCCCAGCTCGACGAGGAGGTCCCAGAGGGCGAGGGAGTCCTTCCCCCCAGACACGGCGACGAGGAGCCGCTCCCCGGGGGCGAGCATGCGGTGCTCGTGGACGGCGCGCCGGACCTGCTCACGGCAGTGGACGAGGAAGTGGTCGCGGCAGAACGCGGCGTTGTGGCGGCGGACGTCGATGACAGCCGGGCCGCGGCAGACCCGGCACTTCACAGCGCGGTCCGGTCCCCGCCCGAGATGACGGGGCGGATCTCGACGGTCGCGGCGTCGTCGAGTCGCGCGTCGCGCGCGACGCAGCTCGTCGCCGGCGATGACGAGCACCGACTCGGGGTTCAGCTCGAGGCGGACGAGCAGCGCGGCGACGGTCATCGGACCGGCGACCTCGAGCTCACGGCGCGGGTTGCGCAAGAGGACCTTCACGGGCAACCCAGCGTACCGGTGGGCCCTCCCGGGTCGTTAGCGGCGGTGCGGGTCGAGCCCCTGGAGCTGGACGGCGTCGCCGGGCTGGAGGCTCGAGGAGCGCCCGGACCTCGTGCTGGTGGAAGAGGCGGGTCGTGAACCGGACGACGGCCATCCCGACCGCGAGGGACAGCCAGAACGAGGACCGCCGCTTCAGGCCGCGCAGCCACAGGGCGCGGGAGAGCTCGTAGAGAAACCGACGGCCCACGGCTTAGATGCGCCGGATCTCGACGACGGTGCGACGCTTGCGGCCCCGGTGCCGTCCGAGCAGGTAGGCGACCGCGACGACGAGCACGCCGCCGGTGAGGAGCCCGGCTAGCCCGGCGCCCTTCGCCGCGTCGGCGGCCGCGTCGCCACTGTGCTGGATCTGGCGGAGCTTGGCCTGGATGTCGTCGCGGGTGATCGGCCGTCCGGGGTCGACGCTGGTCATGCGGTGTCTCCTGAGGTCTTGGCGCGCCGCAGCCCGCGCGCCTGCCAGATGATCGCGGCGCCGGCGAGCAGCGTCACGACGACGATCCCGTACGGGGCCCAGGACCAGTTGCCGTGGAAGGTGCTACCGGTCTCGACCTGGAGGAGGCGCAACACGCCGACCGCGAGCATGACGACGCCGAGGCCGAGGAGCAGCGCGCCGACGAGCCCGAACGCGACGTAGCGGCCGAGGCTGCGGAGCGGGTCGATCGCCTCCTGGCGGAAGTAGGCGACGACGAGTTCGCGCAGCTCGAGGATGAGCTGCGGTATCGACGCGGGGGTGGACTCTGAGGCCGGGGCCGACATCGGCCGGAGTCTATGGCCGGGCCGCGCGGCACTGACCGGGGGCGCTCACCGGCGCGGCGGCGCGGGGGCGGGGACCACCTCCGCGGCGGGCGGAGAGTCGGGGAAGGTGGCGAGGACGCCGGCGAAGAGGTCTCGGATGCCGCTCTGAGCGACCGCGGTGACCAGGTCGGCGCCGTTGGCGATGACAGCGAAGTGCAACGGCCGGGCGGCGTCGAGGAGGCCGGCGAGGGCGCTGACCCCGTCAAGGGTGCCGGTCTTGGCGCGCAGCTTCCCGGCCAGCTGCGTGTTAGCGAGCTGCTCGGCGAGGGTGCCGTCCTCGCCGGCGACGGGCAGCCCGTCGAGGATGGTCGTGAACCGGGGGGTGGCGGCGAGGTTCACGACCGCGGCGAGGGCCTGGCAGGTGACGTGGTTGTCGTGGTCCAAGCCGGAGCCGTCGACGAGGCTCACCCCGGCGGTGGGGACGCCGAGCTTGGCGAGGATGCTGAGCACGCCCTGCACCCCGGCGGTGGTGGTGCCCTGCCCGGCGGTGCGGTAGCCGATCTCCTTCGCGAACAGCTCCGCGCCGAGGTTGTCGCTCGAGCGCAGCACCGAGCCGATGATGTCGTGGAGGGTGGGTGACTCGACCGACGCGATCGTCGTCGCGCCGGGCGGCGCGGCCAGGTGCGCGTCGGGGGGGCCGACCTGCACGCCCCGCTCGACGAGGAGGAGGGTGAGGACCTGCGCCGCGAACAGCGCCGGGTCGGCGACCGGGGTGACGGCCCCGTTGACGATCTGGTAGCCCTGGTTGACGGTGAGCGCGCCGAGCGGCCCGACCTGAGGGTCGGTGCGGTAGCTGGGCGGCCAGCTCGGCACGTACCGCTGCTGGTCGTAGCGAGAGTCGTCGCCGATCACGCCGCCGGGGACGCTGTGGACGCCGGCGGCGACGATCGACGTGGCGAGCGCCTCCATGCTGGTGGTGACGTCACCGCGGGTCTCGGGGCTGAGCTGGAGGTCGGCGGCGAACGCGGCGGTGGACAGGACCGGGTCTCCGGACCCGACCAGCCACAGGCGGTCGAGGGTTCCGTTCACGGGCGGTGCGGTCGCGACGACCTTGGTGTCGTAGCGGAAGTTGGGGCCGAGGAGGGCCAGCAGCGCGGTGGAGGTCAGCAGCTTCTGGGTGCTGGCCGGGACGACCGGCATGGCTGGGTTGTGCGACGCGATCGTCTCGGATCCTTCCTGCACGACGTAGCAGGAGTCCGGCTCGCCCTGCAGCTCCCCGTCGAGCGCGACCTGGAGCCGCTGCGCGCCGACCGCGTCGACGAGCAGCGCGGGCACACGACGGGTCGACCACACCGGCGTCCCGAGCGTCGCGGTGGTCGCGCCGCGGCTGGCTGCGCCGTTCTCGAGCACCGCGACCGCCGCGCACGCGACCGCGACGGCGAGCAGCACCGCGCTGACGATCCGCCAGCGGGTCCGCGTCACGCCGGCTGTCCGGTCCGGGCCGTCATCGACTGGAGCGGGCGTCGCGGTGGCGGGCCCGGCACCAGAGGTGCTCGAGGGCCCGGACGGCCCGGTCCGCGGACGGGTAGCAGAGCCGCCCGGTGGCGCGGACGGTGGCCGGTCCCGGGTTGGCGGGGTCGGCGACCGCGAGCTCGGTCGCGGTCAGGACCGGCTTGCCGGTCGCCGCGGACACCTCGGCCGCCGCAGTCGCGAAGCGGGCGTCTTGGCGCTCGTGGTAGGCGACGATGCGTTCCAGGCCCGGGTCGGCGGCGAAGCGACCCTCGCGCATGAGGCGGGCGGTGTTCGACTGGATGCCGAGGCCGAGGTACACGACCGCGTCGACGTCGGGGTGCGAGGCGGTCAGCTCGAGCACCTCGGGGACGGTGTCTCGGGTCTCGCCGCCGGCCAGGTCGATCGGGTTGTTGCGGCTCCACCGGGGCGGGAGCCGCTCGTCGATCGCGGCCCGGAGGTCGTCGGGGAGGTCGACCAGCTCGAGTGAGGAGCGGGTGATCGCGTCGGCGGTGACGACCCCCCAGCCGCCGGCGGTGGTGACGACCGCGACGCGCGGTCCACGCGGGAGCGGCTGCGTCGCGAACGTCGCCGCGGCTTCGAACGCGTCCTCGACCGACGCGGCGCGGGTGACGCCGGCCTGGCGGCACATCCCGTCGAAGACCCGGTCGTCGCTGGCGAGCGCCCCGGTGTGTGACGCCGCGGCCCGCTGCCCACCCCGGGTCGCGCCGCCTTTCAGGAGCACGAGGGGCTGGGTGTCGGCGACGGCACGGACCCGCTCGAAGAACTCGCGTCCCTCGCCGTCCGGGACGCCCTCCACGTACGCGAGCGCGACGTGCGTCTCGGGGTCGGCCGCGAAGTACTCGAGGAAGTCCGGGACCGCGACCGCGGCCGCGTTGCCGGCCGACACCGCTCGGCTGACGCCGACGCCGGTGGCGCGGGCGAGGTTCTGGAACGAGGACACGAAGTTGCCGGACTGGCTCACGATCCCGACCCCGCCCGGGGGCGGGTAGGGAGCGACGATCTGTGCGCACAGCCGGGCCGGGGTCGAGACCACCCCCTGCCCGTTCGGGCCCGCGAGGAGGATCCCGAGCTCCTCGGCGAGCGCGACGAGCTCGGCCTCCGCGACTCGGCCCCGCTCCCCCGCCTCGCTGTACCCGGCCGAGGTGATGAACGCGGCGGTGATCCCCCGCCGGGCGCAGGCGGCCAGCAGCTCCGGGTTCGCGGCGGCGGGGGTGCACACGATCACGAGGTCCACGATCGCGTCGGCGGGCAGGTCGTCGGGTGAGCGCAGCATCGACACGCCGAGCACCTCGCCGCCCTCGAGGTTCGTCCCGTACACCGGGCCTGGGTAGCCCTGGGTGAGGATGTTGTGGAGGGCGACGAACCCGAACTTGCCAGGGTGGGAGGACACGCCGGCGACGAGCACCCCGCGGGGGTCGAAGAGGGCCCGGAACCGCTCGGGCGGGATGCGGGGGGTCACGGGGCCAGCTCGACAAGCGCGTCGACCGCGACCGGGGTCCCGTCGACGACGACGAGCGGGTTGACGTCGACGGACCGCACGTCGGGCCGGTCGACGAGGAGCGCGGAGAGGGCGAGGAGCACGCCGACCAGCCGGTCCCGGTCGACGGGCGGCTCGCCCCGCACCGGGCCGAGGATGGCGGCGCTGCGCAGGTCGTCGAGCATCTCGTGGGCGTCGAGGGGCTCGAGGGGCGCGAGGCGGACCGCGACGTCGGCGACCGCCTCCGCGAGGACGCCGCCCACGCCGATAAGGACGCAGGGCCCGAACTGTGGGTCGCGGTGCGCGCCGGCGAGCAGCTCCCGGGTGCCGATCGCCATCGGCGCGACGACGAGCTGCACGGGGCCGTCGTCGGGGCGGGCCGCGGCGAGCAGCTCCGTCGCCGCGGTCTCGGCCTCGGCCGCGCTGCGGAGCCCGAGCCGGACCAGGCCCCGCTCGGTCTTGTGCGCGACTTGGGGGCCAGTGAGCTTCACGACCACCGGGCCGGCGAGGCGCCGGGCCGCGTCGGCAGCCTCGGTGGGGGTTGCGACGACCGCCTCGTCGACGACGGGGATCCCCCGCTCGGACAGCAAGGAGAGGGAGTCGTGCTCGGCGAGGGTGCGCCCCATCGAGGCCCGGTCAGACGGCGCGGTCGCGGTCGCGCCAGTGCTCGTCGCGCAACACGCGTTTGAGGAGCTTCCCGGCGTCGGTGCGGGGCAGGCTGTCGCGCAGCTCGTACTCGCGGGGCTGCATGTAGCTCGCGACCCGGGCCGCGACGAAGTCGCGGACCTCGTCGAGGTCGACGGTCTCGCCCGGCTTGGCTTGTAGCACCGCGTAGACGCGCTCGCCCCACTCGTCGTCGGGGACGCCGAACACTGCCGCGTCGAGCAGCTGGGGGTGCTCGTAGAGGACCGCTTCGATCTCGGCCGGATAGATGTTCACCCCGCCGGAGATGATCATGTCCTTCTTGCGGTCGCAGATGTAGACGAAGCCCTCGTCGTCGAGGTAGGCGACGTCCCCGACCGACTTCCAGCCGCCGCTCTCGAGCTCGGTGAGCTGCTCGGCGGTGCGGTGGTAGCCGTCCATGGCCAGCCCGGTGCGGATGAACAGCTCGCCGGGTGAGCCGACCGGCGCGTCGCGGCCGTCGTCGCCGACGATGCGGACCTCGATCCCGCCGTACGGCTTCCCGCACGATCCGGGCTTGCGGAGCTGGTCCTCAGGGTGCATGACGGTGACGACGCCGAGCTCGGTGGAGCCGTACACCTCGTAGAGGAACCCGTCGCCGAGCTTCGAGATGATCTCCTGCTTCAACGCGTACGGGACCGGTGCCGCGTCGGCGACCAGGCTCCGCATCGTCGACAGGTCGGCCCGGGCCAGGTCACCGGGGGCGAGGGACACGATCCGCTTCAGCTGGGTGGGGGCCGAGAAGGTGTTCGTGACTCGGTGCTCGTGGACGAGCCGGAGCCACGCTTCGGCGTCGAAGCGGCGCAGCACGACGACCGGACAGCCGAGGGTGTGGTTCATCGTCGCCCAGGCCAGCGGCCCGGAGTGGTAGAGCGGCCCGGTGGTGAGGTGCACCTCCTCACCGGGGCGGAGGTTGATCTCGGCGAGGAGGGCGAGGACGGTGGGCGGGTGGGTGGTCGTCCGCAGCGCGCCCTTCGGCCGCCCGGTGGTACCCGACGTGTAGATCATCGACGCGCCGGCGGTATCGGGGGAGCCGCCCTCGGGCTCGGTGTCGGGTTGCCCGGCGAGGAGCTCGTCCCAGGCGTGGAAGCCGGGCGGGACGTCGCCGCCGAAGACGACCACGGCCCGCACCGTCGGGATCCGGTGGCTGACCTCGACCAGGAGCGGCGCCTGCTCGGCGTCGATCACGACCAGCGTCGCGTCCGAGTTGGCGATGACGTACGCCATCTCCTCGGCGTTGAACCGGTACGAGAGCGGCACCGCGGTGAGCGACGCCTTGCGCGCCGCGTGGATTGTGGTGAGCGCTTCGAGCGAGTTCGGCCCGCACCAGACCATCCGGTCGCCGGGCTCGACGCCGAGCGACACGAACCCGTGCGCGGTGCGGTTCACGAGCGCGTTGAAGTCGGCGAACGAGGTGGCCGAGGGACGCGCGCCGCCGGCAGCGTCGACGATGACCGCGGGCGTGTCCGGTCGCGCCGTCGCGTGGGTCGCCAGGACGTCGGGCATCAGGCTCCCCCTTGGCGTCGCGGCGCGTGCGCGGAGCGCGACGGCCTCTGCAAGCGCCGGTAGCCTACCGCCGTGCCCCGGCCGGTTCCCGTCCGCGGCGTCATCGAGGGCTTCTACGGTCCACCCTGGTCGCACGCGACACGCCTGGACCTCGTGGCGTTCCTCGCTGAACGAGCGATGAACGCCTACGTCTACGCGCCCAAGAGCGACCCCCGCCACCGCGACCGCTGGCGGGAGCCGTACGAGCCCGACCAGGCGGCCCAGCTCGCGGCGCTGGCGACCGGCTGCGCCGAGCGGGGCGTCCAATTCGGGTTCGCGATCTCACCGGGCCTCGACGTCGACTACCGCTCCGCCTCGGACCGCCGGACCCTGCTCGACAAGCTCGGCCCGCTGGTCGACGGCGGCGTCGGCTGGGTGGTCCTGGCCCTTGACGACATCCCGAACCGGGCCGGGCTGGCGGTGGAGCAAGCGGAGCTTGGCGGCTGGCTGGCCGAGCAGCTCCCCGACGTCCGGTTGACGCTCGTCCCGACCGAGTACGTGGGCACGCACCCGAGCCCGTACCTCGCTGACCTGGCGGCGGGGCTCCCGGCCCGGGTCGAGCTGATGTGGACGGGCCCGACGGTGTGCAGCCCGGTCATCGACGCTGCCGCGGCGCGGGGCTGGCGGACCGCGATCGGCGACCGGCCGCTCCTGCTCTGGGACAACTACCCGGTGAACGACACGGTGATGGAGGCCGAGCTGCATCTCGGCCCGTACACGGGACGGACCGCGGCGCTCACCGACGAGCTCGACGGCGTGCTCTGCAACCCGATGCTCCAGCCCCACGCGTCGAAGGTCGCGCTCGCCACCGCGGCCGAGTTCCTCCGCGACCCGGATCGGTACGAGCCGGATCTGGCGTGGGGACGGGCGCTCGACGACGTCGGCGGCCCCCGATCGGGCGCGCTGGCGGTGCTGGCGCGAGCCTGCGCCGACAGCCCGCTGGTCCACCCCGAGCAGCTATACCTCCGCCGGCTGGTCGACGACCTGGCCGGCCGGGTCGCGGGCCCGGACTGGGTCGACCCCGCGGCGCGGCTGCGCCGGGAGCTGGTCCAGCTCCGCGGCGCCGGCGAGGCGTTCGAGGCCGGCGACGCGCTCGGTGACGAGCTGCGACCGTGGCTCGACCAGGCGACCCGGGAAGCCGACGCGGGGCTCGCCGCGCTGCGGCTCGTCCAGCAGGTGCGACCGGTCGCGGCCCGCGACGACGTGGGCGCAGGCCGGGCCGCGCCGCCCGACCCGGACGCGGCGCTGCAGCACGTCTTCGCGCTGCTGTTCACCTGGATGGGCGCCCGGCAGGGCACGAAGGTGGTGGGCGGCCCGCGGTTCGCGATCCACGCCGCGATCATCCAGCTCGCCGACGGCCATCCCGCGCTCGACCTCGACCTCGCCCTGCGCGAGGACTGCTCCGCGATCGACCGGTTGGCCCGCCTCGCGCTCGGCGAGTACCGGGCGTGGGTCGCCGAGGCCGACGCGGGGGTCGTCGTGCACGACGGAGGCGAGCCGCTCCCCGTCGACCGAGACGGCACGTTCACCGCCGGGGTGGACGCGGCGCTGGTCGTCGGATGCGGGTCGCGGGCCACCCGCATCGGTGCGAGCCCGCTGCCGTTCCGCGACGCGCGCCTCTCGTGAAGCTCACCGTGGTGATGCCGGCGCACAACGAGGTGGCGCTGCTCGAAGCGTCGACGCGTGAGGTCGTCGCCGGGCTCCGGGACCGGGGGCTCGACTTCGAGGTGGTCGTCGTCGAGAACGGCTCCCAGGACGGCACGCTGGCGCTGGCGCGGCGACTGGCCGACGAGATCCCGGAGCTGCGCGTCGAGACGTTCCCCCGGGCTGACTACGGCCGGGCGCTCCGGACCGGGCTCCTCGCCGCCCAGGGGGAGGTGGTCGTCAACTTCGACGTCGACTACACCGACCTCGGGTTCCTCGACGCCGCGATGGCCCGGCTCGCCGCGTCGGACGCGCCGGCGGTCATCGTCGGCTCGAAGCGCGCGCCGGGCGCGCACGATCAGCGGTCGCTGCCCCGCCGGTTCGTGACCTGGGCGTTCAGCATGGTGCTCCGGGTCGGGTTCGGGCTGCGGGTCTCCGACACGCACGGCATGAAAGCCTTCGACCGGTCCCGCATCCTCCCGATCGGTCAGGTCTGCCGCTCCGACGGGGAGCTCTTCGACACCGAGCTGATCCTGCGCGCCGAGCGGGCCGGGCTCGGCGTCGAGGAGGTGGCGGTGACGGTGACGGAGCGGCGGCCGTCGCGCACGTCGATCACCCGACGGGCGCTGCGCACCCTGGGCGGGCTGGTGCAGCTGCGCGTCGCGCTGAGCCGCCAGGGCCGGTGAGCAGCCTCGTCCTCGCCGCCGGGGGGCTCTGTCGACCCGGTCGACTCGAGCCGGGCTGGGTCGCCGCCGAGGACGGGATCCTCGTCGAGGTCGGGACCGGAGCGCCGCCGCGCGCCGCGACCGATCTCGGCGACGTCGTCCTCGGCCCCGGGTTCGTCGACCTGCAGGTCAACGGGCTCGACGACGTCGACCTCGCCGTCGCGGACCGGTCGGGCTGGCAGACGGTCGCCGACCGGCTGGCCCGGCACGGCGTCGCCGCGTACCTGGCCACGTTCGTGTCCGCACCCCTCGACGTGTACGGCCCGATGCTGGAGCGGCTCGCCGACGCTGCCGCGTCGCCCGGCGGTGGGGCGGCGCTGCTCGGCGCCCACCTCGAAGGCCCGTTCCTCGGCGCGGCGCCCGGCGCGCATCCGCCCGAGCTGCTCCGCCTCGCCGACCCGGCCTGGCTCGACGCGCTCTTCACCGCCCACCCCGGTGCGGTGCGGATGGTCACCCTGGCGCCCGAAGCCGACCCGGGGTGGGCAACGACCCGCGCCCTCGCGGACCGGGGCGTCCTCGTCGCGCTCGGCCACTCCGCCGCGACCGACGCCGACGCCCGAGCTGGCGCGGCGGCCGGCGCCCGGGCGGTGACGCACCTCTTCAACGCCATGTCGCCTCTCCAGCATCGGGAGGCGGGCCTGGTCGGCGCCGCTCTCGACGACCCGCGCCTGACCCCGACCCTCATCGGGGACCTCGTGCACGTCCACCCGACCGCGGTCCGGATCGCGTTCGCGGCCGCGCCCACGGTCGCCCTGGTCAGCGACGCGATCGCGACCGGTGGCCGGCTGCGATCCGCCGACGGCGCGGCCCGGCTGCCCGACGGCCGCCTCGCCGGCGCGACCGCGCTGCTCGACGACGCGGTCGCCAACGTGGTCGGGGTCGGCGTGCCCCTGCAGCGAGCGGTCGAGGCGGCCAGCACCGTGCCCGCCGACCTGCTCGGGCTGACCGACCGCGGTCGCCTCGAGCCCGGCGCCCGCGCCGACCTGGTGGCGCTCGACCCCCACTCCGGGCGGCGACGCGCCTCCTGGCTGGCCGGCGAACCCGTCTCGTAGGCGCCTGCGCAGCCGGGATCCGCGGCGTCACGGTTTCGGTCCCCTACCGTTCGTTCCAGTTGTGAACAGTTCCCTCACCGAACCAACCTCGGCGGCGCATCCGCGTCAGTCGGCCACCGACCGGTTCGAAGCCGCTTTCGGGCGCCTCGACTCCTCCCTGCGGCGCCGCGCCGACCCCGACCTCTCGTCCGATGAGCTCCAGCTCCTCCACCGACTGGCTGCCGACCCGGACGGGGTGGCGCTGACCTGGCTCGCTGCGCACCTCGACCGGCCCAAGAGCACGGTGTCGGTCCTGGTGAAGGACCTCGAGCGGCGCGGCTTCGTGCGCCGCGCCCGCCGGTCCGACGACGAGCGCCGTCTCGCGATCGTGCTCACCCCGACCGGGCAGTCCCGGGTCGCGGCCGACCGGGTCCTCGACGCGACTCGGCTCGCCGCGGCGCTGCGCGCGCTCCCCCACCAGCCCGCGCGCAGCTCCTCGACGGGCTGGAGGGGCTGGCCCGCGCCGCGGAGCGGCTGCCGATCGACCGCGCCCGGTGACGGCCTAGGTTCGCGAGCGTGCCGCGGTACGCGTCGTCGTTGTCCTGTCACCCGGTCGCGGCCCACGCGATCGGCGAGACCGCGGGCGAGATCCTCGAGCAGCTCGACGGCGACGACCCGCAGCTGGTGGTGTGCTTCGCATCGCCGCACTTCGTCGGCATCTTCGACGACGCCACCCACGCGCTCCGCGAGCTGCTCGACCCGCAGGTTCTGATCGGGATCACCGCGGGCGGGATCGTCGGGGGCGCCCACGAGGTCGAGGACGGCCCGGCGATGTCGGTGTTCGCGGCCTGTCTTCCCCGACGCGACGCTGACCCCGGTGGAGCTGCAGCTCGAGGAGACGCCCGACGGGGCGGCGGTGACCGGCTGGCCGCCCGGGGTCGAGGATCCGGCCACCCTGGTGCTGCTCGCCGACCCGTTCAGCTTCCCCGCCGACGCGTTCCTCCGCCGCTTGAACGAGGACCGGGCCGGCCTCACCGTGATCGGCGGGATGGCCTCCGCGGGCGGGCACTCGGGCGCGAACCGGGTGGTGCTGGGCGACACGATCCGCCGCGACGGCGCGGTCGGGGTCCTCCTCGAGGGCGTCGACATCACCGCGGTGGTGTCGCAGGGCTGCCGCCCGGTCGGGCAGGCGTTCACGGTGACCCGCTCAGACCGCAACCTGGTCTTCGAGCTGGGCGGGCAGCCGGCGGTGCGCCGGCTCCAGGAGCTCGCGGCCGGCGCTGACGAAGCCGACCGGGAGCTGCTCCGCCGCGGTCTCCAGGTGGGGCTGGTCGTCGACGAGCACCAAGCCGAGTTCGCCCGGGGCGACTTCCTCGTCCGCAACGTGGTCGGCGCCGACCCCGACCAGGGGGCGCTGGCGATCGGCGACCAGGTCGAGGTCGGCCAGACCCTGCAGTTCCAGGTGCGCGACGGATCGGCGGCCGACGAGGATCTCCGGGCCCTGCTCGGCCCGCATCGGGCCGCGGGCGCGCTCCTGTTCACCTGCAACGGGCGGGGCCGCCATCTGTTTGGCACGCCGGACCACGACTCGGGGATCCTCGACGAGCTCCTCGGGCCGCTCCCGATCGCGGGGGCGTTCTGCGCCGGCGAGCTCGGCCCGATCGGGGGCCGCAACTTCCTCCACGGGTTCACGGCCAGCGTGGCGCTCTTCGCCTGAGACTCGACGCCGACGAGGCGCGGGGCGGCGGGGCCTGACGCGCCATAGTTGGGGGACGTTGCGCGCCGGGTAGGACCTCCCCACCGGGCCGCACCCGGTGGCCGATCGAGGCCCGAAGCGAGGAGGCGCCGTGCCGGCAACGGAGCTGGAACAGCGAGGCATCAACGTGATCCGTGGCTTGGCCATGGACGCGGTGCAGAAGGCGAACTCGGGGCATCCGGGGACACCGATGGCCCTCGCGCCGCTCGCGCACGTGCTGTACACGCGCATCATGCGGTACGACGCGGCGGCCCCGGAGTGGCCGGACCGCGACCGGTTCGTCCTCTCCAACGGTCACGCGTCGATGCTGCTGTACTCGTTGCTGTACCTCACCGGCTTCGGGATACGAGCTCGAGGACCTGCGTCAGTTCCGCCAGTGGGAGTCACGCACTCCGGGGCACCCCGAGTACAGCCACGCGCCGGGGATCGAGGTGACGACCGGGCCGCTCGGGCAGGGCTTCTCGAACAGCGTCGGCATGGCGTACGCGGAGGCGAACCTGCGGGCCCGGTACGGGCCCGAGGTGTGCGACCACCACACGTTCGTGATCGCGGGGGACGGCTGCTTCGAGGAGGGGATCAGCCACGAGGCCGCGTCGCTGGCCGGGCACCTCGGCCTGGGTCGGCTGGTGTGCGTCTACGACGACAACCACATCAGCATCGACGGTCCGACCGAGCTCGCGTACAGCGACAATGTGCAGCGCCGCTTCGAGGCCTACGGATGGCACGTCGTGGAGCTGGGCGAGGCCGCCAACGACGTCGACGCGCTCGAAGGCGGCCTGCGGGAGGCGATGCGGGACGCGGAGCGGCCCAGCCTGGTGATCCTCCGCAGCCACATCGGCTGGCCGTCACCGAAGTACACGGACACCGCGTTCGCGCACGGCAACGCCCTCGGCGAGGACGAGGTCAAGGCGGTGAAGGCGATCCTCGACCTGCCGGTCGAGGAGACGTTCTGGGTGCCTGACGACGTGCTGGCCAGCTACCGCGCCGCGGGGCAGCGGGGCGCGGCGGAGCACGCGGCGTGGGAGCAGCGCCGGGTCAAGCTGCGTGACCGCGAGCCGCAGCTGGCCGACGAGTTCGACGCCTGCCTCGAGCACCGGGGGCTGGCCGGCTGGGAGGCGAAGCTCCCGTCGTGGTCGCCGGGCGACCAGCTCGCGACCCGGGCCGCGAGCAAGCAGGTTCTCGACGCGATCCTCGACGTGGTGCCGGGCATCGTCGCCGGTGGCGCCGACCTGAGCGGCAACACCGGCACCGAGCTGAGCGGCACCGATGTCGTCGCGACGCACCAGTTCCGGGGCCGGCAGCTGCGCTTCGGGATCCGCGAGTTCGGGATGGGCGGCGCGCTGAACGGGATGGCGGTGTCGTCGCTGCTGCCGGTCGGCGGGACGTTCTTCGTGTTCTCCGACTACATGCGCGGCGCGGTGCGGCTGGCCGCGCTGTCCGGCTACCGCACCGCGTTCGTGTGGACGCACGACTCGGTCGGGCTCGGTGAGGACGGCCCGACCCACCAGCCGATCGAGCAGCTGGCGTCGCTGCGGGCCATGCCCGGCCTGCGGGTGATCCGGGCCGCCGACCCCAACGAGGTGTCGCAGGCGTGGCGGATCCACCTGGAAGCCGAGCGGGGACCGACCGCGGTGATCCTCACCCGCCAGAAGGTGCCAGTGCTCGAGGGCACCGCGGAGCGCGCCCCGCCGGGGTCCCCCGCGGCGCGTACACGCTCGTCGACGAGGGCTCGACCCTCGACCTGATCTTGGTCGGCACCGGCTCCGAGGTATCAGTGTGCGTCGCGGCCCGCGAGCAGCTCGTCGCGTCGGGGCCGCTCGGTGCGGGTGGTGTCCATGCCGTCCTGGGACCTGTTCGAGGCCCAACCCGACGCATACCGGTCCGAGGTGCTGCCGGCCGGCGTGCCGAAGCTGGCCGTCGAGGCGGCCGCGTCGTTCGGCTGGGACCGCTGGGTCGACGACGTCGTCGCCATCGACCGGTTCGGCGCCTCCGCGCCCGGCCCGGTCGTCCTCGACAAGCTCGGGATCAACCCTGACCACGTCGTCGAGCGCGCCGAGGCGCTCCTCGCCGCCACCCCCGGAGGGAACCCATGACCAGCGCCATCGCCCGCCTCAACGACTTCGGGCAGAGCCCGTGGTACGACAACCTGACCCGCTCGCTGGTCACCGAGGGGGGCCTCCAGACGCTCATCGACGACGACGGGATCCGCGGGGTCACCTCGAACCCGACCATCTTCGAGAAGGCGATGACCAGCGGCGACTCCTACGACGAGCAGCTGCAAGCCTGCGCGAAGGAGGGCTTGAGCATCGAGGACTCCTACTGGCGGCTCGTCACGACCGACGTCGGTCACGCCGCCGACGTGCTCGCCCCCGTCCACCGTGCTACCGGCGGCCGCGACGGGTTCGTGTCCATCGAGGTGGCACCAGACCTCGCCCACGACACCGACGCCAGCGTGCAGCAGGCTGCCGAGCTCCACCAGGAGGTGGGCCGGCCCAACGTGCTGATCAAGATCCCGGCCACGAAGGAGGGGATCCCCGCCATCGAGGCCAACCTGGCCGCCGGGATCAACACCAACATCACGCTGATCTTCTCGTTGGACCGCCACCGGGCGGTCATCGACGCGTACTTCCGGGGCCTCGAGCGCTTCGCCGAGTCGGGCGGCGACCCGGCGACGGTGTCGTCGGTCGCCTCGTTCTTCGTCAGCCGGGTCGACACCGAGACCGACCGGCGGCTCCCCGACGGGCACCCGCTGCGCGGCAAGGCCACGGTCGCGAACGCCAAGCTCGCCTACGAGCTGTTCCGGCAGCGGTTCGCCGGCGACCGGTGGGAGGCCCTCGCGGCCAAGGGCGCCCGCCCGCAGCGGCCCCTGTGGGCGTCGACGTCGACGAAGAACCCGGCGTACTCCCCCACCCTGTACGTCGACACGCTGATCGGGACCGACACGGTGAACACGCTCGCCCAGGCGTCGATCGACGCGCTCCACGCCGGCGACGCGAACCTGCGCGCCGAGACGATCGAAGAGGACGTGGCGGGCGCGCACGCGGTGATGGCGGGCCTCGCCGACGCGGGCGTCGACTTCGACGACGTGACCGCCACCCTCGAGCGGGAGGGGGTCGCGTCGTTCTCGGCGAGCATCCACGACTGCTTCAACACGCTCGAGAAGCGACGGGCCGAGCTGACCTGACCGGGCTCACCCCGGCGGGCGCCGCTCAGGCGGCGTCGGCCAGGCGTCGCACCGCGTCCAGGTGGCCGACCAGATCGGCGAGCGACGCGTGCGCGTTGACGCCGCTGGTGTTGGGCATCACGTAGACGGGCCGGCCGCCGAACGGCTCGGGTTGACGGCCCGCCACGGCAGCACGGTCGACGGCGGCCCGCCAGCCGGTCAGCCCGACGACGCAGACCACCGCGGGCTCGAGCCACGACACCAGCCGGTCGACCCGGGCCGCCCCCTCCCGGTACTCGGCGACGGTGAGGCTCGACGCGTTCGACGTGGCCCGCTTCACCAGGTCAGTCATGCCGATCCCCCTCGCGAAGCGCGTGACGCGCGTCCCGGTCAACGGTGACGAAACCGGCCGCGAGCGCGGCGGGCCAGAACCGGTTCCCGGGCCGAGCGAACCCGATCCCCGCGTCGGCCGAGTACTCGCTGGGGTTCAAGCCGACCATCAGGACCCGCAGGCCGGGCCGGACCAGGTCGGGCAGGGTCCGGGCCCGCGTCGCCCGGACGTGGAGCCACTGGTGCGCGTCGGCGGGCCCGATCGGAGCGTCGAGCGTGAACCCGGCGCCGACCATCACGTCGGTCAACGGACCGGACTCCCATCCGGCGAAGAACCGGCCCGGGAAGTCGTCGTCGGGGAGCGGCCCCTCGTCGCGGCCGTGCCGCATGCTCAGCGTGACCGGCGCGCCGACCGCGAGCGTGCGGTGCAGATCGGCGAGCGCAGCGGGGAGCCGCACCTTCGGGAGGTGCAGGTAGCTGGCCCGCGCCCAGGCACCCCCGAGCGCGCCGCGCCGCAGCGGGAGCGCCTCCAGGTCCGCTTGCACGCCCCACACGTCCGGCGCGACCGACCGGACCAGCTCGACCATCGAGAACGCGGCGTCGAGCGCGACGGCGGGCCGGCCCAGGTGGGTGAGGTGGTCGCCGGGTCCGCAGCCCAGATCGACGCGCGCCGCGCCGGCGGGACGCGGGCCGCGAGCCGCGGGCCGCCTCGACGTACCGCGGGGGGCGACGCTCCCGCCACGCCCGGGCCTGCGATTCGTAGACGGCGACCGTCTCGCGCTCCATCGGGCCGTATCATCGCCTCGATGGCGACGACCCCGGGTTCCGCCGACGTTGCCACCAACATCGTGGTGTTCGGCGCGACCGGGGACCTGGCGCACCGGAAGCTGTACCCGGCGCTCGCCTCCCTGGCCGCCGAGGGCCAGCTCCCCCCAATCTCACCGTCGTGGGGGTGGCCCGCACCCCGCTGGACGACGAGGAGTTCGAGCGGACCGTGGTGCGCTCGGTCGCGAAGGCCACCGGCCGCGACGAGCAGTGGGGCGCCGACGCCTTCACCGCCCAAGGAGTGCGGTTCCGGTACCTGACCGGGCACGCTGACGACCCGGCAACCACGCGGACCCTGGCCGACCTCTTGCAGCACGGTCCGGACGGGCCCCGGCCGATCGGGAACTGCCTCTTCTACCTATCGACCGCGCCGGTGCTGTTCCAGTCGATCGCGGAGGGGCTGGGCCGGGCCGGCTTGGCGGTCGAGGAGGACGGCTACCGCCGCTTCGTCGTCGAGAAGCCGTTCGGGCACGACCTCGCCAGCGCGCAGGCACTCACCGAGGACCTGCACCGGTGGTTCCACGAGTCCCAGATCTTCCGCATCGACCACTACCTGGCCAAGGAGACGGTGCAGAACATCTTGGCCCTGCGGTTCGCGAACACGATCTTCGAGCCGCTCTGGAACCGCCGCTACGTCGACAACGTGATGATCACCGTCGCCGAGGAGCTCGGCGTCGAGCACCGGGGCTCGTTCTACGAGCACGCCGGCGCGCTGCGCGACATCGTCCAGAACCACGTCATGCAGGTGCTGGCCCTCACCGCGATGGAGGCGCCGGTGTCGTTCCAAGCCGACGCGGTCCGCGACGAGAAGGTGAAGCTGCTCCGCTCCGTCCATCCCCTCGACCCCGACGAGCTGGAGCTGCGGGTGGTGCGCGGCCAGTACACGGCCGGGGAGATGGATGGCGTGCCGGTCCCCGGCTACCGGGAGGAGGAGGGCGTCGACCCGCACAGCCACACCGAGACGTACCTCGCCTTGCGCCTCGACATCGACAACTGGCGGTGGGCGGGCGTCCCCTTCTACATCCGGACCGGGAAGCGGCTCGCCCGGCGGGTCACCGAGGTGGTGCTGAGCTACAAGCCGGTGCCGTTCCTCGCCCTGCCCGCGTCGGCCCGCGACACCGTGGAGCCCAACCAGCTGGTGCTGCGCATCCAGCCCGACGCCGGCATCGAGACGTCGTTCGCGGCGAAGGTGCCGGGCCAGGCGTTCAAGGTGCGGCGGGTGCGCCTCGACTTCTCCTACGCGGAGACGTTCGAGGAGGCGGCGCCGGAGGCGTACGAGCGGGTCCTCCACGACGCGTTGGTCGGCGACGCGACCCTGTTCATTCGTGGCGACGAGGTCGAGCAGTCGTGGCGGATTGTGCAGCCGCTCATCGACGGGTTCGACCAGGTGCGGCTGCCGCTCGCGCAGTACCCGGCCGGGTCATGGGGCCCGACCGCGGCGGATCGACTGCTCGACCACGCCGAAGGTCGGTGGCGCTGCCCGTGACCCTGTTCGGGGAGGAGCGCCGAGTCCCGCACGTCCCGGCCTCCTTCGCGGAGCTCGTCGCCGCGGAGGCGCCGGCGTCGATCGCGCTGTCGGGCGGTGACACGGCGCGGGCCTGCTACGAGCTGCTGGCGGTCGCCCCGGTCGACTGGTCGGGTGTCGAGGCGTACTTCGGCGACGAGCGCTGGGTGCCGGTCCACGACCACGAGTCGAACGAGGGCATGGCCCGGCTGGCCTTCCTCGACGAGGTCGAGCCGGCCGCCGTCCACTCCCTGAAGGAGGCCGGGCCGACCCCGGAGGAGGCCGCGGCGGCCTACGACGCCTTGCTGCGGGGCGCGCCGCCGATCGGGCTGGTGCACCTCGGGCTGGGCCCGGACGGGCACACGGCGTCGTTGTTCCCGGGCTCCCCCGCCCTCGACGAGACCGAGCGGCTGGTCGTCGTCACCGGCGACGACCAGCATCCGGAGCTGCGGCTCACGGTCACCTACCCGGCCCTGGCCCGCGCCGCACTCGTCGTGTTCACCGTCGCCGGGGCCGACAAGCGCGAGGCGCTCGCCGCCGTGCGACGGGGCGAGGACCTGCCCGCGGCCCGGGTCCGCGCCGACCGGGTCATCTGGCTCGTGGACGAGGCCGCGGCAGGTGACGCCTAGCATGCGCGGATGCTGAGTCGGGCCGAGGCGGTCGCGCTCCGCGACGAGCCGCTCCACGAGGTCCTCGACGCTGCGGCCCGGGTGCGTGACGACGCCCACGGGACCCGGATGACCTTCTCGCCGAAAGTGTTCATCCCGCTCACCATGCTGTGCCGCGACCACTGCGGCTACTGCACGTTCGCGAAGCCGCCCGCTCGCGTCGCGGCGCCGTTCCTCGATCTCGACGAGGTGCTGGCCCTGGCCGGCGCCGCCGCGGGCCGCTGCCACGAGGCGCTCTTCACCCTCGGGGAGGCGCCCGAGGACCGCTACCCGGCCGCCCGAGGCTGGCTCACCGCGCGCGGGTACGGGTCCACGGTCGACTACCTGGTCGCGGCGGCCGGGTCGGTGCTCGCCGAGACCGGGCTGCTCCCCCACGCCAACGCGGGCGCGCTCACGGGCACCGACCTGGCGCGGCTGCGGGCGGTCAGCCCGTCCCAAGGGATGATGGTGGAGACCCTCGCGGCGCGCCTCGCCGAGCCGGGCGGACCCCACCACCGGGCGCCGGACAAGACGCCGGCCCGGCGTCTCGCCACCCTCGAGGCGGCCGGGCAGGCCAGGATCCCGTTCACGACCGGGATCCTGGTCGGAATCGGGGAGACGTTCGAGGAGCGCGTCGACGCGCTGCTCGCGATTCGCGACGCCCACGACCGGCACGGCCACGTGCAGGAGGTCATCGTCCAGAACTTCCTCGCCAAGCCGGGCACCGCGATGCACGACCAGCCGTCCTGCGACCCGGACGAGTACCTGCGGACGATCGCGGCGGCCCGGCTGCTGCTCCCCCCGTCGGTGCACCTGCAGGCGCCCCCGAACCTGAGCGACGAGCTGGGCCCACTCGTCGCAGCGGGGATCGACGACTGGGGCGGCGTGTCCCCGGTGACGCCCGACCACGTGAACCCGGAGCGGCCCTGGCCAGCGCTCGAGCGGCTCCGCGCCGCGACCGAGGCGGCCGGCAAGACCCTCGCCCCTCGGCTCACCGTCTACCCGGAGTACGCGCGCGACGCGGGGACGTGGCTCGACGACGCGGTGCGGCCCGCGGTGCTGCGGGCCTCCGACGCGGAGGGCCTGGCCCGCGACGACCAGTGGGCGTCGGGCGGTGACGTCGCGCCCCCGACCTGCTGGCCGGGTCCCAGCCTGCGTCGCGGGACCGGGGTCCGGTGCGCGAGGTCCTCGACGGGGTCCTCGCTGGTCAGACCGCGGACGTCGCGGAGCTGGTCACGCTGCTCGAGGCGCGCGGACCGGACGTACGGCTGGTGTGCGACGTCGCCGACCAGCTCCGCCGCGACGCGGTGGGGGACGTCGTCACCTTCGTGCGGAACCGCAACATCAACTACACGAACATCTGCACGTTCCGCTGCCGGTTCTGCGCCTTCTCGAAGGGTCCCCTGTCGCTGAACCTGCGGGGCGACCCGTACCTGCTCGATCGCGAAGAGATCCAGCGGCGGGTCGTGGAGGCGGTCGACCACGGCGCGACCGAGGTGTGCCTCCAGGGTGGGATCCACCCCGACTTCGACGGCGACTACTACCTCGAGGTCACCCGGGCGGTGAAGGAGGCCGCGCCCGACGTCCACGTGCACGCGTTCACGGCGCTGGAGGTCACCGAGGGCGCCCACCGGCTCGACGTCCCGCTCCCCGACTACCTCGCCACCCTGCGGGCGGCGGGGCTCTCGACCCTGCCGGGGACCGCGGCCGAGATCCTCGACGACGAGGTGCGGGCGATCATCTGCCCCGACAAGGTGAACACCGACGAGTGGCTCGACGCGCACCGCAGCGCCCACCGGGTCGGGCTGCGCTCGAACGTGACGATCATGTTCGGCCACGTCGAGCGGCCGGTTCACGTGGCCCGCCACTTCGTCCGCACCCGGGCCTTGCAGGCCGAGACGGGCGGGTTCACCGAGTTCGTGCCGCTGCCGTTCGTGCACATGGCCGCGCCGCTGTACCTGCAGGGTCGGGCCCGGCAGGGGCCGACGTTTCGCGAGGTGCTCCTCGTCCACGCGGTGGGCCGGATCGCCTACCGGGGCTCGATCGACAACGTTCAGGCGTCGTGGGTGAAGGTCGGGGTGCGCGGCGCCCGCCAGCTCCTCGCCGCGGGCTGCAACGACCTGGGCGGGACGTTGATGGACGAGAACATCTCCCGCGCCACGTGGCGCGGCGCACGGCCAGGAGCTCGACGACGCCGGGTTCGCGTCGATCGTGGCGCCGCTCGGGCGGCCGCTGGAGCAGCGCACCACCCTGTACGGGCGCATCCAGACGGTCGGGCGGCCGTTGCGGCCGGCGCCGGTCGACGCGGTCCCGGTTGCGCTCGCGGTCCGCAGCGGGTCGTGAGCGGCTCGCCGAGCCGCGTCGAGGCCCTCGACGTCCTCGGCGTCGGGAACGCGCTGGTCGACGTGCTGAGCCCGACCGCGGACGACTTCCTCGACGGGCACGGGCTCGTGAAGGGCTCGATGGCGCTCCTCGACGCCGAGCAGGCTGCGGTCCTGTACGAGGAGATGGGCCCGGCGACCGAGGCGTCGGGCGGCTCGGCCGCCAACACGGTGGTCGGGGTGGCGTCCCTCGGCGGCGCGAGCGCGTTCATCGGGCGGGTCCGGGACGACACGCTCGGCGCGGTGTTCGCGGACGACCTCCGGGCGGCCGGGGTCCACTTCGACACCACCCCGGCAACCGACGGGCAGCCGACCGGCCGGTGCTTGATCCTCGTCACCCCGGACGCGGAGCGGACCCTGAACACGTTCCTCGGCGCCGCGGCGGAGCTCCACGCCGATGACGTCTCGCCGTCCCTCGTCGAGGCGGCCACGGTCACGTACCTCGAGGGGTACCTGTTCGACCAGCCCGACGCCAAGGAGGCGTTCCGGCACGCGGCCGCGACCGCGCACCGGGTCGGCCGGCAGGTCGCGCTGTCGCTATCGGACACGTTCTGCGTCGAGCGGCACCGCCCCGACTTCCTGGCCCTCGTCGAGCACGGCGTCGACCTGCTGTTCGGCAACGACACGGAGCTCTGTGCCCTCTACCAGGTGGACCGGCTCGACGATGCCCTCGACCTGGTCCGCCGCCACTGCCAGCTCGCCGCGGTGACGCTCGGCGCGGCGGGCTCGCTGGTCGTGAGCCAAGAGGAGACCATGTCGGTGCCGGTGCACCCGGTGCCGGGCGGGGTGGTCGACACGACCGGCGCCGGTGACCTGTACGCGGCGGGGTTCCTGTACGGGGTCACGCACGGCCGGACCCCGTTCGAGTGCGGGGCGCTCGGCGCGCTGGCCGCGTCGGAGGTGATCTCGCATCTGGGGGCCCGCCCGGAGCGGTCCCTCGCCGAGCTGGCGGCGTCGGTCGGGTCGTGAAGCTGCCCCGCTACCGCACCGGGGACCGGGCCCTCGACGAGCGGGTCGCGGAGCTGGCCGAGCTGAGCGCGGGTGATCGCGACGCGGACCTGATCTTCGAGCTGATCGTCTCCGCGGTGCGACTGGCCCGCGACCACGCCGACCGGGGCGACTTGAAGATGGCGAACTCGGCGTTGAAGGAGATGCGGTACGCGTTTCACGTGTTCGAGCCGTACCGGGCGCAGCGCAAGGTCGCGATCTTCGGGTCGGCCCGCACCCAGCCCGACGACCCGCTCTACGACCAGGCCCGCCGGCTCGCCGCCGCGGTGGCGGCCCACGACTGGATGGTGATCACCGGCGCGGGGCCGGGGATCATGGAGGCGGGGATCGAGGGGGCGGGCCCGGAGCGGGCGTTCGGGGTGAGCATCAAGCTGCCGTTCGAGGCGGTGACGAGCCTCGCCGACGACCCGAAGCTCATCAACTTCCGGTACTTCTTCACCCGCAAGGTGACCTTCGTGAAGGAAGCCGACGCGTTCGTGCTCCTCCCGGGCGGGTTCGGGACCCTCGACGAGGCGTTCGAGCTGCTGACCCTGGTCCAGACCGGCAAGGCGCAGCCGGGCCCGATCGTCCTGCTCGACACGCCGGGCGGCACCTACTGGGAGCTGTGGCTGGCCTTCGTGCGCGAGGAGCTGGTCGCCAACCGGTACGTGTCCGAGCACGACCTGTCGTTGCTGTCGGTCACCGACGACGTCGACGTCGCGGTGCGGCAGGTGACCGAGTTCTTCTCGAACTACCGCTCGCAGCGCTTCGTCGACGGCCGCCTGGTGCTGCGGTTTCGCCACGTTCCCGACGACACGACGCTGGCCCGGCTGAGCGACGAGTTCCGCGACATCCTGCGGCGGGGCGAGCTCGAGCGGGTCGAGGCGGCCCCGGCGGAGCGCGCCGACGGGGACGATGTCGACGCGGAGCGCGTCGCGCTGTGGTTCGACCGGCGGGGCTGGGCTCGGCTGCGGGAGCTCATCGAGCGGATGAACGCGGCACCGACGACGCTCGAGCGCTAATTGCTCGGCTCGCCGCCGAGCGCCCGCAGCGCCCGCTCGACGGCCCGGCGGGCTTGGAGGAGCCGCCGTTCGGTCGCGGCCGCGGCGTCGTCGCCGTCGACCCGGGCTTGGAGCGCGTCGTAGGCGGCGTCGCGGAGCCGCTCCTCGATGTCGCGGAGCGACGCGACGACGTCCGCGAGCGGGTCGTCGTCAGCCACGGGCCGGCCCGGCGATCAGCGAGTCGGCGGTGTCGACCCCGGCCGGTGGGATGGGCAGGCGACCTGGGTTGAGCTTGCCGGTCGGGTCGAACGCGGCCTTCACGCGGGTCATGACGTCGAGGGTGGGCAGCGGGACCCCGAACCCGTCGAGGCTCGGCGCGCCGGCCTCGCGCAGCAGCCAGCCGCCCGCGCCGACCGCGACGTGGCGGGCCGCGTCGAGCGCGGCCTCGGTGCCGGCGGCGACGTGCACGGTGCCGACACCCCACTCGGCGAGCCACGCCACCCCGTCGAGCCGCTCGAGGCCCGCGCCGACGTCGCGCAGCCGGCCCGGCCGCACCGAGATCCGGCCCCGGTGCGGCGCGTCGGGCCACGCCGGCCCCGCCTCGCCGGTCGGGTCGAGCCCGCCGCGGCGGCTTGAGCGTCGACGTCGTCGGGGTGCCCCTCGAGCAGCACCCAGGTGGCGTCGGGGCGCCAGGCGATCGTCGACGGGGCGAGGCAGGCGGCTCGCACCGCGTCGGGGTCGCCGCCGGACCGGTACCAGCGGGCGACGCGCGGGCGGGGCTGGCAGCGCAGGATGACGCGGGTGAGGACGCCGAGCGTCCCGAACGAGCCGACGAGCAGGCGGGGCAGGTCGAAGCCGGTCACGTTCTTCACCGTCGGTCCGCCGCCGCGCACGAGGCGCCCGTCGGCGGTCGCGAAGCGAACCTCGAGCACCCGGTCGCGGAGCGGCCCGTAGCGGAGCCGGCGGGGGCCGGACAGCCCGACCGCGAGGAGCCCGCCCAGGGTCGCCCGGCGGTCGCGGGGGTCGAGGACGCACTCCTGGCCGTGGGCGCCGAGCGTCGTGTCGAGGTCCGCGACGCTGGTGCCGGCGAGCGCGGTGACGGTGAGCTCGGCGGGGTCGTAGGCGACGACGCCCGCGGGGGCGGCCACCGGGGTGCCGTCGGGGACGGGGCCGCCGACCTCCCGCTGGGTGCCGGCACCGACTGGGACGACGGTCGTCGCGGCCGCGACGGCCGCCGCGACGACCTGCTCCGGGTCGGCGCTCATACCCAGGCGCCGTCGGGGACGACGCCGAGCTCCCCGCAGCGGCTCCCGCGGGGCAGCACCTTGTCCGGGTTGGCGCGCCCGGCCGGGTCGAACGCGTCGCGGAGTCGGGCTTGGGCGTCGAGGTCGTCGGGCCCGAACACCAGCGGCATCGCGTCGCGCTTCTCGAGGCCGATGCCGTGCTCGCCGGAGAGCACCCCGCCCGCGGCGACGCAGGAGCGGAGGATCGCGTCGCCGGCGTCGGTGACCCGCGCCCACACGCCGGGCTCGCGGGCGTCGAAGACGATGAGCGGGTGCAGGTTGCCGTCCCCGGCGTGGAAGACGTTCATCATGGTGAGCCGCTGCTCGCCCGCGATCGCGTACACGTCGAGGAGGACGTCGACGAGCCGGGTGCGGGGTACGACGACGTCGTGGAGGTAGTAGTCGGGGGCGATGCGGGCGATGGCGCCGAACGCCGACTTGCGGCCCTTCCAGAGCAGGGCCCGTTCCCGCTCGTCGGCCGCGACCCGCACCGAGCGGGCGCCGTGCTCCCGTCCCACCGCGCGGACGGCGTCGACCTGGGCCGCGACACCGGCCTCGAGGCCGTCGAGCTCGACCAGCAGCACCGCGGCGGCGTCGCGGGGGTAGCCGGCGCCGACGAAGTCCTCGACCGCGCGGGTGATCTCGGCATCCATCATCTCGAGCGCGGCGGGGACGATGCCGGCCGCGATGATCCCGCTGACGGCCGCGCCGGCCGCCTCGACGGAGGTGAAGTCGAGGAGCAGGGTGCGGACGACGGTGGGGTCGCGGGTGAGTCGCACCGCGACGCGGGTCGCGACACCCATCGTGCCCTCGCTGCCGACGAAGCAGCCCCGCAGGTCGTAGCCGGGCTGGTCGGGCTCCGGGCCGCCGAGCTCCACCGTGGTGCCGTCGCCGAGCACGACCTCGACCGCGAGGACGTGGGCGGCGGTGACGCCCGCGGCGAGGCAGTGGGGGCCGCCGGCGTTGGTGGCCACGTTCCCACCGATCGTGCAGGCGGCCTGCGACGAGGGGTCGGGGGCGTAGTGCAGCCCGAGGTGGCTGACCGCCCGGCTCAGGTCGAGGTTCAAGACTCCCGGCTCGACCCACGCCACCCGGGCGTCCGGGTCGACGTCGAGGATGCGGTTCAAGTGCGTGGTGACGATGACGACCGGTCGTCCGACCGGGGTCGCGCCGCCGGCTAGGCCGGTGCCGCTCCCCCGCGCCACGAAGGGACGGTCGTGGCGGGCGGCCACGCCGACCGCGGCCGCGACCTCGGCCCCCGAGGTCGGGAAGCACACGACCGCCGCGTCGCCGGTCGCGACGCCGGCGTCGCGGCTGTACAGCGCGAGCTCGAGCGGCTCCGCTCGAGCCCGGTCGGGTCCCAAGGCCCGTTGCAGGTCGGTGAGGAGCGCGCGGTCGTCGTCGATGCGCGAAGCCTACCGATGGCCTCTGTACGCTCGGCCTCCTGCCGACCAGGAGGCTGGATGAAGGGCCCGAACCGCGAGTGGGTGAGCTTCGACGACCCCGAGGAAGAGGGTCGCCGCTGGCAGATCGACGTCACCTTCTTGCTGTCGTCGTGGCACTGCATCTTCGGCTGCGGCTGTCAGGGGGTGCTCACCGAGCCGGCCCCGGGAGCTCGTGGAGGGCTGCTGCTCGTACGGGGCGCACTTCTCGGACCGAAAGGACCGCGACCACATCGTGCGGGTCTCGAAGCAGCTGACCGACGCCGAGTGGCAGTTCCGCGAGCAGGGGCGCAAGAAGGGGATCTACGCCCGGGTCGGGAAGGACGAGGACGGGCGCACCGAGTGGCGGACCCGGCTCGTCGACGACGCGTGCATCTTCTTGAACCGCACCGGCTTCCCGGGCGGGGTGGGCTGCGCGCTGCACGTGCACGCGATGCGCACCGGACAGCACCACAGCGACGTGAAGCCCGAGGTGTGCTGGCAGCTGCCGCTGCGGCGGATCGACGACGAGCAGGAGGACGGCACCGTCGTGTCGACCCTGACCGAGTTCGCCCGCGACGGCTGGGGGGAGGGCGGCGACGACTTCGCCTGGTGGTGCACCGAGGCGCCGGAGGCGTTCACCGGCACCGAGCCGGTGTACGAGAGCCTCGGCGTCGAGCTGGGCAAGATGCTCGGCCCGAAGCTCTTCAAGCGGGTCGTCGTGTACCTCGACGAGCGGGCCGGCGCCCGGCCGGCGCCGGTCGTGCACCCGACCGAGGTGAAGCTGCTGGCCCGCAAGGGCCGGCGCCGCTAGCCGGCCGGCCCTACAGGTAGAGGCCCGACGAGCCGTCCTCACGCGCCGAGGCGACCGCGTGCACGTCCCGTTCGCGCAGAATCGAGGTACTCGTCGCCGCGGATCTCGACCTCGTAGCCGGCCTCGGGGGCGAACAGGACCCGGTCGCCGGGCTCGACGTTTCGGACCGTGGGGCCGACCGCGATGACCTCCGACCAGCCGAGCCGGCGGCTGACGTTGGCGGTGGCGGGGATCACGATCCCGGCCCGGGACTTGCGCTCGGTGGCCTCATCCGACGGGCGGGTGAGGAGCCGGTCGGCGGTCATGCGGATGGAGTGCTTCAGGTCGGCGGCGTCGCGGTCCTCGGGCATGCGAGGCGAGGCTACCGCCGGCTGCTTCGAACGCCTCACCGTGGGGCGGTTACCATCCGAGCGACCCCCATCTTGGAGCGCTGTGTCCGACTTCGTCGCCCCCAGTCGCCCGGTGGCCGTCAGGGAGCGGTGGGCGAGGCAGCTCCGACGGGCGGCGGCGAACTACCTGGCCTTGACCAAGCCTCGAGTGGTCGAGCTGCTGCTCGTGACCACCCTCCCGGCGATGATCCTCGCCGCCAAGGGCTTCCCGTCGGTGGGCCTCATCGCGGCGGTGCTCGTCGGCGGGGCGCTCTCGGCCGGCGGGGCGAACACGATCAACTGCTGGGTGGAGCGCGACCGCGACCAGCTGATGCGCCGGACCCGGCACCGGCCGCTCCCGTCGGGGACGGTGCCGCCGACCCGGGCGCTGGTGTTCGGGCTGGTCCTCGAGGTGCTGGCGGTGGCGCTGCTGTGGTCGGTCGCCAACCTGCTCGCCGCCGCGCTGGCGCTGGCCGCGGCGGTGTTCTACGTGTTCGTGTACACGATCTGGCTGAAGCCCCGCACCGTGCAGAACATCGTGATCGGTGGGGCGGCGGGGGCGGTCCCGGTGCTGGTCGGCTGGGCTGCGGTGACGGGGAGCGTCGGCGCGGGCGCCTGGGTGCTGTTCGCGGTGGTGTTCTGCTGGACCCCGGCTCACTTCTGGGCGCTGGCGGTCCGGTACCGGGAGGACTACGCGGCGGGTGGCTTCCCGATGCTGCCGGTGCTGCGCGGCCCGGCCGGCGCGGCGACGCAGATCCTCGCCTACACGGTGGTGGTCGTGGCGGTCAGCCTGGTGCTGCCGCTCGTCGCCGCGGTGGGCGCCATCTACCTGGGGATCGCCGCCGCGCTCGGGACTGGTGTTCATCGTGCAGGCGGTCCGGCTGCGCCGCGACCCGAGCGACGACCGGGCCATCGCCTTCTTCGGGCTCTCGAACCTGTACCTCGCCCTGCTGTTCAGCGCCGTTGCCCTCGACGTCCTCGCCCGCGCCCACTGGTGAGACGGCCCGGCCCCGGGTCGGACGGCTCCTGCTCGTCGCCGCGGCGGCCGTTGCCCTGGTCGGCGGGATCACCGCCTGGGTGATCGTCGCGAACTCGTCGCACCGCAGCGCGAGCAGCGCAGCGACGAACGCGCCGGTCACCGCCGCGCCACCGCCGGCGATCACGTCCCCGACCGCGCCGACCGCGGGGACGCTCGCGCCGGGCTTCTCGCTCACCACGCTGACCGGCGGTCACGTGTCGCTGGCCGGCCTGGCCGGGCATCCGGTGCTGGTGAACTTCTGGGCGTCGTGGTGCAACCCGTGCCGGCAGGAGTTCCCGCGGCTCGCCGCCGTGTACCGGCGCGACCGCTCCGAGGGGCTCGATGTCGTGGGGGTCAGCTACCAGGACATCGCGAGCGACGCCCGCGGCTTTGTCAGCCAGGAGCACGCGGACTGGCTGTTCGCCCGCGACGACAGCGGCTCGGTCGCGTCGGCGTACGGGGTGCGGGCGATCCCGATCGTGTTCTTCGTCCGTCGGGACGGGACGATCGCGAGCCGGGTCTTCGAGCCGTCGGCGGCGCAGCTCGACCAAGGGGTGCAGGCGATCCTGGCGTCGTAGCCGGGCCGGTCAGTCCTCCCAGCGGAAGGTGCGGGCGGCGAGGATCGGCATGCCGATCGCCCAGCCGAGCAGGGTGAGGAACGCGCCGAGGGAGATCGACCCGGGCGAGAGGGCCTGGCGGACGGTGTCGGACAGCGCGGCGGCGGGCAGCGCCCGGGCGAAGGTCTGGAGCGCGCTCGGGAGCTTGTCGAGCGGGTAGGCCATCCCGCCGACGAACAGCAGGCCGAGGAACAGCGCGTTCGCGACGGCGAGGTTCGCCTCGGCTCGGAGCACGCCCGCGAAGAACAGCCCGATGCCGGCGAACGCGACGGTGCCGATGAGCAGCAGCCCGACCGCGGCGGCGAGGCTGCCCTCGTTCTGCCAGCCCAGCGCGGCGCCGACCCCGAGCAAGATGATGGCCTGCAGCAGCTCGAGGGCGAGGACGCTGACCGTCTTGGCGGCGAGGAGCCCAGCCCGCGACAGCGGCGTCGAGCCGAGCCGCTTCAGGACGCCGTAGCGGCGCTCGTAGCCGGTCGCGATGCCGAGGCTCACCATCGCGGTCGACATGACGGCGAGCGCGAGGACGCCGGGGACGAGGAACTGCACCGGGTCCTTCAGGTTGTTGACGACCTCGACCTTGGTGAAGAAGACGAGGATCCCGACCGGGATGAGGATCGACACCACGAGGCTCTCCCCGCGGCGCAGGGTGAGGACCAGCTCGACCCGGGACTGGGCGGCGACGGCTCGCCGGGTGGTGGCGTTCACGGGCCGTTGCTGGTGAGCTGCAGGAACACCTCTTCGAGGGTGCGCCGCCCGGCTCGCAGCTCCCCGAGGCGCACGTCGTGGTCGCGGAGCCACACCGCGAGGTCGGCGACCAGGGCCGGGGTCGCCTCGGCCCGCAGCAGGTACTCGCCGGGGCGCTCCTCGAGCAGCCGGTCGGGTCCGACCGCGAGCGCGGCGGCGAGGGCGGCCCGGTCGAGGCCCGGCGCGGCGGAGAAGCGGGTCTCGTCGCGAGCGGCGTCGAGGGTCAGCTCGGACGGGGTGCCGCAGGTCACGAGGCGGCCGGCGTCGATGATCCCGACCCGGTCGCAGAGCTGCTCGGCCTCGTCCATGGCGTGGGTGGTGAGCAGCACGGTGACGCCGTCGTCGCGGAGGGTGCGGACCAGCTCCCAGGTCGTGGCCCGGGCGTGCGGGTCCATGCCGGCGGTCGGCTCGTCGAGGAACACGAGGGCGGGCCGGCCGACGAGCGCCAAGGCCAGCGAGAGCCGCTGCTGCTGGCCGCCGGAGAGGCGCCGCACCACCGTGGTGCCGCGTCCCGGACAGGCCGACCTGCTCGAGCAGCGTCTCGGGGTCGGCGGGCTGCTCGTCAGTACGCGGCGAAGAGCCGGAGCGCCTCGAGGGGCCGCACCCCCGGGTAGAGGCCACCCTCTTGGAGCATGACGCCGATCTGGGGCCGGAGGCGGGCGCCGTCGCGGATCGGGTCGAGTCCGAGGACCCGGACCTGGCCGTGGTCGGGGCGGCGGTAGCCCTCGAGGGTCTCGACGGTGGTGGTCTTGCCGGCCCCGTTCGGTCCGAGGAGGCCGAACACCTCACCGGCGTCGACGGTGAGCGACAGCCCGGCAACCGCGCGCACGTCGCCGTAGCGCTTCTCGAGCTCGGCGACCTCGATCGTGGGAGTCGCCGAGGGCATCGAGCGGCGAGCCTACCGTCGGGGCCTGCGGGATCACCGCTCGCGGCGCGCGGTGAGGCACGGCGCGCGCGTCGCTCGACGGCGCGTATCGCCCGCGGTGCGCTCAGCGGTCCGCGAGGCCGAGGAGGCTGCGTCCCACGACGATCGCTTTGCGGGTGGTCGGAACCCGGGTCCGGGATTCGAACACGTCGCCGTCGGCGGCCTCGATGCGGTCGAGGGCCTCCGAGTAGAGGGACCGGGCGGCTCGGACGCCACGGGCGGACGAGGCGGGCAGCAGCGGGATCCCAGCTCGCCCGACGCGTAGTACTCGCGGGTCCGGCCGATCTCGAAGCGCATGAGCGCCTGCCACTGGGGGGTGGCCCTCCGGAGGTGCGGGTCAGCGCCGAAGCGCCCCAGGTCCTCCTGGGGGAGGTACACGCGGCCGCGGTCGAGGTCGCCGGGGACGTCGCGCAGGAAGTCGGTGAGCTGGAACGCGATCGCGAGGTCGCGGGCGTGGCGGAGCACGGCCCCGGAGGTCGGCTCGAGGATCGGGAGCATCAGCTCGCCGATCACCGCCGCGGAGCCGTCCATGTAGTCGAGCAGGTCCTCGAAGGTGTCGTAGGTCTCGACGGTGAGGTCCCGGGTGCGGGACCGGAGGAACCGTCGGAAGCAATCCCGGTTCATGTCGAAGGCGTTCGCGGTGAACACGACCGCCTTGAGGATCTCGTCGTCGGAGTCGCCCCGCTCGAGGTCGGTGAAGAACCGGTCCGCGAACTCGGCGAGGGCCCGCGCCTGCTCGTCGGCCGGCGCGCCATCCCGGCCGGCCGCGGCCTGGTCGGCGTACCGACAGAATCCGTACAGAGCGTGCACGTGGGGGCGTTTGACCCGCGGGAGCAGGAACGTCGACGCGTAGTAGTTCGCGCCGTACGCCTTCGTCAGCGCCCGGCAGCGGGCGTAGGACTCGTCGAGGGTCGTCACCGACCGGCCGCCTGGCCCGGCCCGACGCTCGACGACCGGACGGCGGGCCAATTCGTGTCTTCCACGCCGGGCACGGTACCCATCTCGACGACGCCGAGTGGCCGGATCGGCACCGCGGTCAGGCGCGCGGGGCCCGCTACCGGTCGCGCCACGCCACGTAGGTGGCCAGCTCCCGCAAGGCCCGCCACGCGTCGCCGGTGATCGGCGCCTCGTCGATGGCGTGGAGCGCCTGCTGGACGAGGCTCTCGATCATGCGCTCGCTCTCGTCGCAGGCGCCGCAGTCGACGAGCAGGTCCTGGAGGGCGCGGACGTCGTCGTCGGAGAGGTCGGGGTCGCCGAGCCGGTCGAGGAACCGGGCGTCCTCGCTGCGGGCGCGGGCGGTCGCGAACGCGAGCAGCGGGGTGAGCTTGCCCTCGCGGAGGTCGTCACCGACCGGCTTGCCGGTCACCTCGGCGTCGCCGAACACGCCGAGCAGGTCGTCGCGCAGCTGGAAGGCCTGCCCGAGCGGCAGCCCGATGGCGCTCAGGGGGGCGTGGAGCTCCTCGTAGCGGCCGGCGAGCGCGGCCCCGAGGTGCAGGGGCCGCTCGACCGTGTACTTGCCCGACTTGTAACGCTCGATCCGCTCGGCGAGGGCGAGGTCGGTGCGGGCGCGGGCCGTGGCGGCCAGGTCGAGGTACTGCCCGACGCAGAGCTCGACGCGGAGCTCGTCGAAGACGCGACGCGCGATCGGTGGCACGTCGGTGAACAGCTGGTCGGCGTACACGAACGCGAAGTCGCCGACGAGGATCGCGACGCCTTCCCCGAACCGTCGCGGGTCGCCCCGCCACGCCTCGTCCTGGTGGCGGTCGACGAACCGGGTGTGCACGGTGGGGAGGCCGCGGCGGCGCGCCGATCCGTCCATCACGTCGTCGTGGACAAGGGCGAAGGTGTGGAGCAGCTCGAGCGCGGCGCCGGCGTCGACCGCGACGGGCGACCCGGGCGCCCTCCCAGCTCCGACGTACGCCCATTCGCAGAACGCGGGTCGGAGCCGCTTGCCGCCCGAGAGGACCAGCGTCCGCAGGGCCGCGATCGGCTCGGCGAGCGACGGGTCGACGGCCGCCCAGCGGGCCGCTTCGGCGTCGAGGAGCGCCGTGATGCGGGCCTCGGTTCGCGCGCCGACGGCGGCGAGGCTCTCGGGGAGGTCGGTCGTGCGGCGAGCCGGCGCCGTCGAGGCCATCACGAGAGCGTAGGCCCCGGTTCGTCGAGCATCCGCAAGCGGCGGTCCGCGTCGGAGTCGGTACGCTCCCCGGCTCGTGGCCGAGTTCCTGTCCGACGAGTGGATCGCCGAGCTGGACCACGCCGCGCCGCGGCGCCGGACCTCGCCGCGCTCGGCACCCCGGAGCCGCTCGTCGTGGAGCAGCGCGTGGAGCGGGACGGCACCGACGTCGTGTACCACTTCGTCTTCGACCGGTCGGGCGCTCGCGTCGAGGCGGGGCCTGCGCCGGGCAGCGGACCTCTGGCTCGTCACCGACGCGGCGACGGCGTGGGAAGCGAATCGGGTTCGTTGGCGGCTCGGGACGCGGCGGGCTCGGGCCGGTTGAAGATCCGCGGCCGCGTCGAGCGGCTCCGGGCCGCGGGCGAGGCGCTGCGCGGGGTCGGCGACGTGTTCGCCCGCGTGCGGGGCACCACGACCGGTCCCGGCGACCTCGGGGGTGGTGCGGGTGGCCGCCGGTAGCATCGGCGCCGTGATCTCAGAGACCGAGTTCCGGTCCGACGCGCAGGCGTTCCTCGACCAGCATGCGGAGCGGCGCGTCGAGGAGAAGTTCGAGTGGGGCAAGGGCTCGGACCGGGTCGGGCTGCTCGAGGAGAAGTCCCCGGAGGAGGAGGCGGCCGAGGTCCGGGCCGCGCAGGCGTGGAAGGCCGAGGAGTTCGACGCCGGGTTCGGGTGGATCACCGGCCCGGAGGAGTACGGGGGGCGGGCGCTGCCGGCCGGCTACGAGCGCGCCTACCGGGAGGTGGCGGCCCGGTACGCGATCCCACCCCAGACCGTGTTCGGGATCGGGCTCGGCATGGTCGCGCCGACGATCTTGGCGCACGCGATCCCCGAGGTGAAGGAGCGGTACCTGCGGCCGCTGTGGCGGGGCGAGATGATCGGCTGCCAGCTGTTCTCGGAGCCGGTCGCGGGCTCCGACCTGGCCGGGATCCAGACCGCCGCGGTCCGCGACGGGGACGAGTGGGTGCTGAACGGTCAGAAGGTGTGGACGTCGGGCGCGCAGTTCAGCGACATCGGCGAGATCATCACCCGCACGTCGACCGACAAGCCCAAGCACAAGGGCCTGACCATGTTCCTGGTGGACATGCGCGCCCCGGGGGTTGAGATCCGGCCGCTGCGGCAGATGACCGGCGGCGCGTCGTTCAACGAGGTGTTCTTCACCGACGTGCGGGTGCTCGACACGCACCGGCTCGGCGACGTCGACGAGGGGTGGACGGTCGCGCTGACCACGCTGATGAACGAGCGGGCCGCGATCGGCGGCGGCGGGCTCGGGGTCGGTGGTGGGGTCGGGTTCCAGCGGCTCCGGGAGATCGCGCTGCACTTCGGGCTCGACGAGGACCCGATCGCCCGGCAGCGGCTCGCGGACGTGTTCGTCCGGTTCACGGTCGCCCGGTACACGAACCTGCGGGCAATGGCGAAGATCCGGGCTGGGCAGCTGCCCGGACCGGAGATGTCGATCGCGAAGCTGGCCCTGACCCAGAACATGCAGCGAGCCGCGCAGACCCTTGGGGAGCTGCTCGGCCCCCGGATGATCGCCGACACCGGCGAGTGGGGCACCTACGCGTTCGCGGAGTTCGTGCTCGGCGTCCCGGGGGTGCGGGTGGCCGGCGGCACCGACGAGGTGATGCGCAACATCGTCGGCGAGCGGGTGCTCGGCCTCCCGAAGGATCCGCCCGGCCCGACCGGGGCGTAGCGCCCCGGTGCTGCCCTTCGAGCGGCTCCGCGCTCTCGCCCGCTACTCGGGCGACGACGCTGACCTCGTCACCGAGGCAGCCGACTGCCTGGCCGACTTCTCGGCTGACCCCGCGCAGCTGGTGACGGTGTGCCGGCGGCTGCTGGCCCACCATCCGAGCAGCGGCGCGCTGTGGTGGACGTGCGCGCAGGTGCTGGCGGCGTCGGACCCGGCGGTCGGCGCGCGGGACGCGACCCGGCTCCTGGGCCGAGACCGCACCGCGACTCGGCTGGCGTCGCTGCTGCCGTTCCCGCACGACGACCCGATCGCGGTGCTGGGCTGGCCCGACGTGACCGGCGCCGCGCTCGTGGAACGTCCCGACCTCGACGTGGTGGCGGTGCGGCCCCGGCACCGCCGGCTGCGGCCCGCGGAGCGTCGGGTCCGGGTCCTCGACGAGGTGGAGGTCACGGCCGCGTCGCCGAGCCATCTGCTGCTCGAGGTCCTCGCCGCCGGGTCGCAGACCGCGGTGGTGCCCGACGGCGCGGCGGACCTGCGCTGGGCGCTGCCGGAGACGACGCTGTGGCTGGTGGTCCCGACCGGGCGGCTGCTCCCCGACCGCCTCTTCGACGCGCTCGACGCCCAGCTCGGCGACGAGGACGACGTGGAGCGTCTCGCCGTGCGCGACGCGGCGGAGGTCGCGGGCCCGTGGGGTCTCGACTCG
This sequence comes from uncultured Actinomycetes bacterium, assembly GCA_963849135.1. Taxonomy (GTDB): domain Bacteria; phylum Actinomycetota; class Acidimicrobiia; order IMCC26256; family PALSA-555; genus PALSA-555. The sequence goes on along the minus strand of CAWKGF010000003.1, from coordinate 543,583 downwards.
CCGGAGCGGCTCGGCCTCCACGTCGACTGCCCGGTCGCGCCCGAGCTGCTGCGCCTCTGACCATCCTCGGCCCCGCGGGGTGGGGTCGGTAGCGTCAGGGGCCATGCCGGAGCTTCCGCCCCCGGTCGCCCCGTGGGGCCCGGCGACGGTGGACCTGTCGACGACGTGCGGGCGGTGCGGCGCGCCGATGCGCGAGGAGCACGCCCACTACCGCTGCCCGGAGTGCGGCTGGCGGGATTCCTGCTGCGACGGGCCTTACTGAGGCAGCTGGGGCCGGTCGGGCGGGACCGGCTGCACGCGGGTGATCACGAACCGGCGCGTCCAGCGGGCGCTGAGATAGCGGCGGACCGCGGTCCGGACCCGGGGGAACAGCAGCAGCACCCCGGGGATGTCGGTGAGGAAGCCGGGGACGACGAGGAGGACCCCGGCGAGGGCGATGAGCGCCCCGTCGGCGAGGGTGGCGCCGGGGATGCGGCGGAGCTGGAGGTCGTCGACGACGCGCCGCACGGTCCGGAGCCCCTGGGCTTTCACGATGAGGACCCCGGCGACGGCGATGAGGAGCAGCAACCCGAGGGTGTTGACGACGCCGAGGTGCTCGGCGACCTCGATGATGACGACGAGCTCGAGGATGGTGAGGATCGTCAGCCCGGCGAGGACCTTGCGCACGGAAGCCAGGGTACCGGCGGGGCGGCGGGGGTCGGTCCCGCCCGGGCCGGCGGGTGGCGCGGGTCGGGGCTCAGGCCTCGAGGGCCAGGGACGGGTCCGGGTCGGGGGCGTCGTCGAAGAGCTCGGGGTCGGCGTCCTGGGTTCGGAGCGCCTCGATCCGGCGGAGGGGCCGTTCGAGGGCGTTGGAGCGGGTGCCGACCAGCGCCGAGTACTCGCGCTGGGTCAATTCGATGCGCTGCCCGACCCGCTCCATCTGCGTCTTGAACTTGTCCCACTGCTCCTCGAACTGGCCGAGGAGGCGGACGATCTCGTCGGAGGTGCGGGCGAGGCGGAAGTTCTCGACCATCTGGCGGATGAGGGCGAGGACGACGAAGAGGGTCAGCGGCGAGCAGAACACGACCCCTTGGCGGACCGCGTCCTCCAGGATGGTCTCGTCGTGCTCGTGGATGAACGCGTAGAGCTGCTCGTTGGGGATGAAGAGGAGCACGAAGTCGACGGTGCCGCCGCCCGCGTCGACGTAGTCGCGGCCGCTGAGGTCCCGGACCCGGCTTCGGACGTCTTTGAGGAAGTCGTCCCGGTACCGCTTGCGGTCGAGGTCGGAGCCGGCTTCGCAGTAGTGGAGGTAGTTGTCGAGCGGGAACTTGACGTCCATGTGGAGGAGCAGCTGGTTGGGGAGGAAGAAGGTGAAGTCGGGGATGCCGGGGCCCTGCTCGACGGAGCGCTGCTTGCGGTAGTTGACGTTCGGGATCAGCCCGGCGAGCTGCAGCACGTCCTCGGCCATGCGCTCCCCCCACTGGCCGCGGGCCTTGGTGCTGGAGAGGGCCTCCCGGAGGCTCTGGGTGGTGGTGAGCAGGTCGCTCAGGCCCTGCTGGTTCTGGGACAGCTGGGCGGTGAGCTCCCCGAAGCTGCGGGCCCGGTCGGCTTCGACTTGCTGGACGGTCTCGGAGACCTCGGCCAGGTGGGCGGTCATGGTGGCGAGCTGCTGGTCGATGAGGGACTTCTTGCCGTCGAGGTCCTGGCTGGTGAGCTGCCGCTCGGCGACGAGGGCCTCCCGGTTGTGGGTGAGGAGGTGGTCGATGGCGACCCGGACCGCGTCGTCCCGCTGGGCTTCGAAGGCCCGGCGCTCGTCGGCGAGGAGACGGGCCGCGTCGACTTGTTGGTGGCGGAGGACCCGCCAGGCGACGACCGCGACGACGAGGGGTCCGAGGACCCCGAGGAGGATGACGACCGGTTCCATGGGTTCAGCGTCCCATCGGGGTGTGACACGGCCGCGGATGGCCGGTGACCTGCCCGGACGGCCCGGCCGGGGGCCGGTCGTGGGGTCAGAAGCTGCCGCCGTCGACGGTGAGCCGCTGGTCGGTGAGGTAGCGGGCGGCGTCGGAGACGACGAACCGGACGACGTCGGCGACCTCGTCGGGGGTGCAGACGTGCCCGAACGGGGCGCTCTCGTCGAGCTGGTGGATGTCGTCGACGCCTCGGGTGGCGCGGACGAGGCGGCTGCCCATCTCGGACACGACCAGCCCGGGGGCGACGACGTTGACGTGGATGTGGTGGCCGCGTTCCTCTTTGGCGAGGGTGCGGGCGAGCGCCTCGAGGGACGCCTTGCCCACGTTGTAGGGGAGGGAGAAGCCGGCCATGAAGGTGGTGGCGACGCTGGAGATCATGACGATGTCGCCGCGAGGCTGGGTCCGCATGCTGGGCAGGACGAGTTGGCTGAGGAGGAACGCCCCGAAGGCGTGGACCCGCCAGACCCGTTCCACCTCGGCCGGGTCGGTGTCGAGGACCCGCTGGCCGCGGCTGGCGATCCCGGCGTTGTTGACGAGGATGTCGACGTGGTCGAAGTCGCGGAGGACGGCGTCGACCATGGCCCGGTCGGCGGCCTCGTCGTCGACGGACGCCTGGTAGACGTGGGCTCGGCGGCCGAGGGCTTCGATCGCAGCGACGGTCTCGTGGGCGGCGGCTTCGTCGCGGCGGTAGTTCACGGCGACGTCGGCGCCGTCGGCGGCGAGCCCCCGCGCGATCGCGGTGCCGATGCCGCGGCTGGCGCCGGTCACCAGCGCCACTCGTCCGTCGAGTCCCATCGGTCTCCCTCGGGTCGGGGTCGGCGAGCCGGTCAGGCTCGGGTCGCGGCGAGCCGCTCGGCTCGCCGGACCAGGGTGGGGGCGCCGAGCCGGTCGGCCCACTCGGGAAGCTCGTCGGTCGGGTGCCGCCACTGCCAGTCGTCGGGTTCGCCGACGCTGGCGTCGGTGCGCAGGGTAGCGAGGAGCAGGAACAGCTCGGCGTGGGGTCGCTGCTCGGCGAGGGTCGCGGCGAGCCGAGCGCGGCCGCGCAGGTCCACGTCCCAGCGGCTCGGGTCGTCGGGGATCGCGTCGAGGTGCTCGTAGCGGGCGAGCACGGTGGCCGCAGACTTGGCGCCCCAGCCCGCCAGCCCCGGGAACCCGTCGGCGCTGTCGCCGACCAGCGCCAGCCAGTCGGGGATCGAGGCCGGTCCGACGCCGTACTTGGCGCGGACCGCAGCCTCGTCGAGGAGCGTGCCGCGGCGACGGTCGAGCTGCACGACCCGCGGGTCCTGGACGCACTGGGCGAGGTCCTTGTCGGGGGTGCAGATGACGGCTCGCTCCACGCGGGGATCGGCGGCCGCGACCGCGGCGGCGGACGCGAGCGCGTCGTCGGCTTCGAGGCTCGACTTCGGCCCAGACCGCGACGCCGAGCGCGGCGGAGGGCGTCCTCGACGAGGGGGAACTGGGCGACGAGGGCGGGCTCGATCCCGGCGCCGGTCTTGTAGCCGGGCCACAGGTCGTTGCGGAACGATTCGATGATGTGGTCGGTCGCGACCCCGACGTGGGTGGCGCCCTCCTCGAGGAGCTGGAGGACCGAGAACGCGACCCCGCGGGTGGCGCCCACGTCGAGCCCGGCCGGGTCCCGGTGCTCGGGCACGGCGAAGTAGTGGCGGAACAGCTCGTAGGTGCCGTCGACGAGGTGGGTCTGCATGGTCCGGGTCTCGGGGTGGCTGCGACATCGGATCGGGTGCCGACCCCGGACTCTGGCAGGCCCGGCGGGGCGGGGGCCACCTCCGGGCCGCGCTCCCCCAGCCGCCCGGGCCGCCGGTAGCGCCGCGGCCCTCGACGCGCGAAGGTGCAGCGCCTGACCCGTTCGCGACCGACAGGACGTCATGGGTGCCCGATCCGCTCGCCGCCGGCGCAGGATGACGTGAGCCCGCTGCCGAAGCCGAACCTCGACCCGGTGTGGCGGTTCGTCGACCTGAACGGGCTGATCGCGCAGATCGACCTCAACGCGCTGCTCGACCAGGTGGACCTGAACGCGCTGCTCGACAAGATCGACGTGAACGCGCTGATCGGCCAGATCGACATCAACGAGCTGCTCGCCCAGGTGAACGTCGAGGAGCTGGTGGAGCACAGCGACCTGGGTCGGATCATCGTCGAGTCAACGAGCAGCGTCGGCACGCGGGTGCTCGACGCGGTCCGGGGCCATGTGGTCGGGTTAGATCGAGCTCCTCGAGCGCCTGATGACGCGGCTGCTGCGACGCGACCCGGCGAGCGTGCCGGTTGGCCCTCCCCTGCTCCTCCCCCGCGACGTGACGTGAGCGACGAGCGGGCGATGCCCGAGTCGAGCCTCCTCGGCCACTACGCGGGCGGGGCGACCAGGCTCGTCGCGTACGTGATCGACGCCGCGGTGAGCGTGGCCGCGTACGCGCTGGTGGTGAGCGGCGGGATCTACGTCGTGAACCTGGTCGTGGGGACGAACGTGAGCCGCAGCGACGTGCCCGCCGCGGTGTGGAGCCTGGGCCTGGTGCTGTGGCTGTGGCTCTACTACGGGTACTCGTGGGGCGTGTCGGGGCAGACGCCGGGGATGGCGATCGTGGGGATCCGCGTCGTGCGTCGCCAGGGCGGCGAGCCGGGGCTGCGCCAGGGGCTGGCCCGCCCGCCCGCGCTGGCGTTGTCGTTCGCGACGTTGGGCCTCGGGTTCATCGGGATCCTGATCGGACGCGAGCGACGAGCCCTCCAGGACGTGCTGGCCGGCTCGGCGGTCGTCTACTCGTGGGATGCTCGCAGCGCCCGGCTGCGGTTCCTCGCCCGGCGTCACGACCCGTCCCCGAGCGCGGCGCCGGTCGAGGAGCGCGCGGCGAGCTGACGGGCGCGGCGCCGGACCGGGCTCGCCGTCAGGGCGCCGGCGGCGGGGAGCGCCGGCGGCGGGGAGCGGATGTGCGAGCCTTCCCCGATGGGAACGCCGACGCTGGACGTGGCGGTGGTGGGCGCGGGCCCCAACGGGCTGGCCGCCGCGGTCACGCTCGCTCGAGCTGGCCTGCACGTCCAGGTGTTCGAGGCGGCCGAGGCGATCGGGGGCGCGGCCCGCACCGGGGAGCTGACCCTGCCCGGCTTCCGGCACGACCTGTGCTCGGCGGTGCACCCGCTCGCGGCCGGCTCCCCCGTCTTCACCCGGTGGCCGCTGGCCGAGCACGGCCTGACCTGGCTCGAGCCGACGGTGCCGCTCGCGCATCCCCTCGGTGACGGCTCGGTGGCGGTCCTGGACCGCTCGGTGACGGCCACGACCGCGTCGCTGGGACGGGGCGGCCGCGGGTACCGACGGTTCGTCGGCCCGTTCGTGGGGCGCTGGTCGACGCTGACCACCGACGCGCTGCGCCCGATCCTGTCCGGGGTGCCGCGGCACCCGGTGCTGTTGGCCCGGTTCGGCCTGCGGGCGCTGCCGCCGATCGCGCTCACGAACCGGACGCTCGGGAGCGCGCCGGCGCGGGCGCTGGTGTCGGGGATGTCGGGCCACATGGGCACCCCGTTGACGCGGCCGGTCACGGCCGGGCCGGCGCTCATGCTGGCCCTGTCCGGGCACGACGTGGGGTGGCCCGTCCCGCGGGGCGGCGCGCAGGCGATCCCCGATGCGCTGGCCTCGCTGCTGCGAGCCCACGGCGGGGAGGTCACGACCGGTCAGGCGGTGGCGAGCCTCGACGAGCTGCCGACCGCGCGGGCCTACGTGCTCGACACGGCACCGGAGACGATGGTGGCCCTGGCCGGGCGTCGGCTCCCGGAGCGGTACACGCGGCGGCTGGCCCGGTTCCGGCGGGGGTCGGGCGTGTTCAAGGTCGACTACGCGTTGGCCGGCCCGGTCCCGTGGCGTGACGAGGCGTGCCGCGGGGCCGGGACCCTGCACCTGGGCGGCCGGGTCGACGAGTTCGGCCCGGCGCTCGACGCGGTCCACGCGGGGCGGGTGCCGGAGCGGCCGCTGGTGGTCTCGGCGCAGCCGAGCGTCGTGGACGCCACCCGGGCGCCGCCGGGTCAGCACACCTTCTGGGCGTACGCGCACGTCCCGAACGGCTGGACGGGCGATCTGAGCGACGCCATCGAGGCGCAGATCGAGCGGTTCGCGCCCGGGTTCCGGGACCTGGTGCTGGCCCGGGCGGCGACGACCCCGGCCGAGTTCGAGCGGCGCGACGCGAACCTGCGGGGCGGGGACCTGGCCGGCGGCGCGGTGGACGGCTGGCAGGCCTTGTTCCGTCCGGTGTTCGGGCCGGTTCCGTACGCGACGCCGGACCGGCAGGTGTTCCTCTGCTCGGCGTCGACGCCGCCGGGGCCGGGGGTGCACGGGATCTGCGGCGATCTGGCGGCCCGGGTGGTGCTGCGCCGGGTGTTCGGCCAGCGGGTCGGCGACCCCGCGGGTTCGCCCCGGTGAGTCGGCCGAGGGACGGGTCGGGACGGCGGGGCTTCTGACGATGAGCTGGTTCGGCGCGCCGCAGTACTGGACGAGCCGGTTCGTGTTCGAGCGGTCCCTGGGCGTGATCTACACGGTCGCGTTCGTGGTGACGATCAACCAGTTCCGGCCGCTGCTCGGCGAGCACGGGCTGCTGCCCGTGCCACGGTTCGTGGCCCGGGTCCGGTTCCGCGACGCGCCGAGCCTGTTCCACCTGCGCTACTCGGATCGGCTGCTGCTCGGCGTGGCGACGGTGGGGCTGGTGCTGGCGGCGAGCGTGGTGGCGGGGCTGCCGCAGTCCGGCCCGGTGTGGCTCCCGATGCTGGTGTGGCTGCTCCTCTGGGGCCTGTACCTGTCGATCGTGAACGTGGGGCAGACCTTCTACGGGTTCGGCTGGGAGTCGGCGCTCTGCGAGGTGGGGGCGCTGGCGGTGTTCCTCGGCCCGGCGCGGGTCGCGCCGCCGCTGCTCGTGGTGTTCTTGATGCGCTGGATGCTGTTCCGGCTGGAGTTCGGCGCGGGGCTGATCAAGCTGCGCGGCGATCCGTGCTGGCGGGATCTCACCTGCCTGTCGTTCCATCACGAGACCCAGCCGATGCCGAACCCGTTCAGCTGGTTCTTCCACCATCTGCCGGGCCCGGTGCATCGCCTCGAGGTGCTCGGCAACCACGTCGCGCAGCTGGTGGTGCCGTTCGGACTGTTCGCGCCGCAGCCGGTGGCGAGCGTCGCGGCGCTGATCATCATCGTGACGCAGCTCTGGCTGATCCTGTCGGGCAACTTCTCGTGGTTGAACTTCCTGACCATCACGTTGGCGTTGTTCGCGATCAGCTTCGGGGTCTTCGGCCACACGCTGACCATCTCGCCGCCCCACCTGATGGGCGCGCCGGGCTGGTTCGAGGGACTCGTGATCGCGGTCACGGTGCTGGTGGCGTGGCTGAGCTGGCGGCCGGTGCGGAACCTGGTGTCGCGTCGCCAGCAGATGAACGTGAGCTTCAACGCCTTCCACTTCGTCGGCACCTACGGCGCGTTCGGGCACGTGACGAAGGAGCGCTTCGAGGTGGTCGTCGAGGGCACGCTCGACCGGGAGGTGGGGCCGGCGACCCGCTGGGTGGAGTACGAGTTCCGCGCCAAGCCGGGCGACCCGCAGCGACGCCCGCCGCAGGTCGCCCCGTACCACCTGCGGCTCGACTGGCTGATGTGGTTCGCGGCGTTGAGCGGGCCGGACCGTCAGCCCTGGTTCGCGCCGTTCCTGGTCCGGCTGCTCGAGGCCGACCGGGCGACGGTGCGGCTGCTCCGACGCGACCCGTTTCCGGGTCAGGCGCCGGTGTGGGTGCGGGCCCGCCTGTTCCGCTATCGGTTCACGACCCGGGCCGAGCGGCGCGCCACGGGCGCCTGGTGGTGGCGGGCCCCGGTCGGCGAGGTGGCCGCGCCCCGGCGACTGGTGGGCGCGCCGCCCCGGGTCACGCCGGGCCGCTGACCCGGCGCCGGCGGATCAGGCCGGCGAGAGCGCGACGTCGGGCGCCGCGGGCTCGGGCGCGGGGATGGGCTCCCGTTCGGTGAGGTGGAGCCAGAAGTGCACGACCGCGGCGAAGAGGGCGGTGGCGCCGGCGACGTGGAACCCGACCAGCAGGGCGGGGATCCCGGTGAAGTACTGCACGTACCCGATCGCGGTCTGCGCGCAGGCGATGAGGAGCACCAGGCCGAGGCGTCGCTGGTCGGCCATCGGGGCGTGCGTGCGGCGGAGCAGCCCGAAGGTGACGAGCACCAGCGCGAGGAAGACGATGACGAGGGAGCCGTGGACCTTTGCCACCTCTTCGACCGGGAACGAGAACCGCTTGGCGTGCTGGTCGCCCGCGTGGGGGCCGCTGCCGGTGACGACGGTGCCGGCCACGACGACGCTGGTGATCGAGACGAGCAGCGCCCAGGTCGCGTAGCGGACGGCCGGCGCGACGTGGAACGTCGAGGGTGCGGACGGCTGCCCGGCTCGTCGGTGGAGGAGCATCCCGACCGCGAGGAGCACGAGGGAGAGGAGGAAGTGGGCCATGACTAGCTGGGGGGCGAGCTTGTAGAGGACGGTGAAGCCGCCGAGGACGGCTTGGGCGACGAACCCGCCGATGAGGCTGAGGGACAGCCAGCACAGGTCGCGGCGGCGCGGGACCCGGAGCCAGGAGCCGACCACGGCGATCCCGACCGCGATCGACACCAGGGCGGTGAAGACCCGGTTGAGGAACTCGACCTCGGCGTTGACGTTGGAGGCGTTCCGGGGGATGAGCCGCCCCGGGTCGCAGTTGGGCCAGTCGGGGCAACCGAGCCCGGAGCCGGTGAGGCGGACCGCGGCGCCGGTGACGATGACCACCGCCAGCAGCACCGCGACGACGAGCGTGATTCGCCGGAAGGTGGAGGGAGAGAGTCGCGGCAGCCGGGTCGGCAAGGAGCTCATGGCGACCGGGTGATGGTACGACGTGGCCCGCCGCGGCCCGGGGTCGGAGCGGCGCGGGGTCGCGGTCCGGTCGACCGGCCCGGGACCAGCCGGTAGCGTCCGCGGGGCATGGCTGACCCGACGGCGCCGTACGACGAGTTCGGGCTGTTCCACGAGAACGCGGAGGAGTTCGGGCTGGGCTGGGACGGGCCGCCGACGGTGCGGCGCGAGTTCGTCCCCGTCGCGCCCGACGGGCGGCGGCTCAGCGCGCTCGGTGTGGGGCGCCGACGAGCCGCGGGTCGTGCTGCTCCACGGCGGGGCGCAGAACGCGCACACCTGGGACACGGTCGCGTTGGCGCTCGACACGCCGCTGGTCGCGATCGACCTGCCGGGGCACGGCCACTCCGACCACCGGGAGGACGGCCCGTTCGGGCCCCGGCAGAACGCGGCGGACGTCGCGGTCGCGATCCGGGCGCTCGCCCCGGAGGCGGCGATGGTGGTCGGCATGTCGCTGGGCGGGCTGACCGCGATCGCGCTGACCGGGGAGGTGCCCGAGCTGGTGCGGCGCCTGGCGCTCGTCGACGTGACGCCAGGCGTGGACCGCGACAAGGCGGCGCCGATCGCCCAGTTCATCGCCGGCCCGGAGACGTTCGCGAGCTTCGACGAGATCCTGGCCCGCACCATCGAGTTCAACCCGACCCGGTCGGAGTCGTCGCTGCGCCGCGGGGTGCTGCACAACGCGGTGGAGCGCGACGACGGCCGCTGGGTGTGGCGCTACCAGCGGCCTCGGATGCTCGAGGAGACCGACATGGACGTCCCGGCAGACTTCGCGACCCTCTGGGACGACGTGTCGCGGATCCGGGTGCCGGTGCTGCTGGTGCGGGGCGGCGCGAAGGGCACGGTCGTCGACGATGAGGACGAGGCGGAGCTGCGCCGCCGGCTCCCCGACGCCCGGGTCGAGCTGGTCGAGGGGGCCGGGCACAGCATCCAGGGGGACCGTCCGCTCGAGCTCGCGACGCTGCTGCGCGAGTTCGTGTCCGCTTGACCTGGCGCGTCGGGTCGTCTGCGTGGACGCGCTGCGGGAGGCGCAGGAGCGACTCGAGACGCTGGCCCCGGGCCGGTACGAGGCTCGGGTGCTGGAGCCGTCCCCGCCGCCGGTGCCAGCGTCGCCGTGGGCGGCTGACGACCCGGTCGCCCGGTCGCTGCCCGACCTGAGCCCCGGGCGGGCGGTCGTGTCGCCGCTCGCGTCGGGGGCGGAGACCTGGGACCGCCTGGCCGGGGAGGACCCGGCGCTGGCCGGCTGGTGTGCGCCCCGGTGGCTGGGCGCGTGGGCGCCGCTCGCCGCGATCGACGACCTCGACGCGCTGGGCACGACCCGACGGGCTTGGCACGCGGTCGCGCAGTACGTGTTCGCACCGGCCCGGTACGAAGCGACGGGCAAGATCGGGTTGCGGCGCACCCGGGGCGGGTTCGGGACCCCGTTCTTCAACGCGGCGGGGCGGGACCAGCAGCTGCGGGTCGAGGGCGCGGAGCTGGTCATCGACCGCGGGGAGGAGGAGCAGCGGCTGGCGCTCACGACTCTCGGCACGGTCGCGGACGCGGTCGGCGTCGACGTGAACGACTGCTACCCGGGCTCGGAGCCGCCGGTGTCGGCGGCGGGCGACGAGCGGCTGGTCGTCGACGAGGGAGCGGCGGCGCGTGCTCGGCGACTGGTTCGGGTTCGCGGCGTCGGTGCTCGAGGAGCTGCGCGCCCGGGCCCCGGACGGGGCCGGGACGAGGGTGCAGGTGTGGCCGGAGCACTTCGACGCCTCGGTCGACCTCGGCGACGAGATGGGCGGGCATCGGGGGACGTTCGGCGCGTCACCGGGCGACGAGCAGCACCCGCTCCCGTACCTGTACGTCACCCACTGGGCCGAGCAGCCCGCCGACCCGTTCTGGAACGACGCCCGCTTCGGCGGCGCGTCCCGGGGCTACGAGTCGCTGGCCGGCGACCCGGCGGGGCGAGACGCGGCGTTGGCGTTCTTCGAGACCGGCCGGGTCCGGCTGGCCGGCCGCTAGCCCGGCCGCGCCCCGGCCGGCTCGAGGCGGGTGGTCGATTTCGGCATCGTGGCGGATCCCGTCCCAGTCGTAGGGCATCGGGAGCAGCCGGCCGGCCGCCCAGGCGGCCTGCTGGTCGGCGAAGTGGGGGCTGGTCGGCTCGCCGGACGCGCCGAGGGGCACGACCCACGCCGAGCGGTCCCAGTCGGCGAGGTCGAACGCGTAGCGGGCCACCGAGGCGGTGGTGACGGTGAAGCCGTACCCGGCCGGGTGGGCGCTGGCGAACACGGTGTCCCACTCGCCGCCGAGCTCCACCGGGGGCGGGTTGAGCCGGGCCGCCCACTCGGGTCGTCCGGCGAGGGGGTGCTGCGGCGCGCCGCGATGCAGCGCGCCCCACCGCCACTGGTCGGGGTCGTCGCCGAGCGCGCTGGCGGAGCAGCGCCACCGCGTCGGTGAGCCCGGCCGCGAGGACCTGGCCCCAGGTCGAGCCGGCGGGGAGGAGGGTCGGGTCGTCGGCGTCGAGCAGCCCGGGGAGCAGCGGCCAGAGCCGCAGCTCGAGGGGGACGAACAGGACGGTGGGCTCGCCGGGGAGGGGGCGGCGCAGCGGGGCGAGGATGGGGTGCTGGGCGAGGGCCTTCCCGACGCGGTCGCGGGTCACGAGGTACACCGCGGCGCCGACCGAGTCGGCGTCCATCACCCGGTCCCAGCGTGCCAGCCGGTCGAGCGCGGCGCGTTCGTGCTCGTCGATGGGATCGAGGCGGGTGAGGCGCTCGACCCAGCGGTCGGCGGCGAGCGTGCGGCGGTCCCGGTGGATGGCGGCCATGTCGTCGACGGTCGCGTCGTGGAGTGCTTCGACGCGGTCGAGGATGCGTCGGGCCCGGTCGGGCCGGCTGTAGTCGACGCCGAGGTAGTGCGGGTAGTCGGGGCCGACGATCTCCTGGTTGGCGGTGACGAGGTAGCCGACGTCGGGGTCGCGGACGGTGGGGAGCTGGTCGGGCGGGACCTGCCCGGTCCAGTCGTGGGCGTCGGTGTGGCCGGGGACGGGACCCCACCGGTTGGCGGCGGCGCGGGTGGGGACCTCCCCCACCGTCCGGTAGCGGACGTGCCCGTCGACGTCGGCGGACACCAGGTTGTTCACCGGGTCGACCCAGACTCGCAGCACGGTGTCGAGCTCGTCGACGGTGCGGGCGCGGCAGCATCGGGAGCAGCACCGAGAGGCCGACGCTCGGTCGGGCCAGCGCGGTGGTGCGAAGCGCCAAGCCGACGCCGCGGTCGGGGTCGCCGAAGAGGATGGGTCCGTGCCGGGAGGCGCGGCACTCGACGCTGACCGGGTCGCCGTCGCGGACCGCGACCTGCTCGTGGCGGGGCTGACCGGCGTCGTCGAGATGCTCGACGTAGAGGTCCTGGTAGTCGCCGTTGGCGTTGGTGACGCACCAGGCGACGCGCGCGGTGTGCCCGAAGTGCGGGAAGCCGGGCACACCGACGAAGGCGAGCCCGACCGCGTCGAACTCCGGGCCGGCGAGGTGGCACTGGTAGTACACGTTGGGGACCTCGAGGAGGCGGTGCGGGTCGCCGGCGACGAGGGGCAGCCCGGAGCGGGTCCGCGTCCCGGCCAGCGCCCACGAGTTCGACCCGCCGGCGCCGTCGGCGAGGGCGGCCATCGCCGCCTCGACCTCGGCGAGGGAGGCGGGGTCCGCGGCGGGGGTGGGTCCGGGCACGCCGGGCGGCACGATGAGCGGGATGTCGGCGGCGTGGCGCTGCTCGAGCCGGGCGACGGTGGGGGCGCCGAGCCGCGCCGCGAGCCGGCCCCGCCAGAGCTTCTTTTGCCAGCCCGCGAACGCGACGTGCCGGACGAGGAACACCGCGCAGCAGTCCCACGGCTCCCAGCGCTCGGGGGTGACGCCGGCCAGGGCGAGGTCGGTGGGGAGCGGCTCCCCGAGGCCGAGCCAGGCGTTGACGCCGGCCGCATACGCGTCGAGGACGGCCCGGCTGGCCGGGTCGAGGTGCTGGTACTCGCGTCGGGCCGCGCCGGCGAGGTCGGCGCGGCGGGCGAACACGTCGAAGCCGAGCCCGGAGCGGCCAACCACCTCCGCCCATCGCCCCTGGGCGCGGCGCCGGTCGTACTCGAGCTGCCCGAGCCGGTCCTCGGCCTGCACGAACCCCTGGGCGAAGAACGCGTCGTGGGTGCTGGCGGCGCGCGCGTGCGGGATGCCGAGCCGGTCGCGGTGGACGAGGACCTCACCGTCGAGGCCGGGCACAGCGCGCGTCGACTCGGCCATGCGCACGACGCTAGGTCGCCGCGACGCGCCCGAGCGGAAGCAATCCGCCGGCGGGATCCCGCCCGACGCGTCGGCGCCGTAGAGTGCGGCGGCCGGGGGACGGCATCGGGAGGATCACATGGCGGTCGAGATCGGAGACCCGGCACCGGATTTCACGCTGCCGGGCGTGCAGGGCACGGAGCGTCGCGACTACACGCTGTCGTCGTACCGGGGCACGAAGGTGGTGCTCGCCTTCTACCCGGGTGACTTCACGCCCGGCTGCACCCGCCAGATGTGCTCGTACCGGGATCACGTCGACGACTTCTCGGGCGTCGACGCGGTGGTGCTCGGCATCTCCCCCCAGGACGTGGACAGCCACGAGCGCTGGATCGAGGCCAAGAGCCTGCCGTTCCCGCTGCTCGCCGACCCGGACCGCACGGTGATCGACGCGTACGGGGTCGGCGCGCCGGTGCTGGGGGTGCGCCGCTCGGTGTTCCTGATCGACACCGAGGGGATCGTGCGCTACAAGCACGTGGCGCTGGTCGGGGTGACGTTCCGTCGCTCAGGCGAGCTGGCGAAGGTCCTCGCCGACCTGCACTGAGCGCGGCTCAGCGGAGCGCGGCCAGGACCTCGTCGACGGGGGCGTGATCGGCGGAGTGCTCGTCGACGTGCTCGTAGCGGACCTGGGGGCCGGGTCCGAGGACGAAGGTGGCGCCGAGCTGGGTGACGCGCTTGCCGGCCCGGTGGATCCGGTGGCCGGCGGCCCGGGCCCGGCGGGTGCCGGGCCGGGAGCGGCGGTCGGTGAGGAGCCGGAAGAACCCGACCTTCGGGACCGCGGCCGCCTGGGCGGCCTCCGAGTGGTCGTCGACGAGCACCGGGAACGGGATCCGCTCGTCGGCGACGAACGACGCCGCGTAGCGCGGGTCGCCGGTGCCAATGGCGATGACCTCCCCGCCGGCGGCCTGGATGTCGGGGTAGTGGTCGCGCAACTGCGCGGCGTGCTCGCGGCAGAGCAGTCAGCCGAAGTGGCGGAGGAACACCACCGCGACCGGACGCTCCGCCCAGTAGTCCCCGAGCCGGCGGCGGGCGCCGTCGCTCGACTCGAGGGTCACGTCGGCCAGGGCCGCCTCGTCCACGCTGTGGACGGTAGTCGCGCCCCGTCGGACGTGGGAGAATGAGCCCATGACGAAGACCGAGGCGCCCTCCACCTTCACCCGCATGGACGAGTCGACCGCCGAGCAGTGGGCGGTGATCGGCCAGGAGACCTTCGAGTACCAGCCCCAGGTCGCGGACGGGATCCTGGCCATGCTGCGCTCGCTGTCGGGCCTGACGGTCGGCTTCGCGGTCGACCAGCTGACCCACTGCGCGCAGACCGCGGCCCGGGCCGAGCAGGCCGGCGCGGACGACGAGCTGGTCGTCGCGTCGTTGTGCCACGACGTGGGGAAGGCGGTGAGCGTCCCGAACCACGCTGCGATCTCGGCTGAGATCCTCCGCTCGTACGTGCGTCGCGACGTGTACGAGATGATCCGCGCCCACCAGGACTTCCAGGGCCGCCACTACTACGCGCACTTCGGTGGGGACCCCAACGCCCGCGAGCAGTACCGGGGCGCGCCGTGGTTCGAGATGGCCGAGCAGTTCGCCGACGAGTGGGACCAGGTCGCGTTCGATCCCGCGTTCGACACGCCGCCCCTCGAGCACTTCGAGGATCGGGTCCGGGCCGTGTTCGGCCAGGCCCGCTTCTAGGTCACCGCACCCCGAGCCCCGTCGCCCGCTCCCGGGCCTTCGCCCGGATCTCGTCGGCGTCGTCGACGACGCCGTCGCGCATGAGGACGCGGCCGGCGACGACGGTCACGTCCACGACCGAGCCGGGCGCCGCGTACACCAGGTTGTCGAGCGGGTGGCCGGGTTCGAGCTCCGGGTCGTCGCCGCGCACGAGGAGGAAGTCGGCCGGGTCGCCGGGCTCGAGGTGGGGGGCGCCGCCGAGGGCGGGAGCGAGGGCGCCGGTCGCGACGCGCCACGCCTCACCAGCCGGCACGGCGCGGGGGTCGTCGGCGGCGTGCTTCTGGATGAGGGACAGGACCTTGACGTCCTGGAGGAGGTCGAGCCCGTTGTTGGAGGCCGCGCCGTCGGTGCCGAGCCCGACCGGGATGCCGCGGGCCCGCACCGTGCG
The DNA here is from genome assembly GCA_963849135.1 of uncultured Actinomycetes bacterium. Classification (GTDB taxonomy): domain Bacteria; phylum Actinomycetota; class Acidimicrobiia; order IMCC26256; family PALSA-555; genus PALSA-555. The sequence continues at coordinate 528,315 of CAWKGF010000003.1, read as the reverse complement.
GTAGGGGAAGATCCGACCGACCGCGAGCTTGAGGTTCGACACCGGGTTCGTGACGACGGTCGAGCCGGCGGCGGCGACGACGTCGAGCTCGGGGTCCTCCATCCAGACGCCGTGGGCGAGGACGGTGCGGGGGGTGAGCAGCCCGAGCCGCTCGACGTACGGGCCGGGTCGCAGCCCGGTGCGGTCCAGGCAGCCGGTCACCTCGTCCTCGATCTCGAGGAAGTGGAGGTGCACGGGCAGCTGACGGGCCGCGGCTTCCTCGGCGACCCAGGTCAGGGACTCGGTGCTGACGGTGTAGATGCCGTGCGGCGCGAAGCAGGGGGTGACGAGCGGGCCGGCGTCGGCGAGCTCGTCGAGGGAGCGCAGCGCGTCGGCGTGCAGCGCGGCGCTCTTCGAGGCGTCGAGGCCGTCGATGAGGGGCAGCCCGACCGTGGCCCGCAGCCCGGCGTCGGTCACCGCGCGCGCGACCGCGGCCGGCTCCCAGTACATGTCCCAGAAGCGGGTCGTGCCGGTGCGGATCATCTCGAGGCAGGCCAGTCGGGTGCCCCAGTACAGGTCGTCGGGCTGGAGGCGGGCCTCGGCGGGCCAGATGTGGTCCTGGAGCCAGTCGAGGAGGGTGAGGTCGCCGGCGAAGCCACGGAACAGGGTCATGGCGGCGTGGGTGTGGCCGTTCACGAGCCCGGGGACGAGGACCCGGCCGTGCCCGTCGAGGCGCTCATCGCCCGGCTCGGGGTGCACGTCGGCGCCGACCGCGGTGAGGACGCCGTCGACGGCGCGGAGGCTGACCGGTGTCCCGTCGAGGCGGACCGCGTCGGTGACGGCGAGGCTCATCGGGCCAGCTCGGGGATGAGGCGTCCCAACGCGCCGTGGAGCCGGTCCCGGTGCGCGGCTGCGCCGCGTGCGAACTCCTCGACGGTGAGCCGCACCGCGTCGACGCCGTTGGCGAGGTTGTCGACCACGCAGATCGCCGCGTAGTCGACGCCCCGCTGGTTGGCGGCGACGCACTCAGAGCCGACGGTCATCCCGACCAGGTCGGCCCAGGCGGCGAGGAACCGCACCTCGGCCGGGGTCTCGAAGCGGGGCCCGTTGGTCTGCCAGTACACGCCGTGGTCGACAAGGGGCTCGTCGGCGACCCGCGACCAGCAGGAGACGACGCGGTCGCGCCACGCGGCGTCGAACCCGGGCACGACGTGGTCCCGCCCGCTGGCGGAGATCGTGACCGGCGGCTGGTCGAGGGCGATGAAGTCGTCGGGGGCGACGAAGCTCCCGACCGGCAGGCTGGGGCGCAGCGACCCGGTCGAGCTGAGGGCAAGGACCCGGTCGCATCCGAGCTGGTCGAGGACGCCCAGCTCGGCGACGTAGTCGATGCGGTGCGGGGGGACGGTCTCGTCGGCGCCGTGCCGGTACACGGCGACGAAGGAGCCGTGGTCGTACGCGGCGACCGGCTCGACGTCGGCCACCCGCCTCGCGGGGTCGGGAGGGCCAAGGGTCTGGCGCTTGCCGACGACGGCCAGCCGACCCACGCGGCTCAGCGCGCCGCGGTCGCGAACGCGGCGAGCGTGTCGACGAGGACCGCGGCGGGGCTCGGCTCGGAGTGGCGCGGCGGGCGGCCGACCCGTCGGGCCTGGTGGGGCAGCTCGAGCTGGACGCCGCCGCCGCGGGTGCGGTTGACGGGGTTGTTCGGATGGACGCCGCGCAGCCCGGCCGGGATGCGGGCCAGGTCGTCGACGACGTCGAAGTCGGGCAGCGCGTCGCGGAGCAGCGCGGCGAGCTGCGCCGCGAGCACCCGGTTGCGACCGCCGACGAGGACCGCGGTGGTCAGGTCGTGGCGGAGGTACCCGTGGAGGGAGATGACGACGTCGACGTGGTCGAGGAACGCGGCGAGGGTCGGCGTGGCGGGGATGCGGTGGGCGGGCAGGTGCCAGCGCAGCCCGGCCGGCTGCACCACCGCGTAGAGCGACGCGCCGCTCGCGGTCGCGGCCGCGTGCGCCATCTCGGCCGTGCCGGGCTCGAGGCCGCCGTGCAAGGCGAGGAACCCGCATCGGGAGCGCAGCTCCTGGTGTTCCTCAACCCCCGGGTGGGCGAGCAGGTCGGCGAACACGCGACGCGACGTTACCTGGGCGGCGCGTCGCGGGCCGTCCCCGCGTGTGACGATTCGGCGCTCCGAGGCGGTTCGTAGCGGGCCGGCCGCGCGGGGCGGGGAAGGATAGGCTGCGCGTCGATGTGGTGGCGACGCTCTGACGGCACGCTGGTCCGGGACCTGCCCCGGACCCGGCGCGTCATGCCGTACCTGATGCGGGGCCGCAACGAGTCGGCGGTGTACCTCGAGATCGAGGTGCCGCTGAAGGACACCGACGCCTTCATCCGGGAGTGGAACCAGGCCAACCCGGGGCTGCGCATCGACGTGTTCCACGTCGCGTGCTGGGCGCTGCGGAGCTGCCTTGAGCGGTACCCGACCACGCACCGGTTCGTGGTCGGCGGTCGCCTCTATGACCGCAAGGGCATCTGGTTCTCGTACGCGATCAAGGCCAAGCTCGAGACCGGCGCCCCGCTCATCGTCGTGAAGCGACGCTTCGACCTCGACGAGAGCTTCGGGGACATGGTGGTCGGGATGCACGAGACCGAGGCCGCGTACCGGACCGGGAAGGCCAAGCGGGTCGAGCAGGAGCTGGGGCTGCTGTTGTTCTTCCCAGGCTGGGTCCGGCGGGTTCTGATGCGGCTGGTGAACGTCGCCGACCGGTGGGGGATGCTGCCGCCGTCGTTCATCGAGAACGACCCGATGTACGCGAGCGCCTTCTTCGCCAACATGGCGAGCCTTGGGATGCCGGCCGTGTACCACCATCTGTACGAGTACGGGACGGCGGGGCTTTTCACGTCGCTCGGGCGGCCCACCCCGGAGCCGGGCAGCCCGACCAGCGGCCCGGAGCGGCGGCGGACCGTCAACGTCCGCTTCACCTACGACGAGCGGGTCGAGGACGGGCTGACGACCTGGTACGGGACCAGGAGGTTCCGCCAGGTACTCGAGCACCCGCTGGACACCGGGGTCGAGGTGCAGGTGCTCGCGCCCGACGCGACGAGACCGGTGGGAGAGGTGATCGACGACAGCGCACGGTCCTCGCCGTAGGCTGACGTCGCCAATGAGCTTCTTCACCGACCGGCTGCGGGCCTTCCCGCGCTACGACCTCTACCAGATGGGGGTCGAGACCGGCCTCTACCCGTACTACCGGTCGGTCGAGAGCGCGTCGCGTCCTCGGGTCACCGTCGAGGGCCGCGAGGTCATCAACTTCGGGTCGAACAACTACCTGAGCCTCTCCTACGACCCGCGGGTGATCGAAGCCGCGGTCGCGGCGACGCACCGGTTCGGGTCCGGGGTGACCGGCTCCCGGCTCTTGAACGGCACCCTCACCTTGCACCGGGAGCTGGAGGCGGAGCTGGCCGACTTCTACGAGGTGCCGGCCTGCCTGGTGTTCTCGACCGGCTACGTCGCGAACACGTGCACGATCGCTGGGTTCCTCGGCCGCCACGACGTGGCGCTCGTCGACAAGGAGGCGCACAACTCGCTGCTGTCGGGGGTGCGGTTGTCGGGCGCGTCGATGCGGCGGTTCCGCCACAACGACGTCGCGCAGCTCGAGGCGACCCTGGGCCGGCTGCCCGAAGACGTGGCGAAGGGCGTCATCATCGACGGCGTCTACTCGATGGGGGGCGACACCGCGCCGCTCGGCCTGATGGTGGAGCTGTGCCGCCGGTTCCCGAACACGTTCCTCCTCGACGACGAGGCGCACGGCCTCGGCGTGCTCGGCGCCCGGGGGCGCGGCGCGGCGGAGGCGCAGGGGGTGCTCGCCGACGTCGACCTGGTGACGGTGACGTTCTCGAAGTCGCTCGGCAGCTGCGGTGGGGCGCTGCTCGGCCCGGCGGAGGCGATCGAGCTGCTGACCGTGACGTCGGAGCCGTTCATCTTCACCGCGTCGAACACGCCGGGCTCGGTGGCGGCCGCGCTCGCCGCGTTGCGGATTCTGCGCGCCGAGCCGGACCGCCCGGCCCGCCTGCGCGACAACGTGACCTTGTTCCTCGGGCTGCTCGCCGAGCGGGGGGTGCCGACGAACCCGGCCGAGAGCGCGATCATCACGATCCCGCTGCGCCGGGCCGACGAGGCGTCGGTGGCGGCGGTGTTCCGCGACCTGTTCGAGGCCGGCGTGTTCGTGAACCCGGTGATCCCCCCCGCGGTGACCGGCGAGGCGGGGCTGATCCGGCTGAGCTTGATGGTCGACCACGACGCGGCGATGCTCGAGGAGGCGGCCGAGACCCTGTTCAAGGTGATCGCCGCCCACGACCAGTTCTAGGACGTCGCTCCCCGCTCGCGGACCTGCTCGAAGCGGCGCTCCCAGGCGTTGTGGCGGGCTTTGGCGTCCTGGATGAACGGGGAGAAGCCGATCAGCTTCAAGACGACCTCGTTCAGCCAGCGGGCCGGGCCGGCGAGGGGTCGTTTGAAGTCGACGAAGAGCACGACCCGGACGCCGTCGGTGTCGTTCCACGCCTCGTGCTCGAAGGTGTCGTCGAAGACCAGGCTCTGACCTTCTGCCCAGTGGCGGACGTCGTCGCCGACCCGGATCCCGCATGCCGACGTCGGCTCGGGGACCATGAGCCCGAGGTGGTGGCGGAGCACCCCCTTGTAGGGGCCGCCGTGGGGCGGGATCTTCTTGTGGGGCGACAGGATCGAGAACATGGCGGTGGTGAGGCCGGGGATCTGGTCGAGGAGCCGGGCCGTGTTCGGGCACCGCTCGATGTTGTTCCCGGCCTTGAACCCGTAGCCGTAGAAGAAGAAGGTCTTCCAGCGGTCGTCGTCGGTGAGCTGGAGCTGGTCGGTGGAGATGTCCTGGAAGTTGGGCAGGTCGGCGTGGTGGCGGAGCACCTCGTCGAGCTCGGCGCGGATCTCGGGGTACCCGGCGTTGAGTCGCGCCACCCAGGGGAAGTCGGCGGGGTCGAAGAAGGTCGTGTCCCCGACGAGGGAGTGCCGACCGAAGTAGGCGTCGAGCCAGCGGAGGAGCCGCTCCCCGACCTGGTTGGCGGCGTCGACGATCCGCTCCCGGGTGGTGCGGGTCGGGGGGGCAGGCGTCACGGCTCCGCGAGCGTAGCGGCGCTGGGCGCGACCGGCCCCGGAGCGGGCGGGTCGACCCCGCGCGGCTCGGGGGCGGCGGTCCGGCCCGCGGCGGCGAGCGCGTCGAGGGCTTCTTGGCGGTCGACGCTTCGTCGCAGCGGTGGGAGCGCCTCGAGCAGCACCCGCCGGTAGCCGGCGGTGGCGAGCCGAGGGTCGAGCACCGCGACGACGCCCCGGTCCGACGCCCGTCGGAGCAGCCGCCCCGCGCCCTGGGCGAGGATCAGCGCGGCGCGGGGCAGGTCGACCTGCTGGAACGGGGAGCCGCCGTCGCGCTCGACCGCCTCCCGGCGGGCCTGCTCGAGCGGGTCGTCGGGGCGGGCGAACGGCAGCCGGTCGATGACGACGAGGACGCAGGAGGGGCCGGGCACGTCGATGCCCTGCCAGAAGGCGCGGGTGGCGACGAGGCAGGAGGTCTCCTCGGCCGCGAAGCGGTCGAGGAGCTGCGCGTGGGCGGCGTCGCCCTGCGCGAGGACGAGGTGGGTGGTCCGGTCGCGGAGGAGCGCGGCGAGGCGCTCCACCGCCCGCCGGGAGGTGCAGAGCACGAGGGCGCGGCCGCCCGCCGCGTCGACGAGCGCGCAGAGCTCCTCGCCGGCCGCGTCGGCCCACTCGGCGCGGCGGGGGTCGGGCAGCGAGCGGGGCACGTAGAGCAGCGCCTGGGCGCGGACGTCGAACGGCGAGTCGAGGCGCGCCGCCGCGTAGGCGATCGGCCCGGGTGGGGACGCGTCGGGGTCGAGGCCGAGCTGGCGGGCCAGCGGCTCGAAGCGGGCGCCGGGCCCGAGGGTCGCGGAGACGAGGACGCACGGCGTGGCCTGGAACAGCACCGGGGCGAGGCGGGGGCCGACGTCGACCGGCGCGAGGCGCAGGCTGGGCCGCTCGGCGCCCTCGACCCAGGCCACCTCTCCGACCGCGGGGGCTTGGAGGTGGCGGACCGCGTCGAGGCGGGCCGCGGCGAGCGCGGCCGTCTGCGCGGCGCGCGGGTCGTCGCCGTCGCGCCCGAGGTGGGTGTGGACGGCGGCGATCCGCTCCGCGGTGGAGGCGAGCACGCTGGCCAGGCGGTCCTGGGTCGGGTCGACGCGGCCGTCGAGGTCGCGCAGGCAGTCCTCGAGCCGTTCCGCCGCGTCGCCGAGCCCGTCGGCGTCCTCGCGCTCGGCGCCCGCGGCGCGCACCCGTCCGGCCAGCTGCCGCAGCCCGCCCGGGGCGAAGCTCGGTGCCGAGGGCCCGGGTCGCGACGTCGACGAGCGCGTGGGCCTCGTCGAACACGACGACGTCGTGGGGGGGCAGGACCCCGCCGCCCGCGGCGAGGTGGGCGAGGTAGAGGGCGTGGTTCACGACGAGGACGTCGGCGCCGTCGGCGTGGACGCGGGCCCGCTCCGCGAAGCAGTCCGCCCCGGCTGGGCAGCGTGCCGCACCGGGGCACTCCTGGGGTCCGCAGCTCAGCGCCCGCCACCCGGTCGGGGAGATCGGCTGGTCGAGGTCGGCCGCGTCGCCGGTGTCGGAACTCGCCGCGAAGCGCTGCACCCGGGCCAGCTCGGCGGCGAAGTCGGGGCCGGGCCGCTCGTCGAAGAGCGCCTCGCCGCCGGTGGCGCCCCGGAGGCGGGCCAGGCACACGTACTGGCTGCGTCCCTTCAGGACCGCGGCGTCGAAGGGGACGCCGCCGTGGTCGCGGACCAGCGGCAGATCCTTGCGCCACAGCTGGTCCTGGAGGGCGAGGGTCGCGGTGGCGACGACGGTGACCTGCCGCGACGCGACCGCGGCGGCGAGGTAGGCGAGGCTCTTCCCCGACCCGGTGGGAGCCTCCGCGACCAGGTGGTGCGGCTCCGCGAACGCGGCCGCGCACGCCTCGGTGAGGGCCCGCTGCCCGGCCCGGTCGTCGCCGCGGAGCGCCCGCACGCAGCGGTCGAGCACCGTCGGAGCGTCGGTCGTCGCCACTCGGGGAACATACCGGCCGGCTCCGTCGGTGACGGGGAGCGCGTACCGTGTCGTCATCGGAGGGGGGAACCCGATGGCAGCCACCGTGCACTACCGCACCTGCCCGCTCTGCGAGGCGATGTGCGGCCTCGAGATCCAGGTCGACGGCGACCAGGTGGGCCGCATCCGCGCCGACCGCGACGACGTGTGGAGCCGCGGCTTCCTGTGCCCGAAGGGCACGACGCTCGGCCATCTGCACCACGACCCGGACCGGCTCCGCGAGCCGTTGCGACGCGACGGGGACCGGTGGCGGACGGTCGGCTGGGACGAGGCGTTCGACCGCTGCGAGGAGCTGCTGCTCGGGGTCCGCGACCGGCACGGCCCCAGCGCGCTGACCGCCTACATCGGCAACCCCGTCGCGCACAACTTCTCGCTGGGCCGTTACGTCGGGCTGTTCATGGGGCTGGCTGGGTTCCCGATGATCTACTCGGCGGGCACCGTCGACCAGTGGCCGAAGAACGTCGCCTGCGCGCTGATGTACGGGAACATGTGGCTGATCCCGGCGCCGGACATCCCCCGCACCGACTACTGGATGGTGATGGGCGGCAACCCGCAGGCGTCGCAGGGCAGCTTGTTGGCCTGCCCCGACCTGCTGGGCGAGATCGACCGGATCCGCGAGCGGGGCGGCACGACGGTCGTGATCGACCCGCGGCGGACCGGCACCGCCGACCGGGCCGACGAGTGGGTTCCGATCGTGCCCGGCACCGACGCCGCGTTTCTCCTCGCGGTCGCGAACGTCCTGTTCGCCGACGGGCTGGTCGACCTGGGCGACGTCGCGGACCTGGTGGTCGGTGTCGACGCCGTCCGAGCCGCGTGCGCCGAGTTCACCCCGGAGGCGGTCGCGGGGACGTGCCGGATCGACGCGGTGACGATCCGCCGGCTCGCCCACGAGCTCGCGGCCGCGCCGCGCGCCGTCGTGTACGGGCGGATCGGGCTCTGCAACCAGGAGTTCGGGACGCTCGCGACGTGGCTGGTCGACGTCGTGAACGTCCTCACCGGCAACTTCGACCGGCCGGGCGGGATGATGTTCGGGAAGCCGATCGCGTGGTCGCTGTCGTCGCTGCCCAACCCGCAGTGGGCGGACGGGTACGAGTTCGGCCGGTGGCGGAGCCGGGTGCGGGGCGCCCCCGAGGTGCTGGGCCAGGTGCCGGTGTCGTGCCTCGCCGAGGAGATCGCGTCCCCGGGCGAGGGGCAGCTGCGGGGGCTGGTCACGATCGCCGGCAACCCGGTCATCAGCGCCCCCGACGCGGGTCGCCTCGACGACGCGCTGGGCGACCTGGAGGCGATGATCAGCGTCGACAACTACCTGAACGAGACGACCCGCCACGCCGACGTGATCCTGCCCGGCCTCTCCGCGTTGGAGCAGCCCCACTACGACGAGCTGATCTGGTCGTGGGCGTCGCGCAGCGCCGGGAACTACTCCCCCGCCATCTTCCCGCGCCCGGACCGGCCCGCCGAGTGGGAAGCTCCTCGCCCGGCTCGGTGGTCTGTGCGCGGGGATGCGCAACGACGAGATCGACGTCGGGGCGCTCGACGACGGGTTCTGCGAGGCGCTGATCGGCGCGACCGGGCTTGACCCAACCCGGGTGCTCGCCCACTACGACCACGGGGGCCCCGAGCGGCTCCTCGACCTGACCATCCGCACCGGGCCGTGGGGTGACCGGTACGGGGCGGTGCCCGACGGGCTCACCCTGGACTCGTTCCGGGCCGAGCCGCACGGCATCGACCGGGGCCCGATGGTCCCCCGAGCCCGGGAGGTGCTCTGCACCCGCTCCGGGAAGCTCGAGCTTCGCCCCCGACTACATCCTCTCCGACCTGCCGCGCCTGGCCGCCCGCCTCGAGCGGGACCCGGACGGGCTGGTGCTGATCTCGCGGCGCCACGTCCGCTCGAACAACTCGTGGATGCACAACGTGAACGTCCTCGTCAAGGGCAAGGACCGCTGCACCCTCCTCATCCACCCCGACGACGCGCACCGCTCCGGGCTCGTCGACGGGAGCGTGGCCCGGGTCAGCTCCGAAGCCGGCGAGCTCGACGTCCCGGTCGAGGTCAGCGACGAGATGATGCCCGGCGTCGTGTCCCTCCCCCACGGGTGGGGCCACGACCTCGACGGGGTGCAGCTCTCGGTCGCCCGCGAGCACGCCGGTGTCAACAACAACCGGCTCGCCCCCGGGCACCTGGTGGACGTCATCTCGGGCAACGCGGTCGTGAACGGCATCCCAGTCGAGGTCGCGCCGGCCTGAGCGCGACCAGGCGGCGAGCCAGTCGCGGCTGCGACCGTGGAGTCGGGGAGCCCGACTCGACGACCGGCCTACCGTTGGCGAGGTGGTTCACGGTCCCGGGGGCCCGGAGCGTCTCACGACGTTGACCATCCGCGACGCGACGTCGACGGACGCACCGTTCGTCGTGGCCCTGTGGCGCGACGTCGAGGACGTACTCGCCAGCGTCACCGACGACGAGGACGCGGTCCGTGAGCTGCTCGAACGAGATCCGACCGCGCTGCTCGTCGCAGAGGACGACGGGCAGGTCGTCGCCACTCTCATCGTCGGCTGGGACGGCTGGCGGGGCAACCTGTACCGCTTGGCGGTGCAGCCCGACCATCGGCGTCGGGGCGTCGCGGCGGCGCTCGTCGGTGAGGCCGAGCGTCGTCTCCTCTTGGTGGGGTGTCGTCGGATCGCAGCCGTCGTCGCGCTCGGGGAGGAGCACGCGGTCGGCTTCTGGGCGGCCGCGGGCTACGCGAGGAGCGCCGGGATCGGCCGGTTCGTCAAGACGCTCGAAGAACCCCCGTGAGGCAGCGTTCGGCGTGATCGTCGGGCATCGTCGGGACGGCGGCTCGGGCGAGCCGCGCTCGATCGCCGGCACGGGTCGCCGAGGCGGGTCGCGGAGACGACGCGCTCAGCTTGGATGCGCTCGGGCGAAGACGGCGAGCATCGAGCGATTCGATGGGGCAGCTCGCGTCGGGCTCAGTGAGGAGCTCCTGGTCCATCGCCGTCAGCCCGGCTTGGAACTCGTCCTCGCTCAGGCAGGCCAGGGTGGTGTCCGCCCGCCACGCCGCTCGCCGACAGAAGTCGGTCACGCTCTCCGCCGACCGGTAGTGGATGCGGTCCACGGCCACTAGCCCGAAGCTGCTGCGCGCGAACGCCTGGGCCACCGCGTCGAGGCTCGGGAAGCGATCCGCGACCGCTTGGGCGCCTGGGAACCAGCGAGACCAGACGACCGGCTCGCTGCAGTCCGGGAAGTACCCGCGGACCAAGACCCGACCGGTGTCCTCCACGGCCCGTTCGGGCCGCCCGCGACGGTGTCGACGTCGTCGACGTGGTGGATCACGTTCGAGAGCCACGCCACCCCAACCGAGCGGTCCCGCAGCGGCAGTGCCTCGGCCGCGGCCCCGACCATCGCCACGCCCACGATCGGGCGGTGGCGTTCGGCCGACCGGCGCATCGCGGCGGCGGGCTCCAGCGCGGCGACGATCGAGGCGCCGAGCCAGCGGGCCAGCAGCCCCGAGAACCGCCCGGTGCCGGCACCGAGATCCACGACACGCTCCACGGGACGGCTGACGTGCCTGCACACGGCGCGGCGCCAGGTGTCGATCGCTTCGGGCGCGAGCCGTCGGCCACGGTCGTACACCGAAGCCATCGAGCCCTCGTAGTCGGCCCGCGCCGGCATCGCGTCGACACTAGACCCGCGGGAGCCGGGCCCCCCGTCGAGACGCGGTCCAGGCCCGGCGCGCGCTCCCCACTGCCGCGAGATGTCGTCGCCGTGCGACGGCCAGCGCGGCGTGCTCCGGGGCGCGGCCAGGGCACTCGGACGTGCGGCCGGTCCCGTCGCGAGCGAGCCGGCCGCGCTCGGTCGACGAACCGGTCGGTCAGGGCTCGCCGGCCGCCCAGGTGTCGCGGCTGAGCCGGTGGAGGACGTGGGGTCGCAGCGGGCTGTCGAGCGTCACGTTCGGGTGCTTGAAGTCGTCGGCCGGGTCGCGGGTCATGCCGAGACGCTCCATGACCCGCCGGGAGCGGGCGTTGTGCACGGTGGTGAACGAGACGATCTCGGCCAGGTCGAGGCGGCCGAACCCGTAGGCGAGCGACGCCCGGCCGGCCTCGGTCGCGTAGCCGTGCCCCCACGCGCGCGCGCGAGCCGCCACCCGACTTCCACCGCGGGGGTGAACGGCGCTTCGAAGGCGGCCAGGTTCAAGCCGACGAACCCCACGAAGGGCGCCACCGCGGGCACCTCGACCGCCCAGAGGCCGTAGCCGCGGGTCTCCCAGCTGGCCTCGAACCGGTCGACGAGCGCGTCGCTCGCCTCCCGGTCGAGCGGGCCGGGCAGGAACTCGACGACCGCGGGGTCGGCGTTCAGCGCCGCGAACGGCGCCCGGTCCTCGGGCCGCCACCCGCGGAGCACGAGCCGTTCGGTTCGGACCTCGGGGACCACGGCGGGGAAAGGTACCGGACGCGACCCGCCGCGACGCGCCCTCCCGGCGACGGCGCGGTCGCTCGCCACTGGGGCGGCGAGCTCGAGGTACCCGCCATGGCGGTCGGCTCGAAGGCGACCGTTGCCGAACCGGCAGCGCAGCCACTGGGCGGCGAGCGAGAACGTCGCCGCGCTCACCGCGCCTGTGGCCGAGGCGCGGGCTATCCTCCTCCGATGAGTCGAGCTCTTACCCTGGCTGGGCTGGTGCTGCTCGCGGTGGTGGTAGTCCTACTCACCTTCCATCGGACGCAGACCGACCTGCTGCACATCGTGGGCGTCGAGCCGCGGATGCCGAGCACGGCCTACAACTTCTGGTCAGGCTTTGGAAGCGATCTCGGCGAGGTCACGATCATCGGCGCGCTGATCGTCGTGTACCGCCACCACGAGTGCCATGTCGACACCTGTCACCGGCTGCACTGGAAGTCGTGGACCGACCCGGACGGTCACGTCCACGCGCTCTGCAAGAAGCACCACCCCCACCAGCAGCCGAGCGAAGCGGAACTTGCCGCGCTCGTGGCGCGTGAGAAGGACCCAGCCACGACGACGACGACGTCGTAGCGAGCGCCACTGGCTCGCGCACCGGGAACCCGTCGTGCGCAGCCAGCGGGGCGCGAGGCTCCTGGCGAAGGGTCCGGGGCGGGGTGCGATTTGAAATCGCAGCCCGCCAGGTCCAGGAGCACGGCCGGCTGGTGGGTTGGATCGTCCCGGAGGGAGACCGGCTGACCTCGAGTTCGAGGAGATCGCCGCCGGACGGTGGCTGTGTGATCCCCGACCCGCGGGGAACCATGACCTCCGAGGGCTAGGTCTTGCTCTGGGCCTCGGCCTGGTCCCAGTCGATCACGACCACGTTCGGGTCGGTGCCGATCTTGCATGGGACGTGGGAGCCGGGGAACAGGAACGGGAGCGCCTTGGGCGGCGTCGGGTTCCCGACCTGGATCTGGTACGGGTCCTTGCCCGGGGGCATGACCGTGAGCTGGTAGGCGTAGAGGTCGACGCCGGCCGGGTTCTTCTGCCCGAGCGGCTGCGACTGGACGATGACCGCCTCCGCGGGGGTGCCGGTCTCGAGGATGTGCGCCGCGGAGTGGTCGGGGTCGGCGGGACCCTTGCTGGTCACGACCGGCGGCGGGGTGTTGAAGTCGATGGCGATCTGGCTGTGGTCCTCGGGGTTCACGCGCACCGCGACCATCGTCGACCCGACCTGGATCTGGGGGATCTCGATCTCGGTCATCCGCTGCTTGCAGGTCGCGTTGTAGGGGTCCTGGTTGTCGAGGTGCACCTCGATGGTGAAGATGCAGGTCCGCTGCACGAGCCCGTTCCCGGTCTGGAGCGTGGTGCCGGTGAGCTTGAGGTCGGCGATGATCCCTCGCCCGAGGAGACCGGTCTCCAAGAGCTTCTTGTCGGGGCCGCCCGTGAGCTTGCTGAAGAGTCCCATGGCCGCGAGCCTACGCGTCCCTCGCCGGACCGTCCTGAGTAGCCGCTCCTCCGGGGGTGGTGAGCGGGCGCGGCCCGGTGTGCCCCGGTGCTGCGGAGAGCGACTGCTACCGTCGCCGGAGCGTGGCTCGGCTCGGTGGCCCGCGACCTCCCGCCGCTCGGCTGGCCCGGACCGGCGCCGGACCGTGGAGCCGGGACGCGTGCACGCCGACGATCGGGCATCGGCTCTCCGTCTCGCCGCTCACGTGAGGCGTCGGGTGAGGGGGGGCCGGTCCGGAGGGGGACCTGCACATGGCGGCCTGGCTGGACCGGCTCGGGCGCAGCGCGGCCCGGCACCGGTGGCGGGTGATCTGCGTCTGGGTGCTGGCCGTGGTTGGGCTGGTGGCGGGCGCGGTCGCGGCGGGAGGCCAGACCCAGGACGTGTTCTCGATCCCGGGGGCGCCCTCCCAGCACGCCACCCAGCTGCTGCAGCAGCGGTTCCCGAGCCAGTCCGGCGACACCGCGCTGGTCGTGTTCCAGGCCCCGCACGGGACGCTGACCGAGCCCGGCCCGGCCGCCGGAGTGGCGGCGACGCAGCGGAACCTCGCCGCGCTGCCCGACGCGACCCAGGTCGTCGGCCCCGCGACGCCCGTCGCGGGACGCTCCTTCCTCTCCCCCGATTCCACGGTCGGCTACGCGCGGGTCCAGTACGGGCTGAAGGCCGACCAGCTGCCCTCGGACTCGTTCACTCGCCTCGAGGCGGCGACGGCGCCGGCCCGGGCGGCGGGGCTGCGGGTCGAGTTCGGCGGCGCGGTCGTCGACCTGTTCAACACGACCGCGACTGGCGACGCCGACGCGATCGGGCTGCTCGTCGCGGTCGTGATCTTGCTCCTCGCCTTCGGGTCGGTGATCGCGATGAGCCTCCCGATCGGCACCGCGCTGTGCGGCCTCGCGGTCGGCTTGGCGTTGATCTACCTGCTCGCGGCCACGACGAACGTGGGGACGGTCGCGCCGACGCTGGCCAGCATGATCGGGCTCGGCGTCGGGATCGACTACTCGCTGTTCATCTTGACCCGGCATCGCCAGAACCTGGTGTCGGGCATGTCGGTGCTCGACTCGATCGGGCTTGCCAACGGCACCGCCGGGCAGGCGGTGCTGTTCGCGGGTGGGACGGTCGTGATCGCGCTGAGCGGGCTGGTCCTCGCCGACATCCCGTACGTCACCGTGCTCGGCCTGACGTCAGCGCTGGTCGTGCTGGTGATGATGGCCGCCGCGGTGACGCTCATCCCCGCCCTGCTCGGCGTGGCCGGCGTCCACATCAACCGGGTCCACGTGCCGCGGGTCCGGCGGGCCGCCCGGGGCGCTGACCACCCGTCGCTGACCGGCGGTCGGAGCAGCGGATGGCAGCGCTGGGCCGAGTTCATGTCGCGGCACCGCTGGTGGGCGGTGCTGGGCAGCCTGGCCGTGCTGCTCGTCCTCGCCGCGCCGGTGCTCGGCATGCGGCTCGGGCAGGCCGACGACGGCAGCGCGCCCCGCAGCAGCACCCAGCGGCAGGCCTACGACCTCATCGCGCACGGCTTCGGGCCGGGCTTCAACGGCCCGCTGGTCCTGGCCGTCGCGCTCCCCCACCCGGGCGCGACCGCGGCCGCGACCGCGACCGAGCGGGCGGTCGCGGCGCAGCCGGGCGTGCGGGTGAGCCCGCCCCAGATCAGCCCCGACCGGACCGCGGCGGTGATCATCGCGGTCCCGCCCGGCTCCCCGCAGTCGAGCGAGACCGAGACCCTCGTGAACCATCTGCGGGGGACCGTCATCCCCGACGCGATCGCTCACAGCGGCGCCACCGTCTACGTGGGGGGTGTCACGGCGGCGAACATCGACCTCGGGCAGCGCATCCAGGGCCGGCTGCCGCTGTTCATCGGCGCGGTGGTGGCCCTGTCGTTCGTGCTGCTGATGATGGTGTTCCGGTCGGTGCTGGTGCCGTTGAAGGCCGCGCTGATGAACCTGCTGTCGATCGGCGCCTCGTTCGGGGTGATCGTCGCCGTGTTCCAGTGGGGCTGGGGCAAGGGGCTGCTCGGGTTGACGGAGACGACGCCGATCGTCGCCTTCGTGCCGATGATGATGTTCGCGATCCTGTTCGGCCTGTCGATGGACTACGAGGTGTTCTTGCTGTCCCGGATCCGGGAGGACTACTACGAGACGCACGACAACCTGGCCAGCGTGATCAACGGGCTCGCCATGACGGCGCGGGTCATCACGTCGGCGGCGTTGATCATGATCAGCGTGTTCCTCGGCTTCGTCGGGAACCCGGAGCCGACGGTCAAGATGTTCGGGCTGGGCCTGGCGGTGGCGGTCTTCGTCGACGCGACGATCGTCCGGCTGGTGCTCGTGCCCGCGACGATGGAGCTGCTCGGCGACGCGAACTGGTGGCTGCCCCAGTGGCTGGATCGGATCCTGCCCCGCATCCGGATCGAGGAGGGGCCCCAACCCGCTCCCGCGCCGGTCCCGGTGGGTGTCGCCGGTGCGTAGCCGCCGCGCCGCGCTGGGGCTGGTCGCGCTCCTCGCGGCCGGGCTGCTGGCCGTCGGGGCGGCTCCGGCCGGCGCCGCGAAGCCGCCCCGGGGGTCGAGCACCTGGGTGTCGCCCTCGCTGGACGGGATCGTGCAGGCCCGACCGGTCGTGGTCGGCAGCACCGTCGTCGTGGCGACGGAGAACAACTCCTTCTACGGGCTGGCGCTCGGCTCCGGGAAGATCCGGTGGGGGCCCCGCCACATCGGGCCGCCGATCACGCTGGACCAGATCACGGCCCTGTCCCCGTCC
The DNA here is from genome assembly GCA_963849135.1 of uncultured Actinomycetes bacterium. Classification (GTDB taxonomy): domain Bacteria; phylum Actinomycetota; class Acidimicrobiia; order IMCC26256; family PALSA-555; genus PALSA-555. The sequence goes on along the minus strand of CAWKGF010000003.1, from coordinate 512,505 downwards.
GCGTCGGGCTGCGGCGACATCAACCCGCTCGGGATCACCGGCTCGCCCGCCGTCGACCCGGCGACGGGCCGGGTGTTCGCGGTCGCGACGGTCGTGCCCCACGCGGGCCGGCCGCCGGTCCACGAGCTGGTCGGGGTCGACGCTGCGACGGGGCGGGTCGTGGTCGGCCCGACCCCGATCGACCCGCCGACCATGCTCCACCCCGAGCTGGAGCAGCAGCGGGCCGGGCTGCTCCTCGCCAACGGCAACGTGTACATCGGGTTCGGCGGCTTGAACGGGGACTGCGGCGACTATCACGGCTTCCTGGTCGCGGCCCGCGAGGACGGCAGCGGCCTGACCGGCACCTTCGAGACCGCCAACACCGGGCCGGGGAACCGCCAGGGCGGCATCTGGGCGCCGGTCCCGCCGGCGGTCGACGGGGCCGGGAACGTGTACGTCGGGACCGGCAACGCGGCCGGGTCGCCGCCGGACCCGGTCACCGACTACAGCCAGGCGGTGGTGCGGCTGGGCGCGAACCCGACGGACCCGCTCGACTACTTCCAGCCGGTCACGTTCCGGACCGAGAACGCCAGTGACCAGGATCTCGGGTCGACCGCGCCGCTGCTGGTCGCCAACGGCGACGTCTTCGAGATCGGCAAGCAGGAGAACGCGTACCTGCTGAACGCGGCGGACCTGGGCGGCGCCGACCATCACACGCCGCTGGCGTCCCTGGACGGCCTGTGCTCCGCCATCGGCGGGAACGCGGTGCTCGGGTCGTCGGTGTACGTGTCCTGCAGCGGCGGCGTGCAGCAGGTCGTCATCGACCTGAGCGGCTCCACCCCGCAGCTCCGACACGGGTGGACGGCGCCGGTGCCCGCCGACGGGCCGGTCGTCGTGGGCGCCGGCTCGGTGTGGTCCGTCGACACGTCGGACGGGGTGCTCGACGCGCTGAGCCCGACCACCGGCAAGGTGGTGTGGCACCACGACGTCGCGCTCGACGGGAGCCAGCACTTCCCCACCCCGACCCTCACCCACTCCGCGGTGCTCGTCGAGGCGAGCAACCACGTCGCCTCGTTCGCGCTGCCGACCCCGCCGACCCCGAAGGTCCGCTGACCCGGGGGCGGCGCGGGCCGGCGCGCCGGTCCGGTTAGCGTGCCCGGTTCGGGCGTCGCCGCGGCTGAGGCGGGGCACCCGAGGAAGGACTGGTCGTCGTGCCCCGATTCCGCTGCTGCGCCGCGCTGCTGCTCGTCGTCGGGTTCGCCGCCGCGGGGGCGGGCCCGGCCGGGGCGGGCACGGCCCGGGCCGCGAAGCCGACCCCGGCCGATCAGGCGATCCTGTCGGCGGGGGTCGTCACCGGGGCCGACGTGCCGGCCGGCTGGACGTCGAGTCGGCAGCGCGACAACGGCACAGCGGCGTACCGGGGCGTGGTCGGCTGCGGTCCGGTCTTCGCGGCGATCACCGCAGCGCGGCGGACCGTCCCGGTCCGGCTGTCGGCCGAGTTCAGCCCGCCCGGCTCGGCGAACCAGGTGACGGTCGTCGACGACATCGTGCTGGCGTTCCCGTCCGCTCCCGCGGCGGGACGGTTCCTCGCCGCGTACAGCGGGCCGACCGTTCCCGACTGCCTCCAACGGGTGCTGACCAAGACGGCGAAGGGCGCCGCGCAGGTGAGCGTGGCGCAGCTCGACGACCTCCAGGGGGTCGGGGACGCCAACGCGGGCTACGAGGCGACGATCGTGGCGTCGGGCGGCGGGCAGTCCCTCACCGCGGTCGGGGACGTCGTCGTGGTCCGGGTGGGGCGAGCCGTCGCGCTGCTGTCCTATCTGAACGACGGGAGCGTCACCTTGCCCGCGGGCATGAGCGTCGTCACCGCGGTCACCGACCGGCTCGAGTCCGTGCCCACCCGCTGAGGGCACGCGCCGGCCGCGTCAGTCGGCCGGGTCGTGCCGGTCGGCCCGTCGGACCATCACGTGCTCGGGCGCGGGCTCGTCGGTGACGGGGGCGTCGCGCACCCAGGCGAAGCCGGCCTTCTCGAAGGCTCGGATCGAGCGTCGGTTGCGGACGTCGGGACCGGCCGCGCAGCGGCGCAGGTCAGGCGACGCGAAGACGACGTCGGTGACGAACCGGTCGATGACGATCGGCCCGACCCCCTGCCCGACGAGCGCCGGGTCGCCGAGGAGCAGGTCCATGCCCGCGCCGTCGGCCTCGCCGATCTCGGCCGAGTAGTCGGGCTCGTCGCGCAGCCGGTACCACTGGATGAGCCCGACCGGCGCGCCGTCGACGACGATGACGAAGTGGTGGGTCGTGTCGGTCCCCTCGATGCCTCGGGCGTACTGGGCCTCGACCTGCTCGAGCGTCGCCGCGTCGGCGCCGACGCCGCCGAGCCCGTCCGGTCCGGACTGGGCGCCCCACCAGGCGGCGACGTGGGGCTGGTTCAGCCAGTCGCGCAGCAGCGCCAGGTCGGCGCGCTCGAGGGGTCGGAACGAGACGTCCACCGGCTGCGGGGCGCGGGGCCCGGTCGTGCGACCGCCCGGGTGGTCAGCGGTTGCTGATCCGGAACGGCTCGTCGTCGTCGGGGGGCCGGCGCTTCCACACCTGCCACCACGGCCGCTCGCGCACGACTTCCTGACGCTGGAGGTCGACCTCGACGTCGTGCTCGGCGCCCTCGACGATCGCCTCCGCGTCCTCGAGGACGTCGGCGATCGCGTCGGGGCTGTCGTCGGGTTCGGGTTCGACCGGCGGCCGCTGCAGCGAGCCGGTCTCCTCGCCGCCGGCGAGGAGCGACGGCTCGTAGCGGTCGCAGTGCTCGGGGCAGCGCCACGGCTGCTCAGGGGCGAGCCCGAGGACGCAGTAGCGGGCCACCTCGCCGCTGTCGTAGGTGCGGCTCTCGAAGTGGCGGCAGTCCTCTCGCATCGGCATGGGTCGGGACCCCCGGTGGTTCGACGGGCTCGGGACGGTCGGGTCGGCTCGGCGGGGCCGGGCGCGACGTCGACGGTACCCGCCGCTCGGGCCGGTCGGTTCCTGGGTGGGGCGGGGCGGGCTGGGGGCCCGAACCCGGAGCCGGCACGCGGTGGCGCCGGTCAGGAGGAACGCCTCGCCGGAGCGCAGCGCGCGCACATCGTCGGGGCTCACCACGAAGCGCCGCGCCGCCCGCTGGGTGACCGCCCCGGTGGGCGCGAGGTCGACGAGCTGCTCGCTGCGCTCGAGCGCCCAGGCCGTCCCGGCCAGCGCGGCGAGCCGCTCGGGCACCTTGAGCTGGTGCACGACGATCGTCCCGACCGTGCCGGCCAGGCGTTCCCGGACCGTCTCGGACGGGCCGAGGCTGGCCCAGGTCTGCGCGACGAGGACGACGCCGACCCCGAACGAGCGGACCCGCTCGACCAGGTCGACCGCCGCGTCGGGGCGGGCGGCGAGCCGCGAGAACTCGTCGACGACGACGAGCGCGGGTCGGGTCGGGTCCTTGCGGGCCATCGCCCAGTGGAGGAGGTCCTCGAGGAGGAAGGCGCCGACCTCGCCGGCCTGGTGGCGGTGCTCGGGCCGCCCGACCGGCACGTAGGCGGCGGGCACGTCCTCGTAGGACCAGTCCCCGTCGAGGGTGTCGCCGACCGCCCACGCCACCCCCTCGTAGCGGTACCGGGCACCGAGGAAGTCGGCGTCGGGCAGCCGGCGGATCGTGTCCGCCTGGCCCGGGTGGTCGCGCCAGGCTCGGCGCAGGGTGCGCTTGTCCATCCGCTCGATCAGCGAGCGGAAGGAGCGAGGCGGGTCGTCGGCGACGGTCCAGCGGAGCACGTTGCGGGCGATGCCCTCGTAGTACGGCTCGGTGAAGGTCTGGGTGGCGAGCAGCCGGCTCACGACGCTGTCGGAGCCGCCCCGCCAGCCGTCGATCGGGTCGCGCGTCGCGTCGCGTGCGGGGACGCCGTGCTGGGCGGCCAGGGCCAGGAACCGGCCGGCGACGCTGGCGTCGGCCTTCCCGTCGATCCAGAACACGTCCCAGCCGCCCCGCATCGCTTCCCCGGCGACGGTCAAGGCGGTCATGGTCTTGCCGCTGCCGGTCTCGCCGACGATCAGCGCCTGGCGGAGCCAGTCGACGAGCGGGACGGCGACGACCCCCAGCGCGGGTCGGGTCCGCTCGCCGACCGGCCCGCCCTCGATCGGGACGCCAAGCACGACCCGGCCGGGCGGGGTGGGCCAACGGCGGCGTCGCACTCGGCGGGCGGCACGCGTCGCCGGCGCGTCGACGCCGGCTGGCGTGGCGAGCGTGGCGGGTCTCCTCGTGCTCGTCCCGGTGGTGGACGAACGCCAGCAGCGCGGGCACGAGCGCGACGCCCGCCGCGGCGGCGAACGTCCCCGCGGCCAGCCCGTCGACAGCGACCCGGGCTCGGACGGCCGGCGACACGCGCCGCGGCCGCGGCGATGACCCCCAGGTAGGCGTGGGCACCGCCGGTCGCGCCGAGCAGCCCGGCCGCGGCCGTCCCGACGACGGCGGCGGGCCACCGGGCCCAGCCCCGCCGGTCGAGGAGCACGGCCAGCGACCCCGCGACGACGAGGACGGGAGCCGCCGCGACGCCGACCGCGACGGCCACCGCGGCGGCAGCCAGCCGCTCCACCGGGTCGGAGCCGACCGTCGCGTCGCGCCTCACCGGGACGGGATGGCGCGGGCGAAGCCGGACAGCTCGACGATCGTGACCCGGTCGTGCTCGCCGAGCACGTCGACGGCCCGCTCGATCCCGGACCGCACCCCGGCGCCGTCGACGACGTACAGCACCGCGTCGTGCTCGACGGTGCGGCCTCGTCGACGATGGCGCGCAGCCGGGCGGGGCCTTTGCGGGTCAGCTCGACCTCGACCGCGGTCTCGGTGCCGGCCGGGCTCTGGAAGCGGCCGTCGGCGACGTGCGCGTCCGGGCCGAGACGCGCGTGGACCAAGGCCCGCTCGCTGACCCAGCGGCGACCACCGGCCGCCTCGACGCCGAGGCGGACCAGGCTGACCGCGTGCAGGTGCGCGAGGCACCGGACCGACGGCGGCTGGGACTGGTACCGGTCGCGGCACCCGACCCGGCGCAGCCCGGCGGTGGTCAACCAGGTGACAGGCGGCTGGCCGGCGAGGAAGCGTCGCTCCTCGACCAGCCCCGCGTCGCGCCACCGCTCGACCCGGTGCCGCGCGGCCCGGTCGCTGACCGCGACGCCGCGGCCGAGTAGGACGCGGAGCACGTCCCGGCGCACCGCCCCCTGCTCGCCGATCCAGGCCAGCACGGCCCGCTCGGCGTCGGACCATCGGGCCGGCGCGGTGGCGGCGGGACGCGGGAGCAGCTCGGTCGTCGCCACGAGCGTGCAGGACCCGGCCGGGCCGGGATGGTGATGCCGGCCCGACGGGGCCGGTTCGGGACGCTCGCGGCCGCGGCCCTGAGAATCAGGACACGCTGGGCGCCCAGAGGCGACCAGCGTGCGAAGCCTGGCGGGAGCGCCGGTCCCGGGACGACCCCGGGACCGGCGATCCCTGTGAGGTTGTCCCTACGAGCCGTTGCTCAGGTGCGAACCAGCGTTGTTGAACTGGCTGTTGACCTGGCCGCGCAGGAAGACCACCGCCGCGATCACCGCGAGGGCGATCAGGGCCACGAGCAGGATGTACTCGACGAGGTTGGCACCCCGCTCATCCCGACCGAGCTTGGCCTGGATCCAACTCTTGAACACGAAAAGGTTCATCATCTGGGTTGCCCCGTCCTTCCGGTGTGGGTTTTCGTCTCCGTTGCCCTTGGACCACCCTGGATCCCGCCTCGGGGGGAGATATCGGCGGTGGCCTCGAGAACCTTGAGCGGTTGGTCCGCTCCCGTCCCTTCAGAGGACGGCCCGGCCGGTCGATCCCGGGGACGTGACGAGGACCGTCCCCGCCGACCCGTCGACCTGGCCGGTCCCCCCCGTCGCCGACCCGGCTGACCGGGGGCGGCGGCCGCCCGCGTCGACGACCGGGCCGGGCCGAACGTCCCGCCCGGACGGCGACTGGCCGCGCTGGGTGTCGCTCCTGATCCTCGGCGCGGTGGCGGTGCTGACCGGGTGGGGGCTGCGGGCCCACGTGATGTGGTTCGACGAGCTGCAGGCCTGGAACATCGCCCGGGCCAGCCACTCGCTGGGGTCGCTGTACGGCAACCTGCGCTACGAGGGCCACCCGATCGGCTGGTACCTGGTGCTGTACGCGCTGACCCGGTTCACCGGCGATCCCCGCGCCATGCAGGTCGTCGAGTTCGTCATCGTGATGACGACCACCGCGCTGATCTTGCTGCGGTCCCCGTTCTCCGGCCCGGTGCGGCTCGCCCTCGTCGCCAGCTACACGATCAGCTTCGAGTACGGGGTGATCAGCCGCTCGTACGGGCTCGGCGTGCTCGCGCTCGTGGTGACGCTCCTCGCGCTCGGCCGCGACCGGCCCCGCTTCGGGCTCGCGCTGGCCGGCTCGGTGCTGCTGGCCTGGACGAGCCTCGCCGGCGCGGTCCTCGCCGCCGCGCTCGCGCTGGCGCTGCTGCTCGACCGCCGCTCACGTCCCGGGCTCGGCCCCGGGTCGGCCCGGCCTCGCGACGCGGGTCGACGCCGCTTCGGGTACGGGACGCTGCTCGCCGCGGTCGGCGCCGCGGTCACCTGCATCCCGCCCCCCGACTTCCGGCCCTTCACCCCCGGGCTCGGGAACCTGGCCACGGTCGGGGCGGGCGGCATCACCCGGCTCGTCGACGCGGCGACGGGAACGTGGCGGGGCCTGGTCCCGCTCCCGTCGCGGGTCGGCGCCTGGAACACCCAGCTGCTCGACCGGCTCCCCGGGTCGGCGTGGATCGAAGCCACGCTGTCGGTCGCTCTCGTCGTCGTGGTGTTCCGGTCGCTGCGGGGCGGGGCGGCGGCCCGCTGGGTGTGGGGGCTCGGCTCGCTGGCCTGCTTCGCGTTCTTCCTCGTCGTGGAGCTGCCCGACGAGGCCCGCTACGCCGCGCTCACCTTCCTGCTCCTGCTCGCCAGCGTGTGGCTCTTCGTCGCGCCACCCGCCGAAGCGGCGAGCACCGCCGGATCCGACGGCCCTCCGGCCGCGTCGCGCCGGCGGGTGCCACGCTGCTTCGCCTGGGTGCTGGCCGCGCAGGTCGTCGCGCTGGTCGCCCTCTACCCGTCGACGAGCATCCACCCGTTCTCACCCGACCTGGCCATCGCCGACGCGGCCCGGGCCCATCACCTCGAGGACCGGCTGGTGTCGGGGGAGGACTTCGACGCGGCGAGCGTCGGCGGGTACCTCGACCGGTCGACCTACTCGGTCGCCCGACAGGCCTGGACCCGGTTCTTCGTCCACGACGCGCTCGAAGCGGCCCGGTACGACCACGTGTCGGCCCACGCCGCGGTGTGCGCGGCGCAGCAGCTGGCCGAGGCGCGGGGACGCCCGGCCGGCGTGATCACCGAGCGGGCGGTCCGGGGCGCCGGCCCGTCGGTGCGGCGAGTCGCGCTCGCGCAGCACGTCGCGCTCTACCAGGTCGACCCGACGCCACGCTCCCCGTGGTGCGGTCCCGGCGGCGCGCCGGGCGTGACGCGCTCGTTCGACTCGGGCCGTTCTCCGCCAAGCGCCGAGTAGGGTGCGCGGCGCCCCCACGCGTCGCGACGGTCGGGTCAGCGGGCCCTTCGAGCCAGGAGCAGTCATGGAGCATCAGGTCGTCGGCACCGTCCTTCCGGTCCTGGAGATGAAGCTCGATCCGGGCGAGTCGGTCGTCGCGGAGTCCGGCGAGCTGTCGTGGATGACGGCGTCGATCCAGCTCGAGACCGCGGCGAGCGGCAAGGGCGGGGCGAAGGGCGTGTTCGGCGCGGTGAAGCGCTCGATCGGCGGGTCGAGCTTCTTCATGACCGAGTACACCGCGCAGGGGGCGCCGGGTCTGGTCGCGTTCGCGACGCACATGCCGGGCCAGATCCTGCCGATCGAGGTCGGCCCGGGCTCGGAGTACATGGTGCACCGGGGCGGCTACCTGTGCGGCCTGCCGAGCGTCGAGATCTCGATCGGGTTCCAGCAGAAGTTCGGCGCCGGCCTGTTCGGCGGGGCCGGGTTCATCCTCCAGCACGTGACGGGCACCGGTACGGCGTGGATCGAGCTCGACGGGGAGATCGTCGACTACCAGCTCGCGGAGGGCGAGTCGATGCGGGTCCACCCAGGCCACGTCGGCATGTTCGAGGCCGCGGTGAGCTTCGAGCTCGACCACATCAAGGGCATCAAGAACATGGTGTTCGGCTCCGACGGGGTGTTCCTCGCCAAGCTGACCGGGCCCGGCCACATCTGGCTCCAGACGCTGCCCCTGCCCCGCCTGGCGTCGTCGCTGACCCCGTACCTGCCCCAGCCCGACAACACCGACGCCGGGAAGGGCCGCAACCTGCTCGGGTCGCTGATCGACAACGCGACCAGCTGACCGGCTCCGGCGCGGTCGCCGGGGGCGCGGGCTCAGAAGTCGGCGAGGTCGGCGGCGCGGAGCCGCACCGCCAGCGCGCGGAGGATCTGCTCGGTGACGCCGGGCTGGGCGAGGAGGTCCTGCCACTCGCGGGGGCCGACGATCCCGACCGTCACGTCGGTGTCGGCGGTGATCGTCGCGGTCCGCGGCCCGTGGTCGAGGAGCGCGATCTCGCCGAAGAAGTCGCCGGGGCCGAGTTTGGCGATCTCCTTGCCGTGCCGGCGGGCGGTGACGCTGCCCTCGAGGATGATCATGAACTCGTCGCCGGGCTTGTCCTCGACCGTGAGCTCGGTGCCCTTCGGGAAGGTCCGCTCCCGCAGGAGCGCGCCGATGAAGTTGAGGTCCTTCGGTCGGCACTCGGAGAAGAGGGGGACCTGCTGCAGCCGCTCGTCGATGTGGGGTCTCATCGAGACCGGCCCGTCGTCACGGCGCGCACTCTACTGGCCGGTCGTGACCGGGCCTGGGGTCTCGCTCAGGTGAGCGTGTCGGTGCCGGCGTTGCCGTGGTCGCTGACGTGCTCGGTCCAGGCGGTGCCGTTCCAGTACCGGTGCTCGTGGTGCCCGGACGGGTCGGGGTACCAGGCCGCGGCGGTGCTCGCCGGCGCGGGGTAGCTCGCCGACGCCGGCGCGGCGCCCGGCGGCGGCGGCGGGGTCGGGGCCGACGCGGTCGCGACGGCGCCGGGCAGCGGGGCGGGCGGCGCGTAGGCAGCGACGGGCGGGGTGGCCTGGTGCGCGCCGGGCAAGCCGGACAGGAGCGCGTTCAGGCGACCGATCGCCTCGGTGCTGCCCACGCCGGACACGTCGACCTGGGTGCCCTCTGGGGTCTCGGACGCGGTGACGGTGAGCGTCTCGGTCTCCTTGTAGAGGAGGGCGAGGAGGCCGAGGAGGCACAGCAGCGCTCCTGCGACCGCGACGACGATGACCCACACCGGCCAGTACTTGCGGATCAGGGTCACCGAGTTCGGCGCGGTGGGTTGGAACGAGTACCCGTCGCAGTAGGTGATCGTGTTCGTGACCTGCTGGACGACCGCCTCTGGTGGCGTCTCGACGATCCAGCGGGTGTTGTACGGCTGCCCCGTCGACGTGTTCATGCGCGCCCCTCGCTTTGGCCGGTGGGAGTGTCTATCCGATCTGCCGCGACGCCATCAACACGGCCGCGAGGTCGGCGCGCCACGGTCGTCGGGTTCCGAAGCCGCCTCGAGCGGTCGGTCTCCCGTCGCCGGCCCGGCCCGGGTCGGGGCACGCCACTAGCCGACATGGCGACCAGCCCGGCCCGAGTCCGAGCGCCGCCCGTGCTGCACCGACGGCCCGGGTGGACGAGCGAAGCAGCCCGGGTGCTCGAGGGTCGCCGGGCCCCTCGAGCCGACTACGACGGAATGCGGGCGATGATGTCTTGGAGCTGCTGGTCCTGGTCGAGGAGGTGCTTCTGGATCTGCTCCGCCTCGTGGAGGACCGCCTCGGCGTCCTTGTAGGTGGACTCAGCTCGCTTGTCGGCTGCTCGAGCCTGGATGTTCTGCCCCACGATGATGATGGGCAGGAGCACCAACTGGAGGAACGCCTGGCTGATCCACGAGACCAGGATGATCGTGCCTGATCCCAGCGAGAAGCCGAGATTGACGCCGACCATCTTCAGCGTGTCGGGGAGCGAGACCAGCGCGATGAGCGCGAAGAGATAGCCGCACCACATCGTGCCGACGATCAGCGTGATAAACAGGCCGATCCGACCGTTGAGGCCGGTGCGCTCGTCGGTGGTCTTGGGTGGGTGCACCTTGTGCTCGTGGATCGCCACCGTCCGCGGATGCGGCTTGTACTCGAAGTCCATCGGAAGATCCTCCCGTTGCTGGTGGTCAGGGCGTCGGAACGCTCGGACGAACGGCTCGGAACGGCACCCCCCGGCGCGGGCGTGGCACGAGCGCGCGGCCCCCTGCGTGACCTGCGCGCCGGTGATCTTGCCCGCGACGCGGCCGGGGCTCCATTCCATCGGCACCTCGCCACGGCTGCTCGCGCGCTCGGCGCGGCCTCGTGGAACGGCGCGTCGCGTGCGTCGCGCCGGCCGGTGGGCGAGCGGTGAGCGGCTACGGGAGGAGCACCACCCGACCGACCGCGTGGCGGCTCTCCGCGTAGGCGTGGGCGGCGGCCGCGTCGGCGAGCGGGAAGCTCCGGTCGACGACGACCTCGAGCCGGCCGGCCTCCACGTCGGCGAGATGCCGCTCGACCATGGTGTGGACCCGCTCGGTGAACACCTCGGCCGCGAACCCGACACCGGTGAGGGTCTGGTTCCCGGTCATGAGCGCGGCGGCGTCGAAAGGCTGCGGGTCGCGACCCGCTGCGCCGACCAGCGTGCAGCGGCCCCGGTAGGTGAGGGCGCGGACGCTGCCGGCGAGGGTCGAGCCGACCGAGTCGACGACCAGGTCGACGCCGCGCCCGTCGGTGAGCTCTCGGGCCGCGTCGGCGAAGTCGACGGCCCGGTAGTTGATGCCGTGGTCGAGCCCGAAGCGGTGGAGGCGGGCGAGCTTGTCGTCGGTCGACGCGGTGGCGAGGACCGTCGCGCCGGCCCGTTTGGCGAGCTGGATGGCGGCGAGGCCGACGCCGCCCGCGCCGGCTTGGACGAGGACGGTCTCGCCGGCTTGGAGGTGCCCGAACTCGAAGAGGCAGTCGTCGGCGGTCCCGAACGCGATCGGCACGCAGGCGGCGGGGACGATGTCGAGCCGGTCGGGGACGAGCCAGGTGAGCGAGGCGGGGACGGCGAACAGCTCGGCGTGGGAGCCGTACACGTAGGTGCCGACGACACGCTGGCCGGGCTGGCGATCCCGGACGTCGGCGCCGACCTCGACGATGGTGCCCGCGCACTGGTAGCCGACGACGTGGGGTCGGGTCGCGAGCTCGCCGCCGGCCCGGTTCAGGGTGTCGCCGCCCTCGATGCTGATCGCCTCGACCCGCACCAGCACGTCGCCGGGCCCGACCGGCGGGTCCGGGACCTCGGCCTCGTGGAGCACCTCGGGCGGGCCGGTCTCGTCGTACACCGCGGCGCGCATGGCCCGACGCTACTCAGCGGCGGCGGGCCGGCCGGCCGGAGCGGGCCGCCGCCGCGTCAGCGGGGGGTCGGGGTGTGGTGGAGCCAGCGGTCGAGGAACGGGTAGGCGCGGGTGCCGTGCCACTGGTGGTCGCCGTCGAACACGTCGTGCTCGAGGCGGTCGGCGGCGTCGAGGTGCTCGTACACGCGGGTGAGCGGGGCGAGCGCGTCGGTGGCGGCCGCGAGCGGGAAGATGGTGTCGTCGGTGCCGGTCTCGACGAGCAGCGGGCGGGGCGCGACGAGCGCCGCGAGGTCGAGGTGCTCGAGCCGGCCGAGCATGCCGGGCAGGACCTGGGACCCGCACATGTTCCAGGGGACCTTGTGGGCCTCGGCCCAGGAGGAGAAGAACCCGCTCACCACCGCGGCGGCGACCCGCTCGTCCCACGCGGCGAGGAAGAGGGTCATGGTGCCGCCGAGCGAGAGGCCGACCATGCCGAGCCGGGCCGGGTCGACGAGCGGATGGTCGCTCAGCACGTCGAGACCCCGAGCCAGGTCCCAGAGGTTCTGGGTCAGGGGGCTGACGCCGGTCATGGTGGCATGCACGAGGTTGATGTCGCAGGCGTAGATGCCGGGCGGGTTCCAGTCGGCCCGCTCGCCGAAGCAGCGCAGGTCGGGGGCGAGGACCACGTAGCCGCGTCGGGCGAGCTGGTGCGCGTAGTCGCCGTTCGGCGCGTCGGTGGTGTCGAGCCCGACGACGAGCGACTTGCCGGGGCCGTGCCCGTGGCAGGCGAGGATCGCGGGGCCGGGCTCGGTGCGGTCGTCAGGGACGAGCAGGTAGGCGGGGACCGACATGGTGTCCTCGGTGTCGAACACGATCCGGTGGCGCCGGTACCCGTCGGCGTCCTCGGTGTCGACGACCTCGAGGTCGAGGGGCACCGGGTCGGGGAACGGGCCGAGCAGCTCGGTGAGCCGCTGCCGGGCCCGGGCCCGCCAGGCGTCGAGCGCCGGGCCGTCCTCGGCGGGAAGCGGGTCGACCGGCTCGGTGGCCATCAGGCGGCTCACCCACTGGAACCAGGGGGAGAAGTTGCGTCGCCGGCTCGGCGCGGCGGGCTCGGTCACCGGAACCCCTCTCGGACGGGTCGCGCCGGGCTGGCGCGTCGCCCCCACGGTACGGGGCGGGCGGCGCGCCGACACCCCGGCGCGGGCCGATGGTTGAGCGGCCGGTTCGCCTGGGCCAGGATGGGGTGGTGGCGATCGCGACGCAGCTCGAGGTTCGGCCCCTCTCCCCCATCATCGGCGCGGAGCTGCACGGCGTCGACCTGTCCGAGCCGCTCGGCGACGAGACCGTGGCCGCGGTGCGGGCGGCGTTGAACGAGCATCACGTGATCTTCTTCCGCGACCAGGAGCTGTCGCCGGTCGAGCAGGCCGACTTCGCCCGCCAGTTCGGCGTCGTCACCGAGGGACATCCCGTGCTGCCGGCCATCGAGGCCAACGCGGAGGTGCTGGCCATCGACAGCCGGGAGGATCGGGCCAGCTGGTGGCACACCGACGTGACGTTCCTCGACACGCCGCCGTTCGGCTCGATCCTCTACATGCTGGAGGCGCCGGCGGTGGGCGGCGACACGATGTGGGCGAGCCTCCAGGACGCCTACGACGGGCTCGCCGAGCCGGTCCGGGAGCTGTGCGACCAGCTGCTCGCCATCCACTTCGACCCGTGGTTCGCGGCGACGGTCGACGAGCGGGGCGGCTACCAGTGGAACGGCGAGTGGCACGAGCGGCTGCTGCCGGCGCTGCACCCAGTGGTGCGCACCCATCCCGAGACCGGCCGCAACGGGCTGTTCGTGAACCAGCAGTTCACCCAGACGATCCTCGGCTTGTCGAAGATCGAGAGCGCCTCGATCCTCGACCTGCTGTACCGCCACTGCGTCCAGCCGGAGTACACCTGCCGGTTCCGGTGGGAGGCAGGGTCGGTGGCGTTCTGGGACAACCGGGCCACGCTGCACTACGCGCTCGACGACTACGGCGACACACCCCGGTTCGCGCACCGGGTGACGCTGCGCGGCGACCGGCCCTTCGGGCCCGCCCAGCCGGCCGGCTGACGCCCGACCCGCCTGCGCCTTGCTACGGGGAGGCGAGGGGCCGGAAGCCCTGGATCGTCACCCAGCAGGTGCCTTGGGGCTTGTGGTTGGTCTTGAGCTTGCACTGCGACGAGGGGGGGCTGTTGGTGTGGAGCTTCACGACCTGGTACTCGGTCGGCCCGTAGAACTTGTCGGGCCCGTAGGTGAGGATCGGCGTCCAGGTCCCCGGGTAGTTCGCGATCCGTGACATCGCCTGCACGAAGGTGCGCCGGTTCAGGTTGGGGCCGGCCATCTTGGCTGCCTGCGCGAAGAGCCGCACCTCCTGGCACCAGCCCGCGATGGGTCCCTGCTCCTCGATGTAGTACGACTCGAGGCCCTTCGGCACCTGCGGGTACGCCTGGTGCCAGGTGGTGAAGCAGCTGCGCAACCCGGGGTCGTAGCCGCCCTGGGCCTCGGGGCGGGCGTCGTCGAAGCCGCCCAGGGTGAGGGTGCTGATCCCCTCCTGGCCGTTCAGGGCGTCGTTGTACGGGATGGGGATCAACCCGAGCGCGGCGGTGACGGAGCCCTCGTAGTCGGAGAGCAGCAGCCGCGGGTAGTACCGCTGCTGGGTCTCGGCGGCGATGAGCGGGAAGAACGAGTTGAAGGGAACGAGGGGGATCACCGAGTCCACGCCCGCGCTACGCAGCTTCTGGATGATGAGGGGCGCCTCGTCGGAGGTCTGGGCCTGCTCGGAGATGTTGGAGGCGATGGTCTCCACGACCGGGGTGACCCCGATCTTCTTGAGGTCCGGGAGCAGGTACTGGTTGAGGGCGAGCTGGTCGCTGGCCCGGTCGCCGGCGACGACGCCGACCTTGCGGCTGCCGCCGAGCAGGTTGGCGGACTTGCCCCACTGCACGAGCGTGGCGAGGACCGCGGCCTGGTCGGGCGCGGTCCACCACAGGTACGGGGAGCCCATCTGGGTCCAGTTCGTGACCGTGCTCCACGCCCCGATGAACGGCGTCTGGCCTTCCTGGGTGATGCAGAGCTGGTCGTCGCCGGTCCAGTCGCCTTCCCCGTCGACGACCGCGAACGCGGCGGGGCTGCCCTCGGTCCAGTCCTTGCACAGCGACCGCATGTTGGACTCGTTGGTCGGGTCGAAGCTCGAGATGATGGCGTTGATCCGGCGGCCGTTGATCCCGCCGCTGTCGTTGATCTCCTTCACGAACAGGTTGATGGCCTTGGCCTGCTCGGTGAACTCGAAGTCGCCGGAGAACCCGATCTGGCTGGACAGGGCCTGGAGGTTCGCGACCGGGAACACGACGTTGATCGTCTTGCCGCTGATGCCCCGCGTGCTGGTGCTGGCCTGATCGACGGAGGTGACGCCGCTAGGCGTCGTCCCGCCGGCGGCGGGGGCGGTGGTCGTGGTCGTCGTCGTGGTCGTCTGGCTGCGATCGGCGAGCAGCCGGGCCGAGCTGCTCGCGGCCAGGGCCCCACCCGTGGTCGGCCCGCTCGACGTGGCGCTCGGCGCGTCGGCGAGGTACACGACGAGGCCGACGACGGTGGTGAGCACCGCGACGACGGTGCGGACCTGCATGGCGCGGGGCCGGCGGGCGAAGCGGCGCAGCGCCCGGCGGGCGGTCACCGCCGGATTGTGGCGCGCCAGCCACTCGAGGCGCGCGGCGATCTGGTCCCCCACTGCTCAGTCCCCCTGCTCGTGTCCGTCCGACGCGTCCCCGGCTCGGGTGGGCCCTGACACGAGCAGCGCTTCGTCGCTCGCGCCGAGGTAGGCGGCCAGCGCCCGGGGGTCTCGGCTGACCTCGTCGGGCGTCCCCGAGGACACCACCTGGCCGGTTTCCATCACCACCACCTTGGAGCACAGCTCGAAGACCAGGGGCACGTCGTGCTCGACCAGGATAATGGTGGTGTCGGCGACCTCGTGGAGTCGCCGTAGCAGCGGGATGAACGCCTCCGCCTCCCGCTGGGCGATCCCCGCGGTGGGCTCGTCGAGCAGCAGCAGCCGCGGCTCGGCGAGCACGATCGACGCCAGGTCGACGACCCGGCGGGTGCCGGTCGACAGCTCCGAGGTCCGGTGGGCGCGGAACCGGTCGAGGCCGAACGCGGCGATGACCCGGTCGACGGCCTGGCGCTTCTCCCGCTCCGACCGTCGGGCCCACGGCATCTGGAGCGTCGAGGAGATGACCCCGACCGTTCGCCAGCGCGTCCTCGCAGAGCATCAGGGTGTCCTCGACCGACAGCTCGGGGAACAGCTGGCAGTTCTGGAAGGAGCGCACCACGCCGATGGAGATCCGCTCCTCGGGCAGGTACTCCTCGATGTCCTCCCCGTCGATGAGGAGCCGCCCCCGGCTCGGGGCGACGAGGCCCGACACCGCGTCGAGGAGAGTGGTCTTGCCCGACCCGTTCGGGCCGATGAGGCCGACGATCGATCCCGGCTCGGCGTGGATGCTCACGTGGTCGACGGCGCGCACCCCGCCGAAGGACACCACGAGGTCGGCGACGTCAAGCTGGGCTGGCCCCCCCGACCGTCCGAGGCGGGGGCTCATCCAGCCACCTCCTCGACGAGCTCTTCGGGGCCGAGCGGGACGGTCTCGGGCTCGGGCGCGGGGGGCGGCGGCGCGGGCCCGTCGCGGAGCCGGACGAACGCGGCGGTGGCGAGGTCCCCGAGCCGGTGGAGGATCTCGGCCAGACCGCCGGGGAGGTAGAGGATGAACGCGATGAGCCCGAAACCGCTGGTGAGGAACTGGATGGTCGACGTCGTCCCGAAGATGGCGGGCAGGCCGACCAGGTAGAGCGCGCCGAGCAGCGCGCCCGGGATCGAGCCCAGCCCGCCGATCACGACCATCGAGATCACGAGGATCGAGAACGACGGGTCGAACGTGGACGTGCTGAACCGCTCGGTCGCGAACGCGAAGCACACCCCCGCGTAGCCGGCCAGGAACCCGGAGAGGGCGAAGGCGAGCAGCTTCGTGCGCACGACGGGGATGCCCATCGCGGCGGCCGCGGTCTCGTTGTCGCGGACCGCGACGAGCCGCCACGCGATGCCCCGGTCCCGCCACACCCGAACGATCAGGACGCTCAGGACGAGGATCGCGATGGAGAACCAGGCGAACGCGGCCTCCGAGTGCAGCGACAGCCCGAAGAGGCTGGGCCTCGAGATGAGCGTCGACTGCGGGTTCGGGAGCCCGGTGCAGATCCGCTTGTGCAGCACGGGCAGCGTCTCGCAGGGGGTGGCGAGCACCGATTCCTGCATGAGAAGCGCGAAGCCGAGGGTGCTCACGGCCAGGTAGAGGCCCTTGACCCGCAGCGCGGGCAACCCGACCAGCACCGCGACGACGGCGGTGACGGCGCCCGCGAACGGGAGCAGGAGCGGGAGCGGGACGCTGCTCCCGAGCCGGGAGGCCATGATCGCGCCCACCGCGACGAGGCCGAACTGACCGAGCGACACTTGCCCCGCCCAGCCGGTCAGCACGGTCAGGGACAGCGCGATCACCCCGTAAAGGCAGATCTGCGACAGCAGGAACGACTTGCCGGTGCTGATCACGAACGGGAGCAGCACGACGACCACCAGCGCGGCGACGACACCGGTCCGCCCGATCCGCTCGCGGAGGGCGTCGGCTCGGCGGCGCAGGTCGGCGGAGCCGTGCAGCCAGGTGGAGCGCTCACCGACCCGGGACCCCTTCTGCAGCGCCGCGACCCGCACCAGGAGGACCACGAGGAGCAGCACGAAGAGGATCAGCTCCACGGTGGCCGGGTTGGGGATGTTCCAGTTCAGGACCTCGACGATGATCCCGAGCCCGATCCCGGCCACGAACGCCGCGGTGAGGTTGACCATGGCGCCGACCAGGCCGGCGATGAGGGCCAGGACGAGCAGGTCGGGGCTGAGCACCTGGGTCAAGACGCTGGTCTGGCCCGGCGAGTTGAGGATGGCGGTGAACGCGGACAGCACGCCGGCCAGCGTCCAGATGACGGTCGAGGTGCGCCGCACCCAGACCCCCGAGAGGCGAGCCGAGTCGGCGTTCTCCGACATGGCCCGCATGGCAAGACCCCAGGGGGAGTACTTGACGAAGGCGGCGACACCGAGCGCGACGAGGGGCGCGACGATCAGGGTGAGGACCTCGCCGGGCGTGAACGTGAAGTGGTCGATGGTGAAGGTGAGGCTGATCGGCACCGGGAACGGGTGCGACAGGTTCTTGGGTCGCACGAACGGCAGCGCGGTGAAGAGGAACAGCACCTGGGACAGCCCGATCGTCGCCACCATGACCAGCACCCGGGGCCGGTTGAAGATGCGGCGGAGGGTGAGCTGCGCAGAGCGCGCCCGCCCCGGCGGCGAGGCCAAGGGCGACGATGAGCGCGATCCAGTAGTTGACGTGGAAGTCGGCGTTCAGCTTGACGAGGAAGACCGCGGCGACGACGCCGAGCTGGCCCTGGGCGAAGTTGAGGACCCGGTTGGTGCGGTAGATGAGGACGAGGCCCAGGGCGAGCAGCCCATAGCTCAGGCCGGTCACCGCGCCTTGAACGAGAACGAAGCTCGGGATGGACACCGTTTGCTAGCCCAGCCCCGTGGTGGCCTGAGCCAAGAAGACGGGCCGGAGCAGGTCGTCGCGCTGGAGCAGCTCCGCAGTGGGGCCGTCGAAGCGCAGCTCGCCTCGCTCGATGAACACCGCCCGCTCGGCCAGGCTCATGGCCCGGTTCACGCTCTGCTCGACGAGGATGACAGTCGACCCGTCCGCGTTGACGCGGCGGACGATCGCCATCAGGTGCTCGACGGTCTTGGGCGCGAGCCCGAGCGCGAGCTCGTCGATCATGAGCAGCCGAGGCTGGGTCATCATCACCCGGGCCAGGGCGAGCATCTGCTGCTCGCCGCCCGACAGGGTGCCGGCCGGCTGGTCGAGTCGGGACGCCAGCTCGGGAAACGTGTCGAGCGCCTCGCTCATCGCGGTGCGGGCCCGGGGGCTGTCGCGCCGGAACGAGTGCTCCCCCACCCGGAGGTTGTCGCGCACGGTGAGGCCCGGGAACGTCATCTTCCCCCCGACGAGCAGCGCCACGCTCTGCCCGATGATCTGCTCCGGCTCCAGGTACGTGCAATTCGCCCCGAAGATACGGATCACGCCCCGGTGCGGATGGTCCAGCCCCGACACGGCGCGCAGCAACGTGGACTTGCCGGCCCCGTTCGTGCCGAGCAGCGCCACCATCTCGCCCTCCTGGACCTCGAGGTTGATGTCGAAGAGGACCTGGTTGGCGCCGTAGAAGAAGTCGAGGTTGTGCAGCTGCAAGGCGGGAATCGCACCGCCGGATTGGCGGCGCTTGCCCTCCGCGTAGCGCTCGAGGACGTCCTCGATGACGAGGGTGATGTCCTGGCGGACGTAGCGGGAGCCGACGTAGAGCAGGATCCCCCCGACCAGGCAGACCGGGCCGATGAGGGTGAGCGCGGTGGTGACCCCGACCGCGTCGGCGAACGCGCCGAGCACCACCGCGCCGGCGAACCCGCCGAAGACCAGGCCGTACACGCCGAACAGGGCGAAGGTGATGGAGCGCATCTCGGGCGGCGCGGTGGCGGCGAGGGTCTGGAAGATCGAGATCGACAGCGGCGCGACCGCGACGTTGGCGAGGAACTGGAAGGCGACGACCATCCACAGCTGCGGCATGTACAGCGAGACCGTGAACAGGCCGCCGTACAGGACGATGCACAGCGCGGCGAGCTGGAGAGGCCGCTGCGGGGCTCGTCGGAACAGCCGGTCACCGAACGCGTAGGCGACCGGGATCCCCACGAAGGCGGCCAGCCCGATGATGACGTAGATGTGGCCGCGCTGGCCGGTGCCTTGGTGCCAGACCCGGCTGTAGTAGATCGACCCGAACAGCGGGATCCCGGTCCCCGCGAACCCGAGGACGGCGACCGCGACCAGCTCGTAGTAGAGGGACCGGATCCGCATGATGCGGGTCACCGCGGAGCCGAACAGCACGTTCGGCGCCGCTGCCTGCTGGCCCGAGATGTCCATCCCGGAGCTCTTCAGGATCCGGTTGGATTCGTTCTCGCCCTTGACCGGCTCCCGGAGCCGCAGGACCCAGAACGCGACGGGGATCGCGACCAGACCGAGGAGCAGAGACCAGCGCCAGTTCCCGGTCGCGGCGGCGACGAACGTCATCGCGCCGACGCCGACCGTCTGCGCGAGCGGATCGGAGATGTTGCGCCACGCGAAGACCCGGGCTCGGGCCTCGGTGGGATAGGCGTCGGCGAGGTAGGAGTTCATAACCGTGTCCGACGTGCCGAACGCGACCGCCGCGATCAGGTAGAAGAACACGAAGAACCACACGTTGGGGGCCACGGCCATCAGGGGGATGGCGGCCGCGAAGACGAAGAGCGTCACCGCGGTGACGACCTTGCGGCTTCCCCGATCGCCGGCGATCGCGACCGGGAGACCCCAGGCGATCTGGGCGACCGCGGCGACGAAGGCGACCGCGCCGAGCCCGGCCAGGCTGAGGTGGAACGTCCGCTGCACGTTGGGGCCGAGCACGCTGAGCCCGTTGCCGATCATGTCGGGCACGAACGCGGCGGCCGCCATGAGGATCATCGGGGAGAACCCGCTGGTGCGCAGGATGTTGAGGAGTGGGGGCGGCTTCCCCTCCCCGGTGCCCGGCATGATCCCGAGGTCGGCCACCGCGGCCGGATCGCGATGGCGACTCACTGCTTCCTTCAGCAGCTCGTCGGGGACGGTGAAGTCGAACAGCGACTCTTCCGCCATCCGAGGACACTATCCCTGACATGGCCGTCACGGTCGGGGGATGTCCGCCGCTAAGTTGCGGCCGTTGAGGACTGTGAACGTCCCGTGCGACGGTGGGCGAGGGGAGGGACCGTGAGCAGCGAGCACGCCGACGCCGAGACGGCGGGAATGCAGTACCGGCGGGTCGGGCGCAGCGGGCTGGTGCTGCCCGCCCTCTCGCTCGGGCTGTGGCAGAACTTCGGGGATGGCGGCTCGCCCGACGAGCAGCGGCGCATCGTGCAGCGGGCCTTCGACCTCGGGATCACGCACTTCGATCTGGCCAACAACTACGGGCCACCGCCGGGCGCGGCGGAGCGGACCTTCGGCCGGATCCTGTCCGGCGAGCTGCGCGGCCATCGCGACGAGCTGGTGATCTCGACCAAGGCTGGGTACGAGATGTGGCCGGGACCGTACGGCGACGGCGGGTCCCGCAAGTACCTGCTGGCCAGCCTCGACCAGAGCCTGACCCGCTTGGACGTCGACTACGTCGACATCTTCTACTCGCACCGCTTCGACGAGACGACCCCGCTCGAGGAGACCCTGGGTGCGCTCGACACCGCGGTCCGGCACGGGAAGGCGCTGTACGTCGGAATCTCGTCGTACTCGTCGCGCCAGACCGTCGACGCGGTGCGGATCCTCCGCGAGCTCGGCACGCCGCTGCTGATCCACCAGCCGTCCTACTCGCTGGTCGACCGGTGGATCGAGGCCGACGGACTCCTCGACACGCTCGAGGAGGCGGGGGTCGGCTGCATCGTGTTCTCGCCCCTCGCCCAGGGGCTGCTCACCGACCGGTACTTGGACAGCGTCCCTGATGATTCGCGGGCCAGGGCCCGGGAGACGCTCTTCCCGGAGATGATCTCGTCGGGGTACCGGACCATGGTCCGGGCCGTCCAGGGGGTCGCGGCACGGCGCGGGCAGACCGTCGCCCAGCTGGCGCTGGCGTGGACGCTGCGGGACCCGCGGGTGACGTCGGCGCTGGTCGGGGTCAGCCGGCTGAGCCAGCTCGAGGACAACGTCGCGTCGCTGCGCCACCTGTCGTTCGACGACGAGGAGCTGGCCGAGCTCGACCGGTACACGACCCGGGGCGGTTGACCCGCTCGCGGGCCACCCGACTGGGAAGTCGAGCGCAAAAGTGGTCCACTACCGGCCTAGGCACGGTGCGCGGACGTGGCCGCGGACCCGGCTCGGCTCTCCCCCACGCTGAGATGCGGACCCACCCGAGATCCAAGCGGCTGGCGGTGGTCGGCGGGCTCACCGCCGTGCTCGTGCTCCTCGTGGCGTCGCCTGCGTTCGCCACCGCGACGCTGACCCAGACCAGCCCGAGCCCGGGCGCGGTGCTGACCAGCGCCCCGACGAGCGTCACGCTGCGCTTCAGCGAGCCCGTCACCGTGAGCCTCCGACGGGGTGCGGCTCTACGACGAGAACGGGCACCGGCTCAGGACCGGGAAGGTGACGCACCCGGGGAGCGACACGGTTCGGGTCGCGGTCCCCCATCTTCCGGACGGCGCCTACGAGGTGACCTACCGGGTGGTGTCGGTGGACACGAACCCGGCCCAGGGTTCGTTCACGTTCCAGGTCGGGTTGAGCGCCAACGCGACGTCGCCGAACGTCACCGGGCTGGCGCTGAGCCTGGCCGCCCGACAGGACGGCAGCCGCGCGGTCAGCGCCGTGTACGGGGTTCTGCGGGGGCTCCTCTACGCCGGGTTGACGCTGCTGCTGGGCGTCGTCGCGTTCCTCGTGTTCCTCTGGCCGACGGCGGGGGGGTTGCGCCGCACCGCGCGGCTGGTCTGGGTGGGTTGGGCGTTGACCGTCGCCGCGACGGTCGCCATGGTCTTCGTCCAGGGCATCTACGGGGCCGGGCTCGGCTTCGGCTCCCTGTTCCACACCGACTTGATCCGCCAGGTGCTCGGCAGCCAGTTCGGGCACCTGTCGATCGCCCGGCTGGTGGTCCTGGCGGTCTCCGTCCCGCTGCTGCGCCGCCTGTTGACGCCCGGCGACGCGCCGACCGTCTCGACCTCGGGCCGGGTGGCCGCGGCGGCGCTCGGCGTGGTGCTGGCGCTCACCGTCGCGCTCAGCGGCCACGCGTACACAAGCCCGCTGAGCGGCCTCACCGTGCCGTCGGACGTGCTGCACGTCCTCGCCATGTGCGTCTGGTTCGGTGGCCTGGCCGTGCTCGCCTACGCGGTGTTCCCAGGCCGCGACGTCGAAGCGCTGCGAGAGATCGTCCCCCGGTTCTCGCGGGTGGTGTCGGGCTGCGTCGTCGTGCTGGTCGTGACCGGCCTGTTCCAGGGCTGGGAGCTGGTCGGTGGCCTCCACGCGCTGCGCACGACGACCTACGGGCACACGTTGATCGTGAAGCTCATCGTGGTGCTGTGCCTGATCGTGATCGCGGCGTTCAGCCGCCAGATCGTCGGGTACCTGTTCCTGGCCGACGCCGACGATGCCGTTGCGCACCGGATCCCCGTGGTGGCCGGCGGCGCCGACGATGACCACCCCCATGATGGGATGGACGACCGGGAGGACGACGAGTTCGACGACTGGGAGCTCGACGAGGAGTACGAGCTGCGGCGCCTGCGACGCTCCCTCGTGGCACAGGTCGTGCTCGCGGTCGCGGTGCTCGTCGTGACGGTGCTGCTCGTGAACGCGGTTCCGGCCAAGGTTGCCTCGGCGCGGCAGGGCAACGGAGTGGCGTCGGTCACCTTGAAGTCATCGCAGGTCTGGATCGACTTCTACGTCATCCCCGGGATCGCGCCCAGCGCGAACGACATGCACGTGACCGCGATCCTGCCCAGCGGCGCGCCCGAGAACCTGAACGCGGCGACGGCATCGCTCGAGTTCCCGGGCCGCCACCTCGCGCCGCTGGTGATCCCGCTCCGTCACCTCGGGCCGGGTCACTACCTCGCTCCGGGGTTCACGATCCCGCTCGCGGGCACCTGGCGGGTGTCGATGCACGTGGAGCTCACCGACGGCACGCCGGTCGCCCTGTCGGGCAACATCACCTTCCCGTGAGCCCGCCGTTCCGGCGCGATCGGGCGGTGGCGTGGTCGGCTCAGCCGGCGACGGCGTCGGCGATCTCGTAGCCGGCGTCGTGGATGGCGGACCGGACCGCGTCGTCGCTGGCGGTACTGACCACTCGAACTGTCCTGGCGGGCACGTCGACGACTACCTCGGTGACGCCGTCGACCTTCGCCACCTCGGTCTCGATCGCATGCTTGCAGTGGTCGCACGAGATGTCGGGGACCGCGTAGAGGGTGCTCGCCGACATCAGGCTCGTCGGGTGACGGGGACGCTCATCGGCCCGGCTAGAGCATCGAGATGAGCATGTAGCCCATCGCGACGCACATGACGATGTGGCAGCAGATGGCCAGGCGAGGCGACAGGAACGGCTCGCTCGGCTGCTGCGTCTCGGGCGGGACCGTCGCGAGTCCTGAGCCGCCCGTACCGCCGGACGGGAGGTCAGGGCTGGTGATGGTCACCCCGGCCAGCTCGAAGGCCTCCGCGGCGCCAGAAGGCGCGAGCTGGTTCGCGTACCAGATCGCGTAGCCAAACAGCGCGACGACGAGCAGCGCGCCGAGGGGCGCGAACTGCACCGTGCTGCCCATGCCCTGGCTCATGCTGGTCATCGCGGTGACCGAGTTGGGCTGGGCGACGACCATGTAGAGCATCGCGAAGCTGAGGACCACGTGGGGCACGGCGTGGTGGCAGCCGGTCCACCCGTTCGGGGATCGGCGGAACGCCTCGACCGCTCGCCATCCGAACCAGAGCGTCGCGAACCCGAATCCGAGCG
Source organism: uncultured Actinomycetes bacterium (assembly GCA_963849135.1). Taxonomy (GTDB): domain Bacteria; phylum Actinomycetota; class Acidimicrobiia; order IMCC26256; family PALSA-555; genus PALSA-555. The sequence continues at coordinate 488,450 of CAWKGF010000003.1, read as the reverse complement.
CGGCGAGGCCGTTGGGGACGAACTGGAGCGCGGCGACGAACATGCCGGCCATCACGATCCCCATCGCGATGTGGACGAACTCGACGTCGGGCTCGATCACCCGGTGGAGGCGCCGGGCGAGGAGCAGCCGCGACACGCAGTACGACGCGGTGAGGAGCATGAGAGCCGCGAAGCCGTCACCGAGCCAGGTCGGTCCTCCCACGTCAGGCTCCTCCTCTCTGGCTCTACGGTAGCGACGGGTTAGCGCCAGGGCGGGCCGGGCGGGGCCCGACCGGGGGCTCGGACCGGCCGGAACCACAGGCGGACCAGCCGGGCGGCACCTCCCGTGGCCCGACCGGCGCCGAACGTCCGACAGCGCTTTGTAACATTCGACGCGAAGGGTGCTCCCAGACTCGAACCCCGAATCTGGAATAACACCCCCCGGGGGTACCGTTGGTCGTGGTGCCAGACGGGAGGAACCCGATGCCTGGCTATGCAGACAACAAAGAGGAGCTGCGTCGTCGGCTTCGTCGCATCGAGGGCCAGATCCGCGGGCTGGAACGCATGGTGAGCGACGACAGTTACTGCATCGATGTCCTGACCCAGGTGTCGGCGGCGACCCGGGCCTTGCAGGCCGTCGCGCTCCAGCTGCTCGAGGATCACCTCGGTCACTGCGTCCGCGCCGCGGTGCTGAGCGAGGGCCCGGAGGGCGACGCGAAGCTGGCCGAGGCGTCCGCCGCGATCGCGCGTCTCGTCCGATCGTGACCAGCACCCGGGTCGCCACGCCGACATCGGAGCGTGGCGACCGGGAGCCCGTCGAGCAGGACTTCGACGTCGCGGGCATGACCTGCGGGTCGTGCGCAGCCCGGGTCCAGAACACGTTGCGCCGCCAGACCGGCGTGTTCGACGCGGCGGTGAACCTGGCCACCAACCGAGCGACGGTCACCCTCGACCCGGCGGTCCTCGACCCGGTCGACCCGGAGCCGCTCATCGAGGCGGTCCGCTCGGCCGGCTACGGGCTGAGCGTCGCCGAAGATTCGGGCGCCGAGACCGCGGCGCGCCTCGAGGAGGAGGAGGCGGCGGAGCGTCGAGACTGGCTTCGACGCATCGTGGTCGCAGCGCCGCTGGCGCTGATCATCGTCGTCCTCACCTTCTGGAAGCCCCACGACGAGACGGCCCGCTGGGCCACGTTCCTCCTGTGCGTCCCAGTGCAGTTCTGGTGCGGATGGCCGTTCCTGCGGGCGGCGTGGGCGAGAGCCCGTGCCCGCACCACGAACATGGACACGCTCGTCGCGCTCGGGACGCTCTCCGCGTTCTTCTATTCGACCTTGGTCCTGGTGGCGACCAAGGGCGCTCATCACGGCATCCCGGGGCTCGCCTTCTCGTTCAGCGACCACCTTCACTACGACATGGTCGCCCTCATCATCACCTTCCTCTTGACGGGTCGTTGGCTCGAAGCCAGCGCGCGCGGTCGGGCCAGCCAGGCCATCCGGGCGCTGGCGACGCTCGGCGCGACCCAGGCCCGCCTCCTCGACGTCGACCACCCGGACGCCCCGGAGCGGCTGGTCCCGGTCGCGTCGGTCCAGGTCGGGGATCTGCTGCTCGTCCGGCCGGGCGACAAGGTCCCGGTCGACGGGGTCATCGTCGGGGGCGAGTCGGCAGTCGACGAATCGATGCTGACCGGCGAGTCGCTACCGGTCGACAAGGAGGTCGGCTCGTCGGTCACGGGCGCGACGTTGAACCGCCAGGGCGTCCTGAGGATGGAGGCGACCGCGGTCGGCGCCGACACCGCCTACGCGCAGCTCGTGAACCTCGTCGAGCGGGCGCAGGGCTCGAAGGCGCCGGTGCAGCGCATCGCGGACCAGGTCGCGTCGGTGTTCGTGCCGGTCATCATCGCCCTCGCCGCGCTGACCGCAGCCGGCTGGGCGATCGCCGGCCAGCCCGACCGGAGCCTGCTCGCCGCGGTCGCGGTCCTCATCGTGGCGTGCCCCTGCGCGCTGGGCCTCGCGACACCGGTCGCGATCATGGTCGCGACGGGTGAAGGCGCGAAGCTCGGAATCCTCATCAAGGGTGGTGAGATCCTCGAGCGCAGCCACGAGATCGACACCGTGGTGCTCGACAAGACGGGAACGGTCACCGCGGGGCAGATGACGGTGGTCGACACGTGGGCCGAGCCGGGCGAGGATCCGCAGCGGGTCCTGCAGCAGGCCGCCGCGGTCGAGGCCGGCTCCGAGCATCCCATCGGGCAGGCCATCGTCCGCGCCGCGTTGGCGGGCCAGCTGCCCGTGCCGCCCGCGGAGCACTTCGAGGCGCTGGCCGGGCACGGCGCCCACGCGGACGTCGCGTCGACGCCGGTGTGGGTGGGGCGAAGCCGAACGCTGCTCAGCGTCGGGTTCGCGTCCAACCGGGCCCTCGACGAGGTGCTCGAGGGCTGGGAGGGGCAGGGCCGCACCGCGGTCGCGGTCGGGTGGGACGGCCAGCTACGGGGCGCGGTGGCGCTCGCCGACACCGTCCGCCCCGAGGCGAAGGCGACGGTGCGCCAGCTCCGCGGGATGGGAATCGACGTCGCGCTCCTCACCGGCGACAACCAGGCCACCGCGGAAGCGGTCGCGGCCCAGATCGGGGTCCGGCAGGTCCTGGCCGAGGTTCCCCCGGACCGCAAGGTCGCCGAGATCACCCGCCTGCAGTCGCTCGGCCACCGGGTGGCGATGGTCGGCGACGGGATCAACGACGCCGCCGCGCTGGCGCAGGCCGACATCGGCATCGCGATGGGCACCGGCACCGAGGTCGCGATCGAGTCGGCGGACGTCACGCTGCTGCGATCCGACCTGGGTGGGGTGCCGACGTCGCTGCGGCTCGCCCGCGACACGTTCACGATCATCCGCGAGAACCTCGGCTGGGCGTTCGGGTACAACGTGACCGCGGTGCCGCTCGCCGCGTCGGGGCTGCTGAACCCGGTCGCGGCGGGTGCCGCGATGGGGCTCTCGAGCGTGGCCGTCGTCTCGAACAGCTTGCGGCTGAAGCGGTTCCGCGCCTCGGTGCCGGCCACTCCCCGCTCCCGGCGGGCGGCCCGCCGGCGGGCTCGCCGCCGCCGCGGGTCGAGGATCCCGATCCTCGCCTGGCTGCTCCCCGCCGCGCTGCTCGGCGGCGCCGTCCTCGGCGTGCAGCTCTTCGCGAGCTCGTTGGCGCCGCCGGTGTCGACGCTGGCGCTCGGCCACGGCCGCGATCTCGACGCGTGGATCGACACCACCAAGGCTGGACCGAACACGGTCCACTTCAGCTTCTTGCAGTCGGGCTCGGATCTCCCGATCGAGCGGGTCTCCGCGGTGGCGGTCACCCCGCGCGGTCAGACCGAGATCCTGGTGCCGACCCGGCTCGGGACCGGCCACTACTCGGCCGGGATCCGCCTCACCTCCGGGACGTGGGTGTTCCGGGTCCACGCCACCGTGACCCCGAACCCCGATTCGGCGGTCAGCACCCAGTTCAGCCGCACGATCCAGTGATCCCGGCCCGGCCGGCCGGGTCCCCCATGGTCTGAACCAGGTCCCGGCTCGCGTACACTGGGTGTCGGCGACCGGGTCCCGCTGGGAGACGGTCGGTGGAGCGGGGCCTTGGCGCTCACGGTCCAGGCGACACCCGGGAGCGGGCGCCGCCGAAGGTGCTTCTTCGAGGACGCCTCGAGTGTCCTCCGACGAACCCCCCGTTGGGGAGTTGCATGAGCCGAACGATCATGGCGGGCGAGGCCATCTCGCGCCGACCCGGCCCGGGATGGGCGGTGCCGAGCCGGTGACGTCCACGTCCACGCCGACCGAGGTCAGCGCCGCCCAGTTCGAGATGTACGTCGCCGCGGAAGCCGACGGGTACGCGACCGCCGAGCAGGTCGCGGTCCTCGACGCGGATCGCCCGGCGTGGCGCTCGACCCTGCTGCGGCTCCTGCCGCGACGCGGAGGAGCATCTGGCCAGCGCCCGCAAGCTCCCGGGCGACGAACGCGACCAGGTCGTCGCCGACCTCTCCGCGGACCGACGCCAGCTGTCGGCGGCCTGGGCGCGGCTCACCGCGCAGCAGCCAGGTGCCGACAACGGGCGCGACCCCGACGACGAGCTGCTCGAGCCGGGGGTGGTGCAGCTGCAGGTGTCGTGGGAGCCGGGACGGGTCGTCGCGTGGGCGGCGGGACCCCGCGCCCAGCCGGCCGGCGGCGACGAGGTCCTCACCATGCTCGCCGAGGCGGGTGCACCCGAGTCGAGCTGGGCCCGGCACGGCAGCGTCCCGCTGCCCGGGAACGGCAGCGCCGATGCGGTCGCGGCGCCGGTCGGCGAGGTGCTCGGCTGGCTCGTCGCCGCGGGCGCCGACCAGGCCGGCCCCGACGTGGGACCCAGCGTCGGCTGGCTGGGACAGGTCGGGATCTGGGCGGTCGAGCTGACCGCCCACGGCGCCATGGTCCCCCTCCTGCGCCAACGCCGACGCGGGGGAGGCGGGAACCGCGAGTCGAGCGGCTCCTACTCGGTGCGGTGGACCCCGGCCCTCGTCGACCCGGGTCGGCTCAGCCGCGTCGCGGGCGCGATGCCCGGCGCGGTGCTCGCCCTCGACCCCAACGTCGACGCCCGGGCCCTCACCCGGTCGGCGCTCACCGGGATGGTCGACGCGATCTGCCGAGACAGCGCCCGTCGAATCGAGGTGCCCGCTCCCCCGCCCCGGGTCCGCACGGCCAGCGACGTGACCGAGGCGTTCCTCGCCCGGCTGGACGGCAGCGCGTTCGACGCGCCGTTGCGCCTCGGCGGGGAGATCGTCGGCGCGCGGCGAACGGTGGAGCCGCTCGGTGACCCGCGAGCATCCGCCGCTCGTCGTTCGGCTCGACCCGCCCGACGACCGCGACGGATGGCACCTGGCCGTGTTCGCGTCCGGCTCCGACGGCGGGCTCGTCCCGATCGAGCGGGCGATCGTGAACGCCGGCAACGACCAGAGCGACTACGACGACGAGCTGACCCGCCTGGAGCGGATGCTCCCCGCCCTGCTCCGCCCCGGCGCGGACCGCCGCGGCGAGGTCATCCTCAGCCAGGAGGAGGCCTGGGAGCTGATGGTCGCGACCGGCCCCCGGCTCAGCGCAGCCGGGTTCGACGTGCGCGCCCCCGCCCTCTCCCGAAAGCGACCGACCCCGACCTTGCGGGTCCTCGCCGACACGTCGTCGACGACCGCGGTGGGCGCCAACCAGCTCGCCGACGTGCAGTGGTCGGCGCTGTTCGACGACGTCGAGCTCACCGCGGCCGACATCGCCCGCCTGGCCAAGGAGGCCCGGCCGCTGATCCACTCCGGCGGCCGGTGGGTCGCGATCGACGAGGCCGACCTCAAGGCGGCGGCCGCCGCGCTGGCGGAGCGGGCGACCACGACCCAGCTGTCGGGCGCCGAGATGCTGCGCCTCGCGCTCGGGCTCGAGGGGTCGCCGCTGGCGGGGGGCATCTCGGTCGCGGGTGGCGGCTGGGCCGCGGACCTGCTCGCCGCGGCGGGGAACCTGTCGTCGGCGTCGGTCGAGACACCAGACGGGTTCGTCGGGGACCTGCGGGACTACCAGGCCGAGGCGCTGGCCTGGCTCGGCTTCCTCGACTCGGTCGGGCTCGGCGGCTGCCTGGCCCTCGACATGGGGCTCGGCAAGACGCCGACCATGCTCGCCCAGCTCCTCGCCGGCGCCGGCGACGGGCCGGCGCTCGTGATCGCGCCCGCGGCGGTGGTCGGGAACTGGGCGGCCGAGGCGGCCCGGTTCGCGCCGAGCCTGCGGGTGGTGGTGCACCACGGCATCCACCGCGCCTCGCCCGACGAGATCGCGGCCGAGGTCGCCGACGCCGACGTGGTGATCACCACCTACGGGACCGCGGTCCGGGACGTGGACGCGATCGCCGACGTCCAGTGGGCGCGGCTCATCCTCGACGAGGCGCAGGCGATCAAGAACCCGGCCAACGAGACGTCCCAGCAGCTCCGTCGGATCCCCGCCACCACGCGGGTCGCGCTGACCGGCACGCCGATCGAGAACGGGCTCGGCGACCTGTGGGCGATCTTGGACTTCACGAACCCGGGTCTGGTCGGACCCCGACCGCAGTTCATCGCCCACCTGTCCCACGACGGCGCGAGCGCCTCCGCGGCGGCCGAGGACGCGCTCCGGGCGCTGAACGGGATCCTCGTGTTCCGCCGCACGAAGGCGGAGCCGGTCATCGCGGCCGAGCTTCCCGACCGGATCGACGAACTCGACCGCTGCTCGATGACGCCGGAGCAGATCGGCATGTACCAGGCCATCCTCGACACGCTCGTCACCGGCACCGGCCTCGCCGAGGGCGAGGAGCCCCGCAAGGGGCAGATCCTCGCCGCGATCACCGCGCTGAAGCAGATCTGCAACCATCCGGCCGCCTACGAGGCCGACGACCGGCCGCTGGCCGGCCGGTCGGGGAAGCTGGCCCGCCTCGAGGAGATCGTCGACGCGGTGTTCGCGCCCGAGGAGCGGCTGCTCATCTTCACCCACTTCGCCGAGTGGGGGGTGCGGCTCGCCGACCACCTGAGCGAGCGGACCGGCACGCCGATCGCCTGCTACCACGGGGGCCTGACCCGCACGGTGCGGGACCGGATCATCGAGGAGTTCCAGTCCGGCGAGGGCCCGGGGGCGCTCGTCCTGTCCTTGAAGGCGGGCGGCACCGGCCTGAACCTGACCGCGGCGAGCCACGTGGTGCTCTACGACCGCTGGTGGAACCCGGCGGTCGAGGACCAGGCCCGGGACCGGGCGTGGCGGATCGGGCAGACCCGCACCGTCATCTCGCACCGGCTGATCTGCCCGGGGACGGTCGACGAGCGGGTGGAGGAGGTCGTGGCCGGCAAGCGCCGCATCGCGGACCTGGTCCTCCCCAAGTCGAGCTCCCTCGCCGACCTCGACAGCGGCCAGCTGCGCGTCGCGCTGGGGCTCCGCACCGACGAGGTCCTCACCGACGATCTCGACCCATCCGACGACCGCGAGGCGGTGGCGTGACCGCCCCCCGGCGCCGCAAGCCGCCCGCGCGCACGAACCGGCGCCGCCGGCCGGTCCCGGCCCGCGACTTCTGGGGCACCGCGGCGAGCGACGAGCGCCCCACCGAGCCGATCCGGATCGCCGACGACCCGACCGCGCTGATCCAGTCGCTGGGCCCGCCGCCCCTCCCGGGCGGGGAGGCGGTCGCCGAGCACTACTTCGCGGCGACGTACCAGAAGGCCGCGTCGCTGGCCGTCGCGCTCGCCGCCGCGTCGGGGCTGCTCGACACCGACGAGCCCGACGACTGACCACCCGCGCCGACCCGGGCGCGGGCTCGCTACTTCGCGTTGAAGAAGTCCGTGGTGCGGTAGGCGTGGGCGAGGGTGTGCGCGAGCGCGGCGCTGACATACACCGACCAGACCACCCCGGCCGCGGCGACCACGGCCAGGGCCGGTTTCAGCCAGCGCCGCCGCGGGGACCAGGCGAGGAGCACGGCCAGCCCGCAGCAGCCGCCGACGACGAGCCAGGGCACGAAGTCGGCGAGGTAGCGGGGGGCCTCGCCGAAGAACGACGCGGTGGCGACCACGGCCGCGATCCCGGCGCCGAGCGGCACGAGCAGGATCGAGGGGCGTCGGAGCACCGCGATCGTCCCGATGAGGGCCAAGACGGTGAGCACGGGCGTGGTCGCGGTGACGCTCGTCGGCAGCTCGAAGGTGTCGAAGTGGACGTGGCCGATGTTCAGCACCGGGGCGTAGGTCGGCATTCGGAACGTCACCCACGGGAACGACCCGAGGAAGTGCACCGTGTCGGGGCGGAAGTACTGCACGAGGTTGGTGGGCACGTAGCGCAGCCCGTTGTTGCCCCCGTGCCGGAGGACCGCGAGCCGTTTCGGATTCGCGAGGTAGTTCGCGTTGGGCGGGGCGTTGACCAGCCGGTCGAACTTCAGGTAGTTCACGAGGCAGAACGCGCCGAACCCGAGCACCACGCCGCCGGCGAGCGCGACGGCACGCCGCCAGCGGGCCGGGTCCTGCACCACGACCACCAGACCCGCGGCGACGACCGCCAGCAGCGCTCCCCCACCGACCGTGGCCCGGGACAGCATCGCGAACGCGGCGGCGAGGACGGCGAGGGCCGCCCACCACCCCGTCGGCGACTCGAGGAGCCGCAGCACCGCCCAGAACGCGACCAGGCAGGCCGCGACACCCCAGAGGATCGCCTCCTCGTACATGTCGGGTCGGGCGATGAGGAACATGGTGGGCGAGCCGGCCAGCACGGTCAGCAGGAGCAGCGCCTCGACAACCGGCGGCGCGGTGACCCGCCAGCGTCGTTGCACCACGCGCCAGATCCCGAGGGTGGCCAGCGCCACCACGACGAAGGCGGCGAGGAACGACCAGGGGGCCAGGTTCGGGTAGCCGTGGGGGTAGAAGACCATGATCGGGAGCCGCAGCAGCGCGGGGCCGATCCCGAAGTAGCCGTAGACGCGGCCGTGGTAGGTGATGGCCTCCAAGCCGAGCGAGCTGGCGGGGACGTTGAGGCGGCCGTGGAGGATCGCTCGGGCCTGCGCGTCGTAGTAACGGGCTTGGGGGTCGGTGGTGGTGCGATGGCCGGGATCGAAGGTGCCCTGGGTGAACAGCCCGAGCAGCACCGCGACGCCGACCGCGCCGCCCGCGGCGACGATCAGGGTGCGCGCGGTGGGCCGCCTCGACGACCCGCCCGACGACGCGGGCCGCCGCGGGCCCGGCGAGTGGGGCTGGTCGTCGGTCGCCGGGCGCCCGGGCGAGGCATCGGGTGCGATCGACCACTCTCCCATCTGCGATCCGATCCGGCCTCCCGGGGCGGGGGGGGAACGGCGACGGGTCGGCTCGCGGTCGGGTCAGGCGGGTGGGGTCGATCCCCGTCGGTAGAGGTAGTCGTCGGTGCCCATCCACCGCATCCGACCGGCGGGGACGAGGCACGGCGCGCGGAGGGCCTGCATGGACACGATCATCCGCAGCCGGAACGCGTCGAGGGTGGCGCTGCACGGGTTGATCGCGACGACGACGTAGTCCTGCTGCGCGTTCTCGATGATGGGGCTGTAGAGGGCGGTGTCCCAGTAGAAGCTGATGTAGCCGAAGCGGTTCCAGGCCCGCTCGTACACGCCATGCGGGTCGAGATGACGCCAGCCCGCGACGTCGACCGGGTTGTTGAACGACGTCAGGGAATCGACACCCTCGCCGTTGAGGAGCGCGCCGGACAGGACGGTGTCGGCGGCCCAGGTGCCGTGCTGTGGGGCCACGACGGTCCGGTCGAGGCGCCGGACCGTGGTCGCGGCGGGTGAGGTGTCGAGCGCGCCGACGCCCTGCACGAGTGGGTTGACCATGATGCCGCTGCTGATCGCGAGCGCGGCAGCCAGCGCGGCGGCGTAGCCCCACCAGCGGGTGCAGAGCAGCGTTCGCGACGACGCCGGTCGCGAGCACGCTGAGCCACACCTCGGTGCTGGACAGCCCGGGCAGCGCGACTCGGCGGAAGGTCGTCGTCGCCCACCAGGCGAGCGCCGCCATCGCCGCGCCGATCACGAGGGCCCGGGCCCAGCCCAGCTCGTGGAGGAGCCGATCGCGCCGCTCGCGCTGACCGAACAGCAGAGCGAGGAGCACGGTGCCGAAGAACCCGACGAACGGCGCGAGTCGGTACGGGGGGACGTAGTCGAGGAAGGTGACCTTGGCGAGGAAGGTCGGCCAGGTCACGACGCACCAGGAGGCGAGGACGACGCCGAGGAGTCCGGTCCCGACGAGGAGGATCCGCTCGGGGTCGCGCCGCACCGCTCGCCGGCCGAGCAGTCCCACCAGCACCCCGACCGGCAGCGCGACCGTCCATCCCATCGCCATCTCGGTCAGGTTCTGCTGGCGGAGCGTCGTGCCGGTCTTCCCGAGGAACGAGAACGGCACGAAGCTGCTGAGCAGCTTCCAGAACGCGACGCCCCCGCCGGACGAGCGGCGGGACCCCGGGTAGACGGTGTTCGTCGAGCGCGTCGTAGTAGGCGCGCTCGTGCACCACGTAGAGGAGCTCCTCCCCGGCGAAGATCGCGCCGGCGACGACCGCGGCGAGGAGGAACCCGCGGCGCCGGTCCGGGTCGGCCATCCCCCAGAGCAGCGTGACGCCCCCGATGAAGAGCCCCGCGACGAGCGACCACGGCTGGTACCACCACGGGAGGCCCGCGGCGGCGACGCCGGCGACGACGGCCACACCCGCCGCGAGCCAGGGTCGAGCCGGCCAGGTGCGAGCTGCCGCGATGAGGAGGGCGCACGGGATCGCCGCCGAGGCAAGGGCGAGCACCATCGACGTCGACCACCACACCGTCGCTGGCGCGTAGACGGTGACCAGCGACGCGACGAGTGCCACGCCGCGGCTCACCCGCATGGCCCGCAGCCACGCGTAGAGACCGAGCGCGCAGGCGGCGAACGGAAGCCACCAGCTCAGCGCGAACCCCTGCTCGAGCGGCAGGACGACCAGGGGGACGTTGAACGGGGAGTAGAGGGCCGCCCCGAGGTTGCGGGCCGGGAGCAGCGGCTGCCAAGAATCACTGAGGTCGGGTGTCCCAAGCCCGTAGTGGTGACCGGTCGGGAACCCGGCTCGGACCCGGCCGGTCCGCAGCGGCGTGTCGGCGAGCCACTCGTCGGTGCGGATGAGCCGGGGGGTGCCGGCCACGATCGCGTTCGGGTCGGGATGGGCGGTCGTGGAGAGGATCGCGACGCTCGACCCGGAGAGGCCGAGGCCGCTCAGGATGCCGATGGCGAGGAGCACGAGCAGCGGGTAGGCGAGGTCGAGGCCCGCGCCCCGGATGCAGGCGACCGCCCGTCGGCCCGGGTCGGGCCCGGCTCGGTCCACGCGCATCAAGGGGCAAACCTTAGGAGGCGGGTCTCGGCGCCCAGCCGCGCCGCGGGACGCGTGCCGGGGCCGACGCGTCGCGGCACCGCCGGTTGGAAGGCCCCGATCGACCGGCCATACTCATCGGGAGGTGGTCGACTCGGCTCCTCGGGCGGTCGCAACCGAACCGCAAGGTGGGAACCACGATGGCTGATCAGCAAACCGAGCACGCCGCGACGACGGCGCTCGACCTCGGAGGGGACCTCACGGTTCGTCGGCTCGGGTTCGGCGCCATGCGGATCACTGGTCCCGGAATCTGGGGGGATCCGCCCAACGTCGACGAGGCGATCGCGGTGCTGCGACGGGCGGTCGAGCTGGGGGTCAACTTCATCGACACCGCCGACTCGTACGGCCCGTTCGTCAGTGAGCGGCTGATCGCACGGGCGCTACACCCGTACCCCGACGATCTGGTCATCGCGACCAAGGGCGGCCTGCTGCGGCCCGGGCCGGGCCGGTGGGATCCCGACGGCCGGCCTCAGCACCTGCGGGCGGCCTGCGACGAGAGCCTGCAGCGGCTCCAGCTCGACCAGATCCCGCTCTACCAGCTGCACCGGCCCGACCCGAAGGTGCCCTTCGACAATTCGGTGGGGATGCTGGCCGAGCTGAAGGCGGAGGGGAAGGTCCGCCACGTGGGCTTGAGCAACGTGTCGGAGGCGCAGCTCGACCAGGCGATGGGGCTGACCCCGATCGTGTCGGTGCAGAACCGCTTCAGCAAGGTCGACCGAAGTTCGGAGTCGCTCCTCGACCGCTGCGAGGCGGAGTCGATCGCGTTCCTCCCCTGGGCGCCGATCGAGGGCGGCAGCATCGAACGCGACGCGCAGGTCGTCGACGTCGCGGCGGCGCACCACGCGACGGTGCACCAGGTCGCGTTGGCGTGGCTCCTCGCCCGCTCGCCGATGCTGCTGCCGATCCCGGGGACCGGCTCGGTCGCGCACCTGGAGGAGAACATGGCCGCGGCGGCGCTGACGCTCACGCCCCGCGAGGTGGACCAGCTCAGTCGGTCCTGAGCGCCGGCCGGCCGTCGCGCCCGGTGCTGGACTGACCGGACGCCTGGGCGGCGAGCAGCCCGATGAGGGGCTGGGCGTCCGGGTGCTCCGACCGGATGCTCAGCCGCACCGCGGCTGGGTCGGCCACCACCTCGAGCTGCAGGAAGGCGCAGCAGGCGGCTTCCCGCTCGGCGACGCGGCGGAGGGCGGGCTCCGCGGCGGCGTCGAACCACAGGCGGACGCCGTCACCGTTCCGCTCGGCGCGTCGGCACCACCGCCGGAGGTCGGCCCAGGCGTCGAGCTGCGCCCGGGCTGCTCCGGGATCGAGCGTGCAGGCGAGATCGGGCCCGTCGGCGGGCGGCTCCACGACCTCCACCCTACGGCGCCGCGCCGACCGGACCTCGGGGGCCGGATCGTACGGTCGCGGGTTCGACGCCGAGCTGGTCGCCGCGTGCGGCGTCTCGGCCGTGCCGAGCATCATGGGCCCATGGGCAGGGGCTGGAGCGACCGTCGGTGAGCGACGTCTTCGTCTCCTACTCCCGGGTCGATCAGCCGTTCGTCCGGTGGCTGGTCGACGAGCTGACCGACCAGCAGCGGGAGGTGTGGGTCGACTGGGAGGGGATCCGCCCAGCGCGAAGTGGCGTGACGAGGTGCGGGCAGCGATCGAAGGCGCCGGCGCGTTCGTCTTCGTCCTCACCCCTCACTCGCTGGACTCGGAGGTCTGCCGGGAGGAGCTCGCCCACGCGGTGGCGCTGAACAAGCGGATCCTGCCCATCCTCGCCGAGGATCCCGGCTCGCGACCGATGCCCGACACGGTCGCTGCCCACAACTGGGTGTTCTGTCGAACCGAGGCGGAACGCCAGGAGAACCTGCCACGCATCGTCGAGGCGCTCGACACGGACCTCGACTGGGTCAAGATCCACACCCGCCTCCTGGTCCGGGCCCTGGAGTGGGAGGCCAAGCACGAGGACCGCAGCCTCCTCCTCCGCGGCAGCGACCTCAGCGACGCCGAGGCCGCGCTGCAGGTCCACGTTGACGCCAAGCCTCTGCCGACGCCCACCCAGCGCAGGTTCGTGCTGGCCAGCCGGCAGTCGGCGACCAGCCGCCTCCGACGCCTGGTCGGGGCGTCGCTCGCCGCGGTGGTCCTCATCGCCGCCCTCGCGGTGGTGGCGGTCGTCCAGGCCGTCCACGCCCACAACACGGCCCAGGTCGCCCTGTCCCGGGAGCTGGCCGCCAATTCGACCGCGCAGCTGAGCGCCGACCCGCAGCTCAGCCTGCTGCTGGCCCTCCAGGCCTACGACACCCGCTCGACCGTGCAGGCGCAGAGCGCGGTCCGCCAGGCCACCCTCGAGAACCGGGCCCGGGCCGTCCTGAACGGCCACACCGACATCGTGAACACGGTCGCGTTCAGCCCCGACGGGACCCACCTCGCGAGCGGCAGCTCCGACCAGACGGCCCGGGTCTGGGACTGGCGTCATCCGGACGCCAAGCCGACCATCTTGAAGTTCTCCGACGTCGTGAACGGAGTGGCGTTCAGCCCCAACGGCCGGTACCTCGCGGTCGGCGACGACGACGGGACCGCCCGCGTCGTCGACTGGCGCGATCCCCACTCGACGCCGGCCGTGCTGCACTTGCCCGGCACGGTCAGCGGCGTCGCGTTCAGCCCCAACGGAGCGGCGCTGGCCGCGTCGAGCGACGCCGGCACGGTCGAGGTGTGGCTCTGGCAGCATCCCACCACCCCGCCGACCACACTGCGCCTGGCCGGTGACCTGACCAGCGTCGCGTTCGACCCGACCGGCACCGAGCTGGTGGTCGGGAGCACCAGCGGCACCGCGTCGGTGTGGGCTTGGCAGAGCCCAACCGTCCCCCTCACCAGCCTCCACCTCGACGGGCAGGTGCTCGGCGTCGCGTTCAGCCCCGACGGCACGCACGTCGCCACCGCGGGCGGTGACGGCACCGCGTCGGTGTTCAACTGGCACCAGCCCACCGCGCTGCCGGTCGTGCTCTCGCTGCCCAGCCCCGCGACCGGCGTCGCGTTCAGCTCCGACGGCAACACGCTCGGCGTCTCGAGCACCGACCGGATCGCGAGGATGTGGAACTGGCGCGTCCCCAGCCAGTCGCCGATCCTGCTGCTCGGCCACACCGACGCGGTGACCGGCGTCGCGTTCAGCCCGAACGGTGCCGAGCTGGCGACCTCGGGCGCCGACCAGACGGTGCGGGTGTGGGACCGCACCCAGCCCGACACCGACCCCGTGCTCCTGCCGTCGACCGGCGGCGCGGTGAACACCGTCGCCTTCGACCCCGACGGCCAGCATCTCGCCACCGCGAACTTCGACGGCACGGCTGCGATCTGGGACTGGCGGGATCCCACCCAGCCGCCAATCATCCTCGGATCCCCCGGAGACGCGACCGTCTTCGCGGTCGCGTTCAGCCCGAACGGCCAGTACCTCGCGACGGGCAGCGCGTCCGGCCTGGTCGAGATCTACGACTGGCAGCACCTGAGCACCCAGCCGGTGGTGCTGCGCGACGCCGGCTCGACGTTCGCGGTCGCGTTCAGCCCCGACGGCAGCGAGCTCGCCACCGCGGACGGCTCCACGGACACGGCTCGGGTCTGGAACTGGCAGCACCCGAGCACCGCGCCGATCGTGCTCACGGGTCACACCGACTCGGTGGTGGGGGTGACGTTCAACCACACCGGCAGCCGGGTCGCGACGGCGAGCATCGACATCTCAGCCGGCGTGTGGAACTGGCAGCACCCAAAGGCCCAGCCCGTGTTCCTGTACCAGGCCGCGTCGATCGAGGCGGTGGCCTTCAGCCCCGACGACCGGTACCTCGCGACGGCGAGCATCGACGGAACCGCCCAGGTGTGGGACTTGCAGCACACCAAGGCCACGCCGATCGTGCTCCACCAGACCGATACCGTGAACAGCGTGGCGTTCAGCCCGGATGGGAGCCAGCTGGCCACGGCGAGCAACGACGGGACCGCCTCGCTGTGGGACTGGCGCGACCCGGAGCAGCCGCCGGTGGTGCTCCACCAGACCGACAAGGTGAGCGTCGGTCGCGTTCAGCCCCGACGGCACCCGGCTGGCGACCGCGACGAGCGACGGGACGACCCGGGTCTGGCACTGCCTCGAGTGCGGGTCGATGAACACCACGCTGCAGCTCGCTCACCGACGTGTGGTGCGCTCCCTGACCAGTGCCGAGCGGCGCCTCTACCTGCACCAGAGCGCGTGACCCCACCTGACCAGGTTCCGTCGCCCGCCGGCGATGAGACCGACGCCCCAGGCGAGGTGTTCTCGGCGACCGCCGACGGCTGGCTGGAGCGGATCCACGGCGCGATGGACCGCGGCGAGTACCTGACCGCCTTCGACCTCGCCACCGAGGCGCTCACCTCGTTCCCCGACGACGTCCGGCTCCAGTACCAGCTGATCCTCGCCCTCGCCCGGGCCGGGGCCACCAACCGGGCGCTGGAGGCGCTCGACTCGTCGCGGCTCGAGGAGCGATCCGAGACCGGTGACGTGGCGTTGCAAGAGGACGCGGCCGCGCTCCGGGCTCGGCTCAGCAAGGACGCCGCCCTGGCCACGATCGGGCCGGCGCGCGCCATCCGGGCCCGAGTCGCGGCAGAGGCTCTACGAGGCCATCTTCGAGCGCCTGCACCGTCCCTATACGTGCATCAACGCGGCCACCATGTGGCTCCTCGCCGGCGACGCGACGCACGCCGCCGAGCTTGCGGAGCAGGCCCGGGCGCTGTGCCAGCACGCCGAGCCCGACTCGGACGACGACCGCTACTGGCAGGCCGCGACCGAGGCCGAGGCGGCCCTCCACCTCGACGACGAGCGCGGCCTCGAGGACGCGCTCGGCCGCACGGCCCGGTTCGGGCGAGGCCGGCTGGCGTCCGTCGCCGCGACCCGAAAGCAGCTGCTGCTCATCTGCGAGGTCAAGGGGCTCGACCCCGGGGTGCTCGAGCCGCTCGCCATCCCGATGGTGATCCACTACGGAGGACACCGGATCTCGCCGCCCGGCGAGACGGGACGGTTCGCGGCCGAGGCTGAGGCCGCCGTCGCCCGGGCCATCCGGGACGAGCTCGACCAGGAACGGGTCGGGTTCGGGTACGGCTCCCTCGCCGGCGGCGCCGACATCTTGTTCGCGGAGGCGCTGCTCGACCGAGGCGCCGAGCTGCACGTGGTCCTGCCCTTCGCGATCGACGAGTTCAAGGACATCTCGGTCGCGCCGTGCGGCGACGGCTGGCTGGATCGCTTCGACCAGTGCCTCCGGGCCGCGGTCTCGGTCACCTACGCCACCCGCGGTCAGTACCTCGGCGACGACTCGCTCTTCGACTACTGCGCCCGGGTCGCGATGGGCCAGGCCCTGATCCGCAGCTCGTTCCTGACCGCGCCGGTCGCGCAGATCGTGGCGTGGGACGGGAAGAAGCCCGACGCGACGGCCGGAACCGCGGTCGACGTCGCCACCTGGCAGCGGGGCGGCCGGGTCACCCACGTGATCCCTGTCGAAGGGAACGGCGACGACCCCGCCCGCGACGACGAGGAGCCGATCGCCCGACGGCGGCTCAAGGCGATGCTCTTCGGCGACTTCAAGGGGTTCAGCACCCTGACCGAGGCCGAGATCCCGGTGTTCGTTGCCTCGCTGATGGGGCAGCTTGGCGAGACCCTCGACCGGTACGGGGACACGATCCTGCACCAGAACACCTGGGGCGACGGCCTCTACGTGGTGCTCCGCGACGTGCAGGCCGCGGCGCGGCTGCAGCCTCGCCCTCCAGGAGACGATGCGGGACCTCGACCTCGAGGAGGCCGGTCTCCCCCTCTCGCTGGGGCTGCGGATCGGCGCCCACGTCGGCCCCGTCTTCGAGGGCTGGGACCCGGTCATGAAGCAGCCGGCCTTCTACGGCACCGAGGTCACCCGCACCGCGCGGATCGAGCCTCGGACCCCCGAGGGGGAGGTCTACGTCACCGACGCCTTCGCGGCGCTTCTCGCCCTCGACGACGACGAGACCATGAGCTGCCAGTACGTGGGGCACATCCCGACCGCCAAGAACTACGGCGTGTTCCCGATGTATGTCCTCAAGCGTCGGACCTGAGACGCCGGCCAGACCGCGGTCCGGAGTCGGGGCCGACGGTCAGTCCAGGCGCACCACGACTCGGCCGACGGTCTCGCGCCGCTCGAGTGCCTCCGCCCCCTCGGGCAGCGACGCGAACGGCACTTCGAGTCCGACCACCGGCCGGACCGCGCCGCGCTGCACCAGGTCGAGCACCTGGTCGTGGATCCGCAGGCCCTCGGCGCGGGACGCGAAGTTGAAGCCGCCTCGATCCCGTTTGGCCTCTCCCTGATCGTCGACGTAGGCGAGGCACACCCCGCAGAGCGAGAAGTTGCCGAACATCACGGGCCGGGGGACGATCCCGGTGTCCTCGGCTTCGATCCCCGACGTGAACCCGATCATGAGGTGCCGTCCGTTGAAGGCCATGCACCGGAACGTCGACGTGGTGACCGACCCGCCGATCGTGTCGAACGCGACGTCGACGCCTCGGCCGTCGGTCGCGTCGAGGACGCCGTCCACGAAGTCGCCCCGGCGGTAGTCGATGGCGACGTCAGCGCCGAGCTTCTCGGCACAGGGCCAGCTTGTCGGGGGTGCCGGCGGTGGCGATCACGCGGGCGCCGGCCTGCGCGCCGAGCTGCACCGCGGCGGATCCGATCCCGCCCGCCGCGGCGTGGACGAGCAACGTCTCGCCCGACCGGAGGGCGCCCCGGGTGTGAAGACCCAGCCAGGACAGGTGGAACGGCATGAGGATCGCAGCCGCGCCGGGCGCCGGCACCGCCTCTGGCATGGCGAACACCATCGTCGTGGCCGCGACGACGGCCTCCGCGTAGCCCCCGTGCGCTCCGGTGGGGATCGCGGCCACCCGCCGTCCGATCCATTCCTCAGCGCCGGGCCCGGTCGCTTCGACGTGCCCGAGGACCTCCATGCCGGGCGTGTAGGGCGGAGTGAGCGGGATCGTCGCGTAGCGGCCGTACATCCCGTCGATGTCGTTGAAGTTCACGGTGGCCGCGCTGACCCGGATCCGCACCTCGCCCGGCGCCGGATCGGGCCGGTCGACCTCCTCCAAGGCGAGCGCGTCCGACGGCGCTCCGTAGCGCACCACTCTCCAAGCCTTCACCTGCTCGCCCCTCCCCGTTCACGAGCGCCACGGCTCGTCGGCCGCCGCTCCAGGTCGCGGCACGCACCAGTCTGTCGTGCCGAGCCTCACCCGCCGCGGCTACCGATCGCCGGCACGGGGAGGGAGTCGAGCTGCACGTCGGCCGCGAGGTCAGGTGATGCGGCCGCGATGCGGCGTCCGCCACTCGATGGATCGGCGGGGACGCTCGCTACGCTGACCCACCGTGGCGTCGGACGCCGATCTCGAAGCGCTGGACGCCTACTGGCGAGCCGCGAACTACCTCACCGTCGGGCAGATCTACCTGTCCGCCAACCCGCTCCTGCGTGAGCCCTTGCGTCCCGAGCACATCAAGCCCCGGCTGCTCGGGCACTGGGGAACGTCGCCCGGGCTGAGCCTGCTCTACGCGCACCTGAACCGGGTCATCCGGGAGCGTGACGCCAACCTCGTCTTCGTGACCGGGCCCGGCCACGGCGGCCCGGCGCTGCTCGCCAACGTCTACCTCGAAGGCACGTACCCGGAGATCTACCCAGACATCAGTCCCGACGTCGACGGGATGCGCCGGCTCTTCCGGCAGTTCTCGACGCCGGGCGGGGTCCCGAGCCACGTGAGCGTCCCGACACCCGGTTCGATCCACGAGGGAGGCGAGCTCGGCTATGCGCTCGTCCACGCGTTCGGGGCCGCGTTCGACAACCCGGAGCTGGTGGTCGCCTGCGTCGTCGGCGACGGCGAGGCCGAGACCGGTCCGATGTCGGGCTCGTGGCAGGGGATCAACTTCTTGAACCCGGCCCGCGACGGCGCGGTGCTGCCGATCCTGCATCTCAACGGCTACAAGATCTCGGGACCCACCGTGCTCGGACGCGCCTCTGACGACGCGGTGCGCTCGATCCTGGCCGGGCACGGCTACGACGTGCACTTCGTCGAAGGTGACGAGCCGCCGGTCGTGCACCGCTCGCTCGCCGACACGCTCGACCGCTGCTTCGATTCGATCCGCGACATCCAGCGCCGCGCCCGAACCAGCGGCGTCTCGGGGCGGCCGTCGTGGCCGGCGATCGTGCTGCGCACCCCGAAAGGCTGGACGGGCCCCAAGACGGTGGACGGCCTGCCGGTGGAAGGGACCTTCCGGGCGCACCAGGTGCCGATCCCCGCCCCGGCCAACAATCCCGACCACCTCGCCCAGCTCGAGGCCTGGATGCGCTCCTATCGGCCCGAGGAGCTCTTCGACGCGTCGGGCCGCCTCCGCGAGGACCTCGCCGCCCTCGCGCCCGCGGCGAGCGGCGGATGGGCGCCAACCCGCACGCCAACGGCGGGCTGCTCCTCGAACCGCTCCAGCTGCCCGACTGCACTCAGTACGCGATCCCGGTCCCGCGTCCAGGCGCCGAGCTCCGCGAGTCCACCCGCCAGCTCGGCGAGATGCTCCGCGACGTGTTCGTCCACAACCGCGACTCGGCCAACTTCCGGCTGGTCTGCCCGGACGAGACGAACTCGAACCGGCTCGGCCCGGTCTTCGAGGTCGAGAACCGCTGTTTCCTCGAGCCGACGATCCCAATCGACGACCACGTCAGCGCCGACGGGCGGGTCATGGAGATCCTCAGCGAGCACAACTGTGAGGGCTGGCTCGAGGGCTACGTCCTCACCGGCCGGCACGGGCTCTTCGCGACGTACGAGGCGTTCTCGATGGTCTCGGCGTCCATGCTGGTGCAACACGCCAAGTGGCTCGAGGCGGCCGCTGACCTGCCGTGGCGGGTCCCCGTGGCGTCCCTCAACCTCCTGCTTACGTCGACCTGCTGGCGGAACGATCACAACGGATTCAGCCACCAAGGCCCCGGCCTCATCGACACGGTGATCACCAAGCGCGGCAACGTCGCCCGCGTCTACCTCCCCCCCGACGCGAACTGCCTGCTGTCGATCGCCGATCACTGCTTCCGGAGCCGCGACTGCGTCAACCTGATCGTGATCGACAAGCAGCCCGAGCCACAGTGGCTCGACATCGAGAGCGCGCGCCAGCACTGCCGACGGGGCGCCTCCCGCTGGGAGTGGGCCAGCTCCCGCGACGGCGGGGTGGACCCCGACGTCGTGCTGGCGTCGGCGGGCGACACCGTCACCATGGAGCTGTCGCGGCCGCCGACCTTCTCCGCCGCTACGTGCCCGACCTGTCGTTCCGGGTCGTCAACGTCGTCGACCTCATGGCGTTGTTCAGCCGCGACGCTCATCCGCACGGAATGAGTGAGGACGCGTTCCTCGACCTGTTCACCGCCGACCGCGACGTCGTCTTCGCCTTCCACGGCTACCCGACCGCGATCCACCTGGCCCTCCACCGGCGCCCACGACCGAGCCGGTTCCACGTCCGGGGCTACGAGGAAGAGGGCACCACGACGACCCCCTTCGACATGGTGGTCCGAAACGGGGTCAGCCGCTACCAGCTGTGCCTCGAGGCCCTCCGTCGAGCACGACGGGTACCGGGGACGGCCGAGGACCTCATCGAGGTCTGCAACACCCAGCTCAAGCGCCACCCCGCGTACATCCGACAGCATCTCGAGGACATGCCCGAGGTCACCAACTGGCGGTTCGGCGAGGCGTGACCCTGGCTCGTCGGCAGGTCGTGCTGTGCGTCAACACGGGCTCCTCGTCGGTGAAATGCGCCGTCTACGAGGTCAGCGACAATTCGCAGCGGCGTCTCGCCGCCGCTGACCTGGAGGGCACGGGGCCGACGGCGCTCCACGACGCGATCGACGCGCTCGAGTACCCCGCCGACCAGCTCACCGCGATCGGCCACCGCGTCGTCCACGGCGGCCCCCGCCACGATCTGCCCGCTCGGGTCGACCCGACCCTGCTCGATGATCTGCGGGCCGCCGCGCCGCTCGCTCCCCTCCACCAGCGTCCGGCCCTGGATGCCATCGACGACCTGGCCCGCCGCTACCCCCAGCTACCCCAGGTGGCGTGCTTCGACACCGGGTTCCACCGCACCATGCCCGAGGCGGCGTGGCGACTCGCGCTCCCTCGCCGCGCTGGCCGAGCGCGGCATCCGCCGGTACGGGTTCCACGGGCTCTCGTACGAGTACATCGTCGCGACTCTCGGCGAGCAGCGCCTCAGCCGGGCGGTCCTCGCCCACCTCGGTGGCGGCGCGAGCCTGGTCGCTGTCGTCGACGGGCGCTCGGTCGACACGACGATGGGCCTCACCCCGAGCGGCGGGATCGTCATGAGCCACCGCAGCGGCGACCTGGACCCCGGCGTCCTCGTGTACTTGGCCCGGGAGCTCGGCTACACGCCGGAGCGGCTCGAGCGGCTCGTCGACGGGGAGGCCGGGCTCCTCGGCCTCTGCGGCACCGCCGACATGCGGACGGTCCTCACCCGCCGGCACAGTGGCGACGAGCAGGCGGCGCTGGCTCTCGAGATCTACTCCACCCGGCTGCGCATGCAGATCGGCGCGTACACCGCCCTGCTCGGTGGACTCGACAGCCTGGTCTTCACGGGGGGAATCGGGGCGCACGCTCCCGCCGTGCGGGACGAGGCGTGCCGAGGGCTCGGCCATCTCGGCATCGAGATCGACCCCGAGCGGAACCGGGCCGGCGAACCCGTGATCAGCCCCGACGCGGCAGCGGTCCGGGTCCACGCGATCGAGACCGACGAGAGCTGGGTCGTCGCTCGCCACACCCACGCGCTGCTGACCGTCTGACCGGCGAGCCGCCGGCCGCCGCGTCCTGCAGCGAGCCCCGGGCGCGGCGAGGCTCTCCGAGCCGCAAGGGCTCGGAGAGCCTCACGCAACCCCGTGGATTAGGCGGTCGCAGCCGCGGTCCGGGCCGGGCTGTACTGGTAGTTCGTGATCAGACTGACGGCCAGCACGGCGACGCCGGCGATGATGTAGAAGGCCGCGAGTCCCCCACTGCTCCCGCTGAAGCCGAGGGCGAACGGGGCGATGATCAGCAACACGGCGGCCAGGTAGTCACCGGCCGAGTGGATCGTGAACGGCAGCACCTTCACGACCCCGAGCGGGTACTTGGTCAGCATGCTGACCACGAGCACGACGACACCCACCACCACGCCCGTGGCGACTGCCTTGTCGGGGGCGCTGGTCGTGAGGAGCGCGGCGACGATGAGGAGACCGCCGACCGCGTAGTCGGCGATGGCGTGGAACCATGCGGGGAGGAACTTCACGAGTGACATATCGGTACCCCTTTCTGCCCGAGGGCAGCGTTTGCGTTCCTCCTCACTCCGTCACCGACCCCGCCCTCGGATCATCGGTCCAGACTGGCCAGAGCGCCACTCAGTCGGCCCGCCCGCGGACCGGGACCGCCGGGCCGGTATCCGCCCACGCTCAATCGGCGACGATCGTGGACTCCAGTAGGGTTCGCGCCACCAGCCGGGCAAGACGGGAGATGATCGGGTGTACGCAGTCATCACGAGAGCCAGCATTCCGGGCGGCGTCAGCGATGCCCGACTGAAGAACTTGCGGGAGACGGTGAAGACGGTGCAGCTCGGCGCCGGGATTTGTGGCGGGGTACTGGACCGAGCCGATCGACGACGAGGGCGTGGCTTTCGTCGTCTTCGAGGATGAGGCGTCCGCGAAGGCGGCGGCGCCTCCCTCGGGTGCCGACATGGGTGACGGCGTGACCATCACCGGCCTCGAGTTTCGCCAGGTCGTCGACAACGCTTAGCAGGGTGCTGAAAAACCCCTGGTGGGTGCTCGCGTTTGGTGCTGGTGTTCGTCATGCTTCTGATGAGGACGTTCGTCAGGAGGTGAGTGGTGCGCGGGGAACCTGATCGGCAGTCGGCGATGTTCGTGGCGGTGAGTGCCGAGAGTCTGATCCCGGCTGATCATCCGATCCGTGGGATCCGCCGGGTGGTGGAGGGGGTGCTGGCGGACCTCGATGGGGAGTTCAGCGTCATGTACGCCCGCGACGGGGCGGCCGAGCGTGCCGCCGGAGCAGCTGTTGAAGGCCACGGTGCTGATGGCGCTGTATTCGATCCGGTCGGAGCGGGCGTTCTGTGAGCGGGTCAATTACGACCTGCTCTTCAAGTGGTTCTTGGATCTGGCGATCGACGCACCTGCGTTCGACGCCACGACCTTCTCCAAGAACCGGGAGCGGCTGTTGGATCACGAGATCGCGGCCCGGTTCTTCGCCGCGGTGGTCCGCCACGCCAAGCTGCGTCGCTACGTCTCGAGTGATCACTTCTCGGTCGACGGCACCCTGCTGGAGGCCTGGGCGTCGCAGAAGAGCTTCAAGCCCAAAGACGGCTCGGGTCCTGGCTCCTCGGGTGGGGGTCGCAACGCCGAGGTGAGCTTCCACGGGCAACGCCGCTCGAACCAGACCCATGTCTCGACGACGGATCCAGAAGCTCGCATGGCCCGCAAGTCCCACGCGACCGCCGCGAAGCTCTCCTATGCCGGGCATCTGTTGATGGAACATCGCAATGCTTTGCTGGTCGACATCGAGTTGACCGAAGCGAACGGTTACGCGGAACGCGACACCGCACTCGAGATGCTGGGGCGGCTCCCCGCAACGAAACGACGCCGGACCGTCGCCGGCGACAAGGCCTACGACACCGCCGGGTTCGTCGCTGATCTCCACGCGATGGGCATCACGCCGCATGTCGCGCCCAACACCACCCGCCAGCACTCCACGATCGATGGGCGCACCCTCCGTCACGAAGGCCATGCCGTGAGTCAACGGATCCGCAAACGGATCGAAGAACCCTTCGGCTGGATCAAGACCATCGCCGGAGGCCGCAAGCTCCGCTACATCGGCCGACAACGCAACCGAGCCTGGTTCCTCATGGCTGGAGCCGTCTACAACATCCTCCGAATCGCCGCGCTGGACGCCGCCCCCACCTGACCGAACCAACGACACGACCCGGCCATCCACCCCCACCGTCGACAAGACCAACCACTCACCCACCACCGGTCCGCCACGCTGCCCCAGGAGCTCAACTCAGGGCGATTTTCAGCACCCTGTTAGGGGTTCCCTGCCCGCTCGGCAGTGACACACCGCCTTGACGTGGGCATGAACTCGGTCGACGGACCGCCTCGTGACAACAGTCGGCCCGGCGCCTTATCCTGGGCTCAATATGGCTCCGGCTTGTCGGCCATAGTGGGACGTGCTGGCGGTGCCGCGACGGACGTCGTGCTGACCAGCCCGAGCCTCGGCACACCCACGAGGCACACGTGATGACCGGAGCAGCCCTGGCTGTCGGACTCAATGGTCGCTCGTACTTCATCCACTGGGGATGGTTTCAGATCTCGGCCGCAAACCTGGCCGTGATCGTCGCCATGATCGTTGTGTTTGGGTTGGCGATCGTGGTGCCCTTTCCGAAACGCCGACGATGACGTCACCTGACGAACGCTCCGGAGCTCGGCCCTCGTCGTCATGGACTTCGGTCGTGCGCCGTGCCGCGGTACGGGCGCTGCCTCCCGAGCAGTTGCTGCCCGATGAGCAACCGGAGTACGTCGCGTCGTGGGTGTACGTGTTCGGCGTGGCCACGCTGGCGGCACTGGTCATCGTCATCGTCTCGGGGCTCGTCCTCGCTCTGAAGGGCCCCACCTGGTGGCACATCTCATCGGTGGGCCTGTTCTTCAACAGCCTGCATCTCTGGAGTGTTGAGCTGTTCTTCTTCTTCATGGTGATCCACCTATGGGCGAAGTTCCTGATGGCCGCCTGGCGCGGGCGGCGAGCCATGACCTGGGTAACCGGTGGCGTGGCATTCGTCGTCTCCGTAGGTGCGGCGTTTACGGGATACCTGTCGCAGCAGAACTTCGCGTCCCAATGGATCGCCACCCAAGCCAAAGACGGGTTGAACTCGGTCGGGATCGGAGCGTTCTTCAACGTCCTCGATTTCGGGCAGATGTTCACCTGGCATGTCATCTTGCTTCCACTCGGGATCGTGGTCCTGGTGATCATCCACGTCCTGTTGGTTCGCAAGCACGGTGTCGTTCCACCGTTCCCAGCTCGGACCAAGCCGGGCAACGCGTCCGACTCCTCTGCACCGAGGCCGGAGCGCTAATGGCCGGGCGTCGGGATCCGCCGCCTGACGAGGCCGTCTGGACAGGCGGTTATCGACCCTACGATCTGGTCAAAGAGTTCGTGATCGCGCTGGTAGTCGTCGGCCTGCTAAGCGTCGCGCTCGCTGGGGTGTTCTCGTCACCCGACAAGAAGGCGGTGACAATCGCTCAGTGGTCACGGAGTAATCCGACGGACTTCGTGACCACCGCGCTCTCAGAACTAGATGGGGCGAGCGCGACCGCTACCTATGGGCCGCCATACAACCACACGCCTGGCGCTGGCCAGAAGATCGGTCCCGTGTCCTTGCAGCGGCTTGCTGGCGTGCGGATACCGGTCGACCCCCCAAGAGACTTCGTGCTGGAACCGCTCGCTTCTCTCTCTCAAGATCAGCCGGTGCTCCATCACGCTGTCGAGCGTTACCAAGCTGCTACGAGCATGCAGCAGCAACGATGGACCACCGCGTACGCCAAGGCGCTCTCCCACGCCCGAGTCGTCGGCGATGCCTTGCGTGTTCCTCCGGGCGACTACGGGCCAGTCGGACCGATCATGGCCGGGATGCTGGACTTTGCACGCAGTGGCGCCCTCGATAGCGCGTTGGTGACGCATTCGCAGTTCTACGCGACCGACTACACCAAGCCGCTGCTTTTCATGGCCGACAGCACCTACCTCGAAAGCCTTGCCCAAGAGGACCATCTCCTGGGCGGCCAATGGGGAATGATGAACGAAACTGGGAACTATCCGGGGCAAGCCTGGCTTTGGCTCTACACCTTCTGGTACCAGATCTCGCCATTCAAGACGTCGAGTAACGCCGACGCGCTGATCTGGGCGATCATGGCGATCCTGACTCTCGCGCTCGTCCTCGTGCCTTTCATTCCGGGCATCCGATCGATTCCGCGATGGGTGCCCGTTTATCGGCTGATCTGGCGCGACTACTACCGCAACCTCGAGGCTCGGGAGGGCGTCTCAACTCCAAGAGCCTGAGGCCCAAGCGGGCTCGGCAGGAAGTTTCGGAACCTTCCCTTGCGGCAGTTCTGAAGCGAGGAGTGGTGAGCCACAACCGCGTTGCGATGGGAAGCCGAGCTCGGGGTCGGCCGCAGCGCGGGCTGCCCCCGAGAGCCCGAGGCTCGCGAGGCCCATGACAGCAACTGTCCCGAGTCGGGTCAGTTGCGCTCTTCGCAACAACGATCGCATGCGCATGTCCCTTCCGTGGGTTGCGTCGAGCGACGTCGTCCGACTCGCGCAGGGTCGCGCCGAAAATTGACGTCTGGGACTTGGTCGGTTGAACCAACGGCTCCGGCAGGGTGAACAGATGCAATAGCGGCCGGGGTGAATTCTTCGCAAGCGCTTCCGTCACGCGGTGGCGCGATTCGGCGGTCGACTGCACGCTCACGACGCTAGGAGTCGTCTCGTCCCTACGTCGGCCGCGGTGGCAGCCGCGCGGTCATGAGAAGCGTGCAAGATCGGAGCGGGTGGTTTCGCCTCCGGCCGGTCGGCCCACGTGGCGCCCAGTTCAGCTGTGACGCGCTGATCGACGAGCTGACTCAAGAGATCGATCGCGCAACCTTGTCGACGATGTCGTTGGCGGGGCTGACAGTTCAACCCGCTCAATCCGGCTCACGCGTCGAACGAGACTCGTGACTCGCGATCTGCTGTCCGGCTGGTCGTGGTCTGGACCTGCTGGGGGCTCATCCGGTTGCGGGATGGGTTGGGGTGGTGTTGTTGGGTGCGAGCAGGTCGAACCCGTCGGGGATGTTGAGCAGCCCGGGGGCGGTTCCGGGGACATCGGTCTGGCCGTACTGCCACACGATCTTCTTCGTGGCGGGATCGATGATGACCACTCGGTGGCGGTAGTCGTCGTTCAAGCACAACAGCCCGTTGGGGAGCCGCTCCGCGAGGCTGGGGTGGTCCAGCATCGCCTCGCCGGATGGGAACGAGTAGCTGAAGACGATCCGACCCTCGCGGGTGAACTCGTAGAGGCCGCCCGGCCGCGAGTAGTCGGCGATCAGGTAGAGATCGGGCCCGATCTGTTGGGGATCGGATGGGTAGGCCACGGGGAGCTTCAGGCTCCACACGACCCGACCGGCCGGGGTGATCTCGTCCACCCACGAGCCGTTGATCTCGGAGACGAGGATGTTGCCGTCGGCTAAGGGCGTGTCTCCGTTCGGGTAGCCGATGTCGTTGGGGGGGTCGTGCTGGCAGCCGGTGGACTGCCCGATCTCGGAGGCGTAGGTGAAGTTCGGGTTGAGAAACAGGATGCGGCAGTTCTTGGCGTCAGCGACGGTCACCTGGCCGTTCTTGAGCAGGTAGGCGTCATCGGGCTGGCTCAGAAAGCCCGGGCCCCGACCGGGGACGTACGGATGGCCGTAGCTGGCGAGAAGCTTGCCGGATGGGTAGGCGAGCTCGATGATCGTGTCCTGGTCCTCTTCGTTGGTGATGATCGCTGTCCCGTGCTTGATGAAGAAGGCGTCATCTGGGAAGTAGAAGCCCTGGGGTGGAGCCGGGGCGGTGGGAGATGGAAACGTCCACAGCACGTGCTTGTGGACGTCGACGACCAGCAGGCGGTTGTTCCCGCGGTCGGCGATCAGCAGCTTGCCGTTGAACGGGGTCTTGTCCGTCGCGGTGGCCGGCTGGGAGGACTCGAGTCGGGCGACCATCACCGTCGTCTGGGGGTTCTGGTGCTCGTCCTCGCCTCCGACCAGGTAGACCGCATCACCGAAGATCGCTGCACCGAGATCAGAGGCCGCGACGGGCAGTCGGCTCACCGGATCGAGCGTCTTGTGCGCCGGATCGAGCTTGTACACCGTGTCGAGGGCGTGGCCGCCGGAGCGACCGCCGAAGACATACACCTGGCCGCTGAGATTCACCGCGACGGCATGCGACAGCGCGCTGGGTGCATGGCCGACCGTGGTTGCGGTGTGCGCATCGAGATCCACGACTTGGATGGTCGAGGCGTCGCCGCCGTTGCCGGGCAGCTCGCCGCCGATCACGTAAACCTTTTTACCCACGGCAGCCACCGCCGGATAGCGGACCGGCTGGGGAAGTCGAGCCGCGACGGTGAAGCTACGGCCGTCGGTGGTGGTGAGCACGTCCGGTAGCCAGTTCGTGCCGTCGTAGCCACCGACGAGCACGATCGTTCCGCCCACCGTGACCGCCGCGAGGTCAGCGCGGGGAGTAGGCAGGGAAGCTCACGGTCGTGGCCTGCGAACTGGCCGCCCCGGGTTGGTCGGCATCGAACGCCTGGACCGCGGCCGTCACCTGCTGTGTGCCGCCACCGAAGATGTATTCGGAGTTTCCGATGATCGCGCCGGCAGCGTCGTGGACCGGCATGGCCAGGGTGCCTGCCGATTTGGCTTTGCCAGAGCTCGGGTCCAGCTCTGTGATCGCTGGGGTCGTCGCGTTTGCGGCTCCCAAGCCACCGAAGATGCCGATGCGTCCGTCGAGGGGGAAGGCCACGGTGCGTGACAATGGCGTCTGCAGCTGCCAGGGGACGGTGCTCACCTGCAGCGTGGCGGGCCCAGCCTGCGTCGACGACGAGTGGCCGGAACCCCCCGAGAGGTTCGCGATCGCAGCGACAAGTACTACGACCAGGACCAGGGCGCTCCCACCCACCACCGCGCGCCGTCGCCGGTAGATCTGTTGCTGCCGGCGACTTCGCCGAGGACGGGTCGAGGCCACGAGAGGTGGGATCTTAACCGTGGCCTTGGCGATGTCGGCGCCGGCATTGCTCTGACGGGGAAGCCGATCCGGACTGCTTGACGTCAGGTCCGGTGAGTCAGCTCCACGATCACGTGCTTCGTGCCCGGCGACAGTGTCACCGTGCCAGTGCGCTGGTCGAGGGTACCGATGCTCGCGTGGCGAAGGTTGCGAACGAAGATGGGGAGTTGGAGCAGCACCTCACCGGGTGGGCTGTCGCCGGTGAGTACGAAGGACACGGTCGCGTTGTGAACGGAGAGAGTCAAGCCGAGGCGTCGGCCATCGACAGTGGGGAAGTTCGAGACCGCGATCACCTGTCCGTTCCGTGTCCAGCTGACGGGAATACCTCGACCGACGATCAGCGCGCCGTCGGATCGTTGCGCCACCAGGGAATCGAGCAACACCTTGTTGGCATTCGCGGCGCCCCAGGCGTGCGGCGACGATCCTTGTCCGCTCTCGGGGTGGTCTCCGATCCACGGGGAGGTTCGGTTCGGTGCGCTCGCGCTCTCCCACCAGGAGAGGGGGCCACTCTGCGTGCTTCGAATCATGAAGTCGTAGCCAAGGATGCCTTGGTCGCGGTGGTGCTGACTGGCCAGCCCCCAACTGCCGTATCCGGCGTTGTACCCGGTTGAGTAGTAGTCGTCGGGATAGCCACCGAAGGTGTCGGGCGGCAGCTTGCCGTGAAGGCGCTGGAATCCGTAGTCGTACGTGGCATCGATGAGGTCGACGCCGGGACCGGTGATGGCTGCGCCGAACAGGTAGCCATCCCAGGCCCAGCGGCCGAAGAGGAACGGGGCCGCCCAGTTGGCGTCCTCGGCGTAAGCGCAACGGTTCATCGTGTTGGGCTCGATCATCGAGCAGGGCAGGTAGTGGAGGTGGTAGCGGTCGATCGTCGTCTGCAGGAGTCGGTTGGTGGCGGTCAGGAGGCTGTCGTATTGGCTGGTCGCCCACGCCGTCTCGGCCGCGTCACCAACTTGTTGGGCGAGATACCGGTAGGCGGCCAGTCCCATGAGGGCTTCGTAGTTGTCGACGGTCCAGTATCCGGGGGTATCGATGTCGGTGGTTCGCTCCATGACCCCGTTGGGGCTGTTGCGGTCGGCGGCAATGAGGTGGGCGGTGTCCTCGATGCTCGGCGTGCTGGGGCCGCTCGGACCCTCGGAGGCGAAGTTCGCTCGGACGAAGCTGAGGTCCCCGGTCTTCATCAGGTAGATCGCCCACGGCCAGGCGTACGTCCACAGGCCGTCCTCGTACTGGCCCTGTGTTCCGACGACGCTCCGAGCGTCCAGGAGCAGTGCGTGGGCATCGGTGAAGTCGCCCTGGGTGAACAGGTTGGCCAGGATGCCGATGACGTCGTGGCTGTATTCCTGTTCGTAGTTGTTGACACCGGTGTTGAGGTGGTTTCCGCTCCGGGCGATCTGGGTGTCGATGTAGCCACTGCGATACGCGTCTTCGAGCGGAAGGTCCGGAACACTGATCTCGGCGATCGACGCGAGCTGTCCGTTCCAGAAGTGCTGCATGTGCGCCAGGTGCGCGTCGAACCCGCCGGCGGCGAGCAGGGACCCATCGGTCGGCCATGGATATGTCTGGCCGAACCGGTCGACGGCGACGACGTAGTCGTGGTCGACCGTAGTGGCTGGCGGCACGCGGGTCGGTGCTTGGTCGAGGGCAAGGAGTCCCGGGGACGGCTCGGGATCTACCTGCGCGATACGCCGGGTCGGGTTGTGGATCGACACCCGGCTGTACACGGCAACGTATGCATCACCGTCCAAGTTGAGCTCGTCGGCGAAGGTCGTGATCGAAACATCGATGCCCGAACGGTGAAAGCTCGAGACGAGCGCAGGCAGATAGCCATCGAGGTTCGTCCACGTGGTTCGGCTGTTGTTGTAGACCCCGTAGCCGTATGTGCGATTCAGGCCATCTTGAACGTAGAAGCTCCCACCGAGACAGGCCACGACGCCTTGGTTGTTTCCTTCCCAGCCGATTGCACCGGCATCGGCGAACTCGCCCGAGATGGTTTGGTTAGACTGTGGCGCGCACGGGTACGGGCGGCCGGACGTCGACGTGTTGAGCCGTGCCGAATGGACTCCTCGACGACCTGCTGCGAAAGCGGGAGGAATTCCGATGCTCATCGTCGCGACGAGAGCCAGGACGATGGCGGCGCGCCGGTAGGTCGGTTCGCTGGCCAGACGCGGAGCTGATCGTACAGGCAGGGTCGCTGGGGACGCGTCGCGCCACGGGATCATCTCCCGACGCGACATCAGACGGCGCGGGAGCGTCAACATGGGGGACTTGATCGACCCGCGGCGCCGGATTAGAGACCGGCGAGCACTTCTTCCGCTTGTTTGACGTTCGCTCCCGTCAGCTCCCGGTAGCGCTTCACGGCTTCGAGCCGTTTGCCGTCTCGGGCCAGCGCAACGACCTCGTCGGGGACGTTCAGCGACTCCGCGTAGGTCGCATAGGGAACGTGCACCGTGTTGGCGAGGAGGACCAGGTGCTCCTCGATCCGGTCGAGCCGCTGGTTGATGACACGAAAGAAGGTCTGCAACTGCTCTTGGCTGTACTCCCCGGGCACTGAAGCCTCCTCCCGCGGGCTTGCCGCTCCGAGTGGATGCTAGGAGGCGACAGGGCCTCAAGCGGCCTGCCGCTAGGAGCCACAATGACGCCAAGGTGACCGCCGTGCATCATCACCGGTGGCCGACGCCTCATGCCTCCCGCCAACCACTGCGGCACCGGCCCTTGCGATGGGGCGCTCTGGGCCCGGTTTCTGCTGACTCTTCCCCATTTGTGCTGGGGACAGCGCCTGTCGGCCGCGCGGATCCCGTCGGAGATGCTCCCGAAGCGTGCATAGGCGTCGACCAGGAAAAGGTCGGGGACCGCGTCCGCTCGCAGTGCGCAGAGGGCCACGTACCGCTCCGTGCCTTGCAAGACTGCGAACCCGATTCGGTCCGGGGTGCGACGATGAGCGGAGGGTCACCGTGAGGGTCCTCGTGGTGGGCGCTGGGGTGATCGGACGCGTGTACGGAGCGCAGCTGGCGGCCGAGAATCACTCGGTCTCCGTGCTCGACCATGGCTCGACGACAAAGGACGTCGCGGCCCAGGGCTTCGTCGTACGCGACGTCACCACGGGACTGGGTTCACGAGAAGAGGTCTTTCCGGTGGGCGTCGCGCCCGATTGCACTGGAACCTTCGAGTTGGTGCTGGTGTGCGTCTGGGCCGATCAAATCGAGTCCGTCTTCGGTTCCCTTCGAAATCTGTCGGGCAGTCCTGCCCTGTTGTTCTTCGGCAACAATCCCAGAGGGCACGAAGCACTGCCTCGAAACCTTCCGGGGTCGGTGCATCTCGGTTTTCCCGGCATCGCGGGATCGATAAAGGACGGAGCCGTCGAGTTCGCCCGTGTATCTCAGCAAGCGACAACGCTCGAGGTCAGTGGCGGGCCGGTGATCGATGAGTTTGAGACCGCGTTAGTGCGCCGAGGATTTGCAACTTCACGAACCGCCGAGATTGACGGCTGGCTTGCCTATCACAGCGTCTTCATCGCGTCGGTCGCGGCAGCTCTCGCCCGCTGCCATGGAGACGCTACGGAGCTTCTCCCGAGACCGCACCACGCTCGTGCTGATGTGCCGCTCCATCGAGGAGGGCTTCGGTGCCTTGAGGCGCCAGGGTGTACGGGGTCTGCCTCGGAACCTTCGGATCTTGCATCGCCCGCGGCTTCGCCCGGTTGCCATCCGGTACTGGGCACGCACGATGGGCTCCCCAATGGGAGAACGATGCTTCGCAGCCCACGCTCGGCATGCCGAGCGCGAGATGCGATCCCTCGCTGCCGATGCCCTCCACCGCACCGAGCGGGCCCGCCACGTCGATCACCTCCGCGCGTTGCTGGGCTAGAGGTCGATCACCGGTCTCGGGTTGAACGGCGCGGGGCACAGCTATCAGGACACTGCCGGCTGGTCAGATGAGCTCACCGTGGTCGAGCAGCTCGAGGGGATCCTGCATGCGGACCATGCCGAGGTAACCGCCGCCTCGGGGGATGCTGTCGTGAACGGCGTATCCGATGACCTCCTGCGCCTGGCGTGGGAGTGTTGCGGCCAACCGGGGAGGGACCGACAAGTAGTTGTTCTCCTCCGTGCGTAGCCATCCGAGACAGTACGAGAGGTGCGCACCGCGTCGAGGTGCGGCGGTCGTGTTCGCTCCGCCGCCGTGGATCGTCCCGCCCAAGTAGACGACCGCCGAACCGGCTGGCATCTCAGCGACAGCGATCTGGTCCGGATCGGGCTGAGGCTGCACGGCTTGCTGCGAAGGTAGGAGCCACCGGTCGGGCCACCGATGACTGCCCGGTACAACCCGCGTGGCGCCGTTCTCGCGAGTGAAGTCGACGAAGGCGATCACCGAGGCGAGCTGCACCTCAGGATGTGGCTGAGGAAGGTCGCTCCAGACCGCCTCATCACGATGAAGCATCTGAGTCGTGGCGCCGGGGCCGCGCTGGAGGAGGTGACCGAGGTTGAGCTGATAGCGAGCGCAGTTGGGGAGCAGGATCCGATCACAGAGGCCCAGCAGTGTCGGATGGCACATCACCTCGATTGCGAACGACCGCGACAGCCCGGGCACGCCGGTCACCTGTTTGGTATGGGGTCCGTGGAATGCCTGCATCACGGGGTTGAACAGAGGGTCATCGGGGTCCGCGGCCGCCACGGCGGAGTCCACTTCCCCGTTAACCCGATCGACGACGTCGGGCGGCACCAGCCCCTCAATAATCGCCACACCGTCGCGCTCGATCGCAGCGCTGACCGCGGCCACGTCCGTCAGATCGGCGAAGCGCGCGATCGTTGCGGTCACGAGGATCCCCGATCAGTCATGCGTTGGGTTGCTGCACAGACTCTATGGGGCCGGTCGATCCTGAAGCGCTGGAAGCGCCGGCGGCGTCAGCCCGTCTACGTGGGCGCGACCGTCGTGCCCAGAGCTGGAAGATGCGGGGGCCACCTATCAGCGTGAGAGGATCCTGAATGGACTCGATTGACCGCCTGCCGACTGTCGCCGCGGAACCCACGGCCGAGGGCTAGCCCCGTGCCTAGCCCGGCCCGACGACCGGCGAGGTGGTCGAGCTGCTCGTCGGGCTGGGAGGTCGAGTGGTGGAGGTGGTCGTCTCGGCTTCTCGGATGTCGTAGCAACCGAGCTCGTCGAAGCTGCGATCTCCGACTCCGGCATAGCTGGCGTAGAAGCCGTAGCAGCTGTAGGCGGGAAGGTCCGAGACCATGGCGACTGCCTTCCCGTCTTTGTTGACCTCGGCGCTGGCGATCTCGAAGGGCGGCTGGCAGAGTCCATCGGGCTGGCAGCGGGAAGCGAGGAACGTCACCGGTGCGGCTTGGATGGGCCCGAACACCTTGGCCGTCAGCACGATCGGCTCCCCGACGCTGACCGGCCGACCTCGGGGGGACACGTCGAGATCGACGCCGAGCGAGTGCTCGTAGGAGATCGTGACGAGCGGCCCGGTGTTCCCGGCTTCGCCGATCCGCTCGTTCGTGGCCGGAGGCCTCACGGCACTCGATCCGCCGCCTCCCCCACCCGCGCTTCCACCGACCCCGGCGCCGCCGCCTCCCCCTCCGTAGTAGCCGCCGCCACCGCCGCCACCGGATTCGAGGACCCCGCTCGCCCCGCCGATGCCACCTTCGCCCAGCGAGCCGCCGTCACCGTGCTGATCCGCACCAATGCAGCCGCCGCCACCTCCCCCACCACCGTCCGGACGGCCCGCGCCGCCGCCCCGCCCGTGGCAGGTGATGGGGTCGTGAGGATTGCTGTGGCCGTCCAAGCCGTTGCGGCCCGCTCCGCCGCCCTGGCCGCCGGGACCCTCGCTCCCAGCTGCGCCACCACCGCCACCGCCGGCTGCGGTGACGAGCCGGGACGCCAGCGCGTCCGCCTCCCGGAGGTCCGACGCGCCGCCGCCTCCCCCACCACCGACGTGGCCGGCCCGTGCTCCCCCGTTGAAGCCGCCCGACCCCGAGGAGAAGGTGCCGCCGTCGCCTCCCGGGCCCCCCACGACGACGAGGAGCCGCTCGCCGGGGTTCACCTCAAGGTCGGCGCTGACCCTCGCCGCGAGTCCACCGGCGCCGCCGCTGCGGTCGTACCCGCGGGCGCCCCGGCCGCCGGGTGCGCCGACCGCGACGACGCTGATCGATGTGACATGCGGCGGGACGGTGAAGGTCTGCACCGAGTCCGTATACCCGAAGGTCTCCGTCGCGTGGCTGGCAGACGGTTCGGCGCCGGCCGCGCTCGCGACGGCGGGGGTCGTCCCAGCGAGCGCGAGCAGAGCTGCCGATCACGAGGGCGGTCGGGCGCCAGCCCTGCAGTACGCCCATGATCCGGTTTCGATGTGTCGGTATCAG
Organism: uncultured Actinomycetes bacterium; assembly: GCA_963849135.1. Taxonomy (GTDB): domain Bacteria; phylum Actinomycetota; class Acidimicrobiia; order IMCC26256; family PALSA-555; genus PALSA-555. The sequence goes on along the minus strand of CAWKGF010000003.1, from coordinate 453,363 downwards.
CACGACCACCAGCGCCTGCGGAGCGCCCGACCCGGCGAGCACGGTACTCGCTCGTGTCCAGGGCGCCGCGGCGGGAGCCCATCGCTTGGTCGGGGCGGCCGCCCGTGAGTCCGGCCGCCATCGCAGCAGCTGCTCAGGACCAGCCGAGCTTGGCTTCGTCGAGCTCGAACCGGGCCCACGCGAGGGCTGCGTAGGCGAGTCCCATCCCGACCAGCACCGCGACTCCCCCGAGCGAGCGCCCGTCGAGGATCACGGATCGAAAGCCACGCATCGCCCAGTAGGTCGGGGTGATCGGCGCCACCGCCTGAGCCCAAGTAGGAAGCACGTTGAACGGCACCAGGGCCCCTCCGATCGCACCGAACACGACCAAGCCGACGGTTGAGACCGCACTCGCTTGCTGCACGGTCTTGCAGAGCGCGGTCACCGCGAGGCCCATCGCGACCAGACAGACGGCGAAGGCCAGCACGAGCGGGGCCAGGGCGAGGACAGGACCTCGGATGTGGAGTCCAAACACCGGGATACCGACCGCGAACACGACGACGAACTGGGCGATGGACATGCCGACGCGGGGCACCGCCTTGCCCAGGATGATCTCCCCGGTGGTCGCACTGCTCGCTCGGAGCCGATCCCACGTGGCCCAGCCCCATTCGGAGAAGAAGGCGATGGCAGTGAGCCCGACCACGAAGAACCCGTTGGCGGTGGCCTCGCCGGGCACGACTTGCTCGGCCCCGTTGGCGTGGCGGTAGCCACCCTCCACGAGCAGCGGTCGGAAGGCAGGCTCGAGGAACGCCATGAGGATCAGAGGGAAGACGACGAGCACGAGGACCGGGAGCGGGTCGCGTCGGATCAGTCGGACCTCGTGGGCGACGATGGTCGTGAGTCGTTGGCGTGTCATGACGGCTGGCCGTCCTCGTGGAGTCGACGCCCGGTGAGGGAGAGGAAGACCGCCTCCAGGCTGGGTTGCACGACCTCGAGGGACTGGAGCTGGTCGGCGTTCGATCCGAGGCTGACGAGGATCTGGGCCGCGGTGGCCGCCGGGTTCGGGCTCGCGACCCGCAGACCGCAGGTCCCGATCGGTACACCCAACGAGTGCAAGGGCTCCGGCACACCGTTCCGAAACGAGAGCTGCAGGGCGCTGGACCCGTGCTGCTGGATGAGCTGCGTGACGGGCCCGTTGGCGACGATCCGACCGTGATCGATGATCGCGACGTCGGCGCCGAGGTCCTCGATCTCGTGCAGGTAGTGCGTCGAGTACAGGACGGCCGATCCCGAGTCGGCGAGGCTACGAACGAACGCGAGGCAGCTCGGCTCGGGTGCGCACGTCAGCGCCGGTGGTCGGCTCGTCGAGCAGCACGAGCGGGGGCTCGCCGACCAGGGCGAGGGCGGTGTGCACGCGTCGTCGCTCCCCGCCTGAGAGCTGCCCGACTCGACGTTCCATCAGCGCCTCGAGCCCAAGCGCCGCGGCGAGCGTCTCGAGTCGGCGACGCCGGTCACGGCGTCGGATCCCGGCGAGGCCGCCGAAGAACCACAGGTTGTCCCGCACCGTGAGCGTCGGGTAGACGCCCGTCTCTTGCGGCGCGAGCCCGATTAGCGCCTGGGCGGCTTTGGGTATTCGCACGACGTCGATGCCGCCGACCCGAACGTCGCCCTGATCGGGCCGACGCAACCCAGCCACGATCGAGACCAGGGTCGTCTTGCCCGCACCGTTCGGACCGAGCAGGCCGAGGATCGAGCCCGCCCCAACGGAGAGGTCGACCCCGTCCAGCGCGGGGCGGTCACCGTAGGCCTTCCGCACCCCCTGCAGGTCGAGCATCGGCCCGGTCAGGCCGCCCGTGAGCCGGGCACGGCCCCGGTGAGCGGCATGGCGACCGGGGACCCCGGAGGAGCCCGGTCGGGGCCCGGGCGGACTCGAGGCCTCTCGGAGGCGCCGCTCCCAGGCGTCCTGGCGGAGCAGCCACCGCCGCGCCCCGTCCGGGTCCACGCCGGCTACCCTGGCCACCGGGAGATACCGCTGAGCATGATACATACTTCTGAGTATCTGGGATGCCGATCAGGATGTCAAACGGGACCGCCGCCATGGAGCCACTGACACCGGAGCGACGGCGACAGCAGACCCGCCAGCATCTCCTCGAGGCAGCGGCGACGGTGTTCAGCCGCGAGGGCTTTCACGGCGCGTCCCTCGATGAGGTCGCCGCCGCCGCGGGCTTCACGAAGGGGGCCGTGTACTCCAACTTCAAGAGCAAGGACGATCTGTTCGTGGCTGTCCTCGACGATCGGGTCCGCCGTCAGTTCGACGCGCTGGAGGACCTCATCGCCGAACAGCCCGACGCCGAGGCGCACCTCTCCGAGATCCGCCAGCTGATCTCCACCGACAGCTGGGACAGTGGCTTCTCCGTCCTCTATCTCGAGTTCGTCCTGTACGCGGCCCGAAACCCCGACGCCCGTGAGACCCTCGCCGCTCACTTTCGGCGCGTGCGCGAAGCCTTCGAGCAGCTCATCGCCCGGCAATGGGAGCGCCTCGGCATCGAGCCGGACATCCCCCCGCGGTCGGTCGCGCTCATCGGCACCGCGCTGATGGACGGCCTCGCCACGTACCGGCTCATTGAGCCCGACGCGATCACCGACGCGACACTCGACTCGACGCTCGCGTTCTTTGCCGCAGCGGCCCGGGGCCTCGGCGCCCCGATCTGAGCGTTCGGCAGGCCCTCCGCTCGACGGCCGCGACAGCGTCCTACGTTCACGGCTCGAAGCTCAGGCGTGGGGAGCGGATGACGACGATCCTCAGTCGCAGGAGAGTTCAACGCGTCGGTGCACTCGGAGCGACGGCTCTGTCGTCGCTGCGTTGGCGATGAACGCCGCGCCGGCGCTGGGTCAGCCGCTCCGAAAGCACGGAGCGTGACGTCCTGAGAGTGGGTGGAGGTGGTCAGCGGCGCAATCCGGCGAACAGGTCGTGTTCGGGCACGGGTGCGCTGGTCTCGTCGCGGACCCGAATGAAGTCCTCTTCGGCGAAGATGACGCGAAACATGTTGTCGGGGAGCTTGGCGAAGAACGACTCCTCGATCTGACTGGCATGGAGTCGAAGCGCAGCACGTTTTCGCTCGACGACAGGACGCACGTCGATCGTCGTGGTGATTCTCTCCTCGAGTTCCCGCATCTTGCGGACGAACTCGGTGTCGGGCTCGGGTAGGTCAAGGTCGGCGCCCTGCTCGATGAGGTACTCGCGGAAGCGGGCGAACGAGCTGGCGCGGATCACTGACCAGTACGTCTTCTTCGGCATGTCCGAGCGCTCGACGGCGGCCATCGTGACCCGCGTGGCCTGCACGTGGTCGGGATGCTCGTAGCCGGAGTCGTCGGCGTAGGTCACGACGACATCGGGGCGATACTTCTCGAACAGGGTGACGAGTCGGCCGGCGGACTCTTCGATGGGCACGTTGCAGAAGGCGTCGGGGCGGGAGTGGTAGTCCCAGTCCGTCATGCCGGAGTCGCGGTAGCCGAGGAGCTCGAGGTGGGACACGCCGAGCAGCTCGCAGGCGCCCTCGAAGCTCAGCTCGGCGCAGCCGCGCGACGGCCTCGGGATCATGTCCCGGCTCTCCGGGCTTGATCCCGCCGGGCGCATCCCCGTACTCGCCGTTCGTGCAAGTGACCACGACGGTCCGCAGACCCTCGTCGGAGTACCGGGCGAGGATGCCGCCCGTGCTCGAGGACTCGTCGTCGGGATGGGCGTGCACGGCCATCAGCGTCGGCACGTCGGGCATCGCCGGCTCCTCCTTGGGACGGGTCGGGGACGTCGTCACGCAACTGAGCGCATCGACTGGGACGCCGATCGTACGGCGTGCTGATCGTGCCGCGGACCTCGACCGGTCATGCGAAGCGCGAGCCGCTCGAGAGAGATTCGGTGACTCGCGGTCCGTGAGATCGCGAGTCGGCCCGCGGCACAGTCAGCCCGTGAACTCGGGGGCGACGATGAGCGTCGGGGTGCAGCCGTCGATGGTCGGGTCGTCGGTGATCGTACCGGCCCTCGACGCGAGCCTGGAAGATGACCTCAGATCTGCCCTGCTTGGAGCCGCAGCAGGTCAGTGGTGCCGGCCCCATCAACCGCGATGACCTGGCCTGAGATCAGGCGAGCGGCCGGGCTGCAGAGGTAGAGGACCAAGTTCGCGATATCGGCTCCATGGCCCTGCAGTCCGAGCGGATTCGTGGGCCGATCATCGCCGCCGCGGACTGCGTCGGCGAAACGGCGCACCCCTTCGGTGTCCCCGATCGAGCCCGGTGCGACCGCGTTGACGCGGATCCCGTAGGGGCCCCACTCCACGGCGCAGGTGCGGGTGAGCGAGTCGACCCCGGCCTTGGCGGCCGCGACATGCGACTGGTACACGACGCCCTTCTGCTCGAACGGGGCACTGATGTTCACGATGCTTCCCCCATGGTCCCGGAGGGAGGCATCAAAGGCGGCCCGCGACACGTTGTAAGTGCCGAGCAGATCGATGTCGACCACGGCCTTGAACCCGTTGGGTGAAATCTTCGACATCGGCGCTGGAAAGTTCCCAGCCGCGTTGTTGACGACGATATCGAGTCGACCGGAGTCGGCGGCGATGTGCTCGATCACCTCCCGTACTGCCGTCGCATCCCGAACGTCGCAGACGCCGAACTGGGCAGCGATGCCCTCGGCCGCCAGCTCCCGCACGGCCGCCTCGAGGTTCTCCCGCTTGCGGCTCGCCATGGCGATGCGAGCACCGTGGGCGCCCAGCATTCGACAGATCTCCTTCCCGATCCCGGTAGCACCGCCGGTCACGAACGCAACCTGATCGGCGAGCAGATCCAATGAGAACCAGCTCTCGGCCATGCCGCGATCTTTGCATTCCCGAGCCGAGGACTCATGACGCCAACGTCACCTCCGTGGCCGAGCGGCTCACAGTCCGGCCCCAGGCGCTCATGGCAGCGACCTCGAGCCCAGAGCCCCGAGACCGCAAGCTCAGGGTCGGAAGTGACGCGAACGTTCACGTTCTGGTCGCCGGGACATCACGGACTCGTGTGATCCAATCCTGGCCATGCGTGCCGCGGGCGCCTTCCTACTGGTCGTCCTGGTCGGCGTGGTCCCTCTCGCGGCGCGGAGCCTCGCTGGCGGCAAAGGGGCTGGTGGTCCGAGCGTCGACGTGGCCATCAGCTTCCGTCCCCGTCCCACATCCCCCGCGATCGGCGTGGGCCCAGCTCCCGGCCCGGCCGCTCCGCCCGTCTCTGCACCGAGCACCACCACGACGACCACGGTCGCCCCGGCCGTCGTGACGCCCACCGCCACGCAGTACTGCACGCCGAGTCCGCCCGCCAGCGCGCCTGAGTACCAGGCCGCGTTCGATGCACTGCGGACGACCGACACTGGGTGGGTCTCCGCCGATGGGGCCGTCCCGATCAGCCTGCCTGACGGGCGCACGGTGTGGATCTTCGGTGACACTTACGTCGGCGCTCCCGATTCGAGCGGTCGCATCGGGGCAGACGACGCCCTCGTCCGCAACAGCTTTGTCATCCAGCAGGGAGGCTGCTTCACCCCTCGCTTCGGGGGGACTCCCGCCGCGCCGACCGCCCTGATTCCGTCCCCCGCGCCAAACGAGTGGTACTGGCCGGCGTCGGGAGTCGTCGACGGCAACGTGCTGCGAATCTTCCTGTGGCACATGCGCTACGACGCCGGGCCGGTGCCGAGCCTCGACTTCCAGACCCTCGACGTTCGAGTGGCGACCTTCTCGCTTCCCGACCTCTCCCTCGTCGCCGTGCAACCCCTGCCGTTCCCGACCAGCGCGGACCGGCCGTACGGCGCGACCGCATTCTCGGCACCGGACGGGAACGTGTACCTCTTCGGGATGAGCGGCCGGAACGTGTACGCGGCGCGAGCTCCCCTCGGGCAGCTTCTGCAGAACGGCTCGTGGACATTCGCCAGCGGCGACCCGAGCGACCCCTCCTGGTCGCCCGACCCGGAGCAGGCGATCCCGATGCAGTGGCAGAACCTGCCGTCGCTGCTCCCGCTGCTGGGGCCCGGGAGCGGGCCAGCCGCCCAGCCGTGGGTGAGCTCGTACGGTTCCGAATACCTGGCGACCGCGAAGCTCGCCGACGGGCTGTCGGACGACGTCTCGGTCTTCACCGGACCCACGCCAGCTGGACCGTGGACCTACTTGTGCCCGATCGCGAGCACCGCCGCCCCGGGCCTGGCCGCCGACAACGCGATGCTCCACGCGCCGACCACGAACCCCATGGTGATCTATAGCACTGCGCCGTCACCCTTCGTGACGACGCCACCACCTCTCACGGTCGAGGACTACGGGCCTCACTTCGAGTCGCCGACGGTCGCGCTCCCCCCACCCCTGCCGTAGCCATCCGCGCTGGGCGCATTCGATGGGTCCCGCCTCACCCTGCGTGACGACGTGGCATCCCCGGCCCAGCCCAAGCACGTCTGGTCTGCGACCTCCCGGTCAAGTCCGCCGCGATTCGGTCGAAACCTGTTCTGCTCGGGAGAGCGAGGGTGAAGATTCTCCGGTGGAGGTCGACGATGGAGCCCGTCTCACGACGCATGCTGCTGGCCAGCATGGGCTTCGGCGCGGTCGCGCTGACGATCGGCGCACGCCCGGCGAGCGGCTCGACCCTGACCGCTACCACGAACACGGCCGACACGCTGCCGCTCGCTCCTGCCCGCGGCGATGCTCGGCAGCGGCTCGTTCGCGCTCTTCTCCCAGGACAACTTGAACTTCCAGACGCTCTTCGCGCTGGGAAGCGCCGGCCAGATCGCCGACACCGGTGAGGTCGTCTCGGTGGTGGCGCAGTCGAACGCCACGCCGGGTGGACCGACCTACCAGGCGGTGTACGACTCCTTCGTCGCGATGGGGAACCGCCTGGAGACCGCCGCCGTCCAAGCCGAGAACGCGGGGCACCAGGTCACGGCCCGCGCCAAGTTCCTTCGGGCCGCGAAGTACTACGCGCAGGCGCTGTACTGGGTTCCGGGCACCGCGACGCCCGACGCCGAGGCCGCCACGTACCGAGTGATGAACAACGCTTTCACTGCGGGCATCCGGCTGTTCCGTCCTGAGCCCGAGCGGCTCGAGATCCCCTACGAACATCGCACCCTGCCGGGGTGGTTCCTCCGCCCGACCACGGACGGCACTCGCCGACCCACGATCATCATGAACAACGGGAGCGATGGCCAGAACGTCGACATGCTCGCCCAGGGCGGGTTCGCCGCGCTGGAACGCGGCTACAACGTCGTGATCTTCGAGGGGCCCGGCCAAGGGTCGCAGCTGTTCCTCGAGAACATCCCGTTCCGACCCGACTGGGAGAAGGTGATCACCCCCATCGTCGACGTCCTCGATCAGCGCAGCGACGTGAACCAGGGGCAGATCGCGCTGCGCGGCATCAGCTTCGGTGCCCTGCTGACGCCGCGCGCTGCGGCGTACGAACATCGGATCGCTGCCCTCGTCGCCGATCCGGGCTCCGTGAGCGATTGGGATAACTACCCGTCCGTCGTTCAGAACACTGCGAACGCCGGGACGCCCGAGCAGGTCAACGCGGCATGGGCGAACGTCATCCTGGCCGGCGCTACGTCCGAGGAGACGTTCAACCTGAAGAAGACCCTCGAGATCTACTCGGTTGCCGCGCACGACGCCGCGAAGCAGGGCATCGTCCCCTTGGACTGGGCGTCCCTCTCGAACATCATCCAGCAGTACAACCTCAACGAGGTCGTCGACAAGATCCGATGCCCGACCCTCGTGACCCAGTACGAGGGCGACACCTTCTTCACCACCGAGGGCCAGACGCTGTACGACGCCTTGCCGGTGAAGAAGAAGGCCTTCCGGGAGTTCACCTCCGTCGACGGGGCCCAGTACCACTGCGGGCCGATGGCTCCGCAACTGGTCAACGAGACGTGTTGGGACTGGCTCGACGAGGTCTTCGGCCGCTGACGACGTTCGCTCGGTCTGGTGGTTCGCGATCCGCGGTCCGGAGTGAAGGCCCTCTTCCTAGGGTGAGCCTGCAGCGCCCGGGGCGGTGGACGCCTCATCGGCGGGACTGACTGCGATCCGAGTCACGAAGGCTTCCACCTTGTGCTGCCAGCCGTCTTCGAGCGGACCCTTGAGCCCGGTCACGTAGATCGTGGCCTCGGCGACCTCGACGAGGCCTTTGCGCTGCAGTAGCTCGTTCATGATCGGGATGACGCGCTGCCGCTTCCCGGTCTCTTGTTCGCTCGGCATCTGCGCGGTCTTCGCGTTCGGTTTCAGTGCCGCCTCCGTCGTCAAGACCGCATACCTCGTACCGGTAGGGAGGCTCAGCCTCTTCAGGAAGCGCCGCATGCGCCCGATGGGCCTGCCGATGCGGGCCGGGGAGCTGAAGACATACAGGTCGGCCGGCGCCAACTGCGTTGGCTTGACGTCTCGAAGGTGATGGACATTCACGGCGACATCTCGGGCAGCCATCTGGTTCTTGAACTCCGCGGCCACGGTGGCGCCGTTGCCATACTTCGAGGCATGCAGGTACTCGATCGTCATGGCTGAGCCTCCGAGCCCTCAACACGCGAATCTTGGAAGTTGCCCCGCTAGCGAACGACTTCCGACGCCATGTCACCAGAGCCGAAGGTCCCAAACGGATGTCGCCGGCTCAGAGGGCGACCTCGAGGACGCACGGCTTCCTGACGACACTCAGCTTGCCGGCGCGCCGCACCGCCTAACTCGTTGAGCCGTTCGAATCCCCGACGGGCGCGGTCAGGGTGCACCGGGCACGGCGGCGGGGATCAGGGCGGCGCAGGCGCGGAGCGTGTGCGCGGCGGTGGGCGTCGAGGGGTTCACTGATCCGACGGTTGGATTCCAGCCGTGGCTGCGCAAGCAGATGACGAGGCGTTGCAGCGCGGCGGGAGGCCCAAGCCGGATCCCGCCGTAGGTTCCCCGGCCAACCGTCGGCGTCGCGCGCACTTTCGCGGTGCGGATCGCCTGCTGCCGATGGGCGCAGTCGTACAGCGTTCCCGGCGCGGTGCCGTGCCAGGAGGCCGGGTCGACGTGCGTGCAGACCTGCGAGACGAGCTGGTAGATCTGATTCGGGTCCCCGAGCGTGAACCCGCCGGTGTCGACGAAGCGCAGCTCATGGTCGGCAACCAGCGTCGCGAGCCGGTTCCGCGTCATGGCCGGATCGGTGCCGTAGAAGCCGCCGACGGCCATGACCGAGTCACCGGTGACGATCGGCCCTTCGGCCTCGGTGCCGCTGGGCACGGCAACGAGCCAGCGCTCGTGGTGATGCTCGCGGCGCAGCCAAGCCAGTTCGGCGTGCGAAAGCTCTGCCCCGCCGATCCCCGCACTGCCGGCGCCGGCCCGCCGGGCCGAGCGCGACCCGGTGAGCCCCGCGCCGCCCGCGGCGGCAGAGGGCACGCTGACGGGGAGGGTTCCGGCGCCCCCACCCCGCTGCGCCCCCCGAAGCGCCGGGCCAGCCGAGGCGTAGGTGGCGTCCTCTCCGTGGCGCACGCCCGAGAGTGCCCATGCCGCCGGCGCCGCCAGCGCGATGACCAGCCCAGCGGCGAGGACCACAGCGAGGTACCGGCGGAGGAAGGGCACGCCCAACGCGACGGCGACCACGAGGACGGCGACGACTCCGAGCCCGACCGGCACGCCGACGCGCAGGGCCGGGTAGGCGTTGACCCTGCGCAGCAGCACGACCTCCAGCGCCGCAGTGCCCACCAGGGCGACCAACACCCAGGCCATGCCCCAACGCCCGGCCCGATGGGCCAGCGCCACGCCGATGCCGAGGAGGGCAGCGACGGCAGGCGCGAACACGCACACGTAGTAGTCGTGGAAGATGCCCTGGGTGTAGGCAAACACGAGGTAGCTCACCAGTCCGAACCCGCCCCACAGCACCAGGGAGCCGAGCTGGGGTCTCGAGAGCCGTCGGCGGAGCGCGAGCGCCGCGCCGACGAGCAGCGCCAGCGCCGCGGGGACCACGAGCCACATCACCTGGTCGCCCATGCCGGCGTTGAAGAGGCGCCCGATCCCGGGCGTGCCGCCGAGCCCGGGCTGGTCGGCGAGCACCCCGCTGAGGCTCACGCCGCCAAAGCCCCGCCCCGAACTGGCAGGGCCGCTGGGCAAGCCGAAGGTCTCGTTGCCGGTCAGCCGCCCGAAGCCATCGGCGCCGAAGACGACGTTCTCGGCGGTGTTGTTCGTGCTGTTGCCGACGTAGGGGCGGCTCGACGCTGGCGTGAGGTCGACGAGGGCGATCCAGCTGCCGGCGACGAGCAGGAACGCCACGCCCCCCAGCACCACGTCACGGAGCCGTCGCTGCCATCCGCCCGGGCCCGCCAACAGGTAGGCGCCGAACGCGCCTGGCATCACCAGGCCCGCGACGAGCAGCTTGGCGAGGAAGCCCAACCCGCAGCAGAGCCCCGCGACGACCAGCCAGCCGGGGCGGCCATCGCTGATGGCGCGCTGGGTGGCGTAGGCAGCCGCGACCAGACAGAGCACGAGTGTCGCGTCGGGGTTGTTGGTGCGGCTCACCGCCACCACCACCGGCGTCAAAGCCAGGGCTACGCCGGCGACGCGACCCGCCCCCGGACCCCAGGCCCGGCGCATGGTGGCCATGAGCAGCCCAACCGACGCCACGCCGGCGAGCACCGACGGCATCAGCAGCGTCCAGCTGCTGTACCCAAAGGCGCGGGCGCTGAGTGCTCCCGTCCACAACGCGAGTGGGGGCTTATCGGTGGTGATCCAACCGCCCGGGTCGAACGCGCCAAAGACGAAGTTCTTCCACGATCGCGTCATCGAACGCACCGCGGCGGCGTAGTACGGGTTGCCGTAGCCGTTCTTGGAGAGGCCCCATGCGAACAGGACGAATGCCCCCGCCATGATCAAGAGCTCTGGCCACTGGGCCGCCAACCGCTTTCGCCACGACGGGCCCGGGGTCACCCCCGTCGGCGCCGACGGGGTCTCGCGAGGCTCGGTCAGCGCTGTCATGCGTCGTGTCGTGTCCTGTCGGGCGCCGCAGTGGTCACCGTGGGCCAGAGGCGATCTCTTGCCGTTGCCTACCGTGGTCGGGCCGCGGCCCGAGCACCAGACGCGTCACGCTGCCCGCGAGTCCTAGCCTCCAATGGTCGACTGAGCAGCGACGGCCCTGAGTCTCGCCGCGTCGCACCGCAACGGCACTCTCAACGTGGTGGAGCCCGGTTCGAGCCCTCATCGACAGGCCCCCCAACCTGGTGCACCGTTCGGTTTGCTGCCGCCGGCGACGACCGGGAACTCCGAAGGTTCCCCGACTCGAAAAGCCGCACGTCCTGCCAGATTCGGCAGGTTATGCCGTCGGGGTAGACCTGGCAACCACGGCGGGCTGAGCGTCTCAAGAGGCGAAAGATCGAGGCTTCCGTGACGCTCTGGTCGTGCTCGTCGACGGCCCCAACCTGGAACGCTCGCCGCTCGCTCGCCGAGGTGACCCTCGCCGAGCGAGGACGTCTCCCACCCGATCGGGCGTTCACTCCCTTGTCGGCTGCTCAGCGTCATCGACGACGCGACGGATGCCCAGCATGATCGGCACGTCACGTCGAACCAGTGCGCTGTGGTTGATCCCGCGTGCCGGCCCGTGCGAGATCGACAGGTTCGACGCGCCGCACGGCGCTCCCATTCCGTGCTTGCCGACGGGTACACCCCCGGCGAAACGAGCAGCCGGGCGGACGATGCGGGAGTCACGGCCATGTGACTGCGGAACCGAGTCGCCTGGAACTGTCGCCGCCTAGGCTGGCGATACCGATGGCAACGTCGCGGTTCTCGGGGCCGCGAGGACACCGGATCGAGGAGGACGGAGTTGGCGACCCAGTCGCTCGCCGGGCAGCTGCGGGTGAAACGCTCCCAGATGATGATGGTGGAGGTCGAAGCCGTCGCGCTGCGCCTCTTCGAGGAGCACGGGTTCGACGTCACCGTCGATGAGATCGCGTCTGAGGCGCAGATCTCGGTGCGAACGTTCTACCGTTACTTCCCCTCCAAGGACGACGTCCTGCAGTTGAGGATCGACAGTCGGTGTGACGCGCTCCGCTCCGCGTTGGCGGCGCGTCCCGAAACGGAGCCACCGCTGCACTCGCTCCGCGTCGCGCTCAAGGAAGTGGTCGCCGCGGAAGACGCCGAGCTGCTTCGACGCTGGACCGCGGTCATCGCGGCCACACCAGGTCTGTTGCGGGGCGTCCTAGGCGGCATCCAGTTGAAGCGCAACCAGGTCATCGCCGAGTTCCTCGGCGCCCGACTCGGCGTGTCGAGCGACGCGCTGATACCCACGATGCTGGCCGCGGCAGTCGGAGGGGTGATCCAGGCGGCTCAGACGCAGTGGTGGGTCGGGGGTGGGGACCTCTCGACCGCGATCTCTGATGGCCTCGAGGTCCTGGAGCGTGGGATCGGCGCCGATCCGAGGACCTGGTCGGCCCGCAAGGGGAAGCCGAAGGCCTAGTTGCGGGTCCCACGACGCTCGTCGGTCCGAGGTGGGCCTGGGGTTGCGGTGGTCTCGCGCCATCCCCCGCGGGTCGGAGCGGGCACCTCAACCGCCACGCCTGCTTCGGCACTGTCCCCTCAAGCCGGGGTTGGGTTGCGCTTCGGGCGCGATCGGCGCCCGACGGCAGCCGCGTCCGTCGCCGACGCGCCGCGACCCCACAGCGTCTCGAGCGGATTCGGCCGGCTCCCGAACGGGGTCCTTCGACTGGCGTACGGCCCGTTCAGACCCCGTAGGTCCGACGGAAGTTGATGTTCGGGTCGTAGACCTTGGCCATCGCGGCCTTGACCTCGGTGCTCGTCGTCTTCCGGACCTGCCAGCCGATCTGGGCGAGCTTCCAGTCGGCCTCGGACACGCCGGCTTCTTCCGCCTTCGCGGCCTGCGACACCATGGGCGCCGATTCCTCGGCCTTCATCACCTTGACGAACGCCTGGAGGCAGGCGCCGTTGATCGGCTGCAGGTCGGGGCTGTCCCAGTTCGTCGTCTCGTACTGCGCCAACCCGTTCCGGCGGCCCCCGCGCAGGAAGCTCAGCAAGCCCATATCCCTACCCTCCTCTGGTGAAGCGTCCAGCCTCGGTCGCACGGCTGCTGGTCGGTTTGGACGCTCCGCCCGGGCGTGCCCCCTCACGAGGCGCTGAACGCCCACATCCCACGCCCTGATAATCCGCGCCCCGGCCTCGGGTTGTCCTGAATAGGGGTCACTCAGCGCTCGGGGGTCGCGAACTCGGCAGTGCGGCTCAGGTGCCCACCCGGGCCAGGCAGGCCGTCGATCGCAACGGCCCCGCCGGTGATGGCCATGATGATCACCTCGCCCGGGCTGCGCACCTCAGGCCCGGCGCTGACGCCACGTCCCCTGGGCCTGCGTGGCGGGCCTCCACCCGAGCGAGCGCCCCGACGAGAATGGCCACGACCATCGCCCCAGGCGAGCCACTCAACGAACGAAGCCACTCCCAGCCTCTCCAGCCCGACGACCGGGACCAATGGCACGGTCGCACCTCCAGTGCTGCCACCCGGCCGATTTCAGGAGTGACAGGAGTGGCGGGTACGCGAAGAGTGGCCAAATGAACACTCTGGGTGCATAATGAGGTGGGGCTCATATAAAGGGGGGCTTCAAGCCGACCCGACGGGTGCCGATGGCTCCCTGAGGGGAGGCGCGAGTGTTGCTGGGGTCTCGTTCTCTTCCGGGCTCGGCCGAGGCTGGGGTCCAGCCGGGGCAAACCGCGGCCGGGTTCGACGGGCTGCTGGACGCGCTGCCGGGTGCCGTCTTCCAGCTGGGCTCCGACGGCATAGTTCGGGCCGCTCGGCTCGGCCCGTCGGGCGATGCCGACACCGAAGCCTCGGCTGCCTTCGTCGGTCTCCACGTCTCCGAGGTCTTAGGGCCCGACGCCACGCGGCTGGTGTTGGCCGCGGTGGATGAGACCCTGGCGACCGGCCACGTGGTCTCGCGGATCTGGGAGACCGGGTCTGCTGAGGACGGGAATCGCTCCTCCAGGGAGGGCATATTCAGCCGGTCGGCCCCGGATGCGGTCCTGGCCATCAGCCGCGACGTCACCGCAGAGCGAAGCCGTCTCGACGCGGACCGGTTCGTGCTGGACCTGGGCCGCCGGCTCATCGCCGAGTCGATCCCGAATTTGGAAGCGGCGGTCTCCGACGGGCTTCGCCGCACTGCGTCGTTTGTCGGCGGTCGCGGTGCGCTGCTCCTCGTGCCGGAGGCTGCGACACCGCATGACCTAACCGTCGCCTCCGCTTGGACGCCCATGCGGATGCCCGCCGCCCCTCCCACCCCAGATCCCGGGAAACGAAGCTGGCTCGTTCGCTTTGTCGAGGGCCTCGAGCGACCCACCATCGTCGACGCAGACGCGCTACCAGTCGAGGCGCCGATCGCGCGACAAATCGTGCGCGACTACGAGCTCGCCGCGGTCGGACTGATCCCCACGGTGTGCGATTTCGGTCGCTTGGGTGCCGTCGCCATCGGATTTCCCTCACCACCAGACCTCGTGTCGCGACTCCGCCTCGGCGCGCTCGGTCCCCTGGGTCATCTCCTCACTGGTGCCCGCGAACGTCATCAGCGGGAGGCCCAGCGCTGGGTGCAAGACGCCGAGGACCGATTCCGAGACCTGGCCCGCCATGCGGCCGACATCATCCTGGTGCTGGACGAGAATCGTCGACTGGTCTTCGCGAGCACTTCGATGCGTGACCTGCTGGGCTACGAACCCGACGAACTCATCGGGCGAGATAGCTTCGAGTTGGTACACCCTGATGACCGCGCGCAAGCAACCGACCGCTTTGGGGAGCTCGCATCGGGGCGAGCGGCCGAGGACGGACGGATCTTTCGGGTCCGTCACCGCGACGGGTCATGGCGCGTGTTCAGCGGCATTGTCACCGACCAGCGTGATGACCCTACGGTGGGTGGATTCGTCGCGGTCGCCCGCGATGTGACCGATCGGCTCGCAGCTGAAGAGGCTCTCCGGGGAAGCGAGCAACGCTTCCGAGAAGCTCGCCGAGCGTGCCAGTGACATGATCTACCGCCTCGTGCTCGTGCCTGAGCCGCGACTCGAGTACATGAGCCCGGCCGCCGAGTTGACGACGGGCTACACGCCCGACGAGTTCTATGCCGATCCGAGTCTCATGCTCGGAAGCGTCCACCCCGACGACCGGGCGGCCGCTCTCGCGCAATTCGCGGATCCCCGGTCGGCGCGCCGACGGCTCCGGCTGCGGTGGCAGCACCGAGACGGCAGCTGGGGATGGACCGAACACCGGATCGTTCCCATCCTCGATGAGGCCAGCCGCTTGGTCGGAGTTGAGGGTGTCGCACGCGACATCACCGAGCAGGTGCAGGCCGAAGCCCAACTGCTTGAGAGCGACCAGCTCTCCCGTTCGGTACTGGAATCGATTCCGGGACCGACGGTTGTCCTGGACTCGTCCGGGACCATCATCTTGGCCAACGAAGCCTGGCACGCCTACATGTGCGCCTCCGGCGCGGAGCATCCCGAGCGTGTCGGGATCGGCGCGAACTACCTCGCGCTGTGCGCCGAGGCGGCCGACCGCAAGAAGGAGGGGGCAGCAGAGACGGGAGCTGGGCTTCGCGCCGTGCTCACTGGAGCCCAAGGGTCGTTCCGCCTCGACTATCCGGCGCCCGGTGCCGACGATGATCGTTGGTTCCTCATTCGGGTTTCTCCGCTTCGATCCAGTAGCGGTGGTGTGGTGGTCCTGCATACCGATATCACCGATCGGAAGCGATATGAGCACGAGCTCACTCACCAGGCCCTCCATGACCCCCTGACCGGACTGCCCAACCGCGCCCTGCTGGCCGACCGTCTTGAAGGTGCGCTGCGGCGAGCCCGACGACACGTCCAAAGCGTCGGTGTGCTCATTGCCGATCTCGACCGCTTCAAGACCGTCAACGACGCGCTCGGCCACGCGGCAGGCGACACCCTGCTGGCTGCCGTCTCGGAAAAGCTCAAGGAACTGGTGCGCCCGGGCGATACGGTCGCTCGACTCGGCGGCGACGAATTCGTCATTCTGTGCGAGGGTCTCGCTGGCCAAGACGATGCCGTTGCTCTCGCCCATCGCGTACTCGTGGGCCTCGCTGAGCCCTTCAGTCTCGACGCCAACGACCGCGCCACGCTCACGGTCAGCGTCGGCATCGCCCTCGCCGATCGAAGTGTCGACGCGGACACCGTGCTGCGTGAGGCCGACACGGCTATGTACCGCGCCAAGCAACGCGGACGAAACCGCTACGAGTTCTTCGATCACCAGCTCCGCGCCGACACCCTCAGCCGACTGTTCGTCGAGACGAGCTTGCGTGACGCGCTCGACCACGACCAGCTGCGGCTGTACTACCAACCCGTGGTCGATCTCGAGGCGGGCACCATTACCGGCGTCGAGGCTCTCGTACGCTGGCAACACCCCACCCGAGGCCTCCTCGGTCCCGACAAGTTCCTCCCGATCGCCGAGGAGTCCGGCCTGATCGTCCCGATCGGCGCCTGGGTCCTACGCGAGGCCTGCCGCCAGCAACAAGAGTGGCTGACGGCCGATCCCGCCCTGGAGAGCCTCGAGATGGCGGTCAACGTCTCCGCCGAGCAGCTTCGCCGACCCAGCTTCGTCGACGAAGCGCTCGCCATCATTGCTGACGCCGGCGCCACGCCCGAGGGCCTGTCCTTCGAGCTGACCGAGACCGCCCTCATGGACGAAGATGCCAGCCCGAACGCGGCCCGCCTCCACGAGGCGGGATTGCAGCTGGTCGTGGACGACTTCGGCATCGCCTACTCATCACTGAGCTACCTCAAACGGTTCCCCGTCAGCACAGTCAAGATCGACAAGAGTTTCATCGACGGGCTCCCCCAGAGCGCAGAAGACGTCGCCATCGTGCAAGCCATCGTCGGCATGACCACGGCGCTCGGTCTGCTCACCGTGGCGGAAGGTGTCGAGCGCACGAATCAACGCGACCGACTCCTCACACTCGGGTGCCAACGAGCCCAAGGCCACCTCTATGCGCCGGCTTTGCCGTCAGCCAGTCTCATCGAGCTACTCCAGCACGGCTCGATCCAGCCCAGATCGACCTGGTTAGAAGCCTTACGCCGGAAGCGAGACCCTCCGAACGCCGCGTAGCGACGCCGCTCGAATCCAGCCTCGCCGGAAGCGCCGCCTCAGAATCGATCTGTGAACGGTGTGCACCGATGACGCCGACCCAGTACATCCCGCCCAACCTGGGGACCGTCACCCCGTACCTCAGCGTGCGTCCCGCCCGCGACGCCATCGACCTCTATCGCGCCCTCTTCGACGCCACGGAGATCGAGCGGCAGGCGCTGCCCGACGGGCGCGTCCTGCACACCAAGCTCCGCATCGGCGACTCGACAATCGAGCTCGGCGAACACGCCGATGACGCGAAGCTCCAGGGCCCTGACCGACTGCTCCAGGTCGGCTTGCACGTCTATGTCGAGGACGTTGACACGCTCGTCGACCGCGCGACGGCCCACGGTATCCGCGTCGTCGGACCAGCCGAGGAGCAGCCCTACGGAGACCGCGACACGACGATTGCTGACCCATTTGCAATCATCTGGTACGTCGCCACCCACGTACGAACATGAACAGGGCAGCGAATTGTCCACCGCACCTCGATGGGTGTGCGATGCAGAGACGCCCAGGTCGGCTAGTAGTGAAAGCCGCGGCGAGCGGTCGTCAGCCCCAGTTGGATTGAGCAGCTTCGATTGCCTTCATCCAAGCGCCATCGACCGAGACCACTTGGAGGACTGTGGTCTTCTCGAAGAAGGGTGCATAGGTAGCCGAACCTGTGACGTCGGGCGCGTCGCTCTCGATGACGCTGACGAAGGTCTTGCCATCCGTGCCGGCCCAGGTAGCCTCGGTTCCCGGCGGCAGCCCTGCCTTCTGGAATACCTCGAGCGCCTTGCGCGCGTTCTCGACTCCCGGCGCGAGCCTGCTGATCACGATGTATTTCACGAGTCCTCCTCCGCTTTCCTGGCCAGAGCACGTATGCCCTTGGCCGCTCGTGGACTAGAGCGGAACGTCGACCCAGATCGAGGACTGAAACCCCCCCGTGGGCCCGGCCGTCGTGTTGACCGCTGTCATGAGGGCCAGGCCCTGGGGATCAGCGAGAAACTTGTCCAACACGGCGCCCTGGGACCCAAAGTCATCGGCCTCCCAACTCATGGCGAGGCTGCCGGAGGCTTGCCCGGCGGTGAGCGCAGCCATCAGACGGACGTTCTTCGCCCCGCACTTTTCCAGGATCGCCTTCGACTCTCGGGTCGTGCCGAGGAAGTCCTCGTAGCGATCCGGCTTGATGGTGATGGTGGAGACAGAGATAGGTGCTTCCCCCTTGCCCGAGGTGCGCGGCCGTATTTCACGCTACGCCTCGATGTCACGCTGTCAATGGGGTCATCAAGCGGCCACCTAGGGTTAGCCACGGTCCTCAGCCTGTCCCGGAGCCGCTCCAGGCATGTCTTCTCGGCGTCGGCGAGCTCGGTCTCAATCCGGCCGTCGAGGATTGCGAGCAGCGCTGCCCCGATCTCTTGGTTAGGACACTGGCGGACCTCTCGTCGCCCCCGCTCGACCAAGCGGATCCCCAGCAAAGTGCAGGCCTTCTCGTGCGCAATGGCGTCGACACCCATGACGTACTGCGCTTCGAGCAGCCCGTCGAGCCCCACTGGACATCTTCGTCCCACAGCCCAGTTCGGTCGGGATTGATCTGCACCGTCGCCGGTCGGTGGTGATGCGCATGGACGAGTCCGGGGCGACGTTGTCAACGGTCAGCATGGAGAACGCTGGCGGGATCATCAGCCAGAAGGACATCGAGCACGCCGCCGTCGGTTTAGAAGTGGATCCTGGTCACAGCCAGGGCGTACGTAACGCCTTCAGGAGGTAGGTGTTGGTGGTGACGTGTCGGGTGGGACTTCACCGGAATCCAGTCCGGCATGGGCCGTGAGTGCGGTGCCGTCTCGATGTGAGTTGCAATCGAGTTGGAGTGGACCGCTTCCGAGAGTTTGCGCATCGCGCCACAGCCGTGTGCTGAGTGCGTGCTCGGTCGGTACCATGCGCGTCGTGCCCGACGGCCCGCTCGAGGTCGACTATCTCATCATTGGCGCGGGTGCAACTGGCTTGGCGTTTACTGACGCCCTTATCGCTGAGTCGGATGCGACCGTTCTGATGGTCGATCGGCGTCATGGACCGGGCGGCCATTGGAACGACGCGTATCCGTTTGTTCGGCTGCATCAGCCGTCCGCGTTCTACGGTGTCAACTCACGCAATCTCGGCGAGGACCGGATCGATGAGACCGGGCCCAACGCTGGCTTCTACGAGCGGGCAACCGGAGCCGAGATCTGCCACTACTTCCAAGCGGTCTTGCACGATGGGCTGCTGGCGTCAGGCCAGGTCGAGTTCCTCTCCATGACCAGCTTCGCTGGGGAGGACCGGGGGCGTGTTCGCGCCGTCTCACGGCTTACCGGGACGGAGCGAGAGGTCACCGTACGACGCAAGGTCGTCGACGCCCGTTATCTCGAGAGCTCGATCCCAGCAACGCACACGCCGACCTTCTCGGTCGGTGACGATGTGCGCCTGATTCCGGTGAATGACCTGGTGCGGACCGATGGGCCCGCCGACGGCTACGTCGTGATCGGCGCCGGGAAGACAGGCATGGACGCGTGCATCTGGCTGCTCGAACACGGCGTCGACCCCGACGACATCTCATGGATCAAGCCTCGCGACTCGTGGGTGATCGAGCGGGCAACGTTTCAGCCCCGCGAGCGAGTCGGGAGCTTCATCATCGCTTGGGCGGCTGCCGTCGAGGCGGCCGCGTCGGCGACATCGATCCCGGACCTCTTTGGCCGACTGGAGGAGGCCAAAGAGCTGAAGCGCGTAGACGCTGCCATCGATCCAACGATGTATCGCATGGCCATCCTGAGCGAGTACGAGCTCAGTCAGCTCCGCAGCATCGAGAACGTCATCCGCGCCGGACGGGTTCGGCGCATCGAGACGCGCCGGATCCTCCTCGACGACGATGACGTCCCGACGCGCACGGATCGGCTCTACGTCGACTGCACCGCAGAGGGGCTCCCCCGGCCGCCACCTCGACCGATCTTCGAGCCACGCCGGGTCACGATCCAGCCCATACGGGAAGGGAGCCCGACGTTCAATGCTGCTCTGATCGGGTACCTCGAAGCCACTCGCAGCGACGTCGATGAACAGAACTCGCTTGCCCCGACCAACCCCTATCCGAGCGCAACCGAGGATTGGATCCGGGTGCGACATGTCGGAATGATCGCCCAACGCAAGTGGGATCAGATCCCCGATGTGCGCGACTGGATCGACAACTCGCGACTCAATGTCGCATCACACCTCGCAGACCATGCCGGAGAACCTGGCGTCGCCCAGGCGATTGGGTCGTACCTGGACAATCGCGATCAGCGATCGACAACCTTGGCGCGCTTCGCGTCCAACTCGGTGACGTCATCATCACCGAACGCCCTCTGCGCTGACATCAACCAGCACGACACTGAGGTGCACTGCCGGACATGGTGCAGGCGTGGTCGCGGTCTGGATCCGAGAGGTTCAAGGCGAACGGCTCGAAGCCGAACGAGCGCTCGTCACCGAGGACATCTACCAGCACGTCGCGCCGGGCATGCAGGCGGACGCCACAAGCCGCGTGGCCCACCTCCTGCGGAGCGCGCGTTAAATCAACTCCTGAGAGAGACACTCACCCCGCGGTGCTGCCATCTCGATCATCGGGCAGGTTTCGGATCACCCGGGCTGATCTGCCGGCCGATGCGATCGAATGCGCCGAGGACGAGACGGGCGGCTAGCGGTCTACCCGGTGAACTCGGGGGTGACGGTCACCGCCGCGGCCGGGGTTGTCGGGCAGGTGTCCGTGCTGGCGTCGTCGGTGATCGTCACCTGGCCGTCACCGGTGCCGGTGCTGACCGCCGATGCCGTCTGCGTCGCGGTGCTGGTCGCGAACGACGAGCCGCCACCACCGCCCGCGGCGCCGCTACCGCCACTCTGGGCGCCTGCCCCCGCGCCGTAACCGCCACCGCCACCGGCCGCACCGAAGACGCCGTTACCCGTCGTCCGCACCACATGACTCAAGGTCAGGCCGCCCCGACGCTGGATCCCGGCGGGCGGCGGGGCTCGCGTGGCGAGGGCGCTCAGGTGGTGGGGGACGTGGTGGGCGCCAGCGTGCTCGGGGTCGTGGTCGAGCTCGGCGCGGCGGTCGTCGGAGTGGTCGGAGCACTGGCGGGCGGGGGCGGTGGCGCGCTGTTGCCGATCACGGTGAACGAGACGTTGAGGTTGAACGGCGGCACGGGCATCTCGCGGTATTCGACATGGAGCTTGTTGTACCCGATCGCGGCCGCGGCGCCGTTGCTCACATACTTTTGGGAAGTGCAGCCGTTGTCAGGGTTGCTATTCGCACACTCCAGTGCGTACGTGAAGACGACCGAGCCGACGTACCTGTTGCTCTGGTCGAAGGCGTCATAAAACTGGAAGCCGGCGGGACCGTGCGCGCCTACGACGTTGACGTACGACGGGGTCCCCTGTACCCCGAAGCCGGGCGGAAGGGTCGCGGGTGGCGACGTCAGGACATTCGTCCCCTCTGAGCTCCACGACGCATTGAGCCGAAGGGTAAACGGGAACCGTTTTCGAGGCGGAAGACGGATAGGCCCCAAGGGACGAGTTTGGGCGGACCCCGATCGGGGCCATTGTCGGTGAACGGGCTCGCCCAATCCGCCGGGCCGTTCACGCTGCTGCCTTTGCCACTCGGCTTGATGACGATGTGGGTCACGAAGTGCGTGGGCGCTCCCGAGTTGTCAGTCCAGAGCGCCGTCAAGGCGCCCCCGCGGTCGACCTGTGCCTGCTCAAACCGCTGATAGTTAACGCAGCCGACCCACGGAATTCCCGTCACGCAGTTAACGCCCGACCGGGCGACGAAGACTCCGACGAGCTCGTCGGAGTTGGGGCGGTACACGCCGTAGACGAGCAGGCTTGCGAGCCCATGACCTGTGATGCCGTTACGAAACTCCGTAAGGGCCGTCTGGTGCGGGTAGATCGTCTGTGCGGGATCGCGCTGCCAGGATGTCTCCTCGGTGAGCGTGGTCTGAAGCAGCCTGAACGTATAAGGGCTGTCGTTCTGGAGCTTCTGCTCCACGTGCCATATTTCGCCGCTGTTCGGCGTCTGCGCCGCGCTCTTGGCGGCGGCGCCTTCGGCTGGTACGAGCAACATGACCGCGGCGAGCACCACCATCGTCGTGAACGCCGTGGCCGCCAGCCGCCCAGGGTGCGCCGGCAGCCAGCGTGACCGCGTCATCCCTCGGCCGTACCCCGCCATGTCGTACCCGACAGCTCGACAATGAAGGTCCGGCCATGCAGGAACGATTGGACGCTCGTGAAAACGTCCGCACTGTCGTCGAGGATCGAGCGGTCGGGGTTCGGCTCGAAGTTCACGTTCACGGGCAGGTCGATCATCGACGGGCCTTCTAGGCCCAACCGACGCCGTACACGGCGTTCTTGAGCTTCAACTGCGCGACCCATGCACCGAACGCACAGATCGGGAGGCAGACCCACCTCCAGACCTCAGTCACGTCGCGGCTCTCCTAGATCGGGGGCTCCCTCGCCTCGGCGACGGTACCGCCCGGAGGTTCGAATTACAACCGGGTGATTTGGGGGCGCCGGACTCCCTGCTGGAGTCTCTGAGGGCGCGATGGTCCCCAGGGGCGTGGTGGTGAAGAGTCGGCCTGAACGCGAGAACCTGCAGCGCGGGGCGAGCTCGTCGAAGTGCGATCGCACCCGAGCCCACCAGTCAGCGAGCTAAACGGGATCCGCACCGACGACCGGCGCCGGCTCGCCCTCGGCGACACCGATGATCCAGAGAACCGACGCACCATGCGACGCGTTCCGCGTGTCCAGTGATGCGCCACGCGGCCTCTGCGGCTTCACTCCGATTGGTGTAGGTGGCCGTCGCGAAACGCTCTCCCACCTCGCTCGCTCATGGCGCTCCATCACGCTCGCCGCTTCGCTAGGTCCCTAGTGTCGAACGGCCAGCCAAGCGCCGCCCGGCCTCGGGCCTCTCCCACTCGACGTTGCGATGAACATGCAGGTCAGCGGCGGTGTCGGAGGGGGGATCACCACCTTATGCACACGCGCTGCGGGGGGAGCTCGCCCTCGCCTAGGCCTAGCCCTGCGTCCATCGGGCTGGAATGCCCGGTTCCCTCCGCTCATTCGCAACCGCTGGTCTCGACGGTATGCGCAGTTGGGCGTGCTCCAGTGCCGCCCGACGCTGGAAGCGCCACAGCTCGAGGATGGAATCAGTCGGCTTGTCCATCGTGATGTTCCCCCCGGCGGCATTGTCGCGTCCCGACCGGGCGGAGCGCCGATCCGTGAAAGCGCCGCCCCCGGCGGCGAGGCCGGCGCGGTACGCTCGACCGTCGACCGTCGTCGCGACGGAGCCGCACCCGCCGGCGCGCCGGTCGTGAGCGAGACTCGGCCGCGGGACACCGGAACGGACGAGGCGATGGCGAACGATCCGAGCCTGCTGCGGCAGTTTGAAGCCGAGCAAGAAGAGTTCGTCACGCTCAGCGCGGGTCTCACCGATGAACAGTGGGCCCTCACGTCACTCTGTCCACAGTGGACCGTCCGCCAGACCGTGGTCCACGTCGCCTGGCACATTCACCTGGGTCCTCGCGAAGCGCTTGGCGCCGGACTGTCAACGTTGGTGCACGGCCCGGCGAGAACAAACGCTCGCCAGATTGCCCGCGACGAGACTCGATCGACCGAGAGTCTGGTCGAATGGCTCGCCACGCCGGGGCAGTGCAACCGCGTCTATCTGGGTGAGCTCGTGATCCACCAGCAGGACATCCGGCGTCCCGTGGGCATCGTGCGCCAGATACCCGCAGAGCGGCTGACACCGATCTTCGACTTCTGCCTGACCCGCGGGAGTGCCACTCTCGCACCCGGCGCCCGCAAGCGAGCCGTGGGTCTCGGGTTCGTCGCTACCGACATGGACTGGTCAGCTGGTGAAGGACCGGAGGTCCGCGGGCCTGGCGAGGCGCTTCTGATGGCGATCAACGGACGAGCCAGTGCCCTGGACGACCTCCAAGGGCCAGGAGTGCCAATCCTTGCGAGCCGCCAGCCCGCCGGAACCCAGTAGGCGTCCGAGTCTCGGCACGAGGGCTCAACTCTTCGCGGCGTACAGCCTCCAGGTGCCAGGGACTCCTTTGAGTTCGTGCTCACCGCGCTCCTCGAACTCGATGCCCGATCCCACCACGAGGTCCTTCACAGTCCCAGATACGAGTACCTCTCCTGGGCGGGCCAGCGAGCCCACCCTGGCCGCGATGTGGACCGCAAGCCCAGCGAGATCCTCGCCGCGCACCTCACATTCCCCGCTGTGCAGGCCGATCCTCACCTCGATGCCCAGAGACGGCATGGCTTCGACCGTTGCCTGCGCGCATCGGATGGCCCGAGCGGGGCCGTCGAACGAGGCCACAAAGCCATCTCCGGTCGTGTTGATCTCTCGTCCCCTGTGGAGACGCAGTTGCTCACGAACGAGGCGGTCGTGATCGTCCAGCACACGTCGCCAGGTGTCGTCACCAGCATCGGCGAGTCGCGTGGTCGAAGCTACGATGTCGCTGAACAAGACGGTTGTGAGCACCCGGTCGACCGGAGCCGGCGAGCTCCTCCCGGTGAGGAACTCTTCGATGTGCTCGGAAGTACGCGCGTAGCTCGCTTGTGCGAACGCTACAGCTCGCCCCGGGCGCTCGATGAGACGTGCTCCGGTGATGTGATCGGCCAGATAGCGCCCATGGGAGATCGGGACGAGGTCGCTATCGGTCGCGTGCAAGATCAACGTCGGTGCCTGCACCAGGCGCAGTGCGTCCCGGACGTCGGCGTCCTGAATGGTTTGCCACAGAGTGTGTGCCGCCTTCGGGGTGAGCGCGGCGCGGAGCTGCCTCGCGAGCAGCTCGACGAGGTCCTCGTCTTGGGCCAGCTCGGGAGCGAAGATCTTCACGAGCTCGGGGGTCCCCCAGTTCGTCCCCATGAGATCGACGAGTGACTCCACGTCGGCCGATGGCAGCCCAATCGGGTAGTTGTGGTCCACGACGAGGCGCGCCGAGGTGTTGCCCAGGATCAGCGCACTGACCCGCTCGGGGTGTGTGGCAGCGAACAGGATCGCGATCGGCCCGGCGTCCCCTTCGGCGTAGACGGCCGCGCGCTCGGATCCCACCGCATCGAGCACCGCCTGGAGGTCGTCGGTGGCTTCCTCCCACGTGGGGATCGCGTTGAGTGGCAGTGGGTCCGAGGCTCCGGTCCCCCGGCGATCGAAGAGCAAAAGCCGACTGAACGAGGCGAGTCGCCGGAAGAACGGAGCAGCCCAGTCCCACATGAACTCCAGGTGGCTGCCGATGCCGTAGAACACGGCAAGGTCCGGCGGGCCCGTACCAAGAACCTGATAGGCCACGTCGGCGTCTCCGACCGTGACGCACCTCGTCTTCGGTGGGCGGAACGGAGCAGCCACTCAAGCAAGTCTTACCCACCGGCAATCCCCACGCATGGTTGATGGTTGGCGCGAACCGCAAATGGAGTGGTCCCAATGCCTTGCAAGGGCCCGCTGGGCAAACTGCCCCTACCCGTTCGGCACGCAGAGTCTCCTGGTGGGCGCTGCAGGCCTCGACCCTGCGACCTCCGCCCTTGTAAGGGGCCGCCGGGCGCGGCCGTGACCTGCGGTTTCACGCGTCACCCCCGCCGACGCCCCGGCCGGGCTTGGGGATGCTCCGACTGCTCTCGAAGTAGGCAGCTCAGAGCACTCGGGATCGGCACTTGGTCGATCGCGTGTCAGACCTCGACGGCGAACAGGCTCCAGGTCCCGGGTACACCTTTGAGTTCGTGGACCCCACGTTCGACGAACGCGACGTTCGATCCGGCAACTAGGTCCTTGACGGTCGATGAGACGAGGACCTCGCCGGGATCGGCGAGAGCCGACACCCGGGCACCAAGATGAACGGCCAGACCGGCGACGTCATCGCCTCGAAGCTCGATCTCCCCGGTGTGGATACCAGCTCGCACGCCAATGTCGAGAGCGTCCAGCGTCTCTCGGATGGCCAAGGCACACTCGATGGCTCGACCGGGACTGTCGAACATGGCCACGAAGCCGTCGCCGACCGTCTTCACCTCCCGACCCCGGAAACGCCCGATCTGGATGCGCACACTCTGGTCGTGGCGGTCGAGCAGGTCCCGCCAACGCCTGTCCCCGAGTTGGGCGGCCCGGTCAGTGGACCCCACGATGTCGGTGAACAACACGGTGGCGAGGATTCGCTCGACACCCGACACGCCACGGACCCCGGTGACGAACTCCTCGATCTCGTCGAGCATCGGCCCGGTGTCACCCACCCAGTAGACGATGTCGGCACCCGGTAACTCGACGTACTTGGCTCCCCGGATGTGCTCGGCGAGGTAACGGCCACGTTCCGCACCAACCGCGATGTCCGCGCGTTGGATGATCAGTGTGGGCACTCGGATCTCGGGCAGGAGGTAGCGAACGTCGGTTTCAACAAGCGTCGCCCATCCCACCCGGGCCATGGCCGGGGTCATGCCCAGGTTCCCCGATCGATCCCACCAGGCCCGGAATGCCGGATCGTCGGCGACGCTGGGGGCAGCCACCGCCAAGGCGTCGTGACCCTGTTCCACGGCGTCGGGTTCTGCGCCAAACCGCAGGTACGAGTCCACGAGGCTCCCAGAAACGCCGTCGGGGTAGTCGGGTGCCCACATGAGGCGGGCGAAACCGTTCACGACCACCAGGTGGCTGACCCGCTCGGCGTGGCTGGCCGCCAGCATGATGCCCCCGGGCGAGGCGGCAAACGGTGCGAGCAGGGTCGCTTGCTCGGAGCCAACGGCATCCAAGACCGCGAGGCACGAGTCCTCCATCAGCTGTGCGACGGTCAGAGGATTCGAAGGAGCCGACGGTGGTCCCCGGTCCGACAACCCCATCCCCCGCACATCGAAACGGATGAGCCGACCAAACGAGGCCAGTCGACGCTGGAAGCGAGCCATGGACGGCTCTTCGTCCATGCAGTCGATCGGGATGACAAACCCCGTGCCAAGAAGCACGTCGATCGGCCCCTCACCCAGCACCTGGTAGGCGATGTCCACGTCGCCAGCCTTGGCGAAGCGGGTCCTGGAGCTGGGGGCCATCGGGACCTCAGCCGCCGACGACGAACAGCCGCCACTCGTCGGGCACGCCCTTCAAGACGTGGGTGCCCTGCTCGGCCGTGGCGAAGCCCGAGCCAACGAGGAGGCCGTTCACGGCCTCAGACACGAGCACTTCTCCCGGACCGGCGAGATCACAGATCCGCCTGGCGATGCTGACCGCCAGACCGACCACATCATCGGGCCGGACCTCGACCTCGCCCGTGTGTACGCCGGCCCGCACGTCCAGACCCAGTCCCTTCGCGGCGGCCACGATCTCCTGGGCGGCGCGCACGGCGCGGGTGGTGGCGTCGAAGGTGGCGAGGAACCCGTCGCCGATGGTCTTGACCTCACGACCTCGATGGCGCACCAGGTGGTACGAACCATAGCGTCATGGGCGTCGCTGAGCGTGGTCCACTTGCGATGGCCCAACCGGGCGGACTGCTCAGTGGACGACACGATGTCGGTAAAGAGAATTGTGGCGGTGACCACGTCGCCTTCGGGTGCCTGATGTCCACCTGTCAGGAACTCCTCGACCTCGTCCAATAGGGCGTCGGCATCGCCAACGAAGAAGAGTTGGTCGTCACCGGGCAGCTCGACGTACTTGGCACCGGGGATGTGCTCGGCCAGATACCGACCAGCACCGACTCGTATGAAGCGATCCGCTTCTCGGTGCAGGACCAGGCTAGGGAGGGCCAGCGTGGGAAGCAGCGACCGCGCGTCTTGCATGAAGCCACTCCGTATCGCGGCGGCGGTCTGATCAGGACTGATCCCGAGACGCTCGCTCCGTGCAGCCCACGCACGAAACCCTTCGTCGCCCGTTTTGGTGGGTGCGAGGATCTCGACGATCGCTCCCGTCCCCCACAGATCCGCCCGCACAGCGGTGATTCGCTCCAGGGCGTCGGGAGGCACGCCCAAGGGGTAGCCGTTCTCTCGCACGTAATGGGCAAAGGTATTGATGAGCGTCACGGCGCTGACCCGCTCGGGATGGGCAGCGGCATAGCGGATGACAATCGGACCGGCAAAGGTAGTTCCTGCGAGCACAACCCGCTCACACCCAGCGACGTCGATAACCGATGTCAAATCAGCGTCAGCTGTCTGTTCAGCATCGTGGCGGTCGCCCCCCGAGGCTCCGATGCCTCTTCCCTCGTACCACACCGTGCGGCTGAAGCCTCCGAGGCGCTTGGCGAAGCGGACGAAGCTGGGCTCCTCCCAGAACAAGTCCATGGCGAAGCCCAACGCGGGTAGGAACACGATGCCCAATGGCCCCTCACCGGTGACCTGGTAGGCGAGCATCACGCCGTCGGGCGCCTTCGCATACCTCGTCACGGGTCGCTCGTCCACGTCGCCCCCTTCTCTGCCGTCATTCTTGCCGGGATTGCGAAGGGTGCTCGGTGGATGTCCGAGGATGCCTCAGCCCGCCCCACCAGTCCTCGCCGAAACGCCAATCGAGATCGTTCTCAACACCGACCAGCAATGGCGGGTCCTGGGACGTTCGAGGCGCCCCACCGAACCCACCACGTCAGGCGCACCATGAGCGCCCGGCGGACCGATGGCCACCGCGAGCCAACCCTTGTCCCCGCAAGCGCCGTTCGGCACACCAAGCGCCCCGCCGGCCTGCAAGTCCGACGCGATCGGATGCGCATCTCCTGGCACGAGTAGCGCCCCCAGACGGTTGGCTTGGCACCGCCGAGACGCTCGAGGCGACTGGGAAGGTGAAGTGGGTGCCGCTGGGTACGTGGTTGCGCGGATGCCCGACACTCGGTGCTGATACCTCCAGACCCTCTGGATGCGTGCCGGCTGCGGTGAGCTTGGCGTGACATCTCGTCGAAGGCCGCGAGTGCTAGCTGGTGAGGGCGGCCTGGGCCCGAGCTGCGTTTGGGGCCATGCCGAGGCGCTGGGCGAGGTCGGCTGCGTCACGGAGCAGCTCCGCGGCGCGGGCCCGGTCCCCGGGTCGGTCTCGTCGAAGCAGCAGTTCGCCGAGCTCGGTGGCAGCTCTGTGCGGTGCGGGCGTGGAGGCCGAGTCGGCGGTGGAGTGCGTCGCCTGCTTCGCCGAGTGTGATCGCGTCGTCGAGGCGCCCGAGGGCTGCCATCAGACGCGCGATGGCGGTGTCCACCGCGTCACCGATGGACACCTCGTTGGCGAGCAGCTCGCCGGAGAGATGTTCGAG
Source organism: uncultured Actinomycetes bacterium (assembly GCA_963849135.1). Lineage (GTDB taxonomy): Bacteria > Actinomycetota > Acidimicrobiia > IMCC26256 > PALSA-555 > PALSA-555. The sequence continues at coordinate 424,033 of CAWKGF010000003.1, read as the reverse complement.
ATCGCCGAGGCACGGCTCGGCGCGGCGGGCGTCGCCGAGTAGGTCGACCAGGCTCGAGGCGTAGCCCGCCCCGGAGTAGCGCAGAGCCACCGGCAGGTGGGGGCGCACTTGGTCGAACCAGACGGCGAACGCGGCGCGTGCCTGGTCGGTGTCGCCCGCGACCCAGGCGACCAGTGCATCGAAGGGCGCGAGCACCCCTACGATATCTTCGGCAAGGCCGGCGGCCCGGGCCCGGCAGGTGGCGAAGTCGCCACGGTCCCATGCGGCGTGCAAGTGCTGCGCGTGCCAGATGCCGTCGTTGGTCGCGCCGGCATCGATGCCGAGCTCGTGGGCTTCGTCGGTGAGCGCGGCGCTTTCGTCGTAGCGGCCCTCGGCGCCGAGGCGGGCGGCCCGGTAGGCGCGGATCGTCCAGCCTTCCAGGCTCATCCCCCGAACCGAGCACGAAGCCTCAAAGGCGGCGTCGGCACCGTCGAGGTCCCCGCCGGCGACCCGGGTGCGGCCGAGGTAAAACTGGGACCCCGCGATCACGCGGCGGTCAGCGTGGCGTTCGGCAAGCGCGACGAACTCGGCGACCGTCGCCTCCCGAGCCGACAGCGACACGCTGCCCCGCTCGGTCCACGCGAGCGACTCCAACGCCCCGAGCAGCGCCGCGTCGTCGCCGGCCGACCGGGCCAGCCGCACCGCTTCGATGGCAGTTTGGTAGGCCTCGTCACCGGGCGCGACGACGAGCGCGAACGCGAGCGACGCGGTGACCCGGGCCCGCAGCGTGGCGTCCGCGTCCCTCAGCCCGGCGAGCCCTTCGCGCATCAAGTCGCTGGCCACCGGGTCGGCGGGGCGGGCCCACTGGGTGACATACCCCTGGTAGGCGACCCCGGCCTGGGCGAGCAGTCTGGCGCTTCCGGCCCGCCGGGCCGCGTCGGCCGCGTCGAGCGCCAGCGCCCGGCCCCGGTCCGGGTTGGCGTTGAAGTGCTCAGCGGTGGCGAGCGTCGCCAACAGCTCAGAGCGCAGCCCCGGGTCGGGGTCGACGTCGAGGTCGCACGCCTCGAGCGCCCGTGCCAAGAGCGCCACCTCGTCACTGAACGCCGCCTGGCGGTGCGCGGCCGCGGCCGCCTCGGTGGCGTAGCGCACGGCCCGATCGGCAACACCCAGCGACGCCGCCTCCAGGTAGTGGTGCGCGAGCAATTCAACGGGAACCCCCACCCGGCCCTCGAGCACCTCCGCGGCGCGCCGATGCAGGCGCACCCGCCGGTTGGTGCTGAGCTCGTCGAGCAGCGTCTGGCGTACCAGGGCATGGGTGAACGACAGCCGGCCGGCACGCGCGTCGACCTCCGCTACCAGCGCGGCGGCCAGCACCGCGTCGAGATCGTCGACGACCGCATCGACGGGCTGGTCGGCGACCGCGGCCACGACATCGGTGTCGAACTCACGCCCCAGCACCGCCGCGACCCGCAACACCTCGTTGGCCGTCTCGTCGAGGATGGAGAGGCGCCGCCCCACGACGTCGCGCACCCCTTCGGGAAGCCCGACCTCGTCCCAGGCCACCGTCCCGACCCAGCGTCCGTCGCGCTGCACCAGCGCACCGGACTCGACCAGGTGGAACAACACCTCGGACACGAAGAACGGGTTGCCTTCAGTCTCATCGAAGAGTCGCCGCACCAGCGCCGGCCCCGCCGGGGGTAGCTCATGGCCGCTCGCGCCTTCCAGCAGCGCCCGCAGCTCCAACTCGTCGAGGCCCCGCAACACCACCCGGGTCACGTTCGGGGCCCGCCGCAGCTCCGCCAGCGCCGGGGCCAGCGCATGCGTGCGGTCAACGTCGGTGTCGCGGTAGGTGACCACGACGAGCAGCGCGGCATCTGGTGAGACGTGACGCACCAGATGGCGCAGCAACGCCACACTCGCCGAGTCGGCCCACTGGGCGTCGTCGAGCACCAACAGCACCGGGGTCTCCTCCGCCGCCGTCGCCAGCACGTCGACCACCGCGTCGAAGAGCCACAGCCGCTCCGATTCCGGGTCGGCCTCGACCGGCGCCGGAGCCCCTTCGACCCGACGCAGCGCCTCGGGTACCAGCCGGCCCAGCTCACCCCCATGGCGGGCAACATTGCCGGCCAGGACCGTCTCGTCGACGTGACCGACCAGATGTCGCAACGCCTCGACCCACGGCGCATACGGCGCCGCGACGTGCTCGTCGCAGCGGCCCACCAGCACCAGCCCGCCGTCGCCGTGCGCGGCCCGCGCCAGCTCTGCCGCCAGGCGCGTCTTGCCGATCCCCGGCTCACCCGACACCAACACCACCCCGGCCCCCTCGGCCTGGACCCGCTTCCACGCCCCCGCCAGCGCGGCGCGCTCCACCTCGCGCCCCGCGAACGGCAACTCGCTCGCCCCAACCCGAAGCGCCCCCGGCAGCGGCGCCGCCTCCCGGCCCCCGGCGCCCCGCCACGGGACCTCATGCACCACCACCGGCTCCGACAGACCCTTCGCTCCCCGCTCACCCACCAGACGAAAACGCACATCGGTGCGACCACGCGCCAAACCCCGCACCAGGTCGTCACAGAGGATCTCGCCGCCCTCGGCCGCGTCGCACAGGCGACTTGCCGTCACGACCGGTGTGCCATGACAGTCGCCCTCGTCCCAGGACACATCACCCGCGCTCAAACCCACCCGCACCAACAGACGCTGCGCCGGCTCGACACGGCGGTTCAAACGCTCCACACCAGCCTGGATCGCGCCCGCCGCCGCGACGCCCTCCGCCGCACCACCAAACGTCGCGAGAATCCCGTCACCGAGATGCTTGACGACCCGCCCCCCGTGCTCCTCGACCGCCCCGCCCAAAATCACATCGTGACGGCGGCGCAGCTGATCGGCCGCGACCTGACCCAACCCAGAGAACAACTCGGTGCTGAGATTCCCCCGGTTTGACGGAGTCCTAGCGTTTGGGGCGCGTGCCCCTCGAGAGGAGTCCGTATGCCGGCACCACACCCGGCGGAGTTCCGTCGCATGGCGGTGGAGCTTGCCCGTGAACGTGAGAAGCCGATCAGCCAGATCGCCAAGGACCTCGGGATCTCAGAGAGCTGTCTTCGCAATTGGTTGGCGCAGGCGGACGTCGAGGAGGGCAAGCGTGAAGGCCTGACGACGTCGGAGCGCGAGGAGCTGCGCCGTCTGCGTTCGGAGCTGCGGGTGGTCAAGATGGAGCGCGACATCTTGAAAAAAGCCGCGGCCTTCTTCGCTCAGGAGAACGTGCTGCCTCGCCCGCAGTGACGTTCGCGTTCATCGAGCGCGAGAAGGCCAACCACCCGATCAAGGTGATGTGCGAGGTCCTGGGGGTCTCGGAGTCGGGGTTCTTCGAGTCGCGGTCCCGGCCGCGGTCACCTCGGGCGACCGCGAACGTGGCGTTGCTCGAGACCATCCAAGAGATCCATGCGATGAGCCGGGGGACCTATGGCAGCCCCCGGGTGTGGGCCGAGCTGCGTCTCGGGGCCGGCATCCGGGTCTCTCGCAAGCGGGTGGAGCGCCTCATGCGCCTGCACGGCCTCGAGGGCGTCTATCGGCGGCGTCGACGGGGCTGCACCAAGAAAAACCCAGCGGCCACACCGGTCGAGGATCTGGTGAACCGTCGCTTCCACGCCAGCGGACCGGACCGGCTTTGGGTGATGGACGTCACTGAGCACCCCACCGGCGAGGGCAAGGTGTATCTGGCGGTGGTGCTCGACGCCTGGTCGCGCCGGGTCGTGGGCTGGTCGATCGCGGATCACCTGCGCGCCGAGCTGGTCTGCGACGCGCTCGACATGGCCACCTGGCGGCGGCGCCCACCTCGGGACCAGACGATCACGCATTCGGATCACGGCAGCCAATACACGAGCTGGGCGTTCGGGCAACGCCTCCGCGCTGCTGGGCTGCTCGGATCCATGGGATCGGTCGGTGACGCCTACGACAACTCGCTCGCCGAGAGCTTCTTCGGCACCCTCCAACTCGAGCTGCTCGACCGGCACCCGTGGCGCAGTCGCCGAGAGCTCGCGCTGGCGATCTTCGAATGGATCGAAGCCTGGTACAACCCGCGGCGACGACACTCCAGCATCGGCGACCTCGCGCCCGTCGAGCACGAACAAGCCGCATGAACACCGTATCCGAACACGTGTGCGACCCTCAGCTACGTTCTCAGCCGCGTTCAACACGAGCCTGGCAACACTCACCCGTCCAGAGCATCATCAATCAGCAGACCCGACCACTCCGGAGAACCGGGGGAATCTCAGTGCTGCCCACCAGATCGGTGAACAGGATCGTCGCTGTCCCCGACACCACCACGAGCGCCCACCCTAGACCGCATACCGCCGCGTGCCCTCAGGGCTCATATAGCTCGAGTGCTCGAGCTCCACCGGCAAGCAATCGCCGTCAGGACACGACACGCCCGCGGTGCTCAAGCCTGCGACACCATCACGCAACTAGACACTCCACCGAAGCGAACCCCAAACCCCACAACGCGACATCAGCCCTCAGCCAACCCACCAGCCAGAGCAGATACAACCATGCAATCCTTCTCCCAACCTGCGTCCGACCATCCCACTGCAAGTGCGACAGGATCGGTGAGCACCAGTCGACAGCGCTTGGCTATTCGATGTCTGGCGTCTGCGGCCGCTTAGGCCCGGCGAGGAGTCGTGCCGCGCGTTTGGTGAGTCCGGCATAGCCGTATTTGGATGCGGTTGCCGTGGCCGTGTCTGTGAGCTCGCCCGCACGCTCAAGGTCACCGTCGGAGTGGCGCGCGAGGCACAGAGCGGCGTGGTCAAGCTGGGTGAGCGCCGTGTAAAACGGCGCCTGGAGTCGGGAGTGGATGTCGTGCGCTATCGAGAACCACTGTTCGGCTTCGTCGTATTCGCCGAGCACGGTGGCGGCGCGCGCGAGCGGTCGTGCGATGGCGCCATCAATCAGAGCACCCGAAGGCGCGATGACCTGCGCCGCATATGGCGCGACTCGGTCGACGAGAGTGCGAGCGCCCACCCGATCTCCAGTGGTCGCAACTGCGTCGAGCAAGTTGCGCATCTCGGTCAGCCAGACAGCGTCATATGGATAGTCGAAGCCTCTAGCCACCTCGGCGGTCAGCCGCTCTTGCGCTTCGTCGATCCGGCCCAGCTCACATAACAGCATCGGGACAGCGGCGCGGAGCGAAGCCATCGAGGGATTGTCACGCGCGGCTTCGAGGAAGAGATCGGCCACCTCGTCGAGTCGGTCCTGGTGCCAGCGGATTTGGACTAGAAGGCCGCCGTAGGAGCCGAACGCCTCGGGCGCTCCTGCAGCGGTCCCAAACTCCAGCGCCTTGTCGTTCGCGGCTTCCGCGTCGGTGAGACGTCCAGCGAGCGTGAGTCGACCGGCGACGACCTGCCCCACCTCCCAGCGTTGGTAGGGAAGGCCGACACGCTCGACGATGCTTGGAAACTCGGTGAGCAGCCGGTCAGCACCGTCCAGGTCACACTGACGATACCGGGCCCCGATGAGGTGGTATCGGGTTTGAACGCGGAGCACCGGGTCGCCGATGCGGTCAGCGAGCATCACGGCGCGCTCGAGTTCCTCGAGATTCTGGGTGGCGCGGTCGGGCGTTGCGAGGGTGATGCCCGTGGTGCCGATGACCTGCACGAAGGCGGCTTCGTCGTGGCTCTGACGCGCGGCGTCTGCGGCGCTCAACGCGAGGTCGCGGCGGATCTCCCATTCCGCGGCGGCGTCGTGGGCATTGGCGAGCACGGCGAGCAGCTTGGCGCGGCGTCGGCGTCGGTTCAGCTCCGACTCGGTCGAGCGCGGCCGCGGCGACACGCTTCGTGTCGGTGTCGCCGACCAATGACTCGACCATGGGAAAACCGAGCGCGACTAAGACGAGGAGGTCGGTGTCCTCACGCTGCTCGGCAAGGCTGGCCGCTTGCAGCAGCGTTTGGCGATAATCGGGCTCTCCGCTCTGGCGCTGGGCAATGCCAAGTGCGGCGAGCAGCCCCGCCCGCTGGTGTTCGTCCGGTGTGGCCTGTCGGGTAAGCAGGTCGAGGCTCTGTCGGTACCAGCGGATCGCGTCGTCGGGGGCGAGCGCGTCGCGGGCGGCATCGCCGGCCCGGCGGGCGTAGTCGATGGCCTTGTCGAGGTCAGCCGGTCGCGTTGCCGCGATCCAGTGTCTGGCCAGCTCCGCCAAGACCGCCGGATCCTCGTGGGGCGCGTCAGTCTCCAGCGCTTCGGCCACCCGCTGGTGGGCCCGCTGGCGCCGGGCCGGGCTCAACTCGTCGTAGAGCGTGTGTTGGATCAACGCGTGAGCGAACCGGTAGCGATCGGCCTCCGCGCTCTCGACGAGCACCGCCGCGGCCACGGCAGCGTCCATGACGTCGAGCAGCGCGTCCTCGCCGATGTCGGTGAGCCTGGCGAGCATGTCGACTGGAAACTCGCGGCCGATCACCGCGGCGAGCGAGAGCACACGCAGCGCGTCCTCACCGAGACGCTCCACCCGTCGTCCCACCACGTCACGAACACTGCTCGGCAGGCCAAGCTCTGCGAGCTCGCCGCCGACGGTCCAGCGTCCGTCCTCACCGAGGACGATCCCGCCGGTCTCGCCGAGGTGGCGCAGGATCTCCGCCGTAAAGAACGGGTTCCCGTCGGTCTCACGGCGCAGCGCATGCGCCAACCCGACGCCCGCGTCGTCAAGATCGTGACCCGCCGCTGCGGCCAACAACTCGACCAATTCGTCATCCTCCAAGCCGCGCAGCCCAACCCGAACGACGTTGGCCTCTCGGTGCAGATCGGCGAGCAACTTGGCGAGCGAATCGCCACGCCCGAGCTCGGTGTCGCGATAGGAGCACGCCACCATCAGATCCATCGGGACGGTCGAGGAAATGACATGTCGCAACAGCTGCAGACTCGCCGTGTCGGCCCAATGCAGATCGTCGAGCACCACCAGCACCGGATGCTGCCGCGACGCCGCCGCCAGCAGCTCCGTCACTCCTTCCAGAAGCAAGAGCCGCTCGGTGTCCGGATCACCGACCCGATCGGTCTCGCCGCCAACCTCGGGCACCAGCCGGACCAGTCCGCCGCGCTCACCGGGTCGCAACGCCGCCAGGATCCCGGGATCGCTGTAGCGCACCAGGCTGGACACGACCTCGATCCAGGGCTGATACGCGACACCCAAACCCTCGTCGGCGTGACCGAACAACACCACCGAACCCTGCCCGTGCGCCGCCCGCCCCACCTGGGCCAACAGCGCCGTCTTGCCGATCCCCGCCTCACCCGCCACGAACGCCGCCTGACAGCGCTGCGCCGACTGCGCACGCTTCCGGGCATCCTCGAACACGCCGAGCTCCGGGCCGCGACCAAAGAACCCGAATAACGCATCCGACGCGGCACCGACCAGCCGGCCCGGCAACGGCACCGACCCCGCCGACACGCTCGTGGGCTCCCACAGCACCTCGACAACGTTCACCGGGTCAGGGAGGCCCTTGAGCTCTAACGGGCCAACCTCGACGAACGTCTGCGTCGCGTGACGACCCACCATCAACCGCACCAACTCCGCCGCCAAGATCTGCCCACCCTCGGCGCTCGCACACAACCGAGCTGCCTCAACCACGGGATCACCGAAATAGTCGCCGTCTTCCTCCACCACCTCCCCCGCGCTGATCCCCACCCGAATGGCCAACGGATGGCCACCCGAGCGGTTGTGATGCTCAACCGCCTGCTGCATCCCCACCGCCCCGGCCAACGACCGGCTCGGTGACGAATACATCACCATCAACCCGTCACCCAGGCTCTTCACCTCGGTACCGCCCGACGCCGCCACCGCAGAACGCAACAACCGGAAATGGGTCAATCGCAGCTCCTCCGCCGCCTCAAACCCCAGCCGCGCGGCAGTCCCGGTCGAATCCACCAGATCCGTGAACACGAACGTCGCCGCTACCGACGAAGACGTCAATCCGCCCCCCGAACTCCCTGCGGCCAAGAGACCCAGCCATAGTCTTCCATCAGCCCTAAGGACTCGCGCGGTTAGGTGACCATCCACCGGTCGTCGGGTTGGCCCGATTCTGATGTCGGGTGCAACCCAACCCCGACGACTGGTGGAGGACCCCATCATCATGCGCGCGCTGGAACCCGAAGTGGTCGATGTTGTCTGGCAGGCCGTGGAGCCCCTCCTGCCGGCCCGGGTCGAGACCCACCCGTTGGGCTGTCACCGCCCTCGGGTGCCGGATCGGCTGTGCTGGTGGGGGATCCTGATCCGGCTGGTCACGGGCGCCTCCTGGGTCGACATCGAGGCGATCCTGGAACGCCGGGTGTCGGATACGACGCTGCGGGCCCGCCGCGACGCGTGGATCGACGCCGGGGTGTTCGAGGCGCTCAAGGCCGAGGCCACCGCGGCGTTCGACCGGATCGTGGGCCTCGATCTGGGGGAGGTGTCCCTCGACGGGTCACTCCACAAGGCCCCCTATGGGGGTGAGGGAACGGGCCCGAACCCCACGGATCGTGCCAAGTTGGGCTGGAAATGGTCGGTGGCCTGCGAAGGTCACGGGGTCCCGATCGGTTGGGTGATCGACGGCGCGAACCGCAACGACGTGCGGATGCTGGTGCCCACGATCGAAGCCATCGCCGAGGTCGGGCTCCTCACCGACATCGACACGCTGCACCTCGATCGTGGCTATGACTACCCGATCGTTCGCCAGCGCCTCGGGGCGTTCGGGCTCCACGACGTCGAGGTGCAACGCCGCGGCACCAAGCAGCCCGGCACGAAACAACCCATCACGCTGGGGCTGCGATGGATCGTCGAAGCCACCAACTCGTGGTGGTCGAACTACGGCCAGCTGCGCCGCAACACCGACCGTCGCTCCCGACACCGCCACGCCGCCCTGTGCCTCGCAACCACCGTGCTCATCGTCGGCAAGCTCATCGACCACCGCGACCGCTGGAGCCCCCAATGAGCACCTATCCGCTCAAGTCCTAAGCCCCAGAAAACCCCGGTGGCAAACGAGGGCCACCATCGCCGCGTCAGATTCGACCAATCACCCACAGGCCCACCCCTCGGACCTCCACCACGACTGCCGGACCACCACAACAACTCTCCAATGCACCAGAGAGGCGAGCACGTCAGCGCTCGAGACCACTCCCAGTCTCGCCAACCCGACTACCAGGATCCATACACGGTTGCAGGTCACGCCCTCCCGGGCGTGACCTGCCTCTGGGTGGGTGCGCGACCGGGAGCACGTAGAAGACCCAGGCCGGAACGCGCTCGCTCCCAGGGCGCACCGAACGATCCCGGGACAGAACCAGGTGGGCGGGTGGGCGGTCACCGGGCGTCCCGGGTGTCGGACCGGGTGGTGAACCGGGCGGGCCCAGGCGCACACTCCCCCGGTCCTTATTCGGCCCGCCGTGGAGCGTCCGTGAGCGTCCGACCAACCCAGCGCATCCGACGCGAGTACCGGGGCGCGGCCGTGCCGTGGGAGCCCGGAGATGGACGCGCGGTGCGGGTCCAATTGCCCGACGCCGAGCCTGACCTCGGGCCGGTGGCCGCTCGGGCGCTGCTTCGCATCATCCAAGAGGCGGCCGCTGACACGCGCCAAGATGGCCCGCCGACGAAGTCAGGACTCGGACCTGGAGCGGCCAGCACACCATGAAGCGCTTCGCCTTCTATGGAAGAGTCAGCACCGAGGATCAACAGGACCCGGGCGCCTCCCGGGGCTGGCAGTTGGCCCGGGCGCGTGCGCTGATCGAGCCTCACGGCGGGGAGATCGTGGTCGAGTTCTTCGACGAGGGTCAGTCCCGGTCGCTGCCCTGGAAGCGTCGCCCTGCGGCGACGTCGCTGCTGGCTGCGCTTCGGGATCCGGGCCGTGGTTTCGAGGCGATCGTGGTGGGCGAGCCTGCTCGGGCGTTCTCGGGCAACCAGTTTTCGTTGACGTTCCCGCTGCTCGAGCACTACGGCGTCGAGCTCTGGGTCCCCGAGGTTGGTGGCCGCGTCGACCCGGGCAGTGAGGCCCATGACCTGGTGATGAACCTGTTCGGCGGGATGTCCAAGGGCGAACGGGTGCGGATCAAGACGCGGGTCCGCGCCGCGATGGGCGACCAGGCAGCGCGCGAGGGTCGCTTCCTCGGTGGGCGCCCGCCATACGGTTATCAGCTCGGCGATGCTGGTCCGCACCCGAACCCCGGGAAAGCCGCGGCGGGACAGCGGGCGCATCGTCTCGAGCCCGACCGGACCGCAGCCCCGATCGTGGCTCGCATCTTCGCCGAGTACCTGTCGGGTCGTGGCCTGTTCGCGATCGCGGAGGGTCTCACCCGCGACCGGGTCCCCTCCCCCTCCGCCCACGACCCGGCCCGCAACCGGCACCGCGAAGGGCGCGCCTGGTCGAAGTGGGCCATCCGGGCGATCCTGACCAACCCCCGCTACACCGGCCATCAGGTCTGGAACCGACAGCGACGCGACGAGGTCCTCGTCGACCTCGACGACGTCGCCGCCGGCTACGACTCCAAGATGCGCTGGAACGAGCGAGCCGATTGGATCTGGTCAGCCGAGTTGGCCCACGAGCCGCTCGTCAGCGCGGACGATTTCGTCGCGTGCAGCCAGCACCTCGGTGCCGGTACCAACCGGCCCGCGACACGAAAGCCCCGAAGCACCCCGCGGCCCTACGTCCTGCGAGGCCTCCTGTTCTGTGGGCTCTGCGGTCGCAAGATGCAGGGCCAGCTCAACCACGGCCGACCCCACTACCGATGCCGCTACCCGAGCGAGTACGCCCTGGCCAACAAGGTCGACCATCCCCGCACGGTCTACCTACGCGAGGACGTCGTGCTCCCACCCCTCGACCGGTGGCTCGCCGGGGTCTTCGACCCCGATCGAATTGACGCGACGTGCGCCCAGCTCGCCGCGGCCAGCGACTCCGATGAGGCCTACGCCGCGGAGCTCGAGGCCAACCGGCGGCGCCTCGTCGACTGCGACGGGCGCCTGGCCAAGTACCGGGCCGCACTCGAGGGTGGCGCCGACCCGACGGTCGTCGCCGCGTGGACCCGTGAGGTGCAGGCCGAGCGAGCCGCTGTCGAACGTTCCCTTGCGCAGCTGCGCCCGCAGCGCACCTTGAGCGCGGCGGAGCTGCGTGAGATCGTCGAGGAGCTCGCCGACATCCCAGCGGTGCTTGCCGAGGCGGATCCTGAGCTGCGCGCCCGGCTCTACGGCGATCTCGGGATCGCGCTCACCTACCGGCCGGGCGAGGATCTCGTCACCGTGGCGGCGGTTCCGGCGTGTGTGCGTAAGAGCGTGTCGGAGGGGGGACTTGAACCCCCACGCCCTTGCGGGCACTAGCCCCTCAAGCCGGTAGCAGCCATGACGGCGAGTACCGGCGAGTGACGTTCGCCCTTGTCCCGTAAGCCCCGGTGCTTCTCGCCGAGGCGTTCGTGACGGCCCGTGACGACCCATGACGCGGGGTGGGGTTGCAGTTTGGGTTGCAAGTAAGCCCGGCTACGGAGCCAGCCCCAAGGGGAAGGCTCCGCGCCGGGCGCCTCATCCTGCACCAGCGCGAGGGCCCGATGCGATCGCCCTCAGCGCCAGTCGCCGTCGACACAGAGGATGCACTGGTGGACGATGGCCCGCCCGACGGTGATCGTGATCCGGTCCCGGCCCTGGGTTGGTATCGACGAGGGAACGGGGGACGTCTCTTCGGTGCGGTCGCGGACGATCTGCCAGTCGACGTCTGTCGGGCGGGCGACGTCGATGGGGCTATGGCAGCCAGGGCATTGGATTACGTCGGCCATCTCGGTACCCATCCAGGCCGGCCGCCGCAGGCGACCCCACCACCCGAGACTGTAGAGGCCCGGTCTCGGCGCGGATACGCCGACGGGTCCCGGCTACCGCGCCCGCTGATCAGGCCGGCGGGATCAGCACCGACCAGTCGCACTCCGAGTTCACCTCGAGGTACTTCGACCCGGGATCGGCATGGTAGTACTCGGTGCCCTTCCCGTTCGGGCCGAGCTGGTTCGGCCCGTTGGCCTGGAAGTCCAGCGTCCCGTCGCTGCCGTACACGTACACCTGGAAGTTCCCAGAGTCGCCGAAGTTCGAGCAGTCGTAGGTCCACACAAGATCCCACGACGCCGGCACCGTGAACGTCATCGTGGTGGCCTGCCCGCTGCCGGTCTGGAAGAAGATCGGCTTCGGCGCCGTGGTGGTCGTGGTCGTAGCGGGTGTGGCTGCGACGTTCGCCAAGGCGCACAGGTGCACAGCTGGGGCGACGTTGCCGGCCTGGAGCTGCTTCTCGACCCTGATGAACGCCGCCTTGGTCTTGCCCTTGAGGCCCTGATCGGAGGGGATGTAGCCGAAGGTCGCGGCCGCCGCGACCGGGTTGGTCGTGAGCAGCGGGCACGCGTCGACGAGGTCGGTGTGCACAGTTGGGTTCCAGTGCGGCCACTTCGTCACCGACGTCGAAGCCTGCGCTGGAAGTGCGGCCCACAGGCCAGCGGCGACGATCACGGCAGATGCCAACGCGAGAGCTGATCTCATCCCAGCCCCTCCCCAGTTCTTTCCCCTAGTACGAAAGGTACATCTCGTCCCTCGAGCTGGCCACCTACAGCCGCCCGGTCTCGCGGGCCCACGCCTCGACGTCGGCCCGCTTCCAGACGCGGCCAGCGGCGAGCACGGAGACCGGCTCCGGGAAGTCGTCGCCCTGAGCCAGTTGGTCGACCCGCTGGCGGCTGACGCCAAGGAGCTCGGCGATCTCGGTGAGGCCGACCAGGTCCACAGAGCGCACCGTAGTCCTTGACCTGTTCAAGGGCGGGCATTAGCCTTGAACCTGTCAAGGGAAAGAAGCCCCCGGCGCCGTGGGAAGCGGCCCGGGGGCATGGCACCAACGGAGGCGAATCCGATGGCACAGAACAACGGTAGTGACGTTCCGAGACTCCCCGAGTGGGTCAACCTCGACGGCGTGATCCCGCCCGAGCTCCAGCACCGAATGGCCGAGCTGGAGGTGCGGCTCGAGGCGAAGCGGGACGAGCTGGAGGCGCTGGCGCGAGCCAGCTACGCGGCCGCGCTCGCCTTCAACAAGGCGATCAACGAGAGTGGCGCCGCGGAGCTTCTGCGAGAACGCCTCTACGCGGCGGTCGACCACCTGAGCGGGCACGAGAAGCTCTACGACGCCTGGGTACGGCTCGCCAACCAGGCCGGCGCGTTCATCGACACCGGAGAAGGCGTCGACTGGAAGGACGAAGAGCGCGAGCTGTTCGAGCGGCAAGGCTTGGTCGAGATCCCGGTGTTCCCGTCGATGGCGACGCGTGATGCCTGACCGGCTGCCGTCACACCTTCACGCCTAGGGTGTGACGAGTACGGGTCGGTGTCCGCCCCAAGCGTTCGGGCTGAACGTGGGGATTGATGTCGGGCACCGACCCGCCTGCCGGGGAACTGTTACCTTCCCGTTCGCATGTGGGTACGGGCGGCGGTACGGGCGGCAATCATCTCGGGGCTCGTGGCGAGTCTGCTCCTGGCGACGCCCATAGGAGCGTGGGCGAAGCCTAAGTCACCCCGCGCCGACGCAGTGGCAATTCGGGCCTGTCGCCTCAACAACCAGCTCGCTGCGGTCGTTTACCTTGGCAACTCCAATGCCGAGGACCCTCCGTACGCATCGGCCTATGCGACGGTCGCCCACCAGTTTGCGCGATCGAAAGCCAAGGGCGCTCATACGGTCGCCACACTCATGACTCGCGCTACGACCGAGCTCGATCGAGAGCTTGCGCTCGGGAAGAGCTTCCAATACTGCACGTCGATCGGCCAGGGCAACATTGCGATGCCGCCGACGTCCTGATGAGTGGGATCACGGCGTAGCAGAGCGCGCCGTCGAGATCGAAGGCCTGGTCGGTGTATCGCACGAGGGCCGGGTTGGGTCGGAACGGTCGCCCGTCGGGATGCGCCTGGCTGAGCTCGTTCGCCGCGTCGGCGGGCGGCCAGCCCCAGGCGAGCAGCATCGCCAGCGCGCCCGCCGGTGACCGTGACGTGCCGAGCTGGCAGTGCACGACGACGCCCGGGTCGGGACCGATGGCGGCTGCGAAGTCGACGATGGCCTTAACGTCCTCGGGTCCGGGTGTGCCGGGGATCCGGAAGCCGTTGTAATCACCGAAGAGCGAGTCGCTGCAGGCTCGCACGAGATGGTTCGGGTGCTCAAATCCGAGCGCGGCTGGCGTGTCGACGATGGACACGACGGCCCGTGCCCCGTCGTTCGTGACGTGGGCTCGTGCTTCGTCGAGCGAGCAGACGGTGAGGGGGAGGGTCACGGCGGGAAGTAGCCGACGAGGCGCGAGAAGATCTGTGTCGGCCCGTCGGGGGTTCTGCCTCGAATGGGGCCATCGCGGCGGACGTTCGGTAGGCCGAGCTCGTCGGCGAACTCCACCGCGCGAACGATCGAGACCTTCTGGTTCCGGGCCTGGATCTTCCATGTCGCCCATAGGGGCACGTCGAGCGCGTCGGCGACCGCTTGCGCCTCCGGTGCGAGCGGCTCGCTCACGTGCTTTCGGAAGTCGGGCACGATCAGCCCGCAGATCTCGATCTGCTCGGCACGCCAGGCTGTGGCCCGAGGATCTGACGTCGACCAGGCGATCCGGCCGCGGCCGACCACCGGGGAGATCGCGATCCCATACTTGAGCCAGATCAGCGAGTCCTCGAGCGTCCGGTACGCGAAGAGTCCGCACGCGCATCCCGGCTCCGACATGAGCGGCTCGCAACCACGGCGGCAGGGAGGAGCATCTTTGCGCGCTTGTTCCCAAGTGATCTCGGCAACGGATGGTGTCGGGTACCCGAGGTCGATAAACGTCTCTCCGCATATCGGCGAGACCAGCGCCGGCGGCTCGTCCGGGCGCACCGCTCCCCAGTAGCGCCAGCCGAACGCGACTTCGTCGTCGTCGCTCACGCGGCTGTTCGTGGGTCGAGCGGGCGGGCGTGGGCGTGGAAGTGGTCCGGGATCCTCCGCATCTGTGTGTCGATCCGCCACCGCACTGAGAAGCGGGGCAGCGCGACGCTGATGAGGACGTCGAGCATGTGGCGTCGCGCTTCGTCACTCGGTGCGGGGTTGTGTTCTTTCGACACGACCATCGGAACTCTGCACACGATGCAGTCCGCGACCCAGCAGATCCCGTCTTCATGGACCCGCGGGGTAAGCACCTGGGCGTGACACAGCTGGCAGCTGTTCACGAGCGGCCTCTCACCTCGACAGCGAGGACCGGGGCGCGCCACTCCTCGACAGCGCGCCGCACCGGCCCTCGCCGCTGGTTGCGCACGGACGCATCAGCAACACCCGCGCGCGGTCCAGATCCATCAGGCCGTCACGTCCGCCGCGGTGTTCAGGAGCGCGAGGAGTGACGTCGCCTGCGACGCCTGGTCGCCGGGCAGGACGCTGTATGTCACGCCGGAGCGGCTGAGGATGACCGACGGCGGCTGCCCGGGCCCGGCGAACACGTTGCTGGCGTTCGACGCGTAGTAGGTGTTGATCTGGGAGAGCGCCGCGGCGAACCCGGCCGCGGTGAACTGCGCGTTCTGGAGACCGACCGCGACGACGCCGACGACCTCGCCGGTCGCGCTGGCGTTCGTCTCGACGTTCCACCGGCCGGTGTTGCTCGACTGGACGCTCATCGTCTGCTCCTCGGTGGTTCGGGAAGGCCGAAGTCGGCCCGGATGGTCTGATCGACGTACTGCATAAGGGTCAGCCCGGGCTCGGGCCGTGCGGCGCGGGTGTTGCCACGCGCTCGCGCCTCGGCGGCCTTCCGGCGGTAGCCAGCGGAGAGGACAGGGTCGGTGACGGTCAGCGCCTTCTCGAGGAGATCCTCGGCGGTCTCGCCGAGCTGGGCGTCGCGCGCCGGCGCTGGAGTGACAACCGACACGGCCGGGCCGCCAGGTGCCGGCATGGCCTTGATGATGTCGAGCTCCTCCCGGAGCACCTCGGTACGTCGCGCCTGCTCGGCGAGCATCTTGATCTGCATCGCCTTCGTGATCCGCTTGCGCTGCGACTCTGCGTCGACCCCGAGCGCCTTGCGGAGCTCGTCGAGCTGGTCGGGTGGGAGACGCTTGATCGCCTTTGCGAGGCTGGCGAGCGTCACGCCCGGACGGGTGGGTGGCTTGTCGACGAAGTCGGCCATCACAGAGTGATCCCGCGTCTGATGAGGCGCAGCGCGGCGGAGCGGTTCACGACCTCGGCGGCCCGGTACACGTTCACGTCGGTCAATGGCTCGCCGACGATGCTGAGCAGCGCCTGCGCCTGGTTCACCTGGCCCTCCGCGCACACGGTCGCGAGCGCGGCGACGACGTTCGGCGCGAGCTCGCGTCGGCGGAGCGCCTCGCCGATGAGCTGCACAGACGAGGTCGAGATCCTCGCCCTGGCGGGCCGTGACGATCGAGCGGGCCAGCTCGGCCGCCTGCGCAGCGAGCTTGGAGTGCTGATCGAGAACGACCCGACGTCTCATCGCCGCGTCGTCGATCCGATGAACGCCGGCGCGCCTCGACCGTCGCCAACGGCCGGGTTCGATGTCACACCCAGATGCAAAGCTGCGGACGCCGGGTCCAGCATCTCCGATGCTGGCGGCGAACCAGCCGGCCCGGCGGGCGTGCGGACCGCGACCACCAGGTTGATCGGCAGCACGACTGTCGCGCCGGTCTCGTCGATGAAGCTCAGCGTCCCGACTGGCTCACCGAACCAGCGGATGCCGTCGCGGCGGATGGTGCCGGGCTTCGGCTTGAGCCACCCGCCTGGGGTGAGCAGCTCGACAACCTCGACGACCCCAACGACGTCCATCAGCGCACCATCAGCCCGCTCGATACGGTCCGCGTCAACTGGGTTGGCTCACGCCAGTCCCAACCACCCGGGCGGCGCCCATGGCGAACATGGTCGACGAACACCGGGTCTCGGAGCCCGTCGACGTGGACGTCGAGGCTGATCTCCTCGGTGGTGTGCACCGCGGCGACGCTCGCCGGGATCAGCTCCCCGACCTGCGCCCACGCGGACGCCTCGAGGATCTCCTCGTCAGCCTCGGCCACGCAGTAGAGCACGAGCCGGCCGACCTGCAGCTGGTTCACGCGACCCCTTTCTGGTTCGCTCGCTCCAACACCTCGCCACGATCGACTCGCCACTCGCGTCCCTGCCGCCTATTGCGCAGACGTCCTCTGTGGATCAGGTCCACGACGTTGCGCACTTCGCAGTTGAGAAGCTCCGCGGCCTCTGCGGTCGTGATCTCATCGAACGTCACCGTGCCACCCGCCCCACCTTCGGCAGTCCCGGGACTGCCCTCAACGGCAGTGGTGTGGCGGTGGGCGGCGGTGATCAGCGCCCACATCACCGCAGCGACGTCCTGCGCACCGCTGCGGCGGGCCTCCGCATGCCAACGGGCGAACGTCCCCCGGTAGCGGGCCGCGACCGCGTCGGGCACGAACACGCCCGGTTCGTCGACCAGATACGGGCCAGGCACTAGCCCGGCTCCCGGTAGTCCCACCCGTAGCGCTCCGCCGCCCGCCGGGCGCCGTCCTCACCGTCACCGATCGCGAACCCCAGGCTGCGCGCCGTCTCGGTGGAGATCGACGGCCGACCGGACAGGTTCGGTCGGCCACCCGACCAGCGCGGATCCAACGGATGCGGTACCCCACCTACCGGCGCCCGCCCACCCGACCGCTCAGCGAGCAGCTGCTCCATGTACGACTCGATCGAGCCGCGCGCCTCATCCAAGTGCACCGCCGCCATCCCGATCACCACCACCTGGTCGTCATGCCCTGAGGCGTCATGATCGAGCCGGTACACGCCCGGGCCGAGCTCGCGGAGCTGCACGTTCAAGAACTCCTCCACGGCTTCCGGCTGCTCCGGCATCGACAGGCGATGCTCCCGGACCAGCTCATGCAGCTTCAGCGCCAGCCGGGTGTTCGACGCCTGCGAGAACGTGTGCTCCACCACGCTCACCCCGGCCCGGCGGAGCCGTTGCATCATCCCGACCGCCTGCGCCGGATCGACCCGCACCGTCGCCCCGTACCGGCGCGCCAGCTCGAGGACGCGCCCCTCCACCCCCGACAGATCCACCTCACGACGCCGCGACCCCGAAAGCCGCTCGAGGAGATCCACGACCATCCGCCCATCCGCACCCGACTCCCGATGCGACACCGCGATCACCGTCCGGTCATGCCGCCACCCCAAATCCAGCGTCAAGACGCATCGGTGGCCCGCCGGCGGCAACACCACCGCCGAGCGCAGACACAACGTCACGTCCGCCAACGTGAACGGCCGATCATCGCTGGTCGCCCACCGGTTCAAGATCAGCCGGTCGAACTCCCACGGCGGCAACATCCGCCGCTGCTCCTCAACATCCACCGCCGACAGCCACGGCACCGGACCCGCAACCTCCGACACCCGCCACCTGGGCGAACCCGCCCTGGCAAGCTCCAAGATCTCATGCGACCAGTGCGCCGGATCACCCGCCGACGTCATCACCACCAACCGCGACGCCGGATCCTTCACCAGAGCCGAGAACAACGCCCGCCAAAACCGACGCGGCCCCGACGTCGACTTCCACTGCCCGAACTCATCCACCACCATCAGCTTCGGCTTCAACCCCCACGACGACGCCTCATCACTCGCCAACGCCTCCAACGACGCACCCGACCGCTCCGCCGACACCCGATAGCTATCCACCCGCAACGCACCACCGATCTCCGGCGTGCGCGCCACGAACCCAGCCACCGCATCCACCAGCAGCTGCGCCTGATCCCGATCCGCCGCCGCCGCGTACGACCTGGACCGCTTCGGCAGCTGCTCCAACAGCGCCGCGATCGCGATCCCGGCCAGGTCGCCGGTCTTCGACCCGCCACGAGGCCGCGTCAGATAGTGCAGCCGAGCACCATCGTCGCCAGGTTCGAGGATCGCCCGGGCATCGTCGAGCTGCCACGACTCCGCCGCCTCACCCCAACGGCGGCCGTCCTCAAGCACCAGCGCGCTCAGCAGGTCCAGCGCGCTCACGAGCCACCCCGCAGCCAGCCAGCCACGGCACGCCAGGCGTCGGCCAGCGCGCCGGGAAGGCGCAGCTCGACCCGGAGCACCACAGCCTCGACAGGTACTGACGACGGCGGCTCGCTGACAGGTGCGGCGGCACGAAGCCCAGCAGCCGCAGCGTCCGCACGATCGACCAGGTCGGCAAGCTCCGGCGACGGGTCACGGCACGGCAGGTCAGCACGCTCCAGCCAGGTCACGTCGTAGCCTCCCTGCCGTGCGCAGATCCGTGGCGGTGGGCGCCATCAGCGGGATCGTCGCCACCCTCGTGCTGGTTGGCGTCCTCAGCCTCGCCATCGGGTTCACCGACGCCATCGTCCTCGCCGTCGTCGTGTACTGGATCGTCGGCTTCGGCATCGTCGTGAGGAACCGGAGGCGCCGCCGTCTCTGACCGGGCGTCGAGCGACTGGCGGCCAGCAGCCTTGAGAGCGTCGAGGTCGAAGCCGGCAGCGACCGCGCCGGCACGACTCCGCTGCAGGTCGGCGTCGCTCTTCGGGTCGAGACCGAACCGCCCCGACAGGTCCAGCAGCTGACGTTCCCAGCGGCCGACGAGCTCGAGCAACGGATGCGCCTTCTCGTCGCCGTTGGTGTCGATCAGGACCATGCCGCGCCGCTCGATGTCGACGAGCGCCCGGCGGCGACGGACCCAGATCGTGGCGCCGAGCAGCGCCATCGCCGGGTAGCGGTCGACCAGGTCGACGTCGTACAGGGCGCCGACCACCTGGGCGGCCTCGTCGTCGACGTCGGCTGCCCAGACGCCGTGCTTCCGGGACAGCTGGTTGCCGGGCTGGAACGGCGGCCAGCTGTAGCCACGGGCCGGTTCGCCGGCCATCAGCAGTCGCCTACCTTGGGCAGTCGTGCTGCCGGTTCGAGAGTTGCTCGACGCCGCTCGCAAAGCGAAGCTCGCTCAGGGCCCGTTCGTGCCGGGCAGGCCGCCACGCCCTGAGTACCTTCGTGCGCTCGGAGAGGCTCCGCGACCTGCGGTGGAGCGTCGAATCCGGCCGTCAGTGCAGCTGGGAACTCTGACCTTCGGGCCGCGATCGGGTTGCAGAGGGCCGCTCCGTGGCCCCTGACCTGCCCAGTCACCACGACCACTGAACTCGCAGGCAAGCGCGTCGGCGCCACCAACCGTCCGCGCATCGTTTCTCGACCCGAAGCGAAGGACGGCCGCGAAGGCGCTCGGGCGTTCGCTATCGGGATCGGTGTCAGGTATCACCCCTAAGGGGTGTGATACCTGGTGACACCATCCGAGATCCGGTGTCATGACACCTCGCTGATACCAGCGTGATACTGGGCGGCGGTGACGTAGCGAGATCGCTGCGATGTACCGATGTCAACGATCTGGCGGGTGTCGAGCAGTCGACGGCGGTGGCGTGCGAATGATCCTTCGCTGATACCAAACGTTGAGATGGCCGTTTTGCGCCATTCGGCGAAGGTGATACCGCCTGATACCTCGATGGAGGCGAGGGCGTCGAGGGCGGCTCGGTCTTTGGCGGTGAGGTCGGCGTCGTCGGTGGGGCCGCCGTGGTAGAGGCTTCGAGGGCGCAGCTGTCGCCGACCGGGACGAGCTGGAGGCGTTCGATGACGTGCCCGTCGGGGTGGTTGCGTTGCTTCTCGGCTCGGAGGGTGACGGTGTGGTCGCTGCCTTCGCACTTGATCTCGGTGTCGAGGGCGCCTTTGAGCGACGAGTGGCCTCGGGAGCCGGCGGAGAGGTCTTTGCCCGTGTGGTGGACGAGGAGCACGCAGGCGCCGACGGTGTTGCGGAGGCGGTCGGCGGCGTCGACGATGCGGGTCATGTCTTCGGAGGCGTTCTCGTTGCCGCCTGGCATCGAGCGGGACAGCGTGTCGACCACGATCAGCACCGGTTGGAGTTCGCGGGCGAGTTCGACGAGGCCGGTCGACCAGGCGGGGTTGAGCAGGTTCACGGGCTGGACGAGGAAGCTCAGATCTCCCCTGGCTTGGCCGTGCTGGTGGGTCTGCCAGGCGGTGATGCGGGCGTCGAGGCCGAACGAGCCCTCACCGACGATGTAGAGCACCGGGCCTTGCTGGACCTGGTGCCGGCGGAGCCACCAGGTGCCGGTGGCGATGCTGAGCGACCAGTCGATAGCGACGAAGCTCTTGCCGGCACCGCTGGGCCCGAACAGCGACGCGAAGCTGCCCGCGTCGAGCACGTCGGCGATCAGCGGCTCGGGTTTCGGGAGGTTGCCGAGCTGGTCGGCGTGGACGAGGTTGGCTCGGAGCCGGTCGAGGATCGACTTGGGCTCGTCGGCGATCGCCTCGATGAGCCGTGGTGCCGCTCTTCGGCTCGCCATTCGGCATCGGTGAGGCCCGGATCGTCGGCGAGCGGATCAGGATCCGCCTCGAACGGATCGGCCTCGAACGTCACCGTCACGCCGCCGCATCCGGCGACTCGGTCGCATCGGGGTGCAGCCACTCGACCGCGTGCTCGCCCGACTCGAGCGGCCCCGCGTACCCCGGGTCGGTCGGAACCAGAGCGCGGCAGGCACCGTCCTCGTAGACGAGCCAGCCGAGCGTGGGCAGCCAGCCCTCCCAGTCGCCGGATCGGATCCGCAGCGTAACTCCACCGCCGGGCAGGACACCGATGACCCGGTCGCGCTCCTCGACCCGCTCGAAGCCGGGCAGCATCGTCGCGTCGACCAGCTGGTCGTGCCAGAGAACGAGCGGCTCGCCCGCGTCCGACCACGCCACGACCGGTCGCTCGACGGTGCGGCCCTTGATGATCCGGTCGGCGATGCGCTCGTCGACCTTGAAGACCGCGACGAAGCCGCCGGGCTGCACGGGGATCACAGCGCGCTCCCATCGGCGCGGCGCGCGCTACCCTGACGACGCGGCGGCATCGGGTGCGTTCCGATGTAGCTCGAAGACGGCGCCGGCCTTGGTGGGGCCGGCGTCCGTCGCGTTGGGCTCCGGGTAAAGCAGCGCGCGGCAGCTGCGCGACCGGGACGATCATCCGCCGACCGAGCCGCAGCACGGGGAGGGTTCCCAAGCGCGCGGCTTCGTAGGCCACTCCCCTGCTGACGCCGAGGACGGATGCGGCCTCTTCGACTGTGCAGGTCTCGCCGCGAGCCTCGAGATCGGCGAGCTTCGTCACGCGCTCGACCTCGTCGACCGTCTCCACGTCGAACAGGTCTCGGATCGGTACACCGAGGCGTCTAGCCACCATCACCTTGGTTTCGGCCTTAAGGTTCCGCTGCCCCGTCGCCACCCGGCAGAGGACAGAGGCGCTGAGGCCCGTGAGGTCGGCGAGTTCCTCGTAGGTGAGATCCTGTTCGGCTCTCCACAGCCCGAAGCGGGTCATGCGCTCGCTGGTCACCGCACGACCATACACCCGATCGGTTCATGCGGCTAGCAATCACCGCACGACAGGTCTATGCTCGTAGGCAATGACTGAGGCAACGCGCCCGACGCTCCAGGAGCACCTGGGCCGACGGTTGAAAGAGGTCCGCGAGGCCCAGGGCCTGCTCCCCGACGACGTCGCACGGCGAGCTCGGGCCGAGTGCCGCCTGGACTGGACCCGGACGACCGTCTCCCAGATCGAGCACGGGCGCCGCGAGCTCCACTTCGCCGAGATCCTGCGTCTCCCCCTGCTCTTCCAGATGGAGCTCGCCGAGATCGTCGCCGGCGGCCCAACGTGCGGAACGATCGAGGCTCGACCAGGGCATCGACATCCCGGTCTCGCTGCTTCGGGACGTGCTCGAAGGCCACGCACTGGACGCCCCCCTCGCGGAGCCGGCACCAGTAGCCGGCGAGGCCGACGAGCGGGCGGCCAGGAGACTCGGCGTCTCAGTCGATCGCATCTTGAACGCCGCACAAGAGCTGTGGGGCCGCACTCTCACCGAGGAACGCGACGCGCGCGTCGCTCACTCAGTTGGCCTCGTCGACGCGGACATCGCCACTCGCACAGCGCTTCGCGGCCACGTCACCCGGGAGCTCGACCAGCAGCTCCGAGAGCACATCCGACCCAGGAGGTCGAATTCATGAGAGGCACCGTCATCAAGCGCGGGAGCACCTACAGCGTCGTGATCGACGTCGGCCGCGGACCCGACGGGAAGCGGATCCGCAAATGGCACTCCGGGTTCAAGACCCGGAAGGCCGCCGAGTCGGCTCGCACCGATCTCCTGCATTCCCTCGACAAGGGCAGCTATGTCGAGCCGACCAAGCTCACCCTGGCGGAGTTCCTCACCGACCGCTGGCTCCCGGTCGTCGAGCGGAGCCGCCGGCCGAGCACGGTCGCCATGTACCGGATCAACATCGAGACCCATATCATCCCGGAGCTCGGTCACGTCGCACTCCGATCGCTGACACCCGACGCGCTCAACATCTTCTACGGCGACCTGCTCTCGCACGGTCGACGCGACGACAAAGGTGGCCTCTCGGTCCGCACCGTGCGGATCAACCACGTGATCCTTCACGGCGCGCTCCGCGACGCCACCAAGTGGGGCCTGCTCGCGCGCAACGTCGCCGAGCTCGCCGACCCGCCGTCAGGCGAGGCGAGAGAGGTGAAGGCCTGGTCGCCGGAGCAGACGGCCGCCTTCCTCGCCAGCACGGCCGACGACCGGCTCTCCGCGCTGTGGGTCCTCACCGCGTCGACGGGGATGCGCCGCGGCGAGGTGCTCGGCCTGCGCTGGCGCGATGTCGACCTCGAGGCCAGTCGGCTGTCGATCCGCCAGACGCTTGTGGTCGTCAACTACAAGCCGACGATCTCGGAGCCCAAGACCGCGGCCGGCAAGCGGACGCTGGCGCTCGACCCGCGCACAGTCGCCGAGCTGCGGAGCCACAAGGCCCGCCAGGCCGCTGAGCGCATGAAGCTCGGGAAGGGTGCCCTCGACGATGACAGCCTCGTGTTCGTCCGCGAGGACGGCAGCCTGATCCACCCGGAGCGGCTCTCCAAGTGGTTCGACCAGGCGGTGAAGCGCGCCACGCTCCCCCGCCTGACCTTCCACGGGCTGCGCCACAGCTACGTGACGATGCTGCTCCGGGCCGGCCAGCCGCTCCACGTCGTCGCCGGCCGGGCCGGCCACTCGTCGCCGAACGTCACCAGCGCTGTCTACAGCCACGTGCTCCCCGGCGACGACGAGGCTGCAGCTCTGGCGGGTGCTCGGGCGCTCGGTGGCTAGGGCGCGCCGAACGCCGGCGTTCGTGGAACGACCTTGATGTCCCTCGTGGACTTCCGCTCTCCCAGGTGGCAGTACACCCGGTTGCCGTCACACGATCCGACGCTCAGTCTTCCGACCCGACGCTTTGGGCGATCCGGAGGCCAAGGGGTCCCGTACCGCGCCGCGCTCGGAGAACCCCCGGGGAGGAGCGAGGGTCCCCACCGTTTTCCCGTGGCGTTAAATCGTTCGTCATCAACGGCCATGAGGAACCGCGCCCCGTGAGCACCCGGATCGTTCGTCACGGTGATCGCGAACCGTAGCTGCCAGGCCATCCCTACATACAGCGCACGTTCCGGCGCCAGAAACTTCACCCAATCATCGGGCGGCTGCCCCACGATGTCGTTTCCGCCTGTAGCGGCCGGGCCACCCGGGATCGGACTCCGCTCGAGTTCGAAGCAGGCTGGCACCACGAAGTTCGCAAGGGCTCGCTCCCCGATCGCATCACCGATATTCAGGATCGAAGCCTCAACGATGATCGTTGAACCCACCTCAATCTCCGGAGTGACGTCCTGGTGCCAGTCCTCGAGACAACTGATGTCCCCGCACTTCGCGATGCGCCAGTAGAAGTCGACCTCGGGGCGTCGGCGCTGACACGCGATCCAGAATGCGAAACCGATGATCGCGATCACGCCGGCACTCAGACCGACCGTGTAACCGATCCAGTCCCACGTGTCTCTATGCAATCTTGTGGCTCTCCGAGCGGCGGGTTGCAATCGGGTTGCATGCGCCGCCCGGGCCCGCAGTGCTCACACTCGACGCTGCGGTGAAAGCGCAGGTCAGCGGCGGTGTCGGAGAGGGGACTTGAACCCCTACGCCCTTGCGGGCACTAGCCCCTCAAGCTAGCGCGTTCTGCCAATTCCGCCACTCCGACGAGGCGGAGCAGTCTACCGAGGCGGTCCGGCGCGGGGGTCGGGGCCGGGGTAGAAGCAGGCGACGCGGTGGCCGTCGTCGGACGGGTCGAGGGGTGGCTCGTGGGTCGCGCAGTCGGGCTGCGCGCGTCGGCAGCGGGTGCGGAACCGGCAGCCGCTCGGCGGAGCGGACGGGTCGGGCGGGTCGCCGTCGAGGAGGATGCGGCGGCGGCGGCGTTCGACGGGCGGGTCGGGGACGGGGACGGCGGAGAGGAGCGCCTGCGTGTACGGGTGCTGGGGGGTGTCGTAGACGTGGTCGGCGGGTCCGAACTCGACGAGCTTGCCGAGGTACATGACCGCGACGAGGTCGGCGACGTGGCGGACCGCGGCGAGGTCGTGGGCGACGAAGACGTAGGTGAGCCCGAGGGTGCGTTGGAGCTCGTCGAGCAGGTTCAGGACGCCGGCTTGGATGGAGACGTCGAGGGCGCTGATCGGCTCGTCGAGGACGAGCAGGTCGGGGTGGAGGGCGAGGGCGCGGGCGATGCCGATCCGTTGGCGCTGCCCGCCGGAGAACTCGTGCGGGTACCGGTGCGTCACGGCGGCGTCGAGGCCGACCTGCTCGAGGAGGGCGCGGACGCGCTCGGGCCCGTCGGCGCCGTACTGGCCGTGGACGCGGAGCGGGTCGGCGACGATCGCCCCTACGGTGAGGCGGGGGTTCAACGACGCGTACGGGTCCTGGTAGACGATCTGGAGGCGGCGGCGGAGGCGGCGGAGCTCGGCGCCGGTCGCGGCGAGCAGGTCGACGCCGTCGAAGCGCACCGTGCCCGACGTGGCGGGGAGGAGCCGGAGGAGCAGCCGGGCGGTGGTGGTCTTGCCGCACCCGGACTCCCCGACCAGGGCGAGGGTCTGAGCCGCGGGGGACGGCGAAGCTGACGTCGGCCACCGCGCTGATGCGCCCGCGGGGCCGGCGCCAGAGCCCGGCCCGGACCGGGAAGTCCTTGACCAGGTGCTCGACCTCGAGCAGCGGCGACGTCGACGGGGGCGGGGGCGGGCTCGTGGAGGGGGGTCGGGGTGCTCACCGGCGGTCCTCGAGCAGGTCGTCGGGTCGCAGGCCGGTGAGCGTCGTCGACGCGGTGGCAGGCCGCCTGATGCTCGGGGCCGACGTCGACCAGCTCCGGGCCTTGGGTGGCGCACGGCTCGGGGAGGGCGGCGAAGCGGCAGCGGGGGTGGAAGGCGCAGCCGGCGGGCCGGTGCACGAGCGAGGGCGGCTGGCCGGGGATCTGGAAGAGCGGGCCGCGGCGGGCGGGTCGGTCGAGGCGGGGCAGCGAGGCGAGGAGCCCGAGCGTGTAGGGGTGGCGGGGGGCGGCGAAGAGCGCGTCGACCGGCGCGTCCTCGACCTTGCGGCCGGCGTAGAGGACGGCGACCCGGTCGGCGAGGCCGGCGACGACGCCGAGGTCGTGGGTGATCAGGAGGATCGCGGTGCCGGTGCGGTCCCGGATCCGCTCGAGCACGTCGAGGACCTGGGCTTGGAGGGTGACGTCGAGCGCGGTGGTGGGCTCGTCGGCGATGAGGAGGGCGGGGTCGTTGGCGAGGGCCATGGCGAGCACGGCCCGCTGGCGCATCCCGCCGGAGAGCTGGTGCGGGTACTGCTCGGCGCGGCCGCGGGGGTCGGCGATGCCGACCAGGTCGAGGAGGGCGACGACCCGCTCGGACCGCTCGGCGGCGCTCGTGCGGTGGTGGACCTGGATCGCCTCCCCGATCTGCGCGCCGACGGTGACGACGGGGTTCAGCGACGCGAGGGCGTCCTGGAACACGATCGCGATGTCCTCGCCGCGGATCGGCTCGAGGTCGCGCTCGGGTCGGCCGAGGAGCTCCTCGCCCCGCCAGCGGACCGAGCCGTCGACGGTCGCTCGGGTGGGGAGGAGGCCGAGGACGGCGAGCGCGGCGACGGTCTTCCCGGACCCGGATTCGCCGACGACGCCGAGCACCTCGTGCTCGTGGACGTCGACGGTGAGCCCGTCGACGGCGTGGAGGGGGCCGTCGTCGGTGGGAAACTCGACGTGGAGGTCGTCGACCGCGAGCAGCGGCGCTCCCCCTTCGCTCATCGGTCGCGGGTGGGGTCGAAGGCGTCGCGGAGGCCGTCGCCGAGGAAGTTGACCGCGAGCACGGTGAGGAGGATGGCGAGGCCGGGGAAGTAGAGGAGGTAGGCGTGGGAGGTGCCGACGTAGCCCTCGGCGTCGGCGACCATCCGGCCCCACGAGGTGGCGGGCAGCTGGACGCCGAAGCCGAGGAACGAGAGCGACGACTCGGCGATGATCGCGGCGGCGACGGCGAGGGTGGCGTTGACGACGATGACGCCGACGCAGTTCGGGAGGATGTGGCGCCACACGATCCAGCGTCGCGACGCGCCGGAGGCGCGGGCGGCTTCGACGAACTCCTGCTCCTTGATGACGAGCACCTGGGCGCGCACGACCCGGGCCGTGTACATCCAGAAGAGGGCGGCGAGCACCCAGATGATGGTGGCGCTGCTGTGCCCGAAGCGGGCCAGGGCGAGGGCGAGGACGGCGAGGGCGGGCAGGATGAGGAAGAGGTCGGTGAGCCGCATGAGGAGCTGGTCGGTGGCTCGCCCGACGTAGCCGGAGACCGCGCCGACCGCGACGCCGACCACGGTGGAGAGCGCGGCGACCGCGAAGCCGATCTCGAGCGAGATCCGGCCCGCGTAGAGGAGGCGGGTCAGCTCGTCGCGTCCGAGCTCGTCGGTGCCGAACCAGTGCCGCCAGGACGGGCCGACTGCGCCGAGGGCGAGGTTCTGGTGGTTGGGGTCGAAGGGGGCGACGAGCGGGGCGCCGAAGCAGACCACGCAGAGCACGACGAGGACGGCGACCGACGCCAGGGCGAGGCGGTGGCGGAGGAACCGCCGCCGGACCGCCGACCATGGGGAACGGCGGCTCGGCGGGCCGGGCTCGTGGCCGACGTCGGCGGCGGGGAGGAGCTGGGAGGCGCCGAGCGCGGCCGGCTCGGAGACGGGCGTGGCCTCGCGTGGGCTCACGAGAGCCGCACCCGGGGGTCGAGCCAGCTGTAGGCGACGTCGGCGAGGAGGTTGAAGGCGACGATGAAGGCCGCGGTGACGATGAGCCAGGCGGTGAGCGTGGTCGCGTCGCCGGCGAGCAGCGACTGGAAGAACAGCTCGCCCATGCCGGGCACGGAGAAGATCTTCTCGGTGATGATGAGCCCGCCGAACAGCGCCCCGACGTCGAGGGCCATGACGGTGACGAGGGGCACGAGGGCGTTGCGCAGGGCGTGGCGGACGACGACTCTCCGGCGCGGGACGCCCTTGGCGCGGGCGGTGCGGATGTAATCGGCGCTCAGCACGTCGAGCATCGACGCCCGCTGGAAGCGGCTCCACCCGGCGACGATGCCGACGGTGAGGGTGAGGACGGGCAGCACGAGGTGGCGGGCGTAGTCGAGGACGCCGCCCGACGCGGAGTGCAGCCCGACGAAGAAGAGCGGCGGCTGGGAGAGATGGAACCACTGCTTGGGGCCGACGGCGAGGAACTCGATGAGGAGGAGCCCGAACCAGAAGGCGGGCATGGCGAGGCCGAGGAACGAGAGCCCGGTGAAGGTGTAGTCGAGCGCCGAGTACTGGCGGACCGCCGAGTAGACGCCGATCGCGACCGCGACCAGCGCGGAGAGCAGCACGCTCCAGAAGATCAGCTGGGTGGTGTTCCAGAGGGCCCGGCCGATCTGGGAGGAGACAGCCTCGTTGGTGCGCTCGCTGGTGCCCCAGTCGCCCCGGACGAACTTGGAGAGCCACGCCCCGTACTGGTCGACGAGGGGCTGGTTGAGGCCGAGCCGCTGCCGCTCGTCGTGGATCGCGGATTCGGCGGTGCGGGACTGGCGGAGCTTGGCGGTGGGGTCGAAGGTGGCCCGCACGAACGCGAAGGTCAGGAACGACGCGACGAGCAGGACGGGGATCGAGTAGAGGAGGCGTCGCCCGACGAAGGTCAGCACCGGGCCGCGCCGGGCGCTGCGGGGTCGGGCGGGCAGCTCAGCGCACCTGCCACTGGCTCAGGTTCCAGAACATGCCGTACACCGGGTTGTCGCCCTGCACGCCGTGGATCCGTGTGCTCCAGATCGCGAGGTTGGGGAGCGGGTCGAGGGGCAAGGTGACCTGCTGGGCGGCGAGGATCCGGTCGGCGGCCTTCGACGCCTGCCGGCGGAGGGCGTCGCTGCTGGTGGCGTCGACGGTCTCGAGGAGCGGGTCGAGGGTCGGGATGCTGGTGCGGGTCCAGTTCTCCCCCGACTGGCCGTTGGCCGGGCTGGGGATGTTCTGGGAGCAGAAGACGGTGCAGAGCCCGGGCTCGAGGTCGGTGACGACCTCGGCGTAGAGGCCCATCTGGAACGTCCCCGCGGGGAGGACGGTCCCGAACAGGGTGTTGGCGTCGGTGTTCTGGATCGTGACCGCGAAGCCGGCCGTGCGCAGCTCGGCTTGGAGGACCTGCTCGGTGAGCTCGCGGCGCTGGTCGCCGGCGGTGGACTGGATCGAGAACGCGGCCGGTCGGCCGTCCTTCTGCCAGATCCCGCCGACCTTGGTCCAGCCGTCGGCGATCATGAGCCGGCCGACCGTGGCCAGGTCGAGGTGGTAGCCGGCGAAGGCCTGCTGGTCGCTGTAGGGGGCGAGGATGGGCGGGTTGAGCGAGTTGGCGGCGGTGGTGACGCCGAGCCGGCCGAAGAGGAGCTTGACGATCGCGTCGCGGTTGATCGCGTACCCGACCGCTTGACGGACCGCCACCGACGTGAACGGGAAGGCGGCGTTGTTGATCCAGAGCGCCTCGATGTTGCCGGTGTCGGCGTTGACGACCGAGTCGGCGTCGGTGAGCCCGGAGTGGATGGCATCGACCGCCTCGGGTTCGGGCGCCGGGTAGATGGCGTCGACCTCGCCGCCCTGGAAGGCCTGGAACTCGGCCGCGGTGTCGGTGAGGAACTTGAAGGTGACGCTGCTCGACCGCGGCTTGGGTCCCCAGTAGCGGGGGTTGGGAACGAGGACGACGTCGATGCCCTTGTTCCACGCCTGGATCTTGAACGGGCCGCCCGACCAGGAGTAGCCGTCCTTCATGGCGTCGTCGCGGTTGTGCCCGGCGAGGAGGTGGCTGGGGAACACGCCGTAGTCGCCGCCGAAGAGCTGGCGCCACCCGGCGAAGGGGGTCTGGAAGGTGACGACGGCAACGTGGGGGTTGGTGTCGTCGACGGCGGCGATCTGGTCGTAGCCGGTGCGGTCGAAGATGTTGGCGCCGTGCGCGATCTGGTCCCAGGTGTACGCGAAGTCGGCGGAGGTGATCGGGACCCCGTCGGACCAGACCGCCTGGGGGTTGATCTGGTAGGTGACGGTCTGGGTGCCGTTGACGGTGGACAGGGTCGGGGGCGCGGCCATCAGGAGGCTCGGCTGGTACACCCACTGGTCGCCGCGGCGGACGACGTCGAAGACGCGGGGCATCGTCTCCTCTTGCATGGTCCAGAGGCCCCAGCTCTCCCCCGCGCAGGCGTCGATCCAGTCGGCGCAGTCGGGTTCCTGCTCGGCGCCGATCGTGATCGCGCCGCCGCCGGTCGCGGCCGGGTGGCGGGCCGGGGCGGCGAGGGCCGGGGTGGCGGCGAGGGCCGCGCAGGCCCCACCCAGGGCGACTACGACCACGCCGCGGAGCCAACGAGGCGCGTTCACCCTCGAGGTCCCCCTTGTCCGGTGTGGTCCTCGGATCGTGCTAGCACACGTCCCGCTCGCGGCTGAGGATGTCGTGGCGCCGGAGGTGTGACGCGCCGGCGGGTCGGGTCAGGGCTGGAGGCGCAGCGAGAGGATGACCGTCGAGAACATGAAGATGGTGGCGGTCAGGATGGTGAGCCGGTCCAGGTTGCGCTCGACGACGGTGGAGCCGGCCATCGAGCCGCCCATCGCCCCGCCGCCGAACATGTCGGAGAGCCCGCCGCCCCGGCCGGAGTGGAGCAGGATCAAGAACACCAGCGTCAGCGCGGCGGCGACGTCGACGACGAGCAGGACGGCGTTGATCACGGTGTGATGGTACCGCCTGGCCGGTCGGGGCCCGAGGTCACCGCCGGTACTGGACGATGCGGGCGAAGTCGTCGGGGTCGAGCGACGCGCCGCCGACGAGGGCCCCGTCGATGTCGGGGCGGGCCATGAGCTCGGCGATGTTGCCGGGCTTGACGCTGCCGCCGTACTGGAGGCGCATGTCGTCGGCGGCGTCGCCGACCAGGCTGCGCAGCACGTCCCGGATGGTCCGGATGGTCTCGTCGGCGTCGTCGGGGGTGGCGGTGCGGCCGGTGCCGATGGCCCAGATCGGCTCGTAGGCGACGACGCAGCGGGGCGCGTCGGCGGCGCGGATCCCGGCGAAGGCGGCGGTGATCTGGTCGACGACCCGGTCGGTGGTCGCGCCCCGGTCGTGCTCCTCGAGGGTCTCGCCGCAGCAGACGATGGGGCTCATCTCGTGGCGCAGGACCGCTTTTGCCTTGCGGTTCACCATGTCGTCGGTCTCGCCGAACAGCTGGCGGCGCTCGGAGTGGCCGACGATGACGTACTCGACGTTGAGCTTGGCGAGCATGATCGGGCTGATCTCGCCGGTGAAGGCGCCCTGGTTCTCCCAGTGGCAGTTCTGGGCGCCGAGGTGGATGGGGATCCGGTCGGCTTCGATGAGGGTCTGGAGGGTCCGCAGGTCGGTGAACGGGGCGCAGACGATGACGTCGCAGTCCCGGTAGTCGTCCTTCTCGAGGCGGTAAGAGAGCTTCTGCACGACCTGGATGGCGACCAGGTGGTCGTGGTGCATCTTCCAGTTGGCCGCGATCGCAGGCTGGCGGGTCATGCCATCCCTTCCCGGAGGGCTCGGAGGCCGGGGAGGTCGCCGTACTCGAGGAGCTCGAGCGACGCGCCGCCGCCGGTGCTGACGTGGTCGACCTGGTCGGCGAGCCCGAAGCCGCGGATCGCGGCCGCGCTGTCGCCGCCGCCGACGACGGTGAAGCCGGGGCAGGCCGCGACGGCGTCCGCGATGGCGCGGGTTCCGGCCGCGAAGGGGGCGAGCTCGAAGACGCCCAGGGGGCCGTTCCAGAGGACGGTGGCCGCGTCGGCGATGACGTCGGCGTACGCGGCCGCGGTCTCGGGCCCGACGTCGAGGCCCAGCTGGTCGTCGGGGATGGCGTCGGCGGGCACGACCCGGGTCGGCGCGTCGGCGGCGGCCCGGGGGGCGACGACGAGGTCGGTGGGGAGCCGCAGCTTCGGGTCGCCGAGCAGGCGGCGGCAGTCGTCGATCCGGTCGGGCTCGACGAGGCTGGTGCCGGTGGGGTGCCCGGCCGCGGCGAGGAACGTGAAGGCCATGGCGCCGCCGAGGAGGAGCACGTCGCAGCGGGTGAGGAGGGCGTCGATGACGCCGAGCTTGTCGCTGACCTTGGCGCCGCCGAGCACCCCGACGAAGGGACGGGCCGGGTCGGCGCGCAGCCCGGAGAGGACGGCGACCTCGCGGGCGAGGAGCCGGCCGGCCGCGCTGGGCACGAGGCGGGGCGGCCCGACGATCGACGCGTGGGCGCGGTGGACGGCGCCGAACGCGTCGTCGACGTACACGTGGCAGCCGGCGGTGAGACCGGCCGCGAAGGCGGGGTCGTTGGCGGTCTCGCCGGGGTCGTAGCGGAGGTTCTCGAGCAGCAGCACCCGACCCGGGGCGAGCTCGGCGACGGCGGCGTCCCGGGCGGGGGCGACGAGCGCGTCGCTGAGCGACACGTCGAAGCCGAGCAGCTCCCCGAGGCGGGCCGCGACGGGCGCCATCGACGCCACGGGGTCGCGGCGGCCGCCGGGGCGGCCGAGGTGCCCGCAGGCGATCACGCGCTCGTCACGGTCGAGGAGCCAGCGGAGGGTGGGGAGGGCGGCGGTGATGCGCAGGTCGTCCTCGATGTGCCCGTCGCGGAGCGGCACGTTGACGTCGACCCGGACGAGGGCGCAGCGGTTGGGCTCGAGGGGGAGCTCCTCGAGGGTCGGGAGGTCCAAGCGCTCAGGCCGCGCCGACGAACCCGACCAGGTCGACGAGCCGGTTCGAGAAGCCCCACTCGTTGTCGTACCAGCCGAGCACCTTGACCAGGTTCCCGTTGGCCATGGTGTCCTTGGCCGAGAAGATGCAGGAGGCGGGGTTCCCGACGATGTCGGCCGACACGAGCGGCTCGTCGCTGTACTCGAGCACCCCCCGGTAGGAGCGCTCGTTGGCGGCCTCCGCGAAGGCGGCGTTCACGTCGTCGGGGGCGGCGTCGTGCTGCACCTCGACGGTCAGGTCGGTGATGGAGCCGACCGGGGTCGGGACCCGCAGCGCCGCGCCGTCGAGCTTGCCTTGCAGCTGGGGCAGGACGAGCCCGATCGCGCGCCGCGCCGCTGCTGGCCGGGATGATGGAGAGCGCGGCGGCCCGCATGCGTCGCAGGTCGGGGGTGCCCTTGCGGCTGGGGTGGGCGAGGTCGTGGAGGGACTGGTCGGTGGTGTAGGCGTGGACGGTGGTCATGAAGCCCCGCTCGATGCCGAAGCGGTCGTCGAGGACCTTGGCGAGGGGGGCGAGGCAGTTCGTGGTGCACGACGCGTTCGAGATGACGGTCTGGGTGGCGGGGTCAAAGACGTTGTCGTTGACGCCCATGCAGATGGTGGCGTCGGCGTTGGTGGCGGGGGCGGAGACGATGACCCGCTTAGCGCCGCCCTCGAGGTGGGCGGCCGCCTTGTCCCGGTCGGTGAACAGCCCCGTCGACTCGATGACGACGTCGACGCCGTGCGCGCCCCAGGGGATCTCGGCTGGGTTGAGGACCTCGAGCTTCTGGATCTCCTGGCCGTCGACGGAGAACCCGGCGTCGGTGGCCTTGATGTCCTGGCGGAGGGTGCCACCCACCGAGTCGTGCTTGAGGAGGAAGGCCATGGTGGCGCTGTCCCCCATCGGGTCGTTCACCGCGATCAGCTCGACGCCGGCGTCGGCGCCCCGGGCGAGCAGCGCCCGGTAGAAGGAGCGTCCGATGCGGCCGAAGCCGTTGATGCCGACGCGCACGGTCATGCGGGTACCCCCTGGTCAGGTCGGGACTCAAGCAGATGCACGAGCGCCGGCGCCAGTTTGGCCGGCTCGTGGACGAGCCCGGACCGCCCGGCCACGGCGTCGGCGTGGGGCTGGACCCCCCAGCGACGTACGCGGGCCTCGTCGACGGGCAGGGCCCCGTCGGTCTCGTAGAGGAACACGTCGACCCGGGCGCCGTGGTCGAGGACGGCGCGGAGGTGGTCGGCGGCGTCGAGCCCGGTCGTCTCGGGGGGCTGGGGTCGCAGGTTGCAGACCTGGACGACCTGGCCCGGGGTGGCGGCGACCGCGGCGGCGATCCCGGGGACGCAGAGCACGGGGAGGAGGCTGGTGTAGAGGGAGCCGGGGGCGAGCACGACCTGGTCGGCGCGGGCGAGCGCGGCGAGCGTGTCGGGGTGGGCGGGCGCGTCGTGGGGGACGACCTCGACCCGACGGATCCGCTCGTCGGCGGTCATCACCGCGACCTGCCCCTCGACCGAGCCGCCGTCGATCTCGGCTTTCAGGACGACCGGCTCGGTGGTGGCGGGCCGCACGGTGCCGGTCGCGCCGAGGAGCCGGGCTGCCTCGTCGAGGGCCGCGACCGGGTCGCCGAGCGTCTCGCTGAGGCCGGCCAGGATGAGGTTGCCGAGCGGGTGGCCTTCGAGGTCGCCGGCCGGGAACCGGTACTCGAAGGCGTGCACCCACTCGTTGTCGGGGTCGGCGAGCGCGACGAGGCACTTGCGGAGGTCGCCGGGGGGCAGGCCGCCGAGGTCGCGCCGCAGCCGGCCGGAGGAGCCGCCGTCGTCGGCGACGCTGACCACCGCGGTGAGCTCCCCGGCGTAGCGGCGGGTGGCGCGCAGCGCGGCGGCGAGCCCGTGGCCGCCTCCCAGCGCGACGACGCGGGGCCGGTCAGGCACGGTCGAGGTCCCGGTGCAGCACCCGGGCCGGGAAGCCGCGCTCGGTGAGGATGCCAGCCAGCTCGGCGGCGATGACGACGCTGCGGTGTTGGCCGCCGGTGCAGCCGACGGCGATGGAGAGGTACGACTTGCCTTCGCGGGCGTAGGCGGGGAGCAGCAGCGCGAAGAGGCCGCGGAGCTGCTCGAGGAACTGTCCGGCTTCGGGCTGGTCGAGCACGTAGCGGCGGACGGCGTCGTCGGTGCCGGGGAGGGGTCGCAGCGCGTCGACCCAGTGCGGGTTGGGCAGGAAGCGGCAGTCGAAGACCAGGTCGACGTCGAGGGGGATGCCGTGCTTGTACCCGAAGGAGAGGAGGCTGACCTGCAGCGTCCCGGTGGGAGCGTCGTCGTCGCGGAACAGCTCGTGGAGCCGGTCGCGGAGCTGGTGGACGTTGAGGTTCGACGTGTCGACGACGATGTCCGCCTCCCCCTTCAGGCCTTCGAGCAGCTCCCGTTCGCGGGCGATGCCGTCGGAGAGGCGGTCGTGGTCGGCGAGGGGGTGGGGCCGGCGGGTGGCCTCGAAGCGGCGGACGAGGACGTCGTCGCGGGCGTCGAGGAACAGCACGGTGGTGCGGGCGCCGGTCTGGCGAAGCTCGCCGAGCGCGGCGGCGAGCTCGTCGATGAACGCGCCGGAGCGGACGTCGACGACCAGCGCGAACCGGGAGGAGCGCTCCTGGTCTCGGGCCAGCTCGGCGACCTTGGGGATGAGGGCGGGCGGCAGGTTGTCGATGACGAAGCAGCCGAGGTCCTCGAGGACGTCGGCCGCCGCGGAGCGGCCGGCGCCGGAGAGGCCGGTGATGATGGTGACGTCGAGCGGCGCCGCGCTCATCGGGTCGCCTCGTGGAGCTGGCGGTACACGGCCCGGCCGACCGGGTCGGGCAGCCAGGCCAGCGCGACGAGGTCGTCCTCGGTGAGGGCCCGGAGCCGTTTCACCGACCCGAACTCGTGGAGGAGCCGGGTGCGACGGGTCGGCCCGAGGCCGGGGACGCCGTCGAGGACGGAGCGGGTCGCGGTCTTCTCGCGCAGCTGCCGGTGGTAGGTGATCGCGAACCGGTGCGCCTCGTCGCGGGCTCGTTGCAGCAGGTACAGCGCCTCGGAGTCGCGGGGGATGCGGATCGGGTCCTCCCGGCCGGGGCGGTACACCTCCTCGAAGCGCTTGGCGAGCGCGGCGACGGAGATCTCCTCGAGGCCGAGCTCCTCGAGCACCCGGGTCGCGACCGCGAGCTGGCCCTTGCCGCCGTCGACGAGGAGCAGGTTGGGTGGGTAGGCGAAGCGCTTCCCGGCCCGGGCGCCTTCCTCGCGTTCCACGAGGTAGCGGCGGAACCGGCGGGTGAGCACCTCCTCCATGGCCGCGAAGTCGTCCTGGCCGCCCTGGTGGCGGACCTTGAAGCGGCGGTAGTCGGAGCGCTTGGCGAGCCCGTCCTCGAGGACGACCATCGACCCGACGATCTCGGAGCCCTGCAGGTTCGAGATGTCGAAGCACTCGATCCGAAGCGGCGCTTCGGGGAGGTCGAGCGCGGCTTGGAGGCTGGTGAGGGCGCGGGCCCGGGCGTTGTGGTCGGAGGCTCGGCGCAGCTTGTGCTGCGCGAACGCCTCCTCGGCGTTGCGGGTCACGGTGGAGAGCAGCTCCCGCTTCGCGCCGCGCTGCGGCACCCGGATCTGGACCCGGGCGCCGCGCACGTGGGTGAGGACCTCGACCGACAGCTCCGCGTCGGCGGGGGTGACGGGCACGAGCACCTCGCGGGGGACGTCGTCGCTCGACGCGCCGGCGTACAGCTGCTCGAGGAGGCCGCTGATCAGGGTCGGGCGGTCGACGTCCTCGACCTTGTCGACGACGAGCCCCTTGCGGCCGACGACCCGGCCCCGCCGGACGAGGAAGACCTGCACCGACGCTTCGAGCTCGTCCTCGGCGACGCCGATGATGTCGAAGTCCTCCTCGCGGGGGGCGACCATCTGCTGGCGCTCGATGGCCTTGCGGACCGAGAGGAGCTGGTCGCGGAGCCGGGCCGCCCGCTCGAACTCGAGCGCCTCCGCGCACTCGTGCATGTGCTTCTCGAGCCGGTCGAGGACGGGGGCGGTGTCGCCGGCGAGGAACGCGACCAGGTCGTCGGTGAGGCGCCGGTACTCGGCGTCGTCGACCGCGCCGACGCAGGGCGCGACGCACTTCTCGATGTGCGCGTAGAGGCAGGGCCGCCCGAGGCGGTGGTGGCGGTCGAACTTGGCGTTGGTGCAGGTGCGGATCGGGAAGGTGCGCAGCAGCAGGTCGAGGGTCTCGCGGATGGCGTAGGCGTGCGCGTAGGGGCCGAAGTAGCGGACGCCTTTGCGCTTGGCGCCCCGCAGGACCATGGCCCGGGGCCACGCCTCGTCGAGGGTGACGGCCAGGTACGGGTACGACTTGTCGTCCTTGTACCGGATGTTGAAGCGGGGCCGGTACCGCTTGATGAGGTTGTACTCGAGGAAGACCGCCTCGACCTCGTTGCGGACCTCGATCCACTCGACCCGGTCGGCGGCCACGACCATCTGGCGGGTGCGGGGAGCGAGGGTGTCGGGCGGCCCGAAGTAGTTCGAGAGCCGGGACCGGAGGCTCTTGGCCTTCCCGACGTAGAGGACCCGCCCGTCGGCGTCCTTGAACTGGTAGGAGCCGGGGGTGTCGGGGATCGATCCGGGCTCGGGGCGGGTGACCACGACCCCATTGTGGCGGCCCGCAACGCCTACGCGGCTGCTTCGACCGGCTCGGGGGTGGCGAGGCGGAGCGCGGGCGCCCGGGCGCCGACCCAGAGCCGCTGGACGCAGACGCCGACCAGGGCGACGAGGAGGCCGTTGCGGACGAGGACGACCAGCTGGGGCACGACGAGGCTGGTGCGGACCAGCTCGACGACGAGGTTCAGGTCCAGGGTCGAGAGGGCAACGATGGCGAGGACCAGCCCGCCGACCAGCCGGTCCCCGCGGGACGCCGCGATCGCCGCGAAGGGGACGATCCAGATGACGAACTGGGGGGACAGCAGCGGCGAGAAGATGAGGAAGGCGCCGACCGCGCCGATGGCGGCGAGCCCGTCGAGGACGAGCGCCCCGTGGGGTCGGCGGAGCGCGGCGAGGGCCCACACGCCGACGACGGTGGCGAGGCAGAGGCCGCCCAGGACGAGGTACGCCCAGCTGGGCACCGCCCCGACCCGCCACGCGCCCTTCTGGAGGTGGATGGGGTCGTTCTGCACGGCACGGACGAGCGCGCCGACGGTGCTCTCGACCTCCCAGCCCGTCGCGCCGCGCATGGAGAGCACCTGCACGAGCCCGTTGGTGCCCGACCAGGCGATCCAGCCGACGAGGCCCGCCGCGCCGACGGTGACGCAGGCGACGAGGGCCCGCCAGGAGCGCCGGACGAGGAGGCTCGGGACGAGCAGCACCGGCCAGACCTTGGCGAAGCAGGCCAAGGCGAGGGTGACCCCGCCCAGCGCGGGTCGTCGGCGGCGCACCAGCGCAAGCCCGCCGACCGCGAGCGCGACGGAGAGCAGGTCGAGGCGCAGGTAGAGGAACGGGTACACGATGAACGGCGCGCCGAGGATCAGGTAGGCGACCGCGGCCCGTCGGCCCCAGCCCCAGGCCAGCAGCGCGGCGATGGCGAGGTCGAGGACGAGCTGCGACCACATGGTGGCGGCGAGCGCGTCGTGGGCGGTGCCGCCGTCGAGGACCTTGATCGCCCCGTACATGAGGGGCGGGTACTCGACCTCGAAGTCCCGGTACGGGGTGCCCTTCGAGGTCGCGATGACGTGGAAGCGGCGCACGTCGCCGCTGAGGACGGTGTGCTTGGCCTGGACGGCCCGCTGGTCGAGGGTGATGGGGACGGCGGCGATCCGCCCCGCGACGAGGAGGCCGACCACGGCCCACCAGACGCGGTGGCTCGGGGCACGCCGGTGGTGGGGTTTCGGGCTGGGATCTCGATTC
The DNA here is from genome assembly GCA_963849135.1 of uncultured Actinomycetes bacterium. GTDB lineage: Bacteria > Actinomycetota > Acidimicrobiia > IMCC26256 > PALSA-555 > PALSA-555. Next base: position 385,073 of record CAWKGF010000003.1, on the reverse strand, counting down.
GACATTCCCGCACGCTCAACTCGCTGGGGCCGAGAGCGAGGGGCCACCCCGGCGGGCACTATGCTCACGCGTAGCTCGGCCTGGTAATCCGCGCCAAGGTCGGCTCCGGGGCCGACAACCCCGCGGTGGGCGACCAGGCTGTCCCCGCCGGCCAACCGGAGCCGCAGACCCCCGTGGAGGCTCGTCCTCGAGGGGGGAAGGACATCCATCATGCTGCGTCTGCAGGCTCCGCTGCCGGATCGGTACACGCTCGCCGCCCCCGACGAGCTCGACGCGTGGACCGGCCGGGCGAAGGCCACCCTCGGTGACCGGCTGCTCGTGCTCGGCCACCACTACCAGCGACCGGAGGTGATCCGCTGGGCCGACGAGCGGGGCGACTCGTTCAAGCTGGCCCAGTTCGCGGCCCGGACCGAGGCCGCGACCGACATCGTGTTCTGCGGGGTGCACTTCATGGCCGAGTCGGCCGACATCCTCACCGGGGATCATCAGCGGGTCGTGCTCCCCGACCTGAACGCGGGCTGCTCGATGGCCGACATGGCCGACATCGACCAGGTGCAGGAGGCGTGGGAGGAGCTGGCGGCCGTCACCGACGTCGAGCGGATCGTGCCGATCACGTACATGAACTCGTCGGCCGCGTTGAAGGCGTTCGTCGGCGACCGGGGCGGCGCGGTGTGCACGTCGTCGAACGCCCGGCTGGTGCTCGAGTGGGCGCTGGCCCGGGGCGACAAGGTGCTGTTCTTCCCGGACCAGCACCTGGGGCGCAACACGGGCTACGAGATGGGGTTCGGCGCCGCCGACATGCGGGTCTGGGATCCTCGCTGCGACCTGGGCGGCCTCGACGACCGGTCGGTGAAGGACGCCACCCTGCTGCTCTGGAAGGGGCACTGCACGGTGCATCAGCGGTTCACCCCCGCGCACGTGGCCGCGTTCCGCGACGAGCATCCGGGCGGGGAGGTGCTGGTCCACCCGGAGTGCTCGCACGAGGTCGTCGAGCTGGCCGACCGGGTCGGGTCCACCGAGCGGATCCTCGAGTGGGTCGACGCCGCGCCGGCCGGGGCGACGCTCGGCGTCGCGACCGAGATCCACATGGTGCAGCGCCTCGCGGTCGAGCACCCGGACAAGACGGTCGTGTCGCTCGACCCGCTGATCTGCCCGTGCTCCACGATGTTCCGCATCGATGGGCCGCACCTGGCCTGGTGCCTCGAGTCGCTGGCCCGGGGCGAGCTGGTGAACCAGGTCGTCGTCGACGACGACACGGCCCGCTCGGCCCGGCTCGCGCTGGAGCGGATGCTCGCGCTGCGGGCGAGCGGCCCCGCCCCCACCGGGTCGGTCGACTAGCCGCCGGGGGGCTCGCGGCCGGCCGAGCGGGCGAGCCCGTGCGCGACGCCGGCGCACCAGGCGGTGAGGAACGTGGCGTAGGCGCGGCAGGCGGCCACCCGGACTCGCAGGTCGGGCTCCGCCGGGTCGACGAGGTGGTCGACGAGCCCGAGCGCGGCGAGCCCGCCGAGCGCGCCCGCGACGCCGCGGCGGGGTCGACGGGCCGCGACCGCAACCGCGGCGACGGCGCCGCAGGCGCCGAGCAGCGCGACGGCCTGGCGTCGGTTCGGGCCCGCGTGGCCGGCCCGCCAGTACTGCGCCTTCGCCTCGCCGAAGGCCCGGTACTGGCGCCACAGGTCCCGATGCGAGGCCCGGGGCTCGTAGGCGACCTCGAGGCCGGGCTCGACCCACACCGCGGCGCCCGCGGCCCGGTAGCGGGCGCAGAGCTCGAAGTCCTCGTTGGCGGCCAGCCGCTCGTCCCAGCCGCCGAGGGCGCGCAGGTCGGGGGTGCGGAACGCCCCGAGGTAGGCGGTGTCGGCGGGGCCGCCACCACCGGGCCGCCGGTAGGTGGCGCCGCCGAGGAGCCACGGGTTGCGCAGCGCGCGGGCGATGCCCCGGGCCGCGACGCCGGCGCTGGCGCTGACCGGCCGTTGCACCCCGCCGACCACGCCGACGTCGGGGTCGGTGTCGAGGCGGGCCGCAGCGCGGGTGACGTAGTCGGGGGGCGGGGTCGAGCGGGCGTCGACGCGGGCGACGACGTCGCCGCGGGCGACGGCCAGGGCCCGGTTCAGGCCGGCGCTGCGCGCCCCGCCCGGGTTCGGGATCAGCCGCACCGACGTCACCGCGCCGTCGCCGGCCAGCCCGGCGAGCGTGGCGTGGTCCTCGGGGGGCGCGGCGAGGAGCACCTCGAGGGTGACCGGCCCCTGCTGCTCGTCGAGGGCGTGGAGCAGGCGGAGGATCCGCGCCCGCGGCTCGGCGCGCGACGACGACGAGGACCGACACCAGCCGGTGGCCGTCGGCACGGGGGGCGCTCATCGGATCCCGGCTGGCGGCCGGCGGGTGAGGGCCCGCAGGCGGGTCAGGTCGGCGCGGGTGACGGCGCCGGTGAGGAACACGGTGGCGACGAACACCAGCCCGGCGACCGGGCCGGCGACGAGCAGCCCGACCGGCGCGAGGGCGAGGGACACGCCGGCGGTGAGGAGCCCGGCCAGCAGCACGCCCGGCGCGGGGAGCGGGCTGCGCAGGCCCTCGGCGCGGGCTGAGGAACCGGCCGAGCGCGAAGACCATGACGACGCTGCCGACGACGGTCGCCGCCGCCGCGCCGACGGCGCCGAACGGCGGGACGAGCGCGAGGTCGAGCGCCACGATGATGGCCACGACGCCGGCGACGACGGGGACGGCCCGCCAGACCCGGTGGCCGGCGAGGATCGCGGAGCTCTGCAGGCCGGCGAGGAACGCGATCCAGAGCTGCCCGCCCGCGATGGCGAGCGGGGCCGCGACGCCGAGGTAGCGGTGGCCGAAGGCGAGCTCGGTGAGCGGCTGGTGGAGGCCGATGAGCAGCGCCGACGCGGCGACGCCGACCAGGAGGAGGAACCGGCCCGCCTGGTCGAGGGCTCGTTGGCTGCCCTCCCGGTCCCCGGTGCCGAGCCGTCGGCTGAGGATGAACAGGGCCGGCGCGGCGACGACGGTGCCGAGGTAGGAGATGGCCTCGAGGGCCCGCACCGCGAGGTCGTACTGCGCGGTCGCGGCGGCGGACCCGACGATGGAGAGCAGCACAACGTCGAAGCGGAGCTGCAGCGCGGTGACGCCGCCGATCAGCCCGAACGGCAGCGCGTCGCGGAGCAGCGCCCAGGAGGTCGACACGTCGACGCGGAGCCGCAGCGACCAGACGCCGCTCACCCGCGCGGTGACGGTCGCGACGAGGAGGGCGAGGAACGAGGCCGCGGGCAGCGCGATCACGGCGCCGCGGGCGCCGGCGAGGACGACGCCGACCATGCCGCCGCCAGCCATGACCGACAGGTAGAAGAAGGTGAGGACGGCCCGGCGGCTGATGAGTCCCGAGCCGTCGAAGGCGCCGAACAGCGAGGTGAGGCAGCCGGCGGGTGGGAGCGCGAGAGCGGCGATGAGCACGTCGGTGCGGGTGTCGGCCGGGTAGCTGACCAGGAGAGCCATGGCCGCGACGGCGAGCATCGAGAGGAGGCCGAGGGCGAGGCAGGCAAGGAGGGTGCGGGTGAGGAGGTCGTCGGCCGACGCGGGGTGGCGGCTGACCCGCCGCACGATCACCGCGGTGGTGCCGAAGTCGGCGAGGAGACCGCCGATGACGACGTACGCCGACGCGGTGGAGTATCGGCCGAACGCGGCCGGCGCGAGCTCGCGGGTGGCGAGGAGCACGAACCCGACCGCGAGGAGCCGTCCCGCGGTCTGGAGGACGCTGAGGGCGAGCGACCCGCGGGCCGCGGCCCGCGCCTCGTCGGAGGTGGGGGGCGGCGCGGCGGTGGCGAGGCTCACGTCAGCGTCCGTCGCGCCCGATCACCGAGCGGAGCGTGCGCCCGACGATCCGGGTGTCGAGAGCGAGGCTCTGGCGGCGCAGGTAGAAGAACTCGTACTGGAGCTTCTCGAGCGCCTCGACGTCGGTGCCCGCGTACTGGTACTTCACCTGCGCCCAGCCGGTCAGGCCGGGCCGGACGAGGTGGCGGAGCCGGTAGAAGGGCAGCTTCGCCGACCACTCCTCGACCAGGTGGGGCTGCTCGGGGCGGGGGCCGACGACCGACAGCTCGCCGCGGAGGATGTTCAGCACCTGAGGCAGCTCGTCGAGGTGGGTGCGGCGCAGGACCCGACCGAAGCGGGTGACCCGCGGGTCGCCCTCCACGGTCGGGTCACCGGCCGGGCCGCCGGCCCGCATGGTGCGGAACTTCAGCATCGAGAACACCTGGCCGTCCCGGCCGACCCGGGACTGGCGGTAGAGGAGCGGGCCCCGGTTCCCGAGCGCGTTGGCGACGACGACGACCGGGGTGACGACGAGCAGCGCGACGGAACCGGCGGCGGCGAGGCCGAGGTCGAAGAGCCGCTTCGCTTGCGCGTAGTGGGGCGCGTGAACCTCGCCGACGTCGAAGAGCAGCGACACCCGCTCCAGCTCGGCGACCGGGAGCTTGCCGAGCCACTGCTCGTAGAAGAGGGACAGGGTGCGGACCCGCATCCCGTGCTCGTGGAGGCGGGCCGCCTGGACGACGACGTCCTCGTCGCTCTGGGCCCGTCGGCTGAGGACCAGCACGGTGGCGCGGGCGCGGCCGGCGAGCTCCTCGAGGGGCAGGCGGGGCGGGTCGTCGAGCGCGACCTCCTCGGGGGTGACCGCGGCGACGACGATCGCGTGCCGTTCGGGGGCGCGCTCGAGCTCGGCTTGGAGCCGGCCGAGCTCGTCGGGGTCGCCGACCAGCACCACCCGGTCGCGGTCCTCGGCCCGGGTGCGGGCGTCGCCGGCGACGCGGGCGCACAGCACGTACCAGGGGATGAGAACCAGCGCGGAGCCGAACACGACGGCGCGGGGCAGCAGCGCGTCGCCGACGAAGAGCTGCACGACCGAGATCACGGCCGCCGCGGTGGCGGTCGCGCCGACCGCGGCGAAGATCGCGTGGCGGCGGGTGCGGGTGCAGCTCGGGCAGCCCGAACCCGTACGCGGCGACGAGCAGCGCGGCGACGTACCCGAGCGACCAGGCGAAGCGCGACGAGGCGGTCATCGAGTAGCCGTGCGCGGCGGCGTGGGCGGCCCCGAGCCCCAGGACGCAGGCGACGGTGCCGAGGTTGATGGCCGACCGGGGCAGGCGCCGCATGGGCCCTGTTATCGGCCGTTCCGGGCGTCGTGCTGAGCCCGGACTGGCCGGTCAGGGCTGGGCGTACTGGTTGAAGTGGAGCACGTCGCCGGAGAAGAGCGCCACCAGCCGGGTGGCGCCCTCCCGGCGGTAGGGGCCGAGGCGGGCCGGGGCCTCCCCGCTGGTGAGGCTGACCAGCGTGAAGGAGGGGGTGTGGAGGCGGGCGAGGAGCTGGGCCGCGCCGGGCAGCTTCCCGGGGCTCTCGGCGGTGAGCCAGCGGCGGGTGGGGGTGTAGAAGGCGCCGTCCTCGCGGAAGAGGTGCGGGATGCCGGTCGACACGACCGGGTCGCGCTCCGCGGTGATGTCCTCGCCGACGCGCGCGAAGGCCTGGGTGCGGACCGACGTCCACACCAGCCCGGCCGCGGTGACCGCGGCGGCGAGCGCGACGACGCCGACCGCAGCCCGCCACGGGACGGTCTCGAGGACCACCGCGGCGACGACGACGAGGAGCAGCCCGGAGCACAGCTCGTAACGGCCGCCCCACTGCGGCTCCGCTCCCCCGCCGTACTGGAAGAACCAGACCAGGGGCAGGGCGAGGAGCGCGATCGCGACCGGGCGACGGAACTCGGGTCGACGTCCGGCGACGACGAGGCCGACCACGACGAGCGGCGACGCGACGAGCAGCCCGGGCAGGAACCCGAGGCCGTCCTTGAGCCGCAGCGCGTAGAAGACGGCGGCGACGGCCAGCGCGGCCCAGCCGAGGCGACGGGAGCGGCCGTCGGTGGCGAGGAACCAGCAGGCGGCGACGCCGACCGCGGCCGCGATGAGCCCGCCGAGAATCCAGTCGAGCGCGCCGCGGTAGTCGTTGAGCCCGACCGTGGTCGTCAGCGCGTCGGAGACGCGGGCCATGACGTGCAGGCCGCCGGCCGCGGCAGCGTCGCTGGCCCGCGCCGCGCGCAGCCCGGTGCCGATCGCGGCCACCTCGAGCAGCTGGTTGGCGGCGAGGGGAAGCGCGACCCCGGCTAGCGCGGCGCTGCCGAGGCCGGCCAGCCAGCGCAGCCCCCGGCCGCGGGTGGCCCACGCCACCACGGCGACGGTGACGAGCCCGTAGACGAGCGCCTCGGTGCGCATCGTCGCGGCGGCGCCGAACAGGATCCCGGCGAGGAGCGCGCTGCGCCAGCCGGCTCGTCGGTCGGCGACGTCGAAGAGGAGCACGATCCCCCAGGCCATGGCGGCGAGCCCGAGGGAGTGCTCCCAGAAGTCGAGGGAGTACACGACGACCGGGGTGGCCAGCCCGACCAGCCAGAAGGCGAGGTCGCCACGGCCGCCGAGCCGCCGGGCGAGGGCGCGGGCGGCGAGCGCGGTGAGGACCCCGCCGAGCATCGGGAGCAACAGGATGGCGCGGAACCCGCCCAGCTCGTAGAGCGGGTACGCGGCGTACAGCATCGGGAGCGTCGTGACGTTCACCCACTGGCCGTCGAGGTGCAGGGTGAGCGCCATGGGTTGGTAGACGCCCTTCGGGTCCGCCGACTGCGCCCAGTACCCGAGGTTGGGGGTGAGGCTGTGGCGGGCGTCCATGGCCTTTAGCGTCGCGACCTTGCCGCCGACGTCGGTGCTGAGGAACGCCCGGGGGTCGTTGGTGTAGGAGAGGCCGACGTAGATGACGAGCAGCAGCGCGCAGGCCGCGAGGGGCCGGCGGAGGATCCGGAGCCGGCTGGTGGGCTGCGACGCCGGCGGCACCGCCACGGGGGGCGGGGCGACGGCGGTCGCGCTCACTCGTGCTTGCGGGCGCGCAGCAGGAGCAGGCGGGGGATGGTCGCCGCCTCCGCGTACTCCGGCGCTCTGGCGACGAAGCCGGGCGGGGGTGGCGGTTCCTCCATGTGCTCCACGAGGAGCCCGCGATCAGCCATCACGTTGATGTATCGGCTGAGCGGGCGGTGCATGAAGGGCAACCTGATGCCGGGGGCGACCTCCTCCAGGGCCACGTCGTCGGGGAGGTAGGGGCCGACCCGCCAGTACTGCTCCTCGAGGATGTGGTCGTCGATCCAGCCGCTCCCGGGGGCCTGGAGCAGCGGGTGGTTCAAGAAGCAGCAGAACACCCCGCCGGGGGCGAGGACCCGGGCCATCTCGTGGACGGCGGGCTCGAAGGGCTCGAGGTGCTCGAGGGTGAGGCAGATCACGACCCCGTCGAAGGCGGCGGCGGGGAACGGGAGCGCCTCCGCGCTGGCGCGCGCGTAGCGGACGCCGCCGCCGCGGGCGGCGGCGGTGGCGAGCTGCCCGGCGGTGGGGTCGACGCCGACCACCGCCGCGCCGGGGTGGGCGACCCGGCGGGAGAGCTGCCCCTCCCCGCAGCCGACGTCGAGGACGTGGCGGGCGCCGGCCAGGTGCGTCTCGGCGAGGGGCAGGATCTGCTCCTCGTACTCGGGGTCGACGCCGTCGGTGAAGTGCTGCTGCCACCAGGCGGCGTGGGTCTCCCAGTCGTCGGGGCTCATGGCCGGGCTCGGGCCGTCCGGTCGGGCGCGGCGAGGCCCGGCCGGCCGGGGCGGGTCACGAGAGGCCGAGGAGCGGGGCGAGGTAGCGGCCGGTGTGGCTGCCGGGCGTCTTGGCGACGTGCTCGGGGGGGCCTTCGGCGACGACGGTGCCGCCCGCGTCGCCGCCCTCCGGTCCGAGGTCGACGACCCAGTCCGCGGACTTGATGACGTCGAGGTTGTGCTCGATGACGAGCACCGTGTTGCCGGCCTGCACGAGCCGGTCGAGGACGCCGAGGAGGCGGCGGACGTCCTCGAAGTGGAGGCCGGTGGTGGGCTCGTCGAGCAGGTAGATGGTGCGGCCGGTGGCGCGCTTGCCGAGCTCGGCGGACAGCTTCACCCGCTGCGCCTCCCCGCCGGAGAGGGTCGGGGCGGGCTGGCCGAGTCGCACGTAGCCGAGACCGACGTCGACGAGGGTCTGGAGGTGACGGGCGATGGTCGGCTGGTTGGCGAAGAACGCCAGCCCCTCCTCGATCGACAGGTCGAGCACCTCGGCGATGTTCTTGCCCTTGAAGGTGATGTCGAGCGTGTCCCGGTTGTAGCGGGCGCCTTTGCACACCTCGCAGGGCACGTACACGTCGGGCAGGAAGTGCATCTCGATCTTGATCGTCCCGTCCCCGGCGCAGGCCTCGCAGCGCCCCCCCTTGACGTTGAACGAGAACCGGCCCGGCAGGTAGCCGCGCACCTTCGCCTCCGGGGTGGCGGCGAACAGGGCCCGGACCTTGTCGAACACGCCGGTGTAGGTCGCGGGGTTCGAGCGGGGGGTCCGCCCGATCGGCGACTGGTCGATGTTGATGACCTTGTCGAGGTGTTCGGCGCCGTCGATCTTCTTGTGGCGGCCGGGGACGGTCCGGGACCGGTAGACGCGCTGCATGAGGGCGTGGAACAAGATGTCGTTGACGAGGGTCGACTTGCCACTGCCGCTCACCCCGGTCACGACCACGAAGCAGCCGAGCGGGAACCCGGCGTCGACGTCGTGGAGGTTGTGCTCCCGGGCGCCGCGCACGATCAGCCACTGGTCGCCAGGGGCGCGCCGCTGCTCCGGGACCGGGATGCTGCGCTCCCCGGCCAGGTACTGGCCGGTGATGGATCGAGGCTCGGCCATGACGTCGGCGACGGTCCCCGCGACGACAATCTGGCCGCCGTGCTCCCCCGCGCCGGGTCCGATGTCGACGACGTGGTCGGCGACCCGGATCGTCTCCTCGTCGTGCTCGACGACGATGACCGTGTTGCCCAGGTCGCGGAGGCGTAGCAGCGTGTCGACGAGCCGCTGGTTGTCGCGCTGGTGCAGACCGACGGACGGCTCGTCGAGGACGTAGAGGACGCCGACCAGCCCGCTGCCGATCTGGGAGGCGAGCCGGATGCGCTGCGCCTCCCCGCCGGCCAGGGTGCCGGCGGAGCGGTTCAGGCTCAGGTAGTCGAGGCCGACGTCGAGGAGGAACCGGAGCCGCTCGAGGACCTCCTTCAGGACCTGCTCGGCGATGAGCCGGTCCCGCTCGGAGAGGGTGACGCCGCCGAGGAACGCGGCCGCCTTCGTGATCGACAGCTCGCCGAGCTCGTAGAGGTTCTGGCCGCCGACCGTGACCGCCAGCGACGCGGGCCGCAACCGCGCGCCGCCGCACTGCGGGCAGGGCACCTCCCGCATGTAGCCCTCGATCAGCTCCCGGGACCGGTCGCTGTCGGCCTCCGAGTGGCGGCGCTCGAGCCACGGGACGACCCCTTCGAAGGGCGTGTTGTAGGAGCGCTGCCGCCCGTACCGGTTCCGGTAGTGGACGTGGACGCTGCGCGACCCGGTGCCGAAGAGCACCGCGTTGCGGTCCCGTTTCCGGAGCCGCTTCCACGGGGTGTTGACGTCGAAGCCGTACTCCTCGGCGACCGCGGCGAGGACTCGGTCGAAGTAGCGGCTCCGGAACCCGGTCCAGGGCGCGATGGCCCCCTCGGCGATGCTGAGGTCGTCGTCGCGGACGACGAGCTCGGGGTCGACCTCGAAGCGGGTGCCGAGCCCGTCGCAGCGCTCGCACGCCCCGTACGGGGAGTTGAACGAGAAGTTGCGGGGTGCGAGCTCGTCGAAGGAGAGACCGCAGTGCGAGCAGGCCAGGTGCTCGGAGAAGGTGAGCGTCTCGGCCTCCGCGTCGGCGTCGCCGTCCCGGGGGACGATCTCGACCTCGGCGACGCCTTCGGCGAGGCGCAGCGCGGTCTCGAGCGAGTCGGTGAGGCGCCGCTCGATCCCGGTCCGGCGGACCAGCCGGTCGACGACGACCTCGATGGTGTGCTGCTCGTAGCGGGCCAGGCGAGGCGGGATCTTGGCCCCCAGCTCGTGGAGCTGCCCGTCGACCCGGGCCCGGGGGAAGCCCTCCGCGGCGAGCTCCTTCAGCAGCGCGTCGTACTCGCCCTTGCGGCCCCGCACGACGGGGGCGAGGACCTGGAAGCGCGTCCCCTCGGGGAGCTCGAGGACCCGGTCCACGATCTGCTGGGGCGTCTGGCGGGTGATGACACGACCGCAGGTCGGGCAGTGCGGCACCCCGATCCGGGCGTAGAGGAGCCGCAGGTAGTCGTACACCTCGGTGATCGTCCCGACCGTCGATCGCGGGTTGCGGGAGGCCGACTTCTGGTCGATCGAGATGGCGGGCGACAGGCCCTCGATGAAGTCGACGTCGGGCTTGTCCATCTGGCCGAGGAACTGACGCGCGTAGGCGGAGAGCGACTCGACGTAGCGGCGCTGCCCCTCGGCGTAGATCGTGTCGAAGGCCAGCGACGACTTCCCGGACCCGGACAGGCCGGTGAACACGATGAGACGGTCCCGCGGGAGGCGGACGTCGACGTTCTGGAGGTTGTGCTCGCGGGCGCCCTGCACCGTCAGGTGCGTGCTCGCATTCGACTCCGCCACCGCACCATCGTACCGGCCGGCCGGCGGGGTCGAACGGATGTTCGGAGGCGTTAGCTGACCGCGCGCAGCTCGCGGCGCAGCTCGTTGATCTCGTCGCGGAGCCGGGCCGCCTCCTCGAACCGGAGGTCCTTGGCCGCGTCGTGCATCTCGTCCTGGAGGGTCTGGATGAGCTGGCCCAGGTCGTCGGGGGCGACGCCGGCCAGGTCGAACACCGCGGAGCGGGCCGGCGTCCGGGAGCGACCCCGCCCGCGGGCCGGGCCCGGTGTCGGTGCCGTCGTCGCGGGCCCGGACCATGTCGAGGATGTCGGTGACCCGCTTGCGGACCGTCTGGGGGTCGATGCCGTGCTCCCGGTTGTAGGCGAGCTGGCGCTGCCGACGCCGGTTGGTCTCGGAGAGGGCGCGGCGCATCGAGTCGGTGACCTGGTCGGCGTACATGACGACCTGCCCGTCGACGTTGCGGGCGGCGCGGCCGATCATCTGGATCAGGGACGTCTCGGAGCGCAGGAAGCCCTCCTTGTCGGCGTCGAGGATCGACACCAGCGACACCTCGGGCAGGTCGAGCCCTTCCCGGAGCAGGTTGATGCCGACCAGCACGTCGAACTCGCCGAGCCGCAAGGCCCGCAGGATCTCGACCCGGGCCAGGGTGTCGACCTCGCTGTGCAGATACCGGACCCGCACACCGAGCTCGATGAGGTAGTCGGTGAGGTCCTCGGCCATCTTCTTGGTGAGCGTGGTGACGAGCACCCGCTGCTCGCGGCTCTCCCGCTCCCGGATCTCGGCGACCAGGTCGTCGATCTGGCCCTTCGTGGGACGGACCACGACCTCGGGGTCGAGGAGCCCGGTCGGGCGGACGATCTGCTCCACCACCTGGTTCGACACCTCCAGCTCGTAGGGGCTGGGTGTCGCGGAGAGGAACACGACCTGGTTCACCTTCTCGATGAACTCGTTGAAGCGCAGCGGCCGGTTGTCGAGCGCGGACGGGAGCCGGAAGCCGTGCTCGACGAGGGTCTCCTTGCGGGACCGGTCGCCTTCGAACTGACCGTGCAGCTGAGGGACGGTGACGTGCGACTCGTCGAGGATGACGAGGTAGTCGTCGGGGAAGTAGTCGAGGAGCGTGTAGGGCATCTCCCCCGCGGACCGGCCGTCGAGGAACCGCGAGTAGTTCTCGATGCCGGAGCAGACCCCGACCTCGCGGAGCATCTCGAGGTCGTAGGTGGTGCGCATCCGGAGCCGCTGGGCCTCGAGGAGCTTCCCACGCTCCTCGAGCCAAACCAGCCGCTCCCCGAGCTCGGCCTCGATGCCGGCGATGGCGGCCCGCATCCGCTCCTCGGAGGTGACGTAGTGGGACGCGGGGAACAGGACGAGGCGGTCGAGCTCCTCGACGACCTCCCCCGTCATCGGGTCGACGGACGCGATGCGCTCCACCTCGTCGCCGAAGAGCTGGATCCGCACCGCCCGCTCCTCGTAGGCCGGGTAGATCTCGATCGTGTCGCCCCGGACCCGGAACTTGTTGCGGGCGAAGTCGTAGTCGTTGCGCTCGTACTGCAGGTCGACGAGCCGGCTGAGCACCGCCCGCTGGTCGCGTTCCTCGCCTCGGTCAAGGATCAGGCACTGGCGCTCGTACTCGTCGGGGGCGCCCAGCCCGTAGATGGCCGACACCGACGCGACGATGATCACGTCCCGGCGGGACATGAGGGCGCTCGTCGCGGAGTGGCGGAGCCGGTCGATCTCGTCGTTGATCGACGAGTCCTTCTCGATGTAGGTGTCGGTCGTCGGCAGGTACGCCTCGGGCTGGTAGTAGTCGTAGTAGGAGACGAAGTACTCGACCCGGTTCTTCGGGAAGAACTCCCGGAACTCCGAGGTCAGCTGGGCAGCGAGGCTCTTGTTGGGGGCCAGCACGATGGTGGGCCGCTGCACCTGGGCGATCACCCCCGCGATCGTGTACGACTTCCCGGACCCGGTGATGCCGAGCAGGGTCTGGTAGCGGTCACCGCGCACGATCCCTTCCGACAGGGCGGCGATCGCGGCGGGCTGGTCGCCGGCCGCGGTGAAGTCCGAGACGAGCTCGATGGGGGGCACCCACCGATCGTACCGGTGACCTGTGACCGAAACTCAGGAGCCGTTCGAGTCGGTCGAGTCGGGGGTCTCGGCGGCGTCGGCGTCGCGGCGGAGGACGAGGTCGCGCCACACGGTGTCGGCCTGCTCCTCGAGCGCCGCTCGGTCGCCGCGGTTGTCGATGACGTGGGTGGCGAAGCGGCGGCGGTCGTCGTCGCTGGCCTGGGCGGCCATGCGCCGCTCCGCGTCGGCGCGGGGGATCCCCCGCTGCTCGAGGCGGTCCAGGCGGATCTCACGAGGGGCCTCGACGACGATGACGAGCTGGTAGCCGCGCGCTTGGGCTTGGGTGGATTCGGCGAGGAGCGGCACGTCGCAGATGACGATCGCGTCGGGGGGGGCGGCCTGCATCTGGCGGCCGAACTCCTCGTTGATGGCCGGGTGGGTGATCCGGTCGAGGTCGGCGCGGGACTCGGGGTCGGCGAACGCGACCTCGGCCAGCCGGGGCCGGTCGAGCCGGCCGTCGGCGTCGAGGATCTGGGGCCCGAACCGTTCGACGAGGGCGGCGAGGGCGGGCTGGCCCGGCTCGACGACCTGGCGGGCGATCCGATCGGCGTCGACGAGCTGGGCGCCCCGGGCGACGAGCAGGTCGGCGACCGTCGACTTGCCGGACCCGATGCCACCGGTGAGCGCGACGACCACCACGGGCGGATCGTAGGGGCCGGAGCCGCTCGGGTCCCGGGCGACGCGTGGTGCCCCGGTGTAGACAGGACCCGCCACCGCGGCTGCGGCGACGAGGGGGAAGCACATGGGGGGACGGGCCCGGCGACGCCGCGCCTTCACCGGCGCGGCGGTGGTCGTCGCGGCGGCGCTCGCGGCCGTCGTCGGGTCGGCTCCCGTGTCGGGCGCGTCGCGTTCTCGCGACACGTCCCGGGCCGCCGTGCCCCGGGTGATCATCGACAGCGACCTGTCCCGATGGTGGGACGACGCCACCGCGATCGGGATGGCGAACGTTCTGGATCAGCGCGGTGAGGTGAGGCTCCTCGGTGTCCTGTCCGACATCCGGAACCCGGAGGCGGTCGCGGCGATCGACGCCATCGACACCGCGTACGGGCACGGCGCCATCCCGGTCGGGGCGGTGGCCGACAGCGACGCCGACACCGCCCCGCACGGCTACAGCGACCTGCTGGCCGCCCGGCTGCCGCACCGGGTGCGGGACGCCGACGACGCGCCGGCCGCGGTGCCGCTGCTCCGGCGTCTGCTGGCCGGCCAGCCCGACCACAGCGTGACGATCGTCGCCATCGGCGCGTACACGAACCTGGCCGGGGTGTTGGGCTCGAAGGCGGGCGACGGCAGCTCGCTCGACGGGCGCCAGCTGCTGGCGGCGAAGGTGAAGCGGACCGTGATCGAGGACGGCCTGTTCCCGAACGGGACGGGCCCCCTCACGAACGAGGCCCTCGACCTCGCGGCGGCCCGCGCCGTCGTCGCCGCGCCGGGGGGCTGGCCGACCCCGCTGGCGTGGGTGGACGGGTTCACCGGGATTCAGACCCGGGTCGGCGGGGCGCTGTGCACGACGACGCCGCCCGACAATCCGATGCGCGTCGTCTACCAGGCCGAGTTCGGGTGCGGGCCGCCCGGAGACGGCGACTGGGATGGGCCGACCCTGCTGTACGCGGTCGGTGGCCCCGAGGGCCAGTTCGCGGAGCTGGGCCGGGGCGGCACCGCGGTCCTCGACGCTCAGGGCGGCCTGACCTGGCAGGCCCCGTCGACCCGCCCCGACGACGTCTACGTCCACGTGACGGACCAGGCCGGGCTGAACCAGCGGATCGACGCGCTCCTCGAGGCTCGCTGAGCTCCGAGATTTCGGGTCGAGGACCCGGTTAGGGGCGAGTTAGCGGAACCCTAAAAATTCGTCTGCGTTCCGGCCGATAACTCCGGCAGGCCAGTGACGGGGCGCCGGTCGAACGGAGCAGGGTGAGCGGCGGATGAGCCTCTTCGTGTTGAGGTCCTGGTGGCAGGCTCGACGGGCGTCTCGTGACGAGCGAGGGGCGAACCTGGTGGAGTATCTGCTGCTGCTCGGGTTGATCGCGGTCGCGGTGATGGGCGCGGTCGCGTACCTGGGCGGGCAGCTGGGCCCCCTGTTCACGCAGGCCGGCAGCCAGATCAGCCAGGCTCCCTGACCCGGCGGCGCCGGCGGGGGCGCCGCGGGTCAGCGGATGGGGACGTCGTCGCGGACCAGCACGACCCGGTGCTGGTCCTGGTACACGCGCCGCCACTGGCCGCTCTCCTCGACCAGGCCGACGAGCGGCTCGGAGCGGTCCCACACGATGACCTGGACGTCGTAGCGGCGGAGCGCGGCCGCCCAGCCCGGCTTGGCCTCGGCGAGGGTGAAGTAGGCGTCGATGACGGAGCGGGGGTACATGTCGTAGCGGTCGTCGATGAAGACGCGCTGCTTCGGCCAGTCCTGGAGGATCACGTAGCCGGCGTCGGCGTCGGAGGTGAGGAGCCGCCGCCCGAGCAGTCCGTCGCGCTGCACCGCCTGCATGGCGCCGACCGGGTAGTCGGCGAGCTGGAAGTTGGGCTGGCTGGCGGCGCGGACGGTGAACACGGCGACGAGGAGGGCGAGGACGCCGGCGAGGACCCAGCCCAGCCGGCCGGCCCGCGCCGCGGCGTCGGCCCGACCGGGGGTGGCGACGAGCCGGGCCGCGATGGGGAGGCACACGAGGGGCGCGAGGGCGATGTTGCGCAGCGCCCAGAGGCCGAGGACGAGGAACGGGAGCGACACGAGGAGGTCCCGGCGTGACACCTTCCCCGGGGCGCGGGCGAGCAGCACCACGAAGACGACGATCCAGCCCGCGTAGAGCTCCCCGCGGAGGCTGTGGAAGTCGGGGGATCCCCACTCGACGATGTGACGGAGGATGTCGGAGCGTTCGAGCAGCGCGATCGGGAAGGTGACGAGGCTGACCCCGTACGGGTTGACGAACACGGCGACGAATGCGATGACGGTGCCGAGCAGCAGCTGGCGCTCGCGGCCCACCCAGGGCCGGTGGCCGTCGAGCCACCGGCCGAGGAGGTGCGCGCCGAGGTACGCGAACCCGAGCGCGAAGCTGCCGTGGACGTTGGCCCAGAACCAGAGCAGGACGGGCAGGGCGACGAGCGGGTGGCGCCCGACCCAGGAGTCGGGGACCTCGACGACCCAGAGCAGCACGACGAGGGCGAGGACACCGAGCACGAGGGGCCGCTCCGACCAGAGGGTGTCAAGGCAGGCGAGGGCGAGCGCGGTGAGGAGCGCGGCGCGGACCCGATTGTGGGAGAGGCGGAGCGCGAGCCGGAAGGCGAGCACCGCGATCGCGAACCCGGTGAGGCCGATGAGGACCCGGATCCCGAACGCGCCGGCGGTGCGGTCGAGGGCGCCGTAGAGGACCTCGGCCAGCCAGGACTGGAGGACCCAGTGGGCCCCGGGGGCGGTGAAGGAGAACAGGTCACCGTGGGGAAACCCGTGGTCGAGGATGTACTCGCCGGTGCGGAGGTGCCAGAAGAACGAGTTGTCGGAGAGCCGCTCGATCCCGACCGCCCAGCCGAACAGGCCGAACACGGCGGTGAAGAGCAGGTCGAGGCGGGGCCCGCCGGGTTCGGGGGTGGGGCGCGACCCGACGGACGGGACGGCCGGCGTCCGGGTCTCGGTGGTGACGGCCACGGTTAGAAGCGCTGGGCGAGCTGGATCATGGCCGGTCCGAGGATGACCACGAACACGGACGGGAAGATGCAGAACACCATCGGGAACAGCATCTTCACCGGGAGCTTCTGGGCCTGCTGCTGGGCCCGGAGCTTGCGGTGGACCCGCATCTCGTCGGCTTGGGAGCGCAGGATCCGCACGATCGACACGCCGAACGTGTCGGCTTGGAGCATGGCGAGGATGAAGGTTCGCAGTTCGGGGACGCCGCAGCGCTCGGACATGGCGCGGAGCGCGTCGGCGCGGCTCGACCCGAATCGGGTCTCGCGCAGCATCCGGCGGAACTCGTCGCTTAAGGTGCCGGGGACGGCGGAGGTGGTTCGCTCGAGCGCCTGCTCGAAGCCGAGGCCGGCCTCGACCGAGATGACGAGCAGGTCGAGGATGTCGGGGAGCTGCACCGCGATGTCGTGGGCGCGGCGCTCGATGGCTCGGGACAGGTACACGTCGGGGGCCATGAACGCGACGACCCACGGGACGACCACGAACAGCAGGGCGAGGACCCCGGTGAGGCGCAGCCCGAAGAGGACGAGCGGGAGCCACACCAGGCCCGACATGAGGCCGACGAGCTTGAAGACGAGGATCTGGTCGACGCTGACCCGCGACGCGTTGCCGCCGAGGACGAGCTTGCGGGCGACCTGGTCCCGGTAGCCCTGGGGGGTGAAGCGCTGCACGAAGCCGGCCGCGCCGTCGACGAGCGGGTTGAGGACCCGCTCGCTGATGGGGGCGAGCATCTCCTGGTCGCGGACGTCGGGGATCTGGTAGCCCTCGAGGCGGCGGAGCGACTCGCGGACGCTGGACCGCTCGACGACGACGCCGGTGGTGACGAGCCCGAGGAGCAGCACGCTGGTGGCGAAGAGGGCGGCGAGGACGACCGGGGAGAGCATCTAGACCTCGATGGCCATGAGCTTGCGGAGCCAGAAGAACCCAACGACGGCCATGGCGGCCGACACGCCGACCGCGACGAGGCCGATCCCGTTCTGGAAGAGGGTGTTCATGTAGTCGGGCTGCACCGCGAACAGCACCAGCGCGAAGAGGGGCGGGAAGATCCCGAGGATCCATGCCGAGAGGCGCCCTTCAGCGGTGAGGGCGACGATCTCGCTCTTGAGCCGCTCCCGCTCGGTCATGGTGGTGGCGACGGTGTCGAGCAGCTCGGCGAGGTTGCCGCCGACCTCGCGCTGGATGCGGATGGCCATGACCGCCCAGAGGAGGTCGATGCTGTGCATCCGGTTGGCGGAGTCCTCGAGCGCGTCCTCGATGGGGCGCCCCAGGCGGCTCTCGGTGAAGCAGCGCTGCAGCTCCCGCTTGGACGGGTCGGGGGCCTCCTCGGCGACCGCTTCGAGCGCCTGCGCGAACGAGAACCCGGCCCGCATGGAGCCGGCGAACAGGTTGAGGATGTCGGGCAGCTGGGTCTCGAACTTGCGGAGCCGACGGTGGCGGCGGACCTCGAGAAAGCCGACGGGGCCGATGGCCGCGAAGACGGTGAGCAGCAGCGCAGGTCCGGCGCCGAGGAGCAGCGCCGAGCCGACGAGGACGAAGAAGAGTCCGGCCAGGTAGAAGAAGATCGCCTCGGTGGGCCGGACGGGCAGGTCGGCCTGCTCGAGCTTCTGCTCGACCCGGTTCAGCATGCCGACCCGCTCGGCGATGCGGCCGGTGAGGCTCGGCCATGTCCTGGACCAGGCGGGTCTCGGCGAGGTGCTCGTCGCCGCGGGCGGTCGGACGGTCGGGTTCGTGGTGGTGGTCGCCGTACCCGGTGAGGCGACGCTCGAGCTGGCTGCGGTGGTCGCCGGTGATGAGGAACATCGCCAGCGAGAAGCTCAGCACCGCGCCGGCGGCCATGATCGGGAGGATCAGCTTCCATGTCGCGTTCACCGCCGCCAGCGGCGCGGCGAGGGCGGTCATCGTCGCATCCCCTGCCGGCGGGAGAGCTGCTCGCCCTGGAAGAGGGAGTGGTCGAGGTTCACTCCGTAGTTGGCGAGCCGCTCGGAGAAGGAGGGCCGGATCCCGGTGCTCTTCAGCTCGCCGAGGAACCGCCCGTCGGCGTCGATGCCCATCGAGTAGTCGTACAGGTACAGGTCGCCGAGGACGATGACGTCGCCTTCCATGCCCATCACCTCGCTGATGTGGGTGACGCGGCGGGTCCCGTCCCGGAGCCGGGAGAGATGCACGACGAGGTCGAGGGCCGAGGCCATCTGCTCGCGGATGACCTTGACCGGCAGGTCCATGCCGGCCATGAGGGCCATGGTCTCGATGCGGGACAGGGTGTCGCGGGCGCGTTGGAGTGGACGGTGGTCAGGGACCCGTCGTGGCCGGTGTTCATGGCCTGGAGCATGTCGAGCGCCTCAGCGCCTCGGGCCTCCCCGACGACGATGCGGTCGGGCCGCATGCGCAGCGAGTTGCGGACCAGGTCCCGGATGCGGACCTCGCCCCGGCCCTCGATGTTGGGGGGGCGAGCCTCGAGGCACAGGACGTGGGGCTGCTGGAGCTGGAGCTCTTCGGCGTCCTCGATGGTGACGATCCGCTCGTCGGCGGGGATGAACGCGGAGAGGACGTTCAAGAGGGTGGTCTTGCCGGTGCCGGTCCCGCCGCTGACGACGACGTTCAGCCGCCCCCGGACGCACAGCTCGGTGAACCGGGAGACCTGTTCGGTCATGGTCGCCATGCTGACCAGGTCCTCGGCCGTGAACGGGTCGGCTCGGAAGCGGCGGATGGTGAGGAACGGGCCGCCGATGGCGAGCGGGTGCACGATGACGTTGACTCGGGAGCCGTCGGGGAGGCGGGCGTCGACCATCGGGGTGGCTTCGTCGACGCGGCGGCCGACCTGGCTGACGATCTTGTCGATGATGCGCCGGAGGTGCAGCTCGTCGACGAAGCGCACGTCGGTGAGGACGATCTTGCCGTCCCGCTCGATGAAGACCCGCTCGGGGCCGTTGACCATGATCTCGCTGACGTTCGGGTCTCGGAGCAGCGAGTCGATCGGCCCGTAGCCGAGGATGTCGTCGAACACCGACTGGACGAGCACCTGACGTTCGGCGGCTCCGAGGGCGAGGCGCTCCTGGGCCATGGCCCGGTGGAGCTGCTCCTCGACCTGCTTGCGGAGCTCGACTTCGGAGAGTCGCTGGTCGTAGAGGAGCGGCCCGAGTTCTTGCACCACGAACTGGTGCATCTTCTGGCGGAGGTCCTCGAGGGCTTGGACGCGCGGGATCGGCCGGGTGGGCGGCGTCGCCGCGCCGGGGAGGGACGCCCACTGGCCGGTGACGGTCATCGGCCCGCTCCCCCGCTACCGGTCCCGACGCCGGCGCCGCTTCGACGGCGCGGGCGGGGCGAGGATCGATGCGGCGATCCGGTCGAGGGCCCGGCTGGCCGGCGAGTCGGGGGCGTGCTCGACGACGGGGACGCCGGCGTTGACCGAGATCGGGACCGCGATGTCGGAGGGGACCGGGAACTCGGCGCGGAGGCCGAGGACCTGCTCGACCTCGCGGATCTCGAGCTTCACCTGGGTGTTGGCGCGGTTCAGGACGAGGCGGAGCTTGGGCCCGGCGATCGCGGCGAGGTCGAGGGCCTGCATCCCGATCTTGAGGTTCTTGACGCTGGGGATCTCCATGGACCCGATGAGGAGGACGACGTCAGCGGCTTCGACGAGGCTGATGGCCATCTGGTCGAGCTGGGGCGGCAGGTCGGCGACGACGACCCGGCACTGGTTCTGGAGGGCCTGGCAGACCGACACGACGTCGGCGGGTGCGACGCTGCCGTCGAGGAGCGGCTCGGTGGGGGCGGGCAGGACGAGGAGGCCGCTCGGCTGGTGGCGGGTGAGGAGGCTGCGGACCAGTTCGGTGTCGCCGTACTGGACCGCGCCGACGGCGTCGACGATGGTGTGCTCGGGCGGGATGCCGAGCAGCACCGCGACGTCACCGAAGTTCACGTCGGCGTCGACGAGCGCGATCGGCTCCTTGCTGCGATGCGCGAGGGACACCGCGACGTTGATGGCGATGGTGCTCTTGCCGACCCCGCCTTTGGCGGAGAAGACGACGACGAGCGTCCCGGGCTGGGCGCGGGTCGCGGTCGGGGCGGGGCTGCGGGACCCGGCGAGGACGTCCCCGACCCGGGCCACCGACTCCGCGAGCGCCCCAGGGTCGGTGACGGCCACGGTGTCGCGGATCCCGGCCCGCAGCGCGGCTTGGAGCAGCCCGGTGGAGACCTCGTCGACGGCGACGATGGCGCCGAAGGACGGGTAGGCGGAGATGAGCCGGTTGGCCTGCTGGAACCCGTAGGGGGTGGCGAGGCCCGGCCCGAACACGGCGACGACCGGGCGGCCGGGTCGGAGCGCCGACACGAGCTCCTCGACCGCGCCGAACTGCGCCGCGGTGGACAGCGCGGTGCCGAGCCGCATCCGCTGCCGGGCGTCGGGCTCGACGATCGCGACGTCGTAGTTGGCCGGCACGGCCGCGCCGTAGCCGGCGCCGGGCGAGCGCCCGTACTCCAGCGCCATGCGGCTAGCCCCCGCTCGCGGTGACGGAGGCGGCCCCGCTGTCCGCGGACAAGGCGTGGAGGGTGAGGTACAGCGAGCCGCTCTGGTTGGCGCTGACAACCTGGAGGGCCTGTTGGGGCGTCACCTCGAAGGTGATGAGCCCAGCGCCGCTGCCGGTGGTGGACGTGGAGCCTGGCGCGGCGGTGGGGGTCTGGGTGCCGATGGCGAGGACCGGGATGTCCTGGAGGAGGTACTGCGCGCCGAGGTTGCTGACCACGGCGAGGTCGACGTGGTCGCCGGGCGCGATCGGTTCGCGACTCCGTGGGCGGCGTCGACGGAGACCGTGACCGCGACGAGGCCCTTGTTGCTGATCGACGCGGCAAGCGACCCGCCACTGGCCTGGGAGGGCGCGACGAAGGTCGACGCGGTGATGAACTGCTTGGCGCTGATGGTGGCGGCCGCGACCCTGCCGCGGAGGAGGCTGGTGTCGGTCACCGCGTCGGGCGGGATGCTGCCCCGCAGGACCTTGGCCGTGGTGATCATCCCGCTGCTGACCGCGCTGTCGCCGGTGGTGCCTTTCGGGATGCTCTGCGAGGCGACGAACGCCTCGGCGACAGACGTGTTCTGTTGCGCGCGCGTGTCGGCGGACGACACGTAGAAGTAGACGCCGATTCCGGCCACCGCGGCGAGGATGACGGCCGCGGCCGCGATCAGGGTGCGGCGATTGCCCACAGACTCGCTCCTCGGGTCGGGTCTCCCATGCGCCCCAGCGGGTTCCCGATCTTCGTCGGCCCGCGTCGAACCGACCTTGAGCCACATCCCGGGTTGGGCCGGCCCGGCGGGCGGCCCGGGCGGTCGGGCGGGTCAGCCCTCGGCGGGGGCCTCGGCGGCGTCGGCCTCGGCGAGGCCGACGGCGGTGTCGAAGGCCCCTTCGGCCTCCGCGACGGCCGGGGCCGCCTCCGCCGGGTCGAGGGCCCCTTCGGCCTCCGCGACGGCCGGGGCCGCCTCCGCGGTGTCGAGGGCCCCTTCGGCCTCCGCGACGGCCGGGGCCGCCTCCGCGGTGTCGAGGGCCCCTTCGGCCTCCGCGACGGCCGGGGCCGCCTCCGCGGTGTCGAGGGCCCGTTCGGCCTCCGCGACGGCCGGGGCCGCCTCCGGGGCGGCCTCGGCTCCCGTCTCGGTGGCGGTGCCGTCGCTCTCGGCGTAGTCGGGACCGATGTAGTTGCCCTGCGCGTCGTAGTTGTGCTCGCCGAACTGGTCCTGGTACTCGGCGGCGACGACGCCGCCCTCGGCGGCCTGCTTGATCGACAGGGAGATCCGACGACGGTCGAGGTCGATGTCGATGATCTTCACCCACAGCTCCTCGCCGGGGGTGACGACCTGCTCAGGGGCCTCGACGTGATGGCCGGCCATCTCGGAGATGTGGACCAGGCCTTCGATGCCCTCCCCGACCTGGACGAACGCCCCGAAGGGAACAAGCTTCGTGACTCGCCCGTAGACCAACTCGCCGACCTGGTGTCCGGTGGCGAACTCTTGCCAGGGGTCCTGCTGGGTGGCCTTGAGGGAGAGGGAGATGCGCTCGCGGGGCAGGTCGACGTCGAGGACCTGGACGGTGACTTCGTCGCCGACTTGCACGACCGAGCTGGGGTGCTCGACGTGCTTCCAGGACAGCTCGGAGACGTGGACGAGGCCGTCCATGCCGCCGAGGTCGACGAAGGCGCCGAAGTTCACGACCGAGGAGACGACGCCGTGGCGGATCTCGCCCGGCTTGAGGTTGGCGAGGAACTCGTCGCGCTGTTCCCGCTGGGTCTCTTCGAGGTAGGCGCGGCGGGACAGGACCACGTTGTTGCGGTTCTTGTCGAGGCTCGATGATCTTGCACTCGAGGGTGCGGCCGACGAAGGGCTGTAGGTCCCGGACCCGGCGCAGGTCGACGAGGGAGGCGGGGAGGAAGCCGCGCAGGCCGATGTCGAGGATCAGGCCGCCTTTGACGACCTCGATGACGGGGCCTTCGACGATCCCTTCCTGCTCTTTGATCTGCTCGATGGTGCCCCACGCCCGCTCGTACTGGGCCCGCTTCTTCGAGAGGATGAGCCGCCCGTCCTTGTCCTCTTTGGTGAGGACGAGCGCTTCGAGCTCCTCGTCGAGGGTGACGACCTCGCTGGGGTCGATGTCGTTGCGGATCGAGAGCTCGCGGGAGGGGATGACCCCTTCGGACTTGTAGCCGATGTCGAGCAGAACCTCGTCGCTGTCGATCTTGACGACCTTGCCGGTGACGATGTCACCGTCGTCGAACTCGACGATCGTCGCGTCGACTGCGTCTGAGAACGACTGCCCGCCGAGGTCGTCGAGGACAACTGGGCCGTCCTCGCGGGCGCCGGCTTCGCCCAGGGGGTGCTCGAGGACGGGGGCGCCGGTGCCCGCCGTCGCGTCCTGCTCCGACAACTGATGACCTGACCGTGGTTGCTGTTTCGGGTCACGGCACGCCCGGGTGGACGCGTGCGTGACGCGGCCCCGATTGGGGCTGCTGGGCAAGGCTACAGGGTCACCCGCGGCGCCGCGCCACCAGGAGCAGCTCGGGTTGGTCGAGGTCAGGGGGCGCGGCGCGGTAGCGGCCGGGTGTCACGCCGTGGAGCGCGACGACGTCGGCGTCGGCGAGCGCGGCGAGCAGCTCGAAGCTCCCGCGCCGTGAAGCAGGTGGTCCACAGGTCGGTGACCCGTTCCGCTCCGTGCTCGTCGCGGAGGGTGGTGCGTTCGTGGAGGACGCCGGTGGCGGCGTCGAGGGTCTCGTCGGGCTCGAGGAACCGGGCCGCGAACAGCGCCGACGCGGCGGTGAGGGCGAGCAGCCCGCCGGGGCGGAGGGCCTGGACGAGCTGGCGGAACACGGGGACGTCGTCGCGGCCGCCGAGCAGCCCGAATCCGCCCTGGCAGAGGCACAGGACGGCGTCGAACTCGTCCTCGAAGGCCAGGCCGCGGACGTCGGCGACGTGGAACCGGGCCGGGAGGCCAGCGGCGGCGGCCGCGTCGCGGGCGAGGGTGATGAAGTCGGGTGACGCGTCGACGCCGGTGACGTCGAGGCCCTGGGCGGCGAGGGCGAGGGCGTGGCGGCCGGGTCCGCAGCCAACGTCGAGGACGGCCTGCCCAGCTTGGAGGTCCAGGGCGCCGGTGAGGAACCGGACCTCCTGGTCGGTGCCGGCGGTGAAGGCGCTGACCCGGCTGGTGTTGGGCGCCCAGTAGGCGGGGCCGAGGAACGCGGCGACGTCGTTGAACCAGAGGCCGGCGGGCGGGCCCGGCCGCGGGTCGGCGGGGGCGGGGTCGGAGGTGGCGCTCACCGGGCCGTGGCGCGCGCCAAGGAAGAGGAGGAGGGGCGGGTCACTTCGCTTCGGCCCAGGTGGGGCCGAAGCCGACGTCGACCACGAGGGGGACGGAGAGCTCGGTGACGGACTCCATCGTGGTGCGGATGAGCGGCTCGACGGTGTCGTGCTCGTCGTTGGGGACCTCGAAGACGAGCTCGTCGTGGACGGTGAGCAGCATCCGGGTGTCCGAGCCGGCGTCGCGGAGGGCCCGGTCGACGTCGATCATGGCGAGCTTGAAGATGTCGGCCGCGGAGCCCTGGACGGGGGCGTTCTGGGCCATGCGCTCCCCCATCTGGCGGATGCGGAAGTTGTCGGAGGACAGCTCGGCGATCTGGCGGCGCCGCCCGAAGATGGTGGTGGTGTAGCCCCGGGTCTTGGCCTCGGCGACGGTGCGGTGCATGAACTCGGCGACCTTCGGGAACCCGGCGAAGTAGGCGTCGAGGATCTCGCGGGCCTCCTCGGTGGGGATCCCGAGCCGCTGGCCGAGCCCGTAGGCCTCCATGCCGTAGGCGAGCCCGTAGTTCACGACCTTCGCGAAGCGGCGTTGCGCGGCGTCGACGTCGGCTTCGGCGACGTGGAACACGGTTGCGGCGGTGGTGGCGTGGATGTCGGCGCCCCGTTCGAACGCCTCGGTGAGGCCGGGGTCCTCGGCGAGGTGGGCGAGGACCCGCAGCTCGATCTGGGAGTAGTCGGCGGTGAGGAGCCCCCAGCCGGGATCGGGGATGAACACCCGGCGGAACTCGCGGCCGTCGGCGGTGCGGACGGGGACGTTCTGGAGGTTGGGCGCCTCGCTGGAGATCCGGCCCGTGGTGGTGTCGGTCTGCTTGAAGGTGGCGTGGATCCGGCCGTCGGGGGCAACGAGGGACGGGAGCGCGTCGGCGTAGGTGCTGCGGAGCTTCTCGACCTCCCGGTAGCGGAGGAGGTCCTCGACGATCGGGTGCTCGCCGATCATCTTCTGGAGCGAGTCGGCGTCGGTGGAGGCACCGGTCTTGGTCTTCTTGACCGGGGTGAGCCCGAGCTTGTCGAAGAGGATGGTGCGCAGCTGGGGAGTGGAGTTGACGTTGAACTCCTCGCCGGCGTGGGCCCACAGCTGGCGCATGAGCCGGTCGCACTCGGTGGCGAGCTCGGCGCGCAGGTCGTCGAGGTAGGCGCGGTCGATGCGGATCCCCCAGTCCTCCATTCGGGCGAGGACCCGCACCAGCGGCCGCTCGATGCGCTCGTAGAGGTCGGTGAGCTCGCGGGCCTGGAGGGCGTCGCGGAGGACGTCGGCGAGGCGCAGCACCGCGGCGGCTCGCCGTCCCCACTCGTCGACGGTCGCGTCGCCGTCGAGGTCGAGCTGGCCGGCGTCGGCGTCGGGTGACTGGACCTCGACGCCGAGGTAGCGGGGGGCGAGGTCCTCGAGCCGGTACTTCCCCTCCGCGGGGTCGAGCAGGTACGCCATGAGGACGGTGTCCTGGTCCAGGGCGGCCAGGTCGCTGTCGAGCCCGTGCATGAGCTCCTTGGCCCGGTGCACGACGAGGGGCGGGCCGTCGGCGCCGACGAGCGCGTCGAGGGCCTCGCCGACCTCGAAGGCGGCGAGCACGTCGTGGGGGAGGTAGGCGACGGTGTCGTCGTCGGCGACCGCGAGCCCGGCCAGCGGGCCACCGGGGTCGGCGTCCCAGCGGGCTTCGATCGCGACGCGGCGCCCGCCCTGGCGGAGCGTGGTGAGGCGCTGCGCGGCCGCGGCGGGGTCGGTGAGCTGCTCGACGTCGACGTCGAGGGCCTCGACCTCGGGTTCGGTCATGGTGTCGCCGATCGCCTCGAGGAGGCGGGGCCAGAGGGTGCGGAACTCGAGCTGCTCGAAGAGGACCCGGGCCGGCTCCCGGTCGAAGGCGGTGGGGCGCAGGTCGGTGGCGGAGAAGCCGAGGTCGACGTCGCGCTGGAGGATCGACATGTCGCGGTTCAGCACGATCCGGTCGCGCCAGTCGTCGAGGTTCTGGCGCTGCTTGGGGGGCAGCTCGGCGAGGTGGTCGAGGATCCCCTCGACCGTCCCGTAGGTGGTGATGAGCTTGGCGGCTGTCTTCTCCCCGATGCCGGGGACGCCGGGCAGGTTGTCGCTGGTGTCGCCGCGCAGCGCCGCGTAGTCGGGGTACTGGGCGGGGGTGACCCCGCCGGTCCGCTCGACGATGCCGGCCTCGTCGTAGAGGGCGTAGTCCGAGACGCCCCGCTTGTTGTAGAGGACGCGGACGTGGGGGTCGTGGACGAGCTGGAAGGTGTCCCGGTCGCCGGTCACGACGATCACGTCGATGCCGGCCTGGTCGGCTTCGGTGGCGAGGGTGGCGATCACGTCGTCGGCCTCGACGCCCTCGACGGTGAGGACCGGGAAGTGCAGCGCGTCGAGCACCTCCCGGATGAGGGGCAGCTGCGCGGAGAAGACAGGCGGGGTCTCCTTGCGGCCGGCCTTGTACTCGGGGTCCATCTCGTTGCGGAAGGTGGGCGCGCCGGTGTCGAAGGCGACCGCGACGTAGTCGGGGTGCTCGTCGCCGAGGACCTTGGTGATCATCGACGTGAACCCGTACACCGCGTTGGTGACGGTGCCGTCCTTGGTGGCCAGGTCGGCGGGGAGGGCGTAGAAGGCCCGGTAGGCGAGCGAGTGTCCGTCGATCAGGAGCAACTTGGCCACGCGGCGATCGTAGGCCCGGCCCCGCCCGGGCCGGCCGGGCTAGGGGGCGAGGTCTCCGTCGACGACGCGCCGGGCGATGTCGGCGATCTTGACCCGGTCGCGCATCGCCGAGGTCTGGATGAACCGCCAGGCGGCCTGCTCGTCGTAGCCGTGCTCGGTCATGAGACGACCCTTGGCCCGGTCGATGAGCTTTCGGGCCTCGAGGCGCTCCTCGAGGTCGTCGACGTGGCGTTCGAGGGAGGTGAGCTCGGCGTGGCGGGCGAGGGCCAGCTCGAGGGCGGGGATCAGCTCGCTCTTCTGGAACGGCTTGACCAGGTAGGCGAGCGCGCCGGCGTCGCGGGCCCGTTCGATGAGGTCACGCTGGGAGAAGGCGGTGAGGATGAGGACGGCGGCGAGCCGCTCGCTGGCGATGTGGCGGGCCGCGGAGAGCCCGTCGAGGCCAGGCATCTTCACGTCGAGGATGACCAGGTCGGGGACCAGCTCGCGGACCAGCTCGATCGCCTCGTCGCCGCGCCCGGTCTCGCCGACCACGTCGTAGCCCTCCTCCTCGAGGAGCTCGCGCAGGTCGAGGCGGATGATCGCCTCGTCTTCGGCGATCACGACCCGGGGGTTGCTGCGCGGTGTCGCCATGGAGGTGGAGGGGATCAGTGCGCCGACAGCTCGGCGGCCATGCGGTCGAGCAGCGC
Source organism: uncultured Actinomycetes bacterium (assembly GCA_963849135.1). Lineage (GTDB taxonomy): Bacteria > Actinomycetota > Acidimicrobiia > IMCC26256 > PALSA-555 > PALSA-555. Next base: position 357,586 of record CAWKGF010000003.1, on the reverse strand, counting down.
GTCCTGCTCTTGGCCGAGCTCGACGATCTGGCGGGCCAGCGCGTCGCGGTGCCGGGCCAGCGCGTCGGCGTGCCGGCGGGCGTCGCGGGCCTCGGCGTCGGCGAGGGGGGTCTCGGCGACGAGGGACCGCAGCCGGGTGTCCTCGGCTTGTTCCTCGAGGTAGGTGAGCTGCTCCTCGGTGACGTGCAGCTCGGCGCGGAGCCGCTTGAGCCGTTCGCTGACGTCGACGAGTCGCCGCTCGAGGAGGGACCGGGTCATGAGGGAGTTCAGTCTAGGAGGGGAGGGCGGCTGTGGCAGCGTGTACCGGCATGGGCCGCCATCCTCTGTTCACGGTCGAGCACGAGGAGCTGCGCGTCTCGGTGCGGCGGTTCGTGGATCGCGAGCTGCGCCCGCACGTGGACGAGTGGGAGGAGGCGGGTCGCTTCCCGGACGAGGTGTTCCGACGCGCCGGGGAGCTCGGGTTCCTCGGGTTGCACTACCCGACCCGGTGGGGCGGCGCGGGGGGTGACTTGGCGGCCGAGCTGGTCTTCGTGGAGGAGCTCGGGAAGGCGGGCTGCGGCGCCCTGGCCATGGCGCTGTCGGTCCAGACCGACATGGCGACGCCGGCCCTCGAGCGGTTCGGCACCGACGATCAGAAGGAGCGGTACCTGCGGCCGGCCATCGCGGGGACGAAGATCGCCGCGATCGCGATCACCGAGCCCGACGCGGGCTCCGACGTCGCCGCGATCTCGACCCGCGCCGACCGGGACGGGGACCGGTGGCGAATCACGGGCCGGAAGCTGTTCATCACCAACGGCGCCCGGGCCGACTTCCTGACCCTGGTCGCCAAGACCGACCCCGACGCGGGGCATCACGGGATCTCGCTGTTCCTGGTCGACACCGACACCGCGGGGGTGACGGTGTCGCGCACGCTGCGCAAGCTCGGCATGTGGTCGAGCGACACCGCGGAGATCGCGCTCGACGACGTGGAGGTCCCGCACGCCAACCTGATCGGGTCGGAGCCGGGCCGGGGCTTCGCGCAGCTGATGGTGCAGCTGCAGTACGAGCGGCTAGCCGGCGCGGCGGCCTCGGTGGGTGGCGCCGACGCCGCGCTCGCCCGGACGGTCGAGTACGCGCGCGAACGGCGCGCCTTCGGGCAGCCGATCGGGCGACATCAGGTGATCGCGCACCGGCTGGCCGACGCGGCGACGGAGCTTCGAGGCGGCGCGGAGCCTGCTGTACACGACGGCGTGGCGGGTCCAGGAGGGCGAGTACCCGGTGGCGGAGATCTCGATGACGAAGAAGTACTGCGCCCAGGTCCAGAACCGGGTCGTCGACAGCTGCGTGCAGGTGTTCGGCGGCGCCGGCTACCTGCACGAGGAGCCGATCTCGCGCGCCTACCGAGATGCCCGGCTGGCGCGCATCGGCGGCGGAACCGACGAGATCATGAACGAAGTCATCGCCAAGCACCTGGTCGGCGGCGACGACCCTGCGCTTCCCGACCGCTGACCGCGGTCGAGCGGGGTCCGGGCTCCGCTCACGCGAAGTAGTGGTCGAGGATCGGGCCGAGCGAGGGGGAGGCGGTGACGTCGTAGTGGGTCGCGCCGGGGAGGATGGCGAGCTGGTTCGGGCTGCGCATCGAGGCGTCGACGCCGGCGTCGTGGAGGCCGCCGCCGAGCAGCGCGTAGAACTCGGCGACGTGGGCGACCGCGACGCTGTCAGCGTCCCCGTACACGAGGAGGGTCTGGGCCTCAAGGTTCGGCACGTCGGCGCTCCAGTCGTAGGGGCGGCGCAGCAGGTCACCGGTCTTGTTCATCAGGGTCGGGAAGGCGTCGACGTCAGGCGCGACCTCGAGCCACTGCTGGTACATCGGTGCGTGGCGGAACTGGTCGAAGAGGGCGTCGCTCATCTGGTCGAAGCCGGCTCGTACCTCCGGGTACCAGCCGCGGCGGGCGAAGGGGATGGACACCAGCGCGAGTCGCCGGATCAGCTCCGGGTGCTGGATGGCGGCTCGGAGGCTGGGGCTGGCGCCGAGGGAGTAGCCGAGCAGGTCGGCGGGCCCGAGCTCGAGGTCGCGGATGACGCCGGCGATGTCGTCGCCGAACGACTCCCAGCTGAACGGCCGGGCCGTGTCCCGGGTGTGCCCGTGGCCCTGGAGCTCGAGGGCGACGACGGCCCGGCGCGTCGCGAGCTGGTCGAGCAGCTCGCCCCAGTCGCTGATGAGCCCGTATCCGCCGTGCACGAGGACGAGCGGGGTCCCCCCCGAGCCGTACCGCTCCCAGTACAGGTTCACGCCCTCGAGCGCCGCGTACCCGGTCGCCGCCGGGTCAGCCATGAGGCGCTCCTCTCCCTCGTCCGTGAGGTCCCGAGGGCGGGCGGGGCGGAGACCGCCGGGGTCGGGCGTCGGATGCCATCATGAGGTCGGGCCCGGGTGGCGCAACGGCAGACGCGATGCACTCAAAATGCATTGTCCGCGAGGGCATGCGGGTTCGAATCCCGCCCCGGGCACCGCAGCGTCCCACCGGCCGGGGCACGGTCGACCCGGTCAGCACGGGCCGGGGACGGGCGCGAGGGACGCCGGCTGCGGGGCGGGCGCGCTGGTGCTCGGCGGAGCGGCCGCGGTGGTGGGGGTGCTCAACCCTCGGAAGCCCTCGCCGAGAACGACGACGACGTTGGTGCCCGCGCTGCTGTCGGTGACGAGGCTCGCCGAGGGGAGGTAGCGGGCGACCAGGTCAGCCGCCGTGCCGGCCCCGGCCGAGTACCGGATCTCGGAGCTGGCGAGCAGCGACGCGTTGCCGGTGCCGGCGCCTTGGAAGCCGGCCTGCTCGAGGGCTTTGAGGGTGCGGGCGGCGGCGCCGTTCACGCCCGACGCGTTGAGGACCTTCACGTGCACGCTCGATGCGCTGAGCGCGGCGGCGGGGGCGGCCGCCGGGGCGGCCGGCGCGGCGGGGAGGGAGGAGAAGTCGCGCAGCTCGGCGAGGACCGTGTTGGCGTCGGGCTGGCGGAGGTAGAGGACGTCCTGACCGGCCTGGGTGGGCCCGGTCTCCCAGGGCAGCGTGGTGCTCTGCACCTGCGACGCGTCGCTGGGGTCGGTCTTGCGGAACGCGTCGACGAGGGCGAAGAGGTCGGTGCGGGAGAACCCCTGGTCGAGGGTGAGGTTGCTGGTGACGCTGTCGACGAGGCTGTTGGCCTTCAGGGGGTCGCTGAGGACGCTGTCCATGGCCAGCGTGGCCAGCTCGCGCACGAACGCCTGCTGGCGGGCGATCCGACCGATGTCGGGGATGGCGTCGAGGGTCGTCCAGGTGCGGGTCGAGAGGTTGAAGACCTGCATGTCGCGGGACCGCACGTAGGCGAGGGCTTGGGAGCCGGTGAGCTGGTAGCAGCCGGGCAACGGGATGCTGAGGTCCGAGAAGCTGTCGCGGGTGGGGGCGGGGAAGTAGACGGGGACCGAGCCGATGGCGTCGACGATCTTCTGGAAGGTGACGAAGTTGACCTCGACGTAGTGGTTGATGGGGACGCCGAGGTCGGTCTGGATGGTGTCGACGAGCTTCTGGGGCCCGTAGTCGAAGGCGGCGTTGATCTTGGCCATCCCCTCCCCGGGGATGTTGACCCACAGGTCTCGGGGCACCGAGACGAGGAGGCTGCCGCCGTTCGGCTCGGCGTGCAGGATCATGATCGTGTCGGAGCGCTGCCCGTCGTTGCTCTGCTCACTGCCGAACTGCTGCGCCTCACCGCTGGTGCTGACGAAGGCCCGGCTGTCGGAGCCGACGAGGAGGTAGTTGGCGCCCCCGCCGGGCGGGGTCGACAGCTGGAGCTGGACCTTCGACACCGTGGAGAGCTTCTGGGCGATGAGGAGGTTGATGCCGACGATGGCGACGACGACGACGGCCACGACGACCCCGAGGGTGAAGGCGTAGCGGCGCAGGAATCCGGCGCCCGGGGCGCGGTGGGGACGCACCGTTTCGACGGTACCGGCGGATCCACAGAATCGGCGGTCATTGGCCGGGGCGCCCGAACGGGCGCAGCGGCCCGCGGCGGGAGGCCGGGGTCGCACGGGGACGGGGGGACGCGTCGGTACAGTGGCGACCCGATGGACGTCGCCGTGTTCACCGTCATCACCTGGATCGCGGTCGTGTGCGGCCTGTCGCTGCTCGCGTTCGTGCTCATCGTGGCCGCTCCTTGGCGGTGGTTCACGCCCGGCGACTCGGAGCAGCGTCGCCTCGATCAGGACATCGAGACCCGGCTGCTGCTCGGCGAGGACCCGGACCAACTCGCCGAGGAACTCGACGCTCGCACGGCGCCGCGCTCGGTGGCGGAGCTGCGCCCCGACGACTGGGACTGATCCGGGTCCCTGGTCGCCCCGGACCGGCGCTCAGGCGTCGACGAGGGCGAAGAAGAGACGGGCCCTGCAGGCGAGCGACCCGTCGACGGTGGCCTCCCCGGAGCCCCAGCCGCCCCGGGCGCTGAGCCGCTCGAGCTCGACTGAGAGCACCAGCTCGTCGCCGGGCCGCACGATGCGACGCCACCGGACCTTCTCGACGCCGCCGAAGAGGGGCAGCCGGCGGGCGTACCGCTCGTCGGCGAGCACCGCGATCGCGCCGGCCTGGGCGAGCGCCTCGAGCTGGATGACCCCGGGGAGGATCGGGTTGCCCGGGAAGTGCCCGGTGAGGCACTGCTCGTCGCCGGTGACCAGGTAGCGGGCGACGATCGACTGGTCGGCGTCGAAGCGCTCGACGCTGTCGATGAACCGGAACGGCGGGCGGTGCGGCAGCAGCCCGACCAGCTCGTCGGAGCGCTCGACCGGCATACCCCACCCTATTCGGGGCGCGGCCCGTGGGCCGGGCCCCGGGCCGGTTCACCCGCTCGACACGGGGCGGACACGCGCCCGACCCGGACCGGTGTAACCCTCGAGCCCGGGGGACGGTCCCACCTCGTGCAAGGGCAGGTAGGGGCCGCCGACAGAGAGAGCACAGCCCGTGGGAGTCGCCGTGGTGTTCCCCGGTCAGGGGACCCAGACCGTCGGGATGGGCGCCGCGTGGCGTGACGACCCGGCGTGGAGCGTGGTCGACGAGGCCGAGGCGGCGCTCGGCGAGCCGCTCGCCCCGCTGGTGCTCGACGCCCCGGCCGAGGTGCTGGCCCGGACCCGGGACGCGCAGCTCGCCGTCCTCCTCACCTCGCTGGTCGCGTGGGCCGCGGTCCGCGACCGGGTCCCCGACCCGGTCGCGTTTGCTGGCCACTCGCTGGGTCAGGTCACCGCGCTCATCGCGGCGGGGGCGCTGCCCCTGGGCGACGGGGTGCGGTTCGCGGCCCGCCGGGCCGAGCTGACCCAAGCCGCCGCCGACACCCACCCGGGCCGGATGGTGGCGCTGCTCGGCGCGACCCCGGAGCAGGCCGCGGCGGCCTGCGAGGCCGCGCCCGACGCGTGCTGGGTCGCCAACGACAACGCCCCCGGCCAGATCGTGATCGCGGGCACCCCCGAGGGGGTCGACGCTGGCGCGGCCCGGGCCCGGGAGCTGGGCGTGAAGCGGGCGACGCCCCTCAACGTCGGCGGGGCTTTCCACACCCCCCTGATGCGGGATGCCGCGGACGGGCTCGTCGCCACCCTGGCCGACGTCGAGTTCGCCGACCCGACCGCGCCGGTGGTCTCGAACCTCGACGCGCTCCCCCACCCCGCCGCGGCCGGCTGGCGCGACCAGTCGGCCGAGCACGTGACCGTCCCGGTCCGCTGGCGGGAGTCGACGCTCACCCTGGCTGGGCTGGGCGCCACCACCCTCTTGGAGGTCGGGCACGGGTCGATGCTCGCCGGCCTCGCCAAGCGCACCGTCCCCGACGTCCCGGTTCGGGGGTCGCGACCCCCGACGACGCGGCGGCGCTCGTCCTCGAGGAGGTCCGCTGATGGAAGCGCTCCTCGACCACGGCGAAGGGCTCCTCGTCCCGGAGCGGATGATCGTGGCCCCGACCGTGGGCGTGTTCCAGCCCGTCGGCCTCGCTGACGACGCCGACGTCGCGGCCGGTCAGACGGTCGGGATGCTCGAGGGCCCTGGCACCTCGACCCCGGTGTCGAGCCCGTTCGCGGGGCGGCTGGTCGGGGTGCTCGCCCAGCCCGGGGAGCGACTCCGGGAGGGGCAGCCGGTCGCCTGGCTCCGAGTCCACTGAGCATGCGGGCCTGCGTCGCCGGCTGGGGCATCGCGGTCCCCGACGGCCGGCTGACGAACGCGGACCTGGAGACCCGCCTCGACACGAACGACGCGTGGATCGTCGAACGGACCGGGATCCGGGAGCGTCGGATCGCCCGCCCCGACGAGACGACGGCCAGCCTCGCGATCGAGGCCGGCGCGGATGCGATCAAGCACGCGGGGATCAGCCCGCTCGACATCGATCTGCTCATCGTCGCCACCGCCACGCCCGAGCAGCCGATCCCCCACACCGGCGCCTTCGTCGGCGACGGGCTCGGCCTGCACTGCGGCTCCTTCGACCTCGGCGCGGGCTGCGCGGGGTTCGTCTACGAGCTGGTGACCGGCGCCGCGCTCCTCACCGCCGGCAACTTCGACCACGTCCTCATCATCGGCGCTGAGACCCTCTCCCGCATCATCGACCCCACTGACCGCACGACCGCGGTGCTGTTCGGCGACGGCGCGGCGGCGCTGGTCCTCGAGGCGGGACCCGACGACGGGACGGGGCTGTTGGCCTTCGACTTGGGCTGCGACGGCAGCCTGGCCTCGCTGCTCGAGATCCGCGCTGGGGGCAGCCGCCTGCCGGCCAGCGTCGAGACCCTCGACCAGCGGCTCCAGTACTTGAAGATGCAGGGGCCGGAGGTGTTCCGCCGGGCGGTACGCACGGTGGTCGACTCCGCGAATGCGGCCCTGGGCCGGGCTGGCGTGGCATCCTCGGACGTCGACTGGTTCATCCCCCATCAGGCCAACGCGCGCATCATCGACGCCACCGCGCACCGGCTCGGGATCCCCGCGGAGCGCACGATCGTGAACATCGACCGGTACGGGAACACCTCGGCGGCCTCGATCCCCCTCGCGCTCGCGGAGGCGGCCGAGGCCGGCAACCTTGAGCCGGGCCAGGTGGTGCTGCTCAGCGGCTTCGGCGCTGGGATGACCTGGGGCAGCGCCGTGCTCCGCTGGGGTCCGGCGTGAGCGACGGCCGCGTCGCGCTCGTCACGGGCGCGTCACGGGGGATCGGGCACGCCATCGCGCACCACCTCGCCGGGGACGGCCACCGGGTCGCGTGCCTCTCGGCCAGTGACGCCGCGAAGGAGACCCAGCGGGAGCTGGAGGCGGCCGGCGCGGAGGCGCTGGCGCTGAGCGCCGACGTGCGCGACGCGGCGGCGGTCGACGCCGTGTTCACCGAGATCGAGGACACGTTTGGCCCGGTCGAGATCCTCGTGAACAACGCCGGGATCACCGCCGACGGGCTCGTCGCCCGGATGAGCGACGAGCAGTGGCAGGCGGTGCTCGACACGAACCTGACCGGCGCGTTCCACACCATCCGGCGGGCCACCCCCAAGCTGCTGCGGGGCCGGTGGGGCCGGATCGTGAACATCTCGTCGGTGAGCGGCTACGCCGGCGCGCCAGGCCAGGCGAACTACGCGGCGGCCAAAGCGGGCCTGGTGGGGTTGAGCCGGGCGGTGGCCCGGGAGCTCGCGTCCCGCAACGTCACCTGCAACGTCGTCGCCCCCGGGCCTATCGTGACCGCCATGACGGACAGCATGCCGGACGGCTGGCGCGCGACCATGGAGGCCACCGTCCCGCTGGGCCGGCTGGGGTCCCCCGCCGAGGTGGCCGCAGCGGTCGGGTTCTTGTGTTCCGAGATCGCCGGGTACGTGACGGGCGCGGTCGTGCCCGTCGACGGCGGCCTCGGCATGGGCCATTGACGGCGGCCCCCCACCAGACTGCATAGAGGAGGACAGATGGAGCGTCAGGAGGCACTCACCGCCCTGCGGGAAGTGGCGGTCGAGGTCCTGAGCGTGGAGCCGGACGTGGTCACCGAAGACGCCCGCTTCAAGGAGGACCTCGACGCTGACAGCCTCGACCTGGTCGAGCTCGTGATGGGCCTCGAGGAGCGCTTCGACATCGCGGTGCCCGAGGAGGACCTCGAGAACGTCACCACCGTCGGCCAGGCGGTCGACCTGGTGATGTCCAAGGTCGCCGCGAAGACATGAGCACGGAGTTCGTCGACCACCGAGGCCGGGCCCGGGTGGCAGTCACCGGGATGGGCGTCAAGACCCCCGCCGGCGCGGACCTTGACACGTTCTGGGCGACGATCCGCGCCGCCCGGCCGACCGCGGCGACGGTGGAGCGCTTCGTGGAGGCAGAGCTGCCGGTCACGTTCGCCTGCACGGTGCCCGACGACCAGTTCGACCCGGTCGCCTACTTCGGGCCGAAGGACGTCCGCCGCCAGGACCGGGTCGCCCAGCTCGGGTTCGCGGCGGCCGCCGACGCGATCGAGGACGCCGGTGAGCTGGCCGCCGACCCGGCCCGCTGCTCGGTGATCGCGTCGAGCGGGATCGGGGGCCTCCAGACCCTGGAGGAGAACGCGCGGATCTACTTCGAGCGGGGCGCGGCGCGGGTCACCCCGTTCTTCGTTCCGATGATGATGCCGAACGCGACCGCCGGGGTGATCTCGATGCGGTACGGGTTCACCGGGCCGGCGCTGTGCATCGCGACCGCCTGCGCGGCGGGCACGAACGCGATCGGGGAGGGAGTGCGCTTGATCCGGGACGGCACCGCGGACGTGGTCGTCGCGGGCGGCACCGAGTACCCGCTGACCTGCATCACGATGGCCGCCTTCTCTCGCATGGGGGCGCTCAGCACCCGCAACGACGATCCGAGCCGGGCGTCGCGTCCCTTCGACGCGGCTCGGGACGGGTTCGTGATCGCGGAGGGCGCCGGGTTCGTCGTCCTCGAGTCGCTCGACCGGGCCCGCGGCCGTGGCGCCCGCGTGTACGGCGAGGTGGCCGGCTACGGCCGCAACGCGGACGCCTACCACATCACCGCCCCGTCGCCGGGCGGCGCCGGCGCGGCGGCGTGCATGCAGCAGGCGCTCGACGACGCGGGGCTCGGACCGGCCGACATTGGGCACATCAACGCGCACGGCACGTCGACGGGGCTGAACGACGCCGCGGAGGCGGAGGCAATCGGCAAGGTGTTCGGCGACTTCCGGGTCCCGGTCACCTCGTCGAAGGGGGTGACCGGCCACATGATCGCCGGCGCTGGCGCGGCAGAGGCGATCACCGCGCTCTGCTCGATCCGCGACGGGCTGGTGCCCCCCACCGCCAACCTGGAGGAGCTCGGCGACGACATCGACCTCGACGTCGTGGCCGGCTCGGCGCGGGAGATCGGGCCGGCGCCCGCACTGTCGAACTCGTTCGGTTTCGGGGGACACAACGCGACCCTGGTCCTGACCCCGTCCGGGTGATCGGCCCGAACGGGGGCGGGGCGCCGTCCCGATCGCGGGAGGGCGCAGCGACGCGGCGAGCGCGGCGCTCGACGAGCTCGACGGCCGGCGGGTCGTCACCTTCCGGATCTCGGACGGGAAGCACGTCGGCGCGATCGGTCCCCCCGAGGGGGAGACGATCGCCCGGGCCGTGCGGCTGGCGATCGAGCTGGGTCGGCCGCTCGTCGGGACGATCGCGTCGTCGGGCGCGGACGTCGTCGAGGGCGTCTCGTCCCTGCACAGCTGGGGGCTGATCGCCCGGGCGCTGTCGGACGCGTCGGGGGCCGTCCCCACCGTGCTGCTGGTCGTCGGGCCGTGCGTCTCGGGGCCGGCGCTGCTGCTCGGGATCGCGGACCTGACCGTCATGACCCACGACGCGTTCTCATACGTGAGCGGCCCGGACACGGTGCGGGCGTTCACCGGCATGGCGCTCGACCACCGGTCGCTCGGGGGCGCGCCGCTCCACGGGCGGCGCAGCGGCGTGGCGTCGCTCGTCGTCGACGACGAGGCCGACGCGGTCACCACGGCCGGCCATCTCCTCTCCTACCTGCCCGACAACCACCTGCTCGACCCGCCCCGGCTGCTGGTCGGCGACCCGGTCGATCGGGACACCACGGTCGCGGCCGCGACCGTCCCGGCCCGCATGAACGCCTCCTACGACGTGCGGATCGTGCTCGACGATCTCCTCGACGACCACTCGCTGCTCGAGCTGCGCCCGGACCACGCCCCGAACCTCGTGACCGCGCTCGGCCGGCTTGACGGCCACGCGGTGGGACTGATCGCCAACCAGCCGCACTACCGGGCCGGGACGATCGACATCGAGGCGAGCGAGAAGGCGGCCCGGTTCGTGCAGTGGTGCGACTGTTTCAACCTGCCGCTGCTGACGTTCGTCGACACGCCCGGTTTCGAGCCGGGGAAGGATCTCGAGTGGCGGGGCATGATCCGCCACGGCGCCGAGCTGGTCCACGCCTACGCGGCAGCGACCGTCCCTCGCCTGTGCGTGGTGCTCCGCAAGGCGTACGGCGGCGCGTACATCGTCATGGACTCGAAGGAGCTCGGGAACGACTGGTGCGGCGCCTGGCCGGGCGCCGAGATCGCGGTGATGGGCGCCTCCGGCGCGGTGCAGGTCCTGCACGGGCGGCGCCTCCAGGCCCTGCCCGAGGAGAAACGGGCGGCGGAGCAGGCCGCGCTGGAGACGGAGTTCGACCAGCGGTTCTCGAACCCGTACGCCGCCGCCGCGCGAGGCTTCGTCGACGAGGTGCTGCCCGCCGCTGACACCCGCCGGGTCCTCGCCGCCGCCCTCGACCGGTTCCGGTCCAAGCGGGAGCTGGTCGGGGCCCGCCCGCACGCCAACACGCCGTTGTAGGAGGCGACACCCATGCTGCTGGACGGCAAACGCATCCTGGTCACCGGGCTGCTCACCGACGCGTCGATCGCCTTCTCCGTGGCTCGTCTCGCCCAGGAGCAAGGAGCCGAGGTGGTGCTCAGCTCGTTCGGGCGGGTCCGGAGCCTCACCGAGCGCAGCGCCCGACGGCTCCCTCAGCCGGTCGACATCGTGGAGCTCGACGTCACGAACCCCGACGACCTCGGCCAGCTCGCCGAGCGGGCCGGCGGCCGTCTCGACGGGCTGCTCCACGCGATCGCGTTCGCGCCGCCGTCGTGTCTGGGTGGCGGGTTCCTCGACGCCCCCTGGGACGACGTGTCGGTGGCGTTGCACGTGTCCGCGTACTCGCTGAAGGCACTCGCGGTCGCCGCGCTGCCCCTCCTCACCCCCGGCTCGGGGATCGTCGGGCTGGACTTCGACAACACGCAGGCGTGGCCCACCTACGACTGGATGGGGGTCGCCAAGTCGGCGTTCGAATCCACGGCCCGTTACCTAGCCCGCGACCTCGGCCCGCAGGGGATCCGGGTCAACCTCGTCGCGGCCGGCCCGGTGCGCACGATGGCCGCCAAGAGCATCCCGGGCTTCGATCGCTTCGACGAGGTCTGGTCGGCGCGAGCCCCGCTGGGGTGGGACATCCGGGATCCCGAGCCGGTCGCGCAAGCGTGCGTGGCGCTGCTCTCGGACTTTTTCCCCAAGACCACCGGGGAGATCCTCCACGTCGACGGCGGCGTCCACGCCGTCGGCGCCTGATCAGCCCTGCGGTCGCCCCGCCGGGCCGGTGGGTGCCGGTCACGGGAGCGGGTGGGCCTCGAAGAACTGCCAGATGATCTGGTTGGCCGAGATGGCCAGGGTCGTGTAGCCGACCGCGGAGGCGATGACACGGCCGAACTGGCTGCCGGGCCAAGTGTGGCCGCCGCCGGTGATCCGGTACAGCTCAACGTCGGCGTGGTCGGGGCAGCGGTAGCGGATGAGGGTGACGCCGGGCGCGGGCACGGTCGACGTCGGGCCGGGGGCGCAGCCGTTGCGCTTGGCCCACGCCGCGGTGATGGCGGGGATCGACGGCCCGGTGGTGCGGGTGACGCCGGACTGGCCGAGCGTCCCCGAGCCGTTGGGGGCGGGCAGGTGCAGCGCGCTGGCGCCGAGCCCGCCGGTGTAGGCGACGAAGGGGTCGGCGGTGCCGTGGAAGGTGACCACGGGGACGGGCCGGGCCGGCTTGCAGCCTCCGATGTCTTGGATGCCGGCGACCGGCGCGACCGCGGCGACCCGGTCCGCGTCGGCGCACGCGACGGCGGAGGTCATGAAGGCGCCGTCGGAGAGGCCGGTGACGTAGACGCGTCGCTCGTCGATGCAGAGGGTGCGCTCAGCCTGGTCGAGGAGCGCGCCGAGGAACTGGACGTCCGCCGAGCCGAGCGTCGCGCTCCAGAGCGGCACCGGGCGCTTGACCTGGGGGGTGAGGGTCACGAACCCGTGCTGGTCGCCGTACACCGCGAGCTGGCTGAAGTCCTCCTGGAGGGCGGCCGTCTCCGAGTAGCCGTGGAGGTCCACGACCAGCGGGAGCGGCTGCCCGGGCCGGGCCCCGGGCGGGACGCTCTGAAGGTAGAAGCCGCTCTCCCCCGCCGCGTCGAAGGGGACCTGGGTGCTGGCCGGCGGCGGCGAGGCTGTGCACCCCGACGACGGCTTGGTGCCGTGGCCCGCGGCCGCGGCGGCGGGCGCGGCGCGGGCGGCCCCGAGCGGGGCGGCGAGGACGGCTCCGAGCAGGACCGTGAGCCCGGCCCGTCGGGCGGCGCGGTCGAGCAGGATCCGGCGGTGGCCGGCGCTGAGCACGACGGCGCGGCTACCCGAGCGCCGTGAACGCCGTCGTGACGTGCTCGACGGCTGGTTCAGGGCTCGCCAAGGCCGCCGGTGGCCCCGAGGATGATGGGAGCTGCCCCAGACCGTCGAAGAGGTTCTGCTGCCGATCGTCGTGGTGACCCGTCTCAGGCTGAGAGACCCGAAGCTCCTCGATGCGTTCTTCGCCGCCGCGTCGGCGGCCCTGGATCAAGCGAAGGTCTCGGACGGCAATCTTGGCGCGGACGACATGGCCGAGGCGAACGACACGTGGTGGACGTCCTCGGCGTGGCACGACCACCGATCGATGGGTGTTTTCATCCGGAGCGAGCCGCCTCGGCGCGCGAGGGGGGCATGGACGAGTGGTGCGACGAGGCGTCGTTCGTCGACGGGGAGCAGAGCAGCTCCGCCCTCCCTGACTGGCAGGCTGCCAGCATCTCGTCGTCGACGGGCAGTCGGTGAAGCTCCCGCACGAGACGCCCGAGAACGAGCGTCGAGCCTTCCCGGCGCCGGTCGTTGGGCAGGAGCCGCCGCCGGCACAGTCGGGCGACGGTGATCGGCTGCCCCGGGCGTCGGCTCGGTGCTGCCCGGCTACCCGAGGGCCTTGATCGCCTTCGTGACGTTCTCGACCGTGGCTTTGGGGCTCACGATGTGGACCCGGATTTCTGAGGACGCGCCCCATGCGCCGCAAGGTTGCCGGCGGCACGGTCGCTCAGACTCACGCGATACCCGAGACCTGGCGCGCCAGTCCCTCCCGGCGCCTAGCGCCCCATCGTTCGGCCCGTGCCAGAGAGTCGAGCGTGCGAGCGGGCGCGGGAAGCGGGCGCGGGGGGCCCGTCTTGCGCTGTTCGTGCCGTTCGTGTTCCATTCTGGGGCTGCCATCAACAGGGGGAACAATCGTGGCTGATTCTAAGGAAGAGATCATCCGGCGGGGGTACCAGGCGTTCGGCGAGGGCGACATGGAGCACCTCCGGTCGATCTACACGCCCGACGTCGTGCAGTCCATGCCGGGCAACAACCAGCTCTCGGGCGAGCACAAGGGGGTCGACAACGTCCTCGGCCTGTACGGGCGGCTCTTCGAGCTGTCGGGTGGGACGTTCGCGGTCGTTCTCCAGAGCGTGAAGGCCCAGGGCGACAAGGTCGTCGCGGCCCACCACTCGACGGGCCGGCGCGAGGGCAAGACCCTCGACGCGGACGAGACGATCGAGTTTTCGTTCTCGGGTGACAAGGTCTCCCGGCTCGACCTCACGACCTCGGACGAGGCCGCCGAAGACGCCTTCTGGGGGTAGCGACCCGGCGGCCGGCTCGGGTCCGCACCCGAGCGGATCGCCAGGCTCGGCGGCTCCCCTACGCTCGGCACGGGGGTCGAGATGGAACCGCGGGGCGATGGGTTCGGGGAACTTCGTGTCCTGTGGATGGCAGCCGTCCGGGCGACTACCCGTAAGCCGGAGCACGAACACCTGGCCGACGTGCTCAGCGGCCCACGGAAGCGGGATACCAGCGGGGTGCTGGTGCCCGCGTAGGTAGCGCCCGGAGCACGTCCGCTTTTGACGGATCCTGATTCCGCCTTGAGGTTGCCGAGGTTCCGCTACCGACGCGGCAGCGCGCGGAGCGCCCCCATGACCGACTCTAAAGTCGCCTTGGGGCTGACCTTGTAGAACGTGGCGGCGATCTTCCCGGACGCGTCGATCACGAACGCGGACCGGATGATGCCCTTGAACTTGCGTCCGTAGAGGGTCTTGTCGCCCCAGGCGCCCCACCCCTCCGCGACGGCGTGGTCCTCGTCAGCGAGGAGCGGGAACTTCAGCCCGTACTTCATCGCGAACTGCTTCTGCTTCTCGGGCGGGTCGGGGCTGATGCCGAGCACCTGGGCCTTGAGCCGCTTGAGGCTGGGGAGCGCCTCTTGGAGCGAGCAGGCCTGCGTCGTGCAGCCGGGGGTGTCGGCCTTCGGGTAGAAGTAGACGACGACCGGGCGGCCCTTGAATTCCGAGAGCCGCACGCGCTTGCCCGACTGGTCCCGCAGCGCGAAGGCGGGTGCCCTCGCTCCGGTCTTCAGCTGCGCCACCCCAAAATCCCCCGGCTCGGCGGAGCCCGGCCGGCTCCGAACGGCGCCGTACTATGCCGCAGGTCGACCGGCCCGTCTAGGGGCGCGGGTGCACGGGGACTCGACCGGCCGGCCCGGCTGTCGACGGGGGCACGCGGAGGAGCAGCGATGAGCGACGAGGTGACGATCGACGGGTTCACCCGCTCGACGTTCACGAGCGGCGGCTTCGTGCGGCCCGTCTACTCGGGAGGCTCGGGGCCGGCGGTGATCGTGATCCACGAGGTGCCGGGGCTGCACCCGGGGGTGGTGGACTTCGGCCGCCGGGTCGTGGACCGCGGCTACCACGTGCGGATGCCGTCGCTGTTCGGCACCCCGAACCGGCCGGTCAGCGTCGGGTACGCGGTCCAGTCGATGGTGGGCGGCTGCGTCGCCCGCGAGTTCACGACGTGGGCGCTGCACCGCACCAGCCCGGTCATCGAGTGGCTCCGCGCCCTGGCCGCCGACGCGCACGAGCAGTGCGGCGGACCGGGGGTCGGCGCGGTCGGGATGTGCTTCACGGGTGGCTTCGCGCTGGGGATGATGGTCGACGACCGGATGCAGGCCCCGGTGCTGAGCCAGCCGTCCCTGCCGCTGCCCGTCGGCGCGCCGCGGAAGGCGGCGGTGGGCGTGAGCGACACCGACCTGGCCCGGGTGAAGGAGCGGGCCGCCACGGGGGCGTGTCTGCTCGGGTTGCGGTTCACGCGGGATCCGGCCGTGCCGCCGGCCCGATTCGAGACGCTGCGCCGCGAGCTGGGCGACAACTTCATCGCGGTGGAGATCGACTCGTCGCCCGGCAACCCGTACGGGTTCAAGAAGAGCGCCCACTCGGTGCTGACCGAGGAGTTCGTCGACGAGCCCGGCCACCCGACCCGCGACGCGCTCGACCGGGTGCTGCACTTCTTCGACGAGCGGCTGCGGAACTAGCTGGCTTCGGCCTGGTTCACCGCCGCCTGGCAGACCACGGTGCCGTTCGCGGCGACGAGGTCGAGGCTCACGCCCGACGCGGAGGGGATCGCAGCGGCACCGGTCCAGCTGCCGTGCCCGTCGGTGATCGTGATCATCCCGACGATCCGTGCCGGACCGGACGGTTCCCGGACCTGCAGCGTGTAGGTGCCGTCGGGGACGTTGTAGTCGACGTTGACCGCCACCGCGGCCGGCGTCGACGACGAGACGGCGACGTGCCCGACCGGCAGGTTGTCGGCGCCGACCATCGGGACGCTGCGCAGCGCGGGGGCGGCGACCGGATGGCTGGTGGCGCTCGGGTGGAAGTCGACGATCCGCACGATGGTCACGGAGAGGATCGCCGCCGCGGCGGCGGTGATCGCGACCGTCGTGACCCACCGGCGCACCGAGCGGCGCCGGTCGCCGCGGATGGCGGCGTCAATCTGGCCGGCGAAGCCGGCCGGCGGCTCGAGCTCGGGGGCGATGCGATTCAAGCCGTCCGCGACCGCGGCCATCTCGTCGAGGTACCGCTGGCAGGCGGGGCACGTCGCGACGTGCTCGAGCGTCTCGGCACGGGCCTGCCCGTCCAGGATGCCGAGCGCCAGCTCGGGCACCGCGTCGCGGGCTGCGGCGCAGCCGGTGCCGCTCATTCGGTGCGCTCCTCGGTGCCCAGCACGGTGCGGAGGCGCTGCATCGCGGTACGGATCCGGGTCTTCGCCGTGCCGAGCGGGATGTCCTCACGCTCGGAGACCTCTCGGGCGCTCAGTCCCACGATGCCGGCCAGGACGATCGCTCGCCGCTGCTCGTCGGGCAGGGTCGCGATCGCGGCGCGGAGCCGTCCCGCGTCGTCGGAGACCAGCGCGGTCTCGGCCGGTCCCCGGCCCGGGGCGGGGCGCGCGTAGGCGGTGATCTGATCGGGGTCGATCGCGACGGGGCGGCGGACACGCATGCTGTCAATGGCGAGGTTGCGGGTGATGGTGAGCAGCCAGCTGACGACGCTGCCGCGGCGGGCGTCGTACACCGCGGCGTGACGCCAGGCTCGGAGCAGCGCCTCCTGGGCGACGTCCTCGGCGCCCCGGGGGTCGCCGAGCATCGTGTAGGCGAGCCCGTAGATGCGCCGCTGGAAGCGCTCGACGAACGCGGAGGCCGCGTCGGGGTCGCCGGCTGCCATGCCGGCCACGAGCGCATCGTCGGCGACTGACCACATGAGAGGGTTACGGCGGCGGGGAGCCGCCGGATTGGACAGTGGGTCGGGTTCGACCCGCGGCGTCCATTCGGCTTTCCGTCGGCGGCCCGAAGGCAGTTTCACGCTCCCTCCTACCGAGGGACCGACGGCTCTCGCAACCTGGACCGGTGTAGTAGGTGGCAACGGTCCGGACGGATCCACGGCCCGCTTTGCGTCTAGCGTACCGGGGCCTCCCAATCCACGGGCGGGCCCGGCCCGTATGGCTTCGAGAACCTCAAGGACGACTGCTCGAGAGGAAGCTCAGGATGAGGAAGCTGCCGGCCGTCGTCGTGCTGGCCGCGATGGCCCTGGTGTCGGTGGCGGTCGTCGGGCCGCTCGCCGGGGCGACAACCGCGGCCAAGGGGGGCGGGAGCCCCGTGAAGCTCTCCGGGAAGGTCAACGTCGCCGGGTCCGGCACCGCGACCGGCGGCGCGGTGAGCATCTCGGCCACCGACTTCGCGTTCAACCCGACGTTCGTGAAGATCCCGTCGGGCGTGCGGTCGATCACCGTGACTCTGTCGAACTCGACGAGCCACGAGCACACGTTCACGGTGCCGGGCCAGAGCGTCGACCAGCTGCTGAACCCGGGTCAGTCGGCGACGGTCACGGTGACCGTGCCCTCGTCGGGCGCGGTGCTCTTCTACTGCCGGTTCCACCGCATGCTCGGAATGCAGGGCGCCTTCTTCACCAAGAAGGGCGCCAAGCTGAGCGCCACCGTGGGCGCGGCGAGCGCGGGCGGCACCCCAACGACGAAGAAGTCGAGCTCGACCAGCTCGGGCGGGTACGGCTACTGAGGGGCTGACGGCGCGGGGGGCGGGGGCCGCCGGCGGCTGATCCCGTGGCCGAAGAACCCTCCTCTCGGGCGGGCGTGGGCGTGGTAGTGGTCCGGGATGTTGCGCATGTTGTCGTCGACGTAGTGCTCGAACCCGAAGTACTCGGTGACGACGTCGGCCAGCCGGGCGTGCATGTGCTCGAGGGTGTCGGCGGAGGGGTCGGTGTCGTGGACGCGCCAGACGACCATCGGGACGGCGCAGATCTCGCACTCGGCGATCCAGCACACGTCGTCCTCGTGGTACCAGGGGGTGATGCGGGCCGCTTCGCAGAGGTCGCACGCCTCGCCGGGGTTGTTCATGTGTCGAGCGCGACGCGCAGCTCGGCGATGAAGTCGTGGGCGTCGTCGGGGCCGCCGCCGTGGAGCAGCCGGGAGATGAGCGCGCTGCCGACGATGACCCCGTCCGCGGCGCGGGCCGCGGTGACGGCCTGCTCAGGGGTGGAGATCCCGACGCCGAGCAGCACCGGCCGGTCGGTGGCGGCCTTGCAGCGCCGACCCATCTCGACCGCCTCCGCGGCCAGCCGGGTCCGCTCGCCGGTGACGCCGAGCAGCGCCACCCCGTAGACGAACCCGCGGGATCGGGCGCAGATCGCGTCGAGCCGCGCGTCGGGGGTGGTCGGGGAGGCGAGCAGGACCGTCTCGACGCCGGCCTGGTCGGCCGCGTCGGCCCACGGGCCGATCTCGTCGAGGGGCAGGTCGGGGATGATCGCGCCGTCGATGCCGGCGTCGGCGAGCGACGCCGCGAACCGGCCGTGGCCGGCGTGGTGCACGGGGTTGTAGTACGTCATGACGGCAAGGGGGATGTCGACGTCGACCTGCGCGGCGTCGGCGACGACCTTGGCCGGGGTCGCGCCGAGGTCGAGGGCCCGCTTCGACGCCTCCTGGATGGTGGGGCCGTCCATGACCGGGTCGGAGAACGGGATGCCGATCTCGACTGCGTCGGCACCCGCGTCGGCGACGGCACGGACCACGTCGAGCCACGCCGACCCGAGGCCGCCGGTGACGTAGGGGACGAGCAGCTTGCGGCCCGCGGCCCGGCGGGCCCGCAGCTGCTCCTCGAGCTTCATTCGATCGGCTCCCCGGTGAGCCGCTCCGCGACCGACGCCGCGTCCTTGTCGCCCCGGCCGGACAGGGTGACGAGCACCCGGGAGCCAGCCGGAACGGCGCGGCCGGCCTCGCGAGCCAGCCAGCCGATGGCGTGGGCGGGCTCCAGCGCGGGGACGATGCCCTCGGTGCGGGCCAGCAGCTCGAAGCCGGCGAGCGCCTCCCCGTCGGTAGCGGGGTGGTACTCGGCCCGCCCCGACGCGGCGAGCGCGGCGTGTTCGGGCCCGACCCCCGGGTAGTCGAGGCCGGCGCTGATCGAGTGGGCCTCGAGGATCTGGCCGTCCTCGTCCTGGAGGAACAGCGACCGGGCGCCGTGCAGGACGCCGGGGACGCCGCGTGTGACCGACGCGCCGTGCTGCCCGGATTCGAGGCCGAGCCCGCCGGCCTCGACGCCGACCAGCCGGGCGTCGGTGTCGAGGAACCCGGCGAAGGTCCCGATGGCGTTCGAGCCGCCTCCGACGCAGGCGACGACGACGTCGGGGTCGTCGCCGAGGAGGGCGTGGCACTGTTGGCGCGCCTCGTCGCCGACCACCCGTTGGAACTCGCGGACCATCCACGGGTACGGATGCGGCCCGACCACCGAGCCGACGCAGTAGTGCGTGGTCTCCACGCTCGCGACCCAGTCGCGCAGCGCGTCGTTGATCGCGTCCTTCAACGTCGCGCTCCCCGACTCGACGGTGACGACCTCCGCGCCGAGGAGCTGCATCCGCCAGACGTTCAGCGCCTGGCGTTCGACGTCGACCGCGCCCATGAACACCATGCAGTCGAGCCCGAACAGCGCGGCCGCGGTCGCGGTTGCGACGCCGTGCTGCCCGGCGCCGGTCTCGGCGATGAGGCGCGGCTTGCCCATCTGGCGGGCGAGGAGCGCCTGGCCGAGCACGTTGTTGATCTTGTGGGAGCCGGTGTGGGTCAGGTCTTCGCGCTTCAGGAGCACCTGCACGCCGAGCTGCTCGGAGAGGCGTCGGCACTCGGTGACCGGCGTGGGCCGGCCCACGTACGAGGCGAGGAGCCGGGCGTACTCGTCGCGGAACGCGGTCGAGGTCCACGCGGCGCGGAACGCCGACTCGAGCTCCTCGAGCGCGGGGACGAGCGACTCGGGGATGAACCGGCCCCCGAACTCCCCGAACCGACCGAGTCCGGTCGGTTCCGGGCCGGGGGCGGCGAGAGCGACGCCGGCGTCACGCTGAGGTGGGGGCACCGGGTGATGTTAGGGGTCCCTTCGGGCCGCGACGCCCGAACTATTGGGCGGTCAGGCGCCGAGATCGTGGCGCCAGTCGTAGAGGCGGCCCGGCTCCGGCCCGGGGATCCCGTCGTCCTCGGCGATGTCCTCGGCCGCTTCGCGGGCGGCCTCGATGAAGTGACGGAGCCGCACCGGGTCCTTGCGGCCCGACCCGGGCTCGGTCTCCACCCCCGTCGAGACGTCGACCCCCCACGGGCGGATCCGGCGGATGGCGTCGCCGACGTTGTCAGCGTCGAGGCCGCCGGCCAGGATGACCCGCGTTCCGGACGGGGCGCCCTCGGCGAGCGACCAGTCGAAGACCCGACCGGAGCCAGGATCGGGCCCGTCGATGAGCACCGCGTCGGCGCCGCCGCTCCCCGAGCTGGCCAGCGCCGGGTCGCCGGCCGAGAACGCCCAGATGACGAGCGGGACCCGATCCGCGATCCAACGGACCTCGGAGGCGTGCTCCCGGCCGTGGAGCTGGGCGCCGGTCAGGCCGAGCGAGTGGACGACCTCGACCACCCGTTCCCGCCGTTCGTCCCGGAACACGCCGATGGTCGGCGTCTGGTGGGGCAGCCGGTGGACGATGGCCCGCACCTCGCTCGAGCGGACCTGGCGGGGGCTGCCGGGCGCGAACATGAAGCCGAGCCCGTCGGCGCCCAACGCCACGGCGAGGAGCGCGTCGTCCTCGCTCGTGATCCCGCAGATCTTGATGAACACGGGCCGACGGTACACGGGGGTCCCCAGGTCCGGGCGGGTTCTTGGGCGCCGCCGCCCTGCGCCGGCGCGCCGTGTGGCCGCCCCGGCGTCGGGCGGGGCCGAGGGGACGGGGCGTCTAACCTGAGCCGGCCCCGAGGGGGCGAGGTGGGCCATGAGCCAGCACGCAGTCCGTTCGACCCCGGTCCGCCCGGTCGGCGCCGGGGCGGGTGCCGCCCTCGTCGACCTCGTCGTGCGGCACCGGCTAGCGCTCACGATCGCCTACCTGGCCGCGGCGCTGGCCGCGATGGCGGTCACCGGCGCACCCGACCGGCCGACGGTGCTCTGGTGGCTGGTCGGGCTGGGCGTCATCACCTGCGTCGGGACCGAGGGCGGGGTGCGGCGGGCGGTCATGGACTGGCTCCCGGTGCTCGTCATCGCGGCCGGCTACGACACGGTCCGCGCCCAGACCCCGAGCCTTCTCACCCGGGCCGTCGTGAAGCCGCAGCTGCAGTTCGACGAGGCCCTCTTCGGGGGGATCGCCCCCACGGTGCGGCTCCAGCGCCTCCTCGACGTCCGGCCCGGCGTCGTGCACCCGTGGGACTACGTCGCGTGGCTCGGATACCTGACCCACTTCGTGGTGACGCCGGCCGCCGCCGTCTACCTGTACGTGCGCGACCGGGCCCGGTTCCGGCGCCTGGCCGCGATGATCGTGACGGTCAGCCTGGCCGGCTTCGCGACCTACTTCGTCATCCCGGCCGTGCCACCGTGGCTGGCCAGCCGCGACGGTGATCTGGCCCACACCATCCGGGTCGTGCAGCAGGTGTGGGCGCACCTGGGGCTGACCGGGATCGCGAAGGTCTTCGACGGCAGCGCGAACTATGCCAACCCGGTCGCGGCGCTCCCGTCGCTGCACGCGGCCTGGCCGTTCCTGCTGCTGCTGTTCTTCTGGCCGACCGCCAAGCGGGGGCGGTGGGTACTCCTCGGCTACAACCTCTTCATGTGGTTCGTGATCGTCTACGGCGCTGAGCACTATGTCGCCGACATCCTCCTCGGCGTCGTGTACGCCACGGTCGTGTTCGTGGGCTTCTCCCGCTACTGGGCCCGTCGAGACGCGAGGGTCGCGGCACCGGTGCCGATCTGATGGCCGATCCGGTCACCGAGCTCCAAGACCGGTGGGCGATCCACGACATCACGATGCAGTACTGGATGAACGTGGACCGGCGTGACTGGCCCCGGGTCAAGGCCTGCTTCGTGCCCGGCACGCGGGTCGACTACTCGGCGCTGCTGCCGATCGGCGCCGCGGTGCCGGCCGAGGACGTCGTCGACCGCATCGCGGCCGCGATCGAGATTTACGCCGTGACGGTGCACAACGTCGGGAACCACGAGGTGCACCTCCACGGCGACGAGGCGAGCAGCGAGGCGTGCATCGTCGCCCACCACGTGTACCGGGATCCCGACCGCCAGCAGGGCCGCCTCCCGGTGGCCGGCCTCCGGTACCGGGACGTGCTGGTCCGCACCGAGGCTGGCTGGCGGATCCGGGACCGGGTCGCGACCACGGACTGGCGGGCCTGGTGGGCGCCCCGCGACGCGACCTACGTCGACGGCGTCCACCAGTAGCGGCGGCACCCATGGGCGACACGGTCCGCTACGACCGCGACGGGCACGTGGCCACCATCACCTACCACCGGCCCGAGGTGCTGAACGCCATCAACGCAGAGCTTCGCCAGGATCTGAACGCGGCGTGGGAGCGGTTCCGGGACGACGAGGAGGCGTGGGTCGCGATCGTCACCGGCGCCGGGCGGGCGTTCTGCGTCGGCGCCGACCTGCGCGACGGGGCCGGGTCGGCCGGGTCGTGGCCGGGGTCGTTCTGGGAGATCCCGACCGTGAACTCCTTCGAGTCGGGGCTCGAGGTGTGGAAGCCCACCATCGCGGCGGTGAACGGCTACTGCCTCGGCTACGGGCTCACGCTCGTCGCGGCGTGCGACTTCGTGATCGCGGCCGACGACGCCGAGTTCGGCATGCCCGAGGTGCGCCTCGGCGTCCCGACCGTCGTCGGGGCGATGCGGCTCCCCCGCCGGATCGGCATGCAGCCCGCCCTCGAGCTGCTCCTCACCGGCGAGCGCATCGACGCGGCACGGGCCGCTGAGATCGGCCTCGCGGGCCGGGTCGTGCCCCGCGCCGAGCTGCTCGCGGAGGCTCGCGCGCTCGCCGACCGCCTCTGCGCCGGCGCGCCGCTCGCGGTGCGCGCCGTGAAGGAGATGGCCTACCGGGGCCAGACCCTGCCGTGGGTCGACGCGGTCCGTATGGGGGAGACGATGCGGCGGCTCGTCGCGGCAACCGACGACGCGGCTGAGGGTCGCGCCGCGGCAGCCGAGGGGCGCCTGCCGCGCTGGCAAGGCCGCTGACCGACCGCGGGCGGGCCCCTACCCGGTGAAGGTCGGGGGGGCGGCAACCGCGGCGGCAGGGAACACGTTGGTCACCGTGATGGTCGCGGTCGCCGGCGAGACGCCTGCCGCGAAGCTGGCCGTGCCGGGCGTGGTGCCGCAGGTCGTCCCCGGGGCGCCACTCCCGACTGCGCAGGCGTAGCTGACCGACGTCGCGCCGCCGGTGACGGTCTCGGTGACGGTGCAGGTGCTCGGTGGCACTGGGCTGACGGTGTTGGTGGACGTCGGGTCACCGAGCGAGTTGAAGGTGATCGTCGCGGTCGGGGAGACAGCGGTCCGCACCGGCGTGGTCGAGGTGGTGGTTGACGACGCGGCGCCCGACGACGGGCCGAGGGTTGTGCTGGTTGTTGACGTGGACGACGTCGACGACGTGGTGGACGTCGAGCTGTTCGACGTCCCGCCCACGGCCGTGCAGAACACCTCGACCGTGAACGTGGTCCCGGCCGGGACCTGCCCGGTGACGACCTTGGCCACGGTCAGGACCGGCAGCGTCTGCGCCCCGCTGACGGAGGTGCCGACCACGGGAAGCACCCCGGCGGCGGCGAATATCGCCGCGGCGACGAGTCCACGCCACGACCGAACCGAGAAACGTTGCCCTCGCATCTCGATGACCTCGCTTGTGCCCAGCGTCCTGCCCTGCAGGCTCCGCCGCATCGAACGGTAGCCCCTGGTATCGGCAGGATCGCGGACCCACCCAAGCGCGGATCGAGCTGGTCGTCATGGTGACCGCCCCGCCGTCGGAAACGACGGCGGGGCTCGCCGCGTCTGACGCCCGGGTCAGGCGTCGACGAGGCGACCGTGGCGGTAGTCGTCGTACGCGCTCAGGTCGAGGAGCCCGTGGCCGCAGAAGTTGAAGAGCAGCACTCGCTCCGCCCCCGCCTCCTTGGCCGAGAGGGCCTCGTCGATGACGGCGCGGATGACGTGGCCGGCTTCAGGGGCGGGCAGCTTGCCCTGGGTGTTGGCGAACTGCACCGCGGCGTCGAAGGTGGCGGTCTGGGGGTAGGCGACGGCCTCCATGCGCCCGCTCCGGACGAGGTTGGAGATGATCGGCGAGTCGCCGTGGTAGCGGAGCCCGCCGGCGTGGATGGCGGGTGGGATGAAGTCGTGCCCGAGCGTGTACATGGGGAGCAGCGGGGTCATGCCCGCCGCGTCGCCGAAGTCGTAGTCGAAGCGGCCTTCGGTGAGGGTCGGGCACGAGGAGGGCTCGGCCGCGACGAGGCGGACCCCCTCGTCGGGGACGAACGGGAGCGCGATCCCACCCAGGTTGGAGCCGCCGCCGCAGCAGCCGAGGACCACGTCGGGGCCCGATTCGCCGGCCTGCTCGAGCTGGCGCTGCGCCTCGAGGCCGATGATGGTCTGGTGGAGCAGCACGTGGTTCAGCACGGACCCGAGCGCGTAGTGGGTGTCGTCGCGGCCGGCCGCGTCGCGGACCGCGTCGCTGATCGCGAGGCCGAGCGACCCGGGGTGGCCGGGCTGGTCGACCGGGGAGGGGATGACCTCGCTTCCCCAGGTCTCCATCAGCACGGTGCGGTACGGCTTCTGCTCGTAGGAGGCCCGCACCATGTACACGGTGCAGTCGAGGTCGAACTGGGTGCACGCGAACGACAGCGCGGTGCCCCACTGGCCGGCGCCGGTCTCGGTGGTGAGGCGGGTGATGCCCTCGGCCTGGTTGTAGAAGGCCTGCGGCACCGCGGTGTTCGGCTTATGCGACCCGGCCGGCGACCCGGATTCGTCCTTGAAGTAGATGCGGGCCGGTGTGTCGAGCGCGGCTTCGAGGCGCTCGGCCCGCACGAGCGGCGTCGGCCGCCAGAGGGACAGGATGTCGAGCACCTCGCCGGGGATGTCGACCCACGGGTCGGTTGCCATCTCCTGGGCGATGAGCGCCATCGGGAACAGCGGCGCGAGGTCGTCGGGCCCGACCGGCTCGCGGGTGGCGGGGTGGAGGGGCGGCTCGAGGGGCTGGGCCAGGCGGGGCAGCACGTTGAACCAGGCGGTGGGCAGCTCGCTGGCGTCGAGGGTGACCCGCATCGCGGTCACCGTAGTGTCCGGGGGATCGCGGCGAGCAGGGCGACGAGGCCGGTCGGGTCGCTGGACCGGACGAGCGCCTCGCCGACCAGCACCGCGTCGAACCCGGCTCGGGCGACCCGGCGCGCGTCGTCGGCCGACCGGATTGCGCTCTCGGCGACCGCGACCACGTCGGGGGGGACGCGGGCCGCGAGCCGCTCGACGACGCCGAGGTCCTCGGCGAAGGTGCCGAGGTTGCGGGCGTTCACGCCGACCACCGGCGCGCCGACGGTGAGCGCGACCTCGAGCTCGGCCTCGTCGTGGGCCTCGACGACGACCGCCAGGCCGAGGTCGCCGGCCAGCGCGGCGAGCTCGGCGAGCTCGACCGGGTCGGGCACCGCGGCGACGATGAGCAGCACCGCGTCGGCGCCGATGGCACGGGTCTCGTAGACCTGGTCGGCGTCGATGACGAAGTCCTTGCGCAGCGCCGGCGTGTCGGGGGCTGCGGTGCGGGCGGCGCGGAGGTCCTCGACCGAGCCGCCGAAGAACAGCGGGTCGGTGAGCACCGACAGCGCGGCGGCGCCGCCCTCCTCGTAGGCGTGCGCGGTGTCGACCGGGTCGAGGTGGGGGGCGAGCTCCCCCTTCGACGGGGAGCGGCGCTTGATCTCGGCGATGACGGCGATCTTGTCGCGCTGGTCGAGTGCGCCGACGAAGTCCCGGGGCGGCGGCGCGGTCGAGCACGGCGGCGCGGATCGCGTCGCGGGTCTGGGGCTGGTGCAGGAGGGTGACCTCGTCGCGCTTGGCGGCGAGGATCTCGTCGAGGACGCTCATCGCGCCGCGAGTGTGCCAGGATCGCCATGGCGACGACGACGTTCCCGGACGGGTTCTTGTGGGGCACCGCGACCGCGGCCCATCAGGTGGAGGGCGGCAACTGGAACAACGACTGGTGGGCGTGGGAGCACGCTGAGGACACGGTGGTCGAGGAGCCGTCGGGTGACGCGTGCGACCAGTACTGGCGCTACCCCGAGGACCTGGACCTGGTCTCCGAGCTCGGGTTCGGCGCCTACCGGTTCTCGCTCGAGTGGTCGAGGATCGAGCCCGAGTACGGGGAGTTCTCCACCGCCGCGCTCGACCACTACCGGCGGGTGATCGAGGCGTGCCGGGATCGGGGGCTGCTGCCGGTGGTGACGTTTCATCACTTCACGAACCCGCGGTGGGTGGCCGCCGACGGCGGGTGGGCGAACCCGGCTACCGCGGACCGGTTCGCGTCGTTCTGCGAGCGCTGCGTCGGCCATTTCGGCGACGAGATCGGGATGGGCTGCACGATCAACGAGCCGAACATCGTGTCGCTGATGGGCTGGCTGATGGGGGTGTTCCCACCCGGGCTCAGCACCGACCTCGAGGGGTACGGGACCGCGAACGAGACCCTCCGGGCCGGGCACCGCAAGGCCTACGACGCGATCAAGGCCGGGCCGGGCGACTTCCCGGTCGGGTTGACGCTGTCGATGGGCGACTGGGCGGCCGAGTCGGGCAGCGAGCACCTGCTTGAGCCGTTCCGGGCCGCGCACGAGGACCAGTTCCTGGAGGCGGCCCACGGCGACGACTTCGTGGGGGTGCAGTGCTACTCGCGGACCCGGGTCGGCCCGGAGGGCGCGGTGGGACCCGAGCCGGGGGTGGAGATGCTGCCGATGGGCTACGAGTTCTGGCCCCAAGCCGCGGAGGCCGCGATCCGCCACGCGGTCGACGTGGCGCACACCCCGGTGTACGTGACCGAGAACGGGATCGGCACCGACGACGACGAGCAGCGGGACCGGTACCTGCGGGGCGCGCTGGAGGGGGTGGCACGCACGATCGCGGACGGGCTCGACGTGCGCGGCTACTTCTACTGGTCGCTGCTCGACAACTTCGAGTGGGCGTTCGGGTACCGGATGCGCTTCGGGCTGGTGGCGGTGAACCGGGCCACGCAGGCCCGCAGCGTGAAGCCGAGCGCCCAGTGGCTCTCCCAGGTGGTGCGCAGCAACCGCATCCCCTGATGACGGGCCCCTCACGGTCCCTTGACGTCGAGGATCGACACTGGGGCCGTCGACGGGAGCCAGAATGTGCGGCGTGGACAAGGGGACGATCGTCGTCGTCGACGACGAGGACAACATCGCGGATCTGGTGGGCCTGTACCTGGAGCGGGACGGGTTCCGAGTCTTGAAGAGCGGCACCGGCGAGGGGGGCCTGGACGCGTTCCGGACCCACCGGCCCCGGCTGGTGGTGCTCGACGTGGGGCTGCCCGACGTGGACGGGCTCGAGGTGTGCAAGCGGATCCGGCAGACCTCCCAGGTGCCGATCATCTTCTTGACCGCCCGGGACGGTGAGGTCGACCGGGTGTTAGGCCTCGAGCTGGGCGCCGACGACTACCTGACCAAGCCGTTCTCAGGCGCGGAGCTGGTGGCCCGGGTGAAGGCGGTGCTGCGCCGCACCGACGGGTCGGCGACCCCGGAGGTGGTGCAGGCGGGCCGGGTCGCGATCGACGTCGGCCGCCGCGAGGTGCGGGTCGACGAGGTGCCGGTCGAGCTGACGACGAAGGAGTTCGACCTGCTGCGGTTCCTGGCCGAGCGGCCGGGGCTGGCGATGTCGCGCCAGCAGATCCTCGACGGAGTGTGGGGCTACGACTGGTTCGGGGACGCCCGCACCGTCGACGTCCACATCGCGCAGGTGCGCAAGAAGCTGGGTGACGCGGTGACCATCGACACCGTCCGCGGGGTCGGGTACCGACTCGAATCGTCGCGTCCCGATCCGCGATGAGCACGGGGCGGGTCGCCCCGCCCGTCGCGCCGCCCCGCCGCCGGCTGCGGACCCGGCTGCTGCTGGCGATGGTCACGATCGCGTTCGGGGTGCTGGTCGTCGCCGCGCTGGGCGCGGCGGGGATCGCCCGGTCGACCGCGTCGACGGCCGCGGTGCAGGACCTGCAGAAGCAGGCGCCGCCGGTCGCGGCGGCGCTCGACAGCCTGGGCCGCCAGTTCCGCCGCAACGCGGCGCTGGGCCGCACCGGCGTCGTCGCGCCGTGTCGGCTGATCGCGGCGGTGCTGCGCATCTCGGGCGGCAGCGTGGTGACAGTCACCGCCAACGGCACGGTGGAGGAGGGGGTGGCGCCGCTGCTCGGCAGCTCGTGCGCGGCCCAGTCAAACGTGGAGCTGCCCCGCAACCTGACCGCCAGCGACCTCGACGTCGACACGCTGCTGATCGGACAGCAGCAGTCCGGGACGGTGTCGGGCACCGCGTTCGTCGCCGACCCGCTCCCGGAGGTGGGGAGCATCACGCCGGTGCTGGTGTTGACCCAGCCGGTGGCGACCGACCCCCTCGGTCGGGCTGGGCCGTACCTGCTGGCGACGGGCGCGTTCGCGCTGCTCGTCGCGGCGGGGGTCTCCGCCTACCTGGCCCGGCGGCTGACCCGCCCGATCGCGGCGATACGCGACACCGCGGAGCGGATCGCGGGTGGGGACCTGTCGGCGCGGGTCGCGCTGACCGAGGGTCCCGACGACGAGCTGCGCAGCCTGGCCCGCAGCCTCGACGGGATGGCCGCCGAGCTGGAGACGGCCCGCGGCCACGAGCGGGCGTTCCTGCTCAGCGTGTCCCACGACCTGCGGACGCCGTTGACGTCGATCCGCGGCTACGCGGAGGCGATCACCGACGGGATGGTGGAGGACCCGGCGGAGCGGGTGCGGGCAGGGTCGATCATCGCCGCGGAGGCCCGCCGGCTGGAGCGGCTGGTCGCCGACCTCCTCGACCTGGCCCGCCTCGACGCGCACCAGTTCTCGCTGCATCCGCATCCGGTCGACGCCCGCCAGGTGGTGATCGACGCGGTCGCGGGGTTCGTCCCGTCGGCGCGCGACTGGGGGCTGCGCCTCGAGGTGACGCAGGGCACCGCCGCGCCGGCGGACGTCGACCCGGAACGGCTGGCGCAGATCACCGCCAACCTGGTCGAGAACGCGTTGAAGTACGCGCACAGCACCGTGCGGGTGGGCATGGACCGCTCCGACGGCCGCTTCGAGCTGCGGGTCGACGACGACGGGCCGGGCGTGCCCCCCGGGGAGCAGGAGCGGGTCTTCGAGCGGCTCTACACGCCGCGGCAGGCGCCGGGCCGGAAGGTCGGCACCGGGATCGGCCTCGCGATCGTGCACGAGCTGGCCGGCGCGATGGGCGGCTCGGCCCGCTGCGAGCCGCTCGAGCCGAGCGGGACGCGCTTCACGGTGACGATCCCGGCCGGCTCCTGAGCCGGACCGGCGCCGGCATCGGCGGTCAGGGCTGGTCGAGGGCGACGAGGTCGGCGGGGTGGTCGGCGCCGTCCCAGCGGACCAGCACCGGGGCGGGGGGCTCGACCTCGCGTCGGACCATGGCCAGGCCGACGACCCGGTCCTGGTCGGGCACCGAGGCGGCGCTGGTGAGCACCCCGCGGTCCTGGCCGTCGACGACGACCGACGCGCCGGGGGGCGGCACGCGAGCGCCGGGCAGCCGCACCCCGCGCAGGTACCGGTTGACGTGGCCGCGGGTGTCGATGCGGCAGACCAGCTCCTGGCCGAGGAAGCAGCCCTTCGTGAACGACACCGCGTCGCGGTCGAGGAACGCCTCCTGGGGGATGGTGGCCTCGTCGATGTCGACGCCGAGGCGGGGCACGCCAGCCTCGATGCGGAAGGCGTCGAAGCGCGCCGCGTCCCAGCGCTCGACAGCGGGGTCGAGCCCGGCCGCGACGGCGCGTA
The DNA here is from genome assembly GCA_963849135.1 of uncultured Actinomycetes bacterium. Classification (GTDB taxonomy): domain Bacteria; phylum Actinomycetota; class Acidimicrobiia; order IMCC26256; family PALSA-555; genus PALSA-555. The sequence goes on along the minus strand of CAWKGF010000003.1, from coordinate 327,655 downwards.
GGGCATCGGCGTCGCCGAGCAGGTCGACGCCGGGCTGGTCGCCCCACCGGGTCGGGTAGGTCAGCACGTCGGGTGGGACCGGTCCGGGATCGACCCCGACCAGGGAGAGCAGGCCGGTGCGGGCGGTGCGGTCGTCGAGGTCGACCGCGACCCGGATCCGGAACCGGGCCAGCGACTGGGCGAGGCGGGGCCCGTAGTCGGCGTCGGTGTCGAGCCACCAGCCGTCCCCGACCCGTCGGGCCCGAGCCGCGACGTCGAGCTTGCCCTGGGGGGTGAGGAGCAGCGCCGGTGCGTCGTCCCCGTCGGCGAGCGGCTCGAGGTCCTGGGAGAGGAGGCTCTGGAGGAACGAGGTCGCGTCGGCGCCGGTGACGACGACCAGCCCCCAGGGGGAGCGATCGGCGACGAAGCGGGCCGAGGTCACGAGACCGCGAGCGACTCGAGGCGCCGCGCCGCGGCGGCCGCGGTGAGGAGCGCCCGAGCCTTGTTGGAGCACTCGAGGTCCTCGTCGGTCGGGTCGGAGTCGGCGACGATCCCGGCGCCGGCCGACACGCTGGCCCGCCCGTCGGGGGTCCAGACCATGGTGCGGATCGCGATCGCGGTGTCGAGGTTGCCCGAGAAGTCGACGTACCCGACGACACCCGCGTACGGGCCGCGTTTGACCGGCTCGAGCTCGTCGATGATCTCCATGGCCCGGACCTTCGGGGCGCCGCTGACCGTGCCGGCCGGGAAGGTGGCGCGCAGCACGTCGACCGCGTTGCGGCCCTCGGCGAGCTCGCCGGACACCTGGCTGGTGAGGTGCATGACGTGCGAGTACCGCTCGAGGGTCATGAGCTCGTCGAGGTGCTCGGTGCCGAAGCGCACCACCCGGCCGACGTCGTTGCGGGCCAGGTCGACGAGCATCACGTGCTCGGCTCGTTCCTTCGGGTTCTCGCTCAGCTCGGCGGCGAGCCGCCGGTCGTGCTCGGTGGTCTTGCCGCGGAAGCGGGTTCCCGCGATGGGGCGGCTGATCACGCGGCCGTCGAGGAGCTGCACCATCGGCTCGGGTGACGAGCCGACCAGCGTCACCTCGGGGTGACGCAGCACGTACATGTACGGCGACGGGTTGACCTGGCGCAGCACCCGGTACACGTCGAAGGGCGCGACGGGCTCCTCGAGGTCGAAGCGCTGCGCGAGGACGACCTGGAAGACGTCGCCGGCGAGGATGTACTCGCGGGCGACCTCCACCGCGTCCTGGTACAGCGACCCGCCCATCGTGGAGCGCACGGCGGGGAAGCTCGGTGAGCTCGTCGGCGGGCGGCGGGGACGGCACGTACGGGAGCGGCCGGGCGAGGTCGTCGACCAGGCCGGCCAGGCGGGCGACGGCCCGGTCGTAGGCACGGTCGACGTCGGGCTCGGCGTCGAGGAACACGTTCTCGACCAGGTAGAGGCGCTGGCGGAAGTGGTCGAACGCGGTGACGTGCCCGGTGAGGGCCAGCACCGCGTCGGGCAGCCCGAGGTCGTCGGGGGGCACGTCGGGGAGGCGCTCGACCTCGCGAACGACGTCGTAGCCGAGGTATCCGACGACGCCGCCGTGGAAGGGGGGCAGCTCGTCGAAGCGGGGGGCCCGGTACACGGCGAGGAGCGCCTCGAGCGCGGCGAGCGCCCCCCGGTCGAGGGGCACCCCGACCGGTGCGGCGCCGCCGTCGACCCGGACAGCGGGAGCCGCGGGCGACGAAGGTCAGGGCGGGGTCGCGCCCGAGGAACGAGAAGCGACCCCACCGCTGCGCGTGCTCGACCGACTCGAGCAGGAACCCGGGCGGGCCGTCGGTGGCGGGGCCGACCAGCTTCACGAACGCCGACACCGGGGTCTCGAGGTCGGCGAGCACCTCCCGCCACACCGGCACGACCGGGTACTCGGCGGCCAGGGTCCGGAACTCGTCGCGGGACGGTCGGACGGTCGCGGCGTCGCTCACCCGTCGCCGCCGAAGCGCCGGAAGAAGCAGCTCACCGCGCCGGTGTGGCAGGCGCCGTCCCCTTCCTGGTCGACGAGCAGGAGCAGCGCGTCGCCGTCGCAGTCGTAGTACGCCTCGCGCAGCCACTGCCGGTTCCCGGAGGTGTCGCCCTTGCGCCAGAACTCCTGGCGGCTGCGGCTCCAGAACACGGTGCGGCCCTCTTCGAGGCTGCGGCGCAGGGACGCCTCGTTCATCCAGGCCAGGGTGAGTACCCGTTTGGTGGTGCGGTCCTGCACGATGGCGGGCGCCAGGCCCCGGTCGTCCCAGTGGATCTCAGCCAGGTCCTCGCCGCGGATCGGAATCGGGGTCGCGGTGGGGGCCATCGCGCCCGAGCGTACTCGCCGCCCCTTCGGAGCCGGACCGAAAAGGGACGGCGCGCGAGACTCCGCCGGCATGCCAACCGCGCCCGACACGCCCCGCGCGCCGCGTCACCCCACTGAGCTGCGCCACGGCGACGACGTCCGCGTCGACGACTGGTACTGGCTGCGCGACCGCGACGATCCAGCGGTCCACGCCCACCTGGAGGCGGAGAACGCGTACACCGACGCGTGCCTCGCGCCCTTGGCGCGGCTGCAGGAGCGGGTGTTCGCGGAGATCCAGGGCCGGATCGTGGAGACCGACGTCAGCGCGCCGGTGCGGCGGGGCGGGTTCGAGTACTTCACCCGCACCCTGGAGGGCTCGCAGTACGCGCTGCACTGCCGCCGGCCGCTCGGCGCGGCCGCGCCGCCCGCGCCGACGACCCGCCGGGCACGACCGACGGGGAGGTGGTGCTCCTGGACGAGAACGCGCTGGCCGGCCCCGGCGACTACTTCGCGCTGCGGGGCCTGGCCCTGTCGCCGGCCGAGGCGCGGCTCGCCTACGCGGTGGACCGCAGCGGCGGGGAGCTGGCCCAGCTGCGGGTGCGGGACCTGGCGGACGGCGCGGACCTGCCCGACCTGATCCCGGACGTGTACTACGGGCTGGCCTGGGCGGACGAGGAGACGCTGTTCTACGTGCGGCCCGACGCCGCGCTGCGCCCGTTCCAGGTGTGGCGGCACCGGGTCGGGACGCCGGTCGACGACGACGCGCTGGTCTACGAGGAGCGAGACGAGGCGTTCTACGTGTCGGTGCGGCGGGCCCGATCGGGCGAGGTGCTCGTGATCGACAGCGAGTCGAAGCGCACCACCGAGGCGTGGCTGGTCGACACGGCCCGGCCCGCTGACCCGGCCCGGCTGGTCGCGGCCCGCGTCGACGGGGTCGAGTACTCGGTGGAGCACCATCGAGCCCCGGGCGGCGACGAGCAGCTGTTCGTCGTCACCAACGCCGACGGGGCGGAGAACTTCGCGGTATTGGCCGCGCCGGTCGCGACGCCGGACCGTGACCAGTGGCGGGTCGTGGTGCCAGCCCGCGACGACGTGCGGGTCAACCGGGTCGACGCCTTCGCGCGCCACCTGGTGGTGTCGGAGCGGGCCGACGGGCTCCCCCGAGTCCGGGCCCTCGACCTGACGACGGGGGCGGAGCAGCCAGTCTCGACCGGCGACGACGTCGCGACGGTGGGGCTGGGGTCGAACCCCGAGTACGAGACGACGGTGGTGCGGGTGGTCGCCACATCGCTGGTGACCCCGACCACCGACTACGACCACGACCTGCGCACCGGGGCGACGACGGTCGTGAAGCGCCAGCCCGTGACCGGCTACGACCCCGACCGCTTCGAGACGCGGCGCGTCTGGGCGACCGCCGACGACGGGACGAGGGTGCCGATCTCGCTGGTGCGGCCCCGGGGCCGACCGGCCGACGGGACCGACCCGCTGGTGCTGTACGGATACGGGGCCTACGAGATCTCGATCGACCCGACGTTCTCGACGACCCGGCTGAGCCTCCTCGAGCGGGGCGCCTCGTACGCGATCGCGCACGTGCGGGGTGGCGGGGAGCTGGGCCGAGCCTGGTACGACGACGGGAAGCTCGACCACAAGCGGAACACGTTCACCGACTTCGTCGCCTGCGCCCGGTCGCTCGTCGACGCGGGGTACGCGGCACCGGACCGGGTCGTGATCCGGGGCGGCAGCGCGGGCGGGCTGCTGATGGGCGCGGCGCTGAACCTGGCGCCGGAGCGGTGGCGAGCCGTGATCGCCGAGGTGCCGTTCGTCGACGTGCTGACGACGATCCTCGACCCGTCGCTGCCGCTCACGATCACCGAGTGGGACGAGTGGGGCAACCCGGGGGTGGACGAGCCCCTGTACTGGTACATCCGCGGCTACTCGCCCTACGACAACGTCGCCGCGCTCCCCTACCCGCCGGTGCTCGCCACCGCGGGGGTGAACGACCCGCGGGTGCAGTACTGGGAGCCCACGAAGTGGGTGCAGAAGCTGCGCGCCGCGACGACCGGCGACGGCCGGGTGCTGTTGAAGGTGGAGCTCGGCGCCGGGCATCACGGCCCGAGCGGCCGTTACGACACCTGGTGGGAGGAGTCGCTGGTCCTGGCCTTCGCGCTCGACGCGCTCGGGCCTCACCGGCTGAGCGGGAGCAGCGCGGCGAGCTGGCGGCTCTGGGCGAGGAGCGTCCCGTCGGGGGCCCACACCTCGGCGTCCTCTTCCATGAACCCGTCGGCGGCGACGGTGGTGCGGTAGCGGGCCAGCGCGAAGCCGTCGGGGCCGAGCGCGGGGTGCGGCAGCACGCGGCTCGCAGGTGCACGGTCAGGTCGATGGTGGGGACGGCGAGCGGCTCCCCGGTCCGGGTGAACACCGCCGGCACCCAGGCGTCGGCGATCGCCACGATCGCCGGCGCGTCGAAGGGCTGGGGCTCCTCGGGTCGGATCCACCCGCCGACCAGCGCGTCACCGGCTGGCGGCTGGTCGGGCGCGGATCGCTCGCCGATCGCCCAGCGCGCCTCGTAGCGGTGGGCGAACGGCGGCGCGAAGTCGGGCGGGGGCGTGGCGGGCAGCGTCGTCGGGGGCGGCACCGCGGGGGCGGCGAGGTCCGAGAACTCGGGGGCAGCCCGGCGGGCCGAGCAGGCAGCCAGCGCGAGCGCGATCGACCGGTCCCCCTGGGTGACGCGGGCGGAGGCGGAGGTGAGCGACCGGCCGACTCGCTCGAGCCGGGTCTCGATGCTGATCGGGCCCTCGTCGGGCGGGGCGACGAAGTGGACCGTGAACGAGCGGGGCGCCCGGGCCGGGTCGTCGACCGCGGCGAGGACGGCGCGCAGCACGATCGCGGCGAGGTACCCGCCGTTGGGGCCGCGCTGCACCCACCAGGCCCGATCGACCCGCGCCGCGAACGTCGTGTCGTTCTGGCGCGTGACGGCGGTGTCGCGCTCGAAGCGGGTCGGGTCGGAGCCGGGCACGGGCGGCTGACGCTACCCGCGTCGCGTACGCTCCCGGTCGGATGAGCGACGGTCCCCGACCACACCCGCTGCGGACCGATGACGGGTTCACCCTCGAGGCGGAGGTCCACGTCGCCGACCGGGCGCGGGCGGGCATGGTGCTCTGCCATCCGCACCCCCAGTACGGGGGGACGATGCGGTCGCTGGTGGTCAGCGCCTTGTTCCAGGCCCTCCCCGCGGCCGGGGTCACCTGCTTGCGGTTCAACTTCCGGGGCGTGGAGCAGAGCGAGGGACGCTACGACGAGGGACACGGGGAGCGCCGCGACGTTCGGGCGGCGATCGGGACCCTCGACGCGCTGCTCGACCCGGGCGCACCGCTGGTGCTGACCGGCTGGTCGTTCGGCGCCGACGTGGCGCTCTCGAGTCCCGACCCCCGGCTGGCCGGCTGGCTCGCCATCGCGCCGCCGCTGCGGTTCCTCGCCGACGAGGCCGCGGTCGCGGGCGACCCGCGGCCCAAGCTGGTGGTGCTCGCCGAGCACGACGAGTTCCGCCCGCCCGACGAGGTCGTGGCGCGGGTGGCGTCGTGGCCGGCCACCGAGGTCGAGGTGGTGCCGGGGGCGAGTCACTTCTTCGTGGGGCGCACGGAGCGGGTGGTCGCGGCGGCGGTGGGGTTCGTCGACCGGGTCGTCGAGCCGGTCGCCTAGCGGCCCGCGTCGGCCCGGCACCGCCGCGCGGGGCCCTTCGGGCATCATGGCCCCCCGTGGCGAGCGAGGCGAGGACGACCGAGGGGGAGACCGGCACCGCCGGGCTGCCCACCAAGTTCGGCTACAAGCCGACCCTGGACGGGTTGCGGGCCGTGGCGGTCGGGGCGGTCATCGCCTTCCACTTCGGTGCCGGCGAGCTGCCGGGCGGCTTCCTCGGCGTCGACACCTTCTTCGTCCTCTCCGGCTACCTGATCACGTCGCTGCTGCTGATCGAGTGGGGCCGCACGGCGAAGATCAACTTGCCCGGCTTCTGGGCCCGGCGGGCCCGGCGCCTGCTCCCGGCCCTGTTCGTGGTGCTGATCGCGATCCGCGATCTGGGCGATGCTGGCCGTCCCGAGCGACCAGCTGGGCACGATCCGCTCCGACAGCCTGTGGACGCTGTTCTACGGGGCGAACTGGCACTTCATCTCGTCGGGCCAGTCGTACTTCGCGCTGGTGTCGACGGCGTCGCCGCTGCGGCACACCTGGTCGCTGGCGATCGAAGAGCAGTTCTACCTGGTGTGGCCGCTGCTCACCTTCTTGTGCCTGTGGGTGATGAAGGGCCGGCTCCGGGCGCTCACCGCCCTCTGCGTGGTCGGGACGGTGGCGTCCGTCGCCGCGATGGGGCTCCTCTACTCGTCGACCAACCCGAACCGGGCGTACTACGGGACCGACTGCCGGGCCCAGGCGCTGCTCATCGGGGCGCTGGTCGCGATCTTCCTCGCCCACCGGCCGAGCCGGGTCCGGTCCGGCCGGCCGCTGCCCGTCGCGATGCAGGTGGTGGGGTTCGGGGCGGCGGCGGTGTGCGTGGTGCTGTTCTCGACCGCGTCGGACACCGCGTCGTGGATGTACCCATGGGGGTTCTTGCTCTTCGAGGTGTCGGCCGCGTTCGTGATCCTGGCCATGACCCAGCCGGTGCGGACCCCGCTGCACCAGCTGCTGTCGCTGCGGCCGGTGCGCTGGGTGGGGCAGATCTCCTACGGGCTGTACCTGTGGCACTGGCCGGTGTCGATCGCGATCTCGCAGGCCACGACGCGCCTCAGCGGCTGGGAGCTGGCCGGGGTCCGACTCGCGGTGACGTTCGCCGGCGCGACGCTCTCCTACTACCTGGTCGAGCTGCCGATCCGGCACGGCACGTTCCTGAGCGGCTGGCGGGCCAAGGTCGCGATCCCGATCGGGTTCGCGACCGCGGCGAGCGTGGTGCTGGTCGGTACCGCGGGGGCGACCCCGCCGCCCCGCTACCTGGTCGCGAGCCCGAACTCGGTGCTGAAGACGAACGCGCCGCCGAAGTCGTCGGTGCCGACGGCGAGCACCGGGTCGGACGGGATCCCGGCACCGCCGAGCCCGATCCTGCTGGTCGGCGACTCGGTGGCGGACACGCTGTCGAGCGCGTTGGCGTCGACCGCGGCGAGCCACGGCGTGGACCTGAGCGTGGCGGTGCGACCGGGCTGCGGGGTCATCACCGGGACGCCGCTCGCCCCGGACGGGACGGTCATCGCGTGGGGCAAGGCCTGCTCCGACGCGACCCCTAGCTATGAGACCCAGCAGGCCCAGCAGTCGCAGGCGAAGGTGATCGTGGTGCTGAGCACCTGGGAGGACGCGGACCGGATCATCGACGGGAAAGAGGTGAAGTTCGGGACGAAGGAGGGCGACGCGGTCTGGTTCCAGCTCCTCGACCAGATGCGGGCCCGGCTGACCGCCGAGGGCGCCAAGCTGCTGCTGGTCAAGATGCCGCCCCCGGCCGACTTCTCCCAGGACGGCCCGGCCGACCCGGACGCGGTGCGCCGGATGGTCGAGCTCGGTCAGCTCTACGAGCGGTACGCGGCGGCGTGCCCCGGGGTGGGGATCGTCGACCTGTCGTCGATCGTGTGCGAGAAGGGGCCGCCCTGCCCGCAGTATGTGGCCGGGATCGACCTGCGCCCGATGGACGGCGGGCACTACCAGTCAGCGGGCGCGGCGTGGGTCGCGCCGGCGCCTGTACGACGCGATCGCCCGCGCCGCGCAGACGACCGCTTAGTGGTTGACGAACGCGGTGATGCCGCTGCGGTCGAGGAAGCCGTGCCGGCGGTCGACGATGCTGCGCCACTGGTCGAGGTCGCGCTCGAAGGTGCTCCGGTCGCCGTCCTCGTAGGCGTGCTCGAGCGCGTCGAAGGCGGCGTCCTCGGCGTCGAGCAGCTCCCGGTAGCGGCGGAAGAATCCTTCGTCGATCGCTGCGACCTCGTCCATGGGCGGCCTCCTCATCGCCGGGCTGCTCGGACCGTACCCGAGTGGCCTCTCCCGGTCACGGGGTGACCGCGGCGAGGGCCTCGGCGAGGGTGAACCGCCCCTCGTAGAGGGCCCGGCCGACCACCGCGCCAGCCAGCCGGCGGCCCTGGACCTCGAGGCCGCCCAGCGCGGCCAGGTCGGGGAGGCCCCCGACGCCGCCGCTGGCGATGACCGGCAGCTCGGTGGCGGCGAGCACCGAGGCGAGCTGGTCCAGGTCGGGGCCCTCCATGGTCCCGTCCCGGGAGATCTCGGTGACGACGATGGCGGCGACCCCGACCGCCTCGAAGGCCTGGGCGAGTTCGAGCAGGTCGGTGCCCGACGACTCGGTCCAGCCCCGGGTGGCGACGTCGCGGCCCCAGGCGTCGAGCCCGACCGCGATCCGCCCCGGGTTCGCGGCGCAGAGCTCGTCGACGAGCGCGGGCCGCTCGACCGCGGCGGTGCCGACCACGACCCGGGCCGCGCCGGCGAGGAGCAGCGCCCCGGCCGCCTCGGCGCTGCGGACCCCACCGCCGACCTGCACCGGGCACGCGACCGCGCTGGTGATCGCCTCGATGGCGGCCAGGTTGGCGGGCTCCCCGAGCCGGGCCGCGTCGAGGTCCACGACGTGGATCCACGGCGCGCCCGCGATCGCGAAGGCGCGGGCCACCGCGACCGGGTCGTCGGCGTAGACGGTCTCGGCGGCGAAGTCGCCCCGGGTGAGCCGCACCGCCCGTCCGGCGCGCAGGTCGATGGCGGGGTAGAGCGTGAACACCCCGCTAGAGGGTGCCCTTGGTGGACGGGACGTCGCTCCCCTCGATCCGGACCGCGTCGCGAAGCGAGCGGGCCACCCCTTTGAACGACGCCTCGATGACGTGGTGCCCGTTACGGCCCGACAGGGACCGCAGGTGGAGCGTGATCCCGGCCGCGACGGTGAGCGCCCGCCAGAACTCCTCGCAGAGCTGGGGGTCGAAGGTGCCGATCCACTCGGCGACCGGGTCGACGTCGTAGACGAGGAACGGCCGGCCGGACAGGTCGAGCGCGACCTGCACCAGCGCCTCGTCGAGCGGCACGAGCGCGTTGGCGAATCGGCGCACCCCAGCCTTGTCACCGAGCGCGCCGCGGAGCGCCTCGCCGAGCGCGAGGCCGACGTCTTCGACCGTGTGGTGCAGGTCGACCTCGAGGTCACCGGCTGCGTCGATGTCGAGGTCGAAGCCGCTGTGCTTGCCGAGCTGCTCCAGCATGTGGTCGAAGAACGGAATGCCGGTGGAGGCGTGCGCGGCGCCGGTCCCGTCGAGGACGAGGGTGAGGTCGACGCGGGTCTCGGCGGTGGCCCGGTGGACCTCGCCGCGCCGGGCGGTCACGCCGCGTCCTCGAGCGACGCGGCCAGCGCGCCGAGCAGCGCGTCGTCCTCGGCCGGGGTGCCGACGGTGATCCGCAGGCAGCCCTCGAGGCGTCGCACGTGGGAGAAGTCCCGGACCAGCACGCCGCGGTCCACGAGCCGCTGCCACAGCGCGTGGCCGTCGCCGTCGACGCGCACCAGCAGGAAGTTAGCGCCCGATGGGTAGACGGTCAGGCCTGGGAGGTGCCGCAGCGCAGTCTCAAGCCGGGTCCGCTCGGCGACGAGCGCCTCGACTCGGGCCCGCATCTCGACGTCGAAGGTGAGCGCCTCGACGCCGGCCAGCTGGGTCGGCGCAGCCAGGTGGTAGGGCAGCACGACCCGGTCGAGCTGCTCGATCACCGCCGGAGGAGCGACCGCGAAGCCGAGCCGCAGCGCGGCCATCGACCACACCTTCGAGTAGGTGCGGGCGACGACGAGCGGCACGTCATCGGCGACGAGCTTCGACCGCGCTCCAACCCGCGAACTCGCCGTAGGCCTCGTCGACGACCAGGAGCGCAGTGCGGTGCGCGACGACCGAGGCCAGCAGCGCCTCGACGGTGGCGCGGGGCTCCACCAGGCCGGTCGGGTTGTTGGGGCTGCAGAGGAACACGATCGACGGCCGCTCCGCGCTGAGGAGCTGCTCGGCCTCGGTGGGGGAGACGAGGAAGTTGTCGCCCCGCTCCCCCGCCACGACCGTTGTGCCGCTGATGCGGGCCAGGTGGGAGTGGAGGGCGTAGGTCGGCTCGAACACCACGGCTCGGCGGCCGGCGCCGCCGTAGGCGAGCAGCAGGGTCTGGAGGACCTCGTTCGAGCCGTTGGCCGCGAAGACGCGGGCCGGCGGCTGGTCGAGCCGCTCGGCGAGCGCGCCGCGGAGCCGTCGGGCCTCCCGGTCCGGGTAGCGGTGCAACGGTACGGCACGCACCGCGTCCAGCCAGGCGTCGACGAAGCCAGGCGGCGGCGGGAACGGGCTCTCGTTGGTGTTCAGCCGCACCGACACGTCGAGCTGCGGCGAGTGGTACCGCTCGAGGGTGCCGAGGTCGTCGCGGGGCGCGGGGAGCGTCACGGGGACCCCTCGGCGACGCCGGCCGGGCTCGGGTGGGCGCGCAGCGCCACCGACCGGCCGTGCTCGGGGAGCCCCTCCGCGTCGGCGAGGACCTCGATGCCGGGCGCGAGCCGGCGGAGCGCGGCCTCGTCGGCGCGCACCACGTGGACCCGCTTCTGGAAGTCGTCGACCCGCAGCGCGCTCGCGAAGCGGGCCGTGCGGGCGGTGGGCAGCACGTGGTTGACCCCCGCCGCGTAGTCGCCGACGACGGCTGGGGTCCACGACCCGCAGAACACGGCGCCCGCGTTGCGGACCCGCGGCACCAGCGCGTCGGGATCGCCGGTGCACAGCTCGAGGTGCTCGGGGGCGAGCACGTTCGCGACGTCGATCGCCTGCTCCGCGTCGCGGACCAGCACCGCCCGCCCGCCCGCGCCGAGTGACGCCTCGATCTCGGCGCGGCGCGGCGCGGCGGGGAGCCGTCGGGTGAGCGCGGCGTCGACCGCGTCGACGAGCGCCGGGTGCCAGGTGACGAGCACCGCCTCGCCGCCGGGGCCGTGCTCGGCTTGCGCGAGCAGGTCGGCGGCGACGAGCTCCGGGTCGGCGTGCTCGTCGGCGACGACGACGACCTCGGACGGTCCCGCGACCGAGTCGGTCCCGACCCGGCCCGCCACCTCCCGCTTGGCGAGCGCCACGTACACGTTGCCAGGCCCGACGATGACGTCGACGGGTCGGATCGATTCGGTGCCGTAGGCGAGCGCGCCGATGGCCTGCGCGCCGCCGATCCGGTACACGGTGTCGACGCCGGCCACCGCGGCGGCGGCGAGGGTCGGGGTCGGGACGGTCCCGTCCGGGCTGGGCGGGGCGCAGAGCACCACCTCGGCGACGCCGGCGACCCGGGCCGGCACCGCGGTCATGAGCACCGTCGACGGGTACACGGCCCGCCCGCCGGGCACGTAGCAGCCGGCTCGTCGGACTGGAATCACCAGCTCGCGGGTCTGGAGGCCGTCCCGGTCGAGGGTCACCGGGGCGTGGAACTGGGCTTCGTGGTAGGCGCGCACGGCGGCGGCGAGGTCCTCGAGCGCGGCGCGGAGCTTCGACGGGATGCCGTCGCGCGCCTCGTCGAGGGCCGCGGCGGGGACGGCGAGCTCGTCGAGGGTGCAGCCGTCGAAGCGGGCGGTCAGCTCGCGGACCGCGGTGTCGCCTCGGTTCCGCACGTCGGCGAGGATCGCCCGGACCTGGTCGATCGGGCCGGGCGGCTCCTCGGGCGCTGCGAGCGGCTCGGCGAGGTCCCCGGTGAACTCGCGGAGGTCGAGGAGTTCGAGCACGGTGCGGTCATGGTAACCGTGGGGTCGCGGCAAGGGAGTTGACTTTGGGTAGTGGGTCACTTCGGCCCAGTGCGTACATTCGGCTTTACGTCGGCAGCCCGAAGGCAGTTTCACGCTCCCTCCTACCGAGGGACCGACGGCTCACGCAACCCCGACAATAGGACGGGGGTAGGACAGTCGAAACAGACCACTACCGACTTTGCCTGACGTTCTGGCAGCCGACAGGCTGAGCGTCATGACCTCGTCTGATCTCGCCGAGCTGTCGAGCTTGCGCGCCCAGCTCGCGGAGGTGACCACGCGCGTCGTCGCGGTCGCGGAGCGCTACGACACGCCGGATTCGGCGGTGGCTTCGGACCTGTTCGCGGTCGAGCGGGCTCTGGTCGGCGCGGTCCGCGCGCTCGACCGGGCGGTCGCGCACCTCACACCTTGAACGCGCTGGGGCATACGTCGGCGAGGACGCACTCGTCGCAGCGGGGCCGCCGAGCGAAGCAGACGGTGCGGCCGTGTTGGATGAGCCGCAGCGAGAACGCGCCGCGGTCCTCCTCGGGGATGAGCCGGTTGAGGTCGTGCTCGGCCTTGACCGGATCGGTCTCGGTGGTGAGCTTCAGCCGTCGGGTGAGCCGCCCGACGTGGGTGTCGACGGGCAGGCCGGGCAGCCCGAACGCGACCGAGCGGACCACGTTGCCGGTCTTGCGGCCTACCCCGGGGAGGGTGACGAGGTCGTCGAGGTCGCGGGGGATCTCGCCGCCGTAGCGTTCCTCGACGGCGCGGGCCATGCCGATGAGGCTCTTGGCCTTCGAGCGGAAGAAGCCGCTGGCGTGGATCAGGGTCTCGAGCTCCTCGGGGTCGGCGCCGGCAAGGTCGGCCGGGGTCGGGTACCGCTCGAAGAGGGCGGGCGTGACCTTGTTGACGGTCTCGTCGGTCGACTGGGCGGAGAGGATGGTGGCGACGAGCAGCTGGTATGGGCTGTCGTGGACGAGCGCGCAGCGCGGGTCGGGGTATTCGTCCTGGAGCCGTTCGAGCACGACAGCCGCGCGTTGACGCGCGCCTCGCGGCAGGGCCACACCGGGAACCTACCGGAACCCGGTACCCTCGCCTCGGTGCTCGCGGTCGAACTCCGTCGTCCTGTCGCGCCTCGCGACGTGGCGACCTTCCGCGACCTGGCCGCGGTGGCGGAGCGCGCCGCGGGTCACCCGGTGGTCGGCGACGCGGCGTGGCGGGACCTCGAGCACCCGACCTCCGAGACGGCGCTGGTCGTCGCGACCGAGGACGCGGTCCCGGTCGGGGCGATGCACGTCGGGCCGAGCGACTCGTTCGCCTCGCCGCACTTCACCCTGTCGTTCGCGGTCGCGCCCGACCGGCCCGCCCCGCCGGTCGTCGCCGCGCTGGCGCGCCGTGCGCTCGACGACCGCGCCGCACGGGGCGGCGGCTGGGTGGACCTCTGGGTGCTCGGCGCCGATGACGCCTGGGACGGCGTCGCGGCCGAGCTGGGCCTCGCCCGGGATCGGGGCTCTGGCAGCTGCGCGTCCCGCTCCCCGCCGAGGCGCCCCGCTGGCCGACCGGCGTGCGGGTCCGGACCTTCGAGCCGGGGCGGGACGAGGCGGCCTGGCTGGAGCTGAACAACCGCGCCTTCAAGAACGACCCGGACCAGAGCGGCTGGGTCGAGGAGACGCTGCGCCGCCGCGAGGACGAGCCGTGGTTCGAACCGGCTGGGTTCCTCCTCGCGGTCGACGAGCAGGGACTGGCCGGGTTCTGCTGGACGAGGCTCCATCCCGCCGCGCCGCCGGTGGAGCCGGTTCCGCTCGGGGAGATCTACGTGATCGGCGTCGACCCTGACCGTCAGGGCAGCGGTCTCGGTCGCGCCCTCACCCTCGGGGGGCTCGCCGATCTCCACGACCGCCAGCACGCGCCGGTCGGGATGCTCTTCGTCGACGCCGCGAACACCGCCGCGGTCGACCTGTACCGTTCGCTGGGCTTCACGCTGGCCCGCGCCGACCGGGCGTACGGCGGCCGGTGCTGACCCGGTACGGCGCCACCCGGGAAGAGCTGGTCGAGCTGCTCGCCGACCAGCCCCGCTACCGGGTCGACCAGGTGTGGGATGCGCTGTGGCGGCGGCGGATCCCGCTCGACGACGCGACCGAGCTACCCGCGGCGCTGCGGGCCCGGCTCGCCGAGCAGCTGCCGCTCGCGCTCACGTCGCGGGTCGAGGCGGCCAGTCGCGACGGGCTCACCACGAAGTGGCTGTGGGCGACGGGCACCGGCGCCGAGGTCGAGACGGTCCTGATGCGCTCGCCCCGCCGGGGCAGCGTCTGCGTGTCGTCGCAGGCTGGCTGCGCGATGGGCTGCACGTTCTGCGCGACCGGGCAGGCCGGCTTTGAGCAGCACCTCAGCGCGACCGAGATCGTCGAGCAGGTGGTCCGCGCCCAGCACGCCTCCCCGCAGCGGGTCACGAACGTCGTCTACATGGGGATGGGCGAGCCGCTCGCCAACTTCGACCCGGTCTGGGCGTCGATCGTGCAGGTCCACGAGCGGCTCGGGATCTCAGCCCGCCGGATCACGGTCAGCACGGTGGGGGTGGTACCGGGGATGCGGCGGCTCGCGACCGCGCCGCTGCCGGTGACCCTCGCCGTCTCCCTCCACGCTCCCGACGACGAGCTGCGCCGCCAGCTCGTCCCCCTCGACGACCGGTACCCGATCGCCGAGGTGCTCGACGCGGCGGCCGAGGTCGCGGGGGCGAAGGGCCGGCGGGTGACGTTCGAGTACGCGGCGATCCGGGGCGTGAACGACAGCCCCACCCAGGCCGACGCGCTAGGGCGGCTCCTGGCCGCCTGGCCGGGGGTGGGCGGCGCCCACGTGAACCTGATCCCGCTGAACCCGACCGCGGGGTTCCCGGGCCGGGCCTCCCCGGCTGGCCAGCTGCACGAGTTCGCCCGGCGGCTCCAGGCCCACGGGGTGGCCGCCACGGTGCGGCGGAACCGCGGGACCGACATCGACGCCGCCTGCGGGCAGCTCCGCCGCCGGAGCCTGATGTCATCGGGGCCCTCACCGTCGACCAGAATGGGGCCGTGCATCAGTACCGGTTCCTGAACCAGCACCAGCCTCAGACCCTCGTCATCGCGACGCTGTTCTGCTACATCGACGCCGCGTTCGGGTTCCTCGGCGGGGTGGTGACCACCTCCGCGATCCTGGCCCTTCTGACCATCGTCGGCCTCGCGGCCGGGGGCTTCGGGATCGCCAACGAGAAGAAGTGGGGCTATGCGGTCGCCGTGGCGGCGGCGATCCTGCAGGTGGGTGGGCTCCTCGTGGTGGCCGGCCTGTCCGCCCTCGGCTTCCCGCTGGTCCTGAACCTCATCTTCGACGGTGCTCTCGTCGCGCTGCTCCTCCACCCCGAGAGCCGCGGCTACCAGCGCATCTGGTTCAAGTAGCCCGCGGCGACCGGTTCCGCTACCCCGTGAACTCGGGGGCGACGACCAGCGCGGTGGGGCAGCTGTCGGTGCTCGGGTCGTAGGTGATCGTGACTTGGCCGTTTTGGGCGCTACCCGACGCGGTCGTCGCGAAGGACTTGCTCGTCGCGCTGGTGGCCACGAACGAGGAGCCGCCACCTCCACCAGAAAAGTTGGTGCCGCCCCCGCCACCGCCGTAGCCGCCGCCGCCGGCGGCCCCCGCGGCGCCGTTGAGCAGTCCCGAGCTGCCGCCGCCGCCGAACCCGATCCCGCCGCCACCGACGCCGCCGGCTCCGCTGTTCGTCGCCGCGTTACCGCCTTGCCCGCCGGTGGTGTTGCCCGCGCCGCCGCTGCCTCCGCCGTTGGCGGTGTGCGGATCGCCAGCGCCGGCGGTCCCCGCGTCGGTGGCCGTCCCGTCACCTCCAGCATTCCCCACGTTGCCGCCCGCGCCCCCGCCGCCCCCGACACCGGTCACCGGGGAGGGGGCTGCGCCGTTGCCGGCGCCGGACAGGGCGCTGCCCGAGCCGCCGGCGCCGTACCCGCCCCCCCCACCGCCGCCACCACCGACGCCGTTGCCGCCGCCACCGCCGCCCGCCGCTGGCGCTGGAGGCGGTGCTTTGGGTGGAGCCGGGTTCGCCACCGGGGGCGGTCAGCGAGATTCACCGTCGGCGCCGAGCTGGCAGCGACGCAGGTCTCCAAGAAGGCCGCGGTTTCGTCAAGAAGGGAGGGAGGAGGTCGTGGGCGGCACCGTCGGCGTCGAGCTCTCGAGCGCGCCGGCCGCCGTTGACCCGCCGGCGGGTCGGGTCGCCGGCTCCCGGCACCGTCTTGAGTGGCGGGCCCGCCGGCGCGACTATGACACGGGCGTCAGCGTCGAGCAGAGGGGGCCGTATGGACACGACCAGGCCGCAGGGCTCGGGTGGCGCAGAGGGGCGGCTGACGAAGTCGTTTCCGGTCTTCGACTGTGACGCGCATATCAACGATCCGCTCGAGATCTGGAGCGAGTACGTCGCCGACGCGGACCGAGAGGCGGTGCGGTCTTTCTATTGGCAGGACGAGCACCAGACGATCCTCAACGGACGGACGCTGGTGATGGGCGGCCAGAGCCACTACTTCCGGCCCCTCTACAACCCGATCCTCATGGCCGGCCCCCAGATGAACAAGGCCATCATCCGCAAGCTGCTGATGGACGTCGTGACGGGCAAGCTCACCGAGGAGCAGGTCCGCCAAGTCGAGCACGACGGCGCCGTCGACGGCGCCGCACGGTGTCACGACATGGACCTGATGGGTATCGATCAGGTGATGGTCATCCCGTCGATGATGGTCATGCACGTGCCCTTCGGGGAAAACCCGGAGGGAGCGTGGGGCTTCGCCCGCGCGTACAACAACTGGGCCCTCGACTACTCCTCGGCGGCGCCGGATCGGCTCTTCCCGGCCGCGTGGCTCCCCTTGCAGTCGTCGGCCTACACGGTGGAAGAGATCCACCGCACCGCCGAGCTGGGCTTTCGGATGGGCCTGGTACGCCCCATCGACGCTCGCCATCAGTACCCCAACCGGATCGGCGCCGGCGGTCTGATGGGCGGCGTCGGCGGGGGGGCAGGCTGGGACGACGTGTACCGGGCGATGGAAGAGACCGAGATGGTGCTGGGCGTGCACACATTCCCGGCGCCGATGGTCCCCGACTACTACGACGGCGAGACGCTCGACTACGTGGTGTCGCCCGGTGAGCTCAACGTGCTGGCCACCGACCCGAAGGTCGGCCAGCGCATCGAGAGCCAGGCGCTCACCTTCATCTTCGAGGCTCAGGCCTGGCTGGTCCAGGTGCTGCTCTCGGGGTTCCTTGACCGCTACCCCAAGCTGCGCATGGCGATCCTCGAGTCGAACTCGAGCTGGGTGCCCAGCGTCTTAGCCCACTGCGACCGGCTCTTCAAGCTCCACGCGAAGGAACGTCAGACGCAGGCTTCGCGCCTGCCCAGCGAGGCGTTCACCGAGCAGTGCTCCGTGGCGTTCGAGTCCGACGAGACGCCCTCGTTCCGGCAGTGGCAGTTTTTTGAGGACGTCTCGATCTGGAGCTCCGACGCGTACCACACTGACGGCGCCGACGTGTGGTCGGCCATGCGGGAGATGTGCGCCTGCGGTGTGCCCGAGGAGGCCCAGGCCAAGATGCTGGGTGGCAACGCGCGCCGGCTCTACCGCCTCGAGCCGAAGACGTTCGTGAGTGAGGAGCCCCCGCCGATTGAGCGGCCGTCGTGGTTCCCTCAGGGTGAGGAGCTCGAGCGGTTCACGAAGCTCGTCAAGGACCCGCGTCGCAACATGGACGAGATCATCGCCATGCTCATGGGCAACGGCGTGTCGGCTCCGGCGTCGACGCCGTCGGGCGCCTACTGATCGAGGCCCGCCCGAGAGGGGGACGAGCACATGCAACGAGCATTCGCGGTCGTCGACGCTGACAGCCACGTCTACGAACCGCCCTCGATCTGGACCGACTACCTGTCCAAACGCGAACGCACACTCGCTGAGGATGCCTTCTGGCACGAGCGGGGAGCCCGCCACAGCGAACTGACAGTGGTGAACGGCAAGGCGGTCCGGCCGCTGAACCGCTCGGCCCTGAACCGCCTCGCGTGCTTCGGACCCCGGGCCACGCTCGAGTCGATCGCGGCGCTGGACCCCACCCAGCCATCCGACGACACCCCGGGGGGCGCCGACGGTGCCGCACGGGTGCGCGACCTCGACGCGTTCGGCATCGACCACCAGATCGTGTTCCCCACCCTATTCGCCGAGCACCTCCCGGTCGTGGAGAGCCCACGTGCTGCCGTCGTGCTCGCCCGTGCCTACAACGACTGGGTCCGCGATCTCGCGTCAGCCGCGCCCGACCGCCTCCACCCGGTAGGGGTACTGCCGCTCCAGTCGATCCCCGGGGCGCTCGACGAAATCGAGCGGCTCGCCGGCGCGGACTTCCACGCGGCGCTGGTCCGGCCCAGCTTCCACGACGGCCGCTTCATCAACCACAGTGACTACAACCCCGTGTGGGATGCCCTGCGCGACGCCGAACTGGTCGCGTGCATCCACCCGTCCGTCGGCAACACCAACCCCGAGTTCACCTCGGCCGGCTCCTTCGTCGAACGCGTCGCGACGAACCTCGGGATCGGCCACGACGTCGCGCCTGCCATCGCGCCGATCCAGGACAACATGTCAGCGGTCCTGGCCCTCTGCTACTACGGCCACCGCGAGGACCGTCCCGGCCTCAAACTCGCGCTCTGCCACGCCGGCGCGGCATGGTTCGACCTCGTCCTCGAAAAGGCCGAGACCTACCTGTGGCTCTTCCCACCCGGGCCGGTACAGGTCACCCTCGAGCCCGAGGAACTCTGGCTCGACCACGCCACCCTGGTGACCTTCGACGCCTGGGAGGACTCCGTCGGCATCCTCAGCGACGTGTACCGTCGGGTCGGCGCGTGGGGCTCACGCTATCCCCACCACGACGCCACCACACCCGACGAAGCGATCGCCATGCTCGAGCGCAACCACGTCGAGGCCACGACCGTCGCGCAGATGATGGGCGGCAACGCCGCCCGCCTCTACACGCTGCCCGTGCCCGAGGCCGCCGGCGTCTGAGGCTCCTGGCGAACGGCCCTTCTCATTGATCCCCTCTTGTCTTGCGTACCCGGGATCAGGTAACATACTCATAGTATGGAGGTGCAGTCCAGGCGGGAACTGCACACGGCGGACACGCGCCAGGGTCTGGTCGACGAGGCCCGCGTGCTCTTCGCTCGACGTGGCTACCACGCCGCGTCACTTAACGAGGTTTGCGCCGGGGCCGGGGTGACCAAGGGCGCCCTGTACCACCACTTCAAGAACAAAGAGGACCTCTTCTTGGCTGTCCTCGACGACGTCGAGAAGGACCTCATCCGGGCCGGGACCACCGCCCCCGAGCCGGCTGGCGACTTGTGGGACCGACTGCGGGCCGGCTGCCAAGCCTTCCTCGATGTGTGCGCGCGTCCCAATACCGGCCGAGTCCTGGTCCAGGCCCGGACCGCCGTCTCATGGGAGCGCGCCCGCCAGGTCGAAGGCCGCTACCTCGGCCTGTTGCGCGACGCGCTGGGCGGCGCGGCGGCGGAAGGCATCATCGAGACGACCGGGCCCGCCATCCTGGCCCAGCTGCTCTTCGGCCTGTTCGCCGAGGCGGCCACCATGATTGCCGGCGCTGCCGACCCGGCTGCGGCCCGACGCGACGTAGGCCGAGAACTCGACGCGATCTTGGCCGGACTGCGCAGAGTCAGCCGATGAGCGCCAGCCACCAGCTCGCGGGGGGTCCGAAGGCGCCGACACCGACCCAGGCCCGACGGGCAGTACCCAACGACATTCCCAGCATGGCGGCGTCGCTGGCCCGCGCCTTCGTTGACGACCCGGTCTCGAACTGGATGCTCCCACGAGCCCGCCGCCACACCCGCCTGATCGCAATGTTCAGCTTCGTGCTCCGCTTCCAGGTCCCCTTCGCCGAGACCTACTCCACGCCGGACGGCGTCGGCGCTGCCGTCTGGGCGCCACCCGGGCGCTGGCGGCTCGATGTCGACGCGATGGCATCCTCCGCCGAGCGGCTCGTCTCCATCTTTGGCCCCAACCTGGCCCGGGCCACGGAGACACTCGCCGCGATCGAGGACCGTCATCCGACCGAACCGCCGCACTGGTACCTGGCAACCCTCGGCACCCACCCCGACTGGCAAGGACACGGCATCGCCACTGCCCTCATGCAGCCGGTGTTGTCCCGCGCCGATCACGAGGGTCTTCCCGCTTACCTCGAGTCCTCCAAGGAACGCAACATCGCCTACTACCGGCGGTTCGGCTTCGAAGTCACCGGCGAGATCCGCCTGCCCAACGGCGGCCCGACGCTCTGGCCGATGTGGCGCGAGCCCGAGCCGCGGTAGCGGGCGGGTGCTTCGGGCGGCGGAAGTCCGGATGAACGTCGACGCTCGTGCGTCGGCGGCCGCGGGCGGTACGAGTGTCGGGGCGACGAGACCAGACGGTCGAAGTCCTCGAACGTCTGGTCTGCCGCCACGCTCACCAGCGGCTGGCATCAGTCCCAGCAACGAGTGACTCTGGGGCGCGCGGTTCAGGGGAGGGTCCGATTGGAGATTCGGGACCCGCGGTTCCACTCCTCCGAGTCGGAGCGTTGCAAGTCACATTCGTTCGCCGAACCGTCTCGGCAGCGAAATCGGGCCGGCGACACGCGGCGCCGCCGAAGCCGTGCTGGCGACCCTGTTCAACGGGCGGGGAGGAGCCCGTAGGATCCTGCGCCGTGGGAGGCGCCGAGGAGCTGGTGGGCGACCTCGTCGGGCGGCTCCGCCCGGTCGAGGTCGAGTTGGCCCGGGCGTGGTGGGAGTCGAGCACCCGGGGCTCACCGGACGCGGACCGTCGGAAGGCGGAGCTCGAGCTGGCCCGACGGCGCCTGCTATCCGACCCGGAGGGTTTCGGCGCGGTCCAAGCGGCGCGACAGCAGCGGGCCGCGAACCCCGCGGTGCGGCGCCAGCTGGACCTGCTCCACGACCAGATGCTGGCGAACCAGGTGCCGGCCGACCTGGCCCGCCGGATCGTGGACCTCGAGACCGAGGTCGAGGCGACGTTCACGTCCTTTCGCGGCGAGCTGGAAGGGCAGCCGGTCGGCGACAACGCGATCCTCGACGTGCTGCGAGGCAGCGACGACTCACGGCTGCGAGCGCGAGCGTGGGAGGCGTCGAAGCAGGTCGGCGGGGCGGTCGCGGCGCGGGTCCGGGAGCTGGCCCGGCTCCGCAACGAGGCCGCCCGAGCGGTCGGGTACCGGGATCACTTCGCGCTCGCGCTCGGGGTCGGGGAGCTCGACGAGGCGCGGCTGCTCGCGACGCTCGACGAGGTTGACCGGTACACGGGGGCGCCGTTCCGGTCATGGAAGGAGCGCCTCGACGCTGCCCTCGCGGAGCGGTTCGGCGTGGCGCGCGACGAACTGACGGCGTGGCACCTCGACGACCCGTTCTTTCAGGACCCGCCGATGCGCGGCGCGGTGGATCTCGACGGGTTCTTCCGCGACGCGGACCTGGAGGCGCTGACCGTGCGGACCTACGACGGCTTGGGCCTGGACGTGCGCCCGGTGCTGGCCCGCAGCGACCTGTACGCCCGGGAGCACAAGAGCCAGCACGCGTTCTGCATCGACCTGGACCGGGAGGGCGACATCCGGGTCCTCTGCAACGTCGAGCCGAGCGAGCGGTGGATGGACACCATGCTCCACGAGTTCGGCCACGGCGCCTACAACCAGGGGATCGACCCGACGCTCCCCTGGCTGGTGCGCGACGCCGCGCACCCGCTGACGACGGAGGGCGTCGCGATGTTCATGGGCCGGCTGGTGCGCTCCCCCAGCTGGCTGGCCCGGGTGGCGGGCGTGGCGACCGCCGAGGTGGAGCGGCTGGAGCCGGCGCTGGCCGAGAGCCGCCGCGCCGCGCTGCTGGTGTTCGCCCGCTGGGTGCTCGTCGTCATCCACTTCGAGCGCCAGCTGTACGCCGACCCGGAGGGCGATCTCGACACGCTGTGGTGGGATCTGGTCGAGCGGTACCAGCTGGTGCGCCGCCCGCCGGGGCGCCACGCGCCCGACTGGGCGGCCAAGATCCACGTCGCGGTGGTGCCCGTCTACTACCAGAACTACCTGTACGGGGAGCTGTTCGCCTCCCAGCTCGAGGCCGCGCTGGCGTCCCGGGCGGGCGGGGTCGTGGACCGGCCGGCCGCGGGCCGGTTCCTCATCGAGTCGGTGTTCGCCCCCGGGGCCTCCACCCAGTGGGACCGGCTGGTCGAGGACGCGACCGGCTCGCCGCTGTCCGCCGCGCCGCTGGGGGCGCAGCTGGTGGCCTGATCGTCGATGGGCCGTACGATCAGCGCCGGATGGAGTTCAACCTGGCCGACCTGTTCGAGGCGGTCGTCGACGCGGTCCCGGACCGGGAGGCGCTGGTGTGCGGCGGGCGCCGGCTCACCTTCGCCGCGTTCGACGAGCGCGCCAACCGGCTCGCGCACGTGCTGGCCGCCCAGGGTGTCGGGCCCGGCGACCGTGTGGCCCTCTACCTGTACAACGGCACCGAGTACCTGGAGGGGATGGTCGCCGCGTTCAAGCTGCGGGCGGTGCCGGTCAACGTCAACTACCGGTACGTGGCGGAGGAGCTGCGCTACCTCCTCGACGACAGCGACGCCCGGGCGGTGCTCTTCGACCAGACCTTCGCCCCGACGCTGGCCGCGGTGCGCGACCAGCTGCCCGAGCTGACCACCTTCCTGTCGGTCGCCGACGGGTCAGGCGCCGACGTGGGGGCCCTCGGGGCGCTGGACTACGAGACCGCGCTGGCGGCCGCCGACCCGGGCCGTGACTTCGGGCCCCGCTCCGCCGACGACCTCTACGTCCTCTACACGGGTGGCACGACCGGCATGCCGAAGGGGGTGATGTGGCGTCACGAGGACATCTTCTTCGGCGCGTTCGGCGGCGGCGGGGTTGGCAACCCGATCTCGACCCCGGAGGAGATCGCCGACCGGGCCCGGGCCGGCGCGACCCGGTGCCTGCCCGCCTGCCCGTTCATGCACGGCACCGCGCACTGGATGGCGTTCCTCACCCTCTACACCGGCGGCGCGGTGGTGATCTCCCCGGAGCGGTCCCTCGTCGCCGAGCACGTGTGGGAGCTGGTCGCCGCCGAGCACGTGAACTTCCTCGTCATCGTCGGCGACGCGATGGGCCGCCCGCTGGTGGAGGCCCTCGACGAGCTCGGCCCCGACGTCGACGTGTCCGGGCTGGCGCTGCTGCTGTCGGGGGGGGCGATCCTCTCCCCGTCGGTGAAGCGGGCGCTCACCGAGCGGCTGCCGAGCACGCTGGTCATCGACGGGTTCGGTTCCTCGGAGGCGGGCGGGCAGGGGCAGATGATCGTCGCCGCGGACGGGGACCTGCCCCCGCAGCCCCGCTTCCGGGTCGACGACGAGACGACCGTCCTCACCGCGGCGCTGACCCCGGCCCCGGTCGGCGTGGTCGGCAAGCTGGCCCGGCGCGGCCACGTCCCGATCGGCTACTACAAAGACCCGGCCAAGTCGGCCCAGACCTTCCCGGTGATCGACGGGGTGCGCTGGTCGGTGCCGGGCGACGACGCCCGCCTCGAGCCCGACGGGACGATCACCGTGCTCGGCCGGGGGTCGGTGTCGATCAACACCGGCGGGGAGAAGGTGTACCCCGAGGAGGTCGAAGGCGCGCTGAAGGCGCACCCGGACGTGTTCGACGCGGTCGTGGTCGGCGTCCCCGACGACCGGTGGGGGGAGCGGGTGGTGGCGGTCGTCGAGCCGCGCGACGGGCGAGCGCCGACCCTCGACGAGCTGGACACCGAGATCCGCCGCCACGTGGCCGGCTACAAGGTGCCCCGCCAGCTCGTCCTGGTCGACCACGTCGAACGGTCCCCGTCGGGCAAGCCCGACTACCGCTGGGCGAAGCAGGTCGCGGAGGCGGCGACGCAATAGCGGCCGGTGACGCTCAACCCGGGGTGGACGTCGCGGTCGGGGCGGCCACGTCCGATGCGTCTCAGGTCTGGGCCCGTCCGATCGCCGCCGCGACGACGATCCCGATCGCGTCTGAAGAGGCCCAGCATCAGGAGCGGACGGGCCATCGCACTCGCGGGGCCGATCAGCGCGGCTCGGTAGGCCTGCATCGCCCAGTAACCGGGCGAGATGGGTGCGAGGTGGTGAAGCCAGCCGGGGAGCAGAGCGACGGGCACGAGCGCCCCGGCCAACACCGAGGTGAGCATCGCCGAGATGTCCCCCGCCGCGCTGAGCTGCGCCGGGGTCCGAGCGAGTGTCGACGCCGCGGTACCGAGTAGGAGGACACAGGCTGACCATCCGAGTCCACAGAGCACGAGCGCCCACCACCCCGCCCGCGGGCTCAAGCCGAACACAACGGCAGCGAACCCGAAGAGGACCGCCTGCTGGACGACGATCGCGCCGTAGAGCGGCAGCGCCTTCCCGAAGAGGATCTCGCCGAACGGCGCCGGCGTCGCTCGGAGGCGATCCCAGGTGTTCCAGGTTCGCTCGTTCAGCAGGTGGGCACCGACGACTTTCAACGCGAACAAGGAGAACATGACCGCCATGCCGGCCGCGGCCTGGTCGATTCCCAAGGCCGGCAGGCCGGCGATGAGATGCCCGAGCGCGGAGTACATGGGCCGGGTCGCCGTCATGAGCAGGACCGCCATGACGACGTAGCCGACCATCGGGCCCGGATCTCCGCGAGCAGCACCGCCTGGTGACGAACCTCAGCCCGCAGCCGCGTCCCCACCTCGCGGCTACGGGTGGTCACGGGCCATGAGTCGTCGATAGACGTCGTCGAGGGTCGGTTCGCGCAGCTCGATGGCGCGGAGGCGTCGGGCGAGCACGGGCTGCGCAGCAAGCACGGACGCCACGATCGCGACGGGGTCGAGGGCCGTAATCGTCAGGCGGTCGGGGTCGCGCTGGATCTCGACCCTGGGGTCCGGGGGCACGTCGGAGGGCGACACGAGGCCATCGAACCGGAGGACGGCGTGGCCGGGAACGGTCGCCAGCAGGGCGGCGCGGCTGCCCCGGGCGAGGATGCGCCCGTGGTCGGCGACCGCCACGGTGGCGTCGAGGACGTCGAGCTCGGGGAGGTAGTGGGTCGTGTACACCACCGCCGCGCCGTCGTCGGCCGCCGAGCGCACCACAGCGAGGAGACGCTCACGGGTGATCGGGTCGGCGCCGACCGTCGGCTCGTCGAGCAACAGGACCTTTGGCCGGTGGAGCATGGCCGTCGCCGCCTGCAAGCGCCGTTGCTGACCACCCGAGAGGTCGCGGGCTCGGCGCTGGAGCAGGTCGGTGAGCTCCAACGCCTCAGCGAGCTCGTCGATGCGTCGTTGCGCCTCGCGTCGTCGGATGCCGTAGAGACCGGCGAAGACCAGCAGGTTCTCTCGAGCGGTCGCGGTCGGATACAAGGCAAGCACCTGGGGCGCGAGGCCCAGCTGGCGGCGGGCCTCGCGGGGGAACTGTGCGACGAGCTGGCCGGCGACCACCACTTCGCCACTGTCGAGACGCGTGAGGCCCGCCGCCGCGCGGGCGAACGTGGTCTTGCCGGCCCCGTTATGCCCCACCAGCCCGGCGATCTCGCCCTCGGCGACGGTCAGCTCGAAGTCGTCGAGCGCAACCCGGTCTCCGAACCGCTTCGTGACCCGGTGCGCCTCGAGCAGCGCCGTCACGCGCTTCTCCGCAGCGCCGACGGCGAGGACTCGAGTCCCCGCCGAGCGAGGGTCGGGCCACGCCGAGGGTGGTCACCGGAGAACCGCGCGGCAAGTCTCGGCTCGCTGACCGACCTCCGCTCCACTCGATGTCGATGCAAGACTGTATCGATACAGTACAGTGCTGTATCGTATCGGTCCATGTCAAGACCGCGCTCTCGCCCGACCCGGGATGAGACCCGCCATCGTCTGTTCGAGGCCGCTGCCGACCTCTTCGAAGCGCGGGGCATCGGCGCGGCGAGCATCGAAGCCATCGCCGAGACCGCCGGCTTCACCCGCGGCGCCTTCTACTCGAACTTTGCGACCAAGGACGAGCTGATCATCGCCATGCTCGAGGATCACGTCGAGCGGTCCCTCCAGCGCAGCCGCGACCTGCTGGCCCTCCACCATGACCCCGTCGACTTCGTGGTCGCCCTCCGAGCTGTTGACCGCAGCCAACAGGACCCGCTAGGCCGCTCTCCCCTGCTCCACATGGAGTTGATCCTCTACGTGGCCCGCTCCCACCAGCACCGACCCGAGCTGGCCAAGCGGCTCCGGGCCCGCCGAGCCGTCATCGCCGAGATCATTGCGACCACCAACCGCGGCACCGGGGACAGCCGGGTGGACCCGTCCTGGGCCGACATGTTGCTGGCCCTTGAGGACGGCTTCCGTCTCCACCGGCTCATCGATCCGAACACCACGCCGGCGGACAGCTTCCTGCGGGCCGTGCGCGAGCTGCAGCAGGCGATCGGCTTGGACCAGCCCGGGGGCGGGTGAGCCCTCGGCCCGACGGCACCGCGCGTCGCTCGCGCCGCGACGGGCTGCGACGGGCAGACTTGGGTCCATGCCGCTGCTGCGGGACACGCCCCGCGACGAGCTGGGCCCGTACCTCCGCCAGCACGCCGACAACCCGGTCGACTGGTGGGAGTGGGGCGACGACGCGCTCGAGGCGGCGCGGGAGCGGGGCTGCCCGGTGCTGCTGTCGGTGGGCTACTCGTCGTGCCACTGGTGCCACGTGATGGCGCACGAGTCGTTCGAGGACCCCGACGTGGCGGCGGTGATGAACGCCCGGTTCGTGAACGTGAAGGTCGACCGGGAGGAGCGACCGGACGTCGACGCGGTGTACATGCAGGCGGTGCAGGCGCTGACCGGGTCGGGCGGCTGGCCGATGACGGTGTTCCTGACCCCGGACGGCACCCCGTTCTTCGGCGGGACCTACTTCCCGAAGGATCCCCGGCCGGGTCTGGTCGACTTCGTGACCCTCCTCGAGCGGGTCGACGAGGCGTGGCGCACGCAGCGGGACGGGCTGGTCGAGCAGGGTGGGCGGCTCCGGGAGGTGGTGGCTCGCGGCGTGGCGCTGGGCGGGCCGGACCGCGGCGACCCGGATCCGACGGTCCCGGCCCGGGCGTTGGAGCAGATCCGGGCCCAGTTCGACGCCCGGTACGGCGGGTTCGGGCGGGCGCCGAAGTTCCCGCCGTCGACGACGCTGGAGTTCTGCGTGCGGGCGTGGGCGCGGGACCCCGACCCGTCGACGCTCGCGATGGTGACCACGACCCTCGACGCGATGGCGGCGGGCGGGATGTGCGACCAGGTCGGGGGCGGGTTCCACCGCTACTCGGTCGATGACCACTGGCTGGTCCCCCACTTCGAGAAGATGCTCTACGACCAGGCGCTGCTGCTCGGCGCGTACACGACGGGCTGGCTGGCGACCGGCGAGCCCCGCTACCGGCGGGTCGCCGAGGACCTGGTCGAGTACGTGCTCCGCGACCTCCGGCATCCCGAGGGCGGGTTCTTCGCCGCGGAGGACGCCGACTCCGAGGGGGTCGAGGGCAAGTTCTACCTGTGGTCGCTCGACGAGCTGACCGCGGTGGCGGGCGACGACGCGCCGGAGCTGATCCGCTTCTTCGGGGTGACGAAGGCCGGGAACTTCGAGGATCCCCACACCGGCTACCGGGGCAACATCTTGCACGCGGTCGACCGCACCGAGCCCCGACCGGCCGCGGTGGAGCGGGTCCTGCCCCGGCTGCTCGAGGTCCGCGCCCGGCGGGTCCGCCCAGGGCTCGACGACAAGGTGCTGCTCGGGTGGAACGCGCTGTTCGTCCGCGCCGTGACCGACGCCGCGGGCGCGTTCGAAAGGCCCGACTGGCTCGACGCGGCCCGGACGACGACCCGCTTCCTGCTCGACGCGCTCCGACGGCGGGACGGGCGGCTGCTCCACGGCTGGCAGCGCGGCCACGCGCGGGGGCTCGGGTTCGCCGAGGACTACGCGGCGCTGCTGGAGGCGCTGTGCAGCCTGGCCGAGGTCGACGAGCCGGCGTGGCTGGCCGACGCGTGCCGGACCGCCGACGGCCTCCTGACGATCTTCTCGGACCCGGACGGGGGCGGCTTCTTCAGCACCGGGACCGACGCCGCGCCGCTGATCGTCCGCCCGAAGGACGTGCAGGACGGCGCGACGCCGTCCGCGAACTCGCTCGCCGCCCACGGGCTGCTGCGCCTCGCCGCGCTCGACCGGCGACGAGAGGTACGCGGCGCCGGCCCGCCGATGGCTGGGCGTGCTGGCGCCGGTGCTGGCCGACCATCCGCTCGCCTTCCCGTACCTGCTCGGCGCCGTGGAGCGCGTCCTCGCCGTACCGGTCGAGGTGGCGGTGATCGGCGACGGGCCCGACGCGGCGGCGCTGCGGCGGGTGGTGCTGGGCCGGCTGCGTCCGAGCCTCGGTGACGCTCAGCGCCCCGCCTGGGGTCGGGGGGGACCTGTCGCCGCTGCTCGCCGACCGACCGCTGGTGGACGGCCGGGCGACCGCCTACGTGTGCGAGCGGTACGCGTGCCGGGCGCCGGTGACCGACCCCGCCGCGCTGGGCGCGCAGCTCGACGAGCTGCTCCGCGCCGGCGGCTGAGCCGGGCGCGGGTCAGGGCGGCTCAGGCGGAGCGGCGGCCGAGCTGGCCGGCGAGGGCTTCGGCCATCGCCCAGCCGTAGGCGATGAGCGCCTCGCCCTTCTCGGGGCGAACGGTGCCGACGAGCTCCGCGGCGGCCTTGCCGCCCAGCTTCACGTGGCGGGCGTCGAGCACCGCCTCGGAGCTGCCGTGCGCCTTGACCCGGAACTTGCGGTCGTCGTAAGCGGCGTCGCAGCCGAACCGGCGGGCGAGGCGTCGGCCCCAGGCCCGCTCCTCCCCGTTCGGGGTGTACTTGGGGCGGGGGCAGACGTCGGAGAGCTCGAGCAGCAGCGAGTAGGCGGCCGGGTGGGCGATCCGGCCGGCGACGAGGACGTCCTCGTCGGGGAAGGAGATCGCGGCCCGCCGGTACAGCTCCCCGACCAGCGACTCGAGGGTGACCCGAGCGACGCGGCCCTTCTTCGTCGCGCCGAGCCCCCAGAGGATGCAGGGGGTCCCGCCGATGCGCTCGAGGGAGCCGAACAGGAAGCCGTGGAGGTCCTCGTCCTCGGCGTCGATCGCGACGAGGGGGAACTGCTCGACGTGGTGGTCGAGGGACTGGTCGTCGATGGGGAGCCCCACCCCGGCAACAAATTGGCCGAACTCGTCGAGTTCGGCCGGCTTCAAGGACGCAGAATCACGGGACTCGACGCTCATGAGGCCCCCATTCTGCCCGACCGCGCCTGGAAACGGCCAGTCGACGCCGCGGCAGGGTTCTCGGGGGGTGGGCGGGGCCGGCCCGCCACCATCGGGCCCGGCTCGCCCCTCGGTCAGTAGCGCAGCTCGGCGTAGACGGCGTAGTGGTCGGAGGGCTGGACCCGGTCGACGGGCTCGGTGGCCTCGACCCGGGCCGCGGTGACCTCTCCGGCGCCCCCGGCCCGGGGGTAGCCGACCAGGACGTAGTCGAGGCGCCGGTCCGGCTCGGCGTCGGGGACGGTGAACGGGTTGGCCCGCGACCAGGTGTAGCCGGGCCCGCCGTCCCCGGCGCTGCGCCACGCGTCGAGGAACACCAGCTTGGGGACCGGCACCGCGGTCAGGCCGGTGAGCATGCGCAGCTCGTCGGCGTCGGGGTCGGCGTTGAAGTCGCCGCACAGCAGCGGCGGGAAGGAGCGCCGCGGGCCGGTCTCGGCGACGAACGCGGCGAGGGCCCGGACCTGGGCCTGGCGGACGTGGCTCTGGTCCATCCGCCAGTTGAGGTGGGTGACGAACACCTCGAGGGGGCCGCGGGGCCCGTCGAGGTCGGCGCGGAGCGCCACCCGCAGCTCGTCGAGGCCGGCGGGGGCGGGAAGGGCCCGGGTCTCGGTGCCGACGATCGGCCAGCGGGACAGGATCGCGTTCCCGAGGCTCTCGGCCGCGAGGTCGAGGCCGACGCCGGGCGCGTACGCGGCGTGGTAGCCGCCGAGCGCGGCGGCGATGCGGTCGGCCTGGCTGTGCCCGTCGCGGGTGACCCACACCTCTTGGAGGCACAGCACGTCGGGCGCGAGCCGGCGCACGGTGGCGTCGATGGCGGGCTGGCGGGCCTCCCAGGGGCCGAACCGCCACCACAGGTTCCACGTCAGCACGGAGAGGCGGGTGTCGAGTCGCGGGGGCGGCTCCCACCCGGCGGTCATGGCGGCTGACACTAACCTCGACCCCGCTCGCCCTCCCGGGGGCGCGACGCGGAGCGTCACTAGCGAGGTTGGCATGGGTTTGGACGTGAACCTGCTCGACGGGGGCTTCTACACCGGCGACCCGTACCCGACCTACCGGCAGCTCCGCGACGAGGCGCCCGTCTACTGGGACGACGTGAACCGGATCTGGGGCATCAGCCGCTATCACGACGTCATCGACGTGGAGAAGGACACCGGCCGCTTCTCGTCCTCGTCCGGGTCGCGGCCACGGATCGTGGGGGACGTGTCGTCGATCAACAACGACGACCCGCTCCACCAGAACAAGCGCCGCCTGGTCGCCCGTCGGTTCACGCCCCGCTCGGTGAAGGAGCACGAGGACCACGTGCGGGGCATCGTCACCGAGCTCATCGACCGGGTCGCCCCGCAGGGCGCGTGTGACGTCGTTGCCGACCTGGCGGCGCCGCTCCCGGCCCGGGTGATCTGCGAGCTGCTGGGCTTCCCGACCGAGCTGGCCCCCAAGTGCCAGGAGTGGTCCCAGGTGACGATGCTGTCGGGCGGCACCTACCCGACCGACGGCTCCGACCCTCAGCCGAGCGAGGCGACGATGACCGCGGTGCTCGAGTTCGCCGCGCTGGCGCTCGAGACGCTCGAGGCCCGGCGACGCGAGCCCCGCGACGACCTGTTCTCGGTGTGGGTGCACGGGGAGGTCGAGTTCCCCGACGGGACGACCCGGCCGCCCAACGAGGACGAGATCGTGCACGAGGCGCTGCTGCTCCTCGACGGCGGCGCGGAGACGACCCGCACCGTGATCGGCACCATGTGCCTCGAGCTGATCCGCCACCCGGAGCAGCGAGCGAAGCTGGTCGCTGACCCGGCCCTGCTCGCCCAGAGCGGCGTCGAGGAGTTCATCCGCTGGGTCACCCCGATCTTGAACATGCGTCGCACCGCGACCGAGGACACCGAGCTGGGCGGCGAGACGATCCGGGCCGGCGACGAGCTGCTCTTGATGTACGGGTCCGCGAACCGAGACGAGCGGGCCTTCGACGGGCCCGACACCTTGGACGTGACCCGGGTCCACAACCATCACGTCGCGTTCGGGTTCGGCACCCACTTCTGTCTCGGCGCTTCGCTGGCCCGCCTCGAGATCCGAGTCATGTTCGAGGAGCTGCCTGACCCGGATCCCCGAGCTGCGGCTCGCGCCGGGTGCCGAGCCGGCCAAGGTGCCGAGCGCCTTCGCGTGCGCCTACGACCGGGTCCCGGTCGAGTTCCCGGCCGGGGTGAGCTGACCCACCCCGGCCGGGCGTCGGGCCAGTCGGACGAGGGAGGCTGGCCTACACGAGCGCGAGCTCGGGCTTTCGCCACAGGAACACGCTCACGCCGAGGATCCACAGCGTGTCGAGCGTCAGCACCAAGCCGAACGCCTGGAAGACCCCGGCGGTGTAGGCGAGGCCGAGCGCGCCGGCCACGCTGAGCACCGTGAAGACGACGCTGACAATGCCGAACCAGCGTGGGAACAGCTGCGCGCGGAGCGACACCAGCGCGGTGGCACCGATGGTGACGAGGAGGCCGATCAAGATGCTCGCGTAGCCGAACTGGCTCAGGGTGTAGAAGAAGCGGGCCCCCGTGGGTCCGAGGTCACGGACCCTCACCGCGGTGGTGGCGAGCAACACCGAGGTGCCCACCTGCGCCGCGGCAGCGAGCACCACGCCGCCGAACGCGGCGACCGCGAAGCCTGACCTCCCACCCTCAGCCTTGCGCAGCGCCCCGAACAGACCGGCCGCCCAGACCAGCACCGCGGACATCGCGAAGGAACCGATCACCGCGGCTGGCCTGCAGGTTCTTGCCGTGGTCCCGGATGTAGTTGAAGATCTTCTGCGCCGAGTCCGTCACGTTCGGGCTGGTGCTCTGCAGCACCGGCCCTTGCACGATGATCAAGACGAAGAAGAGCACACCGGCCAACGCGGTCAGCCGTACCCATTTGGTGTCGTTCATCCCCCACCCCTTGTGCTTGCGGACCGCGGCTCCGGCCGGGCGCTGGTGCGTGACGGTCCCGCTCGCACCCCACCGCCCCCGATTGGTTGACCGACCCGGCCCGTGGACGGAGCACTCTGGCACCGCCAGCCCGACACCGCCAACCCGCGCAGCCATCGGCTCCGCCCCCTTCCGGGCGCCGCTCGAGGGTGCTCGTCGGTGCGGCACCCGACCGGCGCCATCAGCCGAGCGGGTTCCACGAGCGGGGCCACCCGGGCGGAGCATCCTGCACCCCTACCGGAGCCGTCGGGACTGGGGGCAGAATCATCAGGATTTTCTGGCGACGCCGGGCTGGCGCCTGATTTCCCGGCCGGGAAAGCAGACATCAGGCGATCGCGGCCCGGCGTGGCCCCCAGGGTCCGGGGTGGCCGGTCGCGGCGGCCTTCTCGGCTGCCGGTCAAACGCTGTCGTTTGGGGCACGGAGGGGCACGCGAGTACGCCCACGGCGCGGCTCCGAAACGGCGCTTGAAGAGGCTGTCGCAGGAACCGCTGCGATCGTGGGGTCCGTTTTCCTGGGCGTGCCGGGTTGGTCTTGTCGGAGCCCTAGGAGCTGAGGCGGGGTGCGGTCAGGTGGCGGCGAGCGCGAGCTGGTGGCGTCGGATCTTGAGCAGGTTGTGGATGGTGCAGATGAGCCGCCATTCGCTGGTGACCGCGGCGAGACCACGTCGGGAGAATCGGCGGAACCGGAGGTTCATCTTGAGGTTCCCGAAGACCGGTTCGACAGTGGTCTTGCGTTGCGCGTAGCACGACGTGCCGTAGGGGGTGGCGAGCTTGGCCATCATCGCGGCGCGCACGGCAACGGGTCCGGGTTCGTGAGCACGATGAAGCGCCAGCAGCTTGCCGGCCCAGGTGTGTGACACGCCCATCTCGGCGGCAGCGGCGACGAGCGTCAGTTCTCCGCGCTCGACGCGCTCGAGCACCGCGTCGCGGGCTCGAACCCGAGGATCATCGGGATCGCTGATGCCGTTGCTGGGCGCGACGGTGGCGATCAGCACCTCGGCATCTGTGTGGATGGTCGCGTTCTCGGCGCTCCAATAGCCGGCGTCCGCGACGAAGGCCCCAACAGGTTCGTCATGGCCCGCAGCGGCCAGGTTCTGGGTGCTCGCCGTCACCAGGGGAACGAACTGGGTGGTGTCGTTGGTGGCATTCGTCATCTCGGCAGCCACGATGATGTGATCCTGGGACGTCGCGGCCTCGCGCGTTGTAGCCCTGCACGAACCGGTTCCGGGCCCGCTGCATCCGGCTGTCGGGATCGGTGACGTTGGCGTAACGATCCTTGGCCTTGCGTCCCGCCTTGGACGGCTTGCGGCCCGCGAGCTTGCGGCCGGCCTCGGCCTCCTTGCGGGCCCGCTCCGCCACATAGGTCTCCCAGTCCGAGGCGCCCTCGGCGTCGAGCTGGCGCAGCGCCTCTCGCAGCCGCGCCTGGCGATCCCGACGATCCGCCCACCGCGGCGGGAGCTCGTCACCGCGCCGCTCTCCGAACCGCTCGTCCTCGGCGGCGTCGGTTGCCTCCGCCTCCGCCAGGATCTCCGCCGCGATCTGACGACGGGTGCGACTCGAAAACGCCGACGCGTTCGCCTCGACTCTGGTCCCGTCGATGGCCACCACGCCCGCTGCGACCAGCCCCTCAGCGACACACAGTCCCAGCACCTGGGCGAACAGCTCGGCGATCGCGGCCTCGTGACGACACCGGAACCGCGCCAGCGTCGCGTGATCCGGACGCTGGTTCCCCGCCAGCACCCGAAACGCCACGTCCTCGACCAGGCGAGCCTCGATCCGGCGACTCGACCGCTCACCCACGCAATACGCGTAGACGAGCACCCCCAGCACCATCGCCGGGTCATAGCTCGAACCGCCCCGCCCGTCGTCGCGCAGATCCGAATAGAACCCCGAGAGGTCCAGCTCGCCGACCACGTCCAGCACGAACCAGGCCAGATGATCCGCCGGCAGCCACTCCGCCACCGACGGGGGCATCAAGAACACCTGGTCCCGATCGACCTCACGAACGTTCACCGTCATGCCCCATCCTCACCCGGCCGCGAAAACGCGGGTGGGATGGTCAAGATTCGTGCGACAGCCTCTGAACAGCGCCGACGCTCCTCTAGCGCGGCGTGAAGGTGACCGGCATGCGCTTGATGCCGTGGATGAAGTTGGAGCGGAGCATCTCGGGCTCGGCGCTGACCTCGATGTCGGGGAGTCGGCGGAGGAGCTCGTCGAACAGGACGTTGATCTCGCGGCGGGCGAGGTGGGCGCCGAGGCAGAAGTGGGGGCCGCCGCCGCCGAAGCCGAGGTGCTCGTTCGGGGTGCGGGTGACGTCGAAGCGGTAGGGGTCGTCGAAGTACGCCTCGTCGCGGTTCGCGGAGTTGTACCAGAGCACCACCTTCTGGCCTTCCTCGATGCGGGTGCCGCCAAGCTCGACGTCGCGGGCGACGCAGGTGCGTCGGAAGTGGATGACCGGGGTCGACCAGCGGATGATCTCCTCGACCGCGCTGGGGGCGATCCCTTCGAAGTCGTCGAGCCAGCGGCGCCGCTGGTCGGGGTGGTCGGTGAGGGCCTTCATCCCGTGGCTGATGGCGTTGCGGGTGGTCTCGTTGCCGGCCACGACGAGGAGCACGAAGAAGGACCCGAACTCCTCGGGGGTGAGGCTGTGCCCCTCGACCTCGGCTTGGGAGATGGTGGTGGTGATGTCGTCGCGGGGCTGGCGGAGCCGCTCGGCCCGCAGGTCCTCCGCGTACTGCCAGATCTCCTGAGCGGCGGTGAAGGCGGCGGTGATCTCGCCGCCGTACTCGGGGTCGCTGGCGCCGAGGACGACGTTGGTGCG
This sequence comes from uncultured Actinomycetes bacterium, assembly GCA_963849135.1. GTDB lineage: Bacteria > Actinomycetota > Acidimicrobiia > IMCC26256 > PALSA-555 > PALSA-555. The sequence continues at coordinate 292,551 of CAWKGF010000003.1, read as the reverse complement.
CTCGAAGATCAGGTCGTAGTCGGATTCGGGGACGCCCATCATGTCGCAGATGATCTGGAGGGGCAGCGCCGACGCGATCTCGCGGACGAAGTCGCAGCTGCCCTGGGGTGCGACGCGCTCGACGATGGCCCGGGCCCGGTCGTGGACGCTCTGCTCGATGGCGCCGACCTGGCGGGGCGTGAACCCGCGGTTCACGATGAGGCGGAAGCGGGTGTGGCGGGGCGGGTCCATGTTGATCATGGAGCCGAGGAACTCGTACACCTCGGGTGGGAAGTCCGGGATGTTGGTGCCTCGCCCGGAGACGAACACCTCGGGGTTGCGGCTCGCGGTGACGATGTCGTCGTAGCGGACCAGCGACCAGAAGCCGGGGCCGGGGCCGAAGGTGAGGCCGGGGATCTCGGGCTCGGTGTGCCACGAGATGGGCCGCTCGTGGCGGAGGGTGGCGAACATGCCGGGCCAGTCGTCACGCTCCCAGAGCGTGATGTCGCCGAAGTCGATGGCGTCGATGCCGAGGTCGGTGGTCGGGGTGGTGGTGATCGCTCCACTCTATTGGCGCTGCCCGCGCGGGACGCCGGGGCGACCGGGGCCGGGACTCAGGCCGGGTCGGGGATCCAGTTGCCGTGGAACCCGAACGGGACCCGCTGGGGCAGGGCGACGGTCGCGGTGGGCTCGGCGCCGAAGTCGGCTCCCTCGAGGAGGACGAGGTCGCTGGTGTCGCGGGGGGCGTCGAAGACGTAGGCGAGGACCCAGCCGTCGTCCTCGGCGGTGCCGTCGGGTCGGGGGACGAAGACCGGCTCGCCGGGCTCCCGGCCCGGCCCGAAGTCGTGCTCGTCGACGTGTCCGGTCTCCTGGTCGTACTTGATGCGCGCGGTGTGCTGCTGGCCGAGCCCGCCGGGGGTCTGGACCGCGTACCCGTAGCGGTGGGGGCGCCCGATTCGGCGCGGGTCGAGGCGGGGGAACTCGATGGGACGGTCGTCGAGCTGCTCCTCGTGCACGGTGCCGGCCGCGAGGTCGATCGTCCAGCGGGTGAGGCAGGCGTTGGAGAAGTCGTCGTTGGCGCCGTCCCAGAGGCGCGGGTAGCGGACCACGTCGAGGACGATCGAGGTGTCCCGGTCGTCGCGCGTTCAGGGGATGGAAGACGTAGCAGGGCTCGACGTCGAGCCAGCGGACGTCGGCGTCGTGCCCGCCGCGGGGCAGCACGCCGAGGCGGGCCCCGTATCCGTCGTCCCACCGGTACGGGAAGCCACCGGCGACGAGCGTCGGGGTCGAACACGATGGGGAGGTCCATGAACACGACGTGGTGCTCGGTGAGGTTGAAGTCGTGCATCATGGTCGGGCCGGGCACGGTGATCACCTCGCTGCGGGTCAGGGTGCCGTCCCGGTCGGCGACGTGGTAGGTGAGGTAGGGGGGCACGAACCCGTAGCCGAAGAAGTGCAGCTCCCCCGAGGCGGGGTCGAGCTTGGGTGCGCGGTCATGGCGGTGGTGAGCCGGCCGTCGAAGTCGAAGCAGCCGACCGTGTCGAGGTCGGGGGTAACCTGGTAGGGGAAGCCGTTCTCGACCAGGGCGAGGATGCGGCCGGCGTGGCCGATCACGTTCGTGTTGGCCGGGTCGACGCGCAGGTCGATGTGGCCCTGGTCGTCGATGAACGGTCCGACGTCGCCGGAGCAGGTCGGTCTGCACGTAGCGGTTCCGATAGCCGCGGGCGCGCCCGTCGCCCAGCTCGACGCTGTGCAGCATCCCGTCGCCGAGGAACCAGTGCGCCGAGGGTCCGTGCTGCGGGTTGGGGCCGTTGCGGAGGAACCGGCCTCGCAGCTCGGGGGGACGGTCCCGATGACGGGCAGGTCGTGGGCGTCGATCTCGTCCCGGACCGGCGCGTAGTTCCCGCGGAGGTGGAATGGCAACGTCGCGCTCACCGCGGTGGCCATCGACCCCACGGTAGACCCGGCCTGCGGCCCCCCGGCCGGCCGACGCGCCGGCGGGGCGCCGCTACCGTCGGGCGGGGCTACACGGACGGGCCCGGAACGAGGAGCGCCGATGGCTGAGACCGACGACAGCCCGCACTACCAGCAGCCGGGCTGGTTCACCCGCAACGTGTTCAACCGGCTCGTCGCCGGCCTGACCCGGGCCGGGATCAGCGTGTGGGGCTCCCGGCGGCTCGCGGTGCGGGGGCGACGCTCCGGAGAGTGGCGCACGACGCCGGTGAACCTGCTGAGCGGCCCGGGGGGCCGCTACCTGGTCGCGCCGCGAGGCGAGACGCAGTGGGTGAAGAACCTGCGGGCGGCCGGGCAGGGCGAGCTGCGGCTCGGGCGCCGCGTGGAGCGGTTCCGCTCGGTGGAGCTCCCCGACGCGGAGAAGCCGCCCGTCCTGCGGGCGTACCTGGACCGCTGGAAGGCCGAGGTCGGCGTGTTCTTCGACGGGGTGAGCGGGACCTCCAGCGACGAGGAGCTGGCCCGCGTCGCGCCGCGTCACCCGGTGTTCCGAATCGAGGCGCCGACCGACGCGGCCTAGGGCGGCGCGTCCAGCGCCGGTCCGGCCGCGACCGGGGTCAGGGCGCGACGGCGCTGAGGTCGGCGAAGCCGGACGGGTCGTGGCGCCCGATCGAGCCGTGCTCGAAGATCCCCCAGCCGGTCTCGCCGTCGAAGGTGGCGCGGGCGAGGTGGTCGGTGATCGAGAACGCGCCGCGGCCGGACACGGCCGGGTCCTGGTGGTCGTAGAGCGACCCTTCGACCCACGCCTCGCCTTTCCAGACGCCGTGGCTCCAGTCGGGGTCGGCGCCGTACCCGCAGCCGACGTTGAGGGGGATGCCAACCAGCGGGCTCGATCTCGAGGGTCGAGGCCTTCCCGTCCCGGCTGATCAGCTCGATGCTGGCGTGGGTGGGCCGCCGGGTGCCGGACGCGTACTCGATCGTGGGGAGCGGCCAGCCGAGCTGCTCCACCGGCCGGCCGGTGGCCTCGGGCCAGACCCGCACCGCGAAGTTCGTGTTCCGCAGCCCGGTGGGGTCCTCCTCGAGGATCGGTGTGCGAGGCCGAAGTGCTCGAAGCGCAGCGGGATCCAGTTCCACCACATGCCGCCGAACTCGCGGGGCTGCCCGGCCGGTTCGGGCTCCCCGACCGGGCGGATGCCCCACGACCGGTCCCGGGTCGCGGTGAACCGCTCCGGGGTGACGGCGATGCGCTCCCCCGCGACGCGCAGCTCGCCGCTCCAGGTGCCGAGCCCCGCGAACCGGGACGCGTCGAGGAGCATCCGGTCGCCCTGCCGGCGGACGTGCTGAGGCTCAGAGACCGGCCCGTACTCGGAGCGGTAGACGAGGTCGAAGCCGACGCCGTGCTCGTCGGCGTCGCAGATCAGGCGCAGCTCGTGGAAGGGCTGGAGCACCTCGATGCAGTACGGCCCGACCTGCTGGGAGGCCTGTCGTCGGGGCGGCGACCCGGACGTGCGGATCGCCCACTGCTGGTTGCCGCGCCGCACGGTGGCGTAGGCGTCGATGACGCCGAGGTTGGGGTACACGCCGAGACCGGTGATGAAGTACGCGTCGGCCTCGTGGTCGACGCCTTGGAAGATGCAGCGGTCGTAGAAGTGCCGGTCGCTGGTCGCCACGTACCGCATGGGCAGCGGCACCTGATGGATGGGGTACTCGTCGAGGGGGTCGAACTCGAGCACCACGCGCCTCCTGGCGGTTGGGGGTGCTGCGGCGAGAACGTACCGGAAACCGCCGCCGGGCCGGGTCGGTCCCCCGACCGGAGGCCGGTGCGGGCCGCGGTGCGGCCGGCGACGCTCCCGCGCCGCCGGCCGCGCGCAGGCGGGTCAGCTCCCGGGCAGGGTGCCGTGCACCTCGACGATGTTCTTCGGGTTGCAGTCGAACGTGGCGGCCTTGGTCGGGTAGACGCGCACGAACTTGTCGTTCTTCACTTGCAGGATCGCGAAGCACGGCGACTGCTTGTGGCCGCCGACGTCGGTGGGCCGATCATCCCCTCGCGCGGTGAAGGCGTGCTCCGTCTTGGCCGTGGCGAGGAAGTTGGCCCGGGTGAGGCCGTTCACGCCGTCGGCGGCGACGATCTTCTGCACGACGTCCTGGAAGAACAGCGCGGCCGCCCAGGCCTGGAGGCCGAACCCGTCGGCGTTGGCGGCGCCGACCGTCTTCAAGTAGTTCGCGACCGGCGGGGAGTCCTTCGCCTCCTCGAGCGGCACGAACGAAGTGTCGATGTAGGTGCCGTTGGCGGCCGGTCCGGCCAGCTGGAGGAACTTCTGGCTGTAGCAGGACAGGGAGCAGTCCCAGACCTTCACCGAGGTGACGCCCTGCTGCTGGGCCTCGAGCCGCATGTCGGCCATGCTGACGTCGTTGCTGCCGCCCCGGACGTAGGTCGAGCTGTGGCTCTTGATCGCGGCCGCGATGGGCAGGTAGGCGTCCTGGGTGTTGGAGCCGTAGACGTTGAACGACTGGTCGGTCTTGACCCCGAGCTTCTGCTCCGCCCACTGGATCGGCAGCGACGCGTTGGCGGTCGCTTGCAGGTCAGCGGGGATCAGGAACATGCCGTGCAGGCTCTTCGTGACGTTCTTCTCGTACCAGTAGATCTGCCCCGCGTTCTGGAAGAACGTGGTCCCGGTCGGGTCGCTGAAGTCCTGGGCGGGCACGAGGATCGGGAACGACACCGGCGACATCTGCTGCTCCGGTGACGTGGTCAGCTCCGGGACGTCGGGCAGGCCGGTCGCCTTGCCGTTGATGTCCTTGCAGTTGACCGCGTCGGTGACGTTGTTCATGAACAGCGCGGTGGTCCCGACGGTCGCGAAGTCCTTCGAGCAGGCTTCGATGAGCGCGTTGCGGGACTCGTCCGCGGAGAGCTGGCTGTCGTAGAAGTCGACCGCGACCTTGCGGCCGGCCAGCCCGCCGTGCGCGTTGATGTAGCGCGCGTAGCCCTCGACCGCGTCTTCCGAGCCCTTGAACAGGCCCGGCGCGAGGGGCGTGTTGACGTCGGCGATGACCGCGATGTGGATCGTCGTCGGGCTCACGCCCACGTCGCTGGCGGTCGGTGCTGCGGTGGCGTGCGGTGCCGCGGCCAGGCCGCTCGACGCGGCTCCGATGATCAGCGCGGCGACCATTCCGATCACGACCGCGCCTCGACGGATCCCCCTCATGGTTCCCCCTGTGTGTCGCCGGAGGAGCCAGCGGCGCCGCCCGGCTCACCAGGATGGTGCATGGGCGGCCCGGCGACCATGTCACCCCCCGGGCGGCGGGCCCGGGAGGCCCAGGGACGGCGCCGCGCCTACGCTCGCCCGCCGTGCCCGGCTCGGACCCTGTCACCGACGGTCACCTCCTCCGGGTCCTCCACGAGTTCGTCCAGCCCGCCCTGGCCGGCCCGGCCGTCGCCGCTCGACGAGATCGCCGCCCACCACGTCGGTGGGGAGCCGATCGCGATCGAGGCGGCCCTCGCGCGCGCGGTACGAGCCGTTCGAGGTCGGGGATCGATGGGGGCCGCGGTGGGACACGACCTGGTTCCGGCTGCGGGGCCGGATCCCGACCGCGTGGGACGGACAGGAGGTCGTGCTGCACTTCGAGGTCGGGGGCGCCGGGTCCACCGGGTTCGGCGCCGAGTCGCTGGTGTGGCGAGACGGGCAGCCGCTCCAGGGCCTGTCCCCGAACCACGTGGAGTGCCGGGTGACCCGCGGCGCGGGCCCCGACGAGCCGGTGGAGCTCTACGTCGAGGCGGCCGCGAACCCACGGCCGCCGTTCGGCGCGCCGGTGTGGCCGGTCCTCGATCCCGACCCGGGCGGCCCGACCCAGTTCCGGCTCGCGGCGGCGGAGCTGCGCCTGGTCGACCCGGCGCTGCGGGCCTTCGGCGACGACCTGCGGGTGCTCGTCGACGCGCTGCGGCGCGTTGCCGGCCTCGGAGCCGGGCCGGGCCCAGCTGCGCGTCGACGCTGCTCGACGCTGCCGACGCGCTGGACCTCGACGACGTGGCCGGGAGCTACCCGGCCGCGGGGACGATCCTGGACCGGGCGCTGCAGGGCGCGCCGCGCCCGGGCGGGCACCGGGTCGAGCGCGGTGGGTCACGCTCATCTCGACACCGCGTGGCTGTGGCCGCTGCGGGAGACGGTCCGCAAGTGCGCGCGGTCGTTCAGCACCGCGGTGCGGCTGATGGAGGACTACCCGGAGTACCGGTTCGCCTGCTCGCAGGCGCTGCACCTGGCGTGGGTGCAAGACCGGTACCCGTCGCTGTTCGCCGCCGTCCGGGCGCGGGTGGCGGCGGGCCAGTTCGAGCCGACCGGCAGCATGTGGGTGGAGCCGGACTGCAACGTGCCGTGCGGCGAGTCGCTGGTCCGCCAGCTGGTGTACGGGAAGCGCTTCTACCTCGACGAGTTCGGGATCGAGACCCGGGGAGCCTGGCTGCCCGACACGTTCGGGTTCTCGGCCGCGCTGCCGCAGATCCTCCGGCAGGCCGGCGTCGAGTGGTTCATGAGTCAGAAGCTGTCGTGGAACCAGTACGACCAGCTGCCCCACCACAGCTTCTGGTGGGAGGGGATCGACGGCTCCCGGGTCTTCGCGCACTTCCCGCCGTCCGACACCTACGGCGGGCAGGCGACGGCCCGGGAGCTGCGGGCCGGCGTGGAGCGGTTCCGCGACCATGACCGGGCGCGCCGCTCCCTGTACCCGTTCGGGCACAGCGACGGCGGCGGCGGCCCGACCGCGGCGATGCTCGAGTCGCTCGCTCGGCTGCCTCGCGTGGAGGGGCTGCCCGAGGTGGTGCTGGAGGGCCCCGAGGCGTTCTTCGCCGCCGCGCCGCTCGACTCGGACCGCTGGCCGGTGTGGGTCGGCGAGCTGTACCTCGAGCTGCACCGGGGGACGTACACGACCCACGGTGACGTGAAGCTCGCCAACCGCCGCGGGGAGGTCGGGCTGCGCGACGCGGAGCTGTGGTCGACCGCCGCCCACCCGGCGGGGGACGACGGCGTGCCGGCTCGCCTCGCGGCGGCGTGGCAGACCCTGCTCGTGCACCAGTTCCACGACATCCTCCCGGGCTCGGGCATCGCGTGGGTGTACGAGGACGCGGCCCGCGACCAGGCGCGGGTCCTCACCGCGGCGGGCGAGGTCACGCGGGCCGCGACCGCCGAGCTGGCGGGAACGGTCGACACGGAGGCGACGACCCACCCCACCGTCGTGTTCAACGCGACGTCGCACGACCGGTCGGGGCTGGTCGTCCTCGACGTCGCCGCCGACGACGCGGCGTCGCTCGTCGCGGTCGACGTCGACGGCACGGCGAGCCCGCTCCAGGCGACCGCCGACGGGTCGGTGGTCACCGCGGTGCGCGTCCCGGCCTGCGGCTACGCCCGCTACGACGTCGTGGCGGGCCGCGCCCGCGCCGGACTCCTCGAGGTGGACTCGGACCGGCTCGAGAACGAGCACCTCCGGGTCGCCTTCGACCGGGACGGGCTGATCCGATCGATCCTCGACAAGCGGGTCGGACGGGAGGTCGTCGCCGCGGGCGCCCGCGCCAACCAGCTCCAGCTCCTAGACGACCACCCGAACTTCTTCGACGCCTGGGACATCGACCGGTTCGCGTTCGACCAGGTCACCGACGTCGAGGCCCTCGACCAGCTCGACGTCGTCGAACGGGGGCCGCTGCGGGCGGGGCTGCGGATCGTGCGGCGGTTCGGCAGCTCCCGGGTCGAGCAGCGGGTCTCGCTCGCCGCCGGAGCGTCACGCCTCGAGTTCGAGACGGAGGTCGACTGGCACGAGTCGCACCAGCTGCTGAAGGTCGCCTTCCCGGTCGCGGTGCACGCTCCGACCGCGACCTACGAGATCCAGTTCGGGCACCTGCCGCGCCCCACCCACGCCAGCACGAGCTGGGACTTCGCCCGGTTCGAGGTGTGCGCGCAGCAGTGGGCCGACCTCTCGGAGGGCGACTACGGCGTCGCGCTCCTGAACGACTGCAAGTACGGCTACGACGTCCAGGGCCACGTGCTGCGCCTCTCGCTGCTGCGGGCCCCGACGTGGCCCGACCCGACCGCCGACCGAGGCCATCACCGGTTCACGTACGCGCTCCTCCCCCACCCCGGCGACCTGCGCGCCGGACGCGTGGTCGAGGAGGCCCGGGAGCTGAACGACCCGCTCACCGCGGTCGCCACCCCCCGCCACGCCGGGCCGCGCCGGGCCGCCGCGTCGCTGGTGCGGGTCGACCAGCCGGGCGTCCTCGTCGAGGCGGTGAAGTGCGCCGACCGCAGCCCGGGGGTGATCGTGCGCCTGGCCGAGGTGTGGGGCCGTCGCACCCCGGCCCGCCTCGCCCTGTGGTCGCCGGTCACCGCCGCGACCCGCACCGACCTCCTCGAGCGTGACCAGGAGCCGCTGGCCGTCGACGACGGGGTGGTCCCCCTGTCGCTGCACCCGTTCGAGCTCGTCACCGTCCGCCTGGAGGTGGCGGGCTAGGGCAGTGGGCCAGTTTCGGCCCTCTGCGTACATTCGGCTTTACGTCGGTAGCCCGAAGGCAGTTTCACGCTCCCTCCTCCCGAGGGACCGACCTCTCTCGCAACTTGGGACAGTAGAGCTGGGGTGAGACAGTCCAAACTGATTGTGAGTCTTGCGGTCCACCGGTCCCCGACCTTGGGGGCTGAGGCTGGGTGCTGGTGGTGCGAGCGTGACCCACAAACTGATCGGCCCGTCTTGGTGCCCTGAATGGGACATGTCCGCTCGCGCTGCCGGCACCGGCCCGGTCGCCGTGAGTTGGCCTGATCAGAAGCTCGTCCGCCGTTCGGCGTGACTCCTCACAGTCCTGCCACAGCGTCGCTCGGACCGGCACCGACAACGTTGACTCCCCTTGGCAAAGGAGCACTTCCATGCTGACAGATCACGTCGACGTCGTCATCGGCGTCGACACCCACAAGCACACCCACTCGGCGGCTGCGCTGAACGCGTCGGGCGTCGTGGTGGCCCAGTTGAGCGTCCCGGCCGATCCGAAGGGCTATCGACGCCTCGTCGCCTTCGCAGAGACGCATGGGCGGACCCGAGTGTGGGCGATCGAAGGCACCGGCAGCTTCGGAGCGGGGCTCACGACCGCCCTCCTGGCCCGCCGGGAGCATGTCGTCGAGGTCGACCGACCCAAACGTCCCAGACGAGCTGGGGCAAAAAGCGATGCGATCGACGCCGTGCGCGCCGCCCGCGAGGTCCTGTCCAGGGATCGAACGGGTGAGCCTCGCTGTCGGGGTCAGCGTGAAGCCATCCGGGTGCTGCTCACCACCCGGGCTCAAGCCATCGACTTCCGCACCCGGGCCATCGCCGCCCTCCACGCCCTCGTGGTCAGTGCTCCCGACGACCTACGCCAGCGGCTTCGGACGCTGAGCCTGGGTCGGCTCCTCGAGACCTGCGCAGCCTTGCGTGGATCAACCCGCCACAGCACCGAGGAATTCGCCACGGCCATGGCCATGCGAGCGACCGCCCGTCGGGCATTGGCGTGCCAGCGCGAAGCCTCCGAGCTCGAAGCCCACCTCGACGCACTCGTCCGCCAGGTCGCGCCGGGTCTGCTGAACCAACTCGGGATCGGGCCCGTCGTCGCCGCTCAGGTGATCGTGTCGTGGTCACACCGCGGGCGGGTTCGCTCCGAGGCGGCCTTCGCCCAGCTCGCCGGCGTGGCCCCAATCGAGGCCAGCTCAGGACAGACCATCCGCCATCGGCTCAACCACAGCGGCGACCGCCAACTCAACCGCGCCCTGCACACCGTGGTCATGGTCAGGATGCGCCAGGACCCCACCACGAAGGCCTACGTCGCCCGACGCCTCGCCGAGGGCAAGACCACCCGGGAGATCAAACGGTGCTTGAAGCGCTACGTCGCCCGCCAACTGTTCCGAGAACTCGAAGCGATGCCCACCCCTTGACGGGACATAGAAGCGTCCCACTACCCGGGCTAGCCGACCCGGACCGGTTGGCCCTTGAGTCGGGCTGCTCGCGGTCCGATGAAGGGCAGACCCAGCCCGGAGGGAACGGTGGCCGCGGGACCCGGCGAATTGGCAGCGACGCGCGGCGACTGGCTATGGCTGCGCTGGACCCGCTGGCCGTTGACGCCGACCATCCTGACCGTCGCCGCGGTCGCGCTCGGCGTCGACGCGGTGACGGCGTGGCGGGGCGTGACGATGGGGTCCCTCGGCCGGGTCGAGATGTCCCTGGCCCTGCCGCTCGGGATCCTCCTCGCCGTGCTGCTCGGCCTTCGGCGCCTGGGCCTGGACCGCACCAACCTGGCCGCCTGGCGCGAGTTCCTGGTCGTGTGCGGCGGCGTGCTCGTCTTCGGGCTCTGGCAGTACACGGCCCGGGTCGCCAGCTTCCAGGAGGCGGTGGGGCTGGTCCTCGCCGCGCTGGACGAGGAGCTGGTCTACCGGCTGGCGGTGCTGATCCTGCTCGGCGTGTGCACGGCGGCGTTGATGCGGCGCAACTGGCGCAACTCCGAGGACTGGGGCCTCGTGCCGGGGCTGGTCGTGCTGGTCGGGTCGGGCCTGGTGTTCACCCTGCTGCCCGGTCACGTCGCCCAGATGAGCAACACGATCCACGCGGTCCCGTTCGCGGCGCTGTCGATCGTGCTCGGCTACGCGCTGCTCCGCACCGGCGCGCTGCTGCCCGCGGTGATGGTCCATGCGCTGTTGAACCTGGTCACGATCGCGGCGTTGAACACGAACGTGCCCGGCGGGTGGCGGACCGCGTTCGCGGCCAGCGTGCTCTGCGCGCTGGTGGTCTGCACGATCGTCGCCGGGCGACGCCTCGGGCTCTTGGCCCGCGTCGCGGTCGAGCCCGCCTGACCCGCCTCGCCTCGGTCAGCTCTCCATCAGCGATTCGAGTCGCTCGGTCGCCGCGATCCAGCCCTCCACCATGTCTCGGACCACGTCCTTGGCCGGTCGGACCCGGTCGATGCTGCCGATGATCTGCCCGGCCGGGTGGCCGCCGAAGTCCTTCGAGTGGACGCGGCTGAACCGCTCGGCCGCCTCGCCGTAGAGGAGCCCCTGGAGCGGCATCGGCAGCGGCTCGGGCGCGTCGGGCTGCTCCCATGCCTCGGTCCACTTGGTGCGGAGCTGGCGGGCCGGCTTGCCGGTCATGACCCGGGACCGCACCGCGTCGCGGGAGCTGGCCGCGAGGAGGTTCTCGGTGACCTCGGGGTACATGTCGGCCTCGGCGGTCAGGAGCCACACCGAGCCGGTCCAGACCCCCTGGGCGCCGAGCGCCATCGCGGCGGCCATCTGTCGGCCGTCGCCGATCCCGCCCGCGGCGAGCACCGCGACGTGGTCGGGGACCGCGTCGACGACTTGGGGGACGAGGACCATGGTCGAGATCTCGCCGCAGTGGCCGCCGGCTTCGGTGCCCTGGGCGACGAGCACGTCGACGCCGAGGTTGACCTGCCGCTCGGCGTGCTGCTTCGAGCCGACGAGCGCGCCGACCAGCCGCCCCGCGGCGTGGGTCTGCTCGACCACGTACGGGGGAGGCGGGCCGAGCGCGTTCACGACCATCCGGACGCCCGGCGCGGCGAGGGTCAGCTCGAGCTGACCCGGCCCTTCGGCGTCGACGTTGAGCCCGGCGGCCTTGGGGCGCGGTGCTCGAAGTCGTCGGGGAGCCGCGGGATGCCGGCGTCGTCGAGGACGGTCTGCACGAAGTCGTGGTACTCGGTCGGGATGAGGCCCTGGAGGTGCTCGGGGGTCGCCTCCGCTCCCCCGCCCTTCCCGACGTACTTCGCGGGCATCGCGAAGTCGACGCCGTAGGTGCGGCCGTGCACGTGGTCCTCGATCCACGCCAACTCGACCTCGAGGCGTTCCGGCTCGAAGGCGAGGGCGCCGAGCACCCCGAACCCGCCCGCGTTCGTGACCGCGGCGACGACGTCTCGGCAGTGGCTGAACGCGAAGATCGGGAACTCGATGTCGAGCTGATCGCAGATCGGGGTGTGCACAGGAACCTCCGTCCGTTTCGCGACGCGTGGCCGGCTCCGGTCGCCGGCGTCGACCCGCTGGGCACGGCACCCCGCGTCGAGGGGTGCTCGCCGGGCGCGGCAGATCGGCGGCTCGGACCTTAGACGTGGCCGGCGCCCGTCGAGAGGGGTCGACCATACGAGGGCACGCTCCGCCGCCCGACGGATCGACGCGTCGCGTCCGGGTCGGGATCAGGGCTCGAGGGCGGCTCGCAGGACGGAGAGGACGTGGTCGCGTCGCACCGCCAGCGCCGGGGGGGTCCAGGGATCCTCACCGAGGAGGTCGGTGATGAGCGCCGCGTCCGAGAGGTAGGAGAGGACGGCGCCGTACCCGGTCAGGATCAGCTGGGCCGCGTCGTACTCGCGGAGGCGTCCGGCCTGCATCTCGTCGGTGAGCCAGCCCACGCCGCGGTCGAACAGGGGTCGCAGCTCGGCTCCGAGCTCCTCGGTGACGGTGGAGCCGTCGAGGGCCTCCCGACGGGCCAGCCGCACGAACTCCGGCCGTTCCTCGAAGAACCGGAACGCGGCGCGCAGCACCTTCTCGACCTGGGTCCAGCCGTGGTCGACGGTTCCGATCGCCTCGCCGAGCAGCTCGAACCAGTCCGCGAACTCCTCGAGCACGACCGCCCGGTAGAGCGCCTCCTTCGACGGGAAGTGGTGCAGGAGGCTCGATCGGCGCACCCCGACCTCGTCGGCGATGTCGTTCAGGCTGGTGCCCGAGAACCCGTCAGCGGCGAAGCGGCGCAGCGCGACGGCGAGGATCTGGTCCTTCGTGCCACCACCCTCGGGCTCTGCGGCCATGCCTTCGTCGCCCCCCGGTGCGGGGTCGGTGCTCGCCCTGCGTGTCGCAGTATCCCTCGGCTCGCCCGGGCCCGGTCGGGCCCGACTGGCCACCCTACCGACTAGTCGGTAGGGTACGCGCCGTGGCTTCCGTCCCGGCTGCTGCGGAGACCCGACGCCGGCCCGGCCGCCCCCGGGCCCCCGAGGAACGGCTGAACTGGCGGGGCTCGGTGCCCTTCTTCCTGGTGCACGTGCTGTGCCTGGCCGCGCTGATCACGGGGGTGACCCGCACCGCGCTGGTGCTGTTCGTGGCGCTGTTCGTCGGTCGGGCGGTGTTCGTGACCGGCGGCTACCACCGCTACTTCTCGCATCGCAGCTACCGGCTGAACCGGGTCTGGCAGGCGGTGGTCGCGTTCCTAGCCGAGAGCACCGCGGAGAAGGGCGTGCTGTGGTGGGCCGCGAACCATCGCCTCCACCACCGTCACGCCGACGAGCAGGGCGACCCGCACTCCCCGAAGCAGGGCTGGTGGTGGAGCCACGTGGGCTGGATCCTGTGCGACGAGCACAAGCGGCCCGACTACCGGGTCGTGAAGGACTTCGCGCGGGTACCCGGAACTGGTGTGGCTCGACCGGCACGACTGGGTGGCGCCGTGGACGGTGGGGCTGCTCGCGTTCCTCGTCGGCGGCTGGTCGGGGCTGGTGGTCGGCTTCTTCTGGTCGACGGTGCTGCTGTGGCACACGACGTTCCTCGTCAACTCGGCCGGGCACCTGGTGGGGCGGCGCCGCTACGCGACGCCCGACACCAGCCGCAACTCGCTGCTCCTGGCCCTCGTCACCGGGGGCGAGGGATGGCACAACAACCACCACCACTACCCGGCGTCGGCCCGGCAGGGGTTCTTCTGGTGGGAGCTCGACCCGACCTGGTACGTCCTGCGGGTCGGGCGGGCGCTCGGGATCGTCCACGACCTGAAGGTTCCGCCCCGGGCGGTGCGAGACGGGGTTGGCAGGAATCATCAGAGAAATGACATTGCTGCCACCGGGGTGGGGGGCGGATGATGCGGGCATGGTCCCGGCCCCGCGAGCGGTGGTGGTGGTCACCTTCGACGGCTTCCAGCTGCTCGACCTGGCCGGCCCGGTCGAGGTCCTGCGCGCCGCGACGCGCCCTCGGCGCCCAGCCGCCCTACGACACGCTGATCGCCGCGCCCCGCGGGGCGCGGCGCGCTCGGAGAGCGGGGTGAGCATCGAGGCGGACGTGTCGCTCGCCGCGCTGGCCGCCGACCCGCCGCCCCTCGACACCCTGGTCGTCGTGGGCGGCCAGGGCACCCGGGTGAGCCGGGGCGACCAGCGGCTCCTCGCCGACCTGGCCGCGGTGGCGGGCCGGGCCCGGCGGGTGACGTCGGTCTGCACCGGCGCCTGGCTGCTCGCCGCGGCCGGTCTGCTCGACGGCTACGAGGCCACCACCCACTGGGCGTCGTGCGACGGGCTGGCGGCACGCCACCCGACGGTGCGGGTGCTGGCGGACCGGATCTACGTGCACGACCGGGACCGGTGGACGTCGGCCGGGGTCACCGTGGGCGTCGACCTGTTCCTCGCCCTGGTCGACGCCGACCACGGCAGCGAGCTCGCCCACGCCGTCGCGGCGTGGCTGGTCGTCTTCGCCCGCCGGCCGGGCGGCCAGGCCCAGTTCAGCGCCCAGCTGCGCGCGCAGGCGGCGACCACGCCCACCCTCGCCGAGCTGCAGCGGTGGCTCCCCGACCATCTCGACGACCACCTCACCGTCGACGCGCTCGCGGCTCGGGTGGGGATGAGCCCACGGACCTTCGCCCGCTGCTTCGCCCGCGAGACCGCCACGACACCGGCCGTGTACGTCGAGGAGCTCCGCATCGAGGCCGCCCGCCGGCTGCTCGAGACCACCGACTTGACCGTCGCTGCCATCGCGGGCCGGGTGGGGCTCCAAACCCCGGAGACGCTGCACCGGGCCTTCCACCGACGGGCCGGCACGACCCCTGACCAGTACCGGCGGCACTTCAGCCGCCGGGCGGGCTGAGAGGAGCACCATGCAGATCGCGATCGGCTTGTACGAGGGGTTCACGGCCCTCGACGCGATCGGGCCGTACGGGGTGTTCACGAACGCGCCCGGCGTGTCGGTCGTGCTCTGCGCCGAGCGCACCGGGCGGCTCAGCGACGAGGGCGGGCTGCTGCACCTCGACGTGGAGCGCACCTTCGACGACGTGTCCTCCGCCGACCTGGTCGTGGTCCCGGGCGGGCTGGCCACCCGGCGGATCGCGCGGGACGGCGGCCCGATCGTCGACTGGCTGCACCGCGTGCATGCCAGCACGACGTACACGACGTCGGTGTGCACGGGGGCGCTGCTGCTTGGCGCGGCGGGCCTCCTCGAGCAGCGGCGTGCGACGACGCACTGGTTCGCGCTCGACCAGCTGCGGGCCTACGGGGCGGAGCCGGTCGAGCAGCGGGTGGTGTTCGACGGCCGGGTCGTCACCGCGGCTGGCGTGTCGGCGGGCATCGACCTGGCCCTCGCGCTGGTCGGCGAGCTGCTGGGCATCGAGCTCGCGCAGGGGATCCAGCTCGGGATCGAGTACGACCCGCAGCCGCCCTACGACGCCGGCTCGCCGGCGACCGCGCCGCCCACGGTGCGCGAGCTGGTCGCCCAGGTCCTCCGCGACGGCGAGGCCCGCGTCCACGCCCCCACGTGACGCGCCGGGCGACCTGGCCACCCGGAGGGAGGCGGTGGCGCTGCTCGCGCGTCGGGTAGAACGGGGACTCGCACCGGGGGGAGGCGGCATGGAGCACGAGGCGGAACTCCTGACCACGATCGGGCTGCAAGCCGCCGGGATGTCCGCGTTGCAGTGCCCGTTCTACGAGTCGGTCTGCCAGGGCCTGGCCGCCGACGCGCGACGGGACGGGCCAGCGACCCGGCTGCTGGCCCCGTTCGCGGACGCCCCCTTCGAGGCCGCGTACGTCCTGCGCCTCCTCGGCGGGGTGCACTGGACGGTGCTGAAGGGTGACGCTCCGGACCTGGCCCGCCACTACCCGTCGGTGGGCGGGGACGGCGACGCCGACGCGGCGATGACCAAGATCGCGGCGTTGCTGTCGGACCCGCCCGCGGTGGTCCTCGACGCGTTGCAGCGGCCGCCGCAGACCAACGAGGTGGGCCGGTCGGTGGCGCTGACCTCGGGGTTCTTGGTCATCGCGGAGAAGGTCGGGCTGCCGCTGGCCCTGCGGGAGCTGGGGTCGAGCGGCGGCTTGAACCTGCGTCCCGACACGTACTGGTACGAGCAGGACGAGACCGGCTGGGGCAACGCGGCGTCGGGAGTGCGGTTCGTCGACCTGTGGGACGGCGGCACCCCGCCGTTCGGGCACGGCTTCGACGTCGCGGACCGGCGCGGGTGTGACCGCGACCCGATCGACGCCACCGATCCCAACGGGATGCTTCGCCTCCTCGCCTACGTGTGGCCCGAGCCGCCGGCACGGTTCCGCCGGGCCGAGGCGGCCCTCACCCAGGCCCGGGAGCTGCCGGTGACGATCGACCGCGCCGACGCTGACGCGTGGGTCGGCACCCAGCTCGCCGAGCGTCACCCGGGCCGGGCGTTGGTCTTCTACCACTCGGTGGTGTGGCAGTACTTCGACGCCGCGACGCAGGCCGCGGTGCGCGACCAGCTGCACGAGGCGGGCCGCGCCGCGACCGCGGACGCGCCGCTGGCCTGGCTGCGTTTGGAGCCGAGCCCGGACACCTACGTCCCGGCCGAGCTTCGCCTCAGCCTGTGGGAGGGCCGCGGGAGCGAGCCGACCGAGCGGCTCCTCGCGACGACCGGCTTCCACGGCGGACCGATCACCTGGTTGGCCGACTCGCGAGCGGTCAGCGCGTAGCGAGCGAGGGCTCGGCGACCGGTCGGTCGCCGACGGACGCGACCGAGGCGACGGTCAGCTCCAGGGGGCGAGGACGGGCAGGTCGGGGGCGGTGAGCCGCCCGTAGAGCCACGCCAGCTCGTCGCGCTCGTCGAGGTGGTGGGGCGCGCCGGGTGTGTCGGCGGGGAGCCGGTCGGGCAGGGTGGAGCGAAGGAGGGGTAGGAAGACGGTGACGAAGTCGTCGGACCAGTCGTGGGGGGTGACCCCGAGGTCGGCGTCGACGAGGTGGACCTCGAGCTCCTGCCAGCGGCGGGCGGGGAGGGCGTGCAAGGGACGCTCCCGTCCGCTGACGTCGCGGGTGACGTTGGCCCAGGCCGCGGGCGGGACGTCGCGCCACGCGGCTTGCATGGCGTCGGCGGCGTGGGACGCGTCGTCGCGCAGCTCGACCGCGGGCCGGCCGGCGCCGGCGTCGATCTCGGCGGCCCGGGCCGCGAGGCCGCCCGGGTACTGGTCGATGACCTCGCCCCGTCGAGCGGCGTCGGCCCGTCGGCGGTGGCTGTCGGCGTTGCGGGCCAGGTGGGTGACGAGGTGCCCGACCGTCCAGCCCGGCAGCAGGCTGGCGCGGCGGGAGTCGGCGTCGGTGAGGGACCCGAGCACGTCGCGACAGCGCGTCTCGGCCGCCTGGACGCGGGCCAGGTCGTCGGTCGGCGCTCCGGCGTCGCTCACCGGGCGAACCTAGCGGCGCGACCCCGCGTCGGGGCGACGGTTTGTCCGGTGTCGCTCCGGTGGCCGCCCGAGCCGGCTCAGACGCTGCCGGGCCGCTTGGTCTGGTGCTTCAGCTGCTTCTCGTGGCGCTTCTCTTTGAGCGACTTGCCGGGCTTCTTCGCGTTCTGCTTCTTCGGCGATTTGTCGCCCATGACGCCTCCCGGTGTCCGCGCTGACGGTGACCGGCCCGCCCCGCGGATGGGCGGCGGGCCACACGAAACCTACTGCGGGGACGCCCGCCGGCGGCCGACCGTTCGGCGGGCGCCGGCTCGGGTCAGAGGGCCTGGACGCGCCCGACCACGGACTGGACGATCTGGGGTCCTGGGGGGAGCGTGGTGTTGGGGTTGAGGAACTCGAAGAGCATCACGGTCCGCCCGACCCGGACGAACTCGAAGTCGGCGACCAAGGTGACGTTCTGCCCGTTGGCCGAGACGTGCACCGTGAGCCTCCTGGCCGGTGCTGGCGTCGCCGACCCCGCTCAGGGTGGTGACCGGCGCCGTGGTCGCGGTCGCGTTCTGCACGCCGGTGCCGGTGAGGGCCTTCTGGAGGCTGGCGGTGAAGCACCCGCCGGTGGTCGACGCGCTGAACGTGTCGAGAAAGGCGGTGGCGAGGCGAACGGTCCGGAACGCCCAGACCTGGTTCGCAGCCATCGTCTCGTTGTTGCTGGCCGGGTCGCCGAACTGCTTCGACAGCACGTTGGGGACGCCGCGGTCGGCGGCGGTGGTCGCGACGAGGATGCGCCGGCAGCTGGGGACGCCCCGGAAGGAGCTGAGGTCGTTGCTCTGGGGGGACGGCGTCCAGGTGGTGGGCACGTCGCGTGCCGTGAGCACGCCGGCCGCGAGCAGCGGCCGGTCGGCGGGCCGGATCGGCGGCGCGGCGACCGCCACCGACGCGGCGACGAGCACCGCCAGGATCGAGCCGACCAGCACCCCCGCGCCCCGTCGCACCGGGTGGACCCCCTTCGCCCGGGAACGCCGAACCGTCGGCATCCCCCCGCCAAGGGGGCGCACGCTACCGGAGGCGTGCCGCGCTCGGGGGGATCGCCACCGGGGTGCGGGCGTGACCGGGCGCGTTCAGCTGGCGTCGCGGGCGTGGGCGGCCGCGCTCTCGCGCAGGATCTGGTCGATCCACCATCGCGGCGCGGCGCCCATGAGGGTGCCCATGTCCCAGTAGTCCCACCAGCGGACGATCTGGCCGTTGCGGAGCTCCTGCACGGACACGAACGGGAGCGAGACTCGCTCCCCGGTCGGCCACTCCCAGTGCTCGACGTGCTCCGTGACGACGGTGTCGCCGTCGCAGACGAGGAGCCGGATGTCGTGGGTGAGGGACGCGAGCGGCTCGAGCCCGAGCCGGAGGCGAGCCGCGATCTGCGCCGGTCCGCGCGCGACGTCCTCGGCCGGTGAGGGAACGTCGGTGTACTCGCCCTCGTCGGGGAAGTAGGCGCCGACCGCGTCGTAGTCGCGGCGGTACAGGTCACGCCAGAACGCCTCGATGAGCTCCCGGTTCGTCATCGTCTCTCCGTCCCGCGCCGCGACCGGCGGCCGTCCGGGCGGGGCGCGGCTCGAGGGCCGGTCCCGCTACGGCCGGGCGGCCAACGAGAAGTAGCCGACGCCGATGTAGCCGACGTCCTGCCCGGTCTGGGGGGCATGGATGACCTCGCCGCCGCCGACGTAGAGGCCGACGTGCTGGCCCGGGTCGGCGGTGAACACGAGGTCGCCGGGCTGCAGCTGGCTCATGGGGACGTGGGGGAAGTCGTCGTACTGGGCGCCCGAGTAGTGGGGCATACCGACCCCGGCTGCGCCCCACGCCATCATGGTCAGCCCCGAGCAGTCGAAGCAGCCGGGCCCGGTCCCGGCGTAGCAGTAGGGCTTGCCGATCTGCGCTTCCGCGTAGCGGATCGCGACGCCAGCCGAGCCGCTCGGCGGGGGAAGGTTGCCGGAGAAGGTCGGTGCGGACAGCCGGGCGCTGGTCTGGGCCTGGGCCTGGGCGACGAGGGGCGCCAGCTGCCCGTTGACCTGCCCGAGCAGCGAGTTGTACTGGGCGTTGGAGGTCTGGAAGCTCGCCTGCGCGGCGACCAGCGCGGCTTCCTGCTTCTGGGCCTCGGCCTTCGCGGCCTCGGCTTCCTTCTCGCGGGAGCTGAGCAGCTGGCGGGACTCGGCCAGCTGCGCGATGAAGCGCGTTGTCCTGGTCGCTCGCCGCGGCGGTGTACTGCTGGCTGCTGGCCAGCTCGGTCGGGTTGATGCTGAAGATCGAGGTGGCGTCGCCGCTGCCGGCGCTCTGGTAGATCGCGACCCGCGCGCTGGTCGACGAGCGCCTCGAGCTGCTCGGTCTGGGTCTTCGCGGCGGCGATGCGGGTCTGCGCGTCGGCGATGGTGGCGTCGGCCTGCTGGAGCGCGTACTTCGCCCCGTTGACCTGCTCGTTGATGGCGTTGAGCTTCGACGCGTTGGCGGTGATCTGGGATTCGAGCTGGCTGGCTTGCTGCTGCAGGCTCGGTGACGTCTGCGCGCTGGCCGTGGCGACGGTGAAGGTGCTCACGCCGGCCGCCCCGAGGAGCACGGCGAGGAGGAGGGCAGGTCGAGGGCGGAGAATTCGAATCATCCGATGGCCGCTCGCGGACGTGGGGTGTCGAGCCGGTTACAACAACGCCCGCTCCTCATCGATCACCGCCGATGACGAACGGGTTCTGACCACCCTAGGCAGCCCGGGGCACCGACCGCCAGGATGGTCGAGCCCGCCTCGTCGCGCCTGGTCAGGCCCCGATTCGCGGGCGCCGCGCCCCCACGCCGCAACGCCGGTCCGGCCACGGTCGGCGCGACGGGCCGGGGCGGCTCGCGCGTCGGCGGGTCGGGTCGGCCGGTACGATCCGAGGGAGGAGGCCGGGTGCCCGGTCGCCAGCGAGGAGACCACCGTGGCCGTGTCCGCCGTCACCGACGCCGCCCCGCTCGACGCGCCGACCGACGCGGAGGCTCGAGGCGCTGGCGCTGGCCGCCGACCCGGACCCGTCGCTCGACGACGCGGTGTCGTTCTGGGAGTACACGCACGCCGGACCGGCGCAGCGGCTCCCCCGCTGGTACATGCCGGCGCCGATCGGCGGCCGACCGCTCCGGGGCTGGCGGCGCCGGACCGTGATCCTGGTGATCCTCTCGTTCCTGCTGATCGACGCCTACGGGCTCTGCAACATCTACGGCTGGGTCGCCTTCGGCTGAGCCGACTCGACCCCGGGGGCGGGTCAATCGACCCGGAACCGGTAGCTGCCCGCGCCGACCTGGAGCGTCGCGGTGCCGTCCTGGTCGTCGAGGAGGTGCACGCCGCTCACCTGCGGAAGGGCCCGGCCGGTCTCGGTGATCTGGGTCGGGGTGGACGCCGCGAGCCTCGACGGTGGCGGTGGTGTTGGCGGGGACGGTGACGTCGAGGGTGAGGCCGGCGCGGGGCTGGCGGTGCCAGGTGACCGCGATCGGGCCGGCGGGGGTCGGCACCCGGCCTGACGCCCACGTGAGCGCGGTGCGGGGCGGCGCGACGTCGAAGGTGCTGTAGCCCGGTCCGGTGGCGGTGACGCCGAGCAGCTGACGTTGGATCTCGACGAGGACGTTCGATCCCCAGCCGTGCGACATGCTGTCGCCGTTCGAGTCGAGGGGGTGCCAGACCTCCCAGGTGAACGTGCCCCCCTGGCGCAGGATGTTCGCCCAGCCGGGCGTGGTCGGGTCGGTGACGCGGGTGAGGAACGCCTGGTCGAGGCCGGCCAGCCGGAGCGCCTCGAGGAAGCTCGCCGGCGGTGCGGGGCTCGTTCTGCATGCCGAGCCCGGCGATGTAGTCACCGACGGTGTGGAGGCGCCCGGGGGGGACGACCCCGTACACGACCGCGGCGGTGTTGGCGTCCTGGGAGGCGTCCGTGCTCTGAGCGCCGTCGGGGTCGAGCCCGTCGACGTAGACGCCGTCGGGTCGGGTCAGGCGGGCGTTGATCGCCGCGGTGAGCGCGGCTTGGCGGGCGCGCTGCTGCGCGACCTCGTCGGCAGGCTGGTCGAGCACGGTGGCGATGTCCCCGGCCCGGCGGAACACGTCGACGCCGAGCACGTTGAGTCGGGTCGCGACGGGCAGGTACGGGTAGGAGACGTTCGTGGCGGGCAGGTTCGTGACCAGCCCGGTCGCCGGGTTCACGGCCGCGTCGACGTAGTCGGCCAGGTTCACGATGGTCGGGTACACGGCTTGGAGCAGGGTCCGGTCGCCAGTGTCGAGCCAGTACTGCCAGACCCACTCGGGGTAGATCTCGGTGAACTCGTCGATGTCGAGCGCGCCGAGCCCGGTCGGGTAGATCTTGTTAACCGCGCCAACCTGGGGCCAGTAGCGGCTCTGGGACTGCGCGAACTCGAGCAGCGACTTGCGGGTGAGGTTCTGCTCCCCGAACGCGGCCATGGCCGTTTGCGATTCGTTGAACCCGTCCCAGAGCCAGGGGCCCTTCTCGCGGGTGGGCGTGTCGACGAACTGCTCCTGGGCGGTGTAGAGCGCGGAGCGGCGCCCGAGTTGGAACACCGCATCGGCGGTGCGGTTCGACGAGGTGAAGGTGGCCGCGTCGAGGTCCGGGACCGCGGTGTGGCGCGTGAGGGCGACGACGTCGCTGCGGGAGAGGGTCTCGCCGGGGTCGTCGATCTGGAGGTAGCGGAACCCGAGGTAGTCGAAGGGCTGGAAGGTCTCGGTGCCGCCGCCCCGCTCGACGTAGGAATAGCTGAGGTTGGTGTGCTGGGTGCCGCGGCTGATCGACACCTGACCGCGCACACCGACGAAGGGGTGCTCGTCGAGGAGGTAGCCGGCGTGCATGGTGACGAGCCGGCCCGGTGTGCCGTGGTGGAAGGTGACGGTCGGGATGGCGGCGTACACCTTCCCGAAGTCGGCGACCACGGACCCGTCCGAGAGGCGGGTGAGCGACACCGCGGTCACCGGCGTGTAGACGATGCGGGTCCGGACCGAGACGAGGTCCGTCCACGGTGGGGTCCCGGCCGGGCCGAGGACGGTGGCCGGCGCCCAGGCCCGGTCGTCGAACCCGGGACCGTCCCAGCCGCGCGGCGCGTGCGCGCCGTTGATGTTCTCGGTGTAGTCGACCTGGTCGCCTTCCTCGTCGCGTTGGCGTCCGAGCGCCCAGTTGCCGGGCAGCACCCGCCAGGAGCCGTTGGTGGTGATCAGCTGCGTGCTGCCGTCCTCGTGGAGGACGGACAGCTGGGCGATGAGACCCGGCGTGCCGGCGGGGTGGCCCTTCGTCGCGCCGTCCCAGTTGGTGAGGACGCCGATCGCGTTCGGGGCGCCGGCGTGGAGGAGCCGGGTGACGTCGAGCGTCTCGTAGTACTGCGAGTCGGGGTAGCTGTACGCCTGACCCTTGCCGGCCCGCACGCCGTTGACGGACAGCTGGTACTGCTG
This sequence comes from uncultured Actinomycetes bacterium, assembly GCA_963849135.1. GTDB lineage: Bacteria > Actinomycetota > Acidimicrobiia > IMCC26256 > PALSA-555 > PALSA-555. Next base: position 269,803 of record CAWKGF010000003.1, on the reverse strand, counting down.
GTCGGCGGAGACGTACACCCGGGCCCGCACGATCGGCGATCGGGTGAGGGAGAACTGGTGTCGGGCGTACGTGTACTGGTTGTACTGCTTGGTGTCGTTGGCGGCCCGGCGGATCCAGTCGGCCTGCCAGTCCTGGTCGCGCAGGCCGGTCTCGAAGCGGGCCGGGGGGGCGAACGGGCTGGGTCCTCCGGTCGCGGCCCAGGTCTGGACCGTCCACTGGTACACGGCGTCGGGCGCGAGGGGCGGGCCGCCGTACGAGACGAAGGCCTGATCGCTCGACGCGACCGGGCCGCTGTCCCAGACCGTCGTGACGCCGCGGGTCGGCCCGGCGAGCACGACCTGGTCGACGACGATCCGGTAGGCGGTCTGGACCGCGCCCCGCCGGGCGTCGTGCACGTGCCAGGCGAACTGCACGTCGGTGAGCCCGAGCCCGATCGGGGACGGCAGGTCGTCGGTGGTGAGCGCGTCGGGCGGGCCGAGCCCGACCGCCCGACGCGGCGCGGCCGACGCCGCGCCGGCGGGGGCCACGGTCACGGTCAGAGCCAGCGCGACGACGAGCGCCGCGCCCGCGGTCAGCGTCCGCGGCGTCGGGCCGACTCGCCGTTCCCCCACGCGGGGACTGTAGGCCAGGGCTCGTCGACGGGTCCGGGCGTCATCCGTCGAGGCCGAGGGTGACGAACCGCTGCGCCAGCTCGTCGACCCAGCGGGTCGGTGTGCCGGCCTCGGGGAGCGCGACGCCGGCTTCGGTGCGCCAGAGCGCGTCGCCGAGCGCGGTGCGGACGTGCCAGGCCAGCACCCGTCGCGGGTCGACGGGGGCGCCGCCGCGCTGCTCGTAGTCGGCCGCGACGCGCGTGAAGAGGTCGAGGGTCTCCTCCTGGGCCGGGAGGTAGCGGAAGTCGTAGTGGTGGTCCCCGATGCCGGCTTCCTCGAAGTCGAGCAGCGCGCGCACGGCGTGGTCGTCGCCGACGACGAGGTTGTGGCCGTGGAAGTCGCCGTGGAGGAACACGGCCGGGTCGACCGGGTCGGCCAGCACGGTGTCGATCCAGTCCGCCCAGCGCCGGACCTGGTCGCCGCGGCGCGGGTCGACGAGGGCCGGGAACCGGGTGCGGAGCTCGTCGGTGTCGGCTTGGGGCGCCGGCGGGCCGAGGGTCAGGTCGGCGTCGTCGACGAGGGAGCGGATCGACGGCTGATGGAGGGCGGCGAGGGTGTCGGCGAGGCTGCCGGCCAATCGCAGCCGGTCGGCCGGGCCGAGGCGGGCGATCGCGGCGCCGGTCACCGGCTGGCCGGGGACGAAGCGCGAGAGGAGGAGGGGCGGGTCGTCGGACGCCGCGACCACCGCGGGGACGGGGATCCCGGCCGCTCGGTCGGTCAGGGCTTGGCGCAGCGCGATCTCGCGTCGAAGCGCCCGGCCGGCGGCGTCGGTCCAGGCGAACTTGGCGACCCAGGCGTCGCCGACGAAGGCGCTGGCGCGCTGCCAGGCCGGGTTCGACTGCTCGGTGTGCAGCGCGAGCGCGATGGGGAGGTCGGCGAGGTCGGGGCGGACGCCGGCCAGCGCCCGTCGGAGCGACGCGACGCGGCGGTCGAGGTCGGGCGCGTCGCGCACGCGGCGACCGTAGACCGGGTCGGGGGGCTCGGGATCTTTCGGCTCAGCGCCGGTGCGCGACGACGAAGAGGCGCCGGAACGGGAAGACGGTCCCGTGCTGGCCGGGCGGGTAGGCGGCCCGGAGCTTGGGGGCCAGCTCGTCGAGGAACGCGTCGCGGGCGTCCGGGGCGCCGAGCGCGTCGAGGACGGGGCGCAGCGCGGTGCCCTTGATCCACTCGAGGACGGGGTCCTCGCCGGCCAGCCGGTGCAGGTAGGTGGTCTCCCAGGCGTCGACCGCTGGGTAGTGGGTCTCTATGAAGGGGGGCCTCCTGTCAAGTGGTCGTGTCGGGCTGCCTCGGCCTCGACGGGTGAGTTGGTTCTCATCTCTCTATGGCCTCCTCGAGGGAGGATCAGGGCGGTGGGAGAACTCCGGTTGGTCCATTTCAGTTGAGGGTCGTCGTGCGACCAGCCACTACGTGGGACCTTGCCGGAGCGAACGGTTCACCTTTGGTGAGCATGTGCCAGATGGCCTCGGAAAGCTTGCGGGCGAGTTCGACACGGGCGACTTTCTTGCCCCGTTGACGACCGAGGCGGGCGGCGGTGCGTTGGTAGTGCTCGGCGTAGAGGGGATGGCGCGCCGCGTGGATGGTCGCCTCGATGAGCGCCCAACGCAGATACCTGGGTCCGTGCTTGGAGAGCGGTCCTCGATAGTCGCGTTCGCCGGACTGATAGACCCGGGGGCACAATCCGGTGTAGCCGGCGAGCTTCTTGGGCGAGGCGAAGCGGGTGATGTCGCCGATCTCAGAAGCGATGGTGAACCCGAGCACCCAGGCGACCCCTGGGACGCTTTGGAGCAGCGCCACGTAGGGATGATCGGCACCCTGGGTGGCGAGCTCGGTCTCGCAAGCGTCGATGCGGTGCTCGAGGTCGTCGATGAGCTCGAGCGCGGTGGTGATGTTCGTGCTCCACGGTTCGGGGAGCTCCAAGCGGGCGAGCAGCTCGCGGCCAGCGACACCGAAGAGATCCGAGACCGCACAGGGCTTGCCGAACGTGATCAGCGCGGAGTGGATCCGGTTCTTGAGCATTACCCGGTGTCGCACCAGGTGCAGCCGGAACCGGGCTTGTTCCCGCTCGCCCCGCACCCCGGGATCGGGCAACCAGATCGAGGGCACGAGATCCCGCCGGGACAACTCGGCGAGCACCCAGGCGTCGATGCGGTCCGTCTTGCAGGCCAACGGCGCCAAGCCCTTGACCTTCTGGGCATCGGCGATCTCGACATCCCAGCCGGCCAACTCGAGCGTGTCGTGCACGAACCGGGCCCCGTTCATCGACTCGACCGCAGCCGACACCGGCTCCCCCCGACCGCTGACGTCACGAGCCAAACGCACCAGGCCTTCCCGATCCGGGAACGCCGAATCGCGGCCCAGCACCTCACCCCGCTCGTCGAGCAGGCAGACATCCAGGCGCTTGCGACTCAGATCCAATCCAGCATGCAACATGGTCCAGGGCCTCCTTCGGTGTGTGGCTCTACGAGAGCCCTCAACTTCGCACCGGGGGAGGCCCCCCTTCATGCCATTCAGTTTCGACCCTGCGCAGCATGTTGGTGCTGCTGGGCTCTACCGGCCCGGAGGATGTTGATGGCGGCGTTGATGTCGGCGTGGGCCTGATGCCCACACGCCTGGCACTCGAAGCGCGTGCCGTGCCGGTTGCCAGCTGAGACGTGGCCGCAGTGGGCACAGGTTCGGCTGGTGTTGCGGGGATCCACGACGATGACGCTCCGACCGGCGCTCTCAGCCTTGTACGAGATCATCGCGAGGAGCTGTCCCCACCCGGCGTCATGGATGCAACGGTTCAACCCCGATTTCGCTCCCGCCCCGTTGGGCTCATGGCCGCCGCTCCTAGCGGGTCGGGGTCGGGGCCGGCGGACCAGGTTCGCGACCGGAAGCCGCTCGAAGACGAGGAGGTCATGCGCGTTGACGAGACGGCGGGAGAGCTGGTGGGCCCGGTCGGTTCGACAGTTCCGGACGTGGCGATGCGCGGCCGCGACCCGCTCCACCGCCCGTCGGCGGCTCTGGGAGCCTCGCTGTTTGGTGGCCAGGGCCCGCTGAGCCGCCGCGAGGCGCCCCGCAGCCCGCTCGCCGAACCGGTCATTGGTGGTGAGGTCACCGTCGCTCGTGGCGACAAGGACCCGCACCCCCAAGTCGATGCCAACGCAGCGGCCCGTCTTGGGAAGCGGTTCTGCGGGCACGTCCACGCAGCGGATCGTGACCCACCAGCGTCGACCCTCCCGCCGCACCGTGATCGCCTTCGGGGTGCCCCGGAGTGGCCGATGCCAGCGCACCTTGACCGCCCCGATCCCGAAGAGGTGCAGACGCCGGGTCGTCTCGTCGAGCCGCCACCCGTTGCGGTCCTCCCATTGCAGCGAATCCCAACGACCCCGAGGCCGAAACCGCGGGAACCCGGGCCGCTGGCCGGCCTGGCAGCGCCGATAGAAGCCCTGGAACGCCCAGTCAAGGCGCCGCAACGTCCCCCGACACACCGTCACCCCACAGGCCAGCACCTCCGGGCGCACCCCCCGCAAGCTCGTCAGCGTGCGGCACTGATCCACATACGACACCGAGCGGTGCTCCCAACGCCACGCCCCCCGACGTTCCTCCAGAGCCGCGTTGTACAGCTCGCACTGCCACCCCAACAACCCATCCAGGGAAGCCCGCTGCCGCACCGTCGGACTCAACAAGAACCGAAACGAACGACACCGCCGCACGGGGCCGACCGTACCGAACGCCTATGACAACGAACCTGAATGGCATGAAGGGGGGCCTCCCCCGGTGCGAAGTTGAGGGCTCTCGTAGAGCCACACACCGAAGGAGGCCCTGGACCATGTTGCATGCTGGATTGGATCTGAGTCGCAAGCGCCTGGATGTTTGCCTGCTCGACGAGCGGGGTGAGGTGCTGGGCCGCGATTCGGCGTTCCCGGATCGGGAAGGCCTGGTGCGTTTGGCTCGTGACGTCAGCGGTCGGGGGGAGCCGGTGTCGGCTGCGGTCGAGTCGATGAACGGGGCCCGGTTCGTGCACGACACGCTCGAGTTGGCCGGCTGGGATGTCGAGATCGCCGATGCCCAGAAGGTCAAGGGCTTGGCGCCGTTGGCCTGCAAGACGGACCGCATCGACGCCTGGGTGCTCGCCGAGTTGTCCCGGCGGGATCTCGTGCCCTCGATCTGGTTGCCCGATCCCGGGGTGCGGGGCGAGCGGGAACAAGCCCGGTTCCGGCTGCACCTGGTGCGACACCGGGTAATGCTCAAGAACCGGATCCACTCCGCGCTGATCACGTTCGGCAAGCCCTGTGCGGTCTCGGATCTCTTCGGTGTCGCTGGCCGCGAGCTGCTCGCCCGCTTGGAGCTCCCCGAACCGTGGAGCACGAACATCACCACCGCGCTCGAGCTCATCGACGACCTCGAGCACCGCATCGACGCTTGCGAGACCGAGCTCGCCACCCAGGGTGCCGATCATCCCTACGTGGCGCTGCTCCAAAGCGTCCCAGGGGTCGCCTGGGTGCTCGGGTTCACCATCGCTTCTGAGATCGGCGACATCACCCGCTTCGCCTCGCCCAAGAAGCTCGCCGGCTACACCGGATTGTGCCCCCGGGTCTATCAGTCCGGCGAACGCGACTATCGAGGACCGCTCTCCAAGCACGGACCCAGGTATCTGCGTTGGGCGCTCATCGAGGCGACCATCCACGCGGCGCGCCATCCCCTCTACGCCGAGCACTACCAACGCACCGCCGCCCGCCTCGGTCGTCAACGGGGCAAGAAAGTCGCCCGTGTCGAACTCGCCCGCAAGCTTTCCGAGGCCATCTGGCACATGCTCACCAAAGGTGAACCGTTCGCTCCGGCAAGGTCCCACGTAGTGGCTGGTCGCACGACGACCCTCAACTGAAATGGACCAACCGGAGTTCTCCCACCGCCCTGATCCTCCCTCGAGGAGGCCATAGAGAGATGAGAACCAACTCACCCGTCGAGGCCGAGGCAGCCCGACACGACCACTTGACAGGAGGCCCCCCTTCATAGAGACCCACTACCCAAAGTTGCCGGGCAGCTGGAAGGCGAGCCAGCCGTTGGGGGCCACCCGCCGAACCAGCGGACGACGAGTCGGTCGTGGCCGTCGATCCAGTGGAGCAGCGCGTTGCTGACCAGCACGTCGACCGCGTCGTCGGGCGTCCACATCGTCGCGTCGGCGAGGACGAAGCGGAGGCGGTCGGTCGCTCGCGAGCGGCGCGGCCCGCTCGATCATGGCCGGCGACGAGTCGAAGCCGAGCACGTGGGCGGTCGGCCACCGCTCGGTGAGGGTCACGGTCAGGGTGCCCGGCCCGCATCCCGCGTCGACCACGCGTCGGGCGCGACCGCCCCGACGTGGGCGAGCAGGTCGCCGAAGGGGCGGCTCCGAGCGTCGGCAAAGCGGAGGTACTGGCTCGGATCCCAGCTCGCGGCGCCCATCGCCCCTCCAGTCTCTCGACATCAAGATACTGTGACGGCGGGTCGCTCGAGGCGCGAGGTCCGGCCGGTCCCCCGAGCTGCGCCCGGGGGTCGGGGCCGGGGCGTGGGACACTGCGCGCGGTGCGTCGAGAGGCGGGGAGGCTGCTGGCCAGCGGACGCGACAGCGACATCTTCGAGTACGGGCCGGACCGGGTGCTGCGCCGGGCCCGGGACGGCCGCAGCATCGAGGACGAGGCCCGGGTCATGGAGTACGTCCGACAGCGGGGGATGGCGGTGCCGGCGGTGCACGAGGTGCGCGCCCACGGCACGGAGATCGTGATGGACCGGATCAACGGCCCGACCATGATCGCCGCCGCGTCGCGACGCCCGTGGCAGGTCGACCGCCACGCCGGGGTGCTCGCCGCGCTGCACCGGCGGCTGCACGGCCTGGACGGGCCGGGCTGGCTGCGCCAGCTCCCCGACCACGGGGACCGGGTCGTGCACCTGGACCTGCACCCGCTGAACGTCCTGTACGGGGCGGGCGGCCCGGTGCTGATCGACTGGACGAACGCGGCGCGGGGCCGCGCCGAGACCGACGTGGCCGAGACGTGGCTCATCGTGGCCGCGTCGGACACCTCGGACCAGGGGCTCGTGGTGCGGGCCGCCGCGCCGCTGGGGAGGCTGTTCGTACGCCGGTTCTTGCGCCACTTCGATCGCGACACGATCGTCCCGTTCCTGCGCCCGGTCGCCGAGGCCCGGGCGCGGGACCGTCACGTCCGACCGGGGGAGGTCCGGGCCATGGAGCGGGTCGTCGAGCGCGAGGAGCGGCGGCTCGCGGCCGGGCGGCCCTGAGCCTCCGACCCGCCGGGGGCTCAGGCGGTCGCGACGGGCGCCCGGGCCGGCGAGTCGTGGGCGGTGAGGTAGGCGTCGAAGTCGGCGACCTTCTGGGTGTCCTCGTACACGGTCCCGAACCGGATCTTCCCCCAGCGCATCTGGAAGAAGAGGACGCCGGTGTTCTCGTAGACGGGCCGGCCGTCGGGCCCGTCGGCGTGGTCGGTGAAGTGGACGCAGACGGTCGTGCGCCAGGGCGGGCCGGCGACGAGCACCTCGGCCGGCTCGATCTGGAGGCCGGCCTTCGCGAACCGGTCGTACCAGGCGCCGAGGTCGCGCTGGTTGGTGTAGTCGGCCGCCCACGAGTGCCGGCCCGGGAAGACGAAGTGCCCGTCGTCGGCCCAGAGGGCCAGGGAGGGGGCCATGTCCCCCGCTCTCGACGCGGCGGTCACCCGCTCGATCTGGCGCTCCACGAGCCATCGGTACAGCATCGACCCCTCCTTGTAGATAGATCGCTCTAGCGGGAGGGTAGGTAGGATGGCGGGCCGGACGCAAGCCGGGGAGGGACGCGGTGCCGAGCAGCACGAGGGACCGGATCCTCGACGTGACCGCGGACCTGTTCCGCCGCTACGGGTACACGGGGACCGGGCTCAAGCAGGTCGTCGGCGACGCCCAGGCGCCGTTCGGATCGCTGTACCACTTCTTCCCGGGCGGCAAGGAGCAGCTGGGCGTGGAGGTGATCCACCGGTCGGGGCGGATGTACCTCGAGCTGTTCGAGACCGTCTTCGACGCCGCGCCGGACCCGGTGGCGGGGGTGGCGGACTTCTTCGAGGGGGCGGCGGCGGTGCTGCGCGAGACCGACTACGCCGACGCGTGCCCGATCGCGACGGTGGCGCTCGAGGTGGCGAGCCGCAGCGACCCGCTCCGGGTCGCGACGGCAGAGGTGTTCGACAGCTGGGTCTCGGGCGCCGCAGACCGGCTCGCCGCCCACCGCGTCCCGGCGGCGCAAGCCCGGGAGCTGGCGATCCTCATCATCAGCGCCCTCGAGGGCGCGTTCGTGCTGAGCCGGGCCGGCCGCAGCACCGAGCCGCTCGCGGTCGCCGGCGCGGCGGCCACCGCGGCGGTCCGCGCCGCGCTGCCCGGCCCGGGCTAACCGGGCCGACCCGGGCCGACCCGGCCGCGCAGCTGGGCCTCGAGGCGCTCGGCGTCGAGGTCGGGCAGCGGCACGCAGTCGGCGCGCAGGGCGCGGGCGAGGTCGGCGGCGATCCCGAGCCGGGGCGTGGTCTGCTCGGCGTCGATGACGAGCGCGGGGATGCCGGCCGCCGCGGACGCGTCCCGCGGCGGCGAGCGCGGCCGCGACGGGGTCGGGACGTCCGACGGTGGCGCGGCCATCGGTGAGGAGGACGAGGAGCGGCTCGAGGTCGTCCCGGCGGGCACCGCGCGCGACCGCGAGCGCGGTGTCGAGCGCGTCGCCAATCGGCGTGGTCCCGCCGGTGGCGAGGTCGGCGAGGCGGGCCCGGGCGATCTCGACCGACCCGGTGGGTCGGAGCACGACCTCGGCTCGCTCGTCTCGGCAGGCGACGACCGCGACCCGGTTGCGACGCTGGTAGGCGTCGGTGAGGAGCCCGAGCGCGGCGCCTTTGGCGGCGGCGAGGCGACGGTGGGCGCCCATCGACCCGGAGGTGTCGACGACGAGGACCACGAGGCTCCCGGTTCGCTCCTCGCGGACCGCCTCGCGGAGGTCCTGGGGGGCGACGAGCGGTCCGGTCCCCTCGTCGGGGCGGGGCGGCGCGGCGCGGCGGGTCGCGGCCGCGACCGCGGTGGGCAACGCGGCGACGCTGACGGTGTCGGCGGTCGCGGGCACGTCCCGCACGTACCGGCCCCGGGGTCCGAGGGCCTGCCCGTGCCGGCCCGGGGCCGGCCGGGGGGCGCGCCCGGTCGGGAGGGTCGGCGGGTCGGACGACGGACCGGGCGGGTCGGGCCGCTCGGGTGCGTCGGCGGGCGGGTCGGACGGGTCGGGGTCCGGGTCGGTGAAGGCCTGGTCGAGCTGGTCGGCGGAGAGACCCGGGTCGTCGAGGGGGTGGCGGCGCCGGCGGTGGGCGAGGACGAGCGGGGCGACCCGGCGCAGGTCGGCGTCGGTCGCGGCCGGTCGACCCTGCCAGGCCGCGTGGGCGGCCGCGGCGCGGCAGAGCATGAGGTCGGCGCGGAGCCCTTCGGCTCCGACCGCGGACCGCGACCCGGCAGGCGAGGGCGACGACGTCGGGGGGAACCGCGGCCCGGCCGACGGTGGCGAGCCGGTCCTGCAGGAGCCGGTCGGCGTCGCGGTGGGAAGCGACCGTGCCGGGGCTGGCGTCGGCGGCCAGCTGGGCGGTGACGGCGTCGGCGCGACGGTCGACGTCGGCGGGGGCGACGACGTCGACCGCGAGCCCGAACCGGTCAAGGAGCTGGGGTCGCAGGTCGCCTTCCTCGGGGTTCATCGAGGCCACGAGGACGAACCGGGCCGGGTGGGTCTCCGAGACGCCTTCGCGCTCGACTCGGTTCACGCCGGTGACGGCGACGTCGAGGAGCACGTCGACGAGGTGGTCGGCGAGCAGGTTGATCTCGTCGACGTAGAGGACGCCCCCGTGCGCGGCGGCGAGCAGGCCGGACCGGAACCGGGGCGTGCCGGCGGTGAGCAGCTCGGGGAGGTCGAGGGATCCGAGCACGCGGTCCTCGGTGGCGCCGAGGGGAAGCTCGACGAAGGGGGCGTCGCCGGGGAGCAGGTCGGCGAGCCCGCGGGCGAGGGTCGTCTTGGCGCTGCCCTTCTGGCCCCGGAGGAGGACGCCGCCGAGGCGGGGCTCGGCGGCGGCGAGCAGCAGCGCGAGCTGGGCGTCGTCCTGGGCGACGACCGCGGAGAACGGCAGCCGGGTCATCGGGCTTCCTGCCACGCCTCGGCTTCGAGCAGCGCGTCGCGGAGGGCCCGCAGGGCGTCGGGGCTGGCGTCCCAGAGGCCCCGGTCGACGGCCTCGAGCAGCCGCTCGGCGATGGACTGGAGCGCCCAAGGGTTCGACCGGCCGAAGAACTTCCGGACGTCGGGGTCGGCGACGTAGGCGGCGGTGACCCGCTCGTACATCCAGTCGTCGACGACGTGGGCGGTGGCGTCGTACCCGAACAGGTAGTCGACGGTCGCCGCCATCTCGAAGGCGCCCTTGTACCCGTGGCATTGCATGGCGTCGATCCAGCGGGGGTTGACGACCCGGGTGCGCACGACCCGCGCTGCCTCCTCGGCAAGGGACCGCACGACCGGCGCGGCCGGGTTCGCGGAGTCGCCGAACCAGGCGTCGGGGTTCCGGCCGGTCAGGGCCCGGATGGTGGCGACCATCCCGCCGTGCTCCTGGAGGTAGTCGTCGGAGTCGAAGAGGTCGTGCTCCCGGTTGTCCTGGTTCTTCACCGCGACGTCGATCGCCGCGAAGCGGCGCCGCATGGTGTCGGGCGCGGCGACGCCGTACCCGTCCGTTCCGTACGAGTAGCCGGACCAGGCGATGTACACCGCGGCGAGGTCGTCGTCGGAGCGCCAGGTGCCTTGGTCGAGCAGCTCGAGGATCCCGGTGCCGTAGCAGCCGGGGCCGGGGCCGAACACCCGCGGGTCGGGCCCCGCGGCGCGGCACGTAGTTCTGCTCGGCCGGCTCGGGGAGCGACGCGGCGAGCCGGGTCGCGTCGTCGAGCAGCTGCACGAGGTTCGGGAAGGCGTCGCGGAAGAACCCCGAGACGCGGAGCGTGACGTCGATGCGGGGCCGGCCGAGCTCGGCGAGCGGGACCGGCTCGACGCCGACCACCCGGCGGGTCTCGGGCTCCCAGATCGGCCGGATCCCGAGGAGGGCGAGCACCTCGGCGACGTCGTCGCCCTGGGTGCGGAGGATCGCGGTGCCCCAGAGGACGAGGCCGACGGTGCGGGGATAGCCGCCGTACTCGTGCTGGTGGCGTTCGAGGAGCCGGTCGGCGAGCCGCGCCCCGACCGCGAAGGACAGCTCGGTGGGGAGCGCCTTCGGGTCGAGGGCGTAGAAGTTCCGGCCGGTGGGGAGGACGTGCGCGCCGCCGCGGGTGAGGGCGCCGCTCGGCCCGGCCGGGACGTGGCGGCCGTCGAGGCCGCGCAGCAGGTTGCCGATCTCGTCGGTCGTCTGGGCGAGCCTGGGGACGAGCCAGGCGCAGATCCAGCGCAGGGTGGGCGGGTCGTCGTCGCGTGTCGCCCAGCCCCGGGCCGCCGCGGATTCGACCCAGGCCCGGCAGTGGGCCTCGACGGCGTCGAGGGCCTGCGGGTCGGTCTCGTCGAGGTCGAGCTGCTCAGCCGCCGCTGGCGCGAAGCGACGGGATCTCACCGTGGGGCAGCCGGGTGATGGCGAGTACCAGGTCGACCAGGGTCTCCCCGGCCGGCGCCTGCCCGAGGGTGTGGAGCCCGCCGCGGATCTGGGCGTCCTTCAGCTCGCACAGGTACCCGTCGACGTGGACGACGAGGTCGTCGAAGTCGTCGGCGGCCGCGAGGTCGAGGTCGCGGTCGATGGCGGCGGCGCGCAGCAGCTCCCAGATGCGGGTGCGCAGCTCGGGCAGCTTCGACGGGTCGAGGGCCTGGAGCTGCGCGTACTCGTCGAAGAGCTGCTCGAGGCGGGCCAGCTCGTCGTAGGTGTCGGCCCGCGTCAACGGCGGGACGAGGTGGTCGATGACGGCGGCGTGGGCGCGGCGTTTGGCCTGTGCGCCTTCGCCGGGGTCGTTGACGACGAACGGGTAGAGGAGCGGCACGTCGCCGAGCGCGGCGTCGGGCCAGCAGCCGGCCGACAGGGCGAGCGTCTTGCCGGGAAGCCACTCGAGGGTGCCGTGCTTCCCGAGGTGCACGATCGCGTCGGCGCCCCACTCGGTGTCGAGCCACCGGTAGAAGGCGAGGTAGTGGTGGGCGGGCGGCAGGTTCGGCGAGTGGTACACGGCGACGGGGTCGTCGCCGTAGCCGCGGGGCGGCTGGATCGCGACCAGCACGTTGCCGAAGTCGAGGCCACTGAAGATCAGCGCGTCGTCGTGGAGGCGGGCCTGGCCCGGCGCCGGACCCCAGGCCCCCTCGACTTCGAGTCGCGCTGCCTCGGGGAGCTCGGCGAACCAGGCCCGGTAGCGGTCGGCGTCGAGGCGGCCGACCGCGGCGGCGAGCTGCGCCGCGGTGCAGCTCCTCGGCGTCGTAGGTCATCCGGTCGGCGAGGGTCGCCATCAGCTCGTCGCCGTCGCGGGGCCGGTCGGTCATCGTGTACCCGGCCGCTTCGAGCGCGTCGAACAGCACGAGCGCGGAGGCGGGGGTGTCGAGCCCGACCGCGTTCCCGAGCCGGCTGCGTTTCGTCGGGTAGGCGCTGAGCACGACCGCGACCCGCCGGTCGGCGGGTGGGGTGCGGCGCAGCCGCGCGGTACCGGGCCGCGAGCCCGGCGACGCGCTGCACCCGGTCGGGCACGGTGCGGTAGGCGCGAACGGGGAGGCCGAGCTCGTCGCCGTCGTCGACGACCTCGCTGAACGCGAAAACGGGCGCGATGAGGCGGCCGTCGAACTCGGGGATCGCGACCCCCGCGGTGGCGTCGTAGGGGCGGAGCCCTTGGGGGAGGCTTCCCACTCGGCCCGGGAGGTCCCCGCCGACGGGGCCTGGAGGATGGGGCGGTCGAGGGCGGCGAGCGTCCCGACGTCCCACGTCTCCCCGTCGAGGCCGCCCGGGCGGCCGGTGGTGCCGGCGCCGGCCGCGATGCCGCCCGCCGCGAGGACGGTGGTGACGACGACGTCGACGTCGTGGTCGTGGACCAGGTCGACGAGCGCCGCGGTGGCCGCGGGGTCGCGCAGCGAGTAGCACCACCAGGCGAGCGGGTCGACGCCGACCGCGTCGAGGGCGTCGCAGAGGTCGTCGACGAACTGGGTGTTCCCGGCGACGAGGTGAGCCCGGTAGAACACGACCGCGACTCGAGGGCGGTCGGGATCGGCGGTCGTGGGGGCGCGCCAGAGGCCGTGGGTGGGGACCTCGGCCGGCTCCTCGAAGCCGAAGCCCTCGAGGAGCACGGTGTCGGCGACGAAGCGGAGCAGCTGCTCAAAGTTGGCCGGGCCGCCGTTGACGAGGTACTCGAAGGCCTGGGTGACGGTCCCGCTCGGGACGCTCGACGCCGCGGTGCAGCTTCCGCGTCGGGCACCGCCTCCCCGGCGAAGGCGAGGAACGGCACGCCACGGCGGGCGCACTCGGCGCGGAGCGTGTCGAAGCCGTCCGGCCAGGCCTGTCGGCCGCGGAGGAGCCGGACCAGCACGCAGCGCACGTCGGTCAGGTCGGGGATCCCGTCGACGTTCCACGGCTGCGCGGCGTGGACCGGCTCGAACTCGGCCGGGAGCGCCTCGAGCGCGGTGCGGAGGGCGAGGATCTCGGTGTCGACGTTGGTGACGAAGAGGATCACGACGTCCGCTCGCTCAGCTCGTCGAGTCGGTGCTGGCGGAGGGCAGCCGAGTCGTGGAGGCTGCAGTTGTCGCATAGCTGGCCGCTCGCGGTGCGGTACCAGAGGCAGCAGCTGGTCCGGTCCCAGTACCAGCCGCGCGGGCGCCGCGCTCGACGAGCGTGAACGCGCCGAGCCCGGCGAACCAGGTCGCAGCCGCGTCGACGAACGCGTCGGCCCGGTCCCGCACCGGGGCAGGGTCGACGCCGCTCGACTCGACGGCCCGGAACGCGGCCGCGCACGACGCGGCGGCATCACCCCAGAGGAGCCGCTCCCCCACCGTGAACGAGGCGTGGACCGACTCGACGAACGGTCGGAGGTGCCCCTCGAGGATCTGCGCCGCGAGCTCGTCGGCGCCGAGGGCCCGCACCGCGGGGTTGCGGTAGGCGACCGCGGAGGGGCGCGGCTTGTCGAGCCGCACCGCGGTGACGGCCGGCGCGGTGTCGGGGACCGGCAGCCCGAGCGCGTAGGCGGCGAGCGCGACCCCGGCGACCCGGAACGCGTAGGCCTGCGTGAAGAGTGAGGCGGCGACGCCGTCGTCGTCGGTCGCGAACCCGTCCCGGGTCGCCCGCACGACGTCGACGAGGGCCGTCGGCTCCGAGACGAGGGTGTCGCAGCGCCACCAGTCGTCGCCGTCGGCGTCGGCCGACGCTCGCAGGTAGGAGACCCGCGCCGCGACCGCGGCCAGCACCTCGTCTCGGGTCATCGGGGGCTCACCGGGCTCGAAGCGCCGCGACCGGCGGCGGCGATCAGGTCCGTGACCGCGTCGAGGTCGAGGTGGGCCTCGAGGGTGTCGGCGAGCCGATCGAGGCGGGTCTCCCGGGCCGCGGCGTAGCTCCCGGCCCCGGGAACGAAGCGTTTCCCCCGCCGGGCCGCGACCTCGGTGAGGAAGGCGCGGCGGAACCCGTCGTTCTCGAACAGCCCGTGCACGGTGGTGCCGCAGCACCGCCCCGTCCGGACCCCGTCGACCGTCCCGTCGAGCTCCACGAACGGCGCTCCCCCGTCGGGTCGCACCCGCCCGTGGTGGATCTGGTAGCCGTGCAGGTCGTGGCCGAGGCCGGTCCCCGCGCAGCGGGTGGTGACCTTGTCGGCGTCGAAGACGGTGTCGACCGGCAGCAGGCCGAGACCCTCGACTCGGCCGGCTCCCGAATTCGACGTCGTCGTCGATGGCTCGGCCGAGCATCTGGTAGCCGCCACAGACGCCGAGCACCGCGGCGTCGGTCGCGGCGAGCCGCCGGTCGAGGCCGCGGGCGCGGAGCCAGGCCAGGTCGGCGACGGTGGCCTTGGTGCCGGGAAGGATCACGAGGTCCGGGTCGCCGAACCCGGCCCGGTCGGTGACGAACCGGACCCGGACGCCCGGCTCGCCGGTGAGCGGGTCGACATCCGTGAAGTTGGAGAGGCGCGGGAACGCCACGACCGCGACGTCGAGCTCGTCGCCGAGCACGTCGGGGCCGGGACGTCGGGGGTGGCGGAGCGCGATGGAATCCTCGGCGTCGGCGTCGACGTCGTCGAGCCAGGGGATGACCCCGAGGGTCGGGATGCCCGTGCGCTCGCGGAGCTGCGCGCAACCGTCGAGGAGGAGGGCCGGGTCGCCGCGCAGCTTGTTGATCACGAAGCCGCGGATCAGGCGTCGCCGCGGCTCAGGGAGCAGCGCCACCGTCCCGTACAGGGCGGCGAAGACGCCGCCTCGGTCGATGTCGCCGACGAGGACGGCGGGAGCGCGGCGTCGTCCGCGACGCGGAGGTTCACGATGTCGTGGTCGAGGAGGTTGATCTCAGCCGGGCTGCCGGCGCCCTCGCAGAGGACCACGTCGAAGCGGCTTCGCAGGTCGGCGAGCGCGTCGAGGACGACCGGCAGCAGCTCGGGCTGGTGGGCGTGGTACTCGAGCGCGCTCAGCACCGCGGTGGGCCGGCCCGAGACGATGACCTGGCTGGCCCGCTCGCCGGTCGGCTTGAGCAGCACCGGGTTCATGGCCGGCTCGGGCTCGATCCCGGCCGCGGCGGCCTGGATGCCCTGCGCGCGAGCGATCTCGTGCCCGGACGAGGTGACGACCGAGTTCAGCGACATGTTCTGCGCCTTGAACGGCGCGACGCGCACCCCGCGGCGGGCCAGCACGCGGCACAGGCCGGTGACGATCGTCGTCTTGCCGGCGTCGGAGGTGGTGCCGCAGACCATCAGCGCGCCGCGCAGGCCGCGGGCCGGACCGGTCATCGGCGCGTCGCCGGGTGCTGGTGGACGGTGCCGCCTGGCAGCGTGACCGTGGTCCCCACACGACGTCTCCCGCGTCACCGGCTCGGTCGGCGCGCTCGCAGGTATCCTGGCTCCCGGCTCGACGCTTCCCTCCGGCCTTCCAGCCCCGAGAGGCCGTGACCGGTTCCCACCCGCAGGTGGCGGAGGGTCGCTCCCCGGTAACAGTTGCGGGACAGCCCCGGATTCGCACCGGGTTCCCTGCGTCGCCGCGGCAACCTACCAGACCGTCCCCGGGGGCCTCCCGGGCCCGGTTGGGTACCGTGCCGCGATGGCGGCGCGTCGACGGGTGCTGATCCTCGCTGGCTCGACGGAGGCGTCGGCGCTGGCCCGCCGGCTCGGCGACGACGACCGCTACGAGGTGACGCTGTCGTACGCGGGTCGGACCCAGAGCCACGCGCCGCTCCCGGGCCGGGTGCGCGTGGGCGGCTTCGGCGGCGTCAACGGCCTGGTCCGCTACCTGCAGTCCGAGCGGGTCGACGCGCTCCTCGACGCGACGCACCCGTTCGCGGCGCAGATGCCGCACCACGCGGCGCGCGGGCGGGCGAGACGACCGGGGTGGCCCGGTTACGGCTGTGCCGAGCCCCGTGGGAGGCGCGGGACGGGGACGACTGGCGCGACGTCGACGACCTGGATGGCGCGGCGTCGGCGCTCGAGGCGCTCGGCGCCCGCCGGGTGCTGCTGACGACGGGCCGCCAGCAGCTGGCACCGTTCGCCGCCGTCCGCGACGCCTGGTTCCTGGTCCGCGCCATCGAGCCGCCGGCCTCGATGCCGCTCGCCGACGCGTCAGTCGTTTTCGGCGCACGGCCCCTTCGACGAGGTGTCGGAGCTGGCCCTGCTCCGCGAGCACCGGATCGACGCGGTGGTGAGCAAGAACAGCGGCGGCACCGCGGCGGCCGCCAAGCTGGCCGCGGCGCGGACGATGCAGCTCCCGGTGGTGATGGTTCGCCGGCCGCCAGGACCGGCCGGGCCGTGCGTCGCCGACGTCGACGACGCGCTGTCGTGGCTGGCCGGCCCGGAAGGTGTCGCGGCGCGGGACGCTCAGGCGGGATAGTGGCGGGGCGTGTACACCCAGCGGCGATCGTGGTCGTCGACGAACGATCGGGTGGTGGTGGAGCCGATCACGATCACGGTGCGCATGTCGATGGCGGCGACGTCGACGTCGGCGAGGGTCGTCACCTCGACGGTCTCGTCGGCACGGCCGACGTCGCGGCCGACGACGACCGGCGTGTCCGCCGATCGGTGGTCCTGGAGGATCGCGAGCGCTCGTCCGAGCTGCCACGACCGCTCGACCGAGACCGGGTTGTAGAGCGCGACCACGAGGTCGGCGGCCGCGGCCGCTTCAAGTCGCCGCTCGATGATCTCCCAGGGCTTCGAGCGCGTCGGAGAGGGAGAGGCAGCAGAAGTCGTGCCCGAGTGGCGCCCCGACCCGCGCTGCGGCCGCGGCGGCGGCGGTGACCCCCGGGACGATCGTCACCTCGACCTCGCCGTAGCGGCCCTCGTCGGCGTGGTGGAGCTCCTCGAGGACCGCGGTCGCCATCGCGAACACGCCCGGGTCGCCCGAGGAGACGACCACGACGTCCTGCCCGGAGGCGGCGAGGTCGAGGGCGAGCCGGGCCCGGTCGACCTCCTCCCGGTTGTCGAACTCGTGGCGGACCGCGTCGGGGTTCAGCTCGGGGACCAGGGCGAGGTAGATGTGGTAGCCGATCAGGTCGGTGGCCTCGGCGAGCCGCTCGGTGGCCTCCGGGGTCCGCCAGGCCTCGGAGCCGGGCCCGAGGCCGACGACGGCGAGTCGACCGGCGGTCATCGTCGCGTCGCGGTGCCGCTCGGGATGACGACCATCGAGAAGTACGGGGCGGTGACCCCGTCCACCTCGGCGAGGGGCACGACCCGCTGATCAGGCAGCGTCGCCCACTCGAGGTACACGGCCCGGTCGAGCGCCCCCGCGGCCCGCACGGCGTCCCGCACCGTGTCGAGGTGCCGGCCGACCTTCAGCACGACGACCGCGTCCGCGGCCGCAATCCCGGCCGCGAGCTCGTCGACCGGCAGCACCCCGGAGAGGACGGCGAACCGGTCGTTCCGCGCCGCGAGCGGCGTGCCGAGCATGGCCGCGCCAGCGAGCGCCGACGACACGCCCGGCACGACGTCGCACGGGTAGCGATCGGCGAGCCGGTGGTGGAGGTACATGTACGAGCCGTAGAAGAGCGGGTCGCCCTCGCAGAGGACGGCGACGTCGACGCCGTCGTCGAGCACCTCGGCGACCCGCTTGGCCGACTGGTCGTAGAAGTCGGCGAGGAGCGTCTCGTAGCTCGCCGGCGCGATCGGCTCGGTGGTGACCGGGTACACGAGCGCCAGCTCGGCGTGGCCCGGGCCCAGGTGCCCCTCGACGACCCGGCGAGCGGTGCTGGTTCGCCCGGAGGCGTGGAAGTAGGCGACGACGGAGCACGAGTCCAGGATCCGCACCGCCTTGACGGTGACGAGCTCGGGGTCACCGGGCCCGACGCCGATCCCGTAGCAGCGACCGGAGGTCACTCGGGCTCGCTCGCCGAGCGCGTTGATCACGGACGCTGCGATCGCGCTGCCGCCCCGTCGTCCGTGGACGGTGAGCCACGGCACCCCGTGCGGCTGCTCGGCGAGTCGGCGCTTCGATTCCGCGGCGCCGACGAACCCGACCGGGACGCCGACGATGGCGGCGGGTCGGGGCGCGCCGGCGGCGAGGAGCTGAAGGAGCCGGAACAGCGCGGTCGGCGCGTTGCCGATCGCGACGACCGCGCCGTCGAGGCGGTCACCCCACGCGTCCACGGCGGCGGCGGCGCGGGTGGTGCCGACGGCGACGGCCGCGGCGGCGACCTCAGGGTCGTTGATCGTGCAGGAGATGTCGTTCCGGGCGGGCAGCCGAGCCCGGGTGATGCCGCTGGCGAGCATGGTCGAGTCGGTGAGGATGGGGGCCGCGTCGTGCAGCGCGGCGCGGATCGCGTCGCCGGCACCGTCGGACCAGTCGAGATCGTCGACGAGGTCGACCATTCCGCACGTGTGCACCATGCGCACCGCGGCCGGCTCGAGATCCGGGGGGACGCGACGGAGGTCGGTCTCGGAGCGGATGATCGCGAACGACTGCCGGTAGATGGCGGGACCGTCGCGCAGGTAGGAGTCGACGTTCACGGCGTCGACTCGAGGGTCGCGACCGCGTCGAGCGCGTCGTCCGGCTCGAGTCCGCTCCGGAGGAGGATGCCGAAGCGGTGGGGCGCGGGATCGGGCCGGTCCGCGTACAGGTCGTAGGTCCCGGCAGCCGCCCCGGCGACCAGCGTCACCGAGGCCGGGTGGGGCCGGGCGCAGCCCTTGTCGCAGCCCGAGACGTGCACCGACGCCGGACGCCGATCAGCCGGGAGCTGGGCCAGCCGATCGACGAGGCGGCGGGCGTCGGCTTGGGTGTCGCTCTGCCCGGCCGCGCAGCCCCGACGGCCTGCGCAGGCCACGACGGTGGCCGCGGGATGCGTCGGGTCGGCGACCATCCCCCGCCGCTCGCAGGCGTCGACCACCGCGGACGCGTCGGCCCGGGCGACGTGGGGCAGCAGCAGCCCGCCCCACGGGGTGACGCGCAGCTCCGCGGCGCCGGCCGAGTCGGCGAGGTCGGCCAGCGCAGCGAGCGAGTCGGCGGACACCCGGGCCAGGATCGGGCTGACACCGACCCAGACGAGGTCGGCCTGACGCTGGGGATAGACGCCGACCGCGGACCTCGAGACGCCCCGCGGTTCGGCGAGCCGGGCCTCGTCGGTCAGCGCGCCGCCGGTCCGATCGCGGAGCAGCGCGACGGCTCGGTCCGGTCCGGTCGCGTCCAGCCAAGCGTCGACGCGCCCGAACGTCGCACACGACTCGATGACCGCGTCGACCACCGTCGGGACTTGATCGGCCGCCACCGACCAGGTCGGCGGGCCGGGCGGCCGCCGGAGCGGCAGCGGGCCAGCCAGCTGCACCTCGTAGCGGACGGTGCCGTGCTCGTCTCGCGTCGCGCCCAGCGCGACGTCGTGGCGGCGGCCGCGGACGTGCACCGCGCCGCCGCTGTCGACGAGGACGCCGAACTTCGGTGACAGGTCGAGGGCCGACCCGTGGGTCAGCCGGTGGGCGATTGCGTCCACGAGTGGGCGGGGGTCGACGAGTCGTCGTCGTCGATGCCAGCGGTGGGGCTGGCGAGGACGTTGCGATGCTCATCCGATCGTGCGTCGCGGGGCGCGACGCCGGCCTCGAGGAGCGCGTCGCGGACGGAGGCGACGGCGTCGATGGGGATGCCGCGCAGCTGGAGGTTGGCCCGGTTCGTGACCTCGAACGATCCGGCGCCGGCTTCGCGGGCGGCCGACGCGATCGCCCGTGCCTCGTCGGACCGAAGCCGGCCGCCGGGGAGGCGGACCCGGATCAGCGCGCCGTCCACCTCGACGAAGGGCTGGTGGACGCTCGGGCAGGTCCCCCGCCGGGGTGCTGACGGAGGCTGGCCAGCCGCCGAGGACGCCACGGCCGTCACCGTAACCGAACGTAGGGCATGCTGCCCTACGCCGGGGTACGGTGCGCCCGGCGGGGCGATCCGAGCCGGACGAGGAGCATCGCCACATGGCCCAGCCGTCGCGGCTGCTGGTGAACACCGGGACCGGGAAGGGCAAGACTCGCCGCGTTCGGGGTCATGGGGCGGGCGTGGGCGCGGGGTTGGTCGGTGTGCGTCGTGCAGTTCGTGAAGAGCGAGAAGTGGCGGGCCGGGGAGCGCAAGCTCGCTGACCAGCTCGGGATCGAGTGGCACACGCTCGGCGACGGCTTCACCTGGGAGTCGACGGACCTGGACGAGACGGTGGCGAAGGGTCGCCACGCCTGGGAGGTCGCCGCGGCGAAGGTCTCGAGCGGCGACTACGACCTGGTGATCCTCGACGAGGTGACCTACACCGTGAAGTACGGGTGGGTGCCGGTCGAGGACATCGTGCGCGTCTTGGAGCACCGGCCGGAGCGGACGAACGTGATCGTGACCGGCCGGTACGCGCCCGACGAGATCGTGGAGCTTGCCGACACGGTCACCGAGATGGTGAAGGTGAAGCACGCCATGGACCTTGGGATCGGTGCTCGCAAGGGCATCGAGTACTGAGCGGCTGCGTGTGATGCTCGGACCTCGGGTGGTCGTCGCCGGCACCCACTCGGGCGTCGGGAAGACCACGGTTGCCACCGGGCTCCTGGCCGCGTTCGCGCGCCGCGGGGTGCGGGTCGCGTCGGCGAAGGTCGGACCCGACTTCATCGACCCCGGCTACCACGCCCTCGCCACCGGCCGTCCGGGTCGCAACCTCGACCCGTGGCTCTGCGGACCGGACGCGATCGGCCCGCTGGCCGGGCGCGCGGCGCGGGGCGCCGACCTGCTGGTCGTCGAGGGGGTCATGGGCCTCTTCGACGGCGCGGCGGACCGGTCAGCGTCGTCGACCGCGGACGTCGCGGTGCTGCTCGACGCGCCGATCGTCCTGGTCGTCGATGCGTCCGGGCTCAGCCACTCCGTCGCCGCGGTCGTCCACGGGTTCGCGAGCCTCGACCCGAGGGTCAGGGTGGGCGGGGTGATCTGCAATCGGGTCGGGTCCCCGCGTCACGCCGCCATGTTGCGCGACGCGCTGGCGTCGCTCGACGTCCCGCTGCTGGGTGCGCTTGGACGCGACGACGCGTTCCGGTGGCGGGACCGGCACCTCGGGCTCGTCCCGGTCGTCGAGCACCCAGCCCGGGTCCGCGCCGCGCTGGACAAGCTCGCCGACGTGGTGGAGCGGGACTGCGACCTCGAGGCGCTGGCAGCACTCGCGGGCCGCGTGCCCGCGCTGGCCGTCGACGATCCGCCGCTGCCGGAACCGGTGGCGCGGGTGCAGGTCGCGGTGGCAGCGGGACGGGCGTTCAGTTTCCAGTACGAGGACAACCTGGAGGCGATCGCGGCGGCGGGCGCGGAGCTGGTCCCGTTCGATCCGTGCCTGGACCGCCAGCTTCCGGACCGCTGCGCCGGCCTGGTGGCGGGCGGTGGGTTCCCGGAGGTCTATGCCGGCGAGCTGGCCGACAACGCGCCGCTCCTCGCCGACGTTCGCCGTCGGATCGGCGACGGGCTGGTGGTCTGGGCGGAGTGCGGCGGGCTGCTCTGGCTCTCCCGGGCCGTCGACGGCCATCCGATGGCGGGCATCGTGCCGACGACCGCGCAGCTGACCGATCGGCTCACGCTCGGCTACCGCCACGCCCGCACCACCGCGGCGTCGCCGCTCGGCCCGGCCGGGCTCGAGCTGCGCGGCCACGAGTTCCACTACTCGAGCGTCACGCCGAGCGGGGGCGGCCTGGCGAGCGACGAGGCCGGCCAGCCGCCGGTCGGTGGTTGGGCCCGCCCCGACCTGCTGGCGTCGTACCTCCACGTCCACCTCGGCGCGGCACCGACCCTCGCCGCGTCGTTCGTGCGGGCCGCGGCCAGCCGCCCCTGAGGCGCGCCGGCATCGGGCCGGGCCTGGGCGCTCCGGTGCCCTACCTGTACCCTACGTTCGTGCGGAAGACGTCGGTGTACCTGCCCGAGCAGCTGAAGGACGAGCTGAGCGAGCTGGCCCGCCGGTGGGACCGGTCCGAGGCCGAGCTGCTCCGCTTGGCGGTGGAGCGGTTGGTGCGCTCGGCGGCGGCGGAGGGCGCGCCGGGCGCGCGGCCGTGGGTGCGCCTGACCGGGCCTCGCCTCGTGGGGGTCGGGGTCGGGCCGAGCGATCCGGAGCTGATCACGGACCGGGCGGTCGGCGTGCTGCGCGACGCCGACCGGGTGTTCGCGGCGGCGACCGCGCCCGACGCGATCGGCCGCGCGGAGGCGGTGGTGCGCGCCGCGGCGCCCGAGGTGCGGGTCGACCGGCTGGCCTTCGACATCGCCGGCGACTCGACGGACCGGGCCGCGTCCTTGGCCGAGACCGCGACGACGCTCGTCGACGCGCTCGACACGGGCGCGGTCGTCGCGTTCGTGACCCTCGGTGACCCGAACGTGTACTCGACGTTCCCGGCCCTGGCCCGACTGGTGCGGGAGCGTCGCCCGTCGGTGCCGATCGGGACCGTCCCGGGCGTGATGGCGTTCCAGGAGCTCGCGGCCGAGACCGGCACCGTGCTCGCCGAGGATGGCGAGTACGTCACCGTGGCGGTCGCCGACGCGGACCCGGGCCCGCTCGACGCGCTGCTCGCCGACGACCGCCACACCGTCGTCGTCTACAAGGGCGGCCGGCACCTGCCCGAGGTGGCCCGCCGGCTTCGGGACCACGACCGGCTCGACGGGGCGGTGCTCGGCGAGATGCTCGGTCTCCCCGGCGGCCGGTCCGGCCCGGTCGAGCAGGCCGCCGACCGGCCCGCGTCGTACCTGGCCACGGTCGTCGTCCCGGCGGTCCGGGAACCGGGTCGGTGATCTCGTTCGTCGGCGCCGGGCCGGGCGCCGTCGATCTCATCACGCTGCGGGGCGCGCAGCGGCTCGCAGCGGCCGACGTCGTGGTCTGGGCGGCGTCGCTCGTCCCCGAGGAGCTGCTGTCGCACTGCCGGCCCGACGCGCAGCTGCATGACTCCAAGGCAATGACGTTCGACGAGGTGACCGCGGTGTTCGAGGCCTACCCGGACGCGATGATCGTGCGGCTGCACTCCGGCGACCCGGCCGTGTACTCGGCGATCGCCGAGCAGATCGACTGGTGCGTCGAGCACGAGCGGTCGTTCGAGATCGTGCCCGGCGTGAGCTCGGTCGCGGCCGCGGCGGCCGCCGCGGGTTGCGAGCTGACCCGGCCCGCGGTGGCGCAGAGCGTGGTGCTGACCCGCCTCGCGCACCGCACCGCCGACTCGGTGCCGGCCCCGGAAGGCGTGGCCCGCTTCGCGGCGGCCGGCGGGACGATGGCCGTCTTCTTGTCCGCGGCTCGACCCGACGTGCTCCAGGACGAGCTGCTCGCCCCCGGGTCGGTGTTCAGCCCGGACACCCCGGCCGTGATCGCGTCGCGGGTGTCGTGGCCCGACGAGCGGATCGTCCGCTCGTCGGTCGGTCGCCTGGCTGAGGACCTCCGCGAGCTCGGCCAGACGACCACGGTGCTGGTGCTGGTCGGCGCCGCGCTCGGCGGCGACCCGGTCGACGCCCGAACCCACGTCTACTCGCCCGGCTACTCCCACTCCTTCCGGGCCGCGCCGTCCGATGGCTGAGCGCGACGGGCCGGCGATCGACGTCGTCGGCCTGCTCGGCGGCGAGTGCTTCGGCGCCGACGCCCGGGCCGCGATCGCCGACGCGACGGTGGTGGTGGGATCGGAACGCCAGCTGCGGCTCGCCGCGCCGCCTGAGCACGCCGAGCACGTCCTCCTCGACGCGTCGCTCGACCGGCGACTCGACCTCATCGCCGAGTATCGGGTCGGCGGGGCGCGGGTGACGGTGCTGGCGTCGGGCGACCCCGGCTTCTTCGGCATCGCGCGTGTCCTCGCGTCCCGGTTCGGGCGCGCCGCGCTGCGGATCCACCCCGCGCCGTCCTCGGTGTCGCTCGCCTTCGCCCGCCTCGGGTTGACGTGGGACGACGCGGTCGTGGTGTCGGCGCACGGTCGACCCCTCGACGCGGCGGTCGACGCGCTCCTGTCGAGCGTCAAGGCCGCGGTGTTGACCTCACCGGACAACCCGCCCGAGGCGGTGGGCGCCGCGCTGCTGACCCGGGGCTGCGGGCCCCGATCCGCGGCCGTGCTGTCCCGGCTGGGCGAAGCCGAGGAGGCCTGCTTCGCCGGGGATCTCGAGTCGCTGGCCGCGGGTCGCTTCGACCCGATGTCGGTGCTGGTCCTCCACCGGCCGTCGCTCGCCTCGACCGACAAGACGCTCGCCTGGGGCCTCCCCGAGCAGCGGTTCGCGCATCGCGACGGGATGATCACGAAGAGCGAGGTCCGCGTGGTCACGCTCGGCAAGCTCGCCCTCCCGACCCGCGGGGTCCTGTGGGACGTCGGCGCGGGGAGCGGGTCGGTGGCGATCGAAGCGGCCCGCCTCGCCCCCGACCTCCGGGTCGTGGCCATCGACCGGGACGCCGACAGCGCGACGCGTGTGCGCGCCAACGCCGCCGAGCACCGGGTGCAGCTCGAGGTCGTGGTGGGTAGCGCTCCCGAGGTGCTGCGCGCCTGCCCGGATCCCGACCGGGTCTTCGTCGGCGGCGGCGGCCTCCCGGTGCTCGACGCCGCCCTCGACCGGCTGCGACCGGGCGGGGTGATCGTCGCCAACTACGCGCTGCTCGACCGGGCCGTCGTCGGCTGGCAACGGCTCGGCAACCTGGTCGAGGTGTCGGTGTCGCGGGGCGTCGCGCTCAGCGAGGGCGGGGTCCGGCTTAGCGCCGAGAACCCGGTGTTCGTGTGCTGGGGACCGTCGTGAGCCGACCCGGCCCCCCTCGGCCCGTCGCGCGCCGATGAGACGGATCCTCGTGATCGGGATCGGCGCCGGCCACCCCGAGCAGCTGACCGTCCAGGCGATCACCGCGCTGCGGGAGGTGGACGTGGTGTTCGTGAACGACAAGGGCGACGACGTGGCCGAGCTGGTCGCGCTCCGCCGGGAGCTCTGCGACCGGTACATCACCGGCCGGCCGTACCGGTTCGTCGAGACCGCCGATTCGAGGCGGGACCCCGAGGCGCTCTCCTACCGAGGTGCGGTCGACGCCTGGCACCTCCAGCGGGTGGAGCGCTACGAGGCGCTGATCCAGACCGAGCTGGCGGACGGCGGCTGCGGCGCGTTCCTCGTGTGGGGTGACCCGTCATGGTACGACAGCACGCTGCGGGTCCTCGAGCAGATCCTCGCCCGCGGCGCGACGCGCTTCGAGTACGAGGTCATCCCGGGGATCAGCAGCATCGAGGCCCTCGCGGCGCGGCACCGGATCCCCGTGAACCAGATCGGGGAGCCGGTGGTCGTCACGACCGGGCGGCGACTGCGCGCCGAGGGCCTCCCCACCGACGCGGGCAGCGTCGTCGTCCTCCTCGACGGCGGCGCCGCGTTCACGACCGTCGACCCGGGCCTGGAGATCTACTGGGGCGCCAACCTGGGCACGGACCACGAGGCGCTGGTCTCAGGAACGGTCGGCGAGGTGTCGGACACGATCACCGAAACCCGGGCCCGCGTGCGCGCCTCGGCGGGCTGGGTGATGGACACCTACCTGCTGCGCCAACCCCCGAGGTCGCGCTGATCGGCCGGAGGCGCGACCTTGTGCGCTGGCCTTCGGGCTCCCATCCGATTTGGCCGCGCCGTGGAGGACACGCGGCGTCCGCGTCTGCCGTGCTGGTGAGCGCGGCCGAGGCGGAGCCGGGCTCCGGACAGGTGCCGGGGTGAGCAGCGACGCCGCCCACGGACCCGCTCCGCACCCGTAGGGCAAGATTGACGCAACGGACGGGAGGCGTCGATGACCGCGACTCAGGTGCAGGCGGAGGAGGGTCAGGCGCCTGAGATCGCTCCAGATGTCTACGGGCGGCGTTGGGCGATCCTCGCCGTGTTGTGCCTGGGGCTTCTCATCGTCGGAATCGACGGCACGATCGTCAACGTCGCGCTCCCGAGCTTCGTGCGGGAGCCGGCGCGACACAAAGTCAGCTGCAGTGGATCCCCGACGCGTACACGCTCGTGTTCGCGAGTCTCCTGCTCACGGCCGGGAGTCTCGGCGACAAGTTCGGCCGACGCGGCGCGCTCCTGTTCGGTCTCGTGGTGTTCGGGGTCGGTTCGCTGGCCGGCTCGCTGGTCGGCTCAGCCGATGCGCTGCTGGCGACCCGGGCGATCCAGGGGCTGGGAAGCGCGTTCATCATGCCGGCCACCTTGGCGATTCTGACCAATGTCTTCCTCGACGATCGTGAGCGGGGCCGGGCCATCGGGATCTGGGCCGGCGTCTCGGGGCTCGGCGTGGCGATCGGGCCGCTGGTAGGCGGCTACCTGCTCGACCATTTCTGGTGGGGCTCGGTGTTCTTGGTGAACCTGCCCGTGGTGGCGGTCTCGGTGGTGGCCGTGGTCTGGCTCGTTCCCACCTCGAAGGACCCGAACGCCAAGCCCGTCGATGTGCCCGGGACCCTCCTCTCGATCGGCATGCTGACCGGGATTCTGTTCGGGATCATCGAGGGCCCAAGTCAGGGCTGGACGGCACCCAGCGTGCTTATCGGGTTCGTGGGGGGATTTGCGCTGCTCGGCGCGTTCATCGTGTGGGAGCTGCACACCCCGACCCCGATGCTCGACGTGAGCTTCTTCAAGAACCCGAGGTTCTCGGCCGCGTCGGTCGCGGTGACGCTGGTGTTCTTCGCCCTGTTCGGATCACTCTTCTTCTTGAGCCAATACATCCAATTTGTGCTCGGGTTCAGTCCACTCCAGGCGGGTGAAGGACTCATCCCCGTCGCGCTCGGCGCTGATGATCACCGCGCCCCTCAGCTCTTTTCTCGTCACCCGCTTCGGCACCAAGGCGATCGTCACCCTCGGGCTGCTGATCGTCGCGGGCGCGCTGTCGCTGCTGTCGAGCGCGACCACGTCGTCGGGCTATCCGCTCGTCGGGGCAGTCCTCGTCCTCCTCGGTGTCGGCATGGGCCTGGCCATGGCGCCGGCCACGGACTCGATCATGGGGTCGCTGCCGCGAGCCGAGGCCGGCGTCGGTTCGGCCGTGAACGACACGACCCGTGAGGTCGGGGGCGCACTCGGGGTCGCCATCCTCGGCAGCATCCTCGCCGCTGCCTACACCGCGACCGTCGGCGCGACGGCCGTGGTGAAGGAGCTGAGCGCGGCCGGGCCGCAAGCCGCCCGGGCGGTCGACGCGGTGAAGAGCTCCATCGGTGGTGCCTCGCAGGTCGCCCAGCAACTGGGGCGGCTCGAGGCGGCGGGCAAGGTGCCGGCTGGAACGTCCAAAGCCGTCGTCGACGCGTCGAACGCCGCGTTTGTACACGCGATGGACCACACCGTGATTGTGGGTGCGGTCATCGCTGCACTCGGGGCGTTCGTGGCGTTGGTCTTCCTGCCCGCCCGCCCCGTCCGGGCCCGGAGCGACGTCGAGGGTCTCGGCGACCTCGGCGACCTCGTGGTGCGCGGCGCGCGGGGGCTTCCGGATTCTGTGTCACCTCGGGCCGACGTCCTCGGCGCGACGCTGGAGATACTGGCCGGGGCCGGGTTCTGCAGCCTCAACTTCCACGGCGTCGCGAGCCAGGCCGGGATCAGCGCCGGGTCGATCGAACGGACCTGGAACTCGAAGCTTGACCTCGTCGTCGATGCCCTCGGCGCCGCGATCGCTGAGCATCCGGTGCCGGACACCGGCTCGTTCCGAGGCGACTGCCGGACCTATCTCCGCCAAACCGCGGAGAGCCTCGGGACCGCGGGCGCGCGCACCGTGATCGCGGGTCTCGTGGGTGACTCCGCCCGAGACGCCGAGCTAGCGGCAAGCTTCCGGGACCGCCTCATCGGCCCACGGCACGCCGCGCTCGTCACCATGGTCAGCCGGGCATCGTCACGGGGCGAGCTCTCCAGCGATGTCGACGCCGACGTGCTCGTCGACACCCTCGTCGGGCCCCTCTACCATCGCTTGCTCATCACGGGCGAGCCGATCAGCGATACCGTCGCCGACACGGTGGTGGATCTCGTCCTCGAGGGCGCCGAGCGCCACTGAACGCGGCAGCCGGCCGAGTCGCGACCGGACGACACCAGCGACCCGGCGGTGGTCGGTCAACCCTCGGGCTCATCGGTCGAGGGAATGGTCCACACCGTCCCAACCGTCCCTTGGTGACCGCGCGAGGCAGACGCCGATGTCAACGCGGGGCAGGGGCTCAGTCCGCTCACCGCGTGATGGCGTGCTACCAGCGGTCGTGATGCACCACGGCTTCGAGCGGCACGCGGCGACCCCAGCCGTGCCGCTCGAGGTCGGGCGTCTCCTGCAGACGGGTGACCGGTCCCAGGCACAACCACGCCACTGGCCGCACCGGGGCGGGGAGGGCGAGCAGCTGGTGGAGGAACGACTCCCGGTAGAAGGACACCCATCCCACGCCCCAGCGTTCCGCGGTGGCAGCCAGCCACAGGTTCTCGATGGCGAGGCACACCGAGTACAGGCCAGCGTCAGCGATCGCGTGCCGTCCGAGGACGTGCGGCGCGCCCCGCTCCGAGTCGTAGGTCACCGCGATCGACACGCTGGCGTCGAGGATCCCCTCGATGCGGATCCGGTCGAACAGCGCGGCGCGCTCGGGAGGGAGCGTCTCTGCGAACACGGTCCGCTCCGCGTCGACGTGGGCCCAGAACTGGTGGCGGACCGCCGGGTCGTGGATGAGGATGAAGTCCCACGGCTGGCTCAGCCCGACGCTCGGTGCCGCGTCGCGCGGCACTCAGGATCCGCTCCAGCACCACCGGGTCGGCGGGCTCCCCGGTGAACTCACCCCGGACGTCGCGGCGAGCGAAGATGGCATCGTAGACCGAGCCGGTCATCGTGTCCATTCAGGCCCCTCCCCGCGCCGCGTCGCCGGCGTTGGTGCGTGCGGCGCGCCAGCAGTTGGCGCGGAACGGCAGCTCGACTGCCGCGTCGCCGTCCAGGCCCCCGTAGCGCGAGAGCAGCTGGCGGGCCTGGTCGAGGACCTGTCGACGCTGCTCGTCGGGGAGGACGATGACGACGCTGAAGGTGCCGAGCATGCCGACCAGCTGGTCGGCGGTCATCGGCTCGCTCCAGGTGATCCAGGTCTGCTCCGGGGCCGCGAAGGGCGCGCCGGCCGGGAGCTGCGGCTCGTCGTGGCCCTCGGGGACCGCCCGGTCGGCCATGGCGCGGAGCAGCCCGCCTGGCTCGGCGCTCGGGTCCTGGCGGATCTTGTCCCGGAGGCCTCGGCGAACCAGCCGGTGGTCCAGTCGACGCCGGACCACACGATCCCGAGCCCGCCGCCGGGACGCAGGACCCGGGCGACCTCCGCGACGGTGGCGTCGACGTCCATCCAGTGCCAGGCCGACGACACGACGACCGCGTCGACGCTGCGATCCTCGACCGGGATCTGCTCGCCTCGACCGTCGAGGACGGTCGCGTCGGGCACGGTGCGGCGAAGGACCTCCCGCATCCGGGGGTCGGGCTCGACGGACACGACGTCGGGGACTCGGGCGACCAGCAGCCGGGACAGCTTGCCGGTGCCGGCCCCGAGATCGACGACTCGCTCCGCGTCGGCGGGGATGAGCCACTCCGCGACGACCAGGCTCGGGCCGGGTCGCCAGCGCTCGTACTGGTCGGCGATCGAACCGAACGAGCTGGCCCGCTCCTCGAGCGCGCCCAGCCTCTCGTCCGGCATGCCGCGGGCCTCAGGTCGCTCAGGCGGGGAAGGTCAGGGGCGGGTTGGCGCGCGGGCGCGTGAACTCGAAGAACCCTGGTTCCCGCGACAGCACGAGGAGCGCGTCCCAGAAGCGGGTGGCCGCGTCGCCGGTCGGCGCGGGCGCCATGACCGGGCCCTTGAACCCGTGGGGCGGGTCGTCGGCGACGACGATGGTCGGCGTCTGGGTTTTCGGGCCGCCGAACCGGTAGGCGATCTCCATCGACTCGACGATCGGTCGGTCCCACTTCTCCTCGTCCGCGGCGGCGAGGAGCCCGGCGTCGAGCTGTGCGGTGGCGAGACAGTCGGCGAGCATCGCGTCGTCGGCGGTGGTGTCGGGGGCGAAGAACCGCGGACCCCACGCCGTGTACAGCGCGTCGACCGCGGTCTCGCCCGACTCGGCCCGGGCAGCCTCGAAGATGCGCAGCATGCGGTGCGAGAGCGCATGGCCGGCCAGCGCGGCGGCCCGGTACCGCTCGGGCACGTGCGGGGCCACGCCGTAGTCGTCGCGGATCTCCAGGCAGTACGACTTCCACGTGACGTCGAGGTCGCGCTGGGGGGCCACGTCTCGGACCCACCGCGAGGTGACCCACGCCCACGGGCAGCTCGGATCGACGAACACCTCGACGTCAGTCATGCGACGAGGCTACCTGGGGCGGCGCCGACGGTCAGAGGCCGGCGGCGGCCTCTGCCGCATCGTCGATGGCGGCAGCGATCGTGTCGACGCTGTCGTCTCGGGGGTAGATGACGACCCGGTCGACGCCGAGCGCCGCGAAGGCGGCCGCCGTCTCGCGGGTGAGGCGGCCCCGCGGGGTCACGGTGATCTCGAGCCGACCGAGCTCGACCGGCCGCTCGACGCTCGAGGCGGCCTCGTCGAGGCCGCGCCGGCAGGCCTCGGTGCTCTCGGAGGTCTGGGCGAACCCGTACCAGCCGTGGGCCCGGTGAACGGCGCGACGGTACGCGGGCGGGGTGTGGCCGCCGACCAGCAACGGGACCGGCCGTTGGACCGGCCGCGGGTACGCGTCGACGCCCGCGAAGTCGACGAACTGGCCGTGGTACTCGGGATGCTCCTGGTACCAGAGCCGGTCGAGGGCGTCGAGGAACTCGTCGGTGACCGCCCCCCGAGCCGCGAAGTTCGCGCCGACGGCTCGGAACTCCGGCTCGAGGTACCCGGCGCCGACGCCGAGCATCGCTCGGCCCCCGGAGAGCACGTCGAGGGTCGCGACCTCCTTCGCCAGTACCACCGGGTTCCGCTGCGGCAGGATGATGATCCCAGTAGCGAGGCGCACCCGGCTGGTGTGCGCGGCGGCCCAGGTCAGGGCGAGCAGCGAATCGAGCGCCGGGTCGCGAGGCGCCATCGGCGACGGCGGGACCTGGGGATCGGGCAGGACGAGGTGCTCGCCGGCCCAGACCGAGTCGAACCCAGCCCGTTCGGCCCGCTGCGCGACGCCCACCAGGTGCTCGGGCCGCGCCGCGGGGCCCATGTTGACGCCGAACAAGCCGAGCTTCATCCCCCGCTGCCTCCGCGCCCGGTCACGGCACGAGCTCGACGGTGACGGTGCGGTCGATGGCGTCCGACGAGCGTCCGATCAGGATTCGGTGCTCGCCGGGGTCGGCGCGCCAGCCCGCGTCGGCCCCGACCGTCGGGCGGTCGTCGGCGCTGAGTCCCATCGCGTCGTCGAGGCTCACGCCGGCCCCGGGGGCCGAGCCCGGGTCCCAGCACTCGAACGCCCGTGGCCCGAGGCTCGAGGTCGGCGACGCCGGTCTGGCCGGGGTCGAGGGTGAGCTTCTGGAACGCCTTGAGCTCCTTGGGCGGTCGGGTGAGCGTGGGGGAAACCGGGGCCACGTAGCACTGGACGACGACGCTGCCCCGCCGGGACCCGGTGTTCGTGACCGGCACCCGGACCTGGAGCGACTTCCCGACGGTGAGGGTCGTCGCCGTCGGGGCGGGCGCTCCGATGTCGAAGGTCGTGTAGGAGAGACCGTGCCCGAACGGGTATCGGGGGGCGAGCCGCCGAGCGTCGTACCAGCGGTAGCCGATGAGCAGCCCTTCGCCGTACCGGACCTCGCCCCGCTCGCCGGGGAAGTTGCCGAACGAGGGGTTGTCCTCGAGCCGCTTCGGGATGGTCGTCGGCAGGCGCCCGCCGGGGTCGGCCGCCCCGGTGAGCACGTCGACGATCGCGTTCGCCATCTCCTGGCCTCCGAACCACACCTGCACGACCGCGGCGGCCGCGTCGGCCCAGTCCATCGAGACCGGCGATCCGGTGTTCACCAGGACGGCCGTGCGAGGGTTCGCGTCGGCGACCCTCGCGACCAGCTCGTCCTGGGGGCCGGGGAGCTGCATCGTGGCGCGGTCGTGGCCCTCGGTCTCCCATCCGGCGTTGGTCCCGACGATCACGATCGCGACGTCTGCGGCCGCGGCGGCGCGGACCGCCCGGTCGAGCAGGTCGGGCGGGGACGGCAAGCGACAGCCCACGAAGGCGCCGAGGAGGAACTCGGCGCGAGGCGCCACGTACTCAACGACGACCTCGTAGGCGCGGCCTGCGACGAGGTCGAGGTCGACGGTCAGCTCGGCGCTGAGCAGGCCGAAGAACTCGCGGCCGGCGTCGGGAGCGGTCCCGCCGTCGAGCACCACCGCGCCGTCGACCAGGAGCCGCGCCGTGCCCGCGGCCTGGGCGAGGGTCAGGGTGTGGGTACCGGTCTCGGACGGTGTGAACCGTCCCGCGGCCCGCATCGAGAACGGGGTGCTCACCGACTCGGGCGGCCCGCCCAGGGTGAGGAAGACCGCGTCGGGGACCGTCCGCCGGCGTCGCGCCGGCCCGGTCGGCGTCGCGCCGGCGTAGTACTCGACCGCGAAGCCCGGCGACCCGTCGGGTTGGGTCACGCCCGGCGGCCCGAGCGCCTCGGTCCACCGGGCGATGTCGCAGCCCCGCTCGTAGCGCACGTCGTCGAAGGCGGCTCGGAGCGCGTCGAGCGGCGCGGCCCGGTAGTGGGGAGCGAGCGCGGCCGAGCCGCCCCCCATCATCTGGACCCGCGCCGCGTTGGGCCCGATCACGGCGACGGTGCCGATCGAGGCCGGATCGAGGGGCAGCAGCCCGTCGTTGCGAAGCAGCACCATCGACGCCGCGGCCGCCTCGCGGGCCAGCGCGCGGTGCTCGGGGCGGTCGAGGGACTCCTCCTCGCCGGCTGGGCCGTCGTCAAGGGCGCCGACTCGGTCGAGTGTGGTGAGGATCCGTCGGGCCTGCTCGTGGACCAGCTCCGGGCCGACGTCGCCGACTCGGACGGCGTCGGCGAGATGGGCGCCGAAGAACCGGCTGCCCGGGCCGGGCATCTCGACGTCGAGACCGGCCCGCGCCGCGGCGACCGTCGATCCGCCGCTGTACCAGTCGGTCATGACGAGACCTTCGAAGCCCCACTCGCCGCGGAGGATCTCGGTGATGAGCGGCCGGTGCTCGGAGCAGAACGGCCCGTTCAGGCGGTTGTAGGCGGTCATCACCCCGAGCGTGTGACCTTCCTTCACCGCGAGCCTCGAACGGCACCAGGTACAGCTCGCGAAGGGAGCGCTCGTCGATCACCGAGTTGATGGTCTGGCGCTCGAACTCGGCGTCGTTGCCGGCGAGGTGCTTGACCGTCGTCACGACGCCGCGGGACTGCACACCCCGGACGAACGCGGCCGCGGCCTTCCCGGACAGCAGGGGGTCTTCCGAGTAGCACTCGAAGTTCCGACCCGCGAGTGGTGACCGGTGCAGGTTGACGGTCGGGGCGAGCAGGACGCGGCACTGCTTGGTGCGCGCCTCGTCGCCGAGGAGGGCGCCGATCCGCTCGATCAGCTCCGGGTCCCACGTCGCGCCGAGCGCGGAGCCGCAGGGGACGCAGCACGAGGTCTGCTCACCGAGGCCGAAGAGCGCCTTGCCGCGGGCGCCGTTCGGGCCGTCGGTGACCGCCGGCGCCGCGACGCCGAGCCGCTCGACGCCGGACATGGAGAACAGCGCGCTCCCGACCGTGAGGCCGATCTGCTCGTCGAGCGTCATCTCGTCGAGGAGGCGGTCGACGGTTCGCTCCGTCATCGGCCCGACCCGACCCGTCGCATGGTGTGCACCGACCCCCTTCGCTCGCCCCGGCCCCCGCCGGGGCGGCGAGGTCGGCGAGGTCGGCGACTACATGTACCTCAGGGAGCCGGGGGTCGTCAGCAGCTGGCCGCTCTCGAGCCAGGTCTTCAGGCCGGAGAGGATCATCGGCCAGCCCCCGTAGAGCTGCTCGTTGGCGCCGTCCCGCAGCTGGTCGTGGGTGATGGTGAGCCGGCAGGAGTCCTCGATCGGCTCGATCTCCCAGGTGATTCTCGAGACGCCCTCAGCCTTCGCTTCCTCGCTGAAGAGCATGGTGGCGCTCTGGACGAGCCGGCGCGGCGGGTCGACCTCGAGGTTCTCGCCCTCGCCGAGGAGCATGGACCCGTCGCCGGCGGTCATCTGGTAGTGCGAGCCGGGCGTCCAGTCGGAGTCCACCCGGGCGCCGAAGTTGTACTTGCTTCGGATGTCCCCGTCGGTGATCGCCTCCCAGAGCCGCTCCGGGGTCGTGCGGATGTAGATCTCGAATACCTTCTCCATGGGTTTCTCCAGTCGGGTCTTGAGGTCGCTCAGGCCGGCGACCCACGGCTCGGCGTACTTGCTCACCCACCGGTCGTGGACAAGCCGGATCGGGACGGGGTTGAGGAAATGAAGCTTCTGTCGGCCTCGCCGTCGGGCGACGACCAGCCCGGCGTCCTCGAGCTGTCGCAGGTGCTTCATCACGCCGAAGCGGGTCATCGGGAACCGCTCCTCCAGCGCGCTCAGCGTCTGGCCGTCCTCCCGGTAGAGCTCGTCGAGCAGGCTCCGCCGGGTCGGATCGGCCAGGGCACGGAACACCTCGTCCACCCCGACAAGATAGGTGACCATTTGGTCACATGTCAAGCCTCTCCTGTCGTGCTGGAACGTGAACAAACGTTCACTCAGGTACCCGTTGTAGGGTCGGCGGCGGAGTCCGGACCTCGACCTGACGCGACGACGAGGCGATGACCGACACCGCGACCGCATCCGACGAGCTCCGACCTGGGGCAGCGCCCGAGGAGGAGCGGCTCTCGGAGCCGGCCCGGCGGCTGCTCGAAGCGGCCGACGAGCTCTTCTACATCCAGGGCGTGCCGGCCACGACGGTCCGGGAGATCACGAGCGCCTGCGGCCTCTCCCCCGGTGCCCTCTACAACCACTTCACCTCGAAGGACGAGCTCCTCTACGAGCTCGTTCGGCGCCGCCATCTGCGGACCGAGCGCGAGGTCATCGAGGCGCAGGAAGCGGTAGCCGGGGACCCGAAGGCGGAGCTGGTCGCGATCGTGCGGGTGTACATCCGCATGCACGTCGGCGGGCGACGCGGCACCCACGTCGCCAACCGCGAGTACCGACACCTCACCGGAGGGCGCCTCGAGGAAGTCGTCGCGATCCGGCGGAGGCTCCGCGACCGCGCCGTCGCGGTGCTCAGAGCAGGAAGCGAGCGGCGTGTCTTCGCGATCTCGGGTGGTTCGGATACCTCGTCGCTGAACATCACCGCGGCGACGATCCTCGAGATGTGCATCAACAGCAGCCAGTGGCTGCGGCGGGGCGGGGCCCTCCACCTCGAGGAGCTCGAGCAGCGATTCGTCGATCTCGCCCTGCGCATCGCCGGCGCGGACCGGTAGCGTACGCGCCGATCCGACCTCGGCCGACGTGCGTCGATCGCGGGATTGTCTAGCCCTGGGTCACGGTGAGGTTGCTGAACGACGCCGAGCCGGAGTGAGCCCCTGGCCGGCCACGATCAGGCCGACGGGGCCGGCCCCCAGGGCGGCTGTCGAATCGGTGAACGTCGCCGTGTCACCCTCCGAGGGGGTGGTGACATGGAACTTCATGTTCACCATGCCGGTCGCGCCCGGCGTCGGTGGCCCGGTGCACATCACGGTGAGGTGGTACTGGTTGGCGGTGGCGATGTTCTCCGAGGTCAGCCCGGTGGCGTTCCCGCCGCTGATCTTGTTGATCGAGTAGGTCCCGTCGGTCGAGATGACGTAGTCGTAGAAGGTGTTCTGGTTGGGCCCCCGGCAGAACAGTCCGGCCGTCGAGGTGGGGCCGAGTGTGAGGGTGACGCTGACGCTCACGTCGGCGAGCTGCGAGTCGTTGCCGCTGAACGTGGGAGTGACGAAGTCGAAGCCGCTCGTCCCGAGGCTCTTGACGACGAGCTTGCCGTCGGCGTACTGGATCGAGATCCCCGGAGCGTGGCCGGCCTGGATGGCGCTCGTGGGCTTCTTGAGCGAGCTGTGGAACAAGATCTTGTTGCCGGTCGCCACGGCGGCCGTGGCTCCGACGCTCAGGGCCAGGATGGCGACCGCCAGGACCCCCGTCGCTCGGCGGGTGAGCCCCCAGGGTCGCCGTTCGCCGAGCGCAGAGCCGAGGTGGTGCGACATCGCTGGGACGCTACTCAGGTGCGGGCTCGGATCAGCGGCGGGGCTCACTCGGACGCTGGGTCTGATCGTGACCGTCCCCGCCCCGAGCCGGCGCTGAGGAGCCCAAGATGGTCCAGCGCAAGGTAGGCGACGCCGGCGTCGGTGAGCTGCCCGGAGCGGAGGTGCTCGCGGAACGAGCGGAGCGGCACCACGAACGGACGGCAGAACTCGCTCGGACCCGGGGACGGCTCGGCGATCTTGGTGCAGCCAGTTGCGATGGCAGCCCACTGGCGACGGGTCGCGCTCGCCTGGAGCCAGGTGTGCCCGACAACCTGGACGTCGCCGGTGTAGCCCGTCTCCTCGAGAAGCTCTCGGGTGGCCGCTTCCGTCGGCGTCTCGCCGAGGTCGACGGTGCCGCCCGGCAGCTCGTCCAATTCTCGGCCTGGACCGGGGCGGTACTGGCTGACCAGGACGATGTCGTCCTCCGCGGTGAGCGCCAGCACGGCCACGGCGTCCGGGCCGACCAGGAGGTCCCAGTCGGCTTCCGAGCCGTCCGGCAAGCGGTACGTGTTCGTGACCACCCGGAGGTAGCCGGCCGGGCCGGGACGCTGGGCGAGCAGCTGCCAGTCGGTGGGGCTCGGTGACGCAGGCACGGCGCGATCCTTGAACTGACGGCAGGAGCCGGCGAGGCGAGGCCATGGTGGCAGAGCCGGCTCCGTTTCGACGCGCCGGGGTGCGGCGGGTCGCCTGGTCGTCCGGCGGCGGCTCCCGGCTCGTCCGGGGACCGGGGGCCGTGGCGTGCGACGGGAAGACCCAGCCGGCCGACCCGCGGTTCGGGTGGGCGAGCCATGATCTCGGTCAGTTGCGAACCGGAGGCAACCCATGAGCTCGACGAAGCAGGTCGACGCGGTCGTCGTCGGCGCATCCCTCGGTGGCCTGACGTCGGCGGCGCTGCTGGCCCGGCGGGGGCTGCGGGTGGTGCTGGTCGACAAGCTCGAGCATCCAGGCGGTCGGTGCGGCTCGGTCGCCTACGAGGGGTACCAGATCGCGTTCGGACACCGCGACGGTCACGGGGTGGGAGACAACGTCTTTGGGTTGCCGCTCCATTTCTTGGCGGCGGCAGAGACGGCGGGCGCGGACGTGCACTGGCGGCGGCTGGCGGGGGGCATGCGGGTCCACCGTCTGCCCGCTCGGACGTCGGCCGACCTGCACCTGGGTGGACGACCCGGCCTCGACCGGCTCACCGGCGCCCGGGAGACGGTCGAGGTCCTGACCGGACGCCGGGGCGTCTCGGACGAGACCGCGAACGTGTACCTCCTCGCCATGCGTCAGCTGCGGTCGTTCACGGAGGACGAGCGTCGAGACCTGCTTCCCGTGAGGCTGGGCGACTGGCTCGAGCAGAACGTCGACGACGCGATCGTGCGGGACGCGATCCTCCAGGTCGGCGAGGTGATGTTTCCGTCGCCGTCGGAGAACACCTCGGCCGGGCGGCTGGTCGGCTTCCTCCAAGAGGCGCGGGCGTACGGGTCCCGGGGGATCTACCCGGAGGACCCCGAGGCTCCGGGGATGCAGGGACTGATTGCCCCCTGGATCCGGGTGATCGAGCAGTGCGGCGGGGAGCTGTGGCTGGGCTGGAAGCCGCTCGAGATCGTGGTTGAGGATCGCCGCGTCACGGGGGTGGTCGCGGTCAACGCCGCCAACTTGGTGCAGGAGTTCCAGACCCGGGTCGTCGTGACGGACTACCCGAGCTGGGATCTCTTCGAGCTCGTCGACGAGGAGCTGTTCCCGTCCGGGTTCGCCGAGGCGGCGCGCCGGATGCGGGAGCACGGTAACGACTTCGCGGGCTGGTGGGCCGGGTTGTGCCGGCTGCCGACGCGCCGCGTCCGACGGGCAGACCGAGGACATGCCCGGCTGGCATCGCATCTTGTGGGGCGACCAGACCGTGAAGCGCTACCACGGCGCGTACCAGTTCGCGTCGTGTCACTCGCCCACCGTGGCGCCACCGGGCAAGCACCTGCTCGAGGTGGTGATCTCCCACTGGGGTGAGGGCGAAGGCCGGCGCTGGCGCCACTGGCGGGACGCGTGGGTCGCGATCGACCGGATCCTCGACTACATGCGCTGGTACTACGTCGACCTGGACGAGTGCGTCGAGTGGTCGCGCTACCAGTATCTGTCAGGACCCGAGATGCGGGCCTGCTACCTCAAGCCGGTCCCCCGCCATCCGGTGCGGGTCCCGACCATCGAGGGCCTCTACCTGGCCGGCGCCACCACCGAGGGGCTCGGCGCCTACCAGGACCTCGAGTGCGAGGCGGCGGTCGCGATCGCCGATCTCGTCGAGCCGCCCGCGTAGCGTCCGTCCTCGGCTGAGCGCCACCCTGGAGCTCAGGTGGCCAGGTGGTGGTGCCGGACCGGCGGCCCAACGACCTCGCCCAGCAGCGCCCGGATCCGCGGATCGGCGAGCCGTAACGGCAGCAGGGCGACCTGACGCCGACCCTGACGCCCGGGGCGGCTAGCGGGGCGCGAACCGCTGCCCCCCGTCGAGGCGGATCGTCCCCCCGTTCAACATCGGAATCTCGACGATGGCGACCGCTAGCCGCGCGTACTCATCGGGTCGGCCCATCCGCTTGGGGAACGCGGCGTCCCGGGTCAGCCCTTGGGCCATCTCGTCGGGGATGCCGGCGGTGAGGCCGGTGGAGAAGAGGCTCGGGGCGATCGCGACGACTCGCACCCCGATGCCTCCCAGGTCGCGGGCCATGGTGAGCATCATCCCGGCGATGCCGGCTTTCGCCGCCGAGTAGGCGACCTGCCCGATCTGGCCTTCGAAGGCGGCGATCGACGCCGTGTTGACGATCACTCCCCGCTCGCCGTCGACCGGCTCGTTCCGGCTCATCTCCCACGCTTGCAGCCGGCTCAGGTTGAAGGTCCCCACCAGGTTGAACTCGATCACCCGGCGGAACTCGTCGAGGGGATGAGGTCCGTCCTTCGAGACGGTTCGTCGGGCGATGCCACCCCCCGCGGTGTTGACGGCGATGTGCAGCGAGCCGCCCACCGCGGCGGTCGCGTCAGCCACCGCGCGCTCGACCTGCTCGTCCTGGGTGATGTCACAGGGATGGAACGAGCCTCCCAGCTCGTCGGCCACCGCCGCCCCCGCGGAGTTGGGGAGGTCGAGGATGGCGATCGACGCGCCCCGTGACCGCAGCTCTTCCGCGGTGGCTCGTCCCATTCCCGACGCGCCACCGACCACCATCGCGCCTCTGCCCCCGACCTCCATCGTGAACTCCTCGCCGCTCGTGGCACCAGGTGCCGGCACTTCTACTATCTTTTCGCCGATCCCGGACCTGACTCCCGACGAGCTCCTGACGACGACCCGGTCGGTGCGCCGACGGCTCGACCTCACCCGGCCGGTCGATCGACGCGTCGTCGAGGAGTGCCTCCGACTCGCGTTCCAAGCCCCGAACGGCTCGAACCTCCAGCTGTACGGCTGGGTGCTCGTCGACGACCCCGAGGTTCGAGCGGCCATGGCCGCGGTCTACCGGGCCGGGATGCAGGACCAGATCGACGCCGGCGCGACGAGCCGGGGCGCCGACCCACCGGCCGCCCCACCGAGGTCGGCGATGACGGCGTCGGTGCTCCACCTCCGCGACCATCTGGCCGAAGTCCCGGTGCTCGTCGTCCCGACGATCGCGGACCGGCTCGACGGGGCCAGCATCTTCGCCCAGGCCAGCCTCTGGGGCTCGGTCCTCCCGGCGGTGTGGAGCTTCATGCTGGCGCTGCGGTCTCGGGGCCTCGGCAGCGCCTGGACGACCGTCCACCTCCATCGGGAGCAGGAGATGGCCGACGTGCTTGGCATCCCGTTCTCGAGCGTCACCCAGGCCGGGCTGTTCCCCGTCGCGTACACACTCGGGGCGAGCTTCCGACCCGCGGACCGGGCCCGATCGGAGGCCTCCATCCACTGGAACCACTGGTAGCGGGGGGTCACGGTGCCGGAGCACAACGAGGTCGAGCAGCGAAACATCGCGGTCGTGAACGCCATGTTCGAGAGCGGCCGGGAGCTGGACCGCGCGACCCTCTTCGCCGACGACGCGGTGTGGTGGAACGGGCTGCCGCTCCTGCCCAGCAAACCGGGTGAGACCGAGCATCGGGGCATGGAGGCGATCCGCGCCATCTTGCGCGGCTCCGGAAGCCCCCACGCCGGGACCGGCATCGATTCGTACGACCTGGCCACCAACCGATTCACCGACGTCGTCGTGCTCGCCGACGGCGACTTCGTGGTCCGCCAGCACACCCAGCACAGCCGGACGCTGGCCGGCCGCGAGTACCGCAACGTGTACTGCTTCGTGTTCCGGTTCAACGAGGACGGGAAGATCCAGTACCTGACCGAACACTGGAACACCTGGTACGCGCACAAGGTCCTGTTCGAGAACTTCTCGGTGGAGCCGGCCCATCCCTGCTGACGCGACCGCACCCGAGCCGCCGGGTCGGCGGTCAGAGAGAGACGGGGCCTGGTGCTCGTGCCGATGCGCCGGCTTCGAGCGGGCCGGCGTCGGCACCCTCCTCCGTCAGGCACCCAGTCGACCGGGCGGCTGGTTCGCGCGAACGGCACCGGTGGGCGCCTAGAGCGCGTCGTGACGCGGCGGCGAAGCCCCACGGGCCTGGGTCTTGCTGCTCGTGGTCGGACTCGCGGTCCGGCTCGTCGACGCCGGCCCGCACCGAGCTGACCGCGGGGACGAACGATGCCCAGGTACTCCTCTGGGCAGCCACGCAGCCGCCCCCGGGTGAGCGCCCTGACGCTGCTCCGTACACTCGACCACGCTCCCGAAGCAGCCGATGAGAGGAGCGTCATGACGTCGCCGACCGATCTCGATCCAGGCCGCGCCGCCTGGCCGGACCTCACGCTGTCGAGCTGGAAGGACACCCAAGAGACGCTGATCCGGTGGACGCAGATCGTCGGGAAGATCCGCCTGGGTCTCGAGCCGCTGGTCAACCACTGGTGGCAGGTGGCCCTCTACGTGTCGAGCCGGGGGCTGACGACGTCGCTGATGCACGCGGGGGACCGAGGGCTGGAGGCCGAGTTCGACTTCCTGCGCCAGGTCCTGGAGCTGCGGACCTCTGACGGTCGGACCCGCCCGGTAGCTCTCCGACCCCGGTCAGTCGCCGACTTCTACGCCGACACGATGCGCGCGCTCGACGAGCTGGACGTCTCGGTCCATCTGCTCCCCCGGCCGGTCGAGATTCCCGACGCGATCCCGTTCGAGGAGGACCACGAGCACGCGTCCTACGACGACGAGGCCGTGCAGCGCTTCTGGAGAGCGCTGATCCAGGCGCATCGGGTGATGTTCCGGTTCCGCGCCCGGTTCGTCGGGAAGGTGAGCCCGGTGCACTTCTTCTGGGGAGCGAACGACCTCGCGGTGACGCGGTTCTCGGGCCGGGAGGCGCCACGCCATCCGGGCGGCGTGCCGAACTGCCCCGACTGGGTGCAGGTGCTCGCCTACGATCACGAGCTGAGCAGTTGCGGATTCTGGCCCGGGGGCAGCGAGGAGGGGTCCTTCTACTCGTACGCCTACCCGGAGCCGGACGGGTTCGCCCAGGCGACGGTCGAGCCGAGCGCCGCCCACTTTGACACCGCGCTCGGCGAGTTCATCCTCCCGTATCGCGCGGTTCGACTGGCTGACGACCCGGACGCGCTGCTGCTCTCGTTCTTCCAGAGCACCTATGAGGCCGCGGCCGACCTGGCCCACTGGGACCGGGAGGCGCTGGAGTTCCACCCTTTAGCGTGAGTGGTCACGAGCGCGCGGCGTGGTCGACGCGGCTCACGAGCTCGCGTGGATCTCGGTGTCGTGCAGGGCGGGCCGTCGGCGGGCGATCAGGGCTTCGAGCCGAGCGGGACACGCGGGCGAGCCTGCTCGACGACTACGCGGCGGTGGCCGACGAGACGGCCCGCGTCGTGGCCGCGGTCGATCTCGACCCGCCGGTGGCGGTCCTGAGGGCCGTGCCCTGGTTCCCGAGCGACGTCGACGCCTGGTCCGTGCGATGGGTGCCGCTGCACCTGATCGAGGAGACGGCCCGCCACGCCGGCCATGCCGACATCGTCCGCGAGAGCATCGACGGTGCGACGGGCCACGCGTTGATGGCGGCGGTGGAGGGCTGGCCGGCCACCGAGTGGCTCCAGCCGTGGGAGCCCCGCCCCTGCGACGCCCGACCGTAGGAAGCGGCGTCCACCCCGAGCGACGGGGACGGGCGCCCGCCGCTACCCGGAGACGGAGAGACCGGCCAGGTTGTCGGGCGCGCAGGTGTTGAGCGGCGCGGGGACGGTGCCGTGCACGGTCGCCGTGTTCCACGCGATCTGCTGGGGGATGAACGCGATGGGGGCCTCGAGCGCCTGCTCGACGTCGACCTTGTTGCCCTGGCGCCCGAAGGCCTCGATGGCGGCCAGGTTCGTGGAGTTGTCGGCTTGAGCGAGGATCGACGTGATCTGCGGGTTGACCGCGTTCAGGCTGACCGCGCTGAAGTTGCTGGACGTGAACGCACCGAGCAGCAGCGGTGGGTACGGGTTGTCAGTGTTCTCGGCCGCGAGCGCGTCGCCTTGCTTCTGGAGCAAGAAGCTGGTGTAGAGGTCACTGCCGAGGACACGTTGGATGGTGACGTTGATGCCTACTGCCTGGAGCTGGGACTGCACCAGGGTCGCGAGCTGCTCGTCGATGGCGAGCCCGCCCCCGGGGATGACCATCGTCATGTTGAACCCATGCGGGTAGCCGGCTTGCGCGAGCAGCTTCTTGGCCTCGGTTGGGTCGTAGTGGTTGGAGCCGACCAAGCCGGGGACGTAGACGGGTGACGACTTCGGGAACGGCTGGGTCGCGACCTCGCCCTGCCCGTCGAGGACGACCTGGTTGATGGCCTGGCGGTTCAAGGCGAGGTTGAAGGCCTGACGGACCGGGGTGTGCTCGAAGGGCCCGGCGAAGCGGAACTGGATCTGGAGGTAGTCGCTCGAGGGGCGGGACACGACCCCGAAGGCGGGGTTGCCGGCGACCGACGAGTACGAGTCGGGTTGGATCCGGACCAGGTCGACCGAGTCGGACCGCAGCGCGATCACCGACGGGGGGCCGGCGCCGACCTGGTCGAAGGTGACGCCGCCCAGCTTGTAGGCGGCCGCGTTCCAGTAGGTGGGGTTGCGGCGCAGCTGCACGGAGCTGCCCTCGGAGTAGGAGACGAACTCGAAGGGCCCCGCCCCGATGGGCTTCGACATGGAGGTGCCCAGCGTCGACGGGGCCGGGATCTCGCCCGAGCTTTGACTCAGCGCGTAGAGGAGCCGCACCCCGCTGTTGTTGCTGAGGTTGATCCGAACCTGGGTCGGGCTGAGCACGTCGATGCTCGTGATGGCGTGTAACTCGGTGAACATGGTGTTCGACTTGCTGTGGAGCAGTCCGGTCTTCACGGCGCTGGCGTTGTAGGCCTCCCCGTCCGAGAAGGTGAGCCCAGGGCGGAGGTTGAGCGTCAGGCTGTTGGTCCCCAGCGTCCAAGAGGAGGCCAGCCCGGGCTGCAGCTGGTCCTTGGCGTTGCGGGTGACGAGGAACCCGTAGATCTGCTCGGTGATCAGGGCGTCGCACTCGCTGTTGCTCTTGGCGGGGTCAAAGGTGTTGGTGAACTCGGACGAGAAGTCGTACCCGATGTTCAGCGTGCCGGTCGGCTGGGCCGGCCCGGCGGCCGCGGCCGAGAGCGCCGGCGCCGACACGACCAGCATGACGACGGCCAGCAGGATCGAGGTG
This sequence comes from uncultured Actinomycetes bacterium, assembly GCA_963849135.1. Taxonomy (GTDB): domain Bacteria; phylum Actinomycetota; class Acidimicrobiia; order IMCC26256; family PALSA-555; genus PALSA-555. Next base: position 225,724 of record CAWKGF010000003.1, on the reverse strand, counting down.
CGGGCACGGCGGCGTCGCCGTGGTCCACGACGCGCGGCTGCTGGGAGGGCGACGCTCGACATCTGCGACACGATAGTGACCGGGTCCGCTCGGCGGACTCCGCCCGGCGCAGTCAGGGCCGCTCGAGCACCGTGACCGGCTGCCCGGCGAGCCGCGGCCCGGTGGTGTGCAGGTGGCAGCGGACGGTCGTGCCGGCCGGCGTCTCAAACGGCGGCGGCTCGACCTCCGCGCAGACGTCCATCGCGTAGGGGCAGCGAGTCCGGAACCGACACCCCGAGGGTGGGCTCAGGGGGCTCGGCACGTCCCCGGAGAGCACGATCCGCTTCGCGTCGGACCGGCGGCGCGGATCGGCGATGGCGGAGAGCAGCGCCTCGGCATACGGGTGCGTCGGCCGGTTGTAGATCTCCTCCCCAGGCCCCTCCTCCACGATGAGCCCGAGATACATCACCGCGATGCGGTTGCTGAGGTGGCGCACCACCGCCAGGTCGTGGGCGATGAACAGGTAGGCGATCCCAAGCTGCGCTTGGAGCTCCGCGAAGAGATTGATGACCTGCGACTGGGTGGAGACGTCGAGGGAGCTGACCGGCTCGTCGCAGACGACCAGCTTCGGGTGCAGCGCCAGGGCTCGGGCGATGGCGACGCGCTGGCGCTGCCCGCCGGAGAGCGACTGCGGATAGCGCTGGGCCATGTCGGGAGACAGCCCGACCTGGGTGAGCAGCGCCGCGATCCGCTCGCCGCGGGCGGAGCCGCGGAGCCCTTCGTGGACCACGAGCGGCTCCCCGAGCGTGTCGCCGACCGTGATCTTGGGGTTGAGGGACGAGTACGGGTCCTGGAAGACCATCTGCATGTCCCGACGGGCCTCGCGCAGCGCCCGGGGGGACAGCGACCGAAGGTCCACGTCGCCGAGCTCGACCCGTCCCGAGGTCGGCTCGATCAGGCGGGTCACCAGGCGCGCCACCGTCGACTTCCCCGAGCCGCTCTCCCCCACCAGCCCGAGCGTCTCGCCGCCGTGGATCGTCACCTCGATCCCGTCGACGGCGCGGACCTGCCCCACCACTCGTCGCAGGACGCCCCGATAGACGGGGAAGCTCTTGGCCAGGTTGGTGGCGTGGAGGATCACCGGCCCCGGCGGTGGGCCCGCCTCGGCTGGTGGCCGGGCCGGGCGTCGGTCGGGCGCCGCGGGCCCCCGCAGCTCGAGCTCGGCCTCCCGGATGCAGCGGGCCAGCACCTCGGACCCGTCGCTGGCGGGGCGGAGCGCGACCGGCTCGGTCTCGCACGCCGGCACGCAGTACCGGCAGCGGGGATGGAACCGGCAGCCGGATGGATGGTGTCCTGGTCGGGGGACCTCGCCGGGGATGACGGCCAGGGGCTGGCCGGGCTGGCCCAGCTGCGGCATCGATTCGAGCAGGCCCTCTGCGTACGGGTGCCGAGGCCGATCGAAGAACGACGACGCGTTGGCCTGCTCCACGACCTGACCCGCGTAGAGGACAACGACCCGCCGACAGACCTGCGACACAATCCCGAGGTCGTGGGTGACGAACAGGACCCCCATGCCGAGCTCACGCTGCAGCCGGGCGAACAACTCGAGGATCTGGGCCTGGATGGTGACGTCGAGCGCGGTCGTCGGCTCGTCGGCGATCAGCAGACGGGGGTGGCAGGCGATCGCCATCGCGATCATCGCCCGCTGGCGCATGCCTCCCGACAACGCGTGCGGGTAGTCCTTGGCTCGTCGCCGCGGGTCCGGGATGCCGACCATGTCCAGCAGCTCGATCGCCCGCGCCGCGGCGGCCCGTCTTCCCTCCCCGCGGTGGATCCGAATCGTCTCTGCGATCTGGTTCCCGATCGTGAACGCCGGGTTCAGACTGGTCATCGGCTCCTGGAAGATCATCGCGACGTCGTCGCCGCGCAGGGTGCGCAGCTCGTCCGGAGCGAGGCCGAGCAGGTCTCGGCCGTCGAGGAGCACCGAGCCACCCGCAACGCGAGCCGATCGGGCGGGGAGGAGGTTCATCACCGCGAGCGAGGTGAGCGTCTTGCCCGAGCCGCTCTCGCCAACCAGGCCAACCATCTCGCCGTCGGCGACGTCGAGACTGACGTCCTCGACGACGGGGATCCAGCCGCCCGCGGCCGCGACTTGGACCGACAGCCCGCGAACCGATAGGAGCGCTCCCTCCCCAGATCGAGCGGCCGGGTCCCCCTCCGTCTGGAGCCGGCTCATCGGCTCTGCGCGGCGATCACCGCGTCTCGCCCGAGAGCGTCGCGGAGCCCGTCGCCGACCAGGTTGAAAGCCAGCACCGTGAACACGATGGCCAGGCCGGGCGGGATCATCGGCCACGGCTTGGCGAGAACGAACTGGTAGGCGCTCTGGAGCATCGTCCCCCAGCTGGCCTGCGGCGATTGCACGCCGAACCCGAGGAAGCTCAACCCGGCCTCGGCGAGCAGCGCGTAGCCGAAACTGATCGCGACCTGGACCGTCAGCGGGGACATGACGTTCAGGAGGACGTGGCGACGCAGGATGCGACCGGTCCCCGACCCGATCGAGCGAGCCGCCTCGACGTAGGTCTCCTCCCGGACGGCGAGCACCTGGGCTCGGATGATCCGGACGAACCCGGGCACGAACACGATCGCGATGGCGATCGAGATCGTGAAGACGCCCGCGCCGAGCAGCGCCGAGACCGCCAGCGCCAGGGTCAGCGGCGGGAAGCAGAACAAGGCGTCCATCATCCGCATGATCAAGGACCCTGCCCACCGGCCGCGGTAGCCGGCCAGCAGCGCCAGTGGCACGGCGGCCAGCAGCGCGAACAGCACGACCTGGAACGACACCTGCATCGAGATGCGGGCGCCGTAGATGAGGCGGCTCAGGATGTCCCGACCCACGTCGTCGGTCCCGAGCCAGTGCGCCGTGGACGGCCCGGCGTTGATCGAGGTGGTGAGCGTGTTCGGGTTCTGGGGCGCGACGAGTGGGGCGAGGATCGCGACCGCGACCACGACCACGACGAACCCGAAGGCAGTCATGGCGACCCGGTTGTGTCGGAATCGTTGCAGCGCTTGGCGGTATGGACCCGCGAGCTCGCTGGGCTGCTCCACGAGGCCGTGAAGCTCGCCCTCGGCGTCCGGTCGGAACTCCTCGGCGGCCCCGTCGCTCCCAATCCAGCTCATTGCAGGCGAACCTTCGGGTTGAGGTAGGCGTAGAGGACGTCCACGATGAGGTTGATGAGCACGAAGATCAGGGCCACCAGCAGGGTGACGCCCTGGATGACCGGGACGTCCTTGCCGTTCAGCGCCTGGTAGAAGTACTGGCCCATCCCCGGGATCGAGAAGATGTACTCGAGGATGACGGTGCCCCCGAGTGTGTAGGCGAAGATGATGCTCACCACGGTGACGGGCGCGATCGACGCGTTCTTCAGCGCGTGCTTCCACACGATGACGGAGCCTCGGACGCCTTTGGCCGTCGCAGTGCGGATGTAGTCCTGCTCGAGCGAATCAGCCAGCGCGGCTCGCAGCTGGCGGGCCAGCGTCGCCGCGCCGCCGAGACCGGCCGCGAAGCACGGCAGGATCAGGTGCAGGAACCACTGGTAGGGCGACTGCCCGAACCGGACGTACCCGATCGCCGGCAAGAGTCGCAGCTTGACGGAGAACAGCAGGACCAGGAGGATGGCGAGCCAGAAGTCGGGGACCGCCAACGCGACGCTGGTGGTCGTCGTCACGAGGCGGTCGGCGAGCGATCCGGGTCGGGTCCCGGCGAGCAGACCGGCCGGCACGCCGAGGAGCACGGTGACGAGGAGCGCGCCGAGGGCGATGCTGAAGGTGACGGGGAAACGGTGGGCGATCTCGGAGCCGACCGACGCGTTTCGCTGCACCGAGCGGCCGAGGTTGCCGTGCAGTAGTCCCACCAGCCAGTGCCAGTACTGGGCGAAGAACGACCGGTCCAGCCCGAGCTGGTGCCGAAGCCGGGTGACCTCGGCCGCCGGCGCGTTCGGGCCGAGGATCTGGCGGGCCGGGTCCCCGGGGATCAGGTAGGTGAGTGAGAAGACGGCGAAGGAGATCAGGAGCAGAAGCGGCACGATGAGCAGGAGCCGCCGCGCGACGTACGCGATCATCGCTCACCGCCTCCCGACCCGGTTGGAGTGCCGCACCCACCCGAACTGCCGACCCACTGTGCCGGCGTGTGGCGTCGCGGGCGCACGCTAGTTGACGCCCAGCAGCGCCGAAGCGGTCAGTCTTTGGCGAACCAGGCCATGACCTGCCGCTCGTGGTCGACGAATCTCTCTCCTGACACGTCGACGACGACTTTGTCGATCGTGCCCCCAGTGAACCGAAACGGTGCCGCGTAGTCGGACGTCACTGGTGAAGCGCTGTCACGTCCGACGCAGATGCCATCCCCGATGAGACAGAAGGGCCCAGGCTGCGTCACGATCTCGCCGTCACCCACCTTGTTTCCGTCGATGTGGAGCGTCAGGGTTCCCGTGAAGCCGGGATTAGCCGGGTCAGTGCTCTGAGCCTTCGCGGCGAACTCGGCGGTGAGCACGTGACGACCCGCGGTGATATCGGTGTCAGCCACGACGTTGTAGGTCCTTGTGCCGATCCAGTTGAAGGCATAGCGCAGCTTCCCGGCTTTGACATAGAGGCTGTGTCCGCCTGCAACGCCGCCGTGCGCGTAGAGCACGCCTTCAGCGTCGACGGAGTCGATCTCGACGCCCGCCGCGATCGTGTACGACCGCCCGTTGATCGCGACGCCAGCCGACTCGGGGACATCCGCCACGTCCGGGTAGTAGATGTACTGGTCACGGTCTGGCGCTCCGCGCGGCCGTTCCGCGAGGACCTGTTCGATGGCTGAGCGGTCATCGAGTGGCAGGCCCTTGTAGATGCCTGCGTAGTAGTACCAGAGGCTCTTGAGTGTCTCGAGCCGTTCCGGCTCTTGCGCAGCAACGTTCTTCGACTGTGCACGGTCGTGCTCGAGGTCGTAGAGCTCCCACTCGTCGCGTTCGAACTTGCCCCATCCCCCGATGGGAGGGTGCACGGTGCAGGCGAGCCAGCCCTGGTGGTAGATCGAGCGTTGGCCCAGCATCGTGTAGAACTGCGTCTCTTTGCCGGGCGCCTTCGGGTCGGCCAGCGCAACGGCGAAGCTCTCCCCCTCGATGGGGGTCTGTGTGTAGCCCTTGAGCACCGCGGGGGCCTCGATGCCGAGCAGCTCGTAGACCGTCGGCACGACGTCGACTGCGTGCACATACTGGTGGCGGACGTCCTTCGAGGCCTTGAGTCGCTTCGGCCACGTCACGAGCATCATGTCGGAGACGCCGCCCTCGTAGCCGGCCCAGCGTTTCCAATATGGGAATGGCGTGTCGAGCGCCCATGCCCACCCGGTGTTGTAGTGGTTGTAGGAGGCTCGGGCTGCCGAGCTCATCGACGTGGGGCAGGGTGCTCTCGGTCGTGTCGGGCACCCCGTTGAAGAAGCGCCACTCATTGAACGAGCCGTTGGGCCCGCCCTCGCCGCTGGCTCCGTTGTCGGACACGACGATGATGAGGGTGTTGTCGAGTTGACCCGAGGTCTCGAGGTAGTCGATCACGCGACCGACTCGATCGTCGTAATAGGAGATGTAGCCCGCGAACACCTCGGCCATACGAGTAAAGAGCCGCTGCTCGTCGGCAGTCAGCGAATCCCAGGGGCGTACGGTGTCGAGCACCGGCCACGGCTGGCCGTCGGGACCGGTGCGCTCGGGCTCGCCGTGGGGGTTGATCGGGGAGAGCTCGGTGTTATCGGGCAGCAGACCGAGTTCCTTCTGCCGGGCGAGGATGCCGGCCCGGATGGCCTCGTAGCCCTGGTCGAACGTGCCCCGGTACCGGTCGGCCCACTCCGCGGGGACGTGGTGCGGGGCATGCCCCGCCTGTGGGCCAAGGTAAAGGAAGAACGGCTTCCCGGGGTCGATGACCTTGGCGTCGCGGATGAACTCGATCGCCTTATCGGCCAGGTCATCGGCTAGGTGGTAGCCCTCCTCGGGCGTAGCCGGGGGGTCGACCTGGTGGTTGTCATGAACGAGATCCGGATACCAAGAGTTCGTCTCCCCGCCGAGCCATCCGTAGAACCGCTCGAAGCCCCGCCCGAGAGGCCAACGACCTTTGAACGCCGCGAGGTTGCACTCCTCACCCGGGGTGAGGTGCCATTTCCCGACGCAATACGTGTTGTAGCCATGCTCGGCGAGCACCTCCGAGATGAACCCGTTCTCGAACGGGATCCGTGTCGAGATACCCGGGAAGCCGGCGCTGAACTCGGCGATCGTCGCCATGCCGTTGCTCGTGGCGTTGCGCCCAGTCAGAAGCGATGCGCGAGTCGGTGAGCACAACGCCGTAGTGTGGAAATTCGAGAACCGGATCCCCATGTCGGCGATCCGACGCATGCTCGGCGTCTCGACAGGGCCACCGAAGACATCCATCGTGGCAAAGCCCAGGTCATCCCAGGCGAGAAGCAGCACGTTGGGTGCTCCGTCGGAAGCCTTCGGTGCGAGGTACGGGCCCCAATCGGGTGTGGACTCCCGAATGTCGAGCGAGATCCTTCCCTGGTATTCGGGCGCCATGACAGGGCTCCTGTCTGTTGTGCCGACGGATCGTCCGGGGTGCAATGATCGGTTGCTAGCGCACCGTAGTTCTCGCTCGCCTGGTGCCTCCCGACCTCGAGCGCCGATCGTCCGGCGGCCGTGCGGGAGCCCGTCTTGGGTGGAGTGTCGGCGACGATCGGACCAGATCGGTCTGCCCAGGGCCTGATCACGCACTGCGCCCTCGTTGGGCCCGACGCAGATCGGCTAGGACTTGGGCATGGCGACGGAGCAATATTCGTCCATGTCAAACGCTGCTCTGCTCATCATGGACGTCCAACAAGGGATCGTGGACCGTTTCGCTGATCAGTCGGGACCGCTGCTCACGACCTTGAGCCGCGCTGCCGAGGCGGCTCGATCCGGGGGCATACCCGTCGTCTACGTACGAATCGCGTTTCGCGACGGTGCTCCCGAGGTCAGCCGACGCAACCGAGCCTTCTCTGGGCGGCCTGATCCAGGGGGATTCGGCCTCGAGGACGCGGCAACCCAGATCCATCCATGGGTCGCCCCCCAGCCTGACGACCTCGTCGTGCTCAAGAAGCGCGTGAGCGCCTTTACGGGCAGTGACTTGGACGTCGTCTTGCGGTCCCTCGACGTGGACGCCCTGGTGCTCTCAGGGATCGCCACGAGCGGCGTGGTCTTGTCCACTCTTCGCCAGGCTGCCGATCTCGACTACGGCCTGGCGGTCCTGCGGGACGGGTGTGTCGACGGCGACGACGAAGTGCACCGAGTTCTGCTCGACAAGGTGTTCCCCAGGCAGGCTGCGGTCCTCACGACCGAGGAATGGGTCAGCACCCTGGGTTGACCGGAACTAGTGGGTCCACGCGAAAGTAACACTGGCGTGATTCGATTTGGGGTATGCGACTTGCTCCGTTGAAGTTGAGGCGTGGTGACCGGTCGGTGCTCGAGTGTTGGGTGCGGTCGGGGACGGTTGAAGCGCGCGTGGCGAGGCGGGCGCGGATCGTGTTGTTGGCGGCCGATGGCCATTCGAATCGCGAGATCGGCGGGCTGGTCGACTTGCATTACAACCAGGTGGGGATGTGGCGGGCCCGCTATGGCGAGTTCGGGATCGCTGGGCTCGACGATGTGGAGCGGTCGGGTCGACCGCCGGTCTATGACCATGACGACGTGTTGTTGTTGGTGAAGCTGGTGACCGAGCCGCCCCCGGACGGCTCGTCTCGTTGGACGATGGACGCGCTGGCCGAGGCGATGGCCGCTCATGGGGTCCCGATCTCGGCGTCGCAGGCGTGGCGGATCTGTCGGGGCTTGGACCTCAAGCCGTGGCAGGTCGAGTCGTGGATGAGCTCCCATGATCCGGATTTCTGGGCCAAGGCCGGGGACGTGTGCGGGCTGTATCTGAACCCGCCCGAGAACGCCGTGGTGTGGAGCGTGGATGAGAAGTCTGGCATCCAGGCCAAGTCCCGGATCAATCCCACCAAGCCTGCGGTGCCGGGGATCCCGGCCCGTCGAGAGTTCGAGTATCGCCGTCACGGCACCGCGGTGCTCTTCGCGGCCTTGGATGTGCACGAAGGCGACGTGGCGGGCTGGGTGACGGACTCCACCCGCTCGGAGAACTTCGTTGAGTTTCTCGGCGACCTGGTGCGCTACACGCCGGCGGGTCTGGACTTGCACTGCATCGTCGATAACTTCGCGGCGCACGCGACCGAGGGAGTCGCCGAGTTCTTGGAGGCCCACCCCCAGGTGTATCTGCACAACACGCCGACGCACGCGTCGTGGCTCAATCAGGTCGAGCTGTTCTTCTCCATCCTCGAACGCCGGCTCGTACGCCGCGGCGAGTTCGACTCCGTCGAGCACCTCGCCGAACGTGTCATCGCTTTCATCAAGGACTACAACCGCAAAGCGACACCATTTCGCTGGACCTACGACGGTCGCCCACTCAAGGTCGCGTGATGAACAACATCAGTGTCATTTCCGCGCGAGAGCACTAGAGACCGCCGCGCCTGGGCCACCGCAGGGTCCTCAGGTCGATCCCCGTTCCCGACTCGCGGTCTCTCAACCCGCGAGTCATGCCGGGCAACCCGATAGGAGCGAACTCGCCTCAGGGGGCCGGCGTCCTGCCGAGCACCGCCAAGAGTCGATCCGCGACGTCGTCGTCATCGGCGACCATGGGCTCGTCTCCGAACATCCCGCTTCCTCGCAACATGTCCAGTTGCGGTTCGACAACGGTCCAGCACTCAGCGGCCAGATCCGGATCCAGCGTTGCGTCCTGTCCCGTGGCAGTGGCGAGATCCCACCCGTGGATGAGCACGTCGATGAACCGGTGACCGGCGTAGACAGATCCGGGAATTGGACCGTACGAGACCGCACAGGGAGCATCGAGGGCGCCCGGCGCCTCGAAGGCGCTCGCCGCCGCATCAGCCGACTTGTCGTAACTGCCCGACAGATCCGAGCCGACCACGTCGCCGTCAAGCCGATCGCCAACCTGATCGATCGTGGCCCCACGGGCAAGCTCAGAAGCCCACCAGTTGCCTGCCACGAGGTGGTTGAGGAGCTCTCGAACGGTCCACTCGTCGCAGGGGGTGGGATCGCCCATCTGGTCGACGCTCACCTGTCCGACGATCCGGCCGGTTGCGCCCAACGCCTGGCGATGCGCCTTCGCGATATCGACCATCCGGGCCTCCTGTCTTCGATCAGCCTTTGACGTACGAGAGCTTTTCGGCGACCTTGCCGTCGCGGACCCGGAACAGGTCCACCCCCCGGACGTGGCCACCGTCCCAGCTGTAGCGCCAGCGTTGGACCACTCGGTCACCCGCGACGACCGTCTCCTCGGCATCGAAGCGGCTGGCGGTGTCCGCGAAGATCGCTTGCCACGCCGACCGGACCGCGTCTCGGCCCTCGTGTCGGACGCCGTCGGGTGCGGGCCCGGTCGCCTCGAACACGCAGTCGTCGGTGATCAGGGCGAGGGTCCCCTCGAGGTCGTGGGCCCCCCACGCCTCCCCGAACTGCTCGACTACACCCTCGACTGTGTCCATTCGACCGCCCTTCTCGCGCTGTCGGTGCGAGGCTGATGCCGGCCCGAGAGGCGCTGCATCCATGCCAGCGGCCCGTCCGGCTAGCCTTATCTATTAGTAGGTAAGTGTCAAGAGAGGAAGGACCACCCGGTGCCGACCGGTGTCGCCCGAGGCGAAGAGACCCAGACCCGGGTCCTCGACATCGCCGAGCGGCTGGCGCAGACCCGAGGGTTCAACGGCTTCAGCTACGCCGACGTCGCCTCGGAGCTTGGCGTCACGACCGCAGCGCTGCACTACCACTTCGCAGGTAAGGCCGACCTCGCGGCGCGCTGATCGCCCGCTACACGGAACGGTTCATCGCCGCACTCGACGCGATCGACATCCAGGAGGACGACGCGCCGGCCAAGCTCCGGGCCTACGCCGACCTCTACCTCGCCGTGCTCCGAGACGACCGTATGTGCCTGTGCGGGATGCTGGCCGCGGAGTTCCAGACGCTGCCCGACGCACTCCGCGCCACGCTGACCGACTTCTTCGACGCCAACCGGGCTTGGGTCGAGAACGTGCTGTCGGAGGGCCTCGCTGAGAAGAGCCTCTTGCTCAGCGGCTCGACGAGCCAGATCGCCGAGCGTCGTGGTCGTCGCGCTCGAAGGCGCGATGCTCGTGGCACGGCCCTACGACGACGTCGAGCGGTTCCGGTCCGCCGCGACCGCTTTGATCGACGGACTCACTGGTCCTCCGGACGCTGATCAGCCGCGGTAGCGGCCGCTGGAGCTGCAGCGGGATATCGATGCCTGCCTGTCAGGTGCTCCTCGAGTGGCGCCTGACGCCAGTCGAGCCGTGCTGGCCGGCGGGACGTAGCGTCACGGTGAGTCCCCCGGCGTGGGTCTCGTGCTTCCGGCCCGCCGCCACGATCTCGCCCAACGTCGCCGCCGACCGCTCGACCGCCTCGTCGACCGTGTCGGTGCTCACGTCGTACAGCGTGAGGAAGTTTGAGCCCACGTGTGCACTCGGTGTGCGCCGCCATCGCGAGATCGCTCCGAAGGCACCACACGAGAGCATGTCAGGGACGTGCTGGTCGTCATACCAGGAGTCCCACTCAGCCTCCCGGGCTGGGTCGTTGCAGAGCACGTTGGTGAGGATGTGTCCTCGAAGTGCAGGCGAGGGCTCCGGCTTGGTCCCGAATCGCCCGTGGGAGGACAACACGTCGGCGCCAAGGCAGACGTGAGCCGGATGGACGCGGCCTTCGGCACGCAGAGCATCGTCGGCATCGAACGTGCGCTGAGCTTGGCCGGCAACATCCGGCTGGTCGAGCTCGTAGATGGTGACGTGGGTGAACCCGATGCCAGGCATCCCGGGCTGAGGGCGGGCCGTCAGCTCGAAGCGCGTACCCGCCCAGGGCCCACCAGCCGAGCACAGGGCGGGCAGGTGGACTCCGTCCTCCCACGCGTCCCACTCCGTTTCGTCGGCCGCCCGAATGCACTTCGCGTACACCACCAGCAGGCCCGTCGTGCCCATCGCGGACAGCCTCGTGCTGGGACGGCAGCAGGGCAAGTCCCCACGGTCCGGTGTTAATGGGAGGTGAACTGCCGTTGGAGAAGCTGGTACCTGAGCACGTCGGGGTTACCGTGCGCGCGTGCGCGATATCGACACGGTCCTGATCGATATCGACGGGGTGCTCACGATCTCCTGGCAGGCCTTGCCCGGCACCCCGGCCGCCCTGCGGCGCCTCCGCGAGGCCGGTCTGCGGGTCGCCTTCGTCACCAACACCACGAGCAAGAGCCGGACATCGATCGCGGCCGCCCTGGTCACCGAGGGCTTCGAGGTTGGCGAGGAGGAGATCATCAGCGCGCCGATCGCGAACAGCGGCCTACGTGCGAGCGCACCATCCGCAATGCCGCTGCTTCCTCGTGAACAGCGGCGAGATCGTCGCGGACTTTCCGGGCGTCGCCTTGACCGAGGATGCCGATCAGGCCGACGTCGTCGTGCTCGGCGGAGCCGGTCCCGAGTTCACGTACGACCGGCTCAACGAGGTGCTGCGGCTCGTCATCGCCGGTGTCCCGCTCGTCGCGATGCACCGAGGCCTCACCTGGCGCACGGCGTCGGGGCTTCAGCTTGATACGGGCGCCTTCCTCGTCGCGGTTGAAGCCGCGTCGGGGGTCCGAGGGGTCGTGGTCGGCAAGCCAGCCTCGCCCTTCTTTCTTGCTGCGCTCGACCTGGTCGACGCCACCGCGAGCCAGGCGCTCATGGTTGGCGACGACATCGAAGCCGATGTCCTCGGGGCCCAGGGCATCGGTATGACCGGGGTGCTCGTCCGCACCGGCAAGTTCCGGGCCGAGACCCTGGCGAACGTGGAAGGAGTGCCCGATTACGTCATCGACTCGTTCGCCGACCTTCCAGCGCTGCTCGGACTCGAATGATTTGCCGGCTCGCCCGGCTTGAGACCGGTGGCGCCGGGAGGAGTTCGGCCGGACGACCGTGATGCTCGCGTTAACTCGACGTTGCTCGACGCCCGCAGCTCGACGGCACTGTGACCGACAGACGCCTCAGCACGGCCGCACAAGGCGGAGCAGAGGCCACCGAGGCAGACGCAGCCCTCCTCGAACTGGCGGCCATACGGCGTGGGTCGTCCCGGATGTCACGAGACGGAAAGGGTGTTTGGCCCTTCCCCGTCGTGGTCGGTTGCATCACTGAGGTGACGTCTGGTCACGCGGTCTTGGGCGGCGAGTGATCCTGCCGAGATCGACGAAGCGGGCGGTGGGTTGAGCGTGTCTCCTCGAGACCGGCCCGTCGGTCTGCTGCTCGTCTCCACACCGATCGCCGTGGCCGTTCGTCGGCCAGCGACAGCTCCACCGTGTGACCCGGCTCGAGGAGGACGGACTTGCCGTGCACGACCAGGGTGATCGGTTCGCCGTCGGCGGGATCAGCCCGGACCTCGAGGGTCGAGGTGGTGAAGGCCAGCCGGAGGAGCTGGCCGTGGTACCGGATGTTGAAGGCCAGTGACTCGAGCTCGGTAGGGATCATCGGAGCGACGCGAAGTTCGTCGGCCCGAGTCTCGAGTCCGGTGAATCCCCGTTGCAGGAGGTCGACCGTGCCGGCCATCGCACCGAGGTGAATGCCCTCCTTGGTGGTCTCAGCCCCCGCATCGAGATCGCTCTGCACGGCCTCGAGAAACGGCAACCACGCCCGATCCGGATCGCGTCGGGCGTGGATCCAAGCCTCGACGACGCGGCTCAAGGTCGAGCCGTTGGTGGTGCGCGGCTCGTAGTAGGCGATGCAGCGGTCCGGGAGCTCCTCGTCGCAGCTGTACCCGAGGCGCTCGAGCAGGTCGAGGACCTCCTCGCTGGACAGCAGGTAGAAGAGCATGGTGACGTCGGCCTGCTTGGTGAGCCGGTACCGGTTGGCGGTGTCGCCTTCCGCCTCGAGGATCCGGTCCATGCGGGAGATGTCGCCGTATTGAGTCCGGTACTGGTCCCAATCGAGCTCCGCGAGGGTCTCGAAGCCCTCGAACTGGCTGATCACGCCGTCATGGAAGCAGACCCGCATCTTCCGGCTGACTTCGTCCCAATGCGACAGCTCTTCGGGTCCCAGCTGGAGGCGCTCCTTGAGCTCGTTGACGATGGCGGGTGACAGGATCTCGAGCGTGTGGAAAGCACGTTCCAGACACCAGACTGCCATCAGGTTCGTGTAGGCGTTGTTGTCGATCCCGGCTGACTCCCGGTCGGGATAGGCGTCGTGGTACTCGTCGGGGCCGACGACGCCGCGGATCTCGTAGCGATCCGTGGCGTGGCTGTAGGTCGCGATGCTCGCCCAGAATCGCGCGATCTCCAGGATCATCTCGGCGCCATAGAAGCGCAGAAAGTCGAGATCGCCGGAGGCCTGATAGTACTGCCACACGTTGTAGACGATCGCCGCGTTGATGTGATGCTGCAGTGATGAGACGTCTGGCATCCACCGGCCGGACACCGGATTGAGATGGTCAGTCTGCGTGTCCTCAAATCCACTGCTGCCGCTCTGCCACGGAAACATTGCCCCCCGATAGCCAGCGTCCGATGCCAACCGTCGCGCCGCATCGAGTCGACGGAAGCGGTACAAGAGGAGCGCGCGACTGATCTGTGGAAACCGAACGCTCAAGAAGGGAATGATGAACAGCTCGTCCCAGAAGACATGACCGCGGTACGCCTCGCCATGAATACCCCGAGCCGGCACACCCACATCGAGCGGCACGGTGTTGTTCGAGACAGTCTGTAACAGGTGAAAGATGTCAAGGTGCAGCGCCATCGCGACGACGCCATCGGCTCCGAGCTCGAAGTGGGCGCGGTCCCAAAGGTGCCGCCAGCTCACGAGGTGACGATCGAGGAGGGCGTCGTAGTCGAGGGCCTCAGTCAATCGCCGGCGGGCTTCTTCGCCCGGCTCGCTGATGGCGGGGTCTCGCGAGGTGAAGAGCGACACGATCTTCTCGACCCTGATCTCGCCTCCCTCCTCAAGCTCGACCTGGAAGCAGTGAGCAACGAAACCGTCGGCCTGGACCAGCGTGGGCCGAATGTCGAGGCGCTCCCGGTGGCGGAACACTTCGGTCCGAGCCGCCTCGGCAATTCGGATGTGGGACTGGAGGGTCTCCACGACCATCCAGATGACCCGGCCATCGACTTCTCCCGTATCGCACACCCGAAGGTGTGTCCCATCGAGAGATCGGTACCGCTCGACTCCCTCGTTTCGGACCGTGCCGTCGAGCCCGCTCTGTACCTCGAGCCTCCCCGACCAGTTCTCGGCGACGAGTGTTGTCTCGAGTGCCGCCATGTGCCCGTCGCGCATGCTCACGAACCGACGTTGGGTGACTGCCACCACGTGACCTTCGGAGTCCTCAAGGCGAGCCACACGGACGAGCACGCCTCGTTCCAGGTCAAGCTCGAGGTGCTGCGACAGAACTGCAGTTCCCTCGTCGCCGAACCACGGCCCGTCGCCGACTCGAAACGTGAGTGTCAGCCAGTTTGGGACGTTGACCAGGCTCTCGTTCTCAACGTGGCGACCGGCGAGATCCGTCCCTAGCCGGTTATACACACCGGCGACGTACGTGCCCGGATAGTGCACCCCATCCGCTCGCGTCTCTGGAGCGGCGCCACGAGTTGCGAAGTATCCATTGCCCAGCGTGCACAGTGTCTCGCGATGGCCTTCGGCGTCTGGGTCGAATCCCTCGTAGGTGAGACGCCAGTCCCTCACCGGCACTGGTCATCGCCCCGCTGATGCTCGTACGAATCGAGCCGAAGGTGAGTGATCGACCGTGTCACGCCAGCTCGATCACGCTGGTGACCTCGCTCGATGGGCTCAAGTGGGAGTCCGGTCCCACCCTCGCGGACTGACTGACGGTCATGGGCGCTCGTGCTCTAGGTGATCGTGCGCCGCCCTGATGCTCACGGACCGGATCACGGTGAGCGCTCGAGGTGTGCTTTCGCCGCTCGCGATGGCTGAGGTGGCGAATGCTGAATCAGCTTGGAGTCCAGTCGACGGGCTACCTCGAGCAGATACGCGTGGAGGGATTCTGTCACGGCCTGGTGGCCAGCGAATCGATCGCCGATCGCGCCGATCACACCCAGCGGCGGCGAGTACTTTCCGCTCAGGCGGAGCTCGATGGTGTCGTATCCGAGCCCCCGAATGTGCAGATGCCCGTGCATGGTGGGAAAGAGTGCGGGGTGCTCCGCGGCCTGCCACGACACTGGGATTTCCAGCGCCCGAGGCGGGACGTCGGTCTTTTGACGAGCGATCCGAATTGTGCCGACCTCAGCCTGCACCCGTCGACCGAGCGAACCCCCTCCAACCTGGACTCGGAGCTCATCGAGCGGCTCGCGGATCACGTAGTCGAAATCGAGGCGGAGGACCGGGAGCACCTGCTCGTAGCGTCCTCGGATCCGTTCCGTGAGTTGAACCGGTTGTTCCATGCTCTCGTCTCCCTGGTTGCTTTCACGCTGGCATCGCTCGGCCGATTCGGCAAGGGGCCAAAGTCCCGCCCGTGGCCGACCTTCCAGCCCACTCGGCATCGGTGGCAACCCCGGCTGCCGTGACCGGCCGGCGTTCCGCTCAGCGGGGAGTTTGCGCGGCCAGGTCCCGGGCTGCGCCCAGCATGATGCGCCGTTCGGCTCCTGCGATGACGGCGCGGGCGTGATCGACGGCGTCGGGATTTACCGAGACCGAGGTGATCCCGAGCCGCACGAGGTGCTCAGCGAACTCGGGGCGGGTCGAGGGTGCCTGGCCGCAGAGAGACGAGGTAATCCCTGCGGTTCGCGCCGCGGTGATGATTTGGGCGATCGCGGCGAGAACTGCGTCGTCGGCTTCGTCGAAGAGCTCCGAGCAGATCTCGGAGTCTCGATCGACGCCGAGGACGAGCTGGGTCAGGTCGTTCGAGCCGATGGACACGCCATCGATCCCGAGCCCCGCGTATTCCGGAATCCGATAGACCACAGACGGCACCTCCGCCATGATCCATCGCAACAGACCTCGTTGACGACCGAGCGGGCTGTGGTCGATGAGTCTCCAGGCAGGCTTCCAGCTCCCAGCGGGTCCGAACAAACGGCAGCATCAGGTGCAGGTTCGGAGTTTCGTCACGCACTCGTGCCAGCAGCGCGAGCTCAAGCGAGAAGAGGTCCGGCTCGCGGACGTAGCGATAGCAACCCCGATAGCCGATCATCGGATTGGCCTCGACGGGCTCATACTCGTCGCCACCGGTCAAACCACGAAACTCGTTGCTTCGAAAATCGATCGTCCGGTAGATGACCGGACGGGGAGCGAACGCGCGAGTCACGCGTAGGAGCGACTGGCTCATCCGATCCAGGAACTCCTCCTCCCCGCCGCGAGCCAGCACATGACGTGGGTGCTCGCCCTGTAGCGCTTCGGTGAGCATCAGCTCGGCCCGCAGCAAGCCGACCCCGTCGACCGGTAGCGCCGCGACCTGCTCGGCTCGGTCTGCGATGGCCAAGTTGACGTACAGACGAGTCGCCAACACCTCGAATGCCGCTCCGGTCGCAGCGGGCAGCTGGGTGGGACTCGGCGCCAGTTTGGCGGCCAGGTCGCCGAGGTACACCGCGCCGGCGGCCCCGTCGACGGTAACGACTTCGTCATCGCGCAGGAGCTCGGTCGCCCGCCGGGTGCCGACCACGCACGGCACCCCGAGTTCACGGCTCGCAATCGCGGCGTGGCACGTGATCCCACCACCGTCGGTGACGAGCGCGGCAGCTCGCCGCATGGCCGGTACCCAGTCGGGGGTCGTCATGGGCGCGACGAGCACTTCTCCCGGCTGCAGCCGGTCGGCCTCATCCACGGAGGCCAGCCGGCGGACCCGACCCACCCCGATGCCTGGGCTCGCTCCGAGCCCGCTCACGACGGGGTCCTGCGGCTCCGCCTGGGAGCCAACGGAGGGGGAAGGCGGGGCGGCCGGGAGCGTCGTGATCGGGCGCGACTGGACCAAGAAGAGGTCGTCACCTTCGAACGCCCACTCCATGTCCTGGGGGCTGCCGTAGTGCTCCTCGACTCGAACCCCGAGGCGGGCCAGGGCCAGCGCGTCGTCGTCGGAGAGGACCCGGCGGGCTCCCTCGGCGGTGCTCAGCTCGACGCGGAGATCGGCACCGTTGGGTCCGCGCCGTATTGCAGTGGCTTGCTGGCCGACCCGAACGGAAAGCAGGCGGGGGCCGTCCTTGTCGACCACGTAGGTATCGGGTTCGACCGCTCCGCTGACCACGACCTCGCCCTGACCGAACGCGGCCTCGATGACCACTCGCGACGGGTCACCGCTCGCCGGGTCCGCCGAGAACATGACTCCCGATCGATCGACGTCGAGCATGGTCTGGACCACAACCGCGATCGCGGGCTCGTCGCGCACGCCGAGCGCGGCCCGGTAGGCGAAGACGCGTTCCCCGAACAGCGACGCCCAGCAGTCGACGATTTGGGCGATGAGATCGTCCGCTGCCACGTTGGTGAAGGTGCTGTTCATCCCGGCGAAGGAGGTGTCACCGGCATCCTCGGCGGTCGCGGAGGACCGTACCGCGACCCTCACGGGCGAGCCGAGCTCGCGGTGCGCGTCCTTCACCGCCCGAGCGAGCTCCTCGGGCATTCCAGCTTTCTCGACCAGCTCCCGCGCGCGAAGAGCGATCGCGCTCAACTCGCCGGCTCCTTTCCCCTCGGTGTCCGCCGTGGCCGCGGCGTCGCGGAGCTGGTCCCTCACCCCGCCCGCTTCCATGGCGCCGACGTACGACTCCGCCGTGACGACGAAGCCGGGCGGCACCGGGAAGCCGCCGCGAGTCAACTCCCCTAGGTTCGCACCCTTGCCACCGGCAATCTGTGCATCGCCCCGCCCCAGCTCCGCGAACCAAGCGATCTTCCCCATCGGTAATGCCTCATTCCCAGGGTTTAAGTATCCCGACGACCCCTAGCCCGCGTCCCTCACACTCTGCTCCCCACCTGACCGGGGCGCTAGGGCCCTTCGACCTGCAAACACGCCGCTGAGCGGCCTCGATGCCCCGACCCGCTGGACCCGACGGGTGAAGCCGCCCCTGAAGCCGACGGGGGCCCAAGGACCCTGGGCGGCCGGCCTTCCTGTTCGTAAGGTCACCGCAACGTCGCAACGCACCAACGAGAGGAGACCCGTATGGGCTCAGAGCAGCCGGACCCGCCTCACGGCACGTCAGACCCAGGCCCCGGGGACCGCGTCGAGCCGGTCCGGACGGAGTTTCTCGACCTCGATGCCGACGGAGTGCCCGATGCGATCGAGGTCACGGAGACGTTCGCGTACGACACCCCGGACGGCGCCGAGGTGGTGGAGGAGATCCGCGAAGTCGACGCCGGTATCGACGAAGAAGGCGTCCCGACGACGGTCACAGTGACCGACACGGTCATCATCGACACCGATCACGACGGTGCTCCGGACGCCGCGGAGGTGACGACGCTCACCGTCCACGCGGACCAGGAACCGGACGCGCCCGACACTGAGCCCAGTGTCGACTAATCGACGCGACCGAACCTTCCGACGACGGAGCCCACCGTCGTGCCCGCCTGGGAGCTGCTTTCACGCGTGACGCGGCCCGGGCCGGACGCTCGGATTCTGGTCGATGGGCGCAGCCAACACTCCACGATCGAGCGTTGGGCGCGAGCCTGAGACCAGGCTGACCACTCGTGACGCGGGCCGTTCCAGATCGAGGGTCACGCCCCTGCTAGTTCAACGGCGGTCACCTTGTACTCGGGTGTGTGGGTGTAAGGGTCCCGGAGGATTCCGGTGACCTGGTTCATGGAGACCGCGGGGTCGCTGAAGGTTGCGAACACGGTTCCGCACGGCACGCGGTCGGTGATCACAATCGCGAGGACCGCTTCGCCGTAGCGGCTGCGGACTCGGACCGGCTGCTCGTGGGTGAGGTGCAGTCGCTGAGCGTCGTGTTCGGAGATCTCGAGCCGATCGTGTGGGTGGAGAGCGTCGGTCAGCGGCGCGCCCGGTCATGGTCCCAGCATTGAACTGATACAGACCACGCCCCGTCACGAGCACGAAGGGAAATTCGGGGCTCGGCACCTCGATCGCCGGCTGCGGATCGAGACGTGCCGGCGTTGCCCTGGTCCCGATGCCAGGAAAGGTCTGCTCGTGAAGGATCTTGGTGCCCGGGTGGTCCGTGTCGGGGCAAGGCCATTGCAGCCCGCCGGGGGCTTCGAGTCGCTCATAGGTGATCCCGGCTCCCGGGATCCACACCTGTCGGATCTCTTCCCAGACGGCCGCGGCGTCCTGGTACTCGAACAGTTCGCCGCGGCCCATCGCCTGGGCGACGGCGACGACGATCTCCCAGTCAGCTCTCGTCTCGCCCGGCGGGTCGAGCGCCTGGCGAACCCGTTGGATGCGCCGCTCGGAGTTCATGAACGTGCCGTCCTTCTCGAACGCGCTGGCCGCGGGAAAGAAGACGGAGCCGAACTCTCGGGCGGTTTCGTTCAGGAACAGGTCCTCGATGACCAGAAGCTCGAGGTTGGCCAAGGCCCGTCTCGTGGCCTGCGCATTGGGCTGGGTCAGCAGGAGGTCCCAGCCCACGACCCAGAGCGCCTTCAGGTCTCCGGCTTCGGCG
This sequence comes from uncultured Actinomycetes bacterium, assembly GCA_963849135.1. Classification (GTDB taxonomy): domain Bacteria; phylum Actinomycetota; class Acidimicrobiia; order IMCC26256; family PALSA-555; genus PALSA-555. Next base: position 206,083 of record CAWKGF010000003.1, on the reverse strand, counting down.
GCGTCCACCATCTCCATGGCGTCATAGCCGGGCTGCTCGGGGATCTCGCTCCCCCAGACGACTCCGACTCGGGCCCGGGCATCGGCGAGTGGTGCGTAGCCCGGGAGATGCGCGGGCTCACAGCCCATGTGCGCAGCACCCTGCACATTGTTCTGGCCCCGTAGTGGGTTCACCCCCGCTCCGGGACGTCCGAGATTCCCGGTGAGCAGCGCCAAGTTCGCGAGGGCCATGACGCCTTCGGTGCCCTGGTGGTGTTCAGTCAGCCCCAGCCCGTGGAACGAGATCGCCGGCTTCGTCCCCGCGTAGAGACGGGTGGCCGCCCGGATGGCTTCGGCATCGACACCACAGGTCGCACTGACCGCCTCGGGAGCAAACGGCTCGATGAAGGCTCGGTACTCGTCAAAACCCTGCACGCGGGCCGCGACGTACGCCTCGTCGAGCAGTCCCTCGGCCATCACGGTGTGGGCCATGGCGTTGAGCAGCAGCACGTTCGTCCCCGGATGCGGCTGCAGGTGCACGTCCGCGTACTCGGCGAGCTCGATACGTCGGGGATCGACGACAACCAGACGAGCGCCGCGTCTGGCGGCCTGCTTGATGCGCGCGCCGATCACCGGATGGTTCTCGGTGGTGTTCGTACCCCAAACCAGGATCGTCCGGGCCATCTCGATGTCCTCGAACGAGCTCGTTCGCGGCGCCGGTGCCGAACAGGTGCTGGAGGGCGGCTGCGCTCGGCGCGTGACAGACCCGGGCACAGCAGTCCACGTTGTTCGTGCCAAGCACCGTGCGAGCAAACTTCTGCAACACGTAGTTGTCTTCGTTGGTCGCTCTCGCCGATCCAAGCACGCCGATAGCCCGGGGTCCGTCTCGCCGCGAGGATTTCCCGGAATTGGTTGGCGACGAGGTCGATGGCGTCGGGCCACGAGACGCTGGTCCATGACCCGTGCTGGCGCGCCAACGGAGCGGTGACCCGATCCGAGGCGTGGACGAAGCCGTGACCGGCGCGGCCTTTCACGCAAAGATGGCCGCGATTGACCGGCGCGTCGAGCGCCGGGGTTGCAGCGGCGATCTCTCCGTTGCGGGTGCCGACGAGTAGCTCGCAGCCGACCCCGCAGTATGGGCAGGTCGTGCGGGTCCACCTGGTTGGCGAGCCGACCGTCAGCACCGAGCGATCCTCGAGCGCCCCGGTCGGACATGTGTCGACGCACGCGCCGCAGGCAACGCAGGGCTCTCAGCCAGGGTCCTTCCCGAATCGAGAGCGAGCCGGGTGGTGGGGCCGCGTCCCGTCACCCGCCAGGTCAACTGGCCTTGCACTTCGTCGCAGATCCGAACGCAGCGCCAACACGAGATGCAACGATCGAGATCGACGCGGATCGTGGGATGCGAGTCATCGACCTCGGAGTTCCTCGTGGCGCCGAGCGACTCGCCGGCCAGCCCGTAACGGTGCAGGAGGTGGTGGAAGGGCTCGTCGGGTGCGGTGCTGACGGCCTCCTGTGGGTACGACCTGGCGAGCATGTGCAACAAGGTGCGGCGATACGACTCGAGAGTCTCAGAATGGGTCTGGATGACCATTCCGTCCCGGACAGGGGTCGTACAGGCTGCGACCGGTCGAGCCTCCCCTTCGACCGTGACGGCGCACAGCCGACACGCACCGGAGGGCTCCAAGCGCGGGTCGGCGCAAAGCGTCGGCACGTCGAGGCCCGCTGCTGCCGTCACCTCCAGGATGCTCGATCCGGCAGCGACGGAGTGCTCGCGTCCGTCGATGTTTACGCGAGGCACGAGCGCAGCTCCTCGTGGTAGTGGGTGAGGACGCTGCGGGCGAAGTCGGCGAGTCCGCTGCCGTGCCCGCAGAGGCTGGTCGCAGCCAGCGTGTCGACGGTGTCTCGCCATTCGGACACCTTGGCCTCGTCGAGAGGCCGCCCGGCGAGCGCGGATCCGAAGAGATTGGCGACGCGCGCTGAACCGATCCGACACGGGGTGCACTTGCCGCACGACTCCTCGGCCCCGAAGCGAAACACATGGTGGAGCAGCTCAAGGATGGAGGTGTCGTCGTCGAAGGCCACCAAACCGCCATGGCCGACAGCTGCACCGACCTGGTGGAGCTCCTCGAAACCGAACCGGGTATCGAGGAGGTGAGGGGGCAGGATGCCGGCCAATGGTCCGCCGATCAAGACTCCGTGTGGGGGGCCGTTCTCGAGGCCTCCGCCGAGCTCGATGATGTCCTGCACGGGTATCCCGAACTCGACCTCGTACAGCCCGGGCCGGCGAAAAAGCGAGTTCAGTGAAACGACCTTCGTGCCCCGGCTCGTCCCGTGGCCCAGCGCGGCGTACGCGTCGCCGCCGTGTCTGATGATCCAGGCGACGTTCGCCAACGTCTCGACGTTGTCCACCAAGGTGGGACTTCCCCACAGCCCTTGCTCGGCGGGGTATGGCGGCCGGGCGCGCACCTCGGGTCGGCGACCTTCGAGCGCGTTGAGCAGGGCGGTCTCTTCGCCACAGACGTAGCTCCCGCAGCCATCCACCACCAAGATGTCGAAAAACTGGTTCTGCCCTCGCCCATGTTCACCGAGGAGCCCATGAGCCCGCGCGTCGCTGAGCGCTTGGCGCACGGCCAGTGCGGCGTCGGGATATTCCTTGCGGACGTATAGATAGCCGTGGGTCGCGCCAACGGCTCGGGCCGCGATCATCATCCCTTCGAGCACACAATGCGGATCGCGCTCGAGGAGGATCCGGTCGATGTACGCCCCGGGGTCTCCTTCGTCGGCATTGCAGATCACGTACTTCGTGTCACCCGGCTGGTCGAGGACAGAACGCCATTTGCGGCCGGTCGGGAAACCGGCGCCCCCACGCCCGCGCAGCTGGGAACGCTCGACCTCGGTGATGATCGAGTCCGAGCCCATGAGCGAGGCGCGCTCGAGCGCTTCATAGCCCTGCCGCGCGGTGTAGCTGTCAAGATTGGGGGGGACGTCACTCGCGATGCGGTCGAGGACAACCGGAGTCGCCGTCGCAACCTCGACGAGGGGCATCGTCCGATCGGCAGCGGTGGCCGGCGCCGCGTAGCACCGCCCGAGGCAGTACACGCGTGGGAATGACTTCTCGACACCGACCCAGTCGACCGCTCGCTCTCGAGCCACGAAGCATGCCGTGCCCTGACAAGGCTGGTCAACCAGGTCCACTGAGGCCAGGTGATAGAACGCCTCGCTCTCGATCGGCCCGCGCGGGGCCACGGGCCAGGGTCGAGGGTTCACGCACTCGCGATCTTGCTGTAGGGACGAGGCCGGCGCCAGGGGCGGAAGTCCCCGGTCGGCGAGGTTGGCTCTCCCCGCCCGCTCGCCCGAACGCGATGCCCCGTATGACGTTGGCCGCTGATCTCGGACGAGGTCACCCTATTGTCCGGTCTGAGGAAAGGAGCGATACATGCAAGCCGCTGTGGGCGATCGGCTGGCCATCGACGGCCACCTCCACCGAGCCGGCACGGACACCGGGATCGGGACTCCGTGTCTGAAATGGTCAACCCGTTCGCCAGTGACTCGCAACGACGTCGGACACGGGCCGTTTTGCGGGGACCACCGAAACGGCTGGACCAGAATTCGTGACCGAGCTTGCGGCCGGAGCGGACACACCCCAGTGCTGAGAAGGAGCGCCAGATGCCACCAGCGAAACCATCAAAAGGCTGGATCGTCGTCGGTCTCGACGGCTCCGAACCTTCGGAGGCGGCCCTGCGTTTCGCGGCCGCCGAAGCTCATCGACGCGGCGTCGGCCTGCAAGTTGTGATCTGCTGGACGTATCCGATGTTGCCCTGGGGGCCGTACCAGCCGCCGCTGTCTGCCGAGGAGTTCGAGGCCGAGGCGCGCCGGGTCGCCGAGGTGGAGCTCGACAAGGTCCTCGGCTCGAGTCTCGACTCGCTCGACATCCAGATCGCCGTGCTGGAAGGCGCAGCATCGCTGCGTCTCCTCGACTACGACCAGGCGGCAGACATGATCGTGGTCGGCTCGAGAGGACGCGGTGGGTTCGCCGGCCTGCTCCTCGGCTCCGTCAGTCAGCACCTCGCCGAACACGCCTGCTGCCCCGTCGTCATCATTCGCCCTCGGTGAGCCTCTTCCCGTTGGGTCCTCAGGCGATGCCGGGGCTGCGCTCGACTCGGGGCCGCTGACGTTCCGTTCGTTTCGTCAGCTCGCTTCGAGACCATGGCCGGATGGCGGCGTCGGGAGTTTGCGGAGGGCCGCGAGGTCAAGGGCGCGTTGGATATCGCTAGGGGAGATGATGCCGACAAGCTGATCGCCGTCGAAGACCAGGGTCCGCCCTTCGCTTCCGGACCCATGTCCCATGCGTTCGAGGATGCTCGGTAACGAGTCGTCGGGTGCGGCAGTTGCGATCTGCGACCGCGGCACAGCGATCGCACCTCCGAGTATCTGATCGCGCTCGTGGTTGGGGACTCGACGGACCTGTCGCATGCTCACCAGACCTGACACCGTCCCGTTCCGGTCGACCAACGGGAAGGCGGCACAATGATGGGCCAGGAACCAATCCTGGATCAGTATCGCGACGGTGACATCGTCTGGAGCAACGACGGGATTGGGCGTCATCACGTCGCGTGCCGCGAGGTGCGCCAGTGCTCCGTGCAGGAGTGCTTGGGTCGACTCTGCCCGAGCTGCGCTCAGCAGGAACCAGCCCAAGAACGCGAACCAGAGACCGTCCAGGTACCCAGCTGCGAGCACGAACACACCCAGCGCGATGAGGACGTACGCGAAGCGTCGGCCCCAGTCAGTCGCCACTTTCGTCGCGTGAGCCGAGTCTCCGGAGTGATGCCACACCAGGGCGTGCAGCACCCGCCCGCCGTCGAGTGGCGCGGCTGGCGCCAGGTTGAACACCGCGAGCACCACGCTGACGACGCTCAGCCAGCCGGCAGCGGCGACGGCGAGGACCGGGCCACCGATCTGATCGAGCCCTACCGCGAGGAGCCCAAAGATGAGAGCAGCAACCAGACTTGTCGCGGGGCCTGCCATGGCGATGCGAAACTCCGTCTCGGGCGTCTGAGCCTCAGTCTCAAACTGGGACACGCCACCGAACAGCCACAACGTGATCCGCACCACGCGCACGCCCGCCCGCTGCGCGACAACTGAGTGCGCGACCTCATGGGCCAGCAGGCTCCCGAAGAAGGCGACGACGGCGACGACGGCGACGAGCCAATAGGTGAGGGCGGGGTAGCCAGGCGCGAGGGCCGGAAACTCGCCGTCCGCCAGCGCCCACGCCAACAGCCAGGCGATCACCAGCACGCTCCAGTTCAGGCCCACGTCGATCCCGCGGATGCGTCCTAGCCGGAGGCTCTCGTGCATCGGCTCAGTCTGAACCGATGCACGACTGCCCGCCAGGGTCGTCAGACCCCATCGGCCGGGGACGCCGAACGAGAGTGCGCCTAGTCAGCGGAGGTGCCAATGCAACGAGCGGTCCTCGACCCAGTGGTCGGCGACGCGTCAGGCTGGGGATTGGTCCCACGGTGTGCACTGGTTAGGCGTTGAGCACCACCTTGAGCGCTCCTGTGTCGCTCGGTCGAGCGAAGACGTCGTAGGCATCTTCGAACTCATCCAGCCCGAACCGATGCGTCGCGAACCTGCCCAGGTCAAGGTGATGACCACTGAGCAGCTTCAGCAGGGTCGGGGTCGAGTAGGTATCAACAAGCCCGGTCGTAATCGTCACGTCGCGTATCCACAGATCCTCCAGATGCAGCACTGAAGGTTCGCCATGCACCCCAATGTTGGCCACGTGTCCGCCTGGGCGGGCGAGTTGCGCCGTCAACTCGAACGCGGCGGGCACACCGACTGCCTCGATGGAAACGTCCGCCCCGAGTCCGTCGGTGAGCTCTTCTACAGCGCGCAGCGCACTCTCGCGGTCGCTGTTGACGGTCACATCAGCCCCGAATTGCTTTGCCGCATCGAGTCTGCTGTCGGCGAGGTCGATCGCTACGACATGGCTGGGGCTGAAGAGTCGGGCACCCAGGATGGCCGCGAGACCCACGGGACCGGCCCCGACAACGGCAACGACGTCACCAGGCTGTACCCGTCCGTTGAGGACGCCGACCTCATAGCCAGTCGGCAGGATGTCGGCCAGCATGAGCACCTCCTCGTCGGAGACACCGGCCGGGACGGGGTAGGTCGACGTGTCAGCAAAGGGGACCCGTACGCGCTCGGCTTGGGTGCCGTCGATAAGGTGCCCGAGGATCCACCCACCCCCACCGAGGCACTGCCCGTAACGGCCCTCACGACAGAACCGGCACGCGCCACACGCCGTAATGCACGACACCAGCACCCGATCACCAGGCCTGACGTTCTTGACTGCCTTGCCAACCGATTCGACCGTGCCCACCGCCTCATGACCGAGGGTGCGGCCGTCGGTGACCTCGGGTACGTCGCCCTTGAGGATATGGAGATCGGTGCCACAAATGGTCACGCTGTCGACACGAACGATTGCATCCGAGTCCTGACCGAGCGTGGGATCAGCCTTGTCCTCCCAGGCCTTCTGGCCTGGACCGTGGTAGACGAGCGCCTTCACGACTACCTCCTCGCGGCTCACCGTGGACATCAGCCTCGGTTCACCGTACGGAACGGCACCCAGGTCCGGTAGGGGCACAAGTCCTGACCGACAGGCCGGCTCTTCGACTCTGGTCCCTGGGGCGGACTGGCTAGGAGCTAGCCCACTCACCCCTGCGGTTCCTAGGCCCTCCACCCTTGGTCGCGAAGCCTCGCTGCATACACAGCGGCTTGAGTACGACGTTGCATGTCGAGCTTCGTGAGGAGGTTCGAGACGTAGTTCTTGACGGTCTTTTCGGCAAGGTGAAGGCGCTCGGCAATCTGGCGGTTCGTGAGCCCCTCGGCGACAAGGTCCAGGACTCGCCGCTCCTGATCTGAGAGGCGCTCGAGCCGTTCGTCGCGCTCGGGCTCTTGCCGTGCTTGCTCGAGCACTCGCTTGGTCACCTTGGGATCCAAGAGCGTCTGTCCCCCGGCGACGCGTCGGACGGCGTCGACCAGATCCATGGCCTTGATCTGCTTGAGGAGATAGCCGGCGGCGCCTGCCATGATCGCCTGAAACAGCGCGTCGTCGTCGGCGAACGACGTCAGAATGAGACAGCGCACCTCAGGATGGCGCGACCGGACCTCGCGGCAGACCTCAACCCCATCTCCGTCAGGAAGGCGCAGGTCCACCACTGCCACCTCGGGCCGTGTCGATGGAATACGCCGCAGGGCCTCCTCTGCGGTACCAGCCTCACCAACGACGACGAGGTCGTCCTCCGCCTCGAGCAGCTCCCGGAGACCGCGGCGAACGACCTCATGGTCGTCGACGAGAAACACTCGGGTGGGCTCGGGCACATCGTGAAGTGTATGGAGGACTGGCGTCGCTGCAGCGATCCGGCGCTCCTTGGGAGACAACCATCGTGACTCGTGCACGCCTTCGGTGCGGCGTTGACTCCTGGCCCCCCCACGCGCCATGTGCGCCGGGTTGCCTCGGTTCGTTGAGCGCCCGGGAGCGGGCCTGGGACCTTTGCCCCTGGATCCGCCCGGCTTTCGGGCAGACGATCTGCAGAGGACGATCGGAGCAGTATGAGCCTCGCCGAATTCTGGAGATTCCCGATTGGCTCCGCCGCCGGCACGACTGAGCTTGCCCCCGTACCCGTGAGATCGGCAGGCCCCCCCCGATCAGTGGTTAGGGGCGGCTGAGATGCCTCGACGCCGGATACCGCAACGGCCGGCCGAAGCCGAAGCGATGCTGTGGCCCGCGCCGGTTGACGCGGTCCTGGCGTCACTCAGTGGTCGCACCTTCGTCACCGGCGATGAGGCGAGCGGGATTCTCGATCGCCTCCAACAGTCGCTGCCACCCGGCTCGCCACCGTCAAGTCAGGCGCTGCTTGAAACGGCGATCACTTCCGTGCGCGACGACCGGCCGTGGAGCGTCTCCATGCTGATCGACACGCTGTTGGACCTTCGACTGGTCACGACCTCCGAGCAGCCATGCTCATCAGGCACCTCGATCGGGCCCGATCGGCTCGACACCCCGAAAGCCGTATGACCCGTGGCGCCACTCGAGGTCTTGTCGCGTTCGGCTTGCGTCGAGCGGCTCGCCAGTCGAAAGCTTGGACGCGTTGCCCTGACGATCTCAGCACTACCCGCAGTGCTGCCGGTCAGCTACCGGTTGTTAGACGACAGTATCGTCTTTCGTGCTGTACCCGGCTCCCGGCTGATGACGAGCGCGCTGAACCGTGTCGTCGCATTCGAGGTCGACGCTCTGAGCCAAAACGACTTGGGCGGCTGGAGCGTCTTGGTCCTCGGCTATGTGCGCGAGATCCGTGATGAACCCACCTTGGAGACGGCCCGCCAGTTGCCGCTCCTCCCCTGGGCCGTCGACGGCCCCCACCATTTCCTCACGATCCCCGTTGAGCACGTCTCCGGGCGATCGTTCGGCGACGGCGACGGGCAAGCCCCATACGGCTAGTTCGGCAGCGATACCCTCGGCGACCGTCGTTTCAGGGTTACCCGTTGGGTACCTTCCACTCCAGTCGCGTGCCGTGCTCACCGGCAGTCCCGAGCGTGAGCGTGCCGCCGAGCCGCCGGGCCCGCTCGCTCATGTTGCGCACGCCATTGCCCATGACCAGTTGCGCTGAAACTCCAATTCCATCGTCGACCACACGGAGGACGACATCGGCACCAGCTTCAACCTCCACGTCGACGCTGCTCGCCGCCGCGTGCCGAGCCACATTCGACAGCGCCTCCCGGAGTGTCGGAAGCAGCTGCTCGACAATCGTGTCGGGAACCAGGTCCAGCAGTCCCTTGAAGCTCAGATGGGGATCAGCACCCAATGCCTCGCGCTCCCCCGAGATGACAGCGAGGATCTGGTTTCGCAGTCCCCCCCTTCCCGCAATGGGGGTCTGGAGTCCATAGATCGCGGTTCGGATCTCTCGGATGGTCTGATCGAGTTCCTCGACGACCCCGCCGACTCGCTCTAGAGCCTCTGGCCGATCGGCCATGAGCGAGGACGCCGCCTGAAGGGACATGCCCGCAGCGAACAGGCGCTGCACGACCGTATCGTGCAGGTCGCGTCCAATTCGCTCTCGCTCTTCGATCAGCCGAAGCTCCCGATCGGATCGGCGGACTTGTTGCTCGGCCGCGAGGCGATCCCGAATGTCCCGGACCACCTTGACGAAGACCCGAGGACGACCATCCTCCATGGCCGCTGCTTGGATCGCGATCTCGACTGGCATGTCGGATCCGTCACGGCGACGGTGCAACGTGGTGATCGTGGTCGATGAGATCTCTCCGCGCTCAAGAGGTTCCAACAACTCGCGCAGACGCTCCTCGGTGTACTCGGGCGCGATGTGGAGCATCGTCATCCCAAGCAGCTCGTGACGCGAGTAGCCGAGCTGATCGATCGCTCCCTGGTTGGCATAGGTAAACCGCAGTGTCTCAGCATCGAGCATCAAGATGCCGTCGCGCGTAGCGTCCAACAGTTCGTAGGTCCTACGGATCTCAGCTTCAGCTTCTGCTCGCTCGCTGATATCACGGACTGATGCGATCACGAGCGACCCCGCATCGGTACGTAGTGGGCTGAGACTGATCTCGACCGGGAACTCGCGACCGTCTTGGCGTCGACCGATCAGCGCGAGCTCCGCCCCATGAGTCGCGTGCGGGGCTCGGCGTTGTAGCGGGTTCGATGAGCTCGGTGCACTCGCTGGAGCCGCTCCGGCAGGAGGTCCTCAACGGCGCGCCCGAGCAGGTGCGTTCGCTCGTAACCAAAGAGACGCTCGGTCTCGACGTTGACGAACAGGATCCGTCCGTCACGATCGACGATGACGATCCCGTCGGGGGCCGCGTCCAGGACCCCCCAGATGACCTGGTCGCTGAGCTCAGTCTCAGACAGTGGTCGCAAGGTCGACATATCCGCGCCGGACTTGATCTCTTCGGAGACCCGTGGGTCAGTCGACACACCCAACTCCAGGCGCGATCCAGTGCCGGACTGTCGGTCGCAATTTACCGCGTTTGTGCTTGGAGCCATCGCCGCCAGAGGTCCTCACTCGGGCGCCCATCGGTTGCTCCCGTTCAGCTCGGGGCCCAGGGGCGCCGAGCGCCGGAAGCCGAGGGTCGGTCCGTCACCGAAGGCCGATGGGGACCTTCGGCCCTGCCGGAGGTCCCCAGCCGGCGGTAAGGATGGCGACGTGTGAGGCACTCCGGACTCGAGTGGGTGAGCCCAGCTTGGGGAGAGCAGACAGCGCCGGTTTTCGACACGCTTCCACCCGATCGATTCGCTCTCGTTCCTAGTATCGGGTCGGACCGATCACCATGAACTCGCCAGCGACTCCTCGCCGAAAAGTTGATCGCGACTGCCCAACGATCACCTCAGTCGTCATACGCCGGTTACTCTCCGACTGTAGAGCGATTATGACACCGAACGTCGTGAAGCCGGTCCACGTTCTCAGTTTGGTCCGTTCATAGCGATGAACCGTACCGACGATACGTGTCTCCGCAGACCATGACCTTCTTCGGGCTCATCCTCCGCAACCTCTGGTCGAAGAAAGCGCGGTCCATTGGTCTGGCCTTCGCGGTCACGATCGCGGTGATGGCAGTCGTGACGCTCGCTGTAACGAGCAGCGGCCTCGAACAGACCGCCGCCAACGTCTTCTCGATCGGCAAGGCTGACTTCACTGTCGCCCAGAAGGGTGTCTCGAGCACGCTGTCGAGTGCGATCGACCCCCAAGAACTGGCTCGACTCCAGCAGACGCCTGGCGTGTCCAGCGCGGTCGGGGTGCTGGTTGAGACCCAGAGGATCAATGCTGATAACCCGGTCTTCATCGAGATCGGAATCAACCCGAGCGATCTGGCGCCATTCGGGGTCAACGTCGTTGCCGGACGTCCCTACTCGCCGACGGCGAGCAACGAGGTGATGTTGGGCTGGAGGGCGGCGGCCAACCTGGGCCTACGGATCGGCGACCGGTTCGACGCGAACGGGACCTCGAACACCGTGACGGGGATCTACTCGACTGGCAACGCGTTTGGGGATGCCGGTGCGATGTTCCCGCTCCCCGCCATCCAGGGATACAACCGCGTCCCCGGAATCGTCACGTTGGCCTTCGTAAAAGTGGCCCCGGGTTCTTCAGTCGGAGCGGTTGCCGCGCACGTCAACCATGCGCAGCCCGAGTTGACCGCGATCCGCACTGCTGCCGAGTTCGGTCGAGCACCGCGACCTCGTCTACCTCAAGGCAGCGGTCAACGGCAGCACGGTGCTGGCCATCCTCATTGGGGCAGTCATTGTGGGCATCACGATGCTGTTGTCTCTGTTCGAGCGGACTCGCGAGTTCGGACTCATGCGGGCGGTCGGTTGGACTCGCCGCCGGACCGTCGCGGAGTTCCTCGGGGAGGTCTTGCTCCTCGCAGTGATCGGCGCGGCGCTCGGGGTGGCCTTGTCATTCGCCGTCACCGCCATCCTCGCTGATCTGCCGTCCCTCAAGGGGGTCCTGCATCCGAACTTCACGCAGGGCGCCTTTTGGAGAGCCCTCCTGACCGCGCTCGTCATGACGCTGGTCGGGGCCTTGTACCCCACGACCCGTGCCGCGGTCCTCTCACCCCTCGAGGCGCTCAGCTATGAGTGAGCTCGCCCAAGAGCAGCTCGCGGTGCAGGTGATGGGAGCGACGCGCGTCTACCCCGGGCGTGTCACCGCCCTCGCTGGGGTCGACCTTGCCGTGAGATACGGAGAGATGGTCTCCATCACCGGGCCTTCAGGCTGTGGGAAGTCGACGCTGCTCCACCTCTTGGCAGCGATCGACTCCCCCACGTCGGGCTCTGTGATGGTCGCCGGTCAAGACCTGGCTCACATCCACCATGTGGCCGATTACCGCCGGTATGAAGTTGGCCTCGTCTTTCAGCTCCACAACCTGCTTCCTCAATTGCCAGCCCTCGCAAACGTCGAGCTTCCCAATGTTCGGCACCCACCGTTCCAGCAAGCAGCGGAGATCCCGAGCTCGTGAACTCCTGACGGACGTGGACCTCGCTGGGCGCGAGCATCGCCTTCCAACCGAGCTCTCCGGCGGCGAGCGCCAGCGAGTAGCCATCGCACGCGCTCTCGCCAACCAGCCCAAGGTCCTGCTGGCCGATGAGCCCACCGGGAGCCTGGATTCAACGTCGACGACCAAGTTCTTAGATCTGTTGCGTCGACTCAACGCCGAGGGTACGACGATCGTCATGGTGACCCACGACTCCAGAGTCGCCGCCCAAGCCCACCGCGAGCTCGAGATGAGTGACGGCAAGATCGTCGGCGAGAGAACCCTCCGAACGCTGGCGGATCAGGGAACCCCGAGCGGGTGACGACTTGGAGCCAGGCGGATCGGTTAGTCGACGAGATCCAGTTGGAGTGTCGCGCACCGGAGTAAGCCCGTCTCCAAGACGGTCGAGGGCGAGGTCGAGTGTCCGGCACGCCCTTGCTGAGCTCACATGACCGAGCGGCCGTCGAGCGTTCGCACGCCTCGTGATCTCGATGGCGTTGCGTTGACTGGTGGGGAACTCGAGCGGTTGAGGAACTGGTCAGTGGGCCGGTGGGACGACAACTACAGGGCAGTGCGCTCGCTCGACACATCGTTGGCTCACCGAGCCCACTAGCAATCCGGTCAGTCCGCCTCGGCCTCGCGAACCGACGACGAGCAGGTCGGCATCCCGGCTGGCGTCGATGAGGACACTGGCCGGGCTGCCCTCGACGACCTGGGTGTCGACCTCGATGCCAGGAGGCACGTCCGCATCCTGGACCATCCGGGCCAGCGCGGCTTCGGCCGCTTGGCCTTCCGCCTTGGACCACCGGTCGATGTCTGCCTTGTCAATCCAGGCCACTTCGAGCAGGTAGGCGTGCAGCAGGGTGACGCGTCCCTTGTAACGTCGTGCCTCATCGAGCGCCCATTCCAGGGCCGCGGCCGCCCCGCGGGACTCATCGATCCCGACGACGATGTGCGGCGATGTCGGCACCGCGGTGCTCCTCGGTTTCTTCAGAGCCTTGGCTCGGCTTGCCTTGCAGTGCATCGCCCGTCGACGCCGAAAGGGCGTCGTCAGCGAACGGGAATCCATCGCGGCCGGATGCACCGACACTCGAGCGGATCTCCGAGTACCGGGGCAGCGTAGCCTGGCGCGAATGGTCGTCGCGGCAGGCGTCATCTTCTTGGTTTCGCCGCGAGGTGATGCTCATGGCCGACGTCCCACAGTGCAAGCGCGTCCTCGACGAGCGCGAGAGAAGGACTGACCCGATGCCCACGCTCAAGCCGTCCGAGGGTTGGATCGTCGTTGGGGTGGATGGCTCCGAAGAGTCAGAGGGCGCGCTGCGATGGGCTGCGAAGGAGGCTCAGCGTCGCGGCGTCGGCTTGCAGGTCGTGACCTGCTGGTCGTATCCCCCGATGCCCTTCGGCGTGTACGTGCCACCGATCCCGAGTGAGAGTTGGGAAGCTGAGGCGCGCAAGGCAGCTGACGGGGAGATCGACCGAGTGCTCGGCCCCGATCGGGCTTCTCTCGACATCGAGGTCGCGGTGCTCGAGGGGGCTCCCTCACTGCGACTCCTCGACTACGACCAAGCCGCGGACTTGATCGTGGTCGGGTCCAGGGGGCGAGGTGGTTTCACCGGTCTGCTCCTAGGATCGGTCAGCCAACACCTCGCGGAGCATGCCCGCTGCCCAGTTGTGATCATCCGACCACGGTGACCTGGGTCTCGGTCAGCCCGAGACACGACTCCTGGACGAGTGCCAGCAGGCGACTAAGCGGGCTCGCGGCAGGCGTCGAACTCCGGGTGGTGGGGCAGGCTCCGGTGGGGCCAGTCGAACCTTGACGTCGACCGCGGTGGCGTCGGTCGGTGAGACGATGACGGGGTTGCAATCGAGCTCGGCAATCTCGGGGATCGCGTCCGCGAGACCGCCGACGTGTAGCAGGAGCTCCTCGAGCGCGTCGACGGCCATCGGTGGCGTGTTGCGGTACCCGAACAGAAGCGGTGAGCCACGCAAGGCGCGGACGATCTCGTGGGCATCGAGATCGGTGAGGGGCAGGATCCGGAGCGCTGTGTCCCGGACGAGCTCGGCCTGGAAGCCGCCCATGCCGAAGAGCACGAGGGACCCGAACGCTCGGTCGCGGGTGATCCCGACGATCGTCTCGATCCCGGGACCCAGCATGGGCTGGACCACCGCACCGCCCATCTCGTCGCCGAGGCGCGCGGCGATGGTTTCGAACGCGGCCCGGACCTCGTCGGCCGTACGCAGTCCAACCTGGACGGCGCCGACGTCGGATTTATGGACGATCGCTCCCGACCCCGCCTTGAGGACAACTGGTCCGCCGAGCTGCGTGGCGACACGAACCGCGCCATCCGCGTCGTGGACCGCCCTCGTGGGCACGACCTGGATCCCCACGCTCGTGAGCAGATCCCGGGCGGCGGAAGGGTCCAGCCACACCCCCTCCGGGGCGCGACCCAGGGCAGCGGTAACGAGGTGCCGAGCCGCCTCAAGGTTGACGCCCTCGAACTCGGGAATCTGACCTTCCGGGCGGCGTCGCCAATCGGTGAGGTCAGCAGCGTGTCCCAACGCCCCAGCTGCGGCTTCGGGAAATGCGAAACTCGGTATCCGCCGGACATCACCATCGGTGGCAAGAAGATCGAGGGTGCCATTGTGACCGAGGAAGCAGCTCACGACCGGTTTGGTCGCCCCCACGGCCCCGCGCACCACTGCTGCTCCGACATCTTCGGCGTGGGTCACCAACGGGGCCACGAACACGACCAGACACGCATCAATCCCGTCGTCGGCCAGCAGGATCTCCAAGGCCCGTTCGAAGTGCGCGGCGCTCGCTGATGCCACCAGATCGACCGGGTTTGAGACGCCCGCGTCTGGAGAAGCGAAGCTGCGCAATGTTTGTTGGGTCGTAGCGCCCAGCTCGGGCACCTCGAGGCCGGCCGCGATGCACGCATCGGCCGCCAGGATCCCGGGACCGCCACCGTTCGTAATGATCGCCACTCGCCGGCCTGCCGGGAGCGGCTGGTGCAGCACGACGGTCGCGACCTCAAAGAGCTGTTCGAGCGTGTCAACGCGGATCACCCCGGCCTGGCGAAACAAAGCGTCGACTGCGACGTCTGGTACCGCGAGCGCCGCGGTGTGCGAAGAAGTGCCACGCTCTCCGGCCACGCTCCTTCCGCTCTTGACGGCGATGATCGGCTTGCGCCGGCTGACCCGTCGCGCGAGACGGGCAAACTTCTGCGGGTTACCAAACGACTCCAGGTACAAGAGAATGACGTCGGTTTCCGGGTCTTCGTCCCAGTACTGGATCAGGTCGTTGCCACTGACATCAGCCTTGTTCCCCATCGAGACGAACGTGGAGATGCCGAGGCCGATCTGCTCAGCTCGAGCGAGGAGCTCGATTCCGAGCCCTCCGGATTGGGAGGCAAATCCCACCCGCCCGGCGGGTGGGGTGACGGGCGCAAAGGTCGCATTGAGTCGCACGCCGGGACTGGTATTGAGCACGCCCATGCAGTTCGGGCCGATGACTCGCATCCCGTTGCCCCGTGCGAGCTGCACGATTTGACGTTCCTCGGCTGCGGCGTCCGATCCCATCTCGGCGAACCCGGCCGAAATGACGACCAGGCCCAGCACGTGCTTGGCGACGCAGTCCTGGACGACACCGAGAACCTCCGTGGCCGGCACGACTAGCACGGCCAGATCGATCTGGTCCGGCACGTCTCGGATGCTCGGGTAGGCCCGGACCCCGGCCACGGAGGTCGCGCTCGAGTTGATCGGATACACAGGTCCGGTGAACTCCCCCGCCACCAGGTTGCGCAACAGCGCGTGTCCAATCGTGCCGGGTCGTCGGCTGGCACCGATCACCGCGACCGATTTCGGCGCCAGCAGCCGCTCGACCGAGTGAGATTCAGCCACCTGCTCGCGGACGCGCTGCGCAGCGATCGACTCTGACGTCGGCGCGATCGCGAACGACACCTCGACCGTGCCGGCATCGAGATGCCGCTTGACCTTAAAGCCCGCGTCGACGAAGACCCGCAGCATCTTCACATTGTCCGCGAGTGTCGACGCCACGAAACGGCTGATCCCCCGCTCTCGAGCCACCGCCGCCAAGTTCTCGAGCAGGATGGTGCCAAGCCCGCGGCCCTGCTGGTCATCCTGCACGGTGAACGCGACCTCGGCCTCGGTCTGGTCGGCGAGCCGGTCAAACCGGCCGATCGCGACGAGCTGGCCACCCAAGAAGGCGCCCAGGGCGAAGCGCCGCACGTAATCGAGGGTTGTCAACGCCTCAAGCTGCCGGGCCGTCGGGGGCGGCACCGGCGAGAAGAACCGCAGATACAGCGACTCCTCAGAGAGCCGCGAGTAGAGGCCCAACACCCCCTCGGCGTCAGTGGCGCGAAGAGGCCGAAGGTGGACCGTCCCCCCGTCGGTGAGCACGACGTCGCACTCCCAGCGCGACAAGTCGACCGGCATCCCCGCAGCCTACGAGTTCTGGACTCAAGCGACTTTCGCGGCTCGTCAGCCCAGCTCGCGGCGGTCCCTCCGGTGGTCTCAGTGACGCGGTCCGTCGAGAGCGTTGCCACTGATGCGGGTAGCGAGGGCCCGTGGCTGTCGAAACGACCCGGCACCGAATCGACTTCGCAGCAGCCTGTCTGACCATTACCGGCCACTGCGGAAGAGGTTCTCGAACGCGGTTCTCGATATTCTGCGGGCTTCGAGAGATCTCAGGACTTGGCGTGTAGCCGATCAAGGGTGGGCTGATGTGCTCGTCGTGACCGAGCTCGGTAATCGGGACGATCACGACACTGGTGCGTGGCATCCTGAGCGGGCAGAGCGACTCGACGCGGTGCACGATGCGGTGCGGGATGCCCTTGACCAAGAAGAGATCGTCTGGGTCGAGCCGCGGGAAGCGACGGTCGACGAGCTCAGTCGCGTGCACTCAATGTCCTACCTCCGGGCCCTGGACGAGCTCTGCATCGTCGGGGGAGGCGCGCTGGACCCCGACACCGCCGTGTCGTCAGGATCGTGCTCCACCGCCCGCTTCGCGGCCGGAGCCGGCCTGGCGGCGCTCGCAGCTTTGGACCAAGGGAAGGGTGAGGCGGCCTTCGTCGCGGTCCGGCCGCCCGGCCACCACGCCCTCACCGACCGCGGGATGGGCTTTTGCCTGATCAACAACATCGCGGTGGCAGCGTCCGCCTTGACTCATCGAGGTGAGCGGGTGCTGATCCTCGATTGGGACGTGCATCACGGCAACGGAACTCAGGCCATCTTTTGGAACGATCCCAACGTTTTGTACGTCTCGACGCACCAGTATCCGCTGTTCCCCGGTACGGGCGCATCGGCGGAGACCGGCGGCGAGTCGGCACCGGGCCTGACGATCAATTTCCCGTTCCCTGCCGAGACCCGGGGGGATGCCTTCCTGTACGCGTTCGATGACGTGATCTCGGAGGCCGCAGAGGCGTTCGACCCGACCTGGGTTTTGGTCTCCGCCGGTTTCGACGCGCACCGGGATGACCCGCTTGCGGGCCTCTCCCTGTCTGCGGGGGACTTTGCTGCCTTCGCCCACCGGGTGGCGAGACTCGCGCCCCGTCCAGGTCGACTCGCCCTTTTCCTGGAAGGCGGCTACGACCTCCCGGCGTTGCGTCGGTCAGTCGCGGCCACGCTCGGGGCACTGGGTGATCGCGAGATCTCGACGGAGGCACCCACGAGCGGAGGCCCCGGCATGGCGACGGTGGAGGCCATCAAGAAGAACCGGGCCGACGAAACCGGGACGAGATGACGATTCGCTGCATCGTGGTCGGGCTCGATGGCTCTGAGAACTCGCGTCGGGCGCTGACGTGGTCAGCCGAGCTCGCCGTTGCACTTCGCGCCGAGCTCGTCGTCGTCCACGCGCTTGGTCTCCTTGATCGGCTCGGGGAGGGCGAGCCGGTGCCGACAGCGGCGCACCGCGCGGCAATTGTCGAGACGTTCGAGAACTCTTGGTGCGCCCCGCTTGCCGACATTCGGCTCGCGGCCCGTCGCCTGGTGCGTGACGGGACACCCGTCGACGTCTTGCTTGCCATCGCTAAACAAGAAGATGCCGATCTCATCGTGGTCGGAACACGAGGGATGGGCAACGTGGCCGAGCAGATCCTCGGGAGCACAAGCCACCAGCTCGCCGCGCGATCGGCCACACCCGTGGCGATCGTGCCTCCGAATTTGCCATCGCAGAATGCGATCTAGCCCGCGACCGCGTGGCGTGTCAGAGCTTGGCCTGCGAATGACCGAACAGCGCCTCGAGGGACGGCTTCGCGGCTGGACCAGTCGTCGGCAAGGACGAGTGCTTGCGACAGTGCGCGACGTGCGAGCAGGAGGCGCTTCGGAAGTCCCCGGCGGCGACTCTGTCCGTCTCATACTGTCCGCTGACGACCCCGAGGCCGGGTCGTTCGACCCTGTCGTCCGAGTTGACGCCTTGCCAGGCTGCGCGGGACACGCGACGGAGACTGTGATGATCGAGCGACAGCACTTCGCCCTCGTACCCGCCTTGAAGGCCCTCGGAGCTTGTGCCTTCGGAGCTGCCGTTCTGCTCGGCGAGCGGCGGATTCGACAGCCCACTGACCACGTCGGCCAACGATGCTGGTTCGCCGACGGCACCACCGCGGCTGTCTATCGGGAGACGGTCGTGAGCAACCTGGTGCCGGCGTCGCCGACGGTGCTCCTGGTCGGCTTCCGGCTCCGCCACGTGCGAAGCGCACGAGCCCACACCCTCTTCCGCCTGGAGAGTGAGCTCAACACCGTGCTGTTCATCGGCTTTCCAGGGTTCGTCTCGAAGCTGTGGTTCGCACAGGACGAACACGGCGTGTATCGGGGTCTCTACGACTGGGACGACCCGACACTGGCCGAGGCATACGTCCGCGCGCTGTGGTGGGCGCTCCGAGCGGTGTGCGTCCCCGAATCGATCCACTACGCGGTGCTCCCCGGGCTTCGCCGTGACGAGCTGCTGCGCGACCCTCGTCTCGCCGATGCTCTGGAACCAGCTGCAAGCGATGCCTGGTGGCGCCTCGTCAAGGCCGAACCACCGACGAACTGAGCGACCTGACCAGCGACGTCCTGGGCTGAGCGTGGCTCCGCCCGCTCGGCCCTCACGTAGGCTACGTGGGTGGACTTTGGCAGCGGGTGAAAGTAGCTACCCAGCAGCCAGATCGGACAAATGTTCCCCTGGTGGCGGATCACCCAGAGCCCTTCGAGTTGACGGGACAGGAGAGTATCGAGATGTCGGCTGCTGACAGCGAGCACCTAGACGATGCGCAGCGACTTGAGGTGCTGGATCAAGCAGAGTGCATCGAACTCCTCGCTCGACATCGTCTTGTCGGTCGGCTCGGGATCGTTGTCGACGGTCGACCAGTCATCTTTCCTGTGAACTACATCTTCGACGACGACTCGGTGGTGTTCTGCACTGGCAAGGGCACCAAGCTGACCACGGTCGTGGGAGGTGCGGACGTAGCGTTCGAAGTCGATGACACGGCACCGCTGCATCACTCAGGCTGGAGCGTCCTCGTCCAAGGCCACGCCGAAGTCATCACTGACCCCCAGGAGACGGGACGCCTCGAGCGGGGGCCGCTGCGCCCCTGGGCCAAGGGTGTACGTGCCAACTGGATCCGCATCAGTCTCGACCAGATTTCGGGTCGCCGGATCCCGGAGATCTAACAGACGTAGTAGCTGAGGAACCCGGGCTTCGCGGGACAGGCTTCCGACTCAGCTGCGGCTTGCCGAGAGGAGCCGCTCGGAGACGTCGCCGAGCGCAGCGGCCGATCCGTCGTAGACAACCTCGCCGTGCTCGAGGAGCCCGACCGAGTCGGCGAGCCTTAGCGTGTGTGGGACGTATTCCTCGATGAGGAGCAGGGTTGTCCCCGTCGCCCGCACCGTCTCACGCGTCGCGTACCCTCGTCGCTCACGGTGGGGCTCGGGGCCTCACCCGCTCTGAGACCGGCGCACGAAGGGCCGGCTAGGAGGCGCCCCGGAACTCGACGACAAAGCACCGCTGGCGGTACGGGCCGGTCCGGGGTCGGGACCGAGCGCGACCTGCTGTGAGCGCCTTCCTCCGGGTTTCGCAACTGCCCGGATGTCCAAGCCACTCAAGAAGAAGGCAGCAGGTGCATGCTTTGGCTGAAGTAGGCAAGCTGGCGTGGCGCACCACCGGGCCGGTTCAGGTCATCGAGTCGAATTCCACACGGGCCGCGGCGCGCTGGGCCGTGAGCGGCCGAGTTCCCACCGTGTTCAGGCTCCGAGCACCTTCGCCTTGGGCAGACTCGAACTCGGCGTCGCTCAACGCGCCGGACTCATGCAAGCTGGCGAGTTGAGCCAGCTGCGCGCCGACATCCGGCGATGGTTGGGCAGCAGGGGCCGTTGGAGGCGGTTGCTGCTCGGCGGCCTGCCCGGCGAAGCGCTGCTGTTGACGGTTTGCGACACGCCCACTCACAGCTGTGGCGGTGCCAACAACCGCGGCTGTCCTGACCAGCCCCGGGCCTCTTCGCAGCATGTTCGTCTCCGTTCGTGTGATGAGATCGCTCAACTCGTCGCCGACGAGGTGCGTTGGGCCACGACATCGTCAACGACTTCCTTGGGGATGGCGACTCGGGCGATGAGCTCTCCGCCTGAGGCGAGTACCGCGTCCCGAAAGCGGGTCGCCCAGACATGCTCGAACACGAGAATCGCGGCGGACGAGTTCGGCTCCAGCTCGGCGCCGAAGTCTTCGACGTCCTCGTCGGACAGCAAGCCAACTGGCTCCTCGACGTGCGGTCGGAGCGCACCACTGGTTGCGTCGTCGAGCTCCGAGAGCTCAAGGCCCAGCACCTCCCCAGCGGGGCTCTTGGTCACAAACACGAGGTCGATGATTCGAATCAGGTCTGACGCGACGAGTTCCTCGAGGGCGGGTGCAATCTCGCCGGTGAACTGATTTCCCGGGAAGGCCACCACAAGCACCTCGACAGGTCCGACGTCCATGGCCTTGCTCCTAGCTCTGAGATCCGAGATCGGGGACGCGATCAGGACCGGCGCAGCCTACCCAATCCGAGATGCGAACGGACCACACAGAGAGAGACGGTCGCGTCCTGATCAATGGACGGCGGTGAGCTGTGCTGCGCGAACGCTTTGGGTCGAAACCTGATCGCGGATGGCCTGAACTTCGCCTGGCCGTCGGTCCCCCACCGGCGAGACGACCAGAAGCGGTGGATGCGCCAAGGCACCGACCAAGGCTGCCTAGTGGCTGAGGGGCTGTGCCTGTCAACCGGTCCGTGCTTTGCCGTTCGCAGAGAGTCCAGTAGCTCTGCACTGGGACTCGACACCGGTCACCCGAGGTGTCATCCCGGCCATTGTCTTGGCGACCCTTGCAGCGCCCGCTCCGATGCCGGGCGCGATCTCAGCGCTTGTTCGAGTCGATGTGACGGCAACAACCGGACCCGGCGCTCGCGGCCGGGCACCCCCGACCCAGAAGCGCCCGTGCACCGCGTGGCCGCCGAGACATCATCACCGGATTCGCCGGCAGACAACGCCGAGCGACCAGGCTCTGGTCGTGGTGACACCAGCTGACCGCGAACATCAAGGTTGGAGCTATTCGCGCCTTTTCGCGAGCGCGCTGAGTACGCGACCCGCCTCACCAAACCCCTCAAAGGAGTACGAACTACCCACTCTGCGCTTCGGCTCGTCCGCCCTCTAATCGACAGTGCCGATGACATAGCAGCGGAGCTAGTCCGGCGGATCCAGCGATAGCTGTGGCCCAACACCAAATCGCTCCTGAAGCTGACGGATGTCGCGCCGGTCGTTCTCCGACCACTCGTACCCGAGATGGAACCTCAGCTGAAGAGCCGGGCTGAGGCAATGAACGGCCTGTCCATCGATCTGCCCGTCTGTCTTGAGATCCTTCGCCGGGAAACGGTCCCAATCCGATCCATCCTCAGATAGCTGCTGCCAGCCGTCGCCAAGCTTGTCGAAGACGAGAGGATGCAGATCGACCTGGCGACACTTTCTATCGATCATCACGAGCCTGGCCGGTAGGCCTGGTGCTGTGTCTTGATCATGCTTGAACCCCAACTTCTCAAGAGTCATCTGAGTACGCACCAGGGTCTGTCGATCTAAGGACAGGTCAAGGTCTGAATGCACTCGCGTCTGCTCTCCAAGTAATGCGTCGACTCCCCAACCTCCGTTGACGCATACCTCGATGTCGTTGGCTCTTAGCGCTTGCAATATCTCGGCGACGTCAGCAGCATCGATGTTCCTTCTCCTCAGAGGCTTCTCTCGCTTCATCGGCGTAGATCCATTATCTCATGACGCACGCGTGCTGTGAACCTCTTGCAGCGCACACACCGCCATGCACTCGGTGGGCGTACGGACCAACGAGTCTCGACTTGGTGGGCGCTACTGGTTTCGAACCAGTGACCTCTGCCGTGTGAACCCGAAAATTCCTGTTCCCCAAAGTCCGGTCGGATCCGCTCGACCTTGTCAGAGCCTGTAGCGGATACGACGGGTACCAACGGACGCCAAGGGCGATCGCAATTCTGGGACGCATCCAGGGATGTCTTGCGCACCGAGATTGGGTAACCGTGGGTCAAGGCGTGTCGTGCTTCGCCACAGAAACGACCTCGACGAGATCATCCAAGAGCTGAAAGTCCCTTGGGTTCAACGTGTACAGCGGCACTTTGTTGGCGAGTGCGACACTCGCGATGAGGAGGTCGACCGCCCGTTGGCTTCGTGCCTTGCGACCCGCACCAGCAACCGCCGCATACACCCTCCCATAAGCTCGTGCCGCGTCGGCGTCGAATGGCAGCGGATCGAACGTTGCCTCGGCCCGCTGGAGTAGTTCTTGACGTCGTCCCCGCTCGTCGGTACGCGACGCGGCATGGGGCCCGGCTGCGAGCCGGCCATGGTGATGGCCGAGACGGCCAGCTCTTGCGGCAGCGCACCTGCCTCGAGATGCCCTAACTCGATGACCACCGACGTGTCGAGCAGGCCCCGAGCCACTCTCGGCGATTCAGCCACGTGGCGCCGCGCCCTGGTCGAGCACCCGGTCGACGTCGGCCCGGAACCGCTCCCAATCGAGCGGCTCGGCCGACGCGAAGGCGGCGACCGCCATCGGAGCCGCAACAAAGCGCTGCCGGCGAAGGGGGTGCAGCTCACCGACCGGGACTCCATTGCGTGTCACGACGAACGATTCCCCTCGATCAAGCTCGCGCATGATCTCGCCACTCTCGTTCCGAAGCTCGCGTTGGGTGATCTGCCTTGTCATCCACCGAGCGTAGCACCGGTGCGACGGCCCCCCAGGCACCTGGTGGAGGCGGGCGGCTTACAAGGGCGCCTCGGGCTGTGATAGTGCTTACGCTATCATGTTGGGTGTGGACGCAGGTCGAGCTCTTCGGCGGGCCCGCGGTCGAGCCCAGCTCACGCAACGCAGGCTTGCCCACCTAACCGGCATCTCCCAGCCGACAGTGGCCCGGATCGAGGTCGGGGCTGAGATGCCCCGCATCAATACCCTCACGCGGCTGCTTTCGGCGTGCGGGGAGACGATTGAAGTCCTGCCGTGTGAGGGCGTTGGCGTCGACCGAACCGGGATCCGCGCGCTGCTGCGCCTCACGCCGGCACAGCGCCTCGGCACGCTGCGGGAGGAAGCCTCGACGTTGGACCGCCTTCTAACCGTGCGGAAGCTTGGCTAAGCGATGCCCTACGACCCGCTCAACGCACTCCACACATTGCAGCAATACGGTGTGCGCTTCGTCGTCATCGGCGGGGTCGCCGGCCGGCTCTGGGGATCGCCGACCATGACCAACGACACTGACGTCTGTTACGCACTCGACCAGGCCAACCTGGAGCGGCTTGCTGATGCGCTCCGGGAACTCGAGGCTCGCTTTCGTGGCGTCGACGATGATGTCGCCTTCAAGCTGGACGCTCGTACCCTCGCCAATGGGCAGAACTTTACGTTCATCACGGCAGATGGACCGCTCGACGTGCTGGCCATGCCTGCCGGCGTCGATGGCTTCGAAGAGCTGAGCCGTAACGCAGTCGAGTTCGACATCGGTGAGGGGCTGATCCTCCCAGTGTGCGATCTCGACGATCTGATCAGAATGAAGAGAGCGACCGGTCGAGCCAAGGATCGCATCGAACTCGAGGTGCTGGCCGCAGTCCGCGAGGAGCGCGATAACCCAGCTGAAACTGACCGATGAACGGGTCCCTTCGGCCCGCCGACGCTCGAGCAGTCATCGGGAGACTGAGCTCATCGAGTGCACCAGCGGCTTACGAAGGAGTTCAGCTCTCGATCGGGGCTGCCGGATCGCCGCGACAGCGCACCGGTAGGCGTGCCCGAAAGCTTGACCGCCAGGCTCACGAGATCATCATCCCGGCTCGTCGCGCGATAGTGCGAGGCGAGGGATCCGAAGTCATTCATGACCCCAACGACGCTTCGGCTCACGGTTTTTGAGAATCGCCCTTCACTCATGGCAGCGACCTCGGGGCGGATGAAGCCTTGTGCGACACCATGCGCCTCGAGCACTCGCTGGACCGCATCCGGAAAGCGTCGTAGCAAGCTCTTCGCCAGTGCTAGGGGCATAAGCACGGGAAGCAACGTCACCTCATTCACGAAGAGGACAACCTGCGGCTCCTAGAAAAGGACCGTCCCATACCAGTTGCCGAGGGAAGACCGCGGGTCGCACACGGGAGGCTCAACGGGCTGGTTCATGCGTTGAAGCAGCTTCTTCGTGGTATGAACAGTAAACACGCGGTTGCCATCACTCTCTCGACCGTTATCGTCAGCTTGCACTCTTTCGCTGTATCGCGTGGACTCTTCGCAGACTTGGTCCGGACGCTGACGGAACCTTTGGGTAATCCACACCTTGCGTAGCACCGTTCACTCGTGCGCGGGACAGACTTGGCGATGGTGAACGCCACCTTGTAAGGGCGGTTCGGCGGCTCGCGAAGCCCCCGGTCGCGGGGGCGAAAGTGGCTCTGACCTGCACTGACGTTTGTCGTTGCTTGTCGTTGTCTCCTAGCTCTTGTTGGCCTTCCACGGATTTGGCACGGACTTGGCAACCCACCCCGAGGGATGTTCGACCGCTCGGGGCCTCCCGGCTCCGGCTTCGAGCTGGTCGGGGCGAGGCCTGGGGTCGGCTACTGGCCGCTGGGGCCGGCGAGCCTTAGGAAGCGGCACTACTCGTCAGGTGTGTCCGCTTCGAGGCCGTTGGCAGGCGCGGGTCCTCGCAGCGGCACGCCGCCTAACCGACAGAGCGGCCGGCCGTTGCCGGCTGCTCACCTGGCGTCGCCAGCGGCGCGAGGCCGGGTTGGTGTCCACTGCGTTCTTCCCGTTCGCCTCGGCGGGACCTCGTGCCGCGCCGCGGGACTGGTCCTCTACGCTGGCGATCGGCGCGCCGGGAATCTGGTCGGCACCCGAGACCTCCGCGAAGGGACGAGCGTGCCACCGATGCTGGAACCCATCCCGAACTCGGCGAGGCACCGCGGCGCCGGGGCGGGGTCGCGTCTGTCCCTGGCCGACCGGGTCGTTGGAGCGGAGCGGCGTGACCGCGTTCGGTCGAAACTGTGGCTGCTTCCCGCCGTGCTTGTCGTCGCCGCGGTCGGTTTGTTCGCGGTCACGTATCTGCTCGACCGGGCCGCGCACGACGGGGCGATCACACTCCCGGGGTTCCTCAACACGGGCGACGCAAACGCGGCGCGGACCATCCTGACCGCGATCGCCGCCGCCATCATCACCGTCGCCGGTGTCGTCTTTTCGGTGACGATCGTGGCGTTAACGTTGGCGTCCCAGCAGTTCGGGCCCCGGATCCTGCGCAATTTCCTCCGAGACGGGGGGACGCAGCTCACGCTGGCGACGTTCGTTGGGACGTTCGTATACTGCATCCTGGCGCTCGGCTCGGTGTCGAACGTCGGCGCGCACCAGTTCGTCCCGCACGTGTCGACGTCGGTGGCGCTCGCGCTCGTTCTGGTCGACACCGGCGTCCTCATCTACTTCATCCATCACGTCCTCACCGCCATCCAGCTGAATTCAGGTCGTGTTCTCGATCGCCCACGACCTGGGTCGGGCGATCGACCACCTGGGTCGCGGCCCCGCCGCGGATCAGTCATCGGTCGGCGATGCCGAGGTCGCCAAGCTGCGCACCCTGCTCCGCGAGGAAGGAACCGAAGTCCCGGCCTCGCACAGCGGCTACCTGCAGGCGGTCGGGCACCAGACCCTCGTCGCCATCGCGGACACTTGCAATGCGGTCGTCGAGCTGATGCACCGTCCGGGCCACTTCGTGACCGTGGACCGCCCCGTCGCCCGGGTGTGGCCGCCCGCCGCGGCCAGCGCGGTCGCCGAGCACCTCGAGGACGCGCGACGTCACCGGGCCTCACCGGACCATGTACCAGGATCTGCAATTCGCCATCGACCAGCTGGTGGAGATCGCGATGCGGGCGCTTTCACCCGCCGTGAACGACACGTTCACCGCGTTGGCGTGCATCGACTGGCTCGGCGACGGGCTGACCCGGCTCACCGTCATCGACGTTCGGGGCGGGGTGCACCGCGACGAACAGGGCACGGTGCGGCTGCTCGAACCACCGCTCCAGTACGAACGGCTCGTGAACCGCGCCTACGACCAGATTCGCCAGGCCGGACGTGGCCTACCCGCGGTGGGGATCCGCCAGCTCGACACGCTGACCAAGATCGCCGAGCGGGCGTCGACCGACGAGCAGCGGAGCGTGCTTAGTCGTCAGGCTCTCATGCTGCTGCGCCAAGGCACCGACCCGGCCGCGGTCCCCGAGGAGAACGACCGCCTCGACCTGCAGCGCCGCTACGAGTCGTTCGAAGCGACGCTTGCGAACCGGGGCCGGCGGGCGGGCCGACCGGCGGGCGTCGACCGGCGGCCGGGCGACGGCAACGGCCCGCCGGTCGCGCCGACCGGGACCGTCACCGCACGACGACCAGTACGGCGCCGATCGTCGCGGTCGCAACCGTGATCCATGCCGCGCCGTCTCATTCGAGATGATCGAACTGGGCGCGTCGTCTCAGGTCGATACTCCATGCAGCCAAGCAACGCAGCCTGAGGGATCCGAAACGAGGCACAGATCTCGGACGCACTATGACGCCGCCCGAGTTCCGGGAATGCCCGCAAGGCGGGACCACCCTCGCCGATGTGTTCGCCGGATTCTGTCCGGGGGTATCCCTGACCAGCCCAAACGCGCGGAGAGCGGTGCCGACCAACCTCTCGTGCTGGATGTAAGCGGTGACGCTTGGGCCACGGTCGGTATTCACGCCGATGGCGCACGGCTCACCCAGCTCGAGCACAAGCGGTCGAAGCTCTTAGAGGCCTTCTACGAAGGCGGACTCCCGCTCGAAGCCCTAAAGCATGAGCAGGATGGCATTAACGCGGAGACCACACACGTGCAGCGAACAATCGCAGCTGCCAGCCTGAATCTCGAGGCCGCTAGGAAGCCTTTGCGCGAAGCATTGAGCTCGCCGGCAACTGCGAGCAGGCCTACACCCAGGCCTCGCCTCAGATTCGGCGAATGTTCAATAAGGTCTTCTTTGAAGCCTTCCGCATCCTTGAGGGTGACGTCACAGGCGCCGATCTGACTCCTGCATTCGCGGAGCTTTTGGCTGAGGATCTGGCAAGCCGGCTAGAACGCGACCGCCCGGAGTCCGAGACAGAGGGCTCCGCCACCGTTTCTTTCGGGCAAAGTTCGAATAAGGACGTTTTGGTGGGCGCTACTGGTTTCGAACCAGTGACCTCTGCCGTTTGAACCCGAAAAGGCCTGTTCCTCGGTGTCCCATGAAATCCTTTGGGCTGCTCAGGTCGCCTGAGATGGTCATCGGCGGATGCCGCTGACCACCCGCGGCTGACGCGCGATTTTCGGATTTTTGTGGGATCCTGGTCAAGGACCGCGCTCTGCTTTCGCGCCATGCCGTGCTTACCGTCATCCACTTATCCGAGACGCGGTTTGGGAGATGGCTTCCTCGACCACGTCGATCCCTGGACGCCGGGTCACGGGTCTGGCCTAAGCAAGTCGCCGTCAGACGCGTCGTTGGCAGTCGATCACGACAGCGATAGGTGCAGGCGCAGCGCCTCGTCCAGGGAAGCCATGAGAGGGGACGGCACGATGCCCACCTGGTGTCCGACGCGCTCTACGGCGACCGAGCGGATCTGTTCGGCTTGCGCCTTCGAGTCAATACGTAGACCTGTCTCCGACGACGCCAGCTTTACCTGGAACGGGTACAGGCGCTCGACCTGAGAAGTCACGGGCACGACGGTTACCACTCCGCGGCCCAGGCGTTCGGCCGTCCCATTGGCACCATCGTTGCTCACGATCACAGCAGGTCGCCGCTTGTTCGCCTCAGCGCCGCGGACCGGCTCCAGATCGACCATCCGAATCTCGCCTCGGCGCACTACGCCAGTCCGTCGCCGACCACGGTGTCCCACTCCTCGGCGGCACCGGAACGCTCCCACTCCTGCCACGCCTGCTCATAGGCAGACCCGAGCTCGCTAGCCCGCAGCAACCGAAGTGCCCGATGCACGACCGCAGAGCGGGAGTCGATGCCCTCTGACTTCGCGTAGTCGTCGAGGAACTCCACGTCGTCGTCCGGAAGGCTCACGCTCAGCTTCACACCCGCATGCTACCACTGGTCATACCGTGGTAGTACACAATCCATCCATCACTGGGGCACGGGGCCGAGATTCAGCAAACGGGAGACGAGGCACCCGCTCCAGCCCTCTGCTCAGCCGCCGAGCGAGCCGGCCGGCTCTGCTGCCAGGCTGGGCACATGAACGTGCTCGTCGTGTCGACGCCTGGACCAGGACATGTCAACCCGTTGGTGTCGCTCATCGAGGCCTTCCTCGCTGCAGGAGACCGCGTCGTCGTGGCGGCCGGCGAGGACGCCTCGTCGATCATCGAGCCGACGGACGCCCAGTTTCGTCAGTCCGGCCACGGTGAGCAGCACTGGTTCGAGCGGCTCCGCGCCCACATCCGCGGGTTCCCGGGGGACGGGCTCTCGCCGGATCGCATCAACCATTACTTCGTGCCTCGGCTTTTCGGTGAGGTGGCCACGGCGGACATGATCGACGACGTCCTCGCCGCCGGCCGCGAACTCAGCCCAGACGTGGTGCTGTTCGAGACCTACGCCTTCGCCGGCCCCTTGGCCGCCGAGCTGCTCGACGGCCTCGGTGTCCATGTTCTCCTGGGTCCCATGCTCCCGCATGAGGTGCTGGAGCTGGCCAACGACGCCGTCTCTCCTCTGTGGCGCTCGTTCCGTGCGGACGCGCCGGGCTACGCCGGCGTGTATCGCCATCTCACCGTTGAAACCTGCCCCAAGTCGCTGGAGACCCTGGAGCTCCCCGAGGGCGAAGCGACCTCCCTGCGGCCCATGCCCGCGCCCGAGGCTGGAGTGTCGCAGCCCGCCCGTCCCCTCGTCTATGTGACGCTCGGCTCCTTCTTCGGATTCAACCTCGACCTCTTCCGCACCGTGCTGGCTGGGCTGGAGGACGAGCCCGTTGATGTGGTGGTGACCGTCGGCACGGCCCAGGACCCGGCCGCGTTGGCGCCCGTACCACCGAACGTCCGCGTGGAGCGGTTCATCCCCCAGGCGCAGCTGCTCCCCACATGCGCGGCTGTCGTGCACCACGGCGGCTGCGGCACCACCTTCGGGGCGCTGGCCCACGGTCTTCCTCAACTGGTCATCCCCCAAGGGGCGGACAACTTCATCAATGCCACCATGCTGGAGCGCGCCGGAGCGGCCAGAGCATTGCGCCCAGAGGAGGTGACGTCCGAGGCCGTCCGTGACGGCGTCAGGCGAATCCTCCGGGAGCCCGACTACCGAGCCGTCGCCCTTGGCCTGGCGGCAGAGATCGCCGCCATGCCGACTCCCGATGAGATTGTCGGGCTCATCCGGGCGCGAGTCGCTACTCGCTAGATCCCCCCTTATCACTGCTCGAGATCGCCCGGTGGCGACGTTGACGGAGCATCCCGAAGCCAGGCCACGTGCCAGGCTCTTGCAGAGTGGGCGCTACTGGTTTCGAACCAGTGACCTCTGCCGTGTGAAGGCAGCGCTCTCCCGCTGAGCTAAGCGCCCGACCGGGCGAGGGTAGCCCGACCGCGGTCGGTGGCCTCGGGTAGTGGGTCACTTTCGACCCAGTGCGTACATTCGGCTTTACGTCGGCAGCCCGAAGGCAGTTTCACGCTCCCTCCTACCGAGGGACCGACGGCTCTCGCGACTCCGACAGCAGAAGCGGGGTAGGACATTGAAACTGAATGGCATGAAGGGGGGCCTCCCCCGGTGCGAAGTTGAGGGCTCTCGTAGAGCCACACACCGAAGGAGGCCCTGGACCATGTTGCATGCTGGATTGGATCTGAGTCGCAAGCGCCTGGATGTCTGCCTGCTCGACGAGCGGGGTGAGGTGCTGGGCCGCGATTCGGCGTTCCCGGATCGGGAAGGCCTGGTGCGTTTGGCTCGTGACGTCAGCGGTCGGGGGGAGCCGGTGTCGGCTGCGGTCGAGTCGATGAACGGGGCCCGGTTCGTGCACGACACGCTCGAGTTGGCCGGCTGGGATGTCGAGATCGCCGATGCCCAGAAGGTCAAGGGCTTGGCGCCGTTGGCCTGCAAGACGGACCGCATCGACGCCTGGGTGCTCGCCGAGTTGTCCCGGCGGGATCTCGTGCCCTCGATCTGGTTGCCCGATCCCGGGGTGCGGGGCGAGCGGGAACAAGCCCGGTTCCGGCTGCACCTGGTGCGACACCGGGTAATGCTCAAGAACCGGATCCACTCCGCGCTGATCACGTTCGGCAAGCCCTGTGCGGTCTCGGATCTCTTCGGTGTCGCTGGCCGCGAGCTGCTCGCCCGCTTGGAGCTCCCCGAACCGTGGAGCACGAACATCACCACCGCGCTCGAGCTCATCGACGACCTCGAGCACCGCATCGACGCTTGCGAGACCGAGCTCGCCACCCAGGGTGCCGATCATCCCTACGTGGCGCTGCTCCAAAGCGTCCCAGGGGTCGCCTGGGTGCTCGGGTTCACCATCGCTTCTGAGATCGGCGACATCACCCGCTTCGCCTCGCCCAAGAAGCTCGCCGGCTACACCGGATTGTGCCCCCGGGTCTATCAGTCCGGC
Organism: uncultured Actinomycetes bacterium; assembly: GCA_963849135.1. GTDB lineage: Bacteria > Actinomycetota > Acidimicrobiia > IMCC26256 > PALSA-555 > PALSA-555. Next base: position 174,969 of record CAWKGF010000003.1, on the reverse strand, counting down.
GAACGCGACTATCGAGGACCGCTCTCCAAGCACGGACCCAGGTATCTGCGTTGGGCGCTCATCGAGGCGACCATCCACGCGGCGCGCCATCCCCTCTACGCCGAGCACTACCAACGCACCGCCGCCCGCCTCGGTCGTCAACGGGGCAAGAAAGTCGCCCGTGTCGAACTCGCCCGCAAGCTTTCCGAGGCCATCTGGCACATGCTCACCAAAGGTGAACCGTTCGCTCCGGCAAGGTCCCACGTAGTGGCTGGTCGCACGACGACCCTCAACTGAAATGGACCAACCGGAGTTCTCCCACCGCCCTGATCCTCCCTCGAGGAGGCCATAGAGAGATGAGAACCAACTCACCCGTCGAGGCCGAGGCAGCCCGACACGACCACTTGACAGGAGGCCCCCCTTCATAGAGACCCACTACCCCTCGCTGCGGCGGCGAGCACGGATCGTCGGCTCAGCTGGCGGCGAGCTCGAAGATCACGATGTTTCCGGCCGGGTGGCGCTGGTCGAGTCGCAACCCCACCTGCTCGGCGAGGGCCACAAGTTCCTCGGGGTCTCGTTCGCGTCCGCCGAAGTAGGCGAGGAGGCGCAAGTCCATCTCGGTGCTCGGTGACGCCCCGTCGACCCCGATCTTCTCGATGACCAGGACCCGGCCGTGCCTCCCGGCGGCGTCTCGACATCGACGCAGGATCGTACGGGCGGCCTGGTCGTCCCAGTCGTGCACGATCGCGGTGAGGAGGTAGCCGCCGGCTCCTTGGGGCAGGGGCTCGAAGAAGCTGCCGGCCACGACGTCCGCGCGGTCGGAGAGCCCGGCTGACCGGAGCGCGTGCCGGGCCGCCTCGGCGGGGCCGGGCCGCTCGAGGACCGTCCCACGGAGCGCGGGGAACGCGGTGAGCAGGGCGACGAGCAGCGTCCCGGTCCCACCGCCTACATCGATCACGTGCCGGAGCGACCCCCAGTCGTAGGCGGCGATAATGGCGGGCGCCCAGCCAGTCACGTCGGAGCTCATCTGGGCGTCGAACGAGGCCGAGCGGACGGGGTCCGTCGCCAGGTCATCCCAGAAGGATCGGTCGAACTGGGCCGGGAACGCGGCGTCTCCGGTCCGAACCGTGCGGAGGAGCTGCACGAAGGACTGGTCAGCGCGCCCCACGGCGCTCTCGAGGTCCAGTCGCTGCCGTAGACCGCTCGGGTGGTCGTCTCGGAGGAGCGCGCCGAGCGAGGTGAGGGTGTACACGCCGTCGTCGTTGCGGTCGAGCACGTCGTGGCGGGCCAGATGTTTGAGGACGCGGTCGAGCGTGCCGGCGTCGGCGTGCACGGCTCGGGCCAGCTCCTCGGCGTTCGACGGTCCCGCCGCGAGCCGGTCGGCGATCCGGAGGGTCGCGGCCACCCGGACCGTCATCGGCGTCAGCAGGTCCGCGGTCGCCCAGAGGTGGGCCACGGTCGCCTCGGGCTCGTCGTTCGCCACGCGCTCCCCCGTCTCGGTCCTCACCCTACGGGTTCAGAGGTTGGCGTCAGGATCCGGTCGACCCGGTCTCGGTCGCACTTCGGGGCGAGCATCCCTTCGGCGCGCGTGTTGTCGACCGCTCGTCCTCCGGCTGGGAGTTGGGGCGGGCTCGAGAGCCGCCGCGCCGGGCTGGTCCGACCGAGGTCATGCACGACCGGGCCCCAGCGGGTCACCCGCGGCCCCACGCGACGGCTGCCGGGATCGAGCGGGTCCGAGGGGCAGCGCAGGGCCTTTCGGGGCGGGCCTGTGGGCCCGGGCGGGAGAGCGGCGGTCCGGGCCTCCGAGACGGGGAGCAGCCGGGGCTCGGGCCCGCAGGGGCCCTCCTCGCGTGGGAGAATGAGGGTGTTGTGACCCGGCGCCGGGGCCGCCCCCTGGGGGGAGACGGCGCAGCGAGCAGCCGAGGTCCAGGCGAGAGGTAGGTGACGAGGTGCCCAGGAAGGGACGTGCCCGCCGATTTCGTGAGGCCCGCGAGCTCAAGCAGGGCTTCGACGACGGCCTGTTCTCAGAGTCTGATCGCTCCCTCGCGGAGCTGGATGAGCACGACGACGACGAGTCGCCGCTGTTCGACGAGGAAGACGATCACGGAGACGACTGGGACGAGGACGACCCGCTGCGGATCGACGAGCGGCGCAACTAGGGGCGAGGAGCGAGGCTCAGACGGTGCGGGGGTCGGGCCGGTCGACGTCGATGTCGTAGCGGCGGATCGCCTCGGCGACCTGCTCGGCTTTGAGCTTCTCCTTGCCGGGCGAGCGCGTCGAGGACCGCGACGGTGACGTGGGCGGCGTCGGTCTCGAAGTGGCGACGGAGCGCGATGCGGGTGTCGGAGAACCCGTAGCCGTCGGTGCCGAGCGACACCAGCGGTGAGGGGACGAACCGGGCGATCTGATCCGGGACCGCTTTCAGGAAGTCGGTGACGGCGACGATCGGCCCTTCGGCTTCGGCGAGCGTCTCGGTGACGTAGGGGACGCGGGGTGCCTCGGTGGGGTGCAGCCGGTTCCAGCGCTCGACGCTGAGGGCGTCGTCGCGGAGCAGCTTGTAGCTGGTGGCGCTCCAGACGTCGACCGCGACGTCGAACTCCTCGGCGAGCATCTGCTGGGCGTCGAGCGCGGCAAGCATCGCAGTGCCGCTGGCGAGGACCTGAGCGCGGTGCTTGGCGTCCCGGGGCGCGGCGCGGAACCGGTACAGGCCGCGCACGATGCCGTCCTCGACCCCGTCCGGCATGGCCGGCATCGGGTACGTCTCGTTGTAGAGCGTGAGGTAGTAGTAGCAGTCCTCCGGGTTCGGTCCGTACATGCGCTGGATGCCGTCCCGGACGATGGTGGCCATCTCGTACGCGAAGGCGGGGTCGTAGGGCCGGCAGTTCGGGTACGCGCCCGCGTACAGCTGGCTCTGCCCGTCGCAGTGCTGGAGGCCCTCCCCGGCGAGGGTGGTGCGGCCGGCGGTGGCGCCGAGGAGGAAGCCGCGGCCGCGCTGGTCGCCGAAGCTCCAGATGAGGTCCCCGACCCGCTGGAAGCCGAACATCGAGTAGAAGATGAAGAACGGGATCATCGGCTCGCCCCACGTCGCGTACGCGGTGCCGGCCGCGGTGAAGCTGGCCATCGACCCAGCCTCGGTGATTCCCTCCTCGAGCAGCCGCCCGGTGCGGGCCTCCTGGTAGGAGAGAAGCAGCGCGGCGTCGACCGGCTCGTAGGCCTGCCCGAACGGGGCGTAGATCTTCGCCTCGCGGAACAGCGCGTCGAGCCCGAAGGTGCGGGCCTCGTCGGGGATGATCGGCACGACCCGACGGCCGAGCTGCGGGTCGCGGAGCAGGCTGCGGAGCAGCCGCGCGAACGCGGTGGTCGTGGAGGCTTGCACCTTCTCGCCGGTTCCGGCGAGAAGGTCGGCGTACACGGACGGCCCGGGCAGCTCGAGGGGCCGGTGCCGCACGACGCGTTCGGGGAGCGGCCCGTGGAGGGCGCGGCGGCGGGCGGTGAGGTACTCGTACTCGGCGGAGTCGGTGCCGGGGTGGTAGTAGGGCGGGTCGCCGTCCTCGAGCTCGCTGTCGGGGATCGGGCAGTCGAGACGGTCGCGGAACTGCTTGAGCGCGCCGACGTCGAGCTTCTTGATCTGGTGGGTCGCGTTGCGGGCCTCGAGTCCGGTGCCGAGCGTCCAGCCCTTGATGGTCTTGGCGAGGATCACGGTGGGGCTACCTCGATGCTCCACCGCGATCTTGTAGGCGGAGTACAGCTTGCGGTAGTCGTGCCCGCCTCGGGGGAGCCGTTCGAGGTCCTCGTCGGAGAGGTGCTCGACGAGCTTCCGGAGCCGGGGGTCGGGGCCGAAGAAGTGCTCGCGGATGTAGGCGCCGCGCTCGACCGCGTACTTCTGGAACTCCCCGTCGACGGTGGTGTTCATCTTGTTGACGAGCACCCCGTCGACGTCGCGGGCGAGGAGGTCGTCCCAGCCGCGACCCCAGATGACCTTGATGACGTTCCAGCCCGCGCCGTGGAAGGTGGCTTCGAGCTCCTGGATGATCTTCCCGTCGCCGCGGACCGGTCCGTCGAGACGTTGGAGGTTGCAGTTCACGACGAAGATCAGGTTGTCGAGCTGCTCACGAGCGGCGATGGAGAGGCCGGCCATGGCTTCGGGCTCGTCCATCTCCCCGTCGCCGACGAAGCACCAGACCTTGGCTTGGCTGGTGTCGGCGATCTCGTGGTGGAGGAGGTACCGGTTGAAGCGAGCCTGGTAGACGGCGTTGATCGGCCCGAGGCCCATCGAGACGGTGGGGTACTCCCAGAAGTCGGGGAGGCGTCGCGGGTGCGGGTAGCTGGGGAGCCCGCCGCCGAACACCTCGCGGCGGAACCGGTCGAGGTGCTCCTCGGTGATTCGACCTTCGAGGAAGGCGCGGGCGTACACCCCGGGCGCGGCGTGGCCTTGGACGTAGAGCTGGTCGCCGCTGCGGCCGTCGGTCTTGCCTTGGAAGAAGTGGTTGAAGCCGACGTCGTAGAGCGCGGCGGCCGACGCGAAGGTGGAGAGGTGCCCGCCGAGCCCGTCGAAGCGCCGGTTGGCGCGGTCGACCATCGCCATCGCGTTCCACCGGATCGCGGCCCGGATGCGCTTCTCGATCGCTTCGTCGCCGGGGAACCAGGGTTCCTGCTCGGGGGGGATGGTGTTGATGTAATCGGTGGTGACCATGGCCGGGACGCCGACACCTTGGTCGCGGGCTCGTTCCATAAGGCGGGCGAGGAGGTAGCGGGCCCGGGCCCGGCCGCGGCTGTTGATCACCGCGTCGAGCGAGTCGAGCCACTCGACGGTCTCGACGGCGTCGATGTCGGGGAGCTGGTGGACGAACCCGTCGATCAGCATGTGGGTCCCATCTGTGGAGTCGACCCAAGGGTACGGCGCGCCGCCCGCCGCCGGTGCCCCATCGGCGCAGTTGTTACCGAGCGGTCACACTCCGGTCGCGGGACACACCAGGTCGGCGCGGCCGGCCCCGGGGCGGGGTCAGTGGGCAGCGAAGAGCGCGAAGAAGTCCCGCTCGCCGGGGACGAGGTACCGGTCGTCGGCGCGCTGCATGGCGGGGAGGAGCTTGACGCCGGTCACGGCGTAGGGGTTGGTCGGGTCGGTCTGCTGGAAGGTGTAGGCGGAGACCCATTCGCTGTTGATGTCGAGCTCCATGGCCCGAACCGCGCCGGCCCGTTGGAGGAGGATGGCGAGGGAGGGGACGCTGAGGCCGGGGCCGGCGACGTAGACAAGGCCGCCGTCGGCGGTGACGCCGACCCCGGAGCGCCAGACGAACACGTTGTTGCCGACCGTGCCGCCCCACTTGCCGTTGGCGTCGGTGGCGAGGTTGGGTTCGAGTTGCCCGTTGTCAACCAGCAAGGAGAGGTTCTCGCGGACGGTGGCGACGCCGGGGCCGAGGTTGAAGTCCCGGCCCCAGATCCCGACGTTGGGCTTCCCGCTGGTGTCGATGACGAACGCTGCCATCCCGGGGACGAGGGGACGGACCATCTGCCCGAAGTTGTAGTAGCCGCCTTCGGAGTCGGCGGCCTTGAAGCCGGAGTTGAAGGCGGCGACCAGCGCGGCTCGCTGGCCGAGCGGCACCTGCCCGCCCCACGGGTTCGGGCCGCCGGGCTCCTGGAGGCCGGGGACGAGCACGGTGTTGAGGAGGGTGGTGTCCATCCACATCGCGGAGGCGACGAGGCTGGTGTGGAACGCGTCGGGCCGGAAGTAGGTGCTGTAGACGGCGGGGAGGCCCTCGACGGTGCGGCCGGTCGGGGTCCACACGCCTTCGCCGGGGAGCGGCGTGGTGACGAGCGGCTCCATGTTGGTCGGCGCGGGCAGGTGCGCGGGCTCGACCGGGGTCGGGGCAGGCTTCTTGGCGTGGGCGCTGCCGCCAAGCGCCTGGGCGTGGGGCAGCCCGTGCTGGGGCTTGCCGCCGACCGGGGGCGGGTTGTGCGTGTACCACCAGTGCTCGACGTCGTTGACGACGCCGGTCATGCCGTGGTCCTTGAGCCACTCGACGCTGCGGGCGCTGACCGGGTCGGTGCCGGGCGCGCTCATGGCCCGGTAGTACGACCAGAGGACCGGGACGAGGATGGCGACGAGCACGACCGCGCCGACGCGGCGGATGATGGCGGCTCGGCGCCGACGCGCTCGCTGCTCGGCTGCGTCGCGGGCCGCGCGCCGGCTGGCCGGCCCGGGGGCGCCTGGCGCGCCGGCGGCAGCCCGGTTGCGTCGGCGCGTCGCCGGGGTGGTCCTGGACAGTGCTCATCGGACGGGCTCGCTCGCGGAGGCGGACAAGGAGCTGGAGCTGACGCGGGCTCCTGAACCTGCGCCGGGATTCCAGCCTACTGGGCCCGTCCGGGCCTGCCCCCGGCCACGGGGAGCGGCAGGTCAGCTGATCACGCCGAGGGCAAAGGTGATGGCCCAGCAGAGGCCGAGGATCTGGATGGCCCGGTCCTGGAAGAGGACGTCTTCGGGGGCGCCGCCTCCGCCCGCTTCGACGATGAAGGCGTAGCGGAGCATGACGAGCACGAACGGGACGATCGAGGCACGGAACCAGACGACGTCACCGACCCGGGACGCTTCCTCGAACGCCCAGAGGCAGTAGGCGGTGATGGTGACGCTGGCCGACACCGACCGCACGAAGTTGAGGAACCCGGTCGTGTACCCCTCGAGGGTGGCCCGGTGGCTGCCGGAGTCGTCGCCGAGCTCGATCAGCTCGGCGTTGCGCTTCCCGGTGACGATGAACAGCGACCCGGCGCCGGCGACGATGAGGAACCAGGTGGAGATCGGCACGTTGGTGGCGATCCCGCCCGCGACGGCGCGGAGCACGAATCCGGCCGCGACGGCGCCGAGGTCGAGGACCGCCTCGTGCTTGAGCCAGAGGCTGTACGAGACGGTGAGGGCGATGTAGCCGGCCACGACGGCGGCGAGCTGACCGCCGTTGATGGGACCGGCGATCGCGACGCCGATGACCATCAAGATGACGGCCATGGTCTTGGCGAGGCTGACGCTGACCTCGCCGCTCGCGACGGGCCGGTTGCACTTGACCGGGTGGGCCCGGTCGGCTTCGACGTCGAGCGCGTCGTTCAGGAAGTAGGTGCCGCTGGCGGCGAAGCAGAGGGCGACGAACGCCACCGCGGTGCGCCACAGCGAGCCGGGCTCGAGCAGCACGCCGGCCGCGCCGGGGGCGGCGACGACGAGGAGGTTCTTGACCCACTGCTTCGGGCGGGCGGTGCGCAGGAGGGCGAGGAGCAGCGAGGAGCGCGGCACGTCGACCGCCGAGGAGCGTTGGGACGCCACGGCCACGGTCATCGAGCGTACTGGGGCGCGGGACACCGCTCGCACCGGGGGGCACCGGCTCGGCGCTGCCGGCCCGTGACGGCCGGCCGCTCGGGCGGGCGGCGGGCGACCCTGCTATTGGATGCTGGCCAGGTGCACGATGTACCACTCGCCGCGCCACGAGATCATCGACGCGATCGTGAACGATCCAGGGCGCCCGTCGACGGAGTAGTGAACCTGCGACGAGTAGACCCGCCAGTACGAGCCCTTGTTGTACTCGGCGCCGGGCAGCACCCACTGGGCGGTGTTCGGCACGGTGATACCGGTGAGCTGGGCGGTGCCAGGGTCCGGTCCGAGCATCGTGTGCAGCGAGTGGATGTCGCGCTCGTAAGCGGCCACCAGCCGGTTCTGCCAGTCCGAGGCCGGGTTCGCGATGGCCTTGACCTGCAGGTAGGCGGTAAGCGGGAAGAAGAACGGCATCGCGGGGGCGGGGTTGTCCTCGACGATGCCCTGCCAAAATCCGTTCAGGTCGGCTTGGAACTGGGTGTCGAGGGTGGTGGGGAGCGCCATCGTCTGGGGCAGCGTCCCCGGGTCGACGGTCGTGGTGGTCGTCGGCGCGAGCGTCGTGGTGGTGGTCGTCACCGCGCGCACCGCGCGCGGGTGACTCGTCCCGGACTGGCCGCCGCCGGTGAGGACGAAGAACCAGCCCACCGCGCCGCCGGCCAGAACCACGACGATCGCGACGCCCACGACCCGCCGGCGGATCACCTGGCGGTGGTGCCGACGAGTGGCCCGACTCGTCACCCGCGCACGGTACCCCCGCGCCTCCCGTCGTCACCGCCGTGGTCGACGGCGACGCGCGATCGACCCAGGTCGGGCTCCGCCTCGCCGCTGGATCAGGTCGACGCGCCGGCCCCGCCGCTCGCCGTCCCGGCACCACCCGCGCCGCTGGCACCGCTGGCACCGCTGGCGCCCAGGACCACGATCTGGCGGACGCCGCCGGCTTCCTGACCGCCGGTGACCAGAACGCGGGCCCCGGTCGTGAGATCCGTGGCAGTGCCCTCGGTGAGGGTCCGCACGGCCGCTCCCGACCCGACGGTGAGCATGACCTGCCGGCCCGCCGCGGTCTGCACGGTGACCTGGTTCCCGGAGACCGATTCGATGGTGCCGACCATCAGCGCCCGGCCGCCGCCACCGCCCCCTGCTCCCGCGCCGGCTCCGCCGCCGGTGCCCGAGCCGGCGCCGCCGCCGGCCGTGCCGCTGCAGAGCCGATCGAGGGTCCGCAACGTCACCTCGGTGCTGGTCCCGCAGGGCAGGGTGCCGCTGCGGGCGTCCGACAGCGCGGCGCCGAGGCTGGTCGGCCCGTTCTGGGTGGTGGAGCCGCTCGACTGGCCGAGAAGGAAGACGCCGACGAGGACGGCGACGCCGGCGACGACACCGGCTCCGATCATCCACCAGCGCCGCCGGTTCGGGCCCGAGGTTGGCTCGGGGGGGAGGGGGGGCGGCGGCTCGGAGGGCGGCGTCGCTGCCATCGGCCGGGTCTCGTCGCTCATCGACATGGCGCATCAACTCCTCGACGGGGTTGTGGACCGGCTCACTGTGGACCCGGCAGATCAGGAGGATGTCAAGGCCAGCGCGCCGAACCGCCAGAACCGCGAACGCCAGCGGTCGTCGAGCGGGGTCTCTGGTTGCCCGAGCGGGCGGTTGCGGCCGCTACGACGGCGCGTAGATCAAGCGGAGCCAGGGGACGACGGCTGCGTCGAGGCTGGCGGTCAGCCCCGCGGTGGCCTGCAGCTCGTACTCGCAGTTCTCGATCGGGATCCGGACCAGGAGTCGGTCAGGCTGCCCGGGTGGGGTTCGGAGCTGCGACCCGTCGGAGAAGGTGGTGACGCCGGCCCCGGTCTGGAAGTACGGCTGGTCGGACGGGTCGCCGGGCTGGACGACCGAGAGGGTCAGCCCGGCGCCGCGCCCCGTGGCGAGGCGCCAGGTGACGAGGAAGTGCCCGAGCAAGTCGAAGCGGGTGGACGGGACCGGGGCGAGGTTCGGGCCCAGGGCGGTGGGGAGGAGCAGGAGGCAGGCGGGGGCGCCCTTCCAGGGGTTGTCGGGCTGGGGGCCGCCCTGCGCGTAGTACGCGGCGGCGGTCGCTCGCAGCCGGGCGGGGGCTTCGACGGGGACCGTGCCCCACGGGGAGGGCGGGAGCCCAGCGACGGTCGGGACGGTCCGCGCCGCTCGGTGCAGCCCGGCCGAGCCGTTCGGGGGAGCGGTCGGTTGGGTGACGAGGTCGGGCGGGCCTCCGCTGCAGGCGGCGAGGAGAAGCAGCGCGGCCGCGACCCACGGGAGGCGGCGCACAACCAATCCTGGCCTTCCGGTGGCGAACTTGGAGCCGGGCAGCGTAGCTGACCGTCCTTCCGCGGCGGCATCGCCGGCCGCGCGCGCGGACAAGGGGCGGGCCGTGCGCGAGGGTGAAAGCGAGAGGCCGCGCCGGCCTCGGTCCCGGGGGGGAGGACCGAGGGGCGCGGCTTCTCCTGCACCCTACGCGAGGTGGTCGAAGCCCGACGTAACGAGCCGGGCCCGCTACGGTCCGCCCCATCGCAGGACGGAACAGCCAGCCCGGGTTGGTGCAAGCGACGGCGGGGGTCACGGTGATGCGCGACGGCCGGATCCTGCTGGTGCGCCGAGCCGACGACCGCAGCTGGTGCCTCCCAGGGGGTCGGGTCGAGCCCGGGGAGTCGGTCGTCGCGGCGGCGGAGCGGGAGTTTCGGGAGGAGACCGGCTACCCGGTGGACCTGAGCGGCCTGTTCGGCGTGTACAGCGCGCCCTCCGTGCAGACGCATCGCTATCCCGATGGTGCGGTGATCCAGTTCGTCGCGGTCGTGTTCGACGGGGCGCTGCGCGACGCCCCGGCGTCGCCGCTGGCCGGCGACACGACCGAGATCGGATGGTTCGGTCCCGACGAGCTGCCGTCGCCGCTCATGGCGACGGACGCACCGATCATCTGGGACCGGCTGGCCGGCCGCGCCCGTCCGGTCGTCGACTGAGCACCACCGCGCCGCTCCCCCACCGGGCCGACACGGGCGTCGACAGGGCAGCAGATGCGACCGCGGGCCAGCCGCGGCTATGAAGGGCCGGGCTCGGCCGCGAGCCCAGGGGGGAGGACGCTGGATGAGCGAGGACGAGCGGGCTGCGTACGCCGAGCGGATGTTCCCCGCGCCGGTCGATCCCGGGATCGCGCGGGAGGACCGGGCGGTGAGCAGCGTCGCGTCGGGAGTCGACACCGCCGAGCTCGGTTCCTGGCAGGCCGGCGCCTGGTACGAGGGCGGAGGGCGCGTCGGCGAGAAGGCGGTCGAGCGGATCGTGGTCTATCCCCCCACGGGCGGCGTCCAGACCCAGGGGGATCCGTTCGAGCCGGTCCGGATCGGCTTCCTGATCGACATGGACCTGGGCCAGCTGCTCGCCGACTGCGTCGACCCGTTCATCCTGGCCGTCGAGGACGCGTTGAACGAGGCTGTCTACAACCGGCCGGTCGAGATCCTGACCGTCGACGCCCGAGGTTTGCCCCGCGAGAACTTCCGGAAGCTGATCGCCGGCTACCACCGCCTCGTCGATGCAGGCTGCGTCGTGGTGATCGGGCCCCTGATCGCCGACAACTCCGAGACGCTCGCCCCGTACGTCAACGCGGCCGGCGTGCCGGTGCTGTTGTGGACGGGCACCACCCGCGCCGCCGGCGAGTCCGTGTTCACCGTCGCGAACGGGGACATCCCGACCGAGTCGGTCATGTGCGCCAACTGGTGCGCCCAGCAGGGCCACCAGAAGGTCGGGTTCTTCTGGGAGCAGGGCTCGGCCGGGGATCTCTACGCCGACTACTTCCGGCGCACCGCGCTGCAGCTCGGCTTGAACATCACCAAGGAGGTGTTCCTCCAGCCCAACCCGAAGGACCTGGTTGAGCATCTGGACGCGATGCGGTCGCTCGGCACGGAGGCGGTCGTCTACGTCGGGTACGGCTACTCGACCTTCCACTTCGCGCGGGCGTTCCGATCCCTCGGGTGGGATCCGCCGCGGATCATGGGCACCGCGTTCATGTTCTATTCGAACTCGAACGAGTGGGCGCAGGGGCTCGAGGGGTGGCACGGCATCGACCAGCTCGGGGAGGACGGCCAGAACCCGAACTACGAGGCGATGCGCCGGCGGTTCGAGGCCCGATTCGGGCGTACGACCCGAAACGTGGTGGTGGCGCTCGCCTACGACACGGCGCGGGTCGCGATGCTCGGCATCGCGAACGCGCGGATCGCGACGCCGGTGCATGTGAAGGAGGGCCTCGAGATGATCAAGTGGATGCCGTGCACCAACGGCGGCCCGTCGTGCTACGTGACGTTCGCGCCGTGGGACCACCGCGGGTACAAAGGCGACTTCCTCTGCATCCGGGAGCTGCGGGGTGGGGAGCTGCACTTCCGCGGCTACTACCGGCCGCAGTGGCCGGCCAACGCGAGCGTCCCCCGAGGGTCAGGGTGAGGGTCCTGCTGCGGAGCCCCGTTCGGGTGGCGAGGGCGAGGACAGCACACGCCGGAGGTACCGCCGGGCGCTCGTGACGGGAACCTCGTGCCCGGTATCGGCAGCGCGAGCTGCCCGACCCCCGAGTGGCGGCGTCTGCTACACGTCGACGAGCTGTCGGGTCGGCTCGCGGCTCATGGCGCGCATCACCCAGCCTCGGGCTCGGACGGTCTCGATCTCGAGGCTCGCTTCGGCAACTCGACGCCGGAGTCGGAGGATGTGCGTGTCCAGGGTCCTCGGGCGGGGCGCGCCGTCCGGCCACACCGCCCGGGTGAGGGTCGTGCGCTTCACGAGCTGGTCAAAGTTGGTGACGAACTCGGCGACGAGCACCGCTTCGGTCGGTGACAGCGAGGTCTCCCGAGAGCGAAACCGCAGCAGACCGTTGTCGTCGAGTGACGGCAACGCGAACTGGCCCTCGGCTCGCTGAGCGAGGACCTTGGCTCGGTGGGCTCGGTCCTCGTCGGGCGCTGACGCCCAGATCCAGTCTTCGAGCATGTCCGGGCACGCGGGCGGGGGTTCTGCACCCGAAACGAGCAGCAGGCGCGGAACCTCGCGCGAGCGCAGGACCCCGAGCCGCCCCTGCTCAGCCGGAAAATGAAGAAACTCGACGTCGATGGGTTGATCTTCGCAAGCGAGACCAGCGTTGTCCGCAAAGGAACCGCTAAGACTGCGAGTGACGCGCCAAGAAAGCGTGAAGATCGCTGAGCTGAGCCAGACCGCAACGCCGGGAGCCTGGTGCGCGCCGCGAGCGGAGGCTCCGTTGCCCAGACGCGAGGAGGTCGGGGTGTGTTCGCACCCCGACCTCCTCGGCTTGCCTTGGGGGGATGTTCAGGTCGTTGCGACCGTCTCGGTCGGACGCTGGCCTGGGTCGTGCAAGATGCCCTTCCCTCGCATGTTCGGGTTGCGCAGCACCCAGATCACACCGATCAGGATCCAGATGAACACGATGCCCAGCGCCTTGTAGGCGTCGCCGGGTGACGTGCCGGACGCGGTCACGGCGATGTAGACGACGCCGATCAGCTCGGCGATGTTCATTATCGCTCCGACGCCAGGTATGACGCGGTGCCTGACGAAGTGCCGATCGTGTCGACCGGCGAACGCCACGAACGCGATCGCACAGGTGAACCCGTAGACCAGGAACGTCCCGGTGTTCGACGCCAGGGTGATCTGCGTCAGGTTGTCAACCTGGTGTGGGTTCGCACCGAAGATCCCCAGCGCCGCCGAGATGGTGACGAGGATCCAGATACCGGCGTGCGGCGTCGCGTAGTCGCCGTGCAGCAGGCTCAGGACTGCGGGCATCTCCTTGTCCTTCGCCATCGAGTAGGTGACCCGCACCGCGGTGTTCAAGCAGGCGAGCATGGTGCCGATCAGCGCTAACAAGACCGTGAACGCGACGATCACCGACACCGTCGTGCCGGAATTGTTGAGCGACGTATCACCGACCGACTTGAGCATGGCGCCGATCGGCGCCGAGTTGACCGCCGCCGCCGCGTAGCCGGTCAGCCGGGCCTTGCCGGTGCCCTGCGAGATGGTCCGCGCACCGATGGCGAAGTTCGAGGCGAAGTACTCGAACATGTAGCAAATGCCACCCTGGATGATCAGGCTGATCAGAACTCCTCGCCTGATGTCCTTCCCCGGGTTGATCGCCTCGGACCCGAGCGCGGTGATGGACTCGAATCCCACCAGCAGCAGGATCGCGATGGTCGACTGGTACAGCATGTTGATGTAGCTGTGCGGGATGATGACATGGACTGCGTTCGTGATCTCGTACCCGCCGATCGGGTGGTTGAACCGGAAGATGATGAACAGGAAGCTGATCGACACCAGGCACACGATCTGGATGACGTTGATGATGATCGCGGCGAGGGTCGAGGTCGTGATCCCGCGGTAGGCGATGTAGCCGGTTCCGAACGCGAACGCGACACACACGACGCCGAGCCAGTAGTACGACAGGGTGCCGCCGAAGATCGCGGTGTAGATGTACCCGGCGAGCGTCGCGGTGAACGCCACCATGATGCCGGGGTAGATCCAGTAGTACAGATGGCTGATCCACCCGACGGTGAGCTTCGAGAACCGGGCCCATCGCCGGTGCGCGGGGCTGGCCTTGTCGAGCAGCGCCGCCTCAGCGAAGTAGTAGCTCGACCCCGTTCCAGCGTCGGGGTAGATCCGCGCCAGCTCGCTGTAGCTGTACGCGGTCAGCAGGGCGAGGATCAACGCGAAGAAGAGCCCCGTCCACATGTCCGACGCGGTCGAAATGTTGTTTCGGTTGAGTGCCGCCTGCTCTTGGAAGGTGGTCCACAGGAACGCACCGGGTGCAATCAGCGCCATCGCGTTGACCGTGACGCCGGTCAACGTGAGGCTTCGTCTCATCTCACCGCTGCCTCGGGCAGTGGTCTCCGCCATGAGTCCTCCTCCTGGGCTCCGCCTCGTCGGGGGCACCGGGTTGCGCCTCGACCACCCGTGCCGGCCGACGTCCGTCCCACAGGGTCGTGGAAGGGCAAGGTCACAGTCCTGGAAGATCGTTGCCAGACAGCCACAGCCTCGTTACAGGCCAGCGTCAGAAATCTGACAGTTTTGTCAACGCACCCCGTATCGTCCGCGCGGTCGAGGCGGCGCAGCGGACCGCGCTGCGGGAGCTGACCGCCGACCCCACCGTCGGGGCGGCCCAGGCGATCCGGATGCTCTGGCGGCGTCTCGCGGACGCGGGGCTCTGGGCGCAGGAGCGGCTGTTCTTCGAGGTCTACGCGCAGGCGCTCCAGGGTCGGCCTGGCACCGACGGGTTCCTCGACGACGTCGTCGACGCCTGGGTCGACAGGTCGACGGAGGACGCCGTGCGCGCCGGCGTCCCCCGAACCGCCGCCCGGGCGGACGCGCGCCTCGGCGTGGCGGTGATGCGCGGTCTGCTGCTGGGCCTGCTCGCGACTCGCGACTCGCGACCGTGCGGCGGTCGACGCGGCACTCGAGCGGTATGTCGAGCTGATCGGCTGATCCCTCAGCCGCCTCGGCCGGCCGTCGACAGGGGTCGTCCGGTGTCGCAGACTGACCGACGGCCCGCCGCTCGATCCGGTGGGCCTCCAGCCGTTCCTGGGAGGAGCTGATGCGCCACTTCTCGTTCCGTCCGTCAGTGACCCTGCGTGGTCGCCAGTTCAAGGGCCTGCGGGGCTGGGCCGGGAAGCCGTTCCACCCGCCGCTCACCGACATTCCGGTCGGCGCGTACATGCTTGTCGCCGCGTTCGACCTGATCTCGGTCGTGGGTCACCATCACCCGTGGGCGCGTGACTTCTACCGGGCGGGGACCTTCGCCCTCGTGGGCGGAGCGGCGGTGTCGCTGCTCGCCGTGCTGACCGGCTTCTGGGACCGGCTGCGGTCGACCGAGGCCGGAACCCAGGCCCGTCGGACCGCGAACGCGCATGCGCTCACGATGAGCACGGTCAGCGTCCTCGTGCTCGCGAACATCGCCATTCGGATCCTCGTCTACCCCGCCCATCAGTCCACGCCCGCGCCGGTCCTGGCGCTGTCCCTTCTGGGCGCCTTGCTCACGATCCTCGGCGGCACGCTGGGCGGCACGTTGGCGTTCGACTATGGCTTCAACGTGGAGACCGCGGGTGACAGCCCGGTCTGGCACCGCTCCGAAGTCGACCTCCTGCCCGGCCAGAAGGACCAGAGCAGCTGAGGGGCGGCCCCCGGGGCAGGTGCAGGTCGCGGTCGCCGTCACCGGCCGGCGTGACCGGGGTCACGGGTTTTTGGCCCGTCCCCACCTGGGTCGGGGCTGTAGCCCGGACGCCGTGGCGGAGGCACGAGATGGAGTGGTTGGTCCTCGCTCCCGTCGCCGTCGGTGGTGCGCTGATGGTTGCCGACCTCGCCCGCTCGCGTTCGCGCCGCCGGCGCGCCGGTGAGCACCAGATCCCGTCTCCTCGTCACGAGATCGTCGGGCGGCGAGGCTTCCGGATCCCCTGAGCGGCGCTCGTCCGCCACCAGCGCGAGCCGGTCGACCTCGAGGCGCGCGGTCTCCGGACTGATTGGTTCCGGTCGCCCGGCAGTCACCGCTGACCCGCGGCCCGTCTGGTCCTCTCCCCTGCGGGTGGTTCGGCCGAGCCCAGCCGGTCGCGGTGCGCCTCGGGGACGCCACGCTTCGTGGCCCCGTTCGCAGATCTTGCCGTCCAGGTCGCCAGTCGTTTGCCGTCGGTTCGATCACTCGCGCGTGAAACCGCAGGACACTGGGGAGTGCCGGGGGGCGAACGAGGAGGGCTTGGGGTGCGACGTTCGGGCTGGTTCGCCGTCTTGGCAGTCGTGGGAACGATCGGGGTGCTCGGCGCCGCGGCGCCGGTCGCGGCCGCGACGTCCGGGGCCGCGGCCACGAAGTCCGACGTGGCTCCCCGGGGCGGTGGCGGAGACGGCGGCGGCAAGGACGATCCCTGCGCCAGCACCTCCGGGTCCGCGGGCTCGGTCAGCAAGTCGATCACCGTGAACGGCAAGACCTACGCCTCCGACCCCGGCCACCTGACCGTGAATGCCGGGCAGACGGTGAGCGTCACGATCTCGTGGGGTTCGGGGGTCTTCCAGGGGACACCCGAATCGGCCTGGGACTGCGTCTACTTCGGGACGCCACCCTCGCTCGGCGGCAAGGACGTCGGCGTCCCCTACGACACCGACGAGAAGCCGGCGTCGGCAGACCCGTTCAAGACCAGCTTCGTCGTCCCGTCAGCGTGGACCGGCAAGACGATCTGCGACCGGGGCATCGTGACCGGCACCAAGGACGGTTGGGACGGCTGGGGGGACGGGAGCCTGACGCAGATGAGCAACCAGTTCTGCCTCACCGTCGAGCCGGCGGCTCAGCTCGCCGAGACCCGGGTGCCCGCGCTCCTCGCCATCCTCGCCCTGGTGCTCTTCGGCGGGGCGTTCCTGGTGTTCCAGCGGCGGCGTAAGCCAACACTCGTTCCCCGCTCCTAGCACGGCGAATCGAGCGGTCGCGGCGAACGTCCCGCGTCAACCCCGAGTCTTCCCGGGAAGGGTCAACTCGACGGAGCCCACCGCGTGGTCGCCCAGATCGTTGACCGCCCGCACCGCGACGTCGAGCATGTCCTCGTCGGCGTCCGTTCGGCGACTGGTGACCTGACCCGTGAAGCGCAGGTCCGAGCCGGGAACCGCCGGGCCGCCGAGGCGGATCGAGATCCGTCGCAGTATGGCTTCCGGCCCCGACCAGTCGGTGACGTAGCGCGAGACGTAGCCGTTGGTGGTGAGGATGTTCATGAACATGTCCGGCGCACCCTGGGCTCGGGCGTACTCAGTGTGGTGGTGGGCGGGCATGAAGTCGCGTGATGCGATCGCGCCGGCGACGATGACAGTCGCGGTGACCTTCAGGACGAAGGGAGGGAGCTCCTCACCCGGCTCCTGCGGCTGCGGCTGCTCAGGTCGCCGGTCAGGCCTCGAGCCCCGGCTCGACGCCTCGGCGCGTGGTTCGGCGCTGCCGGGCGCGAAGCGGAAGACCCGGAACCGCTGTCGACCGACGACGTCGCCCTCGGCGTCGACGTAGGTCGTCACCCAGGTCACGAAGTAGCCGCTGCCGAGCGACGTCGTCTTTCGCTCCGAGATGGAATCCAGAACCGCTGACGACGCCAGCAGGTCCCCGAGTCGGAGGTAGCGGACGAACTCGAGCTCGGAGTTCGTGGCCAGCGTGGCGATGTACCCGGCGTCGGCGAGGGCGCCGAGGGCGCTCTCGGCCGAGATCGCCATAGCCGCGCCACCCCGTTCGGCGATCCCCTCGATCCGCGGACGGGCCATGGTCCAGGTCTGCAGCATCGCCGGCGGAGCGACGATGCCGCCGAAGCGGGTCGCGGCGGCGACCTCGTCGTCGAGATACACGGGGTTTCGGTCGTCGAATGCGTCGACCCAATGACGGATCATCGGCCGGTTGACCGGATCGGGAGCCACGCTGGGTCCCGCGCCACCAAGCGGCTTCCCGATCCAGGCGTCGAGCCGCGAACGAAACGGGTCCGCCCGCCCTGTCATGTCAGATCCCTCCGGTTCTTCGAGTGCCGTCCAGCTGCCGCCTACCGGCTCAACGACGTCAGCTGCCGGGAGTGTCCCGATCGCCGGTCTTCTCCCACACCGAGATGTGCTGCCTACTGTCCCTCGTGAACGGCTCACGGTTCCAGTCGCTCCACCGCTCGCGGAGAGCCAAGCCCGCGAGTCGGGCCATAAGATCCAACTCGGACGGCCAGACGTAGCGGTGCGGGGACGAGAACGTCTCCAGCTCTCCCTCGACCACCCAGCAGTGGTGAGACCACGCGATCTGCGACGCGACGTCGTACTCCTCGAAACCCAGGTGGGTCGCGGTGCGGGTGAACACGCGAATCGTCTCACCGGGCGGAAGCCGCTGAAGGTCCGGAACATACACCTCGATGACGAAGCAGCCACCGGGCTCCAGGTGCTCAGCGACATTTCGGAAGCACGCCACCTGCTCCTCTTGAGTGGTCAGGTTCGTGATCGTGTTGCGAACGAGGTAGGCAATCGTGAACGGCCCCTCGACCCTGGTCGTGGCGAAGTCGCCGATCGTGACGTCGATGTCGTCCGAGCCCGGCTTGGCTTGCAGTTGCGCGACCATGGACGGCGAGAGTTCGATGCCGTGGACACGAACTCCTCGCCGGGTGAGCGGCAGGGCGAGACGGCCAGTCCCGATGCCGAGTTCGAGCGCGGCGCCACATCCGGCAAGGTTGGCGAGGAAGCGAACCGCGGGATCGACCACCGCCGGCTCGAACAGCTCCGGCCAGAGGGTCTCGTACGCCTTCGCGATCCGGTCGTCAAAGTAGATCTCGGGCACCCAGCACACGGTGCCAGAGGCTCCCCCCCAGCCGCCATCGATTTCTCCCGGACCGGACCACGAGGCGAGCCGTACGGCCCTGGATTCGGTCGACCAGCGTTGACGGAGCACGTCGACGGGTCTTGCTATCGGAGACGACCAGCCACAGGTGAGCAGGTCACCGGCTCTCGCCTGACGGCAGCAGGCACCATTCTTGATCTCGGTCAGATATCAGCCAACTCCTGGCGTCGACGACCTCGTTGCTGCAGCGCCGGCGTCGAAGCTCAGCTCATTGCGAGCTGCTGGTGCTGTCCTCCTGCACGGCGCTGCGGATGTACGCACGCGTCGCAGCGTCCTGGGCCGCTGCCGCCTCGCGTGCGTGCTCGCTCATCTTGCCGCCGCGGACGATCAGGTAGATGAACACCCCGAAATACGGCACGACGATCACGAAGATCACCCAGATCGCCTTGGCTAGCCCGCCGAGGTCATGGCTGCGCATGATGTCCCCGAAGACGGCGATCAGCAGCCAGATCCAGATGACGAACAGGAAGAAGTACAGCATCGAGAGGAAGACCTGCCCGGTGCCAAAAGATGCGAGCGTCACGTTGGCTCCTTCATGTGCCCTCCGTAGGGCTGTTGGCCGGTTCGCTGATCAGGGCTGGGGGCTGGGGCGAGCCTGGAGCTGCTCCAGCGCCCGCCTCGACCGGAGCACGTCTGGGCCCCGGGCAGCAGACCCAACTCTGGCCGCTCGCTTCAAGCCTGACATCACCCGAAGTGGGTGATCCACCGGTGGCCCCTGGAGCGGGATGAAAACGAGCGTCGCTGCCCTTGGCCACGCGGCCGAGAATCTTGGCGCGTGACGGTCCCTGCCCCCCGTCCCAGCTGAACGCGAACCAGGCCCGTACCGAGGGCGGACCGCCACTCACAGCTCACGTCCGGGGAAGCCGCGGGCCCAGGCCGCCGATCAGCAGGGCAGCAACTCCGGAGATCCCGCCGGTGAGAGCTCTCGATCACCCGATCGGGATGATGCGACCGGCGCCCACGGTATGGCCCAATGGTTTGAACAGTCCTCCACCGACTGAGGCTTCCAATGCTCGCAACGTCTGGCGTGCTCTGGGCCGTGTATGCAGTCGTGCTCCTCATTGTCTGGGTTGCCATCGCGTTCTGGCCCGCCCGCGTCGCAGGTCGCACGGGACACAGCTTCGCGGGCTCCTTCATCCTGAGCCTCTTCTTCTTCCCGCTGGCCTTGATTCTCGCCTACTTCGTCAGCGGCCGCGAGCTCGCACCGGTGCAGTGACGTACGCACGGCAACCCCAGAGCTTGACAGGCCGCGAACCGCTCGCCGCTCCAGTTTCGAACAGCTTGATCTCGCCCTAAAGAAAGAGCAACAGCGTGTCTGTCCCAGGGAGCACAACGGACCAGCGAGCCGAAGAAGACGCAATTGGGCGCCGCTATCTGATCCGCTTCGAGGAGAACACGCTCCGGCAGCGGCCGTTGTGGACGCGCCTGATCATCGAGTTCTTCGGTACGGCGTTCTTGGTGACGGTGGCTGCCGGCTCGGGCGTCATCAACCGCTATGCGGGCGGCGATCCGATCTCGAGGACAGCCGCGGTCGTCGCTCCCGGTGCGCTCGTGATGGCACTGATCTACGCCTGGGGTCCGCTCTCGGGTCTGCACATCAACCCGGCGGTCACGCTGGCCTTCACTGGCCGGCGGGTCTTCAAAGCTGCGTGGGCACTGCCGTACATCATCGTCCAGCTCGCGGGGGCCTGCCTCGCCGCGCTCTTCCTCCAGCTCATGTTCACGCACGTCGCCTCAGGCGGGAACTATCCGATCAACAAGCCCGGCGGAGACTGGCGGTCACTCGTGATGGAGATCGTCTTGACGGCCATTCTGGTGACGGTGATTCTCAACACCGCCACCGGATACCGAAGCATCGGCCACAACGCAGCCTTGGCGGTCGGAGCCACCGTGGCGCTGCTTGGCCTCTTTGCCAGCCCGATCAGTGGCGCGTCAATGAACCCGGCTCGCAGTCTCGGTCCCGACATCGTCGCGAACAACTTCAACGGGTGGTGGGTCTATGTCCTCGGACCCATCATCGGCGCTACCATCGCAGTGATGCTCATCGGCTTGGTTCGTGGCCTCCCCGACAAGGAAGAACGGGAGGCGGCCGAAGGTGGCGCACTGCCATTGGCGCGGTAGCACAGGGTCTCCTGGTCCGCCAGGAGGGACGACCAACGCGCACGAGTTGACCTGATACGAAAGGTAGTGACATGACCATCGGACCGGTCGAATACCTCATCGTCGGATTCCCGGGCAACGAATTCAACGGTCAGATCGCCCCAGAGCTCGCCAAGCTCATCTCGAACGGGACCATCCGGATCATTGATCTCGTGTTCATTCTGAAAGACGCCGACGGCGACGTCGCCGTCGCCGAGTTCGACGAGCACGAAGCGCTCGCCCCGTTCGCGGAGCTTGACGGCGAGGTCGGCGGAATCATCAGCCACCAGGACATCGAGCATGCGGCCGTGGACCTCGAACCCAACTCCTCGGCGGCTCTGCTGATCTGGGAGGACATCTGGGCGGCGCCGTTCGTCGAGGCGCTGCGCGAGTCGGGCGGCGTGCTGATCGAAGGGTCCCGGATCCCACACGATCTCATCGAGGACGCCCTCGCCGGGTTGCCCACAACCACCTGATGAACGCCAACGAAGGGACACGATTGACATGATGCGACGTCGACCAATTGCGCGGGCCGCGGTCACCACGGCGGTCGTCGTGAACACGGCTGATCGGGTCGGTGACCGCCGGGACCGGCGACGCGTTCGCTAGCCAACGTCGACGGCGCTCACGCGTCCAACCGCTATCGCCGCAGCGGCCCAAACTGGAGAGCCGACCCGGGGCGGTCAGGCCACTCGCCACGCCACAACGAAAGGGTTTGCACGCCCGGCAAGGGCTGTGTGAGCCGCGATGTAGGACGGTGGCGAACGTCGCGGATGCGGTAAATCCCCGGTGAGGTCAGCGGCTGACTGATGCGCCGGCCGCCACGATGACGATCCCGAGCAGCCCAGAGCCGAGGAGGGCCGACACCACCCCTTTGCGGAATCCGAGAAGCCAGGCGGCCGCGACGGCCAGGATGCCAAGCTGCCAGACTCGACTGAGCTCGAGTGCGAGCGGGATCGCCGCCCCAGCGATGGCCCCGATCGCCGCGGGCCCGGCGCCGCCGAGGAACGCCTGGAGACGGCGGCTGGAGCGGATCCTGTCGAAGCGGGGGGCGGCGCTGAGGACGAACACGAAGGACGGGGCGAACGCGACCACGGCAGCGAACAGACCACCTGCGATGCCAGCTGCGGCGTACCCGACCACCGCGACGGTTTGAACAACCGGACCCGGCGTGACTTGGCCCAGCGCGACGGCGTTGAGGAATTGCGCGCCGGTCAACCAATGGTACGTCGTGACCGCGTCGTGTTGCATGAGGGGGATGATCACGAACCCGCCTCCGAAGGACAACGCACCGACCTTGAGCGCCACCCACCCGAGGGCGCCCACACCCCCGGTTCAGCGCGACTTGGGCGCCGACGCCTGGGATCAGCGCCCCAGCCGACCAGCTGCCTCCCGGCTCGGAATGCAGCCGCGCCACCAGTTCGATCAGGCCGCAGGCGAGCAGTAAGACGACCAGATAGGGCCCGACGGTGGCTGTCGCCACCGCTCCGATGAGCACGTAGAGGACCCAGCGGATCTGCACGGCGCGTCCGGCGCGGCTGCGCTGCCAGCTGGCTGGCAATAGGCCGACTGCGGCGTGGACAGCTACAGCGGGAACCGCTGCTCCCGCGCCGGCGGCGGCCCCGAGCACCCAGAGCGGAGGTCGAGCGCTCAAGAACACCGCCGAAAGCCCGAGGATCATCACCAGCCCGGGCACGATGAAGCAGACTCCGCCCACGATGGCACCCAGCGGCCCGCGGAGGCGCCATCCGCAGAAGATCGCGAGCTGCGTCGAAGCAGGCCCCGGGAGGAGGCTCGTGGCTGCGATGCCGTCCTCGAACTCGCCGGACGACATCCACCGCCGCTCTTCGACGCAGAGCTTGCGCAACAGGGTGATGTGCGCGGGTGGGCCACCGAAGCCCGTCACTCCGATGCGGGACCACTCCCGCGCGATGGTCGCCAGGCTGATCCGGCTCCCAGTCGAGTCCCCCACGCTCTCGTCGGACCTTCCCGCTTGCTGCGCTAGTACAAGGTGGCCATTGTGGAGTAGCGAGCCATGCGCTGTTGGCGTTTTGGCTCGACGCATGGTCCCGTGTGCGGAGAAGTCCGATTCTCCCTGACTACGACCCCTATCGGATGCGATTGGCCTCAGGACATAATCACGGTATGCCTCGACCAAACGTTCTGATCATCATGACGGACGAGGAGCGGTACCCGCCGCCGTATGAGACCGAGGCGGTGGCGATGTTTCGCCGTGATCAGCTCTCGGCACGGGAATCGATCCGCGACGGCGCCTTGGAGTTCCATCGCCACTACGCGGGGTCGACCGCGTGCGTGCCGAGCCGAGCGACACTCTTCACGGGGCAGTACCCGTCGCTCCATGGCGTATCGCAAACCGACGGCACCGCCAAGAAGAGCAACGACCCTGAGATGATGTGGCTGGATCCGGACTCCGTGCCCACCCTCGGGGATTGGTTCCGAGCCGGGGGGTACAAGACCCACTACCGGGGCAAGTGGCACGTCTCGGATGCTGCGCTGCCC
Source organism: uncultured Actinomycetes bacterium (assembly GCA_963849135.1). Lineage (GTDB taxonomy): Bacteria > Actinomycetota > Acidimicrobiia > IMCC26256 > PALSA-555 > PALSA-555. Next base: position 151,618 of record CAWKGF010000003.1, on the reverse strand, counting down.
ATCCCCGGCACCCACGAGGGGCTCATGGCCTCCGATGACAGCGGCACGCCGATCGCCGAAGCGGTCGAGGCCTACCGCAAAGCCAACCGCCTCGAGCCATTCGGCTTCTCGGGGTGGATCGGCCGCGAGCCCCACGGGCCCGGCCGGGCTGAATCCGGCGCCGTGCGTGACGGGGTCTTCGCCGAGCAGGTCGTCGAGCTCTTCGGCGAACTGGCCGAGGCGCGCCGCGAGGGGCCGTGGCTCGCGGTCGCCTCGTTCGTGAACCCGCACGACATCTCGACCGCCGGAATGATGTGGGACCAGATCTGGAAGTTCGGGCCGCCCGACGACTCGGTGCCCGAGATCCCCGAGGCCCCGTCACAGGCCGACGGGTTCGACGACCGCCCCGTATGCCAGGAGCAGTGGAAGGCGGTCTGGTGGCAGATGCTTTACGACCAGCCGGCCGACGTCGCCTACCGGCGCCTCTACTACTACGTGCACAAGCTCGTCGATCGGGCCATTGGCAGGATCCTCGAGGCGCTGGAAATGTCGGGCATGTCCGACGACACGATCATCGCGTTCACCTCGGACCACGGTGATCTCCTCGGCGCCCACGGCGGGATGCAGCAGAAGTGGTACAACGCGTTCGACGAGGCGATCCACGTTCCCCTCCTGGTAAAGGGACCCGGCGTCGCGACAGCTCCTGGTGGCGTCACTATCCCCACCAGTCATGTGGATCTCATCCCTACCTTGATGGGCCTGGCCGACATCGATCCCGAACGGGCCGCCACCGGCGTGGCCGGGCACCACGACGAGGCTCAGCCGCTCCCGGGGCGGGATCTGAGCGGGATCGTCACCGGATCTTCGCGTGCCGAGTCGCTCGCGTCGCCCCTGTACTTCATGACCGAGGACGACATTTCGCGGGGGATCTCGGCCCAGAACGTCCTGACCGGCAAGGCCTACGACCCCGTCGCGTTCCCGTCGCGGGTCGAGTCCGTCATCGCCACCCTGCCGACCGGGCCACAGGGCGCCGACGAGCTCTGGAAGCTCAACCACTACTACGAGCGGCTCGACGACTGGAACGCCGACCACGGCATTCCGAAGAACCCTTTCGCTGGCCCTCCGGCCGATCCGCTCTTCGAGCTGCACAACCTGAGCGAGGATCCCGAAGAGCGTCACAACCGCGTCGGTCATGCCCCCGCGGCGCTCAGCCAGCTGGAGTCGATCCTTGACCAGCAGCGGGACGCCAAGCGGAGCCTCCCGCTCCACCGCAACCCGGCCGGCTGAGGCGTCGTTCCATTAGTGCGATCTCTGTTGGCCGAGCCGCAATCCGCGGGCCACTGCTCGCGCCGGTTGCCCTCCGGGAACCTGCCGCTGGGGACAGAGCAGCCGCCCGTGGCCACAATTCGGCTTGAAACAACAGGTTTGAAGAACTCGGGTCCGGGCTGCTGGCGCCGAATGGCTCCGAAGATGGGACTTCCGGCCCGTCCGCGACGCCTGGTTTGGGTTCAGTGTCAAGGCTGCTGTCAGACACCGCGATCGCGGGAGAAAGGGGTCTCATGGGTGACGCACCAATTGACCGGGCAACGGTGCTCTTCGACGCGGAGCCGGACCCGGCGCTGCGTTGTTCTCATTGCAGTCATCTCGTGACGGATGCCGACGCGGAGTGCCCGAACTGCGAGTCTCCGCTCGACTGGGGAGCCTCGAGCACGGCGCTGCGGGCGTGGGAGCAGACCGGGGGGCGGACTTAAGAAAGCGGTCCTTCCGGCTCGCTGTTCCCGAGTTGACGGAGTGCGATGGTTCAGCGCGCCAGCCGCCGGTGTTGGGTGTGTGGGCGGGCGTCGGGGTGACGAAGAGGATGGTCGCGGGCTCTTGGATCGCGCCCCGGTGCCAGGCGCCGGCCGGGATGACACACGTCTCGCCGGCGCCCAGGCGAACTGGTCGTTCACCATCGCCGGTGTCGAGGATCACGTCACAGATCCCCTCGAGGACCAGCGCCAGCTCGTCGCCGTCGGGGTGTCGCTCTTGGTGGTCACCTGCTCCGTTGAACGAGAACGTCTGGGTTTCCCAGGTCGAGTCGTAGCGATAGACGGTGAGAATCCTGCCGGTGGTGAGCTCGGCTCGGTTCGGATTTGCTCGGAAGGCCACCTCGTTGGAGGCGACCGTCAGGCCGAGCCCCTCCGCGAGGTACACCAGATGGCCTTGGATCGGGAAGGCGTGTGTCATGCCGTGAGCCTGGGACACGAGCCCAGCCGTCCGTACCCCCAAGCCACATTTGCATGGTCATAAGATACTTTGATGGGTTTGGAGCTGCGGGACGCCGAGGTGTTCCTGGCCGTCGCCCGCCAGGGCAGTTTCGGGCGAGCAGCCACCGAGCTCCTCGTCACCCAACCCGCCGTGAGCGAACGGATCCGCCATCTCGAGCGGGCCTGCGGCCGGCGCCTCTTCGAGCGCACCACCAAAGGGGCCGCGTTGACCCCGGCCGGCGAACGCCTCCTCCCCTACGCGCAACGCTGCGTGGCCCTCGCCGACGATGCACTCGAATGCGTCCGACAAAGCGAAGGCGTCGACGCGCTGACTGTCGCGCTGCATTCCACGTTCGCCCAGCGGCTCATCCCGATGATCCTCGGCGCGCTCGCCCGGGTCCCGCGGCGGGTCACGATCCGCGATGCGCACTCCCATGAAGTCGAAGCGCTGGTCATCGATGGCGTCGCCGATCTGGGCATCGTCATCCCCGGTCCCAGACGCCGAGGCCTCACCCGACGCCCCCTGCCCCCCGATCCCGTCGTCGCCTCGGTCGCCCCCACCCATCCGCTCGCTCGCCAGCGCCGACCATCACTCAGCTCGTTGCAGGAGTCCTATCTCGCCATTAACGCCTGGGGTGACGGCACTGAGGTCTTCCTCCAACGAGCCCACGAGGCCGGGATCCCGGACTGGCGCATCCGGCACTGCGCCGATGCCACCACCGCCATCACCTTGGCCCGCGACCACCACCACGTTGCTTTCAGCAGTACCTGCTCCGCGTCAGCCGACCTAGACCGCGGCAACCTCCAGCGCCTCGCACTCACCGGCATGTCTCGCTGGGTGATCCGCCTCGAACTGCTCTACCGCACCCCCGACCGCACCGACCCAGCAATCAGCGCTATCGAGCACACGATCACGACCAGCTGACATCCAGGGTCTTGCGGACCTTCGGCTCGTGCAACCTGGTGTCAACCAGCGCTGTCGAGTTTCTCACCGTGGTGTGTGTGTGCCGTCTTGCTACGGTGACCTCGTGGTTGTGGGAAACGGCGTCCGCAGTGATGGAGGCGGACGCATTCCGGGCGACAGGGCGCAGCTTCAACCAGCGGTCTGGGCATCGATCCAAGGTGAGCGAGGAAGGCGCTTCGAGCTGGCGTCGTCCTCAGAAACGCAGCTCACTGACGTGTGCTGGCAGATCTTTGCGCAGACCCACGCTGGGGTCGACGGAGCATTGGCGACCCGAGCGCCACGCGCAGCTCCGTAACGTCGGATGGTGCGAACACGAGCTCTGCGAGAATGCCTCTCTGAGTCTGAGCCCTTCGCGATCGTCCGAGAGCGGAGCTGCTGGCTCGTCGCCACCGAACCCGTCGAGGTTCTCTGCGGCTCGGGCAACGAGGTCATCGCTGAGGTCGATGACCGCCCCGGTTGGTGGGCAGGCGTCTTCGCCTACGAATGGGGACACACCCTCGAACGAGTCAATGACGGCCGGGTTGACCTCGAAGCGTTCCCGGAGGTGACGCTGGTGCGCTTCGATCGCGTGCGGCCCGTCACGTTGCCGCACCCAGAGGCCAAGCCAGGTTGCGCAGCCGAGCCCCTCGAGTGGTCTTCAAGCATCGACCAGCACAGCTTCGCTCACAAAGTCCTCGCGATCCAAGAGCTGATCCAAGACGGAGTCTGCTATCAGATCAACCTCACCCGTCGCCTCTCGGTTTCACATCGCATCGACCCCGGAACCCTCTTCGAAGCGCTCGAGACCATGAACCCTTCGCCTCGCTCGTTCCTGGTGTCCCTCGGCGACACCGCCATCGTCTCAGCCTCACCCGAGCAATTCCTGTACCGGATCGGTTCCCACCTCGAGACCAGCCCCATCAAGGGAACCGGCACCAGCCGGGAGGCGTTGCTGGCCAGCCCCAAGGACCACGCGGAAAACGTGATGATCGTCGACCTGGCCCGAAACGACCTGGGTCGGATCTGTCAGCCGGGCTCGATCCGCGTCCCGGCGCTGTGCGTCCCGGAGCACTACCCCGGGGTTGTGCACCTGGTCAGCACCGTCGCGGGAGCGCTACGCCCGGGCCTTGGAACCGCCCAGATCCTGGAGGCACTGTTTCCCGCGGCGTCAATCACGGGCGCCCCCAAGCCCAGCGTCATGCAGGCGATCGTTGACCTCGAGCCCGTCCACCGCGGCGCTTACTGCGGAGCGATCGGATGGATCGACACCCAACACCACAACGCCGCACTGAATGTCGCGATCCGCACCTTCACCGTTGGACCCAAGACCACGACCCTTGGTGTCGGCGCCGGCATCACGATCGACTCCCGACCTGCCGCCGAATGGCGAGAAACCGAGCTCAAGGCCCACCACCTGGTGCGGGCCGCCGAGTACGCCTCCGCGAGCTAACGGCTGAGCTTGGCGTCAGAACTGGGCCACGCCGCGACGGTTCGAACCGACTAGCGATGACATGAAGCTGTGAGGCCATCCCGCGAGATGTGTCACGCCGCCGGCTTGGACTTCGACGTCGAGCAACCGCGCCAGGTCCTCGTCGGCGGGCACCGCCGCGTCGGCTGGGATCGCATCGTTGAACACCCGCACGAAGCACTCGAAGATCTTGACGCCAGCCCCGGCCAGGGCGTACTGGATGGGTTCGATGCGATCAACGGTCGCGACGACGTCCCATAAGGGCATTCGGAGCTAGGCATCGAGCGCGGTCTGTCGAGTCAGACCTCGACGATGTCTGTCGTTGGGAGAGGATATGGGCTCACGAAGGCAAGGACCGTGTCGAGATCACCGCTCCACTCCAGCGCACGGATCTGGTGTTCGCTCCGCCGGCCGCCGAGGCACCTGAAGACCTCGAACCTGCTCGCTGTCAGGGTCGCGACGACGGGTCCCGACCCGAGTGTCCACTCCTCGTCGAGGATCCGCACGGCGACCGATCCGACCGCTGCCGCCTTGAGCGTCTGGTGGAACAAGTCGAGGTAGAAGTCGAGCGCGACGACAAGCGCCTCGTCGTCCTCAAGCCGGCCACGGCCCAGTGCATGGTTGATGTCCGCAGTGTGCTGGAGAAGATCTCCCACAAAATGGCTGCCGATTTCGTAACCGAGCACCCGCAAACCTTCCTCGAACTTCTGCGCCTCCTTCTCCCACTCGGCATCGAGTTGTTCGATCGATCTGTCGCGCCTCGTCCTTACCTGCTCGGCCGTCCAGACGTCGGCATCGCCGGGACCGACACGCGATGCATTGAGGTCGGCGGCGATCCCGACCAGATGCGACACCACGTCGTGCACCGACCAAGCAGGCGTTGCTGGGACCATGAGGCGACATTGCTCGTCCGTGAGGGATCGAGCGAGGCTCATCAGATCGCGGCGCACACGTTGGTACAACTCACCGCAGTCGACCTCACGCTCAACGATCACACGGGAAGTCTGCACCCTGTCCACGTGTCGCCACGGCCGGCGCCGTATTGCCGCCTAGCTGGGAGGCCGAAGTCGTTGGCGTTGATGTCAGACCCGTAGAGGCCTCGTCTCGCATTTGGGCAATCGCCATCATGCGCGCCACCCTCGGAGAGGATGAACGCGACCAACCATGCCTCGGCTGGTATCCCCATGATGTGGGGGTATCAGGATGGTCCGGCCGCGCCCGCGGGGTAGTCGTCGTGCCGATGGAACCATGACAGGTCGCCTTCGTTGCGGCCCAGCGGCGCACGGTCCAGCCACTGCCACATCGTCCACAGCCCATCCAGGCCGCGGGCATACGCGGAGTAGGTGTGGAACACGTCATCACCGTCACGCGCGAAGGCGCTCATGCCGGGTTGCTCGCCAGACCAGTCGCGCCAGGCGACGTTGTCTGACTCGAGCTGCGCCTGGCTCTTGTAGTTGTACTCAACCGGTGCCGCTGCGGGATCGATCGTCACGTGGAAGTCGTAGTTGAAGCTGCTGCCGAACGACGAGACCCAACGGAAATCCCATCCCATGCGCCGCTTGTACGTGAGGATCTGATCGAGTAGCGCGCGCGACACCACGAGGAACGCGACATCGTGATGCTCGAGGTGCGGGATGCTACCGGCAAAGCCATCAGCGACCGCCGAGCAGCTCGGACAACCTTCGTCCCAATCCGGCCCGAGCATGAAGTGATAGACGAGCATCTGCGAGCGCCCGCCGAACAGATCGCGCAACGACGCATCGCCGTCTTCGGTTGTGAACCGGTAGTCATGCTCAACTGGGACCCAGGGCAGGTCGCGCCGCCGTCGCGCAAGTTCGTCGCTGCGGCGCGTCAGTTCCTTTTCAGCTTCGAGCAGGTCGAGGCGCGCCGCGAGCCATTCGTCACGGGTGCCGAGTGTGTGGGATGCCATCGTCACTTCGTCTCCTTCCCGTGCCGGCCCCGCGAGCGACGCGGCACGACGGCTATCTTCTCGTCCAAACTCGTCACGATTAAGCCCTCATCTCGGAGTGGGTGGCGCGGCCGAACTCACGCGGGACGTCCGACCTCCCGGGTGATGCCGAAGAGGAGGGCTGGAGGAGCCCCTCGACCGCCACCCCGGCTACAGGGGCGATCATCGCTCGACAGGGGCCGTGTCGGGACCTGCATCGCCGCCGGTGGCCACGATCGCCAGCCGCTCGAGGTAGATCGTCCAACCGTGGCCGTGATCCTCAACCGCATCGGCGGGAAGGCCTCGGTGCACGAGGCGCACTCGCGTCTTGTTGCCCTCGGGATGCAACGTGATCTCCAGCGTCGTCGAGCCGGGCGGGATCGGATGGTCCTTCTCCTCCCAGCCGAACGTGAAGACGACCTTCTCGTTCGGTACCACTTCGACGAACTCGCCAGCGGACTGGTGTTGGCCGCGCATGAGCACGCGGTAGGTACCGCCGGGGCGGGGGTCGATCTCGGCGACGGTGCCGACCCATTCGACATGCTTGTCGGATTCGGTGAGGAAGGGCCAGATCGTCTCCGGGGTGGCGTCGATCACGATCTCACGGATGAGCTCGGCCATCAGTGGCTCCTTTGTCTCGTTGGGCGGCCTCGGCTACGTCGCGCAGCCGTTCGAGACCGGTCGTCCAGTAGTCGTCGAGGAAGTCGCGGAGCATGCGCATCTCGTCCTGGCGCGCCTGGTACAGACGCCGGGTTCCGTCCCGTCGCTCGCTCACGAGGCCCGCCGCCTTGAGCACCCCGAGGTGCTGCGAGATCGCCGAGCGCGTGACGTCTCCGAAGCGATCGGCGATCGACGTCGCCGGGAGCTCACGGCTCCACACCAGCCGCAGGATCTCCCTGCGTCGGGGCTCTGCCAGCGCCTTGAGGGCCGCATCCACACCGCCGATGTTAAGTCGTCACTTGCGTAAGTGTCAACTTAAATCTTAGATCTGGGTCTCGCGGTTGCAGATCACGTCCTCCAGGGCCTGACCTGGCCAAGTCCCCTCCCGGGCTGGAGTCAGACCGGCATGGTGGTGTCGGGTCCCGGCGCTGGGGTGCTGGTCACTCGCCGGTTGTGCCGTCGAGCAGCTCCCGGGTGGCGTCGCCATGGCCGGTATGGCGTGCCGTCTCGTTGATCAGGTGCAGCAGCACCCAGCGCAGGTCGAAGCCCTCCCCATAGTCACAGGGCACAGCCAGCGACGAGAGTGACCGGACCACGGCGTCGGTATGAGCACCCTGGGCGCGATAGGCGTGGATAGCAGCAGCCAGGCTCAGCTCAGGCCCGGGATGGAACTCGTCCTCGCTTCGGCTCACCAGGTGTCCGAGGATCCGCCCGTCGATCCATCGCCACTCCACGTGCGTGAGATGGTTTACCAGGCCGATCAGCGACAACAAGCCATCTTGTGGGTGCCAGCGGGCTTGCTCGTCGCTCAGCCCCTCCAGGTTGCGAAGCATCGCTTGGCGTAGATACCCCAGCCAGCCCAACAACAGCTCACGCTCATCGTCGGTCCCAGCCGGAAACCCCAACTCCGCGTCTGTCGCCACGAGCCGAAGGCTAGAGCCACCCTGAGCACCAGGGGTCGGATCCGCCTCCCCACCTGTGAGGACTCAACGCAGCAGCACGTCGAGCTGGAAGCGCAAGCAGAGTGAGTATCGGCCAAGGATCACAGGGGTCGACGGGCGACGCCGACGAACCAGAAGCCAGGAACGATGTCTTCGAGGCCATCAACAACGAGTCCACTGTTCGCGAGTCCGGCCGCGAACTCGGCCGTAGAGAACCGGTTGTCCTGCGGATGGGCAAGAACCACTCGAGACCACCAATGCTCGCTGAGTGCTTGGTCTGTCGAGTCCTCGAAGAGCAGCCTCCCACCAGGGAGTAGGACACGAGCGAGCTCACTGAGCGCTGCTCGCCAATCGATCACGTGGTGAAGGGCCTGCAACTCGACCGCTACATCAACCGAGCCATTCGGAAGACCGGTCGAGGCGGCATCACCGACGCGCACCTCGGCGCGCTGGTCCCAGGACCTCAAGCGGCGCGTCGCCAGGTTGACCATGCGCTGATCGGCATCCGTCGCGAGCACCTTCTCAGCGCCGAGTCGCAACGCATGCTCAGCACCCCGCCCCGCTCCACAACCCACCTCCAACACTTGGGCTCCGCGGAACACGTCGACGCCCGCGAGACGCTCAAAGGCGGGAAACACCTGATGGTTCAGCCGCCGCGTCCGAAGCTGGCTTCGGATCTCAAGCCGCTCCACGAAGTTCATCAACACTGCAGTGGCCCCCCGGTCGGGTGGGCTCGGTCCATCATCGCGGCCACCGAACCCATCAGCGCCGCCGACTTCGCCGACAACCATTGAATTGCTTCCGCCGCCCCATCCGGTTCGCGGACGTCGGGTACCGATCGAAGGGTCGGTCTCAGCCCCAGGTGATCTGCTTCACCTCGGTGAAGTCCTCGAGCCCGTGACGTCCCCACTCGCGGCCGAGCCCGGACTGCTTGTACCCGCCGAAGGCGCCGGCCTGCCCGATTCCCTTGGGGCTGGCACCCCAGCCGGGTCCCTGCCCGCCGCCCGGGCCGAGCGCGTGCAGTGGTGTCGCGTCGACGCGCTGCGCGATGACGTGGCCAGCCCGGATCCGTCGGGCGACGTTGAACGCCCGCGACGTCGAGGTGGAGACGACCCCGCCTCCGAGGCCGTAGATCGAGTCGTTGGCGAGGCGCACGGCGTCGTCGTCGGCTCCCGAGTAGGGCACGACAGTGAGCACCGGCCCGAAGATCTCCTCTTGGGCGATCCGGCGGTCGTTGGGGCTGATGAACACGGTGGGTTCGTAGAAGTAGCCGCGGGGCATGGCGTCGGGCCGCTTGCCGCCGCAGAGCAGCTCCGCGCCCTCGTCGAGCCCGGACTGCACATAGCCCTCGACCCGGGCCCGTTGCTGCTCGCGGATGAGGGGGCCGAGGACGGTGGTCTCGTCTCTGGGGTCGCCGATCGTGATCTGAGAGCGGATCGCTTCGAGGCCCTCCCGGTAGGCGTCGAGGAGCTGCTCGGGCATGAGCACTCGGGTTTGGAGCACACACCCTTGACCGCAGTGCATGAGCACCATGCCGAACCCGACCGAGCGCGCGTAGTCCTCGCCGACGTCGTGGAGGAGGACCTGGGCGCTCTTGCCGCCAAGCTCGAGTTGGAGCTTCTTCACCGTCCCCGCGGCGGAGGCCATGATCCGGCGGCCGGTGGCGGTCGAACCAGTGAAGGTGACCATGTCGACCATCGCGTTGGAGGTGAGCTCGTTTCCGACGTCGGCGTGACCGGTGATGACGTTGAACACTCCGGGCGGGATGTCGGCTTCGGCGGCCGCTTCGGCGATCATCATGGCGTCGAGCGGCGTCCACGGGTGGGGTTTGAGCACGACGGTGCAGCCCACAGCGAGGGCGGGGGCGGTCTTGACCAGGTTGAGCATGAAGGGGAAGTTGAACGGCGTGATCGCGGCGACGACGCCGATGGGCTCGCGCACGATGGCGCTGCCGCTCATGCCGGTGGGACCTCCGGTGGGGAGGTCGTTCTCGACCCAGTGAAACGAGTGCTCGACGATCGACGCGTTCGATCGGAGCATCCCGATCGACCCTGCGCCTTGGATCGCGTCGGTGATGAACCCGGTGGAGCCGGTCTCGGCGATGATGAGCTCGCGCAGCCCAGCGGCCCGGGACTCGAGGATCTCCGCCATCCGGACGAGCTTGGCGGCCCGCTCAGCGGGCTTCATCCACGGCCACGGTCCGTCGTCGAAGGCTCGACGGGCCGCTTCGATGGCTCGCACGGCGGTCTTGGTCGACGCCTCGGGGACGGTGCCGATGACCTCTTCGGTGGCGGGGTCCACGACGTCGATGGAGCCGACCGTGTCGTCGGCTGTCCATCCCCCGTCGATGTAGAGGTCGTAGTTCCAGGCCACCTGGTCCTCCTCGTTCCTGAGCTCCGTTTAGCCGAGCGCGCCAGATTCGCGAAGCTCGGCGATGTCGGGCTGGCGGCGGCTCCTCGGCGGGCTGGATCTTGCTGACCCGATAGCCCTGGCGGGGCGAGCGCCGCGCTCATCCTACGCGAAAAGAGTATACGCTTCTCGGAGTCCGCGAGGGGGAGGGCCGAGCGTGGCCGACGAGACCGACCAGGTCCTGACCGAGCCCGAGACGGGCTTTCGCGACTCCGAGGCGGCGATGTTCGACCTGTTCGATCTCGCCGAGCCCCAGCCGAGGTACCGCGCGCTGCTCGAAGCCGGGCCCGTCCACTGCCCAGCCGACGGCATCGTGCTCGTCGCCAACCGCCAGGCCGCCGATGACGCGCTCAAGGACTGGCAGAGCTACTCCGCGGCCGGGATCGTCAACCTCGGCAACACCCGACCGCTCATCCCGCTCAGCATCGACCCGCCCCAGCACATCAAGTACCGCAAGATTTTGGACCCCCTGTTCGCCCCCAAGCGCATGGACGCCCTGGAAGCCGAGATCACCACCCGCGTGAACCGGTTCATCGACACGTTCGCGGACCGAGGCTCGTGCCATTTCACCGACGAGCTCGCGGTGCCGTTCCCATCCGCGGTCTTCCTCGGGCTGATGGGCCTGCCGTGGGAGGAGCTCGACACCTTGCTCCGCCTGAAGGACGGCATCCTCCGTCCCGGCGGCGGCACAACCGACCCCGACGAGCGGGCCCGCATCCAGAACGCAACCGGCCAGGAGATCTACGCCTACTTCGACGCGATCCTCGACGAACGCACGGCGCAGCCCGAAGACGACATCCTGACCCACTTCCTCACGACGACGATCGACGACGAGCAGCTCACCCGCGAGGAGATCCTCGACATCTGCTTCTTGTTCCTCATCGCGGGTCTCGACACGGTCACCGACACGCTGACCTGCTCGTTCGCTTTCCTCGCGCAACACCCCGACCACCGGCGCCAGATCGCCGCGGATCCCTCCATCATCCCCGCGGCTGTGGAGGAGCTGCTCCGGTGGGAAACGCCAGTCCCCAGCGTCTTCCGGGTCGCCACCCACGACGCCGATCTCGTCGGCTGCCCGGTGTCCGCCGGGTCGCTCGTGACGGTCAGTCTCGGGGCGACGAACGTCGACTCGGCTGAGTTCCCCGACGCCTTCGACGTCCGCTTCGACCGCGACGAGAACCGTCACCTCGCTTTCGGCGGCGGGGTGCACCGGTGCCTCGGCTCGCACCTGGCCCGACGCGAGCTCCGAGTCACGATGCGGGAGTGGCACCGCCGGATCCCGGAGTACGGCCTGAAGCCGGGGATCGAGCTCCACTACCCGATCGGGCTGCGCTCGGTCGAGAACCTCGAGCTCGTCTGGCCGGGCTGACGCTCGCGCGCTCTCGGATCGTCTTGGTGTCGGGGCCCGGGTCAACGCCGCGAGGCACGGAGTTGGGCGCGTTCACGCACGCCGGACCGCCGCTCGGCCCCGACGACGACGCGTTCCATCCGCACTCCGATCACTGGTGGGAGACCGAGACCGCCTGGTTCTCGTTCAACGTGCCGGAGCGCAAGATGGGCGGGTGGTTCTACAACCAGGTGCTCGCGGTGCAAGGCGTCTGCAACGGCGGCGCGTGGGTGTGGGACGACTCGCCTGCCGGCGCACGCTACGAGGTGCGTCACCACGGTCTTGCCCTGGCCGCTGATGGCGACCTGCGGAACATCACGCTCCCGAACGGCAACTCCATCAAGGTCCTGCGCCCGCTGATGGAGTACCAGCTGCGCTACGCCGATCCGGGCCGCTGCGAGGCGGACCTCGTCTTCGAGGGCATCATGGCCCCGCACTCTCATCCGCTGGCGGTCGCCCCGTTCTGGAAGGGCCGTCACTTCGATCAGCCGGGCCGGGTGCGGGGCACGGTCGTGCTCGACGGGGAGACGATCGAGGTCGACTGCTTCTCGGGGCGCGACCGCTCGTGGGGTCCCCGGCCCCTCGGTCCCGACCCTCGGGAGCGCGTAGCCCCGGCGGCGGCGCTGACCCGACCGCGCCCCCGTCGACCCGAGACCGGGATCGGGTACGTTTTCGGCAGCGCGTCGACCGAGGAGAGCTTCCTCGCCTACACGCTCCCGCACGAGGACGGCTCGGACAACGTCACCGCCGGCTTCGTGCTCCGGGACGGGATCTACGCTCCGCTCGTCGGCGGCCACCGCGTCGTTGCGTACGACCCGACCACGCGGTGGATCAACCGGATCCATCTCGAGGCTCGGGACGAGCTCGGGCGTGACCTGGTCGTCGACGGAGACCTGGTCAGCCGCCACGGCGAGCACGGTCCGAGCGGGACCGGGTTGTTTCGGTGGTACTGGGACGGGTTCGCAGGCTGGGGCGAGGACCAGTCGTTCTGCTCGGAGCGGGTGTGGCAGGCGGTCGGGGCACCCGCCGCCTGACCGGCAGCCCGCGGCGCGTCGTCGACGTGTCACGCGCCGCCGCGCACCCAGCGGGGCGCCGATGACGCCGGCCGTGGGCCTTCCGGACGACCTGGTCGCGTGGATCGAGCACGTCGGCGGCGGCCGTCTGGTCAACGCCGACCGTCAGCCCGGCGGCGCCCGCAAGGAGGCCTGGTTCGTCGACGTCGAGCACCCCAACGGCGAGATCGACGAGCTCTTCTTGCGATACGACCGCTCGGACCCGGCTCGGACGGGCGATCCGTGGACTTTGCACCGCGAAGCCGCGGTCTACCTGGCGCTCCAGGACTCGGAGGTCCCGGTCCCCCGGGTGCTCGGCGTCCACCCCGAGCACCAGGCGATGCTCTCGATACGCATACGCGGGCAGAACTGGTTCTCGCGCATTTCGGACCCCGACGAGCAGGTAGCGACCGCGCGGGACTTCATGGCGCGGCTCGCCGCCCTCCACCGCATCGACCCCCGCGACCTCGATCTGGCCCTGTTCCCGCCCCCAACCTCGCTCCCCGACCTGGTCCGCCACGAGCTCGACGAGCTGGAGGGTGTCGTCGAGTTCCGAGGCGGGCCCGTCGATCCCCAACTGGTCTTCGCCCTGGACTGGCTGCGCCGGAACATCCCAGCGGTGGATCATCCCGTCGTGCTGGTGCAGGGCGACACTGGCCCCGGGAACTTCATGTACGCCGACGGGAAGGTGGTCGCCATCGTCGACTGGGAGCTCGCCCACCTGGGCGATCCGATGGATGACATCGCCTGGCTGTCGCTGCGCGCCGTCCAGGAGCCGTTCACCGACTTCCCGGCGCGGCTGCGAGAGTATGAGCAGCTGTCGGGCCACCGGGTCGATGTCGCTCGGGTCCGCTACTACCAGGTCATGGCGGAGACGAAGCTGCTGGTGATGCGCCACCGGCCCGACAACTCCGGGCGATCCGACCGGGGCGTGGGGGGCGGCGACATCGGCAACGGCCTCATCTACGGCGTCCTGCATCGCCGGCTCTGGTTCGAGGCGATCGCGCCGTTCATCGACCTCGATCTCGAGCCGCCGGAGCTGGCCGCGCCGACCCCGCCGTCCGAGCAGGCGTGGCTCTACGACGTGCTCCTCACACAGCTACGCGACGTCGTCGTGCCCCGCATCCACGATCCCCTGGCGCGACAGCGCACCAAGGGCTTCGCCCGGATCGTCAAGTACCTGCGCGAGATCGACGACCACGGCGCGCGGTACGACGAGCTCGAGCTCGACGACATCACCCAGCTGCTCGGCGCTCGGCCGCCCTCGCTCGCGATGGGCAGGGTCGCGATCGCCGACGCCGCCAGACGGGGCGACCTGAGCGACGCAACCTACCTGCGCCACCAGTGGCGTCGCGTCGCCCGCGACAACGAGCTGCTCCGCCCGGCATCCGGTGTCCTCGCCGACCGGCATTGGCCGCCGCTGACGAGTCCCGGCTGAGTCGACCGCCCGGCTCGGGGATCAAGCCGCCGACCGCTACTGGACCGGCTCGGGCCGAGCCTTGTTCTCGCCGAGATAGTGGTCCAAGACCTCTTGGCTGGCCGCCCCTGCGGCGCCCGCCCAGCCGACCGTCCCTCGCTCCATGATCACGCAGTGGTCGGCGATCTCGAGCGCGCGATGGACGAACTGCTCGATTAACACCATCGTGATGCCCTGCTCGCGCGCGGTCTGGACGCTCTCGAAGACGCGGCTGACGATGAGCGGCGCGAGGCCGAGCGACATCTCGTCGGCGATGATCAGCTTGGGGCTCACCACAAGCGCTCGCGCCAGCCCCAGCATCTGCTGCTCGCCTCCGGAGAGGCTGCGGGCCAGCTGGTGGGTGCGGTCGCCAAGGAACGGGAAGAGGTCGATGGCGCGCTGCATGGCCTCGAGTCGGGCCGATTTCGGGCTGAGGTGACGCACCGCCATGCGCAGGTTGTCCACCACGGAGAGCCCGGGGAAGATGCCGCGCCCCTCGGGGATGTACGCGAGCCCCGCCCGATGGAGACGGTCTGCAGTCCAGTTCGTCGTCTCGGTGTCACCCAGCCTGACGTGCCCGGACTTCACTGGGACGAGACCGGAGACGGCCCGCCCGAACGTGGTCTTCCCCGCGCCGTTGGGGCCGAGCACCGCGGTCACCGAACCGGCCGGCACGCACAGGTCGAGGCCCGAGAGCGCCTGGAGCGCCCCGTAGCGGACGTCCAGCTGCTCCACGCACAGATCGACGCCGTTGGTCATCCGGACTCGCGGTGGGTGCGGGTGGTTGTGGACCGACGGGTGGTGTCCCCCCGGCCGAGGTAGGCGGTCTGCACCTGCTCGTTGACGCGGATCTCGGAGGGGGCACCGTCGGCGATGCAGATGCCGAAGTCGAGGACGAAGACGTGCGAGCACAGGTTGAGGACCATCGGGACGTCGTGCTCCACGAGCACGACCGCGACCCCGCGCTCGTCGACGGTGCGTCGGAGGGTGGTCGCGAGCTCCTCCGACTCGTACTCGGTGAGACCTGACGTCGGCTCGTCCAGCAGCACGACCGAGGGCTCGGTCGCGAGGGCCCTCCCGACCTCGACCAGCCGGCTGGTCCCGAACGGGAGCGCGTCCACGCTCTGGTCCGCGACCCGGGTCAGCCCGAGCTGGTCCACGAGTCGGTCGACGCGCTGCTGCTCGGCTCGCGAGCTTCGCCACAGCGCTCCGGCACAGAACGTGTCCCTCCAGAGGCGTGCGCCCGCGTTTCGGATTCGATCTGCCAGTATCAGGTGGTCGCGTACGGTGAGTCCCTCGAAGAGCTCCGGCTGCTGAAAGGTTCGAGCCAGTCCGCGGCGTGCTCGGGCTTGCGGGCTCGCGCGCGTGACATCGAGGCCGTCGAGCTCGACTCGACCCGCGTTCGGTCGAAGGAGGCCTGAGAGGACCGCGAACGCCGTGCTCTTGCCGGCGCCGTTCGGCCCGACGAGACCGACCAGCGTCCCGTGCGGCACCCGCAGGCTGACGCCGGAGAGGGCGGTGATGCCGCCGAAACGCACGATCAACTCGAAGGCCTCGAGCGCCGCCGGGGCCGCGGGCGGGGCCGTCGCCGCGTTCACGGGGCGACGCTGTCCGTGAGCTCGGCGGGGACTCCGGTGGGCGCCGCATCGGGCGCCTCGCCGCGGGGCGATCGTGCGGGGAGCAGCGCGCGCATGACGCGTGCGTTCATGGCCAGCGACCCCTCGGGGTACTTGGCGACCGCGATCGCGCCGAGTCCGAACAGGATGGTCGGCACCTGGGCCCAGGAATGAGGGAGGTAGACCTGCACGACCCCGGGCAGCATCGTGAACGTGAGGCCGGCCAGGAGCGCGGCGAGAGCCGAGCGGATGCCGAGGCTGACCAGGACCGCCAGCCAGACGAGGCCGAGCAACGTCGAGTACGCCGTGGGGACGGCTGTGCCGGTGGAGACGGCCAGCAGCGCGCCGCCGATGGCGGCGATGAAGGCCGCGAGCCCCGCGACCAGCACCTTCATCTGCACCACGCTCACCCCGAGCGTCCGGGCAGCAGGTGGGCTCGACCGCACGGCACCTAGGGCCAGGCCCGTGGTCGAGCGACGCGCGTTGAGCACCACGAGCGCGACGACACAGAACACGGCCAGCGCGAGGTAGCTCAACGCCACGTCGCCGTGGGCGAAGCTCGGGCGATGGAGCGCGACGCCGCTCCCGAACTGCGCGAACGCGGGTCGCGTGAAGACCAGGTCTTCCATGAGGAGCGCGAAGGTGAGGGTGACGAGCGCGACGTAGACCTCTCCGAGGCGAATGCTCAAGAGCCCGATCACCACGCCCATGCCGCCGGCGATGAGCGCGCCGCAGAGGATGGCCGCGCCCAGCGGCCAGCCCGCAACGGTCGCGAGCTGGGCCGCGGTGATCGCACCGACGCCAGCGAAGGTCACCTGGCAGAGCCAGACCATGCCGCCGTCGCCGATGAGGAACGTGAACGAGAGGAAGATGATCGAGAAGGTGATCCCCTCTGCGAACAGGCCGACCCAGAAGTTCGACAGCACGATCGGCAAGATGGCGACGATGACCAGGCCGAGGAGCGACCAGCGCCACCCGAACGCCGCGGGTCCACGGGTGGTGGTGGCGACCTCGGACTCGCCGTGCGGAATGATCGCCTTGTCCAGCGCGCTCCCGACGGTGTCGCGCTCCGTCGCCGCTCCTCGTCGGATCACGTTGTAGACGAGGAAGATGGCCGTCACCACGAACGGGATGCTCGGGATCGCGGCCTGGGTGAACGGGCTGCTGGGGGGCACGAAGTACTGGACGAGCGAGCCCGCGATCCCCATCGCGAACCCGACGATCACGCCGATCGGCAGGCTATGGAGTCGTGCCGCGATCACCGCCGCGAAGGCCGCGATCATGAGCAGCGTGAAGGCCGAGGAGTCGAGACCGATGATCGGCGCCCCTACGACGCCGACGAGACCCGCCAGCAGGGTGCTCGCCGCCCAGACGCTGGCGGCGACCAGGCGAGGGTTGGTCCCCGAGAGGGCCGTCATCGCCGGTGAGTCGACCATCGCCCGCACGCGGAGCCCGACGTCGGTATAGCGCAGGACCATCGTCCCGATGACCATCACCAGCACCACACACACGTAGACCACAATCTGGTCGGTGGTGACGGGAACGCCGAACACTGTGTAGCTGTGCAGCGGGCGGGGCGTGATGCCGGGCGCCACCAGGATCGGCTGATCGCCGAAGAAAATCGTGGCGACGGAGGGGATCATCACCGAGAGCCCGATCGTCACCACGATCTTGATCAGCGGGGTGGCCTGTCGGAGGTACCGGAAGATCACCAGGTAGAGGAGCAGTCCCAACGCGGGAGCGGCGACGACCACCGAAACGAGGAACGCGGGCAGGATGTTCCATCCATGCTGCGTGTTGAGGAAGTAGTAGAGCCTGGCGATAAAGAAGGCCAACGAGCCGAAGGCGAAGTTCAGGATCCCGGCCGAGAGATACGTGACGATGAGCCCCGACGACGCGATGGCGTAGAGACTCCCGAACACCAAGCCGGCGATGATGTACTGGAGCAACGAGCCTCTTTCTCAGCAAATCTCGCGCGGCGCCGGGCGCCACCAATACCTCGCCGTGGGCGGCTCTCCTTCGGGGCTCCTCGGAGCGCTACTAGTACTTGATCAGCGCTCCACAAACGTTCTTCGCGGTCGTGACGTACTTCCCACCCCGCAGCTGCACGAAGTCGGAGCAGAATTGAGGACTGAACATGGCTGGGGTTCCGAACCCGGTGAAGCTGATGGGCGGACTGAAGAGGCCCCCGCCGGTGTAGCCCGACGTGGCGCGAAGCTTCGTGATGAACAACTGACGAGTGGGGTTCTTGCCCGCGACCTCAAGGCCCTCGATCATCACGTCGGCCGCCTGGTACGACCCCCAGACACCGAAGTTCGGAATGCCCTTCACGCTCGGGGCGTACTTCTTCAAGGCCGCGATCATCGTCTGCGTCCCCGGGGGCGGGTTCGTGAAGTTCGGCGACGCTGAGAAGTAAGCGCCGCTCAGACTCGCGGCAGCCGACGGATCAGAGAGCACGCTCTGGTCATAGCCGGTGTAATAGAACTGCTTGGCGGTCACGGCAGCCTGCTGCAACGATGCCGCCAGGCCAACGTCGGAGGCGTCGACCATTGCGCCGATCACTCCGTTGCAGCCCGCCTGCTTGATCGCCAGCGCCTCGGTTGTGAACGAGGTCTGGCCGAATGAGACCGCGGTGTTCTCGTAACAGTTCTTGATCCCCACCGCATTGTCGGCGGCGACCGTGGCCTTGACGTTCTGCACTGCTGACGGTGAGATGCTGAAGCCGAGCGACGCCATCTTCGTCACGCCGACCGATTTGAGGTACTTGGCTGTGTCGAGGTGGTAGTAGTACGAGTTGCCGAACTGCGTGTAGTACGGCGGGCTGGTGCTGAACATGTTCGTGTACGGCTGCTCGGCCCACTCAGGACCATCGACAGCGGCGCCAGTCACCGGGACACCCTGCTGCTGGAGGTACTGGGCACCGGCGCCCTGCACGAAGGCCGAAAAGTCGATGACCCCGAACACGCCCTTGTTCTCGACGAGGTCCTGAGCCGCCGCCTGGTTGCCGACCGTTCCGTCATCCTCGGCCACCAGCTCAAGCTTCCTGCCGTCGACTCCTCCATGTGCGTTCTGGAGCGCGAACCGCGCCATGGCACCTTGCGCTCCGCCCATATAGGTCGACGACGCCACGCCAGTCTCGGACGTGATGTACCCGATCTTGATCGTCGTGGGGGTGACGCCGGGCGCGGCCCCGGTCTGCGCTCCGAGCGGCGTGCTCGCCCATGCCAGGGCGCTCACCATGAGCACGACGACGCCCACCGAAATAGCCTTCCCAGCGAACTCTCGCACGGTCCCCCCGTTCGGCTGCTCCCGACCTAAGTCGAGGGCACCGCCCTCGTCCTGGTCAGCAATAATGGAGTATACCCAATCCAGCCCAAGCGTAGAGGGCGGGATCCCTCCGAAACCAAGAAACAGTATCCTATACCGCCTGGGACGGCCAGCACAGGACTCAGCTCGAGAGTCTCAGGATGGCGGGGCGCCCGGCTCGTGAGGCTTGCCGAATGGGTCTCGCTCAGGGGCGAGCGGCAGAGCACCTCGTCGTCACCCAACGAGCGCACCGCACGACGCCTGGAGAGACCGGGGAGTGCTTCCATGCAGAGAGACATCGACTCGGGCACCGAGACCGTGCGCTCGTGGATCGTCGACGGCGTCGGGGTAATCGAACTCAACCGTCCGGAACGACGAAATGCCCTCCACCCTGACATGTACGACGCCATCCCCCGGGTGATCGAGCGGTTCGAGGAGGACAGCGCGGTGCGCTGCATGCTGATCACCGGTGCGGGCACTTCCTTCTGTGCAGGTGGTGACGTGCGGGGCAACAAGGCTGCCCGACCAACCGGTGTGGGCGACCGGCAGCCGCCACCCGGCGCCAATCCGCTCCTGGACATAGCTCGGATGGTGCTGGCGCTCCACGAGTCGCCGAAGCTGTCCATAGCGGCGTTGCCGGGACCAGCGGTGGGTGCCGGTGTCGGCATCGCACTTGCGGCCGATCTTCGGATCGCGGCTCGGTCGGCGCGTCTGGTTACCGGCTTCGCTGCGCTGGGTTTCAGTGGGGACTTTGGGAGCACCTGGTTCTTGACTCGCCTGCTCGGTCCGTCACGTGCGCTGCAGGTCCTGGTCGACAACGCCACCATCGACAGCGACGAGGCGGTGCGACTCGGGCTCTTCAGTCGAGTGGTTCCCGATGCGGACCTGCGGGGCGCGGCGATGGAGTGGGCGAAGGCGGTCGCCGAAGGCCCGGCGACCGCCTTCCAGCTCATGAAGGAGAACGTGCGCGACGCACTCGCGCTGCCGCTGCGCGAAGCGCTTCCGCTCGAGAGCGAGCGCATGGCGCGCTCGGCCCAGACCGACGATCACCGCCGCGCCGTGAAGCGTTGGCTCGAACGAGCGGAGGCGAAGAAGCCGCCGCCGACGGCCTAGCCGCGTCGAGCGTGGCTCAGGCGCCGCCGCGGGGCTCCCGAGGCAGCCCGAGGCCCCGCTCCGCGATCAGGTTGCGCATGATCTCGTTCGAGCCACCCGCGATCGTCCACGCGCGCGCGTACAGGAACATGTCCTGCCAACGGCCGTCCTCGTAAGCCGACGGGTCACCCTCGACGAGCGTGGACCTCGGCCCGAGCAGGCTCAGGCCGTACTCGCAGAAGCTCGAGGTTCAACTCGCTGAACCAGATCTTGACCAGCGGAGCATCCGAGGCCGACCGTTGGCCGTGGGCCGCCCGCGTCGCGGCGCGGTAGCCGAGGTACCGCTGGATCCGTGCCCGAGCTGCGAGCTGCGCGATCTGCTGGCGCACCCCGGAGTCCTTGATCGCGGGCTGCCCGGGCGCTCCCCTCGTGGTCGTCTGGGCGAGGCGGACGAGAGCCTGGATTGGGTCGCCCCCACCGCCGGACCCGAGGCCGCCCCGCTCGGAGGCCAGGCTCGCGTTGGCGATGCGCCAGCCATCCCCGGGAGTGCCGATCACGTTCGTGGCCGGGACGCGCACCTCGTCGAAGAAGACCTCGTTGAAATCGGTCGTGCCGGTCATCTCTCGGAGCGGCCGGACCTCGACCCCCGTGCTCGCCATGTCGAGGATGAACGCGGTGATGCCCTTCGGTCCCGGTACATCTTCGGTCCGCGCCAGCAGGTAGCCGTAGTCCGACCATTGCGCCCAGGTGCTCCAGACCTTCTGCCCGACGACGATGTACTCCTCGCCCTCCCGTCGGGCCCGGGTCTGGAGTGACGCCAGGTCACTGCCGGCGTTGGGCTCCGAGAAGAGCTGGGTCCAGATGTGGTCGCCGCGCGCCATCGCCGGGAGGTAGCGCGCCAGCTGGTCAGCGGTGCCGAACTGCTTGATGGCCCCCGACACGAGGGGGTTGCCGAGGACGTACGGAACGCCGGCCGCGGCGAGCTCGTGCTCCAAGATGCGCTGCTCGAACGGATCGGTCGACTCCACGGAGAAGCGGTCGAGGACGTACCCGGCGTCGTGCAGGGCTCGGGCCCAGCGACGCAGCGCCTCGATGTCGGCGGCCTGCTCCGGAGCCCGCAGACCGGTACGTTGCTTCCACGCTAGGGACGGCCTGTTCGAGGCGACGAAGGCCTGGAGCCGGGCTCGATACTCGTCGTAGTCCGACGGGATCGGCGGGGTCGAGACGTCCATCAGTCCGCGGCCGTCGTCGTCGCCTGGGTGACGATCCGGCAGAGTCGTTCACGGTGGAAGGACGCGTCGCCGTAGGTCACCTGGTCGGCCTTGGCTCGGCGCACGAACAGATGGATGTCATGCTCCCACGTGAATCCGATGCCGCCGTGCAGCTGGAGTGCCTCCCCGCAGACCTGGGCGAACGCGTCGGTCACGTACGACCCGGCGACACTGACCGCCTCCTGCGCGTCGTCGAACGATTCGGACACGGCGAGCGCGGCGTAGTGGGTGGCGGCCCGCATCCCCTCGAGCGTGATGTACAGGTCGGCGAGTCGATGCTTGATGGCCTGGAAGCTGCCGATGGGTCGGCCGAACTGCACGCGGTCCTTCGCGTACTGAACGGTCGCGCTGACGAGGTGGTCCGCCGCGCCGACCGCCTCGGCCGCCTGGAGCACGGTGGCCACCGCCAGCGCCCGCTCCGACACCTCGGTCTCGCCAGGCGAGCCGAGCGTCGCCGCGGTCGGTACGGAGACGTCGAAGTGGACCTCGGCGGCGCGCCGGGTTAGGTCGAGCCCTGACGTCGGCCGGACGCGGACCCCGGGGGGCGCGTTACGGACCAGGAGATGGAGCAGACCCGCGTCCACGCGGGCTGCGACCAGGAGCACGTCGGCGGTGGCCGCGGCCTGGACGTAGCGGGCGACCCCGAGCAGGTGGTACCCGTCGGAGTCCGATACCCCCACGACGCCTACCGCGTCGGGCTCGGGGGTCCCGTCCCCGGACTGGCACCACGCGGCAACGACCTCCCCCCGGGCGATGGCCGGCAGGAGCTCCGCTCGCAGGCCGTCTTCACCCCACTTCGCGATGGCGTCCGCGACGACGTTGGTCGGGATGAAGGGCCCGGGATAGAGGACGCGGCCGAGCTCCTCGGCCAACATGACGGCGTCGACCAGGGGCTGCTCAGTGACGCTGCCCCCGTCGTAGCGGGAGGGCACCAGCATGGCCGACCACCCAAGCTCGGCGCCCTGGCGCCACACGTCGCGATCGAACGTCTCGTCGACCTCGATGACGTTCCGGACCGAGGCCAGCGACTGACGCTCGTCGAGGAACCGACGCGTCGTGGCGCGCAGCAGCTCCTGGTCCTCGCCGAACGCGAAATTCACGCCCCGTGGCCTCCTTGCGTCGGCGGCGCCGCGATCCGTTCACCGGAGCCGGTTGAGGGTACTTAATTGCCTAGACGCGGCGGCCGGCGTCGGCCCAGTACTCGTCGCGCAGCAGACGCTTATAGATCTTCCCGCTGTCGGTGCGCGCCAGGTGGTCGCGGAAGTCGACCGAGCGCGGGCACTTGTAGCCGGCCAGGCGCACTCGGCAGAACCCGATGAGCTCCTCGCCGAGGCCGTCCGACGGCTCCGCCTCCCCCACCAGCTCGACGACGGCCTTGACCTGCTCACCCCACTCCGGGTCCGGGATCCCGATCACGGCGACGTCACCAACGAGCGGATGGGCGGACAGCACCCCTTCGACCTCGGCCGGATAGATGTTCACACCGCCGGAGATGATCATGTCCTTGGCGCGGTCGGCGAGGAACAGGTAGCCGTCGTCGTCGACGTAGCCGACGTCGCCGAGGGTGAAGGCCTTCCCCCGGTGCACCGAGGCGGTGAGCTCGGGCTCGTCGCGATACGCGAACGTCGGAAAGCTCGATTCCAGGTACACGGTCCCGAGTTCGCCGCGAGGGAGCTCGTTGCCCTCGTCGTCGAGGATCCTCACCTGCATGCCGTTCACGCAGCGCCCGACGGTGCCTGGCTTCTCGAGCCACCGGCGAGGCTTGGCAATGGTCGCCGCACCCTCCATCCCCCCGTAGGTCTCCCAGACGACGGGACCCCACCAGTCGAGCATCTGATGCTTGATCTCGACCGGGCACGGCGCCGCGGAGTGGACCACGACTTGGAGGCTCGAGACGTCGTACCGCTCCCGCACCTCGGCCGGGAGCCGCAGCAGGCGCACGAACTGGGTCGGCACCATGTAGGCGGTGGTGACCTGGTAGCGCTCGATCATCGCCAACGCCTGCTCGGGATCGAACTTGCCCATGATGGCGAGCGCCTGACCCACGTTCAGCGCGTTCAGGTAGAAGCTCTGACACCCCCCGTGGTGCATTCCCGCCGAGACGAGGTGGACGCCCTCCAGGGGAAGGAACTGGAAGGCGCGCCCGAAGACCTTGGTCTGGTCGCACCACTCCGAGGGCCCCAGCGGGCTGCTGACCGGCCGCACGATCGCCTTCGGCTTGCCGGTCGTGCCCGACGAGTAGACGATCGGAGTGCCGAGGCGCCGGTCGGCGGGCGGCGTCGTCGGCTGCCCGGCGATCAGCTCGTCGAAGAGCGTGAACCCGTCGATCGCACCCCGGACAGAGACACGCAGCCGGATGCCTGGCGCATGGCCCAGCTCGCCGACTCGGTCCCGGTACTGCTCGTGCATGACGATCGCCGCGGCACCCGAGTGTTCCATGATCGTCCCGATCTCATTGGCTGACAGCGCAGGGTTCAGCGAGATGGGCTGCAGGCCGCCCTCCTGCGCCGCGAGTTGCCAGTAAAGGACGTCCACGTCGTTGGGGAGCGCGTAGGCGATGACGTCGCCGGCGCCAATACCCCGTCCTCGCAGTGCGTGCACGAGTTGGTGGGCCCGCCCGACCAGCTCGGCGAAGGTGAGGGTCACCTCGGACGGCGATGCCACCACCGCGGGTTGGTCGGGATGATCCTCGGCCACCCACCAGATGCCGAGCCGCCGGTCCCAGGGGTGCTTCATCTGAATTCAGGATACCATTCCCGACGTGAGCCGAGCCGGGGAGACCGACGCCGCGGAGTTCGATTACCCGATCAAGAACGAGGACATTGAGCGCTCGCGGCTCCTCGTCGGGATCGACGCGCCGATGGGCCAGCGTGAGTACTACACGACGGCGTCGCCGGACGGGATCCGGAATTTCGCGCGCGGCTACGGGGACGACAACCCGCTCTTCGCGGACCCTCGCTACGGCCCGACGACGCGTTGGGGCAGCCAGATCGCGCCACCGATGATCGGGATCGCGCTGTCCCTGCCGCTGTACGGGGATCCGATCCCGAAGGAGATCCGGGATCAGACCAAGAGGCTCTTCTCCGGTGTGCACCTCTTCGTCTCGGGTCAGTCGACGGACTGGTACCAGCCCGTCTACCCGGGCGACCAGCTGTACGGCTTCGGCGGTCTCGAGTCGATCGAGGAGAAGCGAAGCGAGTTCGCGGGCCGATCGGTCATCCGCGTGACCCGACACGTGCGCATGAACCAGAGGGCCGAGGTCGTCGCGGTGCAGCGAACCATCCTCATCGCCACGGAGCGCAAGCAGTCACGCGAGCGTGGCAAGAACATGGGAATCGAGCCCGCCACGTACA
This sequence comes from uncultured Actinomycetes bacterium, assembly GCA_963849135.1. Taxonomy (GTDB): domain Bacteria; phylum Actinomycetota; class Acidimicrobiia; order IMCC26256; family PALSA-555; genus PALSA-555. The sequence continues at coordinate 126,491 of CAWKGF010000003.1, read as the reverse complement.
CCGACGACGACATCGCCGCACTCGACGCCATCTACGAGCGCGAAGGGCCCCGCGGCTCCGAGGCCCGCTACTTCGAGGACGTCGAGGTCGGCGAGTCGTTGCCTGACATGGCGAAGGGTCCGCTCACCCTGACCGAGGTCATCTGCTTCCACGCCGGTGGCTACGGCTTCGCGCCCTACAACATCTCGTCGTCACGCATCGGCTACAAGAACCGGCAGCGGATCCCGAAGTTCTACATCAAGAACGCGGCCGGGATCCCCGACGTTGCCCAGCGGCTCCACTGGGAGAACGAGTGGTCGCAGTCGATCGGGAACCCGATGGCGTACGACTACGGGGTGATGCGCGAGTGCTGGCTCACCCACTTCTTAACCGATTGGATCGGTGACGACGGATGGCTCTTCCGTCAGCACGACGAGATGCGAAAGTTCAACTACATCGGCGACGCGCACGTCATCACCGGCGAGATCACGGGCAAGCGGGTCGAGGACGGTCGGTGCGCGGTCGACATCGAGATGCGGGCCACGAACCAGCGCGGTGACGTCACCGCACCCGGGAACGCGACCGTGCTGCTCCCCAGTCGCGAGCACGGTCCCGTTCTGTTGCCCGCGCCACCCGAGGAGCTCCAGCGCCGGGCCGTCAAGATGATGGACCGTCATCGCGAATTGCTCGCCGAGAGGACGTGACCGCCGGCGCGCAGTGGTGGGTGTTCGACGTCGACGGCTGCCTCGTCGATTCGTTGACGGGCACCTCGTTGCGCCCGGGCACGGTCGAGCTCCTTGTCCACTTGAAGCGGCAGTCGAGAACGATCGTCTGGTGGAGCGCCGGCGGTGACGACTACGCGCGGCGGCGGGGAGCCCAGTTCGGGGTCGCCGATCTCGTCGATGCCTTTCACACGAAGGTGCGGCGAGACGTGCAGGGTCGCTACGCCATCGACCAAGTCGTGCCCGGTGACGTCTCGGCAGTGTTCATCGACGACCGCCCCGAGGGCCTCCCGGAGGGGGCGACCGTGATCCCAGTCAGCCCGTATCTGGCCGAGAACCCCTACGACCGGGAGCTCGCAACCGTCGCCCGGGCCGCGGGCACCGTGTTGAGCTCGCTCGGGTAGTCGCTACTGGACCCACACCATGAGCGCGTCAAGGTGGCGGCGCATCCGGTGAAGGGCCAGCTCCGCGTCGCGCTGCACGATCGCCTGGACGATCGCGTCATGGCTTCGCTGCACATCCGCGGCGGATGGCCGCGATCGGCCTGGTGGCACGCCCTGGTGCATGCGGGTCAGCCGTGTGAACACGAGGGACAGCAGCGTGAGCACCGGGTTCTGAGGGATCTCGGCAAGCACGTCGTGCAGGTCGTGGCCGATCGTGACGAACTCCTCGAACGAGGCGGCGGTCCGCTCCGTGTCGAGCGCTTCGTACAGGACGGTCTCATCGTGCTCGTCGAGTCGCTTGACGGCGAGCTCGGTCGTCTCCAGCTCCAGGGCGGTCCGCACCTCGAACAGGTTCGCGGGCGAGATTCCCCCCGCTCGATCAGTAGGGTGACCGCGCCAACCGTCGCGTCGATACCGGGTTCGGTGACGAAGAGCCCACCACCGGGACCGCGACGCATGCTCGCGATCTGATGATGCTCCAGCAGGCGCACCGCCTCCCGGAGGACGGCACGGCTGACACCGAAGCGCTCCATCAGCTCGCTCTCCGACCCGAGGAACTGTCCGACTGGCCAGCCCGCCGCCGTCACCTCGAGGAAGATCTCCCGGGCGACCCGCTCACCGCGCTTGTCACTCTGCTCCAGGGAGCGGAGCAGGCTCTTGTCTAAGAGCTGCTTCGAGGACTTGCGACGCCGGAGGTACTCGGCCTCCGCCTCGAGATGCTTGCGCATGCGATGGCGCGTGAGCCCGACGTTTCCTGCGACGACCGCGTCGATGATCGCGAGGTGGGCCTTCGCCGATTCGTCAAGCGTGCTGGGCCGGATTCGTGAGATGTCCGGCGAATGGAAGAACGTCAGACGGTTGAGAAGACCGACACAGAAGGCCAACGCCGGATTCTTCGTCATTGTCGCCAGCATGATGTGGAGCTCGCGGGGATCTGCGGTTGTGCCAGCGCGCTCGCGGTCCGCGAGGGCACGCAGTGCCGAGATGTCGTCCTCGGTCAGCCGCTGCGGGGCGAGCTCCGCGACCGTCTCCTCGAGGGCGAGGCGCACCTCGACGACGTGGTCGATGCGGGCGCTGGCGTGGAACAGGAAGACGGCAACCGCGTCGATCACCGAATCGAGGGTCGGCGCGGTGACGACGAGTCCTCCGCCGGGGCCGCGCCGCATGCGGGCCACCTGCTGATGCTCGAGCAGTCGCACGGCCTCCCGGAAGACTGCTCGGCTGACCCCGTACCGGTCGAGGAGCTCGGGCTCCGAGCCCAGCACCGCATCCTCGGGCCAGCCCCGCTTGGAGATGTCTCGCACGATCTGGTCGGCGACGACCGCGGCCAGCTTCGACCCGCTAGCCCGAGTGGTCGCTGAACCGTGGCGCGCCGTGGCAGGGCCCGCTGGCCGCCTAGGAAGGGTTGGCGTGGTCGTCACTCGTCTGCTCTCGCCGCAGGACCGCCGCTGATTCAGGATACCCGGCTCCGCTCGCGCCCCCGCGGTGCGAGGCTGGACGGCCCGGCTCCATGAAACGGTACACTGAATTCGCACCGTCCGCGAGCAGGGGCCGCACCGATGGACTGCGAAACGATCACCTTCGACGTCGAGCAGCACGTCGCAACGATCACCCTGGACCGGCCCGAGGCACTGAACGCGTTCAACGATCGGCTCGCCAAAGAGATCGGCTGGGCGTGGGAGACCGTGCGCGACAACGACGATGTGCACGTCGCCGTCCTCCAGGCGAACGGCGACCGCGCCTTTTGCACGGGGGTCGACATCAAGGACGGCACGAGCTGGTTCCTCCGGGCGAACGTATGGAACACGTTCGACCCCGGCGCGACGCTCTCCCCAAAGTTCCACCACCGAGTCTGGAAGCCCGTCGTCGCCGCCGTCCATGGCCTGTGCGCGGGCGGCGCGCAGTACTTCATCAACGAGGCTGACATCATCATCTGCGCCGATGACGTCGAGTTCTTCGACCCGCATGCCAACGGCGGGATCGTCTCGGCGCTGGAGCCGATCGGCATGCTGGCTCGGGGAGTGCCGATCGGCGACGTGCTGCGCTGGGCGCTCATGGGCACGGAGGAGCGCATCACCGCGCCGACGGCGCTCCGCTTAGGTCTGGTCACGGAGGTGGTCCCGCGGTCCGAGTTGCGGACCCGTGCGCACGCCATTGCCCAGTCCATCGCGGCTCGGAACCCCAAGGCAGTCCAGGGAACCGTCCGCGCGATCTGGGAATCGCTTGACATGCCGCGCACGACGGCCTTGCAGAACGGGATGGCGTATACCCACATCGGGAACGACCCGGCCGGCGCGCGTGGCCCACGCCGCAATGAGCCGCCCGCCTATCGATAACCAGGCCGGGGCTCGCCCATCTCAGGTCAGCGCGCTGGCGACGAGCTCCAGAGCATCGGGCGTCGCCGCCACGATGTTCAGCGTCGTCACCGGCGACTCCCGCCACGCTTCGAGGCGCTCCCGGATCCGCCCCGGCGGGCCAAGCAGCGCGACGTCGTCGATGAGGGCGTCGGGGACGGCCTTCGCCGCCCCAGCCGTGTCGCCAGCCAGGTAGAGGTCCTGGATCGTGGCGGCCGGCCCCTCGTAGCCGAGCCGACCGACCAGGTCGTTGTAGAAGTTCCGGCCCCGAGCACCCATGCCCCCGATGTAGAGGGCCAGGAACGGCCGCAGCCGATCGCGGCACGCCTCGAGGTCGTCCCCGACGACCACCCGCACCGACGGTGCCACGTCGAAGCGGTTGACATCGACGTCCGCGAGCGCGTCGCCGAACGCGTCCTTCCACCCGGTGGGACTCCAGAAGATGGGGAGGAATCCGTCCGCGATCTCCGTGGCGAGCCGAACGTTCCTCGGCCCGATCGCCGCCAGATAGATGGGGATGTCCGGCCGCGGGTGCAGACCGAGCTTCAAGGGCTTGCCCAGACCGGTCGCGTCGTCCCCTCGATAGGGGACGTCCACGACCGCGCCGTGGAATTCGAAACGCTCTCTCCGCAGCAGCTCGCGCAGCGCCGCGACGTACTCGCGTGTCGTCTGGAGGGGCGGGGTGTAGGGCCGCCCGTGCCAGCCCTCCACGACCTGGGGGCCCGACAGACCAAGCCCGAGCACGAGTCGGCCGCCGGAGAGCGCGTCGAGGGTGGCGGCCGTCATCGCCGTCATCGCGGGGGTGCGCGCCGGCATCTGCAGGATGCCGGTGCCGAGACGGATGCGCTTGGTGTGCGCGGCCACCGCCGCGAGCGGCACGACGGCGTCGGCTCCGTAGGCCTCGCCCGTCCAGACCGAATCGAACCCCAGCGACTCCGCGAACTGGGCGGCCTCGATCATGCGCCGGGGGTGTCGCTCCGAGAAGCCGATCGTGACACCGAGACGCATCGTCGCCTCCCCCTTATCCTCGGGCGCCGACGGCCGACCCCAGTCGAGCCGGGCCACCGGTGCCCAGCCGCGGTTGGCCGAAAAGAGTGTACTCCATTTGGCGTGGGGACCGGGCGGTTGAGGCCCGGGACCCGAGCGCGACAGCGGGACCGGCTGCCCTCGCCCGCCAGCGTCGGCGAGCCGTCGACGACTACGGATCCAGCCGCGCGGTCGCGTGGCCGGTGAGCACCTCGACGCCGTCCTGGTTGCTCGTCGAGACGGCGAGCTCGACGGTCTGCTCACCGTCGGCCTCGTGGAGGGCTTCTACGGTGATCCTGGTGCTCAACGTGTCGCCCGGCCAGACCTGCTGGATGAACCGGACGCCAAAGCGCGTGAGCCGGTCGTCGCCGACCCAGTCGGTGAGAGCTCGGCCCGTCATGGCCATGCTGAGCATCCCGTGCGCGAAGACACTCGGGTAGCCAGCGGTCTCGACCGCGAACACCTCGTCCGTGTGCAGCGGGTTGTAGTCGCCGGACGCGCCGGCGTACTGGACGATCTGGGTGCGGGTCAGCCCGTCGACCAGGAGGACGTCGTGCGTGTCGGCGACGGAGACCTGGGACCGCTGCAGGGTCATCAGCTTCCTCCCTGCTCGACCGGGCGCTCGGTGCGCACCCCGACGGAGCGCGCGGTCACCACGAGCTCGCCGTCCTGGTCCCGATACTCCGTGATCAGCTCGCTGAAGGTCAGGGTGCCAGCTCGGCGACCCTGCTTCTGCCAGGTCTCACCCGGACGAGACTCGACCGTGAACACGTCGCCGGGGCGAACCGCGCGGTGATACTCGAAATGCTGCTCGGCGTGCAGCCCGGTCCCTCCGGAGCCGCCGCTCGATCCGCCGCTCCCGGCCGAGGATCGGGGGGACGGGCGAGCTCCCGAGCCGAACCACGGCTTCCCGATCTGCGGTCGCAGCGGATAGTGCGGGTCGTACTGAGCGCTGGCCTGCGCGAAGGTCGGTGGGGCAATGATGCCGCCGACCTCGGTCCCGCGGGCGTAGTCCTCATCCGCGTAGATCGGGTTCGGATCGCCGATGGATCGAGCGAAGGTCAGGATGTGCCCAGCCTCGATCGGGAAGCGGTAGCTCATGGGTAAATCCCTTCGGGACGAGCGATGCGTTGGATGGTCATGGGCCGGCCGGAGACGCGGTCGGACCTTCGGCTTGTGGATCGTGCCCGCCGGGGTGCGCGGGACGTCGTCCACCAGGGACGAGCTCGGCGGGCGCGACCGGCGATCGACGACGGGGCGGCGGCAATCAACGCTAGGTCTCCTCGTACTCCGAGTCTCGGGCAGCCAGCCTCTCCAGCATGTACGCCTTGAGCTCCGGGGCGAGCGGGCGGGGCCGGAGCAGGGTCTCCTGGATGATCATCGCCCCGAGGCGCCCGTCGTGGCTCCGGAGGGTGCCCTGGTACACCCCGCGCAGGCTCGTCGCCTTCAAGGGCCGCAGCTCGAGCAGGGTCCACTCGTCGGCCGCGATCGGCTCATGGAACCAGATGCTGTGATCGATGCTCGGGCCGCCGGTGCCGAGGCCGCGCAGGTCGACCTGCCCGAACCCGGAACCGAGGTCGGACAGGTAGGTGAGCGCGCAGGCGTGGACGAGCCGATCGTCGGGCAGGAGGCCGGCTGAGCGAACCCAGAGGCGATCGGAGTAGCGGATCTGCTCGTCTTCGAGTCGTGTGGGCGTGATCTCGCGCACCTCGACGAGCAGGTCACCGCGGGGGCTGAGCCCACCTGGAGGTTCGGCCACCCCGCGAGTTGCGACGGCGTCGAAGTTGGGGCTCTCCTCGGGGACGTGGAACGACGCCAGCATCGAGAAGATGACCTCGCCGTCCTGGACCGCGCTGACGTGCCGGGCCGAGAAGGATCTCCCGTCGCGGTCCCGGTCCACGTGGAAGAGCACTGGTCGGGCCACCTGCCCCGGCCGCAGGAAGTAGCCGTGCAGCGAGTGCGGGACCCGCCCCTCGGGGACGGTCGAGCCCGCCGCCCGCAGCGCCTGCGCCGCGACCTGGCCGCCGTACAGGGCGCGCCGGGCGCGCGCCTGCACCCCGTGCTGGGCCCGATAGAGGTCGCGGTCCAAGAGTTCGAGCTCGAGCACCGCGTCCAGCGCCTCGGCGGGGTCCCGCGGCGGCGATAGGGGGTTGGGCTCCGCCATCGCTAAGGAGCGTACTGACTTGGACCACGCGTACGACTTGGCGGGCGGTGCAGACGTGGGAGCGACGACGGAGCTGCGTCGAGCCGGCGGCCTACGCCAAGCAGCGATAGAGCGCGTCGACGAGGCTGGCCCCGAGGAGGGGCATCGCCTGGTGCTCGAGGTGGCTGCGGACGAACCCGCAGCTCACGCGGGCGACCGGGTCGGCGAATCCGATCTGCCCGCCTGCACCCATGTGTCCAAACGCCTCGTCGTTCGGACCGTGCTGACGGGGAAGACCGGGCACGAGCGCCGGCGGTTCGCGGGTGTAGCCAACCGCCCAGCGGGATGGCGCTCCCATGACCGCATCGCGGCCGCAGACCTGCTCCTCGCTCATCCGCGCCACCGAGGCGCGCGACACCAGCTCCTCGCCCTGGGCCAGCGCGGCATAGACGCGCGCGATCCCGCGGGCGGTGGCGGTCGCGCCGATCGACCCGATCTCCGCCTCCAGCACCGCGGGCGTGTTCATGAACTGCGCGAATCGGGGAGTGCCGTGCTCGTCGGCGAAGAGGTGCCCTCGTGGCCCAGCCAGCACCGACCGTCCCGCCAGCGAGTCGGGATCGAGGGTCGCGCGTGCGCTGCGTCGCGAGGGCGCTCGCGGGGTGAACTCGATGACGCGGGCGACCGTCGAGAGGTCATCGCCGGGCGTACCGATCCGGCAGTCGACGCCCAGCGGCTCCGCGACCTCGGTCTGGAGGTACGTACCGAGGCTGACGCCGGCCAAACGCCGGACCAGCGCGTCGACGAGCCATCCGAAGGTGAGCGCGTGGTACCCGTGCGTCGTCCCCGGCTCCCAGGCCGGCGCACCTCTCGCGACCGACGACGCGATGGCGGACGTGTCGTCCCAGCCCCGGCCGTCCCACGACAGGAGCCCGTCCGCGTCGGGCACCCCGATCGCCCCCGACTGGTGGCTCAGCAACTGGCGGACCAGGGTCCCCGCCTTGCCGGCGGCTCCGAACTCGGGCCAGTAGGCAGTCACCGGCGCGTCGAGGTCGAGCAGCCCGCGGTCGAAGAGGAGGTGCGCGCACAGCGCGCTGAGGCCCTTGGTCGCCGACATGACGACCGCCCGGGTCTCCTCCGACCACACGATCCCGGGCGCCGCGTCCCCGGCCCAGATGTCGACGACGCACTCCCCCTCGACATAGGCCGCGAACGCTCCCCCGCCGGACCCGAGGTTGGCGACGCGCTCGCGATCGCCGATCGTGAGCCGAGTGCCGTCTCGCAGGACGTCGGCGACGCGCTCGAACCCGGGCAGGGTGACGCCGCAAACCTCGGTCACGCCGCTCGCAGGACGTCGCGCACCGCTGGCCACCAGTCCTTGCGCCACCAGGCGACGTTGATCCGATCAGCGATCCCGCCGTACCGGACACGCACCGCGTCCGCGAGCGTGTCCGGCGTGGCGATGATCGTGAACGTGTCGAGTGTCTCGTCGTCGATGAGGTCCGCCATCGCGTTCCACTCGCCGCGTTTCGAGCTCGCGTAGAGCTCGCTCTGCAGCTCGCCCCACCCGTGAACCTCGAGGACCGGGCGATAGGCCGGCGTCGAGGCGTAGTACGCCAGGTGTCCGCGCATCCGGGACCGAACCTTCGACAGCTGCTCGTCGGTGTCCGCGACCGCGATGAAGCCGGGGCAAGTCACCTCCACGTCGGCGCGTGTCCGTCCCGACGCCGCCAGCCCGCGCTCGAGCGCGGGGAGGGTGACCTCGCGGACGTAGCGAGGGCTCGAGAGGCCGTGCGTGATCACCCCGTCGGCCACCTCCCCCGCGACCTCGGTCATCAGCGGACCGACCGCGGCGAGGAACACGCGCGGAGTCCCGAACTCGTGCCGGCGCGGTACGAACAGAGGCGTCATCAAGGTGTGCGTGTAGAACTCGCCGTGAAAGTCGAGCGGGGCGCCACCGTTCCAGGAGGCCCAGATGGCACGCAGCGCAAGCACGAACTCGCGCATGCGAGCGGCGGGCCGAGACCATGGCTCGCTGAACCGCCGTTCGATGTGCGCTCGGACCTGCGAGCCCAAGCCCAGAATCAAGCGTCCCCGCGAGAAGTCCTGGAGCTGGTTGGCCGTGTAGGCCAGGCTCATCGGGTTACGCGGCGAACGCGATCGCGACTGCCGTGCCGAGCGACACTCGCTCCGAGTGCTCGGCGGCCAGTGCGAGCGCCAGGAACGGGTCGCTGACGGTCTCGGAGGCCCATACGCAATCGAGACCGGCCTGCTCGGCCGCCGAGGTGCGCGACGCGACAGACGCGAGGTCCGCTCCGATCCCAGTGTCGATCCTCATGGTCCACTCGCCGCCCGTCGCTGGCCCCGCACCGGGGCCGGCGCTGGCCCCTTGATCGCCGGTTCGTCGACCGACAGCCACAGCGGGATACCGACCTGGACGACTCGGCCCGCGGCGGGATGGCGCGCGGTCGTCAGGAGCCCTTCGGAGCGCACCTGGGGGTCGTCGGGCACGGCGCCGGGATGCACGCTGTGGGCGACGGGCACGTTGGACTCCCCCAGCCGCGCGCACACGGCGTCCACCGTCATCGCCGCGATGACCGGCGCGATCTGGTCGGTGGCAACTGCCGTGACCCCGAGCGTGCGGGCGAGGGCTGCGCGCTGTTCGGACGTGATGGCGCAGACCGCGACCCACCCGTCGGCGGCCTCGTAGAGGCGACACCACGGTGCGGGTCCGGCGAGCTCGGGACCGACTACGTCCCGCCGGTGCCCGTGGACGGCAAGCGCCGCGACGTCCTCGGACTGGTACACGGTCGCGGTCGTCATCAGCGAGGCCTCGACCCCGGTTCCCCCGGCCCCGCGGGTGCGGCCGAGCAGCGCGAGCACGACCCCGACCGCGAGGTGCAGCCCCGTGCCGTAGTCGTTGGCCGTGAAGTTCACCGGCTGGGGCCGCCCCCCGCCCTGCGTCATCTCCATCCCGGTGGCAGCCTGCACGACGTAGTCGAAGCACGGTCGTGACGCGAGCGGGCCGTGGAGCCCGAACCCCTTCGCCCGGGCGTACACCAGGTTCGGGTTGACGACGCGCAGGTGCTCCTCGTCGAGACCGAGCCGCTCCCACGTTCCAGCGACCGCGTTCTCGACGACCACGTCGGCCACCCCGACCAGCTCGAGCAGGCGCTGGTGATCCTCGTCGCACCGAAGGTCGAGGGTGAGGCCCCGCTTCGACCGGTTGGCGTCCACGTAGATGTTCGGCAGCACCGGCACCAGCTGGTAGGCGCCCTCACCGCCTGGGGGCTCGACCTTGACCACCTCCGCGCCAAGTTCGGCCAACAAGCGGGCCGCGAGCGGTCCCGCCCAGAAGCTCGACAGGTCGATCACCCGGTGCCCGGCGAGCGCCCCATTCTCCGAGCCGTGGCGACGCGACCTGAGCCGGCGATGATCGGCGTCGACACGGATCGGCGGCCCGACGAGGCGGTCCCCACCGACCGTGGGGTCCTCGGCGTCGGCCAGCACTCGGTTCGCCCGCGTCTGCTCGTGCGCGACCCACTCCTCGAGCGTGTTGCACTTGGCGACGGCGGCGGGGGTCGCGATGCAGCTGCCGCTCCCAGTCGTCGGCCGTGCGCGCCGCGAACCGGGTCGTCAGGTCGTCGACCATGTGGCCGGCCCACGTCCGATCGGCGAGCTTGGCGAGCGAGGCGGGATCCGAGAAGTCGAGGCCGCCGTCGCCGTCGAGACCGAGCAGCCGACAGAGCTCGCGCCAGCGCTCGGTGCCGCTCAAGTTGACCTGTACCGCGCGACCATCCCGTGTCCCGTACACGTGCAGGACCGGCGTGCGAGCGTCCCGAACCACGGCCGGGCGGCGACGAGCTCGGTGGAAGATCGCGCCTGCGTTCAAGAACAGGAGCGCCTCGAGCAGCGAGGTCTCGACGTGCTGGCCATAGCCGGTCGTCGCTCGCTTGACCAGCGCCGCGCCGACGCCGAGCACGGCCAGCAGGCCGGCGCCGACGCTGGCCATCGGGAACGGCAGCCAGATCGGCCGGTCGGCCGTGAACAGGCCCTGCTGGGCGCCGGCGCGTGCGTGCACCAGCGGCTCCCAGCCCGGGTCGTCGCGCGCCGGGCCAGCGCTCCCGTATGCCGAGATCGAGCAGGTCACCAGCCCGGGTTGACCGGCCCGTAGCTCGTCCAGTGAGAGCCCGAGGCGTTCCATCGCGCCCGGCCGCAGGTTCTCCACCAGCACGTCGGCGCTCTCGATGAGCTCGAGGGCAGCGGCGTGATCATCGGAGGCGGTGAGATCAAGGGTGCGCGACCTCTTGCCGCGGTTCCACGCCGCGAAGCGGGCTGCGTCGTGGCGGTACGGATCGCCGCCTGGTCGCTCGATCTTGACGACCTCCGCCCCCTGATCAGCGAGGATGGTGGCAGCGAACGGCGCCGCGATGTACTGGCCGATCTCGACGACCCGCAACCCGGGCAGCAGCGGCTCAGGGCTCACGTTGGGTGCCGACCTTCACGGCCCGGAAGGGGATGTCGACGTCCACCTCGACGTCGCGAGGCAGGCCGAGCACCCGCTCGGCGATCACGTTTCGGACGATCTCGTTGGTCCCCCCGCCGATCGATGCCGAGCGGGCGTTGAGCAGCTGGGTGGCCCAACGGCCAGCGTCGGGATCGGAGGGGTTCCAGGCGACTGACCTAGGACCGGCGATGTCGACTGCCGCGTTGGCGGTGTCCTGCACGAAGCGCGCCATGGCCAGTTTGAGCATGGACGCCTCCCCGCCCGCGCTCCGTCCGGCTCGGCGGTTCGCTTCGAGATAGCCACCGAGATGGCGGAGCACCATCTGCTGGACGCGCAGATCCGCCAGTCGCTGGCGTACCGCGGGCTCGGTGACGAGGTCGCGGGCTCGGGCTTCGGCGATGAGCGCCGAGAATCCCTTCACCCCCCCACCACCAGATCCCGACGCGCCGAGGGTCTGGCGCTCGAAGGCCAGCATCGTGCGCGCGACCCGCCAGCCGTCGTTGATCTCCCCGAGCGCGTCGGCAATCGGGACCCGGACGCCCTCGAGGAACACCTCGCTGAACAGCGCGTCGCCCGTCATCTGCCGGAGCGGACGTACCGAGATCCCGGGCGTCCGCATGTCGACGACGAGCATCGTGATGCCCTCGCGCTTGGTGCGATCCGGGTCGGTCCGGGCCAGGCAGGCCGCGCGGTCGCTGTACTGGGCGCCAGACGTCCACACCTTCTGTCCGTCCAGGATCCACGTCTCGCCGTCACGACGGGCCCGGGTCTGCACGCTCGCCAGGTCCGAGCCCGCGCCGGGCTCGCTGAACAGCTCGCACCACACGTGGTCGCCGCGCAGCAGCGGCGGGATCAGCGAGCGCTTCTGGTCGTCGGTCCCGTGCACGAGGATGGTCGGGCCGCACATCCCAAGACCGATGTCGAGGACGCGGGGCGGGAGCTGGAACGCGGCGGCCTCACGGTCGAAGATCCGCTGGAACCGGGCCGGGAGGCCTCGGCCGCCATAGGCGAGGGGCCAGGCGATCCCGGCGTAGCCCGCGTCGGCCAGCTGATGCTGGAAGCGCTTCGCCCGGGCGACGCCGTTCCCGCCATGGGGTGCCGCCGACCCCTTGCGGGGGATGGCCGCGTCGAGGAAGGCGCGAACGCCGAGGCGAAACTGTTCTTCGTCGGGCGCGTCGTTGCTGGCGTCGGGCGGCACGGGCTCAGGTCCCGAGCGGCACCGTCATGCCGACGCCGCCACGACCGGAGGCGGCCCGCCCAGCGCGAACAGCCCCCCGAGGACCATGTCCTTCATGACCGCGGCGAGCCGATCGCGCCCGACGCTGGTGCGCAGCGACGACACCGAGCGCAGCAGGCCGTCGATCATCGTGACCGCGGCTCGCGCTTCCTCGTCGGTGAGGCCGGGGCGAACCTCGCAGAGGAGGTGCACCCATTCGGCCATGGTGACCCGGTCGATACGGGCCAGGCGCCGTCGGGCGTCATCGTCGAGAAGCTGAAACTCGTGGTGGTACACGGCACGCAGGTTGCCGCTCTCGAGCTGTAACTCCACGGCGGCGTCGATGAGGCGCTCGAGGGTGACGAGCGGCGGCGTGTCCTGGCTGAGCACGTCATCGACGGTCACGCGCCACGCGATGGCCGCCTCCTCGATCAGCAGCGAGAGCAGCTCGTGCTTGCTCGGGAAGTACCGGTAGATCGCGGGGCCGCTGACCCCGGCGACGGCGCCGATGTCGTCAAGGCTCGTGGCCTGGAAGCCCCGCTCGCGGAAGAGCTCGGCGGCCGCGGCCAGGATCGCGGCGCGTCGCCGCTCGCCCTTCTTCGTCTTGGCGTGACCGCCGACCCGAGCGGCCGGCCCCCCCGTCGTCGGCATCCCCTCGTCGCCCCCGGTGTGCTCCGACCCCGGGGGCGGAGACCCGACCATCCGGGGCCGAGCCAGAGGTCCCTCGCGCTGGGCGTCCACCGGTGCCTCGACTCGCCGATCCACGACCCAGATGTTAGCACCCCGTAACGAATTCTCCAGCTGGCGGTCGGGATCTGTATGGCGGCACTGGACGCTCCGGGAGTCGGCGCTTATAGTTAGTGAAGATTAGCAAATCAGGGGAGGAACGAGCTTGTGGAATTCGGCATCTTCATGGAGCTGTCGGTCCCCCGTCCCTGGACGGCGGAGTCCGAGCGGCGGGTCTACGAAAACGCGCTCGAGCAGGTGCGGCTCGCCGACGAGTTGGGCTTCGACTACGTCTGGGCCGTGGAGCACCACTTTCTCGAGGAGTACTCGCACTGCCCCGCGCCCGATGTGTTCCTCGCCGCCTGCGCCACCCAGACCACCCGGATCCGGGTGGGACACGGGATCGTGGCCTGCGTTCCCCAGTACCAGAGCCCGATCCGGGTGGCCGAGCGCGCCGCCGTCCTCGACATCCTGTCCGGCGGCCGCTTGGAGCTGGGCACGGGCCGCTCCGCGACCTGGACCGAGCTGAACGGGTTCCGGGCCAACCCGGACGACACCAAGAAGACCTGGGATGAGTTCGTCCGCGTCATCCCGAAGATGTGGACCCAGGAGCGCTTCAGCTGGCAGGGACGCGCGTTCTCGATGCCGGAGCGCGCGGTGCTGCCCAAGCCGCTCCAGAAGCCGCACCCCCCAATGTGGGTGGCTGTCACGTCCCCGGGGACCGAGATCGACGCGGCCGACCGCGGCCTCGGGTGTCTCGGCCTGACCGCAGGCGGCTTCGAGGAGTCCGAGCGCAAGGTGAAGTCGTACCGGAAGCGAATCCAGACCTGCGAGCCGGTCGGCGAGACTGTGAACGACCGGGTCCATACCGTCAACTTCCTGTCGTGTGCGGAGGACGCCGACCACGCGCGCCGCGCCGGTCTGCGGGTGGCGAGCATCTTCAGCTACATGGCATCGCAGCTCCTGTCGGCGAAAGAGGTGCTGCCCACCCGCTCCTACCCGACCGAGGGGCTGCTGCCGGCGTTGCGGCGGGAGAAGGGAGGACCCGGCGATTCGGCCAAGGCGTTCGAAGGCGTGACAATAGGCAACCCCGACGACGTCACCGCGGCGCTGCGCAAGTGGGAGGCCGTCGGCTACGACGGGATCAACTTCATCCACCAGTTCATGGAGATGCTGCCCCAGCAGTATGTCCTCGACAGCATGCGGCTGTTCGCCGAGGAGGTCATGCCCAAGTTCAAACAGGTGCCCGCGCACCAGCCCGCCGCCGCGGGGGTGCAGTGATGCCGCTCGCGGGATCCCTCGACATCCGCTCGCTGCTCGAGGACGCGCCGACGGTGACGCTCGACGATCGAGAGCTGCACGTCGACAACGTCGAGGTCGTCCAGGTGCTCTACGAGGTCGGCGCCGCCGACCTCGAGGCGCTCGTCCCCGCGGCCCTCAACCCCACCATCCCGCCGGTGGTCGGCTTCCTCGCGTACCGAGCTGAGGACAGCTCGTTCGGTCCGTTCTCCCTCGTCCAGACGCGGGTCTCGGCTCGGGCCGGGGTGCGGCCCCGCGCCTTCCTCTTGTCCGCGTGCTGCGACAACCCAAACGTTGCGGAGGCGCTGACCCGCTCGTGGGGCTACCGGATCCGGCCGGGCACGATCAGGCTCCGGCGGTACCACGATCGGATCGAGATCGGCGTCGTCGTCGACCGTCGGGCGATCTTGAACATCGCGGTGGTCGACCCGGAGCCGATCACCGGGCACGACGTGCAGTACGCGCCCGGGATGCACCTCGCCCACGTCGAGGACGACCACGGCACCCGCCCGCGCCTCGTGCAGGTCGACTCCGAGTACGAGTTCCGAACCGCCGACCGCGGCCGCCCGGAGCTGCGGTCCTTCGACGCGTCCGCCTGGGGCCACGAGCGGCTCGCTCCGACGGAGCCCGTCTCGGCCAGCTTCGCGGTGTGCGATGTGGCTATCCCGCCGGTGCGGTACGTCTGCAACCCGGACATCCCGGCCGCAGAGGGCACCATCCACCTCGAGGGTCGCTGACTCGACGGCAACCCCGCCGTTAGGGGCTTGGGATCGGGACTGGCAGGGTCGCGACGGTCTCCCCGGCCAGGACCGGGCCGGTCGTGTGAAGGTGGCAGCGGACCGTGGTGCCGCGAGGTGTCGTGACGGCCTCCGGGTCGACGGAGGCGCAGATGTCCATGGCGAAGGGGCAGCGCTGGCGGAAGCGACAGCCCACGGCAGTGGCCTCTCCCACGTCCACCTCGCCGGTAAGCACGATGTGCGGGCGCGAGCGCTCCTGGAACGGGTCCGGAACTGGTATCGCTGACAGCAGAGCCGAGGTGTAGGGGTGCGTGGGACGCAGGTAGACCTCGTTGGCGTCGCCCTCCTCCACGATCTGGCCCAAGTACATGACCGCGATCCGGTCGCTCAGGTGACGGACCACTGAGAGGTCGTGAGCGATGAACAGGTAGGCGATGCCGAGCCGGTCCTGGAGCTCGCTCAGCAGGTTGATGACCTGGGACTGGGTCGAGGCATCGAGGGCCGAAACCGGCTCGTCGCAGACGAGGAGGCGGGGCTCGAGCGCCAGGGCGCGGGCGATGGCGATGCGTTGGCGCTGACCGCCCGAAAACTCGTGGGGCTGACGCCCGAGCACATGGGAACCGATCCCGACCTGGGCGAGGAGCTCGACCACCCGCTCCTGACGCTGGGTCCGGTTGAGCGAGGTGTGGATCCGCAGCGGTTCACCAACGATCTCCAGCAGGTTCTGGCGGGGGTCGAGCGATGAGTAGGGGTCTTGGAAGACCATCTGCATGCCCTGGCGCTCGCGCCGCAGCTGGGGGCCGCGCAGGGCCGTGAGCTCGGTGCCGCCGAGAACGACGCTGCCCGCGGTCGGCTCGATCAGCCGGATGATCAAACGGGCCAGCGTCGACTTGCCCGAGCCGCTCTCGCCGACCAGCCCCAGGGTCCTGCCCGGCTCGATGGTGAGATCCACGCCGTCGACCGCGTTGACATGGCCGGTCACCCGCCGCAGGAACCCGCCGCGGATCGGGAACTGCTTGGACAGCCCCCGGACCACGAGCAGCGGTTCGCGGGGCGCCGTCGACGACGGGACGGCGACGGTGGTCGGGGCGTTCGGGTCGGTCGCGTCGTAGCGAGCACCAGTCAGCACCAGCTCGTCCTGGCGAACGCACCGGCTCAGCGGGCCGCGCTGCTCGCCGTCCGGGGAGCCCTCGCCCGCGGGACGGGTGCTCGGACCCGTGACGGCAGGGGCCGACTCGCTCGTCGGGTCGACGGCGCCGTCGAGCTCCGGGCGCGACGCGGCCAGCAGTGCCACCGGGGCCGAGACGCAGGCCTCGGTGGTGTAGGAGCAGCGGGGATGGAAGTGACAGCCGTGAGGCAGGTGGTCGGGCCGGGGCACGATCCCCGGGATGAAGTGCAGGGGCTCCCCAGCCGGGGTCAGCTGGGGGATGGAGCGCAGCAGCGCTTCGGTGTAGGGATGACGCGGTCGAGTGAACAGCGCAGTCGCGTCAGTGTGCTCAACGATCTGGCCGGCGTACATGACCACGACATCGTCGGCGACATCGGCGATGACGCTCAGGTCGTGAGTGACGAAGATCATCGCCATGTCCTCCTCCTGCTGCAACTTGTGGAGGAGCTCGATGATCTGGGCCTGCGTCGTCACGTCGAGCGCCGTAGTGGGCTCGTCGGCGATCAACAACCTCGGAGAGCACGACAGGGCCATGGCGATCATCACCCGTTGACGCATCCCGCCCGAGAAGGCGTGGGGATACTCGCGGGCCCGGTGGGCAGCATCGGGGATCTCCACCCGGTCGAGCATGTCGATGGCTGCCTTCCAGGACGCGTCCTTGCTCACCTTGCGGTGAACACGCACCTGCTCCGCGATCTGGTTGCCGACCGTGAACGCGGGGTTCAGGCTGGTCATCGGCTCCTGGAAGATCATCGAGATGTCGTTGCCGCGGATCTGTCGGAGCTGGGCCTGGGACAGCCGCATGAGGTCGCGTCCCTCGAAGCGCGCCGAGCCGCTCGCGCGGCAGCCCCGGGTCGGGAGCAGGCCCATCACGGCCAGCGCGGAAACCGTCTTGCCCGAGCCGCTCTCACCGACGAGCCCGAGCGTCTTGCCCTTCTCGAGCTCGAAGTTCGCGCCTTCCATCACTGGGAGCCACTGGCCGCTGGTGAGGAACTCGATGCGAAGGTCCGCGACTGCCAGGACCGTGTCGGTCTCGGGGGCGGTGATCGTCGGGGTCTCGGCTGGCTGGCGTGACAGGCCCCGGAGCTGGGCGAGGCGAGAGGTGCGCTCCGCGCCCTCGGGGCTGGGGAGACTCGAGCGCTTGGGCCGGTCGCGGCCGAGCGAGTCGCGCAGGCCGTCCGCGACCAGGTTGAACGACAGAACCGTCAGCATGATGGCCAGGCCCGGGAAGATGAGGGCCCACGGGGTCCGGAAGATGAACTGGTACCCCTCGCTCAGCATGTTGCCCCAGCTCGCGGTGGGTGGCTGCTCGCCTAGGCCGAGGAAACTCAGGCCAGCCTCGACGAGGAGCGCGAAGCCCATCGCCAGGGCGACCTGGATGATGATCGGCGAGGCGACGTTCGGGACGATGTGACGGCGGATCAGCCGGTTCGAGCTCGCACCGAGCGACCGTGCCGATTCGATGAACATCTCCTCGCGGACCGCAATGACCTCTCCCCGCAGCAGTCGCACGAAGCTGGGCACGAAGACGATCGAGATCGCTATCGCTGTGCCGTTGAGCCCCGCTCCCAGCAACGCGGCCACGGTCAGGGCCAGCACGAGGGGAGGGAACGAGAACAAAGCGTCCATGACGCGCATGATCACCGAGTCCACCGCACCTCGGAAGAAACCGGCGATCAACCCGAGGGGCAGCGCGAGGGCGATCGCGATCCCGACGATCTCGAAGACGGCGCGCAGCGAGATGCGGCCCCCCCAGATCAACCGGCTCAAGATGTCGCGGCCCAGGTCGTCGGTGCCCAACCAGTGAGAGGTCGACGGGCCGGCGTTGACCACGTTGAGGTTCTGCATGTTCGGTCGGTACGGGGCAACGAAGGGAGCGAAGATGGCCGCCAGGGCGACGACGGCGAGGAAGATCAGGCCCCCGATCGCGTAGGGCTGGTGTCGGAAGCGGTGCCAGAACCCGGCATCGTGTCGTCCGGCCTGCTCCTCCTCCGTGTCCTCGAGAGGGGGCGGCTCGGCCAGCCCGACGAACGGGTCCTCGCTAGAGGGAGGAACGGCGAGACTCATCCGAGCCGGATCTTCGGGTTGAGGTATCCGTAGACGATGTCGACCACCAGGTTGATGATGACGAAGCACACTGCGGTCACCAGCACTACCCCCTGGATGACGGGCAAGTCTTTGACGCTGATCGCCTGCAGCATGTACTCGCCGATGCCGGGCAGCGAGAAGATCTGCTCGATGATGAACGTGCCACCGAGCAGGTAGCCGAACGAGATCCCGATGACGGTGACCGCGGGGCTAAGAGCGTTCTTGAGCGCGTGCTTGCCAATGACGGCCTGGGGACCCAGACCTTTGGCGACTGCCGTGCGCATGTAGTCCTGGTCCAGGGTGTCGATCAGGGCGCCGCGGACTTGCCGGGCGACCGTCGCCGCGCCACCCACGCCCAAGGCCACCCAGGGGAGGATCAGGTGCTCGAACCACTGCGATGGCGATGTTGAGAATTGCACGTAACCGAGCGCGGGGAGCAGGTGGAGGTCGACCGCGAAGAGGATCACGAGCAGGAGGGCGAGCCAGAAGTCCGGGAATCGCGACCCCGAGGCTGCTCCCGACGGTGACCAGGCGGTCCAGTGGGGTGCCCTGCCGTACACCGGAGAGGATGCCGGCCAGGACGCCGATCAGGATGGCGATCACCATCCCGCCGACGGCCAAGGTGACCGTGACGGGGAACCGCTGCGCGATTCCGGAGGCGACGGTCTGGTGCTGGAACAAGGAGGAACCGAGGTTCCCGTGGAGCAATTGGCTGAGCCAACGCAGGTACTGCCGCCAGAACGGCTCGTTGAGGTGCAGCTGACGGGAGATCCGCGCCACCTCGGCCGGGTTCGAGTGCACTCCCCCGGCGAGGGTCAAGGCGGGATTCCCTGGCAGGAGCAGAACGAGACAGAAGACGCCAAAAGAGATGATGAGCAGGAGCGGAACCGTGATCAGCAGGCGACGCCCGACGAACGAGAGGAGGGAGCCTCCAGATCCCATCGGCGGGCCAGCTCAGTTCATCTACCGGTCGGGCGCGGCGGACCAAGCGTCGCCTGCCCGAGGCGCCTTGGCGCGACCTCCGCCGCCGCGTGGGGCGCCGGCCGAGGTGGGTTCTCCGCGCTGTTCCGGCTCACCTGCCATCCAGGATACGAAGAGTCGCTAGCTCACTTCTTGACATAGATGCCGGCCAGGTTGGACCGGCATTGCCCGATGGGTGCCACAACCTTGCCGCCCACCACGGACTTGTTGTAGGCGATGATCGAGGGCTCGAACTCGATTGGGGTCTCAAGGCCCTGGGCCATCACCGTGGCACCGACCTGCTGCATGATCGGACCCTGCAGGGTTGGGCTCAGCGACGCGTTCGCGGCCTCGATCTGGGGCGTGATGGTCTCGTCGACGGTTCCGAGGTTCTGGGCACCAAAACCGCTCGGCTCGTACTCCGATTCGAAGTTGTTCGAGATGTCGGGTCCGTTCGTGAGCAGGGCACTGAGGAGGGCATCACCCTCCTTGTTGAGATATACGTCGGTCAGGAGATCGCTGCCGGGGATCAGCTGCAGGCTGACCTTGAACCCCGCGGCGTTCATCTGGCTCTGCATCACGGTGGCAAGTCGCTGGAGCGTCGTATCGCCCGAGGGGACAATCAGCTTGAAGGGCACCCCGTTCGGGAATCCCGCCGCGGTGAGCATGGCCTTGGCCTTCTTGGGGTTGTAGACGTACTTGTTGTCGACCGTCTTGTTGTAGCCGGGCGAGTTGGGAGGGAACGGCTGGTAGGCGGGTCGGCCCACGCCCGCGAAGATGACGTTGTTGATCGTCGCACGGTCGATGGAGTACTGGAGGGCGGCACGGACCTGCGGGTTGTTGAACGGAGCCCGGTTGTTGCGGGTCTGCATCACGATGTAGTCGTAGGACTGCATGATGGAGACACCGATGTCGGGATCGTTCTTCACCTCGGCGTACTGCTCGGGGTCGAGTTGGATCATGTCTACGGCACCAGACGTCAGCGCGCTCACGGCTTGCGGCCCGTTCGTCACCTCGACGAAGTCCACGGCGCTGAGTGGGAATGCACCGGAGTCCCAGTACTTCGGGTTCTTCACGAGCAGCATCGACGAGCCGACCTGGTAGCTCTTCAGCGTGAAGGGGCCAGCTCCGATCGGTGTGGTACCGGAGGTGGGGATGCTCGACGCCTCCATGACCATCCCGTCGATGAAGGTCATCGCCCACGTGAAGTCCCCTGCTGTCGGTCGGTTCAGCTGGATCACCAGGGTTTGGGGGTCGGTCACCGTCATCGATTGGATCGCACTCAGCGATGACCGCAACGGATTCGTCATGATGTGGTTCAGACTCGCCTCGACGTCGCTGGCTGTCACCGGGTCACCATTGGAGAAGACCAGATTGCGTCGGACGTGGATCGTGACCGTCGAGGCGTTGTTGGAGATCGTCATGCTCTGAGCGACGCCACCACTGATCGCGGTCTGTCCTGGTGTCGCGACCGACTGGTAGATGTTGGACAGCATGGTGTAGCCGCAGTCATTGGTACTCGCACCCGGGTCAAAGGTGTTCGAGAACTCGTTGTTGAGGTCTACGCCGTACTTCAAGACACCGTTGGTGTTGTCGTTCGCTGGCGTCGCGCCTGCCCCCGAACTGCCCAGCGCGAGCGCCCCTAGCGGCACGAAGACGACAAAGGCCACCAAACCGCTGATCGCCGTCTTCGCACGTCGACCCGGAGCCACCCGTCCGGCGCGTCGGCGGCTGGTTCGCGGACGCAGCCGGTTCAGTGAGAAGCGCTGACCGCTCATCTGCATCGTCCCCCATCCAATCGAGAGTGGAGCTCCGCAACGATCAGGGCACCCTATGCGAAGCGGGACCATGCTCGCAGCGCACCCGGTGCGCGCCGACGACTCGAGCGGGGACCGACCGCCACGCCGGGCCCCTGGGGCGGTGGGCCGCGGCTCCGTGATGGTCTCCAGACTGAGCACCCGAAACCCGGGATCGGCTGAGATGCGCGCACGGTCCGGCGGCGCGCGGACTGACCGGTCCCGAGCTCGGCGCGACGGGGGCGCCGCGCGCGGGCAAGGCCACGTGCCGGTCGCTCGGAGCTCACTGGACTCGAGCCGGGACTGAGCCACGAGCGCGCCCCGGGCGCAGATGAGTATCCTCTAAACGATGGCCGTTCGGGTGAGCGACGAGGGTCTGCATCCCGCCAGCGATGACGCCCACTGGCAGGAGAGCGTGTACCTGGCCTGGCGCGACGCGGCGTGCCGTCTCGGCGGCAACCACCGCATTGGCAACGAGGTGAACCGCGCCTCCGCCAACCTGTGGTGCGGCGTCTACCACGACGGGGGAACCCGTTTCCGTTGCAACGCCGATGGGCTGGACCTACACCGCCTCGACGAGCCCGGCCTTAGCGCGGGACCCCAACGGCTCTTCCACGACGGCGAGCGTCTGCGGTTCGTGCTCGAGGGAGACGGCTGCCAGATGGACCTCGAGATCGAGGATGACACGGCCTCACTGACCGAGATGGGCGCTACTGCCTTCGCGGGCTCCAAGGGATCGGCAGGTGCGATCTTCTCGAGCAGCTTCCACGCCTTCTGCCGAGCCCGCGGGTTGGTGACCCTTGACGGTCGGACGGTCGAGGTCGACGCAGCGGCGTGGCGCGACCACTCGTGGGGTGTGCGCCATTGGGACAGCTTCGTATCGAGCCGAAGCTTCGGGGGCTCCTTCGGGGAGTCCCTCCAATTCCGCTACGGATCGATGGTCGGTGCCAACGGAAGCTTCTTCCGTCAAGGATCGCTCGTTCGCGATGGGGACTCAGTGGCCGTGACGAGCGCCGAGATGCTGGTCCATCTCGACGACGACTCCCTGCGATGTCCTTCAGCGGAAGTTCGCTACCGCCTAGCGACCGGCGGCACGACCAGAATCAGGATCGAAACGATCGGGGGCATGATTGGGGCGACGCGACAGCGCTATGGATGGGAGTCCGTCGGTGACGTCTGGGTCGACGATCAACCGGGGGGTTGGGGTTTCCTGGAGGTCAACATCAATCCCCGCAACGGGCATGACCAGCCCGCTTTCGCGCTTGAGGACGCGTTGACGAACGGGCTGACCCGTTCTACGCCGTGACGACGAGTCGATTGGGGATCGTGTGAGGCAGAGCAGCGATGACCGGTCGTGCTATTACCGTCAGCTACGCGAGACGATTCACTACGTGCTCGCACCAGAGCTCACCAGTGCACAGGCCAGTGACGCAGCGGAACTCATTGATCGCATCCTCGTCGAGTTCCTCGTCGAGGAGGAGGCGGCTCCGGCCCTCAGCGCAGAGTTCGGTGCCGCCTTCGAGGAGCTCCTCGAGCCCGCCGCTGACGAGAAGCGTCCGGTCGTCACGCCGGCCCGTTTTGATGAGCTTCGTGGACAGGCCGGAGAGGTGGTTGCCCGTGCCGCGGGAAGTGCCAGCCCGAAGGATCGGAAGCTCAGCGACCAGTTGGTGGAGATCGACCATCGCTTTCTCGAGCGAGTCGATGAACTGCGCCGGGCCGTGTTCGCAGAGGGCGTCGGTGACAATCGCCGCTCCTCCGAGACGGGCTGCTCGATCACAGAAGAGCAGCTCACCGCCTATCTGCGGCGGCGCCTCACAGGCTCGCCAGACCTGGTCGTGCAGCGAGTCTCCGCGGTCCCGGGCGGGCGGTCCAAGGAGACGATTCTCGTCTCGCTCGCCGGCACCCGTGAACTCCCCCATCAGGTGATCCTGCGCAAGGACCCACCGGTGAGCGTGCTGCAGACCCAGGCTGCGGACGAGTTCGAGGTCATCAAGGCGGTGCATGAATTCGGCGGCGTTCCGGTTCCTGAACCGTTCTTTGCCGAGCGGGAGGACCAGGAGCTTGGGAACGGGACATTCGAGGTGCTGGAGCGTGTGCCCGGCGAGAAGGCGGGCGAGTTCTTCCCGGACCTCGCGGCCCCGGCCGACCACCGTGTCGAGATCGGTCTGCACTTGGCCACGAGCCTGGCCCGGCTCCACTCGATGCCTCTTGACCGTCTCAGTTCGACGAGTCTCGACACCGACCATGCGGCCGTGACGGAAGAGTCGGTCGTCGCGATGGTCGAAGCGATCACGGGCCGAATTCGACAAGCTGACGGGGCCGCCCTGCCCGACCGTCTATCTCGCTCGTCAGTGGCTCCTCGATCACGTGTCAGATGTCGCCCCGGCGTCGACACTTCGGCTTCTTTGGGGAGACCTCGGCCTTCACAACATGTTGGTGGATGGGTCCCGGATCACTGCGCTGGTGGACTGGGAAGGAGCGGCGATCGGCCCCCCAGCTCGAGAATTGGCCGCGGCGTGGAACGCCGTCACGGCCCTCATGGCCTGGCCGATGTTCGTGCGTGCGTACATCGATGCCGGGGGCTCTGACGAGGCCACTGATCCACGCGCCATCAGCTTCTACCGCGTCTGGCAGTCGCTCGCCGCCTTCATGACCAGCAGGACCGGCGGTCATTACTTCCGAACTGGCGTCAAGCGAGACCTGCTCACAGCCCACTCGGGACTCGACTCGCAGTTCCGGTGCGCCCGCAATTTGGCCCGGGCTCTCGCCGACGCGAGGACCGACTAACCACTTCGATCCGAAGAAGTAGCTGGTCTTCAAGTCGCCTGGTGACAGCGTCGAAAGCGCCGCCGACCTGCATAGACGTTTGTTGTTGGTTCTTGTCGTTGTTGCGCAGCGTCTTTCGACACTCCATGGTCTTGGCACAGCCTTGAGCGGGATGAAGTGCGGCAATCGAAAACAGATCCGGTCCGGCGAAGCCAACGAAGCCCAACGAACGCACTCTGGGTCGCCAAATCCGGCGATCGTTTCGGCAGGTGGTGGCTACGATGAAATCTTGGTGCTTCGGATTGGCGTCGTCGGGGACTATCAGCCGACTAACGAGCGTCACGTCGCCACTGGGGCTGCCATCGAGCACGCGTCCAGGGCCCAGGGGCTGTCGAGCGAGTCTGTCTGGGTGGGGACCGAAGAGGTGGCGGCGGGCCGCGGAGCGCTTGACGCCTACGACGGGCTGATCATCGCTCCCGGCAGCCCCTACCGCAGCCAGGTCGGCGCGTTGACCGCGATCGAATTTGCCCGGGTCCACGACCTGCCACTGCTTGGGACATGCGGCGGCTTTCAGCATGTCGTGTTGGAGTTCGCCCGCAACGTTCTCGGTTTCGCCGACGCGCAGCATGCCGAGTACGACCCCTACGCGTCCAGGTTGTTCGTCACTCCACTGTCGTGTTCGGTGGCAGGCCAGAGCATGACCGTGCACATCAAGGACGGGACCCGGGCCGCAGCCGCCTACGCCAGCCGGACGGCAACCGAGCAGTACTACTGCAACTTCGGCCTGAACCCGAGGTACATCGACGCGATTGCAGCCGCGGGCCTCCAGATTACGGGGACGGACCAGGACGGCGAGCCCCGAATCCTCGAGCTTTCGGACCTCCGCTTCTACGTCGCGACGCTCTTCGTGCCCCAGAGCTCCAGCAGCCCGAGTTCGCCGCACCCACTCATTACGGCTCTACTCACTGCCGGGTAGGACCCAGCCCACGGTGGTGCGCTGCGCTGGAGGCGAGATGCGAGTAGCAGTGATCGGGTCGGGCGTTGTCGGCTCTGGCGTGGGATGGCACCTCGCGCGGCGGGGCGCGTCCGCCGTGATGATCGACGCCGCCCGGCCGGGCGCCGGGGTTACCAACTGGACATTCTCCTGGGTCAACGCCAGCAACAAGACCAAACCCGGGCGTACTTTGACCTCAGTGTTGCCGGAATGTCCGCGCACCGCGAGCTGGCCACCGACCACGGGTCCGCCACTTGGTGGCATCCGAGTGGGCACCTTCGCTGGTTCGACGATCGAGCCCTACCGTCCCAGCCGCTTCGTCGCTGGCATGTGACGATTGACTCATGAAGTACGCGCGGCAAGGCGCGGCGACATCATGGGCGTGTGCGCGAACAAGAGCCCGGGAACCCCTTCACGGAGGGTTCCGTCGGCGCTCTGTACGAGGAGAGGCGGCCGCGACACCACGCACGCGCGCTACGACGGTCGGCGAAACGCCGATGATGCCGGTCGTCGAGGCGCCGCAGGAGCCGTCAAGGCCGCGACGATGGGCGGGCTTGCTCTCGCGGGAGGATGAGCCGGGCTGGGCTCGCCCCGTGCTCCTCGGCGTGGCCCTGCTCGCAGGGACCTTGTACGCGTGGCGGGCAGGAACCTACCTCGAGGTGTACTACGCCGCCGCCGTTCGCACCATGTCGACGAGCTGGCACAACTTCTTCTACGCCGCGTTCGATCCAGCCGGAACCGTGACGCTGGACAAGCTGCCCGGGGCCTTCTGGATGCAAGCCCTCTCAGTCCGCGCCTTCGGCGTTAACACGTGGGCCATCGTCGGACCCCAGGTCATCGAGGGCGTGCTCTCGGTGCTGGTCCTATACCGAATCGTCCGCCGATGGTGCGGCCCGGTCGCGGGATTGCTCGCGGCCACCATCTTGGCGCTGTCACCAGCGACCGTCGCCCTGAACCGGGGCAACATCTCCGACACCCTCATGATCCTGTTGCTCTTGCTGGCTGCGGACGCAGTGGTCACGGCAATAGCAACCGGGCACTTGCGAAGCATGGTGCTCGCCGGCTTGTGGGTTGGTCTCGCGTTCCAGGCCAAGATGATCGAGGCTTGGATTGTCCTGCCCGCACTGGGACTCGTCTACGTGCTGGCCGCAGCGGAAGCCTGGCTGCAGCGACTCCTGCGCGTGGCCGCGATGGGAATCGTGGCCGCACTGATCTCGTTGAGCTGGATGACCGTGGTGACATTGACGCCCGCCTCGTCGCGGCCGTACGTCGACGGGAGCCAGAACAACTCTCTGTTCCAACAGGTCTTCGTCTACAACGGCTTTGGCCGCCTGGACCAGGCCTCCCCCAACCAGCTCCTCACCCGATCCATCGGTCTCAAGATCCCGACGCCACCTCCGGCGGCGTGGAATCGGCTGCTCACCGGTTCCTTCGGTCGGGATATCGGCTGGCTCCTGCCGGCTGCCCTCATCGCGCTCATCGCCGGCCTGGTCGAGACGCGGCGTCGACCAAGGGGCGATCCCACGAGGGCGAGCTTCGTGCTGTGGGGGATGTGGTTGCTCGCCTTTGCCCTCATCTTCAGCTTCAGCTCGAGCATCAACTCGTACTACACGGCGGCGCTCTCCCCATCCATCGCCGGATTGATCGCCGCTGGATCAGCCCTGGCCTGGAGTCGCCGCCACTCGATCGGGGCCAAACTCGTCGTAGCGGCGACGGTGCTGATCACAGTCGGGTATGCAGCGTGGCTCCTGCCCGCAACCGGAACGGGCCTGCCGGGATGGCTCGTACCCCTGCTCCCTGCCTTCGGCGTGGTTGTCACAACCGCCGTCCTCATCTCGTCGTGGCACCGTGCACCACCTCGGCTCCTCCTCGTGGGTTACGCGGCGGCGGTTGTGACGGTGCTGCTGGTCCCGACCGTGGCCTCCGCGTCGATCGCCTCCAATCGGCTCGGGCCCTTCGATACTCCGTTCCAACCGATGAAGGTCACCCACGGAATCCGGGCGCTGTTCGATGTCACCTCCGCCACGTCGAGGCTCCTGCCGCGATTGGAACAGGCCCGCCGAGGCGCGCCGTACCTCCTTGCTACGCAGACCTCCGCGCTCGCCGCCCCATTCATCTACGTGAGCGGCCAAGAGGTCTTGCCCATCGGCGGCTTCACGGGAACGATCCCGGAGCCCTCGCTCGCCACCCTCAGATCGAAGATTTCGAGCGGCAGCCTTCCACCTCGTGGTCCAATCCGCGTCGACCACCGATTCGCGCCTCGTCTGGATCGCCCGACACTGCCTTCCGGTGGCCCAGCCCACTGGCGCGGACACTCAAACCCAGACGCACTACGCCATCTACTTCTGCCTGCCCGAGTCCTGATCCCGCCCGAGCTGAAGTGCGTCATCGAGCAGGTGCCGCCCCCCAGGCCCATCTGCCCCACCGTGGCGCGGAGCCGTCATCACCAGCCATAAGGTCCGTCTACTCCAAGCGACTCGAACACGCTTCTCTCGGCTCGACCCTGCCGCCATGCGCTGCGAAGAGGTCAACCCCCCATATGACGGGCTAGCCAATCGTGTTGGACTGTTTGTCTCACCGCCAACTCCGAACCTTGAGAGCGACGGGCGTCGGCTCGGTTCAACCGCCCATTGATGCGATGCTCAGGGCGCTCGAAACCCGGCTAACGCCGGCATCGCACAACGCGATCCACCCGGCCCGAGGTACTGAGCCCCCTGCATGCCAACAGCCGCCGTGAAGGGAGGGCGAAGCAGCCAGCAAGTGTCCGCACAAGTCGCGCCGAGCGTGTCGTGCTCCGAGCCGCGAGCGTCTCGCTCCGCTTTGACAACGCGGGGCTACGACTGGATAAGGCTGGAACTGCCGAACGCGACACCCATCGCTTTGTAAGCGGCACAACGACCGGCGCCCGTGACACACAAGACCGCAACCGTTGTGCTAATTGAACTCTGGGACACGCCCGCGCACACTTGCGACTGGTGCGCAGCAGAGCGTCTTAGGCAATTCGTGGGTGGAGTTCGCGACAGCATCTGCTCTGCAACTGGACTCACCACGCGCCGGCCACTTCCCGCATCCGTGACAATCTGGACCGAACTGTGTTGCAATGGAAGTCGTGACGTCGAGGGAAGCCGAACGCAGCAAGACCTCGTTCGACGCGGTGGCCGATTCCTATGCCTTGTATCGACCAGCACCACCACGAGAGGTGGTCGATACTGTCATCGCGTTGGCGAACCTTCACATTGGCAGCCGGGTTCTTGAGGTCGGTTGCGGAACCGGGCAGTTAAGCGTCCCGCTGGCCGCCCATGGCGTCAACCTTGTCGCCGTGGAGCTTGGCCGGCACCTCGCGGCTTTAGCGCGACGCAACCTCGAGGGCTTCCCGAACGCGCGAGTCGAGATAGCTGCCTTCGAGGAGTGGCCGTTGCCGACCCAGAAGTTCGACGCTGTTCTCGCTGCCAGTGCGTTCCACTGGCTCGACCCGAACGACCGGCTTTCGAAAGCTGCCGAGGCGCTCCACCCAGGTGGGTTCCTGACGATCCTTCACGTACACCACGTCAGGGGCGGCACGGCTGGCTTCTTTGCCGACACCCAGCGCTGCTACGTCCAGTGGGACATGAGTGATGACCCGACATTCCAGCCGCCCGCACCTGACGACACCCGAACCATGTACCCGGAGCTGGACAAACATGCGGCCTTCCGTTCCGTCGAACATCGCCGCTTCGAGATCCCCATGACCTACTCAGCGGCCTCCTATGTCGGCTGGCTCACCACCGACTCGCTGGTCAACACGCTCGACGATGAGTCGCGGCGTGGTTTTCTCCAAGACATCGAGACACTGATCGAGTCCAAGTACCACGGATCCGTCACACGCAATTACGTCTATGAAGTCATTGCCGCCCAGAGGACCTCGTAACATCGAACGGAAGTGAGTCCTTCCGGCCTCGTTGGACCGGCCCGCCGTCTCCCATCCGCAGTTCAGAGGTCAAGAGAGCCAAACCCGGGCGCTGTGCGAGACTGAAGCTCATGTCCAAGCAAGACGTTGACAATTACCTCGCGTCGCTAGACGAGCCGAAACGCAGCACATTGGAAACCCTCCGCCAGACGATCCTCGATATCGTCCCGGAAGCAGAGCAGTGCATCTCCTACGGCGCGCCAGCCTTCAGGCTGCACGGCAAAGTCGTGGCCGGATTCGCAGCCTTCAAGAACCACCTCAGCTATCTGCCCCACAGTGGTTCCGTGTTCCCCGAGCTTGGGGACGAGATCTCCAACTACAAGACATCGTCGGGAGCCCTGCAATTCCCAGTCGACAGGCCGTTACCCAAATCGCTCGTGAAGCGACTCATCGCGATCCGAAAGCGGCAAGCACTAGGCACTAGGCCAGTAGATGAAGGGGCCGATGCGCAGGCCAACGCGGCCGGTATGCCAGCCCGTCCCCCTGCAAGGGGGACGGACTTGGTGCCCACGTACCGTCAGGGCTTCGACCGGTCGGCAGGGTCGGCACGAGTCGCGGTCGGGTCAACTACCAACCCGGTTCGCCTTGACTGAAGCTTGTGCACCACCCCACCGGGCACTCGCGGGCTGCTTACAGGGCCACGGTTGTCGTCACCAACTCGGCGTTCTGTGACAGAGATCGTGGGTTGCGGTCCGATCTTCGGGGACCGCTCAGTACGACCTCTGATGCACTCAGGACTGGACGGGCACCTCGACGATCAGCTTGCCTGGCAAGAACGCCAGCAAGACGGACCTCGGTGCCCGGTAGGTGACCTGGATGACTTGGTTCGGGGCGACCTCGACCAGGATCGACGCCTTCCCCGCTCGGGACAGGCGGAGGTACGGATATGACACCTCCAACCGGTGACGTCCGGGTTCCAGTGGAAAGAAGTGCTCTCCCCAGGGAACCTCGTACAAGTGGTCGTCAATGATGACGGCTGTGCGCGTGAACTTGAGGGTCCAGTCGAGACCGAAGAACCCCGCCCGCAGGACAACTCCTTGCCCCAGGCCAGCTGCTGACGGCTCGGATTGCGCCGGAACTGACCCCCGCTGCTGCTGTTCACTGGCCTCCACGGCTACGAACCTAGCGCTTGCTTGAATCAGCACTCGCCCGCGAGGCCCTCGGCAGATCACTCGTATAACCGGCGTTCGGTGTGGGAGGCGTACCCGAGGTGCCGATCGGGGACGCGCCATGCGAGGCAAGCCGAACATCGCGTCGTTGAGGCCCGGTCCACTGCACCGAACAGCGCATCTGGCACGTCGCGCACGCAAACTCAGACCATCCCTTTGCAGGGGTGGCCGGACGGGTGCGCAGCAGTCGGCACCCGGCGCACGGTCACGGGCGACGCCGGAGCACCGGAGATGTGCGGCCTCATCGATCGCTGAGGTCCATCGTGACCGTTCCGCGCCCGTCTCCTACCCGGCGATAGGGCACCCAGCCGACTGTTATCTGCCGGTGCGCTCGCGGTGCTTGCATCCTGGCCAGCAACAGGGCCGACGCTGCCCTTCTTCCAGCTCCTCCTCGGTCCGGCGAATGCGGCGTTCTCGGGTCATCTCCTGCTTGGCATCCTCGACCCAGCAGATGAACTCGTTGCGGGCCAGAGGCGTGATGTTGCTCCAGGCATCGAGGGCCGTGGGGTTGGCGATCAGCGCCGTGCGTAGGTCTCCTGGAAGCTTGTGCACCACCCCACCGGGCACTCGCGGGCTGCTCACAGGGCCACGGTAGCGAGCGAGGTCGGAACGGGAGCGCAGTCGTCGTCACCAACCCGGCGATATGGGGCACCCTTCGCACCCGCTCGTTACCAACACATCCCGGTCGGGTCGACAAAGCGGGAGACTGCCGCACGGCGGATGCAGCCCCGAAGGGAGGAGCCGTCAGGACCGCTGGGCGGACGACTGCGCGTGGACCGTGTCGTGGATGAGCATGAACCGCATCGACCAGTACCCAGGTCGTGGCTCGGGAAGCTCGTGCCGGGACCAGAAGAACCCCGCCAACGTGACGGCTGCGGCGGCGAGCCAAATGATCACCCCGACGGCCAGGACCCACGGCGTGAATCCCAACGACATCACGATGAGGCCCGCAACGGCGACGGCCAGCCCGACATACCCCACTCGGAGGGCCCAAACAGCCATCCTCCAGTGTCCGTTGTATTGCAGCTCCGGCCGCTCGTCCATGCCAGGGATTGTTCCACGGTTGCGACGACCAGGGTCATTCGTCCTCCGGGTCGGTCCGTCCTCCGGGACCCGGGTCCCAAAACTTGCGAGAGGTCATCTTCGCAGCGTGGCATTAGTGCCGATCGGCGACGGGCCATACGAGGCAAGCCGCACATCGTGTCGTAAAGGCTCGGTCCACTGCACCGAACAGCGCATCCGACACGTCACGCGCAACTCAGACCATCCCTCTGCAAGGTAGGCAGGTTACGTATGCAAGAAGGCAGGAGTTGTGGGCTCACTGACGATCGCGAACACCACTGAGCCGGCCGTAGGGGACCGGCGCCGCGGCGTTGCCCGCCTCGTCTCAGCGACTTGGACGTCGCGGCGATCGTGGCTGCCTGGTTGGAGACGATGACCGGGCCGCATCGTCTCGTGTATCGCCTGGGGCGGCACCGTTCCACGATCTATGGGGTGTTGCGCTGCATGTGGTCATCGACGACCACTCCCGCATGGCCTTGGGGGGGTCCGTCCTGCGTGCCCTACTCCCGCCTCTTGCCCGCCACTTCGGGCGCCCCGTCCTTCCTGGTGTCACGTTGGGCCGAGACACAGGAAGGACCCAAGCGGCGCAGTGGCACCGGAGCGCGAGACGCCCCCGGCACGAGGAACGGGCACCTCGAGGCGCACCTGCGCGACGGCCGGCCCGGTCCGGCGCCGAGCGCCCGAGCCGCGCGCCGCTCAGCCCGGCGGGTCGGGGCCGATGCACCGCTCGGCGTCGGCGGTGACCACCCTCACCCGCCATCGCTCGTCGCACCGGGCCAGCCGCCAGTACAGGACGGCGCAGACCCACACGACCAGGAAGGTCGCCGCGAGGATGAACCCGGCTGTGTTGAGGTTGAAGCCGGCCATCGCGCCCCAGAACCCGTGGTGCAGGTGAAGGTTGGTCGAGAGCAGGCCGAGGATCTCGACGGTGCCGATGACGAACGCGACGATGATCGAGAGGCTGGTGATGACCAGGTTGTAGTAGATCTTGCGCACCGGCTGGGCGAACGTGTGGCCGTACGCCAGGTTCATGACGACCCCGTCGAGGGTGTCGAAGAGGATCAGCGCCCCCGAGAAGAGCAGCGGCAGCGCGAGCGTCGCGTACCAGGGCAGGCCGCGGGTCGCGGCGGCGGCTGTCGCAGCGAGGAGCAGCACCTCGGTGGCGGTGTCGAAGCCGATGGCGAACACCAGCCCGACCGCAATCAGGTGCCAGCTCTTCGACACCAGGCGCATGACCGGGCCGAAGAACCGGTGCATCATCCCGCTCGACTGGACCTGGCGCTCCAGGTCGTCGGGGCCGAGCTCGCCACGCTGCACCTGGCGGAACACGCGGACGATCCCGAGCAGGAGCACCGCGTTCAGCGCCGCGATCAGGTAGAGGAACCCGGCGGCCAGCGAGGTGCCGATCGTGCCGCCGAGCGTCTCGTAGGTGGAGCGGGGGTCTACGACTGCGCCGAAGACGGCCCGGGCCGCGACGGCCAGGCCGATCCCTACGCCGACGATCGTCACGGAGTGGCCGAGGGAGAAGAAGAAGCCGGTGCCGAGCGGCCGGTGCCGGTTCTCGGCCAGCAGCTTGCGGGTCGTGTTGTCGATCGCCGAGAGGTGGTCAGCGTCGAAGGCGTGGCGCGCCCCGAGCGTCCAAGCCGTGACGGCCACCCCCAGCCCGAGGCCGAGCCCCGGGTAGCGGAGGTGGTACGGCTCGACGGCGAGGAGGAACAGGCCCCAGCCGAGCGCGTTGACGCCGAGGACCACGCCCGCGATCGCGGCGAGGCGACCCGACTCGGGCCAGGTCACGCGCCTCGAGGCTGCAGTGCCTGCGTGCTCCGGCGCCGCGTCGAGGGCCACGCGTCGTCCCTTCCTCGAGGACCCGTCGTGGACGCCGACGGAGTCGACCGGGCTCGCCCTCGGCAGGAGGGACGACCGTTGCGGGACAGCCCCGGGCTCTCACCGGAGTTCGCTGCCGTCGGCGTCAGCTCGGTGGTACCGAGCGAGCGGACCCTACGGGCGGGCGGGCGCGCGGGTCAAGGGCGACGGCGCCCCGAGCGGCACGCGGGGTCAATCGAGCAGTTGGGGGTCGGCGCGCAGCTCGGCGCGCACCGCCGCCTCCCAGAAGTCGAGGAACCGGTCGCCGTCGCTGGCCGCCATCGCGTCCAGGTACGACTGGGCGAGGGCCTCCTCGATGGCTCGTGGGCGCAGCTCGACGGGGTCCATCGCGTGAGGGTATTGGCGGGCCATACGGGGGCGACGTCGCCAGGCTCGTCGCCGTCTCGGCGATCAGTGCGCCCCCGCTGGCTCGGGGAGCAACTCTGCTGCTTGCGCCAGGGCGTGGGCTTCGTTGCTGAGCCACCAATAGCGTTCCGCGTGTCCTACTCGTGCCCCTTGCCCGCCGCTTCGGGCGTCGCGCTCCTCCTGGTGCGCGGTGTTGTGGTGGGCGGTAGAGGATTTGAACCTCTGACCTTCCGCGTCAAAGAAGATCAACGGATCGCGAACCTCCTGCTCGGGCCCCCGAATCCGCCGCTGACCTGTGCAGATGCTTTGCAGCAGTTGTCGTCGTTTTGCATCGTTTTTGCTACATCGCGCGGACCTTTCGCGGACTGGCTTGCGTGATGAGTGGCGCCTTCGCGCACCCCTATTCCTTGGCACCTGGTCTAGGCCATTGGGGGCGACTTCGCTGGCGCCGATCTCCGACTACCAGACGCCGCACGGCGACCTTCGCGCCGCCTGGGTGTCGACGATCGCTATCCGGTAGAAGCTCGGGGTCGCGATTACCGGGCTCGCGACTACCGGGCTCGAGCACGGGATATCGGTGAGCGTCACGCTTCCGTCGCCGGACTGCACTCCGGGCACGACGACGGCGCCGAGGCTGGTGCCGCCACCGCCGCCACCGCCGCCACCCGAGCCGTTGCTCGTAGTCGACGCCGACGTCCTGGTAGGTGGGTTCGCGGGTGAGGACGTGCCAGAAATTGCGCTCGGATGCCGGCCGCGTCGCCATTGTGCCGAGGCACAGAGAACTCGCCGCCGGAACGCTGCGGTCGATCATCCGCCAGGCGGGAATGACCGCCGACGAGTTCACCGCTTTGCTCTAGCCGGGGTCGGCGCTAACCGGATCCTGCCGGCTGGTCGAGCAGCACTGGGGACCACGCGCTGTCCGACATGTGCGACAACACGGTCGTCGCCATGCCTTAGGAGCTGTGATCCACCACCAGCTTTGAGTGGTCGCTCGGGTCATAGAGCACACCGATGGCGTCTCCGACTGACGGACCGCCTCCGTGCTCTGGGTAGGGCTCTTTGACCTCAGCGGCGAAGGGTGACTCGTTGTCTGGGGTGACCTGAAGCGTGAGCTTCCAGTTGAAGTGGGCGCTCCCCAACTGCTGCGCGGCAGTGTTGCCGTGGGAGATCGCGACTTTGCCTTTCTTCGTCGCGGTGATCTTGGCCGGCGCGATCTTGCCCCCGCTCTCGCGGAGCTTCTTCTCGAGTCGGTCTTTGCTGCCGAACATGGGCCACCTCCTCAGGTCGCGCCCACAGTCAAGGTCGACCCGGATTTGGAACCGAACCGCCACGGTCAAACGGGATTGTAGGGGGTAACGCTGGGTGCCGTGGGCCGCTACGCGCATTCACGGGATCCTGGCCGGCGCTCGGCCGCAACCATGACTCGCGATCCGGCGGACTTGGGTTCGTCGCCGAGTTGCACACGAACGCTGCGCGCATCTGCTACGCGAACGCGGCCGCTCCGGCGCGCTGGATGGCCAAGGGTCAGTCCTGAGCCGGATCGGCCTCCTTGGCTGCTTGCTCGATCTTGGCGCAGTGGTTCTCCCAGAAAGCCGTGTCCAGCTGTTGTAGGACGGTGCTCCCTTCTTGCGTGCCTACCGCGCCGTCCAGCTGCTCGCGCAGGATGTCGGCATGCCCGGCGTGTCGGTTGGTCTCGGTGAGCACGTGGACCAGGACGTTGAAGAACTTCACGTTGGGGCGTGGCCACCAGGGGACGTGGCCGGGCGTGTCGATGTCGAGGGCTGTGATGGTCGCGTCCGAGTGGTCCCAGACGCGTCTGTAGCGGTCGACGATCTCCGCACGCGATTCGTCCGCAGTAGCCCACATGTCGGCGAAGGGTTCGAAGTCGTCATCCCCCCACCAGGGCAGTCGTTCGGGGAACGGGCGCCCGAACACATCGCCGAAGTACCGGGCTTCCGTGTTGGTGAGGTGCTTGATTAGGCCGAGGAGGTTCGTCCCGGTGGTGGTCAGCGGTCGGCGGGCGTCGTACTCAGTGAGCCCTTCAAGCTTCCAGAGCATCGTCGCTCGGACGTCGCGCAGATCACCGTGCAGGTAGTCCTTCGCGAACTCGTAGATCATGGGCGACGAGTCTTCCAGTTGACGACCATGTGAGTCGATGACCGCTGGGGCCGGTCCGGCCGAGCGGCGCAGCCCGCTGACACGAGTCTGCGGGCCGCACGCGACCGGGCTCCGCGATTCCTCGCTTCGGCCGGCCCAAGGATCTCCTCAAGCCGGCGGTTCGCATGCCGATGCTCTCAACGCAAGCCAGTCGTGCCGTACATCCACGCCCCTGCACTCGGGAGTTCAGCTATGACTGCACCGACCGCTGCGGAGACCGGGCCCGTCGGGTACCGTTCCGAAGACACGGAGACGTCGGCGCGATGCGAGCCCAAGGCCGCGCTGCGCTCTGCGCTCGTCCTCCCAGTCATGTTCTTGGTCGCTTGGGGCTATGCGATCAGCGGGAGCCGGGCGCCGGGCGCCGTTCTCGGTGAGACCACGGCGGTGTCGGACTTGCGGTGGCTTCTGTTCTTCGCCGGGGTGGTGTTCATCTTCTCGTCGGTGATGCACTCGGTCTTCGCCAAGCGCACCGCGGCGTCCATCGGCTGGCAAACAAACGGCTTCGAGCGCGAGATCGCGTTTGTGTCGCTGGGGCTCGGCGCCGCGTCGCTATACGCGGTGTACCAGAACATGGAAGCCATGGTCACGATTTGCATCCCAATCGTCGCCTTCCTGTTCCTGGCGGGTGTCAACCACGTGATCGAGATCGTGCGGCGTCGCAACTACGCGCCGAACAACACGTTGATCCTGGTGTGGGACTTCGGCATCTCCTTGTCACTCGTGGTACTACTGATCGTCATCGGCCAGTTCTGACCGAGGCCTCGCGGCATCGCAGCTCGTGTCGGCCTATCGTCCCCTACTCCGCCCCAACTACGAGATGACCTCCACACGGCGAGGTGGGGCGGATCGGTCAGCAGCTGTCGGCGCGAGGCGCACTTAGGACGCGGACGCTCCGCCTTGTAAGTCCGAAAAGCCGTGTTCCTCGATATCCCGTGCGATCCGTTTGGGCTCGTCAGACACGGTATCGCGATCACCGTTGGACGCCATCGGATACCCACTATCGAGACGATTCTGGGTTGCCCGCGCTCCGCCTTCGCTTCTAGGAACCGCCAGTAGTCGAAGCCAGTCCGGATCCACAATGATTACGGCCCGCACCGCCGTAATGGTGCGGAATGGTGACGAGCAACTGTGGCAACAGCACAGGCACCTATTGGGGGACTCGGCAGCATCACCTTCCGGCTGCATCTTCGCGAGTTCTGGCGAGCTGTCATGCGCGCCAGCTGGCGGCTACTTGCAGGTGGTGCAGGTGAGGTTCAGCGTGGCCGTCTCATCGAAGGTCCCAACGGAGTCGGAGAAGTGGCCCTGGATCGTTCCGGTCGCTTGCTTGCCGTTCCGCGCCAGCGTGCCGTTGTCGTGCACCGGGCCCTGTCCCTGGCCGACAGTTGTGTGATCCTCACTCGGGGCCAGGTGGGCTGGTCCGGCCCCGCCTCCGAGGCCGGCCAAGAAATCATCGACCGGTACTTGGGAGAGGCGGAGTAAGCGACCGCGACCACTGCGGCAGCAGAGGCCGACTGAGAAGGCCGACGAGGCAACCGCCCTCAGAACAGGATCGCAACCCGAGGGTTGTGGCGGGCATTTCGCGCCCTGGTCGGGAGGAGGCTTCGAACAACTCTCTTCGAGAACAGGTAGCCGGAGGTGTAGCGCTCCGAGTCGAGCTCTGCCCCGGGGTAACGATTCCAGTATCGGGTACCGCCCGCGCCGCTGCCGGCCTCGAGCAGCAGGCGAGCACGTCGACGTCGGTCGCGAGCCGACGCGAACTGCGCGCAGACGGGTGCGCGCTCCCATGCATGGCGGCCAATCGGCTAGTGAGAGGACACCAACCCTTCGAGCACCGAAGCACCTTTCGATGCGCCTTCTTCGTGCTCGATGAGCCCCGCCAGTTGCCTCGCTGATTCCCGGTAGGCGGTCGTGCTCAGAACCTCGATTGCCGCGGCGCGCAGCTGGGTCGGGACCGATTCTAGGGACACGGTCTTCCCTGCTCCTAGCGCCTCGACGCGACCCGCGACGACCGGCTGATCTGCGCCGACGCCCGGTACGCAAACCAGCGGAACACCGGCTGCCAACGCGCCCATGACGCTGCCGTGTCCGCCGTGGGTGATCATGAGTGCCGCGTTCGGGAGAACCAACGAATGCGGCACGATGGCGAAGACGGCTGCGTTCGCAGGGGCGCTGAGAGCCTCGGGCGGGACGGCACCGGTCGTCATGACGACGTGGACCGGGGCGCTGGCGAGCGCATCGAGCACCTGCTGCGCCGCGTCCAGCGGGGTCTGGCCTGGCATGGTGCTCAGGCTCACGAGCACGAGCGGGAACTCGTCGTCGGCAGCCCACGGAGACTCCCAGGTCTGATGCCCGGGCGCTGGCAGGACCGGTCCGACATACCGCACGTTTGGAGCCGGATCCGCTTTGACACCGTCGAACTCGTGCAGCGTGGTGACAAGCACCAGGTCCTTGTCTTCCCATCGCATACGGTCAAGGTCGAGCACGGGCTGGCCCGAGTCGAGCCGAAGCTGGTTTCCGATCGCCATCAGCGGCTCGCGCATCGGGAGGATCGAGTGGTATAGGCCGTGGACGAGGACCGCAGTGGACGCGCCGAAGTCGTCAGACCTGGTGAGAACACCCTCGAGCATGCAGTCCACCACCACAACGTCGGGTTGGTTCTCGGCGAGCACCTTGAGGAGGTCGTCGGCGAGGTCCGTGTTCATCCAGACCTGTCGCAGCAAGGCCTGCAGTCGCTCCTCCGGCTGGGTGACCCCTTGGGGGACCACGCGGCCCGTGTAAGGGGTGAACGTGAGCCCCGCTGCCTCGATCGACCGGCGTTGCGTCTCGTGGCCAAGGATCACAACGTCATACCCGTCGCGGCCTAATGCCCGAGCAATACCCAGTGCAGGCGGCAGGTTGCCTCCCCCATCCCAGGTCACGAACACGAACTGCGACACGTCGGCTCAACCTACCCTTGGACGTCGCCCACTGTCACCAGAGCGACCGGACGACAACCATCGCTGCCTTCATTCACCAAAGGGTGATCCTGCGTCCAGGAGATCCGATGAATCGGTCGGCCGCGTGATCGAAGTCGCTCGAAGTCTTGGGATCAGCGATGGTCCTCGGGCCCGGGTGGGCTGTCGCCTCGACTCGTCGTCGCTATGGTCTCGTCGTGCAACTCGTAGCTGATCGTTTCGTGGTCGCCAGCGATGTCGATGTACAGACGTCGTTCGCGATGGGCTCATCGGTCGTCGGTCCACTCCAGGTCACGGTCCGCGAGTCCGTGGGATCGAGTGGGTCCACGTTCGAATGGTCGATCGCCAACGCTGGTGACACGCCGATGGCGGTCCAGTCGGTTGCGCTCGTCTTCGCACTGGCCGACGTTCCCGCACCACTGCGCATGTTCCGCAATGGCTACCAGTCGTGGACGCCAAGCGGGATGGCGACCTTTCGACTCGACTCTGATCCCTCGTCCGCGACCGGTTCGAGCGAGATGGTCCGGAGCATGCACCACGCCGATCCTGGCATGGCCCGACCCGGTGAGCTGCGCTCGGAGTGGGTCACCGTGTTGCGGGGTGCGGGATCATCTCCAGTTCTCGTCGGCTTCGACGGCGGCGATCGTCACGATGGCACGCTGCGCCTCCGCGAGGGTCAGTCAGGGGCCGAGCTGTGGGCCGAGGCGTTCTTGGGCGGAGCGGTCATCGCGCCGGGCAAGGAACACTCATTGCACGCGGTGATGGTCCTGGATCGTGCCGCCGACGGGAGCGACGCCTCGATGCTGTTGGCGAGCTGGGCCGACGAGGTCGGTCGGATCGGGCGGGCCCGTGTGCGGGCTCCGTATCAGGTGGGATGGTGCTCCTGGTATCACTACTTCGAGCTCGTCTCTGAGGCCGACGTGCGCTCGAACCTGGTCCTGGCGGACAAGTGGCCGTTCGATGTCTTCCAGCTCGATGACGGCTACCAATCGACGATCGGCGACTGGCTGACCACGAACCAGCGGTTTCCGTCGGGTCTCGGTGCTGTGGCAGACGCCGTCACAGCAGCCGGTCGTCAACCCGGCTTGTGGCTTGCGCCGTTCATCGTCGCTCCGGACTCGCGCGTCGCGATCGACCACCCCGATTGGCTCGTGCGAGATGCCGACGGGGAGCTCGCGGTCGGGATGATCAATCCGCAGTGGGAGGGTGGTCTCGGCGGCCTCATGTACGCCCTGGACACCACAAACCCCGAGGTGCTCGCCCACCTTGCATCGCTGGCGGCCGCGCTGGTCGACCGCGGGTTCACCTACCTCAAGCTGGACTTCACGTTCGTTCCGAGCTTCGGCGGCGTCTACTGTGACCCGTCCCAGACCCCGGCGCAGCGCGTGCCGCGCGGGTTTCGACGAGATTCGTCGCGGTGCCGGTGACGACACCTTCATCCTGGGCTGCGGTGTGCCACTCTCGAACGTGGTTGGCGTCGTCGACGCCAACCGCATCGGAAGCGACGTCGCGCCCGCCTGGGACCGGAGCCTTGCGGACGACGACATCGTGTTGCCGGGCTACGAACGGACCCTGCCGGCCACCGTCCACTCCTGGCAGAACACGCTGGCGCGCTCGTTCATGCATCGAAAACTCTGGCTGAACGATCCGGACTGCCTGATGCTGCGCCAGACCGAGACCCGGATGACCCCGGCGGCGGTCGAGACCTGGGCCCACGCAGTGGCCATGTCCGGAGGGATGGCCCTCGTCTCCGACGACCTAGCGCTCCTCGACGGCCAGGCCCGAGCACTTCTCGCCGATGTCGTTGCACTTGGTCGCGTCGCCGATGACGAGTCGATCGCCGGGACGCCATCTCGGTGCCCCGACTTGATGGACCATGACGTCCCGCACGAGCTGTGCGCCGCTGGCCACCGTCTCGAGGGCGACCCCGACCTCGCTACGTCGACGCTCCTGCCTCACGCGTAGCCCAGGTTCCGCGGACTTTGTCGGCGTGGTTCGTGGTTCAGCCTCTTGCTCGGGCCGCCCGCCGCCGCCCGAGCGTTCACGAGCCGGCCTCTCCACGCGATGGGCGTGTCGGTCGGTCTAGTCCTCGCGACGGTCTGGGCGGCCATCGCGATCTCGTACCTGTCGAACCTGCCCATCGGGTTCTTCGTCGGCAGCATCAGCGCGCTCGCGTACGCGGCCGCGCGCACGTGGACCTCCGCACGCCAGCACACGCCGCAGCTCGGCGCGACCCCTCGAGCGGCCCACGGCTGAACGACCACCGGGATACGTCGAGCCCGGCTTCGACGAGCTCGGGCCCGCCGGGTCCCGACCGCGACGAGGATGGGCCCCCGACCGGGCGGGGCGTCGCCGATCACGCCACTGCGGCCGCCCGCTGATGAGCCCACGCGAGGATGTGCGACGACCAAGGAGGCGGGTGGATGGATTCGAGCCGAGCCCGCACGCTCCTCGACCAGGAGCGTGCTCGCCTGCAGGAGCTGGAGGCGAGCATCAACCGCGCTCGCGACGACGACGAATCACCGGAGCCACCGCACTGGGCGGACGGCGCCGCCCCCGAGGTCGAGGAAGAGACCGACGAGGCGATCGCCGAGCTGCTCCATGGTCGGCAAGAGGCGTTGGGCCGGGCCGAGGCACGGCTCGCGTCGGGCACCTACCGACGATCCGTTCGAAGCGGAGCACCGATCCCCGATGCGCGCCTCGAAGCCGACCCCCTCGCGGAGCTCACCCTCGAGGAAGCGGCGGCCGACGAACGCACGACGAGGTGAAGATCCTCCCGACCGAATCCGGCGCGCCGACGCGGTCGGGCTGACCGCGGTGGGCCGAGCGGCTCCAGTGCGCACGCCGCCGGATGTCCGCGGACGGGAACCTCGTCCCGCGCGGCACGCGACCTAGCCATCGACAGGTTCTCTGGTTTCGGATGTCCGTGGCGCGCGGCCCGCGTCGCCGGGCGGTTCGCCCAGTGCCTTGAGCGGCTGTCCAACCGAAATGTAGCGTCGATCCGACTGCGACCATCACGAGGGGACGAATGTCGGAGCGGTTCGAGTACGCCGTCGACTACAAGCTCGCTCCGATGTGGGCACCGTTCGGTGTGCGCCCACGGAGAGACGGTGTGGCCCTCACCGACGACGCCATGCTCGCAGCATCTTTCGGGTTCGTGTCCCTCGAGACACCGCTCGACAACGTCACCGGTGCGCACATCACGCGGGGGTACCGATGGTGGACCTCGGTCGGAGCGCGGCTCTCCTTCGTCGACGACGGCCTGACCTTCGGCACGAACCGCGACGCGGGGGTCTGCATCCACTTCCGCGAGAAGGTTCCATCACGGCTCCGCCGGAGCGGCCACTCGGCGCTGACCGTCACCGTGAGGGATCTCGAGGGCCTCACCTCCCGTCTGGACCGCTGATTCCGGCCTCGCGCCAGACCGTGGCAGGCGCGCTGCCTCTCGACCCGATCCGGTACGTCACGCGGCGTCACCGCGCTCGACCCGCTGGTGCGCTAGGACACGAACGTGGCGGCCCGCCGGTGGAACCGCCAGGTTCCGTCGGCGTGATGGAGCGTGTCGTGGTACCGGCCGATCAGCTGGACCGTCCAGCCTGACTCGCCTCGCAGGATGAAGATCACGTCGCTGATCGCGTTGGCCTCCTCGTCGCTCCAGTCGGTGACGAGGGTGTTGACGACGACGTGACGCTGGGGCCGCTTCGGCTTCCATCCGGAGTAGGCGGCGCGGAGAGCGGCGTGGCCTTCGTGGGTGCCGAGACCTGGGATCTCGCACACGCCGTCTTGGCAGAACGTGGCGACGACGTCATCCGTCCGGCCGTCGTCCAGGGCCTGGGCGTAGGCGGCCATGGTGGCGCGGACGCCCTCGGCGACCGCCGCGTACGTGTTCGTCGTCACTTCCCTCGCCTCCCGTGTCAGGTGCGCGAGCTGACGGCGACCGGGGACTCCAAGCCCAGGAGCGAACCCATCGTCCCGCCGAGCATGGCTGTGCGCTCGTCGGCGGGGACGTCCGCGAACTGCTTCGCGATCAGCTCCTGGCTGCAGCCGAACGTCCCTTCGGCGTGCGGATAGTCAGAGCCCCATACGATGGTCGAGAGCCCAGTGAGGTATCGGCAGGCGACGGCGACGGGGTCGTCCTGGAACTGCACGTGGATCTGGCGCCGGACGTACTCGCTTGGGCGCAACGGGTAGGGCCACTTCTCGTTCAGGTCGAAGAGCCGTGCCATCCTGGGCTGGTCCGTCGGCGGCCGGGTGTCATCCCAGTAGCCGATCCACCAGTCGGAGTCCTGGCCGATTCCCGTGACCCACGCCTTCTCCATGGCACCCACGAGGGACGCAAGCCAGTGGGCGTTGAACTCGATGAGTGAGAAGTGCAGGTCGGGGAATCGCTCGGGAACACCCCCACCGACGAGCTCGATGATGATCTGCTGCGGATTGATCGTGTTGTAGACACATTGGGTCATCATCCGTCGCGAGGCCAGCTTCGGGGTCATGGGATTATTGACCTCAGCGGCCATCCCCATGACGGTCTTCAGGGTCGTCGACTCGGGATCGTCGACCTTCACGCCACCGGTCGCGCAGTGGAAGAACACGTGCACGCCGCTGGCCTGGGCCGCCGCCCAGACCGGGTCGAAGTCAGCCGAGTGGAGCGGCTTCGGCGGCACCGCGGGCAGGAGGATTCCACGGAACCCCGCGGCGGCGACGCGCTCGATCTCGCTGACCGCGTCGTCAATGTCGGTCAACGGCACGGGCGCGGTGGGAACGAGCCGCGAGGAGTATGGCGCGAACCGCTCGATGAGGTAATCGTTGTAGACACGAGCGTGCGCCATCGACAGCTCGTGGTCATCGGAGAACAGCCCGAACAGTGACAGGTTCGGGTGCATGACCTGGACGTCGACCCCGTCGAAGTCCATGTCCTCGAGAATCATCTCCGGGTCGCCTTCGGGCATCCGCCCGCGC
Source organism: uncultured Actinomycetes bacterium (assembly GCA_963849135.1). Taxonomy (GTDB): domain Bacteria; phylum Actinomycetota; class Acidimicrobiia; order IMCC26256; family PALSA-555; genus PALSA-555. Next base: position 83,094 of record CAWKGF010000003.1, on the reverse strand, counting down.
GTCTGGCGATACCGGGAGACGGTCCAGCCCTCGAACCCCGGCGTGTGCAGGCGGCGGAAGATGCGGGGGCCGCCCTCGACGAGCGGCTCGATCTCGAAGTCCTCCTCCCACACCGCTCGGTCGCGCAGATGCCGGGGGAGGCGGGTCCTGAACAGATCCGTGGGCTCGAGGACGTGACCATCGGCAGACACCACGAAGTCCTTGTCCATCATCGGTGAGCCCTCCTGTGCAATGCTCCGCGAACCAGGCTAGACCAACCGGTCAGTACACGCTCGGGCCAGGAGGTACGGCGGTGACGAAGCGGTGGAAGCAGCGCCCGGAAGGCTCGACGTGGGGCGACTGGGGCGACGACGACGAGCTCGGCCGCATCAATCTGCTCACCCCCGACAAGGTTCTCCAGGGCGTGCGGGAGGTGGAGGCCGGCATCAGCTTCTGCCTGAGCCTGCCGCTCGACTACCCGGGTGGCACCGCCTTGAACCAGCGGCGGCACCCGCCGGCCCTCGCGCCAACCGAGGACATGGATGGCAACCCATCGACCTTCTACAACGTCCATCAGAGCCAGATGGAGCAGTGGGGGCATCCGAAGTACGTCGACGTGTGGAACGACGACGCGGTGACGCTCTACCTCCAGTACTCGACGCAATGGGACTCGTTCGCGCACGCCGGTGCGGAGTTCGACGCTGACGGCGACGGGGTCGAAGCGGCCGTGTACTACAACGGGTACCGGGCTGACGTCGACCTCGTCGGGCCGAAGGCCGACGCCGCAGGTGACGGCGGCCAGCACGTGTGCTTCGCGCGTCATCTCGGTTTGGAGCACATGGCATTCCAAGGTGTGCAAGGTCGAGGCGTGCTGATCGACCTCGCGCACCACCTCGGTGACGAGTGGCGCGGCGTCGATCGTGCGACACTGGGCGAGATCATGGCGAGGGACAACGTCGTCGTCGAGCCTGGCGATATGGTCCTGTTCCACACCGGCTACGCCACCAAGGTCCTCACCTGGAACCGCCACCCGGATCCCGCGCAACTCATGGCGATGTGCACCTACCTCGACGCGCGCGACCCCGCGATGCTGGATTGGATCACGGAATCGCAGCTCTCCGCGCTGATCGCCGACAACTACGCGGTCGAGGGCCTGGTCGGCAGAGATCGGGACGAGAGCCGGCACTCGCTACTCCCGATCCATCACCTCTGCCTGTTCAAACTCGGTATCCCCCTCGGTGAGCTTTGGTACCTGCACGAGCCTCGCGGCATGGCTGCGTGACCACAATCGGAGCCGGTTCCTGCTCACGGCGCCCCCGCTGCGGCTGCCCGGCGCGGTCGGCTCGCCGGCGACGCCGATCGCGACCGTCTGAACGCGGTGTAGTCGCTGGCGCGGACCTTCTCGATCTCCTTAAAGAGCTTCGGCCGACCGCCGGCGTTCAGCAGGTACCGACGCGGCTTGCCGGGGATGTTGCTACCGAAGTAGTAGCTGCTCACGCCGAATGACGGTGGCAGCACCGCGTACTTGTCGATCATCGCCGTCCACTCGGCCTCGGCCTCGGGATCGGCCTCGATCGCGTCATACCCGCGCTCGCGCAGTTCGATCAGCGCCTCGGTCACGAAGTCGACCTGGTCGGCGTTGTACCGCGGGTTGTTGCCGGCCGCCGCGTGTGGCCCCCCTGGGAAGAAGAAGTTCGGGAAGCCCGCGGTCTGCACTCCGAGGAACGTGCTCGGACCGTCGGCCCAGTGGTCCTCGAGTGCGACGCCACCACGGCCCCGGATGCCCATGCGGGTGAGCGCGCCAGTGCCGAAGTCAAAGCCGGTCGCCCACACAATCATGTCGAAGCTCACGCGTCCCGTCCGTCGTCTGAACGCCGTGCTCGCTGATCTCGACCATCGGTGTTACGCCGAGATCGACGAGTGAGACGTTCGGGCGGTTGTACGTCTCGTAGTAGCCGGTGACGAAGGGCGGCCGCTTCTCGCCGAAGCGATCCTTCGGGATCAGCTTCTCCGCCGTCTCCGGATCCTCGACGATGCTCCGGATCTTGTCGGCGACAAAGGCGCACCACTCGGCGTTCGCGGCCGGATCGAGCAGCAAGTCGGTGTAGTTGCTGGTGAGCTTCGTGAAGCCAGGGCCGTTCCACATCTTCTCGAAGAATGCCCACCGCTCCTCCTTCGAGTCGTCGAAGGTCGCACGATCGTGGGGCAGATGGAGGAAACCGTGTGCCGACGTATTCAGCGTCTCGCACATCGGTTCGAAGTCGGCTCGGAGGCGGTTCTGCTGGTCGGCGCTGATGGCCGTGTTGTTGAGCGGTGTGCACCAGTTAGGAGTCCGTTGGTACACCGTCAGCGACGCGACCTCATCGGCGATGACCGGGATGATCTGGACCCCGCTCGATCCGGTGCCGACGACGGCGACGCGCTTCCCCGCGAAATGGACCGGCGTCTCGGGCCAGAGGCCGGTGTGGTACTGCTCGCCTCGAAAGTCCTCGCGCCCGGGCACCTCCGGGAAGTACGGCACCGAGAGGACACCGGTTGCGGCGATGAGGAACTGGGCCCGGTACTCGGTGCCGTCCGCGGTCGTGGCGGTCCACCGGCACGACGACTCGTCGTAGGTCGCGGAGACGACGCGGACACCGCATCGAACGTGGCGCCGGAGGTCGAATCGGTCGACGACGTAGTTGAGGTAGCGCTCGATCTCCGGTTGGTGCGCGAAGAGCTCCCGCCACTCCCACTCGTCGAACAGCTCCTTCGAGAAGAGGTAGGCGTAGGTGTAACTCTCGGAGTCAAACTGTGCGCCGGGATAGCGGTTCCAGTACCAGGTCCCGCCCACGCCGCCACCCGCCTCGAGCAGCTGCGCGGAGAACCCGGCTTCGAGCGCGCGATAGACCTGGTAGATGCCGGTGATGCCGGCACCGACGACCAACACGTCGACGTCGGCCGCGCGAGTGCTCATGAGACCCACGGCTTCGTGATCACCCCGCGTAGTGTACCGACCGGTTGTTATACAGTCGGCTCGGAGAGGAGGGGCTCCATGGCGACCGTGGATCAGCAGCGCTCGGCACGCCCGGTGCCCTACGCGATGGACCCGGAACACCCCGATCGGGTCCCCAAGGAGCGGTACTACGACCCGGACTTCTATCGGCTCGAGGCCGAGCTGCTCTGGTCGCGGGTCTGGCAGCTGGCGTGCCGGCTCGAGGAGATCCCGCAGCCGTACGACTGCGTCGAGTACGAGATCCTCGATCAGTCGGTGGTGGTGCTGCGCACCGAGGACATGGGCGTGCGGGCCTTCCAGAACACCTGCCGCCATCGTGGAGTCCGGCTCGTCCAGGGCCGCGGAACGTGTGAGAGCGGGTTCTCCTGCCCGTTCCACGGGTGGTGCTACGGCGTCGACGGCAAGAACACCCGCATCCCGCTGCGCAGGACGTTCGCAGAGCACAACCTCGAGCCCGAGGACATCGACCTCGTCCCCGTGCGCTGTGAGTTGTGGGGCGGGTGCGCGTGGATCAACCTCGACGACAGCGCCCCACCTGTGCGGCAGTGCTTCGAGCCGGCCGCGACCATTCTCGATGCGTGGGACGTCGAATCGCTGCGGACCGAGTGGTGGTCCGCGGCGCGTCTCCCCGTGAACTGGAAGCTCGCGATCGAGGCGTTCGTCGAGATGTACCACGTGGTGGTGACGCATCCTCAGCTGGACATCCGCGGGATGCGGTACTCGCTGGCTCGGGACGCGCCCTTCGACCCGACGGCGTTCATCGATGCCGAGGTTGAGTACCTGCGCGTCCTCAGCGATGGGATGGCCGGGATGGTGCACGCGAACGACGTGCACGTTGCCGAGGGACTACGCGGCATCGAGCTGCCCGCCGACCCGGCTCTGGCGATCCCGACCTGGAGCCGCGCGCTGAACGACGCCATCATGAGCTGGCACAGGGAGCGGCGCGTCGAGGTCCCTGACCTCAACGAGATCGACGCCCTTGGGTTCAACGAGACGTTCTATCAGTGCTTCCCGCACTACTTCGTGTTGCCGATGTACAGCAGCGCCTCGTCGTACCGCTTCCGCCCCCTCGGACCGGAAGAGACCCTGATGGAGATCTGGTCGCTAACCCGGCACCCGGAAGGCGAGCAGCCAGGTCGGCCCACACCTCCCGAGGTCTGGCGGGCCGACGATCCACGGTGGCCACCGATCCCGACCCAGGACTTCTCGAACCTGCCGAGGCAGCAGAAGGGACTGCACGCGAACGGCTTTGAGTACATGCGCCTGAACGAGAAGCTCGAGGGCCACATCTCCAACTTCCAGCGGACCATCGATGGCTTCCTCTCCGGACTTAGCCACGAGCGGCTGGTGCCCGCCCTCCACAAGGTCAACGTCGCCCCCTTCGACAAGCCGGTCCTCCACCTCGGCTTCTAAGCGCGCCGTTCTCGCGCGGTCGTCCCTCGGCGGTTGACGTGCCCTTGGGGGCTGGGCTGACGGCCCTCCGAAGAGCAAGGCCCGTGCGTGCGTGAGCCCGTCGGGAAGGAGCCGACCTCGAGCGCACCGGGGGGCCGGATGCTCCAGCACGCTCGGGGCGGGCTGGGGCTTGAGGTCCGCCCGCCGCTTCGCCCTCAGGACTTGGCCGGCCCGGTTGCGCTGGCAATCCCCTGGATGAAGATGTCGGCGAACGGCTTCGCCACCTCGCGGGCCGACAGGCGTCCGCCGGCCTTGAGCCACAGATACGTGTAGTTGTGCATGCCGAGCCACGCGAGCGCGGCGAGCCTCGGGTCGAGATCACGAAACTCCCCGGCGTCGATGCCGGCCTGCAGGATCCCCTCAACCCTCCGCTCGTACCCACGCCGACGTCCCCGAAACTGCTCCGCGCGCTCCGCCGTGAGCGCCGGGAACTCGTGAAGGAAGACCCAGACGTGATCGGGGTAGCGGTAGATGACATCGAGCAGCTCGTCACCCAGCATCGCGAGCTGCGCTGACGGCGATCCGTCGGCGCGGGCGACCCGATCGGCGCCGACCATCACCTCGTCCATCACTCGGTCGTGGATGGCCGTGAGGAGCTCCTCCTTCGATCCGATGTAGTAGTAGAAGGCCCCCTTGCCGAAGCCGTTGACCGCACAGAGGCTCCGCGATTCCGGTGGCGTGGTAGCCGCGCCAGCGCGAATACCCGCGCCGAGGTGTCGATGATCGCGTCGCGGCGCGCGTTCCACTTCGCGCTCCGTTGGGGGTCGTCGCTGGCCGTGGTGCGCGGCATCGGCTCCGACCGTACATCCGCACGCACGTCCATCAGCGGCCTTGCCACTGCGGCGGGCGCTTCTCGGCGAAGGCGGCCAGTCCTTCTGCCGCGTCCTCGGACGCGAGCAGCTCGTCCAGCAGCGCCTTCGACAGCCCGCCCAGGGTCTGGTCGTCCTGCGACGCTGCGCCGAGGACCACGCGCCGGCTCGCCTGCACCGCCAGCGGGGCTGCCGATGCGATCTGGCGTGCCAGGCGGAGAGCCTCGTCGAGCGCGGCGCCTGGCTCGACGAGCCGACTCACGAGGCCGAGGTCGAACGCCCGGCGAGCGTCGACCGGTTCACCGGTGAGAATGGCATCCATCGCGGTGCTCCGACCAATCGCGCGCGGGAGCCGGAACAGGCCACCCGCCGCCGCGATCAGGTTGCGCCGAACCTCGGCGAGTCCGAACGCCGATCGGGACGTCGCCACCACGATGTCCGCCGCGAGGACGATCTCTAGCCCGCCCGCCGTCGCGAGTCCGTCGACGGCGACCACGATCGGCTTCATCCGCTGGCGATACACGAACCCACCGAATCCGCCCCGGTTGGTGTCGAGGGTCGCCGCGGAGCCGGTCTCCCGAATGACCTTGAGGTCGGCGCCCGCGCAGAAGACCGGGTTGGCCTGGCCCACGGTGTTCGCGCAGAGGACCCCGACCCGCACCTCGGGATCGTCCTCCAGACGGTCCACGGCGGCCTCGAGGCCGAGCGCCATGTCGCGGTTGACCGCGTTGCGCGCCTCGGGACGGTTCAGGGTGATGATGCCGGTTCGATCGGCGGTCGAGTACAGGACGGCGGACACTCCACGCTCCCGCGTCGAGGCATGAACTCGAAAACTATAGTGACTGGTCGGTACACACTCCGTGCGACCGGTGCGACGCGGCGTCGGCGCCGGAACTGCCGACCGCGTGCCGTGACCCTGCGGCGACGAAGGACAAGCTGCCAGTGAGTGAGCACAGCTTCGAGGGGCGCGTCGCGGTCGTCACGGGCGCCGGACGCGGCATCGGCCGTGCGCATGCGGTCCTGCTCGCCCGACGGGGCGCGCGCGTCGTCGTCAACGACATCGGCGGCTCGATCAAGGGCGTCGGAGCGGATCCCGCACCAGCATCCACCGTCGCCGCCGAGATCATCGCCGCGGGCGGGGTTGCGAGCGCCGACACGAACGACGTGGCGACCACGGCCGGCGCGCAGGCCCTCATAGCGGGAGCACTCGAGCAGTACGGCGGCCTCGACATCCTGATCACGAACGCCGGCATCATCAGATGGGCGGGCTTTCCGGAAGCCGACGCCGACAATCTCGCGAGCCATCTCGCCGTGCATGTGGGCGGCTCGTTTCACACGGCTCGCGCCGCGTGGCCACACATGGTGGAGCAGGGCTACGGCCGCATCGTCATGACGACGTCGACGGGGATGTTCGGGCTCCCGAACAACCTCTCGTACGCCACAGCCAAGGCCGCGGTCATTGGCCTCGCCCGGAGCCTCACCACGGCAGGCGCTGCTCACGGAATCAAGGTCAACCTCGTCGCACCCGCGGCGGTCACCCGCATGGCCGGTCAGCCCACCGACGAGGAGGCCTCGCCGGGCCGCGGCCCGGCCGCCACGCCGATGTCGCCGGACCTCGTCGCCCCGATGGTCGCCTTCCTCGCCCACGAGGCCTGTCCGGTCAGCGGCGAGATCTACGCCGCCGGGGCAGGCCGCTTCGCGCGCATCTTCATTGCCTCGACCGAGGGCTACCTCCACTCGGCGCCGGAAGCGACGATCGAGGACATCGCCCAGCACTGGGCGACGATCAACGACGAGACCGGCTACTACGTCCCAGCCGATCTGAACGCCTGGTCAGCCGCCTTCATGGCGCACCTGCTCCCCGGTGGTGCCGCGCCCGCTGCGTCGTGACGCCGACCGGCGAGCGTCACGACGCTCGGCTTCGGAGATCTCGCTTCAGGACCTTTCCGGACGGATTCCTCGGCAGCGCATCAACGAACATCACCTGCTTCGGGACCTTGAAGCGCGCCAGCTGCCCACGGCAGTGGTCGATGAGCTCCTCGGGCGTCGCGTTCGCCTCCGAGCTCACAACCACGTAGGCGACCGGAACCTCCCCCCATCGGTCGTCGGGACGCCCCACGACCGCAGCTTCGACGACTGCCTCGTGCTCGTAGAGGACGCGTTCGACCTCGGAGCTGGCGATGTTCTCACCGCCAGACACGATCATGTCCTTTAGTCGATCGACGATGTACAAGTACCCGTCGTCATCCGTCACGCCGATGTCTCCGGTGTGGAACCAGCCCCCGGCGAACGCCGCGCTCGTCGCGTCCGGGTCCCGCCAGTACCCCTGGAACACCTTCGGGCCGCGCAGCACAACCTCGCCTCGCTCCCCCGGCGCCACCGACTCGCCCTGTTCGTCCCAGATGTCGAGCTCGAGGTACTGACAGGGCCGCCCGACGCTGCCCAGCTTGGACAGCGTGCTTCCCGGGTCGAGGAACGTGTCACCTGACACGGTCTCGGTCAGGCCGTAGGCGTCCGCGAACCACGCGGACGGGAAGGTGCTGCGCAGCCGCTCGATGTACGGAACGGGCATCTTCTCCCCGCCGGCGATGAGCACGCGAACGGACGAGAGGTCTCGCTCCGAGACTCCTGGGACGTCGAGGACCGCTCGAACCATCGCAGGGGCGGTCCACACGGTGGTCACTCGGGACCGCTCGATCTCGTCGACGACCTGCTCGGCGTCGAAGGTGCGATGGATGATGGTCGTCGCCCCCACCGCGATCATCGTCGTGGTGACAAGGTCGAGGGCGCCGACGTGGTACAGCGGCCCACAGGCCAGACCGACGTCCGAGGCAGTGAACCCGAACTCGGCGATGTGCGCGTAGTTCTTCCACGCCAGGTTGGCATGGGTGATCATGACCCCCTTCGGGCGGCCCGTCGTCCCGGACGTGTACATCAGGCGATGCACGTCGTCACCCCGGAGGTGCGCACGGGCCGGCTGAGCCGAGGCAGCACCCAGCTCGGAGAACCGCTCCCACCCTGCGACCTCCTGGGATGCGAGACACACACGGGCGAGGTCGCCCTCGAGCGGCGCCGTCGCATCGTTCGCAAGCTCGACGAGCGCCTCGTCACACACGAGCGCCCGCGCTCGGGAGTGCTCGAGGATGAACCGCAGTTCCGCCGCCGCGAGCCGCCAGTTGATCGGCATCGCGATCGCTCCGACATGGTTGGCGGCGAAGATCGTCGCCAGGAACTCGATGCGGTTGTACGAGAGCAAGCCGATGACGTCACCGGCACCGACTCCTCGCGCCTCGAGCCCACCCGCGAGTGCCGCTGCCCAGTCCACCATCTCCTGATAGGTGACGACGTCGTCCCCGAAGACGGCCAGCGGCTTGCTCGGCGCTCGGCGCGCGTGATGCTCGAGCACACCGACCCAGCTCATGTCTGGCTGCATCAGCGGCGGGTTCGGGTCGGATCCCGCGAAGCGATCGGCCGACCCGTCGAGATCGCGACCCATCCCACGAACCTCCTACGGCGCCGCGTAGCCGCCGTCGACCACCATCGCCGACCCGGTGGTCCAGCGGGACGCGTCGCTGGCCAAGTACGAGTAGGCGCCTACCAGGTCGGTGGCCGACCCGAGTCCGAGCGGATGCTTGCTCGCGATCGCGTCGATCGCCTCCGGCGGGAGGTCGTCGTGGATCCCCGAGCGGAAGGTCCCGGGACACACGCAGTTGACCCGGATCCCGTCTCTCGCGTACTCGACCGCCGCGACCTTCGCGAGCTGGATCACCGCCGCCTTCGTCGCGCAGTACGGAGCGGCGTGCGACCACGCCGTCAGCCCGGCTACCGATGCGGTCAGCACGATCGATCCCGACCGCTGGGCGCGCATGGCGAGGACCGCGGCACGGATGCCGTTGACCGCACCGAGGACGTTGGTACGGAACGCATGCTCCCAGTCCTCGATCGTGAGGTTGTGGATCCGCCCGTTGGGCGAGAGCACGCCGGCGTTGCTGATCAGGACGTCGAGGTGTCCGAAGCACTCGACGGCCAAGCCGACGACCGCATCGACCTGCGCGGCGTCGCTCACGTCCGCGAGCCGCGTCTCGACCCCGCCGTGGTCGTGCGGTAGCCCTCTCATGCTGGCCTCGAGCGAGGCTGCACTGATGTCGCTCAGCACGAGATCCGTCGCCGGCTCGCCGGCGAAACGGCGGGAGAGCGCCGCGCCGAGCGCTCCTCCGGCGCCGGTGATCGCGACGACCCGACGGCCCTCCATCACCGGAGCAGATACCCGCCGTCGACGGTGAGCACGGTGCCCGTGATGAACGCCGACGCGTCGGAAGCGAGGAACTGGTACGCGCCGGCCAGATCGGTCGATGCACCCCAGCGGCGCTGCGCCGTGTGCTCGAGCACGCCGGCTCCGAGCTCGGGACTGCGCATCCAGCGCTCAGCCAGCGGTGAGTCGAACCACCCAGGTGCTACCACGTTCACCGTGATGCCCACGGACGCGAGATCGAGCGCGAGGCCCTTCGCCATCCCGACGAGGCCGGCCTTCGAGGCGCTGTAGGCGGCGAGACCCTGGCGCGGTCGCTCGCCCAGCACCGACCCAGTGAAGATGAGCCGCCCGCCCTCGCGCATCACGCGGGCGGCTGCCCGCGCACCGAGGAACGCGCCGGTCAGGTTCACATCGAGCACCTGGCGCCACACCGACGGATCGGTTTGGCACGGGCCGCCGACGATCGGTGAGATGCCCGCGTTGGAGATCCAGACGTCGACGCCACCCCATTCGCCGACGGTGGCGTCCGCGACCACTTCGTTGAAGTCCTCGTCGGTCACGTCGCCGCTGACCACGAGGGATGGCCCCGGGAGCGCCTCCGCGACCGTCTTGAGGTCCTTCTCGGTGCGGGCGACGAGCGCCACCCGCGCCCCGCCCTGCGAGAACGCGTACGCGAGGACCCGCCCGAGCCCCCGACCGGCCCCCGTGATGACCACGCGCTTGCCCGCCACCTCTCCCCCGGAGGGGAAGGAGCCCGGGATCTCGATCTGCTCGGTCATGGCCCGTTCCCGGTCTTGTACCGGTCAGTACAATACACGGATCGGGTTCACGAACGACGACCTGCTCGAGATGTATCGGCGGATGTTGCTGATCCGCGGGTTCGAGGAGCGCGTGGCCGCCCTCTACCGAGACGGCGAGATCCCCGGCTTCGTGCACCTGTCGATCGGCCAGGAAGGCGCGGCGGTCGGCGCATGCTGGCCGCTCGGCCCGACCGACGTCATCACGTCCACCCATCGCGGGCACGGCCACTGCATCGCGAAGGGCTTGCACCCGCTCGGGATGTTCGCCGAGCTGATGGGCAAGGCGGAGGGCACGAACCGCGGCCGCGGGGGCTCAATGCACATCGCCGACCCGACGATCGGGATCTTCGGCGCCAACGGGATCGTGGGGGCCGGCCTGCCGATCGCGGCCGGGGCGGCAACCGCGGCGCAGCTGCGACGTGACGGCAGCGTCGCGGTGGCGTTCTTCGGCGACGGCGCGATGGCGCAAGGCGCGTCGCATGAGGCGATGAACCTTGCCGCGGTCTGGCAGCTGCCGGTGATCTTCGTCTGCGAGAACAACGGCTACGCCGAGTTCTCGCCGGCATCGACCCAGCACGCGGCGCCGCTCGAGCGGCGCGCCGCCGGCTACGGCCTCGACTACGTCATGGTCGACGGCAACGACGTCGTGGCCACCGCAGCGACGATGGGGTCGGTCGTCGAGGGTATTCGCGCCGGGCACGGTCCCGCCGTCGTCGAAGCGATCACGTACCGCTGGCACGGTCACTACGAAGGCGACCCCCAGCGGTACCGGGCCACCGACGAAGTTCGGGAGTGGCAAGCACGAGATCCAGTCCTTGTCCACGCGTGCCGCCTCCGATCGGCGGGCCTCGGTGACGAGGCGCTCCGCGCCCTCGAGTCGGCGGTCGCCCACGATCTCGATGACGCCGTCGAGGCGGCTCGGCGGTTGGCGGTCCCGTCCGCCGGGACGCTGCACGACTACGTCGTCCGCCCACGACCGCCACGGATCGAGCCACCCGCCCCACCGGTCGACGGCCCGACGTTCCGCACCATGGACGCGATCCGGGCCGCCCTCGAAATCGAGCTCGCCAGTGACGATCGCGTCTTCCTCGCCGGCATCGACGTCGCCGCCGGCGGCAACGTCTTCGGGCTCACACGGGGGCTGCGGGATCGGTTCGGCGATCGCGTCCGCGACACCCCGATCTCCGAGACCGCGATCATCGGCCTCGGCGTCGGCGCCGCGATGGCGGGCATGCGGCCAGTGGTCGAACTGATGTACCTCGACTTCGTCGGCGTCTGTCTCGATCAGCTGCTGAACCAGGCAGCGAAGATGCCCTTCATGACTGGCGGGGCGGCGCCCATGGCGCTCACCGTGCGGACCCAGTTCGGCGCCGGACGCTCGTCCGGAAGCCAGCACTCGCAGAGCCTCGAAGCGCTGCTCGCTCACATTCCCGGCCTGAGCGTCGTCATGCCGTCGACACCAGCTGACACCTACGGGCTGCTTCGAGCGGCGATCCAGGACCCCAACCCGGTTGTTTTCGTCGAGAACCGGCTGCTGTACGGCATGAAGGGACCACAGCCCCCGTCCGACCACATCGTCCCGATCGGCGCCTCCGCCGTCGTGCATCGAGGAACCGACGTCACGGTGGTATCCGTCTCGCGGATGGTCCACGAGGCCGTCGCCGCCGCCCAGAGCCTGGCCGGTGAGGGCATCGCCGTCGAGGTAATCGATCTGCGAACCGTCGCGCCGCTCGACATCGCGCCGATCCTCGAGTCGGTGCACACGACGAGTCGGCTTCTGATCGCCCACGAGGCCGTCGTCCCGTTCGGCATCGGCGCCGAGATCGCCGCCGCCGTCGCCCGCGAGGGCTTCTGGGACCTGGATGCGCCGATCGAGCGGATCGGTGCCGCGGCGACTCCGCCTCCGTATGCACCCGAGCTCGAGCGAGCCTGGCTTCCCGACCGCGACGACATCGCGACCGCGATCCGCCGCCTCGCCCGGGTCTGAGCTCAGCAGCCCAGCTCGCGAGCGATCACGAGGTGCTGGATCTCGTTGGTGCCCTCACCGATCTCGAGCACCTTCGCGTCGCAGTAGAAGCGCGCCACCGGTGAGTCGAGCATGTACCCGAGCCCGCCGTGCACCTGGACTGCCTCCGATGCAGCCCAGGTCGCCAGGCGGCTGGCCTTCAGCTTGGCCATCGACGCTTCCTTGAGGAAGGGCTGCCCCGCGTCCCGGAGGCTCGCGGCGCGATAGGTGAGCCACCGGGCCGCCTCGAGCTCGGTCGCGATATCGGCGAGCTTGAACTGGATCGCCTGGAACTTCGAGATGGGCTGGCCGAACTGCTGGCGCTCCCGGGCATACTCGGTCGCCATGTCGAGCACCGCCTGGGTCAGGCTGAGCGACAAGGCGGCGATCGAGATGCGCCCGACCTCCAGGGTGCGCAGGAATTGGTTGAGGCCCATCGCCGGGTCGCCGACGAGATGGTCGTCGGCAACCCACACGTCGTCGAAGGAGAGCTCGCGCGTGTCCAGGCCCCGCCAGCCGATGCCGCGCAGCTTCGGGCCCACCGCGAAGCCCGGCGCGTCCTTCTCGACGACGAAGCTCCCGAACGTCGCTCCGTCCCCCTCCGTCGGCTCGGTCCGGGCCAGGAGCGTCACTCCGAAGGACATGTCCGTGCCGGCGTTGGAGATGAACGACTTGCGGCCGTTGATGAGCCAGCCCCCGTCGCGCCGGACCGCGCGGGTCCGGATGCCGCGGGCGTCGGAACCCGCGTCGGGCTCCGTCAACCCGAACGCACCCAGTCCGCGTCCCTCGGCGAGCGGCCGAACCCAGCGCTCTCGCTGCTCGTCGGTGCCAAACAGGTAGAGCGGGAGGGATCCGATGGTGACGTGCGCCTGCCACGCGGCGGCCACCGACTGGTCGGCCAGGCCGATCTGCTCCATCGCCGCGACGAAGCCGACCGTCGACATGCCGATGCCGCCCCACTCCTCGGGCACGAGCATGCCGAGCAGGCCGAGCCCACCCATCTCGCGGAGCAGGTCGGTTGCGCACCTGGCGTCGTCCCACGCCTGCGGTGCCCGCCGCGCGATCTCGCGCTGCGCGAAGTCGCGGCAAAGACCGACCAGCTCACGCTCCGACTCGGTGAGCGAGAAGTCCACCGCCCGATCCTATTGGACCGGTCGGTACAACACACAACGTCAGACGCGGTCGAGCTCGAGCATTCGGATCGCGTTGCCGCGCAGGATCTTGTACTTCTGCTCCTCGTCGACGTCGGCGAGCATCTTCTCGCAGTACTCCTGCGAGTTCGGCCACGTCGTGTCAGTGTGGGGGTAGTCGGTCTCAAAGCAGATGTTGTTCTCACCAACCTCGTCGAGCGACCGCACGCCGTGGCGGTCCCACGTGAAGCAGCCGAAGACGCGGTTGTAGTAGTAGCTCGACGGGGGGTCCGGGCACAGGCGCTTGGAGTGCTGCCATGCGTCGTGCTCCTGCCACACAGTGTCGGCTCGCTCGAGCGCGTACGGCAACCACCCGATCTGCCCTTCGGAGTACGCGATCTTCAGCTTTGGGAACTGGGCCATCTTCCCGCTGAACAGGAAGTCGCCGAGCGACGCCATCGAGTTGTTGAACCCGACCATGCCGGTGACGCCCACGGGCGCGTCCTTCGACGAGAACGGCTCGGTCGAGGACGACCCCACGTGCATGCACACCGTCGTGCCGGTGTCGGCGCACACCGCGAACATCGGATCCCAGTAGCCGGTGTGGATGCTCGGCAGGTCGAGCCGCGTCGGCAGCTCGGAGAAACACACCGCCCGCACGCCCCTCGCCGCGTTGCGCTCGATCTCGCGGCCGGCCAGCTCGACGTCCCACAGGGGGATGATGCAGAGCGGGATGTTGATCCCGATCGACGGGTCGCACCACTCCTCGACCATCCAGTCGTTGTAGGCCTGCACGCACGCGAGCGCGAGCTCCTTGTCGTCGGCCTCGTAGAACGTCTGACCGCAGAAGCGCGGGAACGTGGGGAACGGCAGCGACCCGTCGACCCAGTTCAGCTCGAAGTCCTTCTTGCGCTCCTTGGCGTCGTAGCAGCCGGGGCGCATATCGTCGTACGTGGTCGCGGTCATGGTCATGACCGTCTTGTTGAACTTCGAGACCTCGCCGCCGGGCGTCGCGGACTTGGGGATCGCGACGAACTTCTTCTGGACATAGATGACCTTGTCCTCATAGATCCACGCGTCGCCCCACTCGCCCTCGGGGTCCTCGGTCATCTCGTACTTCGCGCCCTTCTTGAGCTTGAAGGCACCCCACCGTTTGCGCTCGACCCGCGGGCCCTTTGCCCGGTACCTCTCCGGCAGCCACGTCTGCCAGACGTGGGCTGGCTCCACGACGTGGTCGTCGACGCTGATGATCTTCGGAAGCTCCACACAGACCCCCGGGTCCGGTTGGCGAATGATGCGTGGCAGTGCTCAGCGTACCGAGCGGGCTCGGTGCCTGTGACGTCGTCGACGTGGCGACCGGGTGACGCGACCAGCCCGCCCGTGATGTGGCGGCCGGCGCAGTGCCTCCTCCCCCACCAGCCCGGCGTCCGGCTCTCCACCCCGCGGTCCGTCCGCATGCCTCACGCTCCTCCGGCTCGCGGGCCGGCCGGCGTGATCAGCGGCAGGTCTTGGGTCGAGAGGATGCCCGGTGCGGCCGCACACACGTACGGGATCGCGTTGACCGGACGGTTGGCCGTGTAGGCCGGTGTGTACTCGCCGAGCTCGTCGAGCGGGATCGGGAACGGCAGCGCCACGTCGAAGGGCGCGTCGCCGCGCACACGGACGCGCCAGCCGGTCGGCCTGAGGTCCCAGGCAGGCTCGATGTCGGTCGTGCAGTACCACGTCGGCGTGAGGCGTACGACATCGGCGCCCTCGCTCCAGCCGACGATGACTGTTCGTTGCGCCGCGATCGATCCGGCCCTGAGGTCCCCGGCGACGATCGCAGTGTCCTGCCGAGCAGCCGCGACCTCGCCGGTGGCCGTCCACTCGTCGACCCGGAGGGTCGCAGCTTCGGCGAGCGCGGCGAGCGGGGGCCCGAACTCGCCGAGCAGGTACGACGAGCGGGCGGGTTCGAACGAATCGAGGGGCCGGCCGAACCCCATCAGCTCGAACAGCAGGTCGGGCAAATCACGCCGGGAGAGGTTGGCGTACTCCTCGATCTCCAGGCCGTCGACCCGACGTTGCATCGACAGCAAGGCGAGTGGGAGCGCATCGGTGATGAACCCGGGGCTGCTCCCGGTCGCGTAGATCGATGAGCTGCCGCGGGCGCAGGCGACGAGGACCTGCTCACGTCCTTCCTCACCCAGCCGGTGACCGTCGGCGAACAGCTCGCCCCGGGTCGTGACGATGTTGGTGCCGGCCTCGAGCAACGAGACGATGTCATCGAGCGCGAGAGCGCGGGGCATGTAGAGGACGCAGTCGGCGCCGAGCCGACGGACCGTGGCACGGTCGGTCGTCGCGGCCACGCCGATGGGCGCTCGGCCACACAGCTCGCCGGCGTCGACGCCGTCCTTCGCCGGGTCGTACACCAGCACACCGACGAGCTCGAGCGCTGGGTGCTCGATCACCCGCTGGAGCGCCCGCAGACCGATGTTGCCCGTCGCCCACTGGACGACGCGGTATCGCGTCGCGCTCACCGCGGTCCCTCGGTCTCGACGACGCGCGACGCCGCGTCCGGCGCCCGTGCCGGGAGCGTGCCCGCTTGAGCACGCGTCGTGATACCGCGATCGGGTGGCGGCGGCGTGGCCTCGATCGCGAAGGAGATCCGGGCAGCCATGCCGCGTCGACGCGTCAGGTGCTGACGATGCTCACGCCGGCGGTGCCCGGCGCGCCGTAGAGCTGCGCGTAGCCGACCTTCGGCGCCCCGCCGACCTGGCGGTCGCCAGCCGTGACACGGAGCTGGAGAACCAGCTCGTGGATCTGTCGCAGCCCCGACGCGCCGATGGGCTCGCCGTTGGCGATGAGCCCGCCGTCGGTGTTGACAGGGAGTCGGCCACCGATCTCCGTCCCGCCGTCAGCGATCAAGGCCTCCTGCTCACCGTCGGCGCAGAATCCGTTTTCGGCCAGGTGGATGATCTCGGCACCCGCATCGGTGTCCTGGAGCTGCGCGACGTCGACGTCGTCGGGGCCGATGCCGGCCATCTCGTACGCGGCCCGGCTCGCATGCACGGTCGGCCCCTCCGCGGCCGCGAGCGGGAGGGAGGGGCTGTGCACCTCGAAGGCGCCGAAGCGGCGCGTGCGTACGGTGCTCGCCCGCAAGTAGATCGGCTGCGCGGTGTACTTGGACGCCAGCTCTGCCCGGCACAGCAGCACCGCGGCGGCGCCCTCGTCGGGGCTGCAGAGCATGTACTGCGTCAGGGGGTAGTTCAGCATCGGCGAGTTCAAGATGTCGTCTTCGCTCAAGGGCGTCCGGCGGAAGGCGTTCGGGTTGAGGACCCCGTTGCGGTAGTTCTTGGCCGCGACCCGAGCCAGTGTCTGTGTGGAGATCCCGTAGTCGTACATGTATCGGTTGATCTTCATCGCGAAGAACTTCGTGGTGATGAAGTGTCCGACGGTCCCGTACCACGATGGGCATCCGTACTCGAGCGGATCCACCGAGAAGGCACCCCGTCCGTGCTTGTCGAGCCCGACAGCCAGTGCCACGTCGTGCGCCCCGACGCGGATCATGGTGGCGGCCATGTCGAGCGTGCTCGCGGCGGTGGCACAGCCGTTGTAGACATCGGTGAACGGGATGCCCGTCAGCCCGAGGAGGCTCACCACCGCGTCGGGGTTGTCGACCTCGTAGCTGCCGCCGAAGGCGACCTCTACCTCGGACCACGCCATGCCGGCGTCGGCGAGCGCCGTTCGCACGGCCTGGGCGCCCATCTCCAGCGCCGGGATGCCCGGGAAGCGGCCAAACGGGTGCAGGCCCACGCCCACGATCGCGACGTCGCGGCTCACCCGCGGCTCACCTCGTCGACCGGGCGGAACGCGAAGGTCACGAGCTTGTTCCCGGCAGCGTCGGTGCCGAACGGGACGATCGCGAGCTCCATCTCCATCCCGACGTGGAGGCGCTCGGGATCACGCTCCGTCAGGCGCGTCTCCACGCGCAGCTCGTTGGGCAGCTCGACGTAGCCCACACCGAACGGCTCGAAGTCCGGACCGGTGGCACCCGCGTACGGGGGCGTCGGCGGCGGGAACTCCTGCGTCGTCCACGCCCACAGTCGACCCCGGCGCGCCAGCAGCCGCTGCTCCAGCGGCTGCGCACCGCACCGCGGGCAGCCACTCTCCCATGGGAAGGTGATCGTCCCGCACGCCGTGCATTCGCCACCGACGAGGCGAGGCTCCTCGGCGGGCCAGGTAAAGAGGCCGTCGGCGATCGGGGCTGTCGAACTCATCCGCACGGCGGTCCCGGTCGGCGCGCCGTCATGGGCACCTCGGGACGGCCCCGGTCGTCGCGCCACGAGGGGGAACTGTGGCCGGCGCAAGACTCGCCTCGCTGGTCCCGCGGGACGGAGCGCGTGATCGGTGCGAGTTGACGGAGCGCGTCACCGCGCGCCACCGGCTGCGGCGGCGGGTGCGGCTTCCGCCTCGCCCAGGTACTTGTCGATCACCTCTTGGCCAGCCTCAGAGGCAGGTCCCGACCACCCCACCCGCCCGCGGGTCAAGATGACGCAGCCGTCCGCAAGCGACAGGGCGCGGTGCACGAACTGCTCGCTCAAAAGGATCGTGATACCCGAGCGTCGAGCGTCCACGAGCCCTTCGAAGACCAATTCCGCGGTGAGGGGGGCTAGGCCGAGCGACAGCTCGTCGGCGATGACGAGCTTGGGCGAGACAGCGAGCGCTCGTGCGAGCGCCAGCATCTGCTGCTCCCCGCCGGAGAGACTCCCCGCCCGTTGGGTTCGGCGCTGGCCGAGGACAGGAAACCGGTCGACCGCGCGATCGATGGCGGTGGGCCGTTCCTGGCGCCGTTCCTGCGCCACGGCCATGCGCAGGTTGTCGATCACAGAGAGGCCGGGGAAGATGCCGCGCCCCTCGGGGATGTACGTGAGACCCAGCTTGCGGATGCGGTGGGCCGAGAGTCCCGTCACGTCCCGGCCCTCGAAGAGGACGCGTCCCGCGCTGGGCCTGACGAGGCCCGAGACGGCCCGGGCGAGGGTGCTCTTCCCCGCGCCATTGGGGCCCAACACGGCGAGCATCGACCCTGGGGCAACGGTGAACGCGACCCCGAAGAGGGCTTGCGCCGTCCCGTAGCGCACGTCGAGGTCCCGGACCTCAAGGATGGGCTCCGTCATCCCGACTCGGCCTCCGGCGTTCGTTGCGTTCCCGGCGTCGGCACGTCGGTGATCGACCGCCGGGCCGGCTCGTTGTCGCCCAGGTACGCCTCTCGAACGGCTGCGTCGTTGCGGATGTCCTCCGGACGGCCCGCCGCGATGCGCTCCCCGAAGTCGAGGACGAAGACGGTGGTCGACAGGGCCAGCACCGCGGCGACGTCGTGCTCGACGATCACAAGTGCGAGCGGGTCGTCGTTCAATTCGGTGATCCGCTGGAAGACGGAGAGAAGGTTGTCCGAAGCCCGCACGTCGAGTCCGGAGAGCGGTTCGTCGAGAAGCAGCACGTACGGGCTGCTTGCCAGCGCTCGACCCACCTCGACGAGGCGAGCGATGCCGAGTGGCAACGCCGCCACGGGGGCGTCGGCCACTCTCGTGAGTTTCAAGAGGTCCAGCAGGCCGTCAAGTCTCTCGGTCTCGGCCTTCGAAGGCGGAAGGAGGGACCGAGGATCGAGCATGTCCCGCCATAGGCGTTTCCGTGCGACTCGAGCGCGATACGCGACGACGAAGTGCTCGCGCACCGTCAGGCCCATGAAGAGCTCGGGCTGCTGAAAGGTCCGGGCCAGTCCTCGGGTGGCTCGTGCCCGAGGCGAGGAGTTCGTCACATCCTCGCCTCGCAGGACCACGCGACCGTCGTTCGGGTGCAGAAGCCCGGACAGCACGTCGAGGAGCGTCGACTTGCCAGCACCATTGGGTCCGACGAGGCCGACAATGCTGCCGGGCTCAACCTCGATGGAGACGTTGTACAGCGCGACGAGTCCCCCGAAGCGGACCGTGACACCGCTCGCGGCGAGCGCGAGTGCTTCGCGGCGCGAGGCGCCGACGGTCTCGATGTCGACGTCCATCGGGGCATTCGTCACGAGACGCGCTCCGCAACTCTGGGTTCAGGCTCGGCCGATCCGATGTCGGACAACGAGTCGCTGGGCCGGGCAGGCCTCAAGTGGAGTAGTAACCGCTGCAACCGCCGGCTCTGCTCGGCCAGGACGCCATCGGGGAACTTGGCGGCCGAGATGGCACCGAGGCCAAAAAGCACCGGCAGCAGGTTCGACGTCCAGGTCGGGAGGTACGCCTGCGTCAGGGCAGGGAGCATGACGAACGAGAGGCCCGCGATCAGCGCGGCCGCGTTCGACCGCACGCCGATGGTCACGAGCACGGCGAGCCACACGACGCCCGCGAATGTCGCGAACTCGTTGGGCTCAAAGGTCGTTTGGCCGAGCGCCAGCAGACCGCCGCCGATGCCCGCGAGCAGCGCAGCCAGCGCCCCCGCGATCACCTTCATCTGCACCACGCTGATGCCGGACGTCCTGGCGCCCGACTCGCTCCACCGGGCGGCGTTGAGGGCGAGCCCCGTGGTCGATCGTCGAAAGTTCACGATGAAGAGGGACAAGAGCACAAACACGATCAGACAGAGATAGGCAAACGCGAGGTCGGATGTGGCGAAGCTGGGGCAATTCAGCGTCAGGCCGAGGCCCTGGTTCAGGAAGGTCGGCAAGGTGAACACGAGGTTCTCGATGAGGAGACCGAAGGTGAGTGTCACGAGCGCGACATAGAGGTCGCCGAGGCGAATGCTCAGGAGCCCGACGATCGCGCCCATGACAAGGGCGATGAGACCCCCGGCGAGGACCGCCGGAAGCACGGGCCACCCATAGTGGT
Source organism: uncultured Actinomycetes bacterium (assembly GCA_963849135.1). Taxonomy (GTDB): domain Bacteria; phylum Actinomycetota; class Acidimicrobiia; order IMCC26256; family PALSA-555; genus PALSA-555. Next base: position 62,830 of record CAWKGF010000003.1, on the reverse strand, counting down.
TGGCGAGCTGCGCGGTCGTGAGTGCACCGACCCCGGCGAAGGTGATCTGGCAGAGCCAGAGCATGCCGCCTTCGCCGGTGACGATCGTCCAAGACAGGAAGATGATGCCGTACGCGAATCCCTCGGCCGCCAGACCGACCCAGTATCCGTGGAGGACAAGCGGCAGCGCACCGGCAACGCCGATGAGCAGCAAGGGACCCCCGTACTTGCTGACACGATTCAGCGCTGCGGTCTCGACAACGCTGTCCGTGGAGCCCGCGAGTCGACTCTCACCATGGGGTGTGATGGCGTGGTCCAGCGGGCCGCCCCACCGCTCGACCTCGCCCATCCGTCCGCGACGGGCCAGGTAGTACAGGAGGACCACCGCGATCACGATGAACGGCACCGCGTCGATGATCTCGGCGGTCCACATGCTGGAGGGCGGAAGGTAACGCTGGATCAGCGACGTGGCGACGCCCATGAGGAGCCCCACCCCGACGGCGACGGGCAAGTTCCGGAGCTTCGCCGCGACGACGGCCGCGAACGAGGCCGCGATCAGCAGGGTGAAGGTGTTCGGGTCGAGCCCGATGATCGGAGCCGCGAGGACGCCGGCCAGCCCGGCGAAGAGGCTGCTCACGGCCCAGACCCCGACCGAGATCGCGGTCGGGTTCGTCCCCGATAGGTCGGTCATCGCCGGAGAGTCGACCATTGCACGCACCTTCAGGCCGACCTCGGTGTAGCGCAGCACCACCGCGCCGACCACCACCGTCACCACGACACAGACGTAGACGATGATCTGGTCCAGCGTCACCGGAACCCCGAGGAAGTGGTAGACGCTGACCGGCTCGGGCGCCAAGCCGGGTGCCGACTGGATCGGTTGGTTGCCGAAGGCGAGCGTGGCAAGCGACGGGAGGGCGACCAGCAGACCGATCGTGGCGACGACCTTGATGAGCGGTGACGACAACCGGAGATAGCGGAAGAGGACGATGTAGAGGAACACCCCGAGCGCGGGAGCAGCGAACGCGATCGAGACGAGCGCCGATGGCACGATGGCCCAATGCTGCTGGGTGTGGAGGTAGTAGTAGAAGCGGGCGATGAAGTACGCCATCGCGCCGAAGGCGAAGTTCAGGATGCCGGAGGAGGTGTACGTGATGACCAGGCCAGCCGAGGCGATCGCGTAGATGCCCCCAAGCACAAGTCCGGCGATTACGAACTGCAGCATCAGACCTTGGCCGTCCGAGTCGGGTACCACCACGAACCGATCCGTGTCGGAGAGTCTTGCACTCTTCAGAATCGAAAACTAGCGGCTAGTCGTGGCGGACTTTGCGACACCTTCCGCCGCGCCGACCGTCACCAGCAGCAAGGTACGGCCGTCACGACCACCAACGAGCGGGCGTCTCGACACGCGGATCGGCTCGCGCTAGGTGCTCATCGAGCGTCCGAGCAACGAGCATCGGTCGAGCGCGGGTCTTGCCCATCGACCACGAGTTCGAGGCTCGAGGCCGCCGCGTTCGAGTCGACCGGCAGGCGCGTCCGTGAACCCGTCCTGATCCACCCCCCGTTCCCCGGCTCCACCGGCGCGTCGATCACACCCACACGGCCAGTTGTCGCACATCTCCAGCCGACCGTACGCACCCCCACGCCATCAGTCATCGCTTACGACGAGTTGGCAGTGGACGTTCCCGGGAGGTCGGTGCCGCAGACCGGCTGGGACGACACGGGCACGAAGCCGGACTTCACGGCCTGCATCACCCACGTGCATGTCGGCTGGGGGTTGTGCCCGAAGATCGTCGAATAGTTGATCGTGATCGGCAGCAGCCCGTTGGCGTTGTACGCCTTGAGGCCCCGGAGGTCCTTGATGACCTTGGCTTGGGTCGGATTGGGCCCGGCCAGCTCCAATCCCTTGATCATGAGATCCGCTCCTGCCCACGCCTCGTACTGACCGAAGCTCGGGAAGTCGCTCTTGGTGAAGCCCGCGTACTTCTCCATCGCGGCTTGCATCTGCATCGTGCCGGCGTTGGGCAGAGAGAACGGGCGGAATAGCGACAGGAAGTAGTCGCCTTGCAGCACGCTCCAGGCCGGAGAGTTGATGACATCGGGCTCATACCCGGTCGCGAAGAGAGCGGCCTTGAGCTTCACTCCGGCTTGCTCGAGCGCAGTGGCCAGCGCGTAGTTCGAGTCGTTGTCCATGTTGGGCACCATCGCGTCGATGCCCTTCTGCTTGGCAGTGAGCGCTTCGCTCGTGAAGTCCGTGCCACCGAACGGAACGGTCGTGTCGAGGACCCCGACCTTGCCGCCGGCGTGCTCAAACGAGTCGGCGTTCCCAATGGCCGCTCGGCTCGACGCCACCGCGATCGAGTATCCGTAGGAGCCGAGCACGGTCGCGCCGTGCGACTTCAGGAAATTCCCAAGCAGCGTGCTGACCGGATACTTCGGATTCACGCTGCCGTTGTCGGACGCGAACATGTTCGTGTAGGGCTGCGTACCCCACTCGGGGCCGCTGTCGTAGGAGCCGGTGACCGGCATCCCCGCCTGCTGGGGGTACCTGGCGGCCACGGTGAACAGCACGCTCTGCGAGACGAGCCCGAACGCCCCCTTGGAGATCGCGCTCTGGACCCCGGTCGTCGGGTTACCGCTCATGTCGTCGATGATGAGCGGCACCAACTTGTGCCCGTCCACGCCGCCTTGCGCGTTCTGGAGGTCGAGCCGTGCCTTGAACGCAGCGGGCGACGACGCGGTCTCGGGCGCGCCGAGACCGGTCAGGGACGTGATGTAAGCGATGGTGATCGGCGCCGGAGACGCGGCCGCTGTCGTTGCCGTCGCACCCACCACGCCAAGCGGCAGGCCGACCATCGCCACCGCCAACATGACGATCAAACCTCGATGTGATCGCAACGTGTCCCCCCATGTGAACAGAACCGGAGTGAGTGGAGGAGGCGACCGGACGTGCCGGCGCCCGACGTCACCGGCGGTTGTCCTTCGACTTCCCCCCCGCATTCAAAGGTCAGAGCCCCTGCTGAATGCGTCGCGCCATGTCCCCCCATTCGGATGACCGCCCAGCCTCATGGGAGCACGGTCTCCGTTCGTGAAGAAGGTCATTCTCACCACTCGCGAAGCGCATGTCAAGGGCGGGCGGGCGGCTCGAGACCCTCTCTCGGCCGCTGGTCCCAGTCCCGACGGCACTGCGCACACGGCAAGGATCAGGGCATTCCACTCGGTGGCGACGGTGTCACGAGCGGCCCTCGGTGACCGCCGATGCCACCCCCCGGCTCCTCGTGGTGCCCGGTTTGGACGACCCAGAACGCGGCGGCCGACGAGCGACGACGCCCGAGGCGCACGACGACGGAGCGCGCTCGCGCCGCAGATCGCGATCGCCGCGTGGCGACTCGCAACGCGCAGCTCTGTCTCCTGAGCTGCTGCCGCGGCGCGAGCACCCTCGGTCGACGGCGCCGTTCGAAGGTTCCGCTCCGGTTCACCGCGACGGCGCTGGCGACCGGCGCGGTGCTCCTCCCGGTGATCGCATCGGCGCCACACCTCTTCTCACAGAGACGACGTTGCGGCGGAAACATCGCTCTCGTAGGATGCGAACGGAGTAATCGAGTCGGTTCGCCGGCGCGCCCGTGGTTCGCCGGCACGGGAGCTTCATGCAGGACGTGCTCGCCGGGATCCGCGTCGTCGAGGTCGCGAGCTGGACCTTCGTGCCAATCTCCGGCGCCGTGCTGGCGGAGTGGGGTGCCGACGTCATCAAGGTCGAGCACCCCGCGAGCGGCGATCCGCAGCGCGGCTTGGTGTCGTCCGGCCTGGTTCCCGGCGGTGGCGGCGTGAACTTCATGTTCGAGATCCCCAACCGTGGCAAGCGCTCGGTCGGCCTCGACATCTCAACCGACGGTGGGCGCGAGCTGCTCTACCGGCTCGTCGAGGGCGCGGACGTGTTCGTCACCAACTATCTGCCCGATGTACGCGCACGCCTGCGGATCGACGTCGATGACATCCGGGCGCGCAACCCGAGCGTCATCTACGTGCGCGGGACCGGGCAGGGACCGCGCGGACCCGAAGCCGGGCGCGGCGGCTTCGACGGCGCGTCGTACTGGGCCCGCGCCGGTCTCGCGATGGCGTTCAAGGACGCGGCGGCCGAGTGGCCGGTGGACCAGCGGCCCGCCTTCGGCGACGTCCTCGGCGGACAGACCATCGCGGGCGGTATCGCGGCCGCACTGCTGCGACGGGAGCGCAGCGGAGTCCCCTCGATGGTTGACGTCTCTCTGCTCGGCCTCGGGCTCTGGAGCCTCGCGCCCGAGGTGACGTCGGCGAAGCTCTACGAGCACATCGAGCTTCCGAGCTTCGACCGGGACTCGCTCCCCAACCCGCTCGTCGGCACGTTTCCGACGAAGGGCGGTCGGTTCGTGATCCTGGTGCTGCTCCAGTCCGACCGCTACTGGCCCGACCTCTGCGCGCACCTCGAGCGCCCCGACCTGCTTGACGACCCGCGGTTCAAGGATGCCGCGGCGCGCTTCGAGCACCGCCGGGAGTGCATCGAGGTGCTCCGGGACATCTTCCGGACCCGCACCTACGACGCGTGGCGGGAGCGCCTGCAGACCCTCGAGGGCGTCTGGGCCCCCCTCCAGACGTCCCTCGAGGTTCACGACGATCCCCAGGTCCTGGCCAACGGCTATCTCGAGCCGATCACGGCCGGCAGCGGTGAGGAGTTCGTCCTTCCGGCGAACCCGGTGCAGTTCGACGAGACGCCATCATCAGTGCGCGGCGCGCCGGATCATGGCGAGCACACCGACGAGGTCCTGCTCGAGCTCGGCCTCACCTACGACGAGATCCTCGAGCACAAGGTCACGGGAGCCGTGCTGTGAGCGACACCGACGCGATCGACTTCTTCCGCGACGAGACGGTCGTTCCCAACCCCTACCCGTACTTCGACGCATTGCGGGAGCAGTGCCCCGTGCTCCGCGAGCCGCACCACGAGGTCGTGATGGTGACGGGGTACGAGGAGGCGATTGCGGTCTACAACGACACCGAGACCTTCTCGTCGTGCAACTCGGTGACCGGGCCGTTCCCTGGCTTCCCCGTTCCGCTCGAAGGAGACGACATCTCCGGGCTGATCCTGGAGCACCGCGGGGAGCTGCCGTTCAGCGATCAGCTCCCGACCCTCGATCCGCCCGTGCACACCGCGCACCGTGCGCTCCTCATGCGGTTGATCACTCCCAAGCGCCTGAAGGAGAACGAGGACTTCATGTGGCGACTCGCCGATCAGGTGATCGACGAGTTCGCCGCCGAAGGCCAGTGCGAGCTCGTCCGCGGCTACGCGGCACCGTTCGCCATGCTCGTAGTCGCGGACCTGCTCGGGGTGCCGGTGCAGGATCACGAGACGTTCCGGCGGGAGCTCGGAGGTCGCCCCGACCGGGCGGTCGGCAGCACGGAGCGTGACGCGATGGCGCACAACCCGCTCGAGTTCCTCTACGGCCAGTTCACGTCCTACATCGAGGACCGACGGCGTGCGCCCCGAGACGACGTGATGACCGGCCTGGCGACGGCGACCTTCCCGGACGGCTCGACGCCGGAGGTGCTCGATGTCGTGCGGATCGCTGCGAACCTGTTCGCGGCCGGACAGGAGACGACGGTGCGCCTCCTCGGCGCGGCCTTCCAGTTGATCGCCGAGCGCCCCGACCTCCAGGGTCTGCTGCGCGCCGAGCGCGATCGGATCCCCAACTTCGTCGAGGAGACGCTGCGGTTCGAGAGCCCGGTCAAGGGCGACTTCCGGCTCGCCCGCGTGCCCACGACCATCGGGGGGGTGCCGATCGACGCCGGCACCACCGTGATGGTCTTGAACGGTGCCGCCAACCGCGACCCACGGCAATTCGCGGACCCGACGGCGTTCGTCATCGACCGCTCGAACGCTCGCCAGCACCTCTCGTTCGGGTTCGGCATCCACACCTGCCCGGGGGCGCCGCTCGCGCGGGCGGAGGCCTGCGTCAGCGTCGAACGGCTGCTCGACCGCTGCGGGGACATCCGGATCTCCGAGGCTCACCACGGACCCGCCGGGGACCGCCGCTACCGGTACGCGCCCACCTACATCCTGCGCGGCCTGGAGGCCCTCCACCTCGAGTTCACCCCCGACGTCGACCGCTGATCCGCCGGAGCGGAAATGGGCTTCTCGTTTTTTGAGATCGGTGCTACCGTACGGCGCACGGTGGCCTGACGAGAGGATCGACGCCGTGCCGCACTTCGCCAAGCCGGCCGAGGGATCCTGGACCGAGCACTACCCGGAGCTCGGCACGGGGACCGTGTCGTACGCGGACTCGATCTCGCCCGAGTTCTACGAGCGCGAGCGGATGCGATCTTCGGCCGCACCTGGCTGAACGTCGGACGCGTCGAGCAGCTCCCGAAGGTCGGCAGCTACTTCACCAAGGAGCTCGACGCCGCCCGAACGTCGATCGTCGTGGTGCGAGCGTCAAACGACGAGATCCGCGCCTTTCACAACATGTGCCGTCACCGGGGCAACAAGCTCGTGTGGCAGGACTTCCCGCTCGAGGAGACCAGCGGCACCTGCCGCCAGTTCACGTGCAAGTACCACGGCTGGCGCTACAACCTCGCCGGCGAGTGCACCTTCGTGCAGCAGGAGTCGGAGTTCTTCGACCTGGACAAGCAGGACTACGGCCTAGCGGCGGTGCAGGCCGACGTGTGGGGGGGGTTCGTGTTCGTGAACCTCGACCCCGCGAACACGACGCCGCTCCGCGAGTACCTCGGCGAGCTCGGCGAGGGGATCGAGGGCTACCCGTTCCACAAGCTCACGGAGGTGCACAAGTACCGCGCCGAGGTCGGGAGCAACTGGAAGCTCTTCATCGACGCCTTCACTGAGTTCTACCACGCCCCGGTCTTGCACGGTCGACAGGCGGTCGCCGAGGAGTCGCGCAAGCTGTCGAGCGTCGGCTACGAGGCGCTCGCCTACGCCATCGACGGTCCCCACGGCATGGTCTCGTCCTGGGGTGGCATGGCGCCGCCGAAGGACCTGAACATGGTGAAGCCCATCGAGCGCGTCCTGCGCAGCGGGCTGTTCGGGCCGTGGGACCCTCCCGACCTCGGGCTCGATGAGCTCCCGACCGGGCTCAACCCGGCCCGCCACAGGACCTGGGGCATGGACTCGTTCCTGTTCTTCCCCAACTTCATGGTCCTCATCTGGAAGCCGAACTGGGTGCTCACATACCACTACTGGCCGACCTCCTACAACACGCACATCTTCGAGGGGACCTGCTACTTCGCGCCGCCGAAGAACGCCCGGGAGCGCCTGGCCCAGGAGCTCGCGGCTGTGACGTTCAAGGAGTACTCCCTCCAAGACGGGAACACGCTCGAAGCCACCCAGACGATGCTCGAGTCGCGTACGCCGGTGACGACCTTCCCGCTGAGCGACCAGGAGATCCTGCTCCGCCACCTCCACCACACGGTGCGGCACTACGTCGACGAGTTCGAGCGCCACGCGGACCGCGCGCCGGCGATGGCGTGAGCGAGGAGATCACCATGACCGCATCGCTCCCGACCGAGTTCGCCGACCTCGAGTCGTTCGCCGAGTGGGCGCTCCCGACCGAGCGTGACCGGTACGCCCGGCGCATCGCGAGCACGATGGACGAGCTGCAGGCGTTCTACGACGCCGCGTTCCCCCGGATGGACGCGGCGCTCGCGTATCTCGACCAGCTCCCGCTGGACGCGCTGCCCGACGACGCCAAGCGGCTGCTCTGGCTCTACTGCGCGCTCGTCACCGTGTCCTTCGCCGTGGAGGTGTGGCGGCAGCCCCGCGTGCCGGACAGCGGCGCCTCCAACTTCGACGCCGTCGTGGAGCCCGCGGTCTGAGGCTGCGGGCGCCCACCCTCCAGCACCGAGTCAGGGTGCGAGCTCGTCGTGGCGGTACACCTCGCCGCCCTTCATCACGAACGCGACCTGCTCGGCCAGGGTGATATCGGACAGCGGATCGCCCGGCACCGCGATGACGTCGGCGAGGAGCCCGGCCTCCAAGCGGCCGCGGTCGTCGGCATCGATCAGTTCGGCGGAGACCGTGGTGGCGGCGCGGATCGCCTGCAGCGGGGTCATCCCACGGTCGACGAGCGCGATCAGCTCCTTGGCGTTCCGACCGTGTGGAATCGCGGGGGCGTCGGTACCGCACGCGACCCGCGCGCCGCGCTCGATGGCCTTCTTGATGGTCTCCCGGGCGCGGGGGAACACCTCCGCCGCCTTCGCCTGGAGCTCGGGTGCGGCGTGGGAGACGTCCATCCCGTCGGCGAGATACGTGGTCGCGACGAGGAAGGTGCCGCGCTCGATGAAAACCTCGAGGGTCTCGTCGCTCATCAGCGACCCGTGCTCGATGCAATCGATGCCCGCCTCGACCGCGGACCGGATGGCGGCGTCCCCGTGGGCATGCGCCGCCACCTTGAGCCCGGCGCGGTGCGCCTCGTCAACGATCGCCGCTAGCTCCTCGCCGGAGTACTGCTGGGCGCCGGCGGGGCCGGTGTGCGACATGACCCCTCCCGACGCGCAGACCTTGATGAGCTCGGCGCCGTACTTGATCTGGTAGCGCACAGCCGTGCGCACTTCGCTGATCCCGTTGGCGATCCCCTCCTCGACGGTGAGCGGCATGATGTGCGGTGCCAGCGCCTGGAACATGGTGGGGTCGAGATGGCCGCCGGTCGGCGTGATCGCATGCCCCGCTGGCACGACGCGGGGACCGTCGATCCAGCCGAGGTCGATGGCCTTCTTCAGCGCGACGTCGAGCAAGATGCCACCGGTCTGCACGAACAGGCCGAGGTTGCGGACCGTGGTGAACCCGGCGCGCAGCGTGCGTCGGGCGTTGGCCACGGCGCGGAGTGTGCGCACCGCCGGATCGTCCTGCACCGGGTTCAGTGGGCTGGTGTGATCGGGCCCGCCGAGGAGCAGGTTGACCTCCATGTCCATCAGCCCGGGGAGCAGGGCCCGATCCCCGAGATCGATCGTCCGGGCGTCTGCCGGCACCGACCGCGGGCTGACCTCGATGATGCGCTCCCCCACGATGAGCAGCTCGCCCGGCTCGACGTACTCGCCCTGCTCGATGTCGAGCAGGCGGGCGCTGCGGAGCAGGATCGGTTGTGTCGGCACCCGACGCGGCATGGGGCCCTCCTACGAGGTGACGACGGGCAGGCGCTCCCACCCGCGCACGGTCGAGGTTCGCGCTTGGACGGCGTGCTCGTAGTCGACCTCCCAGTCCGGCCATCGCCGGAGCACCTCGTCGAGGGCGACCCGACCCTCGAGGCGCGCCAGCGCGGCACCGAGGCAGAAGTGGAGGCCGTAGCCGAAGCTCAGGTGATGACCGGCCTCGCGGTGGATGTCGAGCCGGTCCCCGTCGGGGAATCGCCGGTCGTCGCGGTTCGCCGAGCCGTTGAGCAGCACCATGACACTGCCCTCGGGAACCGTCTGGCCGTGATGCTCCACATCACGCGCGACGTATCGAGCCTGCACCGGTGACGGCGCCTCGAACCGCAGGATCTCCTCGATCGCCGGCGGCACCAGCGTGGGGTCGGCGACGATCTCACGCCGCTGATCCGGATGCTCGCCGAGCACCTTGCCGGTCCAGCCGACCAGCCGCGTGGTCGTCTCGTTCCCGGCACCGGCGAGCAGGTTGACGAACAGCAGGATCTCGTCGCGCGACAACCGGCGCGTCGTGCCGGTCTCGTCCTCGTACTCGGCCCGCAGCAGCTCGGTCATGAGGTCGTCCGACGGGTGCTCGGCCCGCCAGTCCACGTAGTCGGCGAACATCTCGGCCGAGGACGCGGCGTCCAGCTCGACCACGCCCTCTTGCCCTTCCTCGAGGCGCAGCCCGGCGTCGATCCGGTCGCGGATCGCCTCCTGATCCTGCTCGGGGATGCCGAGCAGCATCCCGATCGTCCGCATCGGCATCTGCGCGCCGAGGTCACGCACGAAGTCGAATCCCCCCGCGCCCACCAGGGGGTCGAGTGATCGGGCGCAGAACTCGCGGACCTTCGGCTCGATCGCGCCCATCTTCTTCGGCGTGAACACCCGGGAGAGCACGCCCCGGTGACGCTCGTGTTCCGGCGGGTCCTCGAAGATGAACATGCCGGGTGGGACCTCGAAGCCGGCGCGGATGATCTCGAGGACCGAGCCGCGCCCCGATCGATACGTCTCCCAGTCGACCAAGCCCCGCTCGACGTCGTCGTAGCGACTCAAGGCGTAGAAGTCGTACTTCTCGTTGTAGTAGAGCGGAGCCTCGTCGCGGAGACGCCTCCAGATCGGGTACGGGTCCGCGTCGATCGCAAAGTCGTACGGGTCGTAGTAGAGGTCGGTGTCGCTCGCGGTCGCCATGACCCTCCTCCTCAGCTCTTGGCCGATGAGTGCTCGAGGAAGCGCGCGATCGTGTCGCGCAACTCCGGGGTGTCGAACGATTCGGTCTCCGAGGCCATCGCGAAGTCGATCGTGGCGAGCACCGCCCGCTCGAGATGCATGTTGAGCACCCGCTTCGTCGCCTCCACCGCCTGCTGGGGAAGCGCAGCGATCTTGTGTGCGGTCGCCAGCGCGGCTGGCACGACATCGTCGTCGGGGCACACGTGGTTCGCGAGCCCGATCTCCGCCGCGCGCGTGGCGGTGATGCGGTCGCCGGTGAACGCGTACTCCTTGGCGAGCAGCAGGCTGGTATGCAGCGGCCAGCTGAGTGGCCCGCCGTCAGCGGCGACGAGCCCGACGGTGACGTGCGGGTCCGAGAGGTAGGCGGACTCCGCCATGAAGACGACATCGGAGAGTGCGATCACACTGCACCCGAGTCCGACCGCAGGCCCGTTCACGGCTGCGATGACCGGGACGCGGCACCGGATCATGTTGGTGACGAGCTCCCGACCTTCGGCGATGACGACCCGCCGGAGCCCTCGGTCCTTAGCCATCCGATCCAGGAGGCCGAAGTCGCCACCGGCGGAGAACGCTCGTCCCTCGCCGGTGACGACCGCGACGCGTGCGCCGGCGTCCGCGCTCAGCTGCGGGAAAAGGCAGGTCAGCCCGCGGTGCAGCTCATCGTTGATCGCGTTCAGGTGGTCGGGCCGCGCGAGGCGCACGAGCCGCACGGGGCCGTCGGCGTCGACCTGGATGACATCGGGCAAGTCGTACTCCATCGCGCGTCCTCTCTGGAGCCGCGTGCTCAGGCCGTCGGGAGCCCGAGGATGCGGGTGGCGACGATGTTCTTCTGGATCTGCGATGTGCCTCCCATGACGCTCTGAGCCCGGCTGTACAGGTAGACCTTCAGTGCGAGATCGTCGCCGTCGGTCACGGCCTTCGGCCCCGCGACGACGAGCGCCGCGGTCCCCACCGACTGCTCCACCCATGTCATGAGCAGCTTGTCGACCGAGCCACCCGGCCCGTGGTCGATCCCGTCGAGCCGCTCGGAGAGCCGCCGGCAGACGTGCAACCGGAGCATCTCCGCCTGCACATGGGCCCACGCGACCGCCTCGCGTTGATCGCTGCGAAACCGTTGGGGGGCGGCACGCACCGTCGCTTCGAGGTCCTTGACGGTCTTCGCGTACCGGGCGACGTAGCCCAGCTCGCCGGGCTCCCGCTCGTGGCTGACGATCGTCATGGCCGCCTGCCACCCTTCGCCGGGTGTGCCGATCATGTTCGCTGCCGGGGTCCGGGCATCGTCGAAGAGGACCTGGCCGAACTCGCTCGTGATGCCGTTGATCATTCGCAGCGGTCGCTGTGTGATGCCCGGCTGGTGCATCGAGACCGCGAACGCCGAGATGCCACGGTGCTTCGCCACGTCCGGGTCGGTGCGGGCGAGGAGGAAGCACCAGTCGGCGACGTCTGAGTAGCTGGTCCAGATCTTGTGGCCGTTGATTACGTAGTCATCGCCGTCACGGGCCGCCGTGGTGCGGAGGGACGCCAGGTCAGATCCCGCATCCGGCTCGCTGAACCCCTGACACCAGCGCTCGCGCCCGCTGATCAGCCCCGGCAGGAACCGGCGCTTGATCGCCTCGCTCCCGTGCACGCCGATGCCCTGCACGAGGTAGCCGAGACTCGGGCGGGGCGGCGCACCGGCCCCGGCAAGCTCCTCGTCGACGATGACGTCGTACACCGACGGCAGGTCCTGCCCACCGAAGCGGGTTGGCCAGCTCAGCCCGAAGAAGCCTGCGTCGTAGAGCGAGGTGTGCCATTCGCCTTGCCGGGCCCAGTACTCGTCGTCGGTCGACGAGGTGGGGAGCCCGGGATTGTGCTCGGCGAGCCATGTCCGCAGGCGCGTCCGAAACTCGGCCTCGGCCGGCGAGTCACGGAAGTCCATCGGTCGCCCCGAATCGCTCTCGTTGCAGCTGCCGGAGCTGCTCCCCGTCATCGCCGAACCACTGCGACGACAGCAGCGCGCTGGCGGAGGTAGAGGTTCACGGCGCAGTCCCAGGTGTTCCCGATACCGCCGTGGACCTGGATCGCGGTCTCGCACACCGTACGCGCCGCACGCGCTGCAGTACGCCTTGGCGACCTGCCCCGCAGCACACGCGTCAGACGCGGCTGAGGTTGTCGACCGCCCACGCCGCGTGCAGTGTGGCGCTGCTCGAGCCCTCCATGAGGCAGTGGGCCTCGGCGAGGAGATGCTGTACGGCCTGGAACGACCCGACCGGCGCGCCGAACTGACGCCGATCGGCCGCGTAGGCCACGGTGACGTCGAGGACTCCGCGCATCACGCCTACGAGGTCGGCGCTCGTCAGGGCCAGGCCCAGCGCGCCCCAGGCCGCCAGGTGCTCGCTGACGACGACCGCGGCCTGGTCGGGGACGACCTCGACCGCCGTGGCCTCCGGCACCGTGTGCACGACGCGCGTGAGATCGGCACCGACGTTCGCCGGGTCCGCGTCGTCGAGCGCGAGCCGCCCGAGGCGGTGGTCAGACCCCTCGCGTACGAGGACGTACACCGAATCGGGGGGTTCGGGACTGGCGTCGACCGCGTACACCTCCTGGGGCGTCGCGGCGCCCGGGACCTCCGCCACGCGCGTGAGCGTCGGCGACAGGCCGACGACCGACGCGTCGGCAACCGTCGCGCCGGCGCGACGAGCCAGGTCCGCGGCCAACACCGGCCCGCTGTAGGGCACGTCGGCCGCAGCGGCGCCGAGCGCCTCGGCCACGATGGCGGCCTCCACACCGCCGGCGAGGGGTGTGCCGTCTCCGGCGTCGTCACGGAGCCCGAGCCAGCCAGCGTCGCGCACCGCCACGGCCAGGCGCTTCCGGCGGGTCGTGTCGTCGAGGTCGGCCACCGTCGCTGGTCCGAGCTCGCGTGCCAGCTGGCGGGCCGAGCGCCGCAGCTCGGCCTGCTCGGGGCTGTCGCGCGTGTCCACCAGAGGTAGAACCTAGTTTCCGGTGGACGAGAGCGCAATACTCGCCGGTTCAGTCGGCGGCGACCTCCTGCAGCGCCTCGGCGACGGCCTCGGGTTCGGTGATCATCAGGTCGTGGCCGGTGTCGATGTCCCAGAGGCGCCCTTCGGCGCGCGCTCGATCCATCAACGCGCGGTCGCGAGTCTCGAGGGTCGAGGTGCACACGATGTGGTACTGCGGGATCGCCCACAGCGCCGCCTCGTTCGTCAGGACGAGGGGCTGCTCGAAGCATCGCCAGGGATGCCCGGACAGCCGGTCAGCCATCCACGCCAGGTCGTCGGGATCGGTGACGCCGTAGAGGGCGCCGGCGTCGGCGGAGGGCAAGAGCACGAGCTCCACACCGTCGACGACCTCGCCCGCCGGCCGGACGGCCTCGATGACGGGCCCCGCGACGTCGACGAGGGACTGGCCCTGCGTCGGGTTGGCCGCGTCGAGGTAGACGAGGCGACCGATGCGATCGGCGGCCCGATCGGCGACGCCGGTGATCACCATGCCGCCGTAGCTGTGGCCGACGAGGATGACGTCGTGCAGGTCCTCGTTGTGCAGCACCGCGACGATGTCGCGGATGTGCAGGTCGAGATCGATCGCCGGCGAGAGCAGGTGCGACCGGTCTCCCAACCCCGTCATCGTCGGCGTGGACACGTCGTGACCCGCGGACCTGAGGATCCGGGCGACCCGCTGGTAGCACCAACCGCCGTGCGCACCCCCGTGCACCAACACGTAGGTAGCCATCGCCGCTCATCCTCGCAGACCGGGCGTGGCGAGGTCAGGTGCACGGCGCGGCCTCGACGCTCCGCGCCGCCGAGGCGGATCCGACGCCTCGGCCCTGACGTGGGAGCGCCGGCGTGTCGGGTTGTGCGTTCGGGGGCACAGCGAAGAAGATGGGCGTCGCTCAGTACTCCCCGAGCACCTCGCGCCCGAAGTGGAGAACGTGTGATCGATTTGGAGCGGCTGGCCGCCTGGATGGACGACCGTGGCCTGCCCGGCAAAGGCGAGCCGATCCACGAGCGCTTCCTCTCGGGCGGGAGCCAGAACGAGATCTACGAGCTCCGCCGCGGTGACGAGCGCTGCGTGATCCGGATCCCGCCCCCCAGCGCGCCCGCGAGCCGCGACGAGGGCATCCTCCGCGAGTGGCGGATCATCGAGGCGCTCGACGGCACCGACGTCCCCCACACCCCGGCAATCGCGATGTGCGAGGACCACGCGGCGCTCGGCCGCTCCTTCTACCTCATGGGCCTGGTCGACGGCTGGTCGCCCATGAACCTGGGTAATCGCTGGCCAGCTCCCTTCGACACCGACCTCGAGGCTCGCGCCGGGCTCGCGTACCAGCTCGTAGAGGGCACGGCCCTGCTGTCCAAGGTCGACTGGCGGGCAAAGGGGCTGGGCGACCTCGGGCGCCCGGACGGCTTCCACGAGCGCCAGGTCGACCGCTGGACCGCGTTCCTCGAGCGGATCAAGGGGCGCGAGCTCCCCGGCTTCGACGTCGCTGCCGACTGGCTGCGCACGCACCGGCCGATCGACTTCATCCCCGGGATCATGCACGGCGACTACCAGTTCGCGAACGTGATGTACCGACACGGGGCGCCGGCGCGGCTCGCCGCCATCGTCGACTGGGAGATGGGAACGGTCGGAGATCCGAAGCTCGATCTCGCGTGGGTGATCCAGAGCTGGCCGGCCGACACGACCGCCGCCGACGCGGCGGGGTCCAGCTACGTCGACCTCACTGGCATGCCGTCGCGCTCGCAGCTCCTCGAGTACTTCGCCGACGTGTCGGGTCGTCAGGTCGATGACATCGACTACTACGTGATCCTCGCCAAGTGGAAGCTCGGCGTGGTGCTCGAGCAGGGCTACCAGCGCGCTGGGGACGACGAGAAGCTCCAGGCCTTCGGACCTATCGTGCTCGACTTGATCCAGGGCGCGGCCGAGCTCGCGGAGACCACCGACTACGGGTCATGACGGACGAGGACCTCGAGCTCGTCCGGGAACGACGGGACGCCGTTCTCATCCTCCGTCTCAATCGCCCCGACGCCCGCAACGCGCTTACCCCGACCCTGCTCCGCGCGATCGGCGCCGCGGTGCTCGAGGCCGAGTCCGATGCAAGCGTGCGCGCGATCGTGCTCACGGGCACCGGCGACCGCGCCTTCTGCGCGGGCATGGACCTCCGAGCGTTCACGGCTGGCGAGCAGATCGGCGCCGGCGACGACCCCGCCAGCCGCGGCTTCTTCCGGCTGCTGGAGGGCGCGGTGTCGGTTCCGCTCGTCGGGGCCGCGAACGGCACCGCGGTGGCGGGTGGGCTCGAGCTGCTCCTGGGCTGTGACGTGATCGTCGCCTCCTCGACCGCGGAGTTCGGGCTGCCCGAGGTGAAACGAGGGCTGTTCCCGGCGGGCGGCGGGACCTTCCTCGGCACCCGGATCCCGCTCGGCACCGCCCTCGAGATGGCGTTGACGGGCGATCCGGTCACGGCCGAGCGCGCGTACAGCCTCGGGTTGGTCAACGCGCTGGCGCCACCGGACCAGGTCCTGGAGACGGCCGTCGCACTCGCCGAGCGGATCGCCGCGAACGGGCCGCTCGCGCTGGCGGCGGTGAAGGGCTCGTGCGGCTCGGCGTCACCGACGCGGTGCGGGCACGGGAGCGCATGGGCGAGTGGCAGCAGGTGGTGTTCACCAGCGAGGACGCCAGGGAGGGTGCGACGGCCTTCGTCGAGCGGCGGACGCCGATCTGGAGAGGCCGCTGAGCGTCGAGCGCCGCCGCGCCGAGCACCGGATCGAGTGTGCGCTCCCGGACTTGCCCCCGGTTACGACGGCCCGGCCCGCGCCCGGAGCTCGTCCTTCACGACCTTCCCGGTCGCGTTCACGGGCAGGGCGCCCAGGAACTCGACGCTCCGCGGCACCTTGTAGTTGGCCATCTCGTCGCGAGCCCAATCGATGATGGCGGCCGGATCGATCGGCGGGCCGCCCTCGAGCACGACGAACGCTTTGCCGACCTCGCCGAGACGCTCGTCGGGCACGCCGATCACGGCCACCTGGGCGACACGCGGGTGGCGCAGCAGCAGGTTCTCGATCTCGGCCGGGTAGGCGTTGAACCCGCCGACGATGAACATGTCCTTGGTGCGCCCGACGATCCGCAGGTGATCGTCAGCGTCGAAGGTGCCGAGGTCGCCAGTGTGGAGCCACCCGTCGTCGTCGATCGCCGCCGCGGTCGCGTCGGGGTCGTCGAGGTAGCCGCGGATCACGGTCTCGCCCCGCACCACGACCTCCCCCGGCTCGCCCGCCCCGGTGTCGGCGCCCGCTTGGTCGACCGTCCGCACCTCGAAACCCGGCCACGGCACACCCACTGTCGTGGCGATGTGCTCGAAGTCATCGTCGGGCTGGCTGCCGGTCACGGTCCCCGCTTCCGTCAGGCCATAGCCGGTGAGGATCCGCTCGAACGGCAGCTCTTCTCGGACCCGGCGGATCAGTTCGACGGGAATGTCAGCCGCGCCGGTGACCGCGACGCGCAGTGACGAGATGTCGCGCGTCCTCGAGCCGGGATGGCCGAGCAACGACTGGTACAGCGTCGGTGGGCCGGGGAGGACGGAGATGCGCTCGCGCTCGACCAGCTCGAGCACCGCGCCGGCGTCGAACACCGCGACGGGCACGATCGTCGCGCCACGCATGAGTGACGCCAAGCATCCGGCTTTGTACCCGAAGATATGAAAGAACGGGTTCGCGATGAGGTAGCGGTCGCCGGGACGGAGGTCGGCCCAGTCACACCAGTCGAGGTACGCACGTAGCGTCTGGGCGTGCGTCATCACGACGCCCTTCGGATTGCCGGTGGTCCCCGAGGTGAACACCACGTCGCTCGGATCGTCCGGGCTGATCGACGCCACACGATCCTCGAGGTCGGCATCGGTCACCGCTCGTGCACTCGTGACGAAGTCGCTCCAGGCAGTGGTCGTGGCGTCGGGGTCGCCGGCGAGCAGGATGGTGTGCTCGAGCGTGGGCAGCTCGACGTCCGCATGGGCGAGCAGGGCCGGGTAGTCGGTGTCGAGGAACCCGCGCACCGTGAACAGCGCACGGGCGCGGCTGCGCGCCAGGACATAGCCAGCCTCGGTGCCGCGGAATCGGGTGTTGACGGGCACGAGAACCCCGCCCGCGGTCGTGACGCTCAGCGCGGCGACGATCCACTCCAAGGAGTTGGGCGCCCAGACCGCGATCCGGTCGCCGCGCGCGATGCCCGATGCGACCAGCGCCCGGGCCGCCTCGTCGACCATCGTCCGCAGGGTCGCGAAGTCGATCCGTCGACCGCCATCCACCACGGCCTCCGCGTCGCCGGAGCGCCGCGCCCGGTCCCGCGCCAGGGCGGGGATGGTCGGCCAGGTGAGATCGCTGCGCACTGTCCCCCGCGTGGTGTGTGGAGAACGAGGTTAGCAGTATTGGAGAGTCTACTTGCGCTGAATGGATACGGGCTTATCATCGGGCGACGACGGCCACGGGACGCACCGATGGAGCTGCACGACCACGACTACCACTCCCTGACCGTCGCCGAGGTCCTCGACGAGACGGCCGACACCCGGTCGTTCGTGCTCGACGTCCCGCCCGAGCTCAAGGCGGCGTTCGACTACGCGGCGGGACAGTTCTGCACCTTCCGCGCCACCATCGACGGCGAGCCGGTCGTCCGCTGCTACTCGATGTCGAGCTTCGCCCGACACCGGCGACCCCCTCACCACGACGGTGAAGCGGGTCCCCGGCGGGCAGATGTCGAACTGGATGAACGACACGTTGACCGCGGGCGCCGGCATCGAGGTGCTGCGCCCCACCGGGCTCTTCGTGCTCCAGGATCGGAGCACGCCGATCGTCGCGTTCGCGGGCGGGAGTGGCATCACGCCGGTCATCTCGGTCATCAAGAGCGCCCTCGCCACCACTGACCGGCCGGTCCTGCTCGTATACGCCAACCGGAGCCACGATGCCGTGATCTTCGCCGACGAGCTCGAGCGGCTGCGCGCGGCATCGCACGGCCGACTGTCGATCCACCATCATCTCGACTCCGAGCGCGGCTTCCTCGAACCCGAGCACTGCGCGGCGCTCGCGGCCGACACCACCGATGCCGACTTCTACATCTGCGGTCCCGGGCCGTACATGGACACGGTCGAGGCGGCCCTGTCGACCATCGGCGTCGCGACGAGCCAGCGCTTCATCGAACGCTTCGTCGTCCCTGATGCGTCGCCCACCGACGTAGAGGTCTCCGCCACCACCTTGCTGCTGATCCGGCTGGAGCGGCGGGAGACGACCCTGCCCCACGCGGCGGGCGACACGATCCTGGACTCGGCACGGCGGGGTGGCTTGAACCCGCCGTTCTCGTGCGAGCAGGGCAACTGCGCGACCTGCATGGCCCGTCTCGAGCGGGGCGCGGTGACGATGCGAGCCAACAACGCGCTGTCGCCGGAGGAGGTCGACGACGGCTGGGTCCTCACCTGCCAGGCCCTGCCCACCAGCCCCGAGGTCGTCATCGACTACGACGCGTGACCGGACTTCGGGTCGAGGTCGCCGAGGACCTCGTCGGTGTGCTCGTGCAGGCGCGGCGGCGGGCGGTGCGCCGGGCTCGCGTCCGTCCACCGGATGGGATTGCCGACCATCCGCAGCGACCCCTCGGGCGTGTCGACTGACACGATCATCCCCCGCGACCGCGTCGAGGTCGCCGTCGAGCGCGACGCCGAGGTCGACCACCTCGCCGACGGCGATCCCGAGCGGCCGGAGGCGCTCGACCCACTCGGCCGCTGACGAGGTCGTCAGGACCGGCCCCAGCTCGGCGAGCAGCGTGGGGCGGTGCTCGAACCGCGCCTGCATGGTCGCGAACCGCGGGTCCTCGCCCCACTCCGGCCGACCGATCTCCCGGCACAGTCGCCGCCAGAACTCATCGTGGGTGACGAACAGCGCGAGGTAGCCGTCGGCGGTCTCGAACAGCTGCGCCGGCGCGTAGAACGTGTGCGCGCCGAGCGGCTGCCGAGCAGGGCGTGCACCATCGTTGAGGTAGGCGGCGGCCTTGTAGTTCAGCTGCGACAGCATGACGTCGAACAACGAGATATCGACCTGTCCGCCCTTGCCCTCCAGCACCTTCGCGACGAGCCCGAGCGCAGCGACAATTCCCGACGAGTTGTCGACGACCGAGTATCCGCTCAGCTCCGGGGGACCACTCGGCTCGCCGGTCATCGCCGCCACACCGGAGATGGCCTGGATCACGTAGTCGAAGGCGGGCCACTCGGCCGCCGGTCCGTCCAGCCCATAGCCGGTGAGCGCGACGCACACGATGGTCGGGTTGAACCGCCGCAGCGACTCGTAGTCGAGGCCAAGCTTGCGAATCGCCGACGGGCGAAGGTTCACAAGCAGGGCCTGCGCGGTGGCAGCGAGCGCACCCAGCTGGGCCTGACCGTCGGCGGTGGTCAGGTCGATGTGCACGCTGCGCTTGTTGCGGTTCAAGCTCGCGAAGTACACGTTGTGGCCGCCGACTGAGCCGGCGCCCACTTGTCGCGACAGATCGCCGCCCACCGGCTCGATCTTCACCACATCGGCACCGAGGTCGGCGAGGAGCATGCCGCCGAACGGCCCGGCCAAGATGTGCCCGACCTCGATCACGCGGATACCGGCGAGGGGGCCGGTGCGGGCGTCGGTCACGGCGCGGCGTTGACGCGCTCGAGCGCCAGGCCGTCCGGGCTGCGGAGCATGGGCAGCGCCAGCATCATGAGAAGCTCGTCGGCGACCGTGGCGAGGAACGTCTCCGTGCGGC
Source organism: uncultured Actinomycetes bacterium (assembly GCA_963849135.1). Classification (GTDB taxonomy): domain Bacteria; phylum Actinomycetota; class Acidimicrobiia; order IMCC26256; family PALSA-555; genus PALSA-555. The sequence continues at coordinate 42,706 of CAWKGF010000003.1, read as the reverse complement.
GTCGCGACGCGATGCGCGCCGCCCGGTCCGGCCCCAACGGCAGGACGCGGAACGACAGGTCGGTGGCGCCCACGTCGCGGAAGCGTCGGAGCCGGGTCGCGACCGCGGTCTCGTCGCCCGCGGCGAGCAGGTCGCCGACGTCGGTCGCGTCACCCTGGTCCAGCAGGCGCTCATAGTTCGGGGAGTACTCGGCGTGCCCGAGGATCTGGTTCGCACGGGCCCGGGCCGTATCGACCTCGTCGCTCGCGCACAGCGCCACGGGAAGGCCGGCGACGACGCGCGGGGCGGGTCGGCCGGCGTCCGCGGCCGCGCGCGTGATTCGAGGGACGATGTGATCTCCGATGGCACGCTCGTCGGCCATCCACAGGATCGTGCCGGTCGCGTGCTCGCCCGCGATGCGCAGCATCATCGGCGCCAGCGCCGCCACAAGGATCGGCGTCGGGACGATATCGGTAACGTCGAGCGCGTTGTGGATCCGATAGCTGTCGTTCTCGACATCGACCGAGCCGGGCCCAGCGAAGGCCGCGTTCAGCACCTCGAGATAGTCGCGTACGAGGCCGGCCGGTCGCTCGTACGGCAGGCCGAGCATGTCGGCGACGATCCAGTGATGGGACGGTCCGAGCCCGAGGGTGAAGCGGCCCTCGCACACCGCCTGCACGGCCAGCGCTTGCTGTGCCATCGCGATCGGGTGGCGGGTCTAAATCGGCATCACGGCCGTCCCCAGCTCGAGGCGGGAGGTCGCACGGCCCATGAGCGCGACCGCGGTCAGCGCGTCGAAGTCATCGGGGATCTGCGGCACCCAGACCGACATGAAGCCTGCTGCCTCCGCCGCTTCGGCATCCGCGACAAGCTTGGCTACCTTCTCCCGGTAGCGGCCGCGCTCGGGACCGATCATGAGGCCGATCCGCACCGTGCTCCCCTCTCCGCGGGCGCGGCCCTCCGCGGCAATGACGTTCTCGTTTTCCGAGAGTCAGCCTTGCACACCCGCGCCGACCCGTCCATACTCACGGTCCCAGGCGGAGGGAGGGAGCGATGAGTCGCGTCGCCGCGGTCACGGGCGCTGCGTCCGGCATGGGGCAGGCCATCGCGCAGCGCCTCGCCTCCGCCGGACACCGGGTCGCGCTCCTCGACCTCGACGGTGCGGCCGCCGAGCACGCGGCCGCCGGACTCCGGGCCGACGGCTCGTCGGCCTTCGCCACCGCCGTCGACGTCGCCGACCGACACGCGGTCGACGACGCGCTGGCCCGTGTCCGTCGCGAGCTCGGTCCGATCGAGATCATGGTGACGAGCGCGGGCCTCGATGAGTTCACGTCCTTCACGGACATCACGGCTGGGCAGTGGGATCGCATGCTCGCGGTCAACCTGACGGGGACATTCCACTGCATCCAGGCTGCGGTCCCTGACATGCTCGCCGCGGGGTGGGGGCGCATCGTGACGATCTCCTCGTCGAGCGCGCAGTCGGGCGCCCGGCGGATGGCCCACTACGTCGCCTCGAAGGGTGGGGTGATCGGCCTGACGAAGGCGCTCGCGGCCGCGCTCGGCCCGCATGGCATCACCGTGAATACGATCCCGCCGGGGTCCATCGAGACGCCGATGACACGGCGGGCCCAGGCCGACGGCGAGCTGCCGAGCACCGAGGTGCTCGAGAAGATGATCCCGGTGCGCCGGACCGGGACCCCTCACGACGTCGCGGCCGCGTGCGCCTTCCTCTGCTCTGACGACGCGGGCTACGTCACGGGTCAGCAGATCAACGTCAACGGTGGCAGGTACGTGTGAGCGGAGGCGGACCTCGGATCCCGCCACTGGCGGCGAGCGAGTGGAGTGACGACGCAGTCGCGGCGCTGCGGGCTGGGTTCGGCGACCAGGCCGCCGAGCGCCTGCTCTCGACGGCTCCCTCAGCGCCACCGATGCCCAACGTGCTCGCGACGCTCATGCGCCACCCGGCTCTCACCGGGCCCTTCCTCGCCTACAACAACGAGCTGTTGCTTGCGCCGAGCCTCGAGCCGCGCCAGCGCGAGCTGATGATCCTCCGGGTCGCGTGGCGGACGCGGGCGCACTACGAGTGGGTCCAGCACGTACGGCTCGCGACGCGAGTCGGGATCACGACCGAGGAGGTCGAGGCCATCGCTCGGGGCGCCGACGCCGGGACGTGGTCGCCGTTGGAGGCGGACCTGCTGGCGGCGACCGACCAGCTCCTCGACCGCTACGGCATCGACGACACCACGTGGCACCGGCTCGAGCAGCACCTCGATGAGCGCCAGCTCATCGAGGTCGCGTTCGTGGTGGGGACGTACACGTGCCTGGCCATGGCGTTCAACAGCCTTCGTCTCGAGCTCGATCCGGAGCTCGACGCTGTGGCCGCGCCGCCGCTGCCGGGATCCTGACTCGCCGCGCTGGCGACGGTGTCAGGCGGCGCTACGACGAGGCGGGGACCTGGCCGGTCAACCGGCGGAGGCTCTCGACGACGTCGTCGAGCGGGGTGCGGGTCGGGTAGACGGCTGCCGCGCCCGCGGCCTCGAGGCGCGGGACGTCGCGCTGCGGGATCGTGCCGCCGACGACGAGCAGGACGTCGACCGCGCCAGCATCACGCAGCGCCTGCGCCGTCTTCGCCGTGAGCGCGACGTGGGCGCCGCTCAGGATGCTGAGGCCGACGACGCGAACGTCCTCCTGGACGGCCACCGCGGCGATCGTCTCGGGACGCTGCCGGATGCCGAGATAGACAACCTCGAATCCGGCGTCGCGGAGCGCTCGCGCGACGAGCTTGGCGCCGCGGTCATGTCCATCGAGGCCCGGCTTGCCGACCAGCACGCGGATCGGTGGCATCAGAACACCGTTGGCTGCTGGAACTCGCCCCACTGGTCCTTGAGCACATCCACCATCTCCCCCACCGTGCAATAGGCTTTGACCGCATCGACGAGGCGCGGCATGAGGTTCTCGTCGTCCCGAGCCGCTGCCCGGCCCAGCGCATCGAGCGCGGCACGAACCTCCACATCGGAGCGTGAGCGCTTCACGCGGGCCAGTCGCTCCAGCTGGCGGGCCCGTCCCTGCTGATCGAGCTCGTAACCCTCCACCTCCGGGGGCTCCTCGTCGGTCTGGAACCGGTTGACACCGACGATCGCCCGATCCCCCGAGCTGATGGCCTGCTGGACGCGGAACGCCTCCTCGGAGATTCGGCGGTGCAGGTACCCGTCCTCGACCGCCTGCACCATGCCGCCCCGGCGTTCCAGGTCGTCCATGATCTCGATGACTCCGGCTTCGACCTCGTCGGTCAGCGCCTCGAGGTAGTACGAGCCGCCGAGGGGATCAGCCACGCGGGCGACGCCGGTCTCGTAGGCCAGCACCTGCTGGGTGCGCAGCGCGAGCGTGGCCGAGTCCTCGCTCGGCAGCGCGAACGGCTCGTCCCAGGCGGCGGTGAACATGGACTGCACCCCACCGAGCACTGAGGCGAGGGCCTCGTAGGCGATCCGCACGATGTTGTTGTGCGCCTGCGGCGCATACAGCGACGCACCGCCAGCCACGCAGCCGACACGGAACATGCACGAGCGATCGTCTCGGGCGCCGTAGCGCTCACGGACGATGTGCGCCCACCGGCGACGACCCGCTCGGTACTTGGCGATCTCCTCGAAGAAGTCACCGTGGGTGTAGAAGAAGAACGAGACCTGCGGTGCGAACTCGTCGATCGTCATCCGGCCCCGCGCGATCACCTCGTCGCAGTAGGTGACCCCGTCCATCAGGGTGAACGCCATCTCCTGCACGGCGTTGGCGCCCGCGTCGCGGAAGTGCGCGCCCGCTACTGAGATCGCGTTGAAGCGCGGCACCTCCTGGGCGCAGAACTCGATCGTGTCGGCGATGAGGCGCAGGGAGGGCCGCGGCGGCCAGATCCAGGTCCCGCGGCTGACGTACTCCTTGAGGATGTCGTTCTGGATGGTGCCCCGGAGCTTGCCCCGGTCGACACCTTGCTTCTCGGCCGCGGCGACGTAGAAGGCGAGGAGGATCGCGGCGGTGCCGTTGATCGTGAAGCTGGTGCTCACCGCGTCGAGCGGGATCTCGTCGAAGAGGATCTCGACATCGGCCAGCGTGTCGAGGGCGACGCCGACCCGTCCGACCTCCTCCTCCACGTCGGGGTGATCCGAGTCGTAGCCGCACTGGGTGGGGAGGTCGAGCGCCACCGACAGCCCCGTCCCGCCCTGCTCGAGCAGGTACCGGTAGCGCCGGTTCGACTCCTCGGGCGTGCCGAACCCGGAGTACTGACGGATCGTCCAGAGCCGCCCCCGATAGCCGTCGGTGAAGTTCCCGCGGGTGAAGGGGAACGACCCCGGCGGTGGGATCGCCGCTGCCCCCGGGAGGTCGGCGAGCCCATAGCTCGCCTGGAGCGGGATACCGGCCTCGGTGCGCACCGGGCTGTCCCGCTCGGGTCCGTCCATCGCCCCGAGCGTAATGGAAATCATCTATCCGGAAAATTGCAAACCTGCCCCAACAGAACGAGAGTGGTATTCTCAGCGCGGCCGACCAGGAGACCCATCGCATGCCCCAGCCCGAGGCCCCACGATCCCCGGGCGGCGTGCGGGTGGACCTGGAGGGCGGCGTCGCCGTGGTGACCATCGACCGACCCGAGGCCCGCAACGCGATCGGCTTCGCGACCGCCGACGAGCTCGACGCCGCGCTCGACCGCGTCCTGGACTCCGGCGCGGCAGTCCTCGTCCTGCGCGGCGGCGGCGACCGGGCGTTCGTCTCGGGCGGCGATCTCAAGGAGCTCAGCACCGTCCGGACCCACGAGCAGGCCGTGGACATGGCATGCCGGGTCCGGCGGCTCCTCGACCGCGTCGCCGCGTTCCCGGTCCCGGTGGTCGCAGCCCTGAACGGTCACGCGTTCGGCGGCGGCGCCGAGGTGGCCATCGCCGCCGACATCCGGATCGCGGCCGAGGACATCAAGATCGGCTTCAACCAGGTCGCACTGGGAATCATGCCGGCCTGGGGTGGCGCCGAGCGGCTCGCCCTGGTCATCGGTCGAGGCCGGGCACTCCTGGCCATCGCCACCGGCCAGCTCTACGACGCGCCGACCGCGCACGAGCTCGGGCTCGTCGACCTCGTGGTCTCCCGCGCGTCGTTCGACGAGCGGTGGCACCAGCTCGCCCGCGACATGGCATCCACGGCCCCCGGGACAACCCGCGCGGTGAAGTCGGTGGTCGGCGCTGCAGTCCCGTCCTTGCACCCCGAGCTCGAGGCCGACGCCACGGACGCGTTCGCGCGCCTCTGGACCGCGGACGCGCACTGGGCTGCGGTCGACGCGTTCGAGCAGACGAGGAGAACCGGCTGATGGCGACCCGTGAAAGGCACTCTCGTTCCCGAGCGCGCTGGTACCGTCACCTGGATGGAGGCAGGGCCTGACGTGACCGAGGCCAAGCGCACTGGAGCCGTGGACGAGCCGGCGTGGCGTCAGCGCGCGGTGTCTCGCAGCCTGCACGCCGCCCGTTCCCGGGCCGAGCAGCGGGTCCAGCGATTCCTCGACGCCGCCTTCGAGCTGATCGACGAGAAAGGCACGACCGACTTCACGATCCAGGAGGTCATCGATCGCTCGAAGCAGTCGCTGCGCGGCTTCTACCAGTACTTCGACGGCAAGGACGAGCTGATCCTGGCGCTCTTCGAGGACTCGATCCTCGAATCCGCGGCGGACCTGAGCGAGGTCGTCAGCGCCGAGTCCGATCCGCTCGCCCGCCTGCGAGCGTTCACGCTTCGCCTCCACGAGTGGTGCGAGCCGGCCGACACGCCACGCAAGCGAGGGTCGCATAACCGCCGCCCGATCTCCGAGTTCTCAGTCCAGCTGGCCGTCGCGCACCCAGCACGCGTCAAGGCGGCGCTGGAACCGGTCTCGCGCATGCTGCTCGACCTCGTCGAAGACGCGGTCGAGGCCAAGGCGATCCATGTGCGTGACACCCGACACGCCGCCGTGCTCGTGCAGCAGACCGTCATGTACAGCTGGTTCGGCAACCGCCTCATCGAGGACCCCCGGAAGCGGCTTACCGCTGAGGAGACGTGGGAGTACTGCCTCCACGGGCTGGCCGGCTGATCGAGATCTCCATCCGCGCTGTCGAAGCGCGGATCCCAGTGGACCCGGCCGAGGTGACATGACGAACGTCCTCGGGACATCGCTCAGACCCCACGACCAGTCGCGTCATCCTCGGCGAGCGGATCATGTGTTGCACCGGCGTCGAAGCCGCCGTGCTTGCGCATGAAGGTGGTCGACCGTTGCTGAATTCGCCAGCCGTCGGCCGTTCGAACGTACTCGTCGTTGTACCAACCGAGTCGCATGGCGTGCGTGTGCTGATCGATGAACAGGAAGTGCTGCTTGCCGCGTGCCCGGTCACCATCGAACTCGACCACCGGCATGTTCCCGATGAACTGTCCGCGCGGCGCGGCCTCGAGCAACGCTGGGAAGCGCTCCAGCGTGTACTTGGCACCGAAGACGTTGTAGGAGGCGTCTGGTGCGAACACCTCGAGCCAACGATCCTGCACGACCTGGCTGCAGAGCAACATGTAGCGCGAGCACAGGGCGTGAATCTCGACCAGGTCGGCGACGTCGCCAGCGGGATCACTCATCCTGGTCCCGTTCCCCCTCGATCGGGTCGGCCGCTCCGACCCACACGCCCCGTGGGACCGATTTGGAAGTGGCGCACTCCTATTTCGAGAATTAGATTATCAGCGATCGCGCCGTCGTGGCCCGAGGAGCCATCCTGCTCCCGAACCGCTCGCCCTCGTCGCCGGTGGCGCGCGCTCGGAGGTCCCGATCACCTCGTCTGACATCGTCCGCCCCCTCCCCCAGCTGACCCCGTGGAACGAGTGGTTCTGGACCTCGGGCCGCGACGGCCGGCTGCGGATCCAGGCCTGCGCCGACTGCGCGACCCTCGTGCATCCCCCGGTCGCGCGGTGCCCGGCGTGCGGGAGCCGGGCGTCCACACCAACCGTGGTCTCGGGGCGAGCCACCGTCGTGGGGCTGACGGTGAACCACCACCAGTGGCTCCCGTCGTTCGAGCCACCGTACGTGGTGGCGATCGTGGCGCTCGCCGAGGACCCGGCGGTGCGGCTCACGACGAACGTCGTCGGCTCCGATCCCGACCAGGTGCGCATCGGCGACGAGGTCACCGTCGTCTTCGAGCAGCACGAGGACGTGTGGGTGCCGCTCTTCGAGAGGACGGGCCGCACCGACGCCACCGAGCGAGTCCCCCCACCGCAGCGTCCCGCGGTCCGTCCGCCCGTGACGCGGGACCGGTTCGAGCATCGGGCCGTGCTCTCAGGCGTCGGCCACTCGGCGATCGGCCGCCGGCTGATGACCGACCCCCGTTCGCTGGCGGTCGATGCCTGCCTCGCCGCCATCGAGGACGCCGGGCTCACGTCCGCCGACATCGACGGGCTGTCGACGTACCCAGGCCCGGCGCCGGGTGGCCACAGCGAAGGCGGCGTGACGGAGGTCGAGGAGGCGCTCCGGCTGCGGCCGACGTGGATCAACGGGGGCGGTGACCTCCCGGGTCAGGGCGGCGCGGTCATCACGGCGATGCTGGCCGTCGCGGCCGGCCTGTGCCGGCACGTCCTGTGCTTTCGAACGGTCTGGGAGGCGACGTCAACGGCGCTGCGGCTCGGCACCCCCGGCGGGCGGGTGTCCGGTCCCCTGATGGAGTGGCGGGCGCCCTTCGGCGCCATGTCCGCCGCGAACTGGATCGGAATGCACGCGAACCAGTACTTCCACCGATACGGGGCGACGCGGGAGATGCTCGGCTGGATCGCGGTGACCAGCCGTGCCCACGCGGCCCGCAATCCGGCCGCCATCTACCGCGACCCGATGACGATGGACGACTACCTGTCCGCTCGTCCGATCACCACCCCCTTCGGGCTCTACGACTGCGACGTGCCGTGCGACGCCTCGATCGCGGTTGTCGTGTCGGACGCGTCCGTGGCCGCCGATCTGCCGAAGCGAGCCGTCCGCGTCGAGGCCGTCGGCACGCAGATCACCGAGCGCGTGTCGTGGGACCAGGACACGCTGACCCACGAGCCGCAGGTCCTCGGCCCCGCGACGCAGGTCTGGACGAGGACGAGCCTGCGACCGAGCGACGTCGACGTCGCGCTCATCTACGACGGGTTTACCTTCAACGCCATCTCCTGGATCGAGGCGCTGGGCTTCTGCGGCTTCGGCGAGGCAACCGACTGGCTCGAGGAGGGTCGCCGCATCCAGCTTGGTGGCGAGCTCCCCGTCAACCCGCACGGCGGCCAGCTCTCGGCGGGTCGCACCCACGGCTTCGGATTCATCGCCGAGGCGATCGCTCAGCTGCGCCACGACGCGGGCGAGCGCCAAGTCGCCGGGGCCGCCACCGCGGTCGTCGCGACCGGCGGCGGCACGCCCTCGGGTGTCCTGCTCCTGCGACGCGACGCGGGCTAGCTCGCCGACGCGGCGAAGGCGGACCGCATCCAGGCGCCGACGCGGCGGAACGCGTCGTCGGCGGCCGGGAGTCCGAAGTTGACGAAGCCGTGGGGCTGACCCGGGTAGCAGACCTCCTCGACCTCGACGCCCTCGTCCCGCAGTCGTCGGGCGTACAGGCGACCCTCGTCGCGGAGCGGGTCGCAACCCCCCAGCACGACCATGGCGGGAGGGAGGCCGGTGAGGCTCGCCGCCCGTAACGGCGCGGCACCGGGATCGCCGGACAGGTCGCGACCCCCCGAGTAGCTCGCCCAGAACCAGTCCATGGTGCTGCGCTGAACCACGAGCCCCGCGAACTGCGCACGGGACGGGTGCGTCGACGCGCCAGTGTCCACGGACGGGTAGATCAGCACCTGACCGGCGAGCGGCGGGTCAGCGTTCGCACGCCGACGCAGCGCCACCGCCGCGGCCAGGTTGCCGCCCGCGCTCTCGCCCGCCACGACCACCCGATCCGGTAAGACGCCCAGGCGCGCCGCGTTGGCAACCGCCCAGCGGGTCACCGCGTCGCAGTCGTCGAGCCCCGCCGGATACGGGTGCTCGGGGGCCAGGCGGTACTCGACCGACACCACGGCCGCGTCGGCGCAGTGCGCCAGCTCCCGCGCCACGTTGTCCATCACACCGATGCTGCCGATGCAGAACCCGCCGCCGTGGAAGTAGACCACGAGCCCCGTCGGGGGATGGTCGTGCTCGTACATGCGCACGGGGACGTCGCCGACCACGTCGTCGGTCACCTTGGCGATCGGCCGGGTCGGCGGCGCGCCCTCCGGCCCGCGCGCGAGCGCCAGCATCTCGGGCGGGAGCTCCTCGATCCGGAAGCCCACCGTCGGGTTCGCCTCGAGCCACTCCGCGACCTGCGGGTCGAGCACACCCTCGTCGTCGACGACGCTCACTCGACCTCGCCTCCGCGCACGACCTTCGCTCGTTCCACCACACGCTCCCGTTGCAGAAGTACCCCTCGCGCCATACGATAACGTCATTCTCAAGGTTGATCCCGGGGTTCGGACGGTCCGGAGCTTCTGCCGGGTCTGCACCGCGGTGTGCGGGATCCTGGTGGACGTCGCCGGCGACGAGGTCGTGCGCGTCCGAGGCGACCGGGAGCACCCGTTCTCCCAGGGATACACGTGCCCCAAGGGGCGTGCCCTCCCCCAGATGCACCACCACGCGGACCGGCTCGAACATCCCCTCCGCCGCGTCGGCGACCGGCTCGAGCCCACGACCTGGGCGGCGTGTCTCGACGACCTCGCCACCCGACTGGGTGCCGTCGTCGAGCATCACGGCCCCGAGGCGATCGGCGTCTTCTTCGGAAGCGGCGTCGGCATGGATGCGGCGGGCTACCGGACCGCCGAGGCGCTCTACGCCGCGATCGGCACGCGGGCACGCTTCAGCCCCCTCACGATCGACGGCACGGCCAAGGTGCTGGTGTCGCACCAGGTCGGGGGCTTCCCGGGCCTCAACCCGCACGTCGACACCGAGGCCGCTCGGCTCGTCCTGTTCGTGGGCGTCAACCCGGTCGTCTCCCACGGCCACACGTCGGCGCTCCCCGACCCGGTGACGCGGCTGCGCGCCTTGCGGGCCCACGCGGACGTGTGGGTCATCGACCCGCGTCGGAGCGAGACCGCTCGGCTCGCCACCCGGCACCTGGCCACGCGACCCGGGACGGACTACGCCGTCCTCGCCTGCCTCGTGCGCGAGCTGCTCGCCGACGGTGCCAATCACGACGTCGTGGAGCGCCGCACGACCGGATGCGACGACCTCGCCAACGCCGTCGCTCCCTACACGCTCGAGCGCGCGGCGGAGATCGCCGACGTGCCCGAGTCCGAGCTGGCGGAGTTCCTGGACGCGGCACGACGAGCCGGGCGCCTCGGCGTGGTCACCGGGACCGGCGTGACGATGTCGGCCGCCGCCAACGTGACCCAGTGGCTCGCCTGGGTGCTCATGATCATCACCGACTCGATGAACCGGCCCGGTGGGGTGTGGTTCCACCCCGGGTTCGCGCACCAGCTCGAGTGCTTCGACCTCCCCATCCTCCCTCCCGATGCGCTCTTCGGACCCGGGCCGCGAACCCGCCCGAGTGCTCGATCCTTCCTCGGAGAGTGGCCGTGCGCCACGCTCGCCGACGAGATCCGGGCCGGCAACATCAGGGCGGTGCTGAACCTCGGCGGGCACCTCGTCACCGCGTTCCCCGACACGAACACGTTGATCCCGGCGCTCCGATCCCTCGACGTCCTCGCGACCATCGAGATCATCGCCAACGACACGACGGCGCTCTCGACCCACGTCCTGCCCACGAAGGACCAGCTCGAGCGAGCCGACGTCACACTGTGGGACTTCCTGATGCCACGGGTGGCCGGGCAGCACACGCCACCGGTTGTGGATGCGGTCGGCGACCGACGGTCGACCTGGTGGGTCCTCGCCGAACTGGGCCGCCGGCTCGGCCTCGACCTCGCGATGACCGACGGGGAGGGCGTCGACGACGACGCGATGCTGTCGAGGATCGCGGCCGGCGCGCGCTGCACCTTCGACGAGCTCGTCGCGGCGCACTGGGTGGAGGAGCCCTACGAGCTCCCCGCCCAGTGGCTCGAGCGGCACCTCGACCGGCTCGGGGGCTGGCGCCTCGCGCCGCCGATCCTCGTCGATCAGCTGGCCAGCCTGGTGGCGCCCGGCCCGCTCGTGCTCGTCCCGCGTCGACAGGCTCGCCACCTCAACTCCCAGCTGGACTTCCTGGGCGAGGTCGCCGAGGTCGTCGTGCACCCGGACGACGCCGCGGCGGCCGACGTGGTCGACGGTTCGCCCGTCGTCGTGCGGAGCGAACGCGGTGAGCTCACGGGCCTCGCCAAGGTCGACGCGTCGGCGCGTGCTGGCACGGTCTCGGTGCCCCACGGCCACCAGCGAGCCAACGTCAACCGTCTCACGTGCGACGACGACATCGACGCGACGACGGGGATGGCGCACTACTCCGGCATCCCGGTGACCCTGTGCCCGGCCGCCCCCCGCCGCGGCCTCGCCGACGGGACGGGGGGCGGCTGAGCGCTCCCGCACAGCGGTGGGCCGGCCTCGCGGCGGCGCCGTGCGCTCGGCGATGCGCCGGCGCCCTCGTGGTCAGGACGCGGGGTTGCCCTGGGCGCTCGACTGCCGAACGGCGGCCACGATGCCGCCATCGACGAGCAGGTCGGTCCCGGTGATGAGGGACGCCCCGGGACTCACCAGGAACTCCACCGCGGCCGCGATGTCCGCCGGCGTGCCGAGCCTCCGGCAGGCCGACATCTCGACCATGGCGCGCATGGCGTCGCCGCTCGGCCCGGCGAGCTCCTCCGCGCCTTGGGCAGTCGCGATGATGCCCGGGCTGATCGACGTGACCCGTCCACCACGCCGACCCCACGCGACAGACGCGGCCTCGACCCGCACCTGCGTCCCGCGCTTCGCGAGGACGTACGCCGTGCCGGGGTCCAAGGTGTTCGGGTCGAGCAACCGGAGCTCGTGCAGTTCCTCCGTCGGCGTGACCGCGAGCAGCCGGAGGGTCTCCGGCGGCAGCGGCATCAACTTGCCGGCCATGCTCGCGATGCAGACGGCCACGGTTCCCGGAGCGACGTAGGGCTCGAACGTGTCGAGCAGTCGCGCCGTGCCGATGAGGTCAACGGCGATGATCTGCGCCGAGGTGGCCTGAACGGGCGACACACCCGCCGTGTGGATCACGCACCGGATGGTGCCGAGACGGGATGCCGTCTCGGCGAGCGAAGCGACATCCGACGCGGACGACACGTCGGTGTGAACCGCGTGCACGGCGTAGCCGTCCCGGCGCAACGGGGCTGCGACGCCGTCAAGCCGGGCGTCGTCGACGTCCGCGAGGACGACCGAGTAGCCGCTTCCCAAGCGGCGGGCGATGGCTTCGCCCATGCTGCCCATGCCAGTCACGATCAGCACCTCGTCGCGCGAGGACGCGCTCATCGTGGCGGCTCGTGGCTGCTTGTCATCAGGTGAGAGTCGCTTCGCTCGGCGTGGATCTCGGGGCGCCGCCACGACGCGGGGCGACGGCGCGCACCCCTCGAGGGGGTCGGGTGCCGCGCCGCCGCTCCCGCGGGAGTCCGGCGGCGGGTGTCGAGGGTTGGCGAGGAGCGGTGGTGCCGGGTGGCGTCATGGCCCGGTGGGCAGGACGACGTCGGGGAGCGGATGGCGGTAGAGGCCGGCGGCGTTCTCACTGCACATCGCCCGCACCTCGTCGGCCGGAACATGGCCCCAGGCCTTCTCGATCACTAGCTGGGTGTCGGGCCAGGTGCTGTCGCCGTGCGGGTAGTCGACCTCGACCATGACGTTCTCCACGCCGATGCGGTAGCGCGTGTCGATCGTCGACGGGTCGTCGAGTGTGCAGAACCAGAAGTTCCGCTTCAGCACGTCGGCCGGCCGCTCGTCCCAGCCGAGCCCGTAGCCGGAGCGGTCGACGATGTAGTCAAGCCGGTCGAGCAGCATCGCGACCCACCCGATCCCGCCTTCGCTGAGCACGACCTTGAGCGTCGGATGCTGCACCGGATAGCCGGACCACAGCCACTCGGCACAGGCGCTCAGCGCCAGTTGGCTGAACAGCGTGGCGCTGAGCTGTTGGCGCGGGGAGCCCGGCGGTGACGGGTAGGTGCCGGAACTCCCGACGTGCAGGGAGATCACCGTGTCGGTCTCCGCGCACGCGGCGATGATCGGATCCCAGTGGGTGCGCTCCCAGAGCGACGGCAGGCCGATCGCATGAGGCCGCTCGGGGAATGTCACGGACGTGAACCCCCGCTGGGCGTTCCGTCGGATCTCGTCGGCGGCGACGACCGGGTCGGCAAGGTAGGTGATCCCGAGCGGGACGATCCGTTTCGGATGTCGCTCGTACCACTCCTCGAAGAGCCAGTCGTTCCAGGCGCGGACGCAGGCGATCCCGAGCTCGCGGTCCGAGGTCATGAAGAACACGCTCCCGCAGAACCCGGTGATCTGCGACGGGAAGTTCACGGACGCCCACACACCGTTGATGTCCATGTCGCGCACCCGGGCGTCGACGTCGAAGCAGCCGGGGCGCATCTGGTCGAAGCGGAACGGCTCCAGCTTCACGGTCTCGGGGCGTCGACCGGCCACCGCGTTCATCCCGACCTGGGTGTAGCGCCGGCCCTCGAACTCCCAGACTTGGTGCCCCTTGGGCGTCTCGACGATCCGGGGCGCCCGCGGCCGGAGTGCGCCGGGGAGGCGCCCGTCGAACGTGTGCGGCGGCTCGACGACGTGGTCGTCGACCGAGATCACCGTGTACTTCACCTCCCGAGGTGGCGGATCCGGGAGGAAGAGCTCGTCGACGGCGGCCACTGCGTGCGTCTCGTTTCGGTCCATACGCGCTGCGCTGTACCAGCGGTGACACGGAGGTTAGAAACCCCTGGGAGGCTGGCGCCAGGAGGAGCACCGGTGAAGCCATCCGCCGAGGAGCTGTTCGGTCCCGCGGGGACGCCGAGGGTCGTGGTGGTCGGCGCGGGGTTCGGTGGCATCGCGGTCGGCGTGAAGATGCAGCAGGCCGGCATCCACACCTTCACGATCTACGAGTCGTCACTCGGGATCGGTGGCACGTGGTGGGACAACACCTACCCCGGTGCCGAGGTCGACGTCGGCTCGCACCTCTACTGCTTCTCGTTCAAGCCCCACGACTGGACCCGCACGCATGCGAAGCAGCCGGAAGCTCCAGAAGTACCTCGAGGAGACCGTCGACGAGTTCGGCCTCCGGCCGCACCTCCGGCTCGGTGTCACCGTTGAATCGGCGACGTGGGACACCGCGCTCGACATGTGGATCCTTCAGCTCGACGACGGGACCATCGACGAATGCCACGTCCTCGTGAGCGGGGTCGGCTTCCTCAACGTGCCCAAATACCCCGACTGGCTTGGGCTCGATGACTTCGAGGGACCCGCCTTCCACACCGCCCGTTGGGAGCACCAGCACGACCTCACAGGCAAGGTCGTCGCCGTGGTCGGCACCGGGTCATCGGCGACCCAGGTGGTGCCGGCCATTCAGCCGATCGTGCAGCAGCTGTACGTGTTCCAACGGGAGCCCGGATGGGTCATCCCGAAGGGTGAGCGCGATCTCACCGCCGACGAGCGGGCCACCTTGGCGCAGCCGCGGCGTCGCCGACGGGAGCGCTGGCGACTGCGGTACCTCGCGGAGAAGAACCTCTGGTTCGGCCACATCTTCGTTCCCGGCACCAAAGCCAACCTCGCCCGCCGGCAGTTCTGCCTCGACTACATCGAGCGCAAGTTCGCCGACCGCCCCGACCTACGCGAGGCCGTCACACCGAAGTACCCCTATCCCGGCAAGCGGCCAGTGCTCGCCAGCACCTTCTACTCCGCCTTGAAGAAAGAGAACGTCCAACTGGTCCCGCGTGCCGTGGCCTCAGTCACCCCGACCGGGATCGTCGACGCCGACCAGGTGGAGCGAGCCGTCGACGTCATCGTGCTCGCGACGGGATTCCAGCCCGCCGACTACCTCGCCCGCCTCCGTGTCATCGGTCGGGACGGCCGCACCCTCCAGGAGCACTGGGCGGGCGAGCCACGCGCCTTCCTCGGCATCACGGTGCCGGGCTACCCGAACTTCTTCATGCTCTACGGGCCGGGAACCAACGGCGGCGAGATCGTGATCATGCTCGAGAGCCAGGCGGAGTACGCGGTGCGAGCCATGCAGCGGATGATCCGGGAACGCGTCACCGCGGTGGAGGTCAAGCCACGCTTCGAGGATTGGTGGTATCGGTGGCTCCAGTCCAGGGTGGAGCGAACCTCCTGGGCGCTGACCAACAACTACTTCAAGTCACCCACCGGGAAGATCGTGACCCAGTGGCCCTACGGCAACCTGCACTACCGCCTGCTGACGAAGCTGCTCGGCCGCGTCTCGGAGAACATCAGCCAGCGGCGCGCCTGACGTCGCGAGGCGACGCCCAGGGTGTGGGCAGGCAGTCCATCGCGCACGACCGCCGTGGCTAGTCGCTCCCTGGCCTCGCATCGAGGATGACGGTCTTCGTCTCGAGGAACGGCAGCAGGCCCTCCCGACCGCCTTCGCGGCCGATGCCCGACTGCTTGAACCCGCCGAAGGCCATGCCGAAGTCGGCCCGGAACGCGTTGTGGCCGACCGCGCCCGATCGGAGCTGACCGGCTACCTCGCGTGCACGATCGACGTCGTGCGTGAACACCGACGCATTCAACCCGTAGATCGTGTGGTTCGCGATCCTCACCGCGTCGTGCTCATCACTCGGCGAACCGTGCACAGGCCTCGAGCTCGCGTCGCGCCGACGCGCGATACCTCTCGGTCAGGGGACCACCCGAGCGCGCATCGAGCCCGACCGGAACTGGCGCAGCCGTCATGGGTGCTTCGTGACGGCGGGGCGTGGAGCGACGGTGACGGAGCGCATCGCCAGGCTGGAGCCGCTGCGCAGCACCGCGTCGACCACGGATACCAGCTCCTCGACGTCGATCAGCGTCCCGCTGATGTAGCCGCGGGCGACCCAGCCGGCCCCCAGCTCGGCCGCGAGCTCGCCGTCCCAACCCTGGGTGAACTGCGTCTGCGAGTCCCCGTCTCCACCCGCGCAGTCGCCGACCACGAGACGGGTGAACCCGATACCGGGATGCTCGACTCTCCACGCCTCGACCAGCTTGTCGAGCGCAGCCTTGCTCACGATGTAGGCCCCGAGGCCCGGCCAGGGCGGCGTCAGCGACGCGCTGACCGAGGAGAGGTAGGCAGCCTTGCCGCCCGTCGCCTCCAGATGAGGCAGTGCGGCCGCCGTGACGAGCGCCGCGCCCATGACGTTCGTGTCGAAGACCCGCCGCCAGGTCTCGGCGTCGGTGTCGCGCAGCCGCGCCAGGGGGCCGATCGCGGGGGTGTAGACGAGCGCGTCGATGCCGCCCAACCGCGCCGCGGCGTCGTCGATCGTCGACCGGCACGAGGCTTCGTCGGTCACGTCGCAGGCCATCGCCAGCGTGCCGGGACCGGCCTCGCGGGCGCCGGCCTCGAGGCGGGCTTGACGCCGAGCGAGCATCGCCACCTGCGCGCCGCGCTGGGCGAGCCCGATAGCGATGGAGCGTCCGAGCCCGCTCGAGGCGCCGACAACGACGGTTCGCACGTTCCTGGCCCTCCCTGTAGTGACGCAGATGTTAGACAAAGGGTCGCCAACGACGGTCGGCCGGGGAGGGCTGGAGGGGCACGGCCCGAAGGGAGGCCGGCTCAGGGCGGTGCCCGATTCGGGAGCGGGGGCTTGGGAGGAGCCAGCGGGTCCCCTGAGCTCACCGTCCGTGCCGACGATGCGCAGGCGCCATGGAGAACACGATGGGTGAACCGATCGAAAGCTTCGAGATCCGGATCGACGACTCGGTCCTGGCGGACCTGCACCGGCGTCTGACCGAGACCCGGTTCCCCGACGAGATCCAGGGCACCGGCTGGGAGTATGGGATCCCGCTCGACTACCTGCGTGAGCTCGTCGAGTACTGGCGGGACGGGTACGACTGGCGGGCTCAGGAGGCGCGGCTCAACGAGCTGCGACACTTCCGCACGCGCATCGACGGCCAGTCGATCCACTTCATCCACGCGCGGTCGTCCCACGCGGACGCCTTGCCCCTTCTCCTGACGCACGGCTGGCCTGGCTCCGTCGTGGAGTTCCTGGACGTCATTCCTCGACTCACGGATCCAGAGTCGCACGGCGGAGCCGCCCGCGACGCCTTCCACGTGATCGCCCCGTCGCTGCCCGGGTACGGGTTCTCGGAGCCCACGCGCACGCGTGGCTGGGACCCATGGCGAATCGCGGCCGCGTTCACCCAATTGATGCGTCGCCTGGACGCCTCGCGCTACGGAGCCCAGGGAGGCGACTGGGGTGCACAGGTCGCGATCAGAGTTGGCTCGCTCGACCCTGATCACTGCGCAGCCATCCATCTCAACATGCCCCTCGCGGCACCGCCCACGGAGCCGGTGTCGCTCACTGAGCAAGACAAGGCCGACCTTGCCGCGATGCAGCAGTTCGCACGCGAGGAATCCGGCTATGCACTCGAGCAGTCGACGAAGCCACAGACCCTGGGCGTCTCGCTCAACGACTCACCTGCCGGCCTGCTCGCTTGGATCGTGGAGAAGTTCCGCGCCTGGAGCGACTGCGGCGGTCAGCCGGAGAGCGTCTTCACTCGGGATCAGCTGATCACCAACGTGATGACGTACTGGTTGACCGAGACCATCACCTCGTCGGCGCGGCTGTATTGGGAGTTCCAGCACCTTGGGGCGAAGAGCCAGCCACCGGACTTCGTCGCCGTGCCGACCGGCATCGCCCGCTACCCAAAGGAGGTGATTCGCTTCCCCCGGGCATGGGTCGAGCGGCGCTACAACGTGACGCATTGGGCCGACATGCCACGCGGCGGCCACTTCGCGGCGATGGAGCAACCGGATCTGTTCGTCGACAACCTACGGAGCTTCTTCCGCACGATCCGTTGAACCGGGTCGTCGCTCCACTGAGCCACCGCTCGACTGGCTATGGTGACATCGGCGAGTCGAGCGTGGCCCTCGGCACTGCGACCCGCCGGGGGGAGGTGGCGGCGAGGCCGAGGACCACGACGAGGCGGCCCGGTCGTGCCGTCGACCGCTGGCCTCGGAAGCCGTCGCGGACCGGTCAGGCGATGTCGGGCTGACGGCCGGGCAGCCGTTCGAACGTCTCGACCTGCGACTCGTCGCGACGGATCGGCGTCCCGTTGACCAGCACGTGACGGAGGCCGCTCGGTTCCTCGGCCGTCAGGCGCTCACCATCCGCAGGGAAGTCGCGGACACGCCGCGTCGGGCCGGTGCCGATCGTCTGGGGATCGAACACGCACACGTCGGCCCAGTTCCCCTCGCGCAGATAGCCGCGGCCCCGGAAGCCGAAGATGTCTGCCGGCTCACCGGTCAGCTTGCGCACCGCCTCCTCGAGCGGCATGACCTGGCGGCCACGTACCCAGGTGCCGAGCAGATCGGTCGGGAGCGGGGCGTCGCAGAGCTGGTCGACATGCGCACCCGCATCCGACAGGCCCAGGACCACGTGCTCGTGCGTGAGCAGGCTCCTGACCGCGTCGACGTCATCGTTGGCGATGTAGGCACGAAAGCGGGTGGTGAGATCTTCGGCTACCGACAGGTCGCACATCACGTCCAGCGGGCTGCAGCCACGTTCTCGCGCGAGATTGCTCACGCGCCGGCCCTGGAGCTCGGGGAACCGTTGCGACTCCGACACCTCGAAGGTCTCCCAGCGAGGCGCCATCGTCTTGGCGTGCTCCAGGTCGGCAGCGGCGCGGGCTCGCCACGCGGGATCGCGGTACGCGGCGAGGCGCGCTTCGCGGTCTCCTTGCATCAGCTCACCGAATACGGTGCCGACATTGAGGTTGTACGCGTCCGCCATGGTGAACTGCATGGTGAGCGGCCGCGGTGTGACCTGCGGCCACACGTCCGCGCCGTTCTCTACGCCCCGCTCGTGCAACTCGACCGGCTCGAGATGCCGCCCGCCCGGTGCCGCGAAGAGCGGGTAGGTGAACGGTCGGCCGACCCGCGGTTGCCATTCGTAGACGTCGGCGTAGCTGCATTGCTTGCCCGGGGTGATGAGCACCACACCCTTGCCCGTCTCCCCCGTCGTGAGGAAGAGCGCCTCGACCTCGTCCCGCTCGGCGAAGCGGCTCGGGACGGGCTTGCCGTCGACACCACGATGCGCGAACGAGAAGCTGGTCGAGAAGCCCGCCGCCCCGACGCCGATCCCCTCGCGCAAGAGCTCGCACATCCGCTCGATCTCGTCGGGTCTTGCGGCTCGCTCGTAGGCGTCGTCGCCCATCACGTAGAGCCGCAGGGCGGAGTGCCCGAAGTACGCGGTGAAGTTGAGCTTCGTTCCGTGGCGGCGGATCGCCGCGAGATACTCGGGGAACGTCTCGAAGTCCCACGTCACACCCGCCGAGAGCGTGGCCGGATCCATGTCCTCGACGTTCTCGAGGGTGTGCACGATCATGCCGTGGTGCTCACGGCGGGTGGGCGCGATCGTGAAGCCGCAGTTCCCCGCGACCACCGTGGTGACACCGTGGTACGAGGACGGCCTGAGCGCCGGATCCCAGAAGACCTGGGCGTCGTAATGGGTGTGGATGTCGATGAAGCCCGGGGCGACGACGCAGCCCGAGGCGTCGAGCTCGTGATCGCCCCGCACGTTCGCGCCGATCTGGCTGATCACCCCGCCCGAGATTCCGAGATCAGCGGCGTGGCCTGGTGCACCGCTTCCGTCCACGACCGTGCCACCGCGGATGACGAGTTCAGCTGCCATCGGAGCTCCCATTCGATCTGGCCGAGGTCATGTGTCCGTCAGCGCACGCCAGACGCCACCGTGCGCGGTCAGGGCGGGGGCGTCGATCCCCACGGAGCAGCGGAGGACCGCTGGACACGCCGAGACGCGCGTCGTGGGGGTGCCCCTGGCTGTGGAGCGTCACCAGCCGCCCCGCCAGCCCAGGCTCCGCCGACGTCGGAGTGACGCCGTCGCCCCGACGCGTGATCGTCGCCGTGTCAGCCATAGATCAAGAACTCGAGCAGGTTCCCGTCCGGGTCCCGCACGTACACGCTCGACCCGGACTCGCGGCGGCCACCGTGACGCTCCACCGGTCCCTCCTCGATCTGCGCCCCCGCCTGGATCAGCTGTCTCTGCAGCGCGTCCGCGGATCCCTCCCACACGAAACAGAGATCGCCGCACGGGGGCGTCGCTGCCGGTGCGCGCAGGGTGAAGCCCCCGCCTTGCCACGTCTCAGGACGATGGAGGTTGATCATCTGGTCGCCGGCGTAGATGGACACGACCCACGGATGCTCTGCGACCTGCAACCCGAGCGCCCGATAGAACATGACCATGGCGTCGGTGTGCAGCATCGGGAGCGAGACATGGTCAAAGCCGCGGATCACGCCGCCGCCCTCAGGAGGCATTCGCGAAGCCGTAGAGACGGGCGCAGTTGGTGGCCGTGATCTTGCTCCGATCCGCAGCCGGCAGCCCGCCGAGGATCTCCTCGATCACCTCCAGCGAGTTGGGAAACGTGCTGTCGGTGTGCGGATAGTCCGACGCCCACATGCACGAGTCGGCACCGAGCAGCGGGATCAGCTGCGGACCGAGCGTGTCCTCCTCGAACGTCGCCATCACTTGGCGACGGAAGAGCTCGCTCGGCGGGATCCGTGGTGCGTAGTCAAGCTTGTCGCGGAGGTTGGCCCACTCCAGATCCATGCGCGCCAAGAAATACGGCAGCCAGCCGACGCCGGATTCGGCGAGCACCAACGTGAGCCCCGGGTGCCGCTCGAGCGCACCGCAAAACACCATGGTCGCCAGCGGCTCGTCGAGCTGGAGCGGCAGGACGGTCGCGAAGGCCGCTGACTGCCATTTGCCGAGTCGGTAGCGGAGCGTCGAGGACGTGCCGCCCTTGATGTGAAAGCTGATGGGCAGGCGCGTGTGCTCGGCCGCAGCCCAGAGCCGATCCCACGCGGGGTCACCGACGTCGACGTCGAAGACGTAGAGGATCGCGCCGCGGTGGCCAAGTCCGGCACAGCGCTCGAGCTCCGCCGCGGCTGCTTCGGGCGAGTGGCCAGGGAGGAACGCGAGCACGCACAAGCGATCGGGGTCCACCGCGTTGAACTCCTCGACCGCCCAATCGTTCCACGCCCCGTAGCAGGCACGCTGGAGGGCGGGATCCTGGATGGGGAAGCCCAGCGACAGGGGCCCATAGATGACGGACGCCGCCAGACCGTCGCGGTCCAGATCCTCCAGTCGCAGCTTCGGGTTGCCGGCGCGGAACCCGTCATCCTCGATGCCGGCACGGCCGATCGCACTGAGGCTCGCGGCGATCCCGCTCGCACGGGCCTTCTTGGACATCCCGCTGCGCCCGATCATCTGTTCTTCGCAGACCCAGACCGAGTCGCCGTCGCGGGTCACCACACGCGGGCCACGCTCGGCCTCGGCCGACGACAGACGCGAGGCCCACAGGTCGGGCGGCACCGCGGAGAGGTCGAGGTGATCGTCGCAGGAGTAGACGCCCATCGCTGGACCGCGCTGCGTCATCTCGGTGCGTCCCTTCCGCGTCCCGTCATGAGGTCCTTCGCCTGCCGGGGCGGCGGCCCGGCTGTCGTTCCCCCGTCCACTGGCATGACGATGCCGGTGATCTGGGCGGATCGCTCGCTCGCCAGGAAGAGCACTGCTTCCGCCACGTCCCGGGGAGAGCCCACCCGCTGCAGCGGCTGCATCAGCTGAACGATCCGAGACACGTCATAGTTGGTGTTGATGGCGGTCGGGATGTGCGCGGGGGCGACACAGTTGACGCGGATGCCGTGTTCGGCCAGGTCGATCGCGGTCGATCGGGTGAGGTGGATGACCGCGGCTTTCGAGACTCGGTAGGTCATCAAGCCCGCACCGGCGTTGATCCCACCGATCGAGGTCGTGTTGACGATCGACCCGCCGCCGTTGTGGGCCATATGGCGAGCCGCCCGCTGGCTGCCCAGCATCACGCCGAGGAGATTCACGCTCATGACGCGCTGGAAGGCTCGCAGGTCGTCGTCGAGGAAGCGGCGCGACGTATCCGAGATCCCGGCGTTGTTGAACATGATGTGGAGAGCGCCGAACCGCGCGACGGTGAAGTCGACGAGGTCCTGGACCTCATTTACCTCGGTCACGTCGGTCTGCTTGAACGCGACCGCGTCGCCGAACTCCGCGGCCAGCGCCTCGCCGCGCTGAGCCTCGACGTCTGCGACCACGACCCGCGCGCCCTCCGCCACGAAGCGCTCGACCGCCGCCCGACCGAGGTCACCGGCACCGCCGGTGACGATCGCAACCTTCCCCGCGAGCTCCTGACCCATCGTGGACGTCTCCCGCCGATCAGTCCTCTTCGATCCAGAAGTCGGGCATGGTCTCGATGCCGTGGCGTACGAAGATGGCATCGATCTCGCTCAGATCCTCGGGGTCGATCGACCAACCGATCGCGCCCGCGTTGTCCTCCACCTCGGCGGTGGTGCGGCAACCAACGAGCGCGGTGCTGATCGCCGGGTGCGAGATCGCCCAGCGCAGCGCGAGCTGCGGAAGGCTGCGGTGGTACTTGTCGGCGATCCCTTTGAGCTCGTCGACCGCGCGGACGTTCCGGGGGAACGACTCGGGCCCGAAGATGGCGTCGAACATCTTGATCGAGCCCATCTTGCCCTGGCGGGCCCGCCAGTCGCCGGAACCGAAGTCCATGTCCTCGGTGAAGGTGCCGGTGAGCAGACCGAACGCCAGCGACCCATAGGCCATGAAGCCGATACCGTGCTCCTGGCAGTATGGGAGCACCTCACGTTGCATACGTCGGTCGAACATGTTCCAGCCGTACTGGACGACATCGACGCGATACGCCCGTCGGCAGGCTTCGATCTCCTCGAGCTTGAAGTTCGAGAGGCCGACGGTTCGAACCTTCCCGTCGCGCACGATCTCCTCGAGGGCACCCATCGTCTCCTCGAAGGGCGTCAGCCGATCAGGCCAGTGCACCAGGTAGACGTCGACCCAATCAGTGCCGAGGTTCTTTAGGCTCTTGTCGATCGAGGCCAGCACCCGCTCACGACTGCTGTCCCGGAAGTTCGGCTTGTCCTTGTAGTTCATGCCGAACTTGGTGACGACGACCGCCTCGTCCCGGCGTCGCCCGAGGGCTTGTCCGAGCGCCCGCTCCGAAGCCCCCATGCCGTACCCCTCGGCAGTGTCGAAACAGTTGATACCAAGGTCGAGTGCCCGCCCGACCCGCGAGCGAACTCCGTCTCCTCGACGTCCCCGTAGCCCCCACCGACCTCCCAGCAGCCGAAGCCGACGGCTGAGACGTCGACCCCGGTCCGTCCGAACGGTCGATATTCCATCGTTGTGTCCTCTCTCACCGGGAACGGACGAGGTCGATCGAGCCCTCGGCGTGACGTCCGACCTGCGCGGCATCGACGACCCACGACGCCGAGGCGGCATCGCTCGCCGCTCCACCCTCGACGACGTGGACCACGTGGTGGTCGGCGCCGACCAGGATGATGCCGTCGATCGCCAAGGCCGGTCCCCCATCGCCAGCGTCGTGGAGATAAACTAACACTTGCGTCATAGAACGGTAGCATCAGCCCCAGCGCCGAGCCCGGTGCTGACCACCGCCTGCGCGGGTTTCTAACGCTAGTGTCATCGAGCCGCGGCGTAGGAGCCAGCGCGAGGAGGCTCAGGAATGCCCGACGACGAGGGAGACGGGCGCCCAGACGGCGGCGTCGCGGTGGCTCGTCGCGCTCCGTTCTCCGACAACCCGCGGGTCGGGGCTCGGGGTCAGCGGACGCACCAGCGCATCCTCGATGCGTCGCTTCGAGCATTCGGCGAGGCGGGCTACCACGCCTGCAGCGTCGACCGAATCACGAAGCTCGCCCGATGCTCCCGCGTCTCCTTCTACCAGTACTTCGCGAGCAAAGAGGAGGCGTTCCGGCAGCTGGCGAGCCAAGTCGCGCGCCAGCTGAGCGCATCGACCGAGGGGCTGGAGCCGCTCACGCCCGACATCGCCGGGTGGTCGGCGCTGCGGGCGTGGGTCGCTCGTTACGCCGAGCTCTACGCCCGATATGAGCCGATCTTCCACGCCTACGAGACGGACGAGCACCTGGCGGCGGTGGCCGGTCGCACGGGTGAGGAGACCGTCGCGAGGATCCACTCCCGGTTGGTCACCACGACATTGCCCCCGCGGCAGCTCGATCCCGTGATCAGGCTGCTCCTTGAATGCCTCAACCACAGCTTCGAGGTCACCGGCGTCCTTCGCTCCGTCGCTCCCGCCGACTACCCCAGCGGCCGCGTCGAGGAGGCCGTCACGGATGCGCTGCACCGCACCCTGTTCGGTCCCCGACCGGGCGTGAACGTGCGACCGGCGACGGGCGCGCCGCTGTCGACCCTGCCGCTGAGCGCAAACATGCGGGAAGTGCTAGCGCACGGCCGCGATCCCGTCGATCGCGATGCAGCAGAGACTCGCGCCCTAGCCGCACTGCTGGCCTCGGCACGCGACGTGTTCGTGACCCGCGGCTACCACAACACCCGCGTCGATGACCTCGTGACGGCCGCCGGGATCTCGCACGGCGCCTTCTACCGCTACTTCCGGAACAAGGACCAGCTCGCTCGCCTCTTGACCGCTCGCGCGATGCGGGCCGTCGGGTCCACGGTCCTAGAGATGCCTGATCTCTCCGCACGGGGCGGGTCCGCCAGCACGGCCGAGCTGCGGCGGTGGCTTCGGCGCTACAACGCAGCCCAGGTTCACGAGGCCGCGATGCTCCGGGTCTGGCTGGACGCCTCGCTCCAAGACCCCGCCCTGAGGTCAGAATCGGCCCCGCCGCTCGACTGGGGCCGGAGACGGTTCTCCAGCTATCTGCGCGTCCGGGGCTTCGGCGACGTCGACATGGAGGCGGTCGTCATGGTCGCGCTGTTCGGGGCGTTCGGAGCACGGCCGCGACCTTCGCCCGAGGTCGAGGCAGCCGCTCGCGTCATCGAGCAGGGCCTCCTCGGCCACTCAATCGCCTGATTGGAGTGCCAATGAGCAGCACCGCGATGAGCACCTCCGACTTCGACGCGATCGACTACTTCCGCGCTCGATCGCTCTATCAGGATCCGTACCCGTACTACGAGTACCTCAGGGCGCACGGGCCGGTCTGGCGCGAGCCGCACCACGGCGTCGTGATGGTCACGGGCTACGAGGAAGCCGTCGCGGTGTACCACGACCCGGTGACGTTCTCGAACTGCAACACCGTGAGCGGGCCATTCGCCGAGTGGCCGGTGCCGCTCGAGGGAGACGACATCAGCGACACCATCGATGAGTACCGCGACCTGCTGCCGTTCAGTGACCAGCTGCCATCGTTCGATCCGCCAAAGCACACGGCCCATCGAGCCCTGCTGATGCGGCTGATCACTCCGAAGCGCCTCAAGGAGAACGAGGAGTTCATGTGGCGCCTCGCCGATCGTCAGATCGACGAGTTCGTCGCTCGTGGCGAGTGCGAGTTCATCCATGACTACGCCAATGCTTTCACCCTGCTGGTCATCGCGGACCTGCTCGGCGTACCCGAGGCCGACCACGCGACCTTCCGCGAGGAACTGCAAGGCGATCAGCGGCCGGTGAACCAGGGCGCGATGGCGCACAAGCCCCTCGAGTTCCTCTATGACCGGTTCCGCGCCTACATCGAGGAGCGTCGACGCGAGCCGCGTGATGACGTCATGACGAGTCTCGCGACGGCGACGTTTCCCGACGGCTCACTGCCTGACGTCGAGGACGTCATGCTGATCGCCTCCAACCTCTTCGCAGCGGGACAGGAGACCACGGCGCGGCTGCTCGGCACCATGCTTCGGCTCCTCGGTGAGCGCGCCGAGCTGCAGGAGCGCCTGCGAGACGAGCGCCACCTGATCCCCAACTTCGTCGAGGAGGCCCTCCGACTCGAGAGCCCGCTTCAAGGGCAGTTCCGCTTGGCGCGGATCGCGACGACAATCGGCGGCGTCAACATCCCCCCGGGCACGAACGTGTTCGTGATGCCGGGTGCCGCGAACCGCGATCCGCGCCAGTTCGAGGAGCCCACCGAGCTGCGCCTCGACCGTCCGAACGGTCGTCAGCACGTCGCGTTCGGTTTCGGCATCCACCTCTGTGCGGGCGCCCCCCTCGCTCGGGTCGAGGCGCGAGTCAGCACCGAGCGTCTGTTCGACCGCATCGCCGACATCACGATCTCGGAGGCTGAGCACGGGCCGCCCGGCGACCGCCAGTACGAGTACACGCCGATCTACTTGCTGCGTGGCCTCGAGCACCTGCATCTGGATTTCAGACCGATCGGCTGAGCGGAAGGACAGCCGTGAACACGCTCCTGTCAGGGGGCTCCTCGCGTGCCGACGAGCACGGTGACGCGGAATTCCGCGACGAGCTCCGCTCGTGGTTGGCCGACCATCCGCCTCCCGACGTGGAGATCGCGGCGACACCGACTCAGGCCGCGCTGCTGAGGGATTGGCAGCGGACGCTCCACTCGGGGCAGTGGGTCGGTGTTCACTGGCCGGTCGAGTACGGCGGCCGTGGCGCGTCGCTCACCCAGGTCGCGACCTACAACGAGGAAGCTGCGCGAGCGAACGCTCCGAACATCCTCGGTCGGGTCGGCGTCAGCCTCGTGGGGCCGACGCTGATGGCCCACGGTACGGAAGCGCAACGCCGGCGATGGATGCCGCGCATCCTCTCCGGCGACGACGTCTGGTGCCAGCTGTTCAGCGAGCCCGACGCGGGGAGTGACCTCGCCAGCCTGAGAACACGCGCCACCCGGCGCGGCGCACACTACGTCGTCACGGGCCAGAAGGTGTGGTCATCGCATGCCCGCTTCGCCGACTGGGGGATCGCCCTCGTGCGGACCGATCCGATCGCACCCGCGCACCGAGGGATCTCGATGCTCGCGATCCCGATGGCGGTGAGGGGCGTCGAGGTTCGCCCCTTGCGCCAGATCACCGGTGACAGCGAGTTCAACGAAGTCTTCCTCGACGACGTGGAGGTCCCACTCGACCACCTGATCGGCGCCGAGCACGAGGGGTGGCAGGTAGCGAACACGACGCTCGCGAACGAGCGCGGCGCCTCCTTCGTGTGGAAGGAGCAGGTGCTGCACGAGGTCGCCATCGACCTGTTGTCGAGGGCCTGCGCGTGCCGGCGGAATCGTTACCGATCCGCTCGTGCGCCAGCGGCTCGCGCAGGCGTGGATCGAGGTCGAGATCTTCCGTCTGCACAATCAGCGCACCCTCAGCCGCCTCGCGGCCGGCGACGAGATCGGGGCGGAATCGAGCATCGTCAAGCTGTTCTGGGCCGGCATGAGCCAGCGCCTGACCGAGACGGCCCTCGCCGTGCTCGGACCCGATGCGCTCCTCACCGCCGAGGACGACCACGCCGTCCACCGAGGACGGTGGGCCCGAGAGCTGCTCGCCACACGCGCGAACTCGATCATGGGGGGTACAAGCGAGATCCAGCGCAACATCATTGGCGAGCGCCTGCTCGGCCTGCCGCGGGAGCTGAAGACCCAATGACGCAAGCGGCGGACGCGCTCGAGCTCGTCGATCCCGCGCGCTACGCGCGCGACGGATATCCGCATGCGCTCTGGGCGAGGATGCGAGCCGAGGCTCCGGTGGCTTACATCGCGCCCGAGGGACTCGAGCCGTTCTGGGCCATCACCAAGCATGCGGACATCCTGGAAATCTCGAAGCAACCCGTGCGATTCTCGAGCTCGCAGGGAATCTCGCTGCGTCGCGCCGGGGCGGTGTTTCCGCCCTCCGAGATGGTCGTCATGCTCGATCCGCCCAAGCACGGGCGGGTGCGCCGCGTCGCGAGCGGTCGCTTTACGCGCCGGGCGGTGCGAGAGCGTCGCGATGACATTGAACGTATCGCCCTCGAGATCCTCGACGAGGCAGCGCCGCCCGGCGCCATGGGCGAGCTCGACTTCGTGGAGCGCATCGCGGCCCCGTTTCCGCTCGCCGTGATCGCGTGGGTCCTGGGCGTGCCGAGCGACGACTGGGGGCTGCTCTTCCGCTGGACGAACGAGGTGATCGGCAAGGAGGATCCCGAGTACCGACAGCCCGGCGAGTCTCCCGGCCGGACCATTCAGCGGGCGCGAGGCGAGCTTCCGTGCGTACTTCCAAGGGCTCCTCGAGCAGCGCCGAAGGGATCCCTGCGACGACCTGGTGAGCGAGCTGCTCCGCGGCGAGATCGACGGCGAGCCGCTCACCGAGGAGCAGCTCCTCTCGTACTGCGAGCTGCTCGTCGAGGCCGGCAACGAGACCACGCGCAACGCGGTCAGCGGAGGGCTGCTGGCGTTCAGCGAGCATCGGGGCGAGTGGGAGCGCCTCCTCGAGCGCCCCGAGCTCCTGCCCGACGCCGTGGAGGAGATCCTCCGCTGGGTCAGCCCGATCAGCCACTTCACCCGCACGGCGACCGAGGACTCCGAGGTGCACGGCGTGAAGATCAAGACGGGCGAGCAGGTGGCCCTCTACTTCGCGTCGGCAAACCGCGACGAGGACGTGTTCGACGACCCGTTCGTGTTCCGCGTTGACCGCCGTCCGAACCCCCACCTCGCCTTCGGCTTCGGTGAGCACTTCTGCATGGGCGCCCACGTCGCCCGGGTCGAGCTCGAGACGATCTTCCGTCATCTCGTCGCGCGTCTGGAGTCGTTTGACGTCTCGGGGGTCGTGGAGCGCTTGACCTCGATCACGAACGGCAGCATCAAGCGCTTGCCGCTCCGCTACCGGACGGTGGAGCAGACCGAGCGCTGACGTTCCGCCATGGAGCCTGGTCAGGGGCGAATTGCCGACCTGGCTGCGGGGAGCCGACCCTGGGGGATCCCAGTCCAGGCCGCATCGCGTGCGTGGACGCCGCGGACGCGGTCTCGTAACTGGGCTGGAGGTCGACTCGTGAACGGGGATTAGCGTGCGCGGAAGGCATGGACCTCACGACCTTCCGGAGCGAACTGGATGAGTGGCTCGACGCGCATGCGCGCGAGTTGCTCCCCGAGCACGAGGGTCGTGGCACCCTCGACCAGGAGATGGCGCAGCTCGCGAAGGTCAAGCGGCGCTGCTACGACGCCGGCTGGATGCGCTGGGGTTGGCCAGAGCGGGTCGGCGGGCTCGGCGGATCCTCGATCCTGCGGGCATACCTCGGCGAGAGCCTGACCGCCCGCGACATCGTCGAGCCGGATGTGTACTCGATGACCGAGGTGCTCGCGCCGACGATGATCGACTTCGCCCGGCCCGAGCTGGCCGCGGACATGGTCCCCCGCCTCTTGCGGGGCGACGAGACGTGGTGCCAAGGCTTCTCGGAGCCCGGAACGGGGAGCAACCTCGCGTCGCTCACCTGCCGCGCCGCGCGGACCGAGGACGGCTGGCGCGTGACGGGCCAGAAGGTGTGGACGAGCTTCGCGCAGTATGCGCAGCGGTGCGTGCTGCTCACCCGCACTGGTTCGCAGGAATCGGCCCACCGCGGCATCACGGCGTTGTTCGTCGACATGGACACCCCGGGGATCTCGATCCGGCCCCTCCGGACGATGCACGGGTCCGACGAGTTCTCCGAGGTCTTCTACGACGACGTCTCGGTGCCGTTCGAGCGCACCCTCGGCGAGATCGACCAGGGCTGGGCCGTGGCGATGGACCTGCTTCCCTACGAGCGCAGCACGGCCCTCTGGCACCGCTGTGCCTATCTGCAGCGCCGCCTGGAGCGACTGCTCGCCGTCGTCCCCGTAGGGTGCTTGAGCCCTGACGACGTCGGTGAGGTCTGCCATCTCGTCCTCGCACTCCGTGCCCGGTCGCGCCGCACGCAGTACCGCATGGCGGACGGCGAGCAGCTGGGGCCCGAGACCTCGATCGACAAGGTGCTGATCGCCAGCGCCGAGCAGGCGGTCATCGATCTCACGGCCCGTGGACTCGCGCCGCAGGTCGTGACGGGTGATGACGCCAGCAGCGAGCGGTGGCGCGCCGAGTTTCTGTACTCGCGGGCGGCCACTATCTACGGCGGGACCGCCGAGATCCAGCGCAACATCATCGCCCGCCGGCTTCTCGAGCTCGGGGACGACCGGTGATGGACGCGGTCTGAGGTCGAGCTCTTCGAGCGCAGCGTTGCGCAGGCCATGGAGCGCTACACGGAGGAGCAGCTCGACGTCGCGCTAGCCGAGCGCGGATGGCTAGACACGCGCTGAGCGCCGACCCGGCCACGGCCGTCTCGATCCTCTTTCCCCTGCAGGGTGCCGCCAATGCCGCCTCGTCGGCCCTCGATCACGTCGTGACGGCCGGCCTCGGGCTGGACGACGCGACCGACGTGCTCGGCGTCGTCCTGCCACCTCTCGGGACGTGCACGGTGCCCGGAGAGGTCCTCGGCGATCGGCTCTCG
Organism: uncultured Actinomycetes bacterium; assembly: GCA_963849135.1. Lineage (GTDB taxonomy): Bacteria > Actinomycetota > Acidimicrobiia > IMCC26256 > PALSA-555 > PALSA-555. The sequence continues at coordinate 12,357 of CAWKGF010000003.1, read as the reverse complement.
ATGGAGGGCCTCGCCACCCGCGCCGTGCGCGACATCGACCGTGTCCTCGTCGTCGCGAGGTGCGATCGAGGCGACACCCTCACGATCGTCACGGCCGCGACCGTGGAGCTGGGCGTCCGCGCGGTCCGGGGAATCGATCCAACCTTTGGCCTGCTCGAGGTTCGCGCCGAGCGCGTCGGCTGCACCCTGTACGCAGGCGCGCCGAGCAGCACCTGGGACACCGCGGTCGCCCTCGCCCAACTGGCGTTGAGCTATGAGATCCTCGGCGCGGCCCGGGCGATGCTCGCGCTGGCCTGTGCACACGCCCTCGATCGGATCCAGTACGGCCAGCCGATCAGCAAGTTCCAGGCCGTACGCCATCGGCTCGCGGAGACCCTGGTGGCGATCGAGGCCGCCGACGCGGTCGTGACCGCGACCCGGGAGGCGCGGTCCCCGGAGCTGGCCGCCGTCGCGAAGGCGCTCGCTGGCCGAGGCGCCGCGGACCGCGGCCCGCCACTGCCAACAGGTCCTCGCCGGCATCGGGTTCACGGCCGAGCACCCGTTCCACCGCTACTACCGCCGCTTCCTCTTGCTCGATCAGCTGTTCGGGTCGACGCACTCCTTGACGTCCCAGTTTGGTGACGAGTGCCTGCGGAGCCGTCGGCTGCCGGCACTGCTGCCCCTCTGAGTGCTCCCACCGGCGTCGGACCCTCCCCCGCCGCCGGGGGGACCGCCGTGGCCGGCGCCGAACCTTGCGACGGCGTGCAGTTGCCGACCACCCGAATTGGCGTCATAGTGACTGACACCACTTTGGAGGTGCCGACATGGGGCTCTTGGACGGCAAAGTCGCCGTGATCACCGGCGCGGGATCGGGGATGGCCAAAGCCTCGGTGCGGGTGTTCGCCGGCGACGGCGCCCGGGTCGTGGCCGGCGACATCAGCGGCGCCGAGCAGGACACGGCCACCGAGGTCGGCCACGGCGTACTGCCCGTCCATTGCGACGTGACGAGCGAGACCGACGTCGAGGCGCTGGTGCGCTGCGCGATCGACGAGTTCGGGCGCGTGGACGCCGTGCTCAACGTGGCCGGCGTCGCCGACGCGGCCATGGTCACCGACGTCACGATGGAGCAGTACGACCACACCATGGACATCGACCTGCGCGGCGTCCTGCTCGGGATGAAGCACGGGATCCGGGCGATGCTCGAGACCGGCACCGGAGGCTCGATCGTCAACTGGTCGTCGATCGGCGGCCTCAACGCGTCGCCCGGCACGAGCGTCTACTCCGCCGCGAAGGCGGGGGTCGTCTCGCTGACCAAGTCCGCTGCGGTCGAGTACGGCCGCCACGGCGTCCGCGTGAACTGCCTGTGCCCGGGCTTCATCAAGACTGAGATCATGGGCGCCTCCCTCGACCGGTACCCCGGCGCCGCCGACCTCACCCCGATGCGGCGGCTCGGCCAGGCCGACGAGGTCGCCCAGGTCGCCGCGTTCCTCGCCTCGGACCGGGCATCATTCGTCACCGGCGCGGTCGTCCCGGTGGACGGCGGGCGCTCCGTGCTCATCGCGTGAGCGCCGCTCGCCACGTGGGCGCGCGGGTCCCGCGCATCGAGGACCCGCGCCTGCTCACCGGCCGGAACTCGTTTGTCGCCGACGTCGTGCTGCCGGGGATGCTGCACGCGTCCTTCGTCCGCAGTCCGTTCGCCCGCGCCACGATCAAGCGGGTCGACGTGTCGGCGGCGCGCACCATGCCTGGCGTACGGTTCGTGTTCACCGCCGAGGACCTGAACCCCGACGTGCACGAACAGTGGCACACATCAATCGGCCCGGCGAGCCCCGAGACGCCCCGTCCTCCGCTCGCCGACCGTGAGGTCCGCTTCGTCGGCGACCCGGTCGCGCTCGTGGTTGCCGACCGCGGTCCGCTCGCAGTCGACGCCGCCGAGCTCGTGGACATCGACTACGAGCCTCTTCCGGCTGTCGTCGACTACGCGTCTGCCGAGCATGCCGACGTCCTGGTGCACGCGAGCCACGGCTCGAACGTGATCGGCGAGCTCGCGGGCCGTCCTCGTGCGTCGATCGACGAGGCCCTCGGGTCGGTAGCGCACGTGGTGACGGAGGTCATCTGCCAGCACGCGGCCGTGCCCGCGCCGATGGAGACACGGGGTCTCATCGTGGAGTGCGCAGGTGCAAGCGGCGAGGTGACCATCCACGCGGCGACGCAGTCACCCCATGAGGTTCGGCTGTTCTGCTCTCGCCTCCTCGGTATCCCCGAGCACCTGGTCCGCGTCGTGATGCGTGACACTGGCGGTGGGTTCGGCCAGAAGGTGATGGTGCAGCGCGAGGAGATGTGCATCATGCTCGCGGCACCGAAGGTCGGCGCGCCGCTTCGGTGGATCGAGGACCGATACGAGAATCTCCTCTCCGCTGGTAAGTCGCGCCACGAGCACGGCGAGGTGACGATGGCGTTCGCGGCCGACGGCGCGATCGAGGCGGCCTACATCGACTTCGTGCAGGACTGCGGTGCGTATCCGACGCCGTGGCCCGTCGGGCCCGCTGCCGCGGTGGGGATGCTGTTCCCAGGCCCGTACCGCGTCCCGCTCGCTGGCTTCACAACGAAGACGATCTATACCAACACGGTCGGGCGTGCCGCCTATCGCGGACCCTGGCAGTTCGAGTCACTGGCACGGGAGGTGCTGCTCGACATCGCGGCTCGGCGCATGGATGTCGATCCGATCGAGCTGCGCCGCCGAAACCTGCTGCGTCGCGACGAGCTCCCGTATCAGAACCCGAACGGCATGACCTACGACAGCATCTCGCCGCTCGAGACGCTCGAGCAGGCGCTCGGGATCCTCGACTACTGCGGATTTCGGGCGGATCAGGCCGCCGCACGGGCGGTTGGTCGCCACCTCGGCGTCGGCGTCGCGAGCTACGTCGAGCCGTCGACACCCGGCTACGGGGCGTACGGGACGGAGGCCGCGACCATCCGGGTCGAGCCGTCCGGGACCGTGAACGTCTACATCGCGGGTGGGTCGACAGGCAACAGCCTCGAGACCACGGTCGTGCAGCTCACTGCCGACGCGCTCGGCGCGCGCATCGACGACGTGCACACCCTTCAGGGCGACACCGCGGTCACTGCCTACGGCGCGGGAACGGCTGGCAGTCGGAGCGGCTCGATGACCGCCGGCGCGGTGGATCAGACGGCCGCGATCCTGCGCGATCGACTCCGCGCGATCGCCGCCCACCGGCTCGAGGCGGCGGTCGATGACATCGAGCTCGTCGAGAGCCGGGCGACCGTCCGGGGATCACCCGCCGTGGGCATCTCCTTCGCCGAGCTCGCCGAGCTCGCCTACTTCCAGCCGCAGCGGCTCCCGCCCGAGGTGCCCGCCGGGCTGGAGGCGAGCGCGCGCTACACCGCGGCTGCCCCGTCGATCTGGGTCAACGCCACGCACATCTGCACCTGCGAGGTCGACATCGAAACCGGCCTGGTGCGGCTGCTGCGGTACATCGTCAGCGAGGACTGCGGGCCGATGATCAACCCGAGCGTGGTCGAAGGGCAGATCGCGGGCGGCGTCGTCCAGGGCATCGGCGGGGTGCTCTACGAGCACCTCGTCTACGACGACGACGGCAACCCGCTCGCGACCTCCTTCGTGGACTATCTCGTTCCGTCGGCCGCCGAGGTGCCGCCGATCGAGTACGGGCACATCGAGACGCCCAGCCCCGGCCCGGGGGGCTTCAAGGGCGTCGGTGAGGGTGGCGCGATCGGCGCTCCCCCGGCGGTGGTCAATGCCGTCGCCGACGCCCTCTCGCCATTCGGCGTGACCATCACGCGGTTGCCGCTGAGCCCCTCGGCGATCGTCGCACTGCTCAGCGGGCGGGCGGGCGGCATGGAGGCATCACGATGATGACCAAGCTCCCGGTGCCTGACCACGCTGCACGGCAGTTGGTGCCTGCCAGCGGTCGCGCCCATCCACCAAGTCGCCGCCGCGTCGACACGCTGAACGACCGCAGCCTGCTCGAGCCGGACACAGCCGCGGCGATGGTGCTGTGCCCGGCGACCAGGTGACGACCAGGGAGCGCACGCCATGACCGCGACGCCGTCGACCGACGTGTACTACGACCCCTACGACGCTGGCATCGATGCCGACCCGTATCCGGTGTTCCGGCGGCTCCGCGAGGAGGCGCCCCTCTACTACAACGAGCCGTACGACTTCTACGCCGTCAGTCGCTTCGCGGACTGCGAGCGTGGGCTCGCCGACGCGCGGCGCTATATCTCAGGTCGCGGCGGCATCCTCGAGATCATCAAGGCGAACATCGAGATGCCGGCGGGCACGTTGATCTTCGAGGATCCGCCTGTGCACACCATCCATCGGAGCCTGCTCTCGCGGGTTTTCACGCCGCGGCGTGTCGCGGCGTTGGAGCCGAAGATCCGCGACTTCTGTGCCCAGAGCCTCGACCCGCGCATCGGCGCCGGCGGGTTCGACTTCATTGCCGACCTCGGCGCGCAGATGCCAATCCGCGTCATCGGCATGCTTTTCGGCATCCCCGAGGAGGATCAGGAGGCCATCCGCCGGGGCGCCGACACCAACCTTCGCACCGAGCCAGGCCAACCGATGCAGGTGTCGCAGGACACGACGTTCGGCAGCGAGATGTTCGCTGACTACATCGACTGGCGCGTCGATCATCCCTCCGACGATCTCATGACCGAGCTGCTGCACACGGAGTTCGAGGACGAGACGGGAACGACGCGCTGTCTCACCCGCGATGAGGCCCTCCTCTACACGACAGTCGTCGCGGGCGCTGGCAACGAGACGACGACCCGCCTCATCGGCTGGGCGGGCAAGGTGCTCGCCGAGCATCCCGACCAGCGGCGCGAGCTCGTCGGGAACCGATCGCTGATCCCGAACGCGATCGAGGAGCTGCTCCGGTTCGAGCCGCCCGGACCTCAGATCGGGCGTTACATGCCGGAGGCGGTCGAGCTGTATGACCACCTGGTGCCCGTGGGTAGCACCATGATGTTCCTGGTGGGGGCAGCCAACCGCGATGACCGGCACTTCGACGATCCGGATCGCTTCGACATCCACCGCACCATCGACAGGCACCTCACCTTCGGGTACGGGATCCACTTCTGCCTCGGCGCAGCGCTGGCGCGCCTCGAGGGTCGCATCGCGCTCGACGAGGTGCTGACCCGCTTCCCGGAGTGGGACGTCGACAGCGACCACGCGAGGATCGCTCCCACGTCGACGGTGCGCGGCTACGAGACGCTCCCCGTCAGCACGCCGTGACCGCGTCCGACGACCTCCGCACCCGACGGCGTTACGACAGTCCCGTGCGGCGCCAGCGCGCCGCCGAGACGCGAGAGCGGATCATCAAGGCCGGTGCCTCGCTCCTCCACGAGCACGCGGTGTGGAACTGGGACGCGGTCACGGTTCGAGGGGTCGCGGAACGCGCCCGTGTCAGCGAGCGCACCGTGTACCGACACTTCGAGGGCGAGCGAGAGCTGCGGGATGCCGTCCTCGCGCGGCTTGAAGCGGAGTCGGGGCTGAATCTGGGGGGCCTCGAGCTCGACGATCTCCAGGCGTTCACCGAGCAGGTGCTGCGATATGTGTCGTCGTTCCCGCTCGAGCCCCGCACCCCTCGGGATCCGACGCTGATGGCGGCGCACGGGCGACTGCGCGACGCGCTGCTCGGGGCCGTGGAGCGGGCGAACCCCGACTGGTCGACGCAGGACCGCACGATCACGGCCGCGGTCCTCGACGTCCTCTGGAACGTCGCGTCGTACGAGCGACTCGTCGCTGACTGGGCCCTCGAACCCGACGACGCGATTCGCGGCGTCACCTGGGCGATCGGGCTCGTCGAGGACGCCGTCCACGCCAGCCGCCGCCCATAAGCCGCACCAGCTTCGCTGGCGCGCTTTTTCGGGCGTCGGGGCGAACGGGCCAGGAATCCGCACCCTGGTGGCCGCACCGCAGCCTTGCGCTGCGGGGTGATCCCGCTCCTTCGTCGATTCCGCCAGCCTGCCGGGCTCGGCAAGGTATTGAGCCGACCCGTTGAAACCGGTATAAAGCCGACGTAGAGATCGACATCCGTTTCTAAGGGGGGGGCCGTGGGCAGTCGTGCGTTGCGAGTTGTGGCGGCCGCCTTGCTCGCCTTCGGCCTCGGGTTGGGCTCGGAAGCGACGCTGGCTGCTCCGGCGTCGGGCGCCACCTCGAACGCGCCGATCACCCTCGCCTTGATCACATCGCTCACCGGCCCAGCGGCGTCTCAATTCTCCGACGCACCGTTGGGATTCCGCGCTCGCATCGCGCTGCAGAACGCCCAAGGCGGTGTCGACGGCCACAAGATCATTCCCCTGGTCATCGACGACCAGACGAGCCCGACAGAAGTCGTCACCGCGGTCCGGGATGCGGTCTCGAAGGGCGCCTTCGGCATCGTGTCGACCAGCGCGCTGTTCTTCGAAGCAGCGAAGTACCCGAACCAGCAAGGCATACCCGTGACGGGCGGCAGTTTCGACGGACCCGAGTGGGGTACCCAGCCCTACACGAACATGTTCGCCGCAGACACCGGGAGCGTCGATCCGAAGTACCCGGTGAACACGGCGATCGGTGCCTTCCTGAAGGCTCATGGGGGTACGATCGTCGGCTCGTACGGATACGGCATCTCGCCGTCCTCCACTCGTTCAGCCGTCGGAACCGCTCAATCGTTCCAGCACGCCGGCGGCAGCGTCGGGGTCCTCGACACATCGGTCGCCTTCGGTGCGGTCGATTTCACGACAGAGTCGTTGACCGCGAAGCAGAAGAACGTCAATGCCGTCTACGCCGGGATGGACAACGACTCGAACTTCGCACTGGCGACCGCGCTCGAGCAGGCCGGCGTGAAGTTGAAGACGCTGGTCTATCCGACCGGCTATGGGCCCGATGTCGTGAAGACACCCGCGTGGCAGGCCGTGCAGGGTGACTACTTCGATTCTCGAGTTCCGCCCCACTCAGCTGCCGAATGCCGCGACGCAGCAAATGAGCTGCAGCGCTGAAGAAGTACGTGGGACGCCCCGTGTCGGAGTTCCCGGACTTCAGCATCACCGAGAGCTGGCTCGGTGCAGATCTGATGATCAAGGGTCTCCAGCTCGCCGGGCCGAATCCCACCCGGGCCGCCGTGATCAAGGACCTTCGGAACGTCAAGTCCTACGACGGCAACGGGCTGCTCCCGAACCCGATCGACTACTCGACGATCTTCGGGCACGATCTGCCCTTGGCCTGCGGGTGGTACCTGCGGGCCGAGAAGAACGGATTCGTGCCGATCTCGACCCAGCCGGTGTGCGGGCATGACATCCCAGGGACGTCGACGTTGCCGTCGTCCTGACGCCCAGGTCTCTCGGAACAAAAGTTCGCTGCTCCATCCGCGGCACCGAGCCGCCCGAACCACGAGGGCGCACCGCGCCGTAGCACCGGACGGGGACCCACCGGAGTTCGTCACGCCCAGTGAGGACCGCGGCGGACTCGTATCTCGGCCATCACACCAGCCGCTCCGAGGACCGACCGGCATCGCGGACTTGGGGTATCTCCGGTCGGGGGGACACTCGCCGAAGTGGGCTGTGACCTGCGGTGTTGTGGTGGGCGGTAGAGGATTTGAACCTCTGACCCCTTCCGCGTCAAGGACGATCATGGCTGCGTGGACCCCCTGCTCAGCGCCCCGAAAGGGGCGCTGACCTGGCTAATCGCTTTTCGGCGTCTCTCGTCGATGCTCATCGTTTCGCGCCATCGCCGTGGACTTTTCGCGGACTTGGATGAAGCGATGGCTTCCCTCCCACATGCGTTCCGGTATCTGCCAGATCACATGATCGGCGATGCTCTTGCGGCACGGAGCACGATTTAAGTGGCTTCACCGAGCGACGCGAGAAAGTCAGCCGGGGAGCAGACTGGCAGTTGGCCCGCGAGATCGAGCAGATGATGATCACCGGACACGAGCATCGCTCGAGCCTTCTCAGCCACTGCGATGAGGTAGTCGTCGTCGGGATCCACTGAACAGATTTGCGGTGGTTCGACGGGGTCGGTAACCAACTGAGCGTGCCGTCGCAGGAGGTCGACGAGTTCGGCGGCCTCCCCTCTCGTGATGCGCTGCTCGAGTTTCGGATAGGCCAGAGCGCGCTCGAGTTCCGCCAGCAGCTTGTCTGAGACCACGAGATCGAACGCACCGCTGAGCCAGTACCGCAGCAGTCGCGCCGGCGAGCCTCGACGGTTCAACAGGGCGGAGATGATCACGTTCGGATCGAGGACTGCTCGCACCCTCAGCGACGGCGTCGGCGCGTGACGTGCTGGGCCTCCACCGCCAAGTCCAGGGCCTCGTCTTCGGGAAGATCGTTGCGAGCCCAGAGCCGATCGAGCAGCTCTAACCCGAGTTCGCGACGGAGCGCCTCCTCGATGACCTCGCTGTCGCCCTTCCCGGTCCTGGCCGCCCGGACCTTGACGGCTCGCAGCACCGCCTCATCGACCGTGAGGGTCGTCCGCGTCTTGGTCATATGAGCATCATAGCATCAAGACGCGGGAGGTGCAGGAAGCGCTCTCCCAGTGCCGCCGCCAGGTCTGGCCGATCATGGTGTCGCGGGCGCCCCAGGTTTCCTCGACGGCCTCGAGGGCGATCCGGGCGAGGGGAACGTCACCGCAGACCGGCAGGATCTGGGTCCGGACGTAGACCTCGTCGCAGGCGAGCGTGCTCGGCCGCAGAGCGCGCCGCTCGGACTCCCGGAAAGGGGCCCGACGTCGGCTGGCCGCGATCCCTGGGAGGCGAGGTCGGCAGCCTGCGCGGGTCACCCGAGGCTGGCGGTGGGCCTCATACGATCGCCGTTCGTGGCGGCGGAGAAGGTTCGGCTTCGGATCGGCAATCTCGCGAAGGCCGTTCTGGTCACCGGCCACGTGAACCGAGACCCCAAGGACGCCCTGAACGAGTTCGTCTCGAACGCAGCCGACGAGTACGCCCAGAGCGGCCAGCGCGGTGCCCGGATCCGAATCGTGCTCCGGCGTAAGGGCAAGCGACCCGTGATCGCGATCGACGACGTTGGGCGGGGTATGACACCGGAGCGCCTCCGCGAGATCGCCCGTAACCTCTTCGAGTCGGCCAAAGCGGGTGACGATCGAACTCTCGGCGAGAAGGCGATCGGCCTGTTGGCATTCCAGCAGCTCGCACAACGCTGCGAGATCGTCTCTCGGGCGACCGATGACGACAAGACCTACGCCCTGCGCCTCGAACGGGGTCGGGCAGTGGGATTGCTCGAGTCGGAACGACGCTGAGCCCGAGCAGTGCCAGGCACGACCGTGTACCTGAGCGACCTCGACCCCGAGATCCTGCGGGTACATCGCCCGGGTGCGTCGGGCCGGTGGGCGACGTTCGAAGCGGCGATGCTGGTATCGGCGGCTCAGTGCGCCGCCTCCGCCGCGTTCACCAGCTCGGCGAGCGACTCGTGGATTCCGCTAACGAGTGACCAGACGTCGGACACGAGCTGCGGACAGGTCATAATTCCGAAGGCCATCGAGTCTCCGTAGCTGAGCACGGTGATGTTGAGTCCGATGGCATCGAGAACCGGGCCGAACGGGTAGACGGCGATGACTCGCGCTTCGCCAGCGTAGAGCGACATGGGTGGACCGGGAACGTTAGAAATGAGGACGTTGAAGATCGGCGGGAGGCGCTCGGACAAGCGCGACCAGACGTAGAGACGAACCCCGGCCGCCCATAGCGCAGGGATCGGGAGGTCCGCCCAGTCCATCACGACGTCTTCGGCACCCGACTCGTACAGGCGCTTGGCGGCTTGCGCTGCGTCCCGTATGGCGAGCAAACGCTCAACGGGGTCGGCGACATCGGTCGCGAGGTTCGCGAACCAGCCTGACACCATGTTGCCGAACGATGCGACCGCGTCTTCGATCCGCACTGAGACGGGTACGGCCGCGACGAGCGGGGCGTCGGGCAATTCGTCGCGACCTGCGAGATAGCGTCGAAGCGCACCGGCGCACACCGCCAGAACGACGTCGTTCACCGTCGCGCTGAACGCATGCGACACTCCTTTGACGTCGGCGAGCGGGAGGTCGGTGAAGGCCACGGATCGCCGCGACGTGACTGGCTGGTTCAGCGAGGTGTGGGGGGAGCGGAACGGCATGGCCGACGGCGCCTCTCCCTCCGCGCGTGGTCGTCGCGCCAAATTCCACGCGGACGTCGCCGTTCGGCCGAGCGTGCGAGCCGTCCGCAAGGGCAGTGTCGCGAGCGAAGGGACAGCCCCGGCAAGCATGCGGACGCCCGACGGGATCGTCTCGCCCGTCGACGGCGGTGGCATCTCGGTCGGCGCGGGTCTCGGCTCGATTGTGAGTAGCCGACCCATGAGCAGCGCGCCTCCCACGCCGTCGGCGCAGGCGTGATGGATCTTCGCCAGGATGGCGACGTACCCGTGCGCGAGTCCTTCGATGAACCACATCTCCCAGAGGGGACGGCTGCGGTCGAGCTTGGTACTCGCGAGCGCGCCGGCCAGCATGGCGAGCTCGCGGGACCCGCCGGGCGGAGGGAGGGCGATGCGGTGCAGGTGCGCGTCGAGGTCCAAGGCGGGATCGTCGACCCAGCTCGGGCGGTCGAGCCCGAAGGGGACCTCGAGCAGGCGCTCTCGCAACGGCGCGAGGTCTGCCGCGAGCAGTGCGACCAGTCGGCGCGCCGCGTCGAAGTCGAAACCGCCCACCATCGTCGACGGGTCGAGGACCATGAGACCCCCGATGTGCATATGCCACGTGGGGGTCTCGCCGTAGAGCATGTCGGCATCGATGCCGCTCAGTTTGCGCACTGTGCCCTCCGCTCCGACTCCGAGAGTACGCGACGTCGGTGCCCTTTGTTTTCGCACACTCTTGCCGTCGGGTCGACAGCCGAAGGACCCGTGTCCCAGTAGCCGACAGCCACAGCGGATTTGGCGCCGACCGCGACCACGAGCGCGGCGGCGTCGTCGGCGCAGCCGGCAAGCCGAAAGGGCGGCCGCGAACCGATGCCTCGACCGTGGCCGCGGAAGTCGGGAGCGATCACGCGGACGTGGCGGCTGAGGTCGGCGAAGGCGCGGAACCAGTTCAGACCTGCGCTCGCGATCTACCCGCGGAGCAACAACACGGTCGGCGTCCCCGGCGGACCCGGCACCTCGCGGACAAAGATGGTGCCCGTCCGGGCAGCTCGACGCGTCACCCCACCGGAACCGGAGGACACAACGTTCCTCCGGGGTCGACGGTCGGCTCCGGGATCGGAGTCGGGACGATCAATCTCGGCAGCGCAATCAACCCCGCGTCTGCCCCTCCGATCTGCCCGGTCCGCACGCGCGACCCCGTGTAGGGCAACTCCATTCTGACGGCACGGAAGCGTTTCGACCGACATCATATGCGAATGATCATCGACAACGTCTCGAAAGCGGTCCTCATCACGGGTTGCTCGACCGGCATCGGCCGCGCCACCGCGCAACGCCTGGCCGCCCGAGGTTGGACGGTCTACGCGACCGCCCGCCGTCCGGAGTCCATCGAAGACCTCGCCGCCCGCGGGTGCCGCCTCCTGCGAATTCGACGTGTGCGACGAGTCATCGATGCAACACGCCGTCGAGATCGTGGAAGCAGAAGAAGGGGCCGTCGGAGTGCTCGTGAACAACGCTGGATACGGTCTCGAAGGCCCGGTCGAGGAGGCATCGCTCGACGAGCTCCGTCGCCAGTTCGAGACGAACCTCTTCGGGCCGACGCGTCCTCACCCAGCTCGTCCTCGCCGGTATGCGCCGGCAAGGCTGGGGGAAGGTCGTCAACGTGAGCCTCGGTGGGCGGCCGGATCACGATCCCCGGCGGGGGTGCCTACCACGCGAGCAAGCACGCGCTCGAAGCGCTCAGCGACGCGCTCCGCTTCGAGGTCCACGGCTTCGGCATCGACGTGATCCTCATCGAGCCGGGTGCGATCCGCAGTAGCTGGGTCGATACGGCGGTCACGAGCATGCAACGTCCTCGCGACCCGAAAAGCCCGTACGCGGCATTCGACGACGCCGTCGCGAACCGCCTCCGAGGAGCTTACGAGGGACTCCTCGCTGACCGCGGCCGGCCCCGAGTCCGTGGCACACGTCGTAGAGCGAGCGATCACGGCACGAAGGCCGCGGACCCGCTACAGTGTACCGGCGGCTGCGGCCCTGTTCATCATCTCGCGCCGCTGGCTACCCGATCGTGCGTGGGACGCGTTCATGCGCCGGCTCCTGCCGTCGCCCGGCGCCCCCGGCTCGGTCAACCCTCCGCCGCGCGCCTCATGACCCTCTTTCCGTGGATCGTGTTCGTGGGCGTGCTGGTGCTTGTGCTCGACCGCGGTCGAGCTGGGGTAACTCGCGCGCCCATCAGGCTGGCACCCGAGACAC
>CAWKGF010000002.1:0-1317847 GCA_963849135.1 uncultured Actinomycetes bacterium | reverse complement strand
CGGAAGCCGACGTGCGGGCGCAGTTGACCCCCGACAGCCCCGAGGCGGCGGATTGCAGAAGCGCTACCCGAAGGCGGTGGTGCGCAAGTTCGACGCCGAAACCGCCGACGTGACGGAAGCGGACGCGGTCGTCGCCTATTTGCAGATGCTGGGCACGCTCGTCGACTTCAAGCTGTACGACGACAAAGCCAATCTGCGCTGAGCCGAGGGGGCAATGATGTCAACGACCTATGAAATGCTGGCGCAATTCGCCCAGTCCGCCGGGACCATCTATTGTTTCGTATTCTTCCTCGGCGTGCTCGCCTATGCGCTCTGGCCGTCGAACAAGAAGCAATTCAACGCCGCGGCCCGCATGCCGCTGCGGGAGGATTGAGCGATGATCAACGATCCCGTCCAAGTCGACAAGGTTTCCGGTCAGACGACGACCGGCCACGAGTGGGACAATATCCGCGAACTCAACACGCCGCTGCCGCGCTGGTGGTTGTGGCTCTTCTACATCACGATCGTTTTCGCGTTCGGCTATTGGATCGTCTATCCCGCGTGGCCGCTGATCCCGGTGGGTGGCGTGCAACTCGCGCGGCACGACTGGGGCGGGGTCGGCGAGCCGGTGGTCCTCGCCCACGCGACCGGCTTCCACGGCTTGGTGTGGCGTCCGGTCGCGGAGCGGCTCGTCGAGGCGGGCCGTCGCGTCTGGTCGTTCGATTTCCGCGGGCACGGGGCGAGCGAGCCGTCGCGAGACGGGTACGCGTGGGGACGCTTCGCCGAGGACCTGCTCGGGATCTTGGGCGGCTTGGGGTTGGCCGGCGATCCGTCGCTGCTGACGGTCGGGCACTCGAAGGGCGCGGCCGCGCTGCTGCTCGCCGAGCTGGCGGCGCCGGGCACGATTCGTCGGGCCTGGTGCTACGAGCCGGTCGTGGTCCCCGACCCTCCGGACGACTTCGACAATCCGCTGGCCCGCAGCGCCCGTCGCCGTCGAGCGGTGTGGAGCTCCCCCGAGGAGGCGCGCCGGTCGTGGGGTGGGCGCCCACCGCTCGACGCGCTCGCGGCGGCGTCGCTCGACGCCTACGTCGCCGGCGGCCTTCGCCACGAGGGGGACGAGCGCTGGGTGCTGGCGTGTGACCCCGAGCACGAGGCCCAGGTGTACGAGCACGCAGCCGCGCACCGGCTGTGGCTCGATCGGGGGGCGCTGGATCTGCAGGTCCGGATCGTGTGCGGCGAGCGGTCGGACGCCGTGACCCCGCGGCTGGGGGCTCGCCTCGCGGCGGGGATCCCGAACGCGACGCTCGAGGTCCTCCCCGGGCTCGGTCACTTCGGCCCGCTCGAAGACCCGGACGCCGCGACGGCCTCGATCCTCGCCTTCGACGACGAGACCCGCTGACCCGCTCGGTCCCCGCTCACCCAGGTGGCGGCTCGGGCTCGTGGTCGGGGGCGCGGTCGCGCTGGGTGTGGATCATCGACACCCGGCTGGTCAGGAACAAGGTCACCAGCGCGGCGAGCAGGACCGGGGGGAGCAGCCGCAGGCCGGCCATCTCGGAGACCACGAGGGTGGAGCCGAACGGGGTCTTGGTCACGCCGGTGTTGACCGCGGCCATGAGGGCCACGATGGCGACGACCTTGCTCACGCCGAGCACGTCGTGGGCCACCGCGCCGAGCGCGGCGCCGAGGAAGAACATCGGGATGATGAACCCGCCCCGCCAGCCCGACGACACGATCATCGACGAGGCCACGAGCTTGGCGACCAGGGCCAGCAGGAGCGTGGCGACGGCGATCTTGGTGGCGACGATCACCTGGATCTGGCCTTCGCCGTAGGTGAGCGTGTACGGCGTCGCGAAGGCGAGCCCGCCGAGCGCCGCGCCGCCGACGATGGGGCGGACCAGCGACGGCATGGCCTCGAAGCAGCGACGGAACAGCCGCGCCGCGGCGATGAACGCGACCGCGAGCAGCGCGCCAGCGAGGCCGGCGGCGAGGCCGACGCCGAGGTCGGTGAAGTGGAGGGTGTGCGGCTCCGGGAACCGCCAGAGCGGGTGGAACCCGAGCCCGGTGACGAGGCCGTACACGACGTAGCCGGCGAGCGATCCGATCCCAGCTGGGAGCAGCGCCTCGTAGTACTCGAGGCCCCGTCGGTGCAGGATCTCGAGCGCGAAGACGGCGGAGCCGATCGGGGCGCCGAAGAGGACCGTGAAGCCGGCTGCCATACCGGTGACGGTGAGGATGCGCGCTTCGTCGACGCGGAGTCGTCGACGCCGCGCGATCCACCCTCCGATCCCGCCGGTCATCTGCACGAGCGGTGCCTCGGGGCCGATCGCGCTGCCGGCGCTGATCCCGAGCACCGAGATCGGGAGCAGGGACCGAAGGTCCTGCACGTCAGCGGGCCCGCCCGAGACGTGGATGTTGTCGATGAGCAGCTCGACGTCGCCGGGGCTCCCGAGCGCGAGCGTCAGGACACCGATCGTGGCGCCGACCGCGGCGAGCACAGCCAGATGGGTCGGGTTGGAGAACTCGCCCGGTCCGAGCACCCTCGTCATCAGCTTCAGCGCCTCGACGAAGCCGGCTCCGACCAGACCCGAGACGAGGCCGACCAGCACCACCAGCCACCAGAACCCGTGGCGGGCGCCGACGATGACAGCCCCGAAGCCGCCCCACCGGGCCGCGCGCTCGACTCCGGGGTCCGACGATTCATATCGTGCCATGATATATTCTTGTTTCTTGGGTCCCGTTCGACGTGTCGGCGCCGACGACGCGGCATCGCTCGGATTCGGTCCGCGCTGACCCTGAGGCGGGGTCAGCCGATGGCGCCGGCCTCGCGGAGCCGAGCCGACTCGGCGTCGTCGAGGCCGAGCTCCCGGTGGAGCACCTCGTCGGTGTGCTCCCCGACCCACGGGACGCGGGTCTCGGGTCCTTCGGTGACTTTGGTCATCTTCACCGGGTTGCCGGGCATGAGGTAGGGGGTTCGCCGTCGGTGCGGGGACACTCGACGAGCATGTGCCGCGCCGCGACGTGCGGGTCGGCGATCACGTCGGGCGCGGTGTTCATGGGCCCAGTGGCGATGCCGGCCTCGTTGGGCTCGCCGCGGCGTCGAGCTTGGTCTTGTCAGCCGCCCATCCCTCGATGGCGGGCCGGATGACGTCCTCGAGGTGCACCCGCGAGCCTTCCCGGGTCGCGAAGCGGGGGTCGTCGAGCCACTCGGGGTGGCCGATGAGCTGGCGAGCCGCTCGAACTGGTGCTCGCGACCGACCTGGACGATGAACCAGCCGTCGTTGGCGCGGAACCCGTCCATGATCAGGAGCGGGCCGAGCCCGCCGGCCGCAGCCCCATGGACCAGAAGTTGGTGACGAGGTCGGTCATGGCGACGACCGCGTCGAGCATCGCGACGTCGACATACTGGCCTTCACCGGTCTGGTCCCGGTGCCGCAACGCCGCGAGGGTGCCGACGACGGCGAACAGCGCGCTGGAGATGTCGCCGAGCGCCCCGACCGGCCCGACCACGGGCGGCTGGTCGTCGACCTGCTTGAAGGCGTAGATGCCTGACATCGCCTCGACGATGGGGGCGTAGGCGGCCCACGAGTCGTAGGGCGACGTGATCGTGTTCCCGAACCCGGACACCGACACGTAGATGAGCCGCGGGTAGCGGGCGGAGAGGGTCTCGTAGCCGAGGCCCATGCGCTGCATGGTGCCGGGCTTGAAGTTCTCGGCGACGACGTCGAAGTGGCCGGCGAGCGCTTCGAAGAGGTCGCGGCCTTCGGGGGACTTGAGGTCGATCGCGACGCTGCGCTTGTTCAGGTTGTTGCGCAGGAAGGTGGCGCCAGCCCGGTGCCCGGTCGGGTCGGTCATGGCGGGGAGGGCACCCCGCCGGACTCGCCGTCGCCGGGCGCTTCGACCTTCACCACCTCGGCGCCGAGGCGGGAGAGGAGGAGGGTGCCGAAGGGCAGGGCCTGCATCTGCTCGGCGGCGAGGACCCGGATCCCGTCGAGCGGTTTGCCGTAGCGCTCGGCGTCGGCGTTGGCGACGTCTCCGAGCTTCACCGCCCGGCCTCGGTTGGCGTGGGTCGGGGCGCGTGGTGGTGCACGGGGCCGCATCGTAGATGGCGGAGATGGGTGGGCCCTCCGGTCGGCCGGTACGCTCGTCGGGCTGGGCGACCCGCCGTCCAGCGGGACCGATGAGGACGTGATGCAGGGAATTCTCAGCGCCGCCGGGTACGTGCCCTACCGGCGGCTGGATCGCAGCTCGATCGCCGACACGTTCGGCTCCGGTGGGGGTCGGGGAACCCGGGCTGTGGCTGGCTACGACGAGGACACCACCACGATGGGGGTGGAGGCCGCCCGGCTGGCGCTGCGCGCCGCGCCCGATGCCGCGCCGGCGGCGCTGTGGTTCTCGACCGTGGACCCCGCCTACCTGGACAAGACGAACGCGACGACGATCCACGCCGCGCTGCGGCTCGACACCGACGTGGTCGCGGCCGACTTCGGCGGGGCGATCCGCTCGGGGGTCGTGGCCCTCGGGACGGCGCTGCGCAGCCCGACCACGACGCTGGTGGTCGAGCGCCGACGTGCGCGACGGCCTGCCGACCAGCGCCGACGAGGCGGCCGGCGGTGACGGCGCCTCGGCGATCCTGGTCGGACCGGACTCGGCCGGCTCGCTGCTGGCGACCCTGGTCGGCGAGGGCCACGCCACCGAGGAGTTCATCGACCGGTGGCGGGTGCCGGGCGAGCGCCGCTCGAAGGTGTGGGAGGAGCGCTTCGGGGAGACGAAGTACGTCCCGCTCGGGGAGCAGGCGTGGAACGCGGCGTTGAAGGCCGCCGAGCTGTCCCCCGAGCAGGTCGACCGGGTGATCGTCACCGGCGCGCACGCCCGGGCGGTGCGGGCGCTGATCGCCCGGCTGGGCGTCGACACGGCCCGACTGGTGAACGATCTGAGCGGCTCGGTCGGGTTCACCGGGGCCGCGCACCCCGGAATGTTGCTCGCCAGCGCGCTCGAGACCGCGGAGCCCGGCCAGACCATCGCGCTGGTGTCACTCGCCGACGGCGCCGACGTGCTCGTGCTGCGCACGACCGACGCGCTGAGCGCCTGGACGTCGGCCCGCGCCGTCGCCGCGCAGGTCGAGGCTGGCGCGCCGCTCCCCTACGGGAAGTTCCTGAACTGGCGGGGCATGGTGTCGGTGGAGCCGCCCCGCCGCCCGGAGCCGGACCGCATCTCGGCTGCGGTGACCGGCCGCACCGAGCACTGGAAGTACGGGTTCATCGGGTCGAAGGACCGGGCCAGCGACGCGTTGCACCTCCCGCCGGCGCGGGTGTCCCGGCAGGGCGGCGCGGTCGACGACATGGCGGATGCTCCGATGGCCGACGTGCCGGGCACGATCGCCGCGTTCACGGTCGATCGGATCGCGTACTCGCCGAGCCCGCCGATCGTGTTCGCGATCGTGGACTTCGACGGCGGCGGCCGCCTGCCCGTGGAGCTCACCGACGTGAACGCCGACGAGCTGCAAGGTCGGCGACCGGGTCGAGATGACGTTCCGGCGGCTGTTCGTCGCCGACGGGATTCAGAACTACTTCTGGAAGGCTCGCCCCATCCGGGGCTGATCGTCGAGGGCCGGGGAGGCCCCTGAGGAGAGGACTGCGACGCACATGGGTTCGCACGGAATCAAGGACCAGGTGGCGATTGTCGGGATGGGCTGCACCCGCTTCGGCGAGCAGTGGAACAAGGGCGCCGACGACTTGCTGATCGAGTCGACCACCGACGCGCTCGAGAGCGCCGGGATCGCCAAGCCGGACGTCGACGCCTTCTGGCTCGGTACCGCCATGTCGGGCATGTCGGGGATGACGCTGTCCCGTCCGCTGCAGCTGCAGAACAAGCCGGTCACCCGGGTCGAGAACTTCTGCGCCACCGGCTCCGAGGCGTTGCGCAACGCCGCCTACGCGGTGGCGTCCGGCGCGTACGACGTCGCGATGGCGGTCGGGGTCGAGAAGGTGAAGGACAGCGGCTACCAGGGCCTGGTCGGGGCGGGGAAGACCCCAACCGACGGGACGAACCGCACCCTGACCGCGGCGGCCATGTTCGCGATGTGCGCCCCCGCCTACGGCGCGAAGTACGGGGTGAGCGACGATCAGATGCGTGAGGTCCTGGCCCGCATCTCGTGGAAGAACCACTACAACGGGGCCCGCAACCCGCGGGCGCAGTTCCGCAAGGAAGTCACGATGGACACGATCTGCGGGGCGCCGCTGATGGCGGGCGGCCTGCGGGTGTTCGACTGCTCCGGGGTGGCGGACGGCAGCGCGGCGGCGGTGCTGGTCCGGGCCGAGGACGCGCACCGGTACACGGACCGCCCGTTGTACGTGAAGGCGCTGTCGTTCGTGGCCGGCAACGCGTCGGGGAACGCCGACCCGGACTACGACTACACGTGGTTCCCGGAGATCCACGCGGCTGGCCTCGACGCGTACGCGCAGGCTGGGGTGACCGACCCTCGGGGTCAGATCGCGATGGCCGAGGTCCACGACTGCTTCACGCCGGCCGAGCTGCTCATCTACGAGGACCTCGGGTTCGTGGAGCGCGGCACGGCGTGGAAGGAGGTCCTGGCCGGGACCTTCGACCTGTCCGGCGACCTCCCGGTGAACCCGGACGGCGGCTTGAAGAGCTTCGGGCACCCGGTCGGCGCGTCGGGGCTTCGGATGTTCTTCGAGTCGTGGCTGCAGCTGCGCGGCGAGGCGCCCGAGGAGCGTCGCATCAGCACCGCCAACCGCGGCTTGGGGCTGACCCACAACCTGGGTGGCTACCCGGGCGAGATGGTCAGCTTCGTCGGGATCGTCGGCAACGAGCTGGGCTGAGTCCGCTCAGCCGAGCCAGTCGGAGAGCACCGCGGCCCGGTCGCCGTCGAGGCGGGGGCCGCGGGCGTCGAGCATCGGGGCGAGGCTGCCTCGCGCCGCGACGTGCTCGTCGGCGAGGAGCGCGGCGACGTCGTTGACGGGTGCGATCGGGATCCGGGCCGCGAGGAACGCGTCGAGGACGGGGGCGAGGTCGCGGGCCGCGATCCATGCCGCGACGAGGGCGTCGAGCTCGTCGGCGTGGGTGAGGCGATCCGCGGCCGCGCCGAACCGGGACTGGTCCTCGGGTCGGTTCCGGTCGAGGAGCGGGAGCAGCCGCGCCACCTGCGGGTCGGTGGTGCCCGACACCGCGACGAAGCGGCCGTCGCGGGTTCGGTACACGTTGCGGGGCACGCCGCCCCGCACCCGGCTCCCGGACCGGCGGGGCGGGTCGGTCGGGTCGTAGCCGGCGATCGTCCCGCCGAGGATGGCGAGGACCGGCTCGTACATGGTGACGTCGACGAGCCGGCCGGAGGCGCCGCGCTCGGCCGGCCCAGCAGGCGGCCAACGCGCCGATCACCCCCGAGAAGGCGGTGAGCGTGTCGCCGAGCGGCACGGAGGCCAGCACCGGCGGCCCGTCGGCGTCGCCGGTGAGGTCGGCGAGGCCGCCGAACGCCTCGGCGAGCGTCCCGGCGCCGGGCCGGTCGGCGTAGGGCCCGTCGCGGCCGTAGCAGCTGACCGATGCGACGACGAGCCGCGGGTGGCGGGCGTGGAGCTCGTCGAACGTGCAGCCCCACCGGGCCCGCACCGGGTCGGGGAGGTTCTCGATGAGGACGTCGGCGCGGGCGACGAGCGCGTCGAACGTGGCCCGGTCGGCGGCGGCGTCGAGGTCGAGGGCGACGGAGCGCTTGTGGCGGGCCGCCCACGCCCAGTTCCGCGACTCGCCGTCCCGCAGGACGCCCATGCGTCGCATCGGGTCACCGGCGGGTGGTTCGACCTTGACGACGTCCGCGCCGAGGTCGCCGAGCATGGCGCCGATCTGGGGGGCGGCGTACAGCGTCGCCAGCTCCAGGACCCGCAGGCCCTGCAGCGGCGCGCCGGGCTCGTCGCCGACCGTCAATCCTTGAGCCTCGACGAGGATCTCCCGGTAGGGCTGCTGCCCGGTGTTCTTCGCTGTCTCGATGCCGCCCCGCTCGATGTAGATCGCGTTGCCGGGGGCGACGTCGCCTTCGACCGTCCCGGGCGGGTAGGGGCCGTTCGTGTCGGGCTCGAAGATCCCGGCGATCTTGTCGCCTTCGAGCTGGATGAGCAGGTAGTCGAGCTTGTGCTCGTGGACGTCGGAGCCTCGTCCGGGGTCGAGCTGCATCTCCCAGACCCGGACCCGGTCGTTCTCGAAGAGCATCTTCGTGGCGACGTCGCCGAGCTTGCGTTGGTCACTCATGACGGACCCCTTCCTCGTGGGTTGTCCTCACAGGTCACGGGCCCGGTCGACGAAGTCGTCGCCGAGCTTGCCGACGACGTCGCGGGCCCCGGCCGGGTCGACCGCGAAGCCGGTGAGGACCAGCTGGTCGACGCCGGCGTCCCGGTAGGCGGGCAGGTCGGACGGCTGGATCGGCTGCAGGTAGTTGCCGATCGTCACGTCGACGTCGGCGCGGGACCGGCCGGCGTCGGCGAGGAACCCCTCGAGGCGGCGGATCGACGCCGCCGCCGAGTCGGGCAGGTGGTTGAAGCCGTGCCAGCCGTCTCCGAGGTCAGCGACGCGGCGGAGCGCGGCGTCGGTCTCCCCGCCGAAGTAGAGGGGCGGGTTCGGGGTCTGCACGGGCTTGGGGTAGAACCGGCACGGCGGGAGCCGGTAGTACTCGCCGTCGTAGGCCGAGAGGTCGTCGCGCCAGCAGGCCTGCATGACCCCGATGTAGTCGCGGGTCCGGGCGGCTCGCTGCTCGAACGGCGCGTCGAGGGCCTCGAACTCCTCGCGGAGCCAGCCGATCCCGATCCCGAGGTCGAGGCGGCCGCCCGAGAGCCAGTCGACGGTCGCCACCTCCTTGGCTGTGTACACGGGGTTGCGCTGCGGGACGAGGCAGACGGCGCTGCCGACTCGGATCCGCTCGGTGACCGCGGCCAGGTAGGTGAGGGTCGTGAACAGCTCGAGGAGCCCGGCGTCGCTGGGAAGCGAGAGGCGCCCGTCCTCGGCGTAGGGGTACTTCGAGGCGTACTCGTCGAGGAACACGACGTGCTCCCCGATCCAGATGGAGGCGAACCCGGCCGCCTCGGCGGTCTGGGCGTAGACGGCGAGGTACTCGGGGGTCGCGGTGGGACTGACGCTCGGCAAGAAGAGCCCGACGCGCACGCAGCCTCCTGGCGGCTCGGCGGTGTTGCTGGCTGGACCGGCGGGAGCCTAGGGCGGTGCCCGACACGGCGTTCGGTGCGCGGCAGCGACGGGTGAAGCCGTGCGACGATCTCGCTCGTGGAGCGGCCGCCGACCGACGAGGACTACGAGCGGCTCCTCGAGTTCCGGACCGGGTTGCGGCGCTTCTTGCGCTGGAGCGAGCAGGAGGCGGCGAAGGTCGGGCTCACCCCGGCGCAGCACCAGCTGCTGCTCGCCATCCGCGGCGATCCCAGTCCGTCGGGGCCCACGATCGGGGACGTCGCTGACTCGCTGCTGCTGCGACATCACAGCGCGGTGGGGCTGGTCGACCGGGCCGCGGCGGCGGGGCTGGTGCGTCGCCGCGCCGACCCGCACGACCATCGGGTGGTCCGGCTCTCGCTGACCGCGAAGGGCTCACGGCTCCTGAGCCGGCTGAGCCGGGCCCACCTGGCCGAGCTGGCCGACCTCGCGCAGCGGCTCCAGCCCCCCTGGGAGGGGCGGAGCGGCGGGGCGGGCGGCCCCGACCGCTGATCGGAGCGGGCTCGCCTACGCGGCGGTGCTGGGCGTCGTCGAGGTAGCCGGCGGGCTGGTGGTGCCGCCACCGGAGCCGAACCCGCCGCCGAGGCCGCCGATCCGGCCTCGGGCTCCGAAGCCGCCCGGGCCGGGGCCGACGATGACCGGGGGGCCCCCGCCGTGCCCGTTGTCGGTGGCCCGCCCGATCGCGAAGCCGACCCCGACGAGGGCGAGGCCGAGCAGGATCACGAGCGCGGCGGCCAGCCACGCCGGGACCTGCACCCCGCGCCCCGGGCCGGGGGCTGCGACGAGGTGGGGGTCGCGTCGGCGGCGGTGGGGGTGGGCTGGGTCGGCTCGTCACTCATCGGCGGTCTCCTGGTTCACGGCGCGGCCGATGGTAGGGGCCGGCGGTCGAATTCCCAGCGCGCCCGATCGGGCGTCTGGGCCGCGGGCCCGTTCGCTACTGGCGGAAGCCGGCCAGGACGGCTTTCCAGCGGTCCGGGTCGCTGCGGTAGGGGGCGTAGAAGCTGAGCCGATCCACGAGGTCGCCGTAGCGCTCGACCAGCCGAGCCGCGATGTCCTCGGGCCCGGCGACGACCGCGAACGTCTCGAGGATGTCGTCGGTGATGAGGTCCCCCATCTCCTCCCATTCGCCGCGTTTGGAGCGGGTGTTCAGCTCGGTCTGGAGGTCGCCCCAGCCGTGGAGCTCGAGCACGCCCCGGTAGGCAGGTGTGGAGCCGTAGAAGGCGATCTGCTGCTTGGTGCCGGCCCGGGCGCGGTCGTACTCCTCGTCGTTGGTGCCGGTGATGACGAACAGCGGTCCACAGACCTCGAAGTCGGCTCGGCGGCGGCCGCTCTTGGCGAACCCGCGCTCGAGCGCGGGCATCGTCACCTCGCGCACGTAGCGCTCGGTGGTGAAGCCGTGGAGGATGATGCCGTCGGCGACCTCGCCGGCGACCTCGGTCATCCGCTCCCCGACCGCGGCGAGCTGGACGGTGGGGTCCCCGTACGGGTTCGGGCCGGGGTTGAAGAACGGGGTCATGAGGGTGTGGTGGTAGAACTCGCCGCGGAAGTCGAGCGGGGTGCCGTCGTTCCAGCAGGCCCAGATGGCCCGGATGGCGAGGATCAGCTCGCGCATGCGGGCGGCGGGGTGCGACCAGGGCATCGAGAACCGCTTCTCGATGTGGGCTTTGATCTGGCTGCCGAGGCCGAGCCGGAACCGGCCTCGGGAGAAAGACTGGAGGTCGTAGGCCAGGTTGGCGAGGGTCATCGGGTTGCGGGCGAACGCGACGGCGATGCAGGTGCCGAGCTGGATCCGCTCGGTGGCCTGGGCGGCGACGACCAGGGGCAGGAACGGGTCGTGGGCGGTCTCGGCGGTGAGGAAGCCGTCGTAGCCGACCGACTCGAAGCCTCGGCCGCGACCCGGCTGATGTCGTCCGAGTCGGTGCCGCCCAGTCCCCCGTCGATCTTCACGCGCCGGGAGCGTACCGGGGCGGAACCGGACGTGATCGGTCCGCGGGAGCGTCACAGCCCGGCGATACCCTCCGAAGGGATGGCTGCATCGCCCTACGCCCTATCGCCGAGCTCGATCTCGTCGTTCAAGGAGTGCCCGCTCGCGTTCCGGTTCTCGTACCTGGACCGCCTCCCCGAGCCGGCCACGGTGTGGACGGCGAAGGGCACCCTGGTGCACCTGGCCCTCCAGTTCCTGATGGACCGGCCGCCTCATGACCGCACGCTGGACGCCGGCTTCGCCGACCTGGACCGGGCCCGGGTGGCGCTGGTCTCCGACGAGGAGTTCTCGTCGCTGGAGCTGAGCGACGAGGAGCGGGCCGCGTTCGACGAAGACGCCGAGGAGCTCGTGCGTCGCTACTTCGAGCTGGAGGATCCGACGCGGGTGCAACCGATCGGGCTCGAGCTGCGCCTGGAGGCCCGGGTCGGCGGGGCGCGGGTTCGGGGGGTCATCGACCGTCTCGACCTGGCCGAAGACGGCGAGCTGGTGGTGAGCGACTACAAGACCGGCCGGGTCCCCTCCGAGCTGTTCGAGGCCAAGAGCCTCGCTGGGGTGCACATGTACGCGGCGTTGTGCGAGCAGACCTTCGGTCGGCGGCCGGCCCGGGTGCAGCTCCTCTACCTGTCGAAGCCGGAGATGATCATCGCCGAGCCGTCCGACCAGTCGAACCGGGGTCTGTCGCGGCGGACCGCGGCGTTGTGGGCTGCGATCGAGACCGCGTGCAGCCGGGACGACTTCCGGGCCCGGCCGAGCCGCCTCTGCGACTTCTGCACGTTCAAGCCGTACTGCCCGGCGCACGGCGGTGACCCGGCCCAGGCGGTCGAGCTGCGCGGCCCGGGCACGATGATCGAGCCGATGCTGCCGCTCGGCTGAGCCCGTTCACGATGATTCGGCGCCGGTAGGCTCGCGGGCCGATGTCGCGGTTCACCGAGGCGGTCACCGTGTTCGACGAGCGGGTCGAGAAGTGGCTCGCGCCGCGCCGGACGGAGTCGCTCGACCATCTCATGTACGGGGTGTCGAGCGCGGCGGACCATGGGCTGGTGTGGTTGGCGGCCGCGTCGCTGCGGGTCGCGCGAACCGGGGATCTCGGGTTCGGGGGCCGGTTCCTTCTCGCGCTGGCGGGTGAGTCGGCGGTGACGAACACGGTGAAGCTGGCCAGCAACCGGGTCCGACCCCAGGAGCACTTCTCGCACGACGAGCCACTTCCCCACCACATGCGCCGGCCGATCACGTCGTCGTTCCCGTCGGGACACGCGGTGACGGCGTTCACCGCGGCCGCGGTGCTGTCCCGGGGCACCAAGCTCGGGCCGCTGTACTACGCGGCCGGGGTGACGATCGCGGCGAGCCGGGTGTACACGCGGATCCACCACGCTTCCGACGCGCTGGGCGGCGTCGCGCTCGGTGTGGTGCTGGGCCGAGTCGCTCGCCGGTTCGTCCCGTGACCACCCGCGGGATCAGCGGGGCCGGCGGGACTGGTCGCCGACCTCGTGGAGCACCTCGGCCCACTCAGTGAACCCGGGGTCCAGCCAGCCCGGGTGGGTGCAGCTCGTGGTCAGGTCCCGCACGTAGAGGTGGAGGGTGGGGGCGTCCTCGGCCAGCTCGGTCAGCTCCCGGCCCCGCGGATGCCCAGGTCGGTCGCGGAGCAGGTCGGCGACCGCGACGCTGGCCAGGACGCAGCTGCGACAGTTCGGGCAGGCGGACACGGTCGCGGCCTCGAAGCCCTGGGTGAGGCCCAGCATCACGGTCGCCTCGAACCCGTCGAGGATCAGCTCCTCGCCGTCCTCGTCGAGGATCAGAAGCGACGCGTCGGATCCCACAGTGGGACGGTACCGCCGGCTGGTAGCGCCGCGCCGCGGCGTACGCTCCGCCCTCGTGTACGCGGTCACGATCGTCGAGGGCTCCTTGCGGTGGGAGTCGCACCCCGACCCGGTGCCCGGCGACGACGAGCTCCTCGTGGGGGTCCACGCGGCCGGCATCAACGCCGCTGACCTGCTGCAGCGCCGCGGCCTGTACCCGCCGCCGCCGGGTTCGCCGGTCGACATTCCCGGCATGGAGCTGGCGGGCGAGGTCCGCGCCTCGGGGGTGCGCTGCACGGAGTTCCGGCCTGGCGACCGCGTCATGGCGGTGGTCGGGGGCGGCGCGCAGGCCGAGCTGGCCGTCGTCCCCGAGCGCACGGCGCTGGCCGTCCCCGCGTCGCTGTCGTGGCCGGAGGCGGGCGGCTTCCCGGAGGTGTTCACCACCGCGTACGACGCGCTGTTCACCCAGTGCGGCCTCCTCCTCGGGGAGCGGGTCCTGGTGCAGGGCGCGGCGGGAGGGGTAGGGCTGGCCGGTGTGCAGCTCGCGGCACGAGCCGGGGCGCGGGTGGTGGCGTCAGTGCGAGACGAGCGCCGCCGCGCCGACGTGGCGCGCATCGGCGGCCGGTGCGGCACGGTCGAGGTCGTCGATCCCGACGACGCTGGGCACCACGGGCCCTACGACGTGATCCTCGAGGTGGTCGGCGGCCCGAACCTGCCCGCCGACCTCGCCGCGCTCGCGATCGGCGGGCGGATCACGGTGATCGGCGTCGGGGCGGGTGGCACCGCCGAGATCAGCCTGCTCGCCCTGATGGGGAAGCGAGGGCGGATCCATGGCTCCACGTTGCGGGCCCGCCCGCCCGAGGAGAAAGCGGTCGTCGCGCAGCGAATCGCTCGGCACGTGCTGCCGCTGCTCGCGGGCGGGGAGCTCCAGATCCCGATCGAGGCCGCGGTCCCGATGCCGGAGGCGACCGCGGCGTACGAGCGGTTCGCGGCGGGCGGGAAGCTCGGCAAGATCGTGCTCGTCGCCGCCGACGCTGACTGAGCTCGCCGGCGCGCTCGTGCCGGTTAGGCACCATGCGCGCGGGCTCGCGCGTCGCGGCTCCCGCACGCAGCGACGGCGCGACGGGCTCGGCTCATGAGCCGTGGTCGATGCGCACTGACGCGGCGTGAGCACGACCCCGTCGGGCAGGGGCGTCCAGCGTCCGACCGTCGCTCGGCGAGGGCGTCAGTTCAGGATCAGGACGCTGAGCCGGGGCGGGTCGTTGGCGTAATCGGTGGTGAAGGGCCGCTTGGTGTCGAGCCCGATGAGCCACACCACCTTCGGGGGCGCGGGGGCGGGCGCCTGCGGGAAGTTCGAGAGCAGCTCGACGCTGTCGGTGTGGGCCATGCCGGTGAGGGGGAGACGGAGCGGGCCGTCGTAGGTGAGGACGTGTCGGCTGGTCTGGGTGTCGGTCTCGGCGGCGGGCGAGATCGTCACCTCGAGGATCGCCGAAACGGACGGGATCTGCTCGGTCGCCGAGCGCAGCCCAGGCGCGAAGGGCGGCTTCATGTACTGCACCGAGTACCCGGGCGGGTAGTCGCTGAGCGCCGGGTTCGTGGTCGTGGTCGTCGCGCCGGGGACGGTCGTCGTCGTCGTGGTGGGGACGCCAATGATCTGGCTGCCGGGAGTGAACACGAAGGTGATCTTGTCGTAGCAGACGGTCGGGGTCGCCGACGCACTGGTGAGGAACACGGGCTGGGTGATCGCGGCCGGCTCGCTGCGGCTGGCTTCGCTCGCGACGATGAACTGGCAGCCGGGTCCGTTGGTGGTGGTGGTCGTGGCGGGCTGGCGGGCCTGGGAGCCGCCGCCGAGACAGGCGGCCGCGACGAGGGCCAGCACGACGGTGAGCGCGGCGAACCGAAGACGCGGGCGGCCCATGGGGGGCGAGCGTAGGGCCCGATACCATCCTCGGCATGGCAGCAGCGAATGACAACGACGTCGTCATCGTCGAGGCGGTCCGCACGCCGCTCGGTCGCCGGAACGGGGGGCTGGCCAGCGTGCACGCGGCTGATCTGCTGGGTGCGGCGCAGCGCGCCGCGGTCGAACGCTCGGGGATCGACCCGGCCGAGGTCGGTCAGGTCATCGCCGGTTGCGTGACCCAGGTCGGTGAGCAGACCTTCGACATCGCCCGCACCGCGTGGCTCAGCTCCGGCTTCCCGATCGAGGTCGCGGGCACGACCGTCGACGCGCAGTGCGGGTCGTCGCAGCAGGCGACGAACCTGGCCGCGTCGCTCATCTCGGCGGGGGTAGTCGACGTCGCTCTGGCCTGCGGGGTGGAGTCGATGAGCCGCGTCCCGCTCGGCACCGCGGTCGCGCGAGGGGCCGGGCCGTCCCCTGCCCCGCGCCTACCGGGAGCGGTTCGAGTACACATCCCAGTTCGAGGCCGCGGAGCGCATCGCCGACAAGTGGGGAATCACCCGGGAGGACTGCGACCGGTTCGGGCTTCAGTCCCAGCAGCGGGCCCAGGCCGCGTGGGCGGAGGGCCGCTTCGAGCGGGAGGTCGTCCCCGTCGACGCCCCGGACGTGGACGCCGACGGCAAGCCGACCGGGACCACCCATCAGGTCGCGCGCGACGAGGGGCTGCGGGAGACGTCACTCGAGGCGCTGGCCGCGCTGAAGCCAGTCGCCCGCGAGGACGGCGTCCACACTGCGGGAACGTCCTCGCAGATCACCGACGGCGCGGCGGCGGTCCTCGTCGCCTCGGCGGGACGGGCCCGCCAGCTCGGGCTGCGGGCCCGGGCCCGAGTCGTCGACCAGTGCCTGGTCGGGGTCGACCCGGTGCTGATGCTGACCGGCCCGATCGACGCCACGCAGCGGCTCCTGGCCCGCACCGGGCTCGGGATCGACGACCTCGACACGATCGAGATCAACGAGGCGTTCGCGTCGGTGGTGCTCGCCTGGGCGAAAGAGGTGGGACCGAACCCGGATCGGGTCAACCCGAACGGGGGGGCGATCGCGCTCGGGCACCCGGTGGGCTGCACCGGCGCGCGGCTGGTCACCACCGCGCTGCACGAGCTGGAGCGCATCGACGGTCGCTACGGTCTGGTCACGATGTGCTGCGGAGGCGGGCTCGGCACGGGAACGATCCTCGAGCGGGTCGCGTAACCCCGCGCCGCGTGAGCCCCGCCGACTCGCCGACGCTGACCGAACGGCTCGGCTACTCGCGCGACGCCCGGCTGGTCATCGTCAACTGCGACGACCTCGGCTCCTGCCGGGCCGCCAACGTCGGCGTGTACGACGCGCTCCGCAACGGGCTCGGGACGAGCGCGTCGCTGATGGTGCCCTGCCCGTGGGCTCGGGACGCCGCGGCCCAGTACCGGGGTGAGGACGTCGGCGTGCACCTCACCTTGAACTCCGAGTGGGACACCTACCGCTGGGCTCCGATCACCTCCTCCCCCAGCCTCCTCGACGGCGACGGCGGCTTCCCCCGCACCATCGAGGACACCTGGGACCACGCCGATCTCGACGAGGTCCGCCGGGAGCTGCGGGCCCAGATCGAGCGAGCCATCCTGTGGGGCTTCGACGTCAGCCATCTCGACAGCCACATGGGGACCTTGCAGCTGCGCGCGGACTTCTTCGGCGCGTACCTGGAGCTGGCGATGGACTTCGACCTGCCGCTGCGGATGGGCCCGGCGGGCGGGGAGCGCATCGTCGGGTTCCCGTACCGGGAGCTGGCCAGCGCCGAAGGCGTCGTCTACCCGGACCACTTCGTCTACTACCGGGGGGCCGGGGCCCGGAAGCACATCGAGCGGGCGATCTTCGACCTCCGGCCGGGCGTCACCGAGGTGTACCTGCACCCGGCGATCGACGCCGACGAGCTGCGGGCCTCGCATCCGGACTGGGCCCATCGGGTCGAGGACCACGCGTTCCTCTGCCACGACCCGTCACTGCCCGACCTGCTCGAGCGGGCCGGCGCGACCCTGATCGGCTACCGGGAGCTGCGGGACCTGCAGCGAGCCGCCTGAGCAGCCGGCCTAGTACTCGGTGATGGCGCGGACCTGCTCCTGCAGGGCCCGGTACTCGGGCGACATGGTGAGCGGCATGAGCTGCATCAGCTTGCCCATGTTGCCGGTCACCTTGGTCTTGCCCTGCATGAACGCGGTGTTGGCGTCGAGCTCGCCCTTTTGGATCGCGACCGAGTCGGTGTAGGCGGTGGTCATGGTCACCTCCGCGTCGGGCAGCTCGCCCAGGCTCGCCTCGGCGAGGACACCGTTCTCGAGCACCCAGTAGTACTTGCGGTCACCGTCAGGCGCGCCGGTGACGACAAACTGCATGGTGGCGCTCGCCCCGGGCCGTTCCGGCTGTCCCTGCGCGAGGGCGCGGGCCTCGTCGAGCCATTCTTGGGTCAGGTACTTCGGCACCCGAGCCTCCCTCGTTACGACGGCCGGCGCAGTGTATCGACGCGCTCGGCGCGCGGGTCGGGGGCGCGCAGCCCCGCGAACAAGTCGTCCTCGGTCTGGCCCTCGCCGAGCGGGGTGAGGTGGGTGCGGGCGAGCTGGTACTCGTCGAAGGGGAACACCGACCCGAGGACCTCGTCGGGCAGCCGCATCCAGAACCCGTCCGGGTCGACTTGGGTGCGGTGGGCGAGCAACGCGGCGCGGCGGCGACCCAGCCACGGCCCGACGTCGACGAAGGTCGTGAAGGGGTGGCTCTGTTCCGGGAACTCCCGCTCGAACCAGCGTTGGAACGGGCTCTCCTCCCCCCGGCGCAGGTACTCGTCGTGGAGGGTCTGGACCCGCCGCCGCGAGAAGCCGGTGAAGTACAGCTTCGAAGGCGCCCAGGGCGGGCCGGCGTCGGGGTAGCGGTCCGGGTCGCCGGCCGCGTCGAACGCGGGCAGCGAGATCTCGTGCACCCGGATGTGGTCGGGGTGCGGGTAGAAGGTGCGGTCCTCGGCGTAGGTGACGATCACCTGGGGCCGCTCGGCCCGGATGAGCGCGACGAGGCGGCCGACCGCCTGGTCAAGGGGCGCGTTGGCGAAGTTGTCGGGCCGGGCGTTGACGTCGGTGTCGGGCATCCCCGAGTCGTGGTAGCCGAGGAGGTGCAGGGTGTCGTAGCCGATCGCGTCGACGCTCGCCTCCAGCTCGGCCATCCGGACCGCGGGGAGGTCGGCGCGCATCTCGGGGGTGTCGACGGCCGGGTTCAGGATGTCGCCGGCCTCGCCACCGGTGCAGCAGACCAGCACGCACCGGACGCCTTCGTCGTGGTAGCGGGCCACGGTCGCGGCGCCTTTTGACGCTTCGTCGTCGGGATGGGCGTGGACGGTCAGCAGCGCGAGCCGCTCACCGTCCCGGTCGGTGGGGGTCATGCGACACCGACCGTACCGTCCCCGGCGAGGCGGTCGGACACCGCCTCGGTACAGTCGCATCCCGTGCCCCGGGCCTGCGCGATCGCGGTCGAGCGCGGCCGCGGTCGTGGCACTGCTCGTCGCGCCGCTCGGCGCGGGCGCCGCCGCGACCCCGGACGCGCCCGGGCTGGCCTGGCACGCCTGTGGTGGTGGGTTCGAGTGCAGCACCTTGTCGGTCCCGGTCGACTGGAGCGAGCCGGCCGGCCCGCACGTCTCGCTGGCGGTCGCCCGCCACCCGGCCGAGGACCCGTCTCGCCGCCTGGGGTCGCTGGTCGTGAACTTCGGAGGGCCGGGCGACCCGGGCGCGGAGTCGCTGCGGGCAGGCGTCTCGGAGTTCCCGCCCGTGGTCCGCCAGCGGTTCGACCTGGTGAGCTTCGACCCGCGGGGGACCGGCCGGTCCCGCCCGATCGCGTGCGTGAGCGACGCCACCTACGACCAGGTCCTGGCCTCGTTCCCGCTCCCCGAGAACGTGGGGCAGCTGGCGTCGTTCTACGCGGGGACGAACGGACCGGTGGATCTGGTGGCGGCCTGCGTCCACCAGGAGGGGCAGTGGCTCGCCGAGGTGGGTACGCGCAACACGGCCCGCGATCTCGACGCGCTGCGTGTCGCGCTCGGGCGAGCCGAAGCTGACGTTCCTCGGCTACTCGTACGGGACCGTGCTCGGGGCGGTGTACGCGCAGCTGTACCCGCATCGGGTCCGGGCCATGGTCCTGGACGGGGCGGTCGACCTGTCGAGCAGCCCCGAGCAGGAGCTGTACGCGAACGCGCTCGGGTTCGAACAGGCTCTCGACGCGTTCCTGGCTGACTGCGCGGCGCGGGTCAGCTGCGCGTTCCACGAGGGCGGCAACCCGCGGGCGGCGCTCGTGGCGCTGCAGGCCCGCTTCGACCAGGGGTACACGGTGCCGGTCTTCGACGGCCGCCAGGCCGGCGCGACGTTGTTCTATCTGGCCCTGGCCGGCGGGCTCTACGACCGTCAGGTGGGCTGGCCGTTCCTCGCCAAGTCGCTCGCCGAGGCTGGGCACGGCTCCGGCAACGGGATCGCCGCCCTCGCTGACTCGCTGACCGGCCGGGACGCCACCGGCCACTACGACGACCTGCAGGAGGCACTGGCCACCATCCGCTGCGACGATGAGGTCGACCCGATGGTGTCGTTCGGCCAGTACGTCGCGACCTACGAGCAGTTCTCGCAGCAGTTCCCGATCTTCGGCGCCTTCCTGGCCTCGTCGCCGCTGGGCTGCGATCCCCGCCTGCCGGTACCGGACCCGTCGGAGCGGGTCGGTGACGTCCGGGTCGACGATGCGCCGCCGATCCTGATCGTGGGCACCACCGGCGACCCGGCGACGCCGTACGCGGGGGCGATCGACCTGCAGTCGCGGCTGCACGACTCGCGGCTCCTGACCCTGGTCAGCACGGAGCACGCTGGGTACGGCAAGGGGATCCCCTGCGTCGACGACAACGTTGACCGCTACCTGCTCACGTTGCAGCTGCCGCGGGTGGGATTGCGCTGTCGACCGTGACCCTGACCGGTCCTGATCGACCGAAAGCGCCCCGGCCCGAGTGGCGGACGGGGCATCATGACCGGGTGCCCGGGCTGCTATCACCGAGCGACCCGGGTCTGGTCGTGGTGACGGCAGCGGAACGACCGGACTTGTGGGCGAGCGTGAGCGACGCCTTCCGAGCGGTCTGGCCCGAATACAACCTCCACGGCGACTGCAGCGATCAGTACTTCGGAGCGCTGGTACCCACCTACGCGCACCTGCAGATCCTGGTCTGCGTCTCCGAGACGGACGACGTCGTGGCGCGGGGACGGACGCTTCCCTTGCCGTGGGATGGGACCCTCCACGACCTCCCGCCGGGCATCGACGCGGCAGGCCTTCGCGCGCTCGACGAGGCGGTCGCACCGACGGCGCTGATGGCCTTGGCGGCCGAGGTCGTCCCGCCGCGCCAGGGGCGCGGGCTGAGTGGGATCGTGCTCGAAGCGATGGTCGTCGCGGCCCGCCGGGCCGGCCTCGCGCCGCTCCTCGCGCCGGTTCGTCCGACGTGGAAGGAGCGCTATCCCCTCATCCCGATCGAGCGGTACGCCACCTGGACCCGAGCCGATCGCCTGCCCTTCGATCCCTGGATGCGTGTCCACGCCCGGCTCGGAGCAACGACGTTGCGTCCCGAGCCTCACTCGATGCGCATCTCGGGACCGGTGGCTGACTGG
The DNA here is from genome assembly GCA_963849135.1 of uncultured Actinomycetes bacterium. GTDB lineage: Bacteria > Actinomycetota > Acidimicrobiia > IMCC26256 > PALSA-555 > PALSA-555. The sequence continues at coordinate 1,297,279 of CAWKGF010000002.1, read as the reverse complement.
GAACACTGGACGGGGATGGCGTTCCCAGCGGATGGCGCCTACGTGTTCCCCCGGGGTCTCGCCCCGCTCCAGATCAGCGGCGGTCACGGCCGCTACTGGGAGCCGAACGTCTGGATGCTCCACGCCGTGTAGGCACCCCCGATGCAGTCCTCGGATCCCCCGGGTCAGGGCACGGCTTGGGAGGCGAGGCCGAGCCGGTAGAGGTCGATCCGGCCGATGCCGCGCACCCGGCGGTGGAGGCGGTGCAGCTGGTACCGGTCGTCGCCGTCGAGCGCCGCCCCGAGCTCGTCCGAGACGAGCACCGTCCCCGGGTAGGCGAGCTCGGTGAGGCGGCTGGCGAGGTTCACGACCGGCCCGTAGTAATCCCCTTCCCGGGACAGGACTGACCCGGACGCGAGCCCGGCTCGGGCCTCGGGGAGGAGCGGGTCGCGTTCGGACGCGGCGCTGAGCCTGAGCGCGATGTCGGCCGCCGCGACCGGTGAGTCGGCGACGAACATGACCTCGTCGCCGATCGTCTTGACGATCCGGCCTCCGGCGACGACGACGGTGTCGTGCGCGAGCGACCCGAAGCGCTCGACGAGGACGCCCAGCTCCTCGTCGTCGAGGTCCTCGGAGAGGCGCGTGTACCCGACGAGGTCGACAAACCCGACGACGAGCTCGACGGCGCCGGAGTCGCCGGAGCGGCCGGGGACGAGCTTGCGCCACAGCGCGGCGCGGAGCTGGAGCCGGTGGGCGTGGTCGACGAGCCGGCTGATGTCCTCGAAGCGGAAGGTGACGGTAACCCGCTCGGCGAGGGCCTCGTCGGTGACGCCGGCGTCGAGGGCGGCGCGGACCTGCCGGGCGATGTCGTCGCTCTCGGCGTCGGCGATGCGGGCCAGCTCGGAGCTGAAGACCCGAGCCTGGCGCAGCGCCAGCTCGAGGCTCCACTCGAGGAGCCACGGCTCCTCGAGCCGCTCGATGAACCCGCGGACCGCGGCGACGTCGGCGTCGGTGAACGCGACGAGGTCGTCGGGGACGTCGGGGAAGCCGATCGCCCGCCACAGCGCCCGCATGGTGGTCGGGTCGGTCCCGGCCTGTCGTGCGACGTCGAGGAGGGAGTACTTGCGTTGGCCGGGCAGCACCGACCGGTCGAAGACGAGGAGGGTCAGGTAGCCGTCCTGCTCGGCCCGTTCGATCTCTTCGTCGGTCGCGCCGCGTCGACGCAGATACAGGACGAGGGAACGCTGCATGTCCAGCCCGTCACGCCGAACGGGGGATGTCCTTCCAGGCCAGTTCGCGGGAGTTGTCGGGCTCTTTGGGGAGGCCGAGAACGCGCTCGCCGAGGATGTTGCGCATGACGTTCGAGGTCCCGCCTTCGATGGTGTTCGCCTGGGCGCGGAGGAACCCGCGGGCGATGGCGGGCCGGTCGTCGCCCATCCCGCCGATGTAGGCGAGCGGCCCTTCGGGGCGGTCGCTGATCTCGGTCTTTTCCCACGCCATGCCGCCCGCGCCTTCCAGGTCGACGGCCAGGTTCTGGAGCCGCTGGTTGTACTCGGCCTGCATCAACTTGGTGATGGATCCCTCGGGGCCGGCCTCGGAGCCGCTCTTGCGCTTGTCGGCGGCCCGCCGGTTGTTCAGCGCGATGAGGCGACCCTCGATGTAGAGGTTCATGAGCCGCTGGCGCAGGAGCGGGTCGGTGACCGGATGGTGGCGGGCGAGGAGCTTGGTGATCGGGCTGCCGCCGACCGCGTCGCCGGCCAGCGACCCGGCCCCCGAGAGGGAGACCCGCTCGTTCATGAGGGTCGTGATGGCGACCCGCCACCCTTCCCCTTCGGGACCGACCCGCATCGAGTCGGGGACCCGCACCTGGTCGAAGAAGACCTCGTTGAACTCCGCGTCACCGGTGATTTGCACCAGGGGGCGCACCTCGACGCCGGGCGCGTGCATGTCGAGCACGAAGTAGCTGAGCCCCTTGTGCTTGGGAACGTCGGGGTTGGTGCGGGCGAGCAGCATCCCGAACCGGGCGATGTGGGCGAGAGTGGTCCAGACCTTCTGGCCGGTCACGATCCACTCGTCGCCGTCACGCTCGGCCCGGGTGGAGAGCCCGGCCACGTCGCTGCCCGCGCCGGGCTCGCTGAACAGCTGGCACCAGATCTCCTCGTTGGTGGCCAGGCCCCGCAGCAGCCGGTGCTTCTGATCCTCACTGCCCCAGGTGATGATCGTCGGGCCGCCCATGCCGATCCCGATGATGTTGAACGGCCGCGGGGCCTTGTAGTGGTTCAGGACCTCGGTGACGTGCTTGGCCTGCCCGGGGGTGAGGGACAGCCCGGCGCCGTACTCGGCCGGCCAGGTCGGGGTCGCGTACCCGGACTCACCGAGTCGTCGGCACCAGCTCCGGTAGTCGAGGGCTTCGCGCAGCTCGGCCCACCGGGCCTCGTCGCGGGCGTCGATCGCTTCCATCCACCCCGCGGGCAGCGCCTCGCGCAGGAAGGCGGTCGTCTGCTCGCGCAGGTCGGTATCGGTCACCTCGGTCGTGTCGAGCGCCATGGCGTTCCCCAGTCGTTGGAACTCGTCCCGGATCGTAGCGGTCGGCGCGCCAGAGCGACTCCTTTCGGACCGCTCCGATCGGCCCCTGACGAACCACGGGTAGTCTCGACTGGCTCGTTCGTCGCGTCGCCTGGTCGGCGGCACACGAGGGCTCGGAGGTGCCGAGCCACCGTTTGGGCCCCTGGTCGCGGCTCGACGTGCGGGAGCTGAAGGAGCCACCGCGATGCGGATCTTCCATCTCGAGCGTCACCGGCCGGGCCGTGTGGGCTGGATGCGGGCCGCGGTCCTCGGCGCGAACGACGGGATCGTGTCGGTGGCGAGCATCCTGCTCGGCGTCGCGGCGGCGACGTCGTCCCGCCACGAGCTCGTGGTCGCGGGGGTGGCGGCCCTCGTCGCGGGGGCGATGGCGATGGCCGCCGGCGAGTTCGTGTCGGTCAGCTCGCAGCGCGACGCGGAGCGGGCCGACATCGCCCGGGAGCGCCACGAGCTGCTCCAGAACCCGGATTCGGAGCTGACCGAGCTGCAGCACATCTACCAGCGGCGGGGGCTCGACGCGGAGCTGGCCCGCGAGGTCGCGGTGCAGCTCATGCACGCCGACGCGCTCGGCGCCCACCTGCGCGACGAGCTGGGGATCACGGGGTACGGGATGTCGACGCCGCTCCTCGCCGCGGTGACGTCGGCGGTGAGCTTCGCGGCCGGCGCCGCGTTGCCGCTCATCACGGCGGTGACGCTCCCCAGCTCGGCCCGGATCCCGGGGGTGGCGGCGGTGGCGCTGGCCCTGCTGGCGCTGACCGGCGCGCTGGCCGGCCGGCTCGGCGGCGCGCGCGTGGGTCGGGCCGCGCTGCGGGTCATGGCCGGTGGCGGGGCGGCGATGCTCGTGACGTGGCTCATCGGGCTGCTGATCGGCAGGACGGTCTAGGGACCGGGCGCCTTCGCCGCCGCGAACGTGGCGGCGAAGATCTTGGCCGGCTCGATCCGCGCGAAGACCGACTGGGCGGCGAACGCCTCCCAGCCCGGCCCGTACACGGGGACGTAGGTGTCGAACTGGTAGCGGCGAAAGCCGGCGTGCTCGGGCGCGTCGAGGTCGACGAACGACGCGTCGCCGTGGACGAGGACGGTGGAGGTCTCGCCCCGCGTCGCGGCGGCGCTCACCGCGGGGCGGCGCTGCAAGTGCCGGACGCGAACCGCGTCGGTCGACGAGCCGAAGTAGAAGTGGCCTCGGAAGAACAGCCCGTCGACGGGCGCGACGAGCGGCCGACCGGCGGCGGTGACGGTGGCCAGGTCGAGGATCTGGACGCCGATCAGCAACCGGGAGAGGTCGGCGGCCCGCAGCCGGCGCTCGGGGGAGAGCACGTCGGCGAGGTGCGGGCCGGCGGCCGCGTAGCTCCGGTCGAGGAGGGCCTGGAGCTCCTCGAGGTCGGCGGCGGTTTCGTGCACGGTCAGCCCGTGGCGTCCGCGACGCTCGGGTCGTGCGGTGGGCCGCGCCGGATGCGGACGAAGCGGGCCCGCCAGCAGAGCTCCACGAGGACCATCCCGACCGCGACGATGACCGCGAGCTGGGCGAGGACGTGCGCGGGCGGGAGCGAGAGAGCGAAGAAGCTCCGGAACGCGGGCACGGCGACGATCAGCGCGACCGCGAAGACCATCCCGAGGGCGAGGAGGCCCCGCCACCAGTTGAGTGGTCGGGCCAAGATGAGCAGGACCCAGAGCCCCAGGGCGGCGACGACGAGCGTCGCGCTGGTGCGGGACTCGGTGAGCGACCGGTTGTTGGCGTAGAAGGTGATGCCGTAGGCGATCATCGCGCCGGTGCCGATGACCACGCCGGCGGGGACACAGAACCGGAGGACCCGCTGGATGAACCCGGGGAGGTAGCGGCGCGTGTTCGGCGCGAGGGCTAGGAAGAACCCGGGGATCCCGATCGTGAAGTCGCTGATGATCGTGAGGTGGCGGGGCAGGAACGGGTAGGTCCAGCCGAGGATCACGACCATGACCGCGATGAACATCGCGTACATGGTCTTGTTGACGAAGAGGTTCGCCGAGCGTTCGATGTTCGCGATGACGCGGCGCCCTTCGGCGACGACGCCAGGCAGGGTCGCGAAGCGGCCGTCGAGCAGCACAAGTTGCGCCACGGCGCGGGTCGCGGCAGCGCCCGAGCCCATCGCGACGCCGATGTCGGCATCCTTCAGGGCGAGGGCGTCGTTCACGCCGTCGCCGGTCATGGCGACGACGTGGCCACGGGACTGCAGCGCGTGGACCATGGCCCGCTTCTGGCGGGGGGTCACCCGCCCGAAGACGCTGTGCTGCTCCAGGACGTCGCCGAGCGCGGCGTCGTCGTCCGGGAGGTCGCGCGCGTCGACCGGCGCGTCGGCGGCGGGGAGCCCGACGCGGTTGGCGACCGCGGCGACGGTGCGCGGGTTGTCCCCCGAGATCACCTTGAGGGCGACGCCCTGGTCGGCGAAGTAGGCGAGCGTGTCCCGGGCGTCGGGTCGGATCTTCTCCTCGAGCAGCACCAGCGCGACGGGGCGGAGCGGCGCGGGGAGCGTCTCGCCGGCCAGCGCGGTCGGGCTGCGGGCGAGGACGAGCACGCGGCTCCCGGCCGTGGCGAGCTGGTCGGCGCGCGCTCGGACCGGATCGGTCGGGCCGGCGGTGGGGAGCACCATCTCGGGGGCGCCGAGCACCCAGGTCCGATGGGAACCGAACTGGGCTGCGCTCCACTTGCGCGCTGAGGAGAACGGCACCGTCCCGGTGCGGGTCCAGCCCGCCGCTGGGGGGAGCGCAGCGCCGATCGCGGCGAGGGTCGCGTTGCGGTCGGGGTCGTCGGCGAGCGCGCCGAGCGCCGCGGTCGCCTCCGTCGCGTCGGCGGCGCCGAGCGGCTCGCACCGGTCGTAGACGACCTCCCCCTCGGTGAGCGTCCCGGTCTTGTCGAGGCAGACGACGTCGACCCGGGCGAGGACCTCGACCGCGGGGAGCTCTTGGACCAGCACCCGGCGGCGGGCCAGGGTGACGGCAGCGAGCGCGAACGCGACGCTGGTGAGCAGGACGAGCCCTTCGGGCACGATGCCGACGACCCCGGCCACGGTGCTCGTCAGCGCCGAGGAGACCTGGTTGTTCTCGAGCTGGCGCCACAGCAGCAGGCCCGCGACGGGGAACAGCGCGTACTGGATGATGCGCAGCAGGAGGTTGATGCCGTCCATCAGCTCCGAGCGCACGAGCTGGAACTGTCGGGCCTCTGCGGTCAGTCTCCGCGCGTACGAGTCGGGGCCGACCGCGGTGGCCTGGAACCGCCCGGCGCCGGCGACGACGATGCTGCCCGACTTGATTTCGGCGCCGGCCGGCTTGTTGACCGGGTCGGACTCGCCAGTGAGGAGGGATTCGTCGACCTCGAGGCCGGTGCGCTCGCGGACGATGCCGTCGGCGGCCACCTGGTCGCCGGTCCGGAGGGCGATGAGGTCGTCAAGGACGAGGTCCTCGACGGGAAGGTCAACGGGCTGGCTGTCGCGGATCGCTTCGGCGCGCGGTGCGTTGAGCACGGCGAGCCCGTCCAGCTTCCGCTTGGCGAGGACCTCCTCCACGATGCCGATGAGGGAGTTCGCGACGAGGACGAGCCCGAACAGGGCGTCCTGGGGCTGGCCGACGACCAGGATGACGACCAGCATCGTGCCGAGGATCGCGTTGAAGCGGGTGAGGACGTTGGCGCGCACGATCTCGGCATACGAGCGGCTCGTCCGCTCGCCCCCGCCGTTGGTGAGGCCGCGCGCCACTCGGTCGGCGACCTGCTCGGCGGTGAGGCCGGTTGGCGGCGTCTCGAACGTCGGTGTGGGCGCGGACGCGTTCGACTCGGTGGGCGCCGACGCGGTCATCGTGGCTGACGGTAGCCGAGGCTCGCTCGGGTTGATCGGTTCGCGGGGATGACACCGCGTGTCGAACCGTCGGGCCAGAGCGAGCGGCCGGTCGCCGTGACGCGGGCTTCGGCCTGCGGCATCGGTAGGTTGGTGCTCACCCCCGACCGTGGCATCGTGACGACGGCATGACCCGAGACCAGCAGCCGACCAGCGCTCCGAGCTCGTCGGTGGCGACGCGCCCGCACCGTCGGGACCAGGTGCGCGAGCTCTTCTCGGACCGCGGTCAGCCGTCGGAGGGGAGCCACCCCGCTCGCCTGCACGTGCGGCTGTTCCGCTACGCGGCCGGCTCGGGTGTCGCGGCGCTGGCCAGCGAGGTCACCTTCGTGCTCGTGTTCGGCGTCGCGCACGCGGCGACGGTTGTCGCGACCGTCGCCGCGTTCCTCGCCGGCGCGCTGCCCAACTGGGTGCTGAACCGCCGGTGGGCGTGGAGCCGACGGGACCGGGTCGACGTCCGCCACGAGGTGCTGCCGTACACCGCGATCGTGCTCGGCGCGCTCGTCATCACCACCGCGGCGACGACGTTCGTCAACTCGTTGACCGGTGACCTGTCACATTGGGCCGCGGTGGCCCTGGTAGACGGCACGTTCGTCGCGGTCACGGGCGGCCTGTTCGTCACCAAGTTCGTGCTGTTCGACCGGGTGTTCCGCCACCGGGCCGCGGACGCCTGACGGAGCCGGTCGGGAGCGGGCGGCCCGGTTGCGCCAGGTGGTGGCGACCACCGACCGGGCGTACGCGGCTCCGAAGCGCAGGTTGGATCCCTTCTTGCTGCGGCCGCTCTGTCGGGCTCGCATCGTCATGGGGACCTCGCGGACCCGGTAGCCGCGGCCGAGGACCTCGAGGAGCAGCTCGGCCGACTGGTACTGGGGCTGGCGGAGGGTCAGGTCGGCGGTGACGTCGGCTCGCAGGGCCCGGAACCCGAACGACGTGTCGGTGATCTGCTGTCCGCTCAGCCGGGTCGCGACCCGGGCGAAGAAGCGGGAGCCGATCCGGCGGACGAGGGAGGCCGGCTCCTGGTGGCCGAGCCAGCGGGAGCCGGTGACGAAGTCGGCGTCGTCGTGCAGCAGCGGCGCGAGGAGCCGTGCCAGCTGGTCGGCGACGTACTGGCCGTCGGCGTCGGTGGTCACGAGGTACTCGGCGCCGTGGGTGCGGGCCAGGTAGTAGCCGAGGCGGAGCGCCGCGCCTTGGCCCCGGTTGGTCTGACAGGCGCACACGTACGCGCCCCGCTCGAGGGCGATCGACGCGGTGGTGTCGCGTCCGCCGTCGACGACGACGAGACGGTCGACGCGGCCGGTCGCAGCACTCGGAGGGGAGCGCGTCGAGCACGGATGCGATGGTGGCCGCCTCCTCGTAGGCGGCCACGATGACGACAACCGGCGCAAAGGTCGGGCGACCGAAGCGATCCTCGAAGTCGCGCAGGGCGGCGTGGTCGATCGCGTCGAGCCCGTCATGGAGGCGACGGGGCCGCCTCGGCTCGGTCACCCGACCGGCACCCGGGTCGCGCCGGTGACCGTCGCCCACGTGGCGGCGAGGCCACCGGGCAGGTCGGTGGTGAGCCGGAAGCCGAGCGAGCGGGCCCGGCTGGTGTCGACCCGGACGGCACGCATCTCCCCGGGCGGCGCGTCGACGTGGGTCGTCTCGATGGTCAGGCCGGTGACCTGCTCGGCGAGCGCGGCAGAGCCTCGAGGACCGACGTCGAGCGCTCGGTGCCGACGGTAAGCGGCCCGGAGACCTCGCAGCGCCAAGCGAGGAGGAACCCCTTCAGCGTGTCGTCGACGTAGAGGTAGTCGCGCTCCTGGAGGCCGTCGCCGTAGACAGTGACCGGGCGCCGGTCGGCGGCGGCTCGGAGGAGCCGAACGACGAACGTGTCCTTGGCCAGCATGCCGGGTCCGTACACGTTGGTGAGCCGGACCGCGGCGACCGCCATGTCGTACGAGCTGCTGTAGGCGCTGGCCAGCATCTCGGCGGCGGCCTTCGTCGCGCCGTAGGGGGTCAAGGGGCGCAGTGGCGAGGTCTCGTCGATGACGTCGTCGGTCCCGCCGACGACCGCGTTGGTGGACGCCATGACGACCTGGCGGGTTCCGGCCTGGCGGGCGCACTCGAGCAGCCGTTGGGTGCCGGCGACGTTGACCCGATACGACCCTTCGGGATCCTGCTTGGACTGCAGCACGGACGTGCGCGCCCCGAGGTGGAAGACGATCGCGGGTTGGCAACGGAACGCGTCCTCGAGGACCCCGTCCGCGGTGAAGTCGGCGACGATGACGTCATCGACACCGTCCTCCACGCAGGGCTGCTCGTCGAGCGCGACGACGTGCAGACCAGACAGGTGCAGGGCCCGCACGAGCGCCGAGCCGATGAACCCGGCCGCTCCGGTGACGAGGGCGTGTCGCACCGCGGTCGGCATGGTCGTCGCGCTCAGCGGGTGGTGCGCTGGAGCGCGGTGCCGTTCCGGGCCCGGGCCGGCTCGCGGCTGGGCGGGCCCGAGGGCCGCCACTGCACGGTGGGTCGGATCACGCCCGGGTCCACCCGGTCACGGTGCCGGTCGACGAGCTCCGCGATCGAGCTGATGACCTCGTCGTCGAGGAGGTGGGGCACCAGCCCGAGGTCGAGCAGCTTGGTGTGCGCAGCCCGGTAGTAGTGCTCCTGCTTCTCGGTGCGGGGATCGACGAGGTGCTCGATCCGATGGTCGCCGGGCACGGCGCCGGCGACGAGGTCGGCCATCTCCTGCACGGACCACGATTCGGTGAACTGGTTGAAGACCCGGTACTCGCCGGCGGAGGGCGGGTGGAGGAGGGCCAGCTCGACGCAGGCGAGGGTGTCGAGGATGTTCAGCATCCCGCGGGTCTGGCCGCCCTTCCCGTAGACGGTGAGGGGATGCCCGACGACGGCTTGGACGATGAACCGGTTCAGCACCGTTCCGAAGACGGCGTCGTAGTCGAGACGGGTCGCCAGCCCAGGGTCGAGGCTGGTCTCGGGGGTCTGCTGGCCGTACACGATGCCCTGGTTGAGGTCGGTGGCCCGCAGCCCCCAGGTCCGGCACGTGAACGCGATGTTGTCGGAGTCGAAGACCTTCGAGAGGTGGTAGAAGGAGCCGGGCTGCTTCGGGAAGGGGAGGACGTCGGTCCGGCCCCGGTGGTTGATCTCGATGAAGCCCTCTTCGATGTCGATGTTCGGGGTCCCGTACTCCCCCATCGTCCCGAGTTTCACCAGGTGGATGTCGGGGTTGTGCTCTGCGATGGCGAACAGCACGTTGAGGTTCCCGACCAGGTTGTTGGTCTGGGTGTAGACGGCGTGCTGGCGGTCGATCATCGAGTACGGCGCGGAGCGCTGCTCGGCGAAGTGCACTACCGCGTCGGGCTCGAAGTGACGGAAGGCCCGGTCGACGACCTCCATGTCGGTGAGGTCACCGACGATCGGCGTGACCGACTGGCCGCTGATGTCCTGCCAGCTGGTGATGCGCTGCTCGAGGTCGTGGATCGGGACGAGACTGCTCGTCTCCAGCTCGGAGTCGTACTGGCGGCGCACGAGGTTGTCGAGGATCGCGACGTCGTGTCCTCTCGCCGAGAGGTGCAGCACGGTCGGCCAGCCGAGGAAGCCGTCACCGCCAAGCACGAGGATTCTCATCGGACTCCCTCATCTCCGTTCGCGTCTGGTCCAGCTGGTGCCGCGCGCCGACCGACCGGCGCGGGGCGGGTCTCGTGGGGGACCGTCGGTGGCCGACGGCCACCGAGCGCGGGGGCGAAGGTGGTGCTCCGCGGCCTGCCGATGCCACGAGCTCGGGCGGCGTACCCGAGGCGCTCCTCCGGAGGAGGGATGCTCCAAGTCTGGGCGTGGGGCGAGGGCTGCTCGCCACGCCCCAGTCCGCTCACATGATCATTACGAGCCAACGGTTCCGCCCAACCAGTCCGGCACGATTCGGATGTCTCCTACGTCTTAGCAGGACCGAGGGCGCGGAATGCGCCTTCGGCGTTCCTCCCGTTATCCCACAACGAGGCTAAGCGTCGAATAAGGCTGGATGAGAACTTCGTGAATGCTGGAGGATCGGGGGTGTGGGGATGGCGGCGGCGTCGGCCCGCTACGAGCGGATCAGCGCCGAGACGAGGAGCCGACGCGACTTCAGGCTCGAGGACCTGGAGCGGTCCCGGCGGTTCTTCGACCTCTCCTCACCCGAGCTGCGGACCCGCCCCTTCGATGTGGTCACCTGCGTGGTCGGGCTCCCCCTCCCCCGGGCGCTGCAACGAGCCTTCCTGACCAAACTTCGCGAGGTGCTCGCGGTGGTCCCGTCGGCGGCCCGGGTGTACCGGGTGGCCCCGGATCGCCTGCACTGGGAGGCCCACGTCGTGCAGCGACCCGACGAGGCACCGCCGGCCGGGACGCTCGAGCAGCTGGCGGCGGCGGTGCGGCGCGCGGTCGGCGAGACGCCGGCCTTCACGATCGACTTCGCGGGGTTCTTCGTGTCGCGGGAGGGGACGGTGTGCTTCCAGGGGCTGGGCGAGTGGGACGCGCTGCGGTCCCGGCTCGTGGAGCAGCTCCCGGGCTCCTCACCCGACCAGCTGGTCACCGGGCATGTCTCAGCGGCGCGGATCCTGGATCCGGTGGGCGCGCCGGCGTTCCGCCGTCTCGTCGCACTGCGAGACGCGTCGGCGGCGGAGCGGTACGGGGCGCTGCGGGTCGAGGAGGTGAAGCTGGTCGTCGAGCGCCGATGGTACATGGAGGACCACACGGTGGTCGGCACGGCCCGGACCCGCGCCGCCCCGGCAGGTCAGCCGCGGGGATCAGAGTAGAGGAGGAGCATGGCGGTGGCGCGACCGTGGTCGGGGACAAGCTGGACTTCCTGCCGGTACCGGTCGGCGAGCGCCCGTTGGAGCGCGGCGAGTGGCGCGGAGTGCTGGACCGAGGCCCGCACGGTGGGGCCGCCGGGCTCTCGGACGACGAGCCACACCTGACGGCTGTGGAGATGGGCGACCAGCGCCGGTGACGGCGCGGCGGTGTTGGCGTGCCCGTCGAAGGGGGAACTCCAGGCGATGACAGGCCAGGTGGGGCCGCGCCGGGTCTCGAGGTTGGTCTGCTCGGCGTAGTAGCCGAAGGCCGGTTCGGCGGTGGTGGGGACGACGATGATCGCGTCGCCGGGGTGGAGCTGGGTCGCGACGGTGTCGGCGATGCTTCGCCAGTTTTCGTCGACGCCGTCGCGGACCCACACCGAGCGGTAGGCGGGACCGGACAGGGCAACGAGCGCCGCGACCCCGACCACGAGAAGCGCGGGGCGGCCCCGGGCGAGGGCCGCGATCCCGATGGCGAGCACGAGCGCGAAGCCGGGGAGCGAGACGATCAGGTAGCGGGCGACGAGCACCGGCTCCACCACCGAGAGGGCGATCGTCGCCGCGACGGGGAGGAGGAGCCACGCCGCGGACAGACTGAGCCAGCGGCCGGGACCGGTGTGGCGTCCGGCGCGAAGATCGCCGATCACGACGGTGAGGGCAGCCACGATGACGGCCAGGAACACGAGCTGCGCCAACCAGGAGCTGGTGCCGACGATCGCGGTCGCGACGGCGCGCAGCTCGGCGATGCTGAGCGGAGCGATCCAGTTGATTCCGCTGGTGCCCACGAGCGCGAGCACCGCGATCGGGAGGACGGCGAGGGCGACGATCCCGAAGCTGGTCGGGGCCCGCCGGCTCGGCGCGGCGCGGGGGTCTGGTGGCGAGCCACCAGACGACGTGGGTGGCGATGACGAGGACCGCGAACCAGTGCGTGTAGATGGCCAGGGTCGCGAGGGCCGCGTACCAGGCCCAGTCGCGTCGGCGGTCGGTCTCGACAGCCCGGACGAGCGCCCAGGTTGCGAGCACGACGAGGAGCAGCAGCAGCGCGTAGGCGCGGGCGTCGCGCGCGTAGGTCAAGAAGAACGGGCTCGTCGCCAGCAGCAGGTCGGCGATGACGGCGCGGGTGGTGCCGAGCCGCCGGGCGATGGCGTGGAAGGGGAGGATCACGAGCGCGGCGGCGACCAGCGAGAGGGACCGGAGCGCGACCTCGCTGGTGCCGAACAGCTGGAGCCAGCCGTGGACGCTCAGGTAGTAGAGGGCGGCGCCGCGGTCGCCGCCGGTGCCGCCGAGGGCGTGGAAGACGTCGGCGAGGCCGTGGGCGCTGATGGCCCAGGTGGCGGCCTCGTCGCCGGTGAGGCTGGCCCGGCCGAGCTGCCAGCCGCCGGCGAGGAGCACGAACGCGGTGACGGCGCCGACCCATCCCCACTCCCAGCCTGCCCACGGCGCGGGCGTCGCGCTCGGCCGGGTCGGGGTCGGGCGGGTCGCGTCGACGGGTGCGGCGGTGGCCGGGGTGCTCATCGGCGAGGCCGCCCGGTGGGATCGGTGCTGGTCCGCACGCTCGGTGCTGCTCGGGGCATGCTCGTTCCGTCCCTGCGTCCCGCCCGGGAGCCGTCGTCGGGGCCGCGGCGAGCGGCCGTCGAGCGTGCGGCGGGCGCAGCCCGGTGTCGCGCCGTCCAGCAGGCCTCGCGCACCGTAGCGCCACCGTGTGTCGACGGGCGGTCACGGTGGCGTCGGGCGGCCGGGTTGGGTGAGGTCGGGTGACCGAGACCAGCGACGACGCCGCCACGGTCCATCGGAAGGGCGCCGCGCGCCGGCGGTGGCCGGGACCGGACTGGCGGCCCCGGCTGGCGGCGTGGGCGCGGTTCCACTGGTGCTTCCTGGTCGTGTTCTCGCTCGGCGTGGCGTTGCGGATCATCACCCAGATCGCGTATCGACCCGCGCTGCTGTACATCGATTCGTTCCGGTACCTGGCGAACTACCACGCCCTCGACCCGACGATGAGCGAGCCGATGGGCTACAACGCGATCATCCTCCGGCCGCTGCTGTGGGCGGGGAACCTGACCACGGTGGCGGTCGCGCAGCACCTCCTCGGGCTGGCGATGGGCGTCGCGATCTACGCGGTCCTGCGCCGCCACCAGGTTCGTCCCTGGCTCGCCGCGCTGGCGATCGCGCCGCTGATGCTGGACGCCTACCAGCTCCAGATCGAGCACAACGTGCTGTCGGAGACGCTGTTCGAGGCGCTGATCCTCGCCGGGGTCGTCGTGTTGCTCTGGGACCGGCGGCCGCCGATGTGGGCGCTGGTCGTCGGCGGGTTCCTGCTCGGCGTGTCGGTCAGCGTGCGCTCGGTCGGGCTGGTGGTCATCGTCCCCGCGGTGCTGTTCGCGGCCTGGGCGAGCGCGGGCGGCTGGCGGCGGCTGGGCCGGGCCGCGGTCGTCGCGCTGGCGTTCGCGCTGCCGGTCCTCGGCTACGTCGCCTACTACTCGGCGGTGGCCGGCACGGTCGGGCTCGCGAGCGGCGACGCGACCCTCCTCTACGGGCGGGCGGCGACGATCGTGGACTGTCGCCACGTCTCGCTGCCCTCGTACGAGCGGGAGCTGTGCCCGCCTCAGCCGCTCGGCCACCGGCTCGGGGTCGACGCCTACGCGCACAGCTCGCCGCTCGACAAGCACGTGCACGTGCCGCCCGGGAAGACGAAGGACCAGGTGCTGCGCGACTTCGCGCTGCGGGTGTTCAAGCAGCAGCCGGGGGATCTCCTCCACGCGGTGTTCGACGACGTCGTGAAGAGCTTCGCCCTGTCCCCCACCACCTCGCACAACGACGTGTCGGTCGCCCGGTGGCAGTTCCAGGTGCACTACCCGACGTTCCCGAGTGACAACCCCCGGCAGCTGACCTCGCAGTTCGGAGGCGGCGAGCCGAGGGTCGTGACCGTGCTGACCCGGTTCCTCCGCGACTACCAGCTGAGCGTCGGGTTCGTGCCCGGTCCGCTCCTCGCGGCGGCGTTCCTGGCTGGGCTGCTCGGCGCGGTCGGGCTGGGACGGGCCCGGCGCTCGGGCTTGCAGGCCGCCTGCCTGCTCCCGACCCTGGTCGGCCTGTTCCTCCTGCTCGGCGCGGACGTCTATGAGTTCTCGTGGCGGTACCAGCTGCCGGCGTTGGTGTTCGCGCCGCTCGGCGGCGCGCTCGGGGCTCACCGCGATGCTCCGACGGTCGCCCCCCGGGGGAGCGGGCGAGGAGCCGCCCGGGACGCCGCCCGAGGACGCCGCGGCGCCGACGGAGCCGAGCCCGGAGCCGGCCAGGGCGCGGTAGGCCGGGCGGGCTCAGTGGAAGTCGCGGGATCGCAGCAGGGCGGCGGGGGTGAGGGGCAGCGCGGCCAGGTGGAGGGCCAGCAGGTTCGTGACCCCTTGGTGGCGCTCGAGCCGTCCCCGGACCCGGAGGGCCGGTTCGGTGCGGGCCACTCGCCGGAAACGCCCCCAGACGTCGGGGGTGCAGATGACGTTGACGAGGCCGGTCTCGTCCTCGAGGTTCACGAACACCACTCCGCTGGCCGTCTCGGGCTGCTGGCGGTGGGTGACGATGCCGGCGACCTCGACCAGGGCGCCGTCGGCGCGGGTTCGCAGCTCCTCGGCGGTGAGGACCCCGTCGGCGGCGGAGCTCGTCGCGGACGAACTCGGTCGGGTGGCGCGCCGCGGAGAGGCCGGTCGCGTGGAGGTCGGCGGCGGTCGATTCCAGGTCGGTCATGCCGGGGAGGGCCGGAGCGTCGACGCCGGCGACGATGCCGGGGAGGGTGTCGGGTCGGGCGTCGCGGAGGACGCCGGCCGCCCAGATCCCCTCGCGGCGTTCGACGCCGAAGCCGGTGAACGCGCCGGCGGTGGCAAGCAATTCGAGGGCGTCGACGGTGGCGCCGGTGCGTCGGGTGAAGTCCTCGAGGCTGGCGAAGGGCTGCTCGGCGCGCGCCTCGTCGATCCGGTCGAGCAGCCGGTCGGAGAGGCCGCGCACGTAGCGGAGGCCGATCCGCACCGCGTGGGTCGACACGTCGGCGTGCCAGCCGGGGTGGGGAAACCCGCGCGGGCCGGCGTCGGAGGTGCGGGGCTCGAGGGTGCAGTCGCGGCGTGACGTATGGACGCAGGGGCCGAGGACCTGGACGCCGTGGCGGATGCCGTCCCGCACAATGGTGTGCGGCGAGTAGAAGCCCATGGGCTGGGAGTTCAAGAGCGCGGCGGTGAACGACGCCGGGTAGTGCCGCTTCAGCCAGGCGCTCGCGTACACGAGGTAGGCGAAGCTCACCGAGTGGCTCTCGGGGAACCCGAAGTCGGCGAAGGCCTCGAGCTTGTGGGCGATCTCGTCGGCGACGTCGCCGGTGATCCCGCGGTCGGCCATGCCGACGAGGAGCCGTTCCCGCATGGCGGCCATCCGGGTCCGGGACCGTTTCGAGCCCATGGCCTGGCGCAG
This sequence comes from uncultured Actinomycetes bacterium, assembly GCA_963849135.1. Lineage (GTDB taxonomy): Bacteria > Actinomycetota > Acidimicrobiia > IMCC26256 > PALSA-555 > PALSA-555. The sequence continues at coordinate 1,281,591 of CAWKGF010000002.1, read as the reverse complement.
CCGGTCCGCTTCCCCGGGGGTGAACCCGGCCGCGTCGATCGCGATCTGCATGAGCTGCTCCTGGAAGAGCGGCACGCCGAGGGTCTTGCGCAGGCACGGTTCGAGGATCGGGTGCGGGTAGGTGACGGGCTCCTCGCCGCTGCGGCGGCGCAGGTAGGGGTGCACGGATCCGCCTTGGATCGGCCCGGGGCGGATCAGCGCCACCTCGACGACAAGGTCGTAGAACGTGCGGGGCCGCAGGCGGGGCAGGGTCGCCATCTGGGCTCGGCTCTCGACCTGGAACACCCCGACCGTGTCGGCGGCGCAGAGCAGGTCGTACACCTCGTCCTCTTGGGGGATGGTGGCCAGGTCGACGTCGACGCCCTCGTGCTGACGGATCAGGTCGACGGCGAGGTGCAAGGCGGTGAGCATCCCGAGGCCGAGCAGGTCGAACTTCACGAGACCGGCCGCGGCGCAGTCGTCCTTGTCCCATTGCAGGACCGAGCGGTCCTCCATGCGGGCCCACTCGATCGGGCAGAACTCCACGAGAGGACGGTCGGCCATCACCATCCCGCCCGAGTGGATGCCGAGGTGCCGCGGGTAGTCGAGCACCTGGCGGGCGAGGTCGACGACCAGCTCCGGGACCGGGGGCGCCCCCTCGGACTGGGCGACGTCGTCGAACGCCTGGTCGCGGGACCGCCACCGGTCGATCCACTTGGTGAGCGCGTCGGCGTGACCGGGGGACAAGCCGACCACCTTCGCCATCTCCCGCAGCGCCGACCGGGGCCGGTAGGTGATGACGTTGGCGACCTGGGCGGCCCGGTCTCGCCCGTACTTCTCATAGAGGTACTGGATCACCTCCTCGCGGCGTTGGTGCTCGATGTCGAGGTCGATGTCGGGGGGTCCGTCTCGTTCCGGGGACAGGAACCGTTCGAACAGCAGCCCCAACGCGACCGCGTCGGCTTTCGTGATGCCGAGCGCGTAGCGCACCGCGCTGTTGGCGGCGCTGCCTCGACCCTGGCAGTAGATGTCGTGCTCGACGCAGAACGCGACGATGTCGACGAGGAGGAGGAAGTAGCCGGGGAACCCGAGCTGCTCGATCACGTCGAGCTCGTAGGCGAGCTGGCGCGTGGCTCGCTCGTGGTCGGGGTGGTTGGGGGGGTAGCGCACCGCGGCGCCGCGGGTGGTGAGCTCCCGGAGCCAGGACATGTCGGTGTGCCCGGGGGGGACGTCGAGGTCGGGCAGGTTGGGGGCGGCGAGTCGCAGGTCGAACGCGCAGGCGGCGGCGACCTCGACGGTGCGCTCGACCGCGCCTGGCCACCGCGCGAACCGGCGGGCTTGCTCGGCGGGCCGGCGGAGCTGCGCGAGGGGGGAGCCGGGCAGCCAGCCGTCGAGCTCGTCGAGGGAGCGTCGGGCCCGGACCGCGGCGAGCGCGGTGGCGAGCGGACGGTGGCCGCTGGTGGCGTAGTGGACGTTGTTGGTGGCGATCACCTCGACCCCGGCGCGGGTGGCGAGCTGGGCGAGGGCGTCGTTGCGGTGCCGGTCGAGCGGGTCGCCGTGGTCCCAGAGCTCGACGAGGACCCGCTCCCGGCCGAACGCGTCGACGAGCCGCTCGAGGGCGCGGCGGGCTGCGGCGGGTCCCTCGTCGAGCAGCGCGCGCGGCACGGCGCCCTTCCGGCATCCGGTGAGGACCATCCAGGCGTCGTTGGTGACGCTGGCCTGGTCGCCGCGAAGCCGCACGCCGGCCCGGGCCGCCTCCGCCAGGCCCTCGACCGTGAAGCGCGGCGCCCCCTTCTCGCCGGCCAGCTGCCCGTGGCTGATGGCGCGGGCCAGCCGGGCGTGCCCGAGCAGCCCCTCGGCCAGGATGAGGAGGTGCTCCCCGGGGGGATCGGCGACCCCGTTGGGGGGGCGGCCCGCGTCGAGGGTGAGCTCGGCGCCGAAGACGGTCGGCAGGCCCACCGCGAGGGCCGCTTCGGCGAACCGGACGATGCCGTAGAAGCCGTCGTGGTCGGTGACGGCGAGGGCGCTCAGCCCGAGCCGGGCCGCCTCCTCGACGAGCTCCTCAGGGTGGCTGGCCCCGTCGAGGAACGAGAAGTTCGTGTGGCAATGCAGCTCGGCGTACGACACCAGCCAGGCCTCCGCACCGGGAGCGGCACGCTATCGAACACCTGTTCGATCCGCAAACGAGACCCCTCAGCCCCCCTTGACAAATATCGAACGATGATCGAATATCCTAACTATGTTAGAGAAGGCCGCGCACGATCCAGTCCCCGTCCCGGCTCAGGACCGCCGGGCCCGGCGCCGGGAGGCGACGAAGACCGAGATCCTCGACGCGGCGTGGGCGCTCATCCGCGAGCAGGGCCTGGCCGGGCTCTCGCTTCGGGACCTGGCGGCCCGGGTCGGGATGCGGGCGCCGTCGCTCTACCAGTACTTCCCGTCGAAGCGCGCCATCTACGACGCCCTGTTCGCGCAGGGCGCGAGCCAGGCCCTCGCCGCGGTCGGCGCGCCGGTCACCACCTCGGACACGCGCGCGGCGCTGCGGGACAGCGCGCACCGGGTGTTCGACTTCGCCACGAGCGATCCCGCCCGGGCGCAGCTGCTCTTCCAACGCACGATCCCGGGCTTCGAACCGTCCCCGGAGGCCTATGCCCCCGCGGTGGAGATGCGGGCCCGGGTGCAGGCGCTCCTCGAGCATCATGGCATCACGGGCCCGGACGACTTGGACCTCTGGACCGCGCTCATCGGCGGGCTGGTCAGCCAGCAGCTCGCCAACGACCCTGGCGGATCCCGCTGGGCCCGACTGGTCGACCGCACGGTCGACGTGTTCCTCGCCGACGTCGCACCGACGCCGGCCGAGCCGAGAAAGGACAGCCAGTGATGGAGACCAAGATCGACGAGATCGCAGACGAGGTGTTCCGGCTCTCGACATTCGTCCCCGACGCCAACATCATGTTCAACCAGTTCGTCGTCCGCGCCGACGACCCGCTGCTGTTCCACACCGGGCTCCGCGCGCTCTTCCCGCTCGTCTCCGAGGCAGTGGCGCGGGTGGTGCCGCTCGACGAGCTGCGGTGGATCGAGTTCGGCCACGTCGAGGCGGACGAGTGCGGAGCGATGAACCAGTTCCTGGCCGCGGCCCCGAAGGCTCAGGTCGCGCACGGCGCGACCGCGTGCCTCGTCCAGGTCAACGACCTCGCCGACCGCCCGCCCCGCCCGCTCGAGGACGGCGAGACGGTGGACCTCGGGGGCCGACGGGTCCGGAGCCTGGACACGCCACACATCCCGCACGGGTGCGGGACGCGCACGTCGTCTACGAGGAGGTCACCCGGACGCTGTTCTGCGGCGATCTCGGGACCCGCTTCGGCCCCGGGCCCGCGACCACCACCGAGGACATCGTCGACGAGGCGCTGGCGAGCGAGTCCTTCGGCGCACCGACCGCGCTGACGCCCTCGACCGCGCCGACGATCCGGCGCATGAGCGAGCTCGAGGTCGACACCCTGGCCCTGATGCACGGGCCCGCCTACCAGGGCGACTGCACGAAGGCGCTGCTCGGGCTCGCCGACGGCTACGCGCAGCTGCTCAGCACCGCGCTCTCCTGAGTCGCCCCTCACAACCTGGAAATCCCAGCTCTGCGATGACCGTCCGGCCATCGATCCGAACCGAGCAAGGAGTCAAACGATGCAACAAACCCTCGACCACGACACGGTCAGCCTGCACATGAACGCCCCCGCGGCGGAGATCTATGAGATGGTCGCCGATGTCACGCGCACCCCTGAGTTCAGCCCCGAGATCCTGCGCTGCCGGTGGCTCGACGGCGCCACCGGACCGGCGGTCGGGGCCCGCTTCGCGGCGGTGAACAAGGTCCCGCGGCGCCCGGCGTGGACCAACAAGCCGGTCGTCACCGCCGCCGACCCGGCCGTGAAGTTCGCCTTCGCGCGGACGGAGGCATTCGCGGGGACGGTCGAGTGGACCTACGAGCTGCAGCCCGATGGGGACGGGACGCTCGTCGCCGAATGGTACGCGGTCACGAAGCCGCTGAGCCCCGTCGGTTGGTTCATCATCGGGACCCTCTTCGGCCGCCACGACCGCCGCACCGACCTGCGTGCCGGCATGGAGCAGACCTTGGCGCGACTGCGGGCCGTCGTCGAGCGCACGCGCCGTCGAAGCCGAGCTCGCCAACTGACCCGTCACGACGGAACGAATCCCCCGGACCGCTCCGGTGCGGCCGGTAGGGTCCTCACGGTGGACGACGCCACGGTAAGGGTCACGGGGCTCCGCAAGGTCTACGCCGGCCAGGTCGCGGTGAACAACATCGACTTCGAGGTCCGACGGGGCGAGATCTTCGGCTTCCTCGGCACGAACGGGGCCGGGAAGACCACGACGATCGAGATCCTGGAGGGCTACCGGCCCCGCACCGCGGGGGCGGTGTCGGTCCTGGGCCAGGATCCGGCCTCCCCGACCCGGGCCTGGCGGGGTCGGATCGGCTTGGTGCTGCAGGAGAGCGAACTCGACCCGCTGTACACGGTGCGGGAGACGGTCGGGATGTTCGCCCAGTACTTCCCGCCCCCGCGGGGGGTGGACGAGACGATCACGCAGGTCGGCCTCCGCGACAAGCGCGACGCGCGGATCGGGACCCTGTCGGGTGGTCAGAAGCGCCGGGTCGACGTGGCCCTGGGGCTGATCGGCGACCCGGAGCTGCTGTTCCTCGACGAGCCGACGACCGGCTTCGACCCGCAGGCTCGCCGCGAGCGCGTGGAACATGATCGAGGGGCTGCGCGACCTGGGCAAGACGATCTTCTTGACCACCCACTACATGGACGAGGCGCAGCACCTCGCCGACCGGCTGACCATCCTCCGCCACGGGGAGATCGTCGCGGAGGGCACCGCGTCGCAGCTGAGCGAGCGCTCGGGGGGGACGATCATCCGCTTCGAGCTGGCGGCGGGGGTCGACGCGTCACCGATCCAGGCCGCGACGGGACTCGAGCCGTCGGTGTCGGGCACCCAGTACACACTGCGCGCCGAGGGCGGCGCGCAGCACGTCCTGTACCAGCTGACCGGCTGGGCGGAGCAGGGGGGCGTGGAGCTCGAGGACCTCGAGGTGTCCAAGCCCAGCCTCGACGACGTGTTCTTGGAGCTCAACCAGGAGTCGGCGTCGTGAGCGACCTGCGGCTCTGCCTGCGTCAGACCGGGTTCGTGATGATCGGGTTCCGGCGCAACGCCCGCGCGGTGACGCTGACCGTGGTGATGCCGGTCGTGCTGCTGGTGCTGTTCAACTCGATCCTGGGCGCCACCGGGTCCGGCCGGACAACCCTCCCGACCGGGGGCACGATCACGCTCCACGCGTACTTCACGGCCGGGATCATGGCCTACGCGATCATGCTGACCGGGTTCAGCAGCCTGTTGATCGGGATCACGACCGCCCGCGAGGCGGGCCGGTTGAAGCGCTACCGGGGCACGCCGATGCCGTCGTGGGTGTTCCTCAGCGCGCGAGATCCTCGCCAACATCGCGGTCGTCGTCGTCATGGCGGTGGCGCTGCTCCTGATCGGCGAACTGGCGTTCAACATCACCGTGCCGGCGGGCTCGATCGCGTCGCTAGTCGTCTACGTGCTGGTCGGCACGGCCACCATGTGCTCGCTCGGGATGGCCATGAGCCGGGTCACGACCTCTCCCGACGCCGCGACCGCGATCGGGCCGTTCACGACCGTGATCTTGGCCTTCATCTCGGGGGTGTTCGTGCAGGCGTCGCAGCTGCCGACCTGGCTGCGGGACATCGGGCGGGTCTTCCCGCTCTCCCACCTGGCCGAGGGCCTCCAGAGCGCCCTGGCCGTCGGCCACCAGCCTCTCGACGCCTCGAACCTGGCCGTGCTGGGGGTCTGGCTGGTCGGGGGGCTGGTGGTGGCGGTCCGCACCTTCGCCTGGGAGCCGCTGGCGGCCACGGCCTGAGCCGGGGCGGGACGCTCCGCCTTCATCGTGCGATAATGACCCTGGTCAACTTTCATGACATTCCGGGGTTACACCGGGTGGCAGCCCTGATCGAGAGGAGCCGCCATGAGCACGATCCCCGCCCCCCGACCGGCCGACCCGAGCCGGGGTCCGGCCGGTCCCGCCCCCGACCCCGGACGGCCCACCAAGAGCGGGGTGGCGATCGGGCTGCTCACGGTGGGGCTGCTGCTCGCCGCGCTCGGTGACCCGGGGCGCGGCGGTGGTCGGCGTCGCGGTGCTGTTCCTGCTCTTCGTGCCGTTGGAGAAGCTGTTCGCGTTCCGGCCCCAGAAGGTGTTCCGGCGGGGCTTCCTCACCGACTTGACCCACCTGCTGGTCGACAACCTGCTGATCACGGTGGGGCTGCTGGCGGTGATCGTCGTGGCGGTGATCCCGTTCTTCTGGCTCCGCCGCCTGGATCTGGTGGCGTCGCTGCCGGCTGCGGCGGCGGTCGTGCTGGCGGTGCTCATCACCCTGTTCGGGCAGTACTGGGCGCACCGCCTGACCCACCAGGTGCCGCTGCTGTGGCGGTTCCACTCGGTGCACCACAGCATCGAGGACATGGACTGGCTGGCGTCGGCCCGCGTCCACCCGGTCGACCAGGTGTTCACGCACGGGATGGTGGTGCTGCCGCTGTTCCTGCTCGGCTACAACGCGGGCGTGTTCGGCGGGGTCGTCGTGTTCTTCACGCTGCTGGCCCTGTTCCAGCACGCCAACGTGCGGTTGCGGTTCCCGGTGCTGCGGTGGGTGATCAACACGCCGGAGTGGCATCACTGGCACCACGCGCTCGACCCGATCAACAAGAACTTCGGGACGCCGGTGATCGACAAGCTGTTCGGCACCGCGCACCTGCCGCACGACGTGTACCCGTCGGGGTTCGGGACGTCGGACCCGGTGCCGCCGGTCGGGTACGTGCGTCAGCTCGCCTACCCGTTCACGAAGGCGGCGCGGACGGGGGCGGGGCAGCGGCCGGCGGCGTAGCGGGCCAGGGGGTGAGGGTGGGCAGGGCGGCGCCGTGGACGACGAGCTGGACCCGTCGCCACAGGACCTGCTCGAGGCGGAGCGGCCCGACCGCGCCGAGCGCCCAGAAGAGGGTCCCTTGGAGGAGCGTCCAGTTGGTGATGGCGGCCAGCTCGGCGGGATGGAAGGTGGTGGGCAGCTCGCCGCGGGTCATGGCGGCGGTGTAGGCGCGGGTGTAGACCTCCCGCAGCTCGGTGCGGGTGTCGTCGGCCCGGGCCTTCCGGGTGCCGCGGAGCACCTCGAGGGTGGCGCGCCCGACCAGCTCCCGGGGCGCGTACTGCTGCCCGGCGGCCAGGACCGACACCGCGGCCTGGAGCACCTCGAGGATCGGGGCGTCGGCCGCGATCCGCTCGTCGACCGCGTCGGCGACGGCCTCGCCGCCACCGGCGGCGACGAGCTCGAGGAGGAGGTGCTCCTTGGTCGGGAAGTAGTAGAAGAAGGTGCCCTTCGAGACGCCGGCCCGGTCGCAGATGTCGGCGACCGCGACCTGGTCGTAGCCCCGCTCGGCCCAGAGCGCGGAGGCGGCGTCGACGAGGGCGCGGCGGGTGCGGTGGGCGCGGTCCTGGCTGAGCTTGGCGACGCGGGGTGCTTCGTCGGGGGCCACGACCGCTCCTCGATGTTGACCGTGGTCGATCGTACGGGCCGGTGCGCCGGAGGCGGGTCGGGGCGGGGCTCGGCTCAGTCGTAGAGGGCCTCGATGCCGACCCGGTGGGCCTCGACGACGACGAGGCAGGCGACGTCGGTGTCCCCGACCCGGGTGACGAGCTGCCACACCGCCCGGCGGCGGCGCCCGACCCGGTCCCACCAGCGGACGTCTTGGGGCCAGGGACCGGCCCAGGCGACGACCTCGACGTCGCCGAGCGTGTCGCTGACCAGCCGGGCCGGCGGGGCGGAGGCTTCCCCCCGCCCGGAGACGACGACCGGCTCCCCGGCCGCGTCGAGCAGCGACGCGGGGCGGCGGGGCTCGTCAGACGCGGGTGGGGGGCGGGCCGGGCACCGTGCCGGGCCAGCGGGGGGTCTCCGGCCCGGCGGGCTCGTCGCGGGGCTCGCCCCACGGCACCCAGCGGACCCGCTCGGTGGGGAGGCGCCCGCCGTGGGGGGCGGCGGTGACGACCGCGTCGGGTCCTTCGGTCGCCTGGAGTCGGGTCAGGGCCCGGTCGGCCCGGTCGCCGGCGGCCGCGTCGCCGCCCCAGAAGCCGAGCTGGCGGCCGGTGGCCGCGCCGACCTGCTGGGGGGCGAGGCGGACGAGGACGAGGCCGCCGGTGGGGTCGTCCTCGTGGCCGGGTTCGACGCCGGTGAGCCAGCCGTCGAGCTGCCAGCGGACCCGGGTGACGAGCGTGGCGGGGGTGAGCGCGCCGTCGTGGCGCCAGGCGCGGGTCAGGCGTTCCCCGTGCTCGGTCTCGGCTTCGACGAGCACCTGGGTGCAGGTGAGGCCGCGCGCGGCGAGCCGGCCGAGGAGCCGGTCGGCGAGCCCTTTGGCGGCGAACGCGGCCTCGTCGACGCGGGTCGCGGGCGGGTCGAGCTCGCAGGCCTCGACCAGCTCGGGGGGCGGCGGCGCGGGCGCGGCGGCGGGCTCGTCGACCCCGCCGGCCAGCCGGTGCAGGTGGGCGCCGGCGGGTCCGAAGCGGGTGAGCACCGACGCGGCGGGCAGCGCCGCGAAGTCGCCGAGGCGCGCCAGGCCGAGCCGGCGGAGGAGCGACGGGAGGTCCCCGTCGGCGTCGAGCACGTCGACCGGCCACGGGGCGAGGAAGGCGGGGGTGGCGCCGGGGGCGACGACGTGCGCCGACCCGGGCCCGGCCCGCCGGGCCGCGAGCCGGGCCGCGAAGGGGCCGTCGGCGACGCCGACCCGCGGGTCGGGGAGCCCGAGCTCGCCCAGCGCGTCGAGGACGGTGCGGGCCAGCGCGTCGTCGCCGCCGAAGTAGCGGGCGGGCCCACGGGTGGGGAAGGAGAGGATGCCGGGCCGTTCGAGCACGACCCCGGGGGTGATCGGCTCGGTGGCGCGGGCGACCGTCTCGAAGGCGCGCGCCTCGGCGGCCGGGTCGGCCTCGAGGACGGTGCAGCTCGGGGCTGGCGGCTTCGGCCTCCCGTCGCCGCATCCCGATCCGCACCCCGTCGGCGCGGGCTTCGCTCGACGCGGCTCGGACGACCAGCCCGCGGGGGCCGCGCTCGAGGACCGCGACGGCCCGCCCGGCGAGCGGGGGATCGGCGCGGCGGGCCACGACCACCGGCCAGTCGGGACACCAGACGCTGAGGGTGCGCTCAGCTGGCGAGGACAGCGCGACGCTCCCGGGCGCCCGTCCCCGGCCCGGCGACCCGCACCTGGGGGGCTCGGGGGGCGAGGAGCCCGTGCCCGGACCCGAGCCCGGGCCAGGCGCCCCCCTCGACGTGGATCCGCTGGGCGGCTTCGACCGGCCAGCGGGCCCCGGGGCGGGCGAGGGGCACGAGCACCACGCCCCGCTCCCGGGCTCGAGCGACGAGCCGGCGAGCCTCGTCGGGGCGGGCCCGGGCCGGCACCTCGGCCACCACCAGGCTCACCCCGTCGAGCAGCACCGCGGCCGCCGCGGCCCAGCGGGTGGGGGGAACCCGCCGGGCCACGGCGAACCGCTCGAGAGTCACCCCGGCGGCCGCGGCGGCCTCGCCGCTCAGGGTGCCCTCGAGATCGACGACGGCCGCCCACTCCCCCACCGCGGTGACCGCCGCGCAGAGCGCCAGCGCGACCGTGGTGACCCCAGCGCCCGAGGGGCCGTCCAGGGCGACGACCGAGCCCCGCACCAGGTCGCCGAGGGTGTCGCCGAGCGGGCCGGGAAGGGCCACGGTCCGGTCCCGGGCCAAGACGACCGGGCGGGCCCGGTCGGCCACGTCGGCGAGCCGGGCCCGCGAGGCCGGATCACGGGCGGGCAGAGCGGCGAGCGCCATGCCCCCGTGTATACCGAACAGGTGTTCGATCACGCAAGCGGCGTTCGCCCCGCCCAGGACGTGATCGCTAGGCCCACTTCCCGTTCCGGCAACGACCACTGGCTCGTTTGCGTGGTAGACGCTGGGTCAACGCGGCACGGAAAGCCTGGGGCTCTTGTAGGTCGGGTCGGCGGCCATCAAACCTCGAAGCTTCGGGCCCGGCCGTAGCCCGGGTCAATGTCGGTGGACTGGGACCGTGCGAGATCGGCTCGGGCACGGTCCATCCATTCGGAGGTGTCGGGGTCATCGACGAGGTCGAGAAGCCAGCGGAGAACCGCCACACCGTCACGCGTTCGAAGCCCGAGGCGAGCCGCGTGCGGCGCAAGAGCTTGAGCGAACGTGCCGGGGGCGTCGTAGTTGTGGTGAAGCGCCTCGGTCACGATCTGGGCGACGGCCTCGGGTTCCTCGTGGTCTCGGAGAAGATCCGAGACGATCTGCGACGGCCGGGTAACCGGAAGGCCCCGAAGGTTGATCCAAGCGACCTCTGCGGGCGAGCCCTTGTGAAGCCGGACGTCGCGACGACGGGACTGACGCCGGCCTGGAAGGGTGAACTCGTGGCGATCGGCCGGAAGGTCGCCGATGCCGTAGAGCGACGCCGCCGATCGGTGAGAGATGATCCCGTCGATGGGGGTTCGCTCCCATGCGGGCGCCGCTGGCGCGAGCTGGAGCCATGCAGCCCGGAGATCGAGGTGGTCAGGGACGGGTGCCCCCACGAGGCGGTAGACGCCGTGGGCTATGCGCTCGAGGACGCCGCCCGGAGCCGAGATGCGATCCAGCGTCGTCGGGGGGACCCGAGCAAGTTCGGCGGCCTGTCGACGGGTAACGAGGCCCCACTGATCCTCAGCGATCTCGGAGAGTGCAGTACCTCTCCAACACAGCCCTGCAAGACCCCCAGAAATCGGGGTTTCTGCAGTAGCAAGATGGATCGAAGGCCGGCCAGACGGCCCTCACCGGCTCGGTCAGAGGGGCCGGACCGCCCGCACGAAGCAGAACATGGGGAGCCGTTCCCATCCGTTGGCGCGGGAGCCGTGCTCGAGGCCGGTCCAGGCCGGCTCGCGGAGGGTCTCGATGAGCAGCCCCGCGTCCTCGAGGGCGCGGGCGTAGGCCTCGAGGGGGCGGTGCATCGAGTGGAAGACCATGGGGAGCCCGGCCCGTTCGACTTCGTCCGCGTACCGGAACTCGGTGAGGTAGCTGCCGGTGATGACGAACGGCGCGTTGGGGGCGTCGGTGGTGAAGCGCCCGGCCGAGTTGATGGGGTGGACGATCACGAGGCAGAGCCGCCCACCGGGGGTGAGGACGCGGGCGGCTTCCCGCACCGCGTCGGTGAGGTCGTCGACGTCTTGGAGGGAGAGGCACGCGACCGCGAGGTCAGCGATCGCGTTTCGCAGCGGCAGCCGGGCCAGGTCGCCGAGCACGGTGAGGGTCGGGACGTCGTGGGTGGCGGCGAGGCGGGTGAGGGTCGGGGAACCGTCGACGTTCACGACGTGGTGGCCGTGGGCGGTGAGCTCGCGGGCCAGTCGTCCCTCGCCGCCGCCGAGGTCGAGGGTCCGGACGCCGGGGTCGGGCAGGACGGCGAGCAGCGCGGGGAGGGTGTGGTGCCAGAAGGTGTCGTGACCCGGGGTGCGGGCCCACGCCGCCCACGCCGACGCCTGGTCCTCCCAGGCTTGGCGCAGCGGTCCGGTCACTCCGCTGCGGGCTCCGGGGGCAGGACCGGCTCGACGCCGATGGCACGGAGCGCGTCGGGTGACCAGCCGGCCTCGTCGCCGTAGTAGCCGAACAGGTGGGCGATGGCGTGCTCGACCTGGCCCTCGAGCTCCCCCACCGCTCGGGGGGCGCTTCGACGGTGACCGCGCTCGAGTAGACCGTGACCCGGGTCGCGCCGAGGTCGAAGAGACGCCGGGCCAGCACGTCGGGCGGCCGGGAGCCGTGCGCGGCGTCGGGGGACGCGTACCGTTCGATCGCCATCCCGGTGATCGAGCGGTTGCAGTCGAAGATCATCACCGACGGCGCTGCGCCGTGCCGTGCGGTGACGGTGATCTCCTGGCCCATCGGCGGTCAGCCTACGTGGTTGGGCGCGCCGCTCGAGGATGGGACTGCTCCCCCACCTTGGCTCGTCTCAGGCGAACAGTCGACCGGCGGGGGGCTCCATGCCGCGCCAGCAGAGGCCGTCCATGAAGATCCAGGAGCGGCGGTGGATGGCGCTGGGCCCGTAGCCGCGCAGCGCGCACTGGTGGAGCGGCGCCGGGTACCCGACGTTCGATTCGAAGTCGTAGGGCGGGTAGTGCTGGGCCTCCTCGCCCATCAGCTCGTCGCGGGTGACCTTCGCGACGCACGACGCGGCCGCGACCGACAGCACCGATACGTCGGCTTTGATGACCGTGGTCACTCGGTTCCCGAGGCCGAGGTAGTTGTGGTTGCCGTCCAAGATGATCCGGTCCGGCTCGTAGCCCTGCTCGGCGAGCTCGGCGAGGGCTCGCAGCCCGGCGGTGCGGAGCGCGGCGGTCATCCCGAGCGCGTCGCACTCGTCGTGCGACGTGTGCCCGACGCCGATGGCTTGGGCCCAGTCGCGCACCGTCGATGCGGCGCGTCGGCGGGCGGGACGGTCGAGGGCCTTCGAGTCGCGGATCCCGCGGGCGTGCTCGGGCGCGGGCACGACGGCGGCGACGGTGACCGGACCGGCCCAGGCGCCGCGTCCGACCTCGTCGATCCCGGCTACGACCCGGTCGCCGGCCTGCCAGCAGCGCCGCTCGAGCCGGAGGGTCGGGTAGGGCACGGCGCCGAACCTACCGGTTCACGAACTCGACATCCGGGAGCAATCGGCCGGAGACGAAGGTGCCCGTAGGATGAGCGTCATGATGCCGGGCACGAAGGTCGAGGTGCGGTCCCGGTTCGACCGCCGCTGGGCCCGGGGCTTCGAGGTCGACGCGGTCGTCGCCGAGGCCCCCGACCGGCCCGCCCGGTACCAGGTGCGGCGCCGCTCCGACGGGTCGGTGCTGCCGGCGCTGTTCGTCGACGACGAGGTCCGCGAGGAGCGGCGGGGCCGCTCGATGTGGTGGGTCTGAGGCTCAGGGATCGTCGCGGAGGCGTTGGACCAGCTCGTCGACCGGGACCGCCTGGAGCGTCATGGTGCGCATGGTGCCCCGGGCCGCGAGTGAGATCGCGGCCTTCGCCAGCGTCGCCTCGTCGGGCGCCTCGATGATGTTCAGGAAGTCCCACTGGCCCATCAGCGCGTACTGCGCGACGACGGTGAGGCCCATGGCCTCGACCTCGCTCGTGACCTGACGGATCCGCTCCGGGTTCTCCCGCACCGTCGCCCACCCGTCGGGCCCGAGGGTGGTCAGCATCACGTAGGTCCCCACGGCCGGTCAGCGTAGAGGTCACCGGCCCGGGCCGCGCAGCGAGCGGGTCGATCGGGGACGAGGGGGCTACGGCTCGAGGCGGGCGACGTTGTCGGCTTCGGCGGGGTCGGCGTCGGTGTCGAACCAGGCGTCGAGCATCTCGCGGGCGAAGCTCGGGGCTGGTGAGTCGGAGCCCCATGACGACGACGTTGGCGTCGTTCCATCGCCGCGCGCCGGCCGCGGTGGCCGCGTCGGTGCAGAGCGCGGCCCGCACCCCCGGGACCTTGTTGGCGGCGATGGAGGCGCCGGTGCCGGTCCAACAGAACAGCACCGCGGTGTCGACCGCGCCGGCGGCGACGAGCTCGCCGACCTCGCGGCCGACCTGCGCCCACTGCTTGGCCTCGTCGCCGGGCGGGCCGACGAGGACGAGCTCGTGCCCGCGACCGTCGAGGTCCTCGACCACCGCGTCGGTGAGGGGGGTGCGCTCGTCCGAGCCGACCGCGACGCGCATCGGGACGAGGCTACGCGAGGAGCGCGGCGTGGACGTCGGCGAGGGTCTCGAAGCGCTGGTAGGCGACGTCGAACGTGAAGCACCAGGCCGCGAGCTCCTTGGCGAACACGACGTCGGCGAGCAGCGCGGCTTTGCGGTCGCTAGTCCCGTCTCCGATGAGGACGGTGCTGCGCCCGGCGTGGTGGGCGTCCTTGATCGGCGCCTGCTTGCAGACCCCGCAGGTCGAGCAGGCGCAGCAGCGGTCCTCGTGGGGGAACTCGAGCCGCCCGGTCGCCCAGTCGATCTGGTTGGTCAGAACCGGGACTCCGAGCGCGGCGCACACCTCCTCGGCGTAGAAGCCGAAGCCGTCCGAGACGACGACGAGCTCCGCGCCCGCGTCGCGCAGCGCGGCGGCGAGCGGCGCGAAGCCCGGATCGAGGGGCACCTCGGCCGCCGCGGCTCGGAGCGCCTCCTCGTCCGGCACGAGCAGGTCCCACTGGCTCACGAGGCACTCCCGGCTCCCGATGCGCCCCGCGTCGTAGTCGTCGTGGAACTGCAGCCACTCGGGGCCGGCGAAGCGGCCGAGGAGGTGCTGTCCGACGTCGGCGGTCGTGATCGTCCCGTCGAAGTCGCAGAACACCGAGGTGCGCGCCAGGTCGAGCGCGACGCGGGCGGGCATCAGGCGATGCTACGGTCGCCGGGCCGGCCGACCACGCCCTTAGGCTGGGCTCGTGGCCTCCTCCGAGCCAGTCCCGGCCCGCCCCGCGACGACGGTCGCGATCGTGCCGCACACGCACTGGGACCGGGAGTGGTACGCACCGTTCCAGACATTCCGGATCCGGCTGGTGGAGCTGCTCGACCGGCTGATCCCGCTGCTGGAGCAGGACCTGTCGTACGCGCGGTTCCTGTTGGACGGGCAGACCGCGGTGCTCGACGACTATCTGGCCGTGCGACCGGAGGCGGCGCCGCGGCTGGCCCGGCTCGCCGCGAGCGGCCGGCTGCAGGTGGGGCCGTGGATGATCTTGATGGACGAGTTCATGGTGTCGGGCGAGACGCTGGTCCGCGACCTGCAGCTCGGGGTGGCGCGGGCGACCGCGCTGGGCGGGCCGATGGCGGTCGGCTATCTGCCCGACATGTTCGGGCACGTCGCGCAGATGCCCCAGCTGCTGGCGCTGGCCGGCTTCGAGCACGCGGTGGTGTGGCGGGGCGTGCCGGGTGCGGTGACCCAGACCGGGTTCTGGTGGGAGGCGCCGGACGGGTCGCGGGTGCGGGCCGAGTACCTGTACGGCTCCTACTCGAACGGACGGGACCTGCCCGACGACGTCAAGACGCTCCTGGCCCGGGTGCACGGCTACGAGCGGGAGCTCGGCCCGGCCCGGCTCGCGGGCGGCGACCTGCTGCTGATGAACGGCACCGACCATCAGCTGCCCGAGCCGGGGCTGGGCCGGGTGGTCGCGGAGGCGAACGCGGTGCAGGACGACTACCGGTTCGTGGTCACCTCGCTGCCCGAGTACCTGTCGACGCAGCCGATCGACGGGCTCGCGACGTGGGTCGGGGAGCTGCGTTCGGGCGCGCGGGCGAACGTGCTGATGGGGGTGGCGTCGAACCGGGTGGACGTGCACCGCGCCGCGGCGACCGCGGAGCGGGCGCTGGAGCGGCGCGCCGAGCCGCTGTCGGCGCTGCTGCGCGACCCGTCGGAGTACCCAGCGGCGCTGCTCGACGTCGCGTGGCGGCAGCTGGTGCTGAACAGCGCGCACGACTCGTCCTGCGCGTGCAGCCACGACGAGGTGGTCGACGCGGTGCTGGTCCGCTACCAGGAGGCCCGCCAGATCGGCGACGCGCTGACCCGGGAGGCGGTCCACGACCTGGCCCGCCGGGTCGACGCGCCCCGCGGGTCGACGGTGGTCGTGAACCCGACCGGGGCCGCGCGCGGCGGGCTGGTCGAGTCGGTCGCGTTCGGCAGCGGGCCGGTGCACCTGGTCGCCGACGACGGAACGCCGTGCCCGACCCAGGTGGCGTGGGAGCGCCGCGGGGAGGGGTTCGCGACGGTGGTGACGGGCCAGAAGGTCCGCTGGGTGCTCGAGCTGCTCCGCGGCGTGGAGTTCGGCGGGGTCCGCATCGCCGAGGTCGGCCGGGAGGCGGTCGGCGACGACGACTGGGAGCTGACGTTCCGGGCCGCCGACCCGGGCGAGCCGGCGATCGATCTGGAGGAGACCCGCGAGGAGCTGCTCGAGCTCGGGGAGCGGGGCGCGACGGTCCGGTTCCGGCAGGTGCTGTCCCCGGCCCGGGGTCTGCAGTTCGCGGCGTCGGCGGTGCCGGGCTTGGGGTGGCGCACCTACCACCCGGTGGAGGGGCCGGGCCCGTCGACCGGGGTGCGAGCCGACGGGTGCGAGCTGCGCCAACGAGACGCTGACCGTCGTCGTCGACCCGCACGACGCGACGTGCACGCTCGAGACGAGCGACGGGGTCCGGGTGGCGGGGCTGCACCGGCTCGTCGACGGCGGCGACGGCGGCGACACGTACAACTACTCGCCGCCGACCGTGGACCAGCTGGTCGAGCGCCCGCACCGGGTCGAGGTGACGGTCCAGGAGCGGGGGCCGGTCCGCGCCGCGCTGGAGGTGACCTCGACGTACCGCTGGCCGGTCGGGGCGGTGGGCGACAGCCGGTCCTGCTCGGCCCGCCTGACCGCGACCCGGGAGTGCGAGGTCCGGTCCCGGCTCGAGCTGCGCGCCGGGGAGCGGTTCGTGCGGATCCACACCGTGGTCGACAACCAGGTCCGCGACCATCGGCTGCGCGCCCACTTCCCACTGCCGGCCCCGGTGGACGGCTCGGATGCCGAGTGCGCCTTCGCGGTGGTGCGGCGCGGCCTCGAGGCGGAGGGCGGCCCGCACGAGGCGCCGCTGGCGACCTTCGTGTCGCGGCGCTTCGTGGACGGCTCCGACGGCGCGGTGGGGCTGGCGGTGCTCCACGACGGGCTGCTCGAGTACGAGGTGGTCGAGGAGGGCCGGGAGCTGGCGCTGACCCTGCTGCGCGCCACCGGCTACCTGTCGCGCGTCGAGCCCGCGCTGCGACCGAACCCGGCTGGGCCGATCGACCCCCTCGAGGGACCCGAGCTGCAGGGTCGGGTCACGCTCGACTACGCGCTGCTCCCCCACCGTGGCGACTGGCGCGCCGCGCGCCTGTACGAGGCGGCCGACGAGTTCCTCGTCCCGCTGGAGCGGACCGGGGTGCGCGACACCTCGGGGGCGGCCCCGCCGGCCGGGCAGGCGCTGGCGGTGCACGGCGGGGCGGTGTCGGCGGTGACCCGCGACGGGGGGGCGCTGCTGGTGCGGGTGTTCAACCCGTCCCCGACCTCCTCGACGGTCAGCGTGGAGCGGATGGGGACGCCGGCTCGGGGCTGGGTCGTCGACCTGCTGGGCCGCCCGCAGGCGCCCTTCGAGGGCGGGGTCGAGCTGCGCCCGTGGGGGATCGCGACGCTGCGGCTCAGCGTCTGAGCGCGAACACGTCGACGGGCGTCGCGAACCCGGCCACGGCGTGCGCGCCGAGCGGCTCGACCGTCGACGCGTCGAGCCGACGGGCGGTCTCGGCGTCGACGAGCGCCTGCCCGGGCTCCGCGAGCGCCTCGAGGCGCGCCGCGAGGTTCACCGGGGTGCCGTACAGGTCCCCCTCCCGGGCCAGGACGGTGCCGGTCGCGAGGCCGATCCGCAGCGGGGGCAGGTCGGTGGCGTCGAGGAGGTGCCCGGCGACGAGGGCCGCGTCGGTGGCCGACCCGGCCGCGAACATCACCTCGTCGCCGATCACCTTGACGAGCCGCCCGCCGGGCCGGGCGACCGCGTCGAGGGCGCGCTGCTCGAAGCGGTCGATGAGCGCGTCGAGCTCGCCGGCGGTGAGGTGCTCGTTCAGCGCGCTGTAGCCAACCAGGTCGGCGAACCCGACGACGGCTTCGGTGGTGCTGGCCTCGGTGGCGCTGGCCCCCCACAGCGAGTAGCGGCGAGCCGATTCGACGAGGTGCCGGCGGTGCACGGCCTCGAACATCGGGTAGAGGCGGGGCAGCATGGCGGCGGTGACGTCGACGAGCTGGCGGGCGACGTCGACGTCGGTGCCCCCGGCGTGCCGCAGCGGCGCTTCGATCCCGGCTCGCACGACCTCGACGCTGGCGTCGGCGGTCCGGGCCAGCGCGGTGCCGACCGCCCGGGCGAGGGAGATCGCGGCGTCGGGGCCGGCGCTGCTCGCCACGTCCCCGTAGAAGGCGAGCCCGTCGACGTCGGCGTCGGTGCAGACCGGCGCGTCGGGCGCCGCGAGCGGGAAGGCCAGCGCCCGCCACACCCGGGCCGCGAAGTCGAGCGTCACGCCGGCGGTGGCGGCGGCGTCGGCGAGGGTGAGGGTGCGGGGCCGGTCGAGCATGAGCAGCTCCGCGGCGAGCACGTGGAGGCGGCCCGCGTCGATCGCGACGCGGATCTCGTCGATCGTGGCGCCGTGCTCGAGCGCGAGCTGGAGCAGGCTGAGCCGCTCGGCCGCGTCGGCCGCCTTCGGGTCGTAGACGCCGACCGTCTCGAGCTCGTGGGGGTCCGTCACGCGACGGCCGCTCCGAGCAGCGCGTCGCCGCGGGGCTCCTCGGTGGCCCAGCTCGGGTCGAGGCCGGGGGCGCGCAGCCGCACCCCGGGTGGCGCGTCCCAGAGCAGCGCGGCGCGGGCCCCGTGCCAGCGCACCGCGTAGGAGAGGAGCCCGGCGCGGGTGGGGGCGCCGTGCACGGCGAGGCTCTGGCCCCGCCACAACGGGGGCAGCTGGGCGAGCAGGGTGATGGTGCCGTCGTCGGCCTCGTGGGCGAGGACGGCCCGCACGGCGAGGAGCAGCTCCGCGCCGCCGGCCGCCCGCGCCGCGTCGACGTCGGACCAGGACTGGGGTACCGGCGATCGGCGGCTGGCGCTCCGGCGGGCCCGCCAGCCGAGACGGGACCAGCCGGTGCTCGCCTCGGAGTCGAAGCCCCAGTCCTCGAGGGCGGCGACGACGTCGGGCTCGACGGTGCGGCGGGCCCCGGCCAGCAGCACCGCGGCGCGGGCGGCGCGGACCGCGTCGTCGAGGCCGGGGTCGGGCACCTCGAGCTGCAGGCCCCGCTGGAGCTGGGCCCGCCAGCCCCGCGCCGCGGCGGCGGGGCTGGGCAGCGCGTCGAGGCTGACGGCGGGGATCCGGTGGGTGCGTCGGAGGGTGAGCGCGACCCGGAGGCGGGCCCGGTGGGCGAGCGGGTAGAGGCAGGCCACCTCGAGGCGGCTGTCGCGGGCGGCGGGGACGGCCCACGGGTCCTCGCGGGCCCGGCCGCTGGTGACAATCGCCTCCGTGGTCGCGTCGTCGGTGGCGGCCCACCGGGCCGGCGGGCGGGGCAGGCGCAACGTGGGGCGGCTGTCGACGTCGAGGCGGTTCTCGACGAGGTCGACGCGGCGGGCGCCGCGCAGGACGACCGCGACGACGAACGGCAGCGGCGACTCGTTCGTGAACTCGACGACGACCGTCCCCGCGGGGCTGCCGACGCCGTAGACGTGCTGGACCGCATCGCCGCCCGCGACCCGCATCGCGGTCCGTACGACGGGGACCGACTCGACGAGGGTCTGGCGCACGGCGGCCTCGCGGGCCGGGACGTGCCAGCGGTCGTCGGCTCCGACCCACCAGTCGAGCGTCCAGGGCCCGTCGATCGGGGTGACGAGGCCCCGCTCGTCGACCTCCGCTTGCTGGGCGGCGCCGACGCTGCCGACCGCGGTCACCGGAAGCCGTGCAGCTCGGCCTTTGCCTCACGCAGCATGAGGCTGGGAACCAGGTCAGCGGGTCGCCGATCGTCGTAGAGCACCGCGCCGACCATCGCCGCGATCGGCATGTCGACCTGGTGCTCGGCGGCGAGGGCGAGGACGGCCTCGGTGCTCTTGACGCCTTCGGCGACCATGTTCATCTCGGTCACGATGTCGTCGAGGCTCCGGCCTCGGCCCAGCTCGACGCCGACGTGACGGTTGCGGCTCTGCGGGCTGGTGCAGGTGGCGACCAGGTCTCCCATCCCGGCCAGCCCCGAGAAGGTGAGCGGGTCGCCGCCCAGCGCGACGCCGAGCCGGGCCAGCTCGGCGAGCCCGCGGGTGATGAGCGTGGCTTTGGTGTTGTCGCCGTAGCCGAGCCCGTCGGCGATGCCGGCCGCGATGGCGAACACGTTCTTCAGCGCGCCGGCGATCTCGCAGCCGACCACGTCCGGGTTCGTGTAGACCCGGAAGGTGGTGGTCATGAAGAGGGTCTGGAGCGACGCGGCCGCGGCAGGATCTTGGATCGCGATCACCGACGCGGCGGGTTGGCCGGCCGCGACCTCGCGGGCCAGGTTCGGGCCGGTGAGCACGCCGATGCGGTCGAGGCGGTGGTCGGCGAGCACGTCGGCCACGACCTGGGTCATGCGCAGGTGGGTGCCCTGCTCGACGCCTTTGGCGAGGCTGACGATGGGCGTGTCGGCGGCGATGAGGCCTCGTGCGCCGTCGAGGACGCCGCGCAGGCCGTGCGAGGGGACACCGAGCACGACGACGTCGGCGTCGCGGCAGGCGTCCTCGAGGTCGGTGGTGGCGCGCAGCGACTCGGGGAGCGCGACGCCGGGCAGGTAGCGGGCGTTCTCGTGTCGTGTGTCGAGGCAGTCGGCGAGGGTGGGTTCGCGGGCCCAGAGGGTGACGTCGGCATGCGGGGCGAGCAGCGCCGCCACCGCGGTGCCCCAGGAACCAGCGCCGATGACGGCCACCCGGGTGCGGGGGTCGGTCACGGTGTCGGGCCGGTGGGGACCCGCCCGAGGGCGGTGGCGGGGGCGCGCACCCACCAGTCGCCCTCCCCGGGTTGGGGCAGTTGGGGGTAGATGGCGCGAGCGCGAGCGACGCAGCCTGCGATCGCGGCCATGATCCGCTCCGTCGCGGCGTGGACGTCCTCGGTCGGGTCGACGCGCAGCGGGGCGCCGACCACCGCCGATTTCGGCGATCCCCCACCGCCAGCGGGGCTTGCGACCCTTGAACAGGATCCGCTGCGCCCCCCAGAGCCCGACTGGGGTGACGGGCACGCCGCTGGCGGCGGCGAGGCGGGCGGTGCCGGTCTTGCCGGGCATCGGCTCGAGGTCGAGGGAGATGGTCCCCTCGGGGAACACGCAGACGCACTCGCCGGCGGTGAGGGCAGCGACCGCAGCGTCGAGCGACCCCGACGCGTCGACGCTGTCGCGCGTGACGGGGATCTGGTGTGCCGCGCGCAGCACCGTGCCGGTGGCGCGCCGGTCAAAGAGCTCCCGTTTGGCGAGGAACCGCACCCGCCGGTGCCGCCGGTCGGCGAGGGCGCCGAGGACGAACGGGTCGAGGTACGACACGTGGTTGCTGGCCAGGATCACCGGACCGCGGACGGGGATCTGGTGCGCGCCTTCGATCGTCCATCGCAACGCGGCGCGGCAGGGGAGGGATCAGGGTGACGCGAAGGGCGCCGTAGGCCGGCTCCACGGCCGGTAGCATAGGCAGCCTCATGCGCCGGGGATCCGGGAGCCAGGAGCCGCGTGCCGGGGTCGTGCTCCCGATCCGGTCGTTCCTGCTCGGCAAGGCCCGCCTCGCCGCGGTGCTCGACGACCCGGCCCGAGCTGAGCTCGGAGAGCGGCTCGCCGACCGTGTCGTGGACGCCGCGGTGCCGTTCCCGGTCGTGGTGGTGACGAGCGCCCCGGAGGTGCGTGCCTGGGCGGCCCGCCGAGCCTGCGTGGTGCTCGACGACCCGGGATCGCTCGACGAGGCCGCGACGCGCGGGCAGGCCCACGTCGCGGGGCTGGGCCTCCCCCGCACGGTGATCGCGCACGCCGATCTGGCCCGAGCCCGGTCGCTGGCTCGCCTCGCTGACGACGGGCCCCGCCCGGTGGTGGCGATGGTCCCCTGCCACCGCGACGACGGGACCAACGTGCTGGCCGTCCCGACCGACGCCCCGTTCCGCTTCGCGTACGGGCCGGGCTCGTTCCGCCGCCACGCCGTCGAGGCCCGCCGGCTCGGGCTCGGAGTGCGGGTGGTCCGCGATCCGACCCTGGCCTTCGACGTCGACGTCCCCGACGACCTGACTGCCCTCACCGCGAGCACCCGGGCGTGAGTCGCCGGGCACCGGCGCTGATCACGCCCCGTCGGGCGCTGGTCGTCGGCGCCCATCCCGACGACATCGAGTTCGGCTGCGGCGCGACGGTCGCCCGCTGGGCGGCCGCGGGCAGCGAGGTGCATCTGCTCGTCCTCACCGACGGGTCGAAGGGCACCTGGGATCCTGACGAGGACCTGGCCGCGCTGGTGGCGCGGCGCCGGGTCGAGCAGCAGGCCGCGGCCGACGCGCTCGGCGCGGCGAGCGTCGAGTTCCTCGACCAGGTCGACGGCGAGCTCGAATCGGGTCGTCTCGAGCGGGCCGAGGTGTGCGGGGCGATCCGGCGGGTGGCGCCCGACACGCTGGTCGGGCACGACCCGTGGAAGCGGTACCGGCTCCACCCCGACCATCGTCGAGCCGGGGAGTTGGTCGTCGACGGGGTCGTCGTGGCCCGGGACCCGCACTTCTTCCCTGAGCGGGGCGCCCCCCACCGGCCCGAGCGACTGCTGCTCTTCGAGGCCGACGAGCCCGACTACGCCGAGGACGCCGGGCCGGGGTTCGACGCCAAGGTCGCGGCGCTGCTCTGCCATCGCAGCCAGTGGCGCTCGACGATGGGGATCGACGAGGCGGCCCCGGACCTCCCGGCTCAGCACGCGGCCTTCGTCGAGCGGATCCGGGGGGACGGGGCGGCGGCCGGGGCGCCGTTTGGCCTCAAGCTGGCGGAGGCCTTCAAGCTCCTCGAGCCGCTCTGAGCCCACGCGCCGAAGGGGCCCCGAAGGGCCCCTTCGTGCTGGGTAAGCGGTGGGACGGGGTTAGCGAGTGGCCTTGCGCCGGCGCCGCTTGGTGGGCGCAGGAGCAGCAGCCTTACGACGACGCCGCTTCTTGGCCGGAGCCTTGGTCCCCGCAGCCTTCTTGCGCCGCTTGGCGGGCGCCTTCTTGGCTGTGGTCGCCTTGCGCCGACGCCGCTTGGCCGGAGCCTTCTTCGCCGCAGCCTTCCGACGCCGCTTGGCGGGCGCCTTCTTGGCTGTGGTCGCCTTGCGACGACGCCGCTTCTTGGCCTGAGCCTTGGTCCCGCAGCCTTCCGACGCCGCTTGGCGGGCGCCTTCTTGGCTGTGGTCGCCTTGCGACGACGAGTCGTCTTCCGCGCCGCCGGCTTGCGGGCGGTCGACTTTTTCGCGGTGCGACGCTTCGCGGGCTTACGAGCAGCCGTCTTTTTCGCGGTGCTCTTACGTGTGGTGCGTCTCTTGGCCGGAGGCACGGTCACCTACCTTTCTCTGACGGTTTCTGGCTCCGAGGCCGATCGGCTCGGCAGCTCGGTCTCAGGTGTTCACCTTCTTCTTGAAATCGGCACCCACCGAGAACTTGACGGCCTTCGCCGCTGGGATCTGCACGGGCTCGCCAGTGCGGGGGTTGCGACCCGTCCTAGCGGCGCGCTGCGTGCGAGACCAAGCTCCGAAGCCGGGGAGCGTGACCTTGTCGTTCGAGGCCACGGCGCTCTCGACGACGCCGATGAACGCGTTGACCGCCTTTTCGGCATCGGCCTTCGTGAGGCTCGCTGCCCCGGCGACCTTTTCGATGAGCTCTGACTTGTTCACGCTTCCTCCAGGAGTCTGGCGTGCCTCAAGAAAGTCGAACGCATTAAGACTGCGGTGTCAAGCATTTCGGGGCGCTGCATCGTGTTCGACGCGCTCCCTGCGACTCCGCCGACTGCGTTGGTTTGTGTGTGTCCCTCCGTCAAGTACACGCGGGAGGCATTGCGAGTCGCGCCGTCTCCCCAAACGTGCTTGTTGACGGTAACGGATTCGGCTGTGCAAGTGGTGGATTTCCGCTGCATCTAGGTCGGTTCGTCGTCACATCGCTCGGCGCGCTTGAGCGTCGGTCGCGGCGGTGTCGAGCGCGTCGACGCGCCGTGCTGCGCGCGGCGTGAGCGCGTTGAGCGAGGTGGAGCAGGGTCGAGCCGCGGTGCGGGTCCGTTCGCGACGAACGGCCCGGGCTCGTCGGGGCGAGCACGGGCCGTTCCAAGTGGCAGCCCCGAGCAGATTCGAACTGCCGTTTCCGCCTTGAGAGGGCGGCGTCCTAGGCCACTAGACGACGGGGCCGTTGGGCTCGGGGGGGAGGACTCGAACCCCCAACGACAGGGCCAGAACCTGCTGTGTTGCCGATTACACCACCCCCGAAAGGTCCGCCAAGCCTAGCGGGCGGGGCCCCTCCGGCCCTCCCCGACCGGGCGGCGCGGGCCGTTCGCGCCGGGTCGTTCAGGAGGCCAGCCGCGCCCGCGCGGCGGCGATCCGAGACCGCGCGCGGTCGCGGCCAAGCAGCAGGATCGAGTCGAATAGCGGAAGGCCGGCGTGGCGACCCTCGACTGCGGCGTAGACGGCTCGGAGCGCCGACCCGGGCTTGAAGCCGAGCTCGGTGAGGAGGGGTCGCAGGTCGATCTCCTCGACCGTCCAGCCGCAGCGGGCGAGGTGCTCGTCGACCGCGGCGAGGAGCTCGTCGACCCGGTCGATCTGGACGAGCTTGTCCCACGATTCGGGGGCGATCTGGAAGTCGTCCTCGTCGACGAAGAGGAAGGCGGCCTGGTCGACGAGCGCGCCGAGCGTCGTGGACCGCTCCTGGCCGAGCGCCACCGCCGACCGCAGCAGCCCCCGGTCGAGCCCGTCGCCCCAGCGGCCGGTGGCGAGCGGCAGCGCGGCCGCTTCGAGCTCGGGGACGGTGAGGCGCCGGATCCACTCCCCGTTCATCCAGTCGAGCTTCTGGTGGTCGAACGCCCCGGCGGCGCGCGTGACCGCGTCGAGGTCGAAGCTGGCCACCAGCTCGTCGGTGTCGAGCACCTCCCGGCCGTCGGGTGGCGACCAGCCGACGAGGGAGAGGTAGTTACGCAGCGCGACGGGCAGGTAGCCGGCGTCGCGGAGCTCCTCGAGCCCGACCGCGCCGTGCCGCTTGGAGAGCTTCGAGCGGTCCGGGCCGAGGATCAGCGGCAGGTGCGCGTACTGCGGCAGCGGTCCGGGGTCGAGGGCGCGGCGCAGGGCGAGGATCCGGTGGGTCGAGTCGAGGAGGTCCTCGCCGCGGATCACGTGCGTGATCCCCATCTCGAGGTCGTCGACCGCGTTGGCGAGGAAGAAGAGGGGGGTGCCGTCGGCCCGTTCGATCACGAAGTCGCTGATCGTCGACCACTCGACTCGGACCTCGCCGCGGATGAGGTCGAGGAACGCGCTGGCGCCCGTCTCGGGGGTCCGGAACCGGATCGTCTGCGGGAGGCCCTGCTCGGCGAGGGCGGCTCGCTCGTCGGGGGCGCGGTCGCGGCAGCGCTCGTCGTGGGTGGGGGTACGCCCCTCGGCTCGGGCCGCCTCGGCGCGAGCCGCGAGCTCCTCGGGGGTGCAGAAGCACTCGTAGGCGGCGTCCTCGTCGAGGAGCTGCGCGACCGCGGCCCGGTACTCGGCGAACCGCTGGCTCTGGAGCACGGTGGGGGCGTCCCAGTCGAGGCCGAGCCAGCGCAGGGTGTCCTGGATGCCGACCACCCACTCTTCTCGGGTTCGGGTCCGGTCGGTGTCCTCGATGCGGAGGACGAACTCGCCCTTGTGGTGGCGGGCGAAGAGCCAGTTGAAGAGCGCGGTGCGGGCCGACCCGACGTGGAGGAAGCCGCTCGGCGCGGGCGAGAAGCGGACCTTCACCGGCGGGGGCATGGCGCCATTGTGGCTGACCGCGGTGGCGGCCGGTCGACCCATGCCGCGCCGCGGGAGCCGGGGGCTCGGGTCAGGCTCGCTGCGCCTCGTCGATGAGGCCGTAGCGGCGGCGGATGACGCGGCTCGAGGGTGCCGAAGAAGAGCTCGTCGACGAGGATGCCGATGACCAAGATGACGATCATCACCGCGATCAGGGTCGGCGCGTCGGAGAACTCGCGGGCGAACTCGAGGCGCTCCCCGAGCGAGAACGAGCCCGGGATCGTGACGAGCAGCTCACCGGCGAGCAGGCTGCGCCACGCGAACGCCCACCCTTGCTTGAGGCCCGCGACGAAGGCGGGCAAGGCGGCGGGGAGCACGACGTGGCGGAGGCTGGCCAGGCCGCGGGCGCCGAGCACGTGACCGGCCCGCAGCCAGAGGGGCGGGATGTTGTCGATGCCGCTGATCAGTCCGTTGGCGATCGAGGGCGCGGCGCCGATGACGACCACGAACACGATCGCGCCGTCGGTGAGCTTGAACAGCAGGATCGCGAGCGGGAACCAAGCGATCGACGGCATGGTCTGCAGGCCGGTGATGAGCGACCCGAAGGCGGCCCGCAGCACCCGGTTTCTGGCCACGAGCGCCCCGAGGACGGAGCCGATCACGATGGCGAGCGCGAAGCCCTGCACGGCGCGGCCCAGCGTGGTGCGGGCGGCGCTCATGAGGGTGCCGAAGTGGGCGGTGAGCGCGTCGAAGACCTTCGCCGGGCCGGGCAGCAGGTACTGGGGCCGCCAGCCGGTCCAGACGACGATCTGCCAGAAGGCGAGGAAGATCGCGACCGCCAGCGCCTTGGGCCAGAGGTGGGACCAGAGGCGCGCGGCGCGTCGGCGGGGCGGTCGGAGGTCGAGCTCGAGGGCATCGAGGCCCGAGAGCTGCGCCTCGAGCGCGGCGGCGGTGGGCTGGTCAGTCGTCGCCATGGCGGGACACCTCGGCTCGGAGCTGGTCGGTGATGGTGGCGGCGAGCCCGGCCACGGGCGTCGAGTCGATACGGCGGGGACGGGCGATCGAGACCGGGAACTCGCCGATGACCCGGCCCGGGCGGCTGGAGAGGAGCACGACCCGGTCCCCGAGGCGGACCGCCTCCCGGACGTTGTGGGTGACGAAGAGGATGCTGACCCCGGTCTCGCGCCAGATCCGCTCCAGCTCGTCGTGGAGGGTGTCGCGGGTCATGGCGTCGAGGGCCCCGAACGGCTCGTCCATGAGGAGCACGTCGGTGCGCTGGCCGAGCGCCCGGGCCAGCGCGACCCGCTGCCGCATGCCGCCGGACAGCTCGTGGGGGCGCTGGTCGGCGAAGTCGCGGAGGTGGACGAGCTCGAGCAGCTCGCGGGCCCGGGCCCGCCGCTCCGCCCGGCCCATCCCGTCGAGGCGGAGGGGCAGCTCGACGTTGCGCGCTGCGGTGAGCCATGGGAACAGCGCCGCCTCCTGGAACAGGAGGCTGGTCCGCCCCCGACGCGGAGCTGCCCGCCGCTGGGCTCGTCGAGGCCAGCGACGAGGTTGAGGAGGGTGCTCTTCCCGCAGCCCGACGCGCCGAGGACGCAGACGAAGCTGCCCGGCTCGACGTGGAGGGTCACCCGATCGAGCGCGTGGACGGCTCTCGTGGAGTCCCCGAACACCTTCGAGAGGTCGTCGATCCGGACCGCGCCCGGGCGGTCGTCACCCGACGTCGGGTCCGGCGCAGGCGCGCCGTCCCGGTGTCGGGGCCGGGTCAAGACCGTCATCCGCTCGACACGCTCGGCTGGTGGTCGGCGCGCAGCACGCTGTTCAGCAGGCTCAGCTGGTAGAGGCCCTGGAGCTGGGCGCTCTGCAGCAGGCCGAGGCTCTTGGCGTTCGCGGCCGCGACCTTCAGCGACGCCGCGATCGGGTCGTTCGTGAACGTGATCGACGAGAACGACGCCGCGAGCAGGCTCGGCGCGACGGTCTGACCGGTGGCCTGCTGGATGCCCTGCCCGACCAGCTGCTCGGCGCGGGTCGGGTTGCTGTGGATCAGGTTGATCGCCGCGACCTGACCCTGGAGCAGGCGACGGATGACGTCGGGGTGAGCCTGCAGGTAGTCGGTGCGAACCGCGAGCTGGGTGGTGACGAACCGGCCGCCCGGCCAGAGGGTGCGCTCGTCGACGAGGACCTTGCCGCCGGCCTTGATGAGCTCCTGCGCGTACGGCTCGGGGACCCAGGCGCCGACGATCAGGCCCTGCTCGAAGGACTGCACGATGGTCGCGTTGTCCATCGGCCGGACCGACACGTCGCCGCCGCCGTTGACGGTGGTGCTGAGCCCGTGGCGCTTCAGGTAGGTGCGGAGCGCGACGTCCTGGGTGTTGCCGAGCTGAGGTGACGCGACGGCTTTGCCCTTGAGGTCCGACACCGTCGTGATGCTGGGCTTGACGACGAAGAACGTGCCGCCCGACGCGGCCCCGGCGACGACCCGGATCGCGCCTTGCGACTGCTCGAACCCGGTGATGGTGGGGTTCGGGCCCAGGTAGCTGGCGTCGATCGAGCCCGACAGGAGGGCCTCCTCGGCCGCCGGGCCGGCGTTGAAGGTCGACAGCTTCAGGGCGACGTTCGGGCCGAGCGCGGCGCGGAAATATCTGCCGGTGACGCCGACCAGGGCCGGGGCGTGGGTGACGTTCGGGAAGTAGCCGAGCCGAAGCGGCGTGGAGCCGCCCCCGCCCGACGCTGCCTGGGCGGGGGTCAGGCCCACCGCCAGCAACGAGACGGCCAGGGCGGCCACAGCCAGGATCCGTCGCGGGTTCGTGCGCACCCCCGTCACCTCCGCCTATTCAGGCATTGCTAGTAAACTTGATAATTAAGGGTGGGAAACTAGACTTTCGGGTTAGGGCTGGTCAAGCTGCCCTGCCAACCACCATGTGGATCAACCGCCGCACCGATTACGCCACCCGGGCCGTGCTGGCCCTTGCCATGGCCGACGACGGGCGGCCCCACAAGCTCCAGGAGCTGGCTGACACGACGAGCACGCCGGTCACGGTCCTTGAGCAGCTGCTCCCCCAGCTCCGCGCTGGCCGGGATCGTCCGATCCGAGCGGGGACCGAGCGGCGGCTACCGGCTGAACCATCCGCCCGGTGAGATCACGCTCGGCCGGGTCGTGCGCCTGATCCAGGGTCCGCTGGCTCCGATCGCCTGCGCGACCCGCCACGACCCCGAGGGCTGCCCGATGCAGCTGGGCTGCAGCCTCCAGGAGACGTGGTCGGCGGTCCGCGACGCGACGATCGCGATCCTCGACGCGACGACCTTCGCCGACCTGGCCGCGCGTGCGAGCGGCGCCTGGGACGAGCAGCCGGTCACGGTCGGAACGTCTCGCGTCGAACCGAGCGCCGTTCGCTGAGTCCGGTCGACGCCCGCGTCGCTGACTGCGGGCACGTCCTCCGAGGGCGGTGGGGCCCCGTGTGCTAGGACGTCGTGGTCGTCGTCGCGGGGACCGCATGGGCCCGGACCAAGATCCCAGAGCTTCCGATGCCACCCAGGGGCGGGTAGGCGCGGCCGGGTTGGTCCTCGTGACGCTGGCGTCGGGTCAGTTCCTGATGACGCTCGACAGTTCGGTGATGAACGTGTCGATCGCGACGGTCGCCAAGGACGTGGGCTCGACCGTCACCGGGATCCAGACTGCGATCACCTTCTACACGCTCGTGATGGCGTCGCTCATGATCACGGGCGGGAAGCTCGGCCAGATCCTCGGACGGAAGCGCGCCTTCGCCATCGGATGTGTGATCTACGGATCGGGGTCGTTGACCACGGCGCTCGCCCCCAATCTCGGGGTGCTCATCTTCGGATGGTCGTTCCTCGAAGGGGTCGGCGCCGCGCTCATCTTGCCGGCAATCGTTGCGCTCGTCGCGTCGAACTTCGGGCGGGCTGACCGACCGCGTGCGTACGGACTGGTCGCCGCGGCGGGGGCGATCGCGGTGGCCGCCGGCCCCTTGATCGGTGGGCTGTGCACGACCTACCTCTCCTGGCGGTGGGTGTTCGTCGGCGAGGTCTTCGTCGTGCTGGGCATCCTCTGGCTCGCCCGTCGGATCGCTGACACGCCACCGGAGGAGGCCGGCGTGAAGCTCGACGTCGTCGGCACCGCCCTGTCCGCCCTCGGGCTCGGGCTCGTCGTCTACGGCATCCTGCGCTCGGGCGCCTGGGGCTTCGTCCAGTCGAAGGAGGGCGCCCCGACGTGGCTGGGTCTCTCACCGGTGATCTGGCTGATCCTCGCCGGCGGAGTCGTCCTGCGGGTCTTCTTCTGGTGGGAGAGCCGCCGGCTGGCTCGCGGCGACGCCGCGCTCATCGACCCGACGATGCTCCGGGACCGAACCTTGCGGGGTGGGCTCACCTCGTTCTTCTTCCAGTACCTCCTCCAGGCGGGGCTGTTCTTCGTCGTGCCGCTCTTCCTCTCCGTCGCCCTTGGCCTCTCGGCGATCGCGACGGGAGTCCGGTTGCTGCCGCTCTCGATCACCCTGCTCCTGGCCGCGGTCGGGGTCCCGAAGGTGTTCCCGCACGCGTCGCCTCGCCGGGTCGTGCAGGTCGGCTTCCTGGCCCTGTTCGCCGGCATCGTGGTGATGGTGGCCGCGCTCGACGCCGGCGCGGGCCCCGAGATCGTCACCTGGCCGATGTTGCTGGCGGGCCTCGGCGTCGGCGCGCTCGCCTCGCAGCTCGGCAGCGTCACGGTCTCGTCGGTGCCCGACGAGCAGAGCGGCGAGGTCGGTGGGCTGCAGAACACGGTCACGAATCTCGGAGCCTCCATCGGGACCGCGCTGGCCGGCGCGATCCTCATCTCGGCCTTGACCAGCTCGTTCCTGAGCGGGGTGCAGAACAACCCTCAGGTGCCGAAGGATCTCGCCTCGAAGGCGCAGGTCGAGCTCGCGGGCGGTGTCCCGTTCATTTCCGACCAGGATCTCAAGACGCAGCTCGACAAGGCCGGCGTGCCTCCAGCCACCACGGCCGCGATCGTCGACGAGAACGCGAACGCACGCATCGACGGCCTCCGAAGCGCGCTCTCGGTGCTCGCCGTGATCGCCCTCCTGGCGCTCTTCTTCAGCCGCCGGATCCCCACCACCCAGCCGGGCTCGGGGACTGCCGCGACGACCGGCCTGGCGTGACCGAGCGACCCGGGCCAGCCCCGGGCCGGGCTCTCGACCCCGTGCGGTCCTGAACCGGCGGCGCGGCTGGTGGCGACCAGAGCGGCGACCCGGCTGCGGGCTGCCGACCTCGAGCTCCGAGCCGACGTCGCGGGGTCGGTCGTCGGCAATCCCGGTAGCCTGCGCCCCGGAGCGGGGGGGTTGTCGGGTGGTGCGTGGCAGCCGGGGTGACAGATGCTGAGGCCGGCGCTGCGCGACCTGCAGTGGCGGCGGCGGCGGTTCGCGATCGCCGTCATCGGGACGGCGCTGGTCTTCGGGATGGCGCTGGTGATCAACGGCGTCAGCAACGGGTTCAAGGCCGAGGCGAGCCGGACGGTCAGCCTGCTCGGCGTCAACGTGTGGGTCGTCGCCCGAGGGGCCGACGGGCCGTTCCTCGGATCGTCACCGATGGCGGCGGCCCGGGTGGCGGAGGTCGCCCCGCTGCCGGGCGTCCGCCGAGCCGTCCCCACCGTCTTCACCCGCAAGGACATCGTCAGTGGCGGGAGCGCCAAGCCGGTCAACGTGTTCGGGGCGCCCGCCGGGACCCTCGGGCTGCCGACCGCGTCGCAGGGGCACGCCCCGACCCGGTCGGGTGAGATCGCGATCAGCACCAAGCTCTCGGGGTACGGCATCGGCTCGCACCTGACGCTGGCCGGCCATCCGTTCACCGTCGTCGGCACGGTGTCCGACGCGACCGCCCTGGCCGGAGTCCCCGACGTCTACGTGACCTTGCGGGACGCGCAGCTGGTCGCGTTCGCCGGGCAGCCGGTCGCCTCCGCGATCGGAGTCGCCGGCACGGTGCCGGCCCAGCTGCCGCGCGGGCTCGCCACCCTCTCGAACCACGCCGCCCAGGAGGACCTCCTGCGGGCGCTCGCCCAAGCTCGGTCGTCCATCGCGCTGCTGGCCGTCTTGCTCTGGATCGTCGCGGCCATGATCGTCGGATCGGTGATCTACGTGTCGGTGCTCGAACGTCAGCAGGACTTCGCCGTCTTCAAGGCGACCGGGGTGTCGTCGGGGTCGATCTTGGGCGGCTTGGCGATCCAGGCCGTCGTGCTGTCGATCGGCGCCGCGATCATCGGGAGCGGGATCGCCGCCGTGCTGGGTCCGAACTTCCCGATGCCGGTCTCGCTGACCCTGCGGTCGTACCTCCTGCTCCCGCTGATCGCGGTGGCGGTGGGGCTGATCGCCAGCCTCTCGGGGCTGCGCCGGGCCGTGTCGGTCGATCCCGCGCTCGCGTTCGGGGGGCCGTAGTGCCCGACCTTCGGATCACCGATCTCACCATCGAGTACTCGAGCGGCGGCTACGCGGTCCGGCCGATCGAGGGGCTCACGGTCAGCGCCGAGCGGGGCGCGCTGGCGTTGCTGCTCGGACCCAGCGGCTGCGGCAAGACGTCGCTGCTCTCGTGCCTGGGCGGGATCCTGCGACCCAAGCAGGGCTCGATCCGCTTCGGCGACGTCGAGGTGACCGGCCTCACCGGGCAGGCGCTCACCGAGTACCGGCGGCGGACGGTCGGCATCGTGTTCCAGGCCTTCAACCTGGTGCCGAGCCTGACCGCGCTCGAGAACGTGACCGTGCCGCTGCGAGCGGCCGGCGCCAAGTGGCCGGCGGCCCGGGACCGAGCCACCGAGCTCCTCGACAACGTCGGGTTGGCCGACCGCGTCCACCATCGCCCCGGCGACCTGTCGGGTGGCCAGAAGCAGCGGGTCGCCATCGCCCGGGCCCTGGCGCTCGACCCGCCGCTCATCCTGGCCGACGAGCCGACCGCCCACCTCGACTACGTCCAGGTCGAGGAGGTCCTGCGGGTCGTGCGGGAGCTCGCGGCCGGCGAACGGGTGGTGGTGGTCTCCACCCACGACAATCGGCTGCTCCCGCTCGCCGATCAGGTCATCGAGCTGGTGCCCCAGCATGCGGTCTCGAACCTCCCCCCGACCCGAGTCGAGCTCCAAGCCGGGGAGGTGCTCTTCCGGCAGGGCTCCTGGGGTGAGCTGATCTACGTCGTCGAGGAGGGCGAGATCGAGATCATCGGCGAGCGGGACGACGGCACCGAGGAGCTCCGCACCGTCGTGCCCGCGGGTCGCTACTTCGGCGAGATCGGACCGCTCTTCGGGATCCCCCGCTCCGCCACCGCCCGCGCCCGCACCGCCGCGGTGCTGGTCGGGTACACGACCCGGGACTTCCGGGAGCGCACCGGCCCGGGCGCCGATCTGGCGTCGGGCCGCTCGCCAGCCGGGGATCGGGGTCCGATCCCGGGCGGCTGAGCGTCGCGACCGGGGCCTGCGATCGGGTCGACGCTCGAGCGGTCAGCGGGGACCGAAGACGAGGACCGCGTTGTGGCCGCCGAACCCGAACGAGTTGGACAGGACCGCCCCGTCGTCGAGCGGGCGGGGCTCGGTGACGACGTCGAGGCGCGTGTCGTCGTCGGGGGCGACGAAGTTCGCGGTGGGGGGGATCTGGCCCTCGGTGATCGTGAGGACGCTGGCGACCGCCTCGATCGCCCCCGCCCCGCCGATCGCGTGGCCGAGGACTCCTTTGACCGACGTGATCGGCGGACCGTCGTCGCCGAACACCTCCCGCAGGGCGATGGCCTCCGCGGCGTCGTTGCGAGGGGTCGAGGTCCCGTGCGCGTTGACGTGCGCCACGTCGTCGGGCTCGAGGCCCGCGTCGTCGAGGGCGAGCCGCATGCAGTCAACCGCGCCGCGGCCGTCGGGTGGTGGTGCGACGAGATGGTACGCGTCGGTGTTGCGCCCGTAGCCGAGGACCTCGGCATGGATGGGCGCGCCCCGGGCGAGCGTGTCGTCGAGCCGTTCGAGGACCAGGGTGGCGGCCCCTTCGGCGAGGACGAAGCCATCCCGGTCTCGGTCGAAGGGTCGAGACGCCGAGGCCGGATCAGCGGACCGTTCCGACAGCGCGTGGGCGGCGGCGAACGCAGCGAGCACCGAGGGCGTCACCGGCGCCTCCGCCCCGCCCGCGACGACCAGATCGGTGCTGCGCTCCCGCAGCAGTCGCAGCCCCTCCCCGATCGCGTTGGCACCGGCCGCGCACGCGGTGGAGATGGTCAGGCAGGGTCCCCGAAAGCCGTGGCGCATGCTGACGTGCGCGGCTCCCGCGTTGGGCATCACCGTGGGGACGAACAGCGGGTTCATCCGGCCCCGCAGGCCGGGGGCGAGCAGCCCGAGGAACTCCCGGGCGCCGTGGTCGACGGTCTCGAGGCCGCCGAGCCCGTTGCCGATGACGGTCGCGACCCGGGCGCCGTCGAGATCGGGGGCGCCCGCGCTCTGGTAGGCGGCGTCCGCCGCCGCGACGGTGAACTGGGCGAAGCGGTCCGTTCGACGCGCCTCCTTCTCGCTGAGCACGACCTGCGGTTCGAAGTCGAGCGCCTCACACGCGAACTGGATCGATGCCTCCGAGACGTCCACCCGTTGGACGGGCGCGGCGACGGACTGCCCGGCCAGCAGCGTCGCCCAGAACCGATCCACCGTGGAGCCAGCCGGCGACACGACGCCGAGGCCCGTGACCGCGACGCGCGCCCGCTCGTCTCCGCCCGCGCGACCTGATCCCACCCCGACGAGTTCCTTCTGCAGTCCGATGAAGGTTCCCAGTGTAAGTTTCGCGGGTCGGGTGAGCCCACACGCGGGAGACGATCGGGAGCCGGTCGGCTCGGCCACGGAGAGCTGCGGTGCAGAAGCTGACGAGCGCGATGGACCAGCCAGTGGGGACGACGCGCGCGGCGACGATTACGGGTGTCGAGGTCGGTCGTGGCGGCGCGGGGCACGCTCGACGGCCCGGGAGCATGAGGCCGGCGCGGTGCTCCTCGGCGGGTTGCGCCGGGTAAGGGCGACATGGAACCCGTGTGGGGCCTCGCCCGCGTCATCCTCTACCCGGTTCGCCCCGCCTTCCGGATCGTCCTGGAAGGCCGAGAGCACGTCCCCCGCACCGGTCCGGTGCTCTTGGCCACCAACCACGTGTCGTTCCTCGATCCGCTGTTCGTGTTGTGGCTCGGGGAGCGCACGCGCCGCAAGGTGCGGTTCCTGGCCATGTCCGAGCTCTGGAACGTTCGGGTGATGCGGTTCTTCCTCGTCCACACCCACCAGATCCCGGTCCCCCGCGGGACGGCCGCCGCCGGGAGCTTCCTCGCGCACGCCACCGCGGCCTTGGGGCGCGGCGAGTGCCTCGGCATCTTCCCGGAAGGCGGCATCTCCGACACTCTCGAGCCGAAGCCGGCCAAGACCGGCATCGCCCGGCTGGCTGCGCTGAGCGGCGCGCCGGTCGTCCCGGTCGGCGTCTGGGGAGGCCAGCGCCTCTACCCGAAGGGCCGCAAGCGCCGGCTGCGCCCGGGGGTCGGGGTGAGCATCGTGGCCGGGCCGCCGGTCTCCGTCGCGCCGACCGAGGATCCCTGCGAAGCGACGGACCGCGTCATGAGCGCGGTCGCGGCCTCGGTGCGCACCGCGCGCGAGATCTACCCGCAACGCCCGAAGGGTCGTGACGACGGGTGGTGGGTGCGACCGCCCGAGACTGCGGTGCCCCAGCCCACACCCCGGCGCCGATCGGCGGACCGCTGGTCGTGACCTCGACGTCGCCTCCCGCGCCGTCGCGTCCGGTCGCTGCGGCTCGGGTCTGACGACCGCGCGCCGCGCGGCCTACAGTCCTGGCGTCGGCGACGCGAGTGGGAAGCCCGCCGGACGATTGTGAGGGTCGGTGTTCCCTTCGTTGGACGAGGTGATCGGCGAGCTGCGGACGATCGCGGAGGACGCCAGCATCGAGCCCAGCTCCCCGATTGCCGCCATCGACGTCGACTCCCTCGACATCTTGGAGTGGGTCTACGAGATCGAGGGTCGGGCCGGGATCCAGTTCGACGAAGCGCTCTACGACCGCGACGCGCTCGAGGACGCGACCGTCGCGGATCTCTACGACCGGCTCCGGGCCCAGGCCGGGCAGTAGCGCCCGGCGGCTCGCGGCGCGGTCAGGCGCGGGGCTGATCGCTTTGCCAGTCGCTGATCGCCTGGTTGCCGGCCTCGTAGCCGAGCTGGATGATCCGGTCGAAGGCCTTGAACTCCGCGATGCCGAACGGCTCGACGGCGGGGCGGATGTAGAGATCACCGCGGTCGTGGTTCTGCTCGTTCCCTAGCTCGGTGAGGCGCATGAGGATGTGGCCGAGGCTGGTGGTGCCCCGTCCGGGGGCGCCCCGGTCGAGGCGGCCCACCAGCAGCTTCCAGCCCGAGACGACCCCGTCCTCGGGGAGGGTCCCGGCGGACAGGTCGCGGGTCCGCCCAACGTCGACGCCGATCACGGTGATGCCGTGATGCTCGCCGCGCATGACCCCGATCGGCAGGTTGTCGAGGAGGCCGCCGTCGACCAGCAGGTCGCCGGTCTCGGTCGGCACGGGTGGGAAGACCCCAGGGATCGAGAAGCTGGCCCGCACGGCGTACCAGCCCGGTCCGCGCCGGTGGATCTCGACCCCCCCGGTGGTCAGGTTGGTGGACACGCAGAAGAAGTTGCGCCAGGTGTCCTCGACGTCGAGTCCGTCCGCCGCCTCCCGAATCCGCTGCGTCACGCGCTTGCCGGCCGCGAGCGACACGGCCGGGAAGGTGATGTCGAACGCCGACGAGTCGACGACCGCGGAGCGCATCATCGCGGCCAGCTCGGCGTACGGGAGGCCGCGGGCCGCCGCGCCGGCGATGAGCGAACCGATGCTGGTGCCACCGGTGGCGTCGATCGGCACGCCGTGCTCCTCGAGGGCTCGCAGCACGCCGATGCCGGCGATGCCGCGGGCGCCGCCACCGCTGAACACGATGCCGATCCCCCGCCCGACGATCAGGCGGGCCACGCGATCGATGTCCTCGTCCCGGTCGACTCGCACGTGGTGGTGTCGATCCACCTCGCGGGGCCCGAGCCACCGCCGCGTGCCGCGCGGGTCGCGGGTGTTCGGGGGATGGACCAGGACCAGCTCGGTCCGGGTCTTGAGCCGGCGTCGTCGCTCCTCGATGCCCAGCTCGACGGGCCGCAACGTTGGGACGTCGCGGCTGGAGCCCACGAGGAGCACCAGGTCGGCCTGCCGGACGCACGTGTCGGTCCACGGGGTCGGCTCCGGGTCGGCCTGGTAGACGACGGCCTTTGAGTGCGAGTCGTGGTCGCCGAACCACAGCGCGAGCCGCTCGGCGCTGACCTGGCTGAGGTCACCGAGGCTCGTCCGCGCGGCGCGTGCGTCGACATGGCTCGCCGCGCCGGTGAGCTGCCCGAGGGCGCGGTGCAGCCGATCGCCGAAGGCAGCGAGGCTGGGATCGGTTCCGAGCGGCACGACCGCGATCGTGACGACCGGGCTCGACAGGCTGCCCTCTCGCAAGGAGCGCACCAAGCGGCGGACCACCGGGGTGGCGATCTCGCGGAGCGCCTCCGGATGCTGCTCGACCAGCTGGGCGAACGCGTCCGTGGACAGCCGGAAGACCTCGCTGTCTCGGAGCGCGGTGACAGTCGCCGAGCGCGGCTCGTTCGTGATGACGGCCAGCTCCCCGACGATCTCGCCGCGCCCCAGCTCGGCGATGACGCGCTCGTCGCCGTCACTGCTCCGCATGCTGACTCGCAGCCGGCCGACGGCCACGAGGTAGAGACAGTCGGCGTGGTCTCCTTCGTGGATCAGCACCGCGCCGCCCGGCACGTTCACGGCCTCTAGGTGCTCGCACACGAACGCTTGCGCGGCGGGCGCCAGCATCCCGAACACGGTGCTGGCTCTGACCAGCTGCTCGACCTCGTGGCGGACGGTCGCCGCGGCCTCGTCGATCGGCGCGCTCATCGGGTGCCGGCCCTACTCCACCGCCGGGATCCCCGTCGGGCGGTGTGGTCTCGCCCTCGGCGAGCCCGGGCGCGAGGTTCGCCCGGCCACAGCATCGGCAAGCGATCTTCGTTGCCCATCGCGGTCCCCTTGCCCCGCCAGTCGACGAGCGACTCGGCATCCGAACGAGCCCCCGTCCGTGGCTATTCAAGCACGGCTCACTCGGGGGCGGCCGGCCCGACCGGGGCCGCGGGACGCGTCGGGTGCTCAAGCGCGGGCCGAGGAGGGGTCAGCGACCCACGATGCGGTGGAGGAGGCGAACCTCGCGACGGGCCATCGCTTAACCCTCGTGTTTCCGTCACCCCGCGAGGCAGTAGAGGACGGCCTTACTCGCGTGGTGCAGTTGTTGTGACGTTCTCGGGGTCGGGTAGACGTGCCGATGTGGACGGCGGTATGTGATCGG
Organism: uncultured Actinomycetes bacterium; assembly: GCA_963849135.1. Lineage (GTDB taxonomy): Bacteria > Actinomycetota > Acidimicrobiia > IMCC26256 > PALSA-555 > PALSA-555. The sequence continues at coordinate 1,243,683 of CAWKGF010000002.1, read as the reverse complement.
CTTGGCGCGCCACGGTGAACAGTTCGGTGCGGCCGCGCCCGTTGTGCTTCGCGCGGTAGAGCGCCACGTCGGCGTCTCGGACGAGACTCCCGATCATCTCGGTGCCCGTGGCATCGAGTGCGACGCCGATGCTGGTGCCAATCCGGACGTCGCGGTCTGCGAGGTGCAGCGGGCTGCTGACGGCATCGATCAGGCGTTGGCCGAGATCGCGTGCCTCGCGTTCGCCCTCGATGCGCTCACAGAGCACACAGAACTCGTCGCCGCCGAGACGGGCGACGACATCCCCACCGCGGACAGCCACACGAAGCCGCCGCGCGACCTCAACGAGGAGGCGGTCACCCGCATCGTGACCCAGGGCGTCGTTGACGGCTTTGAAGCCGTCCAGGTCCAAGAACATCACCGCGGTGGTCGCGGGGTCTCGGGCGGCCCGGCTGAGCGCCTGTTCGGCCACTTCGTTGAACAGCACACGGTTCGGGAGGCCCGTCAGCGGGTCGTGGGTCGCCTCATGATGCAACCGGTTCTGGGTCTTCTTGAGCTCGGTGATGTCGTGCGCGATCGTCGAGACGAGCACGATCTCGCCGTTCTCGCGATGGGCCTGCAGCGTGGCGATCATCGGCACCGCGGTGTCTTGGTTGGCGCGCAGGGCGAGCTCGCCGGTCCAGAGCCCGTGGCGGCGCACGAAGGGCATGATCTCGCTGCGGAGCCGCTCTCGCGACTCGATGGTCGAGAGATCGGCGACGTGCTGGACGCCCTCGATCCCGAAGAAGTCGCGCGCTCGCCGATTCGCGTAGACAACTGTGCCACTGGCATCGGACAGGACGACCACCTCGTTGCTGCGCTCCAGCACCGCCGTGAGCTGCGCGGCCTTCTGCTCGGCGGCGTAGCGCTCTGTGATGTCTCGGGCGTTGGTGACGAATCCGGCGATGCTCGGCTCGTGCAGCAGGTTGGTCGTGACCCCCTCGAAGACCCGCCAGGACCCGTCACGGTGACGGGCGCGGTACTGGACGCGCGTGGGTTCGGCGTGCGGATCGCGCTCGTCCATGATCGCGGCAGCAACTCGTGGGACGTCGTCCGGGTCGATCAAGGGCTGACGCTGCGTGCCCGTGACCTCCTCGGGCTCGTACCCGAGCAGGCGGCGCACCGAGGGACTGATATAGGTGATGACGCCCTCGGCGTCAGCGATCGAGATGAGATCCGAGGAGTGCTGCACGAGGTTCTCGAACCGCTCTCGTGTCAGGCGCAGCGCCGCCTCGGCCTCGCGCCGCTGGGTGATATCGCGGTTGGTCCCGACGATGCCCCGGATCCCCGGCTCGTCGAGCAGGTTCGTAATCACGCCCTCGACGACACGCCAGGAGCCGTCCCGGTGTCGAACCCGATACTCGATGGGTGCCTCCGGGGCGTCGGAGAGGAACTGCTCGGTGACCGCAGCCTCGACGGACACAACGTCGTCGGGATGGATCATGTCTCGGGTCTGGGTGCCCACCAGCTCGTCGGGGCCGTATCCGAGCACCCGCCCCATCGAGGGACTCGTGTAGACGATCCGGCCATCAGCATCCGCGACGGTGACGACGTCCGATGCGTGCTGCACGACGGCTCGGAACCGCCGTTCGCTCGCTCGCAGCTGCTCTTCTATTCGTACTCGTTCGGTGACGTCTCGAGAGTTCAAGACCACGCCACAGACGGCGTCGTCGTCGACAAGATTGGCCCCGACGGTCTCGAGACGCCGCCACATCCCGTCGGCGGCCCGCACCCGCAACACGATCGGGTCGTCCGGGCCGCGGATCCCGTCGATGACCTCCTGGAACGCCGCCAACGCCAGCTCGAGATCCTCCGGGTGCACGAGCGAGAAGATCCCCGACTCGGTTTCGAAATCCTCGGGGTAGCCCAGCACCCGACTCCCCGCGGGACTCGACCACCGCCACCGGCCGTCGGGCTCGAGCACGGTCATGATGTCCGACGATCGCAACACCAACGCCCGGAACCGGGCGTCAAAGACCGCGGCGACCGCCGGCTCGTCGATTGCCAAGACGGCCTCGGGCCGGCCGCGACCAGTCATCGGCTGCGCCTTCTCGTGTTCCGTCACTATTCCCAACTCGCAGACGCTGATCTCACACCTGTTGTTTCGGAGCCCCGAGACGGGTACCTGAGGGCGTCGTGGCCTGCCGTTCAGCGGTCTTGGTCAGTTGGAGAGCCGATCCGGGTTCTCAGCCAGGGTCTGAGCAGCCCGCCAGGTCCGCTCGGCGTGAGCCCTCACCGGTTGGAAGGGAGTGGGCTTCAGACCATGAGCCAGCGCGGGATTCTGGGCTCGGCGATCGACGCCTGAGCCGCGTCGCCGACCGCGAGATCCTCGACGACCAACGCGCCCCGACCGGCGCCGGTTCTGGACCCGAGCCAACACCAATTCTGTTGGAGTTTCAGCCGCCCCAGAACTCCGATGTCCCCGGGGTCCCGGCACCCGGCCGGAGACCGAACCCGGCCGGCCGGGACACCCTGCGAACGCAGGGAGGCGGTGGTCCCCCTCGGCGGGTCGTGCCTCGCCCTTCCCTCCCGTCCCGGGACCCTGGGCCCGGGACGGCTCAAGATTGCCCCGGCCATACCGACACCAAGGAGGTCGGTCGGACTGGGAGGAGATGACGATGATTGGTTCTGACCCGTGCCAGCTCCCAGGCGTGGTCCGCCACGTCACCGACGCCGAGATCACGGGCGCGTACGCGCGTCTGACGACCGTCTTCGACCCTCGACGCTGGGCCGCGTCACCCGACCGGCGGCATGAGGCCCAAGCCTGGACCAACTCCGTCAACGAAGCACGCGGACTGATCCTGGCGAGCAGCGGACCGAGCGGCGTGACGTGCCCGCCCGCAGGAATCCCCCGATGAGCGCGGCCCAGGCCGACCGATGACCCTGACCTCCACCTGGCGGTCGTGGTGGGCACACCGCACGGTGCGTCGCGAGGTGGCACCCCACCACCAGCTCGAGCTCTTGTGGCTCCTCACCGTCCTGGTCGTCGTCGCCATGGTCGTCACCGGGTCGCTCGCCCTCGCCAGCGCGCAGCGCAACGTCAAGACGGCCACCACACAGCTGGTGCCCGCGTCCACGGCGCTCGGGACGGCGATCCAGAACTACGGCGCCGGCAGCACGGCTCTGGAGACGCTGGTGCAATCCCCGCACGCCGGCGCGCTCGCTGCTGGGGCCGGGCAGCTGACCGACCTCAACAACGCGGCTGTGACCGCGTGGAAGAACTACGAGCGCTTCTCGGTCAACCTGCCCGGCGAGGCGAAGCTGCGCACCAGGGTCAACCAAGACACCCAGCAGATCTCGCAGCAGGGCGTGGCGCTGCTCTCGAACCCGTCAGCGGCGCCGAGCGCGGTCGCCGGGTTCGCGTCGCTTTCCGACCAGAAGCAGCAAGACCTGACCGCGATCCAGAGCCTCTACCAGACCCGCATCAACGCGGTGGTCGCGAGCGCGAACCGCAGCTTCCAGACCCGCAACCGTGGCTTGCTGCCAGTCTTGGCCGGTGTGTTCGTCCTCACCATCATCGCGTTCGGCATCGTGATCCGCTCGATCCGGCGTCGCTACCGCATCCAGCAGGCCGAGGCGCGCCGCAACGTGCTCGAGTCCGGGCTCCAGCGGGCCCTCGAGCTGGTGCGCACCGAGCCCGCGTGCTGCACGCTCGTGCAGCACGCCATCCAACGGAGCTCACCCGAGCTCCCCTGCGAGCTCCTCGTCGCCGATTCGAGTCGAGCGCACTTCCATCAGGTCATCACCACCGACCCCGCGGGAGGACCGGGCTGCCCGGTCATGTCGCCCGACGAATGCCCGGCGACCAGCCGCGGCCAGACCCAGACCTGGCTCTCGAGCACCGCGATCGACACGTGTCCCCACCTCCTCGACCGCGACATCGGCGACTGCTCGGCGGTGTGCGTCCCGGTCAGCATCGCGGGCAAGACCGTCGGGGTCCTGCACGCCACCGGTCCCGACCAGACTCCGCCCGACTCGACCACGACCGCCGACCTGGAGCTCATCGCCCGCAAGGCGGGCGAGCGTATCGGGATCATCCGAGCCTTCAGCCGGAGCGAAGCCCAGGCACGCACCGACCCACTCACCGGTCTGCTGAACCGTCGCAGCCTCGAAGCCGCGGTCCGCGACCTCAGCGCGGAGGCGCATCCCTACGCCGTCGCCTACGGCGACCTCGACCACTTCAAGCTGCTGAACGACATCCACGGTCACGACACGGGTGACCGCGCCCTGCGCCTCTTCGCCCGGGTGCTGCGCGACAGCGTGCGACCCAACGACATCGCCGCCCGGTACGGTGGCGAGGAGTTCGTCGTCGTCCTGCCTGACTGCACCAGCACCGAGGCGCACACGGTGATCGACCGGGTGCGGGCTCGGCTCGCCGACGCGCAGCGCGGCGGGATTGTCCCCTCGTTCACGGTCAGCTTCGGGTTGACGCTCGGGCAGCCCGACCTCGCGTTCGGTGAGATCGTCGAGCTCGCCGACGCGGCGCTGCTCCGCGCCAAGTCCGAGGGCCGGGACCGTGTCGTGCTCGACGTCGCGACCCGCGACGAAGCCGCCGACGCGGGTCCGACCTCCCCCCTCGAGCCGGCGTCGGGTCCGGGCTCGTAGGTCTGGCCGCGACGCCGGCGCTCCGGCAGCGAATCCGAATTCGGCGGCCACAGGCTTCTGAGATGGACGCCCGCGTCTCCCCAGGACGTTCAGGTCCACGCTGTCGACCTTGCTCTGGGGTGTGCCAGCCGCCTGGGACGGCTCCACGCTGAGTCCGGTTGGGTCGCGGCCGTTGAGCGGGTTGTCGGTGGCGTAGCGGCGGGCGGAGCCCAGGAGCGATGGAGGAGGGAGCAGGCCGAGTCTCCAGATTTCTCAGCCGGCTTCGGACGGCCCGATCATGCCTTTGAGCAGGTCTCGTGCGATGACGATGCGCTGGATCTGATTGGTGCCCTCGTAGATCTGGGTGATCTTGGCGTCCCGCATCATCCGCTCGACCGGGAAGTCGCGGGTGTAGCCGGCGCCGCCGAGGATCTGCACGGCGTCGGTGGTGATCTGCATGGCGGCGTCGGAGGCGAAGAGCTTCGCCATCGCGGCCGCGCCAGCGAGGCCGGGCTCGCCGCGTTCGAGCATCGAGCAGGCCCGGTAGACGAGGAGGCGGGCGGCTTCGAGGCGGGTGGCGAGGTCAGCGAGGAGGAACTGGATCCCTTGGAAGTCGGCGATGCGGCTCCCGAACTGGGCTCGTTCGGTGGCGTAACGGGTCGCGACGTCGAGCGCCCCCTGGGCGATGCCGACCGCTTGCGCGCCGATGATGGGCCGGGAGCCGTTCAGGGCCTGCATGGCGTACCCGAAGGCGGCGTTCTCGTCGCCGATGCGGCGCTCGGCGGGCACGACGACGTCGTCGAGGAGGATCTCGCCGGTCGGGGAGCCGCGCACGCCGAGCTTGGTCTCGAGCTTCCCGATCGAGAACCCGGGGGTGTCGCGCTCGACGACGAAGGCGGAGATGCCCTTGCTGCCCGCGTCGGGGTCGGTCTTGGCGAAGACGGTGTAGACGTCGGAGACGCCGGCGTTGGTGATCCAGACCTTGCGGCCGTTCAGGACGTAGTGGTCGCCGTCGCGTACGGCCCGGGTGCTCATCGAGGCGACGTCGCTGCCCGCGTTCGGCTCGGAGAGGCAGTAGGAGCCCTGCCAGTCGCCGGCGACGATGCGGGGGACGACGGCGGCCTGCAGCTCCGGGGAGCCGTAGGCGAGGATCGGCGCGCAGGCGAGGCGGCTGATGATGACGAACAGCGACGACGAGGCGCAGACCCGGGCGACCTCCTCGACGAGGAGCGCGTAGGCGAGCGGGTCGCCGCCGTCGCCGCCGTGCTCGACCGGGTACGGGATCCGGATGAACCCCGAGTCGCGGTACGCCTCGAAGCTCTTCCAGGGGAACTCGGCTCGCTCGTCGACCTCGGCGGCGTGGGGGGCGAGCTGGTCCTCGGCGAAGCGGCGCAGCGAAGCTCGCAGCTCCTCGTGCTCGGGCGAGAGGGCGAAGGCGGTCACGGCCGGGATCGTACCCGCCGACCCTGACGGTGACGTCAGGACCGGCGGCGCGGCCGGGTGCGGGTCAGGTGTCGCCCGGCTTCCAAGCCGCGCGCAGCTCGGCGCGCTGGTCGCGGGTGCGGCGACCGAGCTCCTCGGGCGCGAGGCGCAGCCCGTCGAAGTCCGCGGCGTCGCAGATGGCGCGGCGGGTCGGGTAGTCGTGCTCGGCGCCCGCGACCGCCTCCTCGCGCCAGAGGACGTCGTCGGGGTCGCAGCCGCCGAGGTAGCCGAGCAGCAGCGCCGCGCCCTCGACGTCAGCGGGGACGGGCGCCCGCCCGTACGACGCGGCTCGCGTCATGGCCAGCTCGCTCACCACCGCGACCGCGTCGTCGAGGTGCTCGTGGGGTCCGAGCGCGAGGCGGTCCGCGATCCGGTGGGTGAGAATGGCGGCGTAGCCGATGTTCGGGCCGGGGTTGCCGAAGAGGCGGCCGTGGGGCTGCCCGAGGGAGACCTCGTCGCCGGGCCGGTCGGCGACCCAGGGCCGGGCGGGCGGCATCGACACGCCGGGGGCGAGGTTGCGCGCCTGGCGGGGCTCGTCGGCGAGGGTGTCGGCGACGAAGGGGTCGGCGGCCATCGGGCTCCTAGCGGGGCGGGTGGGCGAGGAGCAGACCGTAGACGAGCGAGTCGTCGAGGGCCTGCCAGGACGCCTCGATGATGTTGTCGCTCACCCCGATGGTGGTCCAGGACCGCTCGCCGTTGGTGGTGTCGATGAGGACCCGGGTGACGGCGCCGGTGCCTTTCTCGGTGTCGAGGACCCGCACCTTGTAGTCGGTGAGGTGGACCCGATCGAGGGCCGGGTAGCGAGCGCCAAGCGCCTGGCGCAGCGCGGCGTCGAGCGCGTTGACGGGCCCGTTGCCCTCCGCGGTGGCGACGATGCGCTCCCCCGCCACGTGCACCTTGATCGTCGCCTCGGTGCTGACACCGGCGTCGGCCGCGTCGGCGCGGAGGTCGTCGGTGATGACCCGGAACGACTCGACGCTGAACCACGACTGGCGCCAGCCGGTGGCGCGGCGCATCAGCAGCTCGAGGGAACCGTCGGCGACCTCGAAGTGGTAGCCCTCGTGCTCGAGGCGCTTGAGCTCGTCGACGACGTCGTTGACCTGCGGGCCGTCGAGGGTCAGCCCGAGCTCCTTGGCCTTGAGGAGGATGGTGGAGCGGCCGGCGAGCTCGGAGACCACGAAGCGGGTGCCGTTCCCGACCTGCTCGGGGGAGACGTGCTCGTAGGCGTCGGGTCGTTTGGCGATCGCGCTCATGTGCAGGCCGGCCTTGTGCGCGAACGCGGAGCCGCCGACGTAGGGGGCCTGCGGGTTCAGAGCCATGTTGACGAGCTCGGCGACGTGGTGCGCGACGGGCGTGAGCCGCTCGAGCCGGTCGGGGGGGATGGTCTCGACGCCGAGCTTCAGGGTGAGGTTCGGGATGAGGGTGGTGAGGTTGCAGTTCCCGGTCCGCTCGCCGTACCCGTTGATGGTGCCCTGCACCTGGATGGCGCCGGCCCGGACGCCGGCCAGGGCGTTGGCGACGCCGGTGCCGGCGTCGTCGTGGGTGTGGACGGCGATGCCGACGTCGCCGCCGAAGTAGTCGACGACCGCCCCGACGGTGCGCTCGACCCGGTCGGGGAGAGACCCGCCGTTGGTGTCGCAGAGCACGAGACGGGTCGCGCCGCGCTCGGCGGCGGCTTCGAGGACCCGCAGCGAAAACTCGGGGTTGTGGTCGTAGCCGTCGAAGAAGTGCTCGGCGTCGAAGAGGACCTCGAGGCCGGCGTCGCGGAGGAACCCGACCGAGTCCGACACCATGGCCACCCCCTCGTCGAGGGTGGTGCTGAGCGCCTCAAGGACGTGGTAGTCCCAGCACTTCCCGACGATGCACACGGTGGTGGTGCCCGCTTCGGCGAGGTGGCGGAGGGTGTCGTCGGAGTCGACCCTGCCCTTGGCCCGGCGGGTGGACCCGAACGCGACGAGGGTCGAGCGCTCGAGGGTCAGCTCCCGCTGGGCGCGTCGGAAGGTCTCGTCGTCCTTGGGGTTGGCGCCCGGCCAGCCGGCCTCGATGTAGTCGACGCCGAGCCAGTCGAGCTGCTCGGCGATGCGCAGCTTGTCGTCGACGGTGAGGGAGATCCCCTCGAGCTGCGAGCCGTCGCGGCAGGGTGGTGTCGTAGATTTCGACCCGGGCGGGCAGACGGTCAGCCATCAGCGAGTTCCAGCCAGTCGGCGTACTTCTCGACCTCGCCGTGCACGACCGCGAAGTAGGTCTCTTGGATCTTGCGGGTGATCTCGCCCGGCTCGCCGATCCGGCGGTCGTCGACCTCGCGGATGGGCACCACCTCGGCCGCGGTGCCGCAGAGGAACGCCTCGTCGGCGAGGTACAGGTCGGTGCGGAGCAGGTTCTGCTCGCGGACCTCGTAGCCGAGGTCGCGGGCGATGGTCATCGCCGAGTCGCGGGTGATGCCCTCGAGCACGCCGGCCGCGAGGGGTGGGGTGAGCAGCACCCCGTTCTTGATGACGAAGACGTTCTCGCCGGTCGCTTCGGCGACGCTGCCGGTGGTGTTGAGGAGGATCGCCTCGTCGTAGCCGCCGTGGATCGCCTCGACCTTGGCCAGGCTCGAGTTGATGTAGATGCCGGTGCCCTTCGCCGCGACCGGGTTGATGTTGGGGTCCATGCGCCGCCAGGTGGAGATCTTCATCCGCACCCCGTGCTCGAGCCCCTCCGTGCCGAGGTAGCTGCCCCACGGCCACACCGCGATCGACACGTTCACGGTGCAGGGCAGCGGGTTGAGGCCCATCTCCCCGTACCCGAGGAACGCGATGGGGCGGATGTAGCAGGAGTCGAGCCGGTTGGCCCGGATCGTCTCCTTCGTCGCCTCCACGAGCTCCTCGACCGAGTACGGGAAGCTCCATGTGGAGGAGCAGCGCCGAGTCGTGGAGGCGACGCATGTGGTCGGTGAGCCGGAACACCGCGGGGCCGCGCGAGGTCGGGTAGGCGCGGATGCCCTCGAAGACGCCGGAGCCGTAGTGGAGGGTGTGGGTGAGGACGTGGATCTTGGCGTCGTCCCAGTTGACGAGCTCGCCGTCCATCCAGATCTTGTCGGTCTTCTCGATCGGCATGAGCCTGCTTCCTCCCTAGACCCGCTCGGCGATCGCGTCGCCGATCTCGCTGGTGGTGCCCGCAACGTCTTCGGATTTGTCGACCGCGTCGCGGACCCGGCCCGCGGCCTGCTCTTCGCCCAGGAACTCCAACATCATGGCGGCTGACAGGATGGCCGCTCGGGGATCGGCGGTGCCGGTGCCCGCGATGTCGGGCGCCGAGCCGTGCACCGGCTCGAAGAGGGACGGGCCGGTGCGGTCGGGGTTCAGGTTCGCGGAGGCGGCCCGGCCGATCCCGCCCGAGACGGCGCCGCCGAGGTCGGTGAGGATGTCGCCGAAGAGGTTGTCGGTGACGAGCACGTCGTAGCGGCCTGGGTCCTGCACGAAGTAGATGCAGGCGGCGTCGACGTGGTGGTAGGCGGTCTCGACGTCGGGGTAGTCGGCGGCGACGTCGGTGAAGGTGCGCTCCCACAGGTCACCGGCGAAGGTGAGCACGTTGGTCTTGTGGACGAGGGTGAGGTGCCGGCGGTCGCGGGTGCGGGCCAGCTCGAACGCGAACCGGACGCAGCGCTCGACCCCGAAGCGGGTGTTGACGGAGCCCTGGGTGGCGATCTCGAACGGGGTGCCCTTGCGGAGGTAGCCGCCCTCGCCGGCGTAGGTGCCTTCGGTGTTCTCGCGGACGACGATCATGTCGACGCCGTCGTTGCGTTCGCTGGGCGGGGCGACGAAGGGCCGCACGTTGACGTAGAGGTCGAGCCTCGAAGCGCAGGGCGAGGAGCAGGCCCCGCTCGATGACGCCGGGCGGCACGTCGGGGATCCCGACCGCGCCGAGGAGCACCGCGTCGAGGTCCCGGATCGCGGCCAGGTCGGCGGCGGGCAGCACCTCGCCGTCGCGCAGGTACCGGGTGCCGCCGAGGTCGAAGACGACCGGCGTGTAGGGGACGCCGGTCGCGTCGAGGACCTTGGTCGCCTCCGCGACGACCTCGCGGCCGATCCCGTCGCCGCCCACGATCCCGATCCGATGCGTCACCTGGGTGTCCTGTTCGCCGTTCGTCACCGGCCCGGCGTTGTGTCGCCACAATGAAAAACCGCCCACCGAGGTGGACGGTCGAGGCAGACGCCGGGGTGGCGTCTGCTAGTCGATGACGACGATGCTGGTTGCCGAAAGCATGCGATTTCCAGTTTCGCAGGGGCCCAAAGACCAGTCAAACGACTAGCGGTCGGGACGATCGGTGACGTCGCGGCGGGGTGGACGTCGTGACGCCGGCCGGCGCGCCGAGCCGCGGGGCGCTGGAAACGGCGTCGGGACGCCGCTGGCGGGCGGGTGGCGCGGCGCGCACCCCGAGGTCGTGGGGTTGGCTCGGAGGGCGGCGGGTACGATCCTGTTCACTATGGACCAGGTGCATCTCACGCCGAGTGCCCAGACGCGCCTCCGAGAGGAGCTGGCGGAGCGGACCGGACCCCGGCGGGTCGAGATCTCGCGCTGGATCGAGCGGGCCCGGGAGCACGGGGACATCCGGGAGAACGCCGACTACGACGCGGCGAAGAACGAGCAGGGCCAGAACGAGGCCCGGGTGCGCCACATCGAGGCGATCCTGCGGTCGGCGGTGATCGTGGAGGGCTCGGGCGGCGAGGTGGTGGGGCCGGGCACGGTGGTCGAGATCCGCATGGATCAGGACGACGAGACGACCCAGTACCTGGTCGGGTCGATCGAGGAGCGCCCGGAGGAGCTGGACGTGCTGTCGGTGTCGTCGCCGCTGGGGCAGGCGCTGCTCGGCGCCGGCCCCGGGCAGGTGGTGGAGTACGCGGGGCCGCGGCGCACCTTCCACGTCGAGGTGGTGAGCGTCCGACCGGCGTGAGCCGGGTGCTCGGCGTCGACGGGTGCCGTGACGGCTGGGTGGCGGTGGGGCTCGTCGACGGCCGGTTCGCGCACGCCCGGCTCGTGAAGCGCTTCGGCGACCTGGTCCAGGATCCGGCGGCGGTGATCGGGGTCGACATCCCGCTCGGGTCGGTGGGCGCCGACCGGGCCGCGGACCGGGAGGCCCGGCGGCTGCTCGGCCGGCGCGGCTCGTCGGTGTTCGCGGCGCCGCCCCGCGAGGTGCTCGACGCGCCGGATCATGCGACGGCGAGCCGGATCGCCCGGGCCCGGTACGGGGTCGGGGTCAGCGCCCAGGCCTGGAACCTGGTGGCGAAGATGCGCGACGTCGACCGGTGGTGGCAGGTCGACCCGGCGCGGGTGGTCGAGGTCCACCCGGAGCTGTCGTTCCGTGAGCTGGCGGGCGGGGAGCCGCTGCCGTCGAAGCGCACCTGGGCCGGCCTGCGGAGGCGGGTCGCGCTGCTCGCCGAGGCCGGGATCGTGGTGCCCGACGAGGTGGGCGACGCGGGGCGGGCGGGAGCCGACGACGTGCTCGACGCGGCCGCGGTGGCGTGGTCGGCGGCCCGGTGCGCGGCGGGGCGGGCGTCGCACGTGCCGCGTGACGAGGAGCGCGACCCCGGCGGACGGTCGGTCAGGATCTCCTGGTGACCTCACCGACCGGCGGTCCGTACCCGCCGCCGCCGGGGGTGTCGATGCGCACGACGTCGCCGGCGCGGAGCGTGACGGTGACCTTGTCGGGGAGGCGGGTGGCCCGGGACGGGTCGCCGCCGGGGAGCAGCCAGTTCTCGCCCGACGCGCCGGGCTCGCCGCCCGCGAGTCCCCACGGCGCGCTGGCGCGACGCTCGGTGACGAGGGAGAGGGTCGCGTCCTCGAGGAGCTCGAGCTCGCGCTCGATGCCGTCCCCGCCCCGGTGTGTGCCCGCGCCGCCGGTTCCCGGGCGGAGCGCGTAGCGGCGCACCCGGAGCGGCAGCGACCGTTCGAGCGCCTCGACCGGCGTGTCGGCGGTGTTGGTCATGGCGGTGTGCACGCCGCTCATGCCGTCGGCCCACGGCCGGGCACCTTGGCCGCCGCCGAGCGTCTCGTAGTACGCCCACCCGCGCCCGCCGAGCAGCACGTTGTTCATCGTGCCTTGCCCGGCCGCGCCGAGCCGGCCGGGGAGCGCGGCGGCCAGCGCGCCGAGGCACACGTCGGCGACCCGTTGGCTGACCTCGACGTTGCCGGCGCCGACCGCGACGGGGGGGACGGCGGCGACGACCGTGCCGGGCGGGGCGACGACGGTGAGCGGGCGGGTCGCGCCGCCGTTGGCGGGCACGGTGGGATCGGTGGCGGCCCGCACCGCGAACTCGACCGCGCTGACGGTGACCGCCTCCACCGCGTTGACGTTGCCGGCTCGCTGCGGCGCGGTGCCGGTGAAGTCGAAGGTGGCGTGGTCCCCGTCGAGGTGCAGCGTGACGACGATCACGCTCGGGGTCTGCTGGTCGGGGCGGGGACCGGCCGAGTCGAGGGCGTCCTCGAAGCGCCACGTCCCGTCGGGGAGGTCGCGCAGCGCGGCGCGCATGCGCCGCTCCCCGTAGTCGAGGATCTCGTCGAGGGGGGCGACGGAGCCGAGCTGGGCGACGATCCCGGCCAGCCGCTCGACCGCGACCGCGTTGGCGCCTCGCTGCGCGGCGAGGTCGCCGCGCCGCTCGTCGGGGACACGGGAGCTGGCGACGAGCAGCTCGACGACGTCGGCGGTCATCGGGACCGCCGGCACCCGGAGGCCCTCCTGGTACACCTCGGTCGCGTCGGGGGGCATGGAGCCGGGCGCCATCCCGCCCAGGTCGGCGTGGTGGGCCCGGTTGGCGACCCAGCCGACGAGGTCGCCGTCGACGTGGACGGGGGCGACGAGGGTGACGTCGTTGAGGTGGGTGCCGCCCGCGAACGGGTCGTTGAGCACCCACTGCCGATCAGCGGGGGGTTCCGGACCGGCGGCGGTGACCGCGGCGCGCACCGCGGCCGGCATCGACCCGAGGTGGACCGGGATGGCGTCGGCTTGGACGACCAGCTCGCCGGCGCGGCTGAACAGCGCGACGGAGCAGTCGGCGCGTTCCTTGATGTTGGGGCTCGACGCGGCGCGGCGGAGCACCGCGCTGGCTTCCTCGGCGACGCCGGTGAGGCGGGCCATGAGGACCTGCAGGGCGGCCGGGTCGAGGCTCACCGGTCGACGCCGTCGTGGTGGAGGATCCAGGCGCCGAGCGGGCCGGGGCGCGCGACCCATCGGTCGGGCACCCAGACCGTGCAGTCGGGCTCGGCGACGACCCGGGGGCCGGTCACGGCGGGTCGGGCCGGCGCGGCGAGGTCCTCGACCGCGAGCGGCGCGGGGAGGGTGGCCCGGGCCCGGTAGGCGACGACCTCGACGGGGACGTCGGGGCGGACGTAGCCGTTGCGGCGCTGGTGCTCGGCGGGGAAGTCGGCGACGGTCGGGACGGTGAGCTCGTGGCTCTGCCCGGCGTAGCGGCAGTCGAGCGCGGTGTCGACGGTCGCGCCGGGCCCGACCCGCGTCACCGCGTCGGCGGCCAGCGCGTCGCGCGCCGCGTCGAGGCCGGTGCGGTCGGCGGGGGTCGCCCAGCTGCGGACCAGCTCGCGGCGACGCGGGGAGGCGAGCAGCCCCACCGCGGAGAGCGCGCCGGCGCGGGGCGGCACGATGACGGCCGGGATCCCGAGCCCGTCGGCGACCGCGCAGGCGTGGAGCGGCCCCGCGCCGCCGAAGGCCACCAGCGCGACCGTGCGGGGGTCGACGCCCCGCTCGACGCTGACCGCGCGCACGGCCTGCTCCATCGCGGCGTCGACGACCGCGACGACCCCGACCGCGTCGACGCCGGCGCGGGTCAGCGCGGCGCGGGCCGCGCCCGGGTCGAGGTGCCCGAGGTCGGGGAAGGTGGCGGCCGCGTCGAGGCGACCGAGGACGAGGTCGGCGTCGGTGACGGTGGGCTCGGTGCCGCCCCGCCCGTAGCAGGCCGGCCCGGGGACCGCGCCCGCGCTGTGCGGGCCGACGGTGAGGGCGCCGCCGGCGTCGAGGCGGGCAATGGAGCCGCCGCCGGCGCCGATGGTGTGCACGTCGAGCGCGGGGAGCCGGATCGGGTAGCCGGCGACGACGCGGCTCGGCGCGGGCTCGGGGACGCCGCCCCGGATGAGGCACACGTCGGTGCTGGTGCCGCCCATGTCGAACGACACCGCGTCGGGGTAGCCGCACGCGGCCGCGACCGCCGCCGCGGCGCGCACCCCACCGGCCGGGCCGGAGAGCAGCAGCGCGGCGGGCCGCTCGGCGGCCTCCGCGGCGGGCAGCAGCCCACCGGCGGAGGTCAGGACGAGCACCTGGTCGGCGACGTCGACGAGCTGGCGCAGGTAGCCGCGGCAGGCGGGGCGGACCAGCGCGTTGACGACCGTGGTGACGGTCCGCTCGTACTCGCGGAACTCGGGCGACACCTCGTGGGAGCAGGTGACGTCCAGGCCCCGCGCCGCGAGCTCGACGGGCCACCACCTGCTCGTGCCCGGGGTCGAGGTCGGCGTGGAGGAGGCAGACCGCGACCGCGTCCACCCCGGCGGGCACGGGCGGGACGGCGGCCGGGGTGAGCGGCTCGAGCTCCTGGCCGTGGGCGTCGAGCCGGCCGTCGACCTCGAGGCGCAGCGCCCGGGGCACGAGCGGCGGCGGCCGGTCCACGTGGAGGTCGTAGAGGGACGGGCGGGTCTGGCGCGCGATCTCGATCACGTCGCCGAACCCGCGGGTGGCGACGAGCGCGACTCGCCCGCCCCGCCCTTCGAGGAGGGCGTTGGTGGCGACGGTGGTGCCGTGGGCGAGGAGCGCGGGGCGGCCCCGGCCGGCGGTCCGGTCGAGCGCGGCCCGCACCGCGGCGGCCGGCTCGGCAGGGATCGACGACACCTTCACGACCTGGCCGGCCTCGGTGACGAGGTCGGTGAACGTCCCTCCGGTGTCGACGCCGACCCGCACCGGGTCAGCGTCGCGCGGCGCTGGGCGCCGGCCGGCCGGCTCAGCTGGGTGGGGGGACCTCGGGGCTCTGGAGCAGGTAGCCGCGGGCGCGCACGGTACGGACCTCGAGGCCGAGGGGCGCGATGCGGCGCCGCAGCCGGAGGATGTGGACGTCGAGCGCGTTGCGGGTCGGGGAGCCGTCGGGCCAGGCCCGCCGGGACAGCGTGTCGCGGCTGACGACGGCGCCGAACCGCTCGATGAGGACGGCCACGAGGGCCTGCTCGACCGGGGAGAGGGCGACCCACCGGTCCCGGTGGCGGAGGAGCCCGTCGTCGTCGACGTCGGGCGCGGGCCGGGTGGGGCCGGCCCGGGCGGCGAGGGTGGCGAGGCGGGCGCCGACCTCGGCCTCGTCGGCGGGGAGGCGGACCCAGTCCTCGAGCGGGTCGAGGGTGGCGGGCGCCCCGACGTCGGGCTCGACGAGCAGGAGGCGGGGGGTCCCGGCGCTGCGGAGGAACTCCCGTCGTTCGTCCTCGGCGGGCCAACGGACCAGCGACACCTGCTCCATGCGGCCCTGACGGTATGGGGGACGTGTTTCGGCTTTGTTTCACCGCGGTGAATGCAAAGCGGCGGCGGCGCGCCGCGGGCGGTTTGGCAGACTGGGGCCATGGCGACGTTGTCGGACAAGGTCTGGGAGCGCCACGTCGTCCACGCCGCGCCGGGCGAGCCGGATCTCCTCTTCATCGACTTGCACCTCATCCACGAGGTGACGTCCCCGCAGGCGTTCGACGGGCTGCGCCTGAACGGCCGGGCGCTGCGCCGCCCAGACCTGACCGTGGCCACGATGGACCACAACGTGCCGACGACCGACACCGACCAGCCGGTCGCGGACCCGATCTCGAAGAAGCAGATGGAGGTCCTAGCCAGCAACTGCGCCGAGTTCGGGGTGCGCCTCTACCCGATGGGCGACCCGGGGCAGGGCATCGTCCACATCATCGGGCCGGAGCAGGGCCTGACGCTTCCTGGCATGACGATCGTGTGCGGGGATAGCCACACCTCGACCCACGGGGCGTTCGGGGCGTTGGCGTACGGGATCGGCACCAGCGAGGTCGAGCACGTGCTCGCCACCCAGACCCTCCCCCAGCAGCGGCCGGGCACGATGGCGGTGACGGTCGACGGGGACCTCCCGCCCGGGGTGACGGCCAAGGACCTGGTGCTGTCGATCATCGCCCGGCTGGGGACGGGCGGCGGGATCGGCTCGATCCTGGAGTACCGGGGGTCGGTGATCCGGGGCCTGTCGATGGAAGGCCGCATGACGGTCTGCAACATGTCGATCGAGGCCGGCGCCCGGGCCGGGATGGTCGCCCCCGACGACACCACCTTCTCCTACCTGCAGGGGCGGCCCTTCGCGCCACGGGGCGCGGCGTGGGAGCGGGCCCTCGACGACTGGCGGTCGCTGCGCACCGACGACGACGCCACCTTCGACCGGGAGCTGGTCCTCGACGGGGCGGAGCTGGCCCCCGCGGTGTCGTGGGGCACGAACCCGGGTCAGACGGTGACGATCAACGACGTGGTGCCCGACCCGGACTCGTTCTCGGAGCCGGGGCTCCGCGACGCGGCCCGGCTCGCCCTGCGCTACATGGGGCTGCAGGCGGGCACGCCGATGCGGGAGATCCCGGTCGACACGGTGTTCATCGGGTCGTGCACGAACGCCCGCCTCGAGGACCTGCGCGACGCGGCCGGGGTGCTGGCGGGCCGCCACGTCCGGGCGGGCCTCCGGGCGCTGGTCGTGCCCGGCTCGGCCCGGGTGCGGGCCGACGCGGAGGCCGAGGGCCTCGACCGGGTGTTCACCGCGGCGGGGTTCGAGTGGCGCGAGCCGGGCTGCTCGATGTGTTTGGCCATGAACCCCGACAAGCTCGCGGTGGGCGAGCGGTGCGCGTCGACGTCGAACCGGAACTTCGAGGGCCGCCAGGGCAAGGGCGGCCGCACCCATCTGGTGTCCCCGGCGGTCGCGGCCGCCACCGCGGTGGCGGGCACGTTCGCGGCGCCCGCGGACCTGGACTGATGGACCCGGTCCGCGAGATCGTCGGGCGGGCGGTGCCGCTCGACCGTTCGAACGTCGACACCGACCAGATCATCCCGAGCGACTGGCTGAAGCGGGTCGAG
The DNA here is from genome assembly GCA_963849135.1 of uncultured Actinomycetes bacterium. GTDB lineage: Bacteria > Actinomycetota > Acidimicrobiia > IMCC26256 > PALSA-555 > PALSA-555. Next base: position 1,226,516 of record CAWKGF010000002.1, on the reverse strand, counting down.
CGCACCGGGTTCGGGGAGGGCCTGTTCTCGGAGTGGCGGGAGAGCAGCGACTTCGTGCTGAACCAGCCCCACTTCCAACACGACGACGTCAAGATCCTCGTGTCGGGACCCAACTTCGGGATCGGGTCGTCGCGCGAGCACGCGGTGTGGGCGCTCCAGGACTATGGGTTCGAGGCCGTCCTTGCCCCCCGCTTCGGGGACATCTTCCGCAACAACGCGTTGAAGGGCGGGCTGGTGCCCGTCGAGCTGCCGGAGCCGGTCGTGCGGCGGATCCTCGACGCGATCGAGAACGACCCGACGCTGGAGCTGGTCGTCGACGTCGTCGACCGGCGCGTCGCGCTGCCCGCCCTGGACCTCGACGAGCCGTTCGAGCTGGAGGACTACGCGCACCACCGGCTGCTGCACGGCCTCGACGACATCGGGATCACGCTGAGCCTCGACGGCGAGATCCGCGCCTACGAGCAGCAGCGGGCCGAGTGGCTCCCACGCGTCGGCCCGTCGTCGGCCTGACCGTCGCGCGTCGCGCGGTCAGCCCGTCGCGACGGTCGTGAGCTGGGCGACGGGGGCGAGCGACCGGGGGGCGGACAGGTCCCACGCCAGGCGAGGCGCCTCGAACGCCTCCGCGTAGCGGATCCGGCCCTGCGAGCCGCGGAACCGGGCCTGGGCCTCGATGGCCTCCAGATCGACGGGCCCCCGGCGGAGCACCTGCGACAGGTGGGAGCGCAGCGCGGCGAGCTTGTCGTCGAGGGTGTCGACGACGTCGACGTACACGTTCGGCTCGAAGCTCTGCGACGACGGGGTCTCGAACTGCAGCACGGTGGGGATGCGCCGCGCCGCGGCGAGGCAGGCCACCGCGGTGGCCCGGTGGTCCTGGTGGGTGTCGCGCATGGCGTGGGTGTAGAGGACCTCGGCGTGGGAGGAGGCGAGGACCTCGTCGATGACGGTGATCGCGTCGGGCCCGTCGGGCACCGACCCGTCGTCGAAGCCGCCCCAGACCAGCCCGACGCCGAGGCGGGCGGCGGCGTCCTCCTGCTCCCGGAGCCGGCTCATGCCCTCGACCAGGCCTCGCTGCCCGGCCGTCATGACGAGGATGGTGACCTCGTCGCCCCGGGCGACGTGGCGCAGCAGCGTGGCGCCGCAGCCCAGCTCGACGTCGTCGGGGTGTGCCCCCACCGCCACTACGTTCACGGCCCTGCCCTCCCAAGCGCCCTGGGGTGTGCTGAAGCCCCATTTATCGGCAACCCGCCCGGTCGCCTGAACACCGTTCGCCGGGGCGCCAGCCCGGGTCAGGACGGGGTGGCGCCGGCGAGGAGGGCGAGCTCGCGCCACTTCCAGTGGCAGTCGACCGATTCGTAGCCGAGCTCGCGGAGCCAGCGGAGCTGGGTCTCGACGTCGAGGAGCTGGTTCGAGGGGTCGTCGGAGCCCGAGCCGAGGGAGGCGAGGAAGGCCTGGTGGAGCGCATCGGTCGGCGACGCCACGTGGTCGAGGTTGCAGAACACGCCGCCCGGCTCGAGGTGGTCGCGGACCTCCACGTAGAGGGCGCGTTTGCGCTCGTGTGACACGTGGTGGATCGCGAACCCGGAGACGACGACGTCGAAGGCGCCGAGCTCGTCGGGGAGGGGCTCGTCGAGGTTGTGCTCGACGACGCGCACGTCGGGGGTGTCGGCGAAGCGGGCCCGGACTCGGCCGAGCATCTCGGCCGAGAAGTCGAGCGCGACGCCGTGGACGCCGGGGTGCGCGTCACGGATCAGGGCAAGCAGGTGGCCGTCGCCGGTCCCGAGGTCGAGGACCTGTCGGGGCGGGTCGGGGACGAACTCGAGGAGCGCCCCGTAGCCCTCTTCGCGGTGGGGGATGTGGTGGCGATGCTCGAGGTAGTCGCAGGCGTGGTCGGCCTCGGTCCAGAGGTTGACGGTCATGGCCCGACCGTGCGTTCCCGGGGCCGACCGTCGCGGAGGCGGACCAGCTTGTTGACCGCGTTGAGGTAGGCGCGCCCGGAGGCCTCGACGACGTCGGTGGCGACGCCCCGCCCGGAGACGGTGTGGCCTTCGGCCTCGAGCTGGATGATCACGTCGCCGAGCGCGTCGCCGCCGCTGGTGACCGACGACACCTTGAAGTCGGCGACCGCGCCGTCGACGCCGGTCGCGGCGGCGATGGCGGCGACGACGGCGTCGATCATGCCGTTGCCCTCGGCCTCGCCTTCGATCTTGCCGTCACCGTCGGTGAGGACGACCTTCGCGACCGGGGTGGCCTGGGTGCCGCCGTGGACGTCGAGGCTCGCCATCGTGTAGCGGTGCACGGCGCTGGTGCCGAGCTCCTCGGCGACGATCGCCTCCAGGTCGGCCTCGGTCAGCTGCTGCTTGCGGTCGGCGAGCTCCTTGAACCGGACGAAGGCCTGGTTCAGCACGTCGCCTTGGAGGCGCAGCCCCATCTTGGCCAGCGTGTCGCTGAACGCGTGCCGGCCGGAGTGCTTCCCGAGGACGATCTGGGCTGCTTCCTGCCCGACCGTCGACGCGTCGATGATCTCGTAGGTCTCGCGGTCCTCGAGGACGCCGTGCTGATGGATCCCGGATTCGTGGGCGAAGGCGTTGCGACCCACGACCGCCTTGTTGTACTGGACCGGGTAGCCGGTGAGGCGCGACACGACCCGGGACGTGCGGGCCAGCTCCTCGGTGCGGACGCTGGTGTCGATCCCGCCGAAGTAGTCGCGGCGGGTCTTGACCGCCATGACGATCTCCTCGAGCGCGGCGTTGCCGGCCCGCTCCCCCAGCCCGTTGATGGCGCACTCGACCTGCCGGGCTCCGGCCTGCACGCCGGCCAGCGAGTTCGCGACCGCGAGGCCGAGGTCGTTGTGGCAGTGGGTAGAGACGACGTAGTCGCCGCGGACGGTGTCGAAGATGTGGGCGATGAGCCGCCCGTACTCCTCGGGGACCCCGTAGCCGACCGTGTCGGGGATGTTCAGGGTGGTGGCGCCCTGCTCGACCGCGGCTTGGAGCACGTCGCACATGAAGTCGACGTCGGAGCGGCTGCCGTCCTCGGGGGAGAACTCGACGTCGCCGCAGTAGGAGCGGGCCCGGGCGACACCGGCGACGATCTCGGCTTTCACCTGCTCCTCGGTCATACGGAGCTTCTTGGCCATGTGGATCGGCGACGTGGCGATGAACACGTGGATGCGGGGATGCTCGGCGGCCTGCACCGCCTCCCACGCCCGGTCGATGTCCTGGAACCCGGTGCGGGACAGCGCGGTGATGATCGGGCTCCGGACCGCGTGCGCGATCGCGTCGACAGCTTCGAAGTCGCCCTGGCTGGCGATCGGGAAGCCGGCCTCGATGACGTCGACGCCCAGGTTGGCGAGCTGCTCGGCGATCTCGAGCTTCTCGGCCACGTCGAGCGAGATGCCCGGCGACTGCTCGCCGTCTCGCAGCGTGGTGTCGAAGATCTTCAGGTGGTCGCTCATGGCTGGCTCCAATCGGGGTCGCTCCAACGAAAAACCTCCCCGGCCTGAAGGCACGAGGAGGCGTCCGCGAGCACGGGGGTGCTCGCCGCTACGTAAGGAGCAGGTCCTGGTCGGTGATGTCCCATTCGACGTTCATCGACGTCCATGATGACGGTCTGATGCGGAAAACACAAGTCGGTTCGGTCGAGGTGCGAGTATCTGGGTGATGCGACGCATCGCGCGGTGGCTGGTCCGGGCGCTGGTGGTGCTCGTCGGCGCGGGCGTCGTCTGGTGGCTACTCGACGACCGCGCCGCGCCGCGGGAGCGGCCGGGGCTCGCTCCCCCACCCCGCGTCGGCCCGGCCGAGGGGAGCGAGGCGGCGCCGGCGGTGCGCTGGGTCGAGCCCGACGGCGGGGCGTGCCCGGCCGCGTACCCGGTGAAGGCGAACCTCTCGAGCGGCATCTATCACGAGCCGTCGGGCGCCAGCTACGGGCGGACCGCGCCGGACCGCTGCTATCGGGACGGGTCGTCCGCCGAGGCTCGACGGGCTGCGCCGCGCCAAGCGCTGAGCGGCCTGCGGACCGGGCGGGGCTCAGGCGGAGCAGACGCGGAACTCGTTGCCTTCGGGGTCGGCCAGGGGGATCCACCGGTGCCCGTACCCCTCGACGGCGGGGCCGAGCGGGCGGGCACCGAGCGCGGTGAGACGGTCGGCGTGCGCGTCGACGTCGGCGACGAGGACGGTGAGGTGGAAGCGGTCCGAGCGGGGCCCGGGGTCGGCGGCGGCCTGGAGGACGAGGAGGGGGCCGGTCTCCCCGGGTGGGGGGCCGAGGGCCTGGTAGCGGGGGCCGTCGGCGCGGGGCTCGTAGCCGAGCACGGCGGCCCAGAACGCGGCTTGGGTCTCGACGTCGGTGCAGGCGAGGACGAGCTCGACCGCGGCCACGGGCCGGTCAGTCGAGCTCGATGGCGCGGGCGTCGAGCACGCCCGGCTCGGCGCGGAGCCGTTCGACGACCTCGCGGGGCACCGCCGACGCGGTGGAGATGACCATGAGCGCGGGGGCGCCGTCGGCGTTGGTGCCGACGTCCATGTCGGAGATGTTGATGCCGGCCTGGCCGAGGACGGTGCCGACGGTGCCGATCATCCCGGGCTCGTCGGTGTTGCGGACGACGACCATGTGGCGGGCGGGTGGGACGTCGACGCTGTGGTCGTCGATCCCGACGATGCGGGGTGCGGCGCGGCGGCCGAACAGGGTGCCGGCGACGTGGGCGGGCCGGTCGCCGCCCTGGCCGCGCACGGTGATGAGGTTGACGTAGTCGAGCGCGGACGCGGTGGTGGTCTCGCGGACCGAGACGCCGCGGCTCTCGGCGAGCTGGGGGGCGTTGACGAACGAGACCGGCTCGTCGACGACGCCGGAGAGGGAGCCTTTGAGGACGGCGAGGGTGAGGACCCGGCAGTCGTAGTCGGCGATCTCGCCCTCGTAGGTGACTTCGAGGGTGTCGACGGCGCCGCCGGCGAGGGCGGTGAAGAGGCGACCGAGCCGCTCGGCGAGGGGCAGGAAGGGCTGCACGGTCGCGTTGGCCTCGGTGGCGTTGACGTTCACCGCGTAGGGGACGAACTCGCCGCGGAGGGCGAGGACGACCTGCTCGGCGATGGTCTGGCCGGCCTTGTCCTGCGCCTCGACGGTCGACGCGCCGAGGTGGGGGGTGACGACGACGGTCGGGCAGTCGAAGAGCGGCGAGTCGACGGTCGGCTCGGTGGCGAACACGTCGAGCGCGGCGCCGGCGATCCGCCCCTCGCGGAGCGCGTCGGCGAGCGCGGCTTCGTCGACGATGCCGCCCCGGGCCGCGTTGACGATCCGGAGCGTCGGCTTGGCGTGGGTGAGGAGCTCGGCGTCGACGAGCCCGACCGTGTCGGGCGTCTTGGGGAGGTGGATGGTGAGGAAGTCGGCTTGGCGCACCAGGTCGGCGAGGTCGGCGACGAGGGTGACGCCGAGCTGGCGGGCCCGGTCGGCGCTGACGTACGGGTCGTAGGCGAGGAGCTGCATCCCGAAGGCGAGGGCCCGCTGCGCGACGAGGACGCCGACCCGCCCCAGGCCGACGATCCCGAGCGTCTTGCCGTACAGCTCGACTCCTTCCCAGCGGCTGCGGTTCCACGACCCGGCTTTGAGGTCGGCGTCGGCCTGGGGGACGTTGCGGGCCTGGGCGAGGAGCAGGGCGAGGGTGTGCTCGGCGGCGGAGAGGATGTTCGACTGCGGCGCGTTGACGACCATGACGCCCCGATGGGTGGCGGCTTGGACGTCGACGTTGTCGAGGCCGATCCCGGCCCGGCCGACGACGACCAGCTTCGGGGCGGCGGCGAGGACGGCCTCGTCGACCTGGGTGGCGCTGCGGATGATCAGCGCGGCGGCGGCGCCGACCGCGTCGACGAGCTCGTCGTGGGACAGGCCGAGCCGCTCGTCGACCTCCAGACCGGCGCTGCGGAGCAGGTCGAGGCCGCGGTCGGCGATCGTCTCGGTGACGAGGACGCGGTCGGCCACGACCAGCGAGGGTAGCGGTGCCCCGGCCGAGCGAGCGGAACGGTATTGGTCGGCCCGCCGCCGTGGTGCGCTAGCCGAGGAGCTTGGCGAGCCGCTCGACGCCTTCGACGAGGTCCTCGTCGGCGAGCGCGAACGACAGGCGGGCGTAGCCGGGCGCGCCGAACGCCTCCCCGGGGACGATCGCGACGCCGGCCTCCTCGAGGACGAGCTCGCAGAGCTCGAGGGTGCTGGTCGGGGTGCGCCCAGCCAGCGGCCGTCCGAGGATCGCCTCGAAGGAGGGGAAGCAGTAGAAGGCGCCTTGGGGCTCGAGGCAGCGCACGCCGGGGATCGCGGAGAGCAGCTCGCACATGGTGGCGCCCCGCCGTGCGAACACGTCGCGCATGGTCGCGACCGCGTCGAGGTCGCCGGACACGGCGGCGAGCGCGGCGCGCTGCGAGACGTTGGCGACGTTCGACGTGGCGTGCGACTGCAGGTTCGTGGCCGCGGCGGTGACGTCGGGGGGGGCGATCATCCAGCCGACCCGCCAGCCCGTCATCGCGTAGGTCTTGGCGACGCCGTTCACCACGATGCAGGTGTCGGCGAGCTCAGGGACGACGACCGGCATCGAGGTGAACTGGTGCGCCCCGAAGGTGAGGTGCTCGTAGATCTCGTCGGTGATGACCCAGAGGCCGTGCTCGAGCGCCCAGCGGCCGATCGCTTCGACCGCGGCGGGCGGGTAGACGATCCCGGTCGGGTTGCTCGGGGAGACGAACAGCAGGGCCTTGGTGCGCGGGGTGTAGGCCGCGTCGAGCGCGTCGACGCTGACCTGGAACTCGTCGTCGGCGGTGGTGGGCAGCACGACCGGCACCCCGTCGGCGAGGCTGATCACCTCCGGGTAGGTGGTCCAGTAGGGGGCGGGGAGCAGCACCTCGTCGCCGGGGTCGAGGAGGGCCTGGAACGCCTCGTAGACGGCCTGCTTGCCACCGTTGGTGACGAGCACCTGGCTGGGCTCGCAGACCAGCCCCGAGTCGCGAGCGGTCTTCGCCGCGATCGCGGCGCGCAGCTCGGGGAGACCGCCGGTCGGGGTGTAGTGGTGGTTCTTGGGGTCGCGGCAGGCGTCGACGGCCGCGTCGACGATGTGGGCGGGGGTCGGGAAGTCGGGCTCGCCGGCGCCGAAGCCGATGACGGGCTCCCCCGCCGCGCGCAGCGCCTTGGCCTTGGCGTCGACGGCGAGGGTCGCCGATTCGGTGATCGCGCCGAGCTTGCGCGAGACGCGGGCCATGGGCCCATCCTCGCACGGCCGGGCCGGCGGCCCGGGCCGGTTTGTGGCCCTCAGGCGGGGACGCCGGCGTCGGCGGCGTCGAGGGTCACGAGGTCGGCGAGGCGAGGGTCGTTGGAGAACACCTCGACGATCGGGAGGTCGAGGGCGAGGCGCCGCTGGATGGAGCGGATGTCGTTCTCCTCGTTGTAGAGCATGAGGGTGACCGCCACCCCGGTCTCACCGGCCCGGGCGGTGCGCCCCGACCGGTGCAGGTACGCCTTGTGGTCCTCGGGCGGGTCGTAGTGGAGGACGACGTCGACCGAGTCGATGTGGAGGCCCCGGGCGGCGACGTCGGTGGCGACGAGGACGGGGACCTTGCCGGCCTGGAAGTCGGCGAGGGCCCGCTCCCGGGCCGCTTGGCGCAGGTCGCCGTGGATGGGGGCGGCCCGCACCCCCTCCTTGCGGAGGGACTGGACGAGGCGGTCGGCGCCCCGCTTGGTTCTCGTGAACATGAGGGTGCGATCGACGCCCTGCGCGATCGCGGCCGCGACCTTGGCCTTGTCCATCTGGTGGACGAGGAGGAAGCGGTGCTCCATCTCGTCGACGGTCGGCTCGCGGGAGGCGACCTCGTGGAGCACCGGGTCGTCCATGTAGCGGTCGACGAGGCGGCGGATCGCCCCGTCGAGGGTGGCGGAGAACAGCATGGTCTGAGGCTGGGACTCGAGTCGGTAGAGGATGCGCTGCACCTGGGGCAGGAACCCCATGTCGAGCATCCGGTCGGCTTCGTCGAGGATCAGCACCTGGATCGAGTCGAGGCGCAGCTCGCCGCGTTCCATGAGGTCGATGATCCGGCCCGGGGTGCCGACGACGACCTCGACGCCGGCTCGCAGCGCGTCGATCTGGGGCTCGAAGCCGACGCCGCCGTAGATGGCGACGACCCGCTGGCCGCGCACCTTGGCGAGGGGGCCGAGGACGCCGAAGACCTGGTTGGCAAGCTCGCGGGTGGGGACGAGGACGAGCCCGACCGGGCGGTGAGGCTTGGCGGTCCCGACCCGCTCGAGGAGCGGCAACCCGAAGGCGAGCGTCTTGCCCGACCCGGTCTTAGCCTTGCCGCACACGTCGCGCCCGGCGAGGGCGTCGGCGATGGTGAGGGTCTGGATGGGGAACGGCGTGTCGATGGACTGGGCGTGCAACGCCGCGACGAGATCGGAGGAGACGCCGAGCGCCTCGAAGGGATTTGGGTCGTTGGTCATGAGCTTCACTCGCTTGCTTCGACGGTCTGGTCCGGAGCCGCCAGGGTGGGGCGGCGGGGTCGCCCTCGGGCACACGACCGGACCGTCCGGAAGAAACGAGGAAGACCTGACGGGCACCGGCGGTGTCCGTCAGGTCTCCACTCTACTGGATCAGTCCCCTTTTCCTTTGCCAGCGGCCTTCTGGGCCCGTTTCCAGTCCCGCACCCGGGCCAGGGTCTCGGGCGAGTCGATGTCGGCCACCGAGCGGGGCGTGCCGTCGGAGAAGGGCGCGACGGCCTGCTCCCAGCCGGGCGGGCGGACCCCGAGCCGCTTGGCGAGGAGCGCGACGAAGATCTTGGACTTCTCGGCGCCGAACCCGGGGAGGGCGCGGAGGCGGGCGAGCAGCTCGGCACCGTCGGAGACGTCGCGCCACACCGCGGCGGCGTCGCCGTCGTAGTCGTCGACGAGGGCCTGGGCGAGGGCCTGGGTGCGCTTGGCCATGGCGCTTGGGAAGCGGTGCAGCGCGGGCCGCTCACGGAAGACCGCGTCGAGCCGGTCGGGGTCCATCGCCGCGATGGCCCGGGCGTCGAGCCCGCCGAGGCGCTCCTTCAGGGTGGAGGGGCCCTTGAACGCCCACTCCATGGGCACCTGCTGGTCGAGCAGCATCCCGATCAGGAGGGCGAGCGGGTCCTCGGCGAGGAGCCGGTCGGCGGCGGGGTCGCCGGTGACGGGGATGTCAGCGGGAGGCATCGACCAGTAGGCTCGCGCGCCGTGCGGCTCGACCACATCAACCTCTCGGTGCCCGAGGGCGGGGTCGACGCCGAGGCCCGCTGGCTGGTCGACCTGCTCGGCTACAAGAGCGCCCAGCCCGGCCCGGACAGCGCCCGGCTGGGGCCGCTGCACTGGTTCGAGGCCGACGACGGCACCCAGGTGCACCTGACCGTCGACCCCGAGCATCACCCCTCGAAGCGGGCCCACACCGCCATCTACCTCGGGGAGCGCCTCGACCCGGTGATCGCCCAGGTGGAGGCGAGCGGGCAGGAGGTCTTCGAGATCACCAACGACGGCCGCCGGCAGGTGTTCGCCCACGACCCGGCCGGGAACCTCTGGGAGCTGATCGGCCCGTCGGCTTCCTGAGCGTTCTCTCAGCGTCGGCGCCTCCCCGCGGGCGTGACGGTGCACACTTTCGGTATGCGCGTGCTGGTCGTCGAGGACGAGGTGCATCTCGCTGACGCGATCGCGGAGGGTCTGGAGTCGGAGGGGTTCGACGTCGACGCGGTCCACGACGGCCTCGACGGGCTGTGGCGGGCCCGGGAGGGCTCCTACGACGTCATCGTGTTGGACGTGCTGCTGCCGGGCATGAACGGCTACCGGGTGTGCAACACGCTGCGGGCGGAGGGGAACTGGACCCCGATCCTGATCCTGACCGCGAAGGACGGCGAGTGGGACGAGGCGGAGGCGCTCGACACCGGCGCCGACGACTTCCTGTCGAAGCCGTTCTCGTTCGTGGTGCTGCTGGCCCGGCTGCGGGCCCTGTTCCGGCGGGGCGCGCCGCCCCGACCCGCGGTGCTCGAGGTGGGTCCGCTGCGCCTCGATCCGGGGACGCGCCGCCTGATCCGGGACGACGTCGAGATCCGGCTCACCAGCCGCGAGTTCGCGGTCCTCGAGTTCCTGATGCGGCGGGGCGGCACCGTGGTCGCCAAGTCGGAGATCCTCGATCACGTGTGGGGGATGGACTTCGCGGGTGACCCGAACGTGGTGGAGGTGTACGTCGGCTACCTGCGCCGCAAGATCGACCAGCCGTTCGGCTCGAACCTGATCCGGACTGTGCGCGGCGCCGGGTACCGCCTGGTCGGGGACGAAGACTCGTGACGCCGCTGACCGCGATGCGGCGCTGGTTCGGGTCGGTGCGGGTGCGGATCACGCTCACCGCGGCGGGGCTTGTCGCGGTGGCGCTCGCGGCGGCGTCGTTCGGGTTGGTGTGGTTCGTGCACAACAACTTGGTCAGCGAGATCAAGCGGACCAACCGCGAGCAGGTCGACGCGGTGGCCCGCCAGATCGAGGCCGGCCGCACCCCGGGTGAGGTGAGCTTCCCGTCCGAGGCCCAGATGGGTGGGATCCAGTCGTTCCTGGTCGTCGGGCCGGACGGGCGGCTCTACGACTTCGTCAGCCATCAGTTCTTCAACGGGCGGTGGGCGGGGGTGCCGCCCCTCGGCGGGGACGCGGTGCGCGACCAGCAGACCGTCGCCACCCAGCAGGGCCAGATCACCCTGATCGCGGACCGGTCGCTCGCCGACGTGAACCAGACCATCCACAGCGTCGACGCCGCGCTCTGGATCGGTGTCCCGGCGTTGGTCCTCGCGGTCGCGCTGCTGGCCTGGTACCTGGCCGGCCGGGCGTTGCGGCCGGTGGAGGCGATCCGGGCCGAGGCGGCTGCGATCACCGGCTCGACGATGCACCGCCGGGTGCCGGAGCCGGCCGGCGACGACGAGGTGGGCCGGCTGGCCCGGACGATGAACGCGATGCTCGACCGGCTCGAGCAGTCGTCGGTGCGCCAGCGTCAGTTCGTGTCGGACGCCTCCCACGAGCTGCGCAGTCCGGTGGCGGCGATCCGAGCCCAGCTCGAGGTCGCGTTGCGCCGAGGGGACCAGACGAGCTGGCCGCCGGTGGCCCGCCGGGTGCTGGACGAGGACCACCGCCTCGAGGCCGCGGTCGGGGAGCTGCTCGAGCTGGCCCGGATCGAGGAGAGCACGACCGAGCGGCCGGCTTCGGTCGACGTCGACGTCGACGACCTGGTGTTCGAGGAGGTGAGCCGGGTGCGGGCGGTGCCGATCGACACGTCGAAGGTGTCGGCGGGCCGGGTGCAGGGTGACGCCGCGCAGCTGGCCCGCCTGGTGCGGAACCTGCTCGACAACGCGTCGAGTCATGCCCGGTCGCGGGTGAACGCGTCGGTCGTGACCGACGACGGGTGGGTGGTGCTGACCGTCGATGATGACGGGCCGGGGATCCTGCCCGAGGACCGGGAGCGGGTCTTCGATCGGTTCACCCGCCTCGACGAGGGCCGCGACCGGGGTGGGGGCGGCGCGGGGCTCGGCCTGGCGATGGTGCGGGCCATCGCGCAGCGTCACGGCGGTGAGGTCACGGTCGACGACGCCCCGATCGGCGGGGCGCGGCTCGTGGTCCGCCTGCCCGCGGAGGGGCCGCGCCCGTAGGGTCTCCGACTCGTGGGCGAGCTCACCCTGGTCACCTTCAACACCCATTACGGGTTCCGGACCGCCCGCGAGCACGGCGCGCCCTACGACCTGGCCGGGGTGCTCGGCGACCTCGACGGGGACGTGCTGGTCGTGCAGGAGGTGTGGCGCCCCGACGGCGCCCGCGGGGTGGTCGACGACTTCGCGGCCGGCCACGGCTACGCGGTGCAGCACGTCACGACCGGTCGGGCGTCGAACCGGGGCCGGTGGCCGCATCACCATCCGGGTGGGGAGGGCACGGTCGGGACCGCGATCCTGACCCGCGGGCCGGCCCGGCCGCTCGGCGAGCTGCGGGTCGGGCCGACCCCGGGCGACCCCGCGCCGGCGCGCGCGCTGCCGTGCACGGAGCTCGACCCGGACCGCGACCCGTTACGTCTGGTGGGGGTGCACCTCACGTCACGGCTGCCGCACGGGCCGCCATGGCAGCTGCGCCGTCTCCGCGGCGCGCTGGTCGAGTCGGACGCCCCGACCGTCCTCGCCGGCGACTGCAACTTCTGGGGGCTGGGGGTCCTCGCGGTGCTGGGCGACGGGTGGCAGCGCGCGGTGCGGGGACGGACCTGGCCGGCCGCGCGGCCGCACAGCCAGATCGACCACGTGCTGGTCCCCCCCGGTCGGGTCACGGCGCGAGACGCCGAGGTGCTCGACAACGTCGGGTCCGATCATCGGCCGGTGCGGGTCCACCTGAGCTGGTGACCCGCCGCCGGTCAGGGGTGGCGGATCGGGTTCGGGAGGTGACCCTTCGGCGCGGTCGTGGTGGTGGTCACGGGACGCGTGGTCGGCGGCGTCCGTCTCGGCGTCGTCGTGGTGGTCACGGTCGGGAGGGCGGCGACGGGCGGCAGGAACGGTCGGGCGGCGGGCGTCGCGACCGGCACCGAGCCGGTGCCGACCGTGCTCGGGCCGGGCAGGGGGCTGAGCTTTAAGGTGCCGGAGTCGACGACCGCTTCGATCCCGGGCCCCATCTCGACCGTGCCCGCCAGCGCGTTGCCTTGCGGCCCGGTCCACACCACGGCCCCGTTGGGGAGGTTGAGGCCGCTGTGCCCGGCGACGGCGTGCCCGCCGGGCATGACGACGGTCGTGTCGACCGCGGCCGCGAGGTGCAGCGCGCCGGAGCCGCCCTGACCGATCACGCCGAAGAGCGCCCCGGCGAGCACCGCGGTGGCGACTGTCGCCGCGCCGACGGTCAGGATCGGCAGGAGGGAGCGGTGCCGGGTCGGGAGCGCGACGAGGGTCGCGCCGGCGGCGACGCTCGCCGCACCGATCAGGCGACGCTCGAGCGTGACCGAGAACCCGGGGCGCGGGCCGTCGACAGGCGTCTCCGCGAGGCGGGCGAGCCGCGCCTCGGCCCGGCGGCGACGACGGTTCACGATCGGTCCAGGTCGGCCCCGGCCTCGACGGCGCGGCGGAGGGCGCCGAGCGCCCGGTGCAACGTGACGGCGAGGACCGGCTTCGAGCAGCCCATCGCCTCGGCCGCCTCGTCGGCGGAGAGGCCGGCGAGATACCGGAGGGTGAGGGCCCGCTGGTAGCGGGGGCGGAGCGTGTCGAGTGCGTCGATCATCTGGCGCACTTCGTCGTCGCGCTCGATGGGGTCCAGGTCGTCCTCGACCGCGTCGTCGGCGAGGACGTGCAGGCCACGCTGGCCGCGCTCGGTGCGGTGACGGCCCTCGCGCCGGTAGTGGTCGACGAGCTGATTCGCGGCGATGCGGAACAGCCACGGGCCGAACCCGGCGCCGTCGGTGTCGAAGCGCTCGAGGTGGCGCAGCGCCCGCTCGAAGGTCGCCGCGGTGACGTCCTCGGCCGCTTCGGGAGTCCAGGTGCGGCGGTACGCGAACGCGTAGATGCGCTCGACGTAGCGGCGGTACAGGGTGCCGAACGCGGTCGCGTCATCACGAGCGGCCACGACGAGCGCCTGCTCATCGAAGGGTTCCGCCGGGTCGACGGCGAACAGCTGGTCCGGTTTCGCAGGCGCCACGCCGCGTCAGTGTGGCGCGTCCGCGGCACGCCGGTCGAACACCCGTCAAGAGCCGGCCGAGGCCGGTGACGCCGGGGGCAGGGATGGGGCGGGCGGCGCCACCGACCTCGACACGGCCGGGGTGGGGATCTGAAGACTCTCAACCGGCATAGCACCCGGGGAAACGGTGAGCAGCGGGGTCGATTTCACCCCGGTCGGCGATCCTTCCCCGTCGGGGGCTCTACCCTGCGGTCATGCCGGTTCTGCGGGTTCGCGTCGACGCCGACGCCTGCACGGGGCACGGGCGCTGCTACAGCCTGGGCCCCGACGTGTTCGGCTCCGATGACGCCGGGCACTGCCTGATCCTCCACGAGGAGGTCCCAGCCGAGCTTGAGGACCAGGCCCGAGCCGGGGAGCGCAACTGCCCGGAACGGGCCATCACGCTCGAACCGCCCACCTGAGCCCGGCCTCCCGTCGCCGTGGTGCAGGTGGTGAGGGCCCCACCGCGCACGATGCCGGCCCGGCGCCGTGAGCGAGGCCCGATAGGCCAGCACGGGGTCTCGCCGGTGCACCGAGCCTCAACTGGCCCCAGGACGCCGCCGATACGGCCCTGTGAGGCGGGAGCAGCGCAACTGGACACGTGGTCGCCGCCGTCGGTGGCCGGCTCGGTGCGGGATCGGGGCGGGTCTGGTCGTGGGCGCGGCAGTGCTCGCGTTCCTGGCCGGCCCCGCCATCGGCGCCATCACCGGCCCAGCGCCGGTGGCGGAGCGGCCAATCGTCACCGACGTTGGCCCGGGTGGGACGGCCTCGAGCGGGGACGTCCCGCCCGGTGCGGGGGTCACATCGTGGACCCCTCGATCCGGGGGTGAGCCCGCCCCGAGCCCACGGGGCCCGTCAGCCGAGGATGGAGCCGAATCGGAGGGGTTGAGCGTCGGGGTGCGGCCGGGGCCGTTCGTCGGGCCATCCCCCGAGGTTGAGGTGGCGTTCCATCGTGCCCTCGACCGGGTGCTGCTCGGAGTGATGCCCCCGCTGCGGGTCGTCGATGCTCGGGGTTCGCTCGTGGGCTGGCGGATCTACGCCTCCGTCGAGCGCTGCTGGTCGGCGACGTCCGGCCCAGCGGCGCTTCGGCTGCGCGTGGTGCGCGTCGATCCCGGGCCGCCGACGGTCATCGACGGCGACCCCGTCGGCCTTCGGGTCGGCCAGCCTCGAGCCGGGACCGCCGGGACGAGCGTCTTGGTCCTACGGGCCGCGAGCGGTCATGGCGGTGGGACGTTCGTGGGCCAGGCGACGATCCAAGTGGAGCTCGCTCGCTCGTCGAGCGCTACCCGCACCGCGGTCTGCGCAGTGGGTGAGCAGGCGCGGCTGACGAGCTGAGCAGCGCCCGTCGTCGCGCCGGTGAACGGGTGTCGAGCCCCGCTGCCTCAGCTGCTCACGTCGACGAGGGTTGCTCGATTCTCCACGACAGCTCGCCGTCGGGCTCGCCGTCCCCGTTGCCCGCGGCCGGACCGCCCCCGGCCTCGCGATGGTCGCCCCCGTTGTCGCCGGCGGCTCGCTGATCATCCAGGGTGGGTGGCAGCCAGCGGATCGCAGCATGTTCGTCCGAGGACGCCAGATCCGGGGTCGCGGCGAGTACATCATCGGACGCCGCGGCCGTCGGTGCAACCGCGACCATCACCGGACCGGGCACGACCCGAACCCGGCGTCCGGGTCCACTCGGAGGAATCGGCGGCACCGCGAGCGCCTTCGCGACGGCGTGCTCTGCGGCGTCTCGTCGCTCGAGGCGGCGACGGAACACGTTCCGGATCGCGAGCAGCACCAGCTGTAGCAGCAGCACGGCGACGACGAGCAGTCCCCAGGGAGTCGTCGACGTCTGGGCCGTGAAGTAGACGGGCACCGTGGAGCCGGTGATGCTGCCGGTGACGTAGTACGTCCCGTGCGAGAACGCGGTCAGCTGGAAGGGAACGCTGACCCGTCGACGCTGACCCGGACCGAGCGGCGCCAACCTCGGGGTGGTGATGATCTGCTCGGTGCCGCCCCGCCGGGACCAGCCAGCCGCCATGACCGGGCTCACGGTGAGCGTCGGGCTCGCGTTCGCCATCGTGACGACCAGCGTCCGAGCAGCCGGGGCTCCGAAGACCGTCGCGAGCGATGATCCTCCGGTGACTCGAGCCGTCACCTGGAGCGCGGGCGGCTGCTGATACGGCGATTGGGTCACGACGGGGGCGGTCGGCACACCCACGACCTGCACCGGGATCCGTTGCGTCAGCGGGCTGGCGAGCGCCGAGACGACGACGACGCACGGGCACGGCTTCGGTGGCTCGACCACCTCCAGCTGGTCGTCGATGATCCCGTCTCGCCCCGGGCTCATCGTCGCGGCGGCGCTCTCGGCGCAGTCGGTGCTGCCGTCAACGGCGTTCGCGCCGCAGAGGACCGCCTGCAGGGTCGTCCCTTGCGGCCAGCCCGAGCCGTGCACGCTCACGCTGCTGCCCGGAACAAGGGTCGTGTCGCCGAGCTCGAGGACGGGCTGCTTCGACGTTGGCGTCGCGGCAAGAGCCGGTGCGGTCACAAGCGCAGCGACGAGCGCCGCGGAGCAGGCGGCGGCGAGGCATCGACCCTGCCGCTCGCGGCTCGCGCGTTGGGCGTGGTCGGCGGCTGCTCGCGGGACGGGGCCGCGGGACCACACGACCGCGCGCCAACGACGGTTCATCAGAAGTAGGGGCGGCAGGCCTGGTAGAGGGCTGAGAGCGCGCCCGCCTTCTGGAAGTTCACCGGAGCCCGAGGCGCCGCGGGCCCCTGCGACGCCGCGGTCAGGTTGGCCCCCAGCTTCCGGAGCTGGGCCGAGTGGGTGCTCTCGGCAGCCTGCGCAGCTTGCGCGATGCTGGCCTGCACGCTCTTGGCGTTGGGGTGCTTCGACGCTAACTCGTTCACCGCTTGTTTGACCTGCTGGCAGGCCTGCTGGTTGGAGCTGGTGCTGGTGCCGCCCCCGCAGGCGGCGAGCGCGACGGTGACGACGAACAGCGCGGCGACGGACAGCCCGTTGCGACACACCTTCGACGTCCCGACGGCTCGCGTCATGGGGTCCGCACCGCGTCCATGCCGGCCCACGACGCCCCGGCGTCCAGCTGCGCGTTCCGGCGCCGGCGCCAGTACCAGAGCCCCGCCACGATGAGCACGATGATCAGCAGCAGGAGCCACGGGATCACCCACGTGCTCGCGTCGGCGCTCGTCTTGGCGGCGCTGGACGTCACGTCGACGTGCGCGGTCAGCCGCCCGCCGGGGAGGATCCCCGAGATGGCCTGACGGACGATCACCGATCCCTGCGGGAGCAGCTCAGGCAGGGCCAGCAGCTTCACGTCGGTCGAGCCGCCGATGAGCGGCGACACGCTCAGGTTCACGGTGGGCGTGAGGCGGATGTTGCCGGTGTTGACGACCCGGTAGGAGACCTTGGCGTTGACGCGGCCGCCGAGCAGCTTCCCGAGGCCGCCCTGGGTGCTGACCTGCAGCTCCGTGACGGCCAGGCTCGGCTTGAGGGGCCCGACCACGCGCCCGTAGACCCGGGTGCCGACGGCCTGGATCGATCGGACGTTGATCGCCCCGCTGTGCGTGATCGTCGGGACCGTGTCGACGGCCACGATCGACCCGGCGTGGTCTCCCGGTGTCGCCCCGACTGGTGGGGAGATGGTGAACGGCACTTCCGCGGATCCGTGTCCGGCGACGGTGACGTTCGTGATCGGGAGGCTGATCCAGGCGCTGATCCCGAGCTTCGGGGCGGTCGGCACCCGCGACGCGAAGCCCCCTTCCGGCGTGTTGAACGCGTCGGCGGCGTAGAGGTCGAGGTTCAGCGGGCTCGTGGTGTTGTTCGTGATCGTCATCGAATCCGACACTGGGACGCCCGGCGTCAGCAGGGGCTGGAAGTACGGCCTGGTCAACTGGCCCGGAACCGTGGTCGGGAACACCGACCACAGTCCGTTGCTCGCGGCGGAGGCGTCCCTGCCACGCAGCGGCACGAGCAGCACCGTCGCCAGGAGCAACGTCAGCACCAGGGCGGCGACCCTGAGGACCAGATGTCTGCGCACCGGCGTCGATCCTGTCACGGTGGGGAAGATTAGGAGCGGGGCGGCACCGGAGTGGTGCCGCCCCGCTTCCGTTCGTGCTTAGCGGTTGGTGCTGCTGGGATTACTGAACGAGGAACTCGACCGTCGCCCAGTAGTTCCCTGCGTACACGGACGAGGGGATCTTCAGCGTGTAGGTCTTGTTCACGTCGAAGGTCCCGCCGCTCTGCGTCGCCGGAGCGGTGCAGATGGTCTGCGTGGACGCGAAGGTCCCACCCGCACCTGGCGTCGCGGCCGGGTTCAGGTTCCCGGCGTGCGGCGTGCAGGTGATGGCACCAATGCCCAGGTTGCCTGCAGCAATCTGGCCGTTGCCGCTGACGTCGAGCGCGTGCGCACCGACGCTGGCGTCGCAGAACGCGATGACACCGGAGCATGAGGCGTTGGTGTTGCTGCCCACGCCGATCGGGGTGGCGACCATGGAGGCCGACAGCGACCAACCGACAGTCGGGTCACCCCGGTTGTCAGACACGTACAGCGTGTTCCCCGATCCGGTGGTCGTCTGCTGCAACCCGTTCAGCGTGACCGTCGGGAACTGGAACTCGGGGCAGGTCAGCTCCGGGCTCCCCGGCACGTACACGTCGGGGCTGTTACAGCTCAGCACCAGCTGGCCCGCGTTGACCTGCTGAGTCAACGGCTCGTCCACCGGCGGGGTGCCGATGTTCACCGTCTCGGTGGCCGTGTTCCCGGTGACCGCCAAGGCGTCTGTGGCGCTGAATTGGAACGTCACCGTGGCGGGCCCGACTCCGGCATCCACCAACGTCGCCTGACAGAGCGTTGGCGAGTTGCTCAACGTCACCGTGAGCCGTGGGTTCGACGGAACCCCGACCAGGTTGCAACCCGTCGTCGGCGAGTTCGACGGCGTCTGCGACAGGGTGACCGTCTTCGTGCCATCCACGCCGAGGTTGGCGTTGCCGTTGTTCGCTACCGGCCCGTTGTCGACGAGGGAGACGAAGGCCGCCGCTGGCGGTGTGATCTTCGTCGAGGTCCCTGGCTGCGACACGAACCCGCCGCTGGCTGCGACGAGCAGGGTGCCCGGGCCACCCAAGGTCTGCGGTGGGAAGCCGGGACTGGAGGCGCCGGTTTGGACGGGCCCGGGAAGGGTCCCCGCCGCGTCCTGGTAGCCGGTCTCGAGGCAGTTCGAGGTTCCCACGCCTGGCGCGCCACCGAACGGAAGGCTCAGAGCGATCGCGACGGTGAACGTCGAAACACTCGTGGCTCCGATGTTGGCGTGGCCGCCGTTGGTCCCGTTGGTCGTGTACACGTTCCCGGTGCTAACACCAGCATCGGTGAACGTCATCGGGGCGTAGACGGTGACGGTCCCGGAACCCGGCGCGGTGGTCGGGTCCAGAAGCGTCGCGCTCACACCCGGGTTCACCGCGACGATGGTCGAACCGTCCGAGGGGAACCCCGTCGAGCCGTGCGAGGCGACTCCCATGCCCACATCGCCAGCCAAGAAGTTCCCGCTCAGCACGTTGGTGCCAGTCCACGTCGCCGCGACCGAATCGACGACCGTCGGGGCCGTCTGAGCAAACGTGTGGTTGTAGCTGTACGAGCCCGTCGCGGTCCCGTCGGTCGAGCTCAGCGTCAGGTCGGAGACCTGGAGACCGACGCCGGCCGGCGTGAGCACGCCTTGCTGCGCGAAGCCCGCGATGAAGCCGCCTTGCAACGTCTCGCTGATCGCCCCCGCGGCGCCGAACGTCGCCCCCGTGGGGAACGACGGATCGGGTGAAGCGTTCAGGTTCGTGGTCACGAGGAACGGCGCGACGGTCCCCGGGCTCAAGGACGTCGTGCAGTCAAACTCGTAGTTGGTGTTGGCGTTGATACCGGCACTCGCCGGGAGCGCGGTGAATCCCGCTCCGACGAGGCCTAACAGCGTGCCGACCGCGGTCGCCACGGTTGCTCCGACGGCTGTCCACCGTCGTCGTCGAGTGATCCGTCTCACGCAACGCTCCTTGGTGAGGGCCGACGCGGGGCGCCCGGAGACGACTCGCCTCGGCTCGGCAGAGTTCCGACCAGCACCCTCGGTGCAGATCGCAACGGGGCATCGTGTGGACGACGCGAAGCGGTCGAGCGCCAGAGGAGCCCATGAACAGGGCCCACGTCACGACTTCGCTTCACCGGCGATCACCTCCCCCGGCCGGGTGCGCCGATCGGCGTCCCGGGCCAGGTGATGCCTCCCAGTGTGAGGTTCTAGTCACTTCGACCTGAAGAACTCACGGCAGGGCCGGGGGTAGTGGGCGTGGGAGGCAGCGCCGGTGCCGGTTTTGGGCTGGTCATCCGGTGAGGCCGGCGATCTTGGTGAGGTTGTGGGTGAAGATCCCGTGTCCGGTCCAGGTTCGGGCGCCGGTGAGGGTGTCCATGTGGGTTCGTCGGCAGCCGTAGTCGCGTTTGATGCAGTTGATGCGTCCTTCGGCTCCGGTGCGCCATCGGATCATGCGTTGGAAGCTTCGGCTTTGTTCGATCGCGCGTCGGTTGGCGCCGGGTCGTCCTTTGCGAGGGATGCACACGGTGGTGACGCCAAGGTCGTGGAGCTGGTTCTCGATTGCCGCTTCTCCATAGCCACGATCGGCGGTCACCGCGCGGGGGGTTCGACCCGTCAACGCTTGAACGCGTTGGATGGCGGGAACGAGTTGTGGCGCGTCGGCGGGATTGCCGACCTCAAGTGACCAGTCGAGGATGATCCCGTCGGCGTTGTCGAGAACCTGGGCTTTGTAACCGAACTCAACGGGGCGGCCGAGACGTCCTTTGCGGATCGGACGCGCGTCGGGGTCGTGCAATGAGACGATCCGGGTCGCACCCGCGGGAGTGATGTGCTCAACGACTCGTTGGAGGGTCTGGGCGGCGACCGCGTGAACACGCTCGGCGAGCACCTCGAGCTGTTGAACAATCACAATGGCGCGACCCGACGCCTGCTCGCCGAGTCCACGTAGCGTCCGACGGGCGTTTTGGACCACCGCCTGGGCTTCTCGCACCGACCGGCGAGCCGCCCGGGCCAGCTCAGCGTTGAGGCGATGCACCTCGACCCGGGCGTCGTCGCCTCGACGCCGCAACGCATTCACGACTTGGCGGGCCCGGCGATGCGCCCCCCGGGAACGGTCCCGCACCCGAGTCCGAGGCGCTAACCCCTCCCCGTGGGCGGACCGGGCGAGGCGGGCCAGTCGGGTGATCCCCTTGGCCAGCAGGCTCGAGTCGACCGGATAGGCGACGTTGGCCTCCACCACCGTGGTGTCAGCACGCACCTTGTGCAGACGCACCACCTTGGCTTCGGCAGCCTTGACGACCAACGTCTGATTGAGCTCCCGGATCACGTCCTCACCGCAGCGGGTCGTGATCTTCATCAACGTGGTCGGATGCGGCACCCGCCCACCCAACGGGATCCGAGCGAACCGCTGCCAGGTGATCGAGTCCTGGACCTCCCGGCACAGCGTCTCGAAGCTCAACCCATGGCGATACTTGAGGAACATCAGACGCAGATACGTCTCGATCGGGATCGACGGCCGACCCAACGTCGCATGGAAGAACGCCCGATACGCCTCGACGAACCGCGGATCGTCGAGCAGGCAATCCACTCGCTCCAACTCGCCGGGCATCCCCAACACCGCCGACGGCAGGATCGACTCCCACAACGTCGGCTCACCGCCGCCTACTGTTCTCAACATCGATGGCCTCGATCCGTTCTTGCCCAACGGGTCGAGGCCATCATCGCTGATCACTCGACAAATCGCGAGCACCCACCCCGCCGCAAACGCGCAGGTCAGAGCCCTGCCGGCCGCTACTTCTTCAGGTCGAAGTAGTCAGACTCTGTCGGGTTCGTCAACATGGAGCCGAAAGGGAGGCTGATGGGCTGGGGGCGGCCAAACGAGGCGATTGTCCGTGGTCGGCGGCGAGGGACGGTGGGTATCGTCGGCGCCGCGTCCGGCTGGGCGCTCGAGCGGCGGGTCCCGCGTTTTCGGTCCCTCTCGTGCTGGCATGCACCGGTGCGGGGCGGGAGGGGCGCAGAATCGGGGTGCCGGTCGTTCTGACGCCGGCGCGAATGGGGGAATGGAATGAGCCCAGGTTCGGGGGTCACCGAGGGACTGGTCCCGGGGTGGGATCCTGATCCGGTTGGCCTGCACCAGTTCCGCTACTGGGATGGCTCCCGGTGGACGGAGCAGGTGGAGGACTTCGGGGTCCGAGCCGAGGACCCGATGCCCGGATCCGCCAACGGGACTCAGTCTGGAGTAGCCCCGCCGCCCCCGGTCCTGCCGCCCCCGCGCCCGCCCTTGTCGGCGAGCAGATCGAGGTCCCACCGGCCCCGCCTCGTGCGGTCTCCGAGCTCCCCGCGCCACCAGCGCTGGCCGCCGACTCGGGCCGACCCGACGACGAAGGCGCGCTGTCGGTGACCCAGCCTCACCCGGCCGTGCTGGGGCTGCCCGCGACACCGGTGGTCCCCGAGCCCGACGAGGGGTGGTGGGCGGCCCCGCCGCCGGGGGCCGAGCCGGCCCCTCCGGCCCGACTGCCGACGATCTCGGAGGCGACCGCGACCGATCTGGTGAGCGCGGTGGAGGCACTCGTCGTGCGGATCCGCGAGATCTCCACTCGAGATCGGGCGGTCCGCCGGCATGCCGACCTGGTGGACCTCGCCGTGAGCGCCTTCCAGCGCTCGCAGCAGCTCAAGCTCGAGCTGCGCGGCAGCGGCGGCACGCCGGCACCTGGCCCATCCCCTGAATCGCCCCGGGAGCTGCCCGCCGATGCCCCCGGCGTGGCGGCGCCCGACGACGGTGACCAGACGCCGCGGCGTCATCGCCGACGGGACCGACGGGCCGAACGTCGAGCCGCGGACGCTCAGCCTGATCAAGCAGGAGCGCCGCCGGCGGCGGAGGCCATCACCGAGGCGCTGGTCGTCGACGTCGCCAATCCGTCACCGGGGGCCGGGCCGAGCGGGTCGGATCCTCCAGCCTCGGCGTCGCGCCGAGAGCGCCGCCGGGCTCGACGGGCCGAGCGCCGAGCCCCGCGAGGCCCGGAGCGGCCACCCGGGTCCGCTCGGCTGCCGTCCGACGCTGCGACCGAGCCAGCGGCCCAACAAGAGAGTGGTGCGGCCGAGCCTCAGAGCTGACCCAGCGCGATGACCGCGTTCTTGCCGGTCCCCCACGTCGACTGCGCGACCGCTCCGGCCGCCGCGAGGACGCTGGTGCCGTCGGTGAGCGCGCCGACGATCGCCCCGTACGCGGGCAGGCGGATCGTGAGCAGCGTGGCGAGCAGTCCCGTCGCTGGGTCTTGGTAGCACTGGACCCCGACCGAGTTGAGGTCCGAGGAGCCGGGGAGCGTCAGCGTCGTCGCGAGCGGGTTGTTGCACGACGGTGGCGTGGATTCGGCTTGCTGCCAGGCGACCAGGGCCTGCAGGTTCGGTCCGCTGATCGGTGCGGCGAGGCCGTTGAGGAGCGTCACCGCCCAGTCGGCCTCCCGGTGATGGTCGGGGGTGAGGCTGCTGGTGGTTTGGGCGATGAGGAGCTGCCAGGTGTCGAGCGCCTGATGCTCGTGCTGGGCCTCGACCTGGGCGGTGGCGAGGGCTGTGGTCGCCTGGCTCACCGCTGCCTCGGCCCGCTGCTGCGGCAGGGTGTAGTCGCCGAGCGCGGCGTCCACGGACTGGCTGGCCGGCCCCGGGAGGCTGGGGGCGGTTCCGGTGGCGGCGTTGGCGAGGAACTGGCTCAGCGCTCCGGGGCCGGACTGCAGGGGGTCCTGTTGGTCGAGGAGCGCCGCGTTCGCGGTGACGATCGCGTCGCGGATCTGCTGTTGGGCGGCGACCGCTTGGTCGGCGCGGGTGGCCTGGAGGGCGGCGGCCTGCTGCATCGTGACCAGGCCGGCCAGCTGGTCGAGACGGAAGGCGTCGCCGCTGGCGGCGGCGCCGGGTTGCCCGAGCGCGGCGGAGCCGAGGGTCGCGAGTGCGGCAACGATCGTCGCGGCGAGCACGACGAGCCGGCGAGGGGTGGTCATCCGGCCGGGAGGAGACTGATCGTCGACAGGAAGGTCAGGAACGCCGCCAGCCCTCCGATGCGGGACCCGATCTGCGTGACGGTGACGACGATGGGCCGCCCGGTCACGGTGAGGCCGACGACCTGCTCGATCCGCGAGGCGGGCGTGGCGCCCGGATCGACGAACTGGAGCCGGAACGCCGTGCGGCCGGCCAGGCGAGTCCGGCCAGCTCCGACGAGCTCGATCGTCTGGACCCGCTGGCGCAGCTGGCTCGTCACCTCACTCGCCAGCCGCGACAGACCCGGGAGGTGGGTGACCTCGGGATCGACCACCACCGAGACCGTCGCCGGTGCGCTCCGGCCCGGGGTGTCGACACGGAAGCGGATCCCCTCCCCCCGCGTGCGGCGGGTGACGTGCCACTGGGTCGAGTACCGCAGCGAGAAGCCAGCTGCACGGTCGGAGTACGCGACGGTGCGGGCCGCGGGGGGCCCCGCCGACGAGCCGAGCGAGGTGCTCGCACCGGCGGCACCCACGCCGAGCAGCGCGACGAGGACCGTCGCGATCCCCAGTCCGAGCCACTTGGTGCGGCCTCGAGGAGCCCGCGGGGGCGTTGACGACCGGGACGAGCCCAGGGTGGCGAGAACGGGTGTCCACTGGAGCTGGGGCGCCGAGGCCCGAACGCCTTGCACCCAGGCGGTCCAATGGCGCCCGTCCCACCAGCGCATCTGGTGAGGTGCCCCCAGCGGGTCGAGGTGCCAGCCGGGACGGCGCGGGCGGGGAGCGGGTCCCGGCGCGTGGGCCACGTCGGGGCGCGTCGCCTGGGCGTCATCGACGGTCGGCATGGTTCCCCCCAGCCCTGGAAGGGCGACCAGGGAGGCTAGTGACGCGCGCTGGCAGCGTCCACGCGCCCGGTTCCCGGCCCGGAGGGGGTCAGGCCCGCCAACGGATCTGGGTGGGGGTGTCCGGGTACGGGAGGTCGCAGCAGCCGAACGGGACCGGGCGGTCGCAGCAGCGCAGCTCGTGCCACCGCCGGTTGATGAGCCCCTGCGCTTCGAGCTTCGCGTCGCCGTCGGGCCAGGCGTCCACCTCGATCATCGCCCACGGGATGTCGGCGCAGGTCAGGATCTCCAGCGTCGCCGGCCGACCGGCCGAGGCGGTGAGCAGCCGAGTCAGCGCGGTGGACGTCTGGGCGTCAGAGTCCCCCGGGTCGCCCGGCCCCAGGTCCGGGCTGCCGAGGACGGCCGGGACCCCGTGGGCCTCCCACACGACCGCGTCTTCGCGCGTTCCTCGCCGCTGCCGGAGCCCGAGCCCGCTCACGGATGTCGCTCCCCCCGCTCGCCCCAAGGCGAGCCGCGGCGTCAGTACATCGCCTGGCTGACGGATGCGTCAAGACTCGGCGCACGCGACCGGCCCGGACCAAGCGAGACCGGTTGCGAGATCGGGCCCCTGCACCGTTCATATCTGACGGCTACGGTGCCTCGCGTCAGGGGGACCGGGGGGGAGCCCAGTGAGCCGTGTCGACCGACGTCGCGTGGCCGCAGCCTTGGGGGTGGCGGCAGCCGTCGTGGCCCTGATCGGCCTGGTGGCGTCGCCGGGAGCGACGATCCCCGGGCAGGGCACGGTCACGGTCAGCCCGTCGAGCGACGTCACGCCGGGCGCCACCGTGAGCGTCAGCGCGACCGGTCTCACCAACGGCACCGGCAATCCCTTCTCCGGCGAGGTTGCCGTCTCCCAGTGCGGCAACGCCACCTCCACCGGAACGCCGCTGACCACGATCACGTCGAGCGACTGCGACGGCTCGGGCCAGGTGTCCCACATCGTCTTCGCCACGGTGAGCAGCGGAACGCTCCCCGCCACCTCGTTCACGATCCGACAGTCGGGGATCGGGGCCGACAACGACGAGTGCATCCCGGTGACCGGTGGCGGGCAGCCCTGCGGCGTGGCGGTCGGAGACGTGGCCACCGAAGGAGCGACGGTCGCCAGTACCGGGGCGTACACGCTCACGAGCGGCGGGACGACCACCAGCACCAGCTCTACCAGCACCAGCACCAGCAGCACCACGTCCACGAGCAGCACGTCGACCACGTCGACCACGACTGGCTCCACGACGACCACGACGACCACGCCGTTGGTCGCCTACAACTGCAACACCATCCCGCTCGCGACGTCGAAGCTGGTGGTGACGCCGAATCGGTGCCTGACCAGCGGTGAGCAGGTGGCGGTGAGCGCGCCGGCGGGCACGTTCAGCGCCAGCTCGGCCGGTGTGACAGCCCAGGCCTCCCTGTTCGTCCTCGAGTGCAACCCCGACCCCGACATCCCGCCGAGTGGGGCTGGCTGCGACCTGGCCGGCCTGCAGACGCCGTCGACCAACTCGGACGGAAGCCTCTCGTCGTTCCAGTTCACCGTCGCGACCGGAACGTCACCGATCGGCACGGACCCCAACTCGTTCTGCCCTCCCTCGGCCACGCAGGTCGCGACCGCGGTGTCGAGCGACAACGCGCATGGTGCGGTGGTGTGCACCATCGCCGCGGCGACCGGGCCCTCAGCCACGGGCGCGCTGACGGCGGGGGTCACCTTCGAGGGGGAGACCGCGACGCTGCCGTCGGGCTTCGTCGGGAGCGCCCCGCCCGGCTCCGGGTCGACCGCGCCGTCCGGCTCGGGCGCGGCGACCGTCGCGGCCACGACCGCCACCAGCTCCACCGGCGGCGCCTTGGCGTTCACCGGGCTCCGGGTCTGGTGGGTGGTGCTCCTCGGGGTGGGGCTCCTCGACCTCGGCTATCTCCTCTGGTCGGGCGCCCGCCCGCGGCGGGTCGTCACCGGCTGACCCAGCTCGTCGCCTGGGGTCCGGTCCAGGTGCGAGGCGGCCGGGCTCCCGACCTCGCCTCGGTACGCTCGACGGCCGGTGGCACCTGACGCGCGGCTGAACGACTCCACGGTGCTGGTCACGGGCGGCAACGCCGGCGTGGGGCTGGCGACGGTGCGCGGCCTGGCCGGGCTGGGGGCCCGGGTGCTCCTCACCGCCCGGGACCCGGCGAAGGGCGAGGCGGCGGCGGCCGAGGTGCGGGCCGCGGTGCCGGGGTCGGCGGTCGAGGTGGTCGACCTGGACCTGGCGAGCTTCGCGTCGATCCGCCGCTGCGCGGCGGAGGTCGGCCGCCGGGCGGACCGCCTCGACGTGCTGGTGAACAACGCAGGCTTGGTGCAGACCCAGTGGCGGCTCACTGAGGACGGGTTCGAGACGACGTTCGGCGTGAATCATCTCGGCCCGTTCCTCCTCACGGGCCTGCTGCGGGACCAGCTGGTGGCGAGCACGCCGGCGCGAGTGGTCGTCGTGGCGTCAGCCGCCCATCGAGGCGCGAGCGCGGGGCTGGACTTCGAGGACCTGCAGTCGGAGCGGTCCTACCGGCCGTTGACGGCGTACAGCCGGTCGAAGCTGGCCAACATCTACTTCACCCGGGAGCTGGCCCGCCGGCTGGCCGGGACCGGCGTGACCGCGAACTCGCTGCACCCCGGGTTCGTCGCCAGCCGGCTGGGCCGGGACGGCGACGGCGGCCGGGCCGGGAACGTGGTGATGGTGCTGGCCCGGCCGTTCGCGATCAGCCCCGCCCGGGGGGCGCGCACCTCGATCTACCTGGCGTCGAGCGCGGAGGTGGCCGACACGACGGGCGGCTACTTCGTGCGGTGCCGTCCCGCGCCGCCGTCGCCGGTGGCGCGGGACGACGTCGCCGCGGCCCGGCTGTGGGAGGTCAGCGAGGCGCTGGTCGCCTCGGTGCCCGATCGGGGCTGAGGGTCGGCTCGGTCGCTCCTACTTCTTGTAGAGGCTGACGGTCGGGACCACGCCTTCGTAGAGCGCGAACGGCTGGCCTCCCCCACTCGGGAGCGGGGTGCCGGTCAGGCCGCCGATGTCGGTCTGGGCGCCGACCGCCCAGCGCGTGTACCAGGCCCACAGCTCGTAGACCTGCTTGGCGAACTCCTCGTTCATGTTGCGGTACAGGGCGGCGCGCTGGGCGGGGTCGGTGGTGACGCGGCCCTGGTCGAGGTCCTGGTCGATGACCGGGTCGTTGATGCCGCTGAAGTTGACCGGGGAGCCGCTGTGCCACCACACGTACTGGGTGTCGGGGTCGCCGCCGGGCTGGTTGCGGAACGTCTCGTAGTCGAAGCTGCCCGAGAGGGCGAGGTTGATGAGGGTCGACTGGTCGACGGCTTGGATCGTGACCCCGATGCCGGCCTTCTGGTCCTGCTCCTTCACCAGCTGCGCGAGCTGGATGGCCTCCGGGTCGGTGGTGGTGAGCAGCGTGTAGCTGAGCGCCTGCCCGTGCGCCTGCTGGTACTGGCTGGCCAGGGCCTTGGCCTTGGCCAGGTTGTGCTGGGGCAGCCCGGCCGCCTCGGCCTGCTTCAGGGTGAGGTAGGCCACGTTGCCGGGACCGAACGGGCCGGTCGCGATGGTCTCCGAGCCCTTGTTGATGATGAGGTTGATCTCGTTGACGTCCCCCGCGTAGGCGACCGCGAGGCGGGCGTTCTTGTCGCTGAACGGCAGCTTGGCGTCGTTCAGAAGGCCGTAGCCGACGTCGGCGCCCTCGTCGGTGTCGTACTCGTTGACCTGGCCCTGCGACTTGCGCATCCGGAGCTGCAGGATGCTGTTGGCGTCGGAGGTCTGGATGACGTCGAACTGACCGCCGGCGAGCCCGTTGAGCTGGGTGGCCGCCTCGGTGACCGGCTCGAAGGTGATCTGGTTGAGATAGGGCAGGCCGGGGCGCCAGTAGTTCGGGTTGCGGGTGACGACCAGGTCCTGGTTCTGGTGCCAGACCACGAACTTGAACGGCCCGGTGCCGATGAAGTCGGTGTTGCAGGTGGTCTGGTTGGCGAGCTGGGCGGGGGCCAGGATCCCGGTGCGGCCCGAGCCGTACAGGTAGGCGGGAAAGGCGGGCCACGGCACCGAGGTGTCGACGACGACGGTGAGCGGCCCGGTGACGGTGACGTTCGAGATGTCCTTGTAGACGTACCCGCTCAGCGGGGCGCTGATGGCGGGGTTCAGGCCCCGGTAGGTGTCGAGGTTCAGCTTCAGCGCGTCGGCGTCGAGGGGCTGGCCGTTCTGGAACTTCACGCCCGGGCGGAGGGTGATCGTCCACTGCGTGTCGGTGGCGTTCGGGGTGACCGACTGGGCCAGGTACGGGACGTACTGGCCCTTGGTGTTGATGGTGACCAGCGTGTCGTAGATGGCGCTGACGACCTCGATGCCGGAGGGGGCGAGGTTCGCGCTGGGCAGGCAGTAGCCGCCCGCGGTCTCGGCCTCGAGGGCGTAGGTGATCGAGCCGCCGTGCTTCGGTCCGCTACTCGCGGCGGCGGCGGGGCTGGTCCCGCTGACCCCGACCAGGGACCCGGCCAGCAGCGTCGCCGCGACGACACCGACGAACGAGCGAGCGCGTGTCCACATGGTTCCCCCCTTGCCGACCCGGCATCGTAGGCCGAGGGGCCCGGGCGGCCGCCCGCGGGGTCAGCCGGCCCAGCCGGCGTCGGAGAGCTTGCGGTCGATGGAGTGGGCGGCGCTGATCAGCCCGAGGTGAGTGAAGGCCTGCGGGAAGTTGCCGAGGTGCTCGCCGCGGGGTCCGAGCTCCTCGGCGTAGAGCCCGAGGTGGTTGGCGTACCCGAGCATCTTCTCGAAGAAGAGGCGGGCCCGTTGCACGTCCCCGGAGCGGGCGGTCGCCTCCGCGAACCAGAACGAGCACATGTTGAAGGTGCCCTCGTCGCCGGCGAGCCCGTCCTGGGCGGCGGCGCCGACCCGGTAGCGGTACACGAGGGAGTCCTCGACCAGCTCGCCGCTGATGGCGGACAGGGTGGAGAGGAAGCGGGGGTCGGTGGGGCTGACGAACCTCATCATGGGCATCAGCAGCGCCGACGCGTCGACGGCCGTGGTGCCCTTGCACTGCACGAAGGTCTGGCGGTCCTCGTCCCAGAACTCCTTCATGATCTCCTCGTAGATCGAGTCGCGGGTCGCCCGCCACCGATCGAAGGGGTACGGGAACGAGCGTCGGTCGGCGAGGCGGATGGCCCGGTCGACCGCGACCCAGCACATGAGCCGGGAGTAGAGGAACTGCTGCGCGCCGCCGCGGACCTCCCACACGCCGTCGTCGGGCAGCTGCCAGTGCTCGGTCACGTAGTCGACGAGGCGGACCAGGTTGGCCCACAGTTCGTAGGGGATGGGCTGGCCGTGCTTGTTGTAGAGGTACACGGCGTCCATCAGCTCGCCGTAGATGTCGAGCTGGAGCTGGTCGTAGGCGCCGTTCCCGATCCGGACGGGCGTGGACCCCACGTAGCCGGCCAGGTGGGGGAGGGTCTCCTCGGCGAGGACCTTGCGGCCGTCGTGGCCGTACATGATCTGGAGCGACCCGTCGGGGTTCAGCTCCATGCACCGGTCGTGGATCCAGCGCATGAACGCCCCGGCCTCGTCGGTGTAGCCGAGGCGGATGAGCGCGAAGAGCGTGAACGACGCGTCGCGGATCCACGTGTACCGGTAGTCCCAGTTGCGCTCCCCGCCGAGGCGCTCCGGGAGCCCGAAGGTGGCGGCGGCGACGAGGGACCCGTGGGTCTGGGAGACGAGGAGCTTCAGGACGAGCGCGGAGCGGTGCACGGTCTCGCGCCAGCGTCCCTGGTACTTCGACCGGCCGATCCAGGTTCGCCAGAAGTTGACGGTGGCCTTGAACGAGTCGGACACGTACCCGGGGGCGGCGGAGGGGCTCGAGAGCCCGTCGGCGACCTCCTCCATGACGAAGGCGGCCTTCTCGCCCGCCCCGAGCCTCGAAGCTGGCCCGCCCGACGCCGTCGCCGTCGACGGTGAGCGGGAACGGGGACCGGAGCCGCAGCGCGGTGCCGTCGGCGCCCGTCGAGGCGTAGATGACCTCGCCGTCGCCGTGGGGGGTGACGGTGCGTCCGGCGTGCCCGTAGTCGAAGCGGGGGTCGAAGGTGACGTGGAAGCGGACCACCCCCCGGACGCACTTGACCCGCCGGACCAGGACCCGCGGGTGGTCGTGGGGGAAGAACCCGACCGGCATGAAGTCCGACACCTCGGCCAGGCCGTCGTCGGACAGGAACCGGGTGACGAGCACGTTGGTGTCGGGCAGGTACAGCTGCCGGTAGATGACGTCGTCGAGGGTGGGGTGGATCGCGAACCGCCCCCCGTGGGCCGGGTCGAGCAGCGAGGCGAAGATGGTCGGCGAGTCGAAGCGCGGGAAGGAGCAGAAGTCGATGGTCCCTGCGGTGGTGACGAGCGCCACCGTGTGGAGGTCACCGATCACGCCGTGGTCCTGGATCGGCGTGCACTCGGTCTCGTCGTTCACCTGTCGCTCCTCGGTGCGGGGCGCCGCCGCGGCGGGCGGCGGGGGCACGCCTGGCGTTCGCCCCCCGGTCCTCGCCGGCGCGGCGTCAGACTACGTTGCCGTTGTTTGGGTGTCGTAGCCGCGTGCTTCGGTCTCAGGGTGTTGTATCGCACGGCTCGGGTGGGGTTGCGGGTGACGCCGGCGCAGCGGCGGCGGCTGTTCGGGTTGTTACGTTCGGGTGGGGATGTGTGGGCGGCGTTGATCGACGTGAACCAGGCCCGGTTTCGGTGTCGCGCCAAGCCGATCTTCGGCTATGAGGCGTGGTGTCGGGAGGTTGCCGGGGTGCCGGTCGGGGAGCTGTCCCAAACCGCGCTGCGTTCGGTCGTTCGCCGCTACTCGGATGCCTGCCTGGCCACCGCGGCCCGAAAGCGGGCCAGGGTGCTGGCTCGCTATCCGCGTCGCAAGCGGGGGCTGGTGCCCCTTCGCTGGTACTCGGGCACGTTTCGCGTTGATGAAGGTCGTATCCGGCTCTCGGTCGCGCAGGGGGCGCCGCCGTGCTGGGTGCGGCTGAGCCGGCCGGTCCCGTATCCGGTCGCGTCGCTTCGCTCGGTGACCCTGCTCATGGACGCGGGTCGCCTGGTCCTTGACGTCACCGCTGGCCTCGAAGCCGAACACCACGACCTCGATCCGTCGCTCGTTGGGGGCGTCGACTTGGGGATCATCCATCCCATCGCCGCCCAGAGCTCCCAGTCGGCGCTGCTGATCTCCGGGCGCGCGCTGCGCGCCGAGCACCGCCTCCATCTGGCTGACACCAAGGCCCGGGCCAAAAAGATGGCCCCCAAGACCCCCAGCCGCGGTCAGCGCGGCTCGAGACGCTGGCGGCAGCTCCGCGACCGGCAACGACGCGCCGAAGCGGCCTCCCGGCGCCGGATCCGCCAAGCCCATCACGAAGCCGCCCGCCACCTCGTCGACTGGGCCATCGCCGAACGGGTCGGCACCCTCGTCGTCGGCGACCCCCAGGGCATCACCAGCCGTGACGCCGGCCCGGTCCACAACCGGCGGCTCCGCACCTGGGGGCGCACCCACCTCCTGGGCGCCATCACCGACAAAGCCCAGCTGGCCGGCATCGCCATCGCCCGCATCGACGAACGCGGGACCTCCAGCACCTGTCCCAGCTGTCGATCCCGAGTCCCCAAACCCTCCGGACGCAACTTCTTCTGTCCGCACTGCAACTATCGCGGGCATCGCGACCTCGTCGGTGCCCACAACATCGCCGCCCGAGGCGGCGGAACCCCCACCACCAGCCCCCTGGTGGTCCAGCACCGTCGCGTCGGAACCCCGACCCAGCGACGTGACCGACGCCGACACCACATGGACGAGCATCGGTCCTGCCCGGGCCCGGGCCGCCCCGCCGCCCAAGACGGGGAGTCGCTCGCAGAGCCCACCGCCTGCGAGGATCAGCCAACCACGCGCCCAACCAGCGCCAGCGCTGGCTGACGAGGCACACTAGACAGGCAGGAGCATCAGTCTGGAGGAGAGCGCGCCAATGCCGGAGCCCGTGATCGTCGCTGCGACCCGCACCCCCGTCGGACGGGCCAACAAGGGGTCACTCGTGGAGTGCCGGCCCGACGACTTGTCGGCGCTGGTGGTGCGCTCGGTGCTGGAGCGGGTCCCGGCCCTCGACCCGTCCGAGGTGGAGGACGTGTTGTGGGGCTGCGGGCAGCCGGCCGGCGAGTCGGGGTACAACGTGGCGCGGGTGGTGTCGATCCTGGCCGGGATCCCCCAGGCGCCCGGCGCGACGGTGAACCGGTACTGCTCCTCGTCGCTGCAGACGATCCGGATGGCGGCCCACGCGATCCGGGCCGGCGAGGGCGACGTGTTCGTCGCCGGCGGGGTCGAGACGGTGAGCCGCTTCGCGAAGGGCATGTCAGACGGTCTGCCGGACACCCACAACCCGTTGTTCGCGGACGGGGAGGCCCGCACCGCGGAGCGGACCCAGGGCGGGGAGCCGTGGACGCCGCCGGTGGGCCTGCCCGACGTGTACATCGCGATGGGTCAGACGGCGGAGAACGTGGCCGAGCGGGAGCACGTGACCAGGGAGGAGATGGACGAGTTCGCGCTGCGCTCCCAGCAGCGGGCGGTCGAGGCGCAGAAGAACGGGTTCTTCGAGCGGGAGATCACCCCGGTCACGACGCCCGACGGGGTGGTGGTGACCGCCGACGACGGCCCGCGCCCCGACACGACGCTCGAGAAGCTGGCGTCGTTGAAGCCGGCCTTCAAGCCGAACGGGACGGTCACGGCGGGGAACGCCTGCCCGTTGAACGACGGCGCGGCGGCGGCGGTCGTGATGAGCGACACCCGCGCCGAGCAGCTGGGGGTGACGCCGCTGGCCCGGGTCGTGTCCTCGGGGGTGACGGCGATCGACCCCGAGATCATGGGGCTCGGCCCGATCGCGGCGAGCCGGCAGGCGCTCGCCCGGGCCGGGCTGCGCATCGACGACATTGACCTGGTCGAGATCAACGAGGCGTTCGCGGCGCAGGTGATCCCGTCCGCGAGGCAGCTCGGCATCCCGTTCGAGAAGCTGAACGTGCACGGCGGCGCGATCGCGCTGGGGCACCCGTTCGGGATGACCGGGGCGCGGATCATGGCCACGCTGCTGAACGGCCTCGAGGACGGGGGCGGTCGGTACGGGCTCGAGACGATGTGCGTCGGCGGCGGGCAGGGGATGGCGATGATCGTCGAGCGCCTCACCTAACCATCGGGAGGTCGGCGCGGGGTCAGGTCGCGCCGTACACCGGGTCGGGGGGGCGCAGCTGGCCGAGGAGGTCGCGCACGACCGGGCCGAGCTCGGCGGCGTCCCAGCGGTCGCCCTTGTCGCGGCGGGGCCCGTGGTGCCAGCCGTCGGCGACGCTGAGCAGGCCGCCTTCGAGCTCGAAGACCCGGCCGGTCACGTCACCGGAGTCGGTGCTGGCCAGCCAGGCGACGAGGGGTGACACGTTGGCGGGGTCCATGGCGTCGAAGCCGGTGTCGGGTCGGGTCATCGTGTCGGCGAAGACCTCTTCGGTCATGCGGGTCCGGGCTGAGGGGGCGAGCGCGTTGGCGGTGACGCCGTAGCGGCCCAGCTCGGCCGCTTCGACGAGGGTGAGCGCGGCGATGCCGGCCTTCGCGGCGCTGTACGCGCCTTGTCCGACGCTGCCGAGCAGCCCGGCGCCGCTGCTGGTGTTCACCAGGCGGGCGGCGCGGGGCGTCCCAGCTTTGGCCTGGTCACGCCAGTAGCCGCTCGCGGCGCGGGTGGTCGCGAAGTGCCCCTTCAGATGGACGCGGACGACCGCGTCCCACTCGTCCTCGCTGGTGCTGACCACCATGCGGTCGCGCACGAACCCGGCGTTGTTCACGAGGACGTCGAGGCCGCCGAAGACGTCGAGGGCTTGAGCGACGATGCGCTGCGCCCCGCCCCAGTCGGCGACGTCGTCGCCGTTGGCGGCCGCCTCGCCGCCGCGGGCCTGGATCTCGTCGACGACGGCTTGCGCGGTGGCGGCGTCGCGGCCGGTCCCGTCGCGTTCGACGCCGAGGTCGTTGACGACGACGCGGGCGCCCTGGCCGGCCAGCTCGAGCGCGTGGGCGCGGCCGAGGCCGCGTCCCGCGCCGGTGACGATGGCGATGCGACCGTCGCAGATACCCATGGCGGCGGGTACCGTACCGCCGTGCGGCTCGGGATCACGATGTTCGCGACGGATCAGACGATCCGGGTGCCGGAGCTGGCCCGCGAGGCCGAGGACCGCGGGCTGCACTCGTTGTTCCTGCCCGAGCACACCCACATCCCGGTGAGCCGTCGCACCCCGCCGCCGACCGGCGGCGCGGAGCTGGCCGAGGAGTACAAGCGCACCGTGGACCCGTTCGTGGCGTTGGCCGCGGCGGCGTCGGTGACGGAGCGGATCCGGCTCGGGACCGGGATCTGCCTGGTCGCGCAACGCGAGCCGATCGTGACCGCGAAGGCGGTCGCGACGCTCGATTGGCTGTCGGGCGGGCGGGCGGACCTGGGGGTCGGGTTCGGCTGGAACCGGGAGGAGCTCGCGGACCACGGGGTGGACCCGATGACCCGCCGGGCGGTGGCCCGCGAGCACGTCCTGGCCATGCGGGCCTTGTGGGGGGAGGAGGTGGCGTCCTTCGCCGGCGACTGGGTGGCGTTCGAGCCGAGCTGGGCGTGGCCGAAGCCGACCCAGCCCGGCGGCCCGCCGGTGCTGCTCGGCGGCTCGGCGGGGCCGCAGCTCTTCGATCACGTGGCCGAGTACGGGGACGGCTGGATCCCGATCGGCGGGGCGGGCATCCGGGAGGCGCTGCCGGCGCTGCACGCGGCGTGCACGGAGCGGGGCCGTGATCCGGCGTCGGTGCGGGTGGTGCCGTTCGGGACGGTGCCCGACGACGGGAAGCTCGACTACTACGCGTCGCTCGGGATCGACGACGTGGTGCTGCGCGTCCCCGCCGCGTCCCGGGACGTGGTGCTGCCGATCCTGGACCGCTACGCGCTGCTGGTGGCGGCGCAGCCGCGGGGTGGGGTCAGCCGAGACGCTCGATGATCGTCACGTTGGCCTGCCCGCCGCCTTCGCACATGGTCTGGAGGCCGTAGCGGCCGCCGCGCCGTTCGAGCTCGTTCAGCAGGGTGGTCATGAGCCGGGTGCCGGTCGCGCCGAGCGGGTGCCCCAGCGCGATGGCGCCTCCGTTGACGTTGACGCGGTCGAGGTCGGCGCCGGTCTCGCGCTGCCAGGCCAGCACCACCGACGCGAACGCCTCGTTGATCTCGACCAGGTCGATGTCGTCGAGGCGCAGCCCGGTCCGCTCCAGCGCGTACGCGGTGGCGGGGATGGGCGCGGTGAGCATGTAGATCGGGTCGGCGCCTCGCACCGAGAGGTGGTGGACGCGGGCCCGGGGCCGGACCCCGTGGTCGCGGACTGCCTGCTCGGACATGACGAGCATGCCGCTGGCCGCGTCGGAGAGCTGGGAGGACAGCGCGGCGGTGAGCCGGCCCCCGTCGACGAGGGTCGGGAGCTGGGCCATCTTCTCGAGCGAGGTGCCCCGGCGGGGTCCCTCGTCGGCGCGGACGTCGCCGAGGGGGACGATCTCGGGATCGAAGCGGCCTTCGTCCTGGGCGCGAATCGCCCGCTCGTGGCTCTCGAGCGCGAAGACCTCCATGTCGGGGCGGTTGATCCCCCACTTCTCGGCGATGAGCTGCCGCGCCGCGGAACTGGGAGACCTCTTGGTCGCCGTAGCGGGCCACCCAGCCGGCCGATCCGGAGAACGGGTCGCTGAACCCGAACTGCTCCGCGGCGGTGAGCGCAGCGGCAATGGGGATCATGCTCATGTTCTGGACGCCGCCGGCGACGATGACGTCGTTGGTGCCGCTCATGACCGCCTGGGCCGCGAAGTGCAGCGCTTGCTGCGACGAGCCGCACTGGCGGTCGATCGTGGTGCCCGGCACCTCCTCGGGGTAGCCGGCGGCGAGCCACGCAGTCGCGCGATGTCGCCGGCTTGGGGGCCGAGCTGGTCGACGCAGCCGAAGAACACGTCCTCCACCGCGGCGGGGTCGAGGTCGGTGCGCTCCACGAGGGCTCGGATCACGTGCGCGCCGAGGTCGGCCGGGTGGACAGCGGCCAGCCCGCCCCCCTTCTTCCCGACCGGGGTACGGACCGCGTCGACGATGTAGGCCTCCGGCATCAGGGCTCCCTCCGGCGCGGACGAGTCGGGGCACACGATACGGCGCGCCGCCGGTAGCCCGGCCCGTCCAGTCAGCCCGAGGCGCCGGCCGCGGCGCCCCGGCTCAGGGGGCGGGCGGGGGCGTGGTGCAGCCGTCGCAGGGGCCCATCCCGGCGAACAGGCGAGGCACGGACGGCGAGTCGGTGGGCGGGTTGGTCGGGAGCAGCACCGGCGGGCGGGGCGTCTGATCGAAGTCGAAGTCGTTGACCATGTTGCCGAGGATGCGCTGATCCTCCCGGACGTCGGGACGGGGGTCGGGGCGACCGTCGGTCGCCGGGTCGAGCCTCGCCCCGCCCAGGAAGTCGTCCTCGATGAACTTCAGGTAGGCGTCGCTGCTCAGCGTCTCGTGGTCGACCACGTCGCGCTTGGCGTAGGGCGAGATCACCAGGGCCGGCACCCGGAGCCCGTAGCCGTTCTGGTCGACCTGGGGCGGGACGACGTGGTCGTAGAAGCCGCCCCAGTCGTCCCACTGGAGGAAGATGGCGGTGGAGTCCCAGTCGGGGCTCTGCATGGCCGCGTTGATGATCGCGGTGACGTACGCCTGGCCCTGGTGGACGCTCGCCGGCGGGTGCTCGCTGTCGGCTTGCGACGGGCTGATCCAGGTCACCGAGGGGAGCGTTCCGGCCTTCGCGGCGGTGAAGTAGTCGTCCAGGGGCTGGATGTTGGTGAGCTGGTGGTCCTGCTGGACGTCCTCGAAGAGGGGCAGCGGGTTCCAGATCCCCGGGGTGGTGTAGCTCTGCGGGACCGGCTTGCAGGTCTCGGCCGAGTCGTTGTCGCAGTCGGGCTGGCTCCCGGTCTGCACGTAGTACGCCCACGACACGTGCTGCGCGTAGAGGAGCCAGGTGATGTCGGTCCAGGCGTTCACGACGTTGGCGGTGCCGGTGGTGAGCGCCTGGTTGACCAGCGCCTGCATCCGGGCGACGCCGACCGGTCCGACGATGTTGTTGACGCAGCTCTCGGGCGACGCGTTCCGGCAGCGGGCCGACCACTCCGACACGAGGTAGAGGTGGTCGGGAAGCGACCACGACTTCACCGGCTCGAACATGTGGTCGTCGAGGACGAAGTCCTTCGCGTAGGTCCAGTAGTTCGGGATCTCAGCCGCGGTGTGGTACCCCATCACGTCGGGCACCGCGCTCGTCGCTCGGTTGCAGGCGGGGTCGTCCGGGTTGGCGCAGGTGCTCTGCGCCTGGTCGCGCTGGGCGATGAACCCGTCCATCTTCCCGCCGTCGACGTCGGCGACCGCGTTGCTCTCGCCGTGGGGACCGCCGCCGTTGACGTCGGCGGTGTCGTGGTACGGCTTGGTGCAGCCGCCCTTCGGGTTCGAGACGCACGGAGTCGGGGCACCGTGGGCCGTCGGGATCCCGTCCGCGCCGGGGTAGGTCCCGAAGTAGCTGTCGAAGGACCGGTTCTCCTGCTCGATGACGATGACGTGCTTGATCTTGTGGATGTCGTGCGGGACGACGTAGGTGCCGGTCGGGCCGCCGGTCGCGCGCTCGACGCCGGAGGGCGAGGTGGCGGGCGTCGCGCCCGCGGCGCTGACCCCGGAGGCGGTCAGGACGGTCGCCGCGACCACGGCGACCACGGCAGTCCTCGAGTGGCGGCGACGGGCTTCGGCACGGGTTCGACGCATGGGCAGAGTTTGCTCAATCCGGGTGCTCGAGGCATTAGGAGAACACGAAGTTCTCGTGAGCGGCCCGGCCGGGCCGTCGCGGAGCGGCTACCGGGCGGCAGCGGCGAAGGCGTCGAGGCCGTGCTGCCATCCGTCGGGGGAGCCGACCGCGTCGCGCATCGCCTCCCAGCCGTCGCCGTGTCGGTCCAGGCGGCGGTGCTCGAGCTCGACGCGGGTCCGGTCGGGACCGTCGGCGTGGAAGCGGACCTCCACCTCGCTGGTCTTGGCCGGGTCGGTCTCGAGCTGCCACTGGAGGCTGATGTCCCAGCTGAACACGACCCGGCGAGGCGGGTCGTAGGCGAGCACGCGGGCCCACCGGGACTCGGTGCCGTCGACGCCGCGGTCGTAGATGGAGCCGCCGACGCGGGGCTCGAAGACCATCTCCGCGAGCTCAGCCTGGAGGATGTGGTGCTCGCGGGGCCACCAGGTCCCGATGCCGGTCGTGAACACGTCGAAGGCCCGCTGGATGGGCGCGTCGACGGTCACCGACTTGCGGACGGTCTCGTCGGTGGTGGTCACCGGGGGTGCTCCTTGGTCTCGGCCGACTGCTGGAACGAGGCGAGCGCTTGGTCCCAGAACCGATCGAGGTAGGAGCGCAGGGCTCCGAGCCCGTCGGGGTCAACCTGGTAGAGGCGGCGGGCTCCCGCCGGTCGGTCCACGACGAGGCGGGCCTCCTTCAGCACCCGGAGGTGCTGGGAGACCGCGGGACGGCTGACCGGCAGCCCGTCAGCGAGCTCGACCACCGCCCGGGGCCCGTCGGCCAGCCGCTCGAAGATGGTCCGCCGGGTCGGGTCGGCGAGCGCCGAGAGGGCATTCTCGTAAGTCACCACTAACCGTAAGTTAGTACTTACTACCTATCGGGTCAAGGGAGCGGGGGTCGTCGCAGCCCGAGGGCGTGGCCGATCCGGGCCCGGTGCCAGCGGGCGTCGCCCCAGGTGGCGGCGAGCGCCCAGGTGCGCTTGAGGTAGAGGTGCAGGTCGTACTCGAACGAGTAGCCGATGGCGCCGTGGCACTGGAGGGCCTGGCGGGCGGTGAGGAGCGCGGCGTCGGAGGCCTGGGCCTTGGCCATCGAGACGTGGAGCGCCGCGTCGGGGTCGTCGTGGGCGAGGGACCAGGCGGCCCGGTAGACGAGGGGGCGGGCGAACTCGAGGGCGAGGCGGGCGTCGGCGAGGTGGTGCTTGACGGCCTGGAAGGAGCCGACGGGGACACCGAACTGGCGGCGCTCGCTGACGTAGCCGACGGTGAGGTCGAGCATGTGCCGGGTGAGGCCGAGGAGCTGCGCGGCGGCGCCGAGCCCGCCGCGCTCGAACGCGCCGACGGCGGGTCGGATCGACTGCGGCTCGCCGGTCGGGGTGACGGCGAAGAGCCGTCGGGTCCCGTCGACGGAGGGGTGGGCCTCGAGGTGCAGGTCAGCGCGGGCGAAGACGCGGGCGCCGGTGGGGCCGGGGAGGACGACGAGGTCGGCGGTGTCGGCGTAGGGGGCGAGGCCGGAGCCGTCGAGCGCCGCGGTGACGGTGATGTCCCCCGACGCAGCGGCGAGGGTGGTGGCACGGTCGAGGATGGGGACGGTGACCGCCGCGTGCTCGACGAAGGGGTCGGGCAGCGCGGTGTAGCCGCTCTGCTCGAGGACGAGGACGAGGTCGACCATCGTGAGGCCGAGCCCGCCCTGGTACTCGTCGGCGAGCGCGCCGAGGACGCCCATGATGGCGAGGTGCTTCCACGCCGGGCCGCTGCGGCCGGTGTCGCTGGTCCAGGCCTCGCGGACGATCGACGGTGGGCAGTGGCGGTTCAGCAGGTCCCGGACTGCGTCTCGGAACGCGAGCTGGTCGTCGGTGAACGCGAAGTGCATGGCGGGATCAGCGGCGGGGCAGGTCCAGCACCCGTTCCGCGATCACGTTGCGCTGGATCTCGTTGGTGCCGGCGTAGATGGGGCCGGAGAGCGCGAACTCGTAGCCCTTCATCCAGTCGTGCGGATCGGCGTCGACGAGCTCGGCGTGCGGGCCGAGCAGCGCGAGGGCGTGCTCGTGGAGGCGCACGTCGAGCTCGGACCAGAAGACCTTGGTGAGGCTGGATTCGGCGCCGAGATTGTCCCCCTCGGTCATGCGGGTGACGGTCAGGAAGGTCTGCCATCGGTACGCCTCGGCGTCGACCCAGGAGGCGACGATCGCGTCGAGCAGGTCGGGGTCGGTGTCGCCGACCCGGCGGGCGAGGTCGACGAGCCGGGCCGCGGTGGCGAGGAACCGGCCGGGGCTGCGGAGGGTGAGGCCCCGCTCGGAGCCGGTGGTGGCCATGGCGACCCCCCAGCCGTGGTGGACCTCGCCGAGGACCTCGTCGTCGTGGACGAAGACGTCGTCGAGGAACACGTCGGCGAAGCCCTCGTCGCCGTCGAGGCGCCCGAACCCGCGGACGGTGACGCCGGGCGCGTCGAGGGGCACGAGGAAGTAGGTGAGGCCGCGGTGGCGATCCGCGGCCGGGTCGGATCGGAACAGCCCGAAGAGGTGGGTGCAGAACGCGCCGCGGGTGGTCCAGGTCTTCTGCCCGGAGAGGCGCCAGCCACCGCCGGCGTCGTCGCGCACGGCGCGGCTCTCGATGGCAGCCAGGTCGCTGCCCGCGTTGGGCTCGGACCAGCCCTGGCACCACAGGTCCTGCCCGGCCGCCATGCGGGACAGGATCCGGTCTTGTTGGCCTTTGGTGCCGAACTCGAACACGGTGGGGGCGAGCAGGAAGATCCCGTTCTGGGTGACCCGTTGGGGGGCGCCGGCCCGGTAGTACTCCTCCTCGAAGATGAGCCACTCCATCGGCGATGCGTCGCGCCCGCCGTACGCGGCGGGCCAGGACACGACCGCGTAGCGGGCGTCGTACAGGGTCCGCTCCCAGCGCAGATGCTCGGCGAAGCCCTCCCGGGTGTCACCGGACGGGAGGTCGTGGGGGACGTCCGCGGCGAGCCAGGCTCGGCACTCGGCGCGGAACGTCTCCTCCTCGGGGGTGAAGGTCAGGTCCATCGGTTCAGCGTCCCGCGGGGCGGGCGGCGCGGGCCAGCCCGCCCGGGTCCTGGTAGTACTCGCGCCACCAGACGATGCGGCCGTCGCGCAGCTCGCAGGCGCTCATGCCGCGCCACGCGACCGGCTCGCCGTCGGCGCGGCGCTCGACGGTGATGGTCCAGTCGGCGAGGACGACGTCGCCGTCGGCGGCGACGTGGTGCACGTCGAAGCGGGTCGGCTTCGCCCAGGTGAGCGAGCCGCGCACCATGGTCTCGTAGTCGGCGCGGCCGCGGATCACACGCCCGGGGGTCTCGAGGATCAGGTCGTCGACCCAGCAGTCGAGGTAGGCGTCGACGTCCTCGGCCAGCCAGGCCCGT
The DNA here is from genome assembly GCA_963849135.1 of uncultured Actinomycetes bacterium. Taxonomy (GTDB): domain Bacteria; phylum Actinomycetota; class Acidimicrobiia; order IMCC26256; family PALSA-555; genus PALSA-555. Next base: position 1,184,726 of record CAWKGF010000002.1, on the reverse strand, counting down.
CGTCGCCGGTCGAAGATCGCCCGGGCTTCGGCGTCGCTCAACGCCATCGGGGAGCTCCGCACCCGGGGTCGGGAACGTTGCGGCCTCGGCCGGCGTTGAACTCGGCGATGATGGTGTTTCTCGGTGTGCTCGTCGCGGCGACGGTCGGCATGGCGGTGTTGGCTGCTTTCGACCGCCCGACGCCGCGTCTTGACCCGGCGGTCATCCGGCGCACCCGGCCGCGGCCTCGCTGAGTCGCGCCGCCCGCCGGTCCTCGAGCGGACCGCCGAGCGCCATCTGGTTCATCACGTAGCCGAAGGCCAGTCCGGTGTCCCGGTCGGCGTAGGCGAGCGATCCGCCCGCTCCGGCGTGCCCGAACGATCGGGGTCCCGCCGCGGGGCCGAGGGTGGGGGGAAGCGAGAAGCCGAGCCCGAAGGTGAGCGGCTGCCCGATCACCAGGTCGGTGCCGGACGAGCGGACCTCGGTGGCCCGGTCGAGCGCGGCGGCGCTCAGGAGACGCTGCCCTCCGACCGGTCCGAGGCAGGCCGCGTAGAGGCGGGCGAGGGAGCGGGCGTCGGAGTGGCCGTTCGACGACGGCAGCTGCGCGGCCCGCATCCGGTGGGTGTTCCACATGTCGTCGTAGCCGAAGAGGCCTGACGGCCCGGTGAGGACCCGCGTGAACAGCGACGACGGGTCCGCGGCCGCGAACTCGGCGAGGACAGCCGCGGTCGGCGCGGGCAGCAGCGTCGCGACGCGACGCTCGACCGCGTCGGGCACCCCGACGTAGAGGTCGAGGCCGAGCGGGCCGGCCAGCTCGGAGGCGACGTACTCCCCGAGCGACACGCCGGTGGTGCGGCGGACCAGCTCCCCCACGATCCAGCCGTACGAGCGGGCGTGGTAGCCGTGGGCGGTGCCCGGCTCCCAGTTCGGCGCCTGCGCGGCGATGGCGGCGACGACGGGGTCCCAGGCCGCGACGTCGTCGAGGGTGAGGACGCCGTCGACGGCCGCGAGCCCGGCCCGGTGGCTGAGCACCATGGCGACGGTGATCGCCTCCTTGCCGTTGGCGGCGAACTCGGGCCAGTAGCGGGCGACGGGAGCGTCGGGGTCGAGGCGGCCGGCTTCGATGAGCCGGTTCGCGCACACCGCGGTGACGCCCTTCGTGGAGGAGAAGATGATGGCGATGGTGTCGGCCGCCCAGTCGCGGCCGGTGGCCGGGTCGGCGGTCCCGCCCCACAGGTCGACGACCGGACGCCCGTCGAGGTACACGGCGCAGGCGGCGCCGACCTCGTCGCTGTCGTCGAAGTTGGCTCGGAAGGCGTCGGCGACCGCGCCCCAGCCGGGCTCGACGCGCGCGTCGGCGGCGAGGGTGACGCTCACGCGCCGAGCCGTTTCAGGGTCGCCTCGGCCTCGTCGACGATCCGGTCGATGAGCTCCGCGACGCTGGGCAGGTCGTCGATGAGGCCGACGACCTGGCCGCTCGACATGACGCCGAGGTCGGGGCGCCCGTCGACCATGGCCGCTCTCAGAAGCATGGGCGTGTTGGCGGCCATGACGACCTGGCTCCAGGACAGGTCCTGGGCGCGGCGCATGGCCCGCCCCTCGACGAGCAGGTCGCGCCAGCGCAACCCGGACAGCTTCCGGAACCGGACCGCGTTCCGCACCGCGCGGGGCAGGCCAGTGATCGGGTTGCCGCGGTCGAGGTGCTCGGTGAAGTCGGTGCGGAGGACCCGGTGGGGCACGCCGTCGACCTGGGTGGTGACGAGCGTGTCGGTGACGGCCTTGGCGAGGTAGACGTCCTTCACGCCCTGGCCGACCGGGCTGTCGCGGGTGAGGAGGAACCGGGTGCCCATGGCGATGCCGGCCGCGCCGTAGGCGAGCGCGGCGACGAGGCCCCGACCGTCGAAGAATCCGCCGGCCGCGATCACGGGCACGTCGACGGTGTCGAGCACCTGGGGCAGGAGCAGCGAGGTGGGCACGGGCCCGGTGTGGCCGCCGCCTTCGCCACCCTGGACCAGCACCGCGTCGGCGCCCCAGGCGACGACCTTCTCGGCGTGCCGCTTGGCGCCGATCGACGGGATGACGATGACGCCGGCCGTCTTGAGCCGCTCGATCAGGGCGGGCTGCGGCGCGAGCGCGAACGACGCCACCCGCACCCCCTCGTCGATGAGCAGCTGGCAGCGGTCCCCGGCGTCGGGGGCGTCGGAGCGCAGGTTCACGCCGAACCCAGCGTCGGTGCGGCCGCGGGTCTCGGTGATCGCGGCGCGGAGCTGGTCGAAGTCCATGGTGCCGGCGGCGAGGATCCCGAGGCCGCCCGCGTTGGCGGTCGCGGCGACGAGGCGGGGCCCGGCGACCCAGCCCATGCCGGTCTGCACGATCGGCACTCGGATCCCGCAGAGGTCGCAGAGCTCGGTGTGCAGGGTGGGGTGCATCAGCGGGGCAGCTCGGCGTCGCGCTGGCCGCCCGGGTCGAGGACATCGCGGAGGAGCCGGCGGTCCTCGTCGCTCGGCGGCCGGGTGGTGGGCAGCGGGTCAGCGACCGCGAGCTCGAAGCCGGTCGCGTCCCGCACCGCGTCGAGCGTGACGCCGGGGTGGAGCGACCGGACGCGCAGGGCGTGGTCGTCGGTCTCGAAGTCGAACACGGCGAGGTTGGAGACGACGCGGCGCAGCTGGTGGAACTCGGACGCGGTGGGCCCCGCGGCGGCGGCCCGGTCGTAGCCGACGCCGGAGACGCAGTCGACGGCGGGGACGAACACCCGGGCGGAGTGGCTGGGGATCCAGTAGCTGGTGGGGTCGTTGACCGTGTTGCCCGGCGCGCCGCGCACGCCGAGCAGCTGCGCCTTCGGGCGCGCCCACGGGCCGATGCAGGCGATGTTCTGGTTCCCGTACCGGTCGATCTGGGTCGCGCCCATCATCACGTGGCGCCGTCCCGACCACACGACGTCGAACATCTTCCCGAACGGCATCCAAGCCTCGACGACCTTCCCGGTGTCGCCGTCGCCGAGCGGGACGGGCGCCGCGAGCTGGAGGGCGTCCCCGTCGGTGTACACCAGGTCGGGTTCGAAGGTGAGCGCGGCGAGCCGCGCCCCGAGGGTGGGGATGACGCCGATCGGGCTGGCGAGGATCTCCCCGTCGCCGCGGAACGCCTCCGCGCAGGCGACGACGCACACCTCGGCGAGGGTCGGCTCGTCGCTCACCGGCCACCGGCCAGGGACGCGGCAGCGAGCCGCCGGTAGTCGACCTCGGGGACGTCGACCCACTGGGCGCGGAACGCGGCGAAGCCGTCGGGGTCCTTCGCCGACGCCGCGTAGTCGCGCTGGACGGCCTCGTCGCGGGGGTAGTCGGGGAGGCAGTGGGTGAAGTGGGCCCCGTAGGGGGCTTCGACGACGCCGTCGGTCCAGAGCCGGCTGACCTTGATGGTCTGCTCGGAGGCGTGGGCGGTGAGCTCGGCGGTGTCGACGATCTGCTCGCAGGACACGAAGGTCCGCTGGGCGGCCATGGCGAACACGTCGTCGAAGTACCAGTCGGGCCCGAGGTACTGGGCGTTGCCGCGCTGGTCGGCCCGGTTGGCGTGGAGGAGCGCGACGTCGAGGGGGAGGGCGGGCATGGCGACGAGCTCCTGTCCGTCGTAGGGGGACACGACGGTGCGCAGGTCGGGGTTGTTGTCCATGATCGCGGAGCCGAGCCCGGCTCGGCAGGGGAGGAACGACACCCGCATGGCCGCGGCGCGCAGCCCCCACTGCAGCATCCCCTCGTCGAGCTCCATCGCCTCGACCGAGCCGGTCTGGCGGGCGGCTCGGAAGTAGGGCTCGAGGGGGATCGAGTCGAGCGACACGAAGCCGTAGACGATCTTGCGGGCCTGACCGCTGGCGCAGAGCATCCCGACGTCGGGTCCGCCGTAGCTGACGATGGTCAAGTCGGTGAGCGGCGACCGGAGGATGGCCCGCACGATCGACATCGGCTTGCGGCGCGATCCCCACCCGCCGATCCCGATCGTCATGCCGTCGCGCAGCTCCGCGACGACGTCGTCCTCGGTCAGCCGCTTGTCGACGCTCACGAGCGCCGCCGCTCCCCTGCCCGGTGCTGCGTCCCGCGCTCGACGCGGAACCCATGGGTCATGCCGCGGACCCTATCCGGGGCCCACCGCTAGGGTCAGCCCGATGACCGATCCCGCGGCCCGGTTCAAGGCGCAGGCCGCCGAGGCGGCCGTCGAGGAGGTCCGCTCGGGCATGGCGGTCGGGTTGGGCACCGGCAGCACGGCGATCTTCGCGACCCGCCAGATCGGGGCGCTGGTCGCGGACGGGACGTTGCGCGACCTGGTCGGGTACGCGACCTCGGACGAGACCCGCCGGGAGGCCGACGCGCTCGGGATCCCGCTGCTGGGCGTGGAGCTCGACCGTCGTCTCGACGTGACGATCGACGGCGCCGACGAGGTCGACCCGGACCTGAACCTGATCAAGGGCGGCGGCGGCGCGCACCTGCGCGAGAAGATCGTGGCCCAGGCGAGCGACCGGGAGCTGATCGTGGTCGACGAGTCGAAGCTCTCCCCGCGGCTCGGCACCCGTCATCCGCTGCCGCTCGAGGTGCTGGAGTTCGGCTGGGCGTCGCAGGCCCGGTTCGTCGAGTCGCTCGGCGGGTCGGTGACGGTCCGCGTCGCCGCGGACGGAACCCGGTACCGCACCGATCAGGGGAACCTCGTCTTCGACGCCGCGTTCGGGCCCATCGACGACCCGGCCACGCTGGCGGCCCGGTTGGCGGACCGGGCCGGGATCGTGGCCCACGGGCTGTTCCTCGGGTTGACCACAGCGGTGTTCGTGGCCGGGTCGGATGGGGTGCGGCGCCTCACGCCTCCTTCGAGCTCGCTGCGCTGCCGGAACCGGAACGCGGTATACGCGCCGAGCCCGGCGGGGAGCGGCAGCCAGAACGAGACGAGCCGGTAGCTGAGCGTGGCGAGGACGGCCTGGCCGGCGCCGACGCCGGACAGCGCGAGCGCGCCGGTGAGGCCGGCTTCGACGAACCCCAACCCGCCGGGCGTGATGGGGATCATGCCGAGCACAATCGCGGCGGCGTAGGCGAGGAGGAGGAGCGTCGGTTCGGGGCGCGCGCCGACCGCGGCGAGGCAGGCCAGGAGCGCGAAGTAGTCGAAGGCCCACTTGCCGACCGAGGCGAGCACCGCGGACGGCCAGCGCTTCCCGAGGGCGCGGGACACGAGGTCCCGTTCGGCGCGGAGCCGGTCGGGCATCCCCTCGATGGGCGGGTGGTGCCGCCCGATCTTGTTCCGGGCCCACTGGATGACGATGCCGAGGTCGCCGACAACCCGGTCGGAGAGGACGAGCACCGCGCCGACGCCGACCAGGATGACGAACGCGACGAGCCCGACCCAGGCTGCCTCCTGCAGGCCGGGCGCGAGGGGTCGCCCGGTCAACGAGATGACGAGGCCGAGCACGGGGATGGCAGCGAGGGTGGCGAGCTGCAGGAGCGCGGTGGCGGTGAGCGCGGAGCCGGCCGACGTCGCGTCGACGCCCGACGCGCCGAGCATCCGGTACTGGAGGGCGGCGCCGGGCGCGGCGCCGGCCGGCATGATGCAGCTGAGCGCGTTGCCGGCCAACTGGGAGGTCGCGACCGCGAACCGAGCGCGGGGTGCGCAGCGCCTGCTTCAGCAGCCACCAGACGCAGACGAAGCTGAGCGTCTCGGCGCCGACGGCGACGATCATCCACGGCGGGTTGAGGTGGGCGAGCTGCGGCCAGGCCGAGAGCACCGCGCCCAGGGTGGGGGCGAAGAGGTAGAGGACGACGAGCGCGACGACGAGCAGCACGACGCGGCGCACCACCTTGCGCCGCCGGGGCCCTTCGACCTCCGGTTCTGCGCTCTCCACGGGCACTGACGGTATCGAGCGGGCGGGGGTCCGCCCCACCCCAGCCCCCCGATCGCCGGGGCCGGTAGCGTCGCCGGGCATGCGGTTCGGACTGCTCGCGCCGTGCGAGGGCCGGTTCCTGTCGTCCCCGGATCGGGTCGCGGCGTACGCCCAGGCGGCCGAGGCGGCGGGGTTCGAGTCGATCTGGGTGTTCGAGCACGCAGTGATCCCGGCCGGGTACGCGTCCCGGTACCCCTACAACGAGGAGGGGCGGATCTCCCTCGAGGACGACGACATCCCGGACCCGTTGGCGCTGCTCGGGTTCCTCGCCGGGGTGACCTCCCGGCTGGTGCTCGGCACCGGAGTCCTGCTCCTCCCTCAGCGCAGCCCGGTCCTCTCCGCGAAGGAGTGCGCGACGGTCGACGCGCTCTCGGGGGGTCGGCTGCGGCTCGGCATCGGGGTCGGGTGGCTGCGGGAGGAGGCGGAGGCGGTCGGCACGTCGTTCGAGGACCGCGGCGACCGCACCGACGAGGCGATCGAGGTGATGCGGGTGCTGTGGCGGGAGCGGGAAGCAACCTTCCACGGGGCGTTCACGCAGTTCGACCGGGCGAAGTGCAACCCGAAGCCGGTGCAGCGCAACGGCGTGCCGATCCTGGTCGGCGGGCACAGCGCGGCCGCGGCGCGGCGCGCCGGCCGGCTCGGGGACGGCTACTTCCCGATCGGGCTCGGTGACGACGACCTGTCGGTGCGCCTCGCGCAGGTGCACGCGGAGGCGGAACGGGTGGGGCGGGACCCGGCCGCGGTGGAACTCACGTTGAGCGGCCCGCCGAAGCCGGACGCGGTGCGCCAGGCCGCCGAGCGAGGCGCGTCACGGTGGATCGTGTCGGTGTGGAACACCGACCCCGACGCGTACCGGCGCCGCTTCGACGAGCTGGCGGGCACGCTCGTCGAGCCGTTCCGCTGACCGGCCCGGTTGGACCGTTGGCCTAGGTCTAGGTGGTCAGGATCACGCAGGAGCCGTGACCGAACAGCCCCTGGTTGATGGCGAGCCCGACCCGCGCGCCGTCGACCTGGCGCTCCCCCGCCTCGCCGCGCAGCTGCCAGGTCAGCTCGCAGACCTGGGCGAGGGCCTGGGCCGGGATCGCCTCCCCGAAGCAGGCCAGCCCACCGCTCGGGTTGACGGGCACCCGGCCGCCGAGCGTCGTCGCGCCGGAGTGGAGCAGCCCTTCGGCGCACCCCGGCTCGCAGAGCCCGATGTTCTCGTACCAGTCGAGCTCGAGCGCAGTGGACAGGTCGTACACCTCGGCGAAGCTCAGGTCGTCGGGGCCGGCTCCGGCCTCCTCGTAGGCGGCGTGCGCGATCGAGTCGCGGAAGGACCGCTCGGGAGCGGGGGCGCCGACCCCCGAGTCGGTGGCGATGTCGGGCAGGTCGAGGCTGGTGTTCGGGTAGGTCGGCGTGACCGTCGACACGCCCGCCACCCGCACCGGGTGCCGGCCGGCGAGCCGCGACGCGTACTCGGCGCTGGTGAGCACCGCCGCGGCCGCGCCGTCGCTCGTCGCGCAGATGTCGACGAGCCGGAGCGGGTCGGCGACAACCGGTGACTCGGCGATCTCGTCCTCGGTGAACGCCTTGCGGTAGCGGGCGTTGGGGTTCGAGAGCCCGTGGCGGCTGTTCTTCACCTTCACCGCCGCGAAGTCCTTCGCGGTGGCGCCGAAGCACTCCATGCGCCGCCCGCGCGTACAGGGCGAAGTAGGTGGGGTTGGTGGCGCCGAGGACGTGGAAGCGCAGCCAGTCGGGGTCCTCGGGACGCTCGCCGGGCAGCGGTCCGAAGAAGCCCTTCGGGGCGGTGTCGGCCCCGATGACGAGCGCGACGTCGGCGAGCCCGGCGAGGATCCGGGCCCGGGCCGCCTCGAGCGCGACGGTGCCGGACGCGCAGGCGGCGTAGCTCGACGACACCGGGAGCCCGGACCAGCCGAGCGCCTGGGCGAGCGTCGAGCCGGCGACGTACCCGGGGTAGCCGTTGCGCATCGTGTCGCCGGCCGCGAGGTACTGGACGTCGCTGAGGGTGAGGCCGGCGTCGGCGAGCGCGGCGCGGGCGGCGACCGCGCCGTACTCGACGAAGTTGCGGCCCCACTTGCCCCACGGGTGCATGCCGACGCCGACGATCCGCACGTCGCTCATGAGCGGCCTCCGGGTCTCCACTTCCACACCGTGCGCACGCCGGTGTCGTCCTCGAAGAACGGCTCGACGACGAGCTCCATCTCCTGGCCGAGGGTGAGCGAGCTGGGGTCGGTGCCGGTGGCGAGCTGGCCGAGGACGACGAGCTGCTCGTCGGCGAGCTCCACCGCCGCGACCCCATAGGGGACGAACGGCTCGCGGGCTGGGTAGGGAGGCGGCGGCGCGTACCGGTTGTCGGTCCAGGACCAGAGCCGGCCGTGCGTCGAGAGCTCGGCGTCGTCGAGCGGGCCGCCGGTGCAGTGCGGGTTGCGGCAGAACGACCACTGCTTCGGGAAGTACCAGGCGCCGCAGCGGGGACAGTGGCCGCCGAGCAGCCGGGGCCGGCCGCCGTCCTCGGTGAAGAGACCCTCGACGACGGGCGTCCGGGCGCTCACGAGCCGGCCTCGTCGGGGCGGCGCAGGTCGGCGTCGCGCTTCTCGACGAACGCGTGGCGCAGCTCGTCGGAGTCGCCCCACAGGTTCAGCTCGAAGGTGAACCCCTGCTCGAACCGGTAGGAGCGCTTCACGTCGACGGGGTCGATGGCGTTCAGGGATTCCTTGGCCCGGCGGATCACGAGCGGGCTCTTCGCCGCGATGACCTGGGCGAGCTCCCGTGCGGTGTCGAGCAGCTCGGCGCGGGGCACGACCCGCTCGACGGTCCCGAAGGCGAGGAGCTCGGCCGCGGTGACCGACGAGCCGGTGAGGAACATGGCTCGCATCTTGTGGGCGGGCACGAGACGGGACAGGTGGGTGGCCGCGCCGAGCGCGCCTCGGTCGACCTCGGGCAGCCCGAACGTCGCGTCGTCGGACGCGACGACGAGGTCGGCGTTGCCGGCGATTCCGATCCCGCCGCCGAGGCAGTAGCCGTGGACGGCTGCGAGGACGGGCACCTCGCAGTCGTAGACGGCCGCGAACGTCTCCCAGCAGCCCCGGTTGACCTCGACGAGGGACCGGTTGGTCGGGTCGGCGGCGAGCTCCTTGATGTCGACGCCGGCCTGGAAGCCGCGCAGCTCGGGGTTGGCGGACACGATCAGGGCGTGGACCTGCGGGTCGCGTCCGTGAGCCCGGATCGTGTCGGCGAGCTCGAACCAGCCCTTGACCGGGAGCGCGTTCACGGGCGGGTTGTCGATCACGACCTCGGCCACGTGGTCGCGGACCTGCGAGTGGATCACACGCTGGAGCGTACCGGAGGCCCCGCGGCGCGGCCGGGCCGGCGTCGGCGCCGGTCGGGTACGGTCGGGAAATGAGTGATGGCGCGTCGGGTGACCCGCTCGACTGCACGGGCCGGTCGGTGATCGTCACCGGCGGGTGCCGCGGGGTGGGGCGGGGCATCGCGGAGCGGTTCCTCGCCGCGGGCGGCGACGTCGTGATCTGCTGCCGGCACGAGCCCGAGACGCCGCCCACCGCGGGCGGTCGAACCGCGTCGTTCGTCGAGGCCGACGTGCGGGAGCCCGACGACATCGACCGGGTGGTGGCGTTCACGCTCGAGCGGCACGGACAGCTCGACGTGCTGGTGAACAACGCGGGCGGCGCTCCCCCGTCGGATACCGCGACGGTCTCGCCCCGGTTCACGAGCTCGATCATCGCGTTGAACCTGATCGCGCCGTTCGTGTTCGCGCAGCGGGCGTACGCGGTGATGAAGGACCAGCCCGACGGGGGCGTGATCGTCAACATCTCGAGCGTCAGCGGGATCCGACCGTCGCCGGGGACGGCGGCGTACGGGGCGGCGAAGGCCGGGCTGATCAACCTGACCCAGACCCTGGGGCTCGAGTTCGCCCCCGCGGTGCGGGTGATGTGCGTGACGGTGGGGCTGGTCGCCACCGAGCAGGCCCACCTGTTCTACGGGGACGAGGCCGGGATCGCGGCGGTCGGCGCGACGGTCCCGGTGGGGCGGATGGCGACCCCGGCCGACGTGGGCGACGTGTGCCTTCTCGTCGCGTCGCCGCTGGCCCGCTACGTCACCGGCGAGCAGGTGATCGTGCACGGGGGCGGCGAGTGGCCCGCGTACCTGCGCGCCGCGACGACGAACCCCACCTGATCGCCCGGTCGCGGCTGCTCGATCGATCGCCGCGCGTCAGCCGACACCGACCTCGGTGTACCAGCGGTGCCTGGACCGGTCGCTCATCTCGATTCCCCGGGCCAGGGGCCAGGTGACGATGACGCCCTCGGCTTCGAGGAACGCGACGAGGCCGGGGGGCGGGCGGCGGCTGAAGGTGAGCCACGCCCAGATCCGGAGCCGCAGGTCCTCGTGGGCGCGCTGCAGCGCCCAGCGGTGCTCGCGGACGACGCCGAAGGCTCGGAGTCCCTCCTCGCGGGCTGGGGAGCCGAGGGCGACGGGGTGGACGATGAGGACTTCTCGGACCCGCCGGGCCACGAGCCGGGTGGAGCCGCCGTGGGTGTCGACGCCGACCGTGAAGTTCTGCTCTCGGAGGAAGGGGACGAGGGGCGCGAGGAGGGGATGCTCGGCGGGGCGGTCGCGCGTCCCGCGTCCGGCTCGGGCCCGCCAGGTGGGGATGCCGAGCGGCTGGAGCGTCTGTTCGTCGCGCTCGGCGCGTTCGTGCTCCCACGCTTGGATGGCCTCGAGGGCTCGGGAGCGGGCGTCGAGGCGAGCGCCGCTGCGCAGGTCGCGCAGCCAGCGGCGCACGAACACGGCCGGCATCGGGTCGATGGTCAGGGCGCGGGTCCGGGCCCGGTCGAGGTCGACGACGATGGTGGGCAGCTCGGCTTTCCGGCCCGGTCGCGGCTCGCCGCGGCCGACGGCCATGACGCCGACGTCGTGGTCGGGCCAGAACACCCAGACCTGCTCGCCGGGCTGCAGGCCGGCGAGCGCGCCGCGGACCTCGACGACGACCGACGCCAGTCGCCCGTTGAGCGCGGCGGTGCGGACGACCTCGAAGCGGGGGGTGAGGGGCCGTCCGGACCGGTCGAGGAAGCGGGTGCGCTCGGAGACGGGGACGAGCCACTCAGCCATGGGACGGGTCGCGGAGGGGTCGAGTCGGCTACGGGTGCTGGCTGCTGACCGACACGGTCTCGCCGGTCAGGTAGGAGCTGTAGCTGCTGGCGAGGAAGACGATGACGTTGGCGACCTCCCACGGTTCGGCGCCGCGTCCGAACGGCTCTCGTTGCGTGAGCTCGGTGAGGAGCTCGTCGCTCATCACCTTGGTGAGGAACGGGTGGGTGGCGAGGCTGGGCGCGACCGCGTTGACGCGCACGCTGTGGGGCGCGGCCTCGATCGCGGCGCAGCGGGTGAGCGCCATCACACCGGCTTTGGCGGCCGCGTAGTGGGCCTGGCCGGCTTGGGCGCGCCAGCCGAGCACGGACGCGTTGTTGACGATGACGCCGGTTCGTCGTTCGATCATGTGACGCAGCGCGGCGCGGGTGCAACGGAAGGTGCCGTTGAGGGTGACGTCGAGGACCGAGAACCACTGCTCGTCGGTCATGTCGACCAGGTCGACGGTGCCGCCCAGCCCCGCGTTGTTGACCAGGACGTCGACGCGGCCTCGTTCCCGAACCGCGGTCTCGAGGAGGTGCTGGACGTCCTCCTCGCGCGTGACGTCGCACACCACGGCGAGGGGCCGACGCCCGGTCCGGTCGGCCATCGTCTGGGCGGCCTCGTCGAGCCGGCGGGCGTGGTGGTCGGAGATGACGACCGTGGCGCCTTCCTCGCAGGCCCGCTGGGCGGTGGCGAAGCCGATCCCGGTGCCGGCGGCCGCGGTGACGACGACGACCTGGTCGGCGAGGAGCTGGTGGCCTTCGGGGTAGGGCGGGGGTGGGGTGGTCATCGGGGCTCCTTCGGGAGCCCCAGAGCCCGCTCGCCGATCACGTTGCGTTGGATCTGGTTCGAGCCGCCGTAGATCGTGTCGGCCCGGCTGTAGAGGAAGACGCGCTGCAACGGTGTGAGCTGGTAGGGGGCCGCGTCGGCGATCCCGGCGTCGGGTCCGAGCACGTCCATGGCGAGTTCGCCCAGCCCGCGGTGGAACGAGGCCCAGTAGAGCTTGTGGATGCTGGTGAGCGGGGTCATGTCGCCCTGCTCGAGCGCGGGCAGCGCCCGGAGCGCGTTGAGGCGCATGATCCGCAGCCGGATCCAGGCGTCGGCGAGCCGTTGGCGGAGGATCGGGTCGTCGCCGCGGCCCTGCTTGTGGACGACGTCGAGGATCTCGGTGAGCTCGTTCTCGAAGCTCAGCTGCTGCCCGAGCGTCGACGCGCCCCGCTCGAAGGCGAGGGTGCCCATGGCGACCGTCCAGCCGCCGTTGACGTCGCCGACGACGTTGCCGAGCGGGGTGCGGGCCCCGTCGAAGAACACCTCGCTGAACTCCGACGTCCCCGTGATCTGGGTGATGGGGCGGATCTCGATACCGGCCTGGCGCATCGGGACGAGCAGGTACGAGATGCCGCGGTGCGGCGCCGTGTCCCGGTCGGTGCGGCAGAGCACGAAGCACCAGTCGGCCCAGTGGGCGAGCGACGTCCACACCTTCTGGCCGTGCAGCACCCATTCGTCGCCGTCGAGCTCGGCGCGGGTGGCGACGTTGGCGAGGTCGGACCCGGCGTTGGGCTCCGAGTAGCCCTGGCACCAGATCTCGGTGCCGGTGAGGATCCCGGGGAGGACGCGGCGCTTCTGCTCGTCGGTGCCGAAGTGGACGATGGTCGGGCCGAGCAGGCCCTCGCCGACGATCCCGACCCGGCCCGGCCCCTGGGCGCGGGCGTACTCCTCGTAGAAGATGACCTGCTGGGTGAGGGCGAGTCCTCGTCCCCCGTACTCGCGGGGCCAGCCGATCCCGATCCACCCCGCGTCGCCGAGCGCTCGCTCCCAGGCCAGCCGCTCGTCGAAGAGCTCGTGCTCGTCGCCCGGGCCACCCCGGCCCCGGACGACCGCGAACTCGCCGCTGAGCCGGTCGGTGAGCCACGCGCGCGCCTCTTGGCGGAACGCCTCGTCCTCGGCCGAGAAGCGCAGCTCCACGCAGCGGGAGCGTAGTGGGCCCGCCCGATCTCTCTACGATGTTCGCATGAGCGTCGAGTTCCCTTCTCCTGAGGCGTTGCACGACGCCGTTGGGACGCACCTCGGGTTCAGCGACTGGGTGGAGATCACCCAGCAGCGCATCGACCGGTTCGCCGACGCGACCGGTGACCATCAGTGGATCCACGTCGATCCGGAGCGGGCCCGGCAGGGTCCGTTCGGGACGACGATCGCGCACGGGTACCTGACCCTGTCGATCACGAACCAGTTCCTGCCCGGTCTGCTGCGTGTCCCGAGCGCGAAGCTGGGCGTGAACTACGGGGCGAACAAGGTGCGGTTCCCAGCGCCGGTGCCGGTCGACTCGCGGATCCGGATGGGGTGCGAGATCATCGACGTGCAGGACGTCCCGGGCGGGGTGCAGGTCACGACCCGCAACACGGTCGAGATCGACGGCGGCGAGAAGCCGGCCTGCGTGGTGGAGGCGATCAGCCGCTTCGTGTTCTGAGCGGCCGGGCTCAGCCGCGGGGCGTCCCGTCGATCCAGCGGCGCATCTCGCCCCGCAGCGCCCCGCAGTCCGACGCGGGGGCGAGGTGCTGCCAGGCCGGGTTGAGGCTGGGGACGAGCCCGGGGGCCTGCCACGCCGCCGCGACGGCGCCGACCGCGCCGCCGACGGTCTGCCACCCCCCGGACCCGGGGGCGGGCCGCCCGGCGAGGACGTCGTCGATAAGCCGCGCCGCGGCGTGGTCGCCGAGCAGCCCGCCGTGGAAGGCGGGAACGACGGCGTGGGAGATCCCGACCTGGGCGGGGGCGGGGACGCTGACGCCGCTGTCGAGGGGGATGACCGCGAACTCGCGTCGGCCGGGCACGGTGCATCGCACGAGACCGGGCAGCGCCGGCCCCTCGTCGACGAAGGACCGGAACAGCGGCGTGTCGGCCGACACGTTGACGGGACCGACGGTGCTCAAGGCGCGGGCGAGCCCGTCGAGGACGGTGCCCGCGACGACGCCCCAGCCCGGGTTCCCGACCGGCGGGTAGGAGACGCGCCCGGGGTCGAGGAGGGGGCTGAGCACGATCAGGTTCCGCACCGGCGCGGTCGGGGTGCCGTTCAGGTAGGCGAGGGCGACCACAGATCCCTCGCTCTCGGCGACGATGCTGACCGGCTCGTGCGTCGCGGCGTGGAAGGCGTCGACCTGGGTGCGCAGCTCCCGTGCCAGCGCGGGGACCGACTGGTGGGTGGTGGCACGCCCGTACGGGCGGGGCTGGCCGTGCGCGTCGAGCCCCGCGTACGAGAAGCGCCGGATCCGGTAGCGGCCCTGCACCCACCGTCGCGTGACGCCGTCCCAGTCGGAGTTGAAGCCCTTGACGATCAGGACTGGTGGCCCGCTGGCGTGGGGTGACACCGGGGTGAGCGGGGTGCGGCCGTTCTGGACGGCGACGGACACCGCGAACCCGGCTGCGGTGCCGCCGACGACCAGGACGACGATCCCGGCGAGGGCGACGACGACGAACGGTCGCCGGCGGGGCTGGGGGGCCACGTCGGCGAGGCGGTCGACGAGCTGGAGCCAGCACCAGGCGTTGACGACCCCGGCCAGGGCGGCGATGGGCACGGTCGCCGCGGCCGGCGCCCACACGAGCGCGGCGCCGGCGGCGGTGAGCGCCACGAAGCTGACCAGGATGATCCGCACCGTCGCCCAGGTCGGCCGGTCCCGCCACCACGACCGGGAGACCGGGCCCCGGTGGACGAGGACGGCGGCCATGACGAGGACCGGGACGGCCACGAAGAACAGCCACGAGAGGGCGACAACCGCCATCGCGAACACGAGCACCGCGAAGGGGAGGAGGACGAGCGCGACGACGCCGACGAATCCGGTGACGCGGCGGAGCTGCTCACCGAAGGGCGGTCGGGGAATCGAGCGCGGCCACGCGGCGCGGACCAGCGCGGTGACGAGCAGGCCCCGGAGGGCGACGAGCGCGGCCGCTTCGACCGCGAAGGCGGGCCACGACTGGTGGTACACGAGGAGCCAGCGGAGGTCGTGGAAGACATCGAAGGGGGTCGGCGCCGTCGCTTGCGGCGCGAGCGGGGCGGCGCCGGCCGGGCCGAGCAGCGCGACGAGGAGCGCCTCGAGCGCGCAGGGGCCGGCGGCGAGGACCAGCAGCCAGGGGTGGTCGCGCAGCCGCGGGGGGCGGCTAGCGCGGTCGGGTTCCGCGGTCCCGTCCCGGGTCGCCGGCTGGGGTGCGCCCGCCGACGGGCGGGCCGATCATGGTCGCGCCCGGCGGTCGGAGCGCTGGTGCGTCGCGCACGGCGCGTCAGCGTAGGCGGCGAGTCTCCACCGGCTCGGGGTCGGGTTGGGCGTGCAGGTCGATCACGGTCGGCGCCGGGGACCGGAGACCGAGCCGTCGTCCGGCCAGGTCGGCGCCGCCGACGAGGGCGAGGAGCGCGACAGCGACGACCGCGAGGCGGAGGCCGGCGGGCGCGGCGCCGGACCAGACTGCGAACGTGGCGACGTCCACGAGCGCGTGGACGAGGACGGCCGGCCACACGGTCCCGGTGCGGAGCACCGTGTAGCCGAGGACGAGCGCGAAGGCCGCGAAGGGCAGCGTGGTCGTCGGCCCGGTCATCTGCTCGACGTGGCCGGGCAGGACGCTGAAGACGATCGCGGCGCCGCCGAGCGCGACGAACCCGGGTGCGCTGCCCCACTGGCCGGGGTTGCGCCACGGTCGGCCGAGGAGCCGGGCGCAGCCAGCTCCGAGCACCACCACGACCGCGACCCGGAACACCAGCTCCTCACCGAACGCGTTGAGGACGAGGCCGAGCGCCTGCCCCGGTCGGTGCAGGGTCACGGCGTACGCGAGGACGGAGAAGAGGAGGAGGGCGCCGAGGCCGACTGCGACCTCCCGCCAGGCGAGCAGGGCCGGACGGTTCCAGCCCAGCCGGCCGGCGCCGATCCCCGCCGCGACGAGGAGCGCGAGCGGCAGCGCGGGCGAGATCGCGATGCCCCCGATCGAGCCGAGCGAGGTCCCGGTCCAGGCGGTCGCGACGTCCACGGCGACCGCGACCGCAGCGAGGGCGACGATCAGGGGCGAGAGCGGCCAGTCGGCCCAGCCCCGCCAGCGCAGCTCCCAGCGGCCCTCGCGGGTGACCGCCGCGACGGCGTCGGGCGTGGGGCGGTCACCGGCAACGGTCCTCGTCCCTCCCGACACTGGCCCTTCCTCTCCACCAACCCCGCGATCCCACGCTCAGTGTTACTGATCGCGCGCTGAGTGGCCAATCAGGCGGGCCCGCTCAGGCCAGGTGGGCGTCGAACCAGGCCAGGGCCCGGGCCCAGGCGTCCCGGGCCGACGCCTCGTGGTAGTCGGCTCGACGGTCGCAGTGGAAGCCGTGGCCGGCGTCGGGGTACCGGACGACCTCGGCGTCGACGGGCGCCTCGCGGAGCGCGGCGCGGAGCTGCTCGACGTCGTCGACCGAGATCGAGCCGTCCTGGTCGCCGAAGAGGCCGAGCCAGGGGGTCTGGAGGGTGGCGGCCTCGTCGACGAGGGGTGGGAAGGGCAGGTGCCCGGCGGAGACGATCCCGCCGCCGTAGAAGCCGACCGCGGCGCCGAGGGCGCGGCGGGCCGCGGTGAGGAAGGTGACCCGGCCCCCGAAGCAGAAGCCGACGACGCCGATCTGGTTGGGGCGGAACCCGGCGTCGGTGAGGACGCCGAGTCCGCCGTCGACGTCCATGAGGATGCCGTCGTCGGTGAGGCCGTCGAAGAGGGCGATGAGCTTGGTGAAGTCCAGGTTGTCGTAGTCGTCGATCGTCCCGCCGCCAGCCCGGTGGAAGACGGCAGGGGCGACGGCGTGGTAGCCGGCGGCCGCGAAGCGGCGAGTGACGTCCTGGATGTGCTCGTTGACGCCGAACGCCTCCTGAACGACGAGGATGGCCTGGCGGGCGGTGCCGTCGGGCTTGGCCTGGTACACCTCCATCGGCCCGTCGGGGGTGGAGACGGTCAGGTGGTCGTCGGGCATCGGGCTACCCCTCCGAGCGCTGGTCGAACGCGATCTTGATCGCGCCGGACTGGTCCTGGGTCGCCAACGCGACGAACGCGTTGCGCCAGTCGTCGAGGGCGAAGGTGTGGGTGAGCATGCCGGTCAGGTCGACTCGGCCGTCGGCGACCAGGTCGAGGTAGTGGGCGATCCCGTGCTGGCGGATCCCGTCGACCTCCTCGAACCCGAACACGTTGGATCCGACGAGTGACAGCTCCTTGAAGTAGAGGGGGGTGTCCTCCCAGTAGGTCGGCCCGTGCACGCCCGCTTTGACGAGGGTGCCCCGGGCCCGGGCCACCCGGGCGCCGACCTCGAAGGTCTCGCGTTTGCCGATGGTGTCGTAGACGACGTCGATGCCGCCCGGGTAGGCCATCGGCAGCCCGTCGGCCGCTTGGAGCACGCCGCCCGACCAGGCCGCGGCTTCCTCGATGACGTGCAGGGCCGGCTCGTGGGCGATGACGGTCGCGCCGAGCCGGGCCGCCAGGTCGGCCTGGGCCTGGAAGCGGGCGACGACGGCCACGTCGACGTTCGGGTACAGGGCGCCGAGGATCGCGGTGGCGCAGGTGCCGAGCGCGCCCGCGCCGTAGACGAGGGCCCGCCCGTCGGGGGGCGGTGGATGGCGGGTGATGGCGTGCAGGCTCACCGCGAACGGGTCGGCGAACACGGCCAGCTCGTCGGGGACGCCGGCGGGGACCTTGAACAGCATCGAGTCGTGGGCGGGCATCAGGGTGGCGTAGCCGCCGCTGGCGTCGCGGGACGTCCCGATGTGGATCCCGGGCGCGATGGGCCCGACCGCGAAGTTGTCGCAGAGGCTGTAGTCGCCTCGCTGGCAGGACGGGCAGAGCGGCTCGACGCCGCGGGGCGCGCAGGACAGCCACGGGTTGAGCACGACCCGGTCCCCCACGTCGAGGCCCTCGGCCCTCGGGCCGAGTGCGACGACGTCGGCGACGACTTCGTGGCCGAGGACCTGGGGCAGGGAGAAGAACGCCTTCATCGGGTTGTCGGGGGACTGCACCTCCCCCCAGTCCATGAACACCTGCTTGGAGTCGGAGCCGCACACGCCGGTCAGCCGGGGCTTGGTGATCACCCAGTCCGGGAGCACGAAGCCGGGGTCCGGCAGGTCCTCGAGGCGCATCGGCGTGTGCGAGAGCCCGCGCAGCAGCGGGTGCTCCTCGACGTCACCGGGCGGCTCCCACGGTTCGGGCTTCACTCCGTACAGCAGCGCGCGCACGCCGGGAGCGTACCGACACGATGACGGCCGCGTCAGCCCCACCCGGGTCACGTTCAGGGTCGTGGCCGGCTCGGCGGGCCAGCCGCTGACCACGAACGTGGCCCCGGCCCGATGGGTCTGTGGTCACGGCGATACCATCACCCGAGCCGGACCGCTGGACCGAGGAGCATCGTGCCCGCCGAGACGCTCACGCCGGTGCAAGCTCCCGAACGGGAGATCACCGACGATGGTGAGCATGACCGGTTCGCCCACTACGCCAAGAAGTCGGACATCGCTCGCGCCTACGTGACGGGCGAGGCGATCGTGGCGCTCTGCGGCAAGAAGTGGGTGCCGAGCCGCGACCCGTCGCGCTACCCGATCTGTCCGACCTGCGCGGAGCGGAAGGCCGCCGGCTGGCGCCCCTGACGTCGGCGGGTCAGCTCGGCGGCGCGCCGAGCTGTGGTGGCCCGGTGGTCGTGCAGGCCGGGGCGGACCGGGCTCCCGTGGTCGTCGACGGCGCCTTGACCCCCGGACCTTGTGTGGGCGTCTGGATGCACTGCAGCCGGGGCAGGAGTCCCGCTCGTCCGGTGGTGGTGTCGTTGCGCCAGCGGTAGTCGAAGACGCCGCGCACGGACGGCTCAAACCAGGTCCACGACGTGCGGAGGTACAGGTTGCCGCGGGCGTAGCGGTTCGGTCCGACGTTGGCGCCGCCGTTGGAGCGGGTGCCGTTCAGCGCCCAGTAGCCCCAGTCGACGTCGGTCTGGTCCAGGTACTGGGTGAAGTACTCGAAGAAGTTGCCCGTGCAGGCGCTGTTCACGCCGGGTGGACAGGTGGTCTGGTCGGCGACCGTGCAGAACGGCCGGTTGTCACACCCGCCGAACTCCCCGACCCAGATCGGGGCGGTGTACGGCTGGCCGGGGGTCAGGATCTTCCCCCAGCGCGCGTCGAGGAAGGCGCTCAGCACCGGGTAGCTCGAGCTGTTGACGTCCCACTGGTAGTCGTGAGCGGAGTAGACGAGCTTGTGGACCGGAGCGCCGTTCAAGCACAGCTGGAGCGGGAGTCCCTGGCCGAAGTCGCCGGCCCAGACCGGGGTGAGGTTGGTCGCCGAGTCGATCCCCTCGACGAAGATCAGCAGGTTCGGGTTGGCGGCCAGCACCACGGTGCTGGTGTCCTGGGCGGCCTCCTCCCAGTTGGTCGGCGTGTCGAGGTCCTCGTCGGCGCTCGTCTTGCAGTCGGGCCCGATCTGCGCCCCGTCCCAGGTCGCCGAGTACCCGTAGGCGCCGCTGGGCTCGTTGCGGAGGTCGGCGCCGATGACGTCTGGCACGTGGTCGAAGAGGTCGGCCATCTTCGACCAGTCGGATTCGAAGAAGTGCTGGCGCTCGGCCCAGTGGGCGACGCCGGCGCCGACCGCGTCGTCCCAGAGCTGACCCCCCCACCAGAGGCCGTTGAACACGCCGGGGGCGCAGCAGAACTCGGCGTCGGTGGTGTGGTTGTCGAGGATCACCATCACGCCTTGCTTCGCGAGTGCGGCGACGACGGCCTGGAAGATGGCCACCGCGTCGTGCCCGCGGAGGGAGGGGTTGGCCTCGCCGAACAGCCCGGGTGAGATGCAAGGCCGGCCGAGCGGCGTCGACCCCGAGCACATCCCCGGGTCTTCTTCGAGCATGGCGTTCGACCAGGGCAGCCGCACCGAGTTGAAGCCGTCGGCCCGGATCTGCCTCGCGATCGCATCGACGTTCTGGCAGTACAGACCCCCGGGGATGAAGTCGGCTTCCTCGGCCCCGTACCAGCTGACGCTGGCCAGCTTCACCCGCTGTCCGCTCGGGTTGACGATCCAGCGACCATTCGTCGAGAGGGGCACGGTGGTCCGTGCCTTCGACGGCGCGTCGGGCTGGAGGGCGGGACAGCGGGTGCCGTCGCTGACCGCGGTGATGTCGAGGAGACCGGCTTGGACGGGATGGTCGAGGGCGTCGTTCTCGACCGCGAGGTCGAGGGAGAAGCCGTCGCCGTAGGTCTCCCCGATCACGCTGAGCTGGTACTGCTCCAGGGCGTCGCGGTCGTGGAGGGGGACGGTGATCGTGCCGCTCGACCCCCACGAGTCGTGCACCACGAACTGCGAGGGGAGGGTGATGACCTGGCGGCACAGCTTCCCGTGGGCGGAGCTGGTGCGGCGGGCCAGCAGGATCGCGCCGGCTTCAGTGTTCAACAGGACGTCGATCGGCTGGTGACCGCGCAGCCCTTGGGCGCTCAGCGTGAACGATCCGGTCCCGCGGGGCGCGGCCCGGCCGGCGACGCCGGTCGGGAGACAGGAGCCGCCGCTCGGAGCCGACGTCGAGCGCGCGTTGGGCGGCGACGCGGCGGCGAGCTCGGCGGGGACGGTGAGCGCGACCGCGAGCGCGCCGAGGAGCACGAGGAGCGCCGCCCGCTCTGGAGGCCTCGCTCGTCGTCCGGATGAATGGGCGTTCGGACTCCGACTCCACCCCGCTGTCACTCGGCGTCATGGTGACACCAAACCCGACGAATTGGCGCGCGCCGGCGCTCGACGGGCGGGTTCAGCCTTGCCGGGCCTTCGGCCCAGCCGAAAATGAACGAAACGGACCGGGCTGTCGCGCGGTCGAGTCACGCGTCATGATGAGCCCCGTGGGCTCGTACGGGTACCCGGTGATCGACGCCGATGGCCACGGGGGCGAGCCGCTCCGGTGGCGGCGACGAATCCCCGACCGGTTCCGGTCGCAGATGGCGGAGTACGTCGCGTCGATGAAGCGCATCTACGCCGACGTGCCGGGGGGAGGGCTACAGATCAACGAGGCGAACCCCCGGCCCGCGGCGTGGGATGACGAGGACGATCTGGACTTCGACCCGCCGATGCGCCTCGGCATGTCGGACCCGGCGGCCCGGCTCGAGGACATGGATCTGGAGGGGATCGACGTCACGGTGATGTTCCCGCCCGGCTCCGGCGAGGAGTGGGCACTCGGCGATCCGGTGTTCGCGGCCGCGCTGTGTCGAACCTTGAACGACGCCCGCGCCGAGTACGCCGCGTTCGCCCCCGAGCGTCTGAAGCTGGTCGCCAAGCTCCCGATGCTCGATCCAGCGGCCGCCGCCGACGAGTTGGAGCGCTGCGTGACCGAGCACGGGTTCGTCGGTCTGGTCACCGCCCAGCACGTGCTCGACCGCAACCTGGACGACCCGGCCTTCGATGTGGTCTGGTCAGTCGCGGAGCGGGTGGGGGTGCCGGTGTGCGTCCACGGCGGCGGGCAGGCCCCGGGGCAGGTGCCGGTCGCGATCGACCGGTTCTCGACCCGGCTCGCCAAGCACGCCATCACCCATCCGGTCGGCGCCATGCTGGCCGTGACCAGCTTCACGGTCGGCGGGGTGCTGGCCCGCTTCCCGGGGCTGCGGGTGGCGTTCCTCGAGGCCGGTGCCGGTTGGCTGCCCTTCTGGCTGGAGCGCCTCGACGAGCACTGGTCGCTCATGCCCGAGCAGGCGCCCGAGCTGGACCGGCCGCCCTCCGAGTACTTCCTGGGTCGCGGGTTCGTGTCCTGCGAGCCTGAGGAGCGGGCCCTCCCCTGGGTTCTGGACAGCCTGGGCGGCGGGACGGTCTGCTACGCGTCCGACTACTGCCACTGGGACTGCTCGTTCCCGGACAGCGTCAAGCTCATCGTGGAGCGCACCGACCTCGACGGGCCGGCCAAGGCCGCCCTCCTGGGCGAGAACGCGGCCCAGCTCTATGGGCTTCCGCTGCCGGTTTCGGGCAGACTGGCGTCATGACGATCACCGAGCCGAACCCCACCGCGGTCCACGTCGCCGCCGACGAGCTGCCCTTCGTCGACATCGGCGACGGGAACAAGCTGAAGGTCCTCCAGGTCAAGGAGCGAGAGGGCCTCTGGATAGTCGAGAACATCTTCCAGCCCGGCTTCGAGGTCCAGAAACACCGGCACACCGGGCCGGTCTGGGGCTACACGACGTCGGGCGCGTGGAAGTACAAGGAGTACGACTACGTGAACCGGGCCGGGTCGTTCCTGTACGAGCCGGCCGGGTCGGTGCACACGCTGACCTGCATCGAGGCCGACACCCGGGTGTGGTTCCACATGTACGGGGCCAACCTGAACCTCGACGCGGACGGCAACGTCGAGAGCGTCACCGACGGCGCGGGCACGCTCGCCGCGTACTACGCGCTGTGCGAGGTGGAGGGCTTCCCCCGCCCGAACGTGCTGACCGACTGACCGGCGCCGCGGGCGCGGTCAGGAGCGCGGGACGGGGACGCCGAGGACCTCGAGGGTCCCGGCTTGGGTCTGCGACCGGAGCTCCTTCTTGTCGAACTTGCCGACGCTGGTCTTCGGGATCTCGCCGACGAACGCCCACCGTTCCGGTATCCACCACCGCGCGACGCGTCCCTCGAGGAACTCCTGCAGCTGGGCGCAGCCCACCTCGGAGCCCTCGCCGAGCACCACGACGGCGAGGGGGCGTTCCTGCCAGCGCTCGTCCGGGACGGCGACGACCGACGCTTCGAGCACGTCGGGGTGGGCCATCAGCTCGTTCTCCAGCGTCACCGACGAGATCCACTCCCCGCCGGATTTGATGACGTCCTTGACTCGGTCCCGGATCTGCAGGAACCCGTAGTCGTCGAGGGTTCCGACGTCGCCGGTTCGGAGCCAGCCCTCGTGGAACTTCTCCGGGCTGGCGTCGAGGTAGTAGGAGGCGGTGATCCAGGGGCCGCGCACCTCGATCTCGCCCTGGCTGTCGCCGTCGTTGGGCTGGACGGTCCCGTCCTCGGCGACGATCCGCAGCTCGACGCCGGGGATGATCCGACCGGCCTTGGTGCGCCAGTCCAGGTCGTCGTCGGGGAACGGGTACGGCGGGTGCGACACCGCGCACACCGGGCTCGTCTCGGTCATCCCCCAGCCCTGGACCATCCGGACCCCGAACCGGCGCTGGAAGCCGTCCATCAACGCTCGGGGCGGGGCCGAGCCGCCCGCGGTGACGAGCCGCAAGCTCGACAGGTCGACCTTGGGATGGGCGAGCCCGTACTGCAGCACGTCGTTCCAGATGGTGGGCACGCCCGCGGAGACGGTCGGCCGCTCGGACTCGATCAAGCGGCACAGCGGCTCGGCCTGCAGGAAACGCTCGGGCATGACCAGGTCGGCGCCGAGCATCCACCCCGAGTAGGGGATGCCCCAGGCGTTGGCGTGGAACATGGGCACGATCACCAGCGCCCGGTCGTGGTCAGAGAGGGGCAACGCCCCCGGGAGGCTCGAGCCGAAGGCATGGAGGAACGTCGAGCGGTGGCTGTACACCACACCCTTGGGGTTGCCGGTCGTCCCGCTCGTGTAACACATCGCAGCCGCGGAGCGTTCGTCGAGCTCCGGCCACGCGAAGCCGCCGGTCTCGGCAGCCAGGAGCTCGTCGTAACGGAGCACGTCACCGAGTCCGCTGCCGTCGCCCTCCCCCACCACGACGAGCTGCTCGACCGTGCGCAGCTCCGACAGCACCCGGGCCAGCAGCGGCGCGACGCTCGCGTCCACGAGGATGATCCGGTCCTCGGCGTGGTTGATCACACCCGCCAGCTGCTCCGGGAAGAGTCGCAGGTTCAAGGTGTGCAGCACCGCGCCCATGCACGGAACCGCGAAGTAGGCCTCGAGGTGCTCTTGGGTGTTCCACAGGAAGGTCCCGACACGGTCGCCGGCCCTGATGCCGAGGCGCTCGAGCGCCGCGGCCAGTCGATCGACCCGATCCGCGACCTCCGTGAACGTGGCGCGCCGCGGCTCCCCGCTCGTCGCGGTCACGACCTCGCTTCGACCATGGACACGACGGCCATGCTCGAAGAGGTGCGTGATCGTGAGCGGAAAGTCCTGCATCGTGCTGAGCATCGAAACCCCCTGGTCGCGAGACCCCGAAGCAAACCTCCGCGCTGCTCGCTCGCGATCCGAGCGGCGCGGCGTCGCGCCCAGGGTCGGAATCGAACCGACGACCTGCCGCTTAGGAGGCGGCTGCTCTATCCCCTGAGCTACCTGGGCTACCTGGGCAAGGGCATGTCACAAACCCGGTCAAAAACTCCCGTCACGCCGACATGCCCTTACGAAACGGTAGTCGTGCCGCGTGTTGGGGTCAGTTAGGCCCTCGACAACGACCGCTACGACCGGGTGGTCGGTCCGGAGGCCACCGGGCTGAGCATGAGCTGCGTTGGCTCACGTCGTCGCTTCGGACGCCGGCGTGGGTTCGGCGCGGGGAAGCATGACCGCGGCTCCGAGGCCGATGAGCCCAATGAGGCCAAGGACGATCATGGCGGCACCGTAGGCGCGCTGGGGGTCGGTAAGGCCGGAGACCAAGATGGTGCCGGCGATCGCGGTGCCGAAGGTCGATCCCAGGTTGGACACGCTACGCGACAGCCCAGAGATTTCCCCTTGGAGCGATTCGGGAAAGGCGGACTGCACCACGTTGACTGATGGGGTCAGCATGACGCCCAGGCCCAAGCCGATCAGAAGGAGTCCTGGAGCGAAGTACCAGGCGCCGGGGTTGCCTGCGACAAGAGCCAGCAGGAGGACGATCCCTGCGATCGTCGTCGGAAAGCCCAGCAGGATGAGCGTTCGCTGCTGGAACTTGTCGGCGAGGCGGCCGGCGGCGAGCGATGAGACCAAGATGCCGAGAGTGGCGGCCGTGAAGATCACGCCGGTCTGGATGGCGTTGTAGTGCCTCACGACCTGCAGGTAGGCCGAGACAACGAACGCTGAGCCCATGAGTAGGAGCCATTGCACGTTCTGGGTGACCAGGGCCAGGTTCGAGGTGCGCTTGCGGAACAGACCGGTCGAGAGCAGGGCCTCTTTTCCGGCGCGCTCGCGGCTGCGGATCCATGCAAAGAACCCGGCCAGGATGAACGCTCCGATGACGAGCAGGACCGCCATAAGCGAGAGACTGTTGTCCGCCGCGAGGATCCCCCCCACGAAGACGACCAGACCACCGGCGGACAGGAGTGCGCCAACCGTGTCGAAGGGCCGCGTTGGATCGGCTGGCACCGGGTCGTTGATGCGGCGCGCCAGAAACAAGATGGTCACGATGATGGCGGCCTGAAAGACAAAGGCAGCCCGCCAGGTGATCGCCGTGGTGATCAGACCTCCGATCAAGGGTCCGGCCGCGGCTCCGAGTCCTGCCATGCCGCTGATGATCCCGAACGCCCTGGCTCGTGATCCGAGATCGCTGAACAAGATGGTGGTCAGGATGTAGACGGGTGGGATCAACAGCGCGGTGCCCACTCCCTCGAAGATCGAGTTGCCCAGGATGAGCACGCCAAGCCCCGGCGCGGCTGCGCTGAGCAGCGCGCCAACCCCATAGACGGACAGGCCGATCGTAAAGCAGCGCTTCCGGCCGAGGCGGTCGGTCAGTTTGCCGCACGGGATCATCAGGGCTGCCATCACCAGCAGAAACAGGGTGATGCAAACCTGAACCCCCTGGACGGTGGTATTTAGGTCCTTGCTGATGTCAGTGATCATCACGTTCATGTTCGAGCCCGCAAAGCTGCAGATGAACTGCGCCAAGGCCAGCGGGATCAGCATCCTTCTCAGCGACCCACTGGCCGTCTGCCGATCGGACGCGTTAGCCATGATGTCGGTCCGCAATCGACGGCCGAACCGCGAACCTTGCCCACAGTGCTCGAGGCCGAACCACCAGGCACCCAGGATCGACCGAGCTATCCGCACAATGGACGAAACAGCGACTCGCGACCGCGGGTAGTCGAACGCGGGGCGGCCCCAACATCCCGGCCACGTTCAGGCAATGCACCGTGCTCGGTTCGCCGTGTGCCCTGATCGCAGCCTCGACAGCATGGTGGTCCGTATCCGCAAGCAGCGTCTGACCGAATCCAGCCGTGGGACCCGCCTGAGCAGGAGGTTCCATGTGATGATCAAAATCGCTGTGGAACGAGATGGTGGGCGCGGGTCGGTTCGCGGTAGTCGGCCGGCTCTTGTCGATCCGGGAGCACGACCTTGGCCGCCGGCCGCGCCTTGTAGGGGATCTGGTCGAGGAGATGACTAATGATGTTCAGCCTTGCACGCCGTTTGTTGTTTGAATCGGCGACGAACCAGGGAGCAAACTCGGTATCAGTTGCCGCGAACATTTCGTCGCGCGCGCGGGAGTAGTCGTACCATCGGCTGTACGACTGGAGGTCCATCGGGGAGAGTTTCCAGGTCTTGCGTCCGTCGTCCATGCGAGCCTCGAGTCGCCGAGTCTGTTCATCGGCGGTCACGTCGAGCCAGTATTTGAGCAGGATGACGCCGGAGTCGACGATGGCCTGCTCGGTGAAGGGCGTCAAGGCGAGGAAACGCCGCACCTCGTCTTCTGAGCAGAAGCCCATGACGCGTTCGACGCCGGCGCGGTTGTACCAGCTGCGGTCGAAGATCACGATCTCGCCCCCCGCTGGCAGGTGCGGCAGGTAGCGCTGGATGTACATCTGCGTCTTCTCCCGATCGCTGGGCGCCGGGAGGGCAACGACGCGGAACACCCGGGGGCTCACGCGCTCGGTGATGCGCTTGATGACGCCGCCCTTGCCGGCACCATCTCGCCCCTCGAAGACGACACAGACCTTCGCGCCCTCTCGCACCACCCATTGCTGGAGCTGGACGAGCTCGACCTGCAAACGCGCCAGCTCTCGTTCGTAGTCCTTGCGAGGCATTTTCGCTGCTGCGGGCGGCTTCCCGACGTCCCGATCTTGGCTCGCGTCCACAGTGACCGCCCCCGACCGCGACCCGTGGGTCGCCTGCTTGCCCTGCCGCTTCTTCTTCTTCTTCTTCTGGCTCATTGCGCCGTCCCCGCTACCCGGGCCGGATCCTCGGCTTCTTCTCGGTGCAGCCGGTCATCGCGGTGACCGTCGAGCCGCGCCGTCATCGGCGCAACAGCGAGCTCGCACTCCGGCTCGGCGCCGACTGTCGATACCCCTTCTCGACATCCCAGTGCGTTCCATGTCGACAGCTCAAACGTTGCCATACGTACCTC
The DNA here is from genome assembly GCA_963849135.1 of uncultured Actinomycetes bacterium. Lineage (GTDB taxonomy): Bacteria > Actinomycetota > Acidimicrobiia > IMCC26256 > PALSA-555 > PALSA-555. The sequence goes on along the minus strand of CAWKGF010000002.1, from coordinate 1,157,510 downwards.
CGCGCCACCACCAGCTCATGGACCGCCCCGTTGGATGGCATCGAGGGCGGCGGCCAAGGTCGGATAGAAGTGCTCGCGATCGAGCGTCTCGAAGAGCCCGTAGCGCCAGACCAAGTCCTGCAACCGGCTGCGCAGCTCGGCGAACGCAAGATGGATGCCTCGGCCGTTGAGCTCGATATCCAGCTGCTCGAGCATCGCAGCGGCCGTCACGTCGACATCGGTGATCGCCTCACACTGCAAGACCACCCACTCCGGGCTGCGCTCGTTGACAAGGCGGCGGACCTCTTGGCGAAGCGCCCCAGCGTTCGCGAAGAACAAGGGCGCCTCCCAACGGAACACGAGCACGTGTGGTCGTTCGGTCGCCTGCGGGTACTGCTCGAGGCTGTGCCAACCGGCCACCCCGTCGACCTGACCGAGCACCGCACCGTGCGGCCACCAATTGCGACGGAACACCAAGAGAACGGCCAAGACGATCGCGATGACGATTCCCTGCAGGACACCGAAGATGATCACACCTGCGGTGGCGACCAATGACAGCGCTACCGCGCTCTTGCGCACGCGGTAGTAGCGACGGAGCGCGCTGACGTTGGCGAGGGAGAGAGCGGCGGTGATCACGACCGCCGCGAGTGCGGACTGCGGCAAGCTGGAGAGCAGCGAGCTCAGGAACAAGAGCAACAGAGCCACGAGCGCCGCGCCGACCAGCCCGGTGACCTGGCTCTTCGCACCTGACTGCTCGGCCACCGCGGTTCGCGAGCCGCTTGTCGACACCGCGAAGCCTTGGAAGAACCCGGCGGCGAGGTTCGCTGCCCCGATGCCGATCATTTCCTGGTTGGGTTCGACTTCGTCGCCTCGTCGGGCCGCGAAGCTCGACGAGGTCGCGATCGTGTCCGTGAGGGACACGAGTGTGATCCCAACGGCGGCGACGAGGAGCGGCACCAGATCATTGATGTGCGTCCATGGAAGCGACGGGCTAGGAACGCCGTGCGGAAGCGAACCGACCGTTGCGACACCTTTGGCGCTCAGGTCGAACGCCGCCGACACGACGGTGGCGCCAGCGACCGCGACGAGGATCGCGGGTACCTTCGGCGTGAGCTTCGGGAGCAGCAACAGGACGGCGAGCGCGCCGAGGCCGATGAGGAGCGCGTCAACGTGCGTTTGATCCAGCCCGTCGACGAAGGCCCGAAGCTCGCCAAGGAACGACTCGGCGTTGGTGGAGAAGCCGAACAACTTCGGGAGCTGGCTCACGACGATCGTGATCGCCAGGCCGTTCATATAGCCGACCTGCACCTCGTTCGACAACAGGTCGGCGACAAAGCCGAGCTTCGCAACGCCGAGTCCGATCTCGATCAACCCGACGAGCAGCGCGAGCATGCCCGCCAACGCGATCGCCTTGTCCGGCCCTCCGCCGGCGAGGAGCGGTATGAGGGCAGCGAGAATGAGTGGTGACACCGAGGAGTCGGGACCCAGTACGAGAACCCGAGACGGGCCGAAGATCGCGTACCCGACGAGGCAGGCGATCGTCGTGTAGAGCCCAGTGACTGCCGGCAGCCCGGCCAACTCTGCGTAGGCCATGCCCTGAGGAACCAGGATCGCCGCCAGGACGACGCCCGCCATGACGTCGTGCCGCAGCCAAGACCGCTGGTAGGTGCGAGCAACTCGAACGCCGGGGACCCATCGTTCGGCGAGACCGCGGCGCACCGTCACCTGTTCGATCCCCTACCGGAGTGCCCGACACGACGCGAGCCGCCAATCCAACCCGACGTCGCGGGGAAGTCGAGGCGACGATCGGTGCCCGTGGCGTTCGTGGTGTGTGCTCACCGGCTTGTCTCGTCGATCGGTGTCCCTCGACCGGCGACGGCGCGAAACAGCGCCGTGACGGTCCACCACGGTGAGGGGGATGCGAGGGCGGCGGGCGACCAGCCGGGCGCGTGTGGCGGGACGCGCAGGCGCAGCGCGCCCGGGAGCGACCGAAACTCGAGCGGCGGCGGGAGTAGCAGCGCCTCCCCATCGATCCCGACCTCAACCGGCCCGTCCGAGTCGATGGTGAACGCTCCCGCCGACCACTCCAGGAACCCGCGGTAGCGCTGCAGCTGCCCGGCGGTTTCAGCGGCCACGAGCTGGGAGACGTCCGCCGGCCCGCGGACCTCCACCACCGATATGCCGAGCTGGCCGGTATCGAGTCGTGCCCGAGTCCCGAACCCGGCGAGGCGTGTCACCACATAGGGGTTGTTCGATACCAACACCAGAACGGGTGACTCGTGTGTCGCGTCATCGGGCCCGACGAAGCGCAAGGAGAACGGCTCTGCGCCGGGGCCCAGGAGCTCGGGAAGCATCGCCGCCGTCGTCTGACGCTTCGCATCACGGTACTGAGGCGACTGGACGATCTTCGCATAGACGCCGAGCGAGGCGTTGTTCACGAAGACTGTCCCGCCGACTTCGGCAAGGTCGATCCGCCGTTCGATTGCGTCGCCGAACGCATCCAGGGCACCCACCACGTCGTCTCGATCCAGGCCGATATCGAGCGCGAAATGGTTGCGCGTCCCCGCAGGTATGCACACATGCGCAACGTCGTGACGCGTGGCGACTGACGCCACGAGCGCCTGTGATCCGTCGCCACCTGCCATTCCAATCACGTCTGCTCCACCTTCGATCGCCCGCTCAGCCAGGTGGAGCAAATCGTCTCCGGGCCCAAGGACGATCGGCTCGATGCCACGTCGTCGTGCCTCGTCGACGAGCCCGAATTGTTCCGCCTTGCCGCCACCGGACTTCGGGTTGATGATGAGCGAGCCACGTTGAGCAGCACCTACTGTCACGCCGGGAGGTGCCTCTTGTACTCTTCGGGGGTCACGACCGAGCGCAAACCTCGTCATCGAGGCAGAGAGTCCGGCCAGTGCGACGAGCGCGACGATCGCAAGGCCAGAGTGTTCGGCCCGCAGCGTGACAACGACGATCAACGCCACGCTGACCAGCGCGCCGACCGCACCCCCGATCCGCAGCGCGCCGCGTCTTGTCGCGATGTACCAACCCGCGACCGCGGCGATGATCACCAGCACGAGGCACAGAACCAGGCGCCCGAGATTCGAGTGCAGGGCGATGACCGCGACGGCCAACGCGAGGACCAGCGCGAGCAGCGCCCCGATCGCAGCGAGGCGTTGCCTCATGCCTATCGTTCTGGACTCTCGCTCCATTCGCTGCCCTCTCGTCGGGGTGATCGAGACGGCGATCGATCAGTAGTCGTCAAGCAGTCGCGCTACCACCTTTGAGGAGCATCAGGTCAGTCAGCTCGGAGGGGCTCCTGCTGGCGGCGAGTCCTTCACGGCGTCTTGGATGTATCGGCGCATGGCTGCGTCCTGCGCGGCCTGGGCTTGAAGCGCGTGCTCGTGCATCTTGTTGCCGCGGGCGATGAGATACACGAACACGCCGAAATACGGAACGATGATGACGAACAGGACCCAGAGGGCCTTTGCGAATCCACCGAGGTCAGAGCTCCGGAAGATGTCACCGAAGACGAGGATGAGGAGCCAGATCCAAATGATGAAGAGAAAGAAGTAGAGCATCGACAGGAATACCTGTCCGGTGCCGAAGTTCGACGCAAACATGCTTTGTACCTCCGTAGCCTGTTGAGTTTTAAGTTGCGATTCCTGGTCGTCCGGGTCACCGTCACCCCCGGCACTGAGTCGCGACCATGGTCGCTGGTCAGGACCGCGCGCTGCCTCCCGGTATGGTGAACGGCATCCCGGCCTTCGCGGCATCGAGCTTCTCGGTCGAGGCTCACAGCTGCGGAGATCAGCGAGAGATGCGTGAAGGCCTGCGGGAAATTGCCGAGCTGCTCGCCGGTCGAGCTGATCTCCTCCGAGTAGAGCCCGACATGGTTCGAGTAGGTGAGCATCTTCTCGAACGCGAACCGTGCCTCTTCGAGTCGACCAGCACGGGTCAACGCCTCGACGTACCAGAACGAACAGATCGAGAAGGTTCCCTCGTCCCCAGCCAAACCGTCCGGCGACGCGGACGGGTCGTAGCGGTACACCAGGCTGTCGGAGACGAGTTCCGTATCCATCGCCTGGAGGGTCGACAGCCAGCGTGGGTCCTTCGGGGCGATGAAGCCGACCAACGGCATGAGGAGCAGTGAGGCATCGAGCACATCAGTGTCGGCGTGCTGCACAAATGCCTGACGCTTCTCGCTCCAGGCGCGCTCGATGATCTGGTTGTAGACGGCATCTCGAGCCGCGGTCCAGCGCGCGACATCGCCGGGCCGACCACTCATCGAGGCCATGCGTATCGCTCGATCGAAGGCCACCCAGATCATGAGCCGCCCGTAGGTGAAGTTCTTGCGGCCGCCTCGGGTCTCCCACACGCCTTCGTCGGGCTGGTCCCAATTGTCCGCGAGCCAGTCCAGAATTCGTGTGATCCGAATCCAGCCGTCCAGGCCAACGGCTCGAGTTTGGAGATCAGCAAGGTAGATCGAGTCCATCAGCTCGCCGTAGATGTCAAGCTGGAGTTGATCGGACGCGCCGTTCCCGATCCGCACCGGCCGGGAACCTCGGTACCCCTCGAGATCCAACGTCTCCTCGTCGAGATCGGACGATCCGTCGACGCGGTACATGATCTTCAACGGACCGGAGGAGGTGCCGGCATGCTCGGCCACCCGCGCGCCGAGCCAGCGACCGAACTGCTCGGCTTCTTCGTGGTAGCCGAGGCCTAAGAGCGCACGGACCGAGAACGATCCATCACGAACCCAGGTGAAGCGGTAATCCCAGTTCCGTTCGCCTCCCAGCTGTTCGGGAAGTCCGGCCGTCGGAGCGGCCACCAAAGCGCCCGTTGGGGCATAGGTCATCAGCTTCAGGGACATGGCAGAGCGGTGCACCATCTCCCTCCAGCGACCGCGATAGTCGCTCTTTTCCAGCCACCCACGCCAGAACCGGACTGCTTCTTCGAACAGGGCTACGAGCTCGTCGCTTTCGACGTGACGCGGACCCGTCGGCGCTGCGCTCTCGGCGATGACCCCGGTAATCCTTCCCGCGCTGATCTCGATGACAGAGAACACGTCATCCTCGCCCTGCTGAGCCGCATCTGCACCGTGGATCGTCAGTGACAGATCGGGGATCTCGAACACCGCGCCTTCGCTCGTCACACTCACGGTGTGTCGTGCGCGTCCGTAGTCGAAGCGTGGCTCGCAGCTCATGCGGAGTGGGAGGGCGCCTCGAATCCCGCGCACGACGCGGACGATCCGATGGCGCTCGGTCACGATCTCAGGCCGATCGATGGGCATGAAGTCCACGACTTCCGCGACGCCCTCCGCGGCCATGAAGCGCGTGATCAGGATCGCGGTGTCAGGAAAGTAGAACTGGTCGGATCGATACTGGTCGCTCAATGGAGCGATACTGAATCGACCTCCTCGACCCCTGTCGAGCAGCGAAGCAAACACGCTCGGCGAATCGAACCGTGGAAGACAACACCAATCGATCGTGCCGTTAGTCATGACCAGCGCTGCCGTCTGGAGATCGCCGATCAGGCCATGATCGCCGATCGCAGGGTATGCATCGCCGCCTGTGACCGCCCCGATTGGCATCGCGTTAACTCCCTGGTCGTCTGCGAAAACGACCCATGAGATGCCAGGCATCACGCAACTGGCACAGTTCTCCGCCAGAACGCGGGCTGACGATAGAACCGTTTGGACCTCGAGGTCTACCGGCGGAGCGGACCGGGAACGAGGATGCGGTTGGCCGGTCGGAAAACTGACACTAGTGAGGTTCGTGCGGAGCACAGTCCGCTCAGACGGCTGTCCCCGGTCTGACGATCGCTCCCACCCGCTCTGATGCCTGCACCGCTGAAGCCCACCCGCCTGGCTGAGACCGAATCAGGGCCAACACGTCGATCTTTAAGCCATGGTAACGAAGCTGATCACGGCCGGCACGACCGCCAAACCGCTTGGACCGCGCCTCTTCGATCAGACCCGGGCGACGGTGAAGGAGATGGGCCAACCGACCGGTGAAAGGGGTGCTGAGCACCCTCCGTGTCGCCCCCCGAGCCCGCCGCAGCGGCCCAAGGGACGCCGGCACGTTCGAGATCAGTCCATCGACGTTCGGAAGTCAGCCCTTCGGCGTTCAGACTCGGTTGGCGCGCGACGCCACGACCTGGTCAAACGAGGTTTGTGACAGGCCCCACCTGAGCTGGGGCATGTCACGAACGCGGTCACGAACCTGGTCACAAACTCCTGAACCGCCCCGGGATTCTTGGAGGCTCCAGTCCTTGAGAGGATGGAGTCATGCCACGTCATGGGAGATATCCGCGGGAGCTGCGGGAGCGTGCTGTCCGGATGGTGTTGGAGCACCAGGGGGATTACGGCTCGCAGTGGGAGGCGATCTGTTCGATCGCTGAGAAGTTCGGGACGACGTCGGAGACGATGCGCCGTTGGGTCCGCCAAGCCGAAGTCGATGGTGGTGCCCGGCCGGGCGTCAGCACCGAGGAAGCGAAGCGCGTCCGGGAGCTGGAGCGGGAGAACCGGGAGCTGCGCCGAGCCAATGAGATCTTGAAGTCGGCGTCGGCTTTCTTCGCGGTGGAGCTTCGACCCGCGACCGCCGAACTGATCACCTACGTCGACGACCACAAGGACCGCTTCGGGGTCGAGCCGATCTGCAGGGTGCTGCCGATCGCCCCATCCACCTACTACGCGGCCAAGAGCCGGCCAGCCTCGGCACGGGCCACCCGCGACGACGAGCTGAAAGACCAGATCCGGCGAGTCTTCGAGACCAACCGAGGCGTCTATGGGGCGCGCAAGGTGTGGCGTCAGCTGCGCCGGGAGGGGATCACGGTGGCTCGCTGCACCGTGGAGCGCCTCATGGGCGAGCTGGGGATCGCCGGCGTGGTGCGGGGCAAGCCCCGCCGCACCACCCAGACCGACGGCTCGGTTCCTCGCCCGGCGGACCTCGTCGAGCGTCAGTTCGCCGCGTCGCGCCCGAACCGGCTGTGGGTGGCTGACATCACGTATCTGCGCACCTGGTCCGGGTTCGCCTACGCCGCGTTCGTCATCGACGTCTACAGCCGCAGGATCGTCGGTTGGCAGGTGGCCAATCACCTGCGCACCGACCTCGCGTTGGATGCGCTCGAGCAGGCGATCTGGGCTCGCGACGACCGCCTCGATGGGCTCGTGCACCACAGCGACCGCGGCACTCAATATCTCTCGATTCGCTACACCGAACGTCTCGCCGACGAAGGCGCCGTCGCCTCGGTCGGATCACGCGGCGACAGCTACGACAACGCAGTCGCCGAGTCCACCATCGGGCTCTACAAGACCGAGCTGATCCACCGCCGCGGTCCATGGCGTGGCGTCGAGGACCTCGAGCTCGCCACCTTGGACTACGTGCACTGGTTCAACCACCAGCGTCTCCACGGAGCCGCCAATGACATGCCACCTGCTGAATTCGAAGCCACCTACTACCGTCATAACCCCAAGGCCGCTGCGGCCTGAACCAACCGTCCGAGCCTCCATCAAACCCGGGGCGGTTCACTCCCGTCACGCTGACATGCCGCTTCGAAAACGGTAGTCGTGCCACCCGTGAGGGCCGGTCAGGCCCTCGACGAGGCGTTCAGGCGATGGAGCGACGGCGCTCGAGAGTGCGTGGGCGCGTGGACCTGGCTTGGGTCCCTGTCTCTGGGTCGTTCATGCGGCGATCTCGGTGGCTGGCCCGGCCCGGAGTCGGTGGCGATGGAGGGCGACCGAGTTCTGGACGAGCCCGTGGCGAGGAGGTCAAACAGCTGACGTCGGGCGCCGAGACTGCGGGCGCGCGTTGTAGCGACACGTGGGGGGATCTGCTCAGCAGGCTGCAGCCAAGGGTTGGGGCGCCGGTCGGACCACGCCAAGGTTGACCTTGCACCAACCGGGACTTACCGTCGGGTGCCGCTGCGCGGCGAAACGGATGATCCGTGGCCACAGCCACTAGTTGTGGCTTGGGCCAGGGACCCGGCCGGTTAGTGCGAGTGGAGTGAGCCATGGCACCGTCCGAGCACGTCAGGATTGAGCAGGATCTCGCCGAGGTTCGCGCCGAGCTCGCCGCGGTGCGGGCACACGCCGCGCGGGCGCAAGGCGAAGCCGAGCGGGCACGAGCCGAGTTGGACCAGATGCGGGCCGAACTGGTGTCCCCAGTTCATGGTGAGCGGCGGCGGAGGCGACGGTCACTGGCCCGGCGTGATCACATCAGCCCCGATGGGCAGTCCTCACGCCTCCTGTCCCGCCGGCACCTCTTCGGGCTGGTGGGTGGCGCTGCCGCGGCGGGCGCGGGCCTGGCTGTCGTCGGCTCGACGCTGGGGGCCGAACCCGCCGCGGCGTCAACCGACATGGTCTACGGAGGCGGCCCGGGCAGCAACGACGCCGGCAGCGCGAACACCGACCTCACGTCAACGAACACAAGCACCGGGGGCACGCTCTCGATCGAGAACACCAATCAGGGGTACGCGCTGGTGGCCTCGAGCACGCTCAGCGGCATTGGGGTTGTCGGCTTGTCCGCCGATGGCCAGGCGGTGTCGGCCAGCGCGTCTGGCTCCGGGAACGCCGTGTACGCCTCGCCGACCTCGGGGAACGGGGTCGCGATCACGGCGCCGGGCGCGAGCTCGAGTGGGGCCCATCTCTACCTGTCCCCGGGAAGCGTCCCCGGTCCTCCGGTTTCGGGGGCACCCTCCCACCTGGCCGGCCAGCTGTGGATGGACTCGGACGGGGCATTGTGGCAGTGCACCATCGCCGGCTCGCCGGGGAACTGGGTCAACCTGTCGTCGCCGCTGGTGCAGGTCAACCCGCCGGCGCGGGTCTATGACTCACGAACCACTGATGGCCCGCTCGGATTCAACGGCACGCGCAACGTCACCGTCACCGGGAGCTTCGGTGACTCGCCAGACATCCCGGCCGACATCTCGGCGGTGCTCTGTAACCTGACCGCTGCGGAGCCCAGCGGGGCCGGGTTCTTGGCCATGTTCTCGGCGTCGAGCTCCTGGTCGGGGACCTCGAACCTGAACTTCAACCCCGGTCAGGACATCTCGAACAACGTCACCAGCGCCGTCAGCTTCGGCACCTTTGGACAGGTGAGGGTCTACAACGGTGGAGCGGCCACGAACTTCGTCGTCGACGTGTTTGGCTATTACGCATGAACCAACGGCCCTAACTGGTGTTACAGGAGCACCGACCAGCGCTTGACGAGCATGCTGCCCACCACAGGCCCAACTTGTCGCCGTTGACCCTCTTCGTCCACACCTAGCTACCGGCGGTCATCCCGAGGCGCCGCCAGAAACAGCCACTGGTCAACCGACTCGGTCGGGTGGAGGTCCCAGCGTCGTCGGGTAGGAAAGCCACAGCGCGGCGCTGTCGGGGCCGGGCACGCGTTGGCGCCATTCCCGGTTCCTCGGTGTCCTCGATGTGCAGCGTCGGCGCCACGCTGGGCTAGCGGCGTTCGCGATTCACGCCTCCGACGTTCGCGAATCGACCAGCCGGCGTTCGGAGAGCTTCGCGGCCAGGGGTCCTGAGCTGCCCGGAGAGGGTTTGTGACATGCCCCACCTGGGCACCTGGGCTACCTGGGCTACCTGGGCTACCTGGGCTACCTGGGCGGGGGCATGTCACGAACGCAGTCGCAAACTCCCGTCACGTCGACATGCCGCTTCGAAAACGGTAGTCGTGCCTCGTTGGGGCCGGTTAGGCCCTCGACGAGGGGAGCGGTGCTGGGCGAGGGCGTTGTGGAGGGTCTGCGCACTTGAGGCTGATCCGGGGCCGTGGGGCGGCTCTCTCATGCGACCATATCGGCAGGCGGCCCGGCCCGGAGGTGGTGCGCCGGCACCGACCCCACCGAGCCCTCTCCCCCCGATTCAGTCCCCTGAGTTCACCCGACCGGCCTGGTGACCCGCTACCCACACCTCGGCGGTCTCATCAAGGAATTCTCATGCCGAGCCGTGAGTGAGCTTGAGACACGTTTCATGGTTCGGTGGTGACCATCACGTCGACGATCGTCGCGAACTCGTCGAACGATCGCAGCGCGCCGATGACGCGGGCCGCCATCGTCGACTTCAGGTCGGAGCACGATGCCGGAACGGTGATCTTCGCCTGGAGTCGGCCCTGTTGCCGCCACACCGTCGCTCGGGCCTCAGCGTGCCGGTCGTGCGCGGCCAAGACCAAGCTGACCGCTCGGCGGGCCTCGGCGCTGGGGCCCGGTGCCGGCACCGTCGCCACGGCCTCGCACACCTCCACGAACTCGGCGGGGTCCTCGACGATCTGCGAGCACCAGGGGCTGAACGGCTCCCCACCCGTCACCCCAGCAACGACCAACGGGATGTGGCGACGGATCGCGCACGTCGCGCCCGCCTCGAAAGGCGACGGTCCTGACAAAGCCCGGTTGCGAAGGGTCACGGCAACATCGATCGGGCCTTCCTCCAACGGGCATCCGGAGCTGCCGCTGAGCGCCCGGCACGGGAACGCCGGCGCTCCCGAGTCGTGGCAACGCGCCACGTCGTGCCCCGCGTCTACGAGCGTCCGCTCCGCCTGCTCTATCGCGGCCGGACCGGTTCCGACGACCAGCATCCGCATTACATCCCCCTGCTGTCTTGACCCTCCCTGAGGATCCACCCCGATGCCGACCCTCCGGGAGGGTCGAAAGTCCCAATCGACGGGCAGGCTCCCTCTGAGCGGATGGTCCGCTGCCGCGCGGACGGTGGGACCCACGACGAATGGGTCGAGGGCTTGTCAGGGGAGCGGCCTCGTGGGGCCTGACGACGCGACCGTCTCTCCCGTCAGGATCGGTGCGACTCGTTTCGACCTAATCCGAGGAGGTCTGGGGCATATCGCCAGCAACAGAACCCCACGCCCAGGATCCCGATCGCCACAAAGATGAGCGGGACCTCGCCGGACCAACCGGTCGTGCCGGCGATGATCGGGACCGGGTCCGACGAGCATTTCTTGTCACTCGGTGATGAGGACACCGTCGTCCCGTCCAGGGACCAGGCTGGCGGGTCGCTGGCGGTAAACGGAACGGTGAAGAGGTTGTCGACCGTCCCGGGCTTGAACGTGGTGGGCTGACCCTGGTTCTGAGCACCGGGCGAGAAGGAATTGCTGGAACCGATCGGAATGGTCTGGGTCGAGCTCGACGAGTTGCTGTAGCCCCACAGGGAGGTCCAGGCGGTGCCGGAGTCGTGCCAGACGCACTCGAGTATGGGCGTCACCTGGTTGGAATTCGACGCCGATGCTGAGTCAGCCATCGTGGCAGCCAAGAATCCCGCCGCGGCGAGGAGCAGAATCGCCGAGATGCCGCGCGCTCCGAGGCGACCCAGTCGGGGACCTCCCACCACCCACACTTCCGGGGTATCGGCCAAATTGGGCCGAACCTGAGCCATGCGATCTTGCCGGCTCCAGGTATCCGATGCGCCCAAGGCACGGTAGGGCGGCGGCCACTCGAGAGACCAGGGCCACTTCCCGCTCTCGGAGGCTGGCCTCTCCCACGTTCGCGATCGGTGCTCACGACGTTCGAAGGGGCGGATTGGGCGCCTGGATGGCAGGCCCGTCGCGGGTCACGCTGTCGAGAGTCCGGCTCGCGGATGACTGGTCGGCCGCGCTACGGCAGTGGTGCTGCTGCGACCAGGTTGAGGAGTTGGGTCGTCGCCGCTCCTGCGACGGGGACCGTGGGGAGTGCGTTGACGACGTCGGTGCCTGTTCGTGTCACCTGGTGGGTGAGGCCAGCCACGTCAAGTGCTTGGACCATGGGTGCGAGCGAAACGGGCCCCGTCACACTCGACGTGGGGACTGGCTGGGGCGCATCTGGGGGCAGCGCGCCGATTGGCGCGCCCGTCGGCCCGGCCGGGGTCGGCGATGACTCAGTCGCCGGCGAGGTCAGGGTCGCTGTTGACACGACGGGGCGAGGGGGCCGGGTTGGGTTGTGAGTCTGGGCTTGGGACGCTACGGGCAGGGTGAGTGCGCCGAGCCCGAAGAGCGCCGCGCCGAGGACGCCGACGGCGGGGCCGGTGAGCTCCGCGGAGCTTGCGGCGAGCGCGACGGCTCGGGGGAAGAGTCCGACGAGGGGCAGTTCGGCGAGGCCGGCGACGATCCCGGCTCGCCAACGCAACCGAGCCATCGAGATGCCAAGGAAGCAGCGGACGACGCGCGGATCGAAGTGGGTGCCCGCGCAGCGCACGAGCTCGGCCCGGGCGTCGTGGACGCTCGTGGCTTTCTTGTAGGAGCGGACCGCGGTCATGGTCTCGTACGCGTCGGTGAGCGCCACGATGCGACCGGCTAGGCTGATGTCGGTTCCGGCGAGACCGGCCGGGTAGCCGGTGCCGTCATACTGCTCGTGGTGCTGGTCGATGGCGTGCCGCCAGTCACCGAGCCACGAGGCGAGGGGCTCGGCGATTCGCAGGCCCTCCTGCGGGTGGTGCCGGATCGTCTCGAGCGCTTCGGGACCGGGCCGACCCGGGTCGTTGAGGATCTCCGCGGGGACAGCGAGCTTGCCGATGTCGTGGAGGAGCGCTCCCCACCGGAGCCGGTCCCGGGCCGCTGGGGAGAGTCGCATCTCGACGCCGACCAGCTCGGTCAGCGCCTGGACCCGATCCGAGTGTCCGCGGGTGCGGTGGTCGTGGGCATTGAGCGCCGCGACGAGGCTCAGGACGGTCTCCGCCTGGCTCTGGGCACTGGCCGGGGCCGCGGGTTGGATCTCCCGCTGGGCCCACGCCTTGAGTCGTCGCGGGTTCCCGGCTCGCAGTGCCATCGCGAAGCGCGACGGGGCCTGATCAGGGAACACCAGCGACAGGCGCAACAACATCGCCAATGGCAACAGGCGCCGAGCGGCTCGCTCGACGAGCACCAGCGCCACCGTAGAAGCGGCCAAGATGCCCAGGAGCCAGACCACGTGGGCTGCGATCCCGGACGGGTTGGCCAGGAGGCGACTCGCCGCCACACCGGTGCCGATCGAGACGCCCACCGGGACCGCATACGCCACGGCCCGCAGACACCAGGCCTCGGCGGGACGTGCCACCCACCGCTCAGCTGCTCGGCCGTGCCCCATCCCCGTCCTCCCCGTCCTGCCACGCCTCGTAGTCAGCTGACTACTCTCCGTGTGATCTAGGGTCAACGCTGCCGAGCCGGGCCGGGTTACGGGGTGGGTCCCAGAATCTCGGCAAATCAGCGCTCACCGTCAGGCGCAGGCGAAACGCCGCGCTGGGCGACGAACCGCCGCCGAGCCGGTCGTCCCACGGCTGAGACCGAAGTCCTGAGCTTCGTCTCGAGCGGCCGTGCGAGTGCTCGGAGGGCCCGTCGATTGGGGTGACCGCGCCGGAGGTTCCGAGATTTCGTCGGTGACCCGTATCCCGGTCGGCCGGCGCGGCGTTGACACCGTTCGAATGGCGGTCATGGGAGGCCACCACAACCGTCCGACTCTCGGGCTGCACCCCGGCGTCGGGAGTCACGACAGCGGGAGTACAGATGCGTACCAAGATCGGGTTGAGCCTCCTTTCCGCCCTCGGTGTCGCCGTGGGGGTGATTGGTCTGACCATGGGTGGCGCCACCGGCGCGTCGAGCACCGGCGTGTGCGGAACCCAGTCCCCGTCGAGCACCCCAGCCGCGTCCGCCTCGAACTCCGCAGGCTCCACCGGCTCCTCGGGGAGCACGTCTTCCCAGCCTGCGGGCGCGAGCGGTCTCCTCGGCATCAACGCCGCTGCGAGTGCCAACACCACGTCGGGCTCCGCGACCACGCCGACCGGCTCGGGAACCGGGTCGACGTCGCCCGGTACGACCAGCGGGAGGGGCCTGAACCTGTCCGTCAACGCGAACGGTCAGACCAGCCCGACCGGGTCGAACTCGCCGTTCGGTCTGTTCAACGTCAACGTCAACGGCCAGGTCAACACGGACCGCTAAGAGCGAGTACCGGCCGACGGAAAAGCGTCTGGGTGTACCCCCGTCCTGACATGGTCACCGGACCCACGGTGGGGCTGGGCGTGGCCGTGTCGACCCCGACCGCCGTGTACCCGGCCGGACCGCGAGCCGGTGCTCCCCGCCCAGCTGCCCGGGCGGGGAGCACCGCGCTCTGGGCGGGTCCGCTCCGGGCTCGGGTTCCGGGCCAGGCTGCTCAAGCCCACCGACCCGTAGCCGATAATTCTTCGGTGTCATCTCGTGTGGCCACCGGCGACAAGCGACGAGCCGCCATCCAGCACAACTTCTCGGACACCGTCGCCTCCGCCCAGGCGGGCTGCCCGTCCGCTTGCCAGGAGCTGTACGAGTCGGTCGCGGGGCGTGTCTGCGGATACCTCCGACTCCACGGCGCGGCCGAGCCCGACGACCTCACCAGCGAAGTGTTCCTACGTGTCTTCGCCCACCTCCAGGACTTCTCTGGCGATAAATCCGGGTTCCGAGCTTGGGTGTTCACCGTCGCCCATCGGCTCTTGATCGACGACCACCGGCGCCGCAGCCGCCGACCCCAACTCGTCGACTTCTCTGCGCCTGCGACCGAACGCGTGGCCGGTGGCAACGCCGAGTCCGACGCGCTCCACGCGATGGAACACGCCGAGGTCACCCGCATTCTCGCCAATCTCGCTCCAGACCAACGCGACGTCCTCACCCTCCGGATCGTTGCCGACCTCAGCATCGAGCAGGTCGCCGGCGTCCTCGGCAAGCGCTGCGGAGCGGTCAAGGCACTCCAGCATCGTGCCGTCACTCGACTGCGACGCCAACTCAAGGAACCATCGCCATGACGACGCCTCTGCGACGCAGCCTCCCTGCGATGCTCGTCGAGAACCCAGCACCCTCGCAGCACCAGGCACGAACCGAGGTTGACCGCTTCCTGACCCACCTGCGCGACGAGTACGCCGACCAGCCGCCGCCCGTACCTCACGCAGCACTCGCCGCGACGCTCGCCGGCCGCATTCCCCCCGACCGCATGCAGCAGCAAATCCCAGACCCCCTCTCCAACCCGCGAGTGCCGAGTCGTCGACGCCGCGCCGGCCGTGTCCGGGTCGCCGCCATCGCGTTCGCCGGCGCCACGGTGACCATGGGCGGCCTCGCGGCCGCGGGGACCCTCCCCGCCCCGCTCCAACGAGCCGCCGCCGATCTCGCCGGACAGGTCGGAATCCAGCTCTCCCACCCAACCAGCTCCCAACCCGCCCCCCACCATCACCCTGTGCCGGCTTCCGCGACTCCGAATCACTCGACCCATTCCGTGACCACGACGACCAGCCCGGTCTCCGGGCAGAGCCCCGGTCCTGTCGAGTCGAGCCCTCCCGTCCCCAGGCTCACCCCAACCACCCCGCCATCGAGCCCGCTAGCAGGGTGCTGAAAATCGCCCTGAGTTGAGCTCCTGGGGCAGCGTGGCGGACCGGTGGTGGGTGAGTGGTTGGTCTTGTCGACGGTGGGGGTGGATGGCCGGGTCGTGTCGTTGGTTCGGTCAAGTGGGGGCGGCGTCCAGCGCGGCGATTCGGAGGATGTTGTAGACGGCTCCAGCCATGAGGAACCAGGCTCGGTTGCGTTGTCGGCCGATGTAGCGGAGCTTGCGGCCTCCGGCGATGGTCTTGATCCAGCCGAAGGGTTCTTCGATCCGTTTGCGGATCCGTTGACTCACGGCATGGCCTTCGTGACGGAGGGTGCGCCCATCGATCGTGGAGTGCTGGCGGGTGGTGTTGGGCGCGACATGCGGCGTGATGCCCATCGCGCGGAGATCAGCGACGAACCCGGCGGTGTCGTAGGCCTTGTCGCCGGCGACGGTCCGGCGTCGTTTCGTTGCGGGGAGCCGCCCCAGCATCTCGAGTGCGGTGTCGCGTTCCGCGTAACCGTTCGCTTCGGTCAACTCGATGTCGACCAGCAAAGCATTGCGATGTTCCATCAACAGATGCCCGGCATAGGAGAGCTTCGCGGCGGTCGCGTGGGACTTGCGGGCCATGCGAGCTTCTGGATCCGTCGTCGAGACATGGGTCTGGTTCGAGCGGCGTTGCCCGTGGAAGCTCACCTCGGCGTTGCGACCCCCACCCGAGGAGCCAGGACCCGAGCCGTCTTTGGGCTTGAAGCTCTTCTGCGACGCCCAGGCCTCCAGCAGGGTGCCGTCGACCGAGAAGTGATCACTCGAGACGTAGCGACGCAGCTTGGCGTGGCGGACCACCGCGGCGAAGAACCGGGCCGCGATCTCGTGATCCAACAGCCGCTCCCGGTTCTTGGAGAAGGTCGTGGCGTCGAACGCAGGTGCGTCGATCGCCAGATCCAAGAACCACTTGAAGAGCAGGTCGTAATTGACCCGCTCACAGAACGCCCGCTCCGACCGGATCGAATACAGCGCCATCAGCACCGTGGCCTTCAACAGCTGCTCCGGCGGCACGCTCGGCCGCCCCGTCGCGGCGTACATGACGCTGAACTCCCCATCGAGGTCCGCCAGCACCCCCTCCACCACCCGGCGGATCCCACGGATCGGATGATCAGCCGGGATCAGACTCTCGGCACTCACCGCCACGAACATCGCCGACTGCCGATCAGGTTCCCCGCGCACCACTCACCTCCTGACGAACGTCCTCATCAGAAGCATGACGAACACCAGCACCAAACGCGAGCACCCACCAGGGGTTTTTCAGCACCCTGCTAGTGCTTCCCCCGATCACACCGCCAACGAACCCCGGAAGTCCGTACACGACCAACCCTGACCTGCTCGCCCCGCTGCTCCGCCTGCTGAGGTAACGGCCAGCTCGACCTCGCAGAGGTCCACGTCATCAACGGCGCCTACCGAGACCGTGCACCGCGGGACCGTCACGGCGAGATCGACAAGAGAGCCCCCCCGGCGGACGGGTGGCGGTCGACGCGCGACCCGCCAGCTCCCATTCACGGACCTTCGACGGGCCGTTCTACGTCGTCCGGTGAACTCTGGGGTCACGACGATCGCGGCGACGGGGCAGTCGGCGACGGCGACAACAAGCGACGCGGGCTTGGGTCTGTCACAACCGGGCCGGATCGGACGAACGACACCTCCGGTACCGCCGTCACCGGTCGGGGTTAACGGATGTGAAGACGGCGGTGTCTTGGATGATGGGGCTTGCCGCGGATCCGGTGCCGCCCGTTATTTCGGTCCCGAAGGCAAGGTAGTTCCCTTCGAACAACGTGACCGCGTCGAGGCCGGTGCGGCTCGCAAAGGGTTGACCATCTGGGGGGACGCTCTGCCAGGTGTGGGCGTCTTGAGAGATGACCATGATCGCGTCGGCGATGGGTTCTTGAGTGCCGCGGTAGCCCACCGCGACCAGGGACTGGTTGTTGGTCGTCACGTCGTTGAAGCTGGTCAGCGACGTCGGCGCTGTGACCAAAACACGTTGCCAGTGCGTACCGTCGCGAGACGTCCAGATCGCGGCTCGCTGTGGAGCACCGAAGCTGCCACCTTGGCTCCCGACCGCGACGAGCTGACCCCGATAGTCGACGATCTTCGTGACCGCTCCCGAAACGGTGCCGAGCGAACGCCAGTGACGAGCATCGCTGGACGCAAAGAACGTGGTCACCGAACCTTGCTGCGCGGCGAGGATGAGGGAGTGGCCGGCACGGGCGACGCCAGTCAGCTCGAGCGATGAAGCTTGGCTTTCGGGTCCGAAAGCTGTCCCCGTGTTCACGCGCGTCCAGTGCTTGGCGTCGGGGGAGATCCAAACGGCGGGCGCGTCTGGCGGTCCAACCAGCTCTCGGCCGACAAAGCTGCCGGCGAAGACTCCCCCGACCGCGACGAACCCGGGTCCACCCCGACTGAGGCCCCGGATCGACCCCGGGACCGGCGTCGTGTCACCGGCGGGGATCGCCGGCGTGGAGGGCTCCAGCGCCGGATCCTGCACCCGCGTCCAGTCCTGCCCGTCGGGCGACGTCCAGATCGCGGCCAGCGCCCCCGGCCTTCCACCAGCTGGGTCGGGGGCGTCGCCGGCGGCCACAAACCCCGAACCGTCGGTGATGACCGCGTTCACCTCTCCCACCGGGGCCGTGTCAAGGACCGAAGTCCAGGTCCGGGCGTCACCAGAAAAGAAGATCCCGCCGCCGCCCACCACGACCACTCGGCCACCCGAGGACGTCGCCGCCTCGGCACCCGACGTCGGGAACGCCGACACTCGAGACCAGCTCGTGGGGAGCGGCGCACCGACCCTGGTGGTGGTGGTGATCGCGGGGCCCGTCCCCCGAGTCGCGGCCCACATCGTCACCGCGAGACCCACGGCCAGGACCCCAACCAGGACCAAGGCCAGACCCACCCGTCGGTGGTGCCGACGCCAAGGGTGGGCTTGGACGATTTGCTCGGCGCGCACCGGGTCGACTCGGTCCAGGACCGCAGTTGCGTACCCACGGAGCTGCCGCTCGAGATCAGTCATCGACCGCGACTCCCAGCGACGTGCGCAGCCGCGCTAACCCCCGCCGGAGATGGTTTCGCAGCGTCGACACCGAGATTCCCATCACGTCCGCGGCCTCCTGGTAGGACCAGTCCCAACCATGAACCAGCAACACCGCGACCCGTTGTCGCTCCGGCAGCGACGCCAGCGCCGGGGCAAGTCCCGGCTCGATCTCAGGCAGCGAATCAGACGGGACCGGGAAGACAGACCGGCGCCGCCGACGCCGAGTTCGGCTCCTCGCCACCCGATACACGTAACCCGCCGGGTTGGCCATCACCCGCACCCGGTCCCAGTGCTGCCACGCATAGGCCAGACCCTCCGCGACCCCATCGCGGGCGTCCTCCACCCCACACGACGCCGTCAAAGCCTGTCGCAACCGCGGTTCCACAACACCCACAAACTCACTGAACTCCCCCACACGATCCAACACCCAGGCTCCGATCGCGACCCACTACCCACCTAAAGGTCCCAGAACCCACGAACTGTCACCACTCAACCCCAGCCTGCATTGAGCAGTGGGCTGACCAGGGGGGCGCAGGGTTGCTGCTCGACGCTGCGGCGCTCGCTGGCCTCGCCGGCCCATGAGCGCGCGCCGTGTTGAGTGCCCCCGGAAGGTGCCCTTCGGAGAAGCGAGTCCCTCAACCGAGGAGTGGCCGGATATCCGTCCCAGCCGGGCGCCCCCTGTCGGCGACAGGGGCTCGGACGCCCGCGAGTCGGGCGAGCGTGTCATGGCCCGGGAGTTGAGGATCGCCCAGGTTTGGGCCTGGCGTTGCGGCGCGGCATCGGGCCCGGGGACCCCGGTGACGAGGAGTAGCCGCCCTGCTGCACGGAAGGAAGATGTCCAGATCGACGCTCCGTACGGTCGCTGGAGGCACGTGAAGGCATCTGAGGTGGCTGGTACAAGCGGCGCGGGGCGGCTGCGTCTCTTGGCTCAGCCGCGGTTCCTGCCCGGCTGGTCCGTCGACCGTCTCGTTGCGGGCTGTCCCTTGTAGCGCTGGCCAACCCTGAGCGCTGTCATTGCCTGGTGATGACGCGGCGCTGAATCGCGCGGGCGCACTCCATGGCGGAGGTGGCAGTCGTGTCCACCTCGAGGTCGTAGCGAATCCCGTCGTGCACCACGTCAGCCTGCGCTTCGGCCATTCCGGGGTGACGATCACCCTTGCGGTCCGTCCGATCGTCGCGGGTCGACTCGCGGGCGGCGGCGATGGCCGGGTCGCAGTGCACGCCAATCCACAGCACGCGCAACCCATCGAGCGCAACACGGAGTCGGTGCTGGGATCCCGCTCCGTTGAGAAAGACCTCGTCGACAATGACTCCCGTCTCGGCGCGGGCAATCGATGCGACGCCCTGATACCAGGCTGCCTCGAGTTGGCGGAACGTGTTGCCGACGATGACGAGACCGTCTGCTTCAAACCGGAGGCCCGAGTCGACTCCATGCATTGAGAGAGGCATCGCCTGAATCAGGGTGTCGACCCCGAGGGTCAGCCATGGGTCGGACAAAATTGACTGCAGGCAGCGCGCGATTGACGACTTACCGGAGCTCGACCCGCCGTTCAGCACGATCACCTGGGTATGCACATCCCCACGGTAGACAGCGTTGATGGCACCAGAGTCGCGAGATCTGGTCGCAGCGTGCTTCGTAGAGGCAGACGACGCCGGAACCCTGGTCCGCCGCTGCCGAACAGCCGGCTTGAAGCCCAAGGAACTGATGCCAGGAGGTGACACACAACGGGTTGGTATGCGATCCGACGACGTCGAGCACGTCGGCTCGTCACGAACATTTGACAGCTCGCGCTCCGAGGCCTTTCCTGGATCTCTCGGTCGAGGGAGGCCAGTGACAGTGGCTCTGTTCCGTGTCGAGATGGCGAAGCAGTGGCGACGCCAACGCACCTACGTCGTGCTCGCAATCACGGTCGTCATCCCCGTCGTGATCGCGGTCGCGCTGAAAGCGAACCCTCCGACCCTGGCGAGTCAGCAAGGACCCGAGAGCAGCTTCGGCGTGTTCGCGACCCGAACTGGTCTCTTTCTGCCGGTCGTCGCGCTTGACTTCATGAGCCAGTTCCTGCTCGTCGTCATCGTGGCCCTGTTCGCGGGGGACGCGATTGCATCCGAGGCGAGTTGGGGAAACCTACGAGCGGTGTTGACCCGACCGGTTGGCCGCGGTCGGCTGCTGGCCACAAAGGCCGGATCTGCCGGGGTCATGGCACTGATCGCGACTGCGTTGATCGCTGTCACTGGGCTCGTTGTGGGCGGGATCGTGTTCGGCTGGCATCGTCTCGACGTCCCCGTCTTCGGTCCTGCCGGCCACCAGTCACAGCTCCACCTGGTTGCCAGCCTCGTGCTGGCCAGCGGGTACATCCTGTGGAGCATCACCGGAGTATTCGCGCTCGCTCTCATGATGTCGACCATCACCGACTCGCCAGCCGGAGCCATCTTCACCGGTTTCGGCCTGTACATCGTCTCGCAGATCCTCAACAACCTCGCCAGTCTCGACCCGATCAGCTTTGTGTTCCCGACCCACTACCAGAACGCCTGGATGCGGCTCTTCGAGGGGAGCGACGCGACGGGACAGATGCTGCACGGGACGCTGCTGCAAGTGCCGTATGTGCTCGTCTTCGGTAGCTTTGCCTGGTGGCACTTCCGCAGGAAGGACATCTTGTCGTAGCGGCAGCGCACGACGCAGCGATCGGGGGAGAGACTCGCACCACCCACATGACCAGGGCGGCTGGAGTTGCGGGTCCTTGGTGTCCTGGCTTGATGTTGCTCGCGGGTTGGTCGCGGCTCGGTTCTCAAACTCAGCCACTAACCCTCCCACCCAGGCCCCGGGAAGACCGTGCCGGCAGGGTCCCGCCTCGTGTCGACCTCGCTGGTTCAGGTCACGCTTCGCTTTCATGTCCAACAGTTCGGTCGTCACCGCGCAGATTGACATACTCCGCCGGTTGGCACTCAAGCTCGGTCATGGCAAAGCCACTGGTTTTCCCAGCCTGCTGGATCTAACCGATGGGATCACCGAGGGCCGTGTCGGGGGCAACGTCGAGCAGTCGCACGAGCCCATCGGCCGCGACGACTCCGAGGACCAAGAACTCGCTGTCGAAGTCGGCGACGCGACGGACGCCCAGGTTGATCACGCCCACGACCAAGCGATCGATGAGATCCTCGCTTTGGTAGTTCGTCACCTGCGCGCTCGTTCGCAGCACCCCGACGACGGGGCCGAAGTCGACGACCAGTTGCCACGCTGGCTTCCGGGCTCGAGGGAAGGGATGTACTGCCACGACGCGCCCGACCCGGATATCGAGTTGGCTTAGCGCCTCGGGGCTTACGTCTGGCTTGCGTCGGTTCCGGTCGGCGTGGAGATCCACGGCGTCTAGCCTGCCTGACCACGCGGTCGACCCCGGTGTTTTTGCCCCACGCGTGCGCGACGCGCCGGTTAATCAGGCTGGGAGTCGCAACTGGTAGGTGCTAGGCCGTTGGTGTGGAAGTCGAGACGGAGCGGTTGCTCCTTCGCCCGCTGAGCATGGAAGACGGGGAGGGCCTGCTTCGTCTCCAGCGTGTCCCCCAGATGATGCGCTACTTCGCTGATGGTCACACCTATGGGGATGAGGAGAGCCGGGTGTGGCTCGAGTGGCATGTCGCGATGTGGAGTCTCGAGGGATACGGCTTTTGGGCCGTGGAGCACAAGCCAGGCTATGAGTTCATCGGTTGGCTCGGGGTCACCAAGCTCTGGGACGCACCTGAGCTGATGCCCGCCAGCGAGGTCGGGTGGTTCATCGACGCTCCTTTTTGGGGTCAGGGTCTTGCGACGGAAGGCGCGCAGGAGGCGCTGAGGTTCGCGTTCGGTCACCTGGGCCTGTCTCGGGTCATTCCGCGGTACAACGCAGCCAACGTGGCTTCGGGTCGGGTGATGGAGAAGATCGGGATGCGCTTCTGGCAAGAGTTCCCGCACCCAGAAGTCCCAGACGGGATCGTACGGGTCTATGAGAAGCGCGCTGATTAGCCCCGCCGATGCCAGCCGGCGCGGCGCTGGACGACGTACGCAGCTCGAGTTGGATGACCACTTGTCCATCTGCGAGAGCGTGGTCCGCTCGTCTCCCCGATGAGAATGAGATCACGGCCCCTACCCCGAGGAGCTCGGCCATGAGCGGCGCAGGCTCGAGCGCAGCTCCTCCGTATGACGACGATTGGGAATGCGGCGAGTGCGGGTACCGGTACGACGCGCTCAGCCGAGATGCCCTTCCCCGGGCGCTGGTGGGCATCGGGGATCAGTTCTCGCAGCTGCTGACCGAGGTGCCCAGCGAGACGCTGCAGCGACATCCGGTCCCTGGTGCATGGTCACCGCTGGAATACGCGTGTCACGTCCGAGACGTGCTCGTCGTGCAGTGCGGGCGGATCCGTCAGGCCCTCGAGGAGCACGCGCCGCGGTTTGACACGATGCGCCCTGAGCAACGTGTCACGGAGCAGGCCTACAACCAGCAGCAACCGAATCGTGTCGCCAACGAACTTGTCGAGGCGGCTCAGGCGCTGGCCGGCAGGCTCGAGGGCCTAACCGATCGGGAGTGGCGGCGCGGCGGGTACTACAACTGGCCAGCCGATCGGCTCCGCACCATCGAATGGATCGCACGTCACACCGTGCATGAGGGACGCCATCACCTGCTCGACGTGCAGCGCGGGCGACTGGCCATGCCGCTCGTTGAGGCCATCTTCACCCAGCGAGCGATCCGACGGTTCAAGCCCGACCCGATCTCACTCGCCGATGTTCACCTCGTCATCGATGCTGCAGTCAGAGCGCCGAACGGTGGCAACCAGCAGGTCGCACGGTTCCTCGTCGTCAACGACCCCGCCCGGATCCGCGACTTTGGATCGCTCTACCACGAGGCGTGGTGGGCAAAGCGACGAGATGAGGGATTCCACAACAACGAGGATCTCCCTCGTGGCTTCCATGCCGCCGCCCGACTGGCTGATGAGATGCAAGACGTCCCCTGCGTGGTGCTCGCGTGTGCGATGGGGAACGGCTCCGCGGACTCAGTGATTCCGGCCGTGCAGAACCTCATGCTCGCAGCCCGAGCACTCGGGATCGGCTCGGTCCCGACAACCCTGCACCCGACAGTCATGACACGCGCTTCCACACGATGTTCGACATACCACCAGACGTTCGCTTCCATTTCTGCGTGCCGCTCGGCTACCCGCGGGGCAGGTTCGGGCCCAACTCTCGCAAGCCGACCTCTGAGACAACATTCCTCAATCGATGGAGCGGCCCAGTTCCCTGGAGCTGACGTCTCGGTTGACGCGCTACCCAGCGCTCCTTCCAAGACCAGCGGTGCACCGGGCCCTCAGACATCGAAACTCGCAGCCCTGCCCGACGACGCCAGGCTCAATCCGTGGAGAGGGAGCGCGCGGGTTGACGTCGCTCAGGAGCCATCACACCGCGCTGCTCGCCCTCCCCCGTCGCCGGTGGTGCTCCGAACCCGATCGGCGATCAGGCTCGAGCGAAGGCGAATCGGCCGGGCCACGTTGAGGACGACTCAGCTCCGGGCCTGATCACAGGTCACGACCCGCGCTTTGGAGGGCGCCAGGTCTCCCAGTCGAGCTGAGCCTCGGGCACTCCGACGGATCGCGCGTAGACCTCCACGTCGCGACGGGCCTGGTCATCACCTCTCCGATAGCGGAAGGATCGACCGGCGAACACGACGATCATCTCGTGGTCGGAACCGAATGAGCAGTACCAGCCACCGGAAGCATTGAGCGCCCCCGCGAGCGCCTCGGCGAGCTCGCCGGCGAGCTCCGCAGCAACGTCGAACTCGATGAACGTCCACACCGACGGCTGGCCAACGGTGGGATCGCCAGCGGAGGTCCGCCAGATGCGGTGCACGCTGAGTTCCGATCCGTCCAACACCGCGTCGATGCGAAGGCTCTCACCGAGCAGGACGCCGGTGAACGGCTGCGGAAGGGGGCTTCCCGACATCTGGGGCCAAGTATCGAACATATGTTCGGAGCAAGTCAAGCGCTCCGCTCCACGGGTCAGGGCCCGCGACGGCGAGCTTGACTCTCGGTGCACGGCGCTCCGCCCCGCCCGTCCGCCCCTGTCTGAGTGCCGGCGGCCGGCTGGCCCGAGTCCCGTCCGACGGACTCCGTCCCGGTTGGGCTCCGGTGCCGGTGATGGAGGACCCGTGAACGCGACGGGCGGGCGGTGGAACCGGCGGTCGGACCGCCGAGGCTGCCGTGTCGGCGGCGGCAGCAGATCGGCCTTCCAGCCGACTACCCGACCGCGAGAAATCGCTCAGCCCGCGGTTGGTTCCCGGTTGAGGCGGACGACCGTTCGGCCGGTCGTCTCGCGGCGCTCGATCGCCTCGAGTGCTCGGGGCACGTCCTCGAACTCGATCTCCTGGCCGACGACGAGCGCGGATCTGGCCCTGCCGGGCCATCTGGAGGATGTTGCCCCAGATCCGGATTCCGTCGGCCGTGGAGAGGAAGTTCATGCCGAACGGCCGTGTCGTCCGCGGCGAGTCGACGAAGGAGAAGCAGATGCCGCAGAGGTCGAAGTTGCCATAGATGCTCGGCTGGAGGCTGACCGGATGCTCCTCCACCGCGATGTCGGCAGAGAACCCGACGATGAGATGGCGTCCGTTGAAGGCCATCGTCCGGAAGGTGTCCGTCGTGACCTGACCGCCGATGGTGTCGAACGCGACGTCGACACCGCGCTCGTTCGTGACGTCGGCTACATACGTGACGAAGTCGTTCGTGCGGTAGTTGACGGCGTAGTCGGCGCCGAAGCTCGAAGCAGCGGTCGACTTTCGCGTCGCTGCCGGCAGTGGCGATGACCGTCGCACCGAAGGCCTTGGCGAGCTGGACGACCCCGGAGCCAATTCCACCTGCCGCTGCATGCACGAGGACGACGTCGCCGGCTTGCACATGGCCGCGTTCGCGTAGGGCAAGCCACCCGAGGAGGTACGGGAAGTACATGGCGACGCCGTCGACGAAGCTGAGCCAGCTCGGGAGGATCTGCACCGTCGCGGTGTTGAGGAGGGCGGCGGAGGCGTACCCACCCTGGACCCCGACGGTGCAGCCCACAACTCGTCGTCCGAGCAGGGCTTCGGCGCCGGGGCCGGCGGCGTCGACGGTGCCGGCCGCGGCCATGCCCACGACGAACGGCGGATCGAACTTCAAGAGGCCGTACCGGTCGTAGATCGTGTCGATGTCGTTGAAGTCGAGGCAGAACGTCTCTGTCGCGACCCGCACCTCGCTCGGCCCCGGGACGCCGACCTCCACGCCCCGGATCTCCAAGGCCTCGGTCGGGGCACCGAGCCGGGCGGCGACCCACCCCGTCGCGGCGACCGCTGCCCTCGGCTCCGTTGCGCTCATGCCGTGGTCTTCGACGGATGGTGGCCATCAGCAGCGGCTGGATCTCGTTCAGCCATGACGATCGCAGCCTCCGCGGGCGTCCGAGCAGCCGCGGGTTCGGCGGGCGGTCGGCCAGGAGTTCGGGGTCCGTGGGTCGAACTCGGCCGAGAGGACCATCGACATGGGTGGGCGTCTCCCTCTCGCTCGGTTCAACGCGTGACGTTAGGTCCTGCGCTCGTCGCGATCGACGCTGGCGGTCCCGCTCTCGTCCGATTCGAGTGCTGGGGGATGACACCCGCTGACGAGCGCCAAGCACCACCGTGACGCTGGCCGGGCGCCCTACTTCCGCAAGGATCCGATACCGAGACTGCTCTCCGTGCCCTCGGCGGGGCCCGACTCTTGGGTCGCGCGAGCCAAGGGGTTGAGATCGGGAGGTCCGATCTTGGTCAAGGTGTTGCGGTCGATGTGGCTGAAGGTCTCGTCCCGGCCGGGGATCTGTAGCACCCCTTCCTCCTCGTACGACCACGTCCCGTCGGCGTTCACCGTGACCCGGATCCGATAGCTGAGGGTACGGAAGGCTTCGTCGAGGAACGGGTTGGACAAGATGCCGTGAACCTCGGAGCCGACGGTCGCCGTCAGCGAGAAGTCGGTGGCGTCGGCCTCTGCGGGACCCGACGCCAGGAGCACCTGGGCCCGCGGGATGCCGAGCGTGAGGGTCACCGCTCGGGCGGCGGGCTCCCAGAGCCAGTACCCCACCTGGTCGTGGAACGTCTCGGACTCGTCAGGCTTGGTGATGTGCGTGTGGTACCTCAGACCGTAGAAGAGCTGAGGACCGTTGGTCTGGCGGTCGATCGGGTGCAGCTCATAGTGCTCGACGAACGTGTTCTGCTCGGTCCCGTCGACGACCGGGTGCTGGTCGGAACCCTTGATCCCCTCCCAGATGCCGGCCATCGGACGCAGGGGCCCAAGATTCGCCAGCGTGTCGGGGTCGCCGTCAGGCTCGGTGTAGATGTCAGGTCCGTACATGCTCATTGCGCCGCCTCGCTCCACTCATGTGTCATGCGATTCGTCGGAGTCCTCGCTCCCAGGGGTGGCCAAGGATCGACCTTAGGACGGCGAGCCGACTTCGAAGCCTGGGTGATCTGCTCTCGGCCCACCGGCAGGGGCAGCCGCTCGGCGCACGGCGACGACATCGATGGGCTTCGGCGTGGAAATCCTTCAGGGCGCGGCTTGCCATGACGATCTGTGGGTATGCCGACGGCGCGAGCGGCGTGCCGCACGCCGGCGCCCGCCCGGACCGACGGGACGAGGGAGGAGGCCGTGTTCACCTTCAGCTCCAAGAGGCGGGGCACCGTGGACCGGGGCGTCGCTCAGGTCCGGGTCGACGGTGAGTGGCTCCCCATCGTGCGCGGGAGCTTCTATGTCGACGGCCAGGACGGGTTCGCCTGCACGACCGCGGACGCGGCGCCAGGGGGCCGAGCGGAGCTCGTGCTGCCCCTCTCGGCGCTCGACGGCGTGAAGCGCGAGCCGCGCCGCGCCATCGCCGAGCCCGCCGCGACAAGCGCCCGGGCGTAGCTCCATCCGGGTGCTGCCCCGCCGCATTGGCACAAACTGAAATCACGTTCTAATATGTCGTCCTCAGCGTGAGGCGTCGTGCGACGCGGAGAGGGGACGACGATGGGGATGCCGAGGGACGTGGGGATCGTCGACACGATGATCGCGTTCCCGCACCACAGCATGAAGGACGTCTACGCCTTCATCACCCGGCAGACGAAGGACCGCGAGTCGCGGGAATCGTTCGAGTTCCCCGCCGAGTACATGTTCAAGGACGTGCCCGAGAAGGCGCTGGTCGACAGCGACGACCCGACCTCGGTCACCTTGCGGGAGATGGACCTGTGGGGGATCGAGCAGGGGCTGATCGGGGTCGGCGAGCCGGGCGACCTGGGCCAGCTGGCCCTGAAGCGGCACCCGGACCGGTTCATCCCGTCGTGCAGCGCGGACCCGAACGAGGGGATGGAGGGGATCCGCAAGATCGTGCGCGCGTACGAGATGTTCGGGGTGCGTGCGGTCGGGATGTTCCCGTCGGGGACCTTCCCCCAGGTCGCGATCAACGACAAGAAGATGTACCCGATCTACGCCAAGTGCGTGGAGCTCGGGATCCCGGTGTTCTGCTGCGCGGGGGTACCGGGGCCGCGCCTGAAGGCGGCGGTGCAGCACGTCGAGCTGATCGACGAGGTGATGTACGACTTCCCGGACCTGGTCTTCGTCACCCGGCATGGCTGCGAGCCGTGGCAGGACCTCGCCGTGAAGCTGATGCTCAAGTGGCCGGGCCTGCACTACTCGACGAGCGCGTTCGCTCCGAAGTACTACCCGAAGGCGATCATCGACTACGCCAACACCCGGGGGGCCGACAAGATCATCTACGCCGGCTACTTCCCGATGGGTCTCTCGCTGGAGCGGATCATGACCGAGATGCCCAACGTCGGGTTCAAGGACGAGGTCTGGCCGAAGTTCCTGCGCGAGAACGCGTTGCGGGTGCTCGGCTTGAGCAAGGAGAGCTGACGTGAGCGTGGACTATCGCTGCTTCGACGCCGACAACCACTACTACGAGGCGACGGACGCCTTCACTCGCTACATCGAGCCGTCGATGGCGAAGCGGTGCATGCAGTGGGCAGAGGTCGACGGGAAGACCAAGCTGCTGGTCGGCGGCAAGATCAACCGGTTCATCCCGAAACCGACCTTCGACCCGGTCGCGCGGCCGGGCAGCCTCGACGAGTACTTCCGGGGTCGGAACCCGGAGGCGAAGGACATGAAGTCGATGTTCGGCACCCTCGAACCGATCGACCCCGCCTACCGCCAGCGCGACGCTCGCCTCGCCACGATGGACGAGCAGGGCCTCGACGGCTGTTTCCTGTTCCCGACCCTCGGGGTCGGGATGGAGTCGGCGCTGGACCAGGACCCCGAGGCGATCGTGGCCGCGTTCCGGGCGTTCAACCGCTGGCTCGACGACGACTGGGGCTTCAACTACCGGGACCGAATCTTCGCGGCGCCGATGATCAGCTTCGTCGACGTCGACGCCGCGGTCGCCGAGCTGGAGTACGTGCTCGAGCACGACGCTCGGATCGTCTGCTTCAAGAGCGGCCCGGTGTTCGCGGGCACGGAGTCGTGGTCGCCCGGTGACCCGCGCTTCGACCCGATCTGGGCCCGGGCGCACGAGGCTGGCGTCACGGTCGGGATCCACTCCGGCGACGCCGGCTACGGGCGGTTCGTCTCGATGTGGGAGCCGGCCGGCGAGTTCGAGGCGTTCCGCCACACGCCCCTGACCGGGATCCTCACCGGGGACCGGGTGCCGATGGACACCTACGCGGCGATCGTCTGCCACGGGGTGTTCGACCGCTTCCCGGGGCTTCGGATCGCGAGCATCGAGGCCGGGGCGAGCTGGGTGCCGCAGCTGATCTCGAAGCTGAAGAAGGCGTACGGGCAGCTGCCGATGGCGTTCCACCACGACCCGATCGAGGCCTTCCAGGAGCACGTCTGGGTGGCGCCGTTCTACGAGGACAACCTCGTGAAGCTGAAGGAGGCGATCGGCGTCGACCACATCCTCTTCGGCTCCGACTGGCCTCACGCCGAGGGGCTCGCCGTGCCGCGCTCGTTCGCCGACGATCTGCGGGCGTTCGACTACGACGAGGACGAGATCCACACGATCATGGCCGAGAACGGCCGCCTGCTCACCGA
Source organism: uncultured Actinomycetes bacterium (assembly GCA_963849135.1). GTDB lineage: Bacteria > Actinomycetota > Acidimicrobiia > IMCC26256 > PALSA-555 > PALSA-555. The sequence goes on along the minus strand of CAWKGF010000002.1, from coordinate 1,128,103 downwards.
GCGCCGCGTCCTGGCGTCTGCCTGAGCGTCGGCGATGCCCGCGTCGGCCGAGCGGGCCGCGAGCCGCCGGCCCGATCCGCCCCGCCCCGAGTCGCTGGTCGCCTACCAGCGGGCCCGGCGCGACCGGATCGTGCTCGCCGCGGTCGACCTGATGCTCGAGCGGGACTACGAGGACCTCCAGATGAAGGACGTCAGCGCGCGCGCCGGCGTGGCGCTGGGGACGACGTACCGGTACTTCCGCTCGAAAGACCATCTGCTCGCGGAGGCGCTGCTCTCGTGGTCGGACCGGTTCGCGCGTGGAGGTCGCGGCGCCGGAGGGGCGGAGCGTCGAGCGGCTCACGGTCGGGTACCGGCGGGCGGCCCGAGCCTTCGAGCGGCATCCGCACGTGTACAGCTACCTCCTGGCCCTGCAGGCGACGACGGATCCGCTGGCGCGGGGGAGCTTCGAGCAGTTCGCGGCGCAGCAGAGCGAGGCGTTCGCCACGTTCCTTCCCCGCATCCCGAGTCCGCGCCGGGAGGAGATCGTCGCGGTGATGAGCGCAGTGCTCGACGCCAATCTCCGGAACGCGACCCAGGGGCGGACGCCGATGAGCCGCGTGTACGAGGCGATCGACACCGCGGCCGAGCTCCTGTTGGGATGACGGTCGCGCCGGCCGGCATCGGGCGGACGGGCCGGGCGGCTCGGGGCCGGTGACGGAGAGCCAGCGCGGGGCCGGGTTCGGCGCGTGCGCGGTAATCCGGGGCCGGATAGCGTCCCCGCGGCGCCGCCGGGACGCGGACGCTCCCGGGCGCGTCGTGTGGACGATCGGGCGCCGTCGGGAGAGGAGCGCCGACCATGGGTGAGGTTCGGACCACCGGGTCGGTGGTGCAGCAGCGGCGGGGGTTGCGTCGCCTCGCGGCGGGGGCGGTCGTGGTGCTCGCCGTCGCGGCGGGGATCGGGCTCCCGGCGACGCTCGCCGAGGCGGCCACGACCGCGGCCCGGCCCGCGGCGGCGCCGGCCAAGGCCTGCAAGCCCAAGAAGGGCAAGAAGTGCAGCACCAAGTCCACCGCGACGAGCACCGCCAACTTCAACTCCTGCTCGGTGGTGACCCAGCCCGAGGCGGCGAGCGCCCTCGGCGCGTCGGTGAGCCCCGGGGTGCTCGGCAACGCGACGGTGGAGGGCGGCCTGGCCTGCGTGTTCTACGGCCCGTCGGCTCCGACGCCGACCACGCCGAACGTGTCGCAGCCCGACACGGTCCGGGTGGTGGTGGTCAAGGGCCCGAACGCGTTGACTTGGTACAACAACTACCGGTCGTCGCCCCAAGTCCGGGCCCAGCCGATCAGCGGCTTCGGCGACCAAGCCTTCTACGACGGCTACGCGTCGCTGAGCGTCCTGAAGGGCAACGTGTACCTGCGGGTCGCGGTCGCTCCGGCCGGTGCCCCGCCGTCCCTGTCCGACGAGCAGCAGCTCGCTACCGCGATCCTGCCCAGGCTCTAGTCGGGTCGACGCGGGCCGCAGACCGCGGCGACCCGGGCGGCTCGGACGGCGCAGCGGCGGACTGGTCGAGCCGTGCCGGGGGGTCGCGTCGCGGCTCGGGGAGCGTCAGCGCTCGTGGAGGACGCCGGCGTCGAGCCTCGAGGGTTCGGGTGACGTGCACCTGGTCGAGGAGGGCGCGGTCGTGGGTGACGAGGAGGAGCGTCCCTGGGTACCGGGCCAGGGCCGCTTCGAGCTCCTCGATGGCGGGCAGGTCGAGGTGGTTGGACGGCTCGTCGAGGATGAGGAAATTGATGCCGGCGAGCGCGAACTCGGCGAGGACGGCCCGGGTCCGCTCGCCGGGGGAGAGCGTCGCCGCGGGCCGGCGGACGTGGTCGGCGCCGAGGCCGAACTTGGCCAGCTGGCTGCGCACGGTGGTGGTGTCGGCGCCCGGGGGGGTGCGGACGACGTCGAGGAGCGGGGCGGCGCCGGCGAAGCGCGCCCGGTGCTGCTCGAGCTCGCCGATGGTCACGCTCGGGCCGACCCACCGGGTGCCAGCGGCGAGCGGCACCCGACCGACGATCGCCTCGAGGAGGGTGGTCTTCCCAGCCCCGTTGGGGCCGAGGAGCGCGACCCGGTCGGCCCAGCGCAGCTCGAGGCGGACCGGTCCGAGGCGGAACGCGCCGCGTTCGACGACCGCGTCGTCGAGTCGGAGCGCGACGGCGCCGCTTCGGGGGGCGGGCGCGACGTCGAACTGGAGCTGCCAGCCCGCCCAGGGCTTCTCGACCGGGTCGAGCCGCTCGAGGGCCCGGTCGGTGGCGCGGGCCTTGGCCGCCACGCGCTCTGACGCGTCGATCCGGGCGTGCCGGATGTACTGGTCGGATTCGCTGCGGTCGCGCTTGGCGCGGGCGAGGCCGGTGGTCGCCCACTGCCGTTGCTGCTGCGCGCGTCGCTCGAGCCGGGTTCGCTCGGCGTCGTAGGTCGCGTAGTCCTCCTCGGTGTGCCGGTGGGCCACCACGCGCGCCTCGAGGTAGGCGGCCCAGCCGCCGTCGTAGCGGGCGCCGCGGTGGGTGTGCTCGTCGAGCTCGAGCACCGCGGTCGTGACCCGCTCGAGGAAGGCCCGGTCGTGGCTGACGACGACCAGCCCGCCGGGCCGGCTGGTCGCGAACCGCTCGAGGCGCTCGAGGCCGTCGAAGTCGAGGTCGTTGGTGGGCTCGTCGAGGAGGAGCACGTCGGCTCGGATGAGGAGCACCGCGGCGAGCGCGGCGCGGGCTCGCTGGCCGCCCGAGAGGGTGGCGGTGGGCGTGTCGGCGATCGGGGCGGGGAGGCCGACCTCCTCGAGGGCGACGGGCAGGCGGGCGTCGAGGTCGGCGCAGCCGGCGGCGAGGTACGCGTCGAGGGCCCGGGAGTACGCGGTGTCGGCGTCGGGCCGGCCCGCCGCGAGCGCGTCGCTGGCCGTCTCGAGCGCGGCGGCGAGGTCGGCGAGGCCGGTCCGGCGCTCGAGCAGCTCGCGGACCGTCTCGTCAGCGGTCGGGTGCTCCTGGGGCAGGTAGGTGACGGAGAGGTCGGGGGGACGCGGCGCACCGCGCCGGCGTCGGGCGGCTCGAGGCCGGCGAGGAGACGCAGCAGGGTCGACTTGCCGACCCCGTTCGGGCCGACCACGCCGAGCCGGTCGCCGGGGCCGAGCCCGAGCGTGACGCGGTCGAGGACCGTCTGGCCGCCCCGCGCGAACGTCAGCCCGGTCGCGGTGAGGGAGAAGACGGAGGAAGGTGGAGAGGACATGCGCGCGGCTCCGACGGCGGTGGGGCGAGACGAGGGAGCGCGGCGCTACACGGCCGTGAGGATACCGCCCCGCACCGCTCGACGGTCCGTCGTTCCGGACGGGTCGAGGGCCGACCGTCGCGGTCGGCGTCGGGGGCTTCGGCGGGAGCGGTCAGGTGCCCCCGCCGGCGATGTCGAGGGGCGCCGACCGGGCGCTGCGAAGGGCCCGGACGAGGAGGGCCAGGGCGGTGACGGCGAGGATGGCCTCGGCTGCGAGCGCGAGGACGGCTTCGGTGCTGGTGGTGCTCTCGGTGAAGCCGAGGAGCCCGGCGGTGCGGGCGAGGAGGTAGGAGACGAAGCTCCCGACGCCGACGAGGAGGCCGGCCAGCGCGGCGGGGACGGTGAGGCGGGGTTTGAGGAGCGAGGCGACGAGCAGCTCGCCGATCACCGCCCCCGCGACGGCGGTGAGGATGAAGGAGCGGCTGATGGTCAGGCCGAGCACCGTCTCGGGGGCGATGCCGCGGTAGCCGCCTTCGAAGTACAGGTAGAAGTGGATGGAGCCGCTCGTCACCGCGCCCGCCGCGGCGAGGAGGGTGAGGACGAGGACGCTCTTGGTCAGCGGAGGCTCGGAGGCGGGCACGGGCGGGCTCCTTCCGGTGGAGCGTGGGCCGGGTCCCGCCCCCACGGCGGGACCCGGCCCAGGCAACCGATCGGTCAGGGGGTCAGCCGATCTGGTCGCTGGTGGGGCGAGCGCCCGCGGTGGGGGTGAACGAGTTCGGCACTGGGTACTGGCCGAGCACGAAGTTCAAGATGGCGCCGTGCTGCTCCTCGACCGGCTCGATGGTCGCCGCGGTCTGGACGCCGGCCGGGCTCTTCACGACACCGATCGCGGCGAGGTAGGTCGCGGCGGCGACGTTCTCGAGCTGGAGGGCGAGCATGGCGAGCCCGGTGACGTCGGTGACCTGCGCGAAGGCGGGGTCGATGACCGAGTTCTTCACGGTGAGGTCGACGCCGGTGACCTTCGGCTTGTGAGCGGCGGTGAGGACGGCGTTCCACGCTGCCGCGTGGTCCTGATGCTGGGACTGCGCGGTGGTCGCGAAGGTCACGATGGCCGGGGGGACAGCGCCGAGGTGACCGGCCTGGGCGGCTTGGATGCCGGCCTGGTAGGTGGCGACGGCCAGGTTCTCGAGCGACGCCGCGAGCGCCACGACGGCGAGGTCGCCGGTGAGCTTCGTGGCGCGGGGGGCGAGCGTCGACCGCCGGGCGGGGTTCGACGCCGAGCGCGAGGGCGGCTTGCCCGCCGCCGGCGGCGACGAGCGCGGCGCCGCCGAGGAACGCGCCGGTGCCGAGCAGAAACCCGCGCCGGCTGGCCGTGCCTCGGACCAGACGCGCGAAGCCGCCGTCGTCGCCGGCGTCGTCGAGGTCCCAGGCTTGGAGCGATTCCTGCAGGCGGGGCAGCGACTCGTGGTGGGCGTCGTCGAGGTCGGCGGTGAGGTCAGCGACCTCGTGCTCGGTGACCGGTAGCTCTTCACGCGGCTTGCGGTTCACTTGCTTGCTCCCTCCGTGGCGGGTCGGGCGGCCTGGGTCGGATAGAACGAGTTCGGGAAGCCGACGCTGCCCGCGGCGGCGGGCAGCTGGGCGGCGTCGGGCGGCAGGGCGATGAGGCTGGCCGCGCCGCCGGCGAGGAGCGCCTTCACCGCGTTCAGGATGGCGACGTGCTGGGCCTCGACGCCCATGATCGAGGCGGTGACGTTCCGGGCGTCCTTGTTGGAGAGCGCCCCGACGTCCTGGACGTAGGTGGCGGCGGCGTCGTTCTCGAGCTCGATGGCGAGGTCCACGACCGCGGCGGGAGTGGTGAGCCCGCTCTTGGCCTGGTTGACGACCGCGAGCAGCTTCGGGTCGGGCTGGTGCTGCTGCTTGCCGTGGAGCTGCGCCACCGCGGCGTTGAAGGCCATGGCGTGGTCGGCGTGCTGGCTCATGGTCTTCATGGCGAAGGTCTTCACGACCGGGTTGGCGTCGGAGCCGCCGATGAAGGGGAGGGTCAGCGCGGTCTGGTAGGTGGCGACGGCCAGGTTCTCGATCGACGCCGCGGTCTGGAGGATCTGCGTGTCCTTGCTCGACTGGGCGAAGGCGGGCGTGGCGAGCAGGGCGGTGAACGCGGCGCCGAGCCCGGCGGCGGCGAGCAGCCCGCCCCCGACCACGACCGGGCGCACCGGGGCGGTCGGCTCGTCGTCGTCGTCGGTGTGGGCGGCGCGTCCGACGTCGACGAGGTCGGGGATCGTGTCGCGGGTGTGCCGCATCGCGTCGGCGTGGGTGTCCTGGGACTGCTCGAGGAGCTCTTCGAGTCCTCGCTCATCGATCGACATCGGCGTCGTCTCCTTCGGTGTGCTCTGCGGGTGCGGGCGGGTCGGGACGGCGCGGGTCAGCTGACCTTGAGCATGCCGTGCATGTACTGGTGGATGTCGCAGCGGTATGGGTAGGTGCCGGGCTTGGTGGGGGCGGTGAAGCTGCTGGCGGTGCCGCCGGAGATCTGCCCCGCGTTGAAGGCGCCGTTGTCGGCGGTGAGGGTGTGGGTGGTGCCGTCCTTGTTGACGACGGTGACCTTCGTGCCCGGCGCCACGGTCAGCGTCGACGGGCTGAACGCGAAGTTCATGATCGTGACCTCGTGACCGCCCGCCGCGACGGTGGTGGGCCCGCTCGACGACGACCCGAACGCGAAGGTGGCGGCGGCGGCGACCACGGCGACGAGCGGGATGACGGCGAGCAGCCAGGTGCGTCGACGCCAGCCGTCCAGTCGGGTGTCTTCGCTCATCGGGACTGACTTCGCCGCCGCTCCCGCGAGTGGATGGGTGTTCGCGCCGACTTACGCGTTGGGGAGCTGCCCGACCGCGGCGGGGGGCTGGTGGGAGACGACGACGCCCCCCGCGACCTCGTTCGTCACCGCGAGGCCCTGCGCGTCGCTGACCAGGGTGAAGGCGGCCACGTTGGGGTCGGGGCCGAGGACGCCGAGCGACACGGTCGTCCCGCCCGCGGTGGCCCAGAGCTGGTAGGTGCGGCCGGGCCCGAGCGGTGACAGGTGGCTGGAGAGGTACCCGGCGCCGTTGGGGAGCACGACCGCGGTGGCGGCGAGGGTGCCGTCGGGGCGGCGGAGCATGGCGAGGCGGGCCCCGGGGGAGGCGGTGGCGGCGCGGGCGGCGGCGGTCAGGCTGGGCGAGGACGAGCTGGAGCCGGTGGCGAGCACGACGCCGGTCGCGAGCGCGGCGACGCACGCCGCGGCGGCGAGCCCGACCAGGGCCCGGCGGGCGACACGGCGCCGCGGCGAGCCGCGCCGGACCAGGAGCCGGGGGTGCGGGACGCGCGGCTCCCCGGGGAACACCGCGCCCGCGAGCCGGTCCCAGACGTGGTCGGGGGGTCCGAGCTCGTGGGCGGCGAGGGCGACGGTTCGCTCGAGCTCCGCGTAGCGGTCCCGCGCCGCGGCGTCGTGGGCGAGGAGCTCGTCGACCTCGTGGAGCTCGGGCTCCTCGAGCGCGTCGAGGGCGCGGGCGATGAGCAGCTCGTCGAGCTCGTCGGGGCTCATTGGTCCGTCCACGGCTCGTCGATGCCCTCTTCGGCCAGCCGGACCCGCAGCTTGGTGAGCGCGGAGCGGAGGCGGCCCTTCACCGTGCCTTCGGGCTCACCGAGGATGCGAGCCACGTCGCGGTAGCTGTGGCGGCCGAAGTAGGCGAGGTCGACGGCTCGGCGCTCGGCGGGGTTCAGCGCGTCGAGGGCCTCTCGGACCCGGTCGGCGAGGGTGAGGTCCCAGATCTCGAGCTCGAGGTCGTAGTCGGGCTCGGGGTTCAGCCGCGAGGAGCGTTCCTCGCGCTGGGCGCGACGGTTCCGGGATCGGAGGATGTCGAGGCTGCGGCCCCGGGTCTCGATGAGCAAGAAGGTGCGCAGCGACGACCGCTCGGCCTCGAATCGTTCCGGATGCTCCCAGAGTCGCAAGAAGACCTCCTGGACCAGCTCCTCGGCGGTGTGGCGGTCTCCGGTGGTCCGCCAGGCCAGGGAGAACACGGCGCCCGCGTGCCGCCGGTAGGCCTCCGCGAACGCGTCCGCGTCCCAGCGACCGATGGCGACGACGAGCGCGGAGTCCGGGGACTCCGACGGCAGACCCATCCGCATCGGACTAAGTCCGTCGCCGACCGGGTCCCTGGATCACAACCCGGAGGACCGTCAACGCCGGCCGGCGGCCCGTGGCCTCCGGTTCGGTGTGCTCCTCGTCCCGCACGGCCAGCCCGAGCCTCCCGATCGACGGACGCGCCGGGTGACCGTCCGGACACGGTCAGTCACGGCACGGGCCGGTGGCGCGACGCGCGTGCTCCCACGATAATCGGAGACGGGCGCGACCACCCGAGGCGGGGAGCCGATGTTCGAGCACCATCGGGAGAAGCGGGAGGCCGCCGCGTTCGAGGAGGCGATGGCGCGCTGGCGGCAGGAGCGTGACGGCCAGGCCGCCGCGGTGACGCTGGCCCAGACCTACGCCGGGGACACGACGTCGGACCTGATGCTGCACGCCGGGGAGACGGTCTTCGCGCGGATCACGAACGCGGCGCTGGTCGAGCCGCGCCGGGGTCCGGGGCAGTGGCGGGGCCGCTCGCAGGGCGTGTCGGTGCCGATCGGGAGCCTGGCGGGCCGGCCGGTCCGCTACCGCGTCGGCGCGTCGCGGGGTCACTACGTCCAGGGGACCCCGCACCCAGAGGCGATCGACACCGGGACGGCGTACATCACCGACCAGCGGGTGGTGTTCCAGGGTCACACCCAGACCCGGGAGTGCCTGTTCTCCAAGCTGCTCGGCTGCGAGCAGTCCCCGGACGGGTCGACCACCTTCTCGGTGTCGAACCGGCAGAAGCCGACCACGGTCCATTACGGGCCGCAGCTGAGCGGCTGGGTCCACCTCCGACTCGAGCTGGCCCTGGCCCACTACCGCCACGACGTCCCGGCGCTCGTCGAGCGGCTCCAGCAGGAGCTGGCCGCCATCGACGCCGCGAAGCCGACCCCACCCCCGGTCGCCCCCGTCCCCTGACGGTCCCCGACGCCGGAGCCCTCGGTCCGCTCGGCTTCGTCACTCGACGCCAGGCCGGGTTCGCGGCCCGACACGATCCGATACAGTACCGATACATCGTGATAGTTCGAAACAGATCGCTAGGAGGATCCATGCGTGGAGAACGAGGCACCGATGAGGACTGGGGCGTCGAGCGCCCCTACGGAGAGAGGAGAGGATGGATGACCGGAGAGGGACGAGGGCCAGGTGGGGGCCGGGGCCGCCGCGGCCGGGGCCCAGACTGGGGAGACCACCGCCACGGTGAGCCGTGGGGCGGTCGGCGGCACCGCCGAGGCGACATCCGCCTGGTGCTGCTGGCGGCGCTCCTCGACGGGTCGGCGCACGGCTACGAGCTGATGGGCCGCCTCGAGGAGGCGAGCGGTGGTGCGTGGCGGCCGAGCCCGGGGTCGGTGTACCCGACCTTGCAGCTGCTCGAGGACGAGGGGCTGGTGCGCAGCGTCCAGGAAGGCGACCGGCGCGTGTTCGAGCTGACCGACGCGGGCCGGGAGCAGGCCGACCCGGAGGCGCTCACCGTGCTGTCGGGCGACCGGCGCGAGATGGGCGGGCAGCGGACGCTCCGCGACGCGGTGCGGTCGTTGCACCTGGCCGCCAAGCAGGTCGCGGTGGCCGGCGACGACGACCAGCTGGAGCGGGCGACCGCGATCGTGCAGGACGCCCGCCAGCAGCTGTACCGGATGCTCGGCGAGGAGTGACGTGGCCGGCCGTCGCGCCGGTCAAGCGCGGCGGCCGGGCCCGGTGAAGATCGGGAGGTCGAGGGGTGTGACGAGGCCGGGTGCCGCGTCGCAGACGGCGGGGATCGCGTTGATCACCCGGGCTGCGGTGCCGAGGATCCCGGCCTCGTTGTGGTCGCCGTGCTCCCCGCGCGGTTCGATCTCGCAGACGTACGAGGGGTCGCCCCGGATCTCGATCCGGTACCCGGAGCGGTTGCCGTCGAGGCGGAGCCAGTCGGGCCCGATGTCGGCGCGGAGCCGGTTGACGTGCGCGGCGGTGACGAGCGGCTGGCCGTCGACGATCCCTTGGAGCTCGAAGCGCACCCCGGCGCAGGTGCCGCGCTCGATGGTGCCCATGGCCGTCTCGAAGGTCTCAGGGGCAGGGAGCCGTTCGTGCTCCTCGCGGAGCTCGTCGACTCGCCAGCCGAGCGCGTCGGCGACGAGGTGCACCATGCCGCCCCAGCCGCCGGCGATCGCGCCGGGCGCGAAGAGCGGCGCCTGGTAGTCGAGGGGCCGCCCGTACCCGAAGAAGACGCCGGTGAATCCCGGGTCCTCGTAGCTCGAGTAGTCCATCAGCTCGGTGACCCGGACCGAGTCGACGGTCGCGCACGCGCACGCGACCGCGAGGGGCAGGACGTCGCCGGACCAGCCCGGGTCGAGCCCGGACGTGAAGAGCGTCGTGCCGCCCTCAGCGCACGCGGCGGCCAGCGGGTCGCGCAGCGCGGCGGGCAGCGCGGGCGGGTAGACGAGGAACACCAGCGCGGTGTTCACGACGTTCTTGCCCGCGGCGAGCGCGCGGGACAGCTCGTCGATGGTGTCGCGGATGCGGGTCTCGCCCTGGACCATGTAGGAGACGCAGTCGGCGTCGAGGGCCAAGAGCGCGTCGACGTCGTCGGTGGCGACGACTCCCGTCGGTGCATCGAGGCCGCAGAGATCGGCCGCGTCGCGACCGACCTTCTCGGGGGAGTAAGCGTGGACGCCGACCAGCTCCAGGTCGGGGTGGGCCACGATGGCCCGCAGAGCGGGACGGCCGGCGTTGCCGGTCCCCCACTGGATGACCCGCCGGGGGCGTGCGGTCGGGGGTGCAGTCATGGGTTCCTCCGCGGGATCGACGGGGGTCGAGTCCTGGCGATCACGATCCGGGCCCGAACGGCTGGTGCGGCAACGTGAGGGGGAGGTCGACCGCGGTGAGGAGGCCGGGGTCGGCGTCGCACACGAACGGGATGGCGTTCACGACCCGCATCGCGGTGGCGATGAGGCCGTGGTGGGTGAAGTCGTCCGGCCCGCCGAGGGTCAGCTCGCAGGTCAGGGTCGGCTCCCCGTCGAAGGCGATTCGGTAGGTGCCGTCCCGCTCGGCGGTGGGCCAGTCGGGCGCGAGGTCGAGCGCCATACGGTTGATGTGCTCGATCACGATGGCGTCGCGGCCGTCGACGACGCCGATCGTCTCGAAGCGCACTGCGCCGACGGTGCCAGCCTCGATGGTCCCGGCGGCGACCTCGAGGGCATGGTCGGTGACCCGCTTGTCGTAGGTCTCGCGGATCTCGTCGAGGGAGACGCCGAGCTGATCGGCGACCAGCTGCACCGGGGGCCCCCACGCGCTGGCCTGGACGCCGGGCAGCTCCATGAGGCAGCGCTGCTCGGGTGGCCGACCGAAGCCGAACACGTCGAAGATCGTGAACGGCACCGGGTACTCGGCGTAGGTGAAGAGCCTCCTGGGTCCGCACGGAGCGGATGGTGCGGGCGAGGGTGGCGAGGACGAGGACGAGGTGGTCGCCGGCGAAGCCGGGCTCGATCCCCGACGCGTAGAGCGAGGCGCGGCCGCGCTGGCAGGCCGCGTCGAGCCGCGCCACCTGCTCGGCGTCGAAGCCGGCCGGGTAGAGGAGCCCGGGGACCGAGGTCGTGACGACGTTGCTGCCGGCGTCGAGCAGCCGGCAGCAGTCGTCGACCGCCGCGGCGGGACGGGACTCCCCGGACGCGGTGTAGCAGACGCAGTCGGGTGCGGCGGCGAGGACGGCGTCGACGTCGGTGGTGGTCGTGACGCCGAGGGGGTCGATGCCGGCCAGCGGGCCAGCGTCGCGTCCCGCCTTGTCGGGCGCGTGAACCCAGACCGCGACGAGGTCGAGGTCGGGACGGGCCGCGATCGCGGCGAGCGCGATCGCCCCGACGCTGCCGGTCGACCACTGCCCCACCCGGTAGGTGCGCATCGGCTCCGGCCCCCCTGGTCGGCCGCCCCGGTCGGGGGCGGGGTCATGATCGAGATCAACCGGGTTGGTAGTCAACTACGTTTCTTGCTGGTTCGCCCGTTGGCAAGGAGGCCTGGTGATCCTCGACCGGTTCCGACTGACGGACCGGGTGGCGCTCGTCACCGGGTCTGGTCAAAGCATCGGGGAGGACATCGCCCTGGCGTTGGCGGAGGCGGGCGCGGACGTGGTGGTCGCGGCCCGCACCCAAGCCGCGATCGACGACACGGCGGAGAAGGTGCGAGCGCGGGGCCAGGCTGCCCTCGCCGTGCGCTGCGACGTCATGGAATCGGAGCAGCTGGAGGCGCTGATCGACGCGGCCGTGCAGCGCTTCGGTCGCCTCGACGTCCTGGTCAACAACGCGGGGGGCTCCTTCCCCAAACCGGCCCTCCAGACCAGCGAGCGCGCCTTCGAGAAGGTGGTGCGCTTCAACCTGACCAGCCCCTTCCTCCTGACTCGCCTGGCGGTCCCGCACATGGTGCGCACGGCGGGAGGCGGCGTGGTCGTGAACATCTCCTCGGGCGCGAGCCAGCAAGCAGTCGGGGGGATGGTGGCGTACGGCGCGGCGAAGGCGGGGCTCAACCAGATGACGCGGATCCTGGCTCGGGAGTTCGCGCCGAAGGTGCGGATCAACGCGATCGTGGTCGGGCAGATCCTCACCGACGGTGCCCGGTCGGTCCTGTCGGCGGAGATGCTCGAGCAGGCGGCCCACGCGATCCCGATGCAGCGGCTCGGCGACGTGCGAGACATCGCGGCCTGCACGCTGTTCCTCGCCTCGCCCGCGAGCGCCTGGATCACCGGCCGGGTCTTCGACGTCGACGGCGGCGCGGACGCCGCGCCCACCGAGTTCCCGATCCCGCCGCTGTGAGCCGTCCCGACGAGCGGGCAGGGTCGTGACCGCGCCGGTGTGGGACGACGACCTGGTGGGCTTCCTCACCCGGAGCGCGGCGGCGTGGCGGGCGCTGGGCGAAGCGGCCGACGCGGAGACGGTCGTCGTGTTCGGGCTGCTGGAGGCGGTGTCCCGCACGTGGAGGTCGTTGCACGCCGAGGTGCTGGCCCGGTTCGGGCTGAACCTCGCCGAGTGGACCACGATCGGGATGCTGCGGACGTCGCCGCCCGACTGCCGCCGCTCCCCCACCGAGCTGCGCCGCCTGGTCGGCCAGACGTCGGCCGGGATGACGCGGGTCCTGACCAAGCTGGCCGACGCGGGTCTGGTGCGGCGCGAGCCGGGCGCCGGCGACGGGCGCCGCCACGACGTGCTCCTCACCCGCCGGGGCCGGACCCTCGCCGACGAGTCGTTCCGGACGCTCCACGGCGTGGAGCGGGACCTCCTGGAGCGGTACTCGCCGGCTGAGCGCACACGGCTGGCGGCCATCCTCGACGAGCTGCGCTCAGCGCTGCGCGACGAGCACGACCAGGCCCGCTCGGCTCGGGTGGCGGCGGCAGAATGACGTCGACCGCCGCCGGGCGCGAGGATGCGCGCGTGGCTGACCCGATCGCACCGTGGCAGCAGCTGCTCGACGTCGAGGAGATCCAGCAGCTCAAGGCCCGCTACTTCCGGCTGATGGACACGAAGGACTGGGCGGCGTTCGGGGAGCTGTTCACCGACGACGCGGTGATGGACGCCGACGGCTACGTCCAGGAGGGGCGGACCAGGATCCTCGCCTTCCTCCCGAAGGTCCTGGACGGGGTCGTGACCACCCACCACGGCCACATGCCCGAGGTCACGATCACGGGACCGGACACGGCGACGGGCGTCTGGGCGATGTTCGACTACCTCACCTTCCCGGGGGAGGGACCGCCGCGGGGCCTCCGCGGCTACGGCCACTACCACGAGGAGTACCGGCGCGTGGACGGCACCTGGCGGATCCACCGGCTGCTCCTCACCCGACTGCGGATCGACCCGCTCGAGGGGGGCTTCCCCGAGGGCGCGGTCGACTCGCCGTGACGCGGTGCTGCTCGAGGAGGACGCCGGTGAGCCTCGAAGCGGTTCCCGTTCCCGATGCCGTTCGGCTGGTTCAAGGTCGCGTTGAGCGGCGAGCTGACCTCCGACCAGCTGGCCCGCCGCCACTACTTCGGCACCGAGCTGGTCCTGTGGCGCGACGCCGAAGGGCGGGCGGTCTGCCACGAGGCGTACTGCGCGCACCTGGGCGCCCACCTGGGGGTGGGCGGATCGGTCGTGGACGGCTGCGTGCACTGCCCGTTCCACGGGTGGGTGTACGACGGCTCGGGCCGCAACGTCGAGATCCCGTACGCGGACGCGCCGAACGGCAAGGCCCGGCTGCGGGCCTTCCCGACCTTCGAGCGGGGCGGGATCGTCCTGGCCTGGTACCACCCGCGGGGGGAGCCGCCCCGCTGGGAGGTGATGGACATCCCGGAGTACGAGGACCCGGCCTACGGCGACTACGAGGTGTTCGACTACACGATCGGGAGCTGCATGCAGGAGATCGGAGAGAACGGCTTCGACCACGCCCACTTCGAGTTCGTGCACTCGCACCCGAAGGTCGGGTCGACGGAGGAGGTCCGCTTCGACGGCTACGACCGGGTGGTGCTGACCGCTCAGCAGTTCCCGTCGTCGAAGGGCCCGGTCGACGGCCGGATCGACGTGTTCGGGCGGGGCCCGGGGTTCGCGATCACCCGCTACCAGGGCCTGCTCGACGCCAGCCTGGTCGGCTGCTCGACCCCGATCGACGAGGAGACGACGCAGGTCACCTTCTTGTTCAGCGTCCGGAACCCAGACGGCGACGAGCACACGACGCGGATCGCCCGAGCGTTCGTCGAGTCGGTCAGCCGCGAGATCGGGCAGGACATCCCGATCTGGGAGCACAAGCGGTACGTGCCGACGCCGGCGTTGGCGCCGAGCGAGAAGCCGATCCTGGACTACCGGCGCTGGTACGAGCAGTTCTACTGTTCCTGAGCGGGGTCGGGCTCAGGCGCTCACCGCGCCGTGGGCGGTGACGAGCGGCAGGGTCGCGGTCGTGGCGATCCCGGGTGGGGCGGCGATCACGGCGGGGATGGCGTTGACCGCGGGCAGCGCGGTCATGATCATCCCGAGGCCCATGTAGCCGGGCTCGGACCAGTCGGCAGGCGGCAGGATCTGGAACTGGGCGCGCACGGTCGGCTCGCCGTCGACCTCGACGAAGTAGCCGTGCCGGAGGGTGAAGGGGGCGTCCACGTGGCGGCCCATGATCCACTGGAAGTTCAAGACGACGACGTCCCGGCCGCGGGCCCAGCCTCGCCAGCGGCCGTCGATGCCGGCGACCGTCCCTTCGGGGATCGACATGAACCCGAGGTCGTTGTCGGCCGTCGCACGCGCGTAGTCGGCGTCGAAGGTGATCTCGTCGAGGTCGACGCCGAGCGCGTCGCCCATGAGCGCGACCGCCTCGGCGAAGACCTCGCTGCCCCGCCGGGTCCGCTCCACGAGGTCGGGGGTGTCGAGAGGCTGCGCGAAGCCGACGCTCTCCTGGGTCTCCTTCGACGCGTACGCCGACGCGTCGGCGGATTCGAGGACCCGGATCTGCTCGACCCGGTCGCAGATCTGGGCGCTGACGAGCGCGAACAGGTTGGCGAACCCGGGGTTGACGCCGGTGCCGAACATGGTCGCTCCCCCGGCTCGCGCCGCGGCCTCGAGGCGGGCCACGGCTGGCTCGCCCCACGCCGCACCGGTGATGAAGGCGGCCGTGGAGCACACGTTGACGCCGGCCTCGAGCAGGCGGCAGAGCAGGTCCAGGTCGGGCCAGCGTGGGTTGTACGAGCAGGCGTCGGGGCGCAGGGCGAGGAGCGCGTCGACGTCGGCGGTCGCGAGGACACCGGTCGGCTCGTCGACGCCGCATAGCTCGGCCGCGTCGCGTCCCGACCTTGTCGGGCGCGTGGGCGAACACGCCGACCAGCTCGAGCGCCGGGTTGCGGAGGATGGCCCGCAGGGCGCGCTGCCCGACGTTGCCGGTCGTCCATTGGATCACGCGCGCCATGGCGCGAGGAGGGTAACGGGGTCGCCGCCACGCTCGATCCCGACCGGCCAAGACCGGGCGGGACCCTCGCCGGAGACCGCCCGCCGGCCCGGCCGGCCCGGTTCTGGCCCCGCTCCGGGGAGGCAGCGGTCCCGGCCACCCGACCCCTGTGACCACCGAGCGCGCTCGGACAGCCACCGTCCGCCGCACGAGTCACACCTGTCACTCCACGCGCGCGCGCGACCGCGGGGCGAGGTGAACGTCGAGTTGCCACCGGGTGCACTCGCGAGACCGCGCTGCGATGCCAAGACGAGCCTCACTATCCCCACTGGCGCAATTCGTCCCCGTCTGGTACTCAGGGGGTCCGCACAACCTGGTCGGCCCGCGGCTGGGACGTGTGATCGAAGGGGCTCGCATGCTGTCGACACGGGCGACCATCCCGCGGTGGATCTCCGGCATCGGCGCGGTCACCGGGTACGGCTGGGGCGCGAAGCATCTCTGGGACGGCCTGGCGCTCGGGCAGTCCGCGGTTGTGCCGCAGCCGGGGTTCGAGCGCGTCCGCGGCGCGAGCGACGTGTACCTGTCGTTGA
The DNA here is from genome assembly GCA_963849135.1 of uncultured Actinomycetes bacterium. Lineage (GTDB taxonomy): Bacteria > Actinomycetota > Acidimicrobiia > IMCC26256 > PALSA-555 > PALSA-555. The sequence goes on along the minus strand of CAWKGF010000002.1, from coordinate 1,112,298 downwards.
TCTCCGACGAGGGCGACCCGGCGGACGGGCCGTCGCGGTTCAGTCGGGCGTTGGTCGCCGCGGCGCGCGAGGCGGTCGAGGACGCGCTGGACGCGGGGATGGAAGCCGGGCGGGACGGTGGGCGTGATCCACGCCTTCGTGCTCTCGGACGTGGACCTGTGGCGCGACTTCTACGACCGACCGAACCGTCATGTCCCGCGCCGCCGCTACATCCAGCTGATGCCGTCGACGCCGATCACGACCATGATGATCGAGCACGACTTCCACGGGCCCTGCATGAGCGTGGTCGCGATGTGCGCGTCGGGGAACGCGGCGCTGCTTACCGCCAAGATGTGGCTCGACGCGGGCGTGTGCGACGACGTGCTGGTGATCGCCACCGACGTGTCGGCCACCCCGGAGAACGTGCAGCACTTCGTGGACCTCGGGGTGATCGTCGTGGACCGTCCGTCGCTCGACGCGTGCCGGCCCTTCCAGGAGGGCAGCGTCGGGTTCACGGGCGGGGAGGCGTCGGTCGGCCTGGTCGTGTCGGGCCGCCCGGACGGCGCGTACGCGGCCTTGCGGGGTGGGGCGATGAGCCATGACGCGCATCACGTGATCTCCCTCGCCGCGGACCCCAACCAGATCGGGTCCTGCTACCGGTCGGCGCTCGACAACGCGGGGGTCGCCGCCGAGGAGGTCGTGTACTTCAACGCCCACGGGCCGGGGACCCGCCAGTGCGACGGCGCCGAGTCGCAGCTCTTCGACCAGCTGTTCCCGGACGCGGAGGGGATCTTCTCGTTCAAGCCGCTGGTCGGGCACTGCCAGGCCGCGGCCGCGGCGGTCGAGGTGGCCATCTCCTGCCTCAGCTACGAGGAGGGGATCATCCCCGCCCCGCCGAGCGTCGCGCCCGGCCACGCCCGGCTCCTGTCGGGCCCGGTGGCCCGGGAGCCCGGAGTGACCTTGAAGTCCTCGATCGGGATGGGCGGCTACAACACCGCCATCCTCCTCGACGAGCCCGCCCCCTAGGGCGGTTTGGGGCCTTTCGGCCCCTTAGGGAGCTTCGAGAATCCGCGGTTTCCGGCGTGCGCGGCCATACGCTGCCGCCCACTGGGGAAACTGATTAACTGCGGGGTTCTTGAGGCCGAACGTATGCGTATCGACGGCCAGACCGATCACGCCGCGGAGGCCCTGTGGGCCGCTGAGGAGCCTCGAGGCGCGCCTCGATCCCCTCTCGCTGTGGCGGGTCGCGACCTGGGAGTACGACCGCTCGACCGACTTCGTCTGCTGGTTCGATTCGCCGGCCGACGTCCTGAACCTGTCGGAGGCGAGCGCCGACCAGCTGGTCGAGCCGGTCATCGTGTCGCTCCGGTCCGGGGCGCCATGGGAGCACTACGACCTGGACCGCAACCTCGTGGACCGGGACGGCGTCCCGGTCGACCTGCGGGTCCGGGCTCGCTGCCTGCGCGACGAGTCGGGGCAGGTCTCGGGCGGGATCGGGCTGGTCACCGACATCTCCGAGCAGCGACGCAACGAGGCGGCGCTGCGGGGGATGATCGACCGGTACCGGAAGCTGGTCGAGCTGAGCCCGGACCCGGTGATCGTGCACCAGGGCGGCGTGATCCGCTACGCGAGCCCCGCCGCGGTGCGGGTGGCGGGCGTCGACGACGTGACCGACCTGCTCGGCCGGGGGATCCTCGACTTCGTCCACCCGTCTTCGCTCGAGGACACCCTCCAGCGGATCGGGGCGCTCCAGGAGCCGGGGCAGGTGTCGGAGCCGACCGAGGCCATCCTGATGCGACAGGACGGGTCCCCGACGGTCGTGGAGTCGATCAGCGTCCGCATCGACTGGGAGGGCGAGCCGGCGTTCCAGGTCATCTTGCGCGACGCGACGGAGCGCCGCCGGGCCGAGGCCGCGACCCGCTACCAGGCGAGCCTGGTCAGCCACGTGTCCGACGCGATCATCGCCACCGATCAGTCGGGGGGACTGCGCAGCTGGAACCCGGCCGCGGAGGTGCTCTACGGGGTCCAGAGCGCCGACGCGATCGGCCGCTCGGCCGCGGAGCTGCTTGGCCCGCAGGCGGTGGAGGCCGACGGGCTGCCGAAGGCGGGGGAGGTCGAGCACGATCGGGCCGACGGTCGCAGCATCCCGGTGCTGGTGTCGGTCGGTCCGGTCCGCGACGAGTTCGGGGAGCTGGACGGCACGGTCGCGGTGTGCACCGACCTGACCGAGCGCCTCGAGCGCCAGGCCGCCGAGGCCCGCTACGCGGCCGCGGTCGCGGCGCTCGACGAGGGTGTGATCGTCGTCGACCGGGACGGCACGGTCGTGTCGGTGAACAGCTCGGCGCGGGCGATGCTCGGCCAGGGCCTCCACGACAGCGAGGGGCGGGGCGCCATCGCGTTCGGGCGCCGGCCCATGGTCACCGAGGACGGCCGGCCCCTCAGTCCCGAGAACCACCCGTTGGCGGTGGGGCTGCGCACCGGGGAGCCCCAGAGCCGGGTCGTGATCGGGGTGCTCGGAGACAACGCCGAGACCCGCTGGTACTCGGTGAGCGTCCAGCCGCTCCGTGAGCACGCCGACCGGGCCGGGGCGCTGGTGTGCTCGTTCTCGGACATCACGGAGCGGAAGAACGTCGAGGAGCAGCTGAGCTTCCAGGCCACCCACGACTCCCTGACCTACCTCCCCAACCGGGACCTGCTGCTCGGCGCGATCGCCGACGAGCCTCGACGGGGCGCACGAGTCGGGGACGAGCGTCGCGGTGCTGCTGATCGACCTGGACCGGTTCAAGACCATCAACGACGGGTTCGGGCACGGCACCGGGGACAGCGTCCTGAAGGCGGTGGCGGCCCGCCTGGCGGAGTCCTGCCGGGAGGGCGACGCGCTCGGCCGGCTGGCCGGCGACGAGTTCGTCATGGTGTGCCCGGGCCTCGAGTCGCCGGAGGAGGCCGCGACGCTGGCCCACCGGGTCGCCGACGCGGTGAGCGCCCCGCTGCGGCTGCCGTCGGGCCGGGAGCTGGTGGTGACGGCCAGCGTCGGGGTGGCGTGCCTGAAGGACGGGCAGGGCACCCCCGAGGTGGCGCTCTCCCACGCCGACGTCGCGATGTACCGGGCGAAGGAGCTGGGCCGGGCCCGGATCGAGGTGTTCGACGAGGAGCTGCGGTCGGCGGTGGCCCGCCGGCTGCTGATCCACGAGGGGCTGCGGGCGCGGTCGACGCCCGCGAGATCACGGCCGCCTACCAGCCGATCGTGGACGCCACCACCGGCCTCATGGTGGGCGTCGAGGTCCTGGCCCGCTGGGAGCACCGGACGCTCGGTGACATCAGCCCGGCCGAGTTCATCCCCGTCGCGGAGGACACCGGCCTGGCGGTGCCGCTCGGCTCGCACATCCTGCAGACCGCCTGCACCGACCTGGCCCGCTGGCAGCGGGAGCGCCAGGTCGGGGACGACTTCACGATGCACGTGAACCTGTCCCCCCGCCAGCTCGCCGACCCGGACCTGCCCGAGACGGTGGCGGAGATCCTCAGCGCGGCGGGCGTCGCCGCGAACCAGCTGTGGCTCGAGGTGACCGAGTCGGTGTTCATGGAGGACGCCAACTTCATCCTCACCGCGCTGGCCGACCTGAAGGCGATGGGGATCCACTTCGCGATCGACGACTTCGGGACCGGCTACTCGTCGCTCGCCTACCTGAAGCGGTTCCCGGTCGAGGCGCTGAAGATCGACAAGTCGTTCGTCGACGGGCTCGGCGACGACCCGGAGTCGGACGCGATCGTCGCCGCGATCATCGGCCTGGCCCACACGTTGCACCTCCGCACGGTGGCGGAGGGGGTCGAGACCCCCGAGCAGCTCGAGCAGCTCCGGGCGCTCGGCTGCGAGCTGCTTCAGGGCTTCTTGATGTCCCGGCCGATCCCGGCCCACTGCATCCCGTTCCGCCAGCGGCTGGTCGCTCAGCCGCTGCGGGCTCCGGCCGGCTCGGCGCCGCACCGGACCAACGCGCGCCTCAGCCTGAGCGCCCTTCCGGGTCCGGCCGCGATCAGGCGGGGACGAACCGGTACCCCATGCCGGGTTCGGTCTGGAAGTAGCGGGGCTGGGACGGCTCCGGCTCGAGCTTGCGCCGGACGTGGGCCATGAAGACCCGCAGGTAGTGGGTCTCCTTCTCGTAGCCGGGCCCCCACACCTCGTGCAGCAGCTGGCGGGACGAGACGAGCTTCCCGGCGTTGCGGACGAGGACCTCAACGACGTTCCACTCGGTGGGGGTGAGCCGGACCTCGTCGGTCCCTCGGGTAACCCGCTTGCGGGCGAGGTCGATGGTGAAGTCGGGAGTGGTGATGACGGCGTCCTCGTCGGCGGGCGCGGCGCGGCGGAGCGCGGCGCGGAGCCGGGCGAGGAGCTCGTCCATCCCGAACGGCTTGGTGACGTAGTCGTCGGCGCCGGCGTCGAGCGCGGCGACCTTGTGGGACTCCACGTCCCGGGCGGAGAGGATGACGATCGGGACCCGGCTCCAGCCCCGCAGGCCCTCGATGACCTCGACGCCGTCGATGCCGGGGAGGCCGAGGTCGAGGACGACCGCGTCGGGATGGTGGCGGGCCGCGAGGTCGAGGGCTTGCTCGCCGTTGTCGGCGAGGTCGACGTCGTAGCCGCGGACCCGCAGGTTAATGCCGAGGGTGCGGCGAATCTCGGGTTCGTCGTCGACGACGAGGATCCGGCTCACGTCTCAGCGTGGGGGAGCCGGAACACGATGGTCAGCCCGCCGCCGGGGGTGTCCTCGACGGTGATCCGGCCGCCCATGGCCTCGACGAAGCCGCGGGCGACGGCGAGCCCGAGGCCGACGCCGGTGCCCTGCGAGGAGTCCCCGAGCCGCTGGAAGGGCTGGAACATCAGGTCGCGCTGCTCCGGGGGGACGCCGGGCCCCACGTCGACGATTCGCAGGTCGACGTTCGGCCCGAACGAGCCGGCCTCGACGCGGACCTTGCCGCCGGGCGGCGACCAGGCCAGCGCGTTGTCGAGCACGTTGGCGATGGCCCGCTCGAGGAGGCTGGCGTCGCCGCGGACCCGAGGCAGCGACTCGGGAACGTCGAGGACCACGGCCGCACCCCGGTCGGGCAGCTCGGCGAGGACCTGGTGGACGACCTCGTCGAGCCCGACGTCGCGCAGGACCGGCTGCAGCGTGCCGGTCTGGAGCCGGCTCATGTCGAGCAGGTTGTTGATGAGGGCGTTGAGCCGGTCGGCGCCGTGGTCGACGGTCTCGAGCAGGTCCCGCTGGGCCTCGGCGGGCCAGTCGACGTCACGCTGGAGGAGGCTCGTCACCGACGCCTTGATCGACGCGAGCGGGGTGCGCAGGTCGTGGGACACCGCGGCGAGGAGCGCGGTGCGGAGCCGGTCGGCTTCGGCGAGGCCGGCCGCGAGAGCCGCCTCGGCGCGCAGCTGCCGCGATTCGAGGGCCAGGGACAGCTGCCCGGTGAACGCTTCGAGGAGGTTGAGGTCGTCGGGGTCGAGGTCGGGGCCGACGAGGACGAGCTGCTCGTCCTCGTCGAGGGGGACCTGCAGGTCGGCGTCCTCGGGCTGGTGGGGCACCGGCTCGCCGGCCGGCTCTCGACCCGCCAGCTCTCCCCCTCCCGGCGCAGCACCGCGGCGGAGGCGACGCCGAACGCGTCGCGGACCCGGACCATCAGCACCCCGAGCGGATCGTCGGAGCCGATCACGGACCCGCTCAGGCGGGCCAGGGTCTCCGCCTCGGCTTTGGCGTGGGCGGCCTCCGCGGTCCGTCGGGCGGCGAGCGTCACGAGGAGGCTCACCGACACGGCGAGGACGAGGAAGGCGACGAGCGCGACCAGGTTCTGGGAGTCGCGAATCGCGAACTGGTGGGCGGGGGGGATGAAGTAGAAGTCAGCGAGGAGGAACGCGGCGATCGCCGAGACCAGGCCGGCCCGGAGGCCGCCGATCGCGGCGATGCCGACCACGAGCAGCAGGTAGAGCATCAGCACGCTCGGGAGCAGCAGCTCGCTGCGCAACGCGGTCATGGCGACCGTGAAGACGGGGAGCCCGACCGCGGCGAGGACCCAGCCGGCCTCTTGGCGGCGGCGTGACGAAGCCGCGGGGCACCCGGGGGACTCGCGGCAGGTGGGCCGCCGAGGCCGGCTCCTCCTCGGTGCCGGAGATGACGTGCACGTCGATGTCGTCGGCTTGTCGGAGCACCTGGGTCACGACCGACCCGCGCAGGAGGTCGTTCCAGCGGGATCGTCGGGTCGCGCCGAGGACGAGCTGGGTCGCTCGCTCCGCCTTCGCGAACTCGACCAGGGCCCGGCCGACGTCGTCGCCGGCGACCTCGTGGTAGGCGCCGCCCAGCGATTCGAGGAGCTGGCGCTGCTCGCCGAGGCGGGATCCCTCCCCCTTGCGCTCGGCGAGGCCGCTGGTCGAGCGGATGTGGACGCCGATGAGGTCCCCGCGGGTGCGTTGCGCCATCCGGGCCGCCCGTCGGATCAGCGCGTCGCCGTCGGGCACGCCGGTGAGCGCGACGACGACCCGCTCCCGGGTCTCCCAGCTGGCGTCGATCCCGTGGTCCTCCATGTACTGCTGGAGGGACTCGTCGACCCGGTCCGCGACCCAGAGCAGCGCCAGCTCGCGGAGGGCGGCGAGGTTCCCGGGCCGGAAGTAGTTGGCCAGCGCGGCGTCGACCCGCTCGGTCGGGTAGATGTTCCCGTGCGCCATCCGGCGCCGGAGCGCCTCGGGGGTCATGTCGACGAGCTCGACCTGCTCGGCGGCGCGGACCTTGGCGTCGGGGATGGTCTCGTGCTGCTTGATGCCGGTGATCCGCTCGACGAGGTCGTTGACCGACTCGAGGTGCTGGATGTTCAGCGTCGAGATGACGTCGATCCCGGCGTCGAGGATCTCGTCGACGTCAGCCCAGCGCTTCTCGTGGCGGGAGCCGGGCACGTTGGTGTGGGCGAGCTCGTCGATGAGGACCTGGCGGGGGCGCGGGCGAGGATCGCGTCGACGTCCATCTCCTCGAAGCTCTGACCCCGGTACTCGACGCGCTGGCGGGGGATGACCTCGAGGTCGCCCATCTGGGCGGCGGTGTTGGCCCGGCCGTGGGTCTCGACGACCCCGACGACGACGTCGGTGCCCCGCTCGTGGCGGCGGCGGCCCTCGTTGAGCATGGCGAAGGTCTTGCCGACCCCGGGTGCGGCACCCAGGTAGATCCGGTGCTTGCCCCGGGCCATGCGTGCGCCTCTCTCCATCCGCCGCCGTGGTCGGACAGCCGGGCGGGGCGGACAGACCGCCGGCTGTGACCACCGACGTGGTCCTCGCGCTCGACACGAGCGCGATCCCCCGCGCTCCGTGTCCGTTCCAGGCTAGACACCCATTAGGCGCCGTCGCGGCGGGTCCGCGGCCCCTTGCCGCCCGGGTGTCCTAGTGCAGCCGGTCGAGGGCCAGGTTCGCCTCCAGCACGTTGACGCCCTGGCCGCCGAGGAACCCGAGCGAGCGCCCGTCGACGTGGTCGTTCACGACGGCCAGCACCTCCGAGAGCGGGAGGTGCCGCTCCCGCGCCACCCGGGGGGCCTGGAGGTGGGCGTTGGCGATCGAGATGTCGGGGTCCAGGCCCGACGCCGACCCGGTGACCGCGTCGACCGGGACCTTGGTGCCGGGGCCGAGCCCGTAGGTGCGCCGGTACTGCGCCACCCGCTGGGCGACCAGGTGCAAGAAGGTGGGGTTGGTCGGCCCGTAGTTGGAGGCGCCGCTGGCGGCGCCGTCGTAGCCGGACCCGGCCGCCGACGGTCGGGGCTGGAAGTAGGCGAGGTCGGGAACGAGCCGGTTCCCGCGTCGGATCGTGAACTCCTGCCCGAGGAGCTTCGAGCCGACGACGCGGCCGTCGTTCGACACGAGCGACCCGTCTGCCTGGTGGTGGAAGAGCCCTTGCGCGATGCCGGTCACCGCGAGCGGGTAGATGATCCCGAGCGCGACGGTGAAGACGAGGAAGATCCGGATCGCGGGGGCGAGCTGACGCCGCATCAGTGGATCCCGATCGCGGAGACGACGAGGTCGATCAGCTTGATGCCGATGAAGGGCGCGATGAGGCCGCCCACCCCGTAGATGAGGATGTTGCGCCGCAGGACGTCGGCCGCCTTGGTGGCCCGGAACTTGACGCCCCGCAGCGCGAGCGGGATCAGCGCCACGATGATCAGCGCGTTGAAGATGACCGCGGACAGGATCGCGGAGCGCGGCGACTCGAGCCCCATGATGTTGAGCTGGTTCAGCACTGACACGCTGGCGAACCCGGCGAACATGGCCGGGATGATGGCGAAGTACTTGGCGACGTCGTTCGCGATCGAGAACGTGGTGAGCGACCCGCGGGTGATGAGGAGCTGCTTGCCGATCTCGACGATGTCGATGAGCTTCGTCGGATCCGAGTCGAGGTCGACCATGTTGCCGGCCTCTTTGGCGGCCTGGGTTCCGGTGTTCATCGCGACCGCGACGTCGGCCGCGGCGAGCGCGGGGGCGTCGTTGGTCCCGTCGCCGGTCATCGCGACCAGCCGCCCGCCCTCCTGCTCGTGGCGGATGAGCCGCATCTTGTCCTCGGGGGTCGCCTCGGCGAGGAAGTCGTCGACGCCGGCTTCCTGGGCGATGAAGGCGGCCGTGCGCGGGTTGTCGCCGGTGATCATCACGGTGCGGATGCCCATGCGGCGCAGGTCGTCGAACCGCTCCGAGATGCCCTGCTTCACGATGTCCTTGAGGTAGATGACGCCGAGCGCCCGCGCGCCGCCGGAGGCGCCCGATTCGGCGACCACGAGCGGCGTGCCGCCCTGGGCCGCGATCGAGTCGACGGTCTCGCCGAGGCCTCGGGGGGGACGGTTCCGCCCTGCTCCTCGATCCAGCGGCGGACCGAGTCGGCGGCCCCCTTCCGGATGGCGCGGCCGCCCAGGTCGACGCCGCTCATGCGGGTCTGGGCGGTGAACGCGACGAGGGTGGCGCCGCTCAGCTCCCGCTCCCGCAGCCCGTACCGCTCCTTGGCCAGCACAACGATGGAGCGTCCCTCGGGGGTCTCGTCGGCGAGGCTGGACAGCTGGGCGGCCTCGGCGAGCTCCTGCTCGCTGACCCCGTTCACGGGCACGAACTCGGACGCCTGGCGGTTCCCGAGCGTGATGGTGCCGGTCTTGTCGAGCAGCAGGGTCTGGCAGTCGCCGGCTGCTTCGACGGCCCGGCCGCTCATGGCCAGCACGTTGCGGCGCACCAGCCGGTCCATGCCGGCGATGCCGATCGCGGAGAGCAGCCCGCCGATGGTGGTGGGGATCAGGCAGACGAGCAGCGCGACGAGGATGATGATCGTCTGCTCGGCGTGGGCGGAGATCGCGAACGGCTGGAGCGTCACGGTCGCAAGCCCGAGGATGAGCGTCAGGCCGGCCAGCAAGATGTTCAGGGCGATCTCGTTCGGGGTCTTCTGACGCTCGGATCCCTCGACGAGGGCGATCATGCGGTCGAGGAACGTCTCGCCGGCCCGGGCGGTGATCCGCACGATGACCTGGTCGGAGAGGACCCGGGTGCCGCCGGTCACCGCGGAGCGGTCACCGCCGGACTCGCGGATGACCGGCGCCGACTCCCCGGTGATCGCCGACTCGTCGACGCTGGCGATGCCCTCGATGATCTCGCCGTCGCTCGGGATGATCTCCCCGGCGGCGACGATGCACTCGTCGCCGACATCGAGGGAGGTGCTGACGACCTGGTCGGTGGTCCCGTCGGGGCGCCGGACGGTGGCCATCGTGTCGGCCCGGGTGCGTCGCAGCGTGTCCGCCTGCGCCTTGCCGCGGCCCTCGGCGACCGCCTCCGCGAAGTTGGCGAACAGCACCGTGAACCACAGAAACGCAGCGACCAGCCCCGCGAAGACGTTCTGGTCGCTCGACGACGTGCCCAGGTCCCGGAAGAACAGGAAGGTGACGAGGACGCTGCCGATCTCGACGATGAACATCACCGGGTTGCGGGCCAGCGTGCGCGGGTTGAGCTTCTTGAAGCTCTCGAGCACGGCGCGTCGCATGATGGCCGGGTCGAAGATCGACTGGGACTGCTTTCCCGCCATGGCCTGTCCTAGATCCGGAGCGCTTCGGTGATCGGGCCGAGCGCGAGAGCCGGGAAGTACGTCAACCCGATGACGATCAGGATCACCGCGACGAGCAGCCCCACGAACAGCGGCGTCTTGGTGGAGAACGTGCCGCTGGTCTCGGGCACGTGCTGCTTGCGGACGAGGGAGCCCGCGATGGCGAGCACGGGAATCATGAGCAGGAACCGGCCGACCAGGGCCGCGACGCCGAGCGTCGTCGTGTACCAGGTGGAGGTCGCGTTAAGACCGGCGAAGGCGGAGCCGTTGTTGTTCGCCGACGACACGTACGCGTAGAGGACCTCGGTGAATCCGTGCGCGCCGGGGTTGAGCTCCGCGGCCGCGTACTGCCGGGTGAGGACAGAGACGGCGGTGAACCCGAGCGCGACGATCGGCACGAAGAGGATGTAGAGGACGACGAGCTTCATCTCGCTCGACTGGATCTTCTTCCCGAGGTACTCGGGGGTCCGCCCGACCATGAGCCCGGCGATGAAGACGGCCAGCAGGACGAAGATCAGCATCCCGTAGAGGCCGGAGCCGACACCGCCCGGGCTGATCTCGCCGAGCATGATGTTGCTGAGCAGGGCGGCACCCCCGATCGGGGTGAAGCTGTCGTGCGACGAGTCGACCGCGCCGGTCGACGTCGAGGTGGTGCTCGCCGCGTACAGCGCGGACGCGGCGGGGCCGAACCGCACCTCTTTGCCCTCGAGGTTGCCGCCGGGCTGGGTGGCCGTGACCTGCTGGGTCACGCCCCGGGAGTTGAGCCGGGGGTTGCCGGACGACTCGAAGCCGGTGGCGACGCCGACCGCGCCGAGCCACAGGACGAACATGGCCGCGAAGACGACCCAGCCCTGTTTCTGGTCGTGGGCCAGCTTCCCGAACGTGAACGTGAGCGCGAACGGGATGGAGAGGAGCAGGAAGATCTGGAGGAGGTTGGTCAAGCCGGTCGGGTTCTCGAACGGGTGCGCGGAGTTGGCGTTGTAGAACCCGCCGCCGTTGGTGCCGAGCTCCTTGATCGCCTCCTGGCTTGCGACCGGGCCGCCGGGGATCGACTGGGTCTGGTGGGTGACGGTCTGGACGTGGGTGAAGCCGTGCAGGTTCTGGATGGTGCCGAGGCCCACGAGGACGATGGCGACGATGAACGCGATCGGGAGCAGGACCCGCAGCGTGGTGCGGGTGAGGTCGACCCAGAAGTTCCCGATGGTGCGCTGGCGACGGCGGAGCAGGCCTCGGATGAGCGCGATGACGACCGCGATCCCGACTGCGGCCGACGCGAAGTTCTGCACCGCGAGGCCAGCCATCTGGGTGAGGTGGCTCATGGTCGATTCAGGCGAGTAGCTCTGCCAGTTGGTGTTGGTGGCGAAGCTGATCGCGGTGTTGAACGCGATGTTCGGCGCGACGCCCTTGACGTGGGTGGGGTTGAGCGGGAGCGAGGCTTGGACCCGCTGGAGCACGTAGACGGCCACGATCGACACGGCGCTGAAGGCGAGCAAGGACAGCGCGTAGACGTTCCAGCGCTGCTCGGTGTCGGGGTTGACCCCGACGAGCCGGTACACGGTCCGCTCGATGGGGTTGAAGATCCGGTCGCCGGGGGCCTTCCCGCCGCCGTAGACCTTGGCCATGTAGCCGCCGAGCAGCGGGGTGGTGACGGCGAGCAGCGCGATGAGCAGCGCCAGCTGGCCCCAGCCGGCGAGGGTCATCAGAGCTTCTCCGGGAAGAGGAGCGCGAGGACGAGGTAGATGCCGGCGAGGATCGAGATGGCGAAGGCGAGCCAGTTGTCGTAGCTCACCGAGGGTCCGCGTCCTCGGGTTCGTCCCGTCCCGTCGTGACCGGGTCGGGGCCGATGATCCGGTCGCAGCCGATCACGAGCAGCACCGCGACGGCGAAGAAGACGAGGAGGCCGGCGACGAACCAGACGTCCGACACTCGCTGCGCTCCCCTCCGGTTTCGCTGCTCGAGCGGCTTGCCGGTGGGAACGAGCGGCTCGCCCGTCAACGCCGCACCGGTCGGGCCGCGACGCCGGATCGACGCGCGACCCGACCGGAGGTGCCTACCAAACCGGGTTGGCCGGTACTAGGGCGTTAACGCACCGTTAGCGGTCGGGTGCGGCGAATTCGCGCCCCCTTGATGACCGGCGGTGATTCTCGGAGCCTCCGGCGTGGGCCTCTGGTAGCGTGCGAGACGCACGGGAGCCCGGTGAGACCGGGCTGAGAGGAGGGCTGCGGAGCCCTCGACCGTCTGAACCTGATCCGGGTCATGCCGGCGAAGGGAGGACGATGCCGCTCGGTCGATTGCACGTGGTCACCGACACGCGTCCGGGCCGTGACCCGATCGGCACCGTCTCGGCGGCGCTCGACGCCGGCGCGCCGGTGATCCAGGTCCGCGGCAAGGAGCTCACCGACCGGGAGCTGTTCTGCCTCGCCGAGCGGGTGGCGGCGCTCTGCGCCGACCGGGGCGCGCTGTGCGTCGTGAACGACCGCGCCGACGTAGCGTTGGCGGTCGACGCGGGCGGTGTCCACGTCGGCGCCGAGGACCTGCCGGTCCGGGCCGCCCGCCGGGTGCTCGGCCCGGGACCGGTGCTGGGCGCCACGGCCCGCGACGCGGCGACGGCACGGGCCCACGAGGCGGCGGGGGCCTCCTACCTGGGGGTCGGGCCGGCCTACGCGACGACGACGAAGGCCGGCCTGCCGGACCCGCTCGGCCCGGCTGGGGTGGGGGCGGTCGCGCACGCGGTCGAGATCCCGGTGGTGGCGGTGGCGGCGGTGACCCCGGACCGGGTCGAGGAGCTGATCGCGGCGGGCGCGCACGGCGTGGCGGTGATCAGCGCGGTGTCGGAGTCCGACGACCCGGGCGCGGCGACCGCGGCGCTGCTGCGAGCGCTCGAGGCGGCGACCCGGTGAACCCGGACCTGGTGGTGGTGGGGGGCGGGGCCGTCGGCCTCGCCGTGGCGTGGCGCGCCGCCCAGCGCGGCCTCGCGACCGTCGTCGCCGACCCCGCCCCCGGGACCGGGGCGACCCACGTCGCGGCGGGGATGCTCGCCCCGATCACCGAGGTGCACTACGGCGAGGTGCCGCTCCTCGGCTTGAACCTCGAGTCGGCTCGCCGCTGGCCGGGCTTCTGCGCCGAGCTGGAGGCCGCGGCCGGTAGCCCGATCGGGTACCGCGCCGAGGGCACGGTCGCGGTCGCGCTCGACGACGACGACCGGGAGGCCCTCGACGCGCTGCTCCGGTTCCAGGCCCAGCTCGACCTGCCGGTCGAGCGGCTGACCAGCCGGGACTGCCGATCGCTCGAGCCGTCGCTGTCCCCCCGGGTCCGCGGCGGCGCGTTCGTCGCCGGGGACCATCAGGTCGAGCCTCGGGCGCTGGTCGCCGCGCTCGAGACGGCCTGCGACCGGGCTGGCGTGGCGTTCACCCGCCAGGCGGTCACCAGGGTCGGGCCGGGCCCGCAGGTCGCGCTCGCCGACGGGGACCGGCTGGAGGGCGGCGCGGTGGTCGTCGCCGCGGGGTGGCGCAGCGCCGAGCTCCTCGACCTGCCGGTCCGGCCGGTGAAGGGGCAGATCCTGCGGCTACGCGGCGACGTCGAGGCGCTGCTGACCCGCACCGTGCGGGGGTTCTCGCACGGCGCGTCGGTCTACCTCGTGCCCCGAGCCGACCGCGAGCTGGTCGTGGGCGCGACGGTCGAGGAGCGGGGCGCCGACACGACCGTCACCGCCGGCGCGGTGCACGAGCTCCTCGATGCCGCGCTCGAGCTGGTGCCGGGCGTGTCGGAGCTGGCCGTGCACGAGGTCAGCGCCGGGCTGCGCCCCGGGACGCCCGACAACGCGCCGCTGCTCGGACCGGTCCCCGGGGAGCGCGCGGTGTGGGTCGCCACCGGGCACTACCGCAACGGGATCCTGCTGACCCCGATCACCGCCGACGCGATGGCCGACCTGGTGACCGGCGCCGACCCGCCGCCCGCGGCTCGGCCCTTCGGTGTGGAGCGGTTCGCGTGATCGCGCTGGTGGTGAACGGCGCCCCGATCGACGTGGCCGTCGGGTCGACCGTCGCGACGCTGGTGGCCCGACTCGGCCGCGACGAGCGCGGCGTCGCGGTGGCGGTCAACGAGTCGGTGGTGCCCCGGAGCGCCTGGCCGCGCACCGCGCTCCAGCCCGGCGACCGCGTCGAGGTCCTCCGCGCCGCGCAGGGGGGTTGCTGATGGACGATCCGTTCGTGCTGGCCGGGGAGCGCTTCACGTCCCGGCTCATCCTCGGCACCGGCGGCGCGCCGAGTCTCGCCACGCTCGAGCGGGCGATCCTCGCCTCCGGCGCCGAGCTGGTCACCGTCGCGCTGCGACGCCTCGACCCGAGCGCGCGGCTCGGTGGTCGACGTGCTGGAGCACACGGGGGTGCGGACCCTGCCCAACACCGCGGGGTGCTTCACCGCTCGGGAGGCGGTCTTGACCGCTCAGCTGGCCCGCGACGCCTTCTCGACCGACTGGGTGAAGCTCGAGGTGATCGCCGACGAGCGCACCCTGCTCCCCGATCCGGTCGAGCTGCTCCTCGCGGCCGAGCAGCTCCGCGACGACGGCTTCGTGGTGCTGCCGTACACGAACGACGACCCGGTGACCGCGGTGCGGCTCGCGGAGCTGGGCTGCGCGGCGGTGATGCCGCTCGGCTCGCCGATCGGGAGCGGGATGGGGATCCAGAACCCCTACAACCTCGCCATCCTCCGCGAGCAGGTGCAGGTCCCGGTGATCCTCGACGCCGGGATCGGGACCGCGTCCGACGCCGCGCTGGCGATGGAGCTCGGCTGCGACGCGGTGCTGCTCGCCTCCGCGGTCACCCGGGCCCGGGACCCCGAGCAGATGGCCGACGCGATGCGCCGCGCCGTCGAGGCGGGCCGGCTGGCTCGCCGGGCCGGTCGGATCCCCCGCCGCCGCTTCGCGGAGGCGTCGACGTCGTGGGAGGGACGACCCGAGCTGTGAGCCTGCCGCCCCTCCTCGTGCTCACCGACCGCACCCAGACCGGGGGTCGCCCGCTGGTCGACGTGGTACGAGCCGCGGTGGCGGGCGGCGCCCGGGGCGTGGTCCTGCGCGAGAAGGACCTGCCCCGCTCCGCTCGAGCCGACCTGGCCGAGGAGCTTCCACGACCTCGTGACGGCGGCCGGGGGGATCCTGCTCGTCGCCTCCCGCCCCGGGCTCGGCGACGGGGTCCACCTGGCCGCCGACGAGCCCTTCCCCGACCCGGCGCCCGGGATCGTGGGGCGATCCTGTCACCGAATCGACGAGCTGGCCCGCGCCGCTTCCGAGGGGTGCACCTACGCGACGCTGTCGCCGATCTTCGCCTCGGCGTCGAAGCCGGGCTACGGCCCGCCGCTCGGGGCCGACGTCCTGCGCGACGCGCCGCTGCCGGTGTTCGCGCTCGGCGGGGTGGACCGCCAGCGAGCCGGTCGGTGCGTCGAGGCGGGCGCGGCGGGGGTGGCGGTCATGGGCGGGGTCATGCGCGCCGCCGACCCGACGGCGGAGGTCGCCGCGCTGCTCGACGCGCTCGGGGTGGGGTCGCCGCGATGACGCCGCCGGTCGCGCTCACGATCGCGGGCTCCGACTCGGGCGCCGGCGCGGGCCTGCAGGCCGACCTCAAGACCTTCGCCGCGTTGGGCGTGTTCGGCACCTCCGCGGTCACCGCGGTCACTGCCCAGAACACGGCCGCGGTGCGCGGCGTCGAGCCGGTCGAGGCGGCGTTCGTCGTCGCGCAGGTCGACGCGGTGCTCGACGATCTCCCGGTGCGGGCGGTGAAGACCGGCCTGCTCGCCACGGCGGGGACGGTCGCAGCGGTCGCGGACCTGGCCGACGCGGGCCGGCTCCCGAACCTGGTCGTCGATCCGGTCATGGTGGCCTCGACGGGCGACCGGCTCCTCGACCCGGCCGCGGAGGCGCTCTACCGGGATCGGCTGCTACCTCGAGCGGTGGTCGCGACCCCGAACGTCGGCGAGGCCGGCGTGCTGGTCGGCGCGACGCTGCGCACCGTCGACGAGCGGCGCGACGCGGCCCGGACCCTGGTCGGATGGGGCGCCGACGTGGTCGTCGTCACCGGCGGTGACGCCCCCGGCGACGAGGCGGTCGACGTGGTCGTCGGCGTCACCGGGCTCACCGAGCTGTCGGCGCCGCGCGTCGAGACCGTCAACACCCACGGGTCGGGCTGCAGCTTCGCGGCCGCGGTCGCGGCCGCCCTGGCGCGGGGCGACGCGGTGCGCGACGCGCTGCTCGCGGCCAAGGCGTACGTGCACGACGCGATCGACCACGCGTCGTGCTGGCACCTCGGGTCCGGTCACGGGCCCCTGAACCACTTCCACTGGGAGGAGACCCCATGACCACCACCACTCGCCCCAGCCGGCGCCGCAAGGTCTACGTCGAGAGCCCCGACGGGCTGCGGGTCCCGTTCGCCGAGGTGCCGCTCTCGGACGGTGAAGCGCCGGTGCGGCTCTACGACACCAGCGGGCCGGGCTCGGACCCGACGATCGGCCTACCGGCGACCCGAGCGGAGTGGATCCTGGCCCGCGACGACGTGGAGGTCCACGAGGGTCGGGCCCGGCAGGCCCGCGACGACGGGCGGGCCGCGGTCCGCCGGGGCGTCAGCGCCGAGCCGTTCGCCGGGGAGCCCCGCCCGCCGCTGCAGGCCCGGCCGGGCCGGCGGGTGACGCAGCTGCACTACGCCCGCCGGGGCGACGTCACCGCCGAGATGCGGTTCGTCGCGCTCCGGGAGGGCGTCGAGCCCGAGCTGGTGCGCGACGAGGTGGCCCGAGGCCGAGCGATCATCCCCGCCAACGTCAACCACCCGGAGTCGGAGCCGATGATCATCGGCCGCGAGTTCCTGGTGAAGGTCAACGCCAACATCGGGAACTCGGCGGTGACGTCCTCGATCGCCGAGGAGGTCGACAAGATGACGTGGGCGACCCGCTGGGGCGCGGACACGGTCATGGACCTGTCCACCGGGCGGGACATCCACACCACCCGCGAGTGGATCCTCCGCAACGCCCCGGTGCCGATCGGGACGGTGCCGATCTACCAGGCGCTCGAGAAGGTCGACGGCGTCGCCGCCGACCTGAGCTGGGACGTGTACCGCGACACGATCCTCGAGCAGTGCGAGCAGGGGGTGGACTACATGACGGTCCACGCCGGCGTCCGGTTGCGCTACGTGCCGCTGACCGCCGAGCGCCTGACCGGCATCGTGAGCCGGGGCGGCTCGATCATGGCCGCCTGGTGCCTGGCCCACCACACGGAGAGCTTCCTGTACGAGCACTTCGACGAGCTGTGCGAGATCCTCGCCGCCTACGACGTCGCTTTCTCCCTCGGTGACGGGCTCCGGCCCGGCTGCATCGCCGACGCGAACGACGCCGCACAGTTCGCGGAGCTGCGAACCCTCGGGGAGCTGACCGAGCGGGCCTGGTCCCACGACGTGCAGGTCATGATCGAAGGTCCCGGGCACGTCCCGATGCACAAGATCAAGGAGAACGTCGACCTCGAGTCGGAGGTGTGCCACGAGGCGCCCTTCTACACGCTGGGGCCGCTGACGACCGACGTCGCGCCGGCCTACGACCACATCACCTCCGCGATCGGCGCGGCGATGATCGCGATGCACGGCACCGCGATGCTCTGTTACGTCACGCCGAAGGAGCACCTCGGGCTCCCCGACCGCGACGACGTCAAGGACGGGGTGATCGCGTACAAGATCGCCGCCCACGCCGCCGACCTGGCCAAGGGCCACCCGGGCGCGCAGGCGTGGGACGACGCGCTGTCGAAGGCCCGCTTCGAGTTCCGCTGGCAGGACCAGTTCGACCTCGCGCTGGACCCCGACTCGGCCCGCGCCTTCCACGACGAGACACTGCCCGCCGAGCCGGCCAAGACCGCCCACTTCTGCTCGATGTGCGGACCGAAGTTCTGCGCCATGCAGATCACCCAGGAGGTGCGCGCCTACGCCGCGGAGCACGGGGTCGGCGAGTGGGAGGCGGTCGAGCTCGGCCTCCAAGAGAAGGCCGACGAGTTCGTGACCTCGGGCGCCGAGGTGTACCAGGAGCCGACCCGCCACTGAACGCTCCCCCACCGACGACGGACGTGGACCGGTGAGCAACGGGGACCCGCCGCGGGCGATCGACGTCGACCGGGACGAGGCCCTGACCCTGACCTGGGAGGACGGGACGACGACCCGGTTCACGCTCGAGGAGCTGCGGGTGGCCTGCCCATGCGCGACGTGCCGCACCCGACGGGATCAGGGCCGGGCCGCCTGGCCGGTCACGACGCCGGCCCCTCCGCTCCGGATCGTCGACGCCCGCCTGGTCGGCAACTGGGGGCTCGGCGTGACCTGGAACGACGGGCACAGCACCGGCATCTACAGCTGGCCGCTCCTGCACGCCGGCTGAGCGCGCCCGGCCCGGCGGTCCAGGGCGGTGGGACGACGGGACGGTGGCGTAGCGTGCCGGAGCCGACCGATCGGAGGACGCCGTGCGCATCGGGATCTTCGGGGGCGACACCGCCAACGGGCCGCTCGACGCGATCGCCGAGCTGGCGGGCAGCACCGCGGCAGCGGGGTTCGCGTCGTTCTGGCTCCCGCAGATCTTCGGCGTCGACGCGCTCACCGCGCTGGCGGTCATCGCCGACGCGGCGCCCGACATCGGAGCTCGGCACCGCGGTCGTCCCCACCTACCCGCGCCACCCGGTGATGCTCGCCCAGCAGGCGCTCACCACGCAGGCCGCGACGGGCGGCCGGCTGACCCTCGGGATCGGGCTGTCGCACCAGCTCGTCATCGAGGGCATGTACGGCCACTCGTTCGCGAAGCCGGTCCGGCACATGCGCGAGTACCTCGAGATCCTCGTGCCGCTCGTGCACGGCGAGCCCGTCTCGTTCACCGGGGAGACGCTCACCGGGCGGGCGACGGTCGACGTGAAGGGCGCCCCGCCGTGCCCGATCCTGGTCGCCGCGCTCGGCGCCCAGATGCTCGAGCTGGCCGGGAGACTCGCCGACGGGACGGTCACCTGGATGACCGGGCCGGCCACGATCGAATCGCACATCGTCCCCACGATCACCGCGGCCGCCGAGCGGGCCGGTCGGCCCCCGCCGCGGGTCGGCGTCGGACTCCCGGTGTGTGTCACCAGCGATCCCGCCGCGGCGAGGGAGCGGGCCGCGCGCACCTTCGAGATCTACGGGACGCTCCCCTCCTACCGGGCCATGCTGGACCGGGAGGGGGCGCCTGGCCCGGCTGAGGTCGCGATGGTCGGCGACGAGGCGGCGGTGACCCGCCAGGTGCAGCACCTCCGCGACGTGGGCGCGACCGACTTCGTCGCCAACATCTTCGGGTCGGGCGAGGAGCGGAGCCGCACCCGGGCGCTGCTGCAGTCGCTGCTCTGAGTCCCCCGGCCCCCCGGCTCAGGGATCGGTGGCGACGAGGACGTGGGGGACGCTGGTGCCGCCGATGCAGCCGCAGCAGTGGTCGGTGTTGTACTGGCTCCAGATCGCGTTCGCGGCCCGGTACCGCGCCGACCGGGGCGGCGCGGCGCGCATCGCCTCGACGTACGAGACCATCTCCGGTGGCGCCACAGCCAGGACCGGGCCGAGCAGCGCGTGGACGGCGTCGGCGCTGTGCCCGGGGTAGTGGTCGACAGCCAGTGACGCCGCGCAGTAGGCGGGCTTGGACGCCGCGTGCCCGGGGGCGCCGGTGAGCGTGACGACGCCGACCGCCAGCGCGGTGCTCAGCCGCGACGGCGCCGATCCCGACGAGAAGCCGCCGGCGGCGGCCGGGGCGGGACGCCAGCTCGGGAGGCTCGACAGGCGACGTGCTCACCATCCTGGCAGCCTCGGCGGTCGCGAGCCGGACGATCAGCGGCCGCCCGGACGCGGCCGGGTTCCGCGCCGTCAGCAGCCCGGTGGTGCGCTAGACCGCCTCAGTCGTCTGGGGGTCCGGTCGGGGTGGGGCTAGGGGCGGGCGCGGGGCCTCGGAAGGGTTGCATCCGTCCGACCAGCAGCGCCACGACCGTGACGAGGTACACCTGGCCCATCATCGCCTCGATGACCGCAAGGGGTCGTCCGATGCCTCCGGCGACGGTGAGGTCGCCGTAGCCGACCGTGGTGAGCGTCACGAAGCTGAAGTAGAGGAAGTCGCTCGAGTTGGGGTTCTTGGTCTGGGCGAAGAAGGCCCCCGGGCTGAGGTAGCTGATGGCCCCGTAGAGGAAGGCCATCATCATGCCGAGGAGCACGTAGATGCAGAGCGCGCCGAGGATGGTCTGGAGGTCCACCTCGTGCCGCCTCCACATCGAGCGGATAATCACGACCGGCGCCGCCGCCACGAGCAGCACGCTCAACGCGAACATGGCGCCGTCGCCGTCGTGGGTCTGATCGACGATCACCGACACGATGGCGGCCACGAACCCGACGACGGTGACGATGAGCACGATCCGAATCAGGTGGCGGCTGACACCGGAGGCGAGCATGGCGGCGAGGAGCGTGGCTCCTTGCAGCCCGACCGTGACGACGCGGTACCAGTTGCCGGTCAAGCCCGACGCCATGAAGATGAACGTCACCCCGAGCAGGGCCAGCACGCCGCCGAAGCGGTAGTTCGGGGGCAGCTCGGCGAGCCGGTCCGCCAGGTGTGGCGCGTGCGGCCGCGCCAAGCGCGAGCGCGGAGAGTCCTCAGCCACCCGCGGGACGGTACCTGCCGCCCGCGCGCGGAGCGCGGACGCTCACCGAGCGGGGCCGCGGGGGAACGATCGAGCCACCGAATCGGATCAGCGGGGTTCGGGACCGGGCTGGTCCGAGCGCCGCGATCAGGCGCCGGGTCGTGATCCGCGGTCGGGTGCGGCGAGGACGGAGAGCGTGGACCGCCACGACATCAGCGAGGCGCGGGACGCCGCCGACAGGACCGATCCGATGGAGAGGAACGATCCGATCGAGAGGATCGATGCGAAGGACCCGATCGATCCGATCGAGAGGGCGGAGCCCACCGACCCGATCGAGAGCACCGAGCCTGTGGAGGCGATGCTGAGCAGGGAGCCTTCCGAGCCCCACGACCAGCGCGACGCGGAGCGGGGCCGAGGCGCGCGTCGGGCATGCTGCCAGTCTCGCGTCTTGTCGGTCGACGCGGCGTGAGGCTCGCCACCGCCTCGTGTCGGCTTGACAGGGGCCTGACGAACCGGGCGTGAGATCGGGGCATGAGCAGCCGGTCCGCCGTCCCGTCCCTCGGCACCTTGCTGCCGGCCGCGGTCGGTCTGGCCTGCATCCCGGGCCTGGCCCCCCGACGGGCCGGACCGGCGCCGGACGCCTCGAGAGGCCAGAAGTTGGGTTTGTCGGCCTCTCCGGAGCGTGAATACTTGGGCCATGCCGTTGCGGGCAGTAGCAGCAGTGATCCTGGCCCTCGCCGCCGCGTTCTGCTTCGCGCTCAGCAACGTGCTCGAGCAGCGGGAGGCGGAGCAGCTGCCCGACGACGAGGCGCTGCGCCCGGCCCTGGTGGGCGAGCTGGCCCACCGGCCCTGGTGGCTGGCCGGGTTCGGGATCGACATCAGCGGCTACGGGTTCCACGCCGCCGCGCTGGGGTTCGCTTCTTTGGTGTTCGTCCAGCCACTCCTGGTGACCGGGCTGCTCTTCGCGTTGGCGCTCCGGGCTGCGATCACCGGGATCCCGATCCGCCGCCGCGATCTGCTCGCCGGGGTCGTGCTCGCGGCCGGGCTGGCGCTGTTCCTCCTCGGCGTGTCGCCCCACGGCGGGCAGGTCTCGGCACCGATCTCGAGCTGGATCATCGCCGGGCCGGTCATCGTCGGCGCGATCGCGGTGTGCGTGGGGGTCGGCTCCCGACTGAGCGGACCGCCCCGGGCGCTGTTCCTGGGGATCGGCGCTGGGATCAGCTTCGGGGTGAGCGTGGTGTTCACCAAGACGTTCGTGCACCTGCTCGGCGGCGGGATCCCCTTCATGCTCAGCCACTGGGAGCCGTACGCGCTGGCGGCGTCGGCGCTCGGCGGGCTGCTGCTGGCGCAGCAGCTCCTTCCAGGCCGGCTCCCTGGCCGCGTCGGTCGCTGCGCTGGAGGTCGCGGAGCCGGTGGTCGCGACTGTGATTGGGATCGGGCTGCTGAACGAGCAGGTCAACACGCACGGGCTCGGTGTCCAGCTTGGCCTTGCCCTGTCGGTGGTCGCGATGTTCGTCGGTGTGGTCGCCCTCTCCCGCTCCGTGGGGTCCTCGACCACGGCGGAGCGGTCTCGTCTGCGGACCTTCGTCAGCGACCACCGAGGGCCACGCGTCGCACCGTGAGCCTCTGAGCCGGGCCGAGCGGACCCGGCCCGGCGTCCGGTGGACCGGGCCCGGTCACAGAGTGGCGCGGAGCGGTTCCAGGAAGGCGTGACCTGGAGACTCCTCCGCGCGCTGGACGACGACTGGCGGGTGCTGGCGGCCAGCGCGGCGGCCGCCGAGGCGCAGGCCCGCTGGGCGGACGACCCGGTGCTGGGCGTGTTCCCGGACGTTGGGTCGGTGGTCGAGGCGCTGCGGTCCGACCGCTACGACCGGAAGTGGGCCGACCGGGTGCTCGGGGCGCTCGCGGCTCGGGCGGGCGACGACGACGTCGCGATGCGGGCCATGCTCCAGGCGCTGCTGCCGGGGCTGGCGAACGTGGCGACGCGACTCGGTCGAGGCACGGTGGACGATGACCTCGAGGCGATGGTCTTCCTGGAGGCGGTGGCGCGCATCCGCGGGTACCCGCCCGATCGCCCGCCGCGAGCCGTGGCCGCGAACGTGGTGCTCGACGTCTTCGGGGTGCTGGTGCGGCAGCGGGCCCGGAACGCGGCCCGCGCCCACGTGGGCCGGTCGGCCGCGGCGGAGCCGGACTTGAGCCTGGAGGTGTGGGAGCTGGTCCAAGACCCGGACTCGCTCGGGCGGCTGCGCCCCGGCGACGCGGAGCTGCTGTTGCGCCTCGCGATCGGCGCCGATCTGCTGCGTCCGCGGGCGGCGCGGGACGTGACGACCGACGAACGATGAGCGTCCGTGGCTGGCGCTCGGCGTCGCGAAGGTCATGTCTCTGAAGCGTTGAGTTCGATTTGGGCCTTGGTTGCCTGCTGGCGTGTTGTGCCAGGTAGGCGAGGGGTCCCTGTCTCGTGGCAGAAGAACGACAGATGCTCAGTGAGAGTGACGGTCTGTCGGTTCTGAGTTAGAGTCGGCGCTGTGGCTGAACAAGGCGGTCGCGGGTGACGCTGGCCGTGGTCCGCAACATCGGCTCGGCCGCGGCGCTGCGAACCGACGAGGACGTCGCCGCGTTCGGGCAGGAAATCGTCGACCAGTACGCGCTGGCGCTGGCGGCGGCCGGGCTGACCGACGGGTATGTGGCGAGCTGCCGTCGGGTGATCTTCGAGTTCGCGGCGTCGCTGGCCGGGCCGTTGTGGTCCGCCTCGTGTGATGACGCGGATCGGTTCTTGACCGATCAGCGTCGGACGGGCCGGACGGCGAGCACGCGGGCGACGAAGGCGGTCGTGCTGGCGCAGTTCTACGCGTTCGTCATGGCCCGCTATCAGGGCGACATCCACGCGCTGACCGGCTGGGTGGTCGAGCAGCCGATCGACGAGTTCAACAAACCGGCCGGCGTGTTGCCAGGCCGGGTGCGGGTGCCTCCGTCGGACTCCGAGGTCGACGACTTGTTCGCCCACTGGCGCGCCTCGCTGGGCGACGCGCGCAAGTACCTGCCCGCGGCGCGGGACTACTTCGCGGCGTCGCTGTGGCGCCGGTTGGGGTTGCGGATCAATGAGACGGTGATGCTTGATGTCCGCGACTGGCGGCCGGATCTCGGCGGGTTCGGCAAGCTGCACGTCCGGTTCGGCAAGGGCGGCCGCGGTCGCGGTCCCGAAAGCGCGGCTGGTTCCCGCGATCAACGGCGGCGCCGAGCTGATCGATTGGTGGCTCGCCGATGTCCGACACCAGTTCGGCCGCGACTGGTCCGATCCCGACGCGCCGATGCTGCCGAGCGAACGGCATGACCCGGTCCTGCCGCGCTGCCGGCGGGTCGGTTCCGAAGCGTTGCGCCAGGGACTGGTCCGCCAGACCGCGCGGTGGTTGCCGTCGTGGTCGGGTCGGCTGACCCCCCATGTGCTTCGCCACTACTGCGCCTCGTCGTTGTACGCGAACGGGATGGACCTCAAGGCGCTGCAGGAGCTGTTGGGTCACGAGTGGCTGTCCACCACGACCCGCTACATCCACGTGCACGCCAATCACGTCGAGCAGGCGTGGGGCCGAGCCAACGCGCGGGTCGCCGCCCGCTTCGAGATCCGTGACCCGGTGGCCGTCGTGCCGGAGGAGGCATAGATCTTGACCGCCGAAGACACCAACGGTCCGTGGGCGTTCAAGGATCCCTGGACGATCACCTATCCCCGCCACGCCGTCATCGACGACCACAGCGCCGCGGTCTTGGAGGACGCCGCGGTGGAGCTGCACGTTGCTGCGCTCGCCGATGCGGCTGGGCGACCGGCTGGCGGAGCTGCACGCGGTGTCCAGCCTGCGCGCACAGATCCACGCGTGGCTGCCCATCGTCGTGGCCGGCGCACGCGACCAAGGCCACACCTGGGACGACATCGCCGCGCAGCTCGGTGTCACCCCAGCAGCTGCCCGCCGCCGCTACCGCCCCATGGCCAGGGCAACCAATCACACGAGGTGAATCGATGCGTTGGAACCTGAGGATGAAAGCGGCCGAGCGCGGCATCTGGAAATCGACCGAGCTGCGACGGATGCTCGCCGCGGCCGGGCTCGAGATCAGCGCCGGCAAGATGTCGGGATGGTGGACCGGCAGCCCCAACGCGATCCGCCTCGACGACCTGGACGTGATCTGTGCCGTGTTGGCCTGCGAACCGTCGGAGCTGTTGATCCCCGAACCGGACAAGATCACCGCCCGCCGCCCACCCGAGGCCCACAGCGCCGAGTCGAGCTCGTCGCCGACGGTCGCGCCGCGGTTGGGCAACGGGCGCTCGGAGCCGCCCGTGTGAGCGAGCCGAGACCGCCGGCGAAGTGCTTGGCCTGTCAGGTCAACCGGGTGGCGTGGACCAGGCCACGCGTCGACTTCTGCTACCAGTGTTTGCCGGGCGGTCCCATCCGCCCTCCGCCGTGTTCGCGCTGCGGGTCGGGCCGTTACTTCACCAACGGCTTGTGCGACGCCTGCCATCCGAGCGGGCCGCGGCATCTCGGCTCGTGCGAAGGCTGTCTCGCGTGGGGCGTGTATCGCGCCTATCGGTGGCGGTGCTGGAACTGTCGTTGGTGGCGCACCCACTACGTCCAAGGCGACTGCCGCTATTGCGGACGGCAAACGACAATCAGCGAATTGCGCGCCTGTCGGCTGTGCTGGGAACAAGCCCGGCTGTTGCAGCAGCCCGGCCGAACCGTCGACTTGGCTGGCGCCAACCGGTTCGGCCAACAGTTGTTCTTCGCCAATCTCGGTGGACCGCGCTCCAAACCTCACCACCATCTCGAGCCGCCCGCGCCGCCGCGTCGGGCGCGCAGTGACGGGCACAGGCCACCGTTGCCGCGACTCTCCCGGGTCGCGCGTGGCCAACAGTTCACCGCGGTGCCTTGGCAGCAGTCGCGCCTGTTCGAACTCGAGCTCGACCCCGCGCACGTCGTCGCGGTCGCCGCGAATGTCGACAGCGATCTGCTCCGCTACTGCGACGAGATCGTCGTCGAGCACGCCGCGGTGCACGGGTGGAGCAGGAAGCAGACCAACGACGTGCGACGATCGCTGCGGCTCCTGCATGTCATGCAGGACACGCCCGGCGCCAGGGTCAACGCCAGTGACGTGTTGAAGCTGCCGAGCTTGCAAGGCAACGTCAGCGCCCTGTCGACCCTCGACGTCCTTGCCGCGGCCGGTCTGCTCATCGACGACCGACCCTCGGCTGTCGAGCGCTACTTCACCAAACAGACCGCCGGGCTGCCCGTGCCGATGACCGCGCAGTTGCGCATCTGGTTCGACGTCATGCTCAACGGCAGCACCACCGCGCCACGCCGGCGACCACGACACCCCCAGACCGCCAAGCTGCACATCCGCGCCCTCGCGCCGATCCTGCGCGTCTGGGCCTCCCAAGGCCACGACTCGCTCGTGTCGATCGAGCGCGACGACATCGTCGCCGCGCTTCCCGCTGCCGGTCCTCGCCGCCACGCCGCCGACCAAGGCCTGCGGTCCATCTTCGGTGTCCTCAAGTCCCGAAAACAGGTCTTCGTCGACCCCACCCGCGGCGTGCCGCCCACCAATACCAACGCCACCATCCCCGAGCCGCTCGACACCGACGCGATCCGTGCCGCGCTCAACTCGCCCGACCCCGCCGCCGCGCTCGCGGTCGCGCTCGTCGCCTTCCACGCCCTCACCAGCCGACAGGTCCGCGCGGTCAAGCTCACCGACATCGTCGACGGTCGTCTCACCATCGGGGTCCGCATCGTTCCGCTCGCCGCGCCCGTGCTGCCGCGACTCGGCGTATGGCTCGACCACCGAGCCCGAACCTGGCCGGCCACCGCCAACCCGCACCTGTTCATCAACCGGCGAACCGCGCCACGACTCACCCAAGTCAGCCGGCCGTTCCCCTGGAAGCAAGTCAACCTCGCCGCCCAAACACTGCGAGAAGACCGGATCCTCGACGAGATCCGCGCCACCGGCGGCGACATTCGCCAGGTCTGCCAGTTGCTCGGTCTCAGCGTCGAGGGCGCCCTGCGCTACACCGCGCAACTCGACCGCACCGACCACACCCGCACCTCGAGTTCGTGAACCCGAGGCAGCGCGTACGCTCTCGCTGAGCCACCACCCTCCAGTTCCGGCCGGAGCGCCCTTCAGTCCGCGTGAACTCATGGTTTTACGCCCGCATGCGGGTGTCGGTGTCGCAGAGGGCGGTCTCGCCGGGCCCGACGACGTGCTGGACGACTGCGGTGCGGCTCCCGACCTTCCAGAGGGCCCGGCCGCGGACGAGTCGGCCGAGGACGTCGGTCTCGGTGGTGTTGAGTCCGAGCAGGGTCCGGGCTTCGGCGAGCTGGTCGCTGGCCTGGCGGAACAGCACCCGGGTCTGGGTGTCGGCCAGCAGCCCCATCGAGACCTTCGCGGTGGCGGTGCCGTCGTCGGCTTGGGCGCGCAGGTCGGAGAGCCGGTGCACGACGGCGACGTTCGCGACGCCGTAGTCGCGGCAGAGCTTCCAGCAGGCTTGGAGGTAGCGGGTGGTGCGCTCGGAGCCGAGCAGTCGCCACGCCTCGTCGAGGACCTGGACCCGATGGACCCCGTCGCGGCGGGCGAGGGTGGTCTGGAGCCAGGCGGTCGCGGCGAGGAGCA
Source organism: uncultured Actinomycetes bacterium (assembly GCA_963849135.1). GTDB lineage: Bacteria > Actinomycetota > Acidimicrobiia > IMCC26256 > PALSA-555 > PALSA-555. The sequence continues at coordinate 1,084,948 of CAWKGF010000002.1, read as the reverse complement.
CGAGTCGGAGCGCTTCGTCGTCGTGGTGCACGACGGAGAGGTCGAGGACGAAGCCGGGTCCGTCGTCGTCGATCCCGATCGTGGTCGGTCCGTCGAACATGCCGCGCAGGGAGCGGTCGAGGAGCTTCTCGAGCGCGTAGAGGAGCGCCTCGAGCTGGCGGGCCAGCTCGGTGTCGGGTCGGCGGGCCCGGTCGCGCATGGCATCGCTCGGGTCGCGCAGCAGCTGCGCGACGTCAGCGAGGGTGGGGGCGCGACGGGTGTGGTCGAGGGTCTGCACGGCCGCGCCGAGCAACGCGTCTTCGACCGGTTGCAGCTCGCGGCGGAGGACCTGGCCGAGCAGCGCCGCGACGAGGTCGGTGCGGTGTCGGAGCCGTTCGTCGCGTCGGGCCGCGCCGTCGAACCCGCCCGCGTCGAGCGGGTTGAGGCGGCTGGTGCCACCCGGGTAGAGGCTGACGACGGGCAGCGCGAGCCGCTCGGCGAGGGTGAGGTACTCGCCCTTCGGGTCAGCGACGGCGACCCAGCGGCCGAGCCGCCCGGCGGGGCGGGCGGGGTCGGCGCGGGGCGGCCCGTACACGGCGCGGGCGCGAGACAGGAAGGTCTTCATGAAGCTGGACTTCCCGGTGCCAGGCTCGCCGGCGACGAGCAGGTTCGGGTTCGAGACCAGGCCGCTGCGGTAGGCCTCGAAAGGGTCGAAGGCGTAGCCGCCCCCGCCGGTGAGGAGGTTCGTGCCGAGGTACACGCCGCGGGGGCCAAGACCGGTCTCGGCTTGGAACGGGTAGAGGCTGGCCAGATGCGCGGTGGTGGAGCGGTGGGTGGCGATCCGCCACGGCCGGCGGCTCAGGATCGGCCCCGCCCGTGCGGGAGACGCCCGAGCGGCAGCCCGGCGGCGAAGGCGAGGTCGTGCTGTCCGTCGAGGGCTCGCAGCTCGAGGCCGCCCTGCGCGGCGGCTTGCTCCCAGTCGGCGGACTGCTCGTCGAGGCTCGCCTCGTCGAAGGCGGTCACGGTGAGCAGCCCGGCGAAGCGCAGCTCGGCGTAGCCGGCCACGATCTCGGTCTCGCGGGCCAGGACCTCGGATTCGGCGCGGCGGTGCTGGGCCCGGACCCGGAAGCCGCGGCGGGTCCGCTCGTCCTCGTCGGAGGCGAGCCGGGTGGCTTCGCGGTCGACGGCCCGCCGGGATCGGGAGGGCGGGACGGGCTCGTGGACGATGGTGACGGTCCGGACCCCGCCCGGGTGGAGGAGCAGCGTCGCGAGCCAGTCGCCGGGCACCTCGAGGCGGGGCCACTCCGCGATCCAGAAGCAGCGGTGGAACGCCTGGTCGACGCGGACGTGGCGCCAGCGGGCGTCGACGGCGAGCGGCGCGACGTTGTGGGGTGAGACGAGCTGCGCCTGCTCGGCCAGCCGGTCGCGGCGCGCCGCGAGCCGGGCCGCCGACGACGGGTCGGAGCGGAGCCGCACGACGAGGGCGAGCTCGCCGGGGCCGAGGGGCGGGTCGACGAGGAACCCGGCGTGCTCGAGGCGGGTCGTGAACCGGTGCAGCTCCTCGAGGAGCGCGTCGACGGCTGCAGTGTCGGCGTCGACCGCGCGCAGGGACCGCACTCGGCGACGGTCCACGCTGATGGTGACGAGCGTCTCGTGGGCGTAGGTGAGGGGCCCGGCCTGTTCGACGAGCGCTTGGTACTCCGCGAGCGCGGCGGCCCGGTCGCTGCTGCGCTGGTCGCGGACGAAGGTCAGGTGCTCGTCGAGGGAGGCTGGCGCGGCCCACTCCGACCAGGTGACCTGGGCGACCGCGCCCCGTTCGCGGCAGAAGCCGCCCAGCGCGGCGCCCCACCCGTCGAGCACCCGGGCTTGGTCGTCGTGTTCGAGGAGCGCGAAGGCGCCGCCGCGCGACGCGCAGGGTGGCGCTGAGCAGCTGGCGGTGGGGGTCGGCGACGACGCCGACCCCGGTCGGGCGCGGCACGCCCCCCCGGCTGCTCACTTCGCGCAGCTCGAGGCCCCGCAGGCAGGGTGGGAGCTCGGCGCCGTTCGGCCGCGAGCCGAGCAGCGGGATCGACGCGGTCCAGCAGGTTCCGCCCTGGTGGCGCAGCAGCGCCCAACCCCAGAGCGGCTCGATCCACTCGTGGAGGGCTCGTCCGTCGTAGCGACCGAACGCGACCAGGAGGCCGAGGCCGACCGGCGGCAGCGCGGCGAGGACGGACCGGGTGGCGTGGAACGCGGCTCCGCCGAGCAGCAGCCCGCTGCCGAGCGCGACGCAGGCCGGTGGCCCGAGTCCGAGCAGCCACCCCGAGCGGTCGAGGGGCCCGAACCGGTAGCGGCGGGTCGCCGGGGCGGGGAGGGGGACGGTCACCGTGGTGCCGCGCCCGGGTCCGGATCGTCGGGCGCGACCGACCCGGACGACCGCGTCGCCGGTGGCACTCCGGATCGGCGTGGCCGCGGCGACGCCGCGTGGGGCGGGGTGGCTCCGGTCAGGGCGGGCGGGCGGCGCGGGGTCCTGCCCGCAACGCCGGGTCCGGCCGGTTCGGGTCGGGCCGCGGCGGCGCCGGAGGCGCCAGCGAGGCGGGTGACGGTGAGGGTGGTGAGGAGCGCGGTCTGGGTGGCCCGCGCCGGGGCGTGGGAGATGCCGCGGGCCACGACGGCCGCTTCGACGAGAGGGAACAGGCGCAAGAGGAGGAACGGCGCGAACGCGGCGAGGAGGAACATGATCGTGCCGACGAGGAGCGTGCCGAGCTTCGCCTCGTCACCCGCGATGGTCGTGGTGCTCTGGTCGCTGGCGAGCGCGGAGGCGGCGACGGCGAGGGTGATGGCGATGACGACCTTGGAGAGGATGAGCGCGACGACGAGCTCGGCGAGGCGGTGCAGCACCCGTCGGGCGGCCGGCCAGACGAAGGCCGCGTAGGCGAGGGGGCTGAGGGCGAGCAGCACGTAGAGCAGCGAGGCGCGGACGAGGAGCTCGACCCAGAGGGCGAACGCGCCGAGCACGGCGACGAGCCCGAGCAGGAAGACGACGAAGTTGGGCTGGCCGTCGAACGCGGTGGCGCCGCCGAGGGTGTGGAGCACGGTGGTGGCGTGCGAGCCGGCGTCGGTGGCGCTGAGGATCTGCGCGGAGAGCTGGTCGGCCGCGCCGAGCAGGACCTGGACCACGGCGAGGGTGGCGACGATTCCGAGGATGGCGAGGGGGACGTCGCGGGCGAGGCGCCCGGCCATCGCGGGGCCCTCGCCGACGAGGAGGCCGTGCACGACGCTGAGCAGCACGCAGAGCAGCAGGAGGCTCAGGGCGAGGCTGGCGACCACCGCGTAGGGCGAGTGGGCGCGGTCGCCGATCGGCCCGCCCGCGAACCAGGTGCTGGTGAGGTCGGGAGTCGAGGTCCGTTGGAAGAAGGCGAGGACGGCGTCGACGAACCAGGAGAGCGAGTCGAGGACCCAGCTCACGAGACCGCCGACGATCTGGTCCCAGATCGTGCTCGCGGCGTGACCGACGGTTTGGCTCCAGATCGAGCTGAGCCCGTCGAGGATCCCGTCGAGGAGGCCCATCAGAACGGGTCGGGGCCCGGGTACCGCGTGAATCCGGCCAGGGCGTTGCGGAGCTGGTCGGGGGTGGACGGCGGCTCGTCGGGATGGTCGACGGGGGTGGGACCGGCGGTCTGGGTCTCGGACCAGATCCGCCAGTCGGCACGCTCCCAGACCAGGTCGTAGATGACCGTGGTCCATTCCGCGATGGGTGCGGTGAGGCCCTCGATGGAGAGGATCCCGACCCGCCAGATCGCGATCTGGGCCCGTTGCGGCGTGTACGCGTCGGTGCGGGTGGCGAGCACGGCGACGTCCCAGGTGAGGGGGCCGTCTCCCCGAGCTGCGATCCCGTCGAGCTCCTCCAGCTCCGCCTGGGCCTGGGCCACGTAGGCGGGCGCCGCCGCGCTCGAGGCGATCCCGCGCAGCGCGACGGTCCGGCCGGCGGGTGGGAGGCCGACGAGGCGCTGCCCGTCGCGCACGTAGCTGGTCGCGGCGTCGAGCGCTCCGGTGGGTGAGCGCGCGAACCCGGCGGGCAGGCCGTTGACCTCGGTCCCGGGCCCCGGGCTCGACGTGCGGATGATGCGGGCGGGGGTCGGGCGAGGGTTGGTGACGGCACCGCGCGCGCCGGCCCCGAGCAGCGCCGCGGCGAGACACGCCGCGGCCACGGTGCGGGGTCTGAGGGTCAGCGGGGCCACGTCAGCTCCGGGACGCGGTGAAGATGAGGTTGACGATCGTCGGTGCGAGCCCGGTGATCGCGGCGCCGATCACGCCGCCGAGGACGAGGTGCTTGCCGCGGGAGGCGCCGAGGTAGTTGCCGGCCTGCTGGGACAGGCCGAACATGGCGGCGCCGAGGAGCATGGCGGCGAGGCTGCCCCAGAGGCCGATCTGCGCGGTCCAGTCGATGAGTCGCTGCAGGAAGTCAGCTCCGGGGAGTCCGCTGGCGGACGGGTTGGCGTTGACGCCGTCGACGAGCAGCCGCGCGACGACAGCCGGTGCGTAGTGCATGCGGAGACTCCTCGGCTGGTTCGGATGGGTTCGATCGCAGGACGGTGCGGGGGATGTGGGTCACGGTTCGGCAGCGGCTTCGCGCTCGAACCACTCGCGAAGCTCGCGGAAGATCTGCGCCGCGTCGCGCTGGACCGCGACGACGGGATCCCGGAGGTCGGGGTCGTGGTGCGGGTCGCCATCGGCAGGCTCCTGCCCCCGCGGGCCGCCGGCCCGCTTGCGGTCCTGGCGCAGGAGTCGGTCGTTCGGAGTGACGCGGAGCCCTTGCTCGGAGGCCCAGCGCGCGGTGGCGTGGTCGTCCCGGTCGAGCGCCAGCGTGCTCAGGTGATGGGCTGCCTCCCCGCAGACACGCTGCGCCCGGGCGACCTGGCGCTCGGTGTGGGCCCACTGGTACTCGGCCCCGTCGAACGGGCGGCCCCGGACGAGGGCGAGCGCCTGCTCGAGACGTCGGGCGGCTTCGTCTCGATCCGCGGCTTCGGCCCGAGCGAAGGCGAGCGCGTCCTCGACCTCGGTGAGGTCGCAGCGCACGGCCGCGGCGAGGCGTCCCGTGTGCCCGCGGAGCGGCAGGAGCAGCTGCTGGCCGTCGACGTCGCGTCCCAACGCCCGCCGGGTGACGGACGCCAGGCGATGCAGGGTGTTGTGGGCGGAGGGGCGGATCGGCCAGAGCGCGGCTCGGATGCTCTCGACGCGGGCGCCGTCGCGATGGCAGGCGAGGTAGGCGATCAGCTCGACGCTTTGGGGGCCCAGCACGCTCGGCGCGCCGTCGACGCCGACCGGGCCGAGCAGGCGGACGAGGACGGGCGGGCGGGCCTCCCCGAGCGGCGTCGGCGGCGAGGCAACCGAGCGCGCCGGTTCCGGTCGCGGTGCCGCGTCGGGCTCGGACGCTCGCGGCGCCGCGTCGGGCTCGGATTCGGTGCCGGGTCCTGCGCCGCGGTCCCAGCACGGCTGCAGGGCCACCGGCCCGAGGAACGGCACCCGCAGCTCCCGCCCGTCGAGCGTGAGACGGAGGTCGGCGTCGGCGACGGGCACGGGGACAAGGCAGGTGACGCCGTGATCGCCGCGGGCAACGTCGAGGATCCGCTTGACCGTCGAGGGGGGTGCGTCGGTTCCGATCAGGACGACGAGCGGCGGCAGGGGCGGTCGAGCTCGGAGCCGCCGCGCGCCCTGGCCCGCCTCGTGGCGGTACACCGCGGCGCGGTGCTGCCAGAGCGCGCTGACGGCTCGCTCGACGTCGCCCGCGCCGCGGTCGGGGTCTCGGTTCGCCGCTGCGGCGTGGACAGCCAGGAGCTCGACTCCCCCGTCGGCTTCCTCGGTCTCGAGCTGGTGGGTGATCGCGTCGAACGCGGCGTCTCGATCGAGGGTGGCGCCCGTCAGGGTGACCCGATCGAAGGCAGCCAGGTTGAGCCACACCGTCCCGGTCGGCGTGGTGCCGAGCGCCACGAGGGCCGGCAACGGGGAGCGGCGGTGGCGGCTCGGACCCAGCCGCGCCGGGTCGGTCTCCCAGACCCATCCCGACGGGGTCGACGTCCAGGGACGGGGCGCCGGCGGGGGCGGTCCGTCCCAGAACAGCTCGGCAAGGTTCGGGCTGAGGTGGACGGTGAGGGGCACGGCGGCGCAGCCCGGGTCGCGAAGGACGCGGTGCAGGCTGGCCAGCACGCGGGCAGCGCGTCAGGTTGCGCGCCGGCGAGGATCTCCGAGTCGTTGACGTCAGACGGGTCCTCCTCGCGAGCGCGACCTCGGCGGACGAGCGCGACGGCCGTGGCGACGACGACGAGCACGGCGCGGACCTGGGCCCGGGGACCACCGGTTCCGTCCAGGAGGGGCTCGAGCACGAAGTCGCTGGTGGCGACGCCGACCTCGATCGCGGCCGTCGCGAGGAGGACCAGCTCGAGCAGCCCGGGTCGGTCCGCGGCCGCGTCGGAGGGGGCGTGCGCATCCAGGCGGTCGGCGTCCGGCGCCTCGAGGTCGGGTTCGGCGCCGAGCCGAGTGTCGGGTCGGGGGACGGTGAGCACGGGTCTTCTCAAGACGCGGACGCGTCCGGACCGTGACACGTCGAGCGCATGCGACGGACCCGAAAATCCATGCCGCCGGGTCCGGTACTCCGTGGGACGATGACGACCCATGACGACGTCGTCGTTCGTGCCGACCGCCGCGACGACCGCGCGCCGCCGACCGGACCGGGCCAGCTACGAGCGGGCCGACGCGTACGCGGTGCTCGACGAGGCGCTGCTGGCCCACGTCGGGTTCGCGGTCGGTGGCCAGCCGTTCGTGATCCCGATGGTCTTCGGTCGGGAGGGTGATCGGCTCCTCCTGCACGGGTCGGTGGCGAGCCGGCTGCTGCGGGCGCTCGATGGCGGCGTCCCGGTGTGCGTGACGGTGACGCTGCTCGACGGTCTCGTCCTCGCCCACGCGCAGAAGAACCACTCGGTGAACTACCGGTCGGTGGTGATCGTCGGCACGGCGCGTCGGCTGCGCGACGACGCGGCCGCCGCCGCCCTGACCCGGATCGTGGAGCACGTCGTGCCGGGCCGCGCCGCGGAGGCTCGGGCGGCGAGCCCCGACGAGCTGCGGGAGACGCTCGTGGTGGAGCTCCCGATCGACGAGGCGTCGGTCAAGGTGCGGGCCGGGCCACCCGCGGCGCCGAGCGACACCGACTCGACGCGTGACGTGTGGGAGGGGGTGCTGCCGTTGACGCAGGAGCCCGGGACGCCGGTTCGTGACCCGCACGCCGCGGATGCCTCGGTCCCGGCCTCGATCGTGCCGTGGCGCCGCCCGGGCGAGGCTCGGCGGGCTCGCTGACACGGGGCGCGAGTCGGCCGCGCCGCGCGTCCGGCTCGGCCCGGGCTCGGGGCGCGATGCGGGTGCCGCCCTAAGATGCGGCGTTCGACTCCGTCGAGTCCGTCACCCGGTTCGAGTGGTGCTCGGCTCGTATTTCGTGGGCGTGGGGTTGGGGCCGGGCGTCTCCAGTCGCCAAGCGGAGGTTCGATGATCGGCGGGACCGACTGCGACTCGACGTGACGGGCTCCGTGCTGTCGTTGCGCGAGTTGGATCTGACCGATCTCGACAACTTCGCGAACGGGTTCCCGCACGAGCTCTTCGAAGATTCATCGTCGTGAGGCGCCGGTGTGGTGGCACGAGCCGACGGTGCACACACCCGACGGTGACGGCTTCTGGTCGGTCGCGACCCACGCTGAGGCGTTGCAGATCCTCCAGGATCCGGAGACGTACTCCTCGGAGCGGGGCGGGACGCGCCCGTACGGGGGGACGACCATCAAGGATCTGGAGATCGCCGGGGTGTCCATGAACATGATGGACGACCCGCGGCACGGTCGGATCCGTCGGCTGGTCTCGGGTCGTCTGACGGCCCGGGCGGTCGCCCAGCTGGAGACGGATCTGCGTCGGCGGACCCGTGGGGCGCTGGGCGCGATCGAGGACGGCGTGGAGTTCGACTTCCTGGTCGGGGTGGCCGCGGACGTGCCGCTGCAGATGATCTGCGTCCTGCTCGGGATCCCGGAGGAGGATCGGGGTCAGCTGTGGGACCCGGTCGACAACGGGACCGACATCCCGACCGGCGACGCCGATCATCGTCCCATCGCGGATCGCCTGCCCGGGAAGGCGCAGAAGTACGCGTACGCCCAGGCCCTGCTCGCGGAGAAGCGGACCAACCCAACGGACGACCTCCTCTCGATCGTGGTGAACGGCACGCTCCCCGACAGCGAGCCGTCGACGATGACCGACGAGGAGAACTACTGCTTCCTGCGGAACATGCACGGGGCGGGGTCCGAGACGACACGCACCGCGATCGCCAGCGGGCTCCTCGCCCTGGTCGAGAATCCGGAGCAGCTGCAGGCGTTGCGGGCTGATCGCACCCTGATGCCGTCGGCGGTCGAGGAGATCCTCCGGTGGACGACGCCGTCGCCGTGCAAGCGTCGCACCGCGACCCGCTCGGTCGAGTTGGGTGGTCATCGCGTTGCACCCGGCGACAAGGTGGTGTTCTGGGAAGCGTCCGCAAATCGTGACGAGCTCGTCTTTGACCGCTCGATGGAGTTCGACGTCCGCCGCGACCCGAACCCGCATCTCGCGTTCGGGCAGGGGGTGCACTTCTGTCTTGGCGCCCATCTCGCCCGGTTGGAGATCCGGGTGGTCTTCGAAGAGCTGCTGGCCCAGTTCTCGGGGTTCGAGGTGACGCGACCGGTCGAGTGGACGAGGGCGTTTCGGCATACCGGACTCCGCCACCTCTGGGTCCGACTTCGCCGGGCCTGAGCTCGGGGCGGGTCCGCCCCGCGCCGCGCGCGATCCCCGGCCCGTGGTGCAGCGCCGCCGGGTGCCTACGATTCGTCGGTGCGGATCCTGTGCACCAACCAGGCGCTCGACCTGCGGGGCGGCTCGGAGAGCTACCTCGAGACGGTGGCGCCCGCGCTCCGGGCGCTCGGCCACGACGTCGAGTTCTACTGCCTGCGATCCGGGGTCCTCGCCGATCGGTTGCGCACGGCTGGGTTCGTGGTGCACGACGGCGACGCGGTGCTCCAGTCGGAGTACGACGTGGTGCACGCGCAGCACGCCTCGACCGCGCTGGCGGTGCGAGCGATGCTGCCCGACGTCCCGATGGTGTTCGCTTCGCACTCCTGGTTCTTGGACCTCGAGGACCCACCGCGGGAAGCGGACCCCGCGGCGGTGCTGGTCTTCAACGACCTGGTGGCGGAGCGGGTGCGGGCGTCGGTGCTCGGCGGCGAGGTGCCGGTGCATCGGTTGACGCAGCCGGTGGTGATCGGCACGTCCGATCAGCGACGGATGGGGATCCGGAGGTCGCCTCGCGTGGCCCTGGCGATGTCCCGCATGCTGTCGACGCGGATCTCCCCGTTGCGGGAGGCGTGTCGGGCCGCGGGGATCGAGCTCTCGGTGTTCGGCCGGGCCGACGAGCCGGTGCCGGACCCGACGACGGAGATGATGCAGGCCGACGTCGTCTTCAGCTCGGGACGGGGGGTGCTGGAGGCGCTGGCGCTCGGCCGGGCGGCGTTCGTGTACGACGAGGTCGGCTACGCCGGGTTCGTGACCGCGGAGTCGTATCCGTCGCTGGAGTCGTTCGGGTTCACGTCGGCCGGAGACGAGCCGGCGGAGGACCTCGGTGTGCTGCTGGCCCGCTACGACCGGACGCTCGGCACGGTGGGGCGGGAGCTGGTGGTCCGTCACCACTCGGCGGCCCGGCACGCGGTCACGCTGGTGGAGATCTACCGGTCGGTGGCCGCCCCGCGGGGGCCCGCGGCGCCGCCGGACGCCCTCCGGCGGCTCTCGGTGCTGACCCAGCAGCTCTTCGAGGCCGAGCAACGGGCGCGGGCCATGGAGTGGGACCGGGTCCGCCTCGAACGGCAGGTCGAGGAGCTCGACGCTCGGCTCGGGGTGCTGCAGGCCGAGCTGGACGCGGTCTGGCGGTCAAGGTCGTGGCGGGTGACCGCCCCGCTGCGACGGGTACGGGGCCGCCCGGCGCCGGAGCCGCAACCGTCGGAGGGCTTCGACTAAGGTCCCCAAGTCCGCAGTCGCCTGTCCGCAAAGGATGCAGGGATCATGGTTCCTCCCACTCCACCGCGCCGTCCCGCTACCGACCCGAAGGGCCGCTAGCGGCGAGGCCCGAGCGGTGCGCCGCTGGGGCCTCCCTCTTGCCAATCAGCTGTGTTCTCGATCCTCGACGAGGTGATCCGCGAGTTGGCGGGGCACCTCGTCGAGGTCGTCGATGGCTCCGAACACGACCACGGCGTCGCCAGGGCGGCAGCGACGGGCGAGGATCACGATCGCCTCGGATCGGTCAGCGGCCACGTCGGCTGAGAGGCCGACTCGGCGCGGCCAGTCCGTCGGCGCGCGGCGGGTGACGGGCAGCACGGGCCGGTCGTCGACGGGCAGGATCACGACGCTGTCCGCCGAGCCGAGCACAGCCGCCCAGCGGCGTCCCCAGCGCAGCACGTCGTCGTGGAGGAACGGCTCGTAGACGACGTGGATCCGCTGGGGTCCGAGCTCGCGCACCGCGGCGAGCGTCGCCGCGACCGCCTCGGGGTGCTTGCCGAGGTCGTCGAAGATCCGGATCCCCCCCACCTCGGCGACCAGCTCGACCCGTCGGGTCAGCGTGGTGAGCGCACGCAGGGCGCCCGCGGCCGGGTCGGGCTCGATTCCGAGGGCGCGGAGGGCGGCGTAGGCGAGCGCGGCGTTGTCGGCGACGTTCCCGCCGGGCAGGCGAACCACCGCGTCGACGACGGCTCCGTCCACATCGTGGATCCGGACCCGGCGACCCCTGGACCCCACGTCGACGGTCTCGACGTCGAAGTCACGACCCAGGCGCCAGACGGGGGCGCGGGCCGCGGCCGCCACGGGAGCCAGGTTCCGGTCCCGTCCGAGCACCACCCGTCCGGTCGGCTCGACGAGCGCGACGTGGCGGGCCACGTCGGCGATGACCTCGCCCCGGGTTCGGCCGAAGCTGGGATGGTCGAACCAGGAGTTGGTCACGACGCTGATCGCGGTGCGGACCCGGGCGATGCTGCCGTCGGCGTCGTCGGCTTCGGCCACGACGGGCCCTCGGCCGGCGCGGAACGGCCCGCCCAGGGACGGGACGGTGACGCCGAGCACGATCGTGGGGTCCTCGCCGAGCGCCTCGAGCGCCAGCCCGGTGAGCGCGGCCACGGTGCCCTTCCCGTGGGTCCCGGTCACCGCGACGGACGGTCGGTGCCGGAGCAGCGCGTCGAGCAGCTCAGCGCGGTGGTGCAGCACCCCGTCGCGGCGTGCTCGGTCGACCTCGGGGTCGTCGGCCCGGGCGGTGGTCGTGACCACGAGCCGCCGGCCGTCGAGGTGCGACGGGGCGTGGCCTTCGAAGATCCTGACGTGCCGCGGCGTCGAAGTCGGTGTCGCCGGCACCGGGGTTCTGGTCGCATCCGGTGACGTCGGCGCCGGCCGACGCGGCGGCGAGCGTCATGGGCCGCATCCCGCGACCGCGGGCGCCGAAGACGTGCAGCGCGAGGCCGGGCAGGTCCGGCAGGGGGTTCGGGGCCGGGAGGAAGAAGTCGGGGCGGAGCGGCACGGGTCGGGATCGTACGGTCGCCGGCTGGTCGCGGCTCAGCTGGGGACGCTGGGGCGGACGAGCGCGCCGCCGTCGACGACGAGGGTGTGGCCGGTGATCCACGACGCGAGGTCGCTGGCGAGGAACAAGGCCGCGTGGGCGACGTCCTCGGGGACGCCGAGCCGGCGGAGCGGCACCTGGGCGGCCGCGGCTTCCTCGGCGGGCTCCCAGAGGGCGCGGGCGAAGTCGGTCTTGATGAGGCCGGGGGCGAGCGCGTTGACGCGGACGCGGGGGGCGAGCTCGGCGGCGAGGGTCTCGGTGAGGTGGATGAGCGCGGCTTTCGTCACGTTGTAGATCCCGATCGCGGCTTCGCTGCGGATCCCGCCGACGGAGGACACGTTGAGGACGACGCCGCCGTGCTCGCGGAGCGACGCCCGCCAGGCGGCCTGGGTCCAGACCAGCGGGCCGCGCAGGTTGACCTGGAAGGTCTTGTCGTAACGGCTGAGGTCGATGTCGATGCTGGGCCCCAGGTACGGGTTGGTGGCGGCGTTGTTGACGAGGATGTCGAGTCCGCCGAGCCGCTCGACGGTGGCGAGCACGCAGGCCTCGGCCTGGTCGGGTTCGCCGGCGTTGGCGGCGAAGGTCTCGACGCGGCCGCCGGTCATCGACGCGGCCGCTTCCTCGAGCGCGTCGGCTTTGCGGGAGGAGAGCATCACGTCCGCGCCGGCAGTCGCGAACGCGGCCGCGATGGCCCGCCCGATGCCCCGCGAGGCTCCGGTGACGAGGGCGCGTTTGCCGGTCAAGGTGAGCTCAGCCATCGGGATCTCCCTTCGACCTGCGGCGGAGTCGGGCCGTGTGCGGGGCGGGCACCGCGAGGGCGGCGGCGACGAGCTCGAGGGGGTGGCGGACGTCGACGCCCGCCGCGGCGAGGTGCAGGGTGCAGCCGGGGTTGGCGCTGGCGACGATGGCGGCGCCGCTGCGGGCGATGGCGTCGAGCTTGCGCTGGCGGATCTCAGCGGCGAGGGCGGGATGAAGGGCCGCGTAGGCGCCCCCCGCGCCGCAGCAGAGGCCGTCGTCGTCGAGCTCGCGGAGGGTGACGTAGGGCGCGAGGACGGTTCGGACCGCGCCGTGGGCACGTTGGACGTTGCGGAGGTGGCAGGGGTCGTGCACGGCGACCGGCCGGTCCGGGTCGGGCCCCTGGTGCGGCTCGGGGAGCCGGTCGCGGTGCTCAGCGAGGTACTCGTGCACGTCGTGGACCCGGCGGGCGAAGGCCGCCGCGGCGTCGGTGCTGAGGAGGCGTCCGTAGTCCTGGAGCGCGGCGCCGCAGCCGGCCGAGTCGACGAGGATCGGGGCGTCGCCGGGGAAGGCGTCAACGACTCGGTGGGCGAGCGCGGCGGCGTCGTCGTGGAGCCCGGCGTGGACGTGCAAGGCGCCGCAGCAGGCTGCGCTCGAGTCGGGGAGGGCGACGCCGAACCCGGCCGCGTCGAGGACGGAGATGACCGCGGCGTGGACGTCGCGTTCCCAGGCGTCCATGACGCAGCCGGTGAAGAGCCACACGTCGTGCCCGGTCGCGCGCAGGGGGCGGGCGTGGAGCGGCAGCGGCGGCAGCGCGACGCGTCGGGGGACGAGGTGGGCCCGCTGGGCGAAGGCCAGCGCTCGGGAGAGGGCGACGAGGGTCCGGTGGTGGCCGAGGGTGCGGTAGCCGAGCCGCTGCCACCACGGCACGTACGACGTCTCCTCGGCGAGCGTCGCCCGGGCGCCCTCCATGAGGTGCCCGAACGGCACCGACGACGGGCAGGCCACCTCGCAGGCCCGGCACTGGACGCATTCGTCCATGTAGCGGGTGAACTCGCCCTCCAGGTCGGCCGTGCCAGCCTGCACGGCCCGCATGGCGGCGATGCGGCCCCGGGGCGAGGCGGCCTCGTCGCCGGTCACCCGGTAGGTGGGGCAGTGCGGGAGGCACAGCCCGCACGCGACGCACGTGACGAGGTCCTCGGGGTCGACGCGCAGGGCGGGCACCCGTCCTTTGTACGCGACGGGCGGGCCGGGTGCGGCACCCGCGGGGTGGGTGGGAGGATGGGCCGGTGGTCGGGGCCCGGCGAGCACGGTGGCGGCAGCGGTGAGCGACGTGCCCCGTCGCGTCGCGTTGATCCTGGCTCGGGGTCGGGTGGGGGCCGGCGCGGCGTTGCTGCTGGCCGGGGGCCCGCTGGGACGGCTCGCGGTCGGATCCGACGGGCCGGGCGGCAGCGCGACGTGGCGGCTGGCCGGCGGCCGGGACCTGGCGCTCGGCGTCGGCACCTTGACCAACATCCATGAGCGGACTCAGGACGCGGGAGTGGGTGGGCATGAGCGCCTTCGTCGACGCCATCGACGCGCTGGTGCTCCTCGCCACGCCGGGGCTGCCGGTCCGGGCCCGGCTGCTCGGCGTCGTCGCGGCCGGCTCGGCGGTCGCCGGTCTGGTCGCGGCCCGGAGCCTGGCCGACGAGCGGGCCGCCGTCGTGCCCGAGGGCGCCTGAGCGTGGTCGTTCGAGCCCGGCGCAGCGGCGGGCCAGAATTCGAGCGGTCGGCGCCGCGACGCGCGGCTCCGGATCGCCCGACGAGGATGGAGGACTGCTGATGCCGCTCGAAGGCGAGTACGAGGCGAGCCCGTGGGACTGGGTCGCGGAGCAGGTTCAGCAGTACGAGCGGACCGGCGGCAAGGAGGGCGGCTTCCTCGAGGGCAAGCCGGTGGTGATCCTCACCACCCGGGGTCGCAAGTCGGGTCAGCTGCGCAAGTCGGCGCTGATGCGGGTCGAGCACGACGGCCAGTACGCGGTCGTCGCGTCGATGGGCGGCGCGCCGAAGCATCCGGTGTGGTACCTGAACCTGCTCGCCGACCCGCACGTCACGTTGCAGGACGGCGACCGGGTGATGGACCTGCGGGCCCGGACCGCGAGCGTGCGGAGCGCGCCGAGTGGTGGCCGCACGCGACGGCGGCGTGGCCGCCGTACGACGAGTATCAGACCAAGACGGAGCGCGAGATCCCGATCGTCTTGTTCGACCCGGTCAGCTGACGCGGGCCGGTCCGCGGTGGGCGACGTGGTGCTGACCTCGGAGCTGCGGGCCCGCTGGGACGACGACGGGTGGTGCGTCCTCGAGCGGGCGATCCCAGCCGACGATCTCGCCGCCGCGCTGCGGGCCCTCCCCCGCCTGTTCCCCACCGCGGCGGAGCGCAACGCGGCACCGGGCGATGACCCGCGGTGGGACACGTGGGACGCGGCGTGGCCGGAGTTCCCGTTCCACAGCTCCTCGTTGAACCGGATCGCGGTCCACGACGTCGTGATCGGGCTGGCCGAGGAGCTGCTCGGCGTCGACGACGTGCGGATGTACATCGCCCTGATCACAGCCAAGTACTTCGGGCAGTCGTCGGGATTCAACCAGCTGCTCCACGCCGACTACCCGAACCACACCCTCGTCGTGCCCCGCCGCGACGTCGGCTACCAGCAGCTCGAGCTCTTCGTGTACCTGAGCGACGTGACGGTCGGTGACGGCGCGACCCGGCTCGTGTCGAGGCGCAAGACGGCCGGGATCCCAGTCGAGGAGCACACGCTGAACCTGCACGACTACGCGGACCTGTACGACGATCCGGGCAACGCGGCGGCCCCGGCGGGGTCGATCGTCGCCTACCGACCGGACGTGTACCACCGCTCGGTCGACCTGACCGACCCGGACGCGTCGCGGTTCATGATGCACGTCGCCTACAAGCCGGCCCGCGCCGAGTGGGGCGGCTACCAGGCCTGGCCGATCAAGGGGTTCTCGCCGGAGTGGGCGAAGTTCGTCGCCCAGGCGACCCCCCGCCAGCTGGCCGTGCTCGGCTTCCCGAAGCCAGGCGATCCCTACTGGACCGACGAGACCCTCGCCGGGGTCGCGGCCCGCTACCCGGGCCTCGACATGACGCCGTGGCGGCGCGCCCACGCGGAGGCCGGCCCGACCTCGTAGCACCCCCCCGGTCCCGGTTCTGGGCCTGTGCCAGCATGGGTCGTGCCGATCGTCGTCGAGCGTCCCGCCGACCTGCTCGAGCGATCGGGCCAGCCGCTCGGGACGAGCGAGTGGCACACGGTCACGCAGGCCGAGGTGAACCACTTCGCCGAAGGGACCGGCAACCGGGCGCCGATCCACACCGACCCGGAGTTCGCGGCGTCGACCCCCCTCGGGACGACGATCGCGTTCGGGATCCAGATCCTGGCCATGGCGACGTTCCTGCTGAGCGACGTGTGGGAGCTCCGCAACGTCGTGAACGGCGCCGACTACGGCGCGAACAAGGTGCGGTACCCGGCCCCGGTACCGGTGGGCTCCCGGGTCCGGCTGCGCGCCGGGCTGGCCGAGGCGACGCCGGTCGGCGACGACGCGGTCCGCGCGACGCTCGATCTCGAGTTCGAGGTCGAGGGCGGCGATCGGCCGGGGTGCGTCGCGCAGATCGTCTTCGTGTACTGGTTCGCCGCGCCCGAACCGGCCTGAGCGTCGCTACCCTCCCGAAGCGGCCGGACCGCCAGAGTACGGGCGCCCGCAGATCAGGACGCAGCGGCAGCATGTGAGGCCGAAGCCGAGCCGAATCTGGACCGCCACCCTCCACCCGCTCCGGATGGTCGTCGGGTGTACCTGCACGGCGATGGATCATGGCCCGTACCAGAAAGCCGCGTGATCGAGGCGACAAGCTGGCCGTTTCACGTGACCGGCTAGTCCTCGAGGTACCTCTACATACCCGAGTGGCTCCGCTCGCGTAGATAGTCGCTCATGCGCATGTCCTCGTCAGCTCCCAGGGCTTCGAGGAGCCGGTCAAGGCCGGCGACGGCGTCCGGTCCGAGTGTGGTTCGTAACTGGCGTTCGATCTTGCGGGCCGCCTTTCGGTGCGCGGCGAGATAGGCGATAGCCCGTGGTGTGAGTGTGACGATCTTTTCCCGGTGGTCCGTCGATGAAGCACGGACCGACACGTACCGGCGATCACGAAGTCCGATGACGATTTTGCCGGCGCCTTGGCGGGTGATCCCTAGCTGCCGACCGATCTGCGAGATCGTCGTGTCGGCTGACCCCGAGCACATCCGCAGGACCCGACCGTCGGGAAACGCGCGGTCATCAAAGCCCGCAGCAGCCAGTTCCTCATCGAGCCGTTGCTGGTATCCAATCCAGGCCCGACGCAAGGCCGGGCCCAGGTGCACCGGTCTCCGACGTCGTGGCGGCACCTTGACGAGGCCTCGGGTGCCAGATGGTCGACTGCTGCGCTTCATGGGCGCCACGCTGGGCGGATTGACAACCATGGTTGACAGTCTATCTAGGGACTTCCATAATCTGGGGGATGCACCCGCCATCGAAGCGATCGTTGACCTGGTCTTGACGGAACGGCGTGGATCGCCAGGTCCACGCCGAGTGCTCTGCAACTCGACCGCAGTCCGACAGCATCGGACTCGTGACACCGCCTGGACCTGGGAGCTTCGCGTGATCAAGCCGATGTTGAAGGTGCTCTTGGGTGCCGCTCTTGCCGCGATGGTCGTCGTCAGTACCTGTGGCAGCGCATCGGCGTCACCGTCTCAGGTTCCGAGCGTGGAGCGCGTACCGGGGGGACCGACGGGTACCTATCTGGTGCCGGCCGGGGTCCACAAGATCAAGCATGTGATTGTGATCCAGCAGGAGAACCGGTCGTTTGACTCCTATTTCGGCACGTTCCCAGGCGCCGATGGCATCCCGATGAAGAACGGGACACCGAGCGTGTGCGTGACCGACCCAGCCACGGGGGCCTGTGTGGCACCGTACGTCGACCATGCGGACGTGAACGGTGGTGGACCCCACTCGGCAGTCAACGCGACGGCGGACATCAACGGCGGGAAGATGGATGGCTTCATCGGCCAAGCCGAGTCGGGCCGGAAGGGCTGTCTGGATCCGACGGACCCGGCCTGCACCGCCTCCTCGAAGCCGGACGTGATGGGCTATCACACCGAGAGCGACATCCCGAACTACTGGACCTACGCCAAGGACTTTGTGCTGCAGGACCACATGTCCGAGCCGAACGCCTCGTGGAGCTTGCCGTCGCACCTGTTCTTGGTCTCCGAGTGGTCGGCGTACTGCACCCAAGAGGACAACCCGTCCAGCTGCGTGAACGCCCTGCAGACCGTGCCCGCGGAGCGGCCGGCGAACGCCCCCGCCTACTACGGCGGTGAGGCCGGCGTGAAGAACGGGGACGGCAACCCCAAGCACGCCAACAAGCGAACGAGGGCGGGCCAGCCCATCTACGCGTGGACTGATCTCACCTACCTCCTGCACAAGGCCCACGTGAGCTGGGGCTACTACGTGGTGAGCGGGACCGAGCCGGACTGCGAGAACGATGCGGCCGAGACCTGTGCGCCCGTCCAGCAGAACTCGAACACCCCTGGGATCTGGAACCCGCTGCCGTGGTTCGACACGGTGCAGGCCGATAACCAGCTTGGGAACATCCAGGATGTGGATCGGTTCTATGCCGCGGCGAAGAAAGGCGATCTGCCCGCGGTGTCGTGGGTGGTCCCGTCGGGCGAGGTGAGCGAGCACCCGCCGGCTCCGGTGAGCTACGGGCAGAGCTACGTGACGAGCCTCATCAACGCGGTGATGCGGAGCCCGGACTGGAAGTCGACCGCGATCTTCTTGGCCTGGGACGACTGGGGCGGCTTCTACGACCACGTCGTCCCACCCACGGTCGATGAGAACGGCTACGGGCTCCGCGTGCCAGCCATGGTGATCAGTCCCTACGCGAAGCGCGGATACGTCGATCACCAGACCCTGAGCTTCGACGCCTACGACAAGTTCATCGAAGACGACTTCCTCAACGGCCAGCGCATCGACCCAGCTACGGACGGTCGACCCGACCCCAGACCGGACGTTCGAGAGAACGAGAAGGTCCTAGGCAACCTGATCAACGACTTCAACTTCAACCAGAGCCCCCGGTCACCCGTGCTGCTGGCGGTTCATCCCAAGACCACGCTCACCGGTACACCCAAACCTTCGCAGGTCCCCGCCGCGGCGAAACTCCCCGACGACGACGGATAGTGCTCAACTCTCGTCGCTGGATGACACGAACGGGTCTCCTGGTTGTTCGACGTCACAGACTCCCTACGACCAGCAAACCCCAAAGCAGACCTCGCCCGGCAGAAGACCAACTCCGTCATCAGTACCAGCCTGATGATGCGAGTCAGTTGGTCAGTTCCTGGAGTCGGCATCTTTCGCACCGTTCCATCCGTGCAGAACTTGGGATTCGCGGCGCCGGTCAGGGTGTCGGGGGCGGGTCGGTCTCGAGGATCCGCTCGGGGTGGCGGCCGTCGACGTAGCCGAGGAACGGCGGGTAGACGTTGTAACCGAGCAGCGCGCGCAGTCGCGGCGGGAGGGTGGCGGCTTGCGCGGGCGGCACGGCGAGGAGGTGCGTCTCTTGGGGTCGGAGCCAGCTGGCGCAGTACTCCATCGCGACGCCGAGGCGGGCCCGGTCGGTGCGGTTGGCGCCGCCGCCGTGCCAGAGCGACCCGACGTAGAGCATCACGGAGCCGGCCGGCATCTCGGCGTAGGTCATCGGCGCGTCGGGGGGTGGGCGCTCCGGGTCGCGGTGGCTGCCGGGCACGAGGCGGGTGGCGCCGTTCGCGACGGTGAAATCGTCGAACGCCCACATGACGTTGGCTACCAGCTGCGGGTGGGGCCGAGGGACGGGGTAGATGTCCTCGTCGCGGTGGAGGACCTGCTCGACCTCGCCGGGGTCGATCTCGATGCCGGTCGGGCCGCTGAGCTGGTAGTGGGCCCCGAGCACCGAGTCGAGGGCGCCGAGCACGAGGGGGTGGAGGGCGAGCGGGTCGAGGCAGCGGGTCTTGGCGAAGAGGGCGTAGAGGCGGCGGGTGCGGTAGCCCTCGAACGGGTTCCGCCCGCCGGGGACCCGGTCGAGGAGCGCGCGCAGCTCGCCGGCGATGTCGCGGGTCTCGTCGGGGGTGAGGACCGACTCGACGATCGCGTAGCCGGCCGCGTCGAGGCGGGCGACGACGTCGTCGACCGCGTGGTCGTGGTCGGGGACGAGGGCGGTCATCGCCGGTTCACGGTATCGGCTGGTCGCAGCGTGCGCAGCGGCGCGCCGTTGGTCCACGCCGCGGGGTCGCCGGGCCGCCAGCGCCGCCCGGCTCCTTCCCGCTCGACCCGGTCCCGGGCCAGCGTGAGCGCGACCCGTTCCGGGGTCGTGCCGTCGGCGCGGGCCTGCTCGAGGACGGTGGCGGTCGTCTGCTCGATCCTCGCGGCGCGGGCCAGGGCTCGGCGCTGGTCGTAGCCGTGGAACTCCTCGGCGAGGTTGATGATGCCGCCCGCGTTGGCGAGGAAGTCCGGCACGTAGAGGATCTGGCGGCGGGCGAGGAGCTCGTCGACGCCGAGGCCGCCGAGCTGGTTGTTGGCGGCGCCGCACACGGCTCGGCAGGCGAGCCGGGGCACGGTGGACGCGTCGAGGACGCCGCCGAGCGCGCAGGGGGCGAGCAGGTCGCAGTCCTGCTCGAGGACCGCGTCGACGGTGACCGTGTCGGCGCCGGTGCGCGCCGCGACGGCGTCGGCCCGGGCGGGCAGCCGGTCGGCGAGCACGAGGCTCGCGCCGGCTTCGGCGAGCAGCTCGGCGAGGCGGGTTCCGACCTTCCCGACGCCTTGGATCGCGACGCGCCGACCCGCGAACGTCGCGGCGGGCCCGTCCAGCGCCGCCAGCACGGCCCGCATGCTGTGCAGCACCCCCCAGGCGGTCACGGGTGACGGGTCCCCGGACCCGCCCGCCGACTCGCGCACGCCGGTGACCCACGGGGTGACCTGGGCGAGCGCGTCCATGTCGGCGGTGGTGGCGCCGACGTCCTCGGCCGCGAGGTAGCGCCCGCCGAGGTCGTCGACGGCGTGGCCCAGCGCCTCGAGCAGCGCCGGCGGGTGGGGAGCGTCGGGGTCGTCGACGAGGACGACCGCCTTCCCGCCGCCCTGGTCGAGGCCGGCGAGCGACGCCTTCCAGGTCATCGCCTCGGAGAGCAGCAGGGCGTCGCGGAGCGCGTCCTCGTCGGACGCGTACCGCCAGAACCGAATGCCGCCCAGCGCCGGGCCCAGCGCGGTGGAGTGGATCGCGATGACGGTCCGCAGCCCCGAGGCGGAGTCGGCGGCGAGGACGACCTGCTCGTGGCCGTGCCGGGTCATCGCCTGCGTCACGTCCACACCCGGTGACGTTACGCCGCGGCTGCGCCCGCGCCGCCCGGTGCTCATCTCGACCTCGTACGTCGAGCGTCAGAACCTCAGCATGCGGGCGGGGATGCGCCGCTTCACCCGCCTCACCAACGCGTTCTCCAAGAAGGTCGAGAACCACGCCCACGCGATCAGTCTGCACTTCATGCACTACAACTTCTGCCGCCCCCACCAGACGCTCACCGCGGCGGCTGGCAAGCGCACCACGCCCGCGATGGCGGCCGGGATCACGACCCACCCGTGGTCGCTCACGCAGCTCGCGGAACTGCTGGACTGAGGCACATGAGCGATGCCCGACTGATTCTCCACCTGCGGGTTGCCCGGGGCCGGTAAAACCGCGCTTGCCCGACATCTCGCCGCGGACCGGAGCGCCGTGTGCCTGACGCAGGATGAATGGCTCTGGGCCCTCGGCTCGACCCCTTGGGACGAGCCGACCAGAGAGAAGGTCGACCAGCAACTCTGGCGCCTCGCCCAAGAAATCCTGCGCCTCGGGCTGAGCGTCGTCCTCGATTTCGGACTCTGGGCGCGGGTCGAACGCGACGAGATGCGAACCGTGGCTCGCAACCTGGGCGTCGGCGTCGAACTGCACTACCTCGACGTGCCTACTGACGAACTCTGGCGGCGCATCCAGGCCCGGAACTCGGAGCCTCCCTGGGACAGTCACCCGATCCGCCGCGTCGACCTCGACGGGTGGCTACCCACATTCCAGGCACCCGATGCTGAGGAGCTTGCGTTGTTCGACTCCCCGCCAGATTCAAACTGAATGGCATGAAGGGGGGCCTCCCCCGGTGCGAAGTTGAGGGCTCTCGTGGGAGCCACACACCGAACGAGACCCGACCATGTTGCATGCTGGATTGGATCTGAGTCGCAAGCGCCTGGATGTCTGCCTGCTCGACGAGCGCGGTGAGGTGCTGGGCCGCGATTCGGCGTTCCCGGATCGGGAAGGCCTGGTGCGTTTGGCTCGTGACGTCAGCGGTCGGGGGGAGCCGGTGTCGGCTGCGGTCGAGTCGATGAACGGGGCCCGCTTCGTGCACGACACGCTCGAGTTGGCCGGCTGGGATGTCGAGATCGCCGATGCCCAGAAGGTCAAGGGCTTGGCGCCGTTGGCCTGCAAGACGGACCGCATCGACGCCTGGGTGCTCGCCGAGTTGTCCCGGCGGGATCTCGTGCCCTCGATCTGGTTGCCCGATCCCGGGGTGCGGGGCGAGCGGGAACAAGCCCGGTTCCGGCTGCACCTGGTGCGACACCGGGTAATGCTCAAGAACCGGATCCACTCCGCGCTGATCACGTTCGGCAAGCCCTGTGCGGTCTCGGATCTCTTCGGTGTCGCTGGCCGCGAGCTGCTCGCCCGCTTGGAGCTCCCCGAACCGTGGAGCACGAACATCACCACCGCGCTCGAGCTCATCGACGACCTCGAGCACCGCATCGACGCTTGCGAGACCGAGCTCGCCACCCAGGGTGCCGATCATCCCTACGTGGCGCTGCTCCAAAGCGTCCCAGGGGTCGCCTGGGTGCTCGGGTTCACCATCGCTTCTGAGATCGGCGACATCACCCGCTTCGCCTCGCCCAAGAAGCTCGCCGGCTACACCGGATTGTGCCCCCGGGTCTATCAGTCCGGCGAACGCGACTATCGAGGACCGCTCTCCAAGCACGGACCCAGGTATCTGCGTTGGGCGCTCATCGAGGCGACCATCCACGCGGCGCGCCATCCCCTCTACGCCGAGCACTACCAACGCACCGCCGCCCGCCTCGGTCGTCAACGGGGCAAGAAAGTCGCCCGTGTCGAACTCGCCCGCAAGCTTTCCGAGGCCATCTGGCACATGCTCACCAAAGGTGAACCGTTCGCTCCGGCAAGGTCCCACGTAGTGGCTGGTCGCACGACGACCCTCAACTGAAATGGACCAACCGGAGTTCTCCCACCGCCCTGATCCTCCCTCGAGGAGGCCATAGAGAGATGAGAACCAACTCACCCGTCGAGCCCCAGGCAGCCCGACACGACCACTTGACAGGAGGCCCCCCTTCATAGAGAGCCACTACCCTCCGGTGGGCGTCGAGGGCAGGGCCCGTAGGCTGGGCGGACACGCGTCGCGCACCGCGGCGCGTCGACGGGGACGGAGGAAGGTCATCAGCGTCGACGCCGCGCTCGTCCTGGCCGGTGGCGACCCCGTGTCGGCCGCGGTCGCGTCGCGGCTGCCCGAGGGGGCGTTCGTGATCGCGGCCGACTCGGGACTCCAGCAGGCGGACGTCCTGTGCGTACCGGTGGATCTGCTGGTCGGTGACCTCGATTCGGTGGACCCGGGCCGCCTCGACGCGGCCCGCGCCGCCGGCACCCGCGTGGAGCAGCACCCGGCCGAGAAGGACGAGACCGACCTGGAGCTGGCCCTCGACGCGGCGGCGACGCGGGGCGCCCGCGCGGTGACGGTGGTCGGCGGTCACGGCGGCCGGCTCGACCATCTGCTCGCCAACCTGACCGTGCTGGCGTCGCCCCGCTGGGCCGGGTTCAAGCTCGACGCCTGGCTCGGCGCCGCGCACGTCGTGGTGGTGCGCGACGAGGCGACGCTGGTCGGCGAGCCGGGTTCGCTGGTGACGCTCGTCGCGCTGGGCGGCTCCGCGGCGGGGTCCGCACCGAAGGGCTGCGCTACCCGCTGGTCGACGAGGACCTGGCGGCGGGCACGAGCCGGGGGGTCAGCAACGAGCTGGTCGGGGCCACGGCGCGGGTCACGGTGCGGGGCGGGACGCTGCTCGCGATCCGGCCCGACGCGCTCGACCAGGCCACTCCCCCGCCGCCGCCCTGAGAGGGCGCCGGTCCGCCCACTTCGCCCGTCGCGGTCGATCTCCACAGGATCCGCACATCTCCGGCGGGACTCCTCGACAGGTCCTCTCTAGCATGGGCCGTGATGGCCGACACGGTGACGTTGCAGGCGCCGAGCGCCACCCGCACCGTGCTGGTGGTGGAGGACGAGGCGTCGATCGCGCAGGCGGTCGCGGCCCGGCTGCGCAGCGAGGGGTTCGCGGTCCACATCGCCGGGGACGGGCTCACCGCGGTGACGGCCTGCGAGGAGCTCGAACCGGACCTGGTGGTCCTGGACCTGATGCTCCCGGGCCTCGACGGCCTCGAGGTGTGCCGACGGATTCAGCGGGACCGGCCGGTCCCGGTCCTGATGCTCACCGCCCGGGACTCCGAGACTGACCTGGTGGTCGGGCTGGCGGTCGGCGCCGACGACTACCTCCCGAAGCCGTTCAGCAGCCGGGAGCTGACCGCCCGGGTCCACGCCCTGCTCCGCCGGGTCGACCGGGCCGCGTCGCGGGCCGCGTCGTCCCCGTTGCGGCTCGGCCCAGTGGAGGTCGACGTCGAAGCCCGGCGGGTGCACCGGGACGGGAAGGCGGTGCATCTCACCCCCACCGAGTTCGAGCTGCTGGCGTTCCTGGCCCGCCGACCGGACCGGGTCTTCACCCGCGAGCAGCTGCTCGGCGAGGTGTGGGGCTACCGCGACGGGAGCGGCGCGCGGACCGTCGACTCGCACGTGCGGGCGCTGCGCCACAAGTTGGGCCCCGAGGTGGTCCGCACCGTGCACGGCGTCGGGTACGGGGCGGGTCCGGAAGCCGAGTCAGCGTGAACCGGCATCGGCTCGCCCTCGAGGTCAAGGACCTCGACGTGCGTCGTCCGCTGAACTCGTTCCCGTCGATCAAGCTGAAGCTCGGGTTCGTGATCGCGGCTGCGGTGGCGGCGACGGTGCTCGTGTTCTGGTTGGGCATCAAGGTCGGCTTGTGGCCGTCGTTGAGCGGCATCCTGGCCGGGATCGTGGCGATGGTGTTCGTCTGGTTCCTGTCGCGGGGGATGACGTCCCCGCTGCGGGAGATGGCGGCCGCGGCAAGCGCGATGGCGCAGGGCGACTACAGCCGTCGGGTCACCGCGACGTCCCACGACGAAGTCGGCGCGCTGGCCCGCTCCTTCAATGACATGGTCTCCGAGCTGGCGGCCACGGACCGGGTGCGGCGAGATCTGGTCGCGAACGTCTCCCACGAGTTGCGCACCCCGATCACGGCGCTGCAGGCGAAGCTGGAGAACCTGGTCGACGGGGTCGAGGCACCGGACCGGGAGACGTTCGAGACGATGCTGGCCCAGGTCGAGCGCCTGGGTCGCCTGGTGCAGCAGCTCCTCGACTTGTCGCGCCTGGAGGCGGGGGTGGTGCCGCTCGAACGGGCCGCGTTCCCGGTCGAGCCGCTCCTCGAGCACGCGGTGCGCGAGCAGCGGCTCCACGCGCCGGCGGTGGACGTGGCGGTGACGGTCGAGCCCGCGAACCTGACCGCGGACGGCGACCCGGAGCGGGTCCATCAGGTGATCGCGAACCTGCTCGAGAACGCGGTGCGCTTCACGCCCCAGGGCGGCTCGGTCGAGGTGCGCGCGCAGCGCAGCCCGCACGGCGTGACGATCGAGGTGCTCGACGAAGGTCCCGGGATCCCCGACGCGGATCGGGCGCGGGTCTTCGAACGCTTCTATCGCACTGACACCGCCCGGTCGTCCCGCGAGGGCGGCGCCGGGCTGGGGTTGGCGATCGCCCGCTGGATCGTCGATCTGCACGGCGGCGACATCCACCCCGAGCGGCGAGACCCGCAGGGCTGTCGCATGGTGGTCACCTTGCCCGAGTCGGACCGCCGGGCACCGGAACGAGTCGAGCGAGTGTGAGGACGACATGGAGCTGACATCGATCGAGGAAGCCCTCCGGCGGATCCGTCGGGGCGAGATGGTGCTGGTCGTCGACGACGAGGACCGCGAGAACGAGGGTGACCTCACGATGGCCGCCAGCTGGGTCAGCGGGGAGGCGGTGAACTTCATGCTGCGCTGGGCGCGGGGCCTGGTGTGCATGCCCTGCGCCCCGGAGCGGCTCGACGCGCTGGGTCTCGGCCCGATGGTCCCGCCCGAGCGGGCCGGCTGCGACACCGCGTTCACGGTGTCGATCGACCACGTCGACGCGGGCAGCGGGATCGGCGCCGGCGACCGGGCGCTCACGATCCGGCGGGCGGTGGAGCCCAACGCCGCTCCTCACGAGTTCAAGCGGCCCGGGCACGTGTTCCCGCTCCGGGCCCGCGCCGGCGGCACCCTCGAGCGCCGCGGGCACACCGAGGCGTCGGTGGACCTGACCCGGCTGGCCGGCCTCCCGCCCATGGCCGTGATCTGCGAGGTGCTCGCGGTCGACGGCTCCCCGGCCCGGACACCGGACCTCAGCGCCTTCGCGCTCGAGCATCGCATCGCCTTGGTGAGCGTCGACCAGATCGCCGAGCACCGCCGGGCCCTGGCCCGTCGCCGCGACCGCGCCCCGGCTCCCCTGCTCCTGTAGCAGCAGCACCGGGGGGTGACGAACTCGGTCACCGCGCGGTCAGGAGCTCGATGGGCCTATCGGTTGCGGGCCGCACGACGACCGGGCATCGTCCCCGCATGCTCACCTGGGGTCAGTTCGCCAGCGCCCGTTCGGACCTCGCCCGGCAGGGCCGGGACCTCTTCTACGGACACGACCTCGGTCTCGGGTTCCTCGCCACGGTCAGAGCGGACGGTGGGCCCCGAGTCCATCCGATCTGTCCGCTGCTCAGCGATGCCGGGCTCTACGGGTTCATCGTCGCGGGCCCAAAGCTCGAAGATCTCCGCCGGGACAGCCGGTACGCGCTCCACAGCGAGACGTTCCCGCCTCCTCGCCACGACGACGCGTTCTACGTCACCGGCACCGTGGTTGAGCTGCAAGATGCTGGGCTGCGCGCGGCCCTCACCGAGCAGTTCGTGACCGAGCATCACTTGGCCGAGCCCTGGCCCGGCTTCGAAGACCAAGCCCTCGTCGAGTTCAACCTCGAGCGGTGCCTCCTCACCCTCACCGCGGCCCGCGACGGCCTGCCCGCCGGGCACACGACCTGGCACCGCTGACGTGCCCCGGGCCGGAGGTGGTCGTCGGCGGTCAGGCGAGGGAGGCGACGAGCGCGCCGAGGGCCAGGTAGTAGGTGACCATGATCGCGACGGGCGCGCCTCGGCGCTCGCCGACGAAGCGGGTCTCGGCGATGAGGGCGTCGGAGCCGACGAAGAGGGCGGCGCCGGCGATGCCCCACGGGTTGCCGGCGCCCGCGGCGGTGACCACGGTGGCGGCGATCGCGACGAGGTAGGCGAGGATCGGGGGGACGAGCGCCCGGTCACCGGCTCGGCGGAGCGCGCCGACGAAGCGGACCGCCAGCGGGACCGCGACGCTCGCGATGACGACGACGCCGATCACGACCCCGAGCGTGGTGAGACCGCGGGCGACGAAGCCGAGGGTGAAGCAGACGTGGGCGAGGAGGAACGCGCCGAGCCCGGGTATGAACCCGTCGTGACCGGCTTGGCCCTCGGGCAGCAGGAGGCAGACGTCGCCGACCAGGCAGAGGGCCAGCGCGACGAGGAACCAGGTCTGGGTGGCGGCGGGGGCGGCGTGCAGGGTCGCCGCGATCCCGAGGAGCGACGCGGTCGCGGCCGGCTTGCAGACGTACTCGAGGCGCCGGTCGGCGCGAGCCACCGCCCACCAGTCGCCCGCCACGAACACCACCGCGGCGACGCTGAGGATCACGGTGGCGGCGCTCATGGCCCGGGGAGTCTC
Source organism: uncultured Actinomycetes bacterium (assembly GCA_963849135.1). Lineage (GTDB taxonomy): Bacteria > Actinomycetota > Acidimicrobiia > IMCC26256 > PALSA-555 > PALSA-555. Next base: position 1,057,558 of record CAWKGF010000002.1, on the reverse strand, counting down.
CCCCGCCGGGCCGGCGCGCGTCCGCTTCTACGATCCCTCGCCATGCCCGCCCGCGACCGCCGAGCCGCCGCCCGTCGGGTCGAGCCCCGGTGACGACGACCGCGTCGTTCGCGCCGGCGCCGGCTCGGCGAGCGGCTGCGAGGCCGCCTGGAGCGGGTGCCCGGCTTCTCGACCGCGGTCGAGGTCCAGCGCCGCTACGTGGAAGTGCGCGGGTCGGCGCTGGCCGCCTCGATCACCTTGTACGGGTTCTTGGCCCTGTTCGCGGTGACGGTGCTGGCGGTGGCGGTGCTCGGGTTCGTGTCGGCGGGCGGCGCGAACGTGGCCCAGACCATCACCAAGCAGCTCGGGTTGACCGGGCAGGCGGCCCACACGGTGCACCAGGCGGTCGACACGGCCCGGCACCGTCGGGCCGCGGCGACGGTGATCGGCCTGCTGGGGCTGGCGTGGACCGGCACCAGCCTCGGGATCGTCATCGCCGACGCGTACAACGCGGCGTGGCACGTCGACCGGCGGGGCCTCGTCGATCGGGCGATCGCGGCGCTGTGGATGGTGGGCGCGGGGTTGGCCATCGCGGCGGGGGCGTTCGCCACCGCGGCGTGGAGCGTGCTGCCGGGCGTGTTCGCGCCGCTGGTGATCGTCGTGTCGCTGGCGACCGACGTCGCGCTGCTGGTGTGGACGTCATGGATCCTGCCCAACCGGCGGGTGCCGGTCCGGGCGCTGCTGCCGGCCGCGGTGGCGGGCGGGGCGGTGTTCGAGGCGCTGAAGCTGGTCGGCGCGTACGTGGTCCCGAACCTGGTGGCCCACTCGTCGGAGCTCTACGGGACGATCGGGATCGTGTTCGCGCTGTTGGCCTGGCTGCTCGTGTTCGGCCGGCTGATGGTGTACGTGGCGCTGATCGAGGCGCGGGGCTGGGACCGTCACCACGGCGACCGGGACCTCGACGTCGAGGTCCCGGCGCTGCCGGGACGCTGACCCGGGGTCAGGGCTGGAGTCGCTCCACGATCCACTGGTCGTCGACCCGGCGGTACTGGAGCCGGTCGTGGAGCCGGTCCTCGCGGTGCTGCCAGAACTCGACCGCGTCGGGGGTGACGAGGTAGCCGCCCCAGAACGGTGGGAGCGTCACGTCGCCGTCGCCGTCGCCGAAGCGGGCCGCGACCTCGGCCGCGGTCGCCTCGAGTGAGGCTCGGTCGGCGATGGGCTCGCTCTGGTGCGACGCCCAGGCGCTGATCCGGCTGGCTCGGGGTCGGTGGCGCCAGTAGGCGGTGGAGTCGTCGGCGGTGAGGCGCCGCACCGGGCCGGTGGCGCGCACCTGTCGGCCCTGCTCGCGCCAGTAGAACACCAGCGCGGCGCGCGGGTTGACGGCCAGGTCGGCGCCCTTGGCGCTGTCGTAGTTGGTGTAGAAGCGGAACCCGGCCCCGTCGAGGCCGCGGAGCAGCACGACGCGGGCGTGGGGGGCGCCGGTGGCGTCGGCGGTGGCGACGACCATCGCGTCGACGTCGAGGACTCCGGCCCGCTCCGCGTCGGCGAACCAGCGGCGGAACTGCTCGATCGGGTCGTCGGCCAGATCCGATTCGGAGAGGGCAGCCACGGCGTGCCTCGACCCGGGCTCGGGTCAGACGAGGCGGGCCTCGATCGGCGTGGTGGGGTCCGGCCAGGCCCGCGACGGGTCGCCGAGCGGGGGCAGGTCGAGGTGGGGGTCGGTGAGATCGACCTCGGGGGCCGGTCGGTGGCCGACCGCCTCGCCGAGCATCCGGTCGAGGGTCGCGGTCTCGTGGTCGAGCGCGGCGCGGACCCGGGCCCGGGCCTGGGCGACGTAGCGCTCGAGCTCCTGAATCTCGGCTTCGAGGGCCCGGCGGCGGGTGAGTGCCTCCTCGACGGTGAGCTGAGCGCGGGTGGACTCGGTCTCGACCAGGTGGGTGGCGAGCTGCTCGGCGTCGGCCATGAGCTGCTGGGCTCGCCGGTCCGCGGCGTCGAGCAGCGACGCGGCGTGGGTCTGGGCCTCGGCGACGGTGCGGTCAGCGGTGGTCTGGGCCATCAGGAGGGTCCGCTGGAGCACCTCGGCCTGGCTGCGCCGCTGCCGCTCGAGGGCCGTCCCGTCGAAGGCCCGGAGCCGCTCGATGGTCGCCGCGGCCCGCTCGAGGAGCGCGTCGATGACGTCGGGCTCGTAGCCGCGGCGGGCGATCGGGAGCGCGCTCGAGAGCAGCTCGTCGGGCGTGACCTCGAGGAGCTCGGGGGCGACGGGGGCCGGCTCGGCTGATGACACGGGGCTCTCCCTCGGCCGTCGTGGCCGCTGAGGCGGTTGTGGTCAATGGGGGCCATGATGATGGAGGGTGGCGGGGCTCGTGTCAAGGCTTCCCGACCGCGGCGCCCCCGCCCCCCTGAGCACGGCCCGGAGGCGGCGAGCGGCGGGACCCGGCCCGTCGGGATCGGAGGAACCGGTGGGCTTCCACCACGGAGCGATCACGACCCGGGACCCGGAGGCCACGCACCGGGATCGCGGTCGTGTTCTGCTGCACGACCCGGGCCTTCACGGCCGACGACGCGGCGGGGGGCGGAGCGGCTGCGGACTGCGGCGTCCCCGCCGTGCCGGACGCGATGCGCCCCGAGGTGTTCGAGGAGCGAGCCCGGGCGGTCAGTAGCTGGGCAGCTGGGGCGGGCTGGCCGAGCAGCGGCCCTGGACGCGGAGCGCGATCGCGGAGACCAGGTTCGTGTAGGTGTTGTGCAGGGACCGCAGGTAGGCGAGCCGGACGTCGAGCCGCGACGCGAGCCGGGCCCGGCCGTTGGCGATGAGGCCGTTCTGGAGCGCCTGGGCCTTCGCGAAGGCGGCTCTTGCCCTCGTGTTGGCGGTGACGAGGCGGGACCACTGCCGCTCGGCGCGGGCGCACGCCGCCGCGCCGCCGCGGGTGGGCGCGGGCTGCGCCCCCGCCGGGGCGGCGGAGGCCAGGCCGGCCGCGGCGAGGCCGGCGACGAGCAGGACCGCCGCCGCGGCGCGACCGAGCCGGCGCCGGCTCGGTGGGGCGCGGGTCGGGTCGGGCTCGATCATCGAGACACCATAGGGATCACCGTGCCCGTCGGGCGTGAGGCGACGATCAGGGCTCGATGAGGCGCGGCCCAACATCGGCGGGCCCGGGGCCCGATCGGGCCTGCGCCCGCACTCAGCCGTCGGCGGGAGGCGGGCGGACGGTGCGGCCCTTCCAGGGCACGTGGCCTCGGAGGGCGAGCACCAGCGAGCCGAGGGACACGAGGAGGAAGAACACCGCGAGCACCGGGTAGAGGAGCGCGGCGAGGATCCCGAAGTTGCCGAGCTGGCGGAGCATCACGTAGCACTGGACGGCGAAGGCGGCGTAGACGAGGAGCGCGACGGGGCCGCCGCCGATGATCGCGACCGCGGCGAGGATCCCGGCCGCGATCCAGGCGGCGATGGCGAGGAGCCGCAGCCACGGGGTGGTGGCGGCGCCGGCCGCGGAGCTGCGGGTGAAGCCCTCGAGGAGGCGGCCCGGCCGGTCGTACATGCGGTAGGCGACGAGGTCCCCGCCGCCGAAGCAGGTGACGGGCGCGTCGGCGGCTGCGAAGCGGCGGGCCAGCGCGACGTCCTCGACGGCCGAGTGTCGGACCGAGCGGTGCGCGAGGTGGGTGAGGAGCGCGTCGCGGCGGGCGATGAGGCAGGGGCCGAAGGCGGCTCGCTCCCGGGTTCGGGACGGCCCGGGGGCGGCGAGGCCGACGCCCATGACCGCGGCCAGGTTGAAGAACGCCGCGGCCCGCTCCCAGACGTGGCGCATCTCGTGATAGGGCTGGACGGACACGAGGCCGCCCCGGTCGGCGAAGCAGCGGCCGAGGCGGGCGACGAGGTGCGACGACGGGTCGACGTCGGCGTCGAGGCAGACGACGACGTCGGCTCGGGCGGCCCGCACCCCGCGGAACAGGGCCCAGGTCTTGTCGGTCCACCCGGGAGGCGGGTCCTCGCCCGGCAGGACCCGCGCGCCGCGGGCGGTCGCGACGGCGGCCGCGGTGTCCTCGGAGCACTCGTCGACGACGATGACCTCGGCGACCGACGAGGTCTGCGCCGCGATCCCGGTGAGGACCGTCGCGAGCGGGCCGTCCTCGTCGTGGGCGGGGATCACGACCGACGGGGGGCGCAGGGCGAGCTTCAGGTCCGGCGCGTACGGGACGGTGCGGAGCCGCCAGCAGAGGACCCAGCCGAGGAGCCAGGCGAGGGCGAGGACGGGGAGGAGGACGGCCATCTCGCCCGCGAGGTTAGGGTCGACCCCATGGACTTCGCCGTGTCGGCCCGTTCCGAGGCCCTGCAGGAGCGGCTGGCGGCGTTCATCGAGGATCGGGTGAGCCCGGCCGAGGCGGTGTACCGGGAGCAGGTCGAGGCGTCCGGCGACCCGCACTTCCACCCGCCGGTGATGGAGGACCTGAAGCGCGAGGCGCGGGCCCGGGACCTCTGGAACCTGTTCCTCCCCGACCGGCGGTTCGGCCCCGGGCTGACCAACGTCGAGTACGCGCCGCTCGCGGAGCAGATGGGGGCGAGCCCGCTCGCCGCGGAGGCGACGAACTGCTCGGCGCCCGACACCGGGAACATGGAGATCCTCGCCCAGTTCGGCACCGCGCTCCAGCACGAGGAGTTCCTCCGGCCGCTCCTCGACGGGGAGATCCGGTCCTGCTTCGCGATGACCGAGCCGTGGGTGGCGAGCAGCGACGCGACGAACATCCAGAGCCGCATCGAGCGGGTCGGCGACGAGTACGTGGTGAACGCCCACAAGTGGTGGACGAGCGGCGCCGCGTCGCCCCGCTGCAAGTTCGCGGTGCTGCTCGGCGTGTCGAACCCGGACGCCGACCCGTACCACCGCCAGTCGATGATCTTGGTGCCGCTCGCCACGCCGGGGGTGCGGATCGTGCGGACCCTGCCCGTGTTCGGCCACGACGCCGGTGGCGGCCACTGCGAGACCCTCTACGAGGACGTGCGGCTCCCCGCCCACTACCTGCTCGGCGAGGAGGGCGGCGGCTTCACGATCGCGCAGGCCCGGCTCGGGCCGGGGCGCATCCACCACTGCATGCGGGCCATCGGGATGGCGGAGCGGGCGCTGACCCTGCTCTGCACTCGCGCCCAGCAGCGGGTCGCGTTCGGGCAGCACCTGGCCGACAACGCGGCCCTCCAGCAGCAGGTCGCCGACAGCCGGATCGACATCGAGCAGGCCCGGCTCCTCACGATGAAGGCGGCCTGGCTCATGGACACGGTCGGCAACAAGGGGGCCCGGTTCGAGATCGCGGCGATCAAGGTCGTCGCGGCCCGGCTGGCGACGACGGTCATCGACCGGGCCATCCAGGTGTTCGGCGGGGCGGGGGTGACCGACGACTGGCCGCTGGCCGAGATGTACGTGTACGCGCGCACCCTCCACCTCGTGGACGGGCCCGACGAGGTGCACCTCCAGCAGATCGCCCGCCGGGAGCTGCGCGCCTACGAGGCGTTCCGCGGGTGAAGGTCCGGATCGGGTTCGGGCTCGGCGTGCAGGGGCTGCGCGACCAGTCCCGGTTCGGGGAGCTCGTCGACGGGCTCGAGGCGCACCGATTCGATTCGCTGTGGCTCTCCGAGCGGGTGGCCGGGGACAGCCCCGACCCGGTGGTCGGCTTGGCGGTCGCGGCCGGCCGCACCCGCCGCTTGAAGCTCGGGACGAGCGTCCAGGTGCTCCCGGGCCGCAACCCGGCGCTGCTCGCCAAGTCGTGGGCGAGCCTCGATCGGCTCTCGGGCGGGCGGGCGCTGCCCGCGTTCGGGCTCGGGAACCCGGTCGCGGCGGAGCACGAGGCGTTCGGCGTGCCCCGCGAGGCGCGGGCGTCGATCTTCGACGAGGCGCTGCCGCTGATGCGCCGGCTCTGGGTCGAGGACGGCGTCGACCACGACGGGGAGCACTTCCACTACAAGGCGCTGACGGTGCGGCCCAAGCCGATCCAGACGCCCCTCGACGTGTGGCTCGGCGGGCGGGCGCCGAGCGAGCTGCGCCGCTGCGGCCGGCTCGGCGACGGCTGGCTGGCCAGCTTCTGCACCCCGGCCGACACCGCGGCGGGCCGGCCGGTCATCGAGGAGGCCGCCGCGGCCGCGGGCCGGGCCATCGACCCCGAGCACTTCGGCGCCATGGTCACCTACGCGCACGACGAGATCCCCGCCCCGCTGCGCGAGCGGCTCGCCGCGGTGCGTCCCGACGTCGACCCTGCCGCGCTGGTCCCGATCGGGCTTCCCGCCCTCCGGGCCCGACTGTCCGAGTTCGTGGCGGTCGGGTTCTCGAAGCTCGTCCTCGTCGCGCTCGCCGAGCCCGACGACTGGCACGCCGAGCTCGGACGGCTCGCCGACGCGGTCCTCGACCTCCAGACCTGAGCCGACGCCGATCGCCGCGGCGCTCGCGCCGCTCCCAGAAGGCCGGAGCGGGGCCTCGAGTCTCTTCACGCCCACCAAATCAGACAACGCTCGCCAGGAAGGTGACGCGTTCAACGCCGGGCCGGCTGGACGGCGCGCTGGCCCTCGCCTCCGTTGGACGTACTGAGTGCCGCGGAGCCTTGCAACGCATCCTGTCCCGCTTGCGGGGGTGGTCACAGCCGGTGCGCGTGAGTAGGGGACGAAGGGCCCTGGTTGCGGTGTGTGCTGGAGGGTGATGATCGGACGGTGCCGACGGTTCTGGCTTATGTTGCCGCGGGTCTTGTTGGCTTGTGGGGGGTGGCGCATGTCGTTCCGACTCGCCAAGTCGTTGCCGGCTTTGAGCCGGTCAGTGTTGATAATCGTCGTGTCATTTTGCAGGAGTGGCTGGCCGAGGCGTTCAGCATGTGGGGCCTTGCTGCGGTGGTGGTTGTCGCGACCGCGGTCGGTGGGTCGGATGTGGGCGTCAGCGTGTGGGTCTATCGGGCTGTTGCGGTGCTGCTGGTCGCCTTGGCTGTGCTGACGGGGCTGACTGGTGCGCGCACCCGGGTGGTGTGGTTCAAGGTTTGTCCTGTGTTGCTGACGGGCTCGGCCGTGCTCTTGTTGGTCGCGAGCTGGCTGTAGGCCAGGTGCCCCTTCGTGCGGGCGTTGTTCGGACCTCGGTCGCGCCAGTCGGCGGCTGCGACGGATGCCGGTGGTCCCCTAACAGCAGCGTGCCTGCGATTCAGGAACCGTCGCGCAGCACAAGGAGTCGCCGGCGTCGTCGACAGGAGCTGAAGGCCCTCCGAAGGTGTCGCTGTCTTCGAGGACGGTGTAGATCTCCCAGGCGCCGTCGGGGCCGTCGACCCAGACTTTGTCTTGTTTGGCGAAGCAGCAGGTGCCGTTCTCTTCGACGGTGACGACACCTTCGCCGGTGAGGCGGGTGTGATGTGCCGCGACCTCCTCGGTCGAGGGGACCTCAACGCCCAGGTGGTTGAGGCGGCTGTTGACGCCAGGGTTCTCGAAGAGGACGAGTTTCAGTGGTGGGTCGGCGATCGCGAAGTTGGCGTAGCCGGGCTCGCGCTTGCTGGGTGTGGTGGCGAACAGCTTGGAGTAGAAGGCGACGGCATCGTCGATGTCGGGGACGTTGAGTGCGAGCTGGACCCGTGACATGGGGGGAGTTCCTCTCAGGTATATTGATCTCGGTCGATGGGTACCATCCTCGCGGATGTATCGACGCTTGTCAATAGATCGGAGGCGGTTCTCTTGGCTGCCAAGCAAAGGTCATTCGTTCGCCTTGATGATGGGGCGTGTTGCCGGCCGCTGTTGGCGGCGCCGCTGAGCGAAGCCGACGCCGACCAGCTGGCCAGGATGTTCGGCGCGGCTGGCGGATCCGGTTCGGCTCCGGCTCCTGAGCCTCGTCGCAGCGGGCCGCGAGGTCTGTTCGTGCGATCTCGAGGAGCCGTTGGGCAAATCCCAGCCCACGATCAGTCACCACACCAAGGCGCTCGCGGACGCCGGCCTCCTCGAGGGGGAGAAGGTTGGACGGTGGATGATGTGGCGCGTCGTCCCCGAGCGTCTCGGCGCCCTCCGAGCCGCGCTCTCATAGCGGCCACGGACCGACGGCGGGTGGCGTGGCGGCGAGCGCTATGCGATGGGGCTGGGGATGTTGAGTGACGTGATGAGGGTCTCGACGCGGCGGCGAATCTCGTCACGGATCGGTCGGACGGCGGGGAGGTCTTTGCTGGCGGGGTCGTCGAGTTCCCAGTCTTCGTAACGCTTGCCGGGGTATAGGGGGCAGGCGTCGCCACAGCCCATGGTGATGACGACATCAGCGGCTCGCACGATCTCCTCGGTCCAGGGCTTTGGAAATTCGCCGCGGATGTCGATGCCGACTTCGGCCATGCCCTCGATCACCGCGGGGTTGATCTGCGAGTCGGGTTCGGTGCCCCCAGACCAGACGTCGGCATTGTCCCCCGCGAGGTGCCGGAGCCAGCCGGCAGCCATCTGCGACCGACCCGCGTTGTGCACGCAGAGGAAGAGGACGGCCGGAACCCCGACAGGACCCATGCCATCGACGCGGGCGAGCGCGCGGAGCCGCTCCCGCGTGAACTTCTCGGTGAACAACGGTAGGAACGCCCTGACCTTGGCCGTTGCGAGCAAACGGTCGAGGGAGTCGAGGACGAACCGCTCGATGGTCTCGGGACCGAAGACTCCAGCGAAGTCCCGCTCCACGTTGACACGCGTCATGCGGACCAGCTGCTGCTGGTCGAGTGGCAGATCACCGATGTGCAGGGTTTGCCTCATGGCTCGCTCCTTGGATTCGGACTCACGGTTCCGGTGCGACACTCGCGGAGGGATAGAAGAGCCGGATCAGCCCGTAGGCGATGACCGCACCGATGAGCTGCATGACGATGAACATGGGCGCAGAGGAGGGCTTGATGCCCGCGAAGCTGTTCGAGAGCATCCGTGCGATCGTGACCGCAGGGTTCGCGAAGCTCGTCGAGGAGGTGAACCAGTAGGCGCCCCCAATCCAGATCCCGACCGCGAACGCCACGATGTTGGCACGTCCGGTGCGGACACAGCCATGGATGATCAGCAACAGCGTGACGGTGGCGACGACTTCGGAGAGCCACAACGCGCCCGATGAGCGGACCTTGGTCGAGAGCTCCACGATCGGCAAATTGAACATCAGGTTCGCGACCATGGTCCCGAGGCACGCGCCGACGATCTGTGCGGTGATGTAGAGGGCTGCTTCGGGAGTGCTCGTGGTGCCGAACGCCCGGTCGACAAGGGTCACGACGGGATTGAAGTGCGCCCCGGAGACGGCGCCAAAGATCAGGATCAGGCCGATCAGGGCGGCAGCGGTCGCGGCGGCGTTCTCGAGGAGCTGGATCCCGACGTCGTTCGGGGAGAGCCGGCTGGCCATGATGCCCGAACCAACCACCGCGACGATGAGCAAACCGGTGCCGAGCGCCTCGGCCGCGAGGCGGCGCACGAGGTCGAGGCGAAGGCGTCCCGTCCCGGTCTCGGGAAGCTGCGCGAGGTCGCTCACACCAGCACCTGGCCCGAGTTGACCACCCCGCCGATCCGCTCGCGAAGATCGGCGACCGTCGCGTTGAACGCTTGGGTGGAGGCGACCGGGACCGGGTCAGGGACCGACCAGTGCAACCAGTCTGGCTGGGGATCGAGCTCCTCGTGAGCCCGATCGCAGACCGTGATGACGGTCCGCCCGGGACGCTGTCGCACGCGGTCGAGCGGTCGGGGTCGCGCGTGGCTGAGATCCAATCCGGCCCGGCCTGCCGCCGCGATCGCGCCCGGATGCACGCGGTCTGCCGGATGGGTCCCCGCTGACTCGGCCGGCGCATCGGCGAGCGCTCGCCACAGGGCAGCCGCGAGCTGGCTGCGGGCCGAATTCGCGGTGCACACGAACAACACGGATGCCAGGTCGAGAGGACGTTCGGGCACCAAACCGGTGAACGCCTCGCGGCGCAGGTGGAGGTAGCGGCGACGGCCGTCGCCACTTGAACGCGACCGAGAGATCAACCCGGCGGCCTGGAGCACGTCCAGATGGTGTGCGAGCAGGTTCGACGGGATGCCGAGCCGCTCTTGGAGCTCCACCGATGCCCGATCCGAGGCCTCGAGCTCGTCAACGATCGCCAAGCGGACCGGATCCCCGAGCGCGGCGTGGCGCGCCGCGTGCGAACTCGACGGCACTCGCCAGGTCCACCAACGCAGACTAATAGCACAACGATAATTGAGTCAAACTTCATGAAGTTGATATGGTCCCGACCGACAGCCGCAGACGGGGCCCATCACGGCCGAGCCGGCGGCGCGGGACCGACAGGGAGAGGCGACATGACCGAGGTGCTCATCATCGGTGGCAGCGACGCCGGCATCAGCGCCGCCCTGCGTGCCCGGGAACTCGACCCAGCGAGCGACGTGACCGTCGTGGTGGCCGACGCCTACCCGAACTACAGCATCTGCGGCCTCCCCTTCTTCCTCAGTGGCGAGACCGCCGACTGGCACGACCTCGCGCACCGCAAAGCCCACGACATCGAAGCCCACGGCATCCGGCTCCGCCTCGACCATCTCGCGCACCACATCGATCCCGACACGCGCCGCGTCACCATCACCGACGGTGCCGGTACCGAACACACGCTTTCGTACGACGAGCTCGATCATCGGCACGGGCGCTACGCCCATCCAGCCGACCATCCAGGGCCTCGATCTACCCGGAGTCCACGTCCTGCACACGATGCAGCACAGCTTCGCCGTCCACCAGCGACTCGAAGCCAGCCTCGTGCGTAGCGCGGTCATCATCGGGGCTGGCTACATCGGCGTCGAGATGGCCGACGCGCTCACCCATCGCGGCATCCAGGTCACCGTCGTCGAACAACTGCCCTCTGTCCTCACAACAGTCGATCCGGAGCTCGGCGCCGACATCGCCGCCGAGCTCACGACCAACGGCGCCACCGTGGCCACCAACACCAAAGTCGACCGCATCCTCGAAAGAGACGGACGGCTCAGGGTGCTTGGCGATCACGGCTTCGACGAACCCGCCGACCTGGTCCTCGTCGTTGTCGGCGTCCGACCCGATGTCGAGCTCGCACGCACCGCTGGCGTCGAGCTCGGCGAGCGAGCCGCCATCCGCGTGGACCGTGCCATGCGCACCAGCGTTCCGCACGTGTACGCCGCAGGAGATTGCGTTCACACCTGGCACCACCTCACCCAGCAGCACACCTACATGCCGCTCGGCACCACCTCCCACAAACAAGGACGCGTCGCCGGAGAGAACGCCGTCGGCGGACACCGAGAATACGCAGGCTCGCTCGGTACCCAAGTCGTCAAGATCTTCGACCTCGTCGCGGCACGCACCGGCCTCCGTGAACGCGAGGCCATCACCGCCGGCTATGACCCCTTCACCATCGATCGAACCTTCGACGACCACAAGGCCTACTACCCAGGAGCAACCCCGCTTCGGATCCGGCTCACTGGCGATCGTCACGACGGACGACTCCTCGGTGCTCAGCTCCTCGGCCACTACGGCGCCGAAGTCTCCAAACGCGTCGACATCTACGCCACCGCCCTGTACCACCACATGACCATCGACGAACTCACTGAACTCGACCTCTCCTACACGCCGCCCCTCTCCAGTCCCTGGGACCCCACCCAAATGGCCGCACTCGCCTGGCAACTGGAGTGCCAGCTTCCCGTCAGCTCGGCCACCTGAACAGATCCGTCGGGGCCCCACGCCCTACCTGGAGAGCTCTGTTGCCGGGGCTCTGCTGGCGGCGGCGCTCATGAAGCGACGGTGCTGTACCCGCGGCGAGCGCCCGCCTGCCCGGCGCCCGGTCCCAGTCCGCGCCGTCACCTCCCCTTCGGTAGGGGCGTCTCAGCTCCGTGCCAAGTCCGTGGAACGTCGGCGGACCCCTTGAACCCGCCGTCGAAAAACGTTGACAACCAACGACAAACAAGGACAAACGTCCGGGCAGATCAGAGCCGATATCGAGCCTGTGACCAGGGCGTTCGCGGGCCCATGAACCGCCCCTACAAGTGGGAGTTCGCAGGTCCAGGGCCGGTGCCGAGATCGTGCTCGAAATTGTCCAGTAGCTCGAAGAGCGCCTCGCTGATCCATTCACGGTCGCGTCGACGCCCGACGCGAGTCGGGCTGAGTACGTGAGCGGCTTGAAGCCGGTTGAGTGCTGCACGAGCTGCGGTTGGGGTGACCCCGTAGCGCGTGGCGCCCGTCTCGGCATTGACGATGGGATGTGCTGGAAGGCCGAGGATGATCTTTCGCGCGACCGAGTCTGACCTGAGGTGACCCGCTCGCCGGATGAGGTCTGCGAGCAGCTCGTCGATCTGGTGCCAGAGTCGTTGGGCTGCCTCCGCTGACGTAGAAAGGGAGTCTGCGAAGGAGCCAACCCAGTCATCGACTCGGCCGTCGCGGTAGTCAGTGAGGCCAGCGATGTAGTGGCGAGCGTTCCGGGCGAGGACGACGCTGACTGGAGGGGCAAATCTCGCGGCAACATCGCGGCGCCGGAGGATCACGTGGATGAGGCAGCGGCCGGCGCGGCCGTTGCCGTCACCGAACGGGTGGATGGTCTCAAACTGAGCGTGGGCGATTGCAGCCTGTGCAACAGCGGGAAGGTCGTCGAGGTTGATGAATCGGATCAGGTCCGCGAGCAGTCCTGGGACTCGATCGGGAGGTGGCGGAACGAACGCAGCGTCCCTGGGGCTCGGGCCCTGCCCTCCGATCCAGTTCTGGTCGGTGCGAACGACACCTGCGTACCGTGGTTCGGTCGTTCCCTCGAGGAGGATTGTGTGGATCGCGAGCAGATCGCCGAGGTCGAAGCGACGGCGGTCGCTTCCGATCGCGATCGCTTGCTCCATCGCGTGCAGGTTGCCGAGGACAGCACGGGCGGTGGGGTCCGCAGCGACTGGTTCGTAGGCCGCCAAGGTGACGCGTTTGTTCGACGCGTGGAGGCCCTCGATGAAGGATGACCCCAGCGCCTCGGCCCGCAGCAGCGGGCCGGCGAGGACCTCTAGATCATGCCCAGCGCTCGAGGTCTGGACTTCGCCGAGCGCAGCGGTCGCTCGGGCGACAGCCTCGGCGGCACGTCCGGCGAGAGGCCGATCCCACTCGCCGATTGGATCGGGAACGAAGGCATGGAAGCGGAACGGCTTGCGGTCCCGCCGGGAGCCGTAGCCGCCGCCTTCCCAAAGACACTCGACGATCTCGGGCAGGGCACGTCCTCTCGTGGATCTTGTCCTTACGCAACGATCGCTCTAGATCCTTTCGTAACGGATCTGGTCAAGACGGGGGACGTTACGCAAGGTTCTATTGAGATCCTTACGTATCGCGTATCGCGATTCTCGGTGCCGCCACAGTCGAGACGGTCGCTGACTTGGAGCGGAGGCCCCGCTCCTTCATGCGATCAAGACGGTGAGCAGCGCTCGGACGCGCTGTTCGATGTCGTTCAGCCGACGGTGTCGCACCACACGAAGCTGCTGTCCGACGCGGGGCTGCTCGCCGGTGAGCGGAGGGGTCGCTGGGTGTGGTGGTCGGTCGTCCCGGAGTGGCTCACGGCGCCGGCGGGCGGAGCCACCAGGACCTGAGCTGACGCTCGGCTCAGCCGGGCCGCTGGCGGAGGTGCTCGACGGTCCCGCGCACCTGGGCGGGGGTGAGGACGGCTCGTCGCTGCTGCTGGGCGGCGAGGTCGGCGCTCGTGGTGCCGACGCTGGCCGCGTGCTCCCCGCTCGCGGCCAGCTTCCGTTTCCGGGCGATCAGCTGCTGGGCACGGGTCCAGGCGTCGGTCGGCATGGGTCGCTCCCTAGCAGGGTGCTGAAAAACCCCTGGTGGGTGCTCGCGTTTGGTGCTGGTGTTCGTCATGCTTCTGATGAGGACGTTCGTCAGGAGGTGAGTGGTGCGCGGGGAACCTGATCGGCAGTCGGCGATGTTCGTGGCGGTGAGTGCCGAGAGTCTGATCCCGGCTGATCATCCGATCCGTGGGATCCGCCGGGTGGTGGAGGGGGTGCTGGCGGACCTCGATGGGGAGTTCAGCGTCATGTACGCCGCGACGGGGCGGCCGAGCGTGCCGCCGGAGCAGCTGTTGAAGGCCACGGTGCTGATGGCGCTGTATTCGATCCGGTCGGAGCGGGCGTTCTGTGAGCGGGTCAATTACGACCTGCTCTTCAAGTGGTTCTTGGATCTGGCGATCGACGCACCTGCGTTCGACGCCACGACCTTCTCCAAGAACCGGGAGCGGCTGTTGGATCACGAGATCGCGGCCCGGTTCTTCGCCGCGGTGGTCCGCCACGCCAAGCTGCGTCGCTACGTCTCGAGTGATCACTTCTCGGTCGACGGCACCCTGCTGGAGGCCTGGGCGTCGCAGAAGAGCTTCAAGCCCAAAGACGGCTCGGGTCCTGGCTCCTCGGGTGGGGGTCGCAACGCCGAGGTGAGCTTCCACGGGCAACGCCGCTCGAACCAGACCCATGTCTCGACGACGGATCCAGAAGCTCGCATGGCCCGCAAGTCCCACGCGACCGCCGCGAAGCTCTCCTATGCCGGGCATCTGTTGATGGAACATCGCAATGCTTTGCTGGTCGACATCGAGTTGACCGAAGCGAACGGTTACGCGGAACGCGACACCGCACTCGAGATGCTGGGGCGGCTCCCCGCAACGAAACGACGCCGGACCGTCGCCGGCGACAAGGCCTACGACACCGCCGGGTTCGTCGCTGATCTCCGCGCGATGGGCATCACGCCGCATGTCGCGCCCAACACCACCCGCCAGCACTCCACGATCGATGGGCGCACCCTCCGTCACGAAGGCCATGCCGTGAGTCAACGGATCCGCAAACGGATCGAAGAACCCTTCGGCTGGATCAAGACCATCGCCGGAGGCCGCAAGCTCCGCTACATCGGCCGACAACGCAACCGAGCCTGGTTCCTCATGGCTGGAGCCGTCTACAACATCCTCCGAATCGCCGCGCTGGACGCCGCCCCCACCTGACCGAACCAACGACACGACCCGGCCATCCACCCCCACCGTCGACAAGACCAACCACTCACCCACCACCGGTCCGCCACGCTGCCCCAGGAGCTGCAACTCAGGGCGATTTTCAGCACCCTGCTAGGCGAGGTAGGCGCCCATGACGTCGATCACGAGATCGGTCGTGGGTCCGCCGTTGAGGGCCTTGATGTTGAACGAGGCGTCGGTCGTGGTGGTGGCGTTGTTGGCGAGGACCTGACCGCTGCCGAACCAGTTGATGTTGGAGTTGCCGGGCCAGGTCACGTCGGCGGCGAACAGGGCGATGAAGCCGGCGCCGTTGGTGTTCACGACGGTGAGGTTGACGAGCACCGCGTAGCTCCCGGTGAGCTCCAGCGCGCCGCCGAGGCTGAGGTCGATGATGCGCTGCTCGTTGGTTTGGAGCCCGCCTTTCTCGACGCTCTCCGGTGGGAAGCCGACCCGGGAGTCGTAGACGCGGGCCGGGGCGGGCGTCACGGGCGCGAAGAGGGGCGGCAGCGACAGCGCGACCCAGGAGGCGGGGGTGCCGCCGGCGGTCGCGAACCACAGGTTGCCCTCGTCGTCGGCCTAGAGGTCGCCGGCCGAGTGGGTCCCGGTCGGTGGCCCGGCGGTGGTGGCGCCCTGGAGGGTGAGCTGGGGGCTGGTCGGGTTGAGTAGCTGGACGGTGGCGGTGGTCGCGGTGGAGGTGATCGACGTCGCGACCGTCAACGCGTTGTTGCCGGTCCCGCCGGTCCCGTTTCCGAGCGCCACGTCGGGCCCGTCGGCGCGGGCCGCCTGCGACGTGGTGAGGGCGCCGGCGACGGTGAGCCCGGCGCCGGCCGCGGCTGCGCCGCCGGCCAGGCGGAAGAGGCGCCGACGGGTGAGCGAGGCGCCGTCGGCGCCGTCGGTCGGGGTGGCGCCGCCCGCCGCGGAGCCGTCGCGGGCCGGGGCCGGGGAGTCCGCGGCGGCGGGCCGGGCCGGGCGGGTTCGCCCCTCGAGCTCGTCCACTTTGGCTCGGAGCTGGCGCAGCTCCTGGGCCATCTCGTCGAGTCGGTCGTCTGGCGATCCGTGATCGCCCGCAGTGGACGTCCCCATCCCCATGACGACCCTCCCGCCCTGCTCGGAGCTGCGAATGCCGAGCGTGGGTGCGGACCCTACCCGGGGCGGCGGTGGGCGCGCCCAGGAAGGGACCGCTCAGACCTCGAGCGTGGGCGTGTGCGCGACCTCCTCGGTGACGAGCGGGGAGCGGGCGAGCCACACGGTGCCGGCGGCCATGGTCACGATGGCGGCCGCGCAGAGCGCCCAGGCGGCGGCGCCAGCCGCGTCGAGGTGCTCGCCGAAGAGGACGACGCCCATGGTGGAGGCGAGCACCGGGTTGGCGACGGAGATGGCGGGCAGCGACGCGGCGACGTGCCCGGCTTGGAAGGCGCTCTGGTTCAAGACGAGCCCGACGACCGAAGCGATCAGCAGCGCGTAGATCTGCCAGTGCCCGAAGATGGGGAATACGGCCGGGGTGAGCCGGTCGACGGTGGCTTTGGTGAGCACCGCGGTGAGGCTGTAGACGATCCCGGTGGCGAGGCCGTAGTAGAGGGCGCGGCGGCCGGGTTCGCGGGTGCGGCGGCCGAGCGCGACGCAGGTGCCGCTGGCGACGATGACGACGAGCGCCGCGACCGACCACGCCCACCGCGGCGCGTGGGAGGTGGTGCCGCTCGGGGAGCCGACGATGACGTAGACGGCGAGCCCGACGGTGACCATGGCCGCGGGGAGCATCTCGTGTCGGGTGACGCGTCGGCCGGTGCGGAACGACGCGAACGGGAGCGCGAAGAGCAGCCCGCTGGCCATGAGCGGCCCGACGGCGAGGACGGAGCCGACGCCGAGCGCGGCGGCTTCGAAGCAGTAGGCGCCGACGTCGACCGCGATCCCGAGCAGCCAGAGGGGGCGGTGGACGAGGGCCCAGATGAGGCGCAGGGAGAGGGAGAGCTCGTCGTCCTGCTGGGCGGCGACGCGCTGTTGGACGACGGCGGCGAGGGCGTAGAAGAGCCCGGCGCTGAGGGCGAGGACGACGGTGAGGGTCATGGGCTCAGACGCGGCTCGGGGCCCGGCGGCTTCGCAGCCCGTGGTCGCGGAGCGGCCCGACGGTGAGCCCGCGGGCGGCGAACTCGTCGGCGAGCCGTGGGAGGGCACCGAGGGCGGATCGCCAGGAGCCGGGGTACGACTCGCAGTCGGAGTCGTGGAGCAAGACGGTGCCGCCGTCGACGTAGCGGCGCAGCACGTCGGTGACGACGGTGTCGGGGGTCGCCTCGCGACGCCAGTCCCGTCCCCAGGTGGTCCAGAGGACGGTGGTGAGCCCGGCTCGTTTGGCGCCGGTGAGCGCGCCGAGGGAGAGGATCCCGAACGGGGGCCGGAACCAGGTCGGCTCGGCGCCGCTCAGGTGAGCGAGGGTGTCGGTGGCACGGCGGATGTCGTCGCGGGCGCCGCGGGTGGTGCGGCGCAGCATGTTGCGGTGCTCGTCGCCGTGGACGGCGACCTCGTGGCCGGCCGCCGCGACCTCGCCGACCAGCGCCGGGGCGAGGCGAGCCCGGGTGCCGAGCATGAAGAAGGTGGCGTGCCATCCGAGCCGGTGGAGCTCGGCGAGCACGGCGGGGGTGGAGTCGGGGTCGGGTCCGTCGTCGAAGGTGAGGGCGACGTGGCCTGGTTGGCCGCGCCCGACCAGGCCGGGCGTGACGCGCCAGCCGAACGGGGACACGCCGGCGAGGGCCGGGCCGGCGTGCACGGCTCCGGCCGCGCCGACGAGTCCCGCCGCGGCGTACGCGGCGGTGAGGGCTGCGCTCAGCGCAGAGCCTCGAGCGACTCGAGGTGCAGGTCCTGGCGCGTCACCGACGAGGCGAAGGCTTGGAGGCCGGCCGCGACCTGCGCCGGGCTGCTGTGCCGGCCGTCGAGCACGTACACGCGACGTCCGTGGGGGGTGGGGATCGAGCTGGGCTTGAAGGTGGTGTTGGCCTCGACGAGCCGTTGCTTGTGGGAGCCGCTGCGGCAGTAGATCTGGTCGAAGCCGTCGATACGGCGGCCGGGGACGAACTCGCGGGGGTGGACGCCGGTCCGGTCGTCGATCTCTTGGAACGACTTCGTGCAGTCGTCGTGGGCGCGGTTCCAGCGCAGGACGCTGCCGCGCCGGCCGAGCCCGCCGTTGGCGATGTCGACGCCGTGGGCGGCGAGCGGGGCGAGGACGCGGCCGGTCTCGAGCGCGGTGTGCCCGTCGACGACGAGGGTGACGTGCAGGTTGTCGATCTCGGAGACGACCTGGTGGTTCTCGAGGTCGGCCCGGTTGACTCGCACGCCGAGGAACACGTCGCGCGTGGCGGCTTTCGGTGGCTTGGCAACCCCGACGCCGAGCGCGGCGACGCCTTGCGCGCCGATGGTCATGAGGAGGTACAGGCCGATGATCCCGAACGCCGCGTACGCGACGCGCCGGCGGCCCTTGGGGAACTGGAGGGGGATGAGCAGCGCGTCGGCTTTGGTGTGGGCGGCGAGGTCCTCGACGTGGTCGGTCGGGTCGCCGGCGAACAGCCCGTGGCCGGCGTCGATGAGCGCGTCGCGGGCCGGCCCGGGGGTGGTGGCCTCGGCGAGCGCGTCGGCGAGCTCGGCGTCGCTGTGCGCGTAGCGGCTGACGCCGGAGGTGGCCATGGTCTTGGCGTTCTCCTTGCCGTGCCCGGCGATGGGGTGGAAGGAGACGACGGGCACGCCGGCCGCGAAGGCCTCCATCGCGGTGAGGCCGCCCGCGTTCTCGACGAGCACGTCGGCGGCGGCCATCAGGGCGGGCATCTCGTCGGTCCAGCCGATCACGGTGCCGGTCGTGCACTCCTCGACGAGCGTCTCGCGCAGCTTCTCGTCTCGGCCGCAGACGGTGATCGGGTGGTAGGGGCCGGCGTCGAGGATGGCCTGGACGGTCTTGGGGACGTCGCCGACTCCCCACGAGCCGGCGACGACGAGGACGGCCCGCTCGTCGTTGTCGATGGCGAGGCGGCGGCGCATCTCCTGGCGGCTGGTGGGCCGCCCGGAGCCCTCGCGGAACGGGTCGCCGACGAGGGGTCCGGACGCGTAGTTGGTGCGGCCACCGCGCTGGGCGGCGGTTTGCGCCGAGAGGGGGCTGACCGCGAGGTGCATGTCGACGCCGGGGTGGACCCAGAGGGGGTGCACGGCGAAGTCGGTGAGGTAGGTGGCGATCGGGACCCGCAGCCAGCCTTTCTTGCGCATCCGGCCGAGGACCAGCGACGCCAGCGGGTAGGTGGAGACGATCGCGTCGGGTCGGGAGGCAAGCAGCTCGCGGTGCAGGGACCGACGGGTGGCGAGGCTCATGACCCGCACGATCGGCCCCCAGAGGACGGGGGCGCCGACGCCGAGCGCCTTGTAGGTCATGTCGTAGGTCCAGGGGAGGACCTTCAGCTGGAACAGGTAGGTCCAGCGGACGAAGCCGCCCAGCTTGAGCGGGATGAGATGCAGATAGTCGATGACGCGGACGTCGTGACCGTGGGCCACCAGGCGGCGCTCGAGTTCCCGCGCGGCCCCATCGTGGCCAGCCCCCATCGACGCCGAGACAACCAGAAATCCCCGACGCACAAGATTCGACGATACTCGTCGGTCTCTCAGACGATCGGCTCCCGGCTGTCCGCCCCGCCGGGCCCCCGATCTGGGCATATCGCCCCAAGGTCGGTCAGTGTCCGATGAGGACGCCGAGGAGCATGCCGGCCAGGAGGAGTCCGCCGGCCCGGCGGGTGTGCACGAAGGCGAGCGCGGCGAACCAGAGGGGCCAGATCGGAAACCCGGCCGGCGGCTGGTCAGGCTTCGGCGCGGAGAACGGCTTCCAGATCTTGACCAGGCGGGGCACGGCGAGGAGGCACAGCAGCGACGGGATGGGCAGCGTGCCGAGGGCGACGAGCAGCCCGACGAGGGGGTAGAAGGCGACCATCATCGCCTGGGTGATGACGCGGGCGCGTCGCTCCCCGAGGAGGACGGGGAGGGTGTGGGTGCCGGCGGGCTGGTCCCAGGGGATCTTGTCGATGTGCTTGCCCATCAGCACGGTGGTGCAGAGCAGGGCGTAGGGGATGGAGGCGAGCACGATCAGGGCTGGGAGGTGACCGACCGCGGCGTAGTAGGTGCCGCCGACCATCAGGGGGCCCCAGACGACGAGCACGGTCGGCTCGCCGAGGCCGTGCTTCTTCAGCCGGAGCGGCGGGGCGGTGTACGCGACGGAGAGGAGGAAACCGCCGAGCGCGAAGGCGATGATCCAGGCGTCGCGGGACGCGACGAGGATCACGAGGATGGCGAGGTCGGCGACGTTGGCGGCGAGGGCGCGGAGGAGGAGCCCCCGGCGGGTCGTCATCCCGGACAGGACGGGGTGGGGGGCGTAGAGGGCCCGCGGGTACTGGTCGGTGTCGGTTCCGACCCGGAGGTCCCAGAGGTCGTTCATCAGGTTGTTGGCGACGTGGGCGAGGACGAGACCGACCGCGGCGAGCGCCCAGAGGGCGACGTTGAGCTGGGCGTCGTCGTTCCACCAGGCGAGGAGGAGCGCGAGCAGCCCGGCGGTGATCGTCATCGGGAGCACCGAGGCGCGGGTCAGGACGAGCCAGCGGGTCACTGGGTCGATGGGCCCGGGGGGTGGGTTGCCGGTGGCGAGCGCGTGGCGCCAGCGGCGGAGCACACCCCCGCGGTGGTCCTCGGGGCTGGCGGGGATCTCGTCGTCGACTCGAGCCACCGACCCGCAGGTTACTGATCCCCCAACGAACACGTCCGACGTGGCAGGATTCGCCGCCGTTCGGCCACTTGGGGCCTACGAGGGGGACACGATGGCCGCCAAACGCACGACCCGGAAGCGCCCAGCGCGCAAGGCGACCGCGAAGCGGCGCCCGGCGAAGACGACCACCAAGAGGGCCGCGAGTCGCAAGACCACGGCCAAGCGCCGCCCCACCAAGAAGGCCGCCAGTCGCAAGACCGCGGCCAAGCGCCGCCCGGCCAAGCGGACCACCAAGAAGGCCGCGAGTCGCAAGACCGCGGCCAAGCGGACCACCAAGAAGGCCGCGAGTCGCAAGACCACGGCCAAGCGTCGCCCCGCCAAGAAGGCCGCGAGTCGCAAGACCGCGGCCAAGCGCCGCCCGACCAAGCGGACCACCAAGAAGGCCGCCAGTCGCAAGACCACGGCCAAGCGTCGCCCCGCCAAGAAGGCCGCCAGTCGCAAGACCGCGGCCAAGCGCCGCCCGACCAAGCGGACCACCAAGAAGGCCGCCAGTCGCAAGACCGCGGCCAAGCGCCGCCCCGCCAAGAAGGGCCCCCGCAAGAGCACGGCCAGGCGGGCGCCGGTGAAGCGGCTGACCGCGACGCCCGCGCCGAGTCCGAGTCCGAGTCCGGCGCCGGCGAGTGGTGGGTTGACGACATCGCCGGGCCCGGTCCGGACCCCGGCTCCTGGGCCGCCGCCGGTTCCGCAGACTCCTCCGCCGGCTCAGGCCCCCGCACCGTCAACGCCGGCTCCGGCGGAGAGGCGGACGTTCTGGGATCGCCTGACCGGGAAGGGCAGCTGACGGCGGTCGCTCTCCCTGGAGCGGGCGATCGGCAGGAACCGGGGTGCGGTTGGACAGCGGGCGGTCGCGGGGCGGGTCGGGTCTACCCGCCGTAGTTCATGCGGGTGTCCTCCATGCGGAGGACGGGGGTGTCCTCGTCGCGGAGGAAACCGCAGTCGACGACCTCGCCGAGGAAGAGGGTGTGGTGGCCGACCGGGACCTGCTCCCGGAGCTCGCAGTCGAGGAACGCGACCGACTGGGCGAGGACCGGCGCGCCGGTCATCCGCTCGACGAACGGGATGCCGTTCAGGGTGTGGGCGGCCTCGTCGAGCTCGGCCGGCTTGGTGAACTTCCGGACGATGGCCCGGTCTTCTCGGTCGACGAGGCAGACGGTGAAGCAGCGGCCGGCCTGGATGAGCGAGTGGGTCAGCGCGGCGTCTTCGACGCCGACCCCGACCCACTTGGGGTCGAAGGAGAGCTGGGTGACCCAGTTGGCGGTCATGAGGTTCCGGGTGGTGCGGTCCGCGGCCCGGGAGCCGATGAGGTAGAGACCGGTGGGCATGCGCCAGAGCACCCTGCGGCGCAGCTTGTCGTATTCGACCTGCTCGTCGGGTGTCATGACCCCGGGCGGGTAGGGGCCGATCGGTCCGCTGCCGCCGGGTTCCGCCATGGCGCGGCAGCGTACCGACCCGGCGCCACTCCCCCGGCGGGGCGCGAGGCTGCCGGCGCTCCGCCCCAAGTCGTTGAAACGTCAATCAGATTGGGTAGGCTGTGACCATGGCGTCGACGCCCCGGTGGCTGAACGAGCGCGAGCGGCACACGTGGATCATGTCCCTGTACGCGCAGACGCTGCTCCTGGAGCAGATCGAGCAGGACCTCCAGCGGGAGGCGGGGATGCCGCTGGCGTACTACCAGATCCTGGTGATCCTCTCGGAGCATCCGGGTGGGGCGATGCGGATGAGTGAGCTGGCCGACGCGGCGTTCTTCTCGCGGAGTCGCCTGTCGCACGCGATCGCCCGGCTGGAGCAGCACGGCTGGGTGCGGCGGGAGGCCTGCCCGAGCGACCGGCGAGGCTCGATCGCGGCGCTGACCGACCGGGGCCGGCGGGTGCTGGAGGAGACGGCGCCGCGCCACGTCGAGAGCGTGCGTCGCCATCTCTTCGACCAGCTGTCGGAGGAGGAGGCGAAGGCGCTGGGCTCGGTGAGCGAGAAGTTGGTCCGCCACCTGCTCGGGTCGTTGCGGGTGTCGCCCAGCTCGCTGCCCGCCGACGTCTTCGACGTGGTCCCGGCGGACGAGCGGGCGGGCTGATCCGGCTCGTCGCTCAGCTGGTGCCGCGGGGTCGGGTGACGCGACGGGCGAGGTGGTAGAGCTGCATGGGCGGGCTGGCGTCGATGCGCTCGAGGCGCTCGCGGGCCCCTTTGAGCTCGGCTTCGGCGGTGAGGGCCCGCTGGCGGATGATCTCCTGCCCGGTCAGCTGTCCCATCCGGATGTCGCGCCAGAGGCGCCAGTCGTGGTCGAGCCGGTCGCGCAGCACGCCGGGGTCGGTCTCGACGAGGGAGACGCGGAGGAGGAAGCCGAACTCGATCCCGGCCTCGAGCTCGTCCTCGGTGAGGATCCCGTCGACGAACTCCCACCGCCAGCCGAGGTGCTCGACGCCGTAGAGGAGGACGGGGAAGAACTCCTCGTCGTCCCAGCAGTGGACGTGGATGGAGCGGCGCCGTTCCAGGTCGAGCTTGGCCCGGCGCTCGTCGGGTGGCGCGGCGAGGAGCGACTCGACGGTCTCGGTGTCGGGCAGCGCCCCCTCGGCTTTGGCGAGGTACTCGACGACGTGGTCGTCGTCGACCTCGGTGACGCCGGCCTGGTGCTCGGCGACGAGGTGCTCGAGGGGGGTGGGGTCCCGGTGGCGGTCGAAGGTGCGGTGCCGGTCGGGCAGGAAGAGGAGGAGGACCCCGCCGGGTCGCAGCACCCGGTGGATGTCGTCGAGGAGGCCGATGGGCTCGGCGAGGTGCTCGAGGACGTGACTGCAGATGACGAAGTCCTGGCTGGCGTCGGCGACGGGCGAGAGCCGGTCGGTGTTGAGGTCGGCGACGACGTCGGGGACGGTGAACTCGGCGTCGGCGAGCTCGGGGAAGAGCTCGTGGTTCTCCTCGGGCCGCCAGCGGTCGACGACCCGGACCGTGGTGCCGGGCTGGGCAGGGAACGGCACGTGCCCGGGGCCGAGCTCGAGCCCGGAGCCGACGATGTGGCGGACGATGAGCCGGCGGGTGTTCGTGCCCCAGGGCCCGGCCGCGGTGACGGAGGTGTGCAGGTCGAGCGCGATGGGCGACGAATCTAGGCGATGCCCCGTGACCCCGGGGCCGGCGGTCTGAGCGGCCTGGGGTGTCGTCGTGCAGACTGGGCCGATGACCAACGATGCGGAGGCGTACCGCGAGGCGCGCCAGGCGATGCTGGACCTGGTGCGCGCGCGGCCGGGCCGGGTCGACGAGCGGGTGCCGGCCGCGCCGGAGTGGCGGGTCCGGGACGTCGTCGCGCACTGCGCGGGGGTCTGCGACGACATCGTGCACGGGAACCTGGGCGGGGCCGGCACCGACCCGTGGACGGCGGTGCAGGTCGAGAAGCGCCGGTCGTGGGACGTCGACGCGCTCCTCACCGACTGGGAGGAGGGCGGCGCGGCGGTCGACACGCTGATCGACGGCACGCCGCCGGGGACGTTCGGGCAGCTGCTGTTCGACGTCTGGACCCACGAGCAGGACCTGCGGGGCGCCTTCGACGCGCCGGGCCGTCGGGACTCCGCGGCGGGGGCGGGCGCCTACGCGTGGGCGCTCGGCGTCCTCGCGCAGCGGGACGCCGATCAGGCCTGCCCGGCGCTGGAGCTGGTCTGCGTCGAGCCGCCGGACGTGATCGGCGAGGCACCGGTCGCCTCGTCGGTGCAGGTGTCGCGCTTCGAGCTGCTGCGGACGTTGACGGGCCGGCGCAGCGTGGACCAGATCCTCGGCTTCGAGTGGACGGGGATCCCGGACCCCGAGCGGCTCGTGTTCCAGCCGCTGTTCCGGCCCCGCTCGGCCGACCTGGTCGAGTAGCCGAGCCGCGCCAGCGCTGACGTCAGCCCGGTTCGGCCGGTAGCGTCCGGCCCGGCGCGACGGAGGTGCACCCGATGGCGAACATCCTCGAGCGGGAGCGGCACGGCTCGGTGGAGCTGCTGCGCCTGAACCGTCCCGAGGCCCGCAACGCGATGAGCCCGGAGCTGTCGGCGGCGATCGAGTCGGCGCTCGACGACGTCGAGGGCGAGCGGGGCGTGGCGGCGGTGGTGATCACCGGGAACGGCCCGGTGTTCTGCGCGGGCGCGGACCTGCGGGTCATCGCCAGCGGCGGTGGGGCGGGGATCATGACGGCCCGGGGCGGCTTCGCGGGCGTCGCGCAGCGCGACTACCCGAAGCCGATCATCGCCGCGGTGAACGGCGTCGCGGTGGCGGGCGGCTTCGAGCTGGTGCTGTCCTGCGACCTGGTCGTCGCGGCGACGGACAGCGGGTTCGGGCTGCCGGAGGCGGCGCGGGGGCTGCTGGCGGCGGCGGGCGGGCCGATCCGGCTCGCGAAGCGGGTCCCGTTGGCGGTGGCGCTCGAGATCGGGATGACCGGCGACCCGATCAGCGCCGAGCGCGCCTACCAGCTGGGCCTGGTGAACCGGCTGGTCCCGCCGGAGCGGGTGGTCGAGGAGGCGGTCGCGCTGGCGGAGCGGATCGGGCGGAACTCGCCGACCGCGGTGCGGGTGACCCGGCGCCTGATCCGCCAGGCGGTCGACGGGAGCGAGGAGGAGGGCTGGCGCCTGACCTTCGCCGCCGCGCAGGAAGTGGGGGCGAGCGGCGACGGGATCGAGGGCGCCACCGCGTTCATCGAGAAGCGCGAACCGGTCTGGCACGACCCGGCCTGAGCGAGCCCCCGTTCCCACTCTGGGAGTGGTCGCTCCTACAATCCCGGGGTGATGGAGGAGCTGCGGGTCGAGGAGCTGCGGGTCGAGGAGCTGGCGCAGCGGACCGGCACGTCGGTCGACACGATCCGCTTCTACCAGAAGCGTCAGCTGCTGGCCCCGCCCCGCCGGGAGGGTCGGGTGGCCTGGTACGGGGCGGAGCACCTGGCCCGCCTGCAGCGGATCCGCGAGCTGCAGGGCCGCGGCTTCTCGCTGGCGGTGATCCGCCGCCTCCTCGACGGGGAAGCTCGACGCGGCCGACGAGCCGCTGGCCGCCGCGGTGGCCGACGCGGCAGCGGGCGAGCTGATCACCCTCGACGAGCTCGCGACCCGGGCCGGGGTGCCGAGCGCGCTGCTCGACGCCGCGGTCCGCGAAGGCCTGGTGGTGCCGCGCCGCGCCGACGGCGAGGCCCGCTTCGCGGCGTCCGACGCGCAGCTGGTGCGAGCGGGCCTGGAGCTGCTCGAGGCGGGGCTGCCGCTGCCGGAGCTGCTGACGTTGGCCCGCCGGCACACCGAGTCGACGCGCGCGATCGCCGAGGACGCGGTGGCGCTGTTCGACACCAGCGTGCGGCAGCCGCTGCTCCACGCCGACCTGGACGCGGCGGAGCGCGCGCAGCGCCTCGTCGCCACGTTCCGCACCCTGCTTCCGTCGGTGACGACGCTGGTCGAGCACCACTTCCGGGCCGTGCTGCTGCAGGTCGCCCAGGAGCACCTCGAGTCGGTCGGCGAGCCGGCCGAGCTGCGACGCGGCCCGCGCCGAGCCGGACTGGGGCGCACCGACCGGGCAGGCCGGCTCGTGACCAGCTCGACGCGGGGCCGGGTCGACCTCCCCGAGGGGGACGAGAAGCGCGCCGCGGTCGACACCATGTTCGACCGCATCGCGCCCCGCTACGACCGGATGAACCGCCTCATCTCGCTCGGGCAGGACGCGCGCTGGCGGCGCCGGGTCGTCGACGCGCTCGAGCTGGCACCCCGGGCCCGGGTCCTGGACCTGGGCTGCGGGACCGGCGACCTGTGCCGCGAGCTGGTCCGAGCCGGGTACGAGCCGGTCGGCGTCGACCGGTCGGCGGGCATGCTCGCCACCGCGCGCGTCGACGTGCCGCTCGCCCGCGCCGACGCGGTGGCGCTGCCGGTGGTGGACGCGAGCCTGGACGGGGTCGTCTCCGCGTTCGTGTTCCGCAACGTGGTGGACCTCGACGCGGTGCTGGCCGACTGCGCCCGGGCGCTGCGCCCGGGGGGGCGGCTCGCGGTCCTCGACGCCGCGGTGCCGGACCACGCGGTGCTGCGCTGGGGGAACGCGGTGTGGTTCCGGGGCGCCGTCCCGCTGCTGGGCCGGCTGGTGGCCCGCGACGACGCGTACGGGTACCTGCCCCGCTCGATCGCCTACCTGCCGCCGCCCGACGAGCTCGCGGCGCGCCTCGCCGCGGCCGGGTTCGGGGCCGTGTCGCGCCGCACCATGACCGGCGGGTCGGTGCAGCTGCTGACCGGGACGCGGGCGTGACGTCGCTGGCCGCGCCGTTCCCACCGCTGCAGGCCGTCAGCCGCAGCTTCGACCCGCCCGCCGATCTCCTCGACGCGCGCGGCCGGGACGGGTTCGCGTGGCTCCACGACGACGTCGGCTTCGTCACCGCGGGCGTCGCGGCGCGCGTCGACGTGGACGACGTCGACGGGGCGCTGGCCGGCGTCGAGGTCGACGACCCGCTCCGCTGGCCGGGCACCGGGCCGCTGGCGGTGGGCGCGTTCCCCTTCGACGCCGGGCGGGCCGGGTCGCTCGTGATCCCCCGGGTCGTGGTGGGCCGGGACGGGGCGGGTCGGGGCTGGGTCACCGAGATCGGCGACGCGCCGGCCCGGCTACGGGTGCCGTCGAACGGTCCCGAGCCGACGTCGTGGCGGGTCGAGTCGGAGACCGACCGGGCGGCCTGGCGGGCGATGGTCGAGGCGGCGTTGGACGCCATCACCCGCGGCGAGCTTCGAGAAGGTGGTGCTGGCCCGCTCGGTTCGCGTCGAGGCCGACGCCGACTTCGACCTCGGCGCGGTGCTGACCCGGCTGCGGGACCGCCAGGCGGGCTGCTTCGTACACCACGCCGACGGGCTGGTCGGCGCCAGCCCGGAGCTGCTGGTCCGCCGGGTCGGCGCGGCGGTCGAGGCCCGACCGCTGGCCGGGACGACCCGCTCCGGGCTCGGCGCGCCCGCCGCGCTGCGCGGCTCCTCGAAGGACGGGCGCGAGCACCGCCTGGTCGTCGACGGGGTCGTCGACGTGCTCGCCCCACGATGCGTGACCCTCGACGTGCCCGACCAGCCGCAGGCGATCGAGTTCGCGGACGTGGTGCACCTCGCCACCCCGATGCGGGGCACGCTCCGCGACCCGCTCCCCTCCGCGCTGGCGTTGGCGCGGGCGCTGCACCCGACCGCGGCCGTCGCCGGCGCGCCCCGTGACGCGGCGCTGCGGACGATCACCGCGCTCGAGGCCGGCGACCGGGGGCGGTACGCGGGGCCGGTGGGATGGGTCGACGGACGCGGGGACGGCGAGTGGGCGGTCGCGCTGCGCGGCGCCGAGGTCGACGGCCCGGACGCGGTGCTGTGGGCGGGGGCGGGCATCGTGGCCGGCTCGCGCCCGGACGCGGAGTGGGCCGAGACGCAGGTCAAGCTCGAGCCGATGCTCCGGGCGCTCATCACCCCGTAGGCGCGCCCGTCGGCCCTGGCCGTGCACGGTCTCCCGAGGCTCGGGTGCGGCTCGTGGTCGGATCGTGGCCACGGGGCACAGCCCACGACCTCGACGACCGAGATCGGAGCACGGCGACCCGTTAGCGTGTCGTCGTGGCGACCGGTGCCGGCACGCCCGTCGTCAGCCGCGCGGTCGTCGCCCGCCTGACTCCACGCACGAACGACGCGTTGCTCCGGAGCGATCGGTGTCGCGACCGCACCCGAGCGAGGCGGTGGTGGTGACGCCCGACATCGATCCCGCGACGCCTCCCCGCCGCGTGGAGACGGGGCGATCCGCGGGGCGACCAACGCTCCGGAGCGCGCTCGCCGAGCATCCCGACCTGGTGCCGTTGATCGTCGTCGTGACCGTGGTGCTCCTCGCGAACGCTCTCTACATCCTCGGGGTGTTCAACCCGAACCCGATCAATCAGGACAGCGCCCTCGCCCCGGCGAGCACCGTGCAGGCGGCGCCCTCGCCGGGGCGCGACACGATCGACCCGAACGCAGGCACCAACTCGCAAGCCAACGGGCACCGTGCTGCCCTCGACTGGACGTCGGGTCAGATCCCGTGGTGGAACCCGTACGAGGGCGTGGGCATGCCGCTCGCCCAGCAGCAGCAGAACGGAGCGCAGTTCCTGCCGATCGACTGGCTCGTCGGGGTCGCGAACGGGCAGGTCTACGTCTTCGTGCTGCTCGAGGTGGGCGCGGGAATCAGCACCTATCTCCTGCTCTGCCGATCAACGCGGCGGCGCCACCGGACTCGACGGTCGCGCGCTCAGCTGTCGCTCTCACGTCCGGCTGCGATCGTGGCCGCGATCGCCTTCGCCTTGAACGGGACGTTCGCCTGGTTTCGGTTCAGCGCCTCCTATCCGGTGATGTTCCTGCCCGTGTTGCTGCTCGGGGTCGAGCGGGCCTTCGACGGCGCGCTCGAGCAGCGGTGGTCCGGCTACGTGCTGATCGCGGCGGCGGTGGGCTTCTCGCTGGCCGCCGGGTTCCCCGAGGTCGCGTTCTTCGACGGCCTCTTCGCTGGGGTCTGGGTCCTGGTCCGAGCCGTCGAACTCCCCCGTTCGGCGGTTCGCCGCTACCTCAGCGTCGTCGCGACCGCCGGCGCGATCGGGTTCCTCCTCGCGGCCCCGATCGTGGTCGGGTTCCTCGACTATCTCCCGCACGCGAACGTCGGCTTTCACAGCGGTCCGATCGCGCACGTCCATCTGCCCTCGGCCGGGTTCCCGATGGTCGTGCTGCCCTACGTCCACGGTCCGATCTTCGGGTTCTCCCAGTACAGCCACGCGACGACCCTGTACTCGATCTGGGCGGGCGTCGGCGGCTACCTGTCGACGTCGGTGCTGGCGCTCGCCGCGATCGGACTGCTCGGTCGCCGGCACCGCGCGCTGCGAATCGCGCTCGCGGTCTGGTCCGCGCTCGCGCTCGCCCGCACCTATGGCGTGCCGGGGACCGCGACGGTCGTCAACGTGATCCCCGGTGTCTCGCACACGGCCATCTACCGCTACGTGACACCGAGCGTCGAGTTCGCGCTGGTCGTCCTCGCCGCGTTCGGGGTCGACGATATCGTCCGAGCCGTCGTCGGACGTCGCCGGTCCGCGGTTGCCGTCACGGTCGTCCTCGGCGCGACGATCGGAGTTGGACTCGCCGCGATCCCGCTGTACCACGAGATCGTCGGTGCGCCACACCAGCGGGCGTGGGCTGCCGGGTCCGTCCTGTGGGGCGTCGCGGTCGTCGCCGCTGTGGGGGCTGCCACGCTGGTGCTCCGAGGTCGGTTGCAGTCGGTGGTCCTCGTCGTCATCGTGGCCGTCGACGTCACAGCACTGTTCGTGGTGCCGATGTTCGCGACGCCAAGCATCCCCGGGGTCCAGACTGGCTCCGTTGCCTACCTACGGCAACACCTCGGGAACGAGCGGTTCTACACGCTCGGCCCCATCCAGCCGGACTATGGCGCCTACTACGGAATCGCCTCCATCAACACCAACGACGTCCCGGTCCCGAAGGCCTGGACGTCGTACATCACGAGACACCTCGACCCCAACGTGAACCCGCTCACGTTCACAGGGATCAATCCGCTGCACCCCGACGAGGTCCCACCCGTCGACGCCTTCTTGCAACGCGTCCCTGCGTACGAGGAGGTCGGCGTCAAGTACCTGGTCACGCTGCCCACGGCTCCGTTGCCGCGGTCCGGCGCGGCTCGCACCCTCCGACTCGTCTACGCGGACCAGGCCGCGGACATCTACGAGTTGCCCCATCCGAGCCCCTACTTCGAGACCGACAACCGAGGGTGCACCCTCCACGGCACGGGTCGAGACCAGATCCGTGTGCGATGCCCACGCCCGAGTGTCCTGGTCCGTCGTGAGCTCTACCTGCCCGGCTGGACCGCCATGGTAAACGGGCACGCCGCACCAGTGAGCGAGCGCGACGAGCTGTTCCAGTCGGTCCCGGTTCCAGCCGGCACCAGCGTCGTGACGTTCCACTACGAGCCGCCCCATCTCAACCTCGCGATCATCGCCGCGTGCCTCGGGCTCCTCTCCTTGGCCGCCATCGAGCTTGGCCACCGTCGACACGTGAGGCTGGCCCGGACGCCGCCCCCGCGATGACCCGATCCTGCTCGCGCGCACGTCCCGCCGGCGCCGAGCCACCGGTGATCCAGACGGGTGCTGCTCGCCTCCGCCAGGGGCGTCCGACCGCTCGCGTCAAGGGGACCTCGGTGCGAGAACGCGGCGCGACCCGCGGCCGGCCGCGTCGGCGCGGGCCTGGGCGCGGCACCCGCCGGCCGCGGTGGGCGCACACCCGTGACATCCCGGCGCG
The DNA here is from genome assembly GCA_963849135.1 of uncultured Actinomycetes bacterium. GTDB lineage: Bacteria > Actinomycetota > Acidimicrobiia > IMCC26256 > PALSA-555 > PALSA-555. The sequence continues at coordinate 1,026,625 of CAWKGF010000002.1, read as the reverse complement.
ACCCGGACCTCGGCGGGCCCGGCAGGGTCTAGGTCTAGGTCTAGGCGCCAACCATCCCGGTCAGTCGGCGTGGATGGCGTCGCCGACCGCCGCCCAGACCTGCCGGTGGCGGTCGACGTTCGCGGTCCGGTTGGTGCGGGCGAGGACGACCCGGACCCCGCCTGCCGCGACCGCGTCGACCAGGGCGGGTCGCAGCGCGCTCGGCCTTCTCGACGACGTCGACGGGGACGTCGTGCGCGGCGGCGAGGCGGGGGAGGTCGGCGCCTTGGGGGGTGGCGAGAACCCGGTCGAAGTCGTCGGGATCGACGGTGTCGGCGTAGGGCAGGAACGAGAAGATCCCGCCGCCGTCGTTGTCGACGACGACGAGCACCGCGTCCAGCTCGCGGCGGGTGACGCTGAGGAGGGCCTGCCCGTCGTGGAGGAACGAGAGGTCGCCGGCGAGCGCGACGGTCGGTCCGCTCGACACCGCGGCGGCACCGAGCACGGTCGACACGAACCCGTCGATGCCGTTCACGCCCCGGTTGGAGAGGTAGCGGAGCCCGTCGCGGGCCGGCGCGAAGGACTGGACGTCGCGAACCGGCATGCTGGACGCGACGACGAGCGTCGACCCGTCGGGGAGCGCGGCGACGACGTCGCGGGCGATGCGACCCTCGAAGAGCTCTTCGGTGTCGGTGAGCTGGTCGTCGATCGCCTGCCGGGCCCGCCGGTCGGCGTCGTGCCACCCGGACCACCACGCCGCTGTCGGGTCGGCGCGATGCAGGCGGGCCGCGAGCCCGTCGAGGAGCGGGCCGGCGTCGGCAGGCAGGCGGCGGGCGAGCGCGGTGCGCGGGGTCGAGCCAGCGCTGGTCGGGGTCGACGAGCCACTGCTCGGCGACGCCGGCGAGCCAGTCGGTGCCGACCGGGCCGGTCGGTGGCGCGCCGAGCCGGAGCACCAGGTCGGGGTGGTGCGCGGCGGCGAACACGGCGTCGCGCAGCAGCGGGTCGTGGGCGGCGATGGTGGTCGGGCCGCGGCGCAGCCCCGAGAGCGGGTCGGCGAGCACCGGCCAGCCGGCGGCGGCGGCGAAGCGCTCCACCGGGTCGGGCGGCGCGTCGGCGTCCCAGCCCGCGACGACGAGGCCCCGCGGGTGGTCGGCGACGATCACGGCGAGCTCGTCGAGGGTGCCGTCGTCGAGGACGCGCCGCGGCGGCGAGGTGACGGTCCAGGGTCGACCGTCGGGGCGGCCGGGCGCGTCGACGAGGGGCTCCCCGGTGGGGGCGAGCGGGTCGCGGAAGGCGAGGTTGAGGTGGACGGGCCCGGCAGGCGGGCCGGTGGCGCTCGCGACCGAGCGAGCGCCGAGCGACCGCCACCAGTTGCCGATGCCGGGCCGGTCGGCGGGGGCTTCGACGTCGAACGCCCAGCGGACCGCGTCGCCGTAGAGGCCGACCTGGTCGATGGTCTGGCCGGCGCCGGTGTCGCGCAGCTCGGGGGGCCGGTCGGCGGTGCAGACGAGGAGCGGCACCCGGCCGTGGCTGGCCTCGAGGACGGCCGGGTGGAGGTGGGCGGCGGCGGTCCCGGAGGTGCAGCACACGACGACCGGCCGCCGCGACGCGCGGGCGGCGCCGACGGCGAAGAACGCGGCGGCCCGCTCGTCGAGGTGGGTGTGGACACGGAGGCGGCGGTCGTGCGCGAGGGCCAGCGCCAGCGGGGCGTTGCGCGATCCGGGGGTGACGCAGGCGTCAGTGATCCCGGCCCGGGCCCATTCGTCCACCAGCGTGGCGGCCAGTGCGGCGTTGGCGTCGCGGGTCATGTCAGGATCGATCGATGCGTCTGCGGCTGGTCCCTGGGTTCACGAACACCGCCGAGTCGTGGCGGGGCGTGGAGCGGGCGCTGCCGGTGGAGTGGGACGTGCAGGCCATCGAGGTCCCCGACGGTCTCGACTTCGTCGGCACCGCCGACGCGCTCGGCCACCGGGGCGGGCAGGCGGTATGGGGCGGCTACTCGATGGGGGCCCGGCTGGCGCTGCGCCTGGCGCTCGACAACCCCCGCTTCGTGGACGGGCTGGTCCTGGTGAGCGGCACGGCAGGGATCCGCAGCGCCGGCGCGGCGGAGGCGCGGGTCGCCGCCGACGAGCGCCAGGCCCAGGAGCTGGAGCGGGACGGCGTCGACGCGTTCTTGGAGCGGTGGCTGGACCAGCGGCTCTTCGAGACGCTGCCCCGCGAGGCGGCGATGCTCGACGACCGACGGCGTGGGAACACGGTGCACCGGATCGCGCACCAGCTCCGGGAGCTGGGGCAGGGCAGCCAGGAGCCGCTGTGGGACCGGCTCGGCGAGCTCGACATGCCGGTGCTGCTGGTGGCGGGCAGCTACGACCGCACCTACTCGACCGCGGCCCGGGAGATGGCGGCCGCGATCGGCGACCACGCCGAGGTGCGGATCGTGGACCGGGCTGGCCACGCGCTGCACCTGGAACGGCCCGACGCGCTCGCTCACGAGCTGGCGACCTGGGTCGACGGGGCGGGGTTCCGCCGCGTAGCGGGCCAGCAGCGCGGGATCGGGGGTCACGGCCCGGACCGCGAGCCGCCCGTCGGTCGCGACGAGCGGCTGAGCGGTGACGTCGGGGTGGCGCGGTCCGACGCCGGGGACGAGGCCGCACGCGAAGCGAAGCTCGGGGAGCGCGGCGGCGAGGGCGAGCCCGGCCGCCACGCCGACCGAGGTCTCGTGCTGGGAGCTCGCGACCGCGGGGACGCCAGCCAGCTCGGCGAGCGTGAGCGCGGCGCGGACCCCGCCGGCCGGCTGCACCTTCAGGACCAGCAGGTCGGCGGCGTCGAGGGCGTGGAGGCGGCGGGCGTCGTCGGCGGTCCGGACGCATTCGTCGGCGGCGAGGGGCACGTCGACCAGGCGGCGGAGCCGGGCCAGGTCGTCGAGGGTCGGGACGGGCTGCTCGACGTATTCGAGGTCGTAGCGGGCGAGGCGCCCGATCCGGTCGCGGGCGGTGTCGAGGTCCCAGGCGCCGTTGGCGTCGACCCGGAGCGCGACGTGGGGGCCGATCGCGTCCCGCACCGCGGCGACCAGGTCGACGTCGCCGGGCTTCCCGACCTTGACCTTCACGGCCGGGTAGCCGGCCAGCGCGGCGGGATCGACGGGCGGGCCGGTGACGAGCGCGTTGACGGGGACGTCGGCCCGGCGGGGGGCGGGCCAGCCGTCGCGGGCGGCCTCCTCGGCGGCCCGCCACGCGGCGGCCGGGTCACCGGGGTAGCCGGGGAGGGGCGAGCACTCGCCCCACCCGGCCGGGCCGTCGAGGAGGGTAACGTCCCGGCCGTCGAGCCGGAGCCGGTGCTCGCGGAGGCGGGTCACGGGAGCCACAGGCCGAGGGCGAGGAGCGCGGCGACGACCAGCTCGAGGCGGACGGTGGCGACGAGGGCGGGGATGAGGGCGGGCCCGGCCGCGCCGCGCCGGACGAGCCGGGCCGGCGGGACGGCGAGCGGGACGGCGGCGAGGGCGAGCAGCGCCCACGGGTGGAGCACGCCGACCGCGGCGACGGCGGCGAACGCGCCGGCGAGGCAGCCGACGTAGAGCAGCCGGGCTCGGCGGTCGCCGAGCCGGACGGCGAGGGTGCGCTTCCCGGCCTGCTCGTCGCCGGCTCGGTCGCGCACGTTGTTGGTGACGAGCACCGCGGCGGCGAGGAGCCCGAGCGTCACCGACGCCCACCAGGCGGTGGCGGGCACCCGGGTGGCTTGCACGTACGCGGAGCCGGCGGTGGCGACGAACCCGAAGTAGACGAGGACCATCGCCTCCCCGAGCCCGAGCCCGGCGTAGGGGCGGGGCCCGCCGGTGTAGAGGGCGGCGGCCGTCAGGGCGGCCGCGCCGACGAGCAGCAGCCACGGCTGGACGAGCAGCGACAGGGCGAGGCCCGCTGTCGCCGCGACCGCGAAGGCACCGAGGGCGGCGTTGCGGACCGCGCCGGGCGCGACGAGGCCGCTGGCGGTGAGACGCAGCGGCCCGACCCGGTGCTCGTCGACGCCGCGGACCCCGTCCGAGTAGTCGTTGGCGTAGTTGACGCCGACCTGCAGCGCGAGGGCGACGACGAGCGCCAGCACCGCCCGCCCGACCAGCAGCTGCCCGGTCGCGCTCGACCCGGCCGCGGTGCCAACCAGCACCGGGGCGACCGCGGCCCCGAGCGTCTTGGGGCGGGCGCCCGCGACCCAGCGCGCCACCGGGCCCGGCACCGCGGTGCTGGCGGTCACGGCCGGCGGGGGAACTGCTCGAAGTCGGGGCGACGGTGCTCGAGGAACGCCTGCTTGCCTTCCTGCGCCTCCTGGCTCAGGTAGTAGAGGAGGGTGGCGTCGCCGGCCAGCTGCTGGATGCCGGCCAGCCCGTCGTCGGCCGCGTTCAGCGACGCCTTCAGCATCCGCAGCGCGAGCGGGCTGTGGCCGAGCATCCGCTCGCACCAGGCAACGGTGGTGACCTCGAGGTCGGCGAGGGGGACGACCGCGTTCACGAGCCCGAGCCGCTCCGCCGCCGCGGCGTCGTACTGCTCGCAGAGGAACCAGATCTCGCGGGCCTTCTTCTGCCCGACCGTGCGGGCGAGGAGCCCCGACCCGTAGCCGCCGTCGAAGGACCCGACCCGGGGTCCGGTCTGCCCGAAGCGGGCGTTGTCAGCCGCGATGGTCAGGTCGCAGACGACGTGGAGGACGTGCCCGCCGCCGATCGCGTAGCCGGCGACCATGGCGACGACCGGCTTGGGCAGCCGCCGGATCTGGATCTGGAGGTCGAGGACGTTGAGGCGGCCGACGCCGTCGTCGCCGACGTAGCCGTCGTCGCCGCGGATGCGCTGGTCACCGCCGGAGCAGAACGCGTCGGGTCCCTCCCCGGTGAGGATCACGACCCCGACCTGGGGGTCGTTGCGGGCCCGCTCGAACGCGTCGGAGAGCTCGTCGAGGGTCTGGGGCCGGAAGGCGTTGCGGACCTCGGGCCGGGCGATGGTGAGCTTCGCGACCGCGCCGCCGGGCCGGGCCGCGGTCTCGTAGCGGATGTCGCGGTACTCGACGTCGCCGGGCTTCCAGTCGGCTCCCGCTCGGATGGTGGCGCTCACCGGCCCTCCAATCCGCCCGGGACGGGCGCGTAGACTGTGGGAGTGCTCGCTCCCACGGTATGGGAGGCGTCGGTGCCGCTCCAAATCGGGTGAGCCCGACCCCGCTCGTCGCCGTCGCCCTCCCCCGCCCCCCGGCCGCGGCGGCGGTGCGCGTGGCCTGGGCCGAGGGTGATGCGGTGGCGGTGCTGGACCCGGCCGCGCCGCCCGCCGCGCTCGAGGCGCTGCTCGCCCAGCTGCGGCCCACCCACCTCCTCGACCGGGCGGGCCGGCGGGCCTGGCCGGGCGGGGTCCCCGCCCCCGACGACGTGCGGGCGGTGGTGCTGACCTCGGGGACGACCGGCCGCCCGAAGGCGGTCGAGCTGACCGACGCCGGGCTCGCCGCGGTCGGGCGGGGCTGCAACGCCGCGCTCGAGCTGACCCCCGAGGACCGGTGGCTGGTGTGCCTGCCCCTCCACCACGTGGCCGGGCTGGCCATCCTGGCCCGGGCCCGGGTGGGCGGGCAGCGCGTCACGGTGCACGAGGGCTTCGCCCTCGCCGCGGTCGGCGCGGCCCCGGAGCGCGACGGCGCGACGGTCGTGTCGCTGGTGCCGACCATGCTCCGCCGCCTCCTCGACGCCGACGCGCCGCTGCACGAGTACCGGCGGCTGGTCCTCGGCGGCGCGCCGCTCCCCGCGCGCCTGCGCGACCGGGCGGAGCGGGCCGGGGCGCGGGTCGTCGACGCGTACGGGCTGAGCGAGACCGGCGGCGGCTGCGTGCTCGACGGCCGGCCGGTCCCGGGCGCGGCGGTGGAGCTCGGCGCGGGCGACGAGATCCGGATCCGGGGCGAGATGGTGATGCGCGGCTACCGCTTCGACGACGACGCGACCGCGGCCGCGCTCGACCGCGGCTGGCTCCGCACCGGCGACGTCGGCGCGTGGGCCGACGACGGCTCCCTCGTCCTGGTGGACCGCCGACGGGACCTGGTCATCTCGGGGGGCGTGAACGTGAGCCCCAGCGCGGTGGAGCACGTCCTCGCCGCGCATCCAGCGGTCGCGGACGTGTGCGTCGCCGGCGCGCCCGACGACGAGTGGGGGGAGCGGGTGGTCGCGTTCGTGGTCGTCGCCGCGCCGCACACCGAGCCGAGCGTCGCGGAGCTGCGCGACTTCGCCCGGGCCCGGCTGCGCGCCCCCGAGCTGCCCCGCCAGGTCGTGGTCGTCGACGAGATCCCGCGCACGCCGGGCGGGAAGGCGCAGCGGCACCGGCTCCCGCTCCCCTCCTGACCCGGCGGTACGGTCGAGCGGTGCCGACCGATCCGCTCGCGTCGTACCGCGAGAAGCGCGACTTCGAGCAGACCCCCGAGCCGGGCCCGGCCGACGGGCGGGCCGAGAAGGGGACGCGGCTGCGGTTCGTGGTCCAGGAGCACCACGCCCGGGCGCTGCACTGGGACCTGCGACTCGAGCACGACGGGGTGCTGTGGTCGTGGGCGGTGCCGAAGGGGATCCCGATGCGGAACCGGCCCAACCACCTCGCGGTCCGCACCGAGGACCACCCGCTGCAGTACCTGGACTTCGAGGCTGACATCCCGGCCGGCCAGTACGGGGCGGGGACGATGCGGATCTGGGATTCCGGTACCTACGAGCCTGAGAAGCTCCGCGACGACGAGGTGATCGTCACCTTCCACGGGCAGCGGGTCCGCGGCCAGTACGCGCTGTTCCGCACCGGCGGCGACCAGTGGATGATCCACCGGATGAGCCCGCCCGAGGACCCGACCCGGGCCGAGATACCGACCGATCTCACCCCGATGCTCGCCGTGGCCGGCCCGCTCCCGAGCGAGGACGGCTGGTGCTTCGAGATGAAGTGGGACGGCATGCGGGCCCTGCTGCGAATCGAGGGGGGACGGGTGCGGCTCACGTCGCGGCGGGGGGCCGACATCACCGACCGGTTCCCGGAGCTGCGGGCGCTGGGCGAGGCGATGGGCACGACCGAGGCGATCCTCGACGGGGAGATCGTCGCCCTCGACGAGCACGGCCGCCCCCGCTTCGAGCTGCTGCAGGGCCGCATCCACGTCGACCGCGCCGGCGAAGGCCCGCCGGCTCGCCGCCACCCACCCGGTCGCGGTGATGCTCTTCGACGTGTTGTGGCTCGAGGGGCACTCGACCCTCGCGTTCACCTACCTGGACCGCCGGTCGCTCCTCGAGCGGCTGGCCCTGGCCGGCCCGCACTGGCAGACGCCCCCGACCCGCCGCGGGGACGGCGCCGCGGTGCTGCACGCCGCCGAGGACCTGGGCCTCGAGGGGGTGGTCGCCAAGCGCGCCGACAGCCCGTACCGCCCCGGGGAGCGGTCGGAGGCGTGGCGGAAGGTGAAGGTGGTCACCGGGCAGGGGCTTCGTGGTCGGCGGCTGGCTGCACGGCAACGGCCAGCTGAGCGGCCGGCTCGGGTCGCTGCTGGTCGGCTACCACGAGGAGCCGGGCGGCCCGCTGCGCTACGCGGGACGCGTCGGGTCGGGGCTGAACGAGACGACCCGAGCCGACCTCGAGCACCGGCTCGCGGGCCGCCGGCGCGACGAGGCGCCGTTCGTTGACCCCCCGAAGGTGAAGGACCCGGTGTGGGTCGAGCCCGACGTGGTGGTCGCCGTCGCGTTCCACGAGTGGACCACCGCCGGGTCGCTCCGCGCGCCGCGGTTCCGCGGCGTCCGCGACGACCAGGACCCGGGCGACGTGGTGCGCGAGGACCGCTGAGGCGAGTCACCAGGCGCGCTCAGGCGTCGCGGAGCGCTTCCTTCCAGGACCGGAACCGGGTGTGCTCACGGCCGTCGGGGCCGACGCCGGAGCCAGTGCCGTCGGGGTAGAGCCGGAACGTGAACGAGTCGCGGGGGTGGGTGGAGTCGAGCGCGCCGTAGCGGGCGTCGGCGCCGACTGCGGGCCCGGCCCGCCACAGCAGGAATCGGCCGATGCGTCGCTTGTACGCCACGAGCAGGACGCCGAAGTCGGCGCCGAGGTCGCGGAGCTCGGCGGGGGCCTCGACCCAGCGTTCGGCTGGGATGAGGAAGTCCCGCTGGGGGGTCGCGGGCAGCTCGTCGGTGTGCCAGTCACGGTCGCTCGGCCGCCGCTGCTCTGCCGGTACTGCCATCCCCCGCATCGTGACACAGCGATCAGGTCCCGAACGGACGTGACCTCGACCTGCCATGCTCCTGCCTGCATGACGACCGTGTCCGAGCTCGGCACCCCGGCGCTGGTGGTCGACGCCGACGCGCTCGAGCACAACCTGGCGACGATGGCCGCCGCGCTGCCCGGCCCGCGCTGCCGGCCGCACGTCAAGGCCCACAAGACCACCGCGCTGGCGTTGTGCCAACGGGAGCACGGACACGTCGGGTTCACCTGCGCCACCCCGCGGGAGGCGATCGGGATGGCCGCGGCGGGCCTCGGCGAGGATCTCCTGATCGCCAACGAGGTCGTCGATCCCGAGCGGCTCGACGCGGTGGCGGGGCTCGACGCGCGGGTGACGATCGCCGTCGATTCGGAGGCCACGATCGACGCCGCCGCGCGGGCCGGGCTGCCGGAGTGCGTGCTCGACGTGAACGTGGGCCTGCCCCGCTGCGGCTGCTCACCCGACGACGCGGGCCGCCTCGCCGACCGAGCCCGGAGCCGGGGTCTCGCGGTGCGGGGCGTCATGGGGTACGAGGGGCACGTGGTCGGCCTCGAGGACCGGGCCGAACGGGTCCGCCAGACCGCGGTGTGCATGGCCGAACTGGCCCGGGCCCACGACGCGGTGGGCGGGGAGCTGGTCTCGGCGGGCGGGACCGGCACCTACGACATTAACGAGCTGGCCACCGAGATCCAGGCCGGCTCGTACGCGCTCATGGACCTCGCCTACGGCGAGCTGGGGCTCCCGTTCCGGCGGGCGCTGTCGGTCGCGGCGACCGTCATCTCGGTCAACCCGACCGGCTACGCGGTCGCGGACTGCGGGCTGAAGGCGCTCGGGATGGATCACGGCAACCCGACCATCGACGGCGCGACGGTCTGGTTCTGCTCGGACGAGCACGTGACGTTCTCCTACGACGAGCCGGGCGCGGACGGCGGCGCGCGGCTCCCGAGGGTCGGCGACCGGATCGCGGTGTGGCCGGCCCATATCGACCCGACCGTCGCGTACCACGAGCGGATGCACGTCGTGGAGGGCGACACGGTGGTGGAGACGTGGCCGGTCGACCTGCGCGGCTGGTGAGAGGTACCTTGCCGCCATGACCGACGACCTCGCGTTCCTCGACGCTGTCGCGCAGGCGGACCTGGTCCGCCGCGGGGAGCTGTCACCCCTGGAGCTCGTCGACGCCGCGATCACCCGCGTCGAGAAGGTGAACGGGCAGCTGAACGCGGTGATCCATCCCCGCTTCGACGAGGCGCGCGCGGAGGCGAGCGGCTCGCTGCCCGACGGGCCGTTCCGAGGCGTCCCGATCGTCTTGAAGGACCTCGACGCGGTCTCGACCGGCGATCCCCTCCACTACGGGAACGTGGCCCTGAAGACGCACGGGCGGCGCGGCGATCACGACACGTGGCTTGTCGCGCGGCTGCGGGGCGCGGGGTTCGTCGTCGTCGGCAAGACGAACACCCCCGAGTTCGGGCTCATGCCGACCACCGAGCCGTTGGCGTACGGGCCGACCCGCAACCCGTGGAACACCGAGCACGGCACGGGCGGGTCGAGCGGCGGGTCGGCGGCCGCGGTCGCGTCGGGGATGGTCCCGGCCGGGCACGCCGGCGACGGCGGCGGCTCGATCCGGATCCCGGCCAGCGCCTGCGGCCTGTTCGGCCTGAAGCCGACCCGGGGTCGCACGTCGCTCGGCCCCGACGCCGGCGAGTCCTGGTCGGGGATGGTGGTCCGCCACGTCGTGACCCGCTCGGTGCGGGACAGCGCGGCGATCCTCGACGTGCACGCCGGCCCGATGCCGGGCGACCCGTACTTCGCGGCGCCACCGTCGCGGCCGTTCGCAGCCGAGGTGGGCGTCGAGCCGGCAACGCTTCGGATCGGGCTGCGGACCACCGCGCCGGCCGAGATGGCGCCCACCGACCCGGAGTGCGAAGCCGCCGCCCACGAGGCCGCGACGCTGCTCCGCACCCTCGGCCACCACGTGGTCGACGCGTCCCCTGCCGCGCTCGACGACGTGTCGCTGATGGCCGACTTCACGACCGTGCTCACGACCGGGGTCGTCCACGACGTGCAGGAGGTGGCCCGCGCCATCGGCCGGGACGTCACCGCCGACGACGTCGAGCCGCTCACCTGGGCGTACTACGAGGCGGGGCTGCAGAACAGCGCGATCCAGTACCTGGAGGCCATCAACTCGTCGCACGCCTGGAGCCGCAAGATGGCCTCCTGGTGGACGCCCCGCGACGCGGGCGGGGAGGGCTTCGACCTGCTGCTCACCCCGACGCTGGCCTCGCCGCCCCCGGTGATCGGCGACCTGGTCGGCCCGCCCGACGACCCGTGGCGGGGGATGGCCCGGGCGACCGAGTACGCCTGCTACACGGCGCCGTTCAACGTGACCGGGCAGCCCGCCATGTCGGTGCCGCTCACCTGGCAGGCGTCGTCGAACCTGCCGATCGGGGTGCAGCTGGTCGCCGGCTACGGCCGCGAGGACCTGCTGGTGCGGCTGGCGTCGCAGCTGGAGGCGGCCGCCCCGTGGGCCGACCGGCGCCCCGTCGTGCACGCCTGAGGTGGGGGTCCGGGTCGCCGGGGGGCAAGGCTTCTACGGCGACACGCCCCGCTCCGTCACCGGCCTCCTCGACGCTGGGATCGACTACCTGTGCTTGGAGGCGCTCGCCGAGCTGACGCTCGCCATCCTCCAGAAGGACCGCCAGCGCGACGAGGCTCGCGGGTTCACCCGCGACCTGCCCGCCTACCTCACGGCCGCCCTGCCGAGCGTCGCCGCGGGTCGGGTGAAGGTCATCACGAACGCGGGCGGCATCAACCCGGCCGTGGCGGCCCGGGCCGCCATCGACACCGCCCGTGAGCTGGGCCTGTCGGGGATCAGGGTCGCGACGGTGCTCGGCGACGACCTGACCGGACGCCTCGACGCGATCGGGGACGCGACGAAGCTGCGCCACCTCGAGTCGGGGGCGCCGTTCTCGGCGTTCCCCGGCCCGGCGCTGTTCGCGTCGGCGTACCTGGGCGCGCGCCGATCGTGGAGGCGCTGCAGGCGGGCGCGGACGTGGTCGTCACGGGCCGGGTCGCCGACGCGGCGCTGTTCCTCGCCCCGCTCGTCTACGAGCACCGCTGGTCGTTCGACGACTGGGACCGGCTGGCCGCGGGGACGCTGGTCGGGCACCTGCTCGAGTGCTCGGGGCAGAGCGCAGGCGGGAACCTGAGCACCGACTGGTGGACGGTCCCCCACCCCTGGGACCTGCCGTACCCGATCGCGGAGGTCGAGGCCGACGGGACGGCGCTGATCACGAAGCCGGATACCGCGGGCGGGCGGGTCAACTTCGACACCGTCCGCCACCAGCTGCTCTACGAGGTCCACGACCCCGCCGCCTACCTCTCTCCCGACGTCGTGGCCGACTTCGGCTCGGCCCGGGTCGTCGACGAGGGCGACGACCGGGTGCGGGTCACCGGGGTGCGGGGCCGGCCCGCGACCGACACCTACAAGGCGCTGCTCTGCCACCACGCCGGCTGGTCGGCCGAGACCCGGGTCGGGTTCTCGTGGCCGGACGCGGCGGAGAAGGCCACCGCGACGGCGGCGATCTTCGCGCAGCGGGTCCAGCTGGCCGAGCTGGCCGTCGAGGAGTGGTGCTTCGAGCTGTGGGGCGTCGACGCGCTCGGCGGCCCCACCGTCCCGCCCGCCACCGCGGAGCCGCCGGAGGTGATGCTGCGCGCCGCGTGGCGCTGCGCGGATGCCCGCACCGCGTCGCTGGTCGGACGGGAGATGGTGCCCCTCACCCTGTCCGCCCCGCCGGCCGGGCTGGCCGGCCTCGAGCGCGGCGCCGCCGCGCCCGCGAGCTGCTCGGCCTCTGGCCGACCCTCGTCGACAAGACGCTCGTCGACCCGCACGTCCGCGTCACCGTGGAGCAGGTCGGATGAGCCGGGTGCGGCTCCACGACCTCGGCTGCGGCTCCCGGGCCGGCGACAAGGGCAACGTCTCCGACGTCGCGCTCTTCGCCGCCGACCCGGAGGTCTACGAGCTGATCCGGGACGCGGTGACCGCGGAGCGGGTCCGGGAGCACTTCGGCTGGTTCGTCGAGGGCCCGGTGGAGCGCTACGAGGTGCCGAACGTCCTCGCCCTCAACTTCGTGCTCCACGACGCGCTGGGCGGCGGCGGCCCCCGCTCGCTGCGCTCCGACAACCTCGGCAAGACCCTCGGCGGCGCGCTGGTACGGCTCGAGATCGACGCACCGCCGGCGCTCGCGGCTCGCCGCGCCCCGACCCCCGACGTCGGGTGGGCGACCCAGATCCTCCACCGGCTGGATCGCCCCTGATCCTCATTTGGGCAGCAGCGAGGTCCGCGCTGCGCCGACCTACGCGCCGCCGTGGCGGCGCTCGGCCCACTTCTCGGCCAGCGGCGCGGGGAGCGGCGCCGCGTACCAGTAGCCCTGGCCGCGCAGACAGCCGATGGCGCGGAGTCGAGTCGCCTGGGCCTCGGTCTCGATGCCGAGCGCGACCGAGATCAGCTCGAGCTGGTGGGCGAGGTCGACGACCGCGTCGACGATCGCGTCGTCGAACTGGTCGGAGCCGAGCTCGCTGACGAAGCCGCGCCCGATCTTGACCTCGTCGACCTTGAACTCCTTGAGGTGCAGGAGGGGTGACACGCCGGCGCCGAAGTCGTCGAGGGCGAGCAGCACCCCGAGGGCGCGGAGCTGGCCAAAGAAGCCCCGGGCCGCCTCGGGGTCGTGGGCGAGGAGCTCCGCGGTGACCTCGAACGAGAGGAGGGACGGGTCGATGTCGGAGTCGAGGACGGTCTTGGCGATCGTGGTGGCGAGGTGCGGGTCGGACAGCTCGGCGGCCGAGAGGTTGATGCTGGTGACGAAGCGGCCCCACTCGGGATGCTCCCGCTGCCAGCGGGCCGCGGTGGCGCACACCTCGGCTCGGACCCACTCCCCGATCGGGCGCATGAGCCCGGAGTCCTCGGCGACGGGGAGGAACTCGGTTGGGGTGAGCACCCCGCGGCTGGGGTGCTGCCAGCGCAGCAGGGCCTCGAAGCCAGCCAGCCCCCCGGTGCGGAGCGACACGACGGGCTGGTAGTAGACGACCAGGCCGCCGTGGGCGAGGGCGTGGCGCAGCTCCCGCTCGGTGTCGAGGCGGGACACGACGTCCTCTCGCAGCTGGGCGTCGAAGACCTCGACCCGGTCCCGTCCCTTCTCCTTGGCGCGGTACATGGCGGCGTCGGCGTCGCGGACCATCGCCTCGGGCGGGCGGCCGTCGGCCATCGCGATGCCGATGCTGGCCGTCACCGCGGCCTCGAGGCCGCCGAGGTTGAACGGCTCCCGAGCGACGGCGAGGAGCCGGTCGGCAAGCGCGAGCGTGGCGTCGATCCCGTCGAGCTGCTCGCAGACGATCACGAACTCGTCGCCGCCGAAGCGGGCGATCAGGTCGCCGGGTCGCAGCGCCTCTTGGAGCCGGCCGCCCATCGAGATGAGCAGCTGGTCGCCGGCCTCGTGGCCGACGCTGTCGTTGAGGACCTTGAACCGGTCGAGGTCCAAGAACATGACCGCGACGTCGGGGCCGCCCTGGCGTTCGTGGCGGCCGATGCGGTGCAGCCGGTCGATGACCTGGCCCCGGTTGGGGAGCCCGGTGAGGGTGTCGTGGAGGGCCTGATGCGACAGGCGGGTCGCGGTGCGATCCCGCTCGACGGCCAGCGCGACGAGGTTCGCGGCGGACTCGAGCAGCTGCGCGTCGCCCGGGCCGGGCTGGACGTCGTCGGTGCGGAGGACCTGCACCGCGCCGAGATAGCGGAACCCGCCCGCAGCCACGATCGGCGCCCGCCACCAGCTGGTGTAGCCGTGCTCGCGCAAGGTATCGCCCGGGCCGGGGAGGTTCGTGAGTGTGATGTCGCCGCGCACGACCGCGTCGGGGTCGAGCCGTGTCAAGCGGCACCGAGAAGCCCTCCAGCGCGGCTCGGCAGGCGTCGGGGAGGTTCGGGGCCGCGCCGACGTGCAGCGTCCGCTCGGCCGCGTCGAAGGTGATGATGATGGTGCAGCCGTCCGGGACCCAGGTGTCCACGAGCCGGGCGATCGTGTCGAGGGTTTCGCCGAGCGGCGCGGCGCGTGCCACCCGCTCGAGGATGCGCGCCTGACCACCGAGGATCAGCTCGGTGCGGCGCCGGTCGGTGACGTCGCGGCCGTTCACGAGGATCCCGCCGATGGCCGGATTGTCGGTCTGCGCACTCGCGACGGACTCGAGCCACCGCCACGACCCGTCCCGGTGTCGCAGCCGGTACTCGACCGGCTTGGGAACGCCGGTGACCAGGAGCTGGTCCGCGAACGCAGCCGCCACGGTCTCACGATCGTCGGGATCGAGCAGGTCGAAGGCGGAGGTCCCGAGCAGCTCCTCGGGCTCGTAGCCGAGCGTCCGGGCGTACGACGGGCTCGCGAACGTGAACCGACCCGACGTGTCGAAGGTCGACACCAGGTCGTGGCCATGCTGGATCAGGGCCCGGAAGCGACTCTCCGCCAGCTCCTCGTCGACGCGTTCCGTGACATCGGTCAGCGTCCCCAGGTACCCGGCGAACCCGCCGTCCGCGTCGCGGCGAGGCTCCGCGCAGTCCCGCACGACCCGGTAGGTGCCGTCGGCGTGGCGGACCCGGAAGTCAAGCTCGGTCCGCGGCAGGCCGAGCGTTCCCCGTTCGCGGATCGCTCGCACCCGCTCCCGGTCGTCCGGGTGTACGCCCTCGAGCCAGCCCCAGCCCAGCTCGGTCTCGGGAGAGCGACCCGTGAACTCGTACCAGCGGCGGCTGAAGAACACGACCCGGTCCGCGGCGTTCGACATCCAGACCATCACCGGAACGTCCGCAGCCTCCTGGAGCGCGCGCTCGCCGTCGCCGTGGTCGACGACCCCGGGACACGAGCGTTGACCACGATCCCCTTCACCGTCGGCTCAACGAGCAGGTTGGTGAGCACAAGCTCGAGGACGCGCCACGACCCGTCGCGGTGGCGCCCGCGCGGGTCCGGGGCGGCGTCGACGCGCCGGGCTCCAGCAGCGCGAGCTGCCACGTCTCATCAATGACCGCGACGTCGTCGGGGTGCACCATTCCGAGGCCCGGCCGACCCACCAGTTCCCCTGGCGGGTAGCCGAGGATCTCCTCGACCGACGGGCTCACCCACTGGATCACCCCGCCCGCGTCCCCGATGACCACGACGCCCCACGCCTGCTGCACGCCGTGGATCGCACCACCCTCGTCCGGCCGCGAACGTGCCGAACCCCCGGATTGGTCAGACCCTGGGCTCATGGAACGTCGCCTGGGGTGCGCAGACTCCGCATGTCCCTGCCATGGGCGGGGTTCAGCACGACGACCACGCTAGCCAAGCGAGCCACATCAGGTCCCGGGCCGATCGGTCCCTGCCCACAGCCACGCACCTCGACGCAACGTCTGGCGACGCCCATCCGGTTCCACCCCGCCATCGATCGCTACCCGCGAGGCGTCCGCCCGTGACCGTTACCGAGGTAAAGAAAAGGCAAACGATGCCACCAGCCTCATGATCCGGACCGGCGAGCGGCCATGCGGCCGCTCGCTCGGACGAAAGCTCGCAACGCCGCAGGCGTTGCCGTCACGGTCTCTGAACCGGAAGAGCCCAGACCGGTCGGTAGATTCGATGCACCCCTCGAGGCCCGCTGTCCGGAGAAGCGATGCGTCGCAAGCCCACGTTGTGCCTCGCGGCCGCGGTGGCATTCACCCTCGCCACGGCCGGAACCGCCGCAGCAGCCACCGACGCACCTTCCACCACGAGCACCAGCGCCCCAGCCGCAAGCGCAGCGGTTCCCGCGGTCACTCCCCCGTCGCCGGGACACGTGGGCGCGGCCGCGCAGCCCATCCCGGACGAGTACATCGTCACACTCAAGAGCGCGAACGCGATAAGCGTTCCCGAACAAGCCCAGCAACTCGCTTCAAGACACCGCGGGAAGGTATTTCAGGTCTACCAGCATGCTCTCCACGGGTTCGCGGTCCGCATGACGCCCGCGGAAGCCATCGCCATGTCCGAGGAGCCCTCCGTTGCCTCGGTCTCGGACAACGGCACCGTCCACACTACCGACAGTCAGCCTCCCGACCCCAGCGAGAGCCCCGACTCGATCGGGGCGACCGGGATCGACCGAATTGATCAGCATGCACTACCTCTCGACAACGTCTACCACTATGGGGCCACGGGCGCGGGAGTGCACGCCTACATCATTGACACAGGGCTTCAGACAGGTATTGCGGACTTCGGTGGACGGGCCTCATTCGGAACGGACGCGTGCGACGGGTGCACTCCGGAGCCTCCTGGGGTTGACTGTGACGGACACGGCACCCATGTCGCCGGGATCCTCGGAGGTACCGAGTTCGGTGTCGCAAAGGACGTCTCACTGGTTGAGGTCCGCGTCCTCGACTGCGACGGTACCGGTGACGATGCAGGAGTTATCGCTGGCGTCGACTGGGTAACGTCGCACGCGATCTCGCCAGCGGTGGCCAACATGAGCCTCGGCGGCAGTAATGATCCGCCCCTTGACTCTGCAATCAAAGCCTCCGAAGCTATACGGACAACAGACGCAGATGGCAACACGAGTGTTGGCAGCACGACCGTCACCGCATCGGACGCTGCGTTCTCATCCGCGGATATAGGAGTCGAGCTCAAGGACAGCGCGGGGAACGTACCTGCCGGGACGACCGTTGTCTCTGTGCAGTCCGCTACACAAGCAACGTTGAGCGCTCCAGCAGATACGACCGCGACCGATGATGTCTTCACTATCGGCTCGGGCGTCTCCTATGCGGTCGCGGCGGGAAATAATGCTGGTGACGCGTGCGACGACTCTCCCGCTGACCTCGGCCTCGGTAGCACGACCTTGACGGCCGCAGCCAGTGACCCGCTGAGCGACACACAAACTTATTTTTCGAACTTCGGGACGTGTGTCAGCCTGTACGCGCCCGGCTTGAACATTACTTCTGACTCACCGGGTACGAACACCTACTTGACGGACCAAAAGGAATGTCCCAAGCCACCCGCCACCACATGCCAGCTCAGCGGCACGTCGATGTCGACCCCGCATGTCGCGGGGACCGCTGCTCTCTACCTGAGCGAGCACACAACTGCGACTCCGGCGATGGTAAAATCAGAGGTAAGTGGTGACGCAACGCCGAATGTCATATCGAACGCGACCGCCGGGACGCCAAACCTCCTCGACTACACAGGAGCCGGGCCACCAGCGTTGACCGTCACGCCCGGTAGTGACGCAGCCCAGCTGTCGTGGACAGTTCCACAGGACGGCGGCTCCCCAATCACCGGATTCGACATCTATCGCGGCTCAACCAGCGGTGGCGAAGCGGCCACGCCGATTGCTTCGGTCCCGTCGACCATGACGAACTACACCGATAGTGGCGTGCCGTGCGGGAAGGACCTCTTCTATGAAGTAGCGGCCGTGAACGCAGTCGGTCAGACGCTGTCGAATGAAGAGTCGATAGGCCTATGCGGCGCCAACTACTTCCCATTGCCACCCGATCGGATCCTCGACACTCGCAAAGGAACCGGCGGCGTTCCCGTAGAACCCGTGGGCGCCGGACAGACCTTGAACGTCACTGTCGTCGGAGTCGGAGGAGTGCCCAACAATGGACACGTGACTTCCGTTGTGCTCAACGTCACTGCGACCGACGAGACCGCAACGAGTTTCCTGACGGTGTTCCCAACCGGGGAGCCGAGGCCCGTGGTGAGCAACCTGAATACGGTCGCAAATCACGACGTGCCGAACCTCGTGACAGTCGAGGTGGGCGCCGCGGGTCAGGTGAGCTTCTACAACAACCTCGGCTCGACCGATGTCGTCGCAGACGTCGTGGGGTACTTCGACGACGGGTCGCAATCGGGAGGAGCGATCTACACATCACAGTCGCCGCAGCGGGTTCTGGACACCCGAACTACAACCGGCGGCCATTCCGGGCCGCTCGGTCCTGGAGGCCAACTAACGCTCAATCTGAACGGCGACCTCAATCCGCCCGCCGGTCAGACCGTGACCGGCGTCATACTGAACGTCACCGCAACGGACGAGACACAAGCCAGTTTCCTCACCATCTTCCCTGAGAATGAGTCACGACCGGTCGTGTCGAATCTCAACATCTACCCCAGCACCGACATCGCGAACCTCGTCGCGGTCGAAGTCTCTCCCGGCGTTAACCCTTCGATCGACATCTACAACAACCTCGGGTTCACCGACGTCGTCGCAGACCTTGTGGGCTTCTACACCACTGGTGGCACGAACGGATCTCAGTTCATCGCCGTGCCGCCAGCCCGAATCCTCGACACTCGCACTTCGACCGGTGGCCATCCAGGTGCGCTCGGCGCCGGGCAGACGCTGAACCTCGCGGTTGCTGGGCAAGGGGGAGTCGCATCGTCGGGCGCATCGGCCGTGGTGATGAACGTGACCGCCACCGACGCGACCGCGGCCAGCTTCCTTGCGGTGTACCCAGGGACATCCAACCCGGGGTCGTCGAACTTGAATGTCTACCCTGGTGAGGATGTCCCGAATCTTATCGGTCACGGAACTCGAGAGCGGCGATGTCACGATCTTCAACAACGCCGGATCGGTCGACGTGGTGGGTGACGTTTCGGGCTACTACGTCTCCGCGTCGGGGTAGCTGGTGACGACGACGAACTCGTTGTAGCGGAACACTCGGCCGGTCGGGCGGGGGAACGGGAACGAGTAGCGGCGGGTGGTCGAGAGGCCGCAGCGGCTCGCGAGGGCGGTGAGGGCGGCGAAGTCGAGGAACTCGCGGTGGGTGTGGTCGGAGCGGTAGCCGCTCTCCTGGGGGGTGATGAGGATGACGCGCCCGCCGGGTCGCAGGTACGGGAGGTAGCGGGTGACGAGCTGGTCGGCTTCGCCGCTCGGGAGGTGCTCGAGGACGTGCGCGAAGAGGAGGGTGTCGAACGACGCCGGCTTCGCTTCGGGGGCGGCTTCGAACTGGTCGGGGGTGTAGGCGACGTAGCCGTGGTCGCGGGCGATCGCGACGCCGGCCGCGTTGGGGTCGACGCCGACGCCGTTGCCGTCGAGGTGCTCGAGGTTGCGGCCGGTGCCGCAGCCGATGTCGAGGACGTGGCCGGGGTGGAGGCGGCGGAGGTTCCACCGGTAGGGGACCTGGGCGCCGAGGAGTCGCTTCCACCAGACGTCGCCGCGGGCGACGAGCCGGTCGGCGTACTGCTGGTCGGCGGCGGCGCGGTCCGCGTCGTCGCTCACGCGGCGCGGAGGGCCCGGCGGGCGAGGGCCCAGTAGCCGGCGAGGAGCTGGTCGAGGGGCCGCAGCGCGGGTGGGATGGGGAAGTTGCGGGCGTCGAGATGCGCGGTCCAGAGCCAGGCCAGCTCGCGGTCGGGGACGTCGCGGCCGGCCTGGAGGTGCCGGCGCCGGGCGCGGACCCAGCGGGCGTGGAGGAGGATCCACTTCCACCCGTCGAGCTTCTGGCGGAACCAGCCGCCGCGCAGCGCGGCGGCGGCGACCGCGACCTCGACCGCGACGAAGGCGGGGGCGAGGACGGCGAGGGTGCGGGTCTCCCAGCAGGTGAGGACGAGGAGGAGCCGGTTGCGCTCGGCGAGGTAGAGCTTCTGGGGGACACGGCTGAACTCGTAGCGGTGGAGGCCGAGCGCGTCGGGGACGTAGCGGACGCGGAGGCCGCTCTGCCAGGCCCGCCAGCTGCAGCTCGGCGTCCTCGTGGAACGCGAAGTAGCGCGCCTCGAATCCACCGAGGCGGTCCCAGACCGCCTTGCGGAGGAGCGCGAAGGCGCCCATAGCACCGGCGACGTCGCGGGCCTTGGCCTCGCGGGCGGCGGGCTCGCCGAAGTGGCCGACCCAGCTGAACCCGAGGAAGTGGATCTCGTTGCCGGCCGTGTTGAGCAGCTCGCGGTCCTCGGCGAGGCGGACGCTGCCGGCCGCGATCCCGATCTGCTCGTCGGCGGCGACGTCGACCAGCCGGGCGAGCGAGGTGGGCTCGACGATGAGGTCGCCGTTGACGAGGGCGAGGTACTCGCCGGTCGCGGCGGCCGCGCCGAGGTTGCAGCCGCCGGAGAAGCCAAGGTTGTCGCCGTCGCCGACGTGGACGACCCGGTCGACGTCGCGGAGCCGCTCGACCGCGCCGTCGGTGCAGCCGTTGTCGACGAGGACGACGTCGACGTCGACGTCGCTCGATTCGAGGAGCGCGTAGACGCACTTCTCGAGCCACGGCTCGTCCCGGTAGGCGAGGACGACCGCGCTGACGGTGGGGCGGGGCACGCCGGCGGGTTCGGTCACTTGCGGGCGAGGCCGAGGATGCTGAGGAACAGGCTGGCCAGGACGACCTCGAAGCCGAGGACGGTCGCGGTGGCGCCGGGGAGGACGAGCCGCACCCCGTGGCGGGTGTTCAGGGCCCCGAACCCGGCCGAGCCCCAGTGGATGAGGGAGTAGACGGTGAAGCCGAGCCCGACGAGGAGCAGCAGCCCGCCGACGAGGAGGCCCCGCTCGAGGGTGACGACCTCGAAGGCCCGGTCGATGTGCTCGGAGGGTGGGAGCAGCGATTCGTTCATGGCGAAGGCGCGGGCAAGCACCGCGAAGAGCACCGACTGGAAGCCGACCAGCACCGCGGCCATGCAGTAGATGAGGGCGTTGACGTCGAGGCCGATCCCGCCGATCTTGACCGGCCCGGCGAGGAGCGCCCCGCCGAGGACGAGCCCGACCCCCATGAGCGCGAGGCCGGGGTAGAGGAACAGCCAGCGGGGGCTGTAGAGGAGCAGGAAGCGGAGGTGCCGCCACCCGTCCCGCCACGTGTCGAGGTGCGGGGCCCGCGACCGGCCGTCGGGGGAGAGGGTGGTGGGCACCTCGGTGATGACGAGCTGGGCGAGGGTGGCCTTGACGACCATCTCGCTGGCGAACTCCATGCCGGTGGTGCGCAGCTCGAGGGCTTGGATCTTGGAGCGTTGGAAGCCGCGGATGCCGCAGTGGAAGTCGCGGCTCGGGCTGTGGAAGAAGAGCCGGCCGAGGAACGAGAGGACCGGGTTGCCGACGTAGCGGTGGAGGGGGGGCATGGCGCCGGCTTCGATGCCGCCCGCGAACCGGTTGCCCATGACGAGGTCGGCGCCGGCCCGCAGCTGGGTCAGGAACGGCTCGAGGTTCGAGAGGTCGTAGCTGTCGTCGGCGTCGGCCATGATGACGAACTCGGAGCGGGCGGCGGCGATCCCGGCCCGCAGCGCGGCGCCGTACCCGCGGGTGGGAACGTCGATGACCCGGGCGCCGCGGCTGGCCGCGAGCTGCTGGGAGCCGTCGGTGCTGCCGTTGTCGGCGACGAGGACCTCGCCGACCACGCCGAGGGCGCGCAGCGCGCCGCTGGCCTTGTCGACGCAGATGCCGATCGTCTCGGCCTCGTCGAGGCAGGGCAGCAGGACCGTCAGCTCCGGCGGGGAGCTGGGGGCCTCAGGCGGGGGGACGGGCCGCGTCTTGACGTCGACCATGGGGGCGGACCGCGTCGAGGTTCGCAGCGGATACGTGGACGCGGGGCATGGTGGGGACCTTCGAAGCGAGGTGTTCGGGGCCTCGTAAGTCTAGGGGCCGGGCTCGCCGATCCCCGGGGCCGGCCGCGACCGATCGGGGCGGCGAGCGGGCAGGATCGTGCGCTTGGCCCGCCGGTAGAGGCGGAACGGGACGCTGGCGTCGAGGCGCAGGAGCCGGTTGCCGCGGTCGGCGAGGGCGGCCTCAGCCGCGGTGACGCGGCGGCAGCTCCTCGTCGTGGAAGTCGCGCCAGGCCTGCCAGCTGTCAGCGAAGTGCTGCGCGGCAACGGCGTCGGGGATGTCGGCGATGCCGCGCTGGAGGAGGAACCCGAACTCCATGCCGATGACGCCCTCGTCGGCGGCGACCATGGCGTCGACAAGCTCCCATCGCCAGCCGAGGTGCGCGATGCCGTAGTGGAGGACGGGCTCGAACTCGTCCTCGTCCCAGCAGTGGGCGTGGATGGACAGGCGCCGGTTGGTGTCGAAGATCCACTCGCGCTCCTCGGGCGTGGCACCGGTCGGGAGCCCGCGTGTGAACGTCGTCGGGTCGGAGGGGGATTCGATGGCGACGTTGGTGAGGAACTCGACTAGGTGGTCGTCGTCGAGCTCGGTCACGCCCGCTTCGTGCTCGGCGACGAGGTGCTCGACCGGGGTTCCCTCGCGGTAGCGGTCCAGGGTGCGGTGGCGGTCGGGGAGGACGAGGAGGAGGAGCCCGCCGGGTCGGAGCACCCGGTGCAGGTCGCTGAGGAGCCCGATCGGCTCGACGACGTGCTCGAGGACGTGGGAGCAGATCACGAAGTCCTGGCTCTGGTCGGCCACCATGCACAGCCGTTGGGTGTCGAGCTCGGCGACGATGCCCGGCGGGGTGAACTGCTCCCCGGCCAGCATCGGGTAGGCGGCCTCGTTCTGGTCGGGGTCGAACCGGTCGACGACGACGATGCGGGTCTCGGGCCGGGTCGGGAACGGCACGTGACCGGGTCCGATCTCGAGCCCGGTGCCGATCAGGTGTCGAGTGAGTCGTCGGCGGCTCCGGGTCGCCCACGGGCCGAAGTCGTCGGTCGTCGACCGCTCGCCCATGGTCGGCACCCTACGGCACGAGCGCGGTCAGGTCGGCGGGACCCGGGATTGGTAGAACTTCACGACGATCATCGCCGCGCCGACGGTCTGCGAGACGGGGAGGGCGACGGTCGGGTTCGGGCCCCACCAGTTGGGCAGCGCGGCGAGCCACCAGACGAACGCGGCAACGACCCACACCGTGTTGCTGAGCTGCATGGCGCGCTCGGCGTTGCGGAGCGTGAGCGCGCCGAACGCGGCGGCGAGCGCGTCGAGCGGGAAGAAGGCGGGGAACACGGCGATCACCGCGCCCGCGGAGGTGGCGACGCCCTTCCCGCCCCGGAACCGGAACCAGACCGGCCAGATGTGCCCGGCGATGGCGGCGGTCGCGGCGGCGTACGCGCCGACCGGTCCGGCGATGACCCAGCCGAGCAGCCCGGCGCCGAACCCCTTGAGGACGTCGATGGCGATGACGATCGCGCCCCACGCCTTGCCGACGACCTGGGCCGTGTTCACCCCACCCGGGTTGCCGGTCCCGGCGGCGCGGATGTCGACTGACCCCCGGGTCGCGGCCCGGGTGACGAGCACCGCGGTGGGGAACGTCCCGAGGAGGTAGCCGACCGCGAGGGCGGCGACGACGGTGCCGGCGCCGCTCATGGTCGGGGATGCTCAGCCGCCGGAGACGTCCTGGGGTCGCGCCTTGCCTTCCCCGATCCAGGGCATCATCGAGCGGAGGCGCTCCCCGACCTCCTCGATGGGGTGCTCGGCGGCTCGGCGCCGCAGCGCGTTGAAGACGGGCCGGCCGGCCTTGTTCTCGAGGATCCACTCGCGGGCGAACCGGCCGCCTCGGATCTCGTCAAGGATGCGGCGCATCTCGGCGCGGGTGTCGTCGGTGATGATCCTCGGCCCGCGGGTCATGTCCCCGTACTCGGCGGTGTCCGAGATCGAGTAGCGCATGTTGGCG
Source organism: uncultured Actinomycetes bacterium (assembly GCA_963849135.1). Classification (GTDB taxonomy): domain Bacteria; phylum Actinomycetota; class Acidimicrobiia; order IMCC26256; family PALSA-555; genus PALSA-555. Next base: position 1,002,891 of record CAWKGF010000002.1, on the reverse strand, counting down.
ATGCCGCCCTCGTAGATGAGGTCGACGATGAGCTTCACCTCGTGGAGGGTCTCGAAGTACGCCGATTCGGGTTGGTAGCCGGCCTCGACGAGGGTCTCGAAGCTGGAGGTGATGAGCTCGGTGAGGCCGCCGCAGAGCACGACCTGCTCGCCGAACAGGTCGGTCTCGGTCTCCTCCTCGAAGGTGGTGTCGAGCACCCCGGCCCGGGTGGCGCCGATGGCCTTGGCGTAGGCGAGCGCGGTCTGCTTGGCCTTCCCGGTCTCGTCGGCGGACACCGCGACGAGAGAGGGGACGCCGCCGCCCTCCTCGAAGGTGCGGCGGACGAGGTGGCCGGGGCCCTTCGGGGCGATCATCCACACGTCGACGCCGCGAGGCGGCTTGACCTGCCCGAAGTGGATGTTAAACCCGTGTGCGAAGGCCAGCGAGTCGCGGTCGCTGAGGTTGGGCGCGATGTCGCGCTCGTAGACCTCGGCCTGCTCGGTGTCGGGGAGCAGGACCATGATGACGTCAGCTTCCTTGACTGCGTCGGCAGTGGGCACGACCCGCAGGCCGGCCTCTTCGGCCTTCGCCCACGACCGGGAGCCTTCGCGGAGGCCGACGCGCACGTCGACGCCGGAGTCGCGCAGGTTCAGCGCGTGGGCGTGGCCCTGCGAGCCGTAGCCGAGGACGGCGACCTTGCGGCCCTCGAGCAGGGCGAGGTCGGCGTCAGCGTCGTAGAAGATGGCGGCGGGCATCGGTCCTCCGTGCGGCTTGCGGTGGTTGGTCAGGGTAGCGAACGGTTCCGGTCCGGGCCCGGGCCGGTTGGCGTGAGCGGCGTGGCGCGGCTCACGGCCCGCCGCCGGTGTCGCGGACGCGGAGCAGGGTGCCGGTCCCGTGGAGCGCGGACGCGCCGACGAGGCCGGGGTCGGTGATCCAAAGCGCGCCCGCGCCGAGCGCGAGCCCCTCGGCGAGGGCGGGGACGTCGAGGATCGGGCGGGCCTGCCCGGTCTGGGCGTCGATTCCAGTGAGGTGCCCGTCCCCGTCGAGGGCGTACACCGTCCGCGGTCCGACCGCGAGGCCGTTCAAGGCGCTGGTGCTCGTCGCGACCAGCTGGTTCGACGTGGGGTCGACGTGCTGCGCGACGCCGCACTGCGCCCAGGTGGCCTCGCCGGCACTGGCAAGCGGGCTGCACGGCCCGCTGGTGTCGAGCGTCGCCACCACCGCGTTCGTCGCGGGGTCGACGCGCCACAGCTCGAAGGTCCCGTCCGGGGTCTGGCCGGAGGCCCAGATCGCGGTGGGGGTGCTCGCGACGCCGAAGCCGAGCACGCCGAGCGGGATCGTGGCCGCGACGGTGTTCGTGGCGGGGTCGATGCGGGTGAGCACGCCCGTGGAGTCGACGATCCACACCGCGGTCGGGCCGGCGGCGATCGCGGCCGGCAGGCCGGGCAGCGAGATGGTGGCGACGACGGCGTCGGTGCTCGGGTCGAGCCGCTCGACGGTGTCGAAGCGGAGGAGTGCCCGCGCCCACACCGCGCCGTCGCCGACCGCGATCGGTGTCGCGGCGTCGGGCACCCTGCGCAGGGCACCGGTGCGCGGGTCGACGCGGATCAGGTCCCCGACGTCGCCGGCCCACACCGCGCCGGCTCCGACCACGACCCGGTCGGGTTGCGCTCCGACTTGGAAGGTCGTGACGCTCGGCGTCGTCGCCGCCCGCGTCGCCGCGCCGGCGGCCGCGGCGGTGAAGGTCAGGGCCGCGACGACGGCGACGAGGAGCGCCGTCGGTCCCGCGGGCGGCGCTCGACGTCGGTCGAGGGCCGCGGCCGAGGCTGCCGGGGCTCGGCGGGTCGGCGCCGGGTCGGGGTGCCCTGCCGCCTCGCGGGGTTCGGTCATGCACCTCGGTTCTTGACCGCGCGCAGGCGCGCGGGTCGTCGGGCCAGGACGGGGAGGGCGATTCGGCCGGTGCGTTGGAGCTCGACGAGCCCGAACGGGGCGAGGAGGTCGGTCATGGCGTCAAGCTTGGCTGGGGTGCCGGCGACGAGGATGGTGAGGGCCTCGTAGCCGACGTCTTCGATCTTGGCCTCGAAGATGGCGGCGAGCTCGGTGATCTGCGATCGGGCCTCGGCGGTGGCTTTGACGGTGACGAGCATCAGCTCGCGTTCGACGGCCTCGTCGGGGGCGAGCTCGACGATCTTGATGACCGGGATGAGCTTGTTGAGCTGCTTGGTGACCTGCTCGAGGGGGGTCTCGTCGGCATCGACGACGATCGTCATGCGGCTGAACCGCTCGTCCTCGGTGGGGCTGACCGCCAGCGACACGATGTTGAAGCCGCGACGGGCGAAGAGGCCGGCGACGCGGGTGAGCACGCCGAACTTGTTCTCGACGAGGACGCTCAGGATGTGGTGCTTGGCGGGGCTGGGCACGGAGGCTCCTATCGTCCGCCCGGCCGGTCGTGGGCCGGGTCGAGGATGATGTCGTCGTTGGAGGCGCCGGCGGGCACCATCGGGTACACCTTCTCCCGGTAGTCGATCCGGAAGTCGACGACGACGGGCCGGTCGTCGATCGCGTTGGCTTTCTCGATGGTGGGCACGACGTCGTCGGGGTGGTCGACCCGGAACCCGACGCAGCCCATCGCCTCCGCCCACTTGACGTAGTCGGGCAGGTCCGGGGACAGGTACACCTCGCTGTAGCGCTCCTCGTAGAAGAGCTCCTGCCACTGGCGGACCATGCCGAGGTACGCGTTGTTGAGGATCGCGACCTTGACCGGGATCCGCTCCGCGCTGGCGGTGACGAGCTCCTGGGCGGTCATCTGGAAGCAGCCGTCCCCGTCCACGGCCCAGACCAGCCGTTCCGGCTTCCCGACCTTGGCGCCGATGCAGGCCGGCACCGCGAAGCCCATGGTGCCGAGCCCGCCCGAGTTCACCCAGGTGTAGGGGAAGTTGAACCGCCAGTGCTGACTGGTCCACATCTGGTGCTGCCCCACCCCCGACACGACGATCGTGTCGTCGGGGGTGTGGTCGCGCAGCATGTCGATCACATACTGGGGCTTGAGCGGGCCGTCCTCGAGCTGCTCGAACACGAGCGGGTACAGGCGCTGCCAGTCGCGCAGCTGGGTGTGCCAGGGGGCGAGCGACGGCCAGTCGCGCTTGACCTGGCTGGCCCGGACAGCCTGGACGAGCTCCTCGATCACGCGGCGGCAGTCACCGACGATCGGCACGTCGGCGCGACGCACCTTGCCGAGCCTCGGCGGGGTCGATGTCGACGTGGATGATCTTGGCGTCGGGCGCGAAGCCGCTCAGCTTGCCGGTCACCCGGTCGTCGAAGCGGGAGCCGAGGGCGAGGAGCAGGTCGGCTTGCTGCATGGCGGTGACGGCGGTGTAGTTGCCGTGCATGCCGGGCATCCCGAGGCACAGGTCGTGGTCGTCGGGGAACGCGCCTCGCGCCATGAGGGTGGTCACGACCGGGAAGCCGGTCAGGTCGACGAAGCTCGCGCAGCGCCTCCGCGGCTCGGGCCTTGAGGATGCCGCCGCCGGCGTAGATGACGGGCCGCTGCGACTCGCACATCAGGCGCGCCGCGTCCTTGATCTGCTTGGGGTGGCCGCGCAGGGTCGGCTTGTAGCCGGGCAGGTCGACGCTGTCGGGCCAGTACCACTCCATCATCTGGTTGGCGACGTCCTTCGGGACGTCGACGAGCACCGGGCCGGGCCGGCCGGTGGTCGCGACGTGGAACGCCTCGCGGATCACCCGGGGGATGTCGCGGGCCTCGGTGATCAGCCAGTTGTGCTTGGTGACCGGCATGGTGATCCCGACCGTGTCGCACTCCTGGAAGGCGTCGGTCCCGATGACGGTGTACGCGACCTGCCCGGTGATGACGACGATTGGGATGGAGTCCATGTACGCGTCGCAGAGCGCGGTGACGATGTTGGTGGCGCCGGGCCCGCTGGTGACCATCGCCACGCCGGGACGGCCGGTCGCGTGTGCGTAGCCCTCGGCCATGTGCCCGGCCCCCTGCTCGTGGCGCACGAGGATGTGGCGGATCGAGCTGTCGATGAGCGGGTCGTAGACGGGGAGGATGGCGCCCCCGGGGAGGCCGAACATGACCTCCACGCCTTCCATCTCGAGGCTCTTGATGAGCGCCTGGGCGCCGGTCAGTTGCATCGGTGTCGTCCTTCGAACGGGCTCCGGATATGAAACGCCCCTCGCGTGGGCGAGGGGCAAGGGAGCGCACGCGCCGCGGTGGCGGGGCGTGCGCTACATAACTACGAGGATGGTGGGGCGGCTCATGACGCCTCCAGTGTGCCAGACCGGCGCGGCGGGGAGCAAGCGATCTCGGCGTGGGACGCGGGTCAGCGTTGGTGGAGCGGACACCAGTAGGTGGTGCGGCCCCCGACCGTGGCTCGGCGCAGCGGGGTGCCGTCGCGCGGGCAGCGGCCGTCGGGGTGGCGCTCGGCCATGAGGTCGCCAGTGTGGGATCCGCCCCGCCGGCCGAGGACCTTCACCGCGGTCTGGATGCTGCGGGCCAGCCGGCCCGTGTCGGACGGGTCGAGCGACGGGACGGTGCGCGTCGGGGCGAGGCCGGCCCGCCAGAGGATCTCGTCGACGAGGAGGTTGCCGAGCCCGGCCACGCCGTGCTGGTCGAGGAGGACGGCTTTGATCGGGCCGCGGCGGGACTGGAGCACGGCGCGCAGCGCGGGGGTGGTGAGGCGTAGCGCGTCGACGCCGAGCCGGTCCTCGTCGGGGTCGAGCTCGACCGCGCCGAGCCGGCGGGGGTCCCGCATCGTGAGCGCGCCGCCGTCGGTGAAGTGCACGGTGAAGCGGTGCCAGCGGCGCTCGGCCCGGTTGCTGGCGTAGAGGAGCGGATCGCCGGCCGCGACGTCGTCGACGACGACCCGGCCCGTCATCCCGAGGTGCAGGCCAAGGGTCGGGCCGTCCTCGTCGACGGGGCCGTCGGTGTCGAGGAGGAGGAGCTTCCCGCGCCGGCGGGCGGTGACGAAGCGCCGCCCGGGGAGCGCGCTGCGCACCGCGGCCGGGGTGAGGCCCCGTTTGAGGTACCAGCGGTCGGGGGCGTCGACGCGGGCGATCTCGCGGCCGAGGGCGTGGTCCTCGAGGACGCGGCGGGCCGTCTCGACCTCGAGGATCTCGGGCACGGCGCGACGGTCAGCGGTGCACGGGCAGCTCGAGGATCACCTCGGCGCCGGCCCCGTCGAGGGACCGCAGCGAGAGGTGCCCACCGTGGGCGGCGACGATGGCGTCGACGATGGCGAGGCCGAGGCCAGTGCCGCCGGGGGTGGTGTGCACGAAGCGGCCCGGCACCTGGTCGAGCACGGAGGGCGGGAACCCGGGTCCGTCGTCGCGGACCTCGACTCGGGCGTCGCCGTTGACGGCGCCGACGACGATGTCGACGTGGTGCTCGGCGTTGCGGGCCGCGTTGTCGACGACGTTCACGACGGCCCGCTCGAGGGCCATCTCGTCGCCCGTCGCGCTGGCCTGCCCGGACACGCGGATCTCGACGTCGTCGCGCCCGGTGCGGCTCACGACGTCGACGGCCCGCGCCGCGACCTGGCGCAGGTCGACGGGACGGTCGGGGGGCGGGTCGGAGGCGCGGCTGCGGGCGAGGACGAGGAGGTTGACGGCGAGCCGCTCGAGGTACTCGACCTCCTCGAGCGCGGAGTGGACCGCGACGCCGACCGCGGGGTCGTCGCCGACCTGGAGGGCGGCGAGCTCGAGCTCGCCGTGGGCGATGGCGATCGGGGTGCGCAGCTCGTGGCTGGCGTCGTCGAGGAAGGCCCGTTCGTGGTCGATGGAGGCGTCGATCCGTTCGATGAGCGCGTTGAGGCCCTGGGCGAGCTCGGCGAGCTCCGCCGTCGCGGGGACGGAGAGGCGCCCGCCCCGGCGGCGCACCGAGTAGTCGGCCGCCTCGGCGACCATGGCCCGGACCGGGCGCAGCGCGGCGCCGACGACCATCCAGCCCGCGGTGATGACGAGCACGGCGAGGAGGGCGAGGGTGATGCCGACCGCCCGTTCGAGCTGGCGCTCGGCGGCTTCGAGCGGCCCGACCGAGGTGCCGACGACGACGACGAACCGCTGGTTGCCGACCGGGACGGTCTCGGCCAGCAGGCGGGCGGTGTCGCCGTGGGGCGGCTCGGGCCGCTCGAAGGTGCGCTTGGCTCCGAGGTGGCTCAGGTCGGCGGTCCCGAGCAGCTGATGGGTGAGGAGCGCGCGCGGTGACGCGGCGAGGATGTCCCCGTCCTTGTCGGCGTCGAGGACCTGGGCGAACACCTCCCCGCTCGGCAGGATGGGGAGGTTCCGGCCGGTCACCGGACGGGGGCGCGCCGCACCTCGGTGATGACGTCCTGGAGGCGGGTCTGAAGGTTGACGTCGAGCTGCGCGTTGACGTCGCTGTGGTACCGGATGAGCACGAACGAAGCGACGCTGCCGGACAGCACGACGGTGAGGGCGGCGAAGATGACGACGAGCCGGCCGCGCAGGGTTCGGGGAGCGAGCCTCATGACGTCCGGAGCCGGTAGCCGACGCCGCGGATGGTCTCGATCGAGTCTCGGTCGAAGGGGCGGTCGATCTTCTCTCGCAGGTAGCGGACGTACACGTCGACGACGTTCGAGGTGCCGTCGAACGCGAAGTCCCAGACGTGCTCGAGGATCTGGCCCCGGGTGAGGACGTCGTCGGGGTGGCGGAGGAACAGCTCGAGGAGGGCGAACTCCTTCGGGGAGAGCGTGATCTCGGTGTCGTGGCGGTGGACGCGGTGGGTGACGGGGTCGAGCTCGAGGTCGTCGGCGGCGAGGACGACGGGTCGCTCGGTGGCGCGACGGCGGACGAGGGCCCGGACCCGGGCGCAGAGCTCGGCGAACGCGAACGGCTTGGTGAGGTAGTCGTCGGCGCCCGCGTCGAGGCCCGCGATGCGGTCGTCGACGCCGTCCCGGGCGGTGAGCAGCAGCACCGGCGCCCAGCGGCCGCCGGCGCGGAGCTGGCGGCACACCTCGAAGCCGTCGGGGGGCGGGATCATCACGTCGAGGACGATGGCGTCGTACGCGGTCTCGGTGGCGTACCAGATCGCGTCGTCGCCGTTGGCGGCCACGTCGACCGCGTAGCCCTCCCGTTCGAGGCCGCGTCGAAGCAGCGACGCCATCTTGGTCTCGTCCTCGACGACGAGGACTCGCACGGCGTCATCGTAGGGTCCGCCCCGGCGGGATCGTCGGCGTGGGACCCGCGTCGAGGCGGCGCCGGTCAGGCGCTGGTGATCGCGCCCCGCTCGGCGCCCTGGGCGAGCCGCGCGTACTTGGCGAGCACTCCGCTCGTGTACCGGGGCTCGAGCGGCTTCCAGGTCGCGCGCCGCTTGGTGAGCACGGCGTCGTCGACGAGGAGGTCGATGGTGTGCTGGTCGGCGTCGATGACGACGCGGTCGCCTTCCTCGATCAGCGCGATGGGGCCGCCGTCGACGGCTTCGGGGGCGACGTGCCCGACGCAGAACCCGTGCGTCCCTCCGGAGAAGCGGCCGTCGGTGAGCAGCGCCGTGTCGGCGCCCCGCCCGGCGCCTTTCATGGCGCCGGTGACGGCCAGCATCTCGCGCATGCCGGGCCCGCCCTTCGGGCCCTCGTAGCGGATGACGACGACGTCTCCGGCCTCGATGCGCCCGGCGAGGATCGCCTCCATCGCGAACTCCTCACCGTCGAAGACCCGGGCCCGGCCCTCGAAGCGGGGGATGTCGATCCCGGCCACCTTCACCACCGCGCCCTGCGGCGCGAGCGAGCCGCGCAGGACCGCGATGCCGCCCTGTCGGTGGATGGGCGAGTCGAGGGGGTGCACGACGGAGCCGTCGGGTCCGGGCGGGTCGAGCGCGGCGAGGTTCTCGGCGACGGTGCGGCCGGTGACGGTAAGGCAGTCGCCGTGGAGGAGCCCGGCGTCGAGCAGCATCCGCATGACGACCTGCACGCCGCCGACCCGGTCGAGGTCGGTCATGTGGTAGTCGCCGTGCGGCTTCATGTTGGCGATGTGGGGGACGCGGGCGCCGACCCGGTTGAAGTCGTCGAGGTCGAGCTCGACGTCAGCCTCGTAGGCGATGGCGAGGAGGTGCAGGACGAGGTTGGTGGACCCGCCGAGGGCCATCCCGACCGCGATCGCGTTCTCGAACGCGTCCTTGGTCATGATCTGGCGGGGTCGTAGCCCGGCCTCGAGGAGCCCGACCACGGCGCGGCCGGTCTCGAACGCGAAGTCGTCGCGGCGGCGGTCGACCGCGGGGGGCGACGAGCTGCCGGGCAGCGCCATGCCGAGCGCCTCGGCGGCCGACGCCATCGTGTTGGCGGTGAACATGCCGGCACACGAGCCCTCGGTGGGGCAGGCCCGCCGTTCGATCTCGCCGAGCTCGTGCTCGCTCATGGTGCCGGCTGCGCAGGCGCCGACCGCCTCGAAGACGCTGACGATGTCGAGGCTCTGGCCCTTGTAGTGGCCGGGGAGGATCGACCCGCCGTACAGGAACACCGAGGGGAGGTTGAGGCGGGCCGCGGCCATCAGCATCCCGGGCAGACTCTTGTCGCAGCCGGCGAAGGTGGCGAGACCGTCGAGGCGCTCGGCGTGCATCATGCACTCGATGGAGTCGGCGATGATCTCGCGGCTGACCAGCGAGGCCCGCATGCCCTCGTGGCCCATCGAGATGCCGTCGCTCACCGCGATGGTGGCGAACTCGATCGGGAACCCGCCCGCGTCGCGCACGCCCTCCTTGGCTCGCTTGGCGAGCCGGTCGAGGGGCAGGTTGCAGGGCGTCACCTCGTTCCAGCTCGACGCAACCCCGATCTGGGGCTTGCCCCAATCGGCGTCGGTCATGCCGATGGCGCGCAGCATGGCGCGCGCGGGGGCCCGCTCCATGCCGTCGGTGACCTCGAAGCTGCGGGGTTTCACGGACTCAGGCATGGCGCCAGCGTAGTGGTGCCGCCGCGGGACGGTCGTAGGCTTAACTCGATGCGCGTGCTGGTCGCCACCGACCACGGCGTGCTCGCCGTCGGCGACGACGGCACGGCGCGCTCGGAACTCGACGGCGCGGCGCGGAGCCTGCACGCGTCGCCGAATCACGAGTGCTGGGTGGTGCTCGACCGCGACTCGGTGGCGCGCCGCGACGCGGACGGACGGTGGCACCGCTGGCCATCGGGGGTCGACGCGCCGGTGACGGCGGTGCTGTCGACCGAGCCCGGGGCGCTGGTCGGCACCGGGGACGCCCGGCTGTGGTCCACGGCCGACGGCGCCGCCGTCCCGCTGGGCGGCTTCGACCGGGTCGGAGGCCGCGACGACTGGCACACGGTGGGGAGCGCCACGCCCTACGTGCGCTCCTTGAGCCGCACCGTGGACGGCGCCTGGCTGGCGTCGGTGCACGTGGGCGGGATCGCACGCTCGGACGACGGGGGGGCGTCGTGGGCGCCAACCGTCGACGTCGACGAGGACGTGCACCAGGTGCGAGCCCATCCGCTCGACGCCAGGGTGGCGATGGCCGCCGCCGCGGTGGGGCTGCTCGAGTCGCGCGACGGCGGCCGGACCTGGTCGGCCCCGTCGACGGCCGGGCTGCACGCCACCTACCTGCGGGCGGTGGCGTTCCCGACCGGCCGGGTGATCGTGAGCGCGTCCGACGGGCCGTTCGGGCGCCGGGCCGCGCTGTACCACCGCGACCTGGACGGCGGAACGTTCGAGCGGTGCCGGGTCGGGCTTCCCGAGTGGCTCCCGGGCCTGGTCGACACCTCGGCACTCGACGCCCGCGGCGACGCGGTCGCCGCGGGCGCGGACACGTCGGTGTTCGCGAGCGAGGACGGGGGCCGGACCTGGCGCCGCCTCGCCCACGACCTGCCGACGGTGCGCAGCGTCGCGGTCCTGGAGGGCGGCCCGGGCCGGGAGGCCAGCAGCTGATGGCGACCCGCACGCAGCCGACGCGGGCCGTCCGATCGGATCGGAGCGCGGTGGCGGAGCGGACCTTCGCGCGGAGCGGGCGGGCCAGGTCGCCCCGCCAGGCCTGGTTCCTCGACGGGCTGGCCGGGGTGCTGGCCAAGGCTCGGCTACGAGGCCCGGCCGGCGCCGGGCCCGGACGTGCAGGTGGTCCTCCACGCGGTCGACGTCGACGCGACCCGCCCCTACCGGCGCCGGCACGCGCCGACGTTCGTGGTCGCGGTCGCCGCGGTCCCGCAGCAGCCCGACGACCTGCTGCGGGTCGGGTACCCGGTCCTGGTGCGGGGGCTCGCCAACCTGGCCGTGCTGGTCAGCGAGGAGGGCCCGGCCGCGCACTTCGTGACCCTGGAGCAGGGGACGTACACGGTCGAACATCACGGCGACGACGCCGCGTTCTTCGCCGCGGTGCGGGAGCGGGTCGAGCCGCTGGCCTCATCGCGGCTGGTGATCGCGAACGAGTTCCGATCCGACCTGGAGCGGGGGCTGTGGGACGGGGACGAGCAGTCGTCGCAGATCGGCCGGGCCGGGTCGCGGCTCGCGGCGCTGGACCTGCTGCCGGCCGCGTTCCCGATCGAGGAGATCCTGTCGCCTCGCGACCTGCACCACGTGCGGCTGCTGTTCGGGATCGGCGGGCTGAGCTACGGGAACGTGAGCGCCCGCCGGCAGCCGCCGACCGATTCGGGGTTCGGGCCCGAGTTCTGGATGAGCGCCAGCGGCGTGGACAAGGCGCAGCTGCGCCAGGTCGGGCGGGAGGTGCTGCTCGTCCGCGGCTACGACCCGGTCGGCGACACGATGGTCCTGGCCGTGCCGCCCGACGTGACCCCGAACCGGGTGTCGGTCGACGCGATCGAGCACTGGATGATCTACCGCGAGCATCCCGCGGTGGGCGCGGTGCTGCACGTCCACGCCTGGATCGAGGGCACCGCGGCGACCGACGTCAACTACCCGTGCGGGACGGTGCAGCTCGCGGAGGCGGTCGCGGACCTGGTCCGACGGGCGCCGGACCCGACCCGGGCCGTGGTGGGGCAGCGCAACCACGGGCTGACCATCACCGGCCTGTCCCTCGACGAGATCCTGGCCCGCATCGACGGGCGGATCGTCCGCAAGGTGCCGATGGACTGACCCAACGCCGTGGGGTCAGTCGCCGAGCCGCTGGTCGAGGAGCTCGCCGAGCATCTTCGGGTTGCCCTGCCGCCCGGTGGCGGCGACGGCCTGTCCCATGAGGAAGCCGCGCTTCTTCTTCTTCTCCCCCGCGTCCCCGGCCCGGTACTCGGCGACCACGTCGTCGTGGTCGGCGAGGACCCGGTCGACGACCGCGGCGAGCTCGGTCTCGTCGCTGACCTGGGCCAGCCCCCGGTCGGCGGTCACCTGCCGGGGCCGGGCCCCCTCGCGGAGGCACTGGGCGAGGACGTCCTGGGCCTGGTTGCGGGACAGGGTGCCGTCGGCGACCAGGTCGACGAGCTGCGCGAGCCCGTCGGGGGCGAGGGCCACCAGGGCCGGTGTGCCGCCGGTCTCCCGCAGGAACGCCTGCACCGCGCCGGTGCACCAGAGCGCGACGTCGCGTGGGGAGCCGCGCTGGAGCACCGCGGCGGCGGCTTCGGCGTAGTCGGCGAGCCCGTCGACGTTGAGGAGGATGCGGGCGTCGGCGTCGCTGATCCCCCACTCCTGGACCAGTCGGGCCCGGCGGGCGGCGGGCAGCTCGGGCAGCTCGCCTCGGAGGCGGGCCCGGGCCTCGTCGCTCGGCTCGACCGGGACCAGGTCCGGCTCGGGGAAGTAGCGGTAGTCGCTCGAGCCCTCCTTGACGCGGAGGCTGTGCGTGGAGCCGTCGGCCTCGTCCCAGTGGCGGGTCTCCTGCACGATGCGCTCCCCCGCGTCGAGCTGGGTGGCCTGGCGCCCGATCTCGTAGTCGATGGCGCGGGCGACGGAGCGCAGCGAGTTCATGTTCTTGACCTCGACCTTGGTGCCGAGGTCGTCGGACCCGACGGGGCGAATCGACACGTTGGCGTCGACGCGCAGCGATCCTTCCTCCATCTTGACGTCGGAGACGCCGATGGCGCGGAGCACGCCGCGCAGCTCGGCGACGTAGCTGCGGGCCTGCTCGGCGGAGCGCAGGTCGGGGCGGCTCACGATCTCCATGAGGGGCACCCCGGCCCGGTTGTAGTCGACGAGGGAGTGGTCGGCCTCGTGGATCCGTCCGCCGCCGCCGACGTGGACGGTCTTGCCGGTGTCCTCCTCGAGGTGGGCCCGCTCGATGCGCACCGGGGTGCCGTCAACGTCGAGGGTGCCGTCGGCGAGGATCGGCTCCTCGTACTGGCTGATCTGGAAGTCCTTCGGCATGTCCGGGTAGAAGTAGTTCTTCCGGGCGAAGATCGAGTGGGCGGGGACGTGGAAGTCGAGCGCGTCGGCGAGCCGGAGCGCGGCGTCGACCGCGGCCCGGTTCAGCACCGGCAGCGACCCGGGCAGCCCGAGGCACACCGGGCAGATGTTCGTGTTCGGCTCGGCGCCGAACTCGTTGGCGCAGCCGCAGAACAGCTTCGTGGTGGTGCTGCAGCTCGGTGTGGACCTCGAGCCCGATGACCGCCTCGTAGTCCTCGACGGGCACGTCAGGCTCCTCTCCCCGCCCGGCCGTCGGTCCCGTGGCCGGTCATGGCGCGACGGCCTCGAGCGTGGCGGCGACCCGGAACATGACCGGCTCCCCGAGGGCGGGGGCGAGCACCTGGACGCCGACCGGGAGGCCCCCTTCGCCGGTGCCGTACGGGACGCTCATCGCGGCGTGCCCGGCCAGGCTGCTCGGGATGGTGCAGACGTCGGACAGGTACATCTCGAGCGGGTCGGCGGTCTTGGCGCCGAGGGGGAACGCGACGGTCGGCGAGGTGGGCGCGAGCAGCGCGTCGCAGCGCTCGTAGACGCGGGCGAAGTCGCGGATGACGAGGGTCCGGACCCGTTGCGCCTTGCGGTAGTAGGCGTCGTAGTAGCCGGCGGACAGCGCGTAGGTGCCGAGCATGATGCGACGTTGCACCTCGGCGCCGAACCCGGCGGCCCGGGTGCGGGCGTTCATGGTCGCGGCGTCGTCGCCGTCGACGCGCAGCCCGTAGCGGACCCCGTCGTAGCGGGCCAGGTTCGAGGACGCCTCGGCGGGGGCGATGAGGTAGTAGGCGGAGAGCGCGTAGCGGGCGCTCGGCACCGAGACCCGGTCGATCGTCGCGCCGGCCCGTGCCAGCGCGGCGGCAGCGTGCGCGACCGCGGCGTGGATCTCGGGCTGCACCCCGTCGGCGTCGGTGAGCTCCTCGACGACGCCGATCCGCAGCCCGTCGACGCCCGCCGCGAGCTGCGGGGTGAGGGGCGGCGGCGGCTCGGGGATGCTGGTGGAGTCGCAGGGGTCGTGCCCGCCGATGACGTCGAGGAGCAGCGCCGCGTCGGCGACCGTCGTCGCGAACGGGCCGACCTGGTCGAGGGAGCTGGCGAACGCCACGAGCCCATAGCGCGACACGCGCCCGTAGGTGGGCTTGACGCCGACCGTGCCGCACAGCGCGGCGGGCTGGCGGATCGAGCCGCCGGTGTCGGAGCCGAGGGCGAGGGGCGCGAGGCCCGCCGCGACCGCAGCCGCGGAGCCGCCGCTCGACCCGCCCGGGACCCGGAACCGGTCTTTCGGGTTGCGGGTCGGCCCGAACGCGGAGTTCTCGGTGGAGGAGCCCATGGCGAACTCGTCGCAGTTGGTCTTGCCGACCACGATCCCGCCCGCGGCCTCGATCCGCTCGACCGTGGTCGCGGTGTACGGCGGCTCCCAGCCGTCGAGGATCCGGGAGCCGCAGGTCGTGGCGACCCCACGGGTGCAGAGCGTGTCCTTGATCGCGACGGGCACCCCGGCCAGCGGACCCGGGTCGTCACCGCCCGCCACCGCCGCGTCGACCGCGTCGGCCGCGGCCCGGGCCTGGTCGGGCGTGACCGCGAGAAAGGCGTGCAGGTCGCCGTCGCGCGCCCCGATCGCAGCGAGGTGCTCGTCGATGACTTCCCGGGCCGAGCGGCTCCCGGACCGCACCGCGGCGGCGATGTCGGTCGCGCTCACGGGGCGTCGAGGACCCGCGGGACGCGGAACCGGTGGTCCTCGACCGCGGGCGCCTGGCTCAGCACCTCGTCCCGGGGGAGGGAGGGCCGGATCTCGTCGCGTCGCAGGACGTTGGCGAGCGGCAGGGGGTGGGCGGTGGGTTCGACGTCGTCGAGGTCGAGCGCGGCGAGGTCCTCGGCGTGCTCGAGGATGACGCCGAGCTCGCGGGCGAAGCGGTCGACCTCCTCGTCGGTGAGGGCGAGGCGCGCCAGCCGGGCGACGTGCTCGACATCGGCGCGGGTGATCGGACGCGACATGGCGCGCCGAGTCTACGGTCCGGTCCGGACCGGTCGCTCCGGGAAAGCGCGGCGCTACGATGCGCCCAGCCCGCCCGGAGGATGTCGTGCCGAAGTACCCGTTCCTCTCCGACGACTGGTTCCACGCCGTGCACCAGCTCGTGCAGGAGCAGGGCACCGACACCGCCGGTGATCTGGTGATCAACCTCACCGTCCGCGAGACGCCGTTCGACTCCGACCGCCACGTCCACCTCGGCGTGCGGGACGGGCGCCCCCACTGGGGGGTCGGCCCCGTCGACGACGCGGACCTGACGATCTCGACCGACTACGCGACGGCGAAGGAGGTGTTCGTGTCGGGCGACCCCACAGCCGGGATGCAGGCGTTCATGGCCGGCAAGGTCCGCGTCCAGGGGGACATGGCGAAGCTGATCGCCGCGCAGGCGGGCGGCGCCGGTCCCGGCGGTGCGAGCGCGCTCCAGACCGCGGTGCGGGACATCACCGAGTAGCCGGCCGGCCGGTCTCGCTCAGACGGTGATCCGACCGAGCTCCCCGGGGCCGCCCCGCCGCTCGTCGCCGGGCGAGAGCTTGGGTCCTTCCTGGATGAGCCGCTCGACGCTCCAGCGCTCCCCGTGGTTCGAGATGACCTCGGCCAGCACGAAGGGCTGGTAGCGGGCGACGACGTCGCCCTGCACGAAGAACGTCTCCCCGGTGAACGGGCAGTCGGTCGTGGAGAGGTAGGCGATCATCGGCGACACGTTCGCCGGGTCCCAGGCGTCGAACGTCGCCGCGTCCTCGGGGGCCTTCACCAGGTCCTCGAGCCCCGGGGTCTGCTCGGTGAGCCGGGTCCGGGCCATCGGGGTGATCGCGTTCGACCGCACCCCGTACCGTCCGAGCTCCATGGCGCAGATGGTCGAGAACGCCGCGATCCCGGCTTTCGCGGCGCCGTAGTTGGTCTGCCCGGCGTTGCCGAGCACCCCGGACGTGGAGGAGGTGTGCACGATCGAGGCCCGCACCTCCTTCCCGGCCTTGGTCTGCTCCCGCCAGTAGGCGGCCGCGTGGCGGGTCGGGCAGAAATGCCCCTTGAGGTGCACCGCGATGACGGCGTCCCACTCCTGCTCGGTCATGTTCACCAGCACCCGGTCGCGGAGGATCCCGGCGTTGTTGACGAGCGCGTGCAGGTCCCCGAACGTCTCGACGGCCTGGTCGACGAGGCGCTTCGCGCCCTCGAAGTCCGAGACGCTGTCGGTGTTGGCGACCGCCTCCCCGCCCTGGGCGACGATCTCGTCGACGACCTGCTGGGCCGGGGCCCGGTCGGCGCCCTCCCCGTGGATGTCGCCCCCGAGGTCGTTCACGACGACCTTGGCGCCCTGCGACGCCGCGTACAGGGCGTGCTCCCGCCCGATCCCCCGACCGGCGCCGGTGATGATCATGACTCGACCGTCCAGTGTGCCCATGGTCTCGTGTCTCCCTCGGTCAGGACTCGACGGATGGTACGCAACCGCGATCGGCGACGCCCAGGCGAACCCGCGCGCGCTAGTGGATGCTGAAGGCGTACAAGGTGGAGGCGAACATGCCGAACGCCACCGCGGTGACCCCGAGCCGCTGGATCCAGGTGCGCGCGCCGTTGCCGATGCAGAGGGCGAGGACCGGGGCCGCGCAGAGGGCGTAGCGGCTGACGACCTGGGGGTCGTTCTTGGTGCTCAGGTACACCGAGACGCCGATGCCCAGGCCACCGGCGAGGAGCGCCACCATCGTGGAGAGGCCCAGCACGGTCGACCAGGACCGTTTCGCGACGAGGCCCGCCAGGCCGGCGGTGAGGAACAGCGCCGCGGTGAGCCCGATGAAGAGCTCCTGGATCGGGTAGTTGTAGGTGTTCTGCGGTGTCGAGCCGGTCACGAGCGAGAGCACCGCCGTCGTCTCGCCGAAGAACTTCCCGATCGTCGCCCCGCCGTTGAAGGGGTTCCCGACGAACCGGGCCAGGAAGGTGGGGCTAACCAGGTCCAGGGCCTTGGTGGCCAGCAGCCAGCCGACCAGCGAGACGCCGCCCCCGACGACGAGCGCGCCCCCGGTCCGCAGGAACCCGACCGTGTTCTCGCGGAGCTGAGACCGCCAGTCCGGGTGCTCGAGGACCTGCCGCACGAGGAGGAACAGGGCCAACGCGCCGACCGCGATCAGGTTCGTGGTCTTCAAGGCGACGGTGACGAACGCCGCGCCGGCGAGGATCCACGGCGTCGCCCGCGAGGGACGGGCCAGCGCGAGCCCGGTCACGAGGGCGAGCAGCGCGCCCGCGAACACCGACGCCGCGTCGTTCGACACGACGCTGGCGTAGTAGACGACGTTGGGGGCCACCGCGAGCAGGAGGAGCGCGGCGAGCATCCCCCACCGGTCCACCTCGAAGAGCCGGCCCGCGAACCAGAGCAGCAGCAAGCCGACGCACAGCCAGATGATCCCGGTGAGCCGCGTGGAGGTCAGGTAGTTGCTGATCCCGAGCACGTGCTCGTTCACGGCCCGCATGATCGCCGTCGCGGCGTAGTAGGCCGGGGGCTGCAGCGCCTCGTACTGGTAGCCCGCGCCGGGGAAGGCCTTCGGGTTGAAGCGCGGCGAGTCGCAGGGGGGCGGCTTGTACGGGTTGTAGATCTTGGTGCACGCGATGATCCGCAGGTCCCGCTGGGTCAGGAACTGCCCAGCGCGGGGCATCTCGAACTTCGACACCCGCATCACGTAGTCGAGGTGCTGGGCCTCGTCGATCGGTCCGAGCCGGGGATTGTCGTGGATCTGCATCGCCACGAACGACGCGGGGATGACGACGCACACGAGGATCACGAGCGCGAGCGTCGACGTCGAGCCGAAGCCCACGTGCACCAGCCGGCCGAGCCGCTCCCGCACCTTCACCGCTGTCTTGCTGCTCCAGATCACCGACGAGTGAGCGCGAACCCTAGCCTCGCCCGACTCGCACTCCGCTGCCGTGTCCGTCGTAGGCTCCGCGCCGACCGATCACGAGAGGATGCTTCGATGGGTGGCGTCCGATGGGGCGTGCCATTGCCGCTGTGCACGGCGCTGCGGGACGCGCTCGGGCTCCGACACGCCATCGAGACGGGAACGTACGAGGGCGGGAGCGCCGTGGCGCTGCGCGGCGTCTTCGACGACGTCTGGAGTATCGAGGTGCAGGAGTCCCTCTACGACGCGGCGCGGGCCCGACACGCGGGGACAGACGTGCGGTTCGTGCTCGGATCGTCCGACGCGGTGCTCCCCGAGCTGCTGGCCGCGCTCGACGAGCCAGCGCTGTTCTGGCTCGACGGCCACTGGATGGCCAACCTGCCCGCCCAGTCGGCACCGGAGTGCCCGGTCCTGCCCGAGGCTCGCGGCGATCGCCGCCTGGCCGCCGGGGCGCCAGTCCGCGGTCCTCGTCGACGACGCCCGGCTGTTCGCCGCGCCGCCCCCGCCGCCGCACCGGGCGGCCAACTGGCCCACCCTGGTGCAGGTGCTCGATCGGCTCCGAGCCGACGGCGGCCGGTACGTGACGATCCTCGACGACGTCATCATCGCCGTCCCCGCCGAGGCGCGGTCGGTCGTCGAGCGGACCTGGTGGGATCACCGGGGGTCGTTCGAGGAGCCGCCCGAACCGGAGCCGCCCGACCCGACGCCGGAGTCCGCGCCGTCACCGGCCACGGTGCCGACCGGTCCTCGACGGGTCGCGGCCTGGGCGCGCGCGGCCTGGCGGGACCTCCCCCCGCGCGAGACCTTGCGCCGAGCCCAGCGACACCTGCTGCCGCCCCACCACTAGCGCGCCGACGCGACGCGCCGGCGTGACCGTGCCGCGACGCCGTCCACCGGGCCGCATACCGTGGGCCGGGTGGCGGACGGGACCCGCGGGTGGGCAACCCGGGTCCTCCTCGCCGTCGTCCTGCTCACGTCGGTGACGCTGCTCGGCACGCAGGTCCGCCGCGGGGTGACCTCGACGCGGGCGGTGTTGGAGCCGACCGCGCTGGCCGAGGCGAATGCCCTCTTCGAGTCGTTCGCCTGCGTCGAGGCCAAGATCGACCGACAGGTCCCGCCCGGCGCGCGGATCGACGTCCACGCCCCTGACGTCCTGTGGCTCCAACGAGCGATCGAGGGGTCCTACCCGCGCGACGACCCCACCACCCGCGCCCACGCGCAGTACGACGTGACGATCGCGGGGACCAGCTTGGCCTGCGACCTGGTCACGGTCATGGTGCGCCGGGTGCACAGGCCGTGACCCGCCTGATCGTCCTCGGGCCGGCCCTGGTCGGGCTCGGCTACCTCCCGGCCCGGCTCATCACTGGCTCGCGAGTCTGGAGTCTGCTGGTTGCCCCGATCACGGCCGCGCTGCTCGTCGGTGTCGTGGGGACGGTCGGCGTCGTGCTCCGGCTATCGGTCGCGTTCACCGCGGTGGCATCCATCGCGTTGTCCGTGGCGGCCGGGATCCCGGTGCTGCGCTCGCTCCGGGCGCGGCGCGGGGGCGGTCGGGAGTCTTGGGCGCCGCTGCTGTTCCCGGCCGCGGGGCTCTTCCCGTTCCTGACCGTCCGCCGCGCCCCGGTGGACTGGGACGCCCGGTCGATCTGGTGGTTCCACGCCCGCTGGTTCGCGGCCGGCGGCGCGCAGGTGGCGGACGCCATGCGCAACCCGGTGTTCGCTTTCTCCCACCCCGACTACCCGCCGCTTGCCCCGGCGACGAACGGGGTGCTGTGGTGGCTGGGCGGCACCGAGTCGCTGAAGCAGGCGCAGCTGGTCACCGCGGTGCTGACCCTCAGCGCGATCGCGACGCTCGCGTTCGCGTGCTGGTACGCGGTGCGTCGGATCCTGCCCGCCTGGGTGGCGGCCCTGGCCGGGTTGGTCATGGTCGCCGCCGCCTACGGGACCAGCTGGGCGGGTGCGAGCGGCACCGCGGCCGCGACGAACGGGTACGTGGATGCGCTCTGGGCGGCCGCGTTCGCAGCCGGGTGCGTCTTCGTGCTGGCCTGCCGTCCGAGCCCGACCGTGCTCCGCTGGGGGGCGCTGTGCCTGGCCGTCGCCGCCCTGACCAAGAACGAGGGGCTCCTGGCCGTGGTGCTCGTCGTCGGGCTGGCGCTGGCACGCTACCGGTTCGGCCGGCTCGCCCTGGTGTGGCTGCTCGGCGCCCTCGCCCCCGGCGTGACGTGGCTCGCCGTCGCGCACGCGATCGGCGCGCCGTCGGACTACCGCCGCTCCGCGGTGAGCAAGCTGCTGCGCCTCGACCCGACGATCCTGGACCAGTTCCATCCCGCCACCGCGGCGGTGTGGCACCAGATGGTCGGGATCGTGCTCGCCACCGCGGCGGTGAGCGTGCTCGGTCTCGTGGTGGGCCGCGCCATGCGCCGGCAGCTGAGCGGGACCGCGGTGCCGTGGATGTGGCTGGCCTGGCTGACGACGACGAGCGTGATCATCGTCGGGACCGTGCTGAGCCCCCTGACCCACGAGCAGCTGCTGACCGCGGCGGATCGGACGACGATCGCGTCGAGGCTGGTCCTGGTTGCCGAGGCGCTGCTCTGGGGCGCGACCGCGCTCGCGGCGCTGCTGGCGCCCCGCGCGCGCCGAGCCGGCGTGTCCGGGCCCGGCGCTGGAACCTGGATCGACGCCGCTCCGAGGCCCAGACGACCGGGTCGGGGTCAGAGGACCAGGGTGACCGAGCTGCCCTGCTTCACCATCGTGCCCGCGCCCGGGATCTCGCTGCGGACCGGCTTGCCGGGTCCGTAGTTCTGGACGTCGGGGACCAGCCCGACCGCCTGCAGCGCTTGGCTGGCCTGCTCGACGCTTTCCCCGACCACGTTCGGCACCGCGACGGGCTGGGGTCCCTGGCTGATCTGCACGGTGATCTGCGATCCGTACGGGGCCAGGACTCCGGTGGCGGGGCTGGTCCCGACCGCCTGCCCGACCGGCACCGTGTTGCTGTACACGTTCTGGGCGACGGCGGTGAACGCCTTCGCTTGGAGCGTTTGCTGGGCGGTGGCGAAGGTGTCCCCGGAGACGTCGGGCACCGCGACCGGCGCCGGTCCGTCGCTGACCAGCAGCTTCACTGCCGAGCCGGGTGTCGCGCGCGTCGTCCCGGCCGGGGTGGTGCTGATCACGGTTCCCTTCGGGACGGTCTGGTCGTAGCGGTGGTCGAGGGTGACGACGAACCCGGCCTGGGTCAGGATCGTCTGCGCGTCAGTGGCGGACTGGCCGGCGACGTTCGGGACGGGGACGGGCGGCGGGCCGCGGGACACGACGACGTCGATCTCGCCGCCCTTGGAGACGAACGCGCCCGGGCCGGGGCTCTGCGAGATCACCAGACCAGCCGGATCGTCGGCGCGGCGACGCTCGACGACCTTCATGAGCACGCCCGCGTTCGTGGCCGTCGACCCGGCGACCGAGTCGTAGCGGCCGACCAGGGTGGGGGACGGGACCGTCGCCGCGGACCCGCCGCTCAGGAGCAGCACCGCGGCCGCGATGACCGCGGCGAGGATCACGCCGCCGACGACGAACGGCGCGACCGGCAGCCGACGGCGGGGCGTGGTGGCGACCGGGATCGCGTACGGCAGGTCGGTGTCGGCTCGGGTCGCGTCGGCGCGGGTCGCGTCGGCGCGGGTCGCGTCGGCGGCGACGGTGGTGTCCCCGGTCGGGCGGAGCCCGACGCTGGTGGGGTCGGCGTCGTGGGCCTGCTCGCCGAGCCCGGCCAGCGGGAGCGGCTCGGGGAGCGGCAGCCGTCGGGCGACGTCGCCGAGCGCGGCGGCCATCGTCGCCGCGTCCGGGTAGCGGTCGGCCCGGTCGGGACGACCCGCTCGTTCGATGACCGCGCCGAGCGACCCGAGCTCGGGGGGGGCGACGATCCCGCGGGTGGTGCGGGCGGCGAGCGTCCCGATCGGCGTGTCGCCGACGACCGGCACCTCGCCGGTGCACGCTTCGACGAGAACCAGGGCGAGCGCGTACAGGTCGGCGCGGCCGTCGAGGGGCCCGCCGCCGGCCTGCTCGGGCGCGGCGTAGCGGGCGGTGCCGAACAGCGCGCCGCTCGGCTCGGTCCAGGACGCCTCGGCGAGGGCGCGGGTCAGGCCAAAGTCGGCGACCCGGACCGTGCCGTGCTCGTCGAAGAGGAGGTTGGCGGGCTTGATGTCACGGTGGACGAGGCCCCGGTCGTGCGCGTACTGGAGGGCCTCGGCGACCTTGCCGCCGACCTCGGCGCCCTGCGCGGAGCTGAGCCGAGCCCCGGTGTCGAGCAGCGCCCGCATCGAGCCGCCGCGGAGGAGCTCGACGACCATGAAGGCCAGCCCGTCGTCCTCGCCCCAGTCGTAGACGGCCATGACGTTGGGGTGGTGCAGCGACGCGGCGAGCTGGGCCTCGGAGCGGAACCGGCGCAGGAACCCGGCGTCGTCGGCGAGGCCGGGTTGGAGGACCTTGACCGCGACGCGGCGGCGGAGCCGCACGTCGTCGGCGAGGTAGACGCGGCCGCTCGTGCCCGCGCCGATGGGCGCGAGGAGCCGGTACCGGTCGACGAGGACGCGTCCAACCAGGTCGGCGACGACGCGGGAGGCCACGCCTCCAGGCTACGAGCCGATCCGGTGGTTCCCGCGGCACGCCCGCCTCGACGTGTCCGGGCGTTCGGGTCACCGGTACCCTCGGACGGCGTGACCGACACCACGAGACCGACCGTGTTGATGCCCGGCACGGGGCCGTCGCGCCGGCCGCTGTTCAAGCATCCCTGGCGGATCGCGATCGTGGTGGTCGGCGTCGTCGCGGTCCTGAACCTGGGCGCGCTGCTGTTGAACAAGTCGGACACCTCGACCGCGACGAAGGTCGGGTCGCTGCCGGCCACGATCGTGAGCCTCGACCCGTCCCCGGGTGGGATCATCCGCCCCCAGGACACGATCACGGTGATCTTGGTGAACGACTTGACGGGCACGTTCGTCCTCGACGGCCAGGAGATCCCGACCAACCAGCTGCAGAACGTCCCCGAGCTGGGCGAGGTGAGCTACCGGCCCGGCCCGGGGAAGGGGCTTGAGCAGTTCCCGACCGGGGAGCACACGATCACGATCGAGTACTGGCTGCAGACCAAGCCCCGCCCGATCCACCCGTCCACCTACACGTGGTCGTTCCGGGTGACGGCCTAGCCGGTTACGGGTTGACGAGCAGCACCGCGGCGCCCCGGACCGCGTCGTGGCGGACGGCGCGGAGCGCGTCGCCGGCCGCCTCGAGGGGGTAGGTCGCGACCTCGGCCCGCACGTTGGCCTCGGCGGCGAGGGCCATGAACTCCTCCGCGTCGCGGCGGGTCATGTTCGCGACGGAGCGGAGGGTCCGCTCCCGCCACAGCAGCGCGTAGTCGAAGGACGGGATGGGCGACATGTGGATGCCGGCCAGGCTGACCGTGCCGCCGGGCCGGATCACCTGCAGCGCGACGGGGACCAGCTCGCCGGCCGGGGCGAACACGACCGAGCGGTCGCAGAGCATCGGGGGCAGCTCGGCCTCCTCCCCCACCCAGGTCGCGCCGAGCGTCCGCGCCAGCTCCCGGTGCTCCGCGCCGCGGGTGAGCACGACCGTCTCGCAGCCCCAGGCCTTGAGCACCTGGAGGGTGAGGTGCGCGGAGGCGCCGAAGCCGAGCAGCGCGACCCGCTCTCCGGGGTGCACGTCGGCTTGGCGGAGGGCCCGGTAGCCGATGACGCCTGCGCAGAGGAGCGGCGCGGCTTCGACGTCGTCGATCGCGTCGGGGAGGTGGACGGCGAAGTCCTCGGGGACGGTGAGCGCGTCGGCGTAGCCGCCGTCGGCGGTCCACCCGGTGAAGGTCGCGTGCTCGCAGAGGTTCTCCTCGCCGCGCTGGCAGTACTCGCAGACCCCGTCGGTGTGGTGGAGCCAGGCCACGCCGACCCGGTCGCCGACGTGGAGTCGTTCGCACCCCGGGCCGAGCGCGTCCACGTGGCCGACCACCTGGTGTCCGGGCACGATGGGCAGCACCGGCAGGTCGAGGTCTCCCTCGACGACGTGCAGGTCGGTGCGGCAGCAGCCGCAGGTGTGGACCCGGACCCGGGCGACGCCCGGGCCCGGTTCGGGCTCGTCGCGCTCCTCGAGGCGCAGCGGCCCGTCGTCGATCGGCTCGGGTGAGTGGAGGACCTGGGCGCGCACGGTCAGCCTGGCCTCGTCGGGCGCCGGTGCACGGACCGGCGGGTCATGGTCATGGGACGACGAACGTGGCCTCGCCCTTGATCGCCGCGCCGCCGCTCTCCTGGCGGGTGACGAGCAGCTCGAGGTCGACGCACTGGTCCCCGCCCTCCTGGTAGCGGCGCCGCACGGTCGCCTCGCAGACGATGTGGTCGCCGGGCCACACCTGCTCGCGGAACTGCACCGCGAAGCGGCGGACGTTCTCGGCGCCGAGCCACTCGGTGCAGTAGCAGCCGAGGATCCCGGCTTGGAGCATGCCGACCGAGAAGACGGTCGGGAACCCGGCCGACTTCGCGAACTCCTCGTCGTGGTGGATCGGGTTGAAGTCGCCCGACGCCCCCTGGTAGCGGACGAAGTCGGTGCGGGTCAGCGGCCCGTACTCGTGGCGCGGCCCTTTGGTCCCTTCGGTCAGGTCGTCCCAGGTCGGCATGTCAGCTCTCCTTCGTGGGGGCTTGGCCGGTCTCGATGGCGGTCGAGCGGGCCTCGGCGACGACCGCGCCGCTCGGGTCGCGGAACTCGGTGACGGTCTCGACGAAGGTCATCGTCCCGCCCCGGCGTCCTTCTTTCTCGTAGATCTTGTCGACGCGGGTCTGGAAGGTCAGCTCGGTCCCGGCGCGGGGCGGCGGCCCGTGGAAGACGTACTCCTGGCCGCCGTGGAGGAGGCGCCGCAGGTCGATGTCGAGCTCCGCGAGGGGGGAGGTGCCGCCGGTCGACCAGAAGTTCACCGTGGTGAGGAAGGTGGGCGGCGCGGAACGGGGCCCGCTCGTTCACGTACTCGGCGTTGGCGGTCTGGCAGGCCCGGGCGAATTCGCGGATCTTGCCCCGCTCGATCGGGATCTGGGACGGCTCGTCGGTGAGCCCCACCTTCGACTTGTCGACCATCACGCAGCTCCTTCCGGCGGTCCGTGCTCCAAGAGTTGCACGAATGCTGCCTCGTCGATGATGGGGACGCCGAGCGTCTCCGCTTTGGCCAGCTTGGTCCCCGGATTCTCGCCCACGACGACGTAGCTGGTCTTCTTCGAGACGCTCGAGGTGACCTTGCCGCCTCGGGCCTCGATGGCCTCTTCGGCTCCTTCCCGGCTCAGCGTCTCGAGCCCGCCGGTGAGGACGAAGGTCAGCCCGGCCAGCCGGGGCGGCAGGTCGGCCGTCGCGGCGCGCTGGGGGGCCGAGAGGTCGACCCCGGCCCGACGGAGCTTGTCGATGACGATCCGGTTGCCGTCGACGGCGAAGAAGCGGGCGAGGCTCTCGGCGATGACGGGGCCGACGCCGTCCACCGCGGTGAGCTCCTCGACCGAGGCGGCCTGGATCCGGTCGAGGTGGCCGAGCCGCGGGCCAGGGCCTGCGCGGCGGTGGGTCCGACGTGGCGGATCCCGAGCCCGACGAGCACCCGGGCCAGGCCCCGCGTCTTGGACGCCTCGATCGACTCGACCAGGTTTTCGGCCGACTTGGCGCCGATCCGTTCGAGCGGCACGAGCTGCTCGACGGTGAGCGAGTAGATGTCGCCTGCGTCGGCGAGCAGGTCCGCGTCGACGAACTGGCGGACGCGCTCCTCACCGAGGCCCTCGACGTCCATGGCGCCGCGGCCGGCGAAGAACACGATGCGCTGCACCCGCTGCTCGGGGCACTCGAGGTTCACGCAGTGGTGGTCCGCCTCGCCCTCGAGGCGGACCAGGGGCGACCCGCAGGCGGGGCACTGGGTGGGGAACACCCAGCGGCGCAGGCCCCGGCGTCGCTTGGCGAGGACCGGGCCGACGACCTCGGGGATCACGTCGCCGGCCTTGCGGACGATCACGACGTCGCCGGGCCGCACGTCCTTGCGGGCCACCTCGTCCTGGTTGTGGAGCGTGGCCAGGCCGACCGTCGAGCCGCCGACGAAGACGGGCTCGAGCTGCGCGAACGGGTCACGCGCCCGGTGCGTCCGATGCTGACCATGATCCCGACCAGCCGGGTGGTCTTCTCCTCGGGCGGGAACTTGTACGCGATGGCCCACCGGGGGGCGCGGCTGGTCGAGCCCAGCTCGGCCCGCTGGGCGAGGTCGTCGACCTTCACGACCGCGCCGTCGATCTCGTAGCCGAGCGAGTGACGCTGGTTGAGGATCTGCTCGCAGAACGCGATGACCTCGTCGAGGTCGGTCAGCGACCGGATGTGGTCGTTGACGGGGATCCCGAGACCTTGGATCCAGCCCAGCATCTCGTGGTGCGAGCGCAGCGCCGGGCCGCCCTCCTGGATCCCGAGCTGGTACCCGTAGAAGTCGAGGGCCCGGGAGGCGGTGACGCGGGCGTCCTTCTGACGCAGGCTGCCCGCGGCCGCGTTCCGCGGGTTGGCGAAGAGGCGCTCCCCCGCCTCGCCCTGCCGGCGGTTCAGCTCCTCGAACGCCTCGAGGGGCATGAACACCTCGCCGCGGACCTCGAGCCGGTCGGGGACGGAGTCGCCCTGCAGCCGCCTCGGGATGGAGGCGATCGTGGCCACGTTCGGGGTGACGTCGTCACCCACGACGCCGTTCCCACGGGTCGCGGCCTGCGCGAGGCGTCCCCCCTCGAAGAGGAGGGAGATGGCGAGCCCGTCGAGCTTGGGCTCGCCGACGAACACGATGGGGTCCGACACCAGCCGCCGGAGGCGGGCGTCCCAGGCTCGGACCTCGTCGGCGCTGAACGCGTTGTCGAGGGAGAGCATGGGCACGACGTGCGCGACCGGCGCGAAGGTCGCGCTCGGCGCCCCACCCGGCCGCTGGGTGGGCGAGTCCGGGGTGACGAGCGAGGGGTGCGCCGTCTCGAGGTCGAGGAGCTCCCGGAGCAGACGCGTCGTACTCGGCGTCCGAGATGATCGGGTCGTCGAGGACGAAGTACCGCTCGTTGTGCTCGGCCAGCTCGGCGCGCAACGCCGCGGCGCGGGCGGTGAGCTCGTCGTCCTCGCCGGGAGCCGGGTCGGCCATCGCAGCGAGGTTACCGATGCCCCTCGACGCACCTCTCCCGACGCGAGCCCGGGTCTGTCCCCGCGTCCGGCGTCGTGGGGACGGACCGGCGAGACTCCAACCATGCGTCGGTGGCTGCTCATCCTGGCCTGGGTCACGCTGCCCCTGACCGCGGGACCGGGCATCGCCGAGGCGCTCCGCACGTGGGGAGGCGCACCGCAGGTGGTGGGCTCGGTCCTGTGCTGGCTGGCGTGGGGCGTCGGCCTGCTCGCCTGTCTCTCGCCCCGCCCGCTCGGGCTCACCGCGGTCCGCGCCATCGCCCCCGCGGGCGTGGTGGTCGCCGCCGTCGCGGCCGCGGTCGGGGACGTGTCGACCCTCGCCGCCTGCGGTGCGATCGCGGCGACGCTGCTGGCCGCGGTGCTGGTCGCGGATCCGTGGTTCGCGGAGGCGACCGCGAACGCGGTGTCCTACGGCGACGAGCAGCGCTATCCGCTCCGCGTCCCGCCGGGCCTGTTCCTCGGCCCTCTGCCCCTGGCGCGGGCGGTCGCGGTGGGCGGGCTGGTCGCCGGTCCGCTCCTGCTGGCCGACGGGAAGCTGGTCTGGGGGATCGTGGCGTTGGTGGTGGGCGTCCCCGCCGCGGTGCTCGCGGCCCGGGTCCTGCACCGCCTCTCGCGGCGATGGCTGGTCGTCGTGCCGGCGGGCGTCGTGGTCGTCGACCCGATGACGCTCGCCGACAACGTGCTGTTCCAGCGCGAGCACGTCCAGGTGCTGCGCGCCGTGCGCGGCGACGAGGCGCCCGGCGAGGCCCTCGACCTGCGCCTCGGCGCGACGCTGGGATCGGTCCGGTTCGTCTTCGACGAGCCGGCCGAGCTCACCCGGACCCGGCAGGCGCTCCGACCGGTCCAGACCGTGCGGGCGCCCGCGCTGCTGGTCGCGGTCGCGCACCGTCGGGCCCTGTTCGTCGCCGCGGCCCGGCGACGGGTCCGCATCGAGGTGTCCGACGCCGGCGCCTCCACCCAACCGGTGCCGTAGCGCGACACCAGCCCGGGGCTGAGCCGGGTGGCGCTACGCGGCGAGCCCTCCACCGAGGAGGTGGTCGCCGTCGTAGAGGGCCACGACCTGGCCCGGCACGACGCGGGGCGCGGGAGTGGCGAGGCGGACCCGGTGGTCGTCGAGCTGGCCAGTGAGCGGGGCCCCGTGGGCACGGGTCTGGACCACGAGCGGGCGCGCGTCGGGGGGCTCGTGCACGAAGCGCAGATCGCGGACGGTGATGTCGCGGATGAGGAGCGCGGCGCGCGGCCCGACGGTGACGGTGGCGCGGGCCTCGTCCAGGTCGACGACGTAGCGCGGGGTGCCGGTCGCGACGCCGAGCCCCCGACGCTGCCCAATCGTGTAGCGGTGCACGCCGTCGTGGGAGCCGAGCACGGTGCCGGCGGTGTCCACGATCGGGCCCGGCCGCGCGGGCCGGTGGGCGGCGAGGAACCGGGCCCGGTCGCCGCGGGCGATGAAGCAGACGTCCATGCTCTCGGGCTTGGCCGCGGTCCGGAGGCCGAGGTCTCGCGCGATGGCGCGCACGTCGGCCTTCTGGAGGTCCCCGACCGGGAGGAGGCTGTGGCCGAGCTCGCGCTGGCCGAGCATGTAGAGGACGTAGGACTGGTCCTTGGCCGGGTCAGCACCCCGTCGCAGCTGGTAGACGCCGTGGGCGTCGCGCTCCACTCGGGCGTGGTGGCCGGTGGCGACGGCGTCGAAGCCGAGGGTGAGGGCCCGGTCGAGGGCCCGGCCGAACTTGATGGACCGGTTGCACTCGACACACGGGTTGGGGGTGCGCGCCGACGCGTACGCGTCGACGTAGGGCTCGACGACGGACACCGCGAAGTCGTCGCTGAGGTTGAACACGTAGTGGGGGATGCCAAGCTGGGCGGCGACCCGGCGGGCGTCCTCGACGTCACCGACGCTGCAGCAGCCCGAGTCGGTCTCGCCGCCCCAGAGTCGCAGGGTGACGCCAGTGACGTCGTGACCCTGCGTGTGGAGCAGCGCGGCCGCGACGGACGAGTCGACGCCGCCGCTCATCAGAGCGAGGATCTTCACGCCAGCGCACCGGCCCGAGTTCGGAGCTGCGCCACCGCGTCGGGGAGCACCCGGAGGGTCTGGT
The DNA here is from genome assembly GCA_963849135.1 of uncultured Actinomycetes bacterium. Lineage (GTDB taxonomy): Bacteria > Actinomycetota > Acidimicrobiia > IMCC26256 > PALSA-555 > PALSA-555. The sequence goes on along the minus strand of CAWKGF010000002.1, from coordinate 974,410 downwards.
CGACGTCGGCGTCCGTCGACGCGAACCCGAGGCTGAGGCGGACCGAGGCGAGCGCCTCGTCGCGGGGCAGTCCCATCGCGGCCAGGACGTGCGACGGCTCGGTCGCGCCCGACGAGCACGAGGAGCCGGCGGCGGCGTACACGTCGGCCTGGTCGAGCGCGACGAGCAGCGCCTCGGCCTCCACGCCGCGAAAGCCGACGTGGCAGTTCCCGGCGACCTTGCGGGCCGGGTCACCGTTCACGAACGTCTCGGGCACCGCGTCCTGGATCCCGTGCAGGAGTCGGTCCCGGAGCGCCCCGATCCGGGTCTGGTCGGCGTCGCAGGTCTCGAGGGTGGCTCGGAGCGCGGCGGCGAGCGCGACCGCACCGGCGACGTTGACGGTCCCGGCCCGTCGGCCTCGCTCCTGCCCGCCGCCCTCGAGGAGCGGCACGAGTGGGACGTCGTCGCGGGCGACGAGCGCCCCGGTCCCCTTCGGCCCGCCGAACTTGTGGGCGGAGATGGCGACGAGGTCAACGTCGGCCGCGGCCTGCGCGACGTCGAGCCACGGGACGGCCTGCACGGCGTCGGTGTGCAGGACGGCGTGGGGCGCCCGCTCGTGCACGAGGGCCGCGACGTCGGCGAGGGGCTGGACGGTGCCGACCTCGTTGTTCACGAGCATCACCGACACGACGACGGTGGCCGGGGTCAGCGCCCCGGCGAGGGCGTCGAGGTCGACAATCCCGCCCGGCTCGATCCCGACCCGGTCGACGGCGAAGCCGTCGGCCGCCAGCCGGTCGACGGCGGCGAGGACGCCCTTGTGCTCGAACGCGGTGGTGACCACCCGGTCGCCTCGCCCGGCGGCGCGGGCGGCCCGGGCCGCGCCTTCGACGGCCAGGTTGTCGGCCTCCGTGCCCCCGGCGGTGAAGATCACCTCCCCGGGCGTGGCGCCGAGCGCCGCGGCGACGGTCTCCCGGGCCTCCTCGAGGGCGGTCTTGGCGACCCGCGCCGGTCGGTGGATGCCCGACGGGTTCGCGAAGCAGTCGGCGAGGAACGGCTGCATCGCCGCGATGGCCTCGGGACGCATCGGGGTGCTCGCCGCGTGGTCCAGGTAGGCCGGCACGGCTCGAGTGTAGGAGGCCCTCTCGGGAACTGAATCGGAGTGGCGAACGTCACAAGGGGGAATGGCTGTCATACCCCGCGGGGATACTCCTCTTGTGAGCACGCAACTCCGCCTCGTCGAGGCCACGCCGGCGCCGGCTCGTCGCCGGGCCCGGCGGGCTCGTCCGGCCCGTCCCCACGCGACGCGGGCGGCCCGCTGGGACAGTGACTGGCGTCTGGACCCCCGGGCCCGTCGGGTGGGCCGGGAGGGTGTCGCCGCGGCCCGGGAGCAGCTGACCCGAGCCGCCGAGTCGGACCTCCGCCAGGCCAGTTGACCGGCGCTGGGCCCGACCCGCCGGGCTTCCCCGCCCTACCCTTTTTGGCATGGGTGAGGAGTACCCGCACCGGGACCGGGCCGCCTGGGAGGAGCGGGCCGCCGCGGAGCTGAAGGGCGACCCGGACCGGCTGGTGTGGCACACCCCGGAGGGCATCGCCGTCCAGCCCGTCTACACGGGCGAGGACCTCGAAGGCCTCGACTTCGTCGACACGCTGCCCGGGTTCGAGCCGTTCGTGCGCGGGATCCGGGCCACCATGTACGCCAACCGGCCGTGGACGATCCGCCAGTACGCGGGGTTCTCCACCGCCGAGGAGTCGAACGCCTTCTACCGGGAGAACCTGGCCGCGGGCCAGATGGGCCTGTCGGTGGCGTTCGATCTGGCCACCCACCGGGGCTACGACAGCGACCACCCGCGGGTGGTCGGCGACGTCGGGAAGGCCGGCGTCGCGATCGACTCGGTGGAGGACATGAAGGTCCTCTTCGACGGGATCCCGCTGGATCGCATGACGGTGTCGATGACCATGAACGGCGCGGTGCTGCCGGTCCTGGCCGGCTACGTCGTCGCCGCCGAGGAGCAGGGCGTCGACCAGTCGCAGCTGGCGGGGACCATCCAGAACGACATCCTCAAGGAGTTCATGGTCCGCAACACCTACATCTACCCGCCCGAGGCGAGCATGCGGATCGTCGCCGACATCGTCGAGTACACGGCGGCGCACATGCCGAAGTTCAACTCGATCTCGATCTCCGGCTACCACATGCAGGAGGCGGGCGCGACGGCGGTGCAGGAGCTGGCGTTCACCCTCGCCGACGGGCTCGAGTACACACGGGCGGTGCTGGCCCGGGGGCTGGACGTCGACGCGTTCGCGGGACGGCTGTCCTTCTTCTTCGCGATCGGGATGAACTTCTTCATGGAGGTCGCCAAGCTGCGGGCGGCCCGGCTGCTCTGGACCCGGATCATGAGCCGGTTCGAACCGAAGAACCCGTCGTCGCTGATGCTGCGCACCCACTGCCAGACGTCGGGGGTGTCGCTGACCAGCCAGGACCCATACAACAACGTCGTCCGCACGACGGTCGAGGCGCTCGCCGCCGCGCTGGGCGGCACCCAGAGCCTGCACACGAACAGCTTCGACGAGGCGCTGGCCCTCCCGACCGAGTTCGCGGCCCGGATCGCCCGCAACACCCAGCTGGTCCTCCAGGAGGAGAGCGGCATCACCCACGTCGTCGATCCGCTCGGCGGCTCCTACTACGTCGAGGCGCTCACCGGCGCGCTCGCCGACGCGGCGTGGGAGCTCATCGAGGAGGTCGAGGAGCTGGGCGGGATGACGAAGGCGGTCGCGGCGGGGATGCCGAAGCTGCGCATCGAGGAGGCGGCGGCCCGCCGGCAGGTCGACGTCGACCGGGGCGACGAGGTGATCGTCGGCGTGAACAAGTACCGGCTGCCGTCCGAGCCGCCGGTCGAGATCCGGGAGGTCGACAACGCGGCGGTGCGGGAGGGACAGATCCGACGCCTCGAGCGGCTGCGCGCGACCCGCGACCAGGCTCGGGTCGACGCCGCGCTGCGGGCGCTGGCCGACGGCGCCCGCGGCGACGCGAACCTGCTCGACCTGAGCATCGAGGCGATCCGGGCCCGGGCGACGGTCGGGGAGGTCTCCGACGCGTTGGAGAGCGTCTTCGGCCGCCATCGGGCCACGATCCAGACCATCGCCGGCGTGTATGGCGACGCCGCGGCCGGCGACGAGGACTGGGAGCGAGCCCGCGCCGCGGTGGAGGCGTTCGCCGCCGCGGAGGGCCGCCGGCCCCGCATGCTGGTCGTGAAGATGGGCCAGGACGGTCATGACCGGGGCGCGAAGGTCATCGCGACCGCGTTCGCGGACCTGGGCTTCGACGTCGACGTGGGCCCGCTGTTCCAGACGCCCGAGGAGGCGGCCCGCGACGCGGTGGAGAACGACGTGCACGTCGTTGGGGTGAGCAGCCAGGCCGCGGGCCACAAGACGCTCGTCCCCGAGCTCCTGGCCCAGCTCCGCAAGCAGGGCGGCGACGACATCGTGGTCGTGGTCGGCGGGGTGATCCCGGCCCAGGACTACGAGTTCCTGCGCGACGCGGGGCGTCGCGGCGGTGTTCGGCCCGGGGACGAACATCCCGGCCGCCGCGGTTGAGGTGCTCGGGCTCCTGCACCGCCGCGCCGGATGAGCGGCGCCGCGTCGGCGCGGCCGGGAGCCGCCGGTCGGCTGGGACGGGCCGCGTGACCGAGCTGGCCGCGCAGCTGCGGGCGGGGGACCGGCGGGCGCTGGCCCGGGCGATCACGCTTGTGGAGAGCACCCGACCGGATCATCGGGCCGAGGCCGACGCGCTCCTCACCGAGGTGCTGCCCTCGGCGGGCGGCGCGCACCGGATCGGGATCTCGGGGGCGCCGGGGGCCGGGAAGTCGACGTTGATCGAGACGCTCGGCCTGCACATCGTGGACCGCGGCCACCGCCTGGCCGTGCTGGCGGTCGACCCGTCGAGCAGCCGCTCCGGGGGTTCGATCCTGGGCGACAAGACCCGGATGGGGGAGCTGACCCGCCGCGACGAGGTGTTCGTCCGTCCCTCCCCCACCGGCGGGACGCTCGGCGGCGTCACCCGCCGCACCCGGGAGGCGATGCTGGTCTGCGAGGCGGCCGGCTTCGAGGTCGTGCTCGTCGAGACGGTCGGCACCGGCCAGTCCGAGGTCGCGGTGGAGGCGATGGTCGACACCTTCGTCGTGCTCGTCGCGCCCGGCAGCGGCGACGAGCTGCAGGGAATCAAGCGGGGGATCATCGAGCTCGCCGACCTGGTGGTGGTGAACAAGGCCGACGGGGACCTCCGTCGAGCCGCGGCGGCGACCGCGGCCGCGTACGCGTCGGCCTTGCATCTCCTGCGGCCGAAGGACCCGACGTGGACCCCGACCGTGCTGGAGTGCTCGGCGCTGGAGGGGACCGGCGTGGCCGAGGTGTGGGACGCGGCGGAGGCGCACCGCGCCGCGTGGGAGCGGACCGGCACGCTGACCGAGCGGCGGGCCGCCCAGTCCCGGGCGTGGATGTGGGGCGAGATCAGCGGCGGGCTGCTGGAGCGGCTCCGGAGCCAGCCCGAGCTGGCCGACCTCGCGGCCCGGCTCGAGGCCGAGGTGGCGGCGGGCCGAGTCGCGCCGACCGTGGCCGCCGACCAGATCCTCGACGCCCTCTTCGGGCCGGCCCGGGGGATCTGACCCTCAGGAGTCCCGGCCGGGCGGTCGATACCACTTCGGTCATGAACACCGAGACCGGGCTTGCCGTCGCCGCAGGGTTCTTCGGCGGGATGTTCCTCACCGCGCTCGCGCTGTGGTTCCAGGAGCGTCGCAGCCGGCAGGTCCACGAGGACGTCGGGGCCCGGCTGCGCCATCAGGAGGCCCGCACCCACGCGCTGCTCCGGGCGTCTCGGGATGTCCTCGCCCTGGTCGACGCGGACGGCACCGTCCGCTACCTGAGCCCGGCTGCCGACCGGCTGCTCGGGCGCAGCAGCGCCGCGTTCGCCGGCTCGCCCGTCGCGGCGCTCGTGCACCCCGACGACCGGGACCGGCTCCTCGCCGCCGTGCGGTCACCGGCCCAGGACCCGGGGCTGCGCGAGCCGCTCGAGTTCCGGGTGCAGCACCAGGACGGCCACTGGGTGACCCTCGACGCGACCCTCGACGACCTGCGCGCCGACCCGGCGGTCGGGGGGGTCGTGCTGGCGTGCCGGGACGTCAGCGAGCGTCGACGCGTCGACGCCGAGGTCGGCGACGCGCGGGCCGCGCTGCAGTCGATGTTCGACCACGCGCCGAACGGGCTCGCGCTCATCGGCCTCGACGGTCGGCTGCTCCAGGTCAACCGACCGCTCGGCCAGCTGGTCGGGCGGGCGGCGGATCAGCTGGTCGGCGCGTCGGCGCTCGCGTTGACGCATCCTGACGACCGCGACGGGGTGCAGGTCCGCCTGCGCCGCCTCGCGACGGGCGACGAGACGAGCGCCCGGATCGAGCAGCGCTTCGTGCACGCCGACGGCCGCCCCGTGTACGTGGCGACGACGCTGTCGCTCGTGCGCGGGTCGCATCAGGCGCCGCTCCAGCTCGTCGCGCAAGTCGAGGACCTCACCGAGCAGCGCGCCAACGGGGCCCAGCTCGCCCACCAGGCCATCCACGACCCGCTGACCGGCCTCCCGAACCGGGCCCGGTTCCTCGCCCTGCTCCGCCAGGCCCTCGTGACCCAGACGGCGCCGGGCCGGGTCGCGGTGCTCTTCGTCGACCTCGACCACTTCCAGGTCATCAACGACAGCCTCGGCCACGCGGCCGGGGACCGGCTGCTGGTCGCGGTCGCCGACCGGCTCCGCACCGCGGTGCGCCCGGGCGACACGCTGGCCCGCTTCGGGGGCGACGAGTTCACGATCCTCTGCACCGGTGTGCCGAGCGAGACCACCGCGCTCGAGCTGGCAGCCCGGGTCGCCCGGGCCGTGACCAGTCCGGTCGCGCTCACCGAGGGCGAGGTGTACGTGAGCGCGAGCGTCGGAATCGCCCTGTCGAGCGGCGAGCTCGACACGCCCGAGACGCTGCTCCGCGACGCCGACGCAGCCATGCACCACGCCAAGGAGCAAGGCCGGGCCCGCTCCGAGCTCTACGACCCCCACGCGCACGATGCCGCGATGCGGAGCCTCCGCACCGGCAACGACCTGCACCGCGCCCTCGAGCGGGGGGAGCTGCGGCTGCACTACCAGCCGATCATCACGTTGGAGACCGGGCACATCTCCGGGTTCGAGGCGCTGCTGCGCTGGGAGCACCCGGAGCGGGGCCTGGTCGGACCCGACGAGTTCGTCGGACTCGCCGAGGAGACGGGGCTCGTCGTCCCGATCGGCTCCTGGGCGCTGCAGGAGGCGTGCCGGCAGGCCGTGGCGTGGCACGCCAACGGCGCCGCGATCACGATGAGCGTGAACCTGTCCCCCCGCCAGCTCGCGGAGCCGTCCCTCCCGGCCACCGTCGCCGCGGTGCTCCGCGAGGTCCAGATCAACCCGGACCTGCTCTGGCTGGAGATCACCGAGAGCACCCTGATGCACGACGCCGAGTCGGCGATCACGACGCTGCGCGCGCTCCGGAAGTTCGGCCTGCACCTGTCGGTCGACGACTTCGGGACCGGCTACTCCTCGATGAGCTACCTGAACCGGTTCCCGGTCGAAGCGCTGAAGGTCGACCGCTCGTTCGTCGACGGGCTCGGCCGTGAGCCCGAGAGCAGCGCCATCTGCACCGCGGTGATCAGCCTCGCCCACGCGCTGGGGCTGCGCGCGATCGCGGAGGGTGTCGAGACCTCGGAGCAGCTCGCCGAGCTCCGCACCCGGGGCTGCGAGATGGGCCAGGGCTACCTGTTCGGACGGCCCGCGCCGGCTGAGCGGTTCGGGCCGCGCCCCGACCAGCACCACTGGGCGAACCTCAGCGAGGGGTAGCTCCGCCGGGCTTCGGACTCACGACGGTCGGGCTTCGGACCTCGTCCCGCTGCCCGCAGCGTTAGGGGTAGTAGCCGACCACGTCGATGAACTGGGTGGAGTCCCCCGCCACCGCAGAGCACCGTCACCTGCCCGGGGGTAGCCGACACCGTCGGAAGCACGGAGGGTAATTATCCCTTGACAGTAGGTATCCCGCCATGGTAGGTTCCTCCTATGGCACCGAGGGATCGCAACAGCGCCAAGGCCTCCCGCACCAGCGACGGGACCTACACCAGGGCCGACCTGGACCGGGAGTTTCCGGACGACGCCACATGCCTGGACTACCTCTGGCACCAGAACCTGAGCGACGACGGCGAGCACGCTGACTGCCCCAAGTGCGGCCAGCGGCGTCGGTTCCACCGGGTCGCCTCGCGGCCGTCGTACTCGTGCGACACCTGCGGCCACCACCTTCACCCGACCGTGGGGACGATCTTCCACAAGTCGTCCACAGGCCTCGACCTCTGGTTCAAGGCCATCTACCTCATGGGCTCCACGCGCTGCGGAGTGTCGGCCAAGCAAATCGAACGAGAGCTGGGCGTCACCTACAAGACCGCATGGCGCATGGCGAACCTGATTCGCACCAAGTTGATGCCCCAAGGCGATGGCCCGCTGACCGGCGAGGTCGAGGTTGACGAGACCTACGTCGGCGGCAAGCCCCGCTCAAGCAACAACGTGAAGGGACGCGGTGGCAGTGCCCAGTGGCGCGACCAGAAGGCCGTCGTGTGGGGCGCCGTCGAACGCAAGGGGGAGGTCCGAGCCCGGGTGATCCCCCACGCTGGCGGCCTCGTAGTCCGCGGTGAAGTCCGAAAGTTCGTGCTGCCCGAGTCCACCGTGTTCACCGACGAGTACCAGGCTTACAGCACCCTGTACCGGGAAGGCTACGAGCACCACCGGATCAACCACTCGGCGCGTGTCTATGTGCATGGCAACGTTCACACGAACACGATCGAGGGATTCTGGTCACTGGTGAAGAACGGGCTCCGCGGTACGCACCACGCGGTCAGCAAGAAGTGGTTGCAGTCTTACCTAGACGAGTTCGCTTGGCGGTACAACCACCGCCATGATGGCGAGCCGATGTTCAGGACTTTGCTGACTTCGGCTTGCCGTCCGGCTGCGTGACCTTCGCCAGATCGCGCATGAAGTCTGCCTTCTTGTACGGGCGATCTTCTCCGGTCACTGTCGTCTGGATCGGGTGGTCTTGACTCGTCGAGAATTGTTTAGGCCGTGCCATTCCACTCCTCCTCAGATATCCCTAGACCATCAAGGATCAGTTTCAACTCGTACTTCTGAAATCTCGCGCCCCCGGTGCTGATTTGGAATACGGACCTTGCGTTTCGTTCCTGCCCGTTTGACGAACGTTTCCTTACTGCGCCCCTTTGGGAGTTCCTCGCAGTCGAGGCGCTTGAGGCGCCGCAAAAGTTCGGCCCGCTTCGTGACCTTGGGCAACTCCACCGATCACGGCTCAGTACTCGTTCAGGTCGATTTCACCGAGGGGGGGAATGTCGCCATCGTGGTCAGCGATCTTGAGCATTGCCCAGTCGAAGATGATGTCCGGGAGAGCACCAAGCGCAGCCTCGCGGGTCTCTCCGTCGGCCCAAGCACCCTCAAGGCCGATGACATCTGCAATCCAGTAGCCGTCTGGGAATTGCCGAGTCCTGGCATGGCGCATCGCTTCAATCACGTACTCGTCCACAACGCGCTCCAGATAGACCCGGGCGACTCGACGACGAGGGTCGGGCGCCCCCGAGACACTGTCGGTATAGGTCGACGGAGCGGCACTCTCGGTCAATGCCCCTCCCCCAGTCCTCACAGCGCCGAGCCGACCAGATCGGAAGCCCACCGGGGCGCTCTCGTCCTGGTCGTTACGGCCAAACATCGTCGTGGACGGTGTCTCGACCAGGCTCATGACTCACCTTTTCGCAACTCGTCGGGTGAATCGGTCTTCACCACGTTCGTCGAATTCAGCACGTAGACCGGGTTCCCCTCGGCGTCGTACTCGTCTGGGAGCCGGTACGCGGACACCATGACCAGCTTGGTGCGGACCGTCGTCCCATCGTCGAGCAGGTACTCATTCCAGTGCTCAGCCAAAGGCCGGAACCCGATTTCATCCACTTCGGTCGGACCCCTGCCGGGGAGGTTGATCCTCCGCTTTGCCATGACCTGCCCTCTGCCGCCGGGGAACGCGAACTACACGCTTGTGACTTCTTTCACAAGATTCTAGGTCTGCCCGAGGTTTCATGCCTCGGCACCCCGAGAGACCCACTTGAGGCCCCCCAGGTTACCTACGGACAAGGGATACTCCCGGCACGGAGCATCACCACCAGTCACGGAGCCTGGTCGGGTGGGTCCCTGTGGAACGCCCGCTTCACTGGGGAGGCTCCCGATGCCGAGCACGCTGACCATCGTCCCCTGGCCGGACGCAGTCATCGACACGATCGGGTACGACCCTCGGACGGTCTACGCCGAGACGTTCTGGCTCCCGACGATCGGCCCGACCGCGCTCCTGCTGCTGCGGCATCTGGCGTCACGCTTCGACGATGCTCCGCACGGGGTGGAGCTGCGCGTCGCGGAGACGTCCCGGGCGCTGGGGGTCGGAGCGGGGGATGGCTCGAGCTCCCCGATCGTGCGGACGCTGGCCCGGTTGGAGCAGTTCGACCTGGCCTACCCGGATCCGATGTCCCCGACCGTCGCGGTGCGGCGGAACCTGCCGCCGCTGGACCGACGCCGGCTCCGTCGGCTGCCCGCCGCGCTGCAGTCCGCGGCACGCGGAGTGGGCGGACGCGCGGCTCGCCGAACCGCCGTACGCGGCGGCGAAGCGGCGGGCCCGCCGTCTGGCCCTGGCTCTGCTCGAGGAGGGCGATGATCCCGACCACGCGGAGCGGATGCTGGCGTCGACGGGCTTCCACCCTGCGGTGTGCACGGACGCGGTCCGCTGGGCGCTGCGCGGCCATCGAGACGCCGAGGCGGCGACCGACCTGGCTGGCTGACCGAGCAAGGACGAGCGCCCGCGGTCCCCGGTCGGCCGAGGTCATGGTCGAGCCGCGACAATGGTGGGGTGGACGCGACCCATGAAACGGTGGCCGGGTGGCTGCGCGACGCGTCGTCGACGGTCGTGCTCACCGGCGCGGGGATCTCCACCGAATTGGGGATCCCGGACTTCCGAGGCCCGAACGGGGTGTTTACGAAGAACCCGGCTGCGGAGAAGACCGCGACCTTGCAGTACTACGTGAGCGACCCGGAGGTCCGCCGGCAGAGCTGGCAGAACCGTCTCGACGGGGCGTATTGGACCGCCGAGCCCAACGACGGACATCGGGCGCTGGTGGAGCTGGAGCGGCGGGCGTCGTTGGACACGCTGGTCACCCAGAACATCGACGGGCTGCACCACGCGGCGGGCAGCAGCCCCGACAAGATCATCGAGATCCACGGCAACGTTCGGGAGGTGAAGTGCCTCTCCTGCTCGTGGCGGGCTCCGATGGGGGTGGCCCTGGACCGGGTCCGGGCCGGCGAAGCGGACCCGGACTGCCCGGAGTGCGGCGGGATCCTGAAGTCGGCGACGATCAGCTTCGGGGAGAACCTGGTCGCCGCCGACCTGGCCCGAGCCCAGGCCGCGTCGGCCCGGGCCGACCTGTTCCTGGCCGTGGGCACGTCGCTGGGCGTGTACCCGGCGGCTGGCCTCCCCGAGCACGCGCTGGCGAACCGGGCTCGGCTGGTGATCCTGAACGGGGAGTCGACGCCCTTCGACGGGGCCGCCGACGCGGTGCTCCGGGACCGGATCGGGCAGGTCCTGACCTCGATCGTCGCTGCGGTCTGACCGGAGTGGTTGGGAATTTCCGACCCCTGACCTAGCATTTCAACTCGGAGAAGGGAGTGCCCGCATGCCTGGGTTCCGTGACCTGCTCGGCGAGACGAAGAAGCGGATCCGGGAGATCGACCCGGCCGGCGCCGAGGCGCGCCGCGACGACGCCACCTTCCTCGACGTCCGAGAGCAGGACGAGTACGAGCAGGGCACCATCCCCGACTCGGTGTTCATCCCCCGCGGTCACCTGGAGGCCCAGGTCGAGAACCGGCTGCCGAACAAGGACCAGCCGGTCGTCGTGTACTGCGCAGGCGGGGTCCGCTCGGTGTTCGCCGCCGACACCCTCCAGGAGCCTCGGCTACCACGACGTGACGTCGATGGCGGGCGGGTTCGGCCGCTGGAAGAACGAGGGCCGGGAGTGGATCACCCCCGCGGTCCTGAACCCGGAGCAGCGCACCCGGTACCACCGGCACCTGCTCCTCCCCGAGATCGGGGAGGCCGGCCAGCAGAGGCTGCTGGAGAGCAAGGTGCTGCTCCTCGGCGCGGGCGGGCTCGGCTCGCCGGCCGCCCTGTACCTCGCCGCGGCGGGCGTCGGCACGCTCGGGATCGTCGACATGGACGTGGTCGACGCCTCGAACCTGCAGCGCCAGATCCTCCACAACGTGGACCGGATCGGGGAGCGCAAGGTCGACTCGGCCAAGAAGACCCTCACCGACCTGAACCCCGACGTCGACGTCGTCACCTACGACGTGCGCCTCGGGGCCGACAACGTCCTCGACATCATCGACGGCTACGACGTGATCGTGGACGGGACCGACAACTTCCCGACCCGCTACCTCCTCAACGACGCGTCGCTGCTGAAGCGCATCCCGGTCGTGCACGGGTCGATCTTCCGGTTCGAGGGCCAGGCGACGGTCTTCAAGCCCTACGACGGTCCCTGCTACCGGTGCCTGCTGCCCGAGCCGCCACCGCCCGAGCTGGCCCCGAGCTGCGCGGAGGCGGGCGTCCTGGGCGTGCTGCCCGGGATCATCGGGTCGATCCAGGCCCTCGAGGCAATCAAGGTGCTGCTCGACCTCGGCGATCCGCTGGTGGGGCGCCTCCTCGCCTACGACGCGCTCGAGGAGAGCTTCCGGACCTTCAAGGTCCGCCGCGATCCGCAGTGCCCCACCTGCGGGCCCGACGCGCCGCCGATCGTCATCGCCGAGTACGACGACCTGTGCCTGCCGCACGCGACGCTCGCCGACGCGGGCGTCGCCGCGCACTGAGTTCATCCGAGGCGCGGCGGCGTCACGCCGCGGGCTCGCTCAGCGTCTCTTCGCGGCGCGGCGTTCGGCCCTGACCGTTGGGACGGGCCGGCGGCTCGAAGGTGCGGGCCAGCTCCAGGAGGGTCCGGACCGCGAACCCGGTGCCGCCCCGGGTGAGCTCGCCGTCGTCGGCGCCGGCGCGGGCCGGCCCCGCGATGTCGAGGTGGACCCAGGGCACGTCACCGACGAACGACTGCAGGAACAGCCCCGCGGTGAGCGCCCCGCCGTAGCCGCCGGTGCTGATGTTGCGCAGGTCCGCGACCTCCGAGTCGAGGAGCTTGCGGTACTCGCCGGGCAGCGGCAGCGGCCACATCGGCTCGCCGGCCCGGTCGGCGGCGGAGCGGACCTGCTCCACCCACGGGTCGGGAGCGCCCATGATCCCGGCCACCTTCTCGCCCAGCGCGACGACGCAGGCGCCGGTGAGCGTCGCGACGTCGACGATCGCGTCGGAGTGCTGCGCGACCGCCAGCGCGAGCGCGTCGGCGAGGATCAGGCGACCTTCGGCGTCGGTGTTCAGCACCTCAACCGTCTTCCCGTCCCGCATCCGGAGCACGTCGCCGGGTCGGATCGCGTTGCCGCTCGGCATGTTCTCCACCATCGGCGCGTAGGCGACGACCCGGTGCGGCACCTTGAGCGCCTGGAGGGCCGACATCGCGGCCAGCACCGCCGCCGCGCCGGACATGTCGGTCTTCATCGTCTCCATGCCCGACGCGGTCTTGAGCGACAGCCCACCCGAGTCGAAGACGACCCCTTTGCCGACCAGCGCCAACGTCCCGGCCGAGCGGCCGCCGCGGGGCTGGTAGACGACCTTCACGAAGCGGGGCGGACGCGTCGAGCCTTGTCCGACGCCGATGACGCCACCCATCTTCTGGGCCCGGAGCTCCGCCTCGCTCATGACCGTGACCGTCACGCCCTTGCCGGAGAGGAGACGGCGGGACGCGGCCGCGAACTCGGCCGGCGACTTGGCGCCCGACGGCTCGTTCACCATGTCGCGGGCCCAGCTGACCGCCTTCGAGATCACCGCCCCCCGGTCGAGGCCAGCCTTGGTCTCCGCGCCGCGGGCGTCGACCAGCAGCACGCGGGTCAGCTTCGACGGGTCACGCTCGGACTTGTACTCGACGAACCGGTACGAGCCGAGCACGACCCCCTCCGCGAGCGCCTGCGCGGCGAGCCCCGGGTCGAGGTCCCCCGCGGCGAGCAGGGTCGTGACGACGGTCTTGGCGTGCGTCGCGGCGCGGGCCACCGTCGCCGCGGCGCGCCGCAGCCTGTCGGCGGTGAACTCAGCCCGGTTGCCGAGCCCGACCAGCAGCGCGGCGGGCGCCGCGGTCGACCCGAGGGTCGGCACGATCAAGGTCTGCTCGGCCTTGCCGTCGAACCCCGCCTCCTCCATGAACGACCGCAGCCGCCCGCCGAGCGCGGCGTCGACGACGTCCGCGCCCGGCCCGAGGACACGACCGGAGAACACGGGCACCGCGAGCAGGTCGGCGCGGGCACGATCCACGGTCTGACTGGTCACGCCAAAAGTGATCGGCACGCTCGTCCTCCTCGCGGCTGCTGGCCCGACGCTATAGCGGCTCGGGCCGACGAGCGGCCGTGGACGGCGCGCACGGCACCCTTCGCTAGCCTGGTCGCCATGCCTGTCACCGCCGCGCGGTCGGTGATCCGGCAGCTCGAGCGCCCGACCGGCGAGGGGCGCCGCGGACCCGGCCGGCCGACCCGCTGACCACGATGCCCGATCGGACCACCCTCCTCACCGGCTGGGGCCGCACCGCGCCGACCGCCGCCCACGTGACGACGCCCACCTCGGTCCCGGACGTCGACCGGGCCTTCGAACACGTCGGGGCGCGAGGGATCGTCGCCCGCGGTCTGGGCCGCAGCTACGGCGACGCGGCGCAGAACGCGGGGGCGACGTCCTGGACTGCACGAAGCTGTCGGCGCTGGGCGACCTCGACCCCGAGCGGGCCACGGTGCGCGCCGAGGGGGGCGCCAGCTTCGACGACCTGCTCCGGGTCCTGGTCCCCGAGGGCTTCTTCGTGCCGGTCACGCCCGGGACGCGCTTCGTGACGGTGGGCGGCGCGCTCGCCGCCGACATCCACGGCAAGAACCACCACGTCGACGGCAGCTTCGCCCCACACGTTCAGCAGTTCACGCTCCGCACACCCACCGGGACGATCGACGTCACGCCCGAGCTCGACGCCGAGCTGTTCTGGGGGACCGCGGGGGCGCTCGGCCTGACCGGGGTCGTCACCGAGGCCACGTTCGGGCTGATCCCCATCGAGACGTCGCGGATGCTCGTCGACACCGAGCGGATCGACGACCTCGACACGGTCATGAGCGCGATGGTCGAGGGCGACGACCGCTACCGGTACTCGGTGGCGTGGATCGACTGCCTGGCGTCGGGCCGGACGCTGGGCCGGTCGGTCCTCACCCGCGGCGACCACGCGCCGCTCGACGCGCTCCCCGCTCGAGCGGGTGACCGCGCCCGGGCCTACGACCCCGTGACCCGGCTCGCCGCGCCGACCTGGCTCCCCGATCAGCTCCTGAACCGGCTGACCATCCGCGCCTTCAACGAGCTGTGGTTCCGCAAGGCTCCCCGTCGGCGGCTCGGGCACCTCGAGTCGATCCCCGCCTTCTTCCATCCCCTCGACGGGGTGCGGGACTGGAACCGCCTCTACGGACGGCGCGGGTTCGTGCAGTACCAGTACGCGGTGCCCGACGAGGCGGGGGCGACGGTGCGCCAGACCCTCGAGCGGCTGAGCCGAGCCCAGTGCCCGTCGTTCCTCGCCGTCCTGAAGCGGTTCGGTGCGCGGAACCCGGCTCCGCTCTCCTTCCCGATCGCGGGCTGGACCCTCGCCCTCGACATCCCCGCCGCGACACCGGGATTGGCCCACCTCCTCGACGAGCTCGACCGGTTGGTGGTCGAGGCGGGCGGGCGGGTCTACCTCGCCAAGGACTCCCGCCTGGCTCCCGAGCTGGTGCCCCAGATGTACCCGGAGCTGGACCGGCTGCGCGAGCTGCGCGAGCGAGTCGACCCGTCGCACGTGCTGCAGTCCGACCTAGCCCGCCGCCTGGCCCTCGGGTGAGCTGATGGAGGACGGGCTCGGCGCGGTGCAGCGCGTCCTGGTGCTGGGCGCGGGCTCGGACATCGCGGCCGCGACGCTGCGTCGGCTCGTCCAGGAGCGCACCCGGTCGGTCGTCCTCGCCGGTCGCGACCCGGAGCGCCTCGACAAGCTCGCCCACGAGCTCGCCGAGGCGGGGGCGACGACCTTCGAGCAGCTCCCGTTCGACGCCACCGACTGCGACGCGCATGAACGGCTGACCGAGCGGGCGTTCGCGGGCGGGGACGTCGACCTGGTCCTCGTCACGTTCGGGGTGCTTGGGGACCAGGCCGCGGCCGAACACGACCCGGCGCTGGCCACCGAGATCGCCCGGGTGAACTACCTGGGCGCGGTCTCGGTGGTGTCGACGGTGGTGGAACGGCTCCGCGCCCAGGGACACGGGATCATCGTCGGGCTGTCCTCGGTGGCGGGGGAGCGGGTGCGGCGCTCGAACTTCATCTACGGCTCCTCGAAGGCCGGCTTCGACGGCTACCTGCAGGGACTCGGCGAGGCGCTGGCCGGGTCCGGCGTGCGGGTGCTCGTCGTCCGGCCCGGGTTCGTGCACTCGAAGATGACAGCCGGGCTGCCCCCCGCCGCGCTGGCCGTGACCCCCGACGTCGTCGCCGACGCGATCGTCCACGGCGTGGCGACGGGCCGCGAGCTGATCTGGGTCCCGCCCGCGCTGCGCTGGGTGATGGTCGGGCTCCGCCACCTCCCCAAGCCGGTGTTCCGCCGGCTGCCGATCTGAGCGGCCCCGCACTCGCGGTCCCGCCACCTTGCGGCCGCGCTCCCCCACCGCCACGGGTGAATCGCAGCGCAGTCCCGGGAGGGGCCACCGGTAGCCTGAGGTCGTGGCTGAGCTCCTCTTGGCGCTGCGGGAGCGCGTCGTCATCTTCGACGGCGCCTTCGGCACGTGGGTGCAGGGCCAGGACCTCTCCGCCGACGACTTCGGCGGCCCGGCGCTCGAGGGCTGCAACGAGGAGCTGGTGCTGTCCCGGCCGGACCTGATCCGCCGGATGCACGACGAGTTCCTGGCCGTGGGCGTCGACGCGGTCGAGACGGCCACCTTCGGCGCCTTCCCAGTGGTGCTGGCCGAGTACGGGATCGCCGACCAGACTCGGGAGCTCAACGTCCGGGCTGCCCAGCTGGCCCGCGAGGTGACGTCGGGGCACGCCACCCCGGACCGGCCCCGGTTCGTGATCGGGTCGGTGGGGCCGGGCACGAAGCTCCCGTCGCTCGGCCACATCGGCTTCGCCGAGCTGCGCGACGCCTACCTGCCCCAGATGGAGGGGCTCCTCGAGGGCGGCGTCGACTCGATCCTGATCGAGACCGTGCAGGACCTGCTCCAGGGCAAGGCGGCGGTCGTCGCTGCCCGCCGAGCCATGCGCCAGGCCGGCACAGCGGTGCCGCTGATGGTGCAGATCACCGTCGAGACGACGGGGCGGCTGCTGCTCGGCTCGGAGATCGGCGCCGCGCTCACCACCCTCGAGGCGCTCCGACCCGACGTGATCGGCCTGAACTGCGCGACCGGGCCGTCCGAGATGGCGGAGCACGTCCGGTACCTCGGGCAGCACGCCCGCACCTTCCTCTCGTGCCTGCCGAACGCAGGGCTGCCATCGGTGGTTGACGGACGCACCCACTACGACCTGACACCCGACCAGCTCGCCGACGCGCACGAGCGGTTCGTGTCCGAGTTCGGGGTGAACATCGTCGGCGGCTGCTGCGGCACCACGCCCGAGCATCTCCGAGCGGTCGTCGAGCGAGTGGGGCTGGACCGGGCGCCGCTGGCCCGAGAGCAAATCTCGGAGCCCGGCTGCGCCTCGATCTACTCGGCGGTGCCGTTCCATCAGGAGACCTCGTTCCTGGTGGTGGGCGAGCGGACGAACGCCAACGGGTCGAAGCAGTTCCGGGAGGCGCTCCTCGCCCAGGACTGGGACACGTGCGTGCAGGTGGCCCGGGAGCAGGTCAAGGACGGGGCGCACGTCCTCGACGTGTGCGTGGACTACGTGGGGCACGACGGCACGGTCGACATGGACGAGATCGCCCGCCGGTTCGCGACCCAGGCGCCGCTGCCGCTGGTCTTCGACTCGACCGAGCCCCAGGTGATGGAGGTCGGCCTGCAACACGCGGGGGGAAAGTGCATCCTCAACTCCGCGAACCTGGAGGACGGCGAGGCGCCCGGCTCCCGGCTCGACCGCGTCCTCACCCTGGCCCGCGACTACGGGGCGGCGGTCATCTGCCTCGCCATCGACGAGGAGGGCCAGGCCCGCACCGCGGACTGGAAGGTCCGGGTCTGTCGGCGCATCTACGAGCTCGCGACCCGCGACTACGGGCTGGACGGATCCGACCTGATCTTCGACTGCCTGACCTTCCCGTTGGGCTCGGGGCAGGACGACCTGCGCCGCGACGGCATCGAGACCATCGAGGCCATCCGACGGGTGAAGGCGGAGCTACCGGGCGTGTCGACGATCCTCGGCGTCTCGAACGTGAGCTTCGGCCTGAAGCCGGCCTTGCGCCACGCCCTGAACAGCGTGTTCCTCCACGAGTGCGTCGAGGCGGGACTCGACGCCGCGATCGTCCACGCGGCCCGGATCGTCCCGATGCACCGCATCGACGAGCACGTGCGGGAGCTTCGCCCTCGACCTGGTCTACGACCGGCGGCGCGACGGCTACGACCCGCTCATGGCGCTCATCGAGGCCTTCGCCGACGTGCAGACCGAGGCCGTGCAGCGCGAGGACCGATCCGACTGGCCGGTCTCGAAGCGGCTGAAGCATCGCATCATCGACGGGGACCGGGACGGCCTCGATCCCGACCTCGAGGAGCAGCTGGGGTCGATGCCAGCGCTGGGGATCGTGAACGACGTGCTCCTCGACGGGATGAAGGTCGTCGGTGACCTCTTCGCGTCCGGGGAGATGCAGCTGCCGTTCGTGCTGCAGAGCGCGGAGACGATGAAGGCCGCGGTCGCGTACCTGGAGCCGCACATGGAGCACGCCGACGCGGCCGGGAAGGGGACGCTCGTCATCGGCACGGTCAAGGGCGACGTGCACGACATCGGCAAGAACCTGGTCGACATCATCCTCACCAACAACGGCTACAGCGTGCACAACATTGGGATCAAGGCTGCGCTGCAGGCCTTCGTCGACAAGGCGAAGGAGGTCGAAGCCGACGCGATCGGCATGAGCGGGCTGCTCGTGAAGAGCACGATCATCATGCGCGAGAACCTCGAGGAGATGAACGTGCTGGGCCTCGACGAGACGCCGGTGCTGCTCGGCGGCGCGGCGCTGACCCGCACCTACGTCGAGCGGGACCTCCGCGGGGTCTACAACGGTCGCCTCTTCTACGGGAAGGACGCGTTCGAGGGCCTGCGGACGATGGACGCCTTGATGACGGCGAAGCGGGACGGGACCCTCGATCCCAACTTCGGGCGAGCGCTCGGCGGTCGTGACCTGCCGGCCCGTCAGCCGGCTCCCGAGCCCGACGTCGAGTCGAGCGTCCGTTCGGACGTCGCGACCGACGGGCCGGTGTTCCCACCCCCGTTCCTGGGGGCGAGGGTCGCGAAGGGCCTCGAGCTCGACACGATCGCCGCCTACCTCAACGAGACCGCCTTGTTCCGCAACCAGTGGCAGTTCCGTCCCGAGAAGCACGACGGCCGGCCCGAGCCCGACCCCGAGTTCAAGGCCCGCCTCCAGCCGCTCCTGCGGGAGCAGCTGGCGATCGCCCACGCGGAGGGGACGCTGGTCCCGGCCGCCCTCTGGGGCTACTTCCCCGTGAACTCGGAGGGCAACGACGTCGTGGTGTGGACCGACGAGCGGCGGAGCACCGAGCGGCTGCGGTTCACGTTCCCCCGGCAGCGCCGCGACCGGCACCTCTGCATCGCCGACTTCTTCCGCCCGGTCGACAGCGGCGAGCCCGACTTCGCGGCGTTCCACGTCGTCACCATGGGCTCGAAGGCGACCGAGCAGGAGCACGAGCTCTTCGACGCCAACCGGTACCGCGAGTACCTCCTCTCGCACGGGCTCGCGGTCGAGATGACAGAGGCGCTCGCCGAGTACTGGCACCGCCGCATCCGCGAGGAGTGGGGCTTCGCCGACGAGGACGGACCGACGCTCGGGGGGCTGTTCCGTCAGCAGTACCGGGGCTCGCGCTACTCGTGGGGCTACCCGGCGTGCCCCGATCTCGACGATCAGGCGAAGCTCGACGAACTCCTCGACTTCTCACGCATCGGCGTGCGCCTCTCCGAGGAGTTCCAACTCGAGCCGGAGCAGTCGACGTCCGCGATCATCGTCCCACACCCCGAGGCGAAGTACTTCGTCGCCTAGACGCAGCGCGTCGGAGCGGGCAGCGGCCCAGTCGTCGATGCGCTCGATGGTCAGCTCGGAGAGCACCTCGAGCGCGAGCAGCATCCGAGGGCGGCGGGCTAGCCGCTCGGGCGCAGCTGGTGAGCGTCGAGGTACCAGTCGATCGTCTCGGCAATTCCGTCGAGGAGCGGCGTCGTCGCCTCGAACCCGAAGCACTGGCGGGCCTGGCTGGTGTCGAGCCGGCGTCTCGGCTGCCCGTTGGGCTTGGTGGCGTCCCAGATCACCGACCCCCGGTAGCCGGTCAGGTCGGCCACCATCGCCGCGAGGTCTCGGATCGAGATCTCCTGACCAGCGCCGAGGTTGACCGGGTCGGCGCCGTCGTAGCGCTCGAGCGCGAGGCGGAAGCCCCGCGCCGCGTCGCGCACGTGGAGGAACTCCCGCGTCGCGCTCCCGTCGCCCCACAGCTCCACGGTCGACACGTTGGCCGCTCGGGCCTCCACGAACCGCCGGATCAGGGCGGGGATGACGTGACCCGACTCGAGGTCGAAGTTGTCTCGCGGCCCGTAGAGGTTCACCGGGAGGAGGTAGATGAAGTTCGTCCCGTACTGGGCCCGGTAGGCCTGGGCTTGGACGAGCACCATCTTCTTGGCGAGACCGTAGGGGGCGTTGGTCTCCTCCGGGTAGCCGTTCCAGAGCTCGTCCTCTCGAAACGGGACCGGCGTGTGCTTCGGGTAGGCGCAGACGGTTCCCGCGACGAGAACCTTCGGGATCTGATGGATCCGAGCCGCCTCGAGCAGCTCGATCCCCATCACAGCGTTGTCGTAGAAGAACCGGCCCGGCTCGGCTTGATTCGCCCCGATGCCGCCCACCACCGCGGCAAGGTGCACCACGGCGGCTGGGCGGTGCTCGGTGAGCATCCGGTCGATCTCGTCGCGGTTGGTGAGGTCGTAGTCCTGGCGGCCGAGGGCCGAGACCGCTGCGCCGACCGACTCGAGCTCCTCAGCGACCGCCCGACCGAGGAAGCCGGTCCCGCCTGTGATCAGGATCGACCGGCTCGCCAGCGAGGAACCGCTCACCCAGGCCCGGTCCGGCGCTGATGCTCGGGAACCCAACTCGTCACCCCCCGTTGCTAGCACACCGTGTCCGGAATCTCGGGCAGCCGCTCAGCGAATCTCAGAGGAGCGTCCAACCGCTCGGCAGCGTGAGCGACTCGTGGGCTCCCGCGACCGCGGGTCCCCACCAGCGCTCCGGAGCGATCGCCCTCGCCCCCGACAGCCAGGCCGACCACCAGCCGAACGTCGAGTTCGAGAGTACGAACTCGTCACCGAGCAGGGCCATGAGGTGCAGGTCCTCGTAGTCGAGGTTCCGGTCGACGAAGTGGCAATCCGCCGGGAAGTGGTCCCGGCACCACGGCAGGTCGTCGGAGAAGACCACGTACGGACCGGGGCAGCGGGCCATGGCGTCTTCGAAGTAGTCCATGTGCAACCAGCGGAAATGGGCTGGGTGGCGCAGGTAGTCACCGCGACGTACGTGCACGATGGTCCGACGCTCCAGTGCGAACAGCGAACGGTGCCGGTCGCGGAGGTCCTTCTCGAGCGTCGGCGGCGGTCGGAAGAAGTCGTGCAGTCGAGCCGCGATCGGGGTGATCGTCGAGATCTCCTGGAGATAGTCCGAGCCGAGGTCCTGGGAGTCCGAACCCCGCAGGTGCGGGAAATACCGGTCTGGCACGCTGAAGTACGGCCGGTACCGCCAGTACGGAAAGCCGGCCTGGTCATCGAATGTCTCGGCGATGGCAATCGTCGACGCGATCTGCCAGAGCTGGTTGCCGAGGCCGCCGTTTCGGCCA
The DNA here is from genome assembly GCA_963849135.1 of uncultured Actinomycetes bacterium. Taxonomy (GTDB): domain Bacteria; phylum Actinomycetota; class Acidimicrobiia; order IMCC26256; family PALSA-555; genus PALSA-555. Next base: position 953,157 of record CAWKGF010000002.1, on the reverse strand, counting down.
AGCCGTCGATAGGTGATCATGGCCTGGGAAGGTCGACGGGATCGTGACGGCCCGTAGGATGAACCGATGGGCGCCAGGTCCGACGTTGGAGCTCAGGTCCGGCGCGTCGTGGCGTCGGCGGTGGAGCCGCGCTTCCAGGGGCTTGATGAGCGTCTGGACCGCCTCGAGGCCAGCCTCGGGGGCACCGCGGCGGGCTATCCGTCAACGCCGGTCGAGGAGGATCTGTTCGCGCTGCGCCAGCAGATGGATGAGGTCCTCGACCTGCTGCGGGCTCAACACGCGCGGATCCGGGCGCTGGAAGAGGCGCTCGAGCAGCAGACGCGCCGCTCGACGCTGATCGACGTCATCGGCGAAGGGATCATCGCCGTCGGACCAGCGCGGAGATTCGACGGCCGGGCGCGGTCAGGCGCCACCAGGTCGAGGCCCGCATCTTGGCCAGCTCGCGTTCGGTGAGCTCGACTCGGGCTTCGGCAGCCTGACGCTTGGCTTCGGCAACGTGGCGCGCGTCCGGCACACCCCACAGGTCGAGGTACCGGGACCCTTGGTGCTCGACCTCAAGGAAGTCCCCGGCCGGCGGTGCAGCTTTGTAGGTCCGGAAGGTCTCGGCGAGGGGTCCGGAGGCCGCGGTCTCCAGCGAGCGGACGAACGTCTCGTGGGGGACGCCGAAGCGCGGATGCGCGGTCAGCCGAGCCAGCTGGACGGAGTCCACGAAGAAGCACCCCGCGTGTGGGTTCGATGCGCGCTCGAAGACGAGATCCGATCCGTACCAGCGGCCGACCAGGCGCTGCGGCCCGAAGGGCTGGTTCAGGCCCGCGGTGCCCTCGGGCAGGAGGTCACCGTCGGGATAGACCTTCAAGCCGCCGCTGGCCTCGAAGCGGTTGGGTTGGAGGGCGGCGTCGTCGCCGAAGGTGCCAGTGAACCACGAGAGCTTGTCGAAGAGCAGCGGGTCATGGACCAAGATGTCGTCCTCGAGGTAGCCGTACCCGTCGTAGCCGCCGGCCGCGTCGGCGAGGACGCGATGGGCGGCGAAGCCGAGCTCGGTCGGGGGAACGTCGACGCTGACCTGCACCGCGAGGTCAGCGACGTCGCCGAGCTCCCCCATCAGGTGATGGGTACCCGTGGTGACCACGACGACCTCGACGACGTTCCGGGGCGCCGCGACCAGGCGGTCGCTGGGCCGGATCCTCAGCGCGCCGCCGAACGTCTCCCGGAGGCCGGTCACGGTCCGGCCCAGCTTCGCGGCCCGCAGGCTGGCCGGTTCGCTCCGCGAGCCGAGCCTCGGCGTCAGCCCGGGGCGCGTAGTAGTGCGGAATGACGAAGAAGAGGCGCCGCGCCTCGGTCACGACACGCGCCGGCTCGGCCGGGCCTGGTGCGCCGGTTCCGGGAGACACGTCCCGGTGAGACGATCACCGACCCGGTCCAAGCACGCACATCGGCCAGCGTCCGGTCTCCACGCTCGGCTCTGGCTCACAGCGTGTGACGCGGGATGACGTCCGTCATCGTTCTCCGCTCCTCGGTCGGAGCCTTCCCTTCAGCGCGCCAACGACCCGCCGCATTGGGGCGGTGAGCCGCCACCATTCGGAGTCCTCGATGGCGCAGAGGCGTTCGTCGAGCGCTCGGTTGCGCTCCTGCAGGCGCGCCACGTCGATCCGGGCCCGGGCGAGCTCGGCGAACGCGTACCGGGAGTAGATGCGGGCGCCCTGGTGGGCTTGCAGCGCCCCTTGCGACACCGACAGTGACTCGGCCCGCTCGGTGTACTCGCCGAGGATCGCGTCGACGGTGCGGGGCTCCCATCGGTCGCCGAGGCGGAGCCAGTACTCGTAGTCGGAGGCGAGGGGGACAGATTCGTCGAGCACGCCGACCGCGTCGACGCACTCCCGGCGCCAGAAGACGCCTGGCTCGCAGACCATGTTCGACTGCTTCAGGGTGGTCAGGTCCCACGGGTGGTCACCGTCGATCCGGAGCTCTCGGCCTCGTTCGTCGACGACCCGGACCCTGCCGCGCAGCCACATGGCGTCACCGAGGTGCTCGGCGACGAAGCGGAGCGCTCCCGGCAGCAGCTGATCGTCGTCGTTCGCCCAGTAGAAGACGTCGCCGGTCGCGTGCGCGATGGCCTCGTTCACCGCGTGGGTGAGGTTGCGATCCGGCCCCTCGAGCACGTGGATCCGGGCGTCGTCGGGCAATCGGTCGCGGACGCCGCCGCTGCTGCTCTTGATGATCAGCTCCCAGTCCCCGTAGTCCTGGTTGACGATCGCTCGGACGGCCCGCTCGAGCCGCTCGGAGTGGCCGCGGGCGGGCATCACGACGCTGAAGCGCGGATGGTGTAGTCGCGCCTGGGTGTCCGGGAGCGAGAGGTCGAGCTCGGGTGCCTCCCCGGGTCGGAAGGCGCTGGACCCCAGCGGGGCCATCGAGCCGAGGTTGCGCTGCTCGGCGAGGGCCTGCTCGATCTCGGGTCGTGCCTCGTCGCGGTTCCAGGTCGTGATGTCGGCGCTGGCGCGCCCGCGGTAGTACCGCTCCTCGACCGAGAGGTTGGCACTGTCGACGTACCAGGCGTCGTGGCGGGCGAGGTAGGGCCATCCGGTGCGGAACCCGGTGTTCGTCACGTGGCCCGTCCCGGGCGCGTACACGGCGAACGTCGTGTCGATCGGGGCCCGGTACACACCGGGTTCGAGCGGGTCGGTCCAGTACTGGGCCTCCCACCGGGCAACCCGTGCCTTCTCGGCGTACCAGTCCGGGAGGTCGGCGATCTGCAGCCCGAACCCGACCTTCTCCGCTTCGGGGTGCCGGTCGACGATGGACTGGAAGTGGGCGATCGCATCGAGCGGAGCGACGTCGATCGGGACGATGTCGGGATCGGTGACGACGAAGGGCCCGTCGACGTGCAGTCGGGTCAGCAGGTCGGCGTCCCACACCGCGGCTTGGCCGACGTTGTCCTCCAGGAAGATCACCTCGTGCGGGGAGTTGCGGTAGTACTCAAGCAGCGGCGGGAAGGTCGAGGCGTTGTCCAGCAGGATGATCCGCTCGCTCCCGGCTCGCTCGAGCCAGCTGATGAGCTGGCCGAGCGACCCCGCCCGGTCCCGGCAGATGATGAACACCGGCGTCTCGGCGGCTCGCTGTCGCGCCGCTGCGGAGCAGTGACCGCCGCTCGGATTCGGGGTGCCACCGCCGACGCCGTGGCGCAGGTAGAGGGCGTCGCCGTAGCTGTGCTCGTTGATCGTCGTCTCGACGCGATCAAAGCCGCGCAGCTGCGCGTCGAGCTCGGGCAGCAGGGCGCAGTCCGCATAGAGCTCCCGCTCGTTGACCTCCACGACCAGCTGACGCACCGTCGAGAGGGTGCCCGGACCGCCGCCCAGGACGAGGGACTCGGCACCCTGGACGTCGAGGACCATCGTCTCGACCGCTCCCACCCGCTCCCGGGCGCACAGCTCGTCGAGCGTCACGGTCGGGAGCTGCACGGAATGGGTCACGACCACGTCGGGGTGCTCCTCCCGATGCGTGCCCAGGGCGAGCATCGACGACGACCACTCGTTGTTCGTCACGTGGAAGTCCACGAGGTCCCCGGACCGGTCGCTCAGCAGCGCCTCGAGGGCGCGCTGACCGAGCGGCTCGACGTGCTCCCGTAAGCGCGGCACGACCTCCGGGTTCCCCTCGACCCACGTCACCGACGGGGCCCCGAGCTGGAGGTACAGCTCGGCTTCCTGCCCGACGTGCGCTCCGATGTGCAGCACGCGTCCGATGCTCAGCCCCCGTTGGGCGAAGACGCGCTGCAGATCGAGTTCCACGGCCGAGCTCTCGACGGTCGACGACGGGCAGGGTCGTGAGCCGGCGCGGCCGGTCACGCGACGCCGCCATCGTACGGGGAGCAGCCAGGCGCTCGGGGCAGGGACGAGCACGAGGGAGCGATGGGCCCGATTCGCATCGCGCTCGGAACCGACCGGAGGTCGCCGGTCTGAGCGCTGGACGACACCGCGACGATCGTCGGGTTGAGCGCCTACGATCTCGTCTCGTCATGAAGGGTCTGATCCTCTCGGGGGGCGCCGGCACGCGTCTGCGGCCGATCACGCACACCAGCGCCAAGCAGCTCGTGCCGGTCGCGAACAAGCCGATCCTCTTCTACGGGATCGAGGACATGGTCGCGGCCGGCATCCGCGAGATCGGGATCATCGTCGGCGACACCGGCCCGGAGATCATGGAGGCCGTCGGGGATGGCTCCCGCTGGGGAGTCGAGATCACCTACATCCCCCAGGAGGCCCCGCTGGGGCTCGCCCACTGCGTGCTGATCGCCCACGACTTCCTGGGCGACGACGAGTTCGTCGTCTACCTCGGCGACAACATGCTCCAGCAAGGCCTCACCGAGTTCATCGAGCGCTTCGAGTCGGAGCGGGCGTCGGCGACGGGGGCAAAGCCGGCCGCCCAGATCCTGCTCGCCCACGTCGAGGACCCGCGCCAGTTCGGCGTCGCGGAGGTCGACGACTCGGGCGAGGTGATCCGGCTGGTGGAGAAGCCGGCTGATCCACCGTCGGACCTGGCGCTGGTCGGCGTCTACCTCTTCGACCACCACGTCCATAAGGCGGTGCGCGAGATCGAGCCGTCGGCGCGAGGCGAGCTCGAGATCACGGACGCGATCCAGTGGCTCCTCGATCACGGTCTGCCGGTCCGGCACGTGGTCCTGGAGGGCTGGTGGCTCGACACGGGGAAGAAGGATCCGCTCCTCGAGAGCAACCGGCGGATCCTCGAGCTCCTCGAGCCCCGCATCGATGGGCAGGTCGACGAGGAGTCCAGCATCGAGGGGCGGGTGGTCGTCGAGCCGGGAGCCCAGATCGTGCGGTCGAGAATCCGGGGGCCCGCGATCATCGGGACGAATACGCGGGTCGACGGCAGCTACATCGGGCCGTTTACCTCGATCGCGGACAACTGTGAAATCATCGACGCCGAGCTCGACCACTCCGTGGTCCTTGGTTGCAGCCGGATCGTCGGGGTGCCCCGGATTGCGGACTCTCTGATCGGCAAAGAGGTCGAGGTCACGCGAACGGGCCAGCGCCCGAAGGCGCTGCGGCTGATGCTCGGTGACCACTCGAGAATCGACGTTGAGTAGCAGGAAGCACCAAATGGGTGACGTGCAGGAATCGGACACGATCGCAGGCGTGTACGTCGTGACGCCGACGGTCCATCGCGACGCCCGGGGGTACTTCGTCGAGACCTACCGGCGCGAGTGGTTCCCGCAGGGTCGGGAGATGATCCAGGGCAACCGGGGCGACCGCGGGGCGGGGAGCATCGTGGGGCTCCACTACCACCTGCATCAGGCCGACTACTGGTACGTCCCGTTCGGGCTGGCCCGGGTCGTCCTCCACGACCTGCGGGCCGGGTCACCGACCGACGGCGCGACGCTCTCCCTCGACCTCGGTCAGCTGCCCGACGGGACCCAGGACCACCGGGGCGTGTTCATCCCGCCCGGCGTGGCGCACGGGTTCGCGTCGCTGTCCGACATGACGATCACCTACCTCGTCGACGGCTACTACAACCCGGCCGACGAGCTGGGGGTGGCCTGGAACGACCCCGCGGTGGAGGTGGACTGGGGTCTGGCCGATCCGATCCTGTCCGATCGCGACCGGGCGAACCCGCGGCGCAAGGACCTGCCCGTGGACCGCCGCCCGCACTGGGCCCTGCGGACCTAGCGGTGCGCCTTCTCGTTACCGGCGGGGCCGGGTTCATCGGCTCGAACTTCGTTCGCCACGTGCTGGCGACATCGGACGATTCGGTGACGGTGCTTGACGCGCTGACCTACGCGGGGAACCTCGACAACCTGCGCGACCTCGATGACGATCCCCGGTACACGTTCGTCAAGGGCGACATCACCGATCGGGACGCGGTCACCGCCGCGCTGGCGGGCTGCGACGTCGTCGTGCACTTCGCGGCCGAGAGCCACGTCGACCGGTCGATCGCCTCCGCGGACGCCTTCGTGCACACGAACTGCGACGGGACGAACGTGATGTGCGACGTCGCCCGCCGGGCCGAGATTCAGCGCTTCGTGCACGTGTCGACCGACGAGGTCTACGGGTCCATCGAGTCGGGGTCGTTCACCGAGGCGGATCGCCTGGAGCCCCGCTCCCCGTACTCAGCCTCGAAGGCCGGCTCGGACCTGATCGCGCTCGCCTACCGCGAGACCCACGGGCTTCCGGTCGTCGTCACCCGATCGTCGAACAACTTCGGGCCGTACCAGTTCCCGGAGAAGGTCATCCCGCTGTTCGTCACGAACCTGCTGGACGGACGCAAGGTGCCGCTCTACGGGGACGGGTTGAACGTCCGGGACTGGTGCTACGTCGAGGACAACTGCCAGGCGATCGACCTGGTCGTACGCCACGGGACCGACGGCGAGATCTACAACATCGGCGCCGGGAACGAGGTCCCGAACCGGGTCCTCACCGAGCTCGTGTGCGAGATCGTGGGGGCCGGCGAGGACATGATCGAGTACGTGCCGGACCGGCTCGGGCACGATCGGCGCTACTCCGTCGACACGACCCGGGTGCGGGCGCTCGGCTGGGCGCCCGAGCGCGAGTTCCGAGCCGCGCTGGAGGCCACCGTCGACTGGTACCGCGAGAACCGGTGGTGGTGGGAACCGCTCAAGGCCCGCAGCGGCTGAGGACGGCGGGTGCGGGTTCTAATCACGGGCGCCGACGGTCAGGTCGGCCGGGAGCTCGTCGAGGCGTTCGCCGACCATGACGTCGTGGCCTGCGGCCACGGGGCGCTGGACGTGACGCAGCGGGACCGGGTGCTCGGGGCCGTCACCGACCTCGTCCCGGACGAGGTCGTGCACGCCGCGGCGTGGACGGCCGTCGACGCCTGCGAGTCCGACCCGGGCCGCGCCTACGCGGTCAACGCGCTGGGGGTCCGCCACGTCGCCGAGGCCGCCCGACGGGTCGGCGCGCACCTGACGTCCTTCTCGACCGACTACGTCTTCGACGGGACGAAGACCGGCCCGTACCTCGAGTGGGACCAGCCCGCGCCCCGCTCGGTGTACGGGGCGTCGAAGCTGGCCGGGGAGCGGGAGCTGCTCGGCGACGCCGACGCCACCATCGTGCGGCTGTCCTGGGTGTGCGGCCGCTACGGCTCGAACATGGTCAAGACGATCTTGCGCCTGGCCGACCAGGACGGCCCGCTGCGGTTCGTGGACGACCAGCGGGGCCGCCCGACGTTCGCGGCCGACGCGGCGGCGTGCGTCCACCGGCTGGTCGTCGACCGGCGCCCGGGCCTCTTCCACGTGACGAACCAGGGTGAGGTGTCCTGGTACGAGTTCGCCCGCGCGGTCCTAGAGGCGGCCGGCGGCGATCCGGAGCGGGTCCAGCCCATCGCGACGAGCGAGCTGGTCCCGCCCCGACCCGCGTCGCGGCCCGCGAACTCGGTGCTCGACACCGCGGCGCTGCGGCTCTCGAACCTGCCGCTGCTCCCCCACTACCGGGAATCGCTCGACCGGCTGGTGGCGGAGCTGGCCGCGACTCGGTGACGCCCCCGTCGGCAGCCTCGCCCAGGGTTCGCGTCATCGTCGTGAGCCACAACAGCGGCGACCTCACCCTGGACTGCCTCCGGAGCGTCCTGGCCTCCGACTGGCCGGCCGAGCACCTGCAGGTCGTGCTGGTCGACAACGCGTCGACGGAGCCGATCGTCGAGCGGGTCCGCCGCGAGGTGCCGACCGTGCAGGTCATCGCGAGCGACACGAACCGGGGCTTCGGCGCCGCCAACAACCTGGCCCTGCGAGATCTCCGCGCCGCCGACTACTTCGCGCTCGTCAACAACGACGCCACCGTCGCCCCGGGGTGGCTCGCGCCGCTCGTGGACGCCCTCGAGGCGGACCCGGCGGTCGGCGCCGCCTGCCCGAAGGTGCTGCTGCGCTCGTCATTCGTTGCGCTCACGCTCCGGTCGAGCACCCACCGACGGGGGCGAGGCGACCAACGCCAGCTTGGCGTGCGGGTGAGCGGCGTCCGGGTCGGCGGCACCGACGTCTTCGGCGAGGCGAAGCCACGCCGAGGGTTCTGGGGCCCCGAGCCGGGCGGCGAGTGGACGACCGGCGACGCGGAGCTGCTCGTGCCGGTTCCGGCCGGGGGAGCGTCGAGCGGGGAGCTGCGCTTGGACGCCGAGCAGCCGACGAGCGTCGACGTCGGATCCGGATCGCAGACCGCGCGCCTCGACGTCGGCCGCGACCCGGTCTGGTTCGACGTGGCGCTGGCCGGTCCGCGGCTCGACGTCATCAACAGCGCGGGCGTGGAGTGGACCGAGGCGGGCTTCGGAGCCGACCGGGGCTACCTCGAGCCCGACGACGGGCGCTTCGACCAGCCCGAGGACGTCCCCGCCTGGTCGGGCGCCGCGGTGCTGCTCCGGCGCGCCTACCTCGAGGACGTCGGGCGCTTCGACGAGCGGCTCTTCCTCTACTACGAGGACCTCGAGCTGGCGTGGCGGGGCCAGCAGCGGGGGTGGCGCTACCGGTACGTCCCGACGTCGGTCGTGCGGCACGTGCACTCGGCGACGACGGTGGAGGCGTCACCGCGCACCATGCGCCTGAACGAGCGCAACCGACTGCTGGTCCTCACCCGGTACGGCGGCTACGGGCGGGGAGGACGGGCCGTCGCGCGCTCGGCGCTGGTGACCGCCTCGTACGCCCGTCGGGACCTGGTCGCACCGGTGCTGCGGGGGCAGCGGCCCCGGACGCGGATCGTCGCGACGCGGCTCGAGGCGCTGGCCGGCTACGCGCGTCTGGTCCTCGGCTACCGGCCCCGTCGGGACGGCTAGGTCGGGACGGTCAGGTCGGGACGGTTAGCCGAGCCCGACGTCGGAGCCGGGTCCCGCCGACTCGGGGAAGAGTAGGACTCGGGCCCGGGTCGTCACCTTGCGGCGCAGCTCGTCGTACTCGCGGTTCCGGAGGTGGTCGACGACTCGGGCCGCGGTGTACCGCCAGCCTTGTCGGCCCCAGGCGGCCTGCGCCATCGGGTCGCCGATCATGCGGGCCTGCCGCGGGTCGACAAGGTCGGCGGCGCGGCGAGGGGCCCGGCAGAACTGCAGGAGCGGCTCGAGGACCCGGACCCACTGGAAGCTGTCGGCGGCGGCCTCGATCGCGGCCCGGCAGGCGGCGTTGCGCTCCTCGTCGCTGAGGAGCTGGTAGAGCGCCTCCTCGAGGGCCTCCTCGTCCTCGGGGGGGACGGTGATCCCGAAGCCGCGGCGCTCGATGACCTCCCCGAAGGAGTCGCCCGCGGTGGCGACGATGGGCAGCGACGCCCAGATGTAGTCGAGGATCCGGGTCCGGAACGAGAACGCGGTCTCGACGTGCTCGAAGTGGGTGCTCACCCCGACGTCGGCTTCGAGGAGGTAGTTCTGGCGCTCGTCGTAGGCGACCCACCCGTCGTTGAAGAACACGTGCTGGCCGACGAGGCCGAGCTCGGCGGCGAGGGAGCGGGTCTCGGTCGCGACCCGCATGGTCGGCACCCCCGGGTTCGGGTGCTGCATGCCCATGAAGTAGAGGCGCACGTTCGGGATCCGGGTCCGGAGCCGGGCGATGGCGTGGATCAAGGTGAGGGGATCGAACCAGTTGTAGACGCCGCCGCCCCAGAGGACGATCTTGTCGTCGGGTCCGATTCCGTCGACCACGCCCCGGAGGGCGGGCGCGGTGCGCTTCGGCTTCTCGTCCTCGACGCCGAAGGGCACGACGGTCACCAGCGAGTCGAGGCTCTCGTCGCGGTCGTACACCGCCGGGTTGATCCGGCCGACGCCGGCCAGCTGGCCGAGCCAGAAGTCACGCTGCTTGTCGCTCGCGCAGAGGAAGAAGTCGGCCCGGGCGAGCTGCACGTTGACGGACTCGGCGGTGATCCGCACCACGTGACGGCGGGCGCTGGCGTCGAGGTCCCGGGACTGCTCGAGCACCTCGAGGTGCATCGGCGCGTAGATGTCGCCGACGATCACCTTGGGGGACTTCACCAGCCAGGGGTGGGTGCCGAGGACGTCGCCCTGGAAGACGAGGACGTCGCACCACGCTTCGACCTCGTGCATCTGGCCGTCGTCGACGTGGCGGACGATGAACTCGTCCGAGGTCCGGGCGCAGATCGTGGTCGTGACCAGCTGCACGTCGTGCTCGCGTCCCAGCGCCTCGGCGATCTTCCAGGCCCGGATGGCCGGGCCGGCCATCTGGTCGCCGAGCACGTCGGGCGTGACCACCGCGATGCGGTGACGGCCCCGGTCGACGCCCAGCGCCTCCCGGACCACCGACAGGTCGCTGCCCTCCCGACGCGGCGACGCGCGGCGGGCCCGGAAGAGCGGCACGATCTCGGCGTCGCCGACGACCCGCTCAGCTTGGACCTTGCGTCGAGCCTCGACCAGCTGGGGCAGCATCAGGTTGAACGGCTCCAGCGCGGCCCGCCCGGCCGGGGTGGCGTTGGCGGCGAGCATCGCGGCGGCCAGCGCGCCGACGAACCCCTCCTCCCCGTAGTTCTTGTACAGGGTGCCGAGCGAGCCGAGGATCCACCGGGTCGTGCCGGCCTCGGAGGTGTCGGTGGCGGTCGCGGCGCCGACCACGACCGAGGCCGGCACGTAGGCGATCCGGAAGCCGTGCAGCCAGAGCCGCCACCCGAGGTCGGCGAACTCGACCGCCGGGCTCAGCGCCTCGTCGAAGCCGCCGACCCACCGGAATGCTTGCCCGTCGACGACCATCGCCGCCTCGGCCGCGAAGAGCGTCTCGCCGGGGCGGTCGTTGACCTCCTCGACGTCGAAGAGCACTGGCTCGCCGGCGAAGGTCATCCCGGCGCCCGCGAACTCGACCGTGCCGTCCGGCCCGACGACCTTGCTCGCCACCCCGGCGTTGTTGGCGTTCCTGCGCAGCGCCTCGACCGCGGCCTTGAGCCAGTCGGGATTCGGCACCGCGTCGACGGCGAGGAAGGCGAGGCACTCGCCGCGGGCGGCCTCGGCGCCGGCGTTGCGCGCCGCGGCGAGGCCCGTGCCGTCGGGGACCTCGACCACGCGCAGGTCGGAGGCCGGGCCGGGATCGGGGTCGGTCGTGCCGGGCGATCCGACGACGACGATCTCGAGCCGCTCGGCGGGTCGGTCGAGGGCGCGGAGCCGCTCGAAGCAAGCGCTCGTGACGGCCGGATCGCGACCAGCCGCGACGATGACGCTCACCAGCTCGGTGCGGGCGACCGCGGGGAGCACCGGCCGCGGGCTCATGGCTCACCCACGCCGAGCGCCCACTCGCCGCCGAAGGACATCAGCCCCCGTTCCTCGTGGGGCGTCCCGAAGTCCACGCCGAAGCGCAGGACCCGCTCCCGGTGGTCGTAGGCGTGGTTCAGGGTGTCGTCGTAGGCGGTCACCGTGACGTCGTAGGTGCCGGGCAGGAGCAGCAGGCGACCGATCCGGTACTGGACCCAGCCCTCCCCGTTGACCTTCTCCGGCATCAGGTCCCCGTCGCGCAGGTTCGGCGAGGCGACCTCGGTGCCGTCCAGGCGCTGGATCGAGATCCCGAACACGGGACGCTCGATGGCCTGGCTGGCCCGGTACCGGAGCAGCAGGTCGACCGGGTCGCCGGTGCGCACGGTCTGGGTCGGCTGGCCGTGCTGGTCGCGCAGGCTGACCTCCTCGATGCGGATCTCGCCCGATCCCCAGCGGGTCCCGTGCTCGCCGTCGGTGACCCGGTCGACGTGCGTCTCGTCCCGGTAGGTGTCCACGACCCCGGTGGCGGCGCCGACCTCCCGGAGCACGCCGTGCTCGAGCAGCGCCGCGTGGTCGCAGAGCGTCCGGAGGGAGCCCAGCGCGTGGGAGACGATCACGACGGTACGCCCGGTCTCGCGCAGGTCGGCGAACTTCTCGAAGCAGCGCTGCTGGAACTCGACGTCGCCGACCGCGAGGATCTCGTCGATGAGGAGGATGTCGGGCTCGACGTTGATCGCGATCGAGAACCCGAGCCGGACGTACATGCCCGACGAGTAGGTCTTGACCGGCGCGTCGATGAACGGCTCGATCCCGGCGAACCCGACGATCTCGTCGAACAGCGCGTTGATCTGGCGCTTGCTCAGCCCGAGGATCGCCCCGTTCAGGTAGACGTTCTCGCGTCCCGAGAAGCTCAGGGTGGAATCCGGCGCCCAGCTCGAGGAGCGCGGACATCTTGCCCCGGCTCTCGATCCTGCCCTTGTCGGGGTAGAGGATCCGGGCGATGCACTTCAAGAGGGTGCTCTTACCGGAGCCGTTGTCACCGATGATCCCGAACGTCGTCCCGACTGGGATCTCGAAGCTCACGTCCCGCAGCGCCCAGAACTCCTGGTACCGGGCTCGGCGGCCGCGCATGACGGTCGCCTTCAGCGAGTCGTTGCGCTCGTCGTACAGCCGGAACAGCTTCGAGACTTCCTCGATCCGGATCGCCGCGTCCACGGCTTAGACCTCCTCGGCGACGCGACGTTGCAGCCGGGCGAAGATGGACCATCCGATGGCGAGGCAGACGACCGCGGCGATCGTGATGATGGCCCAGCTGCCGAGGGTCGGGAACCGGTTGTCGTAGAGCAGGTTCCGGTAGGCGCCGATCAGCCGGGTCAAGGGGTTCAGCTCGTAGATCCGGCGCACCGGGAGGTCCATGCCGAGGATGTGCCCGTGAACCGGCACGTAGCTGACCGGGTAGACGATCGGGATCAAGTAGAAGAGGAAGTTCAACAGGATCGTGATCAGGTACCGGAAGTCGCGGAAGAACACGTTCAACGCGGACAGCATCAGCCCGATGCCGAGGATCATGACCAATTCGAGGAAGATCAGCACGAGGACGAGCGGGAGCCACCAGAGCACCATGTTGCCGACGAGCAGCAGGATGACGCTCAGCACCGACATCTCGATGAGGTTGGTGATGACGAGAGAACCGACGCCGGCGACGACGAGCAGCTCGCGGGGGAAGTAGACCTTCTTGATGAGGTTGCCGTTCGAGAGCAGGCTCTCGGTGGTGAGCATCAGCCCGTTGGAGAAGAACAGCCACGGGATGAGGCCGCAGAGCAGGAAGAGCGGGAAGCTCTTGAGGCCGCTCGGGTCCCCGAGGGGCGGCTTCACCTTCAGGATCAGTGAGAAGACGATCGAGTAGATGATCACGTTGGAGAGCGGGTTGATCAGCGACCACGACCAGCCCAACACGGAGCGCTTGTAGCGCGACCGCAGCTCCCGGAGCGTGAGGTTGACGAGCAGCTCCCGACTGGACACCAGCTCGTGGAGGTGGCGCTTGAGTCGCACCGAGCGGGGCAGACGAAGGTCAGTGCCGTTCGCTGACTCAACTGCTCGTGTGGTGGCCACGCTGACTCCCCGATCAGTCAACGCGACCGATGGGTCGCGTGCTTGATCGTCCGGAACGAAACCGGGGTTGACCGCGGTCGTGAACACGGCACGGCACGGGCTGACGATCTGAGGACAGTGTCCGACACAGTCAGACCGTCAGCCTAGCCGCCGGGCTCTCCGGCTCTTCGAACGGTCACCCGGCGTGCGAGCGGTGCGGCTCAGCGGGCGAGCAGCGCTCGCGCGAGGACATCGGTGCCGAAGGACATCAAGATGGTGAGGTAGAGGAGTCCAGTCGCCGCCATCACGGCGGAGTAGTACGGCTCGGCAAGCGCCCGCCACGTGAACCAGAGCAGCGCGATGGTCGTGACCGCGCTCACGACCCACATGGCGCCGACCAGCCCGCCGTAGCCGTCGTTGATCGAGCCGTTCAGCACGCTGATCATGCCGGTCGGGACGAGCAGCAGCCCGACGTCGAGCACCCAGGCCGGCACGCAGAGTCGAACGATCTCGCGGATCGGGTCGCGGGGCAGCCCGGGCTGCACGAGGTACCAGTGGCCGAGCAGCATGGCGTCGGTGACGAGGCCGAGGAGCAGCGCTCCGGCGAGGAGCCGACCTGCGCTGCAGCGCGTACGGACCGCCGACCGCGGCCGCCGCGCCGAGGATCGCGACGAAGCCCGCGGCCGGGGCGAGGAGGTCGAGGGCGGGGTTGAACGAGCCGGGGCCGCGGAGTCCGGCGTCGCGTCGGACGACCGACACGATCAGCACGCCAACCGCGGCGGCGGCCATGGCGAGCGCGGCGACGTCGCGGATGACCGCGCCGGTGCCGGGCGTCGACTGGGAGAGCCCGACCGCGGCGCCGCCGATGGCGAGCACGGCGAACACCGAGCGCAGCAGCCACCCGTAGCCGATCCCGAGCAGACGGTGCCGGGTCGTCACCCAGCAGCCGAGCAGCCCGCCCGCCGACCACTGGACGAGCACCGTCGGGACGTCGAGGCGCATCGAGTCAGTCGACGAAGGCCAGGTCGCGGGGCGCGACGTTCAGCCGTCGAGGTCCGGCCGGGTCCGCCACCACGATGTCCTCGATCCGGAGTCCGAAGCGCCCGGGGAGGTAGACGCCGGGCTCGATGCTGAAGGCGTGGCCCGGCTCGAGGGGCGCGTCGTTGCCCACCACGAGGTACGGATCCTCGTGGGCCTCGAGGCCGATGCCGTGGCCGAGCCGGTGGATGAACTGGTCGGCGAGCCCGGACTGCGCGAGCACGTCCCGTGCGGCCTGGTCGACCCGCTGGCACGGCGTCCCGACGGTCGCCGCGTGCACCGCGGTCTCCTGGGCGACGGCGAGCGCGTCGTAGGCCGTCTGCACCTCGGCCGGGATCTCCTCGACGGCGAACATCCGGGTGATGTCCGAGCAGTAGCCGCGCATGGTGCCGCCGAAGTCGCAGAGGACGACGTCGCCCGGCTCGACGCGACGGTCGCTCGGCTCGTGGTGGGGACTCGCGCTGTTCGGACCGGTGGCGACGATCGCGAAGTTCGCTCGCTCGTGGCCGGCGTCGAGCATGCAGCTCGATCAGCGTGCGTTGGATCTCCCGCTCCGTACGCCCCGCGAACGGGTAGCTGCGCAGTCCGTCCGCGATCTCGTCGACGGCCCGCGCCGCGGCCTGGAGGCGGCTGATCTCGCCCTCGTCCTTCTGGACCCGCAGCGGCGTGGTGATCCGGCCGGCCGACACGAACCGGGCTCGGGGCAGCGCCGCCTGGAGGGCGAGGAGGACGCGAGCCGTCGCGTGGTCGTCGATCGCGATGACCTCGGCTGGACCCGTGAGCGTGGCGACCCGGGCCAGCGGGTCCTGGTGCTCCTCCCAGGTCTCGAGGGTGAACACGTCCGGTCGTTCCTGGACGCGGGCGGCCTCCAGCCGGGGGACGAGGAGGACCGGCGGGTCGTGTCGCGTCACGACGAGGGCGGTGAGCCGTTCGAGGGGCAGCGCCTCGTACCCGGTGAGGTAGGTGAGGTCGGGACCGGCGGAGGCGACGAGCGCGTCGACGCTCTGCGACTCGAGCTGCTGATGGGCCCGGCCAATTCGTGCGCCGTAGTCCATCAACGGGTCTCGAGCCCCGGCAGGTCGTCGACGCTGGCCGCGTTCGTGGTCGACCAGTACTCGGCGAGCCCGTCGGCGCCCTTGCGCTGCGCCCAGCTGATCAGCGTGTCGCGGTCGCCTTCGTAGCGGAGCAGGGGGACCCCGTAGCCGCAGGAGGTCGACACCCGATCGACGTCGACGCGGATGACCGACCGGGCTCCCGGGACGTCGTCGAAGCGCGGGAGGAGCGACCGCGCACGCGGGTCGTGGACCGGGATCGCCTCACCGTGGCCGTAGACGCGCACGATGTTGGGCTTCCCCTCGAACGCGCAGAACATGAGGGTGATGCGACCGTTCTGGCGCAGGTGGGCGATGGTCTCGACGCCGCTGCCGGTGAAGTCGAGGTACGCGACCTCCCGGGGCGACCGGACCTGCACCCGGCTGAGCCCTTTCGGGGACAGGTTGACGTGGCCGCCGTCGCTCGGCGCGGTCGCCACGAAGAACAGCGGCTGCTCGTCGAGGAACCGCGCCACGTCGGGGGTGATCTCCTCGAAGCTGCGGCCCATCAGACGGCCGCCTCGACGGGCTGCGGGACCGACTCCACCGCGCGGCGGGCGTGGTAGCTGGACCGCACGAGCGGTCCGGCCTCGACGTGGGAGAAGCCGAGCCCCAGCGCGTAGTCGCGCAGCGCGTCGAACTCGTCGGGGCTCCACCACCGGGCGACGGGGGCGTGACGGTCGGAGGGGCGGAGATACTGCCCGAGGGTGACGATGTCGACGCCGACGTCGTGCAGGTCGGCGACCGCCCCGCGCAGCTCGGCTTCGGTCTCCCCCATCCCCAGGATCAGCCCGGACTTCGTCACGAGCCCCTGATCCTTGGCTCGGGCGAGGACTCCCAGCGACCGGGCGTAGCTGGCGTTCGGGCGGACGGCCCGCTGGAGGCGGGCAACCGTCTCGAGGTTGTGGTTCAGCACCTCGGGGGCGGCGGCGAAGATCGTGTCGAGCGCGGCGGCGTCGCCCTTGCAGTCGGGGATCAGCGAGCTCGATGCCGGTGCGCGACGTCCGAGCACGGACCGCCCGCACCGTCGCCGCGAAGGCCTCGGCTCCTCCGTCGTCGAGGTCGTCCCGAGCCACGCTCGTGACGACGACGTGCGCGAGGTCGAGGTGCGCGACCGCGTCGGCGAGCTGCTCGGGTTCGGCGGGGTCGGGCGGACCGGGCTTCGCGGTCGTGACCTGACAGAAGCCGCAGGCGCGGGTGCAGCGATCCCCGAGGATCATGAACGTCGCGGTGCGGTCGGCCCAGCACTCGTAGATGTTGGGGCAGCCGGCCTCCTCGCAGACGGTGTGGAGGCCGTGGGAGCGCATGAGGCGCTGGACCTCCCGGTAGGTGGGGCCGAGGCGGGCGCGGACCCGCAGGTACTCGGGGCGACGACCCGCCGTGGAGCGGGGAGCGGTCTGGACCCCAGCCGCCTCGAGGCGGGCGATGAGGCGCCGCCCGCCGCCTCCCGCGGGCCCGGTGACCGCGGCGGTCGGCGCCGGGGACGCCAACGCGGCTGGGGCGTCCTGGCGTTCGAGGCGCTCGTAGCCGAGCTCGGCGGCGAAGCGCTGGACGACCCGGTCGACGACGTCGAGCATCGGGGTGCCGGGCCCGAGCAGCTGGGCGATCGACGTGACGCCCTTGTCGCGAATCCCGCAGGGGACGATCCGCTCGAACATCGACAGGTCCGGATCGACGTTCAGGGCGAACCCGTGGCGGGTCCGGTTCCGGGCGACCCGGACGCCAATGGCGGCGATCTTCTCGTCGCCGACCCAGACGCCGGTCCGCCGGTCGACGCGCCGGGCCGCGACGCCGAGGTCGGCGAGCGCGCCGATGAGGACCTCCTCGAGCTGGCGCACGTATCCGACGACGTCGCGGATCCCGGTGCCGGATCCGGGGATGGTGACGATCGGGTAGCCGACCAGCTGGCCGGGCCCGTGGTAGGTGACGTCGCCGCCCCGGTCGGTCTGCACCAGCCGCGCGCCGACCGTGGCCGGGGGGACGAGCACGTGGGACGGGTCGGCGCGGGTGCCGAGGGTGAAGACGTGGTCGTGCTCGAGCAACAGGAGTCGGTCGACCGGGCTCCGAGCGTGGAAGGCCCGCTGGAGGAGGTCTGCTTCGTCGTAGCTGACGTGTCCGAGCCATCGGACCCGCAGCAGGTCTCGGCTCAAGCGAGCTCGGCCTCCCAGTTGCGGGTCTCGAGATCGGTGCGGAGCGCGTCGAGGAACGAGGCGGCGTAGGCACCGTCGAACGCCCGGTGGTCCCAGGTGAGGGCCAGGATCCCGATGTGACGGACCGCGATGACGTCGGAGCCGTCGGCGCCGGTGATGACGGTCGGCCGCTTCCGGATCCCGTCCGTCGAGAGAATCGCGACCTGGGGCTGGCTGATGATCGGCAGCGTCATGAGCGTGCCGTACGGTCCGGGGTTGGTGATCGTGAACGTGGCGCCGAGGACGTCGTCGGGGTTCAGCTGCTTGCTGCGGGCGCGCGTCGCGAGGTCGCGGATCTCCCGGGCGAGGAGCCGGAGCCGCTTGCCGTCCGCGTCGCGAATGACCGGTGCAACGAGGCCCTGGAAGTCGAGATCGACGGCGATCCCGAGGTTGACCCGTCGGTGCACGATCAGCGCATCGTCACCGACGCTGGCGTTCACGTTGGGGAACCGCGCGACCGCGTCCCCGAACGCCCGTGCGACGAACGGCAGGTAGGTCAAGGAGAAGCCCTCGCGGTGCTTCCACGACTCCTGGTGACGTGCTCGGAGTCGGGCGATGGGCTCGAAGTCGACCTCGACCGACGTGTAGACGTGCGCGCTCGTCGCCTTCGAGCGCACCATGTGCTCGGCGGTGCGGCGTCGGATGTTCGTGAACGGCGCGATCTCGTCGTCGGCCGGGCTGCTGGCGTTGGGTGCGGTGCGCTCCACGGCGGCGACCGGCGCCGATGGGGGAACGGCCGGGCCCGCCGGCAGGGTCGGAGCCGCGGGCGGCGGCACGACGGATGGGGGCGCGGCCGGTGGGGTCGCGGCGGGCGACGGGACCGCGGGCGGCGGCGCCGGGGCGGCCGGCTGTTCGAGCGGCGGCTCGGGGACGGGAGGGACGGGCAGCGGCGCGGTCGCGTCCACGCGGGGGGTCGCGGTGCGGGCCGCGGCCGCGTCCTGGACGTCGTTGCGGGTGATGCGCCCTCCGTCACCGGTGCCCTGGACGTCTGCGGCGTCGAGTCCGGATTCCGCGAGGAGGCGCCGCACGATCGGGGAGGTCACCGCACCGCCGGTCGACGAGGCCGGCGCCTCGGGGGCAGCGACCGGGACGGACGGCGCAGGAGGGGCCGGCGGGGCGGGCGGGGCGGGCGGGGCGACGGGGGGCTCGCTCGCGGCCGGGGCCGCGGGGACAGGGGCCGGCGGGGGGGCCGGCGCCGGCGCCACGGTGGGAGCCGGCGCGGGGCGGGGCTCGCTCGCCGGGGCGACCGGCGGGGCGGGCGAGGGAACGGGCACGACGGGCGGGACCGGGGGGGCCGGCGTGGCCTCGGCGGGCGGGGCGGGCTGGGCGGCTGCCCGGTCCGGGGCGCCGCCGGCGCCGGGGGCGTCGCCGATGACGGCGAGGACGGTTCCGACCGCTGCCGTCTCGCCTTCCGGGATGCGGATCTCGGTCAGGTAGCCAGCGGCGGGGGCCGGGACCTCGGAGTCGACCTTGTCGGTGGAGACCTCGAAGAGCGGCTCGTCCGACTCGACGCGCTCGCCGACCTGCTTGAGCCAGCGAGTGATCGTCCCTTCGGTCACGGTCTCGCCGAGCTGCGGCATGGTGATGTCCAACGAAGTGTCTCCCTCGATGCAGGGTCAGCCGTGCAGGGAACGCCCGGTGAGCGCCAGCGCGGACTCGCCGAAGAGCTCGCTGAGCGTCGGGTGGGCGTGGATGAAGGCACCGACCTCGGCGACGGTGGCTTCCCAGTTCACCGCGAGGTAGCCCTCGGCGATGAGCTCGGTCGCCCAGGGACCCACGATGTGCACGCCGAGGATGACGCCATTCTGGTCGGCGACGATCTTGACGAGACCGTCGGTCTCGCCGAGGATCGCCGCCCGGCTGTTCCCCCCGAACCGATGGACCGAGGTCACGACCGAGAGTCCTCGGAGTTTGGCCTCCTCCTCGGTGAGCCCGGCGAACGCGACTTCGGGCTGCGTGTAGATGCCCCAGGGCACCCGGTCGTAGTCGATCGGTGTCGGGTTCTCGCCTTTCATGTCCTTGATGGCGACGATGGCCTCCGAGAACGCGACGTGGGCGAGCTGGGGGGTGGCGATCACGTCACCGACCGCGTAGACGCCGTGGACGGCGGTGCGCCCGAGGCGGTCGACGCTGATGCAGCCGTGCGAGTCGAGCTCGATCCCGGAGCCTTCGAGTCCGATGCCCTCGGTTCGAGCGGCGCGACCGATGCTGACGATGACCCGGTCGACGACCACCGACTTGGCGCCGTCGTTGGACTCGAAGCCGACGGTGAGCTCGCGGGTTCCTTCGATGCTCGTGACGCGGACGCCGCCGTACGCGGTGATTCCTCGCTTGGTCAGCGACCGGGCGAGGGTCTGGGAAAGCTGCTCGTCGGCGCCGGGCAAGATGTACGGGAGGGCCTCGAGCAGCGTGACCTCGGATCCGAGGTCGCCGAGCAGGGACGCGAACTCGCAGCCGACGGCTCCGGCGCCGATGATGGCGACTCGCTGCGGAATCTCGTCGAGCTCGAGCACGTGGTCGGAGGACAGGATTCGACGGCCGTCGAAGTCCAGGCCGGGGAGCGACCGGGCAGTCGAGCCGGTGGCGAGGATGAGCGCGTCGCCGACCAGCTCGGTTCCGTCGGAGACTCGGACCTGGTGGGCGGCGGCGTCGACCAGCGTGCCGGTGCCGTTGACGATCGTGACCTTCCGGCCCTTGAGGAGCGTCTCGAGACCTCGGGTGAGGCGGTCGATCACCTGGTGCTTGCGAGACTGGCTGGTGGCCAGGTCAAGCGACGGCTGTCCGGCCTCGACGCCGAACTCCTTGGCTCCGGCAACGGTCCGGTACACCTCGGCGGTCTGGAGCAGCTCTTTGGCCGGGATGCACCCCCGGTGCAGGCAGGTCCCGCCGACTTTGTCCTCTTCGATCAGGGCGATCCGGAGCCCCGCGGCTGCGCCGTAGAGGGCGGCGGCGTATCCGCCGGGTCCTCCACCGAGCACGACCAGATCGAACTGCTCCACCACGAGGGCTCCTTTCGACGACGCTCATTCTCTACCATCGTCCTCGTTCACCCCGACCGTTAGTGGGCGAGCAGCACCTGGATCGCCGAGGCCGCGAGGATCGCGACCGCGCAGACCGCGGCGAGGAGGATGAGCGTCCGGGTCTTCACCTCCTCATCTTGCTTGATCGGCTGCGGCGGATCGCACCCCGGCGAGCGGTCGGGTCTCGCGCGTCCACCGGGCCCTCTGACGGTTCCCCGACGAAACGGTGAACGCCGTCGAGCCGCCGATGAGGGGCCCCCAGCCCCTCCGGGGGCGCGGCGGGCCTGGTGGAGGGCTCGGGTGGGCACGCGCCCCTGCCCAGCCGGGGTCGGCGGGGTCGGACTCGTAGGCTCGGGCGTGCTCTGTCGTCCTGCACGAGGCGGGTTCTGGGGAGTCGGAGGCGGTCGCCGATCCGCGCGGCTGGGGAGATAGCCGGTGGGCGGCGCTCGGCTGCGGCTGGGGATCGACGCCACGTCCCTCCTCGGTGTGCGGACGGGGATCGGTCAGGTGACGGCCGGGCTCGTGGCGGGTCTGGCGGAGCGACCCGAGCTGGACGTGGCCGCGTACGCGATCACCTGGCGGGGCCGGGCCGCGCTGGCTCCGGTGCTGCCCGCCTCCGTTCGGGCCGCGACGCGGCCGGTTCCGGCTCGTCTGACGAGGGTGTGCTGGCCGCGGGTGCGCTGGCCGAGGATCGAGACGTGGACCGGCCCCGTCGACGTGGTGCACGCGACGAACTTCGTGGCGCCGCCGGCGCGCGGCCCGGTGCTGGTGACGGTCGCCGACCTCAGCTATCTCCTGTACCGGGAGCTGTGCTCGGACGACGTGCTGCGCTTCCCGAGGCTGGTGCAGGTCGCGATCGACCGTGGCGCGACGGTGCACGTGTACAGCGCGTTCGTCGGCGGCCAGGTGCGCGAGCGGTACGGCCTGGCCGAGGACCGGGTGGTCGAGGTGGCGCCGGGGCTCGGCCCGCCCCGGCGGGGCGACCCGGAGTCGGGGCGGCGGCTCGCTGACGCGTCTCGCTACGTGCTGGCGTTGGGGACCGTCGAGCCGCGCAAGAACCTCCCGGCCCTGGTGCGGGCCTTCGACCGGGTGGCGGCGGATGACGCGACGGTGGTGCTGGTCGTGGCCGGGCCCGACGGCTCGGGCCTCGACGCGTTCACCGCCGCGGTCGGCTCGGCGCGCCACGCCGACCGAATCCACCGGCTGGGGTGGCTCGACGACCAGGCTCGAGACGACCTCGTCGCGGGCGCGGCGGTGCTCGCGTACCCCTCCCTGTACGAGGGGTTCGGGTTACCGCCGCTCGAGGCGATGCAGGCCGGCGTCCCGGTCGTCGCGTCGACAGCCGGCTCGCTGCCGGAGGTGCTCGGTGACGCGGCGGGCCTGGTCGATGCCGCGGACGTGGACGGGCTGGCCGACGCGCTGACCCGGGTGCTCACCGACGATCAGCTGCGCGCGGAGCTGATCGGGCGCGGGCACCGGCGGGCGAGCTCGTTCACGTGGGATCGGGCCGTCGACGGGTTCGTCGCCGCCTACGAGCGGCTGGCCAGCCGGTAGCTGCCCACTCGTCGGTGGAGCGCCCGCCGGTGCTGGCGGGTCGGCTCGGTATGCTCGCCGGTGATGGCGACGCCGGCGTTCAAGGAGTGGGCGGTCGTCGTGCGGGCCCTGCTGGCCGGCGAGCAGATCCTCGACGTCCGCAAGGGTGGGCTGCGCGAGACGGGCCGGCACTTCTCGGTCCACTCCGACCGCTGCTGGCTGTACCCGACCGTGGAGCATCAGCGGCCGGAGCTGTTGAAGCCCGCCTACCAGCGGTGGGTGGCGGAGACCGAGGCGGCCGCGCCGGCGGCGGGGACGCTGCGGATCGACGGGTGGGCGGAGCTGGTGGGCGAGACGACGGTGAGCGACCCCGAGGAGCTCGCCCGCCTCGACGCCAAGTTCATCTGGACGCTCGACTACGCGGCGTCGCGGCTGCAGTGGAAGCACCGTGACCCGCTGTGGATCCTCGCCGTGCGGGCCTACCGCCTCGAGGAGCCGATCACGCTCGAGTACCGGGACGAGTACGGCGGCTGCACCTCGTGGGTCGACCTCGACGGCCTGCCCGACGACCCGGCCGCGGCGGCCTCCGAGCCGGCGCTGAGCGACGAGTCGTTCGCGGCTCGGCTGCGGCTCGCCGAGCAGTCACTCGGGCGACCCCTCGAGACGACGAGGGTCTGACGGCTCAGGAGTCGACGGGGCGGTCCAGCTCCCAGAGCCGATGGGTCCGGTAGCCGCGGTTGCGGGCCTCGGCGAGCGTGTCCGGACCGAAGGTCGTGAACGTCTCCGCCTCGAGCAGGTCGCGCACCGCCTGCTCGGTCTCCGGGTCGTCCGAGTCGAGGTCGTAGACGACCTGGTCGCGCTTGTCGCCGAGGTACCGGTACGCCTCGAAGCGGGCTGGACGCTCCACGAGCGCGGAGCCTACCGGGACCGCCCCGGAGCGGCGCGACCCGGCCGACGTGGGCCGGGACGGGACGGTGCGGGGCGCGCGAGGCGCCCCGCACCGTTCCTTTGAGTGCTGAGCACGTCGATCGTTGGCACGGGTGGGACAACTTCCCGCCGGTCGACGCCGGTGCTGCGGTGGATCTCCGCAGAGGTCCATTTCGAGGTGTGACCTAGCGGCCGCGCACCTCCAGAGTCCCGGGTTGATCATGCATGTGTGGGACCACCTCCTTTCCCTGGTGACGCACTTGTAGCACGCCGCGCCCTCAGACGGAAGGAGGTTGGTCGACGCCGCCGGTCGGGGGCCCGACCGCCCCGATGGACCGCAGGTAGCCGATCTGGGTCTCGATGACGCCGTGCACCTGCTCGGCGATGTAGGGGTCGCCGGTCTCGGTGGCGCGCTGCAGGATGTAGTCGAGGGTCTCGGCGTCGCCGAACACGACCGGCGCGTCGGGCTCCCCCGTGAAGCCGTTCGAGACCACGCCCCGCTGCTTCCAGTACTCGAGCTGGAAATCGAGGATCCGCCGCACGTCGTCGACGGTCAGCGTGGCGGCGACGTCGTCGGGCACGTGCGCGACGACGTACTCGAAGGCGTCGTCGGGGTCGAAGAGCGCCGGCGGCGGCTCGCGGGCGATCCGGCCGGCTTCCCGGACGACGAGGGCCGCCGCGATGGCCAGCACCAGGCCGACGACCAGCATCCCCGCCACGATCGCCACTGACGGCGAGCGTACCGGCCGCCTCCGCCGCCCGGCCCGGCGCGCGCTGCGGCTCGGAGCGTGGGTCCTGGGCGGTCAGCTGCCCTTGATGGGAGCGAGGGTCCCGCCGAGGGACTGCCACTGCGTCGCGGGCCAGCTCGTCCCGTTGTACTGCCGTGCCCACATGGCGTTGTCGGAGCCGACCGCGAACACCCAGAGCGTCCCGCCGGCGACGACGGCGGCCGGATCGGCGGTGAAGGTGCCGCCACCGGGCCAGGTGCCGAGCGAGACCGGCGCGGCGCCGGGGGAGATGGCCTGGATCGCTCCCGTGCCGTCGACCGAGAAGACCCAGAGCGTCCCGGCCGCGTCGACGATCGGGACCGGGTCGGAGGCGAGCTGCCCGCCGTAGGAGGTCCAGCTGCTCGATTGCACGGTGGCGCCCCAGAGCGCGTCGTCGGAGCCCCGTCCGAACACCCAGATGGTGCCGGCGCCGTCGACGACCGAGGCCGGGTTCGAGGTGATGTTGCCGCCCATCGAGACCAGCGCGCCCCACGTGGTCGGTGGGACGCCGGCGACCTTCCAGACGTCGCCGTAGGTGCCGCGGATGAACGCCCAGATGGTGCCGCCGTGGTCGACGACCGCGGCCGCGTCGGAGGTGATGACCCCCCCGAGGCGGGTCCAGACGCCGCCGGCGCCGGGGTTGGTGACGAACAGCGCGGAGTCCAGGCCCCGGGCGAACACCCAGGCGGTGCCGGAGTCGTCGACCGTCACCGAGGGGTCGGAGGTGAGCGTCCCCCCGAGGGAGGTGAGCGACGCGCTCCAGGTGCCGGCGGTGTCGGTCGACTCGTAGATGGCGTTGTCGGTGCTCTGGCGGAGGAACACCGATCCGTTCGAGCCCTGGTCGGCGCCCACGATCTGCGAGTTCACCGCGCCGTACAGGCTCGTGAAGGCCCCCCACGCCGAGCCGTTGTAGGCCGCGTAGGAGAGCGCCCCGCCGGAGGCGCAGGCGGCGACGACCGGGTTCCCGCCCACCGCGATCGCGGCGCCGCTCGAGGGGAGGACGGTGGAGAGCGCCGGCGGCACGGCCGGCGGCGGCGGCGGCGGGGGCGGCGGGGTGTACGCGGCGCAGTCGGCGGTGTGGTTGGCGGTGGAGTCGTCCTCGGCGTTGGACGGGGCGCACGCGAGCAGCGAGTAGGGCGCGTAGGGCGCGACGCAGAGCACGACCCGGCAGGCGATGGGGCCCATGATCGCGATGTCCTCGTTGCACTGCCCGTAGCGGAAGTAGTTGCAGTACACGCGACGGGTGTCGCAGTTCACGGCGCAGCGGCACGGCTCGCAGCCGGCGCAGAACCCGTTGCCGTCGTACGGGCCGCAGCAGAGCTGGTTGCAGTCGATGTAGTAGCGGGGGCCGCCGCCGCAGTAGATGGAGCCTTCGGCGCGCCACCAGCCGCCGGGCGCCGACCCGTCAGGGCAGGTGTTCATGCCTTCGTTGATGACGCAGCAGAACTCGGTGTACCCGTCGGTGCACTCCCCGCCGCTGCAGCCGGCGACGGACTGGTAGGGGGTGCCGGGCTGGGTGACGACGGCGCAGCCGGTCGCGGCGACGGCAGTACCGAGCAGGGTCGTGCGGGCGATGAAGCTGCGGCGGCTGAGCTTGGCGTCGAGGATCCCGCTGGTCTTGTGAACCAGCCAGTTGCCCCAGGCGGTGCCCGAACTGCGTTTCTGCACTCGCTAGCCCCCTTGGCGCAGGAGCGCCATGGTACGCGGGAGGCTCGTCAGGGCCAGGTACGTGAGGCCGACCCCGCAGGCGAGGAGCAGCACGAACGGGACGCCGGCGAGCGGTTGGTGGGTGAGGACGTCTCCGAGGCCGACGCCCGGTGACACCGCGACCGCGATCGCGGCGGCGACCGCGCCGAGGTTGACGGCCACGTGCACGCGGCTCGGTGGTGTGTCCACCTTCCCGAAGCAGCCGCACGACGAGATCGGCGCGTGGCGGGCCAGGGCGAGCACGACGAAGCCGGTGAAGGCGAGGTAGGACACGGCGACGAGCATCGCGGTGGTGCGGTCGCCGACCGCGAGCGCGGCGACGCCGATCGCGGCCTCGAGGAGCCCGCCGAGGCGGACCAGCAGCGGGGAGCCGGGGAGGCCGAGGGTTCGGAGCGCGTGGGCGGTGTCCGACGGGCGGGCGGCCTTCAGGGCGCCACCGGCGGCGAGGAGCGTCGCCGCGATCGCGAAGGGGCCGGCCGCGAGCGTCATGGGCTCGGGGAGAGGCTCGAGGCGATCTGGATTCCGGCCAGCACGGTGTTGACGCCGGGCACGACGCTCTGGCGGTTGTTGTACCCGCCGAGGACGACATAGAGGCAGAAGGCGCGGCCACCTTCCTGGAAGAAGCGCTGCACGCCGGCCTGCCCGGCCAGTCGGCGCTGCAGCACGGTCGGGTCGAAGGCGTCCGGGTCGAGGGGCTGGGGGAGGCCGACCGCCGCGAAGAGGGCCTTCGAGGCGGCCTGGGGCGCGTACTCCTTCACGACGACGATGGCGTCGCTCGGCCCGAGGTCGGTGACCGCGTCGCTGCAGTAGTCGGCGACCGTCGCCGGCAGGGCGATCGTCGCCGCGTGCAGGACCGGGAAGGTCAGCTCGCCGGGCGGGCCCGGCGTCCCGGGCGCGTCGCCAGTGGAGCTGGTCGAGACCTCACCGTGCTGGGGACGACGAAAAATTCGACCTTCCCACCCGCCGGGGGTGCGGAGCGTCAGCCCGTGGGCTTGGAGTTCAGGCATGCGGGACCCGTCTAGGAAACGAGGAGCACGGCACTGGATGTCGCCACGACCGTGAGGCAGACCAACACCGCGAGGGACGCCGCCCGGGACCAGCCAGTAACTCGGCCGACAATCTCGCGCAGATGGGCCGGGTCGTGCACCTGGGCGACGGTCAGGATGGGCAGCGCCCGGACCAGCCCGAAGACCCCGCCGATCAGGAGCCCGCTGACCCAGGAGCCGGTGATGGCGGCGAGGGCGGCGAGGACCAGCGCGACGTAGATGGTGGAGGTGGTGACGATGGTGACGACCCCGAGGCCGAGCTGGTAGCCGAAGCCGAGCCCGTAGACCCAGCCTCGGTACCGGGGGAGCCAGTCCTGGTTGACCTGGCGGTGCACGGTCGGGATGGCGACGCCGCCGACGTGGAGGTCGAGCACGAGCCCGGCCGCGCAGGCCGCGAGGGCGAGCCCGCCGATGACGGTCGGTGACGGCGATGTCACCGCGCCGATCGCGGCGCCGAGCCCGCCCGCGATCGCGCCGACGGTAAGGCCGCCGGCGACGGAGCCCGCGAAGTACCAGGCGACCGTTCGACCCCATCGGGTGTTGCGTGCCCGCTCCCCGAGCGGGTTGATGCTGGCCAGCATCGACTCGCCTCAGGGCGACCAGGAGGAGCGGAGCGCGGCGACGACCGCGACCGCGAGCCCGGCGAGGGTGACCTCGAGGGGTGTCACGGTCGGGCGGGCCCGGCCTCGGGGTTCGACGGGGGACTCTCGGGCGCGTAGAGGCGGGCGTCGCCGGGCTCGATCCCGGCTTGGAGCAGCTCGGCGTCGACCCGCTGCTCGGGTGATTCGCGGCGGCGGCCGCGGCGGGCCGGCGCGTACCCGGCCTCTTCGAGCGACTGGTCCAGCATGGAGCGGAGGTTCTCCCAGGTCGCGGCGGCGCCTTCGCCGATCACCGCGCCGCTCGGCCCGTCCACGAGCGCGAAGTAGGGAGCGACGGGAACGTCGTAGGTGTCCCACGCCTCGCTCGACATGACGACCGGCACGTCGGGCGGTGCGAACTTGGCGAGGCGGGCCGGGCTCTCCTCCTGCTCCCCTTTCGTCGCGACGACGATCCGCGCCCGGCCGGGGACGCGGAGGCGCCCGAGGTCGGAGAACGCGGTCCAGAACCCGGCACACGTCGAACAGCCGCTGGTGAGGAAGGCGATGAGGGTCGGCCGGTCGACGCCGACGACGCCGACGCTGACCGCGTCGCCGGCGGGGGTGGTGCCGACCAGGTCCGCGCCCATCCGAGCGTCGCGGCGCTTCGGGACCTGGAGGCCGGCGGCGCGGGGCTCGGGCTGATCAGGGTCGAGGCCGGCGCCGAGCGAATCGAGGGCGCGCAGGATCTCGGCGTGGCTTCGGAGCAGGCCGGCGACGAGCACGCCGAGCAGCGCGATCACGACCGCGAGGAGGAACACGAGGACAGCCACCGCGACGATTCTGACACCGGGTGGCCCATCGGCCAGCATCCCGACGTCCGTCCGGGAACGGGGCCGCCGGCGAGCGGCGTCCGACCGAGTGGGGTCAGGCTCGACGGAACAGGTAGTAGGTGCCGGGGTAGACCCCGTACTCGTCGACGACGGGATCCGTGTACTTGCGCCGCTTCTTCCACTGCTGGAAGCCGTGTGCGTCGAGCCGGTCCCGGAACGAGCGGCCGTCGATCAGCGCCGGGTCGGCGCTGTTGGGCACGAGGAAGAGGAACTCCACCCCGAGCTGAGCGAGCCAGCCGAGCCACCAGTCGACCGCCTCGTAGGACATCTCGGAGAAGGAGTGGATGTTCGTGGCGACCGACACCGTCATGGGGACGGCGTCGAGCTGGGTGAGCGGCACCACGGCGACTCGGGATTCGAGGCCTCGGTACCGGAGGTAGGCGTCGCACACCGCGGTCGACACCGCGATCCCGTCCACGCAGTAGAGCTCGGAGTCGGGTCGGGCCGCGGCGAGGCGATGCGCGAGCCGGCCGTACCCTGCGCCGACGTCGACGAGCCGCAGCGGCGTGAGCGCCTCCGAGGGCAGCTCGTCGAGCAGGAAGCTGATCTCGTTGACGCTGTCGAGGAGATCCCGGGAGTAGCGCCGGCCGCTGACGGTGAGGACCTCGGCGCCGAAGGCCCCGTCCTCGTCGAGCAGGTCGAGGAGCCCGTGGTCGTCGTGGGCTCGCAGGTAGACGATCGTCGCGAGGTAGTTCTGGGTGTCGTAGAGACGCCGCTGCCACACGAACGCGTTGTCGCCCCGGAACGCGCTGAGCGAGACCCCTCGGGTGTGGTCGGTGTCCCAGTGGCCACCCAGCCTGGTCACGGGATGCTGCTGGTAGGCCTGCTCGAGCTCGTGGAGCCGGCGCGGGTCCACGATCGACGGCGACTCCTCGCGCCGCGCCCAGCCGTCGGGGGGTTGCAGGCCCCCCGGCGGTCCGGTCGCCGCATCCGCACCGACGGCGTCGTGCGCGGTGCGGAACCGCTCGAGGGAGGAGGAGCGAAGGACGGAGAGCCCGACCGTGCGGGTGGCGCGGTTGACGCCGCGCATCGCGCCCTGGACGAGCCGCTCGGTCCGGGTGCTCCCCCGCGGCGCGTCCGCCGGCGGCTCGGGTCGGCTCATCGGGCTGGTCGCGGTCCCGTCATGCTCCCCACCCGGCTGGCTCGTCACGATGGCTCACGGTGCAAGGCACGCGTCGCTCGCACCCCAGGTGCGGGCCGGCGCGGCGATGGGCTTCAGTCTGGCGTCCCCCGTGGGGGGTCTGGTCAGATGCCGATTCGCTGGGCGAGGAGCTCCCGGTGGTAGGTGGCATCGCCGAGGAGGATCTCCGAGCTCTTGGCGCGCTTGAAGTAGAGGTGCGCCGGGTGCTCCCAGGTGAAGCCGATCCCGCCGTGGATCTGGATGTTCTCGGCGGCGGCGTGGAAGTAGGCGTCGGAGCAGTAGGCCTTGGCGAGGCTGGCGACGACGGGCAGCTCCTCGTTGTCCTCGGCGGCGGCCCACGCCGCGTAGTAGGCGGCAGACTTGCTGGACTCGACCTCGAGCAGCATGTCGGCGCACTTGTGCTTGATGGCCTGGAACGAGCCGATCGGCCGGCCGAACTGGACGCGCACCTTCGCGTACTCGACCGACATGTCGAGGACCTGCTGGGCTCCGCCGACCATCTCGTTGGCGAGGCACACCGCGGCCTGGTCGAGGGTCTTGGACAGCGCGGCCCATCCGGATCCGGGCTCGCCGAGCGGCCGGGCCGCCACGTCCTCGAAGTCGAGGCGCGCCTGCTTGCGGGTCTGGTCCATCGTCGCGAGCGGGGTGCGGGTCAGGCCCTTCGCGTCGCCGTCGACGGCGAAGAACGCGATGCCGTCCTCGCCGGACGTGCCGGCCTGGCGGGCGACGACGATCACCGTGGAGGCGGTGTGCCCGTCGATGACGAACATCTTCGTGCCGGTGAGGGTCCAGGCGTCGCCGGACCCCTTGGCCTCCATCGTGATCCCGGACGCGTCCCACTTGCCGTTCGGCTCGGTGAACGCGAGGGCGGCGATGGTCTCACCGGACGCGATGCCGGGCAGCAGCTCGCCTTGCTGGGCGTCGGTGGCGGCGTTCATGATCGCGTTGGCGGCCAGGCACACGGTCGAGAAGTACGGGGCGCAGAGCAGCACCCGACCCATCTCCTCGAGGACGATGCCGAGCTCGACGAACGTGAAGCCCTGGCCGCCGTGCGCCTCCGGCAGGTGGAGGCTCTGGAGGCCGAGCTCTTGGGCCATCTGGGTCCACACCGCGGGGTCGTAGCCCTCGGTGGTCTCCATGAGCCGACGGACCTCCGATTCGGGGCTCTTGGTCTCCATGAACCGACGGACCGCGTCGCGGAGCTGATCCTGCTCGTCGGAAAACGCGAAGTTCACGATCGCTCCTTCTCACGGGAGTCCCCTGGCCTGGTGACGCTACTCCCCCGCCGGGACGGCCCGCGAGGCCGGCTCGGCGGCGCGTCGCCAGTCGGCGTGGGACGTCGTCCCGGTGTGCCGATCTACCCTGGGCTCGTGGTGCAGCCGGCGCATTTCGAGGACAGCGCGGTCCGGGTCGACAAGCTGGTCGTGGGGCCGTTCGAGAACAACGTGTTCATCGTGCGCTGCAAGGGCACCGGCGAGGCGGTCCTCATCGACGCCGCGAACGAGCACGAGCTCCTCGTCGACGTGTGCCGCCGCACCGGGGTCCGCAAGGTGCTGACGACGCACGGCCACTGGGATCACATCCAGGCGGTCACCGCGGTCCGCGACGCCGGGATCGACGTCGGCATCGCGGAGCGGGACGCGGCGATGCTCCCCGCGTACGACTTCGTCATCCCCGACGACGAGGAGTACCCGGTCGGCGACCTGCGGCTCCGGTCGGTGTTCACACCGGGACACACGCCGGGGTCGACGTCGTTCCGGCTCGAGGGCACGCCGATCCTCTTCACCGGCGACACCCTGTTCCCGGGCGGGCCGGGGAACACGTCGTCGACGGGGGCGAGCTTCCAGACGATCCTCGATTCGATCGACCGGCGGCTCCTGACGATGCCGGCCGACGTGCTGGTGCTCCCCGGGCACGGCCTGGACACCACGATCGGCGCCGAGCGGACGCACCTCGAGGAGTGGGCCGAGCGGGGCTGGTGACGGCTCGTCACCGGTGCAGGTCGAGGACCTCCCGGTAGACGGCGCGGGTGTTGCGCACGCAGCGCTCCCAGGTGAACGCGGTGGCCCGCGTGCGTCCCGCCGCGCTCAGCTCGGCTCGTTCGCGCTCGTCGCGCAGCAGCTCGACGAGCGTCTCGCCCCACTGGCGGGCGTCGGTGGGCGGGGCGTACCGGGCCGCGTCCCCGCCGATTTCGCGCAGGACGGGGATGTCGGAGCAGACGACCGGCGCCGCCTGCACCATCGCCTCGAGGACGGGCAGGCCGAACCCTTCGTGCAGGCTCGGGAACGCGAAGAGCGTCGCCCCGGAGTAGAGGGCGACGAGCCGGTCGGCGCGCAGCGACCCCGCGAAGAGGACGCGGTCCCCCAGGCTCGCCGCCGCGGCCCGGACCGCAGCCGATCCGCCCCGCCAGCCCGGGGGGCCGACGAGGACGAGCCGCTCCGGGAGCCCCGCCCGAACGACCGCTTCGAACGCCTCGAGGAGCAGCGGCAGGTTCTTTCGAGGTTCGAGCGTCCCGACCCACAGCACGTACGGCGCGTCGCCGAGGCCCAGCGTGGCGCGGGCCGCGGAGATGAGTCCCTCGCTGACCTGTCGCTGCGCGACGCCGTGGGCGACGATCCGGATCTGCTCGGAGCGGATCTTGGTGCGGCTGACGATCTCGTCGGCGGCGGCCTGGGTGGGGGTGATGACGAGATCGGCTCGGTGGGCGGTCGCGTCGAGGCCGCGCCGGTGGAAGAACCGGCCTCGGAACGGGTACGCGTCCGGGTAGACGAGGGTGGCGGCGTCGTGCGCGGTCACGACCAGCGCGGCGCGTCCGGCCCGGGGCGGCACAGCCAGCGAGGGGGCGTGGACGATGTCGACGTCGCGGAGCTCGCGGTGCAGCCGGTCCAGTCTCGGCACCCCGAGGACGTTCCAGGTGTCGTAGAGGATCGGGCGGGGCAGCCAGAGCCGGACCGGGTCGAGGTCGGCGAGCCCGAAGCCTCCGAGCGCGGTCCCGATCCGGGCCTGGCGGTGGTACGCGACGAACGGAACGACCTCGATACGCTCGCCGCCGTCAGGGTCGGGACCGGGCAGCAGCCGGGCAAGTTCCGACGTGTAGCGGCCGATCCCACCCGGCGGGTGACTGAGCAGCTGCTCGAGGTTGAGTGCGACGCGCATGATCCGGTTGTGTTCGATCCAACCCGTTGCCGAGCGCGGTGGCTCGGATCAGGCGCTGCTGCGGATGATGCGCAGCCTGCCACGACCGGAGTTCGAGTGTCACGTCGTCGTCCCCGACGACCCGCCGTTGCGGCCCGAGTTCGAAGCGGCCGGGGTCGCGGTGCACGTGGTCCCGATGCGGCGCATCTCCCGCAGTCACAGCGTCTGGGGCTGGGCCCGCTACGCGCTGGCCTGGCCGGTCACGGTCGTGCGGCTGGCGTGGCTGCTGCACCGACTCGACGTCGACGTCGTGCACACCAACTCGTTCCACTCCTGGTACGGGTGGGCGGCCGCGGCGCTGGTCCGTCGACCGCACGTGTGGCACGGGCGGGAGATCGTGGTGCAGTCCCGGGCCGCGTTGAGGCTGGAGCGGTTCTTGATCCCCCACTTCTCGACTCGGGTGCTGTCGATGTCGCATGCGATCGCGGAGCAGCTCGACGGGGTGGACGTGACGGTGGTGCACGAGACCCCGGACCCGGCTGAGTTCCACCCCGGTCGGGCCGGCCGGTTCCGGGCCCGGGTCGGGATCCCCGACGAGGCGCCGCTGGTGGGGGCGGTGGGGCGGGTCGACACCTGGAAGGGCTTCGACGTGCTGCTCGACGCGTTCGCCCGGGTCGGCGAGGCCCGCCCCGACGTGCACCTGGCCGTCGCGGGCGGTCCGGTGCGGGGCAAGGAGCAGCTCTACGAGCGGCTGGAAGACCGGGCCCGGTCGATCCCGGGCGCGCACTGGCTCGGGAGCCGCGACGACGTCCCGGATCTGTTCGCCGACCTCGACCTGTTCGTGCTGCCGTCGACGGAGCCGGAGCCCTACGGGCTGGTGCTCGTCGAGGCGTTGATGAGCGGGGCGGTGGTGGTCGCCACGGAGCCGGGCGGCCCGGGCGAGATCCTCGGTGAGGCCGCGCCGGGCAGCGGGCGCCTGGTGCCGATGCGCGACCCGGCGGCGCTCGCCGACGCGATCGTCGCCGAGCTCGACGGGTTGCCGCCCACCAGCCCCGCCCAGCGGGTCGGTCGACCGCCGCGCCGGGAGCCGGAGCCGGAGCGCTTCGCGGCGATCTTCCGGGCTGTGGTGGGCCGGGGATAGGCGAGGAGTTCGGAGGGGGCTGCGGTAGGGTCGCCCGGACCGGCCGGGAGGCTGCCCCCATGCCCTGGCTTGACTCCGACTTCCACGCCTGCCGGCACGCGAGCCTGGTGCCGGCCTCCTCTGCTTGGGAACGCCGCCGGGCCAGCCCGGGTTGAACCCGAGGATCCTGAAGCCCCTCGGGCGGGCATCCGACCGCGGGGCCGGCGCCGGAGAGCACGCGAAAGGAGGACCGCCATGCACACACCCCTGACTCGGCATCTGCTGCTCGGCTCGGTCCGTGACATGGACTGGCTGACCGCACACTTCGGGCACCGGTAGACGATGCCGGCTCGAACGAGGGACCTCCACGAGGCCGAGGCGCGGCGCCTGGTCGGCGAGCGGGGCTTCGGCGGCCCCGGGGCCAGCCCGTCGGGCGGCTGCCGGGTCGGCGTGGAGCTGGAGTGGTTCACCGTCCGGGCCGACGACCCGACCCGACCCGCCGACCCGTCCACGGTGCAGGCCGTCACCGCGGCGCTCGACCCGCTGCCGGGCGCCAGCCGGGTCACCTACGAGCCGGGCGGCCAGCTGGAGCTGAGCTCCCCCGCCCTGACCGGCTTGGCCGGCTGCGAGGCGCTCCGCCGCGACCTTGCCGTCCTGACCCCGGCCTTGGCCAGCGCCGGGGTGGCGCTCCTCGCGGTCGGGTTGGCGCCTGGCCCCGAACGCGACCGTGTGATCTCGACCCCGCGCTACGACGCGATGGAGACGTTCTTCGACCGGGAGGGGGACGCCGGCCGGACCATGATGCGGAGCACCGCGGCGCTGCAGGTCAACGTCGACCACGGCGGACCGGAGGAGGTCGAGCGGCGCTGGCGCCTCGCCCAGGACGTGGGCCCGGTCCTCGCGGCCGCGTTCGCGAACTCGCCGCTGGCCCACGGGCGCCCGAGCGGCTGGTGCTCGACCCGGCTGCAGGTCTGGTCGCAGCTCGACCGGGGCGCGCCGGTCGGTCCCGGCCCGAGCCGGGAGGCGTGGGCCGACTACGCGCTCGGGGCCCGGGTCATGCTCGTGCGCCGCTCCGCGACCGACCACGTGGCGCTCCGCGACGGGCTGTCGTTCGGCGACTGGATCCGGGACGGCCACGAGCTGGGCTGGCCGACCGTCGAGGACCTCGACTACCACCTGACCACGCTGTTCCCGCCCGTGCGGCCGCGGGGATGGCTCGAGCTGCGCATGATCGACGCGCTCCCCGACCCGTGGTGGCGGATCGCGGCGACGGTGAGCACGGCGTTGGTCAGCGACGAGACCATCGCCGACGAGGTGGGCGACGCGGTCGCAACGGTCCGCGGCCGCGTGGACGGTCGCGGCCCGCTGCGGGCTCGCCGACCCGGAGATGGCGACCGCGGCCCGCCGCTGCTTCGCGGCCGCGTCCGACACCGACGTCGCGCGGGGGGAGGACGCCGCGACCCGCGACGCGCTGGCGGCGTTCGTCGAGAGCTACGTCGCTCGGGGCCGCTGCCCGGCCGACGACCGGCTCGAGTCGTTCCACCGGGGCGGCCTGCTCGTCCCCGCCCCCGAAGGGCTCGTGCACGCGTGGAGCTGACGACGCTGGCCCGCGAGGAGCTGGAGCGGGCCCGCAAGGAGACGCTGGCGGTGCTGGCCCCGCTCGACGACGTCGAGCTGACGGGCCAGGTATCGCCGCTCATGTCCCCGTTGTGCTGGGACCTGGCCCACGTCGCGCACTACGAGGAGCTCTGGCTCGTGCGGTCGCTGGTCGACGCCCCGCCGACCGATCCTCGCTTCGACGACCTCTACGACGCGTTCCGCCACCCGCGGCGGGAGCGGGCCGCGCTGGACATCCTGGCGCCGGAGGCGGCTCGGCAGTTCGCGCAGGACGTGCGCAACCGGGTGCTGGAGATCCTCGACCGGGGTCACCTCCCGGACGGCCCGCTGACCCGCGACGGCTTCGTGTACGGGATGGTCGTGCAGCACGAGCACCAGCACCGAGAGACGATGCTCGCCACGATCGGCCTCATGGAGCGGCCCTACCCGGACCGCGGCGAGCGGGACGCCGGCCCGCCCCGACCGGGCCGGTCGACGGAGAGGTGCGGCTGCCGGGCGGCGCGGTGATCCTCGGCACCAGCACCGAGCGGTGGGCGTACGACAACGAGCGGCCCGCGCATCGGGTCGAGGTCGCGCCGTTCCGGCTGGACGTCACCCCGGTCACGAACCGCGTCTACCGGGCGTTCGTCGAGGCGGGCGGCTACGACGACGAGCGGCTGTGGTCGAACGACGGCTGGGCGTGGCGAACCGAGGCTGGGCTCGAGGCGCCCCAAGGCTGGCGTCGGGAGGGCGACGGGGCGTGGAGCGTGCGGCGCTTCGGTCACCAGCTCGACCTCGCACCCGACGAGGCGGTGCAGCACGTGTGCTTCTACGAGGCCGACGCCTTCGCCCGCTGGGCCGGCAAGCGACTGCCCACCGAGGCCGAGTGGGAGTTCGCCGCCTCCGCCACGCCCGACGGGGCGAAGCGCCACTACCCGTGGGGTGACGACGACCCGACCGGGGAGCGGGCCAACCTGGGCGGCGCCCGGCTCGGCCCGTCGCCGGTCGGCGCGCACCCGAGCGGGGCGAGCCCCTCCGGGGTGCAGGGGCTGATCGGCGACGTGTGGGAGTGGACGTCGACGACCTTCGACGGGTACCCGGGCTTCGAGTCGTTCCCCTACCGGGAGTACTCGGAGGTGTTCTTCGGCCCCGAGTACCGGGTGCTGCGGGGCGGCTCGTGGGCCACCGATCCGAGCGCGATCCGGACCACGTTCCGGAACTGGGACTTCCCGATCCGCCGTCAGATCTTCTGCGGGTTTCGCTGCGCGCGCGACGACTGAACATGTGCCGACACCTCGCCTACCACGGACCGTCGACGACGCTGGGCGCGCTGCTGCTCGACGCGCCGCACGGCCTGGTCGACCAGGCCCACTACCCGCGCTTCCAGATCAGCGGCCCCGACAACCCGGACGGCTGGGGGGTGGCGTGGTACGAGCCGGAGCAGCCGACCCCGCAGCGGTACCGGAGCCCCACCCCGATCTGGGTCGACCCGGAGGTGAAGGCCCTGGCCGGGCAGCGGGCGCCGGCGGTCCTCGCGGCGGCTCGGCTAGCGTCGCCGGGCTCCCCGGTCGAGGCGTCCGGCAACGCGCCCTTCGTCGCCGACCGGTACGCCTGGTCCCTGAACGGGGTCGTCGAGGGCTGGCACCAGGGGGTCGGTGAGGAGCTGCGCGCCCACCTGAGCCCGAGGCGGGCGGCCATCATCCGGGGGGTGTCCGACGGCGAGGTGCTGTTCGCGCTGGCCCTGGACCGCCTCGACGCCGGCGTGTCGCCGCCCGAGGCGCTGGCCGAGGTCATCGGCCTCGTCACTGCCCGCACGAGCGGGCGGCTGAACCTGCTGCTGACCGACGGCACGTCGATCACCGCGTCGGCGTGGGGCAACTCGCTGTTCACCCGTGCTGACGACGATTCGTTCCTCGTCGCGTCGGAGCCGACCGACGACGACGAGGCCTGGTCTCGCGTCCCTGACCACACCGTGGTGAGCGCCCGCGGCGCGGTGGTGCGGTCCGATTCCCTGTGAGGCTCGCATGGTGACCACCGACGCGTCGTCCGAGGTGCGGGTCGATGTCCACCTCTCCGAAGCCATGCTCACCGCGTCGCTCGAAGCGGACGTGCGAGCGGGGCTGACGGCAACGCCGAAGGAGCTGCCGCCGAAGTGGTTCTACGACGACCGCGGCTGCGGAGCTCTTCGACGCGATCACCCGCCTGCCCGAGTACTACCCGACCCGGGCCGAGCGGGCCATCCTCGCCGCGCACGCCACCGAGATCGCAGCCGCGACCCGTCCCGCGGTGCTGGTCGAGCTCGGGTCGGGCACGTCGGAGAAGACCCGGCTGCTCCTCGACGCGCTGACCGAGGAGGGGAGGCTGTCGACGTTCACGCCGTTCGACGTGAGCGAGGCGACGCTGCGGGCCGCCGCGGACGCGGTGGCCGACGAGTACGGCGTCGCGGTCCACGCGGTGGTCGGCGACTTCGAGGCGCACCTCGACCAGCTGCCCGAGGGCGGTCGTCGCCTGGTGGCGTTCCTCGGCGGCACGATCGGCAACCTGGTCCCGGCCGCCCGGGCCGAGTTCCTCGGCGAGCTGGCCGCCGCGCTGGCGCCGGGCGACAGCCTGCTGCTCGGCACCGACCTGGTGAAGGACACGGCCCGCCTCGAGGCGGCCTACGACGACGCGGCCGGCGTCACCGCCGAGTTCAACCGCAACGTGCTGACGGTCATCAACCGGGCCTTAGACGGCGACTTCGTTCCCGACCGCTTCGAGCACGTGGCCCGCTGGGACCCCGAGGAGGCGTGGATCGAGATGCGGCTGCGGGCCCGCGACGCCCACCAGGTGCGGCTGGCCGCCATCGACCTCACGGTGGGCTTCGCGGCCGGCGAGGAGGTCCGCACCGAGATCAGCGCCAAGTTCACCGAGCCGCGGGTCGCGGGCCGAGCTCGAGGCGGCCGGGTTCAGGCTCCGCCGGTTCTTCACCGACCCGGCCCGCGACTTCGGGCTGTCCCTGGCCGTCCGGGCGTGACCGGCCTACCGGGCGGCGACCTGGCCCGGGCCTGGCGGGACGAGCTGGCCGACCCGGCGGTCGTGCACCTCGACGCGGCGGGGTGCGCGTGTCCGTCCCGGGCGGTGCTCGACGCGACGGTCGGGTACCTGCGCCGCGAGGCGCAGGTGGGCGGCTACGCGGCGGAGGTCGAGGCGACCCCGGTCCTGGAGATGGCCCGGGCCGACCTCGGCGAGCTGGTCGGCCTGCCCCGGGAGCAGGTCGCGTTCGCCGCCAACGCGACGACCGCGTTCACGACGCTGCTCGGCGCGTGGCCGCTCGCCCCGGGCGCCCGGATCGGGGTGCTGGCGAGCGAGTACGAGAGCAACCGGCTCGCGCTGCGCGCCGCGTCGGGCCGGGCCGGCTGGGAGCTGGTCGACCTGCCCGTCGACCCGGCCGGTCGGCTGCGCGTCGACGCGCTCGACGAACCGACGCTCGAGCAGCTCGACCTGGTCACGTTCCCGGTCGTGGCCAGCCAGCGGGGGGTGGTCCAGCCGGCCGGGGCGGCGGTCGCGGCCGCGCACGGGGCGGGCGTGCCGGTCCTCCTCGACGTGGCACAGGCGGCGGGGCACGTCCCGCTCCACGACGTCGGCGCCGACGCCTGGGTGGGCACGGCCCGCAAGTGGCTGCGCGGCCCGCGCGGGACGGGCTGGCTGGCCGTCCCATCGGCGACGGCCGATGCGCTGACGCCGGAGTACCCGAGCCGCACCGGCGTCGGCGGCCCCCCGGTCGGCCGGCTCGGGCTCGGGGAGGCCTCGATCGCGGCCCGGGTCGGGCTGGCGGTCGCGCTCGACGAGCTCCACGCCGCCGACCCGGCGGTCGTCGAGGCCCGGATCGCGGCGCTCGGGACGCTCGCCCGCGGCCAGTTGGACGGGGTGGGCGGCTGGCGGGTCCAGGAGCCCCTCGACGAGCCCTCGGGGTTGGTCACGCTCGCCCACCCGAGCCTGGACCCGGTCGCGGTGGCGGTCGAGCTGCTCGGGGCGGGGATCGCGACGACCGCGATCCCGACCGACCGGGCCCCCGCCGACCTCCGCCAGGGGGTGCTGCGGGTGTCGCTGCACGCCTACTGCGACGAGGACGACCTCGACCGCCTGGAGTTATCACTACGGCGATAGTGAGAATACACTGGGGGGGTGAGCGCTCCGCCTGCGCCCGTCCCGCCGGCGCTGGAGGTCGACGACCTGCACGTGACCGTCGACGGCCATGAGATCCTGCGCGGCGTGGCGCTACAGGTGGGGGCCGGGGGAGCTCCACGCCTTGATGGGGCCCAACGGCTCCGGGAAGTCGACCCTCGCCAAGACGCTGCTCGCCGACCCCGGGTACGAGGTCACGAGCGGCCGGATCCTCCTCCAAGGTGAGGACATCACGGCGCTCCCGACCGCCGAGCGCGCGGCCCAGGGCCTGTTCCTCGGGTTCCAGCACCCGGAGGAGATCTCGGGGGTGAGCGTCCTCAACTTCTTGCGCCAGGCGATGGCGGCCCGGAAGGGAATCGAGGACCTGTCGGTCCTCGAGGTGCGCATGGCGCTGCTCGACTGGTCGAAACGGCTCGGCACCGACGACCGGTTCGTGGGGCGCTACTTGAACGAGGGCTTCTCGGGCGGGGAGAAGAAGCGCAACGAGATCCTCCAGATGGCGCTGCTGGAGCCCGACGTCGCGGTGCTCGACGAGACCGACTCGGGTCTCGACATCGACGCGCTGCAGGTCGTGGCGCGCGGCATCGACGCGGTGCGCGAAGCCCGACCGTCGCTCGGGGTGCTGCTGATCACCCACTACCGCCGGATCCTCGAGCATCTCACCCCGGACCGGGTCCACATCCTCCTCCAAGGCCGGGTCGTCGCGTCCGGCGGTCCGGAGGCTCGCCGACCGGGTCGAGCGGGAGGGCTTCGAGGGGTTCCGGCGCGAAGTCGACGCGGCGGCGTGATGAGCACCCCGACCCTTGACGTGGCCCAGGTCCAGGCCGACTTCCCGATCCTGAAGCGCCAGGTGCACGGGCAGCGACTGGTGTACCTCGATTCGGCGTCGACGTCGCAGAAGCCGACCTCGGTGCTCGAGGCGATGGACCACCTGTACCGCGAGTCGTACGCGAACGTGCACCGGGGCGTGTACGCGATCGCCGAGGAGGCGACCGCCGCCTACGAGGGCGCCCGAGCCCGGGTGGCCCGGTTCCTCGGGGTGCCGTCCCCGTCCGAGCTGGTCTTCACCCGCAACGTGACCGAGGCGATCAACCTGGTCGCGCGCTCCTGGGGAGGCGCGAACCTGCACGAGGGCGACGTGGTCGTCGTCACCGACCTCGAGCATCACGCCAACATCGTCCCCTGGCAGATCCTCGCCGCGGAGCGGGGCGTCGAGCTGCGCTGGGTGCCGATCGACGACGACTTCCGGCTCGACACCTCGCGGCTCGACGCGCTCCTCGACGGGGCGAAGCTGTTCGCCTTCTCCGCGGCGTCGAACGTGCTCGGCACCGTGAACGACGTGGCGTCGCTCACCGCGCGCTGCCCACGCGGCGGGGGCGCTGGCCCTCGTCGACGCGGCCCAGTTCGCCCCCCACCGGCCCCTCGACGTCACGGTCTGGGGAGCCGACTTCGTCGGCGTTACCGGCCACAAGATGCTCGGCCCCACCGCGATCGGGGCGCTCTGGGCCCGACCCGAGCTGCTCGAGTCGATGCCCCCGTTCCTCGGGGGCGGCGAGATGATCCGCGACGTCCGCCGGGAGGGGTTCGTCCCCAACGAGGTGCCGTGGAAGTTCGAGGCCGGCACGATGCCGATCGCGGAGGCGGTCGGGCTCGGCGCCGCGGTCGACTACCTCGATGGGCTCGGCATGGACGCGGTCGCCGCGCACGAGCAGGCCCTCACCGGCTACGCGCTCGACGCGCTGCGCGACCGGTTCGGGGAGCGGCTCGCGATCTATGGGCCGTCGGGCCTCGACGACCGGGGCGCGACGATCTCGTTCCTCTTCGAGGGGATCCACGCCCACGACGTCTCCCAGGTCGTCGACGAGCACGGCGTGTGCGTCCGGGCCGGGCATCACTGCGCCAAACCGCTGATGCGGGTCCTCGGCGTGCCGGCGACCACCCGGGCCTCGTTCTACGTGTACAACGACGAGTCCGACGTCGACGCGCTGGTCGAGGCGCTCGCCGCCGCCGAGCGCTTCTTCGCGAGCTAGGAGACCCTGCGATGGCTGGCCTCGAGGATCTGTACCGCGAGATCATCCTCGACCACTACCGCGCGCCCCGGAACCGCGGGGAGCTGCCCGTCCCGCCCGCCCATCAGGTCGAGGGCTTCAACCCGCTCTGCGGCGACGAGGTCGTCCTCTTCCTCGAGGTCGAGGACGGCGTCGTCCGCGACGTCCGGACCGGCGGGCAGGGCTGCTCGATCAGCCAGGCGTCGACGTCGATGATGAGCGCGGCGGTGAAGGGCCTGTCGGTGGACGAGGCCCGCCAGCTCATCCGGGCCTTCAAGGGCCTCATGTCGATCCACGAGTCGAAGCTCGAAGGCGAATCGGACGGGGACGGCGCGGCAGCCCTCGACGGGGTCCGCCTCGGCGACCTGGAGGCCCTCCAGGGCGTCGTGAAGTTCCCGGTCCGGATCAAGTGCGCCACCCTGGCCTGGAACACCCTCGAGCAGGGCCTCGACGAGTCCGCCTCGACCGACGAGGCCGCCTCGACCGCCTGAGGGCCCTCCAGCGCCCCCGGTGGGCGGGATTCGTCGTGTTCACCGGGCTGTCACGGGCATGAAACAGGTCGTTGGTAGGTTCTTCCCTATCGAGAAAGGGAGGCCTGATGCGTGACCCCGAGCTCACAGCCCAGCTCACGAGTCTCATTGACGACGCCCTCGAGAGCTACCGGAACCGGGACCTGGTCTCCGGTGTCGAGGTCACCGACTTCCTACTCGATCTCCGCCTCCTGCTCCTCGCCGCGGACGAGGCGACGCCCGCCACCACGACCAGCTGACCGCCGGCCGATTCCCCGGTCGGACCCATCGGTAGGCTCGCGTCCGGATGGCCGCGCCCCGCACGACCCCGACGAACCGCTCACGCCCGACGAGGAGTCCCGCGGCTCCGACCCGGGCTGGATCCGACCGTCGCAACGGGGTCGCCGACCGCGGGCCCGTGACGAGGACGCGGCGGGGCCGACATCCCCCGAGCCGGGCCCGGCGCGGCGCCCCATCGTGCGCCGTCCACCGCCGGCCGGGGGTGACCACGACCCCGCGCCGACGAGGCGCCGCGCCGAGCCTCCCGACGAGGACCGCGACGCCGAGGAGACGGTCGCCGCGCTCGCGGTGCCGGCCGAGGCGGCCGGCTCGTCGGGGACGCGGGCCGAGGGCCGCAAGCATCGCCGGAACCGGCGGCGGGCCGTCGCGGCCGGCGTCGCCATCGTGGCGGTCCTGGCCCTGGTCGGCGGCCTCGTCCTCACGTCGGGTGGGACCGGCAGCGCCCACGCGGCCCGGATCCGTCTGAAGGTCCCGCACACCGTCGTCGCCACGGCCTCCGACACCGCGCTCATCGCGACGACGAAGGTCCTCCTCCTCACCGCGTACGCGCAGCCGTCGACGACCTCGAAGGCGGTGTCGACGTTCTCGAACAAGACCAGCTACGGGCTGGCGCGCACGTTCTTGATCACCGGGCAGAAGCCGGGCTGGGACGAGGTGCTGCTCCCCATGCGGCCCAACGACACGTCGGGCTGGATCCAGCAGGCCGACGTCACCCAGTCGCAGACGTCCTACAAGATCACCGTCGACCTGACCGCCCATCATCTCTGGTTCACGAACGCGGGCAAGCCGGTGCTCGACACGCCGGTCGTGATCGGGAACGCGACGACCCCGACCCCGACCGGGCTGTTCTACGTGACCGACCCGGTGAACCTGCAGTCGAACCCGAACACCGCGTACGGGGTGTACGCGCTCGGCCTGTCGGCGTACTCGAACGTGCTGACCAGCTTCGACGGCGGCCCGGGGCAGGTCGCGGTGCACGGCACCGACG
The DNA here is from genome assembly GCA_963849135.1 of uncultured Actinomycetes bacterium. Lineage (GTDB taxonomy): Bacteria > Actinomycetota > Acidimicrobiia > IMCC26256 > PALSA-555 > PALSA-555. The sequence continues at coordinate 910,098 of CAWKGF010000002.1, read as the reverse complement.
ACGCGGCGCAGGTCGGGCAGTCGATCTCGAACGGCTGCGTCCGGATCCCGAACCCCGACATCCTCCAGATCGCGGCGGTCGTGCCGCTCGGGACGCCGGTCGTCATCAACGCCTGACGGTTTCTAGGGCCCGGGGTCAGCGAGCGGAGTTGAGGAACTCCTCGGTGAGGGCGACGAGCGCGTCGGGCTGCTCGAGGATGAGCGAGTGCGCGGCGTCCTCCACGATGGCGAGACGGGCGTCGGGGAGCTCGGCGGCGTAGGTCTCGGCGTGGGCGAGGGGCACCAGCCCGTCCTGGGCGCCGGCGACGACCAGGGTGGGGGCAGTGACCCGCCGGAGCCGGCCCCGCAGCTTCGGGTCGTGGAGGTAGGGGTCCCAGCCGATGCGGGCCGTGGCGCCGAGCGCCTTCCACATGGGGAGCACGAGCTCGACGGGGATGTCGACCTGCTTGCCGACGTCGCCGGTGAACTCCTCCATGGCGTGCATCATGGCGGCGACGGGATGGGTCTGGTCGACGAACATCATCTCGGCCAGCTCGGCCGGGGAGCGCCCGAACATCTCGGCGATCGGCGCGTCGGGCAGGTACAGGCCGACCGGGTTCACGAGCACCTGCCGGCTGACCCGGTCCGGGTAGCGCATCGCGAGCCTCGACCGCCATCCACCCGCCGAGCGAGCTGCCGAGCAGCGCCGGCACGTCGAGGCCGAGCAGCTCCCAGAGGTCGAGGAGGTGGAACACCGCGTCGTCCATCCCGTCGATCTGCTCGACGCCTTCGGACTCGCCGAACCCGGGGAAGATCGGCGCCAGGACCTCGTAGTCGTCGGCGAGGGCCTCGAGCGCGACGAGCCCGGGCGCCTCCCCCGCCGCCGAGTGCAGGTACACGAGCGGCGCGCCCTCACCGCCGCGGAACAGCTGGATCTTGCCGATCGGCGCGTCGACGAACTCCTCGCGCAGCGCGACCATCACGCCACCGCGGCGGTGGGGCGCAGCACCGGTGCGCCGGCCGGGAACTCCCGCTCGAGGCGCGGCTTGACCTCGTGGGCGAACAGCTCCAGGTTGCGGCGGGTGAGGTCGCCGGGGAGGCTGCCGAGCTGGAACAGCCCGAGCAGGTTCCCGGTGCCGAGCCGGCCCAGCGCGTCGACGAGCTGCTCGGTGACGGTCTCGGGCGAGCCGACGATCGCGTACCGCCCGGCGACGATCTCGTCCCAGTCGGTCACGTTCAGCATGAACGACCCGGCTCCCTTCAAGATGTTGCCGAGCGAGCGCGCCGACGTGTACCCGGGGGGCTGGATGGTGATGCCGGGCAGGAGCCGCTTCACGAAGTACCAGAGGTGCTCCTCGTACTCGGCCCGCGCCGTCGCGTCGGACTCGGCGACGTAGATGGGGACCAGCCAGCCGCCTTGGAGCGGGTCGGCCTGGTAGCCCTCCGCCTCGCAGGCGTCGCGGAACATCTGGAAGGTGCGCTCGAACACCTCGAGGCGGAAGTACGGGATCCCCATGTACGCGTAGTGGTGGCGGGCCACGAACTCCATCGTCTCCACCGACCCCGCGCCGGGGATCCAGATCTCGGGGTGGGGCTGCTGCACCGGGCGGGGCCACGGGTTCACGTACCGGATCCGGTAGTGCTTGCCGATCCACTCGAACGGGCCGGGCGTGGTCCACGCCTTCAGGATCAGGTCGTGGGCCTCCTGGAACCGCTCCCGGGCGTAGGCCGGGTTCACCGAGAACGAGTAGTACTCGGGGCCGCCCCCGACCACCATCCCGGCGATGAGCCGCCCGCCGCTCAGGCAGTCGATCATCGCGAACTCCTCCGCGACCCGGGTCGGCGGGTCGTAGAGCGGCAACGCGTTGCCGACCACGGCCACCTTCATACGGCTGGTCAGCCGGGCCAGGATCGAGGCCATCAGGTTCGGGGACGGCATCAGCCCGTACACGTTCTGGTGGTGCTCGTTCACGCAGACGCCGTCGAAGCCGAGCTCCTCGGCGTAGAGGAGCTCGTCGAGGTACCGGTTGTAGAGCCGGCCGCCGTGCTGGGGGTCGAACAGCGAGTTCGGGCACGTCACCCACGCCGGGCCCTCGTAGGCGGGGTCAAGGCCGATGTAGGGCATGAGATGGAACGAGAAGAACCGCACCGACGCACCTCCTGCTGCTCCCGATCGACCCTAATGGTCCCCGCTGCTCGCCGCGAGGGCCACGATCGGCACGCTCGTTGGCGCGGGATCTTTCGCGCGCGGGGCGCGTCAGGCGAGCTTGGCACGCGGCTCGGACCGCGGGTTCAGTACCATCCGGACGGAGTGCTGCACCGGATCTTCCCTCGCCGAGTGATCGTGAGCCTCGGGGTGGCCTCCGTGTTCGTGGGCGGCGTCGTCCTCGCCGGCGCGCTGTTCCGCCACCACGACCCGCCGACCCGGGCCCCGCGCTCGTCGGTGTCCACGACGACGTCGCCCGCGCCGATGAGCGGCCGATGAGCCCGGCCGCGACGACCCTCGTCGAGGGGCGGGCGTTCCTGGAGGGGCCCCGCTGGCACGAGGGGGCGGTGTGGGTCTCCGACATGCACGCCCAGGAGGTGCTGCGCGTCACCCCCGACGGCGAGGTGCAGGTGGTCGCCCGCGTGGAGGGTGACCCGTCGGGCCTCGGCTTCCGCTCCGACGGGTCGCTCCTGATCGTGTCGATGCGCGACCGTCGCCTCCTGCGCCTCGAGGGACCTGGTCCGCCCCAGCTGGTGGCGGACTGCTCAGCGGTGGCGCCGTTCGAGATCAACGACCTGGTCGTGGACGGGCGCGACCACGCCTTCATCAGCCAGTTCGGCTTCGACTTCCACGGCGGCGCCGCCTACCAGCGGGCGCCGCTGCTGCGGGTCGACCCGGACGGCTCCGTCCACGAGGCGACCGCGGGGCTGCGGATGGCGAACGGGCTCGTCGTGACGGCCGACGGCTCGACGCTGGTGGTCGCCGAGAGCACCGGCAAGGACCTGGTGGCGTTCGACCTCGCCCGCGACGGGACGCTCTCGAACCAGCGGGTCTGGGCCGAGCTGCCCGAGTATCCGGACGGGATCTGCATCGACGCCGAGGACGGGGTCTGGATCGCCTCCCCGCCCTCGGATCGCTGCGTGCGGGTCCTGGAGGGCGGGGAGGTCACCGACGTCGTCGACCTCCCGGGTCGGCACGCGATCGCCTGCACGCTGGGCGGCGAGGACCGCCGCACCCTGTTCGTGTGCACGTCGTCGACGTTCGGGGAGCCGGACCGGTCGCGGGCGGAGCGGGGCGCGGCGCTCGACGCGGTCCCGGTCCGGGTGCCCGGCCCCTGACCGCTCGGCACCGCTCGCCGAGGGCGGTCAGAAGCCGGGTTCGGCGAAGGGGTCGGCGGGCTCGGGGGCCTCGACGATGAGCTCCTCGACGCCGAGGGTGGCGGCGAGGCCCTCGTAGCCGGCGTCCTCGAGCTGGTCGGCGAGCTCGGGTCCGCCGCTCGTCACGACCCGCCCGGCGAGGAGGACGTGGACCCGGTCGGGTCGCAGCTCGCTCAGCAGCCGGGCGTAGTGGGTGATGGCGAGCACGCCGAGGTCCGACTCGCGGGTCAGCTCGACGACCCGTCGGGCCAGATCGCGCAGCGCGTCGACGTCGAGGCCGGAGTCGAGCTCGTCGAGAAGCGCGAGGCGGGGCTGGAGGACGGCGAGCTGGAGGGTCTCCATGCGCTTCTGCTCCCCGCCCGAGAACTCGTCGTTGACGCCGCGGGTAAGGAACTCGGCCGGGACCTCGAGCCGCTCGGCCTCGCGCCGCACCGCGGCGTCGACCGCGCTCGGGTCGCCGTGGCGGGCCGCGACCGCGGCGCCGAGCAGCGCGCCGACGGGGACGCCGGGGACCGCGACCGGGTACTGCAGGGCGATGAACAGGCCGAGCTCGGCCCGCCGCCAGGTCGGGAGCCCGAGCAGCTCGGTGCCGTCGAGCGTCACCGACCCCGCGGTGACCTCGTAGTCGTCTCGGCCCATGATCACGTGGGAGAGGGTCGACTTGCCGGAGCCGTTCGGGCCCATGAGGGCGTGCACCTCGCCGGAGGCGACCTCGAGGTCGACGCCGCGCAGCACCTCGACGCCGTTCACGGAGGCGTGGAGGCCTTCGACGACGAGTCGGCTCGTCACGGCACCTCCACGTAGACGTCGTCGCCGTCGACCCGGACCGGGAAGGCAGGGACGGGCTGGGTGGCGGGCAGCGTCTGGGGCTCGCCGGTCTCGAGGGAGAACGTCGAGCCGTGCTTGGGGCACTCGATCTCTCGCTCGTCGGCCCACACGTCGCCCTCCGAGAGGGAGTAGTCGGCGTGGGAGCAGCGGTCGCCGATCGCGTACCAGTCGTCGTCGGCGGCCCCGTCGCGGGCGGGGAGGCGCACCACAGCCAGGCGCAGGCCATCGACGTCGACCCGCCGGGCCGAGCCGGGCTTGACATCACCGACCGCGCAGACGCGCACCTCAGCCACGGAGCCGGCTCACCTTGTCCTCGACGGTGTGGCGGAGCGCGGCGGCAAGGGTGCCGACCGGGAGCCGGTTCAGCACGTCGTCGAAGAAGCCCAAGACGATGAGCCGCTCGGCTTCCTCGGGTGGGATGCCACGGGTCTCGAGGTAGTAGAGCTGGTCGTCGTCGATGGGTCCGACCGCGCTGGCGTGCGAGCAGTGCACGTCGTTGGCTTCGATCTCGAGGTTGGGGATCGACTCCGCGCTCGCTCCCTCGGTGAGGACGAGGTTGCGGTTGGTCTGCGACGCTCGGGCGTGCTGGGCCGGCTCCCGGAGGTGCACGAGGCCCGAGTAGACCGACTGGGCCTGGTCCTCGACCGCGCCCTTGAAGAGCAGGTCGCTTCGCGTGTGGGGGGCAGCGTGGTCCTGGAGGGTGCGGAAGTCGAGCACCTGGGTGCCGTCCCCGAAGTAGACGGCGAGGAGGTCGCTCTCCCCGCCCGCGCCGTCGAGGAGCGACTCGGTACGCATCCGGGCGTAGTCGCCGCCCAGCGCCACCGCGGAGGAATGCAGCGAGGCGTCGCGCCCGACGTGGGCGCGTTGGAGCCCGACCTGCCAGGTGTCGGGGCCGTGCTCTTGGACCGAGACGTAGCGGACCCGGGCGCCGTCACCGACCAGCAGCTCGATGACGAGGTCGGAGAGGTGCGGGGCGCCGTGGGCGGCGAAGCGGTCCACGACCGACACCTCGGCGCCTTCCCCGACGACGAGGAGGGTGTGCGGGAAGCTGGCCAGGCCGTCGCCGCCGCTGCGGTGCTCGAAGAAGAGCGGCTCGTCGACGACGACGCCGGGCGGGACGCGCACGTAGGCGCCGCCGACGACGAAGGCGTCGTGGAGGAGCGTGAACGCGTCGGGGGAAGCATCGGAGCAGGTCCCGAACCAGTCGGCGGCCTCGGGGTCGTCGACGTCGGCGAGGTCACCGACCACGACGCCTTTGGCGACCAGCCCCGGGTCGAGGGCCGGGACGGCCAGCGACCGCTGGTCGGCGCGGCGGGGCTGGTAGCGGTCGAGGTCGAAGTCGTCGATGCGGGAATAGCGCCAGATCTCCTGGCTGGTCGACGGCCAGGTGACAGCGGCGAGGCGCTCCGCGGCGGCAACGCGACGCGCCGTGAGCCAGTCGCGACCGCCGAGTGTCCGGGCTGTCTCAGGCGTGAAGCCGGGCACTACCCGACGGCGCCTTCCATGTTGAGCTCGATCAGGCGGGTCAGCTCGACCGCGTACTCCATCGGGAGGGTCTTGGTGATCGGCTCGATGAAGCCGTTCACGATCATCGCGGTCGCCTGCTGCTCGGTGAGCCCACGGCTCATCAGGTAGAAGAGCTGGTCGTCGCCGACCTTCGAGACGGTGGCCTCGTGCCCGATGCGGGCGTCCTTCTCGTCGATCTCCATGGTCGGGTAGGTGTCGGAGCGGCTCTCCTCGTCGAGGATGAGCGCGTCGCAGCGCACGTGGCTCTTGACCTTGTGCGCGCCCTCTTCGACCTTGACCAGGCCCCGGTAGGTGGTACGCCCGCCGTCCTTCGAGATCGACTTCGAGTCGATGATCGAGGTCGTCTCGGGGGCGGCGTGGGTCATCTTGGCGCCCGCGTCCTGGTGCTGGCCCGGTCCGGCGTACGCGACGGAGAGGACCTCGCCGTGCGCCTTCGGGCCGACCATGACAACCGCCGGGTACTTCATGGTGAGCTTCGAGCCGAGGTTCCCGTCGATCCACTCAACGGTCGCTTCGGTCTCGGCCCGGGCCCGCTTCGTGACCAGGTTGTAGACGTTCGGGGACCAGTTCTGGATGGTCGTGTACCGGATCCGGGAGCCGGGCCGGGCGATGCAGCTCCACCACCGCGGAGTGCAGCGAGTCGCCGGAGTACACCGGCGCCGAGCAGCCCTCGACGTAGTGCACCGAGGCGCCCTCCTCGGCGATGATCAGGGTCCGCTCGAACTGGCCCGCGTTCTCAGAGTTGATCCGGAAGTAGGCCTGGAGCGGCATCTCGACGTGGACGCCGGCGGGGACGTACACGAAGCTGCCGCCGCTCCACACCGCCGAGTTCAGGGCCGCGAACTTGTTGTCGCCGGGCGGGATCACCTTGGCGAAGTAGCGCCGCACGATCTCGGGATACTCCCGCACCGCGGTGTCCATGTCGGTGAAGATGACGCCCTGCTGGGCGAGGTCATCACGGTTCTTGTGGTAGACGACTTCGCTCTCGTACTGCGCGGTGACCCCGGCGAGGAACTTGCGCTCCGCCTCGGGGATGCCGAGCTTCTCATAGGTGGCCTGCATCTGGGCCGGCAGCTCGTCCCACTCGGACACCTGGGCGTTGGTGGGCTTCAGGTAGTAGTAGATGTCATCGAAGTCGATGTCGGGCATGTTGCGGGCGAACCACTCGAGCATCGGCTTGCGCTCGAAGCGCTGCAAGGCGTTGAGCCGGAACTTCGTCATCCACTCCGGCTCGTCCTTGTGCGCCGAGATGTCCCGGACGATCTCCTCGTTCAGGCCCTTCTTGGGCGTGTAGACGTAGTCCGCGGTGCTGTCGGCCCAGCCGAGCTGGTACTTGCCGAGATCGATGCCGCGTACCGCCATGCGGAGGACTCCCGTCGGGTCAGGTGGCTCAGCGCCGGGGTGCAGCTCCGACGCCGAGAATTTCCACTACCTGGATAGTAACAATACCCGGGGGTGCCGACAATCCCTCGGCGCTGGGGCGTGGCCGGGGCGGTGCGGAGCCAGGGCGGGCGCGGAAGCGGCCCGGGGCTCACTACCCGGCGGCGAGGGCCTGCTGGGCGGCCGCGACGTCCTGCTGGGCGGCCGCGATGTCGCTCTGGTAGGTGGCGAGGTCGCCGTTGCGTAGCGCCGCGTTGGCGTTGGCGAACTGGGTGGCGGCCTGGCTCAGCAGGCTCTGCACGGTGCCGCTGGCCGGGGTCGGGGTCGTCGGCGTGGTCGGCGTGGTCGGCGTGGTCGGCGTGGTCGGCGTGGTCGGCGCCGCCACGCCACCGCTGAAGAGGTCGTTCAGCGCCGCGTTGACCGTCGAGTCGTAGACGGGGTTCTTGCCCTGGGTGAACACGACGACGAACCGGAACTGGGGATACCCGTTCGAGGAGCTCTGCACGAAGATCGGCTGCACGTACACGATCGAGTTCCCGACCGGGATGAGCTGGATGTTGCCCTTGATGACGTCCGACCCGCCCTGGCTGAGCAGCGTGAACTGCTGCGACAGCGAGGTGTTGCTCTGGATGTTGTTCGCGACCTGCACGGGCCCGGTCACGTTCGCGCCCTGGGGCATCACGAACGCCTGCAGCTTCCCGTAGCTGCCCGGATCCGACTTGGCGGTCATGAACGACACCAGGCGGGTCTGCTGGTTGTTCTGCGAGACGGGCACGAACGGCTGGAGGATCAGGAAGTTCTCGTGGGTGTCGCCGGGCAGCCGGATGTAGAGGTAGTAGGGCAGCTGGCGGGGGGTGGTCGCGGTGATCTGCACGGCTCGCTGCGAGCCGCGGGCGGTGGTCGGGGTGACGGTCTGGCCGAGCACCGCGTTCGGGTCGGGTGAGAGGAGCCACCGCTCGGTGCCGGCGTAGAACGCGGACGTGTTCGTGACGTGGTACTTCGAGAACACGTCGGACTGCAGCGCGAAGAGGTCCTGCGGGTAGCGGAGGTGGTCCCGGATCGCGCCGGGCATCTTCGAGCCGGGGGTGAAGAGGTTCGGGAACGCCTTCTCGTAGGCCTCGATGACCGGGTCCTTGTTGTCGACCACGTAGAAGTGGACGGTGCCGTTGTACCCGTCGACGGTCGCCTTGACGGAGTTGCGCACGTAGTTGACGTTGGCCGAGAGGCCGCCCGTCCCGTTGTAGGTCTCGGAGTAGGGGTACTGGTCGCTCGTCGTGTACCCGTCGAGGACCCAGGTGATCCGCCCGTTCACGACGACCGGGTACGGGTCGGCGTCGAAGGACAGGAACGGGGCCAGTGTCTGGACCCGGCTCATGACGTCCCGGATCAGGAGGATCTTCGAGCTCGAGGTGACCTGACCGGAGATGAGCGGGTTGATGTCACCGAAGCGGAGCGCGAACGCGGCCCGGCGCAGCAGGTTCGAGAGCTTCACCCCGTCCTTGCCCTGGTAGCGGGTGGTGGCGTTGGTGTTGTTGGCTCGCGCGTAGTTGAACTCGGGCTGCTTGGCGTCGACGATCATGTACCCGCTCAGGCTCTCGCCGAAGTAGAGCTGGGAGCCCTGGTTGGTGAGCGGGATGCTGCCAGCGGGTGGGATGTTCTGCAGGTTGTACAGCGGGTCTCCGGCCGTGGAGGCCTGGTTGGTCGGGGAGATGATCGCCCCGTACCCGTGCGTGTACACGAGGTGCTCGTTGACCCACGACTGGGTCGGCAGGCTCGAGCTGTTGAGGTCGCGGGCGGCCACGAGCACCTGGGTCTCTTGCCCGTTGATGTTGTAACGGTCGATGTCGACGTCGTTGATCCGGTAGTAGGGCTGGAGGCCCTGGAGGGTCTGGTAGGTGGACTGGATCACGCCGGGGTCCCAGAGGCGGGCGTTGTCGATGGTCGGCCGGTTCGCGTTCACGACCAACGGGTTGAGGTTCTGGGTGTAGTTGAAGTTCTGGACCTGGACGGTGTCGACGCCGAAGGCGCTGCGGGTGGCGTTGATGTTGCGCTCGATGTACGGCTTCTCGTCGGCGAGCTCGTTGGGTTTGACCTTCAGGTTCTGGATCAGGGCCGGGTAGATGGTCCCGACCGCGATGGACACGAACGCCCAGAGGCCGACCGCGATGACGGGGAGCACCCAGCCCCGCCGGAAGATGTTCCAGAGGAACAGGCCCGCGGCGACGATCGAGATGAAGATGAGCAGGTTGTAGGCGGGGAGCTGCGCCTTCACGTCGGTGTAGGTGGCCCCGTCGACAACCCCCCGGCTGGACGTCGTGAGCCCAAAGCGGGCGTAGTAGTACTCGGCGGTCTTGACGAGCGCCATGACGGCGACGATCACCGAGAGGTGGGCCTTGACCTGGGGGGTGGTCCGCTGCCCGGTGGTCTGGAACCGGATGCCGCCGTTCAGGTAGTGCGCGACGGCCGTGACGAGCAGCACGATGACGAGCCCCGCGAAGAGCCAGTCCAAGATGAACCGGATGAACGGCAACTGGAAGACGTAGAACCCGACGTCCTTGTGGAACTGGGGGTCCTTGATGCCGAAGTTGACCCGGTTGGTGAAGAGGATCCAGTTGCGCCACTGGGAGGAGACGCCGATCCCGGCGATGAGGGCGAAGAACACGGCCACACCGACCCGGATCCGGCCCTGGAAGCGGGCGGTGACCTGCTGGTAGCGGTTGACGATCTCCTCTTCGGGGCTGACCGGGCCCATGGGCCGCACCTTCGGGGCGAGCCGGTCGGCGATGAAGAGGTTCGCCACCATGATCACGAAGAACACCGCGGTGAACACGACGGCCGGGACGACCTTGGCCGCCAGCAGCTCCCGCCAGGTGGAGCCCTGCCCGAGCGAGCTGAACCAGAGGAAGTCGGTGTAGAAGCCGGCCAGCCCTCGCAGGCTGAACAGCAAGATGATGAGGATCACCACCAGGGCGATGATCCATGCACGGAGCTTGTACGAGCGCCGTTCCTGAGTCGGGACCCGCATCGTGGCGCAGCCTAACGGGCTGCCGTGCGGCAGGGCCGGTCGGCCCCGGGCTAGGTCGGGCCGGGCGTGGAGTCCTCAGGAACGGGGACCACGAGGCAGCGGCAGCCTGGATGCGCGGGTGGGTACGGCTGGCCGGTCGGGAACGGTTGGCCTTTGACGGTCGGCTCGAGGGCGTTGTCGTCAGCGTCGGGGCAGCGGCCGATCTCGGCCGGCACCCAGCGCAGCGTCGTGCCGGCCCGGGCGGCGTCGTACACGCCCCGCGCGTACGCGACGGCGAGGAGGTCGCCGAGCAGCCCCTCGAGGTCGAGGGCCCGCCATTCCCGGTACCGGGCGCTGATGGCGGGTGTGAGCGCGGCGTGGAGCTCGGCGCCGGACTCGTAGGGCCCGTCGGCGAGGACTGCGTCGCTGCTGCTGGTCAGGCGTTCGCGCAGCGGGCTGATGAGCTCGGCCGCCAGGTCCGCGGCGAGGCGCGGCGGGGCGCTCTTGGACCGGCGACCCGGGGCGGTGAGCACGCCACCGGCGGTGTACGCCCCGTCGATGCTCGGCGCGAGGACGGTCTTCCACGCGGTGCGCTGCTCCTCGACGTCGGGGAGGAGCCGCGCCGCGTCGACGCGTCCGCGCAGCTTGCGGATCCTGTCGAGGATGTCGTTCTGCTCGTCTTGGAGCAGCCGCTTCGACGTGCGGAGCAGCGGGACGCTCAGCGGGGCGAGGACCTCGTCGCGGCCGCGGCGGGTCGCCGCGTCGGCGTCTCCCGCTGTGTCGACGACCGCGTCGGCGGGCGGCTCCGGCTCGGTGTCGGTCGGCTCGGTGTCGGTCGGCTCGGTGTCGGTCGGCTCGGTGTCGGTCGGCTCGGCCTCGGTCCTGCCGTCGGCGCGGTCGGCGCCGGGGAGCGGAGCGGCGGGCTCGGGTTCGGCCGCGGCGTCTCGCTCCTCGGCCTCGCGGAGCCGGGCGAAGATCCCGTGCGCGCTCGGTCGGCCTGCGGCCGCGGGCGGGGCCGGGGTCGGCTCCGCGGCCGGCGGCTCGGCGTCGGGAAGGTCGTCGCCGCCGAGGGTCTCGGCGAGGCCGGCGGTGAGCTCGTCGAGGCGGGCTCGCACCTGGTTGAGCTCGTCGAGGAGGGCGCGGCGGCGGTGCTCGACGTCGTCGAGCATGCGGCGGCGGACCTCGCGCGCCTGGTTGACCATCTCGCGTCCGCGCTCGGCGGCGACGGCTTCGGCGTCGCGCAGCAGCTGCGCGGCGCGTTCGCCGTCGGCCGCGTCGGGCGGCTCCTCGACCGGCGCGTCGGCGTCGGGGTTCGGGGGTGCCGTCTTCCCCGGGTCGGCGCCTCCGGGAGGTTCGGGCATCCGTCGATGCTATTGGGGTGGGGTGGTGGTCGAGGCCGGCGCGGTGATCGGGGCGCCGCCGAGGCCTCGGAGGGCTCGGAGCGCGTCGTCGACGGTCCGCACGGTGATGATGCGCAGCCCGTGAGCGTGGGCGCGGGCGTCGGCGGCTTCGCCGACCGGGACGAGCATCGCGACCGCGCCGCTGCGCTGGGCGACGATGGCTTTCTGGGTGACGCCGCCGACCTGCCCGACGCTGCCGTCGGATGCGATGGTCCCGGTCACCGCGACCCGGTGGCCGCCGGTCACGTCACCGTGGTTGAGCGCCGAGATGAGCGCGAGCGTGAACGCCAGCCCGGCTGACGGGCCGCTGACGTTGGGGATGTTGATCCGGATGCTGATCGGGAACTGCCAGGTGCTGAGGGTCTGGGTCAGGATCCCGAGGAACGCGGCGGAACCGTTGCGGCCCGCCTTCACGGCGAGCTGCAGCTCCTGTTGACCTCGGACGACGCTGAGGTTGATGACGTCGCCGGGCCGGTGGGCGACGACGAGGGGCCGCACCTGGGTGGCGGTGCTGACTGGGTGGCCGTCGACGGCGGTGATGATGTCGCCTTCTTGGAGGTGGTGGTCGGACGGGCCGCCGCACTCGACGTCGGCGACCATCACCCGGTTGCCGGCCGGGGCGACGGTGTACCCGAGCCGGGTGAGCGCGACTTCCTTCGCCGTGTTCTGCGAGTCGACCATGAGCAGCATGTTGAGCCGGGCGTCGGCAGCGTAGGAGGCACAGCCGATCACCTCGTCCTTCTTGTCGACGCTGTCGTCACCGTTCAGGCTGGCGACCGCGTACGCGTAGAGGTTCGGGTCCTGGGTCGTGACGTCGACGGTGAGGAAGAGGAACCGCCCCGGGTGCTGGTAGGTGGGGGCGCCGGTGATGGTGACGATCTGGGGGCTGAGCGGGGTGGCGGAGCCGGGCGAGATGATGACGTACGGCACGTGGATGACCGCGCCGGCGACCGCGGCGACGACCACGACCCCGCCGAGCAGCGACCCGCCGATCTGGAGGATGCGACGCCGCCGCCGCCGGCGGGTCGAGGGGGGCGGGGCGGCCGCCGGCGGGGGCGACGACGCGGGCGGGCTCACCACGGTTTCCCCGCTCCTTCCGCGTCGTCGATACTGGTGGTGTGGATCAGCCCCAGCCTGCCACCCGGGCTCCCAGCGACCGCAGCCAGCCCGAGCGCCGCGACGCCGCCGACCCATCGCGGGGGGCGGGGCCGGCGCCGCACACCGCCGCGTCGGACTGGCGGGAGCTGGCGGCGAAGGTGCGGAGCCTGCGGGCGGTCCGCGCCTACCGGGCCAGCTCGGCGCTGGTGCGCTGGGTGATCCTCGTCGTCTTGATCGGGGTCGGCGCCGCGCTGCTCACGGCACTGACGGTGCAGGTGCTGGTGTCGCTGATCCCGACCAACAACGGCTGACCGGGACCGCCCCGTCCCTCCCGCGGCGGCGGACCCGACGGGCCGGTCGGGGGTGAGCGCGCCGGACGACCCGGTGGCGCGGGCGGCGGGTTTCGCCGCGCTCGGCCTGCGGGCCCGGCTCCCCGCCGGCGCGGCCGCCGCGTTGAGCGCCGCCGCGGCCGGTGACGCCGACGGTCGGGTGCGCGCCGCGGCGCTCGGCGCGCTGACCCGCCGGGGCGCCCCCGCGCGGCGGCGCGGGCGTGGGCGGCCGCGCACGACGACCCGGATCCGGCGGTGCGGCGCCGGGCCTGCGAGCTGGCGCCGCTGCTGGCGGGGCGCGCGTCGACCGACGCGATGCTGCCGGGGCTGCTGGCCCGCCTCGACGACCGGGACGTGACGGTGGTCGAGGCGGCGGCGTGGGCGTTGGGCGAGCTGGGCGACGCGGCGGCGCCGGCGGTGGAGCGCCTCGCGGCCCTCGTCGGCGAGCATCGCGACCCGTTGGTCCGGGAGGCGGCGGTGGCGGCGCTCGGCGCGCTCGGCGATCGGCGCGGGCTGCCGGCCGTCCTGACCGGGTGTGGCGACGTGCCGGCGGTGCGTCGCCGCGCCGTGCTCGCCCTGGCACCCTTCGACGGGCCGGCGGTGGACGCGGCGCTCGAGCGGGCCCGCGCCGATCGCGACTGGCAGGTGCGCCAGGCCGCCGAGGACCTCCTCCTCGAGCCCGGGCCGCGACCGGGCTAGACGCTGCGGCGGGGCGCGGTGGTGGGCCGGGGCCGGTCGAGGAACATCTCGCGCACCCGGTCGAACGATTCGAGGCAACGCCCGGCACCGAGCACGACGGTCTCGAGCGGCATCTCGGCCAGGTGGACGGGCACGCCGGTCTCGTGCTCGATGCGGCGGTCGAGCCCGCCGAGCATCCCGCCGCCGCCGACGAGGTGGATCCCCATGTCGAGGAGGTCCTGGGCCAGCTCGGGTGGGGTCTCGCCGAGGGCGAGCTTCGCCGCGCCGATGATCCGAGACAGGGGCTCGTCGATCGCCTCGCGCAGCTCCTCGGGCTCGAGGACGACGGTGCGGGGCAGGCCGCTCATGAGGTCGCGGCCGCGGACCTCGGCCTTGTACTCCTGGTCGGTGGGGAACGCCGACCCGACCGCGATCTTGATCTCCTCGGCGGTGCGCTCCCCCACCGCGACGCCGTGGTTGCGTCGCAGGTGGTTGGAGATGGCGGCGTCGATGTCGAAGCCGCCGATCCGGACCGCTTGGAGCGCGACGATCCCGCCCATCGAGATGACGGCCATCTCGCTGGTGCCGCCGCCGATGTCGATGACCATGTTGCCGAGCGGCTCGTGGATGGGCAGCGACGCGCCGATCGCGGCGGCCATGGGCTGCTCGATGAGGTAGGTCTGGGCGGCACCGGCTCGCCGGGTCGCCTCAAGGACGGCGCGCTGCTCGACGTGGGTGATCGCGGACGGGACGCAGACGAGCACCCGGGCCCGCTGCATGCGGGTGATGCCGGCCCGGGCGAAGATGAGCCGGATCAGCCGCTGGGTGATCTCGAAGTCGGTGATCGCGCCGCCGCGGAGGGGCCGCACGGCGACGATGTGGCCGGGGGTGCGTCCGATCATGTGCCACGCCTCGTGGCCCATGGCGAGCACGTCCTGGGTGCGGCTGTTCAGCGCGATGACGGTCGGCTCGTTGAGGATGATCCCCTGCCCCCGCGAGTAGACGAGGGTGTTCGCGGTTCCGAGGTCGATGGCGAGGTCGCGCGGCATCCGGGGTCCGGGTCAGGCGATCGGGGTCGGGTGGACGTCGCGGGCCGGGTGCGCGTCACGGGCCCAGTCGGAGCCGCCCGCCCAGTGCTCCTGCTTCCAGATGGGGACCGTCTCCTTCAGGGTGTCGATGGCGAACCGGGCCGCGTCGAACGCCTCGGCGCGGTGCGGTGAGGAGGCGACGACCACGACCGAGCGCTCGGACAGGTCGAGGTCGCCGACCCGATGCAGGAGCGCGAGCCGTTCGACGACCGGCCAGCGGCGCCGGGTCTCGGCGGCGACCTCGACCAGCCGGCGGAGCGCGACGTCCTCGTAGGCCTCGTAGGTGAGGGCGCGCACGCCGGCGCGACCGTCGGAGTGGTCGCGGACGATCCCGCAGAAGGTGACGACCGCCCCGCTGGACGGGGTGCCAGCCCAGGTCGTGGCGCGCTCGACCGGGAGCGGTTCGTCGCTCAGCGCGACCCAGTCCGAGCCCGCACCCGGTTCCAGCACGCGGGCAATGCTAGTGAAGCGGGCCCCTGACCCTCCGAGGCGGTGGGACGCAGGGGGACGGGGCCGCCCGACCGGCCTGGATCGGTCGTCGCCCCCGGTCCCCGAGCGGCGGGCGGCCCGGGCGCCGGGTCGGCCTCGCGGCGGTGCCCCGGTGTGGCCACATCCGACGCGCGCGGGTCGCGTCGGTGGGCAGCGCGCGAGTCGGCGCCGCGGTGGGATCGGGGAGGGGCGTCGGTACGATGGCGTGTCGTGCCCGACGATCCTGAGGACGACGACGCCGAGGGCGGGGCGCCTCCGGATCCGCTGGACCGGGTGTGGTTCCATCCGAGCGAGGTCGGCGCGGCGATGGCGGCCTGGCGCAGCGGGGCGGCGAGCGCCCAGCGCCGCCAGCCCGATTGGGGTTTCGCGGCGATCGTGGCGCTGGTGAGCGTGGCGGTCACGGTCGGGGTCTTGGCCCTGGCCGGCGTGTTCTCGGGCCATCAAGACGCCGCGGACCGGGCGTCGGGGTCGCCGGTGGCGGCGGCGCCCGCGGAGCTGCCGAACTGGGCGGACGTGACCGACAGCACGACGCCGAGCATCGTGTCGGTCCGGGTCACCGGGCCGGGCGGGGCGTCGCTCGGGTCGGGGGTGGCGCTCGACGGGTCGCGGGTCCTCACCGCGGCGTCGCTGGTCGGGCAGGCGAGCTCGATCACGGTGGCGAGCACCGGCGGGCACCTGAGCGCGGCTCGGGTGCTCGGGACCGATCCGGCGACGGACGTGGCGGTGCTGCTGGTCAGCGACGGGGGCCTGACCGGCGCTCGCGTCGACCACAGCGACTCGCTGCAGGTCGGGGACAGCGTCGTCGCGCTGGGCCTCGATGCCGACAACCAGCCGTGGCCGGCGCAGGGCATCGTGAGCGCGCTGCACGCGGTGGTGGCGCTGCCGGGCGGCGGGGTGCTGCCGAGCCTGGTGTCCACCGACGTGGCGGTCCCGCCGATCGACGCCGGCGGCGCGCTGGTCGACAGCGACGGCGGCGTGGTGGGGATCCTGTCCGCGCCGCTGCCGGGCCAGGCGGTCCCGATCGACCTCGCCGAGCAGGTGGCGTCGCAGCTCGAGAACGGCGGGCCGGTCGAGCACGGCTGGCTCGGGGTCGCGGCGGTGGACGCCACGAATCGGCCCGGCGGCGGCGCCGAGATCACGGTGGTGGTGCCGGGCAGCCCGGCCGCGCAGCTGGGCCTGGTGCCCGGGGACGTGGTGACGCGGGTCAGCACGTCGGAGATCAGCGAGCAGGTGAACGACGCCGGCGACCTGGTGGCCAGCGTCGAGGAGCTCTTCCCGGGCGACCCGGTGTCGATCACCGCCTGGCGGGGCACCAGCCACCCGAACCTCAAGGAGGGGGTCACGCTGACCGACCGTCCGGCGCCGGCCCCCCCGATGTTCGGGATCGGGGCCTGATGGCGCGGGGTGATTTGCTGGGCTGCGAGGAGACCGTCACGATGGGTGGGCGATGAGCGACCGAGTGCTGAGCGACGCGGACCGGGAGTTGCTGAACGCGGTCCAGTGGGACTTCCCGCTGGAGGGGCGCCCCTTCGAGGCGCTGGGGGAGCGGCTCGGGTTGCCGGAGTCGGAGGTCCGGGCCCGGATCGAGTCGGTGAAGGCGGCCGGGGTGCTGCGCCAGCTGTCGGCGATCTTCGACACCCGGGCGCTGGGCTACGACTCGTCGCTGGTGGCGGCGAAGATCGAGCCGGGCCGGGTCGACGAGGCGGCGGCGGTGATCAGCGAGCATCCCGGGGTCAGCCACAACTACAAGCGGAACCACGCGTTCAACCTCTGGTACACGATCGCGGTCCCGCCTGGCGATTCGCTGGACGCGCACCTCGACGTGCTGCACCGCGAGTCGGGTGCGATCGTGACCCGCAAGCTGCCGACGCTGCAGCTGTACAAGATCGGCGTGAAGCTCGACATGACCGGCCAAACCGCGGCCGACGCGAAGGCGGAGGTGTCCGAGCACGAGCGCCCGGAGCGGCGCCCGCACATGGACGCGCCGGTGCTGTCGGATCTCGAGGTCCGCGCCATCCAGGTCGTGCAGGAGGACCTGCCGGTCGTGGAGCGGCCCTTCGCGGCGCAGGGCGACGCGATCGGCTGCTCGGAGGACGAGGTCCTCGAGCTGCTCCGCTCGTTCCGGGAGCGCAAGCTCATGCGACGGTTCGCGGCGGTGATGAACCACCGCACGGCCGGGTTCAAGGCCAACGCGATGGGCGTGTGGGCGGTGCCGCCCGACCAACTGGATCAGCTCGGCCCGCAGATGGCCGGCTTCGCGCTGGTGAGCCACTGCTACCGGCGTCCGACCTACCCGGACTGGCCGTACTCGGTGTTCACGATGGTGCACGGCAAGCAGGGCCGCGACTGCGAGGCGACGATCGCCGCGATCCGGGACGAGACCGGGATCGACGAGTACGCGCTGCTGTGGTCGGTGAAGGAGTACAAGAAGACCCGCGTCCGCTACTTCACCTCGGAGTGGGACGCGTGGCGCGCCGAGCACCTCGGCGCCATCGACGCCCCAGCCACCACGCGGTGACGCTGGCGCCGGCGAACGCGCCGCCGGCCAGGGCCAGCCACGGGGCCCACGAGGGGGTGGGGCCGAGCGAGGCGAGCCCGTCGACGATCGCGGCTTCGTTGTCGTGGCGGGGCGACCAGCCGAGGGCGCGGAGCCGGTCGTTGGCGATGACCCACGGGTGCATCACGTAGGGGAGCGCCTCGGGGGGGACGTCGCCGAGCCCGACCGTCCAGGTCCAGCCGAGCAGCCGCGCCCAGGTCGACGCGGGGAGGGCCGGCACCGCGGAGCGGTCGAGGAGCGCGGCCGCGGCCGGGTGGTCGAGCCAGCCGTCGGGCGCGACGTTGAAGGTGCCGGGGTGGTCGTCGAGGACGACGAGGGCCAGCGCGGTGACGAGATCGTCGACGTGGACGGCCTGGACGGGCGGGGTGGCGCCTCGGACCCGCACCGGCGGGCGGCCGAGCAGCAGCCGGGACGGGAGCCGCTCCGCGCCGGGTCCGACGACGGGGGCGGAGCGCAGCGTGGTGACGACGACGCCGGGGTGGTCCTCGCGCCACTCGGCGAGGAGCCGCTCGACCTCCGCGGCCTGCACGGCGGGGGAGAACCCGGGGTTGGGGCGCAGCGGCGCGTCCTCGGTGAGCGGCACCGGGTTGTTGGCCCAGGCGCCGTACACGGCCGCGCTGGAGACGCGCACCAGGCGCGAGACGCCGACCGCGGCGGCCGCGTCGAGGACCCGGCGGGTCCCGTCGACGTTGACGCGCGCCATGAGCGCCTGGTCGGGGATCGGGTCGACGACCGACGCGAGGTGGACGAGCACGTCGACGCCCTCGAGGAGCGGTTTGAGGTCGGCGCGGGCGACGTCGACGAGGTGGAACTCGAGGTTGCGGGCCGAGCGTCGGGGTGGGCGAACGTCGAGCCCGACCAGGCGGGTGACGCGCTCCTGGGCGGCGAGGAACGGGAGGAGCCGCTGGCCGACCAGGCCGGATGCTCCCGTAACGGCGATCGTGGGCACGTTCATAGACTGGCCGCGTGGCTGGCGTCCCTCAACCCGATCCGGGCGGCGAGCCGCTGCTCCCGTTCGGGTTCGGGGAGCTGGACTTGAACCAGCTGCTCCGCATGCTGCAGTCGAGCGGCCCGGTGAACTGGCAGATCGCGGCCCAGGTGGCCCGCCACGTCGCGACCGACGGGCAGCCCGAGCGGCCGATCGACCCGGCGGCGGCGGCCGAGTTCGAGGAGCTCGCCCGCGCGGCTCAGACCCACGTGGTCGCCGAGACGGGTCTGGCCGCGACGTTCGCGACCGCGGTGCGCACGACCGGCCGGCAGGGCTGGGCGGAGCTGCACCTCGAGGCGCTGCGCCCGGTGCTGGAGGCGCTGGCGACGACGCTCGGGCAGGCGTTCCAGGCGCCGGGCGGCGAGCTGCCCGAGGGGATGGCCGGCCCGGGCGGGGTCGAGGGGCTGGGCGCGCTGGGCGGGCTCGGCGGGCTGGGCGGCGACCCGATGGCGGGGTTCCTCCCGATGCTCGCCCCGCTGCTGCTCGGCATCCAGGCCGGCTCGATGATCGGCTACCTGGCCCAGCACGCGCTGGGCCGCTACGACCTGCCGCTGGCGACCTCCGACCAGCCGTCGCTGTGCTTCGTCGTGCCGAACCTCGACGAGTTCGAGGAGTCGTGGTCGTTGGACCGCAAGGACCTGCGGTTCACGGTCGCGCTCCACGAGGTGGTGCACGCCGCGATGCGTTCCGTGCCGTGGGTGCGCGACCACCTGGTGACGCTCGCCACCGACTACGTGTCGGCGTTCGAGGTCGACCCGACCGTGCTGAGCGCCCGGCTCGGCAGCGTCGACCCGGCCGATCCGGAGGCGCTGCAGAGCCTCGCCGAGCATCCCGAGGAGCTGCTCGGCGCGATGACGTCGGACCGCCAAGGTCCGCTCCTCGAGCGGGCCCGGATCTTCCACTCGGTGGTGGAGGGCTACGCCGACGACGTGCTGGGCCGGGTCGGGGGTCGGCTCGTCCCGTCGTTCGCGCGGGTGCGCGAGGCGCTGGCGCGGCATCGGATCGAGCGGGGCGAGGCGAGCCGCTTCGTGGAGCACCTGCTCGGGCTGACCCTGGAGCGCGACGACTACGAGCGGGGCGCGGCGTTCGCGGCCGGCGTCGTCGAGCGGGCCGGACCGGAGGCGCTGAACCGGCTGTGGGAGGAGCCCCGCTTCGTGCCGACCGGGTCAGAGCTCGAGGCCCCGGGGCTGTGGCTGGCCCGCATCGACCTGGACCTGGGCTGAGCCGCCGCGCCGGGCCCTGGCGCGGCGCCGACCCGACCGGCGAGCACGAGGAGGAACGTCGATGAGCGATCCGCGGCGGGTCGGGGTGCTCGGCGCGGGGGTGATGGGGAGCGGGATCGCGCAGGTCACCGCGACGGGCGGGTTTCCGACCGTGTGCTTCGACGTCGATCCCGAGGCCCTCGACCGGGCCCGCGAGCACGTCACCACCGGCCGCTACGGGCTCGAGCGGGGCGTGGAGCGCCAGAAGCTGTCGCGGGAGCAGGCCGACGCCGCGCTCGACCGGCTGTCGTTCACGAACCGGTTCGAGGACGCGGCCGACGCCGACCTCGTCATCGAGGCCGTCCCCGAGCGACTCTCGTTGAAGGTGTCGGTGTTCCGCCAGCTCGACGCGGCGGCGCCGCCCGGGGCGGTGCTGGCCTCGAACACGTCGGGGTTCCCAATCGGGGCGCTCGCCGCCGCGACCGACCGCCCGGAGTCGGTGCTGGGCTGGCACTGGGCCTCGCCGGCGCCGGTGATGCGCTTCGCGGAGGTCGTCCGCACCGCGGCGACCGCGTCGAGCGCGATCGACACCGTCTGTCGGGTCGCCACCGCGTGCGGGAAGTCGCCGGTGGTGGTGAACGACCACGACACCGCGTGGGGGTTCGTCGCCAACCGGGTCTACTTCGCGATGGTCGGCGAGGCCCGCCGGGTCGTGGAGGAGGGCGTCGCGACCCGCGAGGAGGTCGACCAGCTGATGCGCGACTGCTTCGGCTGGCCGGCCGGCCCGTTCGGGATGGTGCGGGGCGCGGCGAGCGGCTGGGGCTAAGGACTTGAGCGGATAGGTGCTCATTGGGGGCTCCAGCGGTCGCGGTGGTCGATGAGCTTGCCGACGATGAGCACGGTGGTTGCGAGGCACAGGGCGGCGTGGCGGTGTCGGGAGCGACGGTCGGTGTTGCGGCGCAGCTGGCCGTAGTTCGACCACCACGAGTTGGTGGCTTCGACGATCCATCGCAGCCCCAGCGTGATGGGTTGTTTCGTGCCGGGCTGCTTGGTGCCGCGGCGTTGCACCTCGACGTCGTGGAGCCCGAACGCCCCGAGGCGCTGGCGAACGATCGGGTAGTCATAGCCACGATCGAGGTGCAGCGTGTCGATGTCGGTGAGGAGCCCGACCTCGGCGATGGCTTCGATCGTGGGCACCAGCATCCGCACGTCGTTGCGGTTCGCGCCGTCGATCACCCAACCGATCGGGACCCCGTGACCTTCGCAGGCCACCGACCATTTCCAGCCCAACTTGGCACGATCCGTGGGGTTCGGGCCCGTTCCCTCACCCCCATAGGGGGCCTTGTGGAGTGACCCGTCGAGGGACACCTCCCCCAGATCGAGGCCCACGATCCGGTCGAACGCCGCGGTGGCCTCGGCCTTGAGCGCCTCGAACACCCCGGCGTCGATCCACGCGTCGCGGCGGGCCCGCAGCGTCGTATCCGACACCCGGCGTTCCAGGATCGCCTCGATGTCGACCCAGGAGGCGCCCGTGACCAGCCGGATCAGGATCCCCCACCAGCACAGCCGATCCGGCACCCGAGGGCGGTGACAGCCCAACGGGTGGGTCTCGACCCGGGCCGGCAGGAGGGGCTCCACGGCCTGCCAGACAACATCGACCACTTCGGGTTCCAGCGCGCGCATGATGATGGGGTCCTCCACCAGTCGTCGGGGTTGGGTTGCACCCGACATCAGAATCGGGCCAACCCGACGACCGGTGGATGGTCACCTAACCGCGCGAGTCCTAAGCCCTCGCCCCGCAGCCGGGCGGCTCGGTCTCGTCGTCTCGAACCAGGTGAACGGGAAGCGGCGTTGCTGCGCAAGCGATCGCGGGCCGGGAGGCCGCGGGGAGGCCACCGCCCTGCGTCGAGCTTCGAAGACCCGCTGCACGCGACAGCGCTTCGAACTTCAGTACCGAATGTCGAGGGCGTACCGCAGCGCTCGGTCCAGGGCAGCCCGCTTGGGCTCGTGGAGACGTCCGACGGCCTCGGGGTCCAGGACCGCTTGTGGGATCGTGAGGACGTTGTCGCAGGTGATGACGCTCGGCGCAGGAAGCCCTTCGTCGGCGCCCACGTCGACCTCGGATCGGATGCCGCGGACGGTGCGCGTGATCGGCGCGCAGGTGACGCTGTGAAGCACGGCGATCGCCGCGTCACGGGTCAGGACGCACACCGGTCGTCGACCCGCCGGCGGACCGAGGTCAGCCCAATACACGTCGCCGCGGGCTACCACGCCGGGGTGGTCTCGGCCGCGAGCCGGCCCGCGGCCTCGATCAACCGGGGATCCTGCGGCTGACGGCGGTAGGCGTCTTGCAGCGTGGCATCAGCCGCGCCCAGCGATGCGACCTCCAGCACGGCGAGCGCTCCCTGCCGGAGCAGCTCTGAGCGACTCACGCCGCGCTCGGCGAGCCAGGCCATCAAGCCGTGTCACCAGGTCGTCATCAAGCTGGACCAAGACCTCTCGTCGGCTCATGACCCTATGCTAATGCATATGGCCAGCTCCTAGCCCCCCGCGGGCGTCAGCGCAGTTCCCTCAGCTGCGGCAGAGTCCCGTACCTCGGAACTCGGCTGGCCAATCGCAGGCCGCGGCCAGGCCGCGAGGCGTCGAAGAACGGCGCGAACCAACGCAGACGAACGAAAGACGTTTGGGCTGCTCAGAGGCTGTCGCACGAATCTTGACCATCCCACCCGCGTTTTAGCGGGCGGGTGAGGATGGGCTATGGCAGCAAACGTTCGTGAGGTCGATCGGGATCAGGTGTTCTTGATGCCGCCGTCGGTGGCGGAGTGGCTGCCGGCGGATCATCTGGCCTGGTTCGTGCTGGACGTGGTCGGCGAGTTGGACCTGTCGGGGTTCTATTCGGATCTGCGCGACGACGGTCGGGGCGGTTCGAGCTATGACCCGGCGATGGTGCTGGGCGTGTTGGTCTACGCGTATTGCGTAGGTGAGCGTTCGAGTCGTCGGATCGAGGCTCGCCTGGTCGAGGACGTGGCGTTTCGGGTGTTGGCGGGGAACCAGCGTCCGGATCACGCGACGTTGGCTCGGTTCCGCTGCCGCCACGAAGCGGCGATCGCCGAGCTGTTCTCCCAGGTGCTGGGTCTGTGTGTCGCCGAGGGGCTGGTCGCGGCGGGGGTGGTGGCCATCGATGGCACCAAGGTGGAGGCGAACGCGTCGGCGTTCTCGAGTCGCACCCGACGTCAGATCGCGGCCGAGATCCTGGCTGAGGCGGAGGCGACCGACGCGGCCGAGGACGAGCGGTTCGGTGGCCGGCGTGGTGACGAGCTGCCCGAGCAGTGGGCGGATCATCGTGATCGGCGGGCCCGGCTCCGTGAGGCACTGCGCCAACTCGACGCTGAGGGCGCATCCGACTGGGAGACCTACCTGGCTGAGCGGGCCCGCAAGGAGGCTGAGGCTGGCCGCAAGCTCCCCGGTCGCAAGCCCTCCAAGGCGGGACGCAACGCCAAGGACCGCTACGCCAACATCACCGATCCTGAGAGTCGGATGCTGCGGGCCCGGAACCGGTTCGTGCAGGGTTACAACGCCCAGGCCGCTACGTCCCAGGACCACATCATCGTGGCAGCCGAGATGACCAACGCCGCCAACGACACCACCCAGTTCGTGCCCATGGTCACGGCCAGCACCCAGAACCTGACCGCCGCGGGGCACGACGAATCTGTTGGGGCCTTCGTCGCGGACGCGGGCTATTGGAGCACCGAGAACGCGACCATCAACACGGATGCCGAGGTGCTGATCGCCACCGTCGCGCCCAGCAATGGCATCAGCGATCCCGATGATCCTCGGGTCCAAGCCCGCGACGCCGTGCTCGAACGCGTCGAGCGAGGAGAACTGACCCTCGTGGCCGCCGCCGCCGAGATGGGGGTCTCCGACACGTGGGCTTACAAGCTGCGCGCACTGCATCGTGCCCGCGACCCCGGACCCGTCGCCGTGCGCGCCGCGATGATGGCCAAGCTCGCCAGCCCCCACGGGACGGCTTGCTACGCCCGGCGCAAGACCACCGTCGAACCCGTCTTCGGGAACCTCAAGATGAACCTCCGGTTCCGCCGATTCTCCCGGCGTGGCCTCACCGCGGTCACCAGCGAATGGCGTTTCATCTGCACCATCCACAACCTGCTCAAGATCCGACGCCATCAACTCGTGCTCGCCCCCGCCTGAACGGGAAAACGATCACCCCCGCCACCCCAGGCACCGACCCATCGCAGCGCAACCGCTGCGACCACCCGCCGGGTTCCTGCGACAGCCTCGTCAGAGGCCAGTTCGCCCCGTCGTGGCCGGTCGGCGCAACCCCGGGATCAGAACCAGGTGAAGGGGTGGGGCAGCGGGTCGCTGGCGAACATGGCGTCGGCGCGGGCGATCGCGCCGGGCCGGTTCTCGTCGACGAGGCCGGCCGCGGCGAGGGTGGTCCAGCGGACCCCGCCGAGCCACGCCGCGGAGAGGGCGCTGATCCCGCAGGCCAGGTCGGCGTCGCCGCCCCGCCGGGCGGTCGCGCCGTCGGGTCCGCCGTCGAGGGTCACCGGGCCGTCGGCGGCCCCGCCGGGACGGAACGGGTCGTGGACGGCGAGGCCGAGCCGGCCGTCGGTGGCGTACCGGCGGGCGGCGAGCGCGGCGGGGACGTCGAGGAGCCGGGTCCAGACCTCGTCGGCGACGCCCTTGACCCGCACCGCCCGGTTCGAGGTGAGCAGCCAGGGGAGGATGAGGTCGAGCGGCGCGGCCGGGTGGTGGATGGTGCGGACCAGGTCGACCTCGCACAGGTACCGCCAGAGCGCGTGGGCGGCGGTGGGGGTCGCGGCGACCAGGTCGCGGACGGTGAGGAGGTTGGCGGAGCCGTTGTCGAAGCGGGCCCGGATCCCGTAGCAGACGTAGCCGTCGACGCGGCCGGCCGTCGTCTCGTAGGCGACGTCGTAGCGCTCCCCGTAGCGGCGTTCCCACTGCTCGTCGCTCCACCAGGCGTCGGGTCGCGACACCGCGCCGGGGTAGGCGCGGTGCACGCGGGCGAAGACCTCGGGTTCGAGCTTGGCCGCGTCGTCGGGTTCGAGGATCCGGAGCCGCCCGTCGGGGCGGGGCCGCGCGAACTCGACGTCGCGGCGGTCGAGCTCGACGGTCATGGTGCGGGTCGTGATCCCGAACCCGAAGCGCTCGTAGATCGACGCTTCGCTGGCGGTGAGCATCGCGACGGTCTCGTCACGGGCGACCGCCTCGTCGAGCAGCCTCCGTATCATGGCCCGCAGCACGCCGCGGCGCCGGTGGGTGGGGCGGACGGTCACCGCGCTGACCCCGGCCGCGGGGAGGACCACCGGGCCGGGGACGGTGAGCTCGAGCGAGTAGTTGCGGCTGGTGGCGACGAGCTCGTCGCCGTCGAAGCCGGCGAGGGTGCGGTCGAGCTCGAGCGCCCCCCAGTTCGGGTGCTCGGTGAGCCAAGTCGGCGATTCCTGGAACCCGATCGACGCGGTGCGCACGAACGCGGGCAGCTCGGCCGACTCGACGGGGCGGAGGGTGAGGTCCACGGCAGGGATGCTCGCACGCGCCGGGCCGGCCGGGCACCCTCATTCGGGGTCGTGGGTCACTTTCGGCCCTCTGCGTACATTCAGTTTTACGTCGGCAGCCCAAGGGCCGTTTCACGCTCCCTCCTACCGAGGGACCGACGGCTCTCGCGACCTGACGGTAGAACCGGGGTAAGACAATTCGAAATAAGCCACTACCTCATTCGGCGCCGGCGCCGCGGTGGGCGCGCCTCAGCGGGCCTGGCGTCGGGGGGGCGGGGGCGCGGCCCGCCGGTGGCTGGTCGAGACCCGGGGCGGCGGCTTCGGCGCCGTAGCGTCGGCGCCCGCGTCGCCCGGCGCGGCGGCGCGCTCCCGCGCCGCGGCGCGCGCGGCCTTGCGGCGCGCGGCCTTGCTGGGGCGGCGCCGACCTTTCAGGTTGTCGCGGGCCCGCTCGAGGGCCCGGTCGACGGCCTCGGGCCGCAGCTTGGAGCGGGCCGGCTGGCTGCGCGCGGCGCGCAGCGCGGCGAGGTAGGAGAGACCGCCGAAGGCGAGGACGATGCCGAGCCCGGTGAGCCCCGCGGCGACCGCGACGGGGACGATCCCGAGCAGCGCGCCGATGACCCAAGCGGCCTGGAACCGGGTCTCGAACAGCGCGAAGGCGCGGCCGCGCACCGCGTCGGGCCCGTCGCGTTGAAGCAGGCTGTCGAAGGCGATCTTGCCCGACGAGGCACCGAGCCCGAGGGTGAGGAACGCGAACGCGACGCCGAGCGTGGTGCCGATGAAGATGGCGAGGAACGTCGCCGCGGCGGCGACGAGCAGCGCGCCGACGAGCATGTACTCCTCGCGGACGTGTTTGCGCAGCGTGGGGGCGATGAAGTTCCCGGCGAAGAGGCCAATCCCCACGCCGGACATGACGACCCCGAGGTCAAAGAGGTGGTTCTTGAACGTGAAGGCGGCGAAGAACTGGAGGAACCCCATCGCGCCGCGGAGGATCGCCATCGCGGAGCCGGCGAGCAGCACCGACGGCTGGTGGAGCTCGTCCCGGACGAGCTCACGCTGCTGGGGCTCGACGACGGTGCGAGTGCGGGGGATGCGGAGCGCGAACGCGGCCGCGACGACGAACACGACCATGGCCAGGCGCACCGACCAGTCGGCGCCGAAGAGCACTTCGACGACCACCGCTGGCGCGCCGCCGATCAGCGCCGCGAGGGCGCTGATGATCGCGAGGCGCGAGTTGGCGCGCACGAGCGACCCCTGGTCCTCGACGAGGGCGGGGACGAGCGAGCTGCGGGCCACCGAGTAGCCCTTCGAGAGGACGAGGATCCCGAACGCGAACGGGTAGACGAGCAGCCCCTCGGGATACGACTTGGTGACGACGAAGGCGAGCACGAAGCACAGCGCGGCCCGGCCGAGGCAGGAGCCGACGACGAGCAGCCGCCGACCGCCCGCGACCCGGTCGAGCGCCGGCCCGATGATGGGCGCGACGATGGCGAACGGGGCGATGGTGAGGAGCAGGTAGAGGAGGATCGATCCCCGGGCGCCGGCGCTGGGCTTCTGGAAGAACAACGACCCGGCGAGCGACACCGCGACGCACGCGTCAGCGCACATGGTGACGAGGTGGGTGCGCACGAGCCGCCCGAACGGGGTCGGCGCCAAGAACTCCTGGGCTCGCTGGACCAGCGTGGGCGGGAGGTCCCGGGCTCGCTGGCCCAGCGGGGCCCGGCGGGGCGGGCGGGCGGCGCGGTCCTCGGGCATCAGCAAACGTGA
The DNA here is from genome assembly GCA_963849135.1 of uncultured Actinomycetes bacterium. GTDB lineage: Bacteria > Actinomycetota > Acidimicrobiia > IMCC26256 > PALSA-555 > PALSA-555. The sequence continues at coordinate 882,888 of CAWKGF010000002.1, read as the reverse complement.
CAGTAGCGGTGCCGCCCTGCCATCCCGGCGAGGCGGGGCGTCGCCGGTACGCGAGCGGGGTTGGCGCCGTTCATCTGCTCGCCACCACCGCGTCACTGGGCCGAGCGCGCGGTGGTGTCGCGTCAGGGCGCCCAGGGAGGCCGTTCGGCGGCGCCGCTACGATGCGCCCATGGCGGTGCCGCTGGCGCCGGGCCCCATCACGCGTGACGGAGGGGGCGCCGACCGCTTTCTGAACCGAGAGTTGTCGTGGCTCGACTTCAACGCGCGCGTGCTCGCGCTCGCTGAGGACCCGACTCGTCCGCTGCTCGAGCGGGCGAAGTTCCTGTCCATCTTCTCCACCAACCTCGACGAGTTCTTCGAGGTGCGCGTGGCGGGCCTGGAGGGGCAGATCGCGGCCGGGATCCGGACCCGCTCCCCCGACGGGCTCGACCCGGTGGACACGGTGCGGGCCATCCGCGCCGAGGTGCGGCGGCTGGTGGAGCGCCAGACCACGACCTTCACGAAGGACGTGGCACCGAACCTCGACGAGGCCGGGATCCAGTTCGAGGCGTGGGACGACCTCGACGGCTCGGACCGGGACGAGCTGCAGCGTGTCTTCGACGAGCGGGTCTACCCGGTCCTGACCCCGCTGGCCGTCGACCCGGCCCACCCGTTCCCGTACATCTCGAACCTGTCCCTGAACCTGGCCGTGGTGGTGCGCGACCCCGAGACCGGGGAGCAGCGCTTCGCGCGGGTCAAGGTGCCGCCGCTGCTGCCCCGCTTCGTGCCCCTGTCCGAGGGATGCCGGTTCGTCCCCCTTGAGCAGGTGATCGCGTCGAACCTCGACCGGCTGTTCCCGGGGATGGAGATCCTGGACCGGGTGCCGTTCCGCGTGACCCGGGACGCGGACTTCGAGCTCGAGGACGAGGACGAGGACCTGCTCGAGGCGATCGAGACGGTGCTGCACCGGCGCTCGAAGTTCGGGCACACGGTCCGCCTCGAGGTCGACGCGTCGATCAGCGGCGAGGTCCTCGACGTGCTGTGCCGGGAGCTGCAGATCTCCCACGACGCGGTGGTGAGCATCGACGGGCCGCTGGACCTGAGCGGCCTGTGGGACATCTACGCGCTCGACCGGCCGGACCTGAAGGAGCAGCCGTGGCTGCCCCAGACGCCGGCGCAGCTGGCCCCGGTCGGTGACGAGCCACCGGACCTGTTCCGGATCCTCCGGGCCGGCGACATCTTGGTCCACCACCCGTACGACTCGTTCGCGTCGTCGGTGGAGGCGTTCGTGAACCAGGCGTCCCGCGACCCGGACGTGCTGGCGATCAAGCAGACCATCTACCGCACCGCGGGGACCGACAGCGCGATCGTCCGGGCCCTCGTCGACGCGGCCCGGCAGGGCAAAGAAGTGGTGGCGATGGTCGAGCTGAAGGCCCGCTTCGACGAGCGCCAGAACATCGAGCGGGCCCGGATACTGGAGGAGGCGGGCGTCCACGTCGTGTACGGGCTGGTGGGTCTGAAGACGCACGCCAAGATCCTGCTCGTCGTCCGTCAGGAGGTGGACGGGATCCGCCGCTACTGCCACGTCGGCACCGGGAACTACAACCCGCAGACCGCGACGCTCTACGAGGACCTGGGGCTGCTGTCGACCGACCCGGCGCTGGGCGCCGACTTGGCCGAGCTGTTCAACCATCTGACCGGGTACAGCCGCTCGGTGCGGTACCGGCGGCTGGTCGTCGCGCCCGAGCATCTCCGCCCGGCGCTGCGGGACCACATCCGCGCCCAGGGCGCGCTCGGCGAGGCGGGCCGGATCGTGCTGAAGATGAACGCGCTCGTCGACCCGGAGCTGATCGACGAGCTGTACGCGGCGTCGACGGCGGGGACCGACATCGACCTGATCGTGCGGGGGATCTGCTGCCTGCGCCCGCAGGTGCCGGGCCTGTCGGAGCGCATCACGGTCCGCTCGATCGTGGGCGGCTTCCTCGAGCACTCCCGCGTGTACCGGTTCGGCGCCGACCCGGCCCGGGCTGTGTACCTGATCGGCTCGGCCGACTTCATGCCCCGCAACCTCGACCGGCGGGTCGAGGCGCTGGTCGCGGTCGACGCGCCGCCGCTGCGGGCGCGGCTCGACGAGCTGCTGCGGGTCTGCCTCGCCGACGACGTGCTGGCCTGGGAGCTGGGCTCGGACGGGATGTGGCGGCGGGTCGAGTCGCGGTCGGGCCTCGACGGACAGGACCGGCTGCGGGAGCTGGCGATCGAACGGGCCCGGTCGCGGGCGTGACGGTCGTCGAGCGGGAGGTCAAGCTGGCCGCGCCGGCGACGGGGCCGCTCCCGACCCTCTCGGACCCGCTGGCCGGGGTCGTCGCCGAGCCGGCGGGGACCCGCCAGCTGCTCGCCTGCTACTTCGACACCGACGACCTGCGCCTGACCCGGGCCGGGGCGTCGCTTCGGCATCGGGACGACGAGGGCTGGGCGGTGAAGCTCCCGAAGGGGGTCGCGGGGTCGGGGCGGCTCGACCGGGCGACGTACGCGTTCGCGGGGGAGCCGGGCGCGCCGCCCGCGGACGCGATCGACCTGGTGCAGGCCTGGACCCGCCGGGCCGCGGTCGGCCCGGTGGCGCGGCTGCGCACCACCCGGCGGACGGTGCGGTTGCGGACCACGGCCGGGCAGCCGATCGGGGAGGTCGTCGACGACGACGTGACCGTGCTCGGCGAGCGCACCTCGGTGCGGGGCTTCCGCGAGCTCGAGTTCGAGCTGGTGGACGACGCGCCCGCCGCGCAGGTGGCCGCGATCGTCGCCCGCCTGCGCGCCGCGGGGGCGGGCCCGCCCGACCCGACCCCGAAGATCGTGCGGGCCCTGGCGCCGGAGGCGGCCGGCCCGCCGGACGTGAACCCGCCCGGGGAGCGGCCGGCCACCGCGGCGGGGGTCGTCCGCGCCGCGCTCGGCGTCGACCTGGCCCGCCTCATCACCCACGACCCGGGGGTCCGCCGCGGCGATGAGGACCCCGAGGATGTCCACCAGGCCCGCGTCGCGACCCGGCGGCTGCGGTCCCATCTCCGGAGCTTCTCGCCGCTCCTCGACGCGCCGACCGACGAGCTGCGCGCCGAGCTGGGCTGGCTCGGCGACGTGTTCGGCCGGGTCCGGGACGCCGACGTGCTCCTCGAGCGGCTCCAGGCCGAGGTGGCGGAGCTGCCGGTCGAGGACCGGGGGCCGGCCAGCCGGCTGCTGCACCGGCTCCGCACCCAGCGGGCCCAGGCGCGCGAGGAGCTCCTCGCCGCGCTGCGCAGCGACCGGTACGGCACGCTCCTCGACTCACTGGTTGACGTGGCCCGGGTCGCCGACCTCGGCACCCGGACCGCCGAGCCCGACTCGGACGACGGGGACCGGGAGGTGCTCCGGGAGGTCATCCGCCCGGCGTGGGCCAGCCTGCGCCGCGCGGTCGAGCAGTGCAGCGACCCGCCGAGCGACGCCGAGCTGCACTCGCTGCGCCGGCACGCCAAGCGGCTCCGCTACGCGACGGAGGCGGTGGAGCCGGTGTTCGGGAAGCCGGCTCGTGACTTCGCGCGCGGTGACCCAGCTCCAGACGGTGCTCGGCGAGCATCAGGATTCGGTGGTCGCGGCCCGGTGGCTGCGGGACGCGGCGACCCGCGGCCCCGACGAGCGGGCGGCGTTCGTCGCCGGGCAGCTCACGGCCACGGAGCGCGGCCGGGCCCACGCGGCCCGGGACGAGTTCGCGGGCGTGTGGCGCGAGACCCGCCGCAAGCACTGGCGCCGCTGGTTGTGAGCGGCTCCAAACCGAAGCCGGAGCCGCCCGTCACCGAGGTGCGGGCGGCCGGCGGGGTGGTGGTTCGGCGGGTCCGGCGGGGCTGGCGGACGGGCCCCGAGGTGGCGCTCGTGCACCGGCCCCGCTACGACGACTGGAGCTTCCCGAAGGGGAAGCTCGACCGCGACGAGACCGACGAGGAGGCCGCCTACCGGGAGGTGCTCGAGGAGACGGGCCTGTCGTGCCGGCTGCACGACGACCTCGGCGAGATCCGCTACGAGGACCGGCGGGGACGCCCCAAGGTGGTCCATTACTGGCTGATGGAACCGGAGCCGGACCACGGGTCCGGATTCGTTGCCAACGCTGAGGTGGACGAGCTGCGCTGGCTCGAACCGGACGACGCTGCCAAACTGCTCAGCTACCAGCACGACCGGGATCTGCTTGAGCGGCTGCATCTTCCCCGACGAGGCACTCGACGATGAGCACATCCACACCGGTGTTCGTCATCCGGCACGCGAAGGCCGGGCGTCGCAGCACCTGGGAGGGGCCCGACGAGGCCCGGCCGCTGAGCAAGGCGGGCCGGCACCAGGCCGTCCAGCTGGCCGGGCTGCTCGCGGAGCGGGGCGTGGCCCGAATCCTGTCCAGCCCGTTCGTGCGCTGCCGCCAGACCGTGGAGCCGCTCGGGAAGCGCCTCGACCTCGAGGTGGAGGCCTCGGGCTCGCTCGCCGAGGGCGCGCCGCTCCGGGAGGCGCTCCGCCTGCTGGAGAAGGTCGCCGACGAGGCGGTCGCGCTCTGCACCCACGGCGACGTGGTCGAGGAGCTCCTCGAGCACCTGCGGAGCACCGGCGTCGTGAACGGCGAGAGCCGCCTCGAGAAGGGCTCGACGTGGGTGCTGGCCCTCCAGGACGGCGAGGTCGTGAGCGCCGAGTACGTCGAGCCGCCCCGCTGAGTTCGCCCCGGGCAGGTGAACGCCACGGGGCCGGGCGGTGACACCGCGCCCCGCCCCCGATGAACGCTTCGAGATCGTCCTTGGCTGAGCCGGCGCGAGGCGCAGAATGGGCAGGCGTGCGGACCTTCTCGACAAGCATCCGGCCCCGGGACTGCGACGAGCTGCTCGCGACGCTGGAGGCCGGCGCCGGTTTCGACGACGACGAGGCAGTGGACCTGCTCGCCCACGGGCTGCAATGCGCGGCGCGCCTGGAGGTCGCCGCCCCCGCCGACACGGAGCTGCAGGTGGCGGGCCTGGTCCACGACGTCGGCACGATCATCGCCCCCCGCCGCCCTGAGGCCCACGCCCGGATCGGGGCCGCCGCGGTGCGGGGCCTCCTCGGCCCGCGGGTGGCCCTCCTGGTCGCCTTCCACGACCAGGCCAAGCGCTACCTGGTGACCACCGATCCCGCCTACCGCCACCGGCTCAGCCCCCGCAGCCTCGTGACGCTGCGCGTCCAGGGGGGTCTCCTCGACCCCGAGGAGCGGGCCGGGCTCGACGCCGAACCCGACCTGCCGGCCGCGTTGACGCTGCGTCGAGCCGACGACGGCGCGAAGGTGCCCGGCGCGCTCGTCCCGGACCTCGGGCATTGGGAGCCGCGGCTGCGCTCCCTTGCCCGCTCCGCCGCCTGAGCTCGGGGTCAGGCCCGGCAGAGGCCCGGGAACTCGGCGACCGAGTCGAGGAGGTGCGTGTGGGGCGCGGCCTCGAGCTCGTCACGCCCGTGCGCGCCGGTGAGGACCCCGGCCACGATCGACGCCCCGGCCCGGGTGCCGGCGAGCAGGTCGCTGGCGGTGTCGCCGGCCACCGCGACGGCGCGGACGTCGTCGACCTCGAGGGCGAGCACCGCCGAGAGCACCAGGTCAGGATGGGGCCGGCCCCGGATCCCGGGCCGCGGGCAGAGCGCCAGGTCGACCCGGTCCCACCAGCTGAGCGCGTCGAGCACCACGGCGAGGGTCCGCTCCGAGAACCCGGTGGTGACGCAGACCAGGATCCCCGCCGCGCGGAGCGCCGCGAGCGCCTCGGGGGCGCCGTCGATCGGGGCGAGCCCGCCCGCCGCGACCCGCTGGGCATACGCGGCCTCGAAGGCGTCATTGGCTCGGGCCGCGGCGGTGCCGTCGTCGAGCAGCTCGCGGAACACCTCGAGCTTCGAGCGACCCATGGCGGCGCGCACCGCGGCGAGCCGCTCGTCGTAGCCGTCGCGGTCCGGACCGGCCCCGACCGCGGCGAGCGCGTCGACGAACGCGGCCTCGACCATCCCGTCGTCGCGGACCGTGGTCCCGGCCAGGTCGAGCACGGCGAGGCGGATCGCGGTCACCGCCCGTCGACCTCGACGGGCAGGGGGCGGCGGTGACCGTCCCGGACCGCTCGGCGGCTACGGTCCGGCCGGTGCGGATCCTGGTGACGAACGACGACGGCGTCGAGGCACCGGGGTTGCGGGCGCTGGCCGCCGCGTTCGCGGGCGCCGGGCACGAGGTGATGGTCGTCGCGCCCGACGGGGAGCAGAGCGGCGCCGGCGCCGGGATCGGGCGGCTGCACCGGTCGGGTCCGATCGGCTGGACGCCGGTGGAGTGGGCGGATCTGCCCGGCGTGGCGGTGCACGCGGTGGCGACCCTGCCCGCCGCCGCGGTGTACATCGGCGCCCAGGGCGGGCTGGGGCCGATCCCCGACCTCGTCGCGTCGGGCGTGAACCGGGGCCTGAACACCGGGCATCTCGTGTTGCACTCGGGCACGGTAGGCGCGGCGCTGACCGCGGCGGTGCTCGGCCTGCCGGCGGTGGCGGTGAGCGTCGGGTGGGGCGACGACGAGCACTGGGCGACCGCGGCGGCGCTGGCCGCCGACACGGTCGGGTGGCTGGCGGGCCGCCCGGGGACCGTCCTGAACCTCAACGTCCCGAACGTGGCGCTCGCCGAGGTGCTCGGCGTCCGCGGCGCCCGCCCGGCCGGCTTCGCGGAGCAGTGGAGCACCGAGACGTCGGCCGGCGAGGTGTGCCTCCGCTACGAGGGGCACACCGTCGAGCCCGCCGACGACACCGACCTGGGGACGGTGCGGGCCGGGTACGCGGCGGTGACGCTGGTGTCGGGTCTCGGCGGCATCCCGGCCGACGACGCGGCCGCCGCGATCCGCGCCGCCCGCTCGGAGGTCGCGCCACGCGTAGCGGCGCGACCCGCCGCTACATCTTCTCGTAGCGGTACCCGACCCCGCGGACGGTGACGATCCGGGTCGGGTTGGCGGGGTCGGACTCGAGCTTGGCCCGGAGCCGCTTGATGTGCACGTCGAGGGTCTTGGTGTCGCCGTAGTAGTTGGGGCCCCAGATCCGGTCGATGAGCACGTCGCGGGTGAGGACGCGACCGGCGTTGAGGAGCAGCAGCTCGAGCAGCTCGAACTCCTTGAGCGGCAGCGGCACCAGACGGTCCTGGACTGACACCTCGTGGCGGGCGGCGTCGAGCTTCACGTCCCCGACCTCGATGACCTCCATCGGGGGTCCGCCGTCGTCGCGGTTCGGGGCCCGCCGGAGCGCGGCCCGGACCCGGGCCACGAGTTCCCGGAGCCGGAACGGCTTCGTGACGTAGTCGTCGGCCCCGACCTCGAGGCCCACGACGGCGTCGATCTCGGCGTTGCGGGCCGTGACCATGATGATCGGGACCTGGGAGCGGTTGCGCAGCTCCCGGCACACGTCGACGCCCGACATGTGGGGCAGCATCACGTCGAGGAGGATCAGCGCGGGACGGGCCGCGTCGAAGCGGGCGATGGCCTCGGGCCCGTCGGCCGCGGTCTCGACCGTGAACCCTTCTCGCTGCAGCGCGACCGACAGCGCGTCGCGGTAGGACTGCTCGTCGTCGACGACGAGGATTGTGGGGGGTTCGACCATCAGGATGCCTCCGCGACGCCGCTGCCCTGGGTGACTCCGTTGTCCTGCTCGGCGAGCGGCAGGTACAGCCGGAACGTGGAACCTTCGCCCTCCGTCGATTCGACGGTGACCTCGCCGCCGTGCGCCTCGGCGACGTGGCGGACGATCGCCAGGCCGAGCCCGGTGCCGCCGGTGGCCCGGCTGCGGGCCTTGTCGACCCGGTAGAAGCGCTCGAAGACCCGCTCGAGGTCCCGGCTGGGGATCCCGATGCCGTGGTCCTGCACGCACAGCACGGCCCGGTCGCCGACCGTCTCGACGAACACGTGGACCTCCTCGCCCTGCTCGGAGTACTTCACCGCGTTGTCGAGCAGGTTCGTGATCGCGCTGTCGAGCTGCACGGCGTCGCAGGCGACGACCAGCTCGGGGGGGACGGGGTCGGCGCGCAGCGGGATGCCGCGGGCCAGGGCGAGGGGACCGAGCCGTTCGACCGTCTCGTCGACGAGCACGTGGATCGGGGTCGGCTCACGGATGGGGGCGGCCTGCGCCTCGATGAGGCTGAGGTCGAGCAGGTCGTCGACGATGCGGGCCAGCCGGTCGGACTCGCGCACCAGCCGGTCGGCGAGGCGGCGGACCACCTCGACGTCGTCGGTCGACGCGATCGTCTCCGCGAGCAGCCCGAGCGCGCCGATCGGGGTCTTGAGCTCGTGGCTGACGTTGGCGACGAAGTCGCGGCGGACGCTCTCGACCCGGCGGGCGTCGGTGGCGTCGTGGATGAGGGCCATCGCGCCGAGGACCTGGTCGTCGGCCACCAGCGGCAGGGCCCGCAGCACCAGCACCTCGCGGGGCGGCCCGAAGAGGGGCAGCTCCGCTCCCCGAACTGGCCCGAGCAGGCCCGCTCGAGGAGCTGAGCGACCGCGTGCTCGGCCAGCGCCTCGGAGTGGCGGGCGTCGCGGAAGCGCTCGGCGGCCAGGTTGCGGAACTCCTCGCGTCCTTCGTGGTCGACGACGACGACGCCGTCGGGCACCGCGTCGAGGGCCCGGGTGAGGCGGGCGAACGCCTCGTCTTCGGGTTCCATCGCGTCGACGCCCCTCGGGTCGCCCTGGGCCTGCGGTCGGGTCAACCGAACCGCCCGGTGATGTAGCCCTCGGTCCGCGGATCGCTCGGCTGGGTGAAGAGCTGCTCGGTCTGGTCGAACTCGATGAGCCGCCCGACTCGCCGGCCTTCGTCGTCGAGCTCGGCGGTGAAGAACGCGGTGCGGTCGAGGCCCGGGCCGCCTGCTGCATGTTGTGGGTGACGATCACGATCGTGTAGTCGCGCTTGAGCTGCTGCATCAGGTCCTCGATGTGGGCGGTGGCGATCGGGTCGAGCGACGAGCAGGGCTCGTCCATCAGGATCACGTCCGGCTCGACGGCCAGGGCTCGGGCGATGCAGAGCCGCTGCTGCTGACCGCCGGAGAGGCCCAGCGCGCTCTGCTTCAGCTTGTCCTTGACCTCGTCCCACAGCGCGGCCTGCTGGAGGGCGTGCTCGACGAGGTCGCCGATCTCGCCCCGCTTGCGTCCGTTGATGCGGGGCCCGTAGGCGACGTTGTCGTGGATCGACTTCGGGAACGGGTTCGGCTTCTGGAACACCATCCCGATGCGGCGGCGGACCTCGGCGACGTCGACCCGGGAGGCGTAGAGGTCCTCGCCGTGGTAGGTGATCCGGCCCTGCACCTCGGCGCCGGGGGTGATGTCGTGCATGCGGTTCAGGGCCCGCAGCACCGTCGTCTTCCCGCAGCCTGACGGGCCGATGAAGGCGGTGATCTCCTTCGCGCCAACCTGGAGGTTCACGTCCCGGACCGCGGTGGCCCCGCTGTAGCGGACCGAGACCTCGACCAGCTCGAACACGAGCGAACGCTCCGCCGGCTCCGGCGCGGCGGTCCGGTCGGCGGTGGCGGACTCGGCCGGCGGCCGCGTGAGCACGGAGTCGACTGTAGCGGTGACCTGCTGGGTGTCGCTCATAGGGGGGTCCGTTTCTCGACCGCTAGGTGACGTTGGTTCGGCGGGCGTAGATCGTGGTGACGATCCGGGCCAGGGCGGTGAACAAGAAGACGAGGAGGATCAGGGTCAGCGTGGCCCCGTAGGCGCGGTTCTGGGCGCCGACGAACGGCGACGTGGCGTTGTGGAAGATCTGGTACGACAGCGCGGTGTTCGGCCCGTGGAACAGGCTCGTGTTGGTCGAGGTGACGAACCCGATCGTGAAGAGCAGGGGGGCGGTCTCCCCGGCCGCTCGAGCGACGGCGAGGAGCGCGCCGCTGACGATGCCCGGCGCGGCGTTGGGCAGCACCACGGTGCGGATGGTGCGCACCTTGCGGCTCCCGAGCGCGTAGCTGCCCTCCCGGAGCTCGTCGGGGACGAGGCGCAGCATCTCCTCGCTGGTGCGGATCACGATCGGCAGCATGAGGCAGGCGAGGGCGAGGGCCCCCGCGAACGCGGTCTCGCTCTTGAAGTGCAGGACCCAGATCACGTAGATGAAGAGGCCCATCACGATCGACGGGACGCCGGTCATCACCTCGGAGAGGAACCGGATGAGGCGGGCCAGGCGGTGCTGGCCGCCGTACTCGTTGAGGTAGATGGCACCGAGGATCCCGAGCGGGACGGCCATCGCGGTGGCAGCGCCGGTGATGAGGAGCGTCCCCACGATCGCGGGCAGCATCCCGCCGCCCACGTCCCGGTCGAGGATCGGGATGTCCTGGGTGAGGAAGCTCCACCCGAACACCGTGCCGCCCTTCGAGACGACCCAGGCGATCACGAAGACGAGCGGGACGACGGCGATGAGCACCGACGCCACGATCAGGAGGGTCATGCCGTGGTTGCGCAGCTTCCGGATCCGGGAGGCGGGCTGGGAGCCGAGGATCGGCTTGCCCGGCGGGGCGGCGACGACGCTCACAGGACGGTGACCCCGAGGCGGCGGTTGGCGCGGGCGAGCACGGTGCGGGCGATGATCCCGATGATGATGGTGAGGATCAGCAGCACCAGGCCGAGGCCGATCAGCGCCGAGCGCCACGTGCCGCTCGCGTCGCCGAACTCGTTGGCGATGATGCTGGCCATCGTGTCGCCCGGCCCGAGGATGTGCGCGGTGAGCTGCTGCGAGGAGCCGACGACGAGCGCGACCGCGATCGTCTCCCCCACCGCCCGGCCGAAGCCGATCATCACCGCCGACACGATCCCGCTGCGGCTGTGCGGGAACAACGCGCCGCGGATCATCTCCCAGCGGGTCGCGCCGAGCGCGAGGGCGGCTTCCTTCTGCGACGCCGGGCAGGTCGCCATCACCTCCCGGGTGATGGCGGTGATGATGGGGGTGACCATGATCGCGACGACGATCCCGGCGGTCATGATCGCCTGCCCGGAGCCGCTCGGGTTCGCGAACAGGGTCTTGAGGATCGGCACGCCCGAGGTCGCGCTCGACACCGACGCGTAGATGTGCGACAGCGGGGTGACGAGCACGTGCAGCGCCCACAGGCCGAACACGACCGACGGCACCGCGGCGAGCAGGTCGATCGTGTAGACGATCGGGCGGCGGATGAACCGGGGCGACACCTCGGTGACGAACAAGGCGATCCCGATGCTGATCGGGACCGCGAACAACAGGGCGAGGAACGACACCAGCAGGGTGCCGACGAGCAGGGCCAGGGCCCCGAAGTGCTGGTGGGCGGGGTCCCAGTTGGCGCTGAAGATCGAGCTGAGGCCCTCCGAGCTGAACCAGGCCCGGGCCTGGTTCGCGGTCGCGAGGACGATGAGGGCCAGGATGACCAGAACCAGGAGACCGGCGGCGAGGGTGACGACCCGGAAGACCCGGTCGCTCACCCGGCCCGGGGGCGGCGTCGCTCCCTCCAGGCCCGCCGGCCGGGCGTCTGGGGTTTCGTTGGGGGGGGCGAGCGTCTCGGTAGCCATCGAGGGGGGAGGGGCTGGCACGGGAGGGGCGGGCGGGGGAACGTCTCCCGCCCCTCCCGAAGCCCAGCGGTTAGCCGACCTGGATCTTGGCGATCGCCGAGAGGGCGGCCTTCTGGAACGAGGACGGAATAGCGGCGTAGCCCACCTGGGGGGCGATCTTCGTGCTGTTGTCCTGGATATAGGTGAGGAACGCCTTCAGCGCGTTCCCGATCGCAGCGTTCGGCTGCACCGTGTAGACGAGCAGCCACGTCGGCGCCGTGATCGGGTAGCCGGCCTTGTTCTTGGTGTTCAGCGGGTTGTACGTCAAGTCCGGGTTGAGCTTGACGCCCACGAGCGCCGCGGTCGCGGTCGCGACGCTCGGTGGGACGAACACGCCCGATGCGTTCTTCACCAACGCGAGCTTCAGGCCGGTGCCCGTGGCGTCGGCGAAGTCGATGTAGCCGACGCCCCCCGGGGTGCTCGAGACGCACGACGCCACCGCGGGGTTGCCGTTGTTGCCCACCGCGCTGGCCGGCCAGTTCACGGTCGGTCCCTCACCGAGGGTCCACGCCGGCCCCGCCGCGCTCTGCAAGTAGGTGGTGAAGTCCTGCGTGGTTCCCGAGCTGTCCGAGCGCCGACAGATGGTGATCTTCTCACTCGGCAGCGAGACCTTCGGGTTGAGGTTCTTGATCGCCGGGGCGTTCCACATCGTGGTGGTCCCGTCGAAGATCCCGGCGACCGTCGGCGCGTCGAGCTTGAGGCCCTTGACCCCCGACAGGTTGTAGGACACGGTGATCGGGGAGACGATGGTCGGGATGTAGGTGAACGACATCTTCGGCAGCGCCTCACCCGCCCCGTAGGGCGCGTCGGAAGCACCGAATTGCGTCACGCCGCCCACGAAGTCCTGGCGGCCCTTCCCGGAGCCTCCGGCCCCGTAGTTCACGGTCACATTGGGCTGGGCCGTTTTGAACTCAGCGATGACCTGCTGGAGGAAAGTCTCCGTCAGCGTGGAGCCAGATCCGTTGAGGGTGGCGGCAGGGAGCTTCGGCTGGCCTTTCGAGGCCGTCGCCGCGCCAGCGACGCTGGCCGATCCGGCCGCGACCAGCCCGACGGTCAGGGCCGACACGACGGCTCGACGCAGGAGCCGCGTACTGAGAATCATGATCGGTGGGTCCTCCTCGTGAACGTTGGTGAACGACGAGGAGGCTACGGACCGTGTCTGGCGAGCCGCCGACGACGACGTGACGCGAAGGCGAAGGACAGGTGAACGTACGGTAACGGGCTGAATGTCGGCGGCGGCCCCGGGCGGGCCGACGCCATGATGAGAGGATGGAGACCGTGACGACCGACCCGACCTCGGAGGAGGCCCGCGAGGAGGCCCGCAAGGTCTTCAACGACGAGCTCCAGGAGCTGCGGGGCGACGTGATCCGCCTGGGGGCGCTCGTGACCGAGGCCATCGCGGGCGGCACCCAGGCCCTCCTCGACGCCGACCTAGCCGCCGCCGAGCGGGTGGTGGAGCAGGACGCGGCGATCGACGAGCTCGCCTACTCCATCGAGGACCACTGCTTCGTCCTGCTGGCCCGCCAGCAGCCGATGGCCGGGGATCTGCGCATGATCCTCGCCGTGCTGCGGATCGGCCACGAGCTGGAGCGCAGCGGCGACCTGATGAAGAGCGTCGTGAAGGCGACCCGCCAGCTCTACCCGCACAGCATCGACCCGAAGCTGCGGGGGACGATCAGCCGCATGGGCGAGCAGGCCGCCAACGAGATCCGCATCGCGATCGACGCCTTCGCCGACAGCGACCCGTCGCGAGCGGCGGCGCTCTTCGACATGGACGACCTCATGGACGACCTGACCAAGAGCCTGTTCCGCTACATCATGAACCGGGAGGGACCCGTCGACGAGGGTCGGCTGCTCGAGTCGATCCAGCTCGCGCTGGTGGGACGCCACTACGAGCGGATCGCCGACCACGCGGTGAACGTGGCCGACCGGGTGGTGTTCATCGTCACCGGCCTCCACGGGGCCGGCGACACCGAGGACTACAGCCCCGGCGCCGACGCCTGAGCCGGCCCGACCGTCAGGTGGCGGGCTCGTCCTCGGGGTAGCCGAGGTCCCACTCGATCATGAGCCGCTCGCGCTCGGCGTCCCGGTTGACGCGCTCCCGGTTCCGGCGGAACTGGGGGTCGTGGGGGGGCAGCAGCTGGAGGCGGGCCAGGGCGCGCTGGCGGAACTCGTCGATGACCCGGTTGTCGCCGAAGACGCCGTGCACCTCCCAGTGGGGGGCCACCGGACCGAGGTAGACCAGCTTCACGTGCCCTTGCGGCGGGAGCTGCTCGAGATCCGACTCGTCGATCGCCATCGACCCACCCTACCGGTCGACCCGCCGGACCCCACCGAGGGTGATCGCGGGACCGGCGTGCGGCCGGTGACGCCCCGCCGGCTCGGTCGGGGCCGGCCAGGACGGGAGCCGCGCCCAGCCGGTCGGGCGGACTCACCGCCGGGCGGGGGGCGGAGCTAGGTTCAACCAGGTGACCGGCGGTTCGGATCGAGGCGAGGGGCGGCCGGAGGGCCGGGCGCGGCGCCGGGCGGGGGTCGGCGGGGTCCTCCTGAGCGCGGTCTCAGGAATGGCCCGCGGGGGGCTGGGGGAGGCTCTAGCGTGTTCCGGGAACCCGGTCTAGGCAGGTTCCGTTTCACCACCATGGACGAACTCCTCCCCCGTCCCGATCACCACACCCCGTCGTGGATGTTGCGTGCCCGCTGTCGTGACGCGGCACCGGGCGCGTTCTTCCCGTCGGATGGGGTGGGTGTCGAACGGGCTCGACACGTGTGCGCGGATTGCCCGGTGCAGTCGGAGTGCCTGGAGTACGCGCTCGAGTTCCGCATCGACCACGGCGTGTGGGGTGGCTGCTCCGAGCGGGAGCGGCGCCGCATTCTGCGCCAGCGTCGGATCACCGCCCGGCGGTAGCCGACCCGACGACGCGGGCTTGCCGCGTCGTGTCGCGTTCTGTCACGTCGCGGGCGCGGCGCCGACGGTGACGATGAGGAGCAGGAGCACCGCGATCGGGACGGTGAGCGCCCACAGCGCCCACGCGGTCTCGAGCGCGGCGCCGCCGATCGCGCCGAGCAGGTAGGCAGCGACGAGGCCGCCGTGCACCCGCGCCCGTCGGGGCCCGTCGGGATCGTGCCGGATCGTGGCGACGACCTCCTCGGCGAAGCTGGTCACCATCCCGGTGATGAAGGTGGTGTGCACCGGGACGCCGGCCGCGTGCCGCAGCGTCGCGGTCTGCAAGCCCATCGCCGCGACCGCGGCGACGGCGAGCCCGTAGTAGCCGAGCGACTGCGGGGTCAGGCTCCCCGCGTCGCGGAGCAGCGTCCCGCCCACCATGTAGACGACGAGCAGCGTGACCTCGACCGCGAGGAGGGGGCCCATGCCTCGCAGCCGGCCGTCCCGCCGTCCGGTGAGGTACGCGACGCCGACCACGACGCCGAGGAAGAACACGAGGATCGGGACCGCGTAGGTGAGGGCGGCCGCGAGCTGCCCGCGCCCGAGCTCGACGCCGAGCCGGTCGGTGTTGCCGCTCAGGTGGGCGGTGAAGAGCCCGAAGAGCACCAGGAAGCCGACCGCGTCGACGAAGCCCCCGACCGCGGCGAGCGTGATCGCGAGTCGCGGCCGCGGGATGACCGTCGTGTTCGCCATGTCGGAACGCTAGTGTCGTGCGTCATTAGTGCCTTGACACTATAGCGGGTGGGTGGCGATGATGGTGCATGGCGCTATCTACTGGTTGGGTGGAGGTCGCGGCCCAGGATCGGGCGACGCTGGTGCGTTGGGCGCGTTCGACGTCGATCCGGGCGGGTCTGGGACTGCGAGCAAAGATCGTGCTGGCGGCCGCGGGCGGTGAGGGGACCTCGTCGATCGCGCGGCGTCTGGCTGTGTCGCGCCCGACGGTGATTCAGTGGCGGGACCGGTATGCGGCCGATGGTCTTGGTGGGCTGTATGACGCGCCTCGTTCGGGTCGGCCCAAGACGATCGACGACTCCAGGATCATCGCTCGCACGCTGGCACCGCCCCCCAAGCGCCTCGGGGTGACGCATTGGTCGAGTCGCCTCCTCGCCGTCGAGCTTGGGGTGGGAGACGCGACCGTGGCCAGAGCGTGGCGTCGATACGGGATCCAGCCCTGGCGGCGCGAGACGTTCAAGTTCTCCACCGACCCTGAGCTCGAGGCCAAGGTCGATGACGTGGTCGGCCTCTATTTGGATCCGCCCGAGAAGGCGGTCGTGTTGTGTGTGGACGAAAAGAGCCAGATCCAGGCCCTGGATCGCACCGCGCCGATCCTGCCGCTGCGCCCCGGACTTCCCGAGAAAGCCACTCATGACTATGTCCGCCACGGCACCACCACCCTGTTCGCGGCACTCGAGGTGGCCACTGGCAAGGTCACCGACGCCTGCTATGACCGGCACCGCCACGAGGAGTTTCTCCACTTCCTCAAAACGGTCGCCCGTGCCTACCCGCGACGCGAGTTGCACCTCGTCGTGGACAACTACCGCACGCATAAGCATCCCGACGTCGAGGACTGGCTCGCCCGCCACCCCCGGATCACCCTGCACTTCACCCCGACCTCCGGGTCGTGGCTCAACATGGTCGAGGTCTTCTTCGGGATCATCACCCGCCAAGCAATCCGTCGGGGCACCTTCACCAGCGTCAAAGACCTCACCGGCGCGATCCGCCGCTACATCGACGCTTGGAACGACCGGTGCCACCCCTTCACCTGGACCAAGACCGCCGAAGAGATCCTCCCCCACGCCACCCGTCAAAGAACTTCAGACGCGCGGCACTAGGCGTCCCGAGTTTGCGCGAGAGTCAGTTCCAGCCGAACGGGCCGAGCACGAAGTGGGCGATGTCGTGCGCGACGCTCGAGGAGTTCTCCCCGCCGACCAGGCCGTGCACGGCGAGCAGCAGCTGGTCGGGTGGCGCGTCCGACACGCAGGTCGTGGCGATCCCGTGCGCGTCCCAGACCGCGGCGCTGGTGGTCGGGGTCGCGACGAGCCGCGTCGTCACGCCGTCGACGTGCTCGGTCGTCCCGCTCGGCACCGAGGCCCAGTCGAGGGTGCCGTGCTGCTCGAAGAGGGAGAGGGTGAAGAGGCCGTCGCCGTAGTAGAGCTGCACCGTCCCGTCGGGCTGGCGGTAGCGGCCGAGGAGCCGGTAGCCGCGGCCGAGGGTGCTCGGCGCGTCGTAGCCGGCGGGGAGGGCGGCGAGCCGGGTGGGCTCGTCGGAGCGGGCGTGGGCGGGCGGAGCCGGGGCGGGCAGGGCGGGGGCGGCGTTCGTCCCGACCGTGAGGAGCTGGTCGAAGGTCACCTCGCGCACGAGCCGGCTGTGCGGGTCGAGGACCTCGCGGCGCAGCAGCAGCCCGTTGGACGGGTCGACGAAGTAGCGAGCGCGGACCGTCCCGGTTTGGGGGTCCGAGACGACGATCTGCGTGGTGGGCGCGCCCGCGATGACCGGCCCCCGCTGGGTCTGGAGGTGCCAGTTCCGGTTCGGGGTGGGTGGGGGGGCGGCGGCGACGGTGGGGCCGAGCACCAGGGACCAGGCGCCGCCCGAGCCGACCCAGCGCTGCCCGTCGCGGGACAGCGCGGCGCCCTGGCCGACCTCGACGACGCCGTGGACGACCTCGGTGATGGTGTCGGTCTGTTGGAGCTGGCCGTCGTCGTTCCACTCGACGGTGAGCGTCCCGGTGTAGGAGAGGTGCGACGAGGCGGTGCTGGCGGCGTGCAGGAGCGCCTCGGCGTCGCTCGAGGACGGCTGCGCGGGGGCGGGCGGGCCGAGCCCGACGATGATCCCGAGGCCGAGCAGGGCCAGCAGCGCGCCGGACCAGCGCACGGTGCTCACCGGCCAAGCCCTCCGGTGAGCCCGACGCCGGCGAGGGCCGAGACCGGGTCGCCGCCGACAGACGCCCGCGCCGACTGCTCGGTGCTGAACGTCGCCACCTTCGGGGTGACCTGGCGCGGCGTGGGGAGGAGGAGCGCGGCGACGATCGCGGCCGCGGCGGCCAGCCCGGCCGCGGTGGCCCAGCGGACCCGCCGGGCGGTGACCTTGCTGCGCAGCCTGACCACGGAGGCCGGGCTCGTCTCGGTGGGCCGGTCGGCGGCGGTGACGGCCTCGAGCACCTCGTCCCACCCCGAGGGACTGAGCGTGAGCCGGGGCAGGGCGCGCACGGCGTCGCGGGCGGCGCGCACCTCGAGCAGCACGGCCCGCCAATCGCTCGATTCGGCGAGCCGGGCGTCGACCGCGGCGCGGGTGTCGGGGTCGAGCTCCTCGTCGACGTAGGCGGACAGCAGGTCTTCGGTGAGCTCGGGCGGGGTCACCCGGTCCCCTCCTGGTCCGTGAGCGCGCTGCGCAGCAGCCGGCGCCCCCGGTGGATCCGGGACCGGACGGTCCCCACCGGGACGTCGAGAGCAGCGGCGATGGATTCGTAGGACTGGTCGGCAACGTCGCAGAGCACCACCGGGGTCCGGAACTCCTCGGGGAGCCCGGCCAGCGCGACCTGCACCTCGTCGGAGAGCTGCTGGCTCGCCTCGTCGGCGGCGGGCGTGGCGGGCAGGACCCGCCCGGGGTCGTCGTCGGGGAGCGCGTCAGCGGGCCGGCGTTTGCGGCGTCGTACTTCGTCGAGGAACACGTTGGTCACGATCCGGGCCAGCCAGCCTTCCAGGGATCCCGGCTCGTAGCGCTCCAGGCCACGGCGGACCCGGATCAGCGCCTCTTGCACGAGGTCCTGCGCGTCGTCTTGGTTGCCGGCCAAGCGGTACGCCACGCTGTAGAGGAACCCCCCGTAGTCGCGGGCCACCTCTTCCCAGGTCGGGACACCGCCGGCCATCAGCTAGAACGCCGGGGGCGTCGGACCGGGTTCCCGCCTCGGGGGGCGCCTCGGCCGGGCCGGCCCCAGCCGGCTAGCCCGGGCGGTCCTCCCCGGGGGGTGGAGGCGGCGGGTGGCGCCGGGTCCAGGCCCGACGGGCCGGCCCGGGGACGGCCAGCAGCAGCACGACGACGACGAAGACGACGAGCAGCGGGGCCGGTCCGAACGACACGAGCACCTCGCGGTCGGCGGGGGGGCCGGCTCACCCTAGCCCTGGCCTCCGTTGGCGCCGACGAGCGCCTCCGCGAGCAGCTCGACGTCGTCGAGGGAACCGACCTGGAACGGCACCGCGCCGACGCCGAGGATGAGGGTCTCGACGCCGAGCTCCCGCCACTCCTCGCGCTGCTCGCGGACCTGCTCGACCGTCCCGACCAGCCGGCCGACCCGCCAGTCGGCGAGGGTGACGCCGTCGAGCACCCCGGGTGGGGTCGCGGCGCGGAGCCGCTCGAAGCGGGCCTCGAGGTCTCGCTCGTCCTCGCCAGCCAGGGCGTAGAGCCCGAGGGATCGCCACACGTCGGCGGGGTTGCGCTCGGCGTCGCGGCAGGCGGCCTCGAGGACGCCGAGTCGCTCCCGATACGCGTCGGGCGTCCACACCCAGCAGGTGTTCCACCCGTCGGCTCGGCTGGCCGCGAGGCGAAGCAGCCGGTCGCCCTTCCCGCCGACGAAGACCGGGGGCCTCGGAACCTGCTCCGCGGGCGGGTCGAGCAGCGCGTGCCGCACCCGGTAGTGGACGCCGTCGTAGGTGAGGGGCTCGCCGGTGAGGAGCGCGGCGACGATGTCGGTGGCTTCGCCGAGCCGCTCGAGCCGCACGCCGGCTCGGGGCATGGTGAGCCCGATGGCCTCGTACTCGGGCTCGTACCAGCCCGCCCCGAGGCCGACGTCGAGGCGGCCGTCGGTGAGGCGATCGAGGGTCGCGAGGGCCTTGGCCAGCACCGCGGGGGGCCGCAGCGCCTCGCAGAGGACGAGGGTGCCGAGCCGGACCCGGGTGACGATGCCGGCCAGCGCGCCGAGGGTCGCGATGGGCTCGAAGGCGCCGTAGCGGGTCGGCGGGCCGCCGTACTTGGCGAGGTCCAAGAAGAGGTGGTCGGAGAGCCACAGCGAGTCGAACCCGACCTGCTCGGCGCGTCGGGCGTGGTCGGCGATGGTCTCGAACCGCAGCGGCGAGTCCCCCGGGACCGAGTAGTCGTACTGCGGGAGCGCCAGACCGATCCGCACCGCGGTCACCCTATTGGGGAGGGGAAGCCTCGATCCGCCTCCGGCCCTACGGTGAGCGGTCGTGCTCGAGTGCGTCGCCAACGTCGCCGAGGGCCGCGACGCTCGGCGTCTCGACCGGCTGGCCCTCGTGTGCGGGCCGCCCCTCCTGGACCGCCACGTCGACCCCGACCATCACCGGTCGGTGTTCACCCTCGCCGGGCCGGCGGCCGCCGACGCGGTGGCCGCGGTCACCGGGCTCGCCGAGGCCGTGGCGGGCGAGCTCGACCTCCGCGGGCACGAGGGCGTCCATCCTCGCCTGGGCGCGCTCGACGTGGTGCCGTTCGTCGCCCTCCACGAGCCGCGTCCGCTCGCGGTGGAGGCGGCCCACGGGTTCGGGGCCTGGCTCGCCCACGGGCTCGCCGTCCCCGTGTTCTGGTACGACGACGCCGACCCGCGGCGCCGCTCCCTCCCCGAGCTGCGACGCAGCGCCTTCATGGGCCGGCCCCCCGACCTGGGGCCGTCAGCTCCCCACCCGACGCTGGGCGCGACCGCGGTCGGCGCCCGGGCGCCGCTGGTGGCCGTGAACTGCTGGCTGGACCGCGACGACCGGTCCCTGGCCGTCTCGATCGCGGCCGCGGTGCGGGGCCGTGACGGCGGCCTCCCCGGGGTGCGGGCCTTGGGCTGGTCCCTCGAGTCCGCGGGCCGGGCCCAGGTGTCCCTGAACGTCACCGATCTGGCCGCGACCGGCGTCGAGGAGGCCTGCACCGCGGTGCGGGACCGGGCCGCGGCGGCGGGCGCGGCGGTCGAGCGGCTCGAGTGGGTGGGGCTGCTCCCGGCGGCGGAGGTCGACCGGTGCAGCGCCGAGTTCCGCGCCTGGAGCGGCCTCGACCGGTCCAACACCGTCGAGGGCCGCCTGACGGCGGTCCTCGGCTAGGGCCGCCTCAGGCCGAGGCGAGCTTGCGCCGCTCGAGGGCCCGCTGGCGTCGGACCCGCCGCCGTTCCCGCTCCGAGAGCCCGCCCCAGATCCCGAACTTCTCGCCGTGGTCGAGGGCGTACTCGAGGCACTCCGAGCGGACCTCGCAGCTCCGACAGACCCCCTTGGCCTCCCGGGTCGACGCCCCCCGCTCGGGGAAGAACAGGTCCGGGTCGACCCCGAGGCAGTTGGCCCGCTCCTGCCAGCGGCGCCCCTCCCCCTCGGCCGGCGCGGACCGCACCAGCTGTACGAAATCCTGAACCTGCACGGCCATCCCCCCGAAATCACATCGTTGGAATTCCACCAGTGATACTCTGAACGGCGCCAGGGCAGCGGCGCAAGCAGAACTTTCCGCGCCCCGTGTCTTTTGTCCGTTTCATGATGGTTTCGGGGTGGGTTTTCTCCCGAGAATCCGGCGTTTCTCCGTAGAGTCGGGCCGTGACACGGCTCGAGGCGGTCCGGGGCGACATCACCACCGAGTCCGTCGACGCCATCGTGAACGCCGCCAACCAGGCGCTGGCGCCCGGCGGCGGGGTCTGCGGGGCGATCTTCGCCGCCGCCGGACCGGGTCTGGCCGAGGCCTGCCGGTCGCTCGGCGGCTGCCGGACCGGGGAGGCCACGGCGACCCCGGGCTTCGCGCTGCCGGCCCGCTGGATCATCCACGCCGTCGGGCCGGTCTGGTCCGGTGGCGCGGCAGGCGAGCCTGACCAGCTGGCTTCCGCCTACCGGCGGTCCCTCGAGGTCGCCGACGAGGTCGGGGCTCGCTCGGTGGCGTTCCCGGCCATCAGCACCGGGATCTTCGGCTACCCGCTCGAACCCGCGACCGATGTCGCGGTCGCCACGATCCGGGCGGCCCCCAGCTCGGTGGAGCAGGTCCGGTTCGTCTGCTTCGACGAGGCGACCCTCGCCGCCTACGCGGCGCGCCTGTGAACGAGAGTCAGCTGGCCCGGCGCTGCTGGCGGCGCTGCTCGAGGAAGTCGACCAGCACGTAGTCGCCGAGCGAGTCGGGGGTGGTGAAGAAGGCCCGGCCCCGGTTCACCTGCATCATCCGCTCGACGAAGCTGCGCAGGTAGTAGGTCTCGTCGAGCATGAAGGTGTTGATCCGGATGCCCTCCCTGGTGCAGCGGATCACCTCCTTCAAGGTCTCCTCGATCGTGACCGGCGACGGCGGGTACTGGAAGTAGGCCTCGCCACCTTCGATGTGGGCGGTGGGCTCCCCGTCGGTGACCATGATCACCTGCTTGGTGCCGCTCTGGCGGCTCAGCATGCGCCGGGCGAGGAGCAGCGCGTGCTGCATGTTGGTGCCCCACTCGAAGTCCCAGCTCATCTCGGGGAGCCGTTCGGGTGCGACCTCGCGGGCGACGCGCCCGAAGCTGACCAAGCCGAAGTAGTCGCGGGGGAACTGGCTGGTGATCAGCGTGTGGAGCGCCATCGCGACCTTCTTGGCCGACAGGAAGTTGTCCCGCATCGGCATGCTGAGCGACACGTCGAGGAGCAGCACGGTGGCGCTGCGGGTCGGTGAGCTCGGTGCGCTCCACCTCGAAGTCGTCGGGTGAGAGCCGCACCGGCGTCCCGGCCCCCTGCCGCCAGATCGCGTTCTTCACCGTCTCTTCGACGTTGAGGTGGAACGGGTCGCCCCACTCGTAGGGCTTGTGCTCGTAGGCGGGGTCGTGACCGGCGCCGGTGCGCTCGACCTCGTGGCGGCCGGCCCGGTCCTGCATGAGCTTGCGGAACAGGTCACCGAGGGCCTTCTGGCCGATGGCCCGGATCCCGCGGGGGGTGAGCTCCAAGCGGCCTTCCCGCTGCTCGATGAGGCCCGCCTCCTCGAGCATGCGGGCCAGCTCGGCGAGCCGCTCGAGCGACCGGGCCGCGTCGTCGCCGAGGAGCTCGCGGGCCCGGTCCACGTCGACCTCGGCCAGCTCGCCGGGCTGGGTGGCCTGGCGGAGCAGGTGCTCGAGGTCGTCCATGTCGCCGAGCGCGTCGAGGAGGCCGGGCATCTGGCCCATGGACAGGGGGTCGTCGCCCCGGAACGGCATCGACCGGTCCCAGCCCAGGTTGGGGAACGCCCCTTGGAGGTTGCGGGCCAGCTGGTCGACCTGCCAGCGGAGGTCCATGTCCTCGAGCAGCGATTCGGAGAGGGCCTGGAGCTGGGCTCGCTGCTCGGGGGTCATCGAGTTGAGGAGCTGCTGCATCTGGGCCATCGACTGGGCCATCTGCTCGAGCAGCTCGTCGAGAGTCTGGGGGTTGTCGGGGAAGAAGTCCCCGTAGCGGGACATGAACCCCTCGAAGTCGGGCTCCTCGCCCCGCTCCCGCTGCTCGAGCATCTGGTTCAGCTCGTTCAGCATGTCCTTCATGCGCTGCATCCGCTCCGGGGAGAGGTTCTGCATGCCTTCGGACATCTGGTTGAAGTAGCTCTGCATGAGCTGCTCGCGCAGCTTGTCCATGAGCTCCTCGAAGCGCTGCCGGGCGGCGTCGTCCATCCACTCGTTGGCTTGGAGCTCTTGGACCTTCCCGGCCAGGTCGGGGGGCAGCGAGTCGAGCTGCTCGCGGCGTCGCGCCGCGACCTCGTCGATGAGGTCCTGGCGGCGTTGGTCACCCGAGCGTCGGGCCTCGTCGACCCTTCGGTCGATGCCTTCGCGCTCCTGGTCGACGATCTCGCGGAGCTGCTCGGCGATGTCCTCGTACACGCCGCCGAGGTCGTAGCGGTCGAGCATCTCCTTGCGCTGGTCGCGCAGCTTCTGGAGCATCTCCCGGAGCCCCATCATCTGGTCGCCGTTGCGGTCGCGCATGCCCTGCTGCATGAGCCGGCGGAGGGAGGCGTGCAGGTCCCCGTGGTAGAGCAGGTCGTCGGTCATCTCGTCGAGCAGCGCGTCGGCGTCGAGATCGAAGCCCTGCTGGGTGCCGTCCCACGCCGAGTAGCGAAAGCCGCGTGCTTCTCGAGGTCGACGGCGCCGGAACATCGCGCCACGGTATCGCCTCCCGCCGGGACCGCCCCGCCCCGCACCCGAGCCGTCGACGTCGGATCGCTCGAGCGAGGACCGCCCAGCGATCCGGGAGCGGCGCGACGTGCGGGGCACAATGGCGCCCGTGTCGCCTCGCTGGGCCGCCGCCGCGCTGGCCGTGCTGACCCTGGTCGCGGCCGGCTGCACGAGCACCCCGAAAGCCCCCCGCGGGCGTTCTGCGACGCCGCGAACAGCTACGAGGGGGAGCTCGACCACGAGCAGTCGGTCGGCAAGATCGACCTCGCCAAGCAGATCCAGATCGTCTCCCAGATGGCCGCTCACGCTCCGGCATCGATCAAAGCCGACGCCGAGACGTTCCTCCACGCCCTGCAGCGGGTGAGCTCGGATCCTCACCTGAAGGACAACGCGAAGGTCAAGACCGCGGTCGACAACGTGAACCGCTTCGCGTCGAACAAGTGCGGGCTGTTCAACCTCCCGCCCGACTAACGATCGGGTCGTTCAGCCCCGTCCCCGGTAGGTGGCGCGGGAGCCGACCGCGTCCTTGTTGAGGCGCTTGGAGAGGTGCAGGCCCTCCAGGATGAACTCGAGCGCCGACGCGACCGCGGCGGGCGTCTCCCCGACCTCGAGGTCGGCGAGGGTGTCGCGCAGCCCGGGCAGCTGGGGGAGGAGGCTGGCGTACTCGGTGGACTTGACGTCGGCGCCGGTGTTCACCACCAGCCCGTTCTCGAACGCGGCGACCACCTGCGTGAGCTGCTCGGGGCGGCACGAGGCCCGGAACGTGTCGAGCGTCGCGGTCTTCACGATGCGGTCGAGGACCTGCTCCTCGCGGCCGTCCTCGACGGTGTCGAACTCGAGCTTGCCGGCCGTGCTCGACACGAGGGCCTCCAGGTCGCTGACCCGGGGGACCACCTCTTGCTCCCCGCCCCGGAGGGCCCGGCGGGTCGCGTTCGCGACGAGGGTCTCGTAGTTCGTGATGGAGAGGCGGACCGACACGCCGGAGCGCTGGTTGACGTGGGGGGACCGGCGGGCCTGCTGGCTGATCTCGGCGACGATCTCGGTCATGAAGGGGGGCACGGACACGGTGAGACCCTCGGCCTGCACCGGGCTCGCCTCCTGGTCGACGACCTCCATCTCGACGTCGACGTCGAGGGGGTAGTGGGTGCGGATCTGGGCGCCAAAGCGGTCCTTCAGCGGCGTGATGATCCGACCCCGGTTGGTGTAGTCCTCGGGGTTCGCGGAGGCGACGAGCATGAGGTCGAGGGGGAGCCGGATCTTGTAGCCGCGGATCTGGACGTCGCGCTCCTCGAGCACGTTCAGGAGGCCGACCTGGATCCGCTCCGCGAGGTCGGGCAGCTCGTTGATCGCGAAGATGCCCCGGTTGGTTCGAGGCACGAGCCCGTAGTGGATGGTCAGCTCGTCGGAGAGGTAGCGGCCCTCGGCGACCTTGATCGGGTCGACCTCCCCGATCAGGTCGGCGATCGACGTGTCGGGCGTCGCCAGCTTCTCGCCGTAGCGGCGGGAGCGGTGGACCCACTCGATCGGCGCCTCGTCGCCGCGCTCGGCGACGAGCACCCGGGCGTGGTGGGAGACCGGGTCGTAGGGGTCGTCGTTGATCTCGCTGCTCGCGACGATCGGCATCCACTCGTCGAGCAGCTCGACCAGCGAGCGGATCATGCGGGTCTTGGCCTGTCCCCGCTCGCCGAGGAAGATGACGTCGTGCGCGGCGAGGAGCGCGTTCTCCAGCTGCGGCAGGACGGTGTCGTCGAAGCCGACGACACCCTCCACGATCGGCTCCCCGCTCGCGATCCGGCGGACCACGTTGTCGCGGACCTCGAGCTTGACCGGGCGCGACAGCCACCCACTCGCTCGAAGCTCACCGAGGGTGCCGGGTCGGGTCATGCGAAGCCTCCGCCGAGAGGACCAGGGGTGCGCGGCAGGCTACCAGCGGGGTCTGTCGGCCTTTTCGTGCCGGCGCGTCGCGTCGCGTCGTCCCGGCGTCTCGTGCCGCCCGCGCCGCGGGCGGACGGTGCGCTCCTCGCGCCGCGCGGTGTCCGCGGCGCGACGCGGTCGCCCCGACGGCGGACCGCTCGCGGCGAGCCGTGGCGTGGTAACGCCCCGCCCCGGTGAGCCCGCCATCCCAAAGCGCCCAGAGTGGGCTTGGCGTGCAGCCGCGGGGCTAGCGTCAGGCCGAGCACGGAGGCGCTATGACGAGGCTGGACGGGGTCCCCTCAACCGAGGATCAGCACGAGGACGCCGACGCGGCCGACACGCTGCTGAAATCGACGGGCGCCCCGATCCCCACCAAGCGACCGGTGCCGTTCCCGCTGCAGTTCTGGCGCTCCGCAATTGGGAAGAAATGGGCGATGGCTGTCAGCGGCATCGTGCTGCTCACCTACGTGCTCGCCCACATGATCGGCAACCTGAAGGTCTTCCTCGGGAAGCACGAGATCAACACCTACGCCGCGTGGCTGCGGACCCTCGGGGAGCCGGCGCTGCCCCGCACGGTGCTGCTCTGGGGGCTGCGGACCGGGCTGACCCTGGCCTTCGTCGTGCACATCGTCGCCGCGGTGCAACTGACCCGGATGAACCGGCGGGCCCGCCCCGAGGGCTACCACTCCAAGCGCAACTACGCGTCGGCGAACTACGCGTCGCGCACGATGCGGTGGACCGGGATCATCATCGCCCTGTTCGTCATCTTCCACCTGGCCGACCTGACCTGGGGCTTCGCGAACCCGCACTTCGTGCGCGGTGACCCATACGACAACATGTTCTATAGCTTCGAGCGGGTCCCGGTCGCGATCATCTACATCGTCGCCAACGTCGCGCTGGCGGTCCACATCTTCCACGGCGCGTGGTCGATGTTCCAGAGCCTCGGGCTGAACAACCCTCGCTACAACCGGTGGAAGCGATACTTCGCGACCGGGTTCGCGGGCCTGATCCTGGTGGGGAACTGCAGCATGCCGCTGCTCATCACGACCGGGGCGGTGAGCCGATGAGCGACATCGTCCTCGACGCGCACGCCCCCGAGGGTCCGCTGGCCGACAAGTGGGACAACCACAAGTTCGACGTCAAGCTCGTCAACCCGTCGAATCGACGCAAGTTCAAGGTCATCGTGGTCGGAAGCGGCCTGGCTGGCGCGTCGGCGGCTGCGACGCTCGGGGAGCTCGGCTACCAGGTGACGATGATCACCTTCCACGACACGCCCCGGCGGGCGCACAGCATCGCTGCCCAAGGTGGCATCAACGCGGCGAAGAACTATCGCAACGACGGGGACAGCATCTACCGGCTGTTCTACGACACGATCAAGGGCGGGGACTACCGCTCCCGGGAGGCGAACGTCTACCGGCTCGCGCAGGTCAGCGTGAACATCATCGACCAGTGCGTCGCCCAGGGGGTCCCGTTCGCCCGCGAGTACGGCGGGCTGCTCGACAACCGGTCGTTCGGCGGCGCGCAAGTGTCCCGCACCTTCTACGCCCGCGGCCAGACTGGCCAGCAGCTGCTCCTCGGGGCTTACTCGGCGCTGCTGCGCCAGGTGCACCTGGGGACGGTCACCCTCTACAACCGCACCGAGATGCTCGACGTCGTCGTCGACGAGGGACGGGCGGTGGGTGTGGTGACGCGGGACTTGATCACCGGTGACGTCGTGTCGCACGCCGCCCACGCGGTGGTGCTCGCGACCGGCGGCTACGGCAACGTCTTCTTCCTCTCGACGAACGCGAAGAACTCGAACGTCACCGCGATCTGGCGGGCCCATCGTCGGGGCGCGCTGATGGCGAACCCGTGCTTCACGCAGATCCACCCGACCTGCATCCCGGCCAGCGACGACTTCCAGTCGAAGCTCACCTTGATGAGCGAGTCGCTCCGCAACGACGGGCGGGTCTGGGTCCCCAAGGACTTCGGTGATGAGCGGCCCCCGGACCAGATCCCGGAGTCGGAGCGGGACTACTTCCTCGAGCGGCGCTACCCGGCGTTCGGGAACCTGGTGCCTCGCGACGTCGCGTCGAGGGCCGCGAAGCGGGAGGTCGACGCGGGACGAGGCGTCGGTCCGTTGAAGAACGGCGTCTACCTCGACTTGTCGGATGCGATCGGGCGGCTGGGTCGCGACGTGATCGAGGAGCGCTACGGCAACCTGATCCAGATGTACGAGCGGATCACCGGCGAGGACCCGTACCGGGTGCCGATGCGGATCTACCCGGCCGTCCACTACATGATGGGTGGGCTCTGGGTCGACTACAACCTCCAGACCACGGTGCCGGGCCTCTACGCGCTGGGGGAGGCGAACTTCTCGGATCACGGCGCGAACCGGCTCGGCGCCAGCGCTCTGATGCAGGGCCTCGCCGACGGCTACTTCGTGCTGCCGGCGACGATCGGCGACTACCTCGCGCCGCTGCTCGGCACCGACCCGCTGCCGACGAACCATCAGGCGTTCCTCGACGCCGAGGCGCAGGTCCGAGAGCGAGTCTCGGCGCTGCTCGGCGTCCACGGCAGCCGCTCGGTGGACTACTTCCACCGGGAAGCTCGGCAAGGTGCTGTGGGAGAACTGCGGCATGGAGCGCAGCCGCGAGTCGCTTGAGAAGGCGCTGGCGGAGATCCCGGCCCTGCGAGACGAGTTCCACAAGGACGTGCGGGTCCTCGGCGACGGCGAGTCCCTGAACCAGTCGCTCGAGAAGGCGGGCCGAGTCGAGGACTTCCTCGAGTTCGGCGAGCTGCTGTGCCGCGACGCGCTGCACCGGGAGGAGAGCTGCGGCGGCCACTTCCGCGTCGAGCACCAGACCGAGGAGGGCGAGGCGCTCCGGGACGACGAGCACTTCGTGTACGTCGCGGCCTGGGAGTACACCGGCGACAACGAGCATCCGCTCCTCCACCAGGAGCCGCTCGAGTTCGAGAACGTCCACCTGGCCCAGCGGTCGTACAAGTAGGGCCGGGCGGAGACCAGATGAAGATCACGCTCCAGGTGTGGCGCCAGTCCGGGCCGGGCGCGCCGGGCGGCTTCGAGACCCACGAAGCTCACCGACGTGAGCCCCGACATGTCGTTCCTCGAGATGTTCGACGTGCTGAACGAGGCGCTCATCGCCGACGGGAAGGAGCCCGTCGCGTTCGATCACGACTGCCGCGAGGGGATCTGCGGATCGTGCTCGATGATGATCAACGGCCGCGCCCACGGGCCGGAGCGGGGCACCGCGACCTGCCAGCTCCACATGCGCAAGTTCCGGGACGGGGCGCACATCACAGTCGAGCCGTGGCGGGCCGCCGCCTTCCCCATCATCAAGGACCTCTGCGTCGACCGGGCCGCGTTCGACCGGATCATCGAGGCGGGGGGCTACATCAGCGCCCCGACCGGCAGCGCCCCGGACGGCAACCTGATCCTGATCCCGAAGCCGGTGAGCGACACCGCGATGGACGCGGCGGCCTGCATCGGCTGCGGCGCCTGCGTGGCGGCCTGCCCGAACGGCGCCGCGCAGCTGTTCACCGCGGCGAAGGTCCAGCACTTGAACCTGCTGCCCCAGGGTCAGCCCGAGCGGTGGGAGCGGGTCGTCAACATGGTGACCGAGATGGAGCGATGGTTCGGGTCCTGCACCCTGCACGGCGAGTGCGAGGCCGCCTGCCCGAAGGAGATCTCGATCGACTTCATCGCGCTCATGAACCGGGACTTCGTGAAGGCCCAGTTCAAGCAGCGGCGCCTCGCCGCCCAGAAGACCTGACGGGGCGGGCTCGGCGGCCTCGCTCAGCCCACCTGGTCCAACGCGTCGCGCAGATCGTCGAGCAGGTCGTCGAGGGTCTCGAGCCCGACCGAGAGCCGCACCAGCGCCGGGTCGACGGCGAGCGGCGAGTCGGCGACGGAGGCGTGGGTCATGCGGGCCGGGTGCTCGATGAGGCTCTCCACCGCGCCGAGCGACTCGCCGAGGGTGAAGACCCGGGTCGCCGCGACCAGCTCGAGCGCGGCGGCCTCTCCGCCCCGGGCGAGGAAGCTCACCATCCCGCCGAAGTCGCGCATCTGGCGACGGGCCGCGTCGTGGCCGGGATGCTCCGCCAGCCCCGGGTAGAGGACGCGGGCCACCGCGGGGTGCTCGTGGAGCAGCGCGGCGACGGCCCGGGCGCTGTGGCAGTGCCGGTCCATCCGGACGGCGAGGGTCTTCACGCCCCGCAGCACCAGGTAGCAGTCGAACGGGGACGGGACGGCCCCGACCGCGTTCTGCAGGAAGCGGATCTGCTCGGCGAGCTCGTCGTCGTCGAGGGCGACGAAGCCGCCGAGGACGTCGGAGTGGCCGCCGAGGTACTTGGTGGTCGAGTGCACGACCACGTCCGCGCCGAACTCGAGGGGTCGTTGCAGGTATGGCGTCGCGAACGTGTTGTCGACGACGACCGTCCCGCCCCGCTCGTGCGCGACCGCCGCGACGTCGGCGATGTCGAGGCAGGAGAGCAGCGGGTTGGTGGGGGTCTCGAGCCAGACCAGCGCGGTGTCGTCGGTCCACGCCTCCCGCAGCGCGTCGGGCGAGGAGAGGTCGGTGGCGCTCCAGCGCAGCCCGGCCCGCTCGGCCAGGACCCGGGTGACGAGCCGGAACGTCCCGCCGTACGCGTCGAGGGGCAGCACGACGTGCGAGCCGGGCCGGGTGAGGGACCGGAGCACGGCGTCCTCGGCCGCCATGCCGCTCGCGAACGCGGCGCCGTGTCGGGCCCCCTCGAGCGACGCGACGCACGTCTCGAGCGCGGCGCGGGTCGGGTTCGCGGTCCGGCCGTACTCGAAGCCTCGGTGGTCGCCGACGCCGGCCTGAGCGAACGTCGTGGCGAGGTTGATCGGCGTCACGACCGCGCCGGTCGCCGGGTCCGGGTCCTGACCGGCGTGGATGGCCCGGGTCTCGAAGCCGTCGGTCACCGGCTCACCCTGGGGCCCGGGCGGCGAGGAACGCGAGCACGTCCTGTCGGGTGACGACACCGATCGGGTGCCCGCCGTCGAGGACCAGCACCGACGTCGCGGACTCGAGGCGTTCGACGACGTCGCTGACCGTCTCGCCGACGCCGATCATCGGCATGGCGGGCTCCATGACCTCGCGGGTCGGGCGGTCGAGCACCGACGGGTCGCGGAACGCCTTGTCCATCAGCTCCAGCTCGCTGAGCGTCCCGGACACCTCTTTGGCCGCGAGCGGCAGCTCGGTGGTGACGCTGACGACGAGCTGGCTGACTCCGAGGTCTCGCATCATCGCGAAGCCGCGCCGGGCCGGCTCGTCGGGGGTGATGACGACCAGGTCGGCGACCGCCTCGACGCCGGCCCGCTTGGCGGCCAGCACCTCCCCGGCGGTGGGGCCGCCCTGGACGAGGAACCCGAACCGGGTCATCCAGGCGTCGTTGAAGATCTTCGAGAGGTAGCCGCGTCCCGAGTCGGGCAGCAGCACGACGACCAGGTCGCCAGGCCCGAGGTCGGCGCCCGCGACGAGCGCCGCGTGCACCGCGGTGCCGCACGACCCGCCGATCAAGAGGCCCTCTTCGCGGGTGACGCGCCGGGCGGCCGCGAACGACTCGGCGTCAGACACCCGGATGGTCCGGTCGACGACCGAAGGATCGTAGGTGGGGGGCCAGAAGTCCTCGCCGACCCCCTCGACGAGGTAGGGGCGCCCGGTGCCGCCGGAGAACACGGAGCCTTCCGGGTCGGCGGCGATGATCTGCACGGCCGGGTTCTGGCGTTTCAGGTAGCGGGCCACGCCGGTGATCGTCCCGCCCGTCCCGACGCCGGCGACGAAGTGCGTGACCTGCCCGGCGGTCTGGCGCCAGATCTCGGGACCGGTGGACCGCTCGTGCTCGGCCGGGTTGGCCTGGTTGTAGTACTGGTTGGGACGGAACGCGTTCGGGGTCTCGCGGGTGAGCCGGTCCGCGACCGAGTAGTACGAATCGGGATGCTCGGGCGGCACCGCGGTCGGGCAGACGACGACCTCGGCGCCGTAGGCGCGCAACAGCGCGACCTTCTCGTCGGACATCTTGTCCGACATCACGAAGATGCACCGGTAGCCCCGCTGCGCGGCGACGATGGCCAGCCCGACCCCGGTGTTCCCCGAGGTGGGCTCGACGATCGTCCCGCCCGGGACGAGCAGACCCTGGCGTTCCGCGTCGTCGATCATCGCGACCGCGGGCCGGTCCTTGACGCTCCCCCCCGGGTTGAACAGCTCCAATTTCGCGACGAGGTCGCAGGCCAGGTCGCGACCCACTCGTCCGAGCCGAACGAGCGGCGTGTCGCCGATCAGGTCGAGCAGCGAATCGGCGATCTCGGGCTGCGACGGGACCGGGTCGGGGGCACGGGACGGGTCCGCCACAAGCGGATGGTAGTGCCGGCCCCGGTCGGCTCCTCCGGGGACGTCGCGCGTGACACGGGACTCGCGTCGATCGTGGGCCGCGGCTGACCGGCCGGCTCCTCCACCACACCGGTGGCGCGGAGGCGAGGTCTCGGAGCCCCAGGCGCGATTCCGCGTGGGTCGCCTACGCTCCGCGGGGCCTGGCCCGGATGGACGGAGGGGGCCGGGCGGCGAGGAGCGACCCGGATGCAAGAGCATGCGTTCACGGTGGACCTCGACGCGCCGCGCGAGGAGGTGTGGGCGATGTTCTGGTACCGGGAGCCGGACCGTCCCCAACCCCGCGACGTGCGGACCCGGATCGACATCCTGGTCCCGGGCGACGAGATCGGGGAGGGGCTGGTGCGCCACTGCACGTTCCCGGTCCCCCGGTTCCTCCTCTCCGGTGGGATCGGACAGTCGTGGGAGTGGCTCACCGAGGTGAAGCCGCCCGAGTCGTGGCGCTACGACGCGGTCGGCAAGCCGCTCTGGTCGCAGGCGACCGGCCACACGCGCCTCGAGGACCTCGGGGCCGACAAGACCCGGGTGCACTTCCACGAGACCTACGAGACCTTCAACCCGTGGATGCGCCGGGTCGGCCTCGAGCGGTACGTGCACGAGCGGCTCTCCCGCGACAACGACACGATCCTCGCCGCCCTCGAAGGCGGGCTGCGGTGGCACCGGAGCCGCCGGGCCAACCGCAGCACCGCGGACGGATAAGAGGATGAGCACCCCTCCCCCGACGCCGCCGCCGCTGCCGCCGTGGCAGTCGCCGCCCACGAGCCCGCTGCTGCGCCTCCGCGGCGCCTACAACCAGCGGGCCGATACCGACTACGTGTTCACCGGGCCGGCGCTCAACGTGTTCCTGACCGTGATCACGTGCGGGATCTTCGGCTTCTTCCTCTTCTATCAGCTGATGCGGCGGGACCGGGACCACAACCGGCGTCGGCTCGAGTTCCTCGACGCCGCGAACACGTGGGCGTGGGAACGAGCCAACGAGCAGGGCGTCGCGGACGACTCCGGCCCGCGTTCGAGCGGGTCGCGGCGTCGCTGCAGACGATGCGGGGCCTGTCCGGCGAGTTCCGAGACCCGGTCGTGTGGCTGCTCCTCGACGTCTTCATCGGCGGCGTCCAGCTGTTCTTCGCCGGGTTGGTCGAGGTGATCGGCTTCATCCTCATCGACGGGGACCTGAACCGTCACGACCAAGCCGAGTGCGCGATCGAGTGGGACCTGGCCCAGATCTACGCCCGGCTCGGGGTGAGCCCCCCGAGCCCGGACCCGAACCGGGTGAAGGGCAAGCAGAACTACGTAGGTCGGATCTTCGCCAGCCTGTTCACGTGCGGCATCTACCTGTTCTGGTGGGTGTACGACATGCAGGTGGAGGGAAACCGCCACCTGGAGGGCAACTGGCCGTTCGAGGACGCGCTGATCGCGGCGATCGGCAACCCCGCCTGAGCGAGGGCTCCCTCCCGCCCTATCGCGACGTCCCTGGTTGACGCTCGCCCGGGCGGATCGGAGCAGGGGTGACACACCAGGCGGGGGCCGGTTGGGGACGGATGCGCGTCCTGATGGCCAGCCTCGGAGCCGGGGTCCTAGTCACCAGCCTGCTGATGGTGCGCACACCAGCCACCGCTGACCCGACCTCTGTTGGCCTTTTCACCCCGGGGACGTTCACCTCCACCGTCCCGGCCGGGGTGACCTCGCTCCATGTCCTGGTCGCCGGCGCCAGAGGCGCCCCCGGCTCCGACTCCAACCTGGACGGCGGGATAGGCGGACAAGTGGAGGTGCTGAGCCTGCCCGTCACACCCTGCGAGGTGCTCACTGTCGAAGTGGGTGGCGAAGGCGGGGGAGGCACGCTGTCAGGTGGGGTTTCCAATCCGCCGCCGATCGGCGCGGGCGGCAGCAATGGTGGCGGCCCGGCAGGGACCACGAGCGACGGCGACGTGGGCGGGGGTGGCGGCGGGTTCTCCGCTGTCCTCGCCGCGAGCACGCCGCTGGTCATCGCCGGTGGCGGCGGCGGGGGCGGCGGCGCGTCAGACACGGTCGAGCCCGGCGGCAACGGAAACGGCGGCGACGGCCAGGACGGCAGCGGAGGCCCCGCACCCGTGGGCGGGGCCGGGACGGGCGCCACCACGGTGATGGTTGGCACGGGGGGTCCGGCTGGCGGGCCCGGCGCAACGGCGGGCTTCGACGCGAGTGGTGATCACGGAGGCGCAGGTGGCGACGGAGCGGCCCTGAGTTCTGCTGGCGGCGGCGGGGGCGGCGGCGCTCTCGGCGGCGGCGGCGGGGGCGGCGGGGGCGGCGGTCAAGGTGGCGCCTCTGGCGGTGGCGGGGGAGGCGGCTCGGGGTTTGTCATCGCGGCCGCCGCAGGCGTCTTCCGCAGTGCCGGCAACACACTCGGCAACGGCTACGTGGTCATCTTCCAAGCCGACGGGTCCAGCACCTGCAACGCCCCGATCATCGTCACCCAACCTGCCTTCACCGGATAGGTCTGCGGCCGAGGCCCGAGCCGGCCCAGCTCGGACACCGACCCGGACCCATGAGCACGCGCGCACGGCTCGACGCATCCGACGGTGCGGCTTCCGAGTCGCGCGCCACCGCGGTCGACCGGCGCGTCAGTCCTCGTCGACCTCGCTGTCGACGGGGTCGAGGGCGTCGAGGTCGGCGACGATCCGGTCGACGTCCTCCTGGGCGCGGGCGATCCGGTTCCGGCAGAGCGTGAGCAGCTCGGCTGCCCGTTGCACCCGGTCGGCGAGGACGTCGACGTCGAGGTCGTCCCGTTCGAGCTCGGCGAGGATGCTCTCGAGCTCGACCATCGCCTCGCTGTAGCCGGGCTCGTTCGGTTTCGTCACGGGCCCTCCACTCGGCTGCGCAGCGAACCGTCGGCGGTCTCGGTGATGAGCAGCTGCCCGGCGTCGACCCGGTGGGCGGACCGCACGACCCGGCCGGCGTCGTCGCGGGTGATCGAGTAGCCGCGCTCGAGGACCCGTCTCGGGTCGAGGGCGCGGAGGCGGGCGGCGGCCGTGTCGAGCCGCAAGGTCTGGGTCCGCGCCGTGCGGCGACCGGAGGTGGCGAGCCGGGATTGGCAGGCCTCGATGGTGTGGACGGCGTCGCGGGTGCCACGTCGGCCGGCGTGGACGACCCGGCGGTGGCGTTCGCGCAGCCCGCGTCGCTCCCGGTCGAGCGCGACGGGACCGGCCCGGAGGAGCCGGTCGGCGCGCCGGTCGAGCTCGCGGCGGGCGAGGGTGCCGACGCTGCGGGCCCGGAGGGAGAGCTGGTGGGCGAGGACGTCGAGGCGCTCGAGGTAGGCGTCGACCGCCTCGACGAGCACCGCCGCGGCCGCGGTGGGGGTCTTGGCGTGGGTGTGCGCGACCTCGTCGGCGATGGTGCGGTCGGTCTCGTGGCCGATCCCGGTGAGGACGGGGATGGGGAGCTCGGTGATGGCGCGGGCGACGATCTCGGAGTCGAAGGCAGCCAGGTCGCTGCGGGCGCCGCCCCCTCGCACGATCGCGATGACGTCGAGGTCGAGGTCCCCGAGCTGGCGCAGCGCCCAGACCACGCGCCGAGACGACGCGGCGCCCTGGACGCGCACGTCGCAGTGCACGACGCGGAAGGCGTGGCCGCTGCCCTCGAGCTCGTGGAGGAAGTCGCGGTAGGCGGCGCTGCCGCCGCTGGTTACGAGGCCGACGCGGAGCGGCACCTCGGCGAGGGCGTGGGTCGCGTTGCGGCGGAGGATCCCCTCCGCGCGCAGGAGGCCAAGGATCCGGTCTCGGTCGGCGGCGAGCCGACCGATCGTGAAGTTGGGGTCGATGGCGGTCATGACGAGCTGGAGGCGCCCCGCGGGCGGGTAGAAGTCGACCCGGGCCCGGATCCGGACCTCGACGCCGTCGGCGAGTCGCAGCCCGGCGTCGCGGAGCGCCCGGTTCACGGCCGGCCGGTCGTCGCGGAACAGCGCGACACGGATCGTGGCTCGCACCTGGTCGCGACGCTCGTGCTTCTCGACCAGCTCGAAGTAGGTGTGCTGGTTGCGAGAGACGTGGAGGGCCTGGATCTCGCCCCGCACCCAGACCGGGCCCGGGAAGCTGGCCCGGAGTGCGTCGCTGATGGCCTGGTTCAGCTCCGCGACCCCGAGGGTGACCTCCTCGGCTGGGGCGGCGTCGAGGAGCGACGGCTGCTGGGCCGCTTCTCCCACGCCACCTGCCATCCCGGTCACCTCCTCGTGCTGGACGAGCCGGCCAGTATTGCGCTCTCCTGGCGGGAGGGTCACCGTTTCGGCCCTCGCGTCTGCTTCGATGGCTGGGTGCGTCTCCCCTCGGCCCGGAAGCCCTACATGGTGGCGCCCGGCGACGCCCGGGACCTGATCCGCGGCGTCCCGGACCACTCGGTGGATCTGATCTGCACCGATCCGCCCTACAACCTCTCTCCCTACTCGCGGGGGAACATCAAGCTGGGCTGGCGCTCGGACTTCAACAACGACCTCGCCGACTGGGACCGGCTCCCCTTCGACCCGAAGGACTGGCTCGACGAGCTGCGCCGGGTCCTCGCCCCGCACGGCAACCTGCTGGCGTTCACCTCCTACAACCTGCTGGGCCGCTGGCACGAGGTGTTCGACCCCGCCTTCGACACCTTCCAGTTCCTGGTGTGGCACAAGACCAACCCGGCCCCCAAGCTCCGCAAGGCCGGGTTCTTGAACTCCTGCGAGCTGGTGGTGTGCTGCTGGGACCGGGGCCACACCTGGAACTTCGGGCGGCAGCGGGACATGCACAACTTCATCGAATCCCCGATCTGCTCAGGCCATGAGCGCCTGAAGGACCCCAAGCACCCGACCCAGAAGCCGGTCGCGGTGCTGCGCCGTCTGGTGGAGCTATCCACCCGCCCGGGGGACCTGGTCCTGGACCCGTTCATGGGCGTGGGCTCCACCGGGGTGGCGGCCCTCGAGCTGGGGCGTCGCTTCGTGGGCTTCGAGCTCGACCGGGGCTACGAGGCCGCCGCCGAGGCCCGCCTGGCCGCCGCCGGGGGGCTGGGGGTCAAGGCGGGTCGGGTTGGGGACGACCATCCAAGGGCGGGGCGGCCGGGCGGCCGGAGAGCAGGCGACAGGCGAGGAAACGGGTCAACCGGGGGCTCGACGACCATCCAGGCCCCCGACGGCGCAACCTGAGAGCCGATTGTGCCCGACGTCACACGGGAACGTCCGGGGCATCCGAAAGCGTTGTTGGCGTCGTAGGACCAGGAGAGTATGAGAGACGATGGCGACTCGAATTCGTAAGCACAACGCCGAGCAGCAAGACGCGGTCGGGGCCTATTTGGAGGCCATCGGCCGCCATGAGCTGCTGACCAAGGACGATGAGGCGCGCCTGGGGGCGCTCGTCATGGACGGGCTGGCCGCCCTGGACCGCCTCGACTCCCCGGAGCGGCTCTCCCCGACCCTCCGCCGGAAGCTGAACGACGCGGTCGGCGCCGGGCAGCGGGCCCGCGACGAGTTCGTCGTCGCCAACCTCCGACTGGTCGTGTCGATCGCCCGCCGCTACCAGAGCACCGGGCTGCCCCTCGGGGACCTCATCCAGCTCGGGAACCTCGGCCTGATGCACGCGGTCGAGAAGTTCGACTTCCGCAAGGGCTTCAAGTTCTCGACCTACGCGACCTGGTGGATCCGCCAGGCGATCACCCGCGGCTACGCCGACACCGCCCGTTCGATCCGGCTTCCCGCCCACGCCGAGGACACCTACCGGCTGGTGGCTCGGGTCACCGACGACCTCGAGGCGCGGCTGGGCCGGGCCCCCAACGACGACGAGGTCGCGAAGGCGAGCGGGGTCGACGCGCACCGGGTGGCGGAGGTCCGGCGCTTCCCGACCCGGATGGCGAGCGTCGACGCGCCGATCGGCGACGGGGACGGCGACGACCTGCTCCTCGGCGACACGATCGCCGACGACGACGACCAGTTCGCGGACGAGATCGCGAACCGCGAGGCACGCGCGCACGTGGTGCAGACGCTGCTCGGTGTGCTCGACGACCGGGAGCGGCGGATCGTGGAGCTCCGCTACGGGCTCGACGGCGGCGGCCCCCGCGACCTGGCCGAGGTCGGCCTCGCGATCGGCGTGACCCGCGAGCGGGTCCGGCAGATCGAGGCCCGAGTCCTCTCGAAGCTTCGGCACCCCTCGATGGCCGGCGTCGACGCGGGCGAGGCGCTCGCCAGCTGACCGCTGACGCGACGAACCGACCGGCCGCGGCCGGTCGGTTCGTGTGAGTCGCGTCGGTTACGCCATCGGCAGGATGATCGACTGGTACTCGGTGTAGGGGTCGATTCCCTCGGGGCCGAGCTCCCGGCCGAGCCCCGACTGCTTGAACCCGCCGAACGGGGCGTTGAAGTCGAGGATCATCGACGAGTTGATCGCGACGACCCCGGTGCGGACCTGGGCCGCGACCGCGGCGCCGTGCTCAGCGTCGGAGGTCCACACCGACCCGCAGAGCCCGTAGTCGGAGTCGTTGGCGATCGCGATCGCGTCCCGCTCGTCGTCGTAGGGAATGACTGAGAGCACCGGCCCGAAGATCTCCTCCCGGGCGATCTTCATGTCGTTGGTGACGTCGGCGAACACGGTCGGCTCGATGTACCAGCCGGTCTCCAGGTCGGCGGGGCGTCCACCGCCGACGACGGCGCGGGCGCCGGCGCTCTTGCCGGCGTCGAGGTACCCCTCGACCCGGGTGCGCTGACGCTCGGCCACCAGCGGGCCGACCTGGACCGAGTCGTCGAGCGGGTCACCGACCTTCAACGCGCCGACCGCGGCGCTGAGCGCGTCGACGACCTCCCCGTACCGGTTCTTCGACACGAGCACCCGGCTCTGCGCGCCGCACACCTGCCCGTTGTTCATGAGTCCGGACATGACGAGGTTCCCGAGCGCGGCCTCGTCGAGGTTGGCGTCGTCGAGCACGATCGCGGCCGACTTGCCGCCCAGCTCCAAAGTGACTCGCTTCAGCTGCCCGCCGCACACCTCGCCGATGTGTCGACCGACCGCGCTCGAACCGGTGAACGACACCTTGTCGATCCCCGGGTGACGGATCAGGTGCTCGCCCGTCTCCCGGCCCGCGGCGACGATGTTGATCACGCCGGGCGGGAGGTCGGACTCGGCGACCGCCTCGGCGAGAAGGTACGCATCGAGAGGCGTCTCGGGCGCGGGCTTGAGCACGATCGGGCAGCCGGCGGCCATGGCCGGGCCGAGCTTCAACGCGGCGATGAACAGCGGCACGTTCCACGGCAGGATCCCCGCCGCGACGCCGACCGGGGCCCGCCGCACGAGGACCGGCGCGCCGAGCGCGCCGTCACGGCGGTCCTCCCACGGGTAGTTGGAGGCGAAGGTGGCGTACGCGTCGAGGACCATCGTGGCCGAGAACACCTGCCCCATCAGCGACCAGGACTTGGGGGAGCCGTTCTGGGACGAGATCAGGTCCGCGATGTCCTGGGAGCGGGCCTGCAGCGCACCCGACAGGCGCTTGAGGCCCTCGGCCCGGTCGGCGGGGCTCATCCTCGGCCAGGGACCGTCGTCGAACGCCGCCCGAGCCGCGGCGACCGCCCGGTCCATGTCGGCGGGCGTCGCGTCCGGCACCGTCCCGATCACCTGCTCGCTGTGCGGGGAGATGACCTCGATCACGGCTTTGCCGTGGGGCTCGACCCACTCGCCACCGATGTAGAGCTTGTCGAAGACCTGCACGGGGATTCCTCCTGGTCACGGGTGTGCCCCGACGCTACTGCGCGCCGTTGAACGGCTCGACCGGCGCGGCCGCCCCGCGACTGGTCGTCGCGCCGACGGCCGGCTCGTGGGAGGCGTGCGTGGCGGAGTCGGCGGACCCGGCCACGGCGCTCGCCTGACGGGCGCGTCAGGGTCGTGGAAGGATGCGGCGGTGCCTGGAGCCCTGACCGGCGTTCGGATCCTCGACCTCACGTGGGGCGCGGCGGGGGCGCTCGGGGTGCTGCTGCTGGCGGAGCAGGGCGCCGACACGGTGAAGGTCGAGCCGCCGGGCGGCGATCCGTTCCGCTCCTACGACGGCTACAAGGTGTGGACCCGCTCGCGGCGGGCGGTGCAGGTGGACCTGAAGTCGGAGGCGGGCCGGGCCGCGTTCCACCGGCTGGTCGAGACGGCCGACGTGGTGGTGGAGTCGTTCCGGCCCGGGGTCGCGGACCGGCTGGGGGTCGGCTACGAGGCGTGCGCGGCGACGAACCCGCGGGTCGTGTACTGCTCGGTGCCGGCCTGGCCGGACGGGCATCGCTTCGCGGACCGGGCCGGGTACGACGCGCTGGTGCAGGCCGCGGCGGGCCAGCAGTGGGAGCAGCCGGGGTGGCGGCCGGGCCCGATCTTCCTCGCCATGCCGATGCCGAGCATGGGTGCGATCTACCTGGTCGCGAGCGGGGTCGTCGCGGCGTTGATCGCCCGCACGTCGACGGGACGCGGGCAGCACGTGCGGACCAGCCTGCTGCAAGGCGTGCTGCTCTACACGACCCAGATCTGGCAGTCGATCGAGAAGGCCGACTCGGCGGTGTACGGCCTGATGGCCAAGACGTACCCGCCGGGGGTGCACCAGGGGATGATCTTCGAGTGCGCCGACCACGAGTTCGTGCACCTCTCGATCATGAGCGGGAAGACGCCGATCAAGTCCCTCGACGAGATCCTCGGCGTGGAGCAGATGCCGCCCGCCGACCTGGAGGGCCTGCTGCCCCTCCAGGTGCAGAACCTGATGAACGACCGGCGCCGAGCCGCGTTCAAGACCTGGAAGCGCGACGAGCTGATCGCGGAGCTGATCGAGAACAATCAGATCGCGGAGGCGGTCGTGACCCCCGAGGAGCAGTTCGACCATCCGCAGCTGCAGGCCAACGACATGGTGCTGACCATCGAGGACCCGGACTTGGGTCCGGCGACCCAGATGGGGGTGCCGATCCATCTGCTCGGCACGCCGGGGGCGGTGGTCGGGCCCCAGCCGGGGATCGGTGAGCACGACGCGGAGGTGTTCGGCGAGCTCGGGTACGGGCCCGACGAGATCGCCCGGATCACCGGTGGGGGACGCTGATGTACGCGCTGGAGGGGTTGCGGCTCATCGACTTCGGCCAGTACCTGGCTGGGCCGTTCGGTCCGATGATCCTCGGTGATCTCGGCATGGAGATCATCAAGGTCGAGCCAATCACCGGCGACGGGATGCGGATGGCGGCCACTCCGTTCATGGGCTGCCAGCGGGGCAAGCGCGACATCGCGGTGAACGTGAAGGACCCGGTCGGGCGGGAGCTGGCGCTGCGCCTGGTCGGCACCGCCGACGCGGTGCACCACAACATGACGAAGGGCACCGCGACGCGGCTGGGCCTCGACTACGAGGCCTGCCGGGCGGTGAAGCCCGACCTCGTGTACTGCAACACCTACGCGTACGGGCTGGACGGGCCGCTCTCGGACTTTGGTGGCCTCGACCCGCTGTACCAGGCGTCGGCCGGCCTGGAGCACGAGTCGGGCGCAGTCCCCCACGGCCACGATCCCCTCTACTACCGCTACGGGATGTGCGACACGTCGAACGCGATGCTCTCGGTCGTCGGCGTGCTGCTCGCCCTCTACCACCGGGCCAAGACCGGCGAGGGCCAGGAGCTCTGGACGTCCCTGATGGACGGCGGGTGCGTGTTCTCCTCGGACGTGCTCGTCCGCGAGGACGGCACCGCGACCTTCCGTCCGAAGCTCGATGCCGACCAGCGCGGCTTCGACGCCGGGTACCGCCTCTATGAGACCAACGACGGCTGGGTGCAGGTCGCCGCGATCCGCGACGACCACTGGGCGGCGCTCTGCACCACGCTCGGCGTCGACGGGTCGCGGGACCGAGCCGCGGTCGAGGCGGACCTGGAGGCTGCGTTCCGGACCCGCACCGCGGTGATGTGGTCCCACACCCTCGACGACGCCGGGGTGCCGAACGAGGTGGCCCGCCAGGTCAACGGCGGAGAGGCGGTGCTCTACGACGCCGATGCGGAACGGCTCGGGCTGGTCGCCGAGTACGAGCACCCGATCCTGGGCCGGCTGCGCCAGTTCGGGTCGACGATCGACTTCTCGGACAC
This sequence comes from uncultured Actinomycetes bacterium, assembly GCA_963849135.1. Lineage (GTDB taxonomy): Bacteria > Actinomycetota > Acidimicrobiia > IMCC26256 > PALSA-555 > PALSA-555. Next base: position 840,971 of record CAWKGF010000002.1, on the reverse strand, counting down.
ACCGAGCCACGTCCACGGCCCGCCCCCGCGGGTCGGGGAGGACACCCGGGTCATCCTCGCCGAGGCTCGGCTACTCGGATTCCGAGATGGACGAGCTGAAGGCGGCGGGGGTCGTGACGTGGCCCGACGAGTCGTACCCGTGGGGATGGTGACCCCCTGCCCCGCGCCGGGCGCGTAGACGGCGAACGGGGACACGACCATGGCTGGTGATCGTCGCGATCACGACCCCGTCGTGGTCGGCCTGCTGTACCCGTCGGAGTGGTTCGGGGACCGTGACCGCTTCGAAGCCGAGCTGCGTGACCTCGAAGCGCTCGACGAGCGAGTCGAGCTCGTCGTGGAGCCATACGTGGAGCCGCACGAGCTGCGCAGCGTGCGCGGGAAGCCGGGCGCCGATCGGCTCCGCGCCCAGGCCCCGCCGCTGACCGACGCGCAGCGGGACGCGCTGGGACGCTGCGACGCCGTGCTCGCCATCGACCTGCCCTTCGACGTCCGGAGCGTCGCGCCGCGCTTGCAGTGGGTGCAGGCGGTCGGGGCCGGAACCGGTCAGCTGCAGTCGGCCGGGCTGGCCGAGGCCGGCATCCGGTTGACGACCGCGGCGGGCGCCAACGCGGTGGCGATCGCGGAGTTCGCGCTGGCCCGGGTGCTCCAGGAGTGGAAGCACTTCCGCGCCTTCGACGAGGCGCAGCACGAGCACCGCTGGGAGCCGAACTACACCGAGCAGCTGGCGGGAACGACGCTGGGTCTCCTCGGGCTGGGGGCGATCAACTCCGCGGTCGCCGCCCGCGCGCACGCGTTCGGGCTGCGCGTCGTCGCGACTCGCCGCTCGGCGACGCCGGGCGCGACCGCCCCGGACGTCGACGAGCTGTTCACACCCGATGCGCTCCACTCGATGCTGGCCCAGTGCGACGCGGTGATCGCGGCGGTCCCGGAAACTCCCGAGACGAGCGGGCTCATGGCCTCGGCCGCGTTCGCGGCCATGCGGCCGGGGTCGTTCTTCTGCAACGTCGGGCGCGGCTCGCTGGTCGACGAGGCGCCGCTGATCGACGCGCTCCGATCCGGCCACCTCCGGGCCGCGGCGCTCGACGTGGCTAGCGTCGAGCCGCTCCCCGCCGACAGCCCCCTGTGGGACGCGCCCAACCTGTACCTGTCACCGCATGCCGCAGCCGCACCTGCCGCACTGTTCGCGAACCTGCATCGGCTGTTCCGCGACAACCTGACCCGCTTCCTCGCCGGCGACGACCTGACCAACGAGGTGGACCTGCAGCGCGGCTATTGATCGCTCGCGTCATGTGCCCCCTCCTCGGCGATCACGACGACGTCCGGTTTGTCGGCGGGGCTACGGTGCTGAGCGTCCGCCGCGTGAGACGAGGGCCCGGGTGAGCGCAGTCACGGCGTGCAGTTGCGCCCCACCGGTCGTCGTGCGCTGGGTGACCGTCTCCGCGCTCACGCTCGGCGGCGTCGTGCTGATCCTGGTCGGCCTCGGAGGAGTCGGGCTGCTGGTCGTCGGACGCCGACGCTCACGGCGTGAGGGCGGGCCCGACGGCTCGTCCCCCGCCCCAGACCGCACCGACGTCCGTCGTCGACGTGGGCGGGCCGAGCTCACCGCGGCGCTGTTGCTGCTCCTCGCGATCGGGGTCGCGGTGGCTGACGCCGGCTCGACGCTGTCGCTGGTCAGCCTGGCGGTGGGAGCGATGATCGCCGGGATCGGCCTCGGCGTGGCACCGACCCGTCGTCGGAGCGAGACGCCGACCCGAGGTCGACCGGACCCTCCGAGCTAGGCCGCGGCCGGTGGCCCGCCGCCGCGTCGCGGTGGTCGGGTTCGGTCAGGACCGGAGGTGCCCCAGCGCGGTGACGACGGGCTCGAGCACCTCGGTCCGGTGCGGAGGGAGCAGGTTCACGACGCCGAGCGCGCAGCCGGCGTCGGCGAACGCCTCCGCGGCCGCCACCAGGGGTCCGACGTCACCGTCCTCGGGCAGGCGGAGCTGAGTCGAGACGACGATGTCGGCCGGGTCGCGTCCCACCTCGGCGCACCGCTCGTGGAGCACGTCGAGCTTGCGCCGGAAGGTGGGGACGTCCCCGCCGGGGAAGTTCCAGTGCTGGGCGTAGCGGGCCACCGACCGCAGTGTTCGGCGTTCCCCCGTGCCACCGATGCAGATCGGCGGGTGGGGTCGCTGCACCGGCTTGGGCTCGCAGCGCGCCGCGTGGAGGTGCACATACCGGCCGTCGAGGGTCGTCTCGGTGTTCGTGAGCAGCCCGATGATGGCCTCGCATCCCTCGTCGAAGGCGTCGAAGCGCTCGCGCAGCGTCCCGTGGAGGTCGATCCCGTAGGCGTCGGCTTCCTCTTGGTTCCAGCCCGCGCCGAGGCCGAGCTCGAGCCGCCCGTGGGAGACGACGTCGAGGGTGGCGGCCATGTTGGCCAGCACGGCGGGATGCCGGTACGGCATGCCGGTCACCATCACGCCGACCCGCAGCCGCCGGGTCGCCTGCGCGAGCGCGGTGGTCACGATCCAGCCCTCGAGGCACGGGCCCCGCGAGTCAGAGAAGATCGGGTAGAAGTGGTCGAACGTCCACCCCGAGTCGAAGAACTCCAGCCCGTCGGCGACCTGCCAGACGGCGAGCATGTCGGGCCAGGCGGTGTTCTGAGGTGACGTCTTCACCGCGAAGCGCACGCGTCGCTTCTACCACACCGCGCCAGCGGCGACGCCCGACGGGTGGACGGATAGGGTGCGCGCCGGTTCCGGACTCGTCTCTGCTGGGAGCAGCTGATGCCCGAGCTCAGCGTTCCGTGGTTCTCGGTCACGCCGGCCAGCTCGCGGCCGGGAGCGGGCCTGCTGGTCGTCCACGAGGGCAACGGCATGTCGCCGCAGCTGCTGCGGTTCTGTGAGCGGCTGGGCCGAGAGGGCTACACGGTGGTGGCACCCGATCTGTTCTTCCGGTCGGGCGGGTCGGAGGCCGCGGACTTCGGGACGCTGATCGGGGCCCTCCGCCCCGATCAGGTGCTCGAGGACCTGGGGGTGGGGCTTGGGCACCTTCGCGACCTGGGCGCCACCTCGGGTCGGGATCACCGGGTTCTGCCTGGGGGGCACCATCACCTACCGGGCTGCCTGCTCGTCGTTGGATCTGCGCGCCGCGGCCCCGTTCTACGGCGGCCACATCGCCCAGGAGCTCGGGGGGCCGCGCTGCCCGGTGCTGCTGTTCTTCGGGGGGCGGGACGAGTACATCCCGGCGACGGCGATCGAGGCCGTGCAGGCCCACCACCCCGACCGGGTCGTCGTGTACCCGGAGGCCGGGCACGGCTTCATGCGGGACGGGTCGGACAGCTTCGACGAGGCCGCGGCGGCCGACGCCTGGACCCGCCTGCTGGCCTTCTTCGACGAGCACCTCCGCTGACGCGGTCCGCTCCGGAATGCCGAGCTGGGGGCGGGTCGTTGCACCGTTGACTCGCCACGCTGGAGGTGCGCGATGCCCGCGGTGACCGTCGACAACGTCTTGGACCTGCCGGTCGCCGCACCCGCGGCGGGCGACTCGACGCCGCGCCCGGTGGTGTCGGTGACGACCGCGCCGGCGGGGTTCGAGGGGCTCGGCTTCCCGGTCCGGCGGGCCTTCGCCGGTGTCGACCCTGCGCTCCTCGACCCGTTCGTCCACATGGACCAGATGGGAGAGGTCGAGTACGCGCCGGGCGAGCCGAAGGGGACGCCGTGGCACCCGCATCGGGGCTTCGAGACCGTCACCTACATGATCGACGGCACCTTCCGGCACCAGGACTCGACCGGCGGCGGCGGGCTGATCACGAACGGCGCCACCCAGTGGATGACCGCCGGTGACGGGATCCTCCACATCGAGGAGCCGCCCGAGGAGCTGGTCGCCCGCGGCGGCCTGTTCCATGGCATCCAGCTGTGGGTGAACCTGCCCGCGGTGGAGAAGCGGGTGCCGCCCCGCTACCAGGACATCGGAGCCGACCGGGTCACGCTGCTGCGGTCTGCGGACGGCGGGGCGCTGGTCCGGGTCATCGCGGGGGAGCTGGCCGGCCAGGGCGGCCCCGGGATGACGCACACGCCGATCGTCCTCGCGCACGCCACCCTCAGCCCCGGCGCGCCGCTGACGCTCCCGTGGCCGCCCGGGTACAACGCGCTCGCCTACGTGCTGGCCGGGCGGGGCACGGTGGGCGCGGAGGCGCGGCCGATCCGGACCGGGCAGCTCGCCGCCTTCGGGCCGGGCGACTCGATCACGGTGCAGGCCGACGAGCGCCAGGACGAGCCGTCGCCGAACCTCGACGTGCTGCTCCTCGGCGGGACACCCATCCGGGAGCCGATCGTCTGGCAGGGGCCGTTCGTGATGAACACGAAGCAGGAGATCCTCGAGGCGTTCGACGACTTCCAGTCCGGCCGGATGGGCACCGTCCCAGCCGGACGCTGAGGCGCCGGGCCTCCCCCGGCCGGCCGCTCGGTCGCGGGCCGACCCGTCCCCTCCCGGTGCGCCGCCGGGCGGGGCGAACCATCGACCCGACCGTCGACCGCTCCCCGCGACCGATGCGCCGGGGGCGGGGCTCTCACCTCGCGGGTTTCGCGCGGAGCGTGATGTGATGGCCACGCGGCACCTTGCGGTTCCGGCCGGCGTACGTGACAATTGATGACCCTGTTGTTGATGTGAGGAAGGGGGGTCCTGAGCGGGCCTCGTGGGCAGGGTCCCGGGTGTCGCAGAATCCAGGAGGCGTGACTGCCCCTGCTTCAAGCGGAGCGACTAGCGGTGCGACCACTTAGCGCAGGTCGACACCAGCTCCTACAGGGAGGAGGGGTGTGGCGTGAGCAAGAGAGCAATTGCCCGTGTCGCCCTCATCGGATCCAGCATCGCTGCGGTGGTGCTCGCCGGTGGAGCCGGCCGGACCTGGAAATAGCCTTAACCCACACCTAGGTTTCCCCCGGGATCCTGCCCCCGGGGCCCGCCGGGAATTCTGGACGCATGGACACCGACACCGCGTACTCGCGAGCGCTCAGCGTGTGGTGCACCGCGGTGTGCGCGACCGCGATCGGTCTGGCGGTCGTCCTGGAGCTGCACGGGGAGCGGGCCGCGGTCGGGCCGCTGCTCCTCCTCGGTGCGCTGTGCGCCTTCGCCGAGCACGTGATCGTCCGCCTCCCCAACGGGTCGTCGGTGTCGGGCTCGGTGATGATCTCCCTCGCCGCGGTGTTCGTGTTCCGGGACCACGCGCCGCTGCTCGGCCCGCTGCTGGTCGGCATGGCGGGCGGGATCTACTGGCCGCACCTGCGCCGGCGGGACTGGCGGCGACTGGCCTTCAACGTCGGGGCGCTCGGCCTGTCGTCCCTCGCCGCCGCGGGCGCGTTCCATGCCGTCACCCGTTCCCAGACCACGGTGGTGTGGGAGCTGCTCGGCGCCTTGGCCGCCGCGGTGGCCTACTGGCTGGTCGACCTGGCGCTGCTCGGCGTGACGATCCGGCTCCGGGACGGCGGGACGCTGCGCGACCAGATCAGCGGGCTGTGGGGGTTCGCGGACTTCGAGATCGTCGTCTTCGCGGTGCTCGGGGTGTTCCTCGGCCGCCTGTACGAGGCCCACGGGGTGCTGATCGTGGTGCTGTTCATCACCCCGATCCTCGCCGCCCGCCAGGCGTTCGCCTCCTACCTGGCTGTCCACGAGCAGCACGAGGCGACGTTGGCGGTCCTCGTGCAGGCCCTGGAGTCGAAGGACCCGTACACGGGCGGTCACGTGGAGCGGGTGGCCCGCTTCGCCAGCTACATCGGGGCTGAGCTCGGGTTCTCGCCGGGGCGGCTCCGCCGACTGCACGACGCGGCGCTCATGCACGACATCGGCAAGCTGACCGTCCCGAACCGGCTGTTGAACAAGCCGGGCCGACTGACCCGCTCGGAGTACGAGCGGGTCCGGCAGCACGAGGAGGTCAGCGTGCAGCTGGTGCGGCGGATCGAGGCCCTGGCGCCGTGCGCGGCGGCGATGGTCGGCGACGGGGTCGACGCGCCGCTCGAGAGCCGCGTCATCCGGGTCGCGGACGCGTTCGACGCCATGACCTCAACCCGCGCCTACCGGCGGGCCATCTCCCAGGAGGATGCACTCGCGGAGCTGCGACGCCAGGTCGGGGTGCAGTTCGACGCAGACTGCGTCCGGGCCCTGGTCCGGGTCCTCGAGCGGCGCGGGGAGCGCTACGGCGCCGGGGTCGAGACGGTGGCGAGCCTCGCCCAGTTCCCGGTCCTGCCGCCGGCTGTGGGGGTCGGGTCGGCTGGCCTCGGGGACCTGGCCCCCGAGTCGTAGCGGGACGGGCCGGCCGGGCCGAGCATCCGGCGGCGGCGCCGGGTCGCGGTGCGAGACTCGACGGATGGGCCGCATTGAGGAACTCGTCGCGCGCACCGGCGGGATCGCGGAGCTGGTCGGCCCGCGCACCGCGTGGTCGGCCTCGGCGGTGGTGACGAGTCGGTTCGAGGCGGGTGGGCGGTCCGGGTCGTCGCAGTCGCTGCCGCAGGCCGTGAACTGGCTTCGGCTGCGCTTTTTGACCCGCGCCATCACGAACCGGGACCGCACCGCGGTGATCGGCGTCGGCGGCCCTCGTCTCGGCCCGCTGCTCGTCGCGGCGCTGCTCAGCGTCTGGCTGGCCCCGCGACTCCCGCGGGTGGTGCTCACCGCCGCGGTCGGCGCCGCGGTGGCGGCCGCGCTCGGCGACGCTCGGCTCTTCCGGCTGCTCTGGACGAGCCGGGTCGTGCGTCGCGACGCGCCGGGCGCGGTGCTGCTCGGGGAGTTCGCGGCCTCCGAGCCGGGCGCCGGGTACGCGTTCGCGACCGAGGTGCTCGACAGCATCGGCAGCGAGGTGAAGCTGGCCTTGACGGTCCAGGGACCGCCAGGCAGCCGCAAGGTCCGGGCGTTGCAGCGGCTCTACGAGCGGCTCGGCTTCGAGGTCGTCGCCTGCCACTCGGGCCGGGCGACCGCGGTGGTGGTGATGGTGCGCCCGACCAGCGCGACGCCGGTGTCGGTCACCGCGGCCGCGTTAGCCGACCCCCGGCCGGCTCGGCTCAGCAGGTCGACGGCACGGCCCGGCCGGCGACGAGGGCGGCCATCCACGCCTGGGCCGGCTTGACCGACGCGGAGACGACCGTGTCGTGGTCCTGCTTCGGGTAGACGAGGTAGTCGACCCGGTCGCCGAGCTGGCAGGCCCGCTGCACGAACTGGGTGGTGACGGGCTCGGGGATCAGCACGTCGCGGCCGCCTTGCGCGACCAGCAGCGGCGCGGGGGTCGTGACCAGCCCGGCGGTGTTCTCGGCGAGGCGGGTCGCGAAGGCGGGCACGTTCAGCGGGTTCTGCGCGACGACCTGGGCGGGGGTCATCTCCGCGTAGTAGTCGATCACGTCGCTGGCGCAGTGCGTGTTGACGAACCCGAGGCCGGCGATGGCCTGCGGCGTCAGGACGGTGGCCGGGTTGAGTTCCGGGTAGGCAGCGTGGTAGCCGACCGCAGCCATCACCGCGTAGCCAAGCCCGGCCGAGACGGTGGTCGCCTCGGGCAGCAGCGCGGTGAGGTCGGTGACGGGTGCTACCGCCGCGACGCCGAGCAGGTGCAGCTCCGGCGCGTAGCTGCGGGCGATCTGCCCTGCGAACAGGGCTGCCTGCCCACCTTCGGAGTGCCCGTAGACGAGGACCCGGTTGCTGGCGTGGACGTTTGACATCTGCTGCGCGGCGCGCGCGATGTCGAGCACCCCGCGGGCTTCGCTCACCCCGACGAGGTAGGGGTGCTCGCCCGCCGTGCCAAGACCCTGGTAATCGGTCGCGACGACCACGTAGCCGTGCTGCAGGAAGGTCTCGATGCCGGGGATGCGGTAGGCGATGTCGAGCGCCTTCGACGCCGCGCACGCGTCGGCGAGCCCCTCGGTGCCGTGCGCCCAGGTGACGACCGGCCATCCGCCCCGTGGCGGCGACGCGGTCGGGGTGATGACGATCCCGGACACCGCGATGTCCCGCCCGTCGATCGCTCGCGAGTGGTACAGGATCTTCCAGGCTCGTGACCCGCGCGGCGAGAGGATCGGCGATTCCCACACCACCGCACCGGGCGAGGCCGACGCGAGGTGCGAGGGGAAGTAGAAGGCGTCGCCGGCCGGACCGGTCGGCGGCAGGTGCGGTGCTGCCGAGGCGGCGGGCGCGGCGACGCCGACCGCGGCCGCGACGACCACCGCGACGAGCGCCAGGCGGCGACGAGTCACCGGGCGGCGCGGGCAAGGGGAGACGCGGACGGCACACATGACGGCTCGGGCCCCGCTCGGGTGAGCACCGCCCGCGAGGCCCCGCGCCACTCAACCACACCGGTGCGTGGCGGGGCGGGAGGGGACGGCGCGGCGCTACCCAGTGAGGCTCTGCACCCCCGACACGTCGTACTGGCGGGCTTCCGCGCCGGTGATCCGGGTCACGTAGGTGTCGTTGAAGTCGGTCTCGTAGGGGGCGTTGCGGTGGGCGGTGAACGTCTCCTCGGATTCCCAGCACTCGAAGAACCGGAACACGCCGGGCTCGGACAGGTCCTCGGACCACCAGTACTCGACGCAGCCCGCGTCCTGTCGGGTGCGTTCGGCGAGCGCGCTCAGCACGCCGAGCATCTCGTCGCGCTGCTCGACCGGGAATCGCAGCAGACCTGAGATGGCGAGCATCGGTGCCCTCCTGCTTGGGACGGCCCAGGGTACGCGCCGACCGGTCGTGGTGCCCGGCGGCGCCGCCGCGGCACCGGTCAGTCGTGACAGGGTGGGGCGTGTCGTCCCTGGGTGCGATGCGGGCCCGCGTCGAGCGCCTCCGCGCGTCGACGTTCGGGCCGGCGTCGGAGGAGCCGTACCACCGCCGCACCAGCGACGGGCTGCGGATCGTGGCGGGGACGCTCGTGCTGCTCCTCGCCGCCCGTCACGCCGGGAGCGTCACCGCGACCGAGCAGGCGATCTTCGACTTCTTCGCCACGCTGCCGAGCTGGCTGCTCCCCGTCTTCCGCAACCTGTACCGGCTCGGAGCGCTGTGGGCGGTCGGCCTCGTGGTCGCGGCGGCGATCGTCGGGCGGCGCTGGCGGCTGGCCCGGGACCTGCTCCTCGCCGGCGTGCTGGCCTGGGGGTTCGGGCGGCTCCTGGGTGTGATCGTGGTCGAGGGCGTCGGCCTGAGTCACGGGCTGCGGGTCCTGACCGGGTCCGGGGGCTCTCCGTCGTTCCCCGCGGTGCGGCTCGCGGTGCTGGTGGCGGTGTCCCGCGCCGCGGCCCCGTTCCTGACCCGCCCCACCCGCCGGGTCGGGCGGGTGGTGGTCACCGGCTGCGCGCTCGCGCCGCTGTACCTCGGCATCGCGTACCCGAACGACGTGTTCGCGGGGCTCGTCCTCGGCTGGACGATCGCCGCGTTCGTGCATCTCCTCTTCGGGTCGCCGGGCGGTCGCCCGACGGCCGAGCAGGTGCGCAAGTCGCTCGCCGAGCTGGCGATCGACGCCCACGACGTGCGCCTCACCCCTCGGCAGCCGACCGGGTACACGCGGATGTGGGCGAACGACGAGGCGGGGCCGATCGGCGTCAAGGTGATCGGCCGCGACGAGGCCGACGCCCAGTTCCTCGCCAAGCTGTGGCGGCTCGTCGTGTACCGCGACTCGGGGCCGGGCGTGACGCTCACCCGGCTCCAGCAGGTCGAGCACGAGGCGTACGTGATGCTCGTCGCGCGCGAGCACGGGGTGCGGGTCCCGTCGGTCGTCGCGGCCGGGACGGCGGGCCCCCGAGCCGCGCTGCTCGTCGAGCGGCCCGTCCCCGGCACCGCGCTCTCGGACCTGGACCCCGAACACGTCGACGACAAGCTGCTCCGATCGCTGTGGGAGCAGGTCGAGGGTCTCCACGCGGCGCGGGTGGTGCACGGCCGCCTCGACGTCGACCACGTGATCGTCGGCGAGGACGGCCCGTACCTGGTCGGCTTCGCCCGGGCCCGGTCGACCCAGGTCCTGGCCCACGCACCGACTGACGTCGCGCAGCTCCTTGGGTCGACCGCGGCGATGGTCGGTGACGAGCGCGCGGTGCGAGCCGCGACGGACGTCCTCGGCGCCGGGCCGGTGCTGGCCGCGTTCTCGCTCCTGCAGCCGGCGGTGATGACCCCCGAGACCCGCCGGATCCTCGGCCGTGGGCACGGCACGGCCCGCCGTCGGCTCGACCGCCTCCGCACCGCGGGGAGCACGGTGCTGGGCGTGGAGCCGCCCGTGCTCACGCAGCTGGCCCGGGTCAGCGCCACGAACCTCGCCCTCGCCGTCGGGACGCTGATCGCAGCCGCCGTGCTGCTCGACTCGATCGGCAGCCCGTCGATGGTGTGGGACACGCTGCGGCACGCCGACTGGTACTGGCTCGGGGTGGCGACCGTGCTGTCGTTCGCGTCGAACATCGGCTTCGCGATCGGGCTGCAGGGGACGGTGCCGCGACGGCTGCCGTTCTGGCCGAACACCGAGCTGCAGGTCGCCATGTCGTTCTCGAACCTCGCCGTCCCCGGCATCGGCGGCCTGGGGATGCAGGTCCGCTTCCTGCAGCGCCAGGGCATCGACCTCAGCTCCGCAGTCGCGGCGGGTGGCCTGATGAGCACGGTCGGCAACCTGATCGCGGCGTTGCTCCTCTTCGTGCTCGCCCTCGCCGTCGCGCCGGCACGGGTGAACCTGTCGCTGCTCCCGACCAGCGGGCTCGCCGAGCTCATCCTGCTGGCGGCCGCGGTCGTCGCCCTGGTCGTCGGGGTGGTCGCGGGGATCCCCCGGATTCGTCGAGCCGTGGTCGGCCCGCTCCGGCGGGCGGCCACGACCATGGCCGTCGTCGTGCGGTCCCCCCGCCAGCTGGTCCTCCTCGTGGGCGGCAACGTCCTCGCGACGCTCCTCGCCACCTGGTGCCTCCAGGCCTGCCTGGTCGCGTTCGGCGGCCACATCTCGTTCTGGCCGCTGCTCGCCGCCAACGTCGGCGTGGTCACGATCGCGTCCATCGTCCCCATCCCCGGCGGGAGCAACGCGGTCGGGACGGTCGGGCTCGCGGCAGCGCTCGGTCGCGTTCGGAGTCCCCAAGGACGTGGCGGTGGCCACGGTGCTCGTGAACCAGCTCGTCTACTACTACCTGCCGGCGATCCCGGGGTTCTTCGCCACCGAGCACCTCGTCCGACATGAGTACCTGTAAGGGTTAGGTTCAGCGGCGGCGGAGGTGAGGGACCGCCCACCACGCGCCGGGAGGGAGTCGGATGCGGCTCGGGACCAGCACGGATCGGCTCGAGATCTTCAGCGACGCCGTCATCGCCATCGCGATCACCCTGCTGGTCCTCGACCTCAAGGTGCCGAACGCCCGTCAGGGCCAGCTCGCCCACGACCTCCTCCACCAGTGGCCCTCCTACACCGCGTACGTCCTGTCCTTCGCGGTGATCGGGATCATGTGGGTGAGCCACCACTCGATGTTCGAGCGGATCCGGCAGATCGACCGGGGGCTGCTGTTCGCGAACCTGCTGCTGCTCCTCGGGATCGCGTTCTTGCCGTTCCCGACCTCCCTGCTCGCCGAGTACACGCGGCAGGGGGGCTCGAACGCGCACGTCGCCGCCGCCACCTACAGCCTCACCATGACCATCATCGGCTTGGGGTTCCTCGAGATCTGGCTGCACCTGGCCCGACACCCCGACCTGCTCGTCGAGGGCGTCGACGCCGCGAACCTCCAGCAGTCGATCCGCCGGTCGCTGGTCAGCCCGATCGTGTTCGGCCTGACGATCGGGCTGGCGTTCGTGAACGCGCTGGCCTGCTTCGTCGTCTACGGGCTCGCGGTGGCGTACTTCGCGGCCGGGCCGTCGACCGCGGCGCTGCGGCGGGCCCATCGCGCGGACGCATCGACGCAGCCATCCCCACCCGGGGCGCCTCCGACGCCAGCGGCGGCGGTGGCCGAGCCCGAGGAGCCGGACCAGCCCGACGACGAGCCGGCCGTGGACGACGCTGCAGCGCCCTCCGAGCCGGGCCAGACTTGAGGGGTCGCCCCGCCCGGGCGGCGCCGGGCCGAGGGGAGGCCACGTGACCGACACCCGAACCGCCGAGACCGCGCCGGCCCGCCCCGACGCCGCCGCTCACCTGCAGGCCAAGCGGATGCGGCTCGACCCCTACGACGTGTTCGTCGGCCCGGTCGGGCACCTCGCCGAGGAGCGGCAGCGCCTCGCCGGGCTGCGCTGGGAGCACTTCGACGTCGACCTGCTCGGCGCCACCATCGGCGGGCAGGTGTCGGGCGTCGACCTCACCACCGAGCTGCCCGAACCGGTCATCGCCGAGCTGCGGCAGGCACTCCTCGACTACAAGGTCCTGTTCCTCCGCGACCAGCCGCTCACCCCCGCCCAGCACGTCGCGTTCGCCCGCCGCTTCGGGGAGCTGGAGATCCACCCGTTCATCCCGTCGAACACCGACCAGCCGGAGCTGGTCCGGTTCGCGAAGTCGGCCGACGTGGGCGGCTACGAGAACGGCTGGCATCACGACGTGACCTGGCGGGCCTGCCCGTCGATGGGCGCGGTCCTCCACGCGGTCGAGGTCCCGCCGGCTGGTGGTGACACGCTGTTCGCCGACATGTACGCGGCCTACGACGGGCTCGACGAGGAGCTGCAGGGCCGGATCGACGGGATGACCGCGGTGCACGACTACACCAAGACGTTCGGGCATCTCGTCCCCGACGCCGAACGGGAGAAGACCCGGGCCCAGTTCCCGCCCGTCGAGCACCCCGTCGTGCGGACCCACCCCGAGACCGGTCGCAAGACCCTGTTCGTCAACCGGTTCTTCGTCGACCATCTCGTCGGTGTCGACCCGGCGGAGAGCACCGCGCTCATCGACACCCTGTCCCGGCAGGCCGACACGATCGAGTACCAGTGCCGGTTCCGCTGGGCACCGCACTCGGTCGCGTTCTGGGACAACCGGGCCGTGCAGCACTACGCGGTGTCGGACTACTGGCCCGACGTGCGGGTCCTCGAGCGGGCCAGCATCATCGGCGACCGGCCCCGCTGAGCGCGGCGATCAGGACGCGGGCGGTCCGAGGTAGCGGCCGGGGAAGTACTCGGCGGCCGGCTCGACGAGCGCGTTGACGATGTAGGGGCCCGACGCGGCGAGGGCCCGCTCGAGGGCGGGGCGGATCTGCTCGGGTCGCTCGATGAGCTCGCCGTCGCCGTCAAAGCCGGCCGCCAGCCGCTCGTAGTGGCGGACGCCGAGCGGCACCCACTCGGCGCTCCACCCCCGGTTGTTCATCACCACGGTGACGATCGGGAGCCCGAACCGGGCCGCGGTGTCGAGCACCATGGCGTTGAACCCGAACGACCCGTCGCCGGTGACCCACACCACCTGCGAGCCGGGCCGAGCCAGCACGGCCGCCAGCGCGTACCCGATGCCGTAGCCGATGTTCCCGAAGTTGCTCATGCTCGGCGTGCGGCCGGGCTGGTAGGCGCGGAACGCGGCCCGGGCCCAGATCATGCTGTTGGCGCCGTCGGCGACGACGGTGGCGTCCCGGTCGAGGAGGTCCTGGAGCTCGAGGCAGAGCCGCATCGGGTGCATCGGCACCTGCTCCGAGCTGGCCATGGTGGCCTGCCCGGCCGTGATGGCCGCGGCCTGGTCGCGCAGCCGGTCCCGCCACCCGTCGACGCGGAGCGGCTGGACGGCGTCGCTCAGCTGACCGAGCGCGGCTTTGGCGTCGGCGACGATCCCGACGCTGACCGGGACCCGGTTGCGGCCGATCTCAAGCGGGTTGACGTCGACCTGGAGGAAGTGGTCGAGGTTCGGGAACCGGCCGTAACCGAAGAAGTAGTCGAGCTGCTTCCCGACGCTGAGCAGCACGTCGGCCTGGTAGCAGACGTTCTGCCAGTCCTGGCCGAAGCAGAGCGGGTGGTCGTCGGGGATGGTGCCGCGTGCCGCCTGTCGGGTGACGACGGGGATCCCGGACCGCTCGACGAACGCCCGGAGCTCCTCGTCGGCGTCGGCCCACCAGACGCCGCTGCCGACGACGAGCGCGGGCCGCTCGGCGCGCTGGAGGAGGTCGACGGCACGCTCGATGAGCTGGGGGGCCGCCGCGCCGGCCCCGGTCTGGGGTTCGAGGGGGGCTGGGAAGTCGACGCCGGCGTCGTCGAGCTGCGAGTGGATGAGGTCGATCGCGACCTCGAGGTAGACGGGGCCGGGCTTGCCGGAACGGGCGGCGCGGAAGGCGAGGTTCACGTACTCGGGGATCCGGTCGAGGTGGTACACGCGCCGTGCCCATTTGGTGAGGGGGCGGACGAGCTCGAGCTGGTCGAGCGCCTCGACCTCGCCGCTGTCCTGCCCGCGCAGGGTGGAGGCGCCGGCGAGGCACACGACCGGCGCGCCGTTCGCCTGCGCGTTGGCGAGCCCGGTCATGGCGTTCGTGATCCCGGGGGCGGCGGTGACGAGGCAGACGCCGGGCTGGCGCGTCGCGAGCGCCCACCCTTCGGCTGCGTACACGGCCGCGCCCTCGTGGCGGACGTCGACGAGGGTCATGTCGGGGTCGTCGCGGATCGCCCACCAGGTCGGGTTGATGTGGCCGCCGCCGAGCCCGAACACGTGGGTGACGCCCTCGCGCCGCAGGGCCCGGCGCGTGAGCTCCCCGCCGTCGACGAGGGTCATGGTCCGGCGGCGCGGAGCAGCTCGTCGAGGCGGGCCGCGACGGCCGCGACCCGATCAGCGCTCGGGGTGGCGTCGTTGAGCTGCGCGAGCGCCTCGACGTCGGCCCGGTCGAGACCGTACGTCCTCGCGACGACGTCGGTCGCGGGGCCGCCCGACTCGGGGTCCACGACGCCGATCGTGTTGCCGTAGAAGGTGATGTGGTGCAGCCCGGCGTTGAAGAGCATCCACCCGAGGATGCAGAAGCCGCCCTCGCCGAAGAGGAGCCCGGCATTGAGCGCGGGCGGCAGGTGGTCGCGGGCCTGCTGGAGCAGGTCGAGGCGCACCGACGGGTGGCTCATGGACGCCGGGCCGCGCGTCGGGGGACGGGGCGCCGCGCCATCCGCTACTCGCGGGGGGCGGCGAACCCGGGCACCGCGGGCGGTCCGCCGACGTAGATGGTCTGGCCGGAGAGGAAGCTCGCGGCCGGGGAGACGAGGAACAGGATCGGCCAGGCGATCTCCTCCGGGAGCCCGGCCCGCCCGAAGCCGTTCGAGCGGCCGCCGACCGTGTCGGGGTCCTGCCCGATGCGCTGCATGGCCCGGAGGAACCCCTCCGACTTGATCGCGCCGACCCCGATGCAGTTGACGCGGATCCCGTAGGGCGCGAGGCCGGCTGCGAACGACGCGGTGAGGTTCTCGACTCCGGCTTTGGCGGCGCCGTAGGGGGCCACGAACGGGAGGCCGTGCTCCGCGGCGCCCGAGGAGATGTTGACGATCGTGCCCTGCTTGCGGCCCATCATGTGCTGGGCGGCGGCCTGGGAGAGCAGGAACACGCTGCGGAGGTTGAGGTCGATCGAGGCCTGCCAGCTGGCGACGTCCCAGTCGCCGAGCATCCGGGACTGGGAGCCGCCGGCGTTGTTGATCAGGATGTCGAGGTGCCCGAACCCGTCGAGGGTCGACCCGACGAGCGCCTCGCAGGCGTCGGCGTCGCGGACGTCGGTCGGGACGACGAGCGCTTCCCTCCCCCGGTCCCGGACCTCTCTCGCGACTCGCTCGAGGTTCTCCTGGCGGCGGCTGGCCACCACGACGTCGACGCCGTGCTCGGCGAGTACGAGCGCGGTGGCGCGACCGATCCCGGTCCCGCCGCCCGTGATCAGGGCGACCTGACCGTGGAGGTCGAACATCGGTTCCGGCGTCGGGCCGGCGGGGTCGGTCACGGACGTGATCAGCTCCCGCTCCCGAGCAGGTTCAACTTGATCGTGTGCAGGTTGTCCGCGTCGCAGTTGAAGGTGCCCGGCTGGGTCGGGGAGACGCGCACGAACTTGCCGTTCCGCACCTGCAGGAGCACGTAGCAGGGGGTCGGGAGGTGCTTGCCGACATCGGTCTTGCCGAGCATGCCGTCGGCGGTGAACCCGTTGATGGTCGGGGCGGTCGCGAGCACCGCGGCTCGCGTCAGCGCGTTGTTGCCGCTCTTCTTCACGATCGTGTTCACGACGTCCTGGAAGAAGATCCCGGCCGCCCAGGCGTTCGCGCCGAAGGAGTCAGCCTTCGAGACGCCGGTGAACTTCAAGAACGTGGCCGTCATCTTGTTATAGCGCGCCTCCGAGAACGGCACGAAGGTCGTGTACAGGTACTGGCCCTCGACGCTGGAGCCTCCCTCCTGGATGAGTCGCTGGTCGTAGCACTGGATCGAGCAGTCCCACACCTTCACCGAGGTGAGCCCCTGCAGCAGCGCCTCCTTGCGGAGCTCGACCATGCTGCTGTAGGTGAGGCCCAGGTGCATGTAGGTCGAGCCGTGCTGCTTGGCCGCCTGGACGACCGGCGTGAACACGCTCTGGGGCGCGGCGCCGGAGACGTCGAACTCCTCGTCCTGGGTGATGCCGAGCTGCTGCTGCGACTTGAAGAGCGGCACCTGGGCGTTCTTCGACGCCTGCAGGTCCGACGGGTAGATGTAGATGCCGTGCAGCCCTTTGATGTGGCTCAGGTAATAGCGGGTCGGGCCGACCGTCGCCACGTAGGTCTGGGGGTTGTCGTTCTTCGTCGCGCACTCGAGCGTCTCCCCCTCGACGGAGAACGACACCGGGGAGCACTGGTGCACCGCCTCGGTCTGGACGACGGGGAAGTCAGGCAGCCCGACCGCCTTGCCGGCGGCGTCCTTGCAGCCGACCAGGTTGGTGATGCTGTCGACGAACAGAGCGCTCGTGCCGACCAGCGCGAAGTCGTTCTGGCACGCGGCGATGATCGCGTTCTGCGCGTCGGAGTCGCTCAGGTGGGTGTCGATGAAGTCGACCACCACCTTGCGGCCGGCGAGCCCGCCGATGCTGTTCATGTAGCGGGCCCAGCCCTCCACCGCGCTGACCGACCCCTGGAAGAGGCCCGGCGCGGCGGGCGTGTCCACGTCGGCGAGGACCGCGACGCGGATCGTGGTCGGCGTGATCCCCACGTCAGTCGCCCGCAGCGGCGCCGAGCCGCTCTGGGCGCCGGCGGAACCGATCACGCCCACCCACGCCGCGGCGGTGACGAGCACCACCACGGCCACCAGCCCGACCCCGCGGCTCCCTCGCATGCCGTCCCCCCTTTGACGCCCGAGCCGAGCCCGCCATGCGGAACTCGTTTCTCGTGGCCGAGAACTAGTTTCTCAGCGGTTGGTGGGGGCGTCAAGCGCCGGCCCGGCGCACCCCGGCCAGCGCGAACGCCACGACATCGGCGACCTCGTCCTCGCGGAGCGGGTCGCGCTGGATGAGGCTCCACGTCATCTGGCCGAGGGTGAGCTGGACGACGTTCGAGGTCGCGCGCTCGACGTCGATCCCGGGCGCGGTGCCGTCCTCGCGGGCTAGGGCCAGCGCGTCCCGAAGCGGCCGGCGGAGCACCTCGTCGGCGGCGAGGGACTCCTCGGGGAACTCGTAGGCGAGCCGCATCCCGTTGAGGATGAAGGGACGGGTGTCGGTCACCTGGCTCGGGTTCTGCGCCCGGGCCAGCATCCCGCGGATCCAGGTCTCGACCGCGCCGAGCGGTGTGTCGCAGGCCGCCATGCGGCGCTCGAGGTGCTCCATGTACTGGCGGTTGCCGTCCTCGAGGACGGCCATCAGCAGCTCGGTCTTGCCGCTGAAGTGACGGTAAAAGGCGCGGTTCGAGACGCCGGCCGCGGCGATGACGTCGGTGACATGGAGGTCGAGGGTTTCGGTCTCGCGGATCAAGTCGACCGCGGCGCGCATGATTCGCTCGACCTGCTCCGACGACCGTTCGATGCGCGGCGCGAGGGCCCGCTCGACGGAGCGGTTCCGAAGCGATGCCGGGTCCGGGTGGGCCACGCCAGCACCGTAGAGCGAACGGGGCGGTGGGGCTGCGTCCGTCCCGGTCGGCGGCGCGAGACTGCCGGGTCGGTCTTGGCGTGGAGGAGCAGCAGACCATGGATGACACCCTCTCGGGGATCCGGGTGCTCGAGGTCGCGTCGTGGACGTTCGTGCCGGCCGCGGGGGCGATCCTCGCCGACTGGGGCGCGGAGGTCATCAAGATCGAGCATCCGGTGAGCGGTGACCCGCAGCGGGGGCTGATCAGCTCCGGGTTGGTTCCGGCCGCGGTCGGCGGCTTCAACTACATGATGGAGCAGCCCAACCGCGGGAAGCGCAGCGTCGGGCTGAACCTCGCCTCCGACGACGGCCGGGAGCTGCTCTACCGACTCGCCGAGTCCAGTGACGTGTTCCTGACCAACTTCTTGCCCGCGGCGCGTGCCCGTCTGCGTCTCGACGTCGACGACGTGCGGGCCCGCAATCCCGACATCATCTACGTGCGCGGCACCGGCCAGGGCACCCGGGGCCCGGATGCCGAGAAGGGCGGCTACGACGGCGCCTCCTACTGGGCGCGGGGTGGGCTCGCCAACGCCTTGACGCCTCGCGGGGTCGAGCCGCCGATCGGGCAGCGAGCCGCGTTCGGCGACGTGATGGGCGGGCTCGCCATCGCGGGCGGGATCGCGGGCGCGCTCGTGAAGCGGGCTCGCACCGGCGAGCCGTCGGTGGTGGACGTGTCGCTGCTCGCCACCGCGCTCTGGAACCTCGCCCCGGACGTGGTGGCCTCGAAGCTGTACGAGGGGGTGGAGATGCCGAGCTTCGATGCCGACGCCCCGCCGAACCCGCTAGTCGGCGTGTACCGCACGAAGGATGGCCGCTACCTCAGCATCGTGATGCTCGAGTCAGACCGGTTCTGGCCCGACCTGTGCCGGCATCTCGGCCGGCCGGAGCTGATCGACGACCCCCGCTACGTGGACGCGGCGGCGCGCTACGAGCACCGCCGTGAATGCCGAGCCGAGCTGGCGGGCGCGTTCGCGTCGGCCACGCTCGACGAGTGGCGGGCCCGGCTCGGGACGCTCGAGGGGGTGTGGGCACCGGTCCAGACGGCCGGAGAGCTGCACGACGACGTGCAGGTCGTCGCCAACGGCTACCTGCCGACGGTTCCAGCCGACGACGGGTCGCCCGTGGCGCTGGTCGCGAACCCGGTCCAGTTCGACGAGACGCCGCCGGAGCTGCGCCGCGCCCCGAGCACGGGCAGCACACCGAGGAGGTGCTCCTCGAGGTCGGCCTGTCCTGGGACGAGTTGGTGGCGTTGAAGGAATTGGGCGCGATCCTCTAGCGACCTAGAAGTCGACGTAGTGGTCGAAGGACCGCGGCGGCGGGGCCGGGGCAGTGCGGAGCACCGCCCAATGGTGCAGCTCGTCTTCAGTCGATGCTTGTTCGATCGTCCACCCGAGATTGGTGGTGCAGAAGGAGATCGCCCGTCGTACGGACGGGAGCTGGTAGTCGTCGACGAGGACGATGCCTCCTGGGCGCACGAGCCGATCGAGGTAGACGAGGTCGAGGAACACGCCGTCGAACCGGTGATTGCCGTCGACGAAGGCCAGGTCGAAGCGGCGACGTTCGCTGAGGAGCCGTGGCAGCGCGATCTCGGATGCCTCGGGGTGGTACTCCACCAGCTCGGCGACCCCAGCGTCGTCCAGGACCTGCCGACCACACTCGGCGAACCGGGTTGCTTGCTGAGGATCGAGCACCACGTGGCGGGCCGTGGTGTCGCCGTTGGCGATCAAGCCCTCGCAGGCGAACAGCGCGGCGAGTCCGTAGCCGAGACCGATCTCGATCGTGTGGGCCGCCGCCTCGCGGATGACCCACGCCCGCAGCGCTTCGCCCTCCTCGGCTGTGACCGCGACCGGGAACAGGCGATGAACCGTCCCGTCCGACCGCGCCACGACCGCTCCCTCGCGGAGCAAGCGGTCGATGACCGATCGTGTGCGGATCACCGGCTCCATCGGCTCAGGATATGGGTGCGCGAGAGGTGTGGCCCCTGGGGCTGGTCGCGTCCAGCGCGCTCCGGTCCCAGCAGCTGACACGCGCCGCAACGAGCGTGGACAAATCTCTGCCCGGTCGTCCGGTCTGCGTGCGACGCTGTGTCGCGTGCCGAGCGCACGGGATCGTGGCCGCGTCCGCCGGAGCTATGACGCGGTCTCCCATGAGTACGCGGCACGGTTCGGCAGCGAGCTGGCGGGCAAACCCCTCGATCGGGCGCTCCTCGCGGCACTCGTCGAGCAGACCGATCGGGCCGCGCCGATCGCAGACCTGGGCTGTGGCCCCGGGCAGGTTGCGGCGTGGCTCGACGACCACCACGACGGCCCGGCGGTCGGGATCGACCTCTCGCCCGGGATGGTCGCGATCGGTCGCCGGGAGCACCCCCACGTCGAGTTCCGCGAAGGTGACCTGCTCTCCCTGCCCGCCGCTGATGGCGAGTTCGGATCGGCGGTGGCGCTCTACTCGATCATCCACCTCGAGGCTTCCGAGCTCCGCCTCGCCTTCGACGAGATCCACCGGACGCTGCGACCCTCTGGGCTCCTCCTCGTCGCCTTCCACGTCGGCACGGACGTGCGGCACCTCGCCGACTGGTGGGGATACGAGGTCGACGTCGACTTCCGCTTCTTCGAACCAGCCGGCGTCATCGAAGCCCTCGAGGACGCGGGCTTCGCGGTGGAGGTGAGGCTCGAGCGCATCAACTATCCAGAGGAGGTCGAGACACGTCGTGCCTACATCCTGGCTCGACGCCGATCGACCGAGCCGCTCGCACGCAACGACCGCCTCGGTGCTTGATCAACCTGGCTGGCCCGACCCTCCCACCTCGAACGACCGACCACGACCGCGTTGGGCCGTCGGCCGGTCAGGCGGTCGGCGCGGCCGCAGTCGACAACGACGCGGCGACGTCGCGCCACCGGTCGAGGGTGTGGCTGTCGGGCGTCCAGCCGCTCGTCGCGCCGTACATCACGAGCCGGTCGGCGACGCCGCCGTACCGGGCCGCGAGGACGCCGGGGAGCTGCTCCCAGGTCGCGATGACGGTGTACACGTCGAGCATCTCGTCGGTGATGGTGGCCGCGAGGCCGGCCAGGTCACCCTCGGCTTGGAGGGCGTGGAGCCGGTCGCTGGTGCCGTCCCAGCCGTGACACTCGAAGACGCCCCGGTAGGTGCGGGTCGACCCGTAGAAGCCGACTCGGAGACGCAGCTCCTCCCGCCCCGCGGCCGCGTCGGCTTCGGTGTCGCCGACGCTGACCATGACCGGGCACACCACCGCGACCGAGCCAGGGTCGCGCCCCGCGTCGGCGGTCCCGGCGCGCACCGACGGCAGCACGACCTCCTCGAGGTACTGGCGGGAGTGGAAGGGATGGACGTGGATGCCGTCGGCGACCTCGCCGGCCATGTGCGCCATCCACGGCCGGACCGCGGCGACGTAGATCGGCACCTGCGAGTGCGCGATCGGGCCGGGGCTCCACGTGTCGGGGAGGAGGTCGAGGTTCCAGAACCGCCCGTGGAAGTCGAGCGGGGCTTCGCCTTGGAAGGCGGCGAAGATCGCGCGCAGCGCCAGCACGTACTCGCGGAGGCGCGACCCGGGGTGGTCGTAGGGGACGCCGTAGCGGCGTTGGATGTGCGCCTTCACCTGGGTGCCGAGCCCGAGGACGAACCGGCCGCCGGTGAGGTCGGCGAGCTCCCACGCCGCTTGGGCGGTGACCATGGGGCTGCGGGGGAAGGCGAGCGCCACCGCGGTGCCGACGTCGAGCTCGGGGGCGGCGAGACCGGCTGCGGTGCAGGCCAAGTAGGGATCGCGGCCGCCCTCGGTGAACCACAGCCCGTCGAAGCCCGCCGCGGCGACCGCGTCGGCGAGGGGACCGACTCGGGCGGCCGGCTGGCCCATCGCGATGGTGTCGAGCTTCATCCCGCTCCCCCGGACTGGTCGCGGCCTCCCCGACGCACGAGCGGGACGGCGCTCCCTGTGGAGGCACCAGACTCGCGCGTGTCGACGCCCGAGGGGCTCGGTCGCGGGCGACTTCGAGGATCGCGGGTCGGGCTCGGGCCGGGCGCCTCCGTCAGGTGCGGGCGGCAGGGGCGTGGAATTGCTCGAGTCAGCACCCGCCGTCGTCTCAGTAAGGTTCGTCCGGCGCGCGGTGTGGCGCCGGGCGCGGAGGGGAGCACCGTGGCCGAGGAGACGTCCGGCGCGCCGAGCGTCTTGGATCTGGTGTCGAGCGGGGTGCGTCCGTCGGAGGCGGCCGATGCGGTGCGGCGGCCCGACGTCGTCCCCGTCGAGGTCTGCGACCGGACGTTCCTCATCCAGCCGTCGCTGGTGAACGTGTACGTGCTCGAGACCGACGACGGGCTCGTGATGATCGACTGCGGGCTGACCACCGACGCCGACGCGGTGTACGGGGCGGTGCGGGGTCGGTTCGACGCGCCGCTCCACACGGTCGTGTTCACCCACGGTCACCTGGACCACGCGTTCGGGCTGCGGCGCTTCCTGGACGCCGGGGAGCGGCCGCGCATCGTCGCTCACGAGAACGTCACGCACCGGTTCGAGACCTACATGCGAACGGCCCGGTTGAACTCGCTGGTCAACAAGCGGCAGTGGCAGCTCCCGGTCATGCCGTGGGCGCCGACTGATCCGGGGGACTTCATCTGGCCGGACGTCGTGTACCGCGACGCGCTGGACCTGCGGATCGGCGGGGAGCGCTTCGCGCTGCGGCACGGGAAGGGCGAGACCGACGACCACACCTGGGTGTGGGTGCCGGGCCGGCAGGTGCTGGCGTCGGGGGACTTCTTCTGCATGACCATGCCGAACTGCGGCAACCCGAACAAGGTGCTGCGCTACCCGGAGGAGTGGGCGGCCGCGGACGAGGCGATGGCCGCGCTCGGCGCCGAGGTGATGCTGCCCGGCCACGGGCAGCCGATTCTCGGCGCGGAGCGGATCCGGACCGGGCTGCTGGAGCAGGCCGAGTTCCTGCGCGCGATCGTCGCCCAGACCCTCGCCGGGCTCAACGCCGGGCTGCGCCACGACCAGATCGCCCGCTCGATCCAGGTTCCAGAGCATCTGGCCGGGCTGGACCACCTGCAGCCGACCTACGACCGGCCCGAGTTCATCGCCCGGAACGTGATCCGCCGCTACGGCGGCTGGTTCGACGGGTACGCGGCCGACCTGCTGCCCGCGCCGGGGGAGGACCTCGCGGCGGAGGTCGCGGCGCTGGCCGGGGGGACGGGTCGGCTGGTGGCTCGAGCCCGCGAGCTGGCGGACACCGACCTGGTGCTGGCCTGCCATCTGGCCGAGTGGGCGTACCTCGCCGACCCCGACGACCCGGAGGCCCGGGCCGGTGTCATCGAGGTGTTCACCCGCCGCGCCGATGCCGACCCGTCGCTGATGTCGAAGGGCGTCTACATGCGACTGGTGCGGACCGCGGACGGGTCCTACGAGCCCGAGAGCGAGGGTGGACCGGCGGCGTCGTAGCAGCATCGACGCGGTGGTCGCGTCCAGGCAGGCCCGAGGTTCTTATGGTTGCTCTCATCGTCGGTCCTAGAAGGTGGAGGGCCCGTCGGATCCCGAACGGGCCCAGATGCTCCACCCCCAGATTCGGCGTCGGTGGTCGCGGCTGGCCGCGGTTCCGGCCGTCGCGGCGTTGACCCTCGGCCTCCTCGTGGTCCTGGCTCCGGTCGCGTCGGCGAAGACAAGCAGGGGCCCGGTGTGCACCTGACGACCGCCCAGACGACCTGCCTGAGCCAGCAGGGCGTGCAGGTCCCGACCGCGACGTCGCGGGCGTCGATGACCCTCCAGCAGCGCCAGGCGCTCGCGGCCGCGCTGGGGGCGTGCGGCGTCACCCGGCAGGGTCGCGGGCGTAGGTTTCGTGGCGGGCTGACCAGCGCGCAGCGGACCTGCCTGAGCCAGCACGGCGTGACCCTGCCCGGCAGCGGCGGCGCGGGCGCCGGCGTGGGGAACCGTCAGGCGTTCATCGCGGCATTGCAAGCCTGCGGCATCCACCGGCCGTTCGGTTCGCCGTCGACCACCTGACCCGAGGCGGAGCCCCGGGCGACAGGCCCGAGCCCATCACGGCCGTCCCCAGGCGGTCTCGAACTCGGCCATGCTGCCCGGGTGCTCGGTCCACCGGGCGATCTTCCCGTCGCGGAACTCGATGAGGTGCGCGGTCTGGTACTCGTAGTGCTGGCCGTCCCGGTCGAAGAGGTGGAGGAGGAGCAGGACGCCGTGCTCGTCGTTGGCGACCACGTCGAGGATGTCCTCTCGGAACGTGCCGCCGGTTCGGCCGATGACCCCACCGATCCAGGCTTCGAAGGTGTCGCGGCGGTAGGTGCCGCTCACCGACGCGTAGCCGGGGACGGCGAAGACCACGTCGTCGGTGCAGTCCTCGAGGAACCCGGCGAGGTCCCCGGCCGCGAACCGCGCGTACAGCTCCCGGAGCCGGGTCTCGTTCGGATGCGTCATGGTCCGCTCCTCACCCGTCGCTGACCGTGAGAGCAGGAACGTAGCCCGCCGGTCGGGGGGGCCCGGGTCCCCAGCGCGGCCCGCTCGCCGGTCGGCGGAGCGCCCGGACTGATCCGAGCGAGCCGCGGCGCACTCAGGCGACCGGCGCGGTGGTGGTGGTCACGCCCGTCGAGCCGCCGAGGCTGCCGCCGAGCTCTTGGACCAGCTTCGTGAAGTCGACCGTCTGGTTGGCGGGCGGGATCGGCGCCTGCACCGGGGTTCCGAAGTCGGAGTACTGGAACGTCTCCTGGAGGTGGGTGGGGGTGGCGCCTTGCCCGATGACGTCGATGGAGAGCTTCACTGGCCGGCCTTGGGCGTCGAGCCACACGTCGGCGGGAAAGCTGCTGATCCCGCCGAGCGCGCCGAGCGTCGACTGCACCTGGGACCGCTGCTGGGCGGGCAGGTTCGCGAGCGCGGTGGTGAGGTCGATCTCGACCCGGTAGTGCGTCGCGGGGACGCCGCTCACGGGCTCCGATCCCAGGTTCTGGACGGTGGTGACCCCGCGGAGGTAGTCGAGGCTCGAGGAGGGGTTGGCCTGCTCGAGCGAGCCGGCGCTCGCGCCGAGCGCCGACAGGTCGATCTTGATCCACTGCTTGCCTTCGAGCTCGGGGGGGAGGGTGCCGTGGGTGAGGGAACGGAACGACCCGACGTTGAGGTAGGCGACGTTGTTGACGAGCCGGAAGGTGAGCCGGCCCGACCCGGCGCTGGCGCCGAGCGCGGACGCGTCGATGTTGAACTGGCCCTGGCGGTCCTTGAAGTCGAACCCGCCGCTCAGGGTGACCGTGCCCGAGGTCGTCGACGCGCCGCTGATCGTGACCCGCCCCGCGAACCGGGCGCTGCCCGACTTGATAAGCGCCGGGCCGGACTGCTCGATGCGCTGGAGGTCGGTGCTGGTGCCGGTCGCGTCGGCGAACGGGGCGGCGAGCGCCAGCGCGCCGGTGACGGCGAGCACGGCGAGGGGGATGCTCCATCGGCGACGGATCACGGACCGCTCCTGGTGGGGGGACCGAATCGTAGGGGAGGTCCCGGATCGGGACGCGGACAGGCCGCACGTAGGGCCTCAGACGCCCGAGGGCCGGGCGGCTCGACCGGTGGGTGGCGGAGTGCCACGAGGGCTTACGCTGACCGCGGTGATGGATTCCCAGAACGGACACCATCCGGTCGCGCCGAGCGCGGTGCGCTCCGGGCACGTGACGGCCGCCCAGTTCCGGCGGGCCGCGCACGGCTTGGTGCTGATCCTGCTCGTGTTCGGCGGCTTCTTCGCCTTCGCGATCGGCTCGGGGATCTTCGGGACGGTCGGGCAGATCCTCATCTCGCTGGCCTTCTTCGGCGCCGCCCTCAGCTGGGTCTGGTGGGGCAAGCTCGACCGGGGACAGCGCGAGCACGTGGTGCGCGAGGTCACCGACTATGTGCTCCGTCGCCCGTCCCCCTCGTCGCCACCCTCCTGAGCGCTCCCCCGCTCGGCGGCGGGCACCGGGCGGCACCCCAGGCCCGGACGCGGTTGAATGACCCCCGACAGCACGCGGCGAGGGCTCGAGGAGGTCCGTGGTGACGACGACCAGCCTCACCAGCGCGGCGACGGTGCGCGAGACGGTCGGGCATCCGATCATCGACGCCGACGGCCACTTCGTGGAGATCGGCCCGCTGCTCGACGACGAGCTGGTCGCTTCGCTCGAGGAGTTCGGCGGGGCGGCGCTGCGGGACCGGTTCCTGCGGGGGCGGGTCGCGCCGACCGACACCGCCTCGAACCTGGCTGACCGGGGCGACCCGTCGGTGCGGGCCCAGTGGCGGGCGATGCCGTCCTGGTGGGGCTGGCCGACCGAGGACGTCCGCGACCGGGCCACGTCGCACCTCCCGGCCCTGCTCTACGAGCGCCTCGACGAGCTCGGGATCGACTTCACGATCTTGTACCCGTCGATGAGCCTCGCCTTCTTCGAGGAGACGGACGAGGAGCTGTCGTCGGCGTTGTGCCGGGCCGTGAACCGGTACCACGCCCGGCTGTTCGCCCCGTACCGGGACCGCTGCACCGTGGGGGCGCTGATCCCGATGAACACGCCGGCGCAGGCGCAGGCAGAGCTGCGGTACGCGGTGTCGGAGCTGGGAATGCGCTCCGCGTTGATCGCCGGGTACGCGCGTCGGCCCCTCGGCCAGGACGCGTACCGGCTCGACATGTTCGGGTTGGACAGCGAGTACGACTACGACCCGTTCTGGGCGACGTGCGTCGAGCTCGGGGTAGCGCCGGTGGTGCACAGCGCGTTGCAGCACCACCGGGTGACCCGATCGATCTCGAACTACGTGTACAACCACATCAACGGGCTGGCGGCGGCGCACGAGTCGCTGTGCAAGTCGTTGTTCCTCGCCGGGGTGACGCGCCGGTTCCCGGACCTGCAGGTCGGGTTCCTCGAGGGGGGTGTCGCGTGGGCGTGCGCCCTGTTCGCGGGGCTGGTCGGGCATTGGGAGAAGCGCAACGGTGACACGATCGCGGGTCTGGACCCGGACCGTCTCGACGTCGGCGAGCTGATGCGCTACTTCTCGGAGTACGGGGACGACGCGGTGCTGGCCCGGCTCGAGGAGCTCCGCGGCTACTACGGCCGTCCCGCGGCGCGCCCGGCGGTGGTGGACGAGTTCGCGGCGTGTGAGATCACGAGCGAGGACGATCTGCGGACGCTGTTCGAGTCTCGCTTCTACTTCGGCTGCGAGGCCGACGACCCGCTGCTGGTGTGGGCGTTCCGGGGGGACGTCAACCCGCTCGGGGCCCGGTTCCGGCCGGTGCTGGGCTCGGACATCTCGCACTGGGACGTGACCGACATGACGGAGCCGATCGCGGAGGCGTTCGAGCTGGTCGAGCACGGCTTGATGAGCGAGCGGGAGTTCCGGGAGCTGACGTTCCTGAACCCGGCCCGGCTCCACGCGGGCCCGAACCCGGGGTTCTTCGCGGGCACGGTGGTCGAGGAGGCGGTCACCGACGCGCTGGCCGACGACCCCGGCTGATGAGGGCGAGGAGGTCGCGGTGAACAAGGAGAACGCGCGCCCGCTGCGGTCGCTGCTGTTCGTGCCCGGCGACCAGCGGGCCGGGGTGGAGCAGGCGCTCCGGTCGGGCGCCGACGCGGTGATGATCGACCTGGAGGAGCCCCGGACCCCGTTCCCGGAGCCGGCCCGGGAGGCGGCCCGCCAGGCGATGCGCGGCTTCTTCAATTCGCTGCCCGCCGACCGGGACGGGCCGCTGCTGTTCGCCCGGGTGCAGCCGCCCGCGTCGGGCCAGACCTTGAAGGACCTGCGGGCGGTGCTGGGCCCGTCGCTCACCGGGATCCTCCTCCCGAAGGTGTACGGACCGGAGGATGTCCACGCCGCGCACGCGCTGCTGTCGTGCGCGGAGGTCGACGCCGGCCTCCCGATGGGCTCGACGGCGATCTACCCGATCCTGGAGACGGCGGCTGCGCTGCGCGACGCGTACGAGATCGCGATGGCGTCGCCGCGGGTCGCGTACCTCGGCGGTGCGGTGTCGCGCTTCGGCGACATCCACCAGGCGCTCGGCTACCGCTGGACGGCGGAGGGACGCGAGACGCTCTACCTGCGATCGAAGGTCCTCGTCGACGCGCGCGCGGCGGGGATCCGGTACCCGATCAGCGGCATGTGGGGCGGCGACCGCGACGACGTGGAGGGGTTGCGCGCCTGGGCGGAGCAGCTCCGCGACCTCGGCTACTACGGGATGATGCTCGGCGACCCGGTCCACATCCCGATCGTCCACGAGGTGTTCACACCGACCGCGGCGGAGGTCGCGTACTGGAGCGACCTGGACCACCTGGCCGCCGACGCGGAGGCGGCCGGCACGGGGCCGATCACCTACGGGGACGCCAACCAGGGCGAGGGCCACGTGGTGCACATCGCGCACGTCGGGTCCGCCCGCAAGAACCTCGGCTGGGCGAGGGAGCTGGGCCTCACCCCCTGAGGCCACCGCCGCGGGGGGCTGGTCGTGCCCCGTGGCCGTCACGCACGGGCGTCGGAAGGGACGGGAGCAACTCGTGACGGCCCCGGGGCACCCCCCGATCGTGGTCGGGTTCCCCTGTGAGGAGCCTGAGGCGACGTGCGGCCCGGTGGGCGGGGGGCCGGTTCCCCTGGTGGAAGGCTGACGGGATGACCCGCCCCGAGCCTCCGGCCTTCACCCGGCCGCGGCGTCGCGGCCGGCTCCGGGCCGACGAGCTGGCCGAGGCGGTCGTGATGGCGGACCTCACCCTGGCCTTGTGCCTGATCGGGCACCTGGTGCCGGTCGCGTCGGTGCTGTTCGCCGCCGCGGTGGTGCCGATGGCGGTGATCGCGGTCCGGCACCGGCCGCGGGCGCTGCTGGCGGCGACGGTCGCCGCCTGCGGGGTCGGGTTCCTGATCGCCGGGTTGGGGCTGCTCACGTCGCTGGTCGCCTGCGCGGCGCTCGGCGCGGTCGTGGGCTGGTCGGCGCGGCGTTCCCTCGGGCTCACCGAGACGGTCGCGCTCGGCACCGTGGCGCTGTGGCCGGCCGCGTCGGCGGTCGCGGTCGCGGCGCTGTTCGTCTTCGCGGACCTGCGCCGCCTCACCCTCGCCCAGATCACGAACACGTGGCGGGGCGCGACGCGCTGGCTCGGTCACCTCGGGCTCGGCGCGGTCGCTCGGGCCGCGGACCCGATCGTGCGCTGGGCGACGCGCAACTGGTGGCTGACCGTCCCGCTGGTGCTGTTGGGCGCGATCGTCGTCGCGGTCGCGGTGTCGTGGGTGCTGTGCCGTCCGACCCTCCACCGGGTGCAGCGGGCGGTCGGCCCGTCCCGAGCCGACGAGCCGGTCGGCGTCGATGATCGGTCGACTCCACCCGACCCGGTCCCCGTCGAGCTGTCCGACGTCGGGTTCCGCTACCACGACGGGCCGCTCGCGCTGCGTGACGTCACCCTCCGCGTCGATCCGGGCGAGCTGGTCGCGGTGGTCGGCCCGAACGGGTCGGGGAAGTCGACGCTGGCCCGGGTGCTCGTCGGGCGCTCCCCCACCGGCGGGGCGGTGCGCCGCCCGGGCCGGGCCGGGCTCGGGGAGCAGCAGGGCAGCGCCCTCGTCGCCCAGCGGCCCGAGGGGCAGGTGCTGGGGGTGCGGGTCCGGGACGACATCGTGTGGGGCCTCGACGCCGCGACCGTGGACGTCGCCGGCATCTTGGAGCAGGTCGGCTTGGGGGCCTTCGCCGACCGGGAGACCGCGACGCTCTCGGGCGGGGAGCTGCAGCGGCTCGCGGTCGGCGCGGCGCTGGCCCGCCGGCCCCGCCTGCTGGTCTCCGACGAGTCGACGGCCATGGTCGATCCCGAGGGACGGCGGTCCCTCGTCGCGCTGCTGCGCGCCATCCCCCGGTCGGGCTCGGTGGCGGTCGTGCACGTCACCCACCGATCGGCCGAGGCCGCGCACGCGGACCGGGTCCTCGCCCTCGACGCGGGCCGGCTCGTCCCGCCGCCCGCGCCGGCACCACCGCGCTCCGCGACGACGGTCCCCGCCCGGCCCGATCGGGTGGTCGGACCGCCGCTGCTGGCCCTCCGGGGCGTCGGGCACGAGTACGCCGCGGGACCCCGTGGGTGCGGCGCGCGCTGACCGGCGTCGACCTCGACCTCGAGGCCGGCGCGGGCCTGCTCGTCCTCGGCCACAACGGCTCGGGGAAGTCGACGTTGGCGTGGATCCTCGCCGGGGTGCTGGCCCCGAGCGAGGGCCTCGCCGAGCTGGACGGCGAGCCGATCGGCCGCCGCGTCGGGCAGGTCGGTCTGGCCGTCCAGCACGCCCGGCTGCAGCTGCTGCGCTCGACCGTCGGCGCGGACGTCGAGGCGGCGGGCGGCGTCGACCGGTTCACCGCGGCACGGGCGCTGGCGTCGGTCGGTCTCGACCCGGCTCGGTTCGCGGACCGGCGGGTCGACGACCTGAGCGGCGGTGAGCAGCGCCGCGCCGCGCTGGCCGGGATCCTGGCCCGCCGGCCGCGGGCCGTCGTCCTCGACGAGCCGTTCGCGGGGCTCGACGACCCAGGCCGCGACTCGCTCGGCGAGCTGCTCCGCGCCCTGCGCGCCTCGGCGGGGATCACGCTGGTGGTCGTCTCGCACGACGACGACGTCCCCGACGGGCTCGTCGACCGGGTGGTGCGCCTGGACGAGGGCCGGGTCGTCGACGACTCCGCGGCGGGCCGGGCCCTCCCCGACCGGAGCGCCGACCGGTGAGCACCGCCCCGGCCGACGGGACGGCGCCCCGCCGTCGACGCACCCCGACCGTGACCGTGCTGCGGCTGCTGCCCCGGCCGTCGCCGCTGCACCGGCTGTGGGCGGGCACGAAGCTGCTCGCGGTCGCGCTGCTGGCGCTCATGGTGTCGGTCCGCCCCACCTGGCCGTCCCTCGCTGTCGCGACCGCGCTGGTGGCGCTCGGCGTGGCGCTGACCCGGGTGCCGTGGGGCGCGGTGCCGCGTCTGCCCCGCTGGGTCTTCGTCGCGATCGTCCTCAGCGCGGCGCTGGCCGCCGATTCGGGCACCCCACCGGTGACGCACGTGGCGGGCCTCCAGATCAGCCTCGGCGCGCTGAACGACTGGGCGCTGCTCGCGCTGCTGGCGCTGGTGCTGCTCGAGCGCGGCGCTGCTCCTCGGCTGGACGACCCCGCTCGGGGAGGTCGCGCCCGCGTTGGCGCGGCTGGCCGCCCCGGCCCGATGGGTGCGGCTCCCGGTCGACGAGTGGGTCGTCGCGGTCGGGCTCTCGATCCGCTGCCTGCCGCTGCTCGTCGACGAGACCCGCACCCTGCTCGCGGTGCGGCGCCTCCGGCCCCGCAGCGAGACGCTCCGGCCGCGGCCGGGCCGAGCGGCGCTGAAGGCGGTGAGCCGCGAGGCCCACGACCTGCTCGCCACCGCGGTGGTCGTCGCGCTGCGCCGGGCCCGCGACCTGGCCGACGCGATCGAGGCTCGGGGCGGGATCAGCGCCACGACCGGCGACGACCGGGGCCCACGAGGCGTCGACTTCGCCGTCCTCGCCGTCCTCGCGGTCGTCGTCGCCGCCACCCTCGTGCTGTAGGCGGCGCCGCTCCCGGTCCGGGCGGGTCGGCCGCGGCCTACGATCGGGCGGCCATGGCGACCGACACGATGCCCGCCTCGGTGTACGTGGGCGCGGGGAGGCTCGAGGTCCGCGACCTCACCGTCCCCGAGCTCGACGCCGGCGACGTGCTCGTGGAGGTGTCGCACTGCGGGATCTGCGGCACCGACCTGCACCTGGTGCTCGAGGAGTACGCGCGGCCAGGCTCGGTGCTCGGCCACGAGTGGTCGGGGACGATCGTGGCGGCCGGCTCGGCGGTGTCGGGCTGGCCGGTGGGCACCCCGGTGGTCGGGAACCCGCAGCCGGGCTGCGGCCGGTGCCGGGCCTGTCGCCGGGGCCGCCCGTCGGTGTGCCTCGAGCGCCCGCCGCCCGACTTCTTGGACTTCCGAGGCGCGTTCTGCCGCTACCTGCGCACGACCCCGGCCCGGCTGTCGCGCGTCCCGGACGCCTTGTCGCTCCGCGGCGCGGCGCTGACCGAGCCGACCGCGATCGCGCTCCACGCCACGAAGCTGGCCGGCGTCACCCCCGACGACCGGGTGCTGGTGACCGGCGCCGGGCCGATGGGGCTCTTGATCGTGGCGGTGCTCCGAAGCGTCGGGGTCGGCGACGTGACCGTGTCGGAGCCGGCGCCGGCCCGCCGGGCCCGGGCCGAGGCGCTCGGCGCCCAGGTGCTGGCCCCCGAGCAGCTCCCGAAGGCGGAGCTGGGCCGACCGGTCGAGTCGGCGTGCACGGTCGCGTTCGAGTGCTCGGGGCGGGCCGACGCGGCCGCGTCGGCGCTCGACCAGCTCGACTACGCGGGAACGCTGGTCTTCGTCGGCACCGGCCGCGAGGAGCCCCGCATCAACCACAACCGGATGATCGTCCTCGAGCTCACCGCGATCGGCGCCTACAACTACGACGAGGACGGGTTCGGCTCCGCGCTCGAGCTGCTCGCCTCGGGTCGCTTGCCCCTGGACCTGCTGATCGAGCCGAGCGACGTGACCCTCGACGGGCTGCCCGACACGCTGGCCCGGCTCGGCCGGGGCGAGCTGCCGGGCAAGGTCCTGGTCCGACCGGAGGTGACCCCATGAGCGACCCCGCGACTCGCCCGACCCTGAACCACGTGGCGCTAAGCATGGACCCAGCGGTGCTCGACGAGCGGGGCCGGGCCGAGATCCTCGACTTCTACGAGGACGTGTTCGGCTGGACCGAGGGGGACAACAGCGGGGAGTCCGGCAACCCGCTCATCCTCTATACCGGCGTGTTCGCGCAGTTCATCTACCTGCTGCCCGGCGACCCGTACGTCGTCGCGCCGGCGTTGGACCACTTCGGCCTCCAGGTCGGCTCGCTCGAGGAGCTGGAGGGGATCGTGGCCCGGGCCGAGGCCCGCCAGGCCGACGACCCTCGGGTGCGGATCATCCCGATCAAGTCGCGCACGACGCCGGGCCCGACCCACGACTACACGCTGACCAGCGCCTACATCGGGTTCCTGCTCCCCCTGATGGTGGAGCTCCAGCACCTGGCCCGCCACGAGGCCAGCCGGGCCTGACCGCCCGGCCCGGGCGCCTACGCGAGCGGCTCGGGGGTCACGTCGAAGTACTCGGTGTAGCGGCGGCACCGCTCGCGGACCTCGTCGGCGTCGAGGCCGGTGTCCGCCCACCGGTACTCGTGGCGGCCGTGCTTGTTCTGGGCGTTGTCAGCGAGGAAGTCCCGCATGCGGGTCTCGGCGGTGGGGGTGAGCTCGGCGTCCCAGTGGTCGTAGATGGTCTTGATCATCGCGATCGGGTCGGCGACGAACTCGTCGTAGGCGACGTCGAGGACCTGCTCGGGCCGGATCGTGCCGTCCTGGCGGGCGGTGACCGACCGGTCGAGCGCCTCGAGGATCGGGTCGGACCAGTCGGCGGCGGTCTGCGGGATGGAGATGTCGTCGCTGCCGACCGTCCGCACCGTCGCGAACAGCGACGACAGGGACGGGATGACCCGCAGCGGGTCCCGGTGGGTCTGGATCAGCGCCGCGTTCGGGTACTCGGCGGCCATCGCGGGCAGCGACCAGAGATGCGCGCCGGACTTCAGCACCCACCGCTCACCGGGCACGTGCCACTGGAGCAGCTGGAGGAACCGACGGTGCCACCGGTAGGCGGGGGCGAGGTCGGCGTCGTGGGTGAGCCACTGCATGTAGGAGGGCATCCGGAACTGGCTCAAGAAGATCAAGCTCGTGAACTCGCCGCCGGTGATGCGGATGTCCTCCTGCGCGAGGCGGGCGCCGGTCGGGTGCATCGTCTTGAACTCGGGGTGGAGCTGGTCGAGCATCCCGGCCTGGGCGTCGGACTCGGCGATGCGGGGGTCGGTGTCGTAGGTGTCGAGCTCGGGCGGCGGGCAGGGCCGGTCGACCTCCCAGGTGAGCGGCACCCGGTTGGCGGGGTCCTGCCCGAGCAGGTCGTGGAGGATCGTCGTCCCGGTGCGGCCCATCCCGATCATGATCACGGGCGGGGTGACGTCGGCGGCTCCCATGTCGGGGTGGCGCCGGTGCCAGTCGAGGATCTGGAGCCGGTTCACGAGGTAGGCGAGGAGCACCTCGGGCGCCATGGCCTGGCCGACCTCGTTGAGCTGAGCCTCGGCGGCGAGGGCGTCCAGGACCCGGTCGAGGCCCTCCCGGAAGGTCGGGGCGCCGAAGTCGTCGAGGCCGGTGCGCTCCCGGGCTGTCGCCAGCAGGTCCTCGGCTCGCAGCTCGCCGGCCATCGCCATCTCCCCCCTGCGCCCCCTCGGGGCGTCGAGCGGAGACTAGGTGGGCTGGCCGACGGGCTCACCGGCCCGAGCGCCCGGCGCTCGGGGCCGCACCCGATGGGGCCTGTGATGTCTTCTGGGGCGCCGGTTGCCACCGTGGGATGAGGCCGTTAGCCTTCAGGACCCATGCCTGGCCACACTCGCCGTCTGGGCCTCGTGGTCCTCGCCGCCCTGATGGGGGCCGGTGGGCTCGCGGTCGTGGGCCTCCAGCCCGCCGGCGCCGACCAGATCGGCAACGATCAGGCGCAGGCGACGGCGTTGCAGGCCCAGATCGCCGCCAACAACGAGCAGATCGACGCCCTGGGCCAGCAGGCCGACGGGGCGGAGGTGCGACTCGAGCAGGCGCAGGTGACCCTGGCGTCGGACCAGGTGAACCTGGCCGCCACCGAGCGTGACCTCACCCGCATCCGGGGCCTCGTCCGCGCGCGGGCGGTGGCCTCGTACGAGGCGGCGCTGTCGGGGGAGCAGTTCCAGAGCCTCGACTTCGCGGACGCGCAGCGGCTCCTGATCGCCCAGAAGTACACCGCGACCCAGGCCGCCGCCGACACCGCGCTGACCCGCTCGCTGACCGCGACCCAGGTGCAGCTGAACCAGCAGCAGGGCGACGCGACGAAGGCCAGCGCGCAGGCGACCACCGACCGTCAGGACCTCGACGCGGTGAAGGCCAACCTCCAGACCATCAACGCCGAGCAGCAGCAGACGTTGAGCCAGGTGCAGGGGCAGCTGATCGCGCTGGTCCAGGAGCAGCAGGACGCGATCGGCGCCTCGGACGGCGGCGACCCGAGCGCCTACCCGAACCTGCCGCCGGTCAGCCCGCAGGCCGCGATCG
Organism: uncultured Actinomycetes bacterium; assembly: GCA_963849135.1. Classification (GTDB taxonomy): domain Bacteria; phylum Actinomycetota; class Acidimicrobiia; order IMCC26256; family PALSA-555; genus PALSA-555. Next base: position 805,919 of record CAWKGF010000002.1, on the reverse strand, counting down.
CACTGGCGTACGCCCGGGCGCAGCTCGGCAAGCCGTACCTGTACGCGGCGGCGGGGCCGAACTCGTTCGACTGCTCGGGTCTGGTGATGGCCGCCTACGCGCAGGCAGGTATCCGACTCCCCCACTACTCGGGGGCGATGTACGCGATGCTGCCCCACATCCCGTTCAGCGCGCTGCAGCCCGGCGACCTGCTGTTCTGGGGGGTCGCGGCCAGCGAGCACGTCGCCTTCTACGTCGGGGACGGCAAGCTGCTCGAGGCGGGCGGCGACACCAACGAGGTCCACATCGGGACGATCTGGGGCTCCCCGATGGGCGCGGCCCGGGTCCCGTAACCCGCCGCCGCGCCCAGCGCGGCGCGGTGTGGGTCAGTGCTCCTCTCGGCGGTGGCCCTGGCTGAGCTCCTCCAGCGCGGCCCGGTCGAGCTGGTCGGCGACGACGACCGCGACCGTGCAGCGGGTCTGCGCGCGCGCAGCGTCGCGGTGCGGAGCCCGTGCTCGAGCACCGCCCGCTCGCCGAGGACGACGCCGGGGCCGAGCTCGGCGATCGGCTCCCCGTCGACGAGGACGACGAGCAGCCCGTCGAGGAGCAAGTACACCTCGTCGCCGGGGGCGCCCTGCTCGGTGAGGGTCTGGCCCTCCCTGAGGGTGCGGATCTTGGGCGTGGTGCCCGACCGCATGATCGTGGTCGACAGCTGGCGTTCCAGCGCGGTCTCGACCGCGGTCACGTAGGCGGCCGACTCGTGGTTGCCCCACGGGGTGTATCGCCCGAACGAGGTGCGGTACCACTCGGTGAAGTCGGCCAGCCCGGCTTTGGCCGCCAGCTGCCCGTCGGCGTCGTAGATCCAGTGGCGCGGGAACTGGCTCGCGCCGACGACGTCGAAGCGGGAGGTGCCGTCAGCCTGGATGGTGAGCGCCAGGGTGGTCCACACGTCGGGGGGGCGGAGCTGGAGGAACGGCGGGTGGTTCACCCGCCGGGGCGCGGGGAGCGGGGCGCGGCCCCCGGCCGTCTGGACGAAGCGGACCAGGTCGGTGTGGACCTCGGGCTCGGCTTGGAGGTCGGGCAGCGCGACAGGCTGGAAGCGGGCGCTGCGCCCGGCGAGGGTGACGGTCGTGACCCCCATGAGGCCGCCGGCGGAGTAGCCGGCGTCGACGACGCGGCCGCCGTCGACCTCGATCCAGGCGTTGAGGCGGTTCGCGAACCGGAACCGCCCCGCCTGGCGGAGCTCCTCGAGCTCCTCCGGTGAGCGCACCTGGTCGGGGGGTGGCTCGTCGTAGTGGGTGATGCCGGCGTCGAAGACCTGGCGGGGGATCCCGTGCACCGCCTCCGACGGGATCCACGACACGGACAGCACCGACGAATCGATTCGCATCACGGCCGCTCCCACGCTCGTCCCGCTCCGGCTTCTAGCACGTCAGCGCGGGGCTCGCCGCGTCGCGTCGCGCCGCTCAGTCGGTGAGGGCGAACACGTCGACCGACGCGCTGCGGCCCTTGACGCGCACGGTGAAGGGCCCGTCGTAGCGGTGCGTGTCGCCGAGCGCAGCCCGGACCGCGTCGGTGACGAGCACGGCCGGGTACCCGCCGCGGCCCGCGACGCCCGAGAGGCGGAAGGCCAGGTTGGTGGTGTCGCCGATCACCGCCGGCTGGGCCTGGGTGAGGGTGCTCACCGCGACCGGGCCGACGACGACCGCCCAGCCCATGTGCACCGGGCTCCCGTCGGCGTTTCGGAGGGCGAGGTCCGACGCGTGCTCGACGACGTAGCGGTGGGCGGCTTGCGCGAAGGCGACGGCGCGGGCCGGCCCGTCGGCAGGCGGGTCGGCGTCCCACACCGCGAAGAGGGCGTCCCCGGCGTAGGCGTTCAACGTCCCCTGGTGCTCGACGAGCAGGTGGCGGAGCCCCTCCCAGAGGCCTTCGAGCGCGTCGAGCACCACGGAGCTGTCGGCGTGCTCGGAGATGGTCGAGTAGCCGACGATGTCGCCGACGACGAGCGCCATCGACGGGGTGCTCACGAACCGGCTGGTGCGGCGCCGGTCGGTCGCGCCGCTCCTGAACCGGTCGGATCGGAACTCAAGATGGGTCTCCCCGACGAGGATCAGGTCGCCGGGACGGACGGGGATCGGGATCGCCCGCTCGACCCGGATCCCGTTGACGCGGGTGCCGTTGGTGCTGAGGTCGATGAGGACCGCGCGGTCCTCGGGCAGGTCGAGGCGGAACTCGCAGTGGTGCCGCGACACCGTGTCGTCGAGGACGAGGAGCCGGCGCTGCTCTTCGACGCCGGCGCACTCGCGGCCGACGACGAGACGGTCCTGGATGGGAACGATCCGCTCGTTGGGGGTGCCGGACTCCACGACGAGCACGGCCGGGGCCGGCGCGCTCGTCATCGGGCGTTCGCGCAGAGCGGGTCCGACGACGCGGACCGGCCCGACGTGCGATCGCAGGCGCTCGACACCGCCGTCGATCCTACGGGACTCGGCGCGGCGGCGGTCCGGCGGGCGCGACGCGCGGGGTGCCTTGCCGGGCCGTGACGCCCTCAGTACGGTGCCGGGCACCTTGTTCGCTGACGCCATCCCGGCCACCCACGGGCGCCGCGATGCTGAGGTGCCGTGATGCCAGACACGTTGGGTGTGCCCGGTTTCGACGACATCATGGTCATCGGCCGGGGCGGGTTCGGGATCGTGTACCGGGCCCGACAGCTCGACTTCGACCGGCTCGTCGCAGTGAAGGTGCTCCCGGGGGCGTTCGATGACCGGGCCCGGTCGCGGTTCGACCGCGAGCGACGCGCGCTAGGCGCCATGTCGTCGCATCCAAACATCGGGCAGGTGCACTCGTCGGGGCTGACCGAGGACGGCTACCCGTACCTGGTGATGGAGTTCGCGCCGGGCGGGTCGCTCGGCGACCGGATGGTCCGAGACGGCCACCTGACCTGGGTGGAGGGAGCCGGGGTGGGCGCGAAGCTCGCCGACGCGCTCGGCGCGGCCCACGACCGTGGGGTCCTGCACCGGGACGTGAAGCCCGAGAACGTCCTGTTCTCAGAGTTCGGGGAGCCGATGCTCGCCGACTTCGGGATCGCGCAGATCGTGGGGCAGACCGCGACGAGCACCGGGGTCGTCACCGCGACGATCGAGCACGCCGCCCCCGAGGTGCTCCAGGGGGCTCGCCCGACGGAGGCCTCGGACCAGTACTCGCTGGCGTCCACGCTGTACGCAGCGATCACCGGCCGGGCGCCGTTCGTCCGGGACGACGACGAGTCGTTCATCCCGCTCATCACCCGCACCGCGACGGAGCCGCCGCCGGACCTGCGGGCCCAGGGGGTGCCCGACGGGGTCGCCGCCGCGCTCGAGCGGGGCCTGGCCAAGGAGCCCGAGCAGCGCTACCCGACCACCCGCGACCTGAGCGCGGCGCTGCGCGGCGCGGTCGGGGAGCACGCCGGGGCCGGGTCACCGACCCGGTCGGTGACACCGACCCCGCCACCGCCGCCGCCGACCCCGCCCCCGTCGAGTCCGCCCCCCGCGTCGAGCCCACCGCCGTCGGGTCCTCCGGCCTCGGGCCCGCCGGGGGCGGCTCCCGTTCCTGGGGCGGGGCGCTCACGGCGGCGGACTCGGGTTCTCGCCCTGCTCGGCGTGATCGGGCTGGTGGCGGTCGTCGCCGGCATCGCGGGGATCGTCGCCGCGGTCAGCGGCGGTGGCTCGAGCGGTCCAACCCCGGTGTCGGGCACGATGCTGTTCAACAGCTCGCTCGCCCACGCGTCGCCACAGCTGCAGCCGAGCACGACGAGCTCGTCGACGTCGTCGTTCACCGGCGAGCGGCTCCAGATCACCAACGACGACGCCAACGGCAGCATCGAGATCCTGCCGACCGTCCACGCGTCGGGCAGCCAGCTCGCGTCGATCAGCGCCGGGGTGGACATGTTCATCACGAACCGGCAGAACGCGGGCGGGCTGGCGTGCCGCAACCAGCAGGACAGCTCCCGGTACGCGTTCCTGGTTGACCGCAGCGGCGACTTCGGGATCTTCAAGAACAGCGCAACCGCCGGCAACGAGCTCGACAGCGGGACGACGACGGCCAGCGACCACTACCGGCTGGAGATCCAGTGCTCGGGGCCGGAGAACCCTGGCCCGAACGACACGGTGAAGCTGACCTTCACGATCAACGGGAACACCTTCGGGGTGTCGGACCAGAGCAATGGGATCCCTTCAGGCCGGGTCGCGATGGAGGTGGACGGAGACAACACGGCCCAGTTCGCGAACCTCTCGATCGCGCACCACTAGCGCCGAGCCGGCCCCGGGGCGGACCTCGGGGGTGCTAGTGAGCGGCCTGGCCGCTGAGGCGACGGATCCGCTCGACCGCGTCGTCTCCGGCTAGCGCGGGCTTGGCCCGGACGACGAGCGCCGCGGATCGGCGGCCGTCCACAAGCCGGGCGATCGACACCGACGGGTCGGGGGCCGGGTAGACGACGAGCGACGGCGTCGCCGTCGCGCCGTCCCGGCCGGTCGCGATGCCGGCCTTGCCGAGGTCGCGGCGCAGCGCGCTGACGTAGCGGGCGCTGTGGCGGCCGTGCTCAGCACCGTCGACCAGGTTCAACTGGACCTGGCGGGCCCGGGCGCAGCGCAGCGCGAGCCTCGAGCGCGCCGCCGTCGTTGGAGCCGCCGACCAGGCTGACCACGACCGGCCCGCCGGGCGTCACGTCGGTTGCAGGGAGGGGATCGACGAGGAGGCCGACGTCGCAGGTCAACGTGTCGCGCAGCACGGCAACGACGGCCGGTGGCACGTCGGCGACCGCGTCGAGGGCGAGGAGCACCGCGTCGCTGTCGGTGCTGGTGATCTGCGCGACGAGGTCCTGGGCGATGTCGGTGGAGAAGCGGGTGGTGGGTGTGCAGCGCACGCCGCGGGCCTCGATCCGGGCCGCGAGGTCGTGCAGCTCGTCCATCGACGCCGTCATCCGGCTCAGGTCGGCACCGAGGCCGCTGGCCAGCTCGGAGGGCGGGCTGGCGGGGAGGAACCGGGTCAGCACGACGTTGGCGTTGGCCTCGCCAGCCGCGACGTCGGCGGCGAGGTCGGCCAGCTCGTCGGCCTGGTCGGGGTCGTCGACCACGACCAGGACCCGGAACGCGTCGGCTTCGCCGAGCTTCGAGCCGCTCCGCCTCCGCGATGTCGCGTTGGAGCAGCCGGTCGGGGTAGACGAGCCGTAGCGCGGGCTCGGTCATCACTGTGGTGACGATCGCCATGACCACGAGCAGCGTGAACAGGGACGGGTCGAGGACACCCTTCGCCAGCCCGACGTTGAGGATGACGAGCTCGGTCAGGCCCCGCGTGTTCATCAGCACGCCGATCGAGGCCGCCTCCCGGGGAGCGAGCCCCTGCGCGCGAGCGGCGGCCGACGCGCCCACGAACTTCCCGACGCAGGCGACGAGGAGGATCAACAGGAGTTGCCACAGCCCCTCGACGCCGATGTTGCGGATGTTCGTGCTGAGACCAGTCACGATGAAGAACACGGGGAGGAACAGCAGCAGCGTGAGGCTCTCGATCCGCTGCAGGACCTCTCGGAACATGTCGGCGGTCTCCTCGCGGGGCATGATCGCCCCGAACAGGAACGCGCCGAAGATCTGGTGGATGCCAATCCGCTCGGTGATGTACGCGGACAGGAACAGGCCGACGAGGACGACCGCGAGCAACTCGGGGGAGAGACCGTCCCGCCGGTACCAGACGCCGAGCCGGGTCAGCTGCGGTTTAACGACGAGGATCATGAGCGCCGCGAACGCGACCGCTTCGAGGATGATCCGCGGGAAGTCGAGGGCGCTGCTGGCCTCAACCACCGCGACCGCGATCGCGAGCAGCGACCAGGCGAGCACGTCGTCGACCGCCGCGCAGGCGAGGGCGAGCGCCCCGATCGACGTCCGGTACATGCCGCGCTCACTGAGGATGCGGGCCAGGACCGGGAACGCGGTGACGGACATCGACGCGCCGAGGAACACCGCGAAGGGCAGGTAGTCGATCGTCTTGCCGGCCACGTGCTCGTGCGACGCGTAGAGGATGGCGGCGAGGCCGAAGCCGAGGCTGAACGGCAGCAGGATCGACGAGACCGAGATCGCGGCCGCCGTCCGCTCCTTGCCGCGGATCAGCTTGAGGTCGAGCTCCAGGCCGACGATGAACATGAAGAGGACGAGACCGACCTGGGCGATGATGTTCAGGAACGGCTGCACGTCGGCGGGGAACAGGTGCTGGTCGAGGTGACCGGGAACGCGCCGAGCACAGTGGGCCCGAGGATGATCCCGGCGATGATCTCCCCCACCACGGCGGGCTGGCCGATCTTGCGGAACAGCATGCCCATGAGGCGCGCGACGACGATGATGACCGCGATGTCGAGGAAGACGAGCCCCGCGATGGTGTCGAGGTTCAGCGCCGCGAGCACGGTGCCTTCTCGGGGCAGCGGGCGGCCATCGCTACTGGTCCCGGTGCTCGAACGGCGATTCGAAGAGGAACGAGCGGCGGCCGATCCCGGCCCGGGCGCCGGGCCGGAGCCGGGTCGGCTGGTCGGGGGCGAGCAGGGTCCAGGAGCCGGCCTGCTCGTCCCAGACGAAGGTGCCGTTCGTCGAGCCCCGGTCGACGAGCAGGACGTGCCAGCCGTCGAGGCGCAGCTCGGCGTGCACGCGGGACACGGTGCGCTGGTCCTCGTCGTGGAGGAGTAGCGGGCGGGCCGCGCCGGACCGGACCCGGGGGTCCTCGCTCGGGTCGCGGCCGATGACGTAGTCGCTGTCGAGGCTGTAGGTGCTCGAGTCCTCGAAGACGATGAACCCGAGCGGCGGTCGGGGGCCCTGGGTCAGGTTCTGGGTCTGCTGCACGAGGCTGATGCCGCACACCCCGCAGAACAGGTTGTCGGGGTCGTTGAAGTGGCCGCGGGAGCAGAAGACGCCGGCGACGAGGTGCTGGTCGGGTTCGGGCTCGGCCGGGGCGAGCTCGCCGAGTGGGAGCGGGTCGCGCTGGGCTTCGGCGGGCGGGTCGACGAGGAGCACCGATTCGAAGTCGACGTGCTCGCGGGCCGGGCTGGGCTGGCGGGTTGGCGGCGCGGTCGGCACGACCGGCGCGCTCGGCGCGTCACCGCTCGGTGGCTCGGCCGGGGCGGCGGACGCCGGTGCCGCCGCGGCGCCGTTGGTGCGGTCGGGGGCGGACAGGCCGGGTTGATGGGTCTCGGGGCCGAGGACGAACCCGCCCGCGGGCACCGTCCCCGCCTCGAGGTCGAGCCGGGGCGCACCCGAGGTCGGGACGCCGCCGCTCGGGCCGGCGTGGGCCTCGTCGAACCCGTCGGGCAGGAGCCGGTCGACCCAGGTGGCGGAGTCGCGCCCGGAGAGGGTCACGTCCTGCCCGCCGGTCACGCAGGTGACGTCCACCGCGCCATGGAGGGTGACGGCCGCGCCGGAGTCGGTGGCTCCGAGCGCGGCAGAACGCCGGGTACTCGTCGTCGCTGGCGCCGAGCAGCGCCGCGATGCGGCGGGTCAGCAGCCGTCCGGGCTGGGGGCCGGAATCGACGACGTTGCGGCACAAGTCGAGGAGCTCACCGACCTTCGGGTCCGACCCGTCGGGGGCGAAGAACACGACGCCGGGCCAGCGAGCCAGGAGGCCGGGCCCCGGTACGGCCGCGAGTCGGAGTTCGTCGATGGTCACGGCGCGGCTCCCAGGGCTTCGATCTGGGTCGCGACCTCGTCGGCCGAGACCGGCCGCTCGGTCGGGTCGAGGGCGAGACAGCGGCGGATCACGGCCGCCTCCTCGGGGGACAGCGACGCGGCGAGGGTCGGCTCCCTGGACAGCACGGCGCGCAGTGCGAGGAGTGGCGCGCCGGGCAGCTCACCGTAGATCCCCTCGCCGGTGAGGGCCCGGTGGAGCGTCGCGCCGAGCGACCAGATGTCGCAGGCGCGGGAGGGCCGGCCGCCGCGCACGACGACGGGATCCATGAACTCCATCGAGCCGAGCGTGCCGATCCCGGTGACGGTCTGGCCGGGGTTGAGGATCTGGGCCAAACCCAGATCGGAGAGCACGGCGCCGTGCTCGTGGAGCAGCACGTTGGCAGGCTTGATGTCGCGGTGCACGCAGCCGACCTCGTGGAGGTCGTGCGCGGCCCGCGCCGCGTGCGTCATGGCCCGCAGCACCTCGGGTCGGTCCAGGGGGCGGGCCGGCGCGGCCAGCGACCCGAGCGGGTGGTACTCCATCGCGTAGTAGAAGGTGCCGCCGTCCTGACCGGCGTCGAAGAGCCGGACCAGGTACGGAGAGTGGATCGAAGCGAAGAGCTGCAGCTCCCGGGTGGAGCGGCGGAAGGTGTCGTCGGTGGTGCCGCTGGCGAGGACCTTCACGGCGACGAACTCGCTGTCGACGGGCAGCCGGGCCGGGGTCTTGGCGAGATGGAACGTCCCGTAGTTGCCCTCCCCGAGGTCCCGGACGAACTCGTAGTCGGCGATGCCGTTCCGGGCCACGACGACGCCTAGGTGATGACTCGTCCGCCGCGGAACCGCCAGCGAATGAACGGGACCCGCATGGGTCCGTTGAGGAACACGAACACGCTGAGCCACACGAACAGGAAGTCGACCGCGAACCCGCCCGCTCGCACCGACACGCCGGTCGGGGTCGGCCCGATCGCTTTCAGGATGAGGTAGGCGACGATCCCCTCGTTGATGGCGGTCACGAGGCCGAAGAGGGTCGGCCAGTCCTTCTCCCAGCGGAACTGCTGCAGGAAGTGGTAGAGGGGCTCCCAGACCAAGACGCCCATGCCGAGGACGATCCCGAGCGCGGTGAAGGTGATCGCGTAGAGCCCGCCGAGGGCGTGGCCGCGGCTCTGCCCGACGATGGTGGCTGGGACGACCAGGGTGATGAGCAGGGTGGCCGGGACGCCAATGAGGAGCAGTGCGAAGATCCGCGTCTGGATGCGGCCCATGAAGGTCGGCGTCATCGGGGTCGGCTCAGATCTTGGTGTTCAGCGCCCATTTCCACCACTCCGAGATCGAGCGTCCGACCCCGATGCGGGGACAGAACGACTGGCGGGCCAGGTCGTCGGTGATCGCCTGCGCGGCGTACTGGAGGCCGAGGAACGTGTCGACCCCGGCGAAGTAGCCGCCGAGGGTCGGCGAGCCGACCGCGTACAGGCGGCCCGGCTCGCTGCGGGTGCCGCGCAGCTCGAAGGTGCGCTCGACGTCGAGTCGACCGAGCGGGTTGCGACCCGCGCCGCTGTGGTCGAGCAGGTCGGCGAGGAGCCGATGCTCGCGGATGTCGGCCTCGAGCCCGGTGGCGTCGATGACGAAGTCGGCGCTGACGCTCGAACGGCACCCCGTCCTTGGTGCGAACCTCGGTGACGACCTGGCCGTTGTTCCCGTGCCGCACGTCGGTGACCTGACCCTGGTACGCGCGGTAGAAGCCCTGACGGCGACCCCGGTCGAGCTGTCGGAGCCACAGCTTGCGGTGTGGCGTGTTCGTGCCGCCGAGCGCTTCGTAGTACGCCTTGCGCTGCTCACCCTCGAGCTTGAGGAACTTCTCGCGGGCCTGCCCGCCCCACGCCGACTTCGGCCAGTTGAACCCCTGGTAGGCCCACCCGTTCCCACCCCGGCGGCGCAGGAACCAGGACGGACCTTGCGGGCCGTCGATGTAGGTGCGGAACAGGTGGATGATCTGGGTCTGCGCGCCATTGTGGTCACGGTCGTCGATGAGCCGCTGCAGCAGCCGCGACGCGACGATGCCGCTGCCGCGGATCAGCACCACCCCGGGCCGGCTGCGGAGCTGCTGGTACACCTGCTCGTGCGGCTCGTACGCGTTCACGATCTGTCCCGAGTCGGGGTGCCGCTGCCGGAACTCCTGGAGGTCGGGGAGGAACTTGAGACCCGGGTAGCCGACTGCGAGGTGCACGTAGGTGCTGCGATACGCGACCCGCTTGGTGGGGCTCGTCCCTGCGGGCGGCGTGTGGAGGCTGAAGTAGCCGCCGCCCGCCCGCCGGCGGACCATCCGCACCTGCCCCTTGACGGTGCAGTCCCACCAGGAGATCCGGTCGGCCTCGCGGCGGATGTCCTCGAAGACCCGCCCCGCCTTCGGGGTCCAGTAGTCGGTGAGGATCGGCTCGGTGGCCGCGCTCGAAGAGCGGCGCAAGCGTCTTCTCCCGCCACGCCTCCCGGGCGCCGTAGGACGGGAAGCCCCAGATGTTGCCGGGGCACGAGGCGGCGTCGGACCGGAGCCGCTCCCCGGCCGGGACCTGCGACACCCGGGTCAGGTACTGGTAGGTCTGCCAGGGCTGGTCCAAGACGGTCAGCACCCGGATGCTCGAGGCGGGCACCCCGGCGATGCGGAGGTAGTCGGTGAAGACGAAGGAGCCCATGCCACCGCCCACGCTGACCATCGGTGAGTCGACGACGGGGATCCCGGCGTCGGCGAGCATCGAGTCGGTCCAGATGTCGGTGTCGACGAGCGTCGGGGTGAGGTCACCGGCTCCACGGTGCGCGCCGCTCGGGTCATCGTCGACGACCGCGCCCACCCCCAGCCTGATGGTGTCGTCCGGCGCCACGCCTCCACCTCCGACTGTCGCCCCGCCGCCGTGGCGGACGGCAGCATAGAGTCCTCGACTGATCCGTGTCTGTGGCTCGTGCACGCACCCGGACCCGAGGACCGAGCGATGCCTGACTCGAACGGACCGGTGGACTCAGGGGCGACGCGGCGCGTCGCGCCGGGCGCGACGGTCCAGGTCGATGGCTACGTCGGCCTGGTCGAGATCGGTCGGGGCGGCTTCGGGGTCGTGTACCAGGGCTCGCAGGTCGAGTTCAATCGCACCGTCGCGCTCGAAGGTCCTGACCGGCCTCTTCGACGACTCGGCCCGGGCCCGCTTCGAGCGGGAGTGCCAGGCGTTGGGTTCGCTGTCGGGCCATCCGAACATCGTCACCGTGTACGCGGCTGGGTTCACGCAGGACGGGCGACCGTTCCTCGCCATGGAGTACCTGCCCGGCGGGTCGTTGGGGCAGCGGCTGGTGGGCCAGAACCTGTCGTGGTCGGAGGCGTCGTCGGTGGGGATCCGGATCGCGGGGGCGTTGCAGCGGGCCCATGACTCCGGGGTGCTGCACCGGGACGTGAAGCCCGACAACATCTTGATGTCGGCGTACGGGGAGCCGAAGCTGGCCGACTTCGGCATCGCTCGCTTCCAGGGCGGGTACGAGACCCGCACCGGCGTGATCACGGCGACGTTCGCGCACGCGGCACCCGAGCTCCTGGAGGGCAAGCGGCCGTCGCCCCAGTCGGACGTGTACGCGCTGGCGTCGACGGTGTACGAGCTGATCGCCGGGCACGCCCCGTTCGTGGGCGACAGCGAGGACACGCTGCCGGTGCTCTTGGCCCGCATCGCGCAGAACCCGCCGCCGGATCTGCGGCCGCTCGGCGTGCCGGACGGGGTGTGGGGGGTGCTGGCGCGGGCGTTGGACAAGGACCCGGCGACCCGCACCGCGAGCGCGGCGGAGCTCGGGCGCCAGCTGCAGGCCGCGGTCCGCGACGCCGGCGAGACCCCCTCCGAGCTGATCATGGTGCCGCCGGCCCCGGACGCGGCGACCGAGCCGCTCCGTCCGCCGCCTCCTGCGGGGGCGCCGACACCGCCGCCGCCGCCCGGGGCACCGCCGACGAGCCGCGCTGGTGGGCAGGTCCCGCCGCCGAGCCCGCCGCCGAGCCCGCCGACCGGGAGCCCGCCTGGCCGGTCGCGTCGATCGTGGCTGGTGGGGGCGGGGACCGCGGCGGGCCTCGTCGTGCTCGGCGTCGTCATCTATCTCCTCGTCGGGGGCCATCACGGCTCGGGGCCGAGCCCGATCGCGGCCCGCTCGACGACGACCACGACCACCTCCTCGTCGGACGGTCTCCCGACCCAGCTGGCCGGTTTCACGCCGAGCGGCGCGCCGGTCACGGGGGTGGTGGTGCGGGTGTTCTCCGATCAGCCCAGCTACATCCCGAACTTCCCGTGGACCATGAACGGGTGCAACGACGGGGAGATCACGACCGCGTGGCGGTCGCTGACCCCGGGTGACACCGTGTCGGCGGGCCCGACCGACGTGCACGACTCGACGACGTTGACCGCGGCGGACGTGTCGGGGATCACGACCGGGCAGTCGGGTCTGGTGACCGGTGACAACTGTCACGAGCCGGTCTTCTTCTTCGCGGCGAGCACGAGCGGCGACAACCTGACCGACGTCGCGATCAGCTACCAGCAGTGGACCGCGGCGCCGTAGCTGCCGCTCGTCTCGGCCGCTGACCGGTCGGGCGCCGGATCGGGTCGGGGGCCTGTGGCACACTGGCCGGACGGCGAAAGGGGGATGCCGATGAGCACGGTCACGGACTGCGACCAGCATCTCTATGAGTCCCGGACCTTGTGGGCGGAGCACATCGACCCCCGCTGGCGGGACGAGGCGCTGCGGATCGAGGACGACGAGCTCGGCTACGCGTGGCTGCTCTGGCGTGACCGCCGGCTGGGGCTCGCCGACGTGCAGGTCCCGGGCCGGACCACGGTGCTCGGGGAGCACCGGCAACGCTGGCGGGACGGTCTTCCCTCCTCGTACCGGTACGACGACGCGCTCCCGGTCGACTACTGGGAGCCCCGCGCCCGGTCGGAGCGGCTCACCGAGCTCGGCGTCGACGCCGCGGTGCTGTTCCCGAACTTCGGTCTTTTGTGGGAGCGGAGCCTGCAGGAGTCGCTGCCGGCGCTGACCGCGAACATGTCGGCGTGGAACCGCTGGTGCGAGACGGTCGTCGCGGAGGGGCAGGGAAGGCTCCAGCCGGTCGCGCACCTGAGCTTGCGCGACCCGGCCTGGCTCGAGCAGGAGCTGGCCCGCCTGGGCGGCGCCGGCGTGCGGCTGGGCATGCTCGCGCCCGCGACCGTCGACGGGAAGCCGCTCTCCCACCCGGACCACGAGCGGCTCTGGGCGTCGTTCGTGGAGCACGGGGTCACCCCGGTGTTCCACGTCGCCGACCAGCCGCGGGTCTTCGAGGACGCCTGGTACACCGACCCCGACGATTCGTTCGTGCCGACGATCGAGTCGGTGTTCCTCTGGACGCCGGCCGCGCTGGGTGTCACCGACCTGATCGTCAACGGGGTGCTGGCCCGGCATCCGCAGCTGCGGCTCGGCATCGTGGAGCTCAGCGCGGTGTGGGTGCCGATGTTCCTGATGATGCTGGACGGCGCGACCGCGTTCACCGGCCGACTCAACGGGCGTCCCCTCTGCGAGCTCGACCTCAAGCCGAGCGAGTACTTCCGCCGGCAGGTGCGGGTCGCCGCGTTCTCCTACGAGCAGCCCAACCGGCTCGGCGCCCGGTCCGACAGCATCTACATGTGCTGCAGCGACTACCCGCACTCGGAGGGGACCGCGTCGATCCTCGAGGACTATCGGCGGGTCGACGCGCTCCCGGATCGCGATCGGGCACTGTTCCACGACAACGTCTCCTACCTGCTCCACGAGGCCGCGACGGGGTGAGCCTCGACCCGGCCGGTGCGCCGGGTCCGGACGGTCAGGCGCGGCCGGCCCGGCGCACGACGATCGTCCCCGCGGCTCGGTCGTGGAGGCCGCGCAGCCACCGGTCGCGCAGCGCCGGCGAGTAGACGAGCAGGCCCGTCCCGGGGAGCGGCACCGCACCGCTGAACTGGGGGACCAGCCAGCGCAGCGCGGCTTTGGCCAGCGACGGGTGGGCGGTCGGGTCGCTGGCGTCCACGACCCGGAGGCCGAGACACCATTTGCCGGGGGTCCGCCCGTAGCGGGCGGTCGCGACGATGCGGGTCGCGACCCACGCCGCGCCGAACACGACGACGACCCCGATCAGCGCCAGCAGCTCACCGAGCGTCGTGTGCGCGCCGACGAGGTTCGAGCCTGGCAGCGCGGCGTTGGAGGCGACGCCGAGCTCCCGGCCTGCGACCTCCCGGACGACGCGCCACATGAGCTCCATCCCGCCGGTGAGGTAGACGACCGCCGCGGCCGGGACGACGAACAGCGCGACGTCGAGCACCCACGCGGCCAGGCGCCGACCGACCGGAGCGGTGCGCAGCCCGGCCCGGCGCAGCAGCACGTCGAGGTCGGGTCGAGGCCGCCTCCCCGCGTCGCGAGCGACGCGGCGCTTGAGCTTGCTCAGCATGCCGAGCTTCCTGGGACGTGATGCCTGAACCCATGCCCCGTCGTGATGGTAGGCAACCGTCCGGGGTCCGACCAAGGCCCCCGCGCCGGGCCCGTGGGAGGATCACGCCGATGGTCGGCACGCCGCGCCGCCGGGGCGCCCGGTCCGAGACCGGGGCAGTCGCCGGTGCCTGAGGAGCTCCCGACCCTGGGGGCCGACTCGGTGCCGACGCTGACCCGCTTGTGCGCCGAGAGCCTCCGCGACCCGCCCACCGAAGCCGACCTGGCGTCGTCGCTGTTCACGCCCGGCTTCCCGGTCACCGTCCGCGGCGATCCCGAGCGGGGAGCCGTGGCGTCCTGCGTCCGCGACGGGCAGGCGTACCTGCGCCTGCTCGTCGTCCATCCCGACGCTCGGGGCCACGGACTCGGGAGCGCCCTCCTCGCCGCGGCGGAGCACGACCTGGAGCCGGCGACGTCGATCACGGTCGGCGCCGACGCCCCCGACTACCTCTTCCCGGGCGTCGAGTCGACCGCGGTCGCGCTCCACTGCCTGCTCGAGCGTCGCCGCTACACCCGCGGCGAGGCCAACTTCAACATGCTCGTCGACCTGCAGGCCCTGCCCCCAGTCCCGGAGGGCGTCGCGCCGGCCCGACCCGCCGACCGCGACGAGGTCGAGGGGTGGGTGCGGGTTCACTGGGCGCCGTGGGAGACCGAGGTGCTGCGCTGCCTCGACCGGGACCGGCTGATGATCGCCCGCGACGCGGCGGGTGTCAGCGCGGTGTGCTGCTGGGACGGAGCCCGCACCGGCTGGGTCGGGCCGGTCGCGGTCCGTCCGGACCTGATCGGCCAGGGCCGGGGCCGAGGCGTGCTGCTCGGCGCGTTGGAGGCGCTCCGAGTCGAAGGGCGAAGCCACGCCGAGATCGGCTGGGTGGGCCCGATTCGACCGTACGCGCAGACCGTGTCGGCGGTCATCCACCGGGTGTTCTTCGTCTACCGGCGGACGATCGCTCCCTCGCCCGCTTCGGGGCGGGTCGTTCAGTAACCGAGGGTGGGGCGACCCTCGTGGCGGGCCAGGTCCCGGAGCCGACGGCCGACCACGGCCAGCAGCTTCGGGGCGACAGCCGGCATCGCGGCCGAGAGCATGGTGTTGAAGTCGTCGCGGTGGAGGACGAGCAGCTCGAGGGGGGTCGTCGCGGTGACGGTCGCGACGCGCTCGCCGCCGTCGAGCAGCGCCATCTCCCCGAAGAACGACCCCGCGCTCAGCTCCCCGACCGGGTCGTCGTCGACGGTGGGGGTCGCCTCGCCGCTCACGATGACGAAGAAGTCGTCACCGGGCTCTCCTTCCCGGACGACGACCGTGCCGGCGTCGACGGAGCGGGGGACGACGAGCGACGCGATGTAGCCGAGCTCGGCGTCGCTGCACTCCGAGAAGAGCCACGCCTCGCGGAGCAGCTCCTTCGGGTCGTTGCTGGGCTCGCTCATCGAGGTCCCTCCCCTCGGTGCGGTGCGGACGCTATCCCGGCCTGACCGGCCCGGGTAACGTCGCCGTCAGCTCACCGCCCCATCGGAGAGGGGACCTTCCGATGCTCGTGACTGACCTCGAGCTCGACCCGGCTGACTTCGCGTCGCGCACCGGGTGGGAGCTCAAGCCCGAAGGGGCCTGCAAGGCGGAGGTCTGCGTCCCGCTGCCGGCCTCGGCGCGACTGACCGACGGGCGCCTCGACGGACGCGTCGTCGCCGAGCGGCTCGGGATGCCCGTCGTCCACGACGCCGAGCACGAGCTGTGGGCCCTCGGGCCCGAGACGGCGACGGGCGGCCGGGCCTTGACGACGGCTCACGCTCCCGAGCTGGAGCTCCCCGACCAGCACGGCGCCCCGTTCCGGCTCTCGAGCCTCCGCGGCCAGAAGGTGATGCTGGTCGCCTGGGCGTCCTGGTGAGGGTGTCGCTTCGACCTGCCCGTGTGGCAGGAGCTGCGGACCCAACTCCACCCGAAGGGCCTCGAGGTCGTCACCGTCGCGCTCGACGTCGA
Organism: uncultured Actinomycetes bacterium; assembly: GCA_963849135.1. Taxonomy (GTDB): domain Bacteria; phylum Actinomycetota; class Acidimicrobiia; order IMCC26256; family PALSA-555; genus PALSA-555. The sequence continues at coordinate 789,797 of CAWKGF010000002.1, read as the reverse complement.
CCCGGAGGAGGCTCGGCCGTTCATCGACGCCGCGAGGCCTGAGCACCCGTCGCTGCTCGACTCGGCGCACGTCACCGACGAGCTGTTCGGCTTCGTGAACGTCCCGAACGGGGTGTGGATCGACGAGGACGGCCTGATCGTCCGGCCGGCGGAGCCGGCGTTCCCGGGCGCGAACCCGGTCCTCGATTCCCTGCGGGAGATGGACCTGTCGACGCTGCCGCCCGACGCGGCCGAGATGCTGGTCGAGGCCCGCAAGATCCAGGCCGATCCCGAGGGCTACCACGCCATGCTGGTCGACTGGGTCGAGCACGGCGCGGCGAGCCGCTTCGCGCTGTCCCCCGACGAGGTGGTCCGGCGCTCCCAGCCCCGCTCGACCGACCACGCGGCGGCGGCCGCGCACTTCGAGCTCGGCCAGTACCTGCACGCGGCCGGCGACCACGCGGCGGCGATCCCGCACTGGCGTGCCGCGCACCGCCTGTTCCCCGACAACTGGACCTACAAGCGCCAGGCGTGGAACTTCGAGGACCCGATGCGGCAGGGTCGAACCGACGCCTACGACAGCTCCTGGTTCGAGGACATCAAGAAGATCGGCGCCGAGAACTACTACCCGCCGGTCGTGCCGTAGCGAACCCGGCGGTTCACCACGCGGCAGCGACCGACCGGGACGACCGCGGCGGGGCGGCGGCGTGGCGCCGGCCGGACCCGTGACCGCTGAGCAGCAGCACGCTGGCCGCCGCGACGAGACCGACCACGACGACGATCGCCGCCGCGACCAGGACGCGCCGCCACCCCGGGCGCCGCCCCGGCTCCGCGGCAGGCTCGGAACCGTCCGTTCGAGCTCCGTCGCCGGACGCCGACGCTGCGCCGACCCGCGGGCCGTCGAGCGGGGGCGCGTCCGGCACCGCGAGCGGGGGCGCGTCGGGCACGCTCGGGAGCGCGGGCGCGTCGGACGGGACGACGAGCGCCTCAACTCGAAGCGGCGGCGCGATGCGCAGCCGCGGCGCGATCGCGACGCGCAGCACCGCGGTGCCCCAACAGATGGGGGGCGGCAGGTCGCCCAGCGCGGGCGTCCAGGCGATCGACGGCGTCTCGACGGCCGAGGTCACGACCCACGCCGTCCAGTGGTTCCCGGACCACCAGCGCAGCCGCGGCGTGCCGGTCAGCGGGTCGGTGTGCCACGACGACGCCGGGAGGCTCGGTGCGTCGCTCATCGGTGCCTGCCTTGGTCGCCGGCCCCACCACAGCCGTCCCGGTCCGCCCTGTCAAGTGTTCGCCGGCGGCGCGGCATCGTCGTCGGGACGAGGCTCACGGCGGAGGATTATGGTCGGTGCGGCGCGCTCCACGAGCAGCAGGTGACTGATGGCCTTGTACACGATCTCCGCCGATTCGCATGTCACCGAGCCGGGCGACTGCTACCTGGATCGGATCGATCCCGAGTTCCGAGACCGGGCGCCGAGGGCGGTCACCGACGACACGATGGGCGCGGTCATGGACATCGACCAGGGTCGGGCCCGGGTGCCGTACGGGATGATCGCCGCGGCCGGGCGACCCGCCGAGAGCATCCACCCGTTCATGTTCGTCGGCTGGGAGGAGCTCCACGCGGGCGGCTGGGATCCGAAGGCGCGCCTCGACGAGCAGGACACCGACGGTGTCGCGGTCGAGATCCTGTACCCGTCGGTCGGGATGCTGCTCTGCAACCACCCCGACGTCGACTACAAGCGGGCCTGCTTCGACGCGTACAACCTGTGGATCACCGAGTTCCAGAGCCACGCGCCGGACCGCCTCATCGGCTTGGGGCAGACGGCGCTGCGCAGCGTCGAGGAGGGGATCGCCGACCTCCAGTGCATCAAGGACCTGGGGTTGCGGGGGGTGATGATGCCCGGGTTCGCGGGCTGTCACGACGAGGGCGACTACGACGACCCCCGGTGGGACCCGTTCTGGGCGGCCGCGGTCGAGCTCGACCTGCCACTGTCGTTCCACATCCTGACCAACAACGACAACCTGGCCCGTCCCGGCTACCGCGGTCCGAAGATGAACAGCTTCCTCGGGATCATCCGGGGCTGTCAGGACATCATCGGGACGCTCATCTTCGGCGGGGTGTTCGAACGTCACCCCGAGCTTCGGGTGGTCTGCGTCGAGGCGGACGCCGGGTGGGCGCCGCACTGGATGTACCGGGCTGATCATGCGTTCAAGCGTCATCGCAACTGGCTGACCGCCGACGGTCTGTCGAGCCTCCCGAGCGAGCACTTCCGGGAGAACGTGTACCTGACCTTCCAGGACGACTGGGTCGCGTTCCGGATGACGGACCTGATGAACCATCGTCGGCTGATGTGGGCGAACGACCATCCGCACAGTGACGCGACGTGGCCCGACTCGCAGGCGGTCCTCGCCGAGCAAACCCTGAACCTCGATCCCGAGGTGCGCGACGACATCGTGTGGCGGAACTGCGCGCGGCTGTACCACCTGGAGGAGCCCGCCCGCGTCTGACGCCGCGTTGGCCCGTCGGCGTGCCCCGGCGAGCCGATTGGGAGGTCAGGGCGGGGACGGGGCGTCGCGGTCGGTCGGGTCGGTGCGTTCCTGGAGCGCGTCGAGGAGGTCGAGGAGCTGGCCGGCCCGATGCACCCTGGCCCCGAGGGCCTGCACCCGGGCGGTGAGCCCCCGGTCGGACGTCACGACGCACACTCCCGTCCGGTCGGGGAGCCCGTCGACGAGCTCGACGACCCGGTCGTCGCCGGCGTCGCGGCCGGCCCGACGCGCGTAGAGGAGCTCGACCCCGCGGTGGCGGCCGGCGGGCAGCTCGGGCAGCGGCCGCCCGTCCAGCACCAGGGTGACGGTCGGCGGGTCGGGACGGGCGGCGAGGCCCTGGAGCCGGGCGAGGAGGCGCCGAGCGGCGCCGTCACGGTCTCGCCACCAGCCGTCGGGCCGGGTGCCGATGACGTTCATGCCGTCCACGACGAGGTGCTGGCACGCGGTGAGGCGGCCGGGCGGTTCGGCCCCGGCGGGTGGGATGGGCGTCGACGCGCTCCGCTACTTGACGACGGCGTCGAAGATCTGGAAGCCGCCGTAGATGCCGCCGAGGATGGCCGCGACGTGGAGCGTGATCAAGAAGATGCGGGTCGCCATGGTCAGGTGCTCCTCGGTGTCTCCAGGGTCTTGCGTTTGGCCTCTTCGTACTCGGTGTCGGTGAGGTCACCCTTGGCGTGGAGCGACGCGAGCCGATCGAGGGCGGTGGCGACGTCGGTCCCGCGGTCCGGGGTCGACGTCGTGGACGACGAGAGGGGCGCCGAGGTCGGCCAGGTGCTCGTCGCCGACGTCGAGGCGGTGCCGGCCGCAGGCCACGTGGGGGTGGTCGGGTTGAGCCGCACGTTGGTGGCCAGGGCGGGCGGCAGGGCAAATGGGCTCCGGGCGGTGTCGTCGCCGCCGTCGTGGCCGGTGAGCGCGTTGAACAGCGTCGGCACAAGCCAGACGAGGGGGACGGCGCCCATGATGATGAAGATCACCGCGCAGACGAGCGCGCCGGGGCTCAGGCCGCCGCCGGGCGCGTGGATGCCGTAGTCGAGGAAGTTCCAGCCCAGGGTGAGGAACAGCGCGGGCCAGGCCAGCACGGCGACCGGCCGGCCCCGGGGCCCGACACAGGCGCTGAACAAGGCCAAGAAGAAGAGCCCGGCGAAGATCCCGCCGGTGAGGAGCCCGGGGACGCCGGCCGGGCAGGGGCGGGCGATCTGGTAGGGCGTGTTGCCGGACGCGCAGGAGCCGCCGATCTTCTCGACCGAGCGCATCCCCTGGGACACGATGGTCAGGCACATCGCGGTGCCGCCGATGCCGATGAGGCTCCCGGCCCACCGCAGCATCCGAACGATCATGGTCCGCCCCTCCCCGCCATGGGCTCCAGTGTGCCTGGCCCCGGACCGCCGCGGATGAGTAAGTGCTACTCAGTCCCGGCGCTCGGGTCATCGCCGGACGGGACCAGCGGCGGCGATGGTTGGGGGGACGGGGGCGCGCCGCTGGTAGAAGGTCACGCCGTCGACGGTGTCGATGGGCCGGTAGTAGCGGTCGACGAATTGGTCGACGGCGGGGACGAGGCTGATCGGGTAGTCCTGGTAGCCGCGGATCCCGCCGACCGAGGTGTCGAGGAACAGCTTCGGCGGGTGGGCGTACAGGCTGGTCAGGAAGGTGTGCAGGGCACCCGGGGTCGCGTACTGCAGCTGCTGGGGGCCGGGGGGCTGGAACGCCTCCCGGCCGACGACGAAGTCGCTGAGGACCAGGGCCCCGCCGGGGGCCCGACCGGACAGCCAGTAGATCTCGGGGAACGAGCCCCACACGGTGATGAGGTCACTGGGTCGGGTGGTGCGGCGCACCTCGGCGACGAGTGCCGCGGCGCGCGGGTCGAGGTTGCTGTGCGGGTGGGCGGTGCTAAACGCCGTCTGCCAGAACAGGAGGGTGGGGACGAGGACCAGGACGGCCAGGCCGACCTTGACGTAGCGAACGCACGACGTGATGGCCGGTGCGGCGAGCAGGCACAGCGGTGGGAGCACCTGGTACCAGTAGTGGCCGAAGTACCGGAAGCCGGCAACGACCGCGACCAGCCCGGCGAGGAGCCACAGCCAGAGGTCGAGGTCCTCGCGATGCCAGCCCCGCCGGACCGCGAGCGCGACGAGGACCGCGTGGCCGGCCACGAACAGCTCCAACGCGAGCAGTCCCCGGTGGAGCGGATCCAGGCTGGTCCCGACGAACAGCGACCCGTTGGCAGAGAACGTCCAGTGGAAGAACGGACCGAACGGGACGAACAGCCCGATGCTGGCCACGGTCGCGGCGGTGACGGCCACGACCGTGACCGCGCGGCTGATTCGTCGGCCGCCGTGCCACCAGGCCGCGAACGCGGCGGGGGCGATCCCGATGATCCAGCTCTGGCGGGTCAGCGTCGCGACGCCGAGGAGGAACCCGGCCAGCACCGCGGCGCGCGTCGAATCGCGGCGGGCGACGACGATCGCCCCGCACGCGGGGAGCAGCGCGAGCTGCGAGTAGTTGGCCGCCTGCGCGTCGGTTCGGTAGAAGGCGACCGCGCCGGCGATGAGCAGCCCCGCCGCCCACCACGCGGCTTGCGACCCGGCCCGGCGGCGGACCTCGGAGGCGAGGACGAGCGCCGAGGCGGCCAGCTCGAGGGCGACGAACACATGCAGCGGCTCGAGCTGGCGAGTGCCGGTGACGAGGAACGAGAGGGCGTAGAGGAGGGCGGGGAGCGGTGGCTTGCGGTCGATGACGTCCCGGTAGAGGGTGCCGCCCCGTTCGACGACCATGCCCATGGTCGCGATGGCGGCCTCGTCAGGGTCGAAGAGGCCTCGCCCGAACCCGGGCAGGTGGGCGAGCAGCGCCGCCGCGGTCACCGCGGCACCGAATCCGAGCCGGCTGGCCCAGCTGGACCGTCCCGGCGGAGCAGCGGTGGCCTCCTGGACGGAGACCGGCGCGGTGGTGGTCACCGACCGACGGGGTTCCGAAGACTGGCCGACGACGAGGTCCAGCACATGCCCACCAGCGTGCCAGTTGGCGCCTCGCCGTCGCCGGTCGCTGACGCGGAGGTGGTCGAGGACCGGGGGCACCTGGTGGTCGAGCAGCGGCCGGAGCGGCGTGGACGCTCACCGGCCCGCCCGGGCGGTCACCCCCCGGGAGGTTCGGGTCGCGGCAGTCGGGGACGGATGTCGTCCTCGAGGAACGAGACCACCGCTTGCGAGAAGACGTCGTTCTGGTCCCCGGCGACCATATGGGCGGCGCCGCCGACGTCGACGAGCCGAGCACCGGGGATCTGGTCGAGGAAGTCCTGGACGCCCTCTTCGGTGACGACGTCGCTCAGGAGGCCGCGCACGAGCAGCGTCGGCACGCGGATGCCGCGCAGCGCCGCCTCGAAGAGAGCCTGGAAGTCCTCGCGCGGGACCTCGGTGCGGCCGTGCTCCAGGAACTTCGGGTCCCAGTGCCAGTACCAGCGGCCGTCGCTGCGCTGACGGAGCACCTTCCTGAGCCCGGCCGGGTTCATCCGCCGCGGCCGGTTCGGGGTGTAGCTGGCGATCGCGTCGGCGGCGTCGTCGAGCGTCGCGAAGCCGCCGAGCCCGGAGCTGCATGAACTCACGGATGCGCTGGATCCCTTCCGGATTGCTGCGGTGCGTGATGTCCACGACGACCAGGCCACTCGAGACGACCCGGTCGCTGCCGCCCTCGGCGAGCATCGCGGCGACCCCGCCGAGGGAGGCGCCGACGAGGACCGGCGGGCGGCCGAGCTGGTCGGCGACCGCGACGCAGTCAGCCGCGTACGCGGTGAACGAGTAGTCGCCGTTGAGCGCCCACTCGCTGTCTCCGTGCCCGCGCAGGTCGAGGGAGACGGCCTGCCAGCCGGCCTCGGCGAGGACGCGGGCGGTGGCCCCCCAGGCGTGGCGCGTCTGCCCGCCGCCGTGCATGAGCACCACCGGCCAGCTCGCCTCGTCGCCCCACACGTCCGCGACCAGGTGAATGCCTTCGAAGCCTTCGAACCGAGCGGTTCGGGGTTCCACGAACGCATCCTCGCACGCCGAGCCCAGCTGCCGGGGCGCTGGTCCGAGCTGCCGAATCGGCGAGGTACGGTACATGCGCACGTCGAGGAGGGGAGTCGCCTCGTGGACTACGTGAAGTTCCACTTCGATCCGCGCTGCCCGTGGTGTTACCAGACGTCACGGTGGGCGAACCGTCTCGCGCAGCTCGGCGAGATCGACCTCGACTGGGGCGTGTTCTCCCTGGAGGTCGCCAACCTTCCCGAGGATGAGGATCCTCGCGAGCTGCACGCGGTCGCGGTGTCGGGCCCGGCCCTGCGCACGGCGATCGGGATCCGCGACCGGGACGGGTCGCGGGCGATCGGGCCGTTCTACGCCGCGCTCGGCGCGCGGATCTGGGAGCAGCCACCCCCGCCTGACGACATGGTCGCCGCGGTCCGCGCCGCGCTGGAGCAGGCGCAGCTCGACCCCTCGATCGTCGACGCCGCGCTTGCGGACCCGTCCTCCTGGGACGCGGTGCTGGCCGAGCATCAGGCCCTCGTCGACCGCACCGGCGCGTTCGGGGTCCCGACCATCGTGATCGACAGCGAGACCGGCCCGGCGATCTTCGGCCCGGTGGTCAGCCGGCTGCCGAGCGACGAGGACGCGGTCGAGCTGTGGCACCACACGCGCTGGCTGCTCCGGAACGGCAACTTCGCAGAGCTCGAACGCGGTCGGAGCAGCCCTCCCGACCTGGCGACCATGGACCACTACCGGCGGGAGCGCGAGAAGGCCAAGGCCAGCGCCTGACGTGCGGCCGCGCCGCCGGCGCGGTCAGTACACGCGGATCTCGGCGACGTCGAGCCGGCCGCCGGGCGGCAGGTAGGTGATCCAGAGCAGAACGGCCCGAACCGGCGTGCGGGTGCGGAGCTTGAACGTGGCCTGGGTCCCGAGGTTCGTTCCCGACGTCAGCGGTGGTCCCCACCCGGCGAGGGTCGGGGAGGGCTCGGCCGCCGCGTAGATGGCGGCGTTCCAGCTCGGTTCGAGGGTCTGGACCGAGACCGCGCCGACGACAGCCGGGCGGGTGAGGGTCACGTAGATCCCGACCCCGGACTTGGCGTGGCCGAAGTCGCGACTGTCGTAGGTCTCGGTGGGCCAGGCGGTCAGCGGGTTGCCGTCGATCGCCAGCCCGACGAGGGCGTGGTTCTCGTGACCGTCCCCGAGCGGGTCGAAGTCCTGCGCCCCGGACAACGCCAACGCGGCGGGCGGTCCCACCCGGTGGGGGATCGCGCCGCCCGTTCCGGACCGGGACCGAGCAACCACGACCGCCCCCGCGGCGGCCAGCACCACCACGATCGCCGCCGCGACCCACCCGCGGACTCGTCGCCGCCGGGTGGGGGCGGGCTCGGGTCGGGTCGGGCCAAACCGCGGCGGCGGTTCGGGCGCGGCGCGTGGGGGCGGAGCGGGCAACGTCGCCGTGACCTCGTGCGGTGACGTCGGGTCGCCGTCGCGGAACCGGGCCAGCGCGTCGGCCAAGGCCGCGGCGCTCGGGTACCGGTCGGCCGGGTCGAGCGCCAGGCACCGGTCGACGACGACCTGGAGGGCCGACGGGACGGTCGACGGCAACGGCGCCGGGGCGGCGTGGAGCCGCGCCACGGCGGTCTGGAGGTCCGTGTCCCCACCGAACGGCGACCGCCCGGTGAGCATCTCGTAGAGGAGGAGCCCGGTGGCGTACACGTCGGCCCGGGCGTCGGCCGGGGCTCCTCGCACCTGTTCGGGGGCGAGGTAGCGGGCGGTGCCGAGCACGGCGCCGGTCGCGGTGAGGTCCCCGCCGTCACGGTCGGCTTTGGCGATCCCGAAGTCGCTGAGCTTGATCCGCCCGTCGGCGGCGACGAGCACGTTGGCGGGCTTGATGTCGCGGTGCACGATCCCGCTGCGGTGGGCGTGGTCGAGGGCGGCGGCGACCCGCTCGGCGATGTGGGCGGCGCGGGACGGAGGGAGCGGTCCCTGCTCGTCGAGAAGGTGCCGGAGGTCCTCACCGTCGACGAGCTCCATGACGATGTACACCGCGCCGTCGTCCTCGCCGGTGTCGTACACGGCGACGATCCCCGGGTCCTCGATGCTGGCCGAGGAGATCGCCTCGTTCCGGAACCGGGCCCGCAGCGACGGGTCAGCACAGAGCTGGGGATGGAGGACCTTCACCGCGACCCGTCGGGCGAGGAGCGTGTCCTCGGCGGTCCACACGGTCGCCATGCCGCCGTGCGCGAGCTCGTCGAGCAGCCGGTACCGACGTCCGAGGATTCGATCCGCCCCCGGCTCCTTCATTGGCCGCACGCTACCGAGGCCTCTCACCGAACGTCACGTCACGCCCGCGCGCACCGACTTCACCGTGGCGCCATCAGGTGATGGTGTCGAGTCAGGTGGTGACGAACCGCTCCGGTGCGAACGGCTGGAGATCGGTCGCGGTCGGCTGTCCGCGCAGCTGCTCGGTGACCAGCCGAGCCGAGTACGGGCCGAGCAGCAGACCGTTCGCGCCGTGACCGGTCGCGACGTACGCGTTGTCGGTTCCGGGCAGCCGTCCGAGGATCGGCGTGTCGTCGGCGCTGACCGGCCGCAGCCCGACTCGTACCTCGACGAAGCTCGCGTCACCAAGCCCGGGGGCGAGGCGTAGCAGCTCCGAGAGCAGCTGGCGCATCCCGGCCGCGGTGGGGCGGGCGTCGAACCCCGCGTCGGGTTCGACCGTGGCACCGACCACGACCCGCCCGGCGGGCCACGACACCACGTAGTGGCTGAGCACCGGCTGCAGGATCGGCCAGCGCCCGGTGTCGGGCCCGTCGAGCCGGAGGTGCACGATCTGCCCGCGCACCGGCACGACCGGCACCTCGACCGCGAGCTGCTCGGCGAGCGCCGGCGTCCAGGCCCCACCGGCGATGACAACCGCGCCGCACCGCAGCGGGTCCCCGTCGACCTCGACCGAGCCCACCGCGGTGCCGGTCCGGTTCAGGGCGGTGACCGCCCCAGGCCGCTCCTCGAGCCCTCGGGCCCGGGCCGCGTGGAGCAGCGCGGCGGTCATGAGCCGACCGTCGACGCGTGCCGCGGCGGGGTTGTGCAGCGCCGCGCGGACCGGACCGAGCGGGGGGAACATCGCCGCCGCGTCGCTCGGGTCGACGTCGCGCACCGTGCCGGGGCAGCGCCGGAGGATCTGGGTGCGCGACGTCGCGAAGAGCTCGTCGTCCCACTCGCGGAAGGCCAGGCGGAGCAGCCCGCACCGCGCGTAGCCGGTGTCGGAGGCGCCGAGGTCGGCGAGCTCCTCGATCAGGCGTCGGTAGTGCTCGCCCGAGGCCATGGCCAGGTCGAGCCAGGCGTCGTCGTCGAGGACGATCGTTTCGGGGGAGAGGATGCCGGCCCCGGCGTCGGTGGCTCGCCCCGGGTCGTGTCGGTCCACGAGCAGCGTGCGGAGCTCGGCTCGGCAGAGCTCGTAGGCCAGCGCCGCGCCGACCAGGCCACCTCCCACGACGACCACGTCGACTGGTCCACCCACGGTTTCCAGCGTGCCAGAGCCGACCGGGAGGAAGCGGCGCTGCTCGCCGCGTTCCGCCGCCGAATCAGCGGAAGAGGGCTTGGGGGGCGCCGCGCAGCTCTCGGATCACCGCGTTGAGCAGCCGCGGCGCGACCCACGCCGGGCCGGCGCCGGCGTAGTGGCCGCCGTCGTTGGGTCGCAGGTCGACGCCGTCGACGGACTGCGGGCAGGGCGGTCCGCTCGGGCAGACGATCTTGGCCAGGTCGACGACCGTGACCGAGGTGGTGTGCTGCTGCGCGAACGTCTCGAGCAGGTCGTCGAGGTGGAGGTACTGGGCGTCTTCGGCTGGGTTGTCGGTGGGGACGGTAGCGCTCGGGATCCCGCGGGGCGGGATGGTCACGAGCACGAGCTTGGCGCCGCCCCCGGTGAGGATCGACGCCGACTGTTGGATCTCCTGGAGGAGCAGGGCGTCGGCCGGCGGTGTCCCGAACGCGTAGTACTGCCCGTCCACGAGCTGGTCCGCGGTCTCCCAGGTGCTGAGCCAGAGCACGACCTGGGGATCGGCCGACTGCACGGCGCTGGCCAGGTACGAGAGGGTGCCGCTCGCGCAGCCCGGCCCCCAGGGGATCACGGTGCCGTTCGAGTAGGCGGGGACCCCCGTGGTCAGGCCGCAGCCGGGCCGCACCGACGACGAGAACGCGATCCCTTCGTTGGCCGCCTCGGCGGCCAGGGCGGGCCGCAGCGTGTCGGCGACCGAGTCACCGACGAGGAGCATGCTCGGCAACGGGGGTGGCGCCGCGGCCGGCGGTGCGGTCAGCGGCGGCGCGCTGGTCGAGGTCGTGGTCGTGGGATGACCGGAGCGGGCCGCGCCGGGCGGGGCGCCGAGCGCGACCAGTGTGCCCACGAGCGCGAGCGCGACCAGCAGACGGGCGCCCGAGTGGTGAGCCAATCTCTGTTTCGGCACCACGAACCTTCGGTCGCGTTGCCCCGTCCCCCAACCTGGATGGTAGGCCGCCGCACCGGGCCGAAGGCCGCGATCCGTCCCTGGGTGTTCCGTGCGCCTCGGGGTGCTTGTCCGGCCGGTCAGCCGAGTCGGGCTAGGCGGGCGCCGAGGCGGTGCGCATCGCCTTGAGGTTGGCGGTCCAGGTCTCGGCGGCGAGGGCGAGGCCCTGCGCGATCCCGACCAGCATGGCGCCCGCCACCGCGTCGAAGACCCAGTGGTTGGCGGTGACGATCACCGCCAGCACCATCAACGCCGGGTACAGGAGGAGGGCCAGTCGGCGCCGCCGCCGTCGGACCATCGCCCAGAGCGCGGCGACAGCCCAGACCGACCATCCGACGTGCAGGCTGGGCATCGCCGCGAACGGGTTGGTGACGCCAGTGAGCGACGGGCCGGAGCTCGCGGTCGAGCTGACGAGCCGCTCGACCGGCAACTTGCTGAGGCTGAGGTAGTGCGCGGAGGTGTCCACCAGATGCCCCGGCCCGGAGACGAGCCGGGGTGGCATGAGCGGGAACAGCCAGAAGCCGAGCAGGGCGAGGCCCAGCATGATCACGAAGACGTTTCGCCAGTGCGGGTACCGCTCGGGAGCCCGTCGGTAGAGGAGGACGAGCACGATCGGTGGGACCAGCAGGTGCAGCGAGCTGTAGGAGAGGTTGCAGATCGCGACCAGCCACGGCAGGTGCAGCGCCGCCGACTGGATGGTGTGCTCAAAGTTCAGGCCGACGGCGCGCTCGGCGCCGAGCACCTGCCGCGCGTGTTGGGACGCCACCGCGGCGGACCGGGTGACGTGGGTTCGCAGCTCGTCGTAGAGGGCGTAGACCCAGAGCAGGGCGACGATCTGGACCAGTCCGCGGTGGCGGCGGAGCAGCTCCGCCTCGCCGGGGTCGGGGGCGGGACCGGTCGCAGCCAGGGTCGTCATCGCGCCACGCCGCGCTCCGGTCCCCGCGCGTCCGCGGGGTCGACGAGCCGACCCCCGGCGGGGGTCGCCCGGGCGGGCTGACTCAGCGGCGCCACAGGGGAGTCTCGGCAGCAGGCTCGTCGAACCTGAGCGCCGCCCTAGGCGCCGAGCGCGAATAGTTTTATTATCAGCGCGTGACGACCGCGGCGCTGCCCGTCGACGCGCCGGTTCGGGAGCGGCTCCTGGAGGCCGCGGCGGAGGTGTTCTTGGAGCGGGGCTTCTGGGGCACCCGAGTTCAAGACATCGCCCGGGCGGCCGGGCTGAGCACCGGGGCTGTCTACTCGCAGTTCGACAGCAAGAGCGCGCTGCTGGCCGAGGCGGTCACGACGCACGGAGAGTTCGCGCTCGCCGCGCTCGTCCATGCGGCCGGCCAGGCCGACCAGTCGGCCGCGGCCCGGTCGACCCGGCTCGGGAGGATGCTGAGCGCGGCGCCGAGCGCACTCGACACGCTGCTGCTCGACGCGTTCGCGGCGGCCAGCCACGACGCCGAGGCGTCGGCGCGGCTCCGCTCGGGTCTCGGCGATCTCCACGGCGCGGTCGCGCAGCGGGTGGCCGCGATGCGCGACGCCGGCGAGCTGTCGGACGAGGTCATCGACGACGCGGTCGTGGCGCTCGTCGAGGCGCTGATGCTTGGGTCGGTCGTGATGCGCGCGACGCGGATGCGGCTGGCGGGCGTCGACGCATCGGCGCAGCTGATGCGCCAGCTGCTCGGGGCCCTGCGCGACGACGAGTCGCGAGAGGAGCGTGCCTGATGGGTCGCAACATCTTGTTCATCACCACGGATCAGCAGCGTTTCGATTCGCTGGGCTGCAACGGCGGGACCGTCGCCCGGACGCCGGTGGTCGACGGGCTGGCCGCTGACGGGATCAACTTCACCCGCGCCTACTGCAACTCGACGGTGTGCACACCGGCCCGCTCGACAATCCTCACCGGCCAGTACATCCGCACCCATGGCGCGGTGGCGAACGGCGTGCCGCTGCCGACTGACGCGCCGAGCATCGCCTCGTACCTGAGCGAGCGAGCCGGCTACCACACCGCGCTGCTCGGCAAGGCGCACTTCGAGCCGGGACTCGACCCCCAGGCCGAGTACCAGGAGATGCAGCTCGGTCGGAGCGGCCGGACCGGGCCGATGCGCGGGTTCGAGCACGTCGAGGCTCGTGATGCACGGGACGCTCCCCGCGCTGCACTACACGACCTGGCTCCAGGAGCATCACCCTGAGCACGTCGGCAGCTACGTGCGGGTGCTGAGCGCGGAGCGGGGTGGCGACACGAACATGATCGAGATGAAGAACAACCCGATCCCGACCGCCTGGTACCACACCGACTGGGTCGCGGACCGCACGGTCGCCTACCTCGACGGGCTCGACGCCGACGACGACTGGTTCGTGTGGATGAGCTTCCCGGACCCGCACCACCCGTGGGACCCGCCGGCCGAGGAGCTGCACCGGGTCGACTGGCACGACCTCGGCCTCCCCGCCGGCCATCCCGGCTCGGACGACGCGATCCGCAAGGTGCTCGAGCGCAAGCCCGCCCACTGGCTGGCCTGCTGGGACGGCGACTTCATCAACCGGGAGGGCGGGCCGGGCAGCTACCGGCCCGCTCGGGTCACCGAGGACCAGCTCCGGGAGGTCAACGCCAAGGCGCACGTCATGAACGAGCTGATCGACGAGGCCTGCGGCCGGGTGCTCGACCGGGTGGCGGCACGCGGCTGGACTGACCGGACCGACGTGTTCTTCACGACCGACCACGGCGAGCTGCAGGGCGACTTCGGCCTGCTCTTCAAGGGTCCGTTCCACGTCGAGTCGCTGATGCACATTCCGCTCGTGTGGCGTCCCGCGCCCAGCGCGGCCGTCCCGACCGACCGGGTCGAGGAGCCGGTCGCGCAGGTCGACCTGGCCCCGACCTTCTGCGAGATCGCAGGGGTGCCTCAAGCCGAGTGGATGCAAGGTGGGGCCCTGCCGCATGCCGGCGGGTCCGATCGCGAACGGGCGCTCTGCGAGTGGGACAGCCAGTTCCCCGGTTACGGCATGCATCTCCGGTCGATCGTCCGCGACCAGTGGCTGTGCACGGCGTACGAGCCGACGACGAGGAACCAGCCCAACGGGCTCGAGAAGTGGCTCGCCGCGCTCCCACCCGAGTTCCGCGAGCTGCTCGGCCTCGACGACAACCCGATGGGCCCGCAGAGCCCGATCGACTACGACGGCACCGAGGGCGAGCTCTACGACCTCGACAACGACCCGCACCAGTTCGAGAACCTCTGGGACGACCCCGCCCGCCGGTCGGTGCGCACCGATCTGGTCGCGGACCTCTACGACCACCTGCCCGCGCCACGACCCGAGCCGCTCCCGGTGACCCGACCGGCGTAGCGGCGACACTGCCAGGAGGGCACGACATGCCGATCCAGCCGACCCGCGAGCAGATCAAGGAGCTCGTGTCGAGCGACCACGAAGGCCCGGTGGTGATGCTGAACCTGCTGCGCTTCAAGGACGAGGACCGCGGGGACACCGGCCGAGGTCGCGAGTCGTACGGCCGCTACGGCGAGTCGGTCCGGGCGCTGCTCGAGCGGGTCGGGGGGCGGGTGCTGTGGCAGGGCCGGGCTGACTCGGTCGTGATCGGAGACCACGCCGACGACTGGGACGCGGTGATCCTCGTCGAGTACCCGTCGCGGGCCCGGTTCCTCGAGATGGTCACGCGGGACGACTACCGCGAGGTGTCGTCGCACCGGACGAACGCGCTCGTGGACTCGCGTCTGATCGCCTGCACCGAGGTGTACCGGGCCACCTGAGCGATCCCGGCGTCACGGCGCTCGGGGCGTCCTGGCCGGTCGGGGGTTTCGTAAGGTGTCCCGCGAGCGTGCGCCCTGGTGGTGGGCCAACCCGGCCTCGGGCGCGACGAGGAGAGCGAGATCGTGCGAGCGGCGCGCTGTGTTGCCTACGGGCCTCCGGAGAGCCTGGTCGTGGAGGAGATCCCCGACCCGGAGGTGAAGGCCGGGCTGGCGCTGGTGCAGATCCACGCCGCCGCGGTCAACTTCCCCGACGTGCTGATGGTCGCCGACCAGTACCAGGTGTCGATCCCGGTCCCGTTCATCCCTGGGAGCGAGTTCGCGGGAATCGTGACCGCGGTCGCCGACGACGTCACCGACCTCCAGGTCGGCGACCGGGTCTTCGGGAGCAGCTTCGCGGGAGCGTTCGCGGAACAGGTCGCGTTGCCCGCCTCGGTGCTCCGCCCGGTGCCGGAGTCGGTCGGGCTGGACGAGGCGGCCGCGTTCGGGGTTGCGCACACGACCGCGTACCACGCGCTCCGTAGCGTCGCCGACGCCCAGGCCGGCGAGTGGGTCGTGGTCCTCGGCGCGGCGGGCGGGGTGGGGCTCGCCACGGTGGACATCGCGGTGGCGTTCGACGCCCGGGTCCTGGCCGCGGCGTCGAGCGACGAGAAGCTCGCCCTGTGCCGGGCGCGGGGCGCGGCGGCGACGATCAACTACGACGCCGAGAACCTGAAGGACCGCATCAAGGAGATCACCGGCGGCGGCGCCGACGTGGTCATCGACCCGGTCGGCGGCCGGTACTCCGAGCCGGCCCTGCGCGCCACCCGGTGGGGCGGTCGGTTCGTCGTCGTCGGCTTCGCGTCGGGCGAGATCCCGCGAATCCCGCTGAACCTGGTCCTCTTGAAGGGCGTGATCATCAAGGGGTTCGAGCTGCGCACCTTCGCGCGAGTACGCGCCGGAGCTGGCCCGCCGTGACCTCGCGGAAGCTCCAAGCGCGCTTCCAGAGCGGGCAGCTCCGCCCCTACGTGTCGGCGACGTTCCTGCTCTCCGAGGTCGGCGCGGCCCTCCGGTCGGTCGCGGATCGACAGGCACTCGGCAAAGTGATCGTCGACCCGAGCCGGTGAAGCGAGCCCTCGTCGCGCGCGACGTTCTGGGCCAGCGGGCGACGCGGTCCGGGGGCGGATCGAGCCGGCATGCGTCTCCTCGCCTGGTGGGTCGGGCGGGGCACGTCGTGGTGCTCGTCGTCGCGGGGCTGGTAATCGTGAGCGCGTCTCCGGCCGCCGCGACCTCCGACCCCACGGCCTCGTCGCTGGTGGCGGTGCCGGTCGTCTCGTGCCAGGTTCAGTACGGAGCCCAGACCCCAGCCCCGGCGTGGATGCCGTCCAGCCTGCCCGTCGCGCTCCCCGCGCGCACGGCGACTCGGCTCACCTTCTACTCGGACGGATACATCACCGGGCTCGCCCCGAAGGGCTGGGCCTGCTCGGGAACCGAGGCCGCCGACGGCGGGCAGAGCCTCAGCGTGTACCCGGCCGGGCAGCGCGACCCGCTGACGGCTCAGCCATCGGCCAACGCGGCGGCGGTCACCGTGATCCTCGACTACACCGGCCACGGTCCCGGTGCGGAGCTGGTGTGCGCGCTGTTCCCAGGGACCCGCGCCGCCTCGCTGGCGCAGTCGACCGGCGCCTGCACGTCGCTGCCCCACGCGGAGCGGGTGCAGCACCCGACCGCGGACGTCGCCACCTTCGTCACGCCCCCCGGCGTGAAGGGGTCCGGGTTCCCGTCGGGTGGGCACAACACCTCGTCGGGGGTGGTGATCTTCCCGCAGCTGCACCCCGAGCCGGGGTCGGTGAACGTCGCCCAGC
The DNA here is from genome assembly GCA_963849135.1 of uncultured Actinomycetes bacterium. GTDB lineage: Bacteria > Actinomycetota > Acidimicrobiia > IMCC26256 > PALSA-555 > PALSA-555. Next base: position 773,199 of record CAWKGF010000002.1, on the reverse strand, counting down.
TGACCTGCACGCTGCCGAGCCCGTCGAAGCTCGGTGTGCGGATCGATCATCGGGGACTTCGTCGCGCGCGATGTCCCCCTCCAGCCGTCGAGCTGAGCACGCCCCGCCGTCGCGCCGCGCGGCGTGCGCCGGGCCGGCGAGAAGGTCCGAGCCCCGGCGACGGACGCGTCGCTACGCTCGATGCGGAGCCGAGCCGAGGAGCGCCATGTCCACGATGATCTTGCTGCGCCACGGCGAGAGCACCTGGAACCTCGAGAACCGGTTCACGGGCTGGGTGGACGTGGACCTGTCCGAAGCCGGCGAGCGGGAGGCACGCGACGCGGGGCGGATGCTCGGCGAGCAGGGACCGCTCCCCGACGTGGTGCACACCTCCTTGCAGCTGCGGGCGATCCGCAGCGCCGAGCTTCGCCCTCCGGGCCTGCGACCGGCTGTGGATCCCGGTGCGGCGGTCCTGGCGGCTCAACGAGCGCCACTACGGGGCCCTGCAGGGCAAGGACAAGAAGCAGACCGCCGAGGAGTTTGGCGTCGACCAGGTGAAGCGGTGGCGGCGCTCGTACTCGACCCGGCCGCCGGCGCTCGCGCTCGACGACCCGGGTCACCCCCGGTTCGATTCCCGCTACGCGTCGCTGCCCGCCGACGTCCTCCCGGCCTCGGAGTGCCTAGCCGACGTGGTGACCCGCATGCTGCCGTACTGGTACGACGGCATCGTGCCCGATCTGGACGCGGGACGGGTCGTGCTCGTCGCCGCGCACGGCAACTCGCTGCGAGCGCTGATCAAGCATCTCGACGGCCTCTCCGAGGAGGAGGTCGTGGACCTCAACGTGCCGACCGGTCAGCCGCTCGTCTACGAGCTCGACGACCGCTTCCAAGTTCTTTCCCGCAGGTACTTGGATCCGGACGCCGCGGCCGCGGCAGCGGAGCTCGTCGCACGGCAGGCCGGCTGACGGACCAACCGCCCGAGGCGGGTCGAAGACGGCCGGCTAGCCGGGGATGAGGACGAGCTTGCCGCGGATGCGGCCGCTCTCGAGGATCTCGTGGGCGCGAGCCGCCTCGTCGAGGGGAATGCGCTCCTGGATCTCGACGCGGACCGCGCCGTCGTCGATGAGGCTGGCCACCTCGGCGAGTCGCCCGGCCGTGACGTCCGCCGAGTAGTTGCTGACCTCGACGCCGGGACGGCCCACGAGGTCACCGAACTGGGCGATGGTGACCGCCCGCCCACCGTCGCGGACCGCGGCGACGCACTGGGCCCAGGTCGGTCCGCCGACGCAGTCGAACGCCGCGTCGACGCCACGGGCCTGGTCGACCCACTCCCCGTGGTAATCGAGCACCTCGTCGGCGCCGAGGCCACGCAGGAACGACTCGTTGTCCGGGCTCGCGGTCGCGATGACTCGAGCGCCGCGGGCCTTGGCGATCTGCACGACGAAGCACCCGACTCCTCCCGCGGCGCCGGCGACGAGGACGGTCTCCCCGGCGGTGATGTGGAGGTGGTCGTCAATGCCTTCGAGCGCGGCGGCGCCGCCGATCGGGGCCGCACCGGCCGCTTCGAGGTCGATCGCCGACGGGGCTCGGGTGACACGGTCACCGTCGACCACCGCGTACTCCGCGTAGCCGCCGCGGAGCCCGGTGCGGCCGAACACGGCCTCGCCCATCGCGAAGCTCGTGCTGGCGTCCCCGAGCGCGGTCACAAGTCCGGAGACCTCGGCGCCGGGCACATAGGGGAACTCCGAGTCGCCGAGTACCCCTTGGCGCATCTTCGTGTCCCAGGGCCCAACCCCGGCTCCGGTGACTTCGATGAGCACCTGGCCGGGCCCGGGGCTCGGCGTCGGCACCTCGGAGGGTGTCAGGACTGACGGCGGCCCGAACTCCGAGACAACGATCGCGCGCACCCCTTGAACCTACCCAACTGATCTGCCGTTTCCGGCCATCAGCCTCGATTTTTCGGCTCCCTCGGCCCCTGAGCGGCTCCGACCGGTGTGGACGCGGCGTTACGGAGCGGTCGGCGCGTCGTCGACGACGAAGTGACCGAGCCCGTCGGGCTTCGTGGACCGCGGTGGATGCCAGGCGGTGCCCATGTGCCCGCCGCCGTCGGCGAACAGCGTGTGCCCGGTGATGTAGGAGCCGTCGTCGCTGGCGAGGAACAGCGCGACGCCGCCGAGGTCCTCTTCGGGGTCGCCCATCCGTCGGAGCGGGATCGTCGACTCTGCGCCGCGCGCCTGCTCGGGGTTCTTGTCGGCCCAGGCCCGGTACCCCTCGGACGCGGCGCCGGGCGCGATGGCGTTGACGGTGATGTTGTGCTCGCCCCACTCCCGAGCCGCGCTGCGGGTGAGCCCCCGGATGCCCTCCTTCGTCGCGTTGTAGTCGACCGAATACCAGGCGCCGGTCACGCCGTTGAGCGAGCAGAAGTTGATGATGCGACCGAAATGCTGCTCGCGCATGTGGGGGAACACGGCCTGCATGGACCAGAAGGTGGCCCACAGCCCGGTGTCGAGCGACCGGGCCATCATCTCGTCGGTCTTCTCCTCGAGCGGGAGGAGGGGCGTGAACCCTTGCGCGTTGTTCACCACGATGTCGACGCGACCTTCGACGTCGACAGTGTCGCTCACCATGCGCTCGACCTCGGCGCGAGTTCCGACGTCGACGTGGAGGAAGCGGGCGGTGGCGCCAAACTCGTCGACGAGCTGCTGCGCAGTGCGAGCCCCGAAGTCCTCGCGAACGTCGGCGACCATCACGTGACATCCCTCGCGGGCGAAGCGACGGGCGATCCCCCGCCCGATGCCCATGCCGGCGCCCGTCACGATGGCGACCCGACCGTCGAGCCGGTCTCCCATGGTGCGCTCCCCTCGGCGTGCTGGCGGGGAACTTAGGAGTGCAGCCGCGGTGTGGGCCAGCGCCGCCGAGCGAAGCCCGACCGTGGAAAGGGAGAAAGGTCGGCCGGCCCGAGCGGACCGACGTCGTTGTCGGTTCGCTCGAGGCCGTCGACTGGCGTCATGCCGACCCCGGGCCGGTCAGCCGACCGGCCGGCCGCCGTGGTGGCGACTCCAGGGGTGCTCGCTCGGGTAGCCCCGCTCGGGCAACTGCCACACGAGCCGGCGGGCCCAGCGCCCGAGCCGCCCCGTGCAGTGCTCTCGCTGCTCCTTCATCTCTCTTCCCTTCTCCGCCGTCGTGGCGGGCGTCCACTCCGTAGAACGCTGTCCGGGCCGTTGGCGTTCCGGGCGCGACGCCGGTCGGCTTGACCATCCGGCGCTCGCGGCCCACGATGCGACGCGTGGAGCGGGTGATCGACGCCGACGGTCACGTCCTGGAACCCATGGCGGCGTGGGCGAGCCTGGCCCCCGAGCACCGGGTCCGAAGCGAGCGCGACACGGTGGGCCTCGACCACGTCTTCGTCGGCCCGCAGGAGATCGTGACCGTGTCGCTCGGCTATCTCGGCACGCCGGGGTCAGCCATGCACGACCTGGCCCAGTCCCCTCCCTACGAGGAGGCGACACCGGGCGGGTTCGACGCCCGCCAGCGGCTCGCCGACATGGACCTCGAAGGCATCGAGGCCGCGGTGCTGTACCCGTCGCTGGGGCTGAACTTCTGGGCGTTGGAGGACCCGGCGGCGGCGGTCGCGCTGGCTCGGGCGTACAACGACTGGCTGGCCGGGTACTGCGCCGCCGACCCGGCGCGGCTCTACGGCGCCGCGATGCTCCCGTTCCAGGACCCCGCGGCGGCGGAGGAGGAGCTGCGCCGATCTCACCGGGACCTCGGCTTCCCGGCCGCGTTCGTTCGGCCCAACCCGTGCCTCGGGCGCGCCATCTCCCACCCGGGGTACGAGCGGGTGTGGGCGGCGGCCGAGGAGCTCGGGGTGACGATCGGGATCCACGAGGGCTCCTCGAACACCATCCAGACGCTCGGCATGGACCGCCCGTTCAACCCGCTCATCCTCCACGCCGTGTCGCACGCCTTCGAGCAGATGCTCGCCTGCGCGCAGCTGATCGTGTTCGGGGTGATGGAACGCCACCCCGACCTGCGGTTCGTGTTCCTCGAGGCGGGGGGCGGCTGGGCGCCGTACTGGACGTACCGGCTCGACGAGCAGATGCACGGCTTCGGCGGGTTCTGCCCGGAGCTGCGCCGCCGGCCCAGCGAGTACTTCGCCCGCCAGTGCTGGGTGAGCTTCGAGGTCGACGAGCCGACGCTGCCGGCCTTGGCGCCGTTCGTCGGGGAGGATCGGATCGTGTGGGGGTCGGACTACCCGCACCACGACGCCACCTTCCCGGGCGCGGTGAAGGCGCTCCGCGAGGTGATCGAGCCGATGTCGCCGCCGGCCCGGGCCAAGGTGCTGGGCGGGAACGCGGCGACCCTGTACCGGCTGCCGTGACCGACCCGGGGGCGGTCGCGGCCGCCTACTTCGCGGCGATCACGGCCCACGACGCCGACGCGGTGGCGGCGTGCTTCACCGACGACGCGGAGCTGATCACCGCCGCGGGCGCGTTCCACGGCCCGGCCGCGATCGCCGATTTCTACCGAAACAACGCCTTCCAGTTCGACGACCTGCGGCCCTCACCGGGCCCGCTGCTCGTGGACGGCAACCGGGTGGCGGTCGAGATCGACCTCTACATGGGCGGGTCGACCACCCCGGTGGCCGACTTCTTCACCATCGAGGGGGACCGGATCCGCCGCCTCGTCATCTACCTGGGCCCGCTCCCCCGCTGAGCCCCGGGCCGGGAAGCCGAGCCGAACGAGGGCTTCGAGGCGGTGGTCCGCCGCGCCGACACCGCCCTCTTCGAGGCCAAGCACTGAGGCCGGGACCGGGTGGTCGCGCACCACCGTGACGGCACCGCCCTGAACGGCGACGAGCCCAAGGCCCGGACGAAGGGGTCGGGTCGTCGCCGGGCGCCGAGCCCTCAGCGGCGGCGCGTCGATTGACCCACCCGGGTGGCTCGTCTCGCCGGTCGGGGCGTCGGGACTGGCGTGGCATCATGACCGGCGTCCGGTCGGATGAGGGGGTTCGGTGGCGACGAAGGACGTGCTGCGAGCCGAGCGGGCCGCGCTGTGCGACACGCTGGTCCAGTACGGACCCGACGCCCCGACGCTGTGCGAGGGCTGGACCACGGCCGACCTCGCCGCGCACCTCATCGTCCGCGAGCGGGACCCCCGAGCCGGGCCCGGACTGGTGATGGGCGGCGCGGCGGCCCGCTACACCGAGAAGCTGATGGCCAAAGAGAAGGCCAAGGGCTACGACGCGATGGTGGCGCGGCTGCGCCGCGGGCCACCCGGCTACATGGTCGCGCTGATGGCCGGGGTGAACGTCAACGAGAACTGGATCCACCACGAGGACGTGCGGCGCGCCAACGGTGAGGGACCACGCCCCGAGGAACCCGAGGTCGCAGCGGTGCTACTCGGCGTGCTTCGCCGGCTCGGGAAGCTCCAGACCCGAGGGGTGAAGCCCCACGGCGTGACCCTCGTCCTTCCCGACGGCACCGAGCAGGTCCTGCGCGCCGGCCCGGACACCGCGGTGCTGCGGGGGCCGGTCGGCGAATGCGCCCTCTACCTGAGCGGCCGGCGCGGCGCGGCCCAGGTCCAGCTCGACGGCGACCCGGCCGCGGTCGGGGCGCTGCGCACTGCGCACCTGGGCGTCTGAGACGAGCTGCCGACGAGGTCGTGGCTCGATCCACCTTCCTCGACGGGCCGGGTTACGCCGGCTCCGGCGGGGACTCGAGGCCGGCCATGATCCGGAACTCCCCTGCCGAGTTGAGGTGCGGGAACGGCTCCTCGGGCACCGGGATGCGCAGCGCCTCGCAGATCGGGGCCCAGCCGTCCTCGGCGCGCCACTCGACCAGCCGCTCCGGGTCGACGAGCGCCCGCACCGCCCGATTGTGGCGCTCATAGGCCGCCTTGGCCGTGGCCTCATCGCCCCAGTCCGCGGTGAATCGCCGCTCGAGGAGCGTCTGGATCATGTGCAGCTGGGCAGCGAGCACCGGGTCGTCGGGAAGGTCGCGTTGGGTGACCTCGAAGATGGTCTGCTGCGCGCTCCGCCACCAGGCGTCGGCGTCACGGAGCGACAGGACGACGACCGCGTCGGGGAACGCGTCGGAGAGCTCGGACCAGAACGCGGCGGCCGGCCAGTCGACGGTGGCGCCGTAGTCGGCGAAGAACGTCGTCCAGTCGGGCGGGTCGCCCTCGACCGCCCGCTGCCACACCGCGACCTGGTCGGGGTGGGCGAACACCTCGAGCATGTGGTAGCAGGGCTCGCCGAGCAGCTGCTCGAGCGCCACCTTCAACGAGTGGGTGCCAGTGCGCCCGAGCCCCGCACCGACGACCCGCACGGTCATGCCGCGGCCGGCGCGTCGACGGCGTGGGCCCGCGCCAGCAGCGTCAGGGCGAAGGGCGCAACGATCACCACGAAGAGATACGAGTTCGGCACAGCGACCGTCTACCACGCGCCGCCAGTACTGACCACTGACCGCGGCCTGATGGTCGGCGCCGCCGGCGGTCAGGGGACCTCGACGCCGCCGCGTACAGTGACCGGGTCAGTCAGCTCTGAGCACCGGGAGGCGTCATGGACGTGCGTTCGATCGAGGATGTCGAGCCGGTCGTCGAGCACAACGGGACCGTCCCGGTCTGGTGGCTTGTGAACCCGCGAGAGATGAAGGAGATCACCGATGGCGGGTACCTGGAGCTGGCCAACGAGTTCGAGGTCAAGGGCGGCGAGCAGGTGTTCCCGCACACGCACCCGACCCACGAGTTCTATTACGTGACGTCCGGGCGGGGGATCATGACCGTCGACGGTGAGGAGCGCCCGATCGTCCAGGGTGACCTCGTGTACATCCCGCCCGACAAGGTGCACAGCCTCCGCCCGGTCAGCGACCACGCCCCAATCCACTGCTTCTGCTTCGCGGTGGGCGTGAAGGGCGCTGGCCCGATCGACTACACGACCCACTAGCTGTCCCACTCGACCCGCCCTCGCCGGCCAGGGTCGGAGGTGAGGGCACGTCATGCGTGAGCACCGCTACAGCCTGGACCTGCCCCACTCCGCGCCGCGCCTCTGGGCGCTGTTCCAGGACTACGAGCACTGGACCGACTACGCATCGATGGTGAAGCGAGTCGACGTCCTCTGGCCGGGGGACGAGCACCACAACGGGCGCCTCCGGCGGGTGATCTACAAGATGCCGCTCGGTCGGGAGGGTTCGGCGCTCGAGCTGGTCCACGACGTGGAGCCGGGGGTCGGGTACACGTACACGATGATCAGCCGCGAGGTCGGCAACGACCAGACGGGCCGGGTGCGGCTCGAGCCGCTCGACGAGCGCTCGACCCGTCTGCACTTCGAGGAGCGCTATCACCTCACGAAGGCGCCGTGGCGGTGGTTCGAAGGGCCGATCTACGGGTTCATCAACCGGCAGAACGAGGCCAGCATGCGGGCCGCGTCGGACTGGCTCGACCGGCACCCCGAGTACCGCCCCGAACTGGGCACGTAGGCCTCCTCCTCGCGTGGGGGCGGGGGCCGGTTCACCGATGGTCCGGTTGCCGTGGTGGCCGGACTGCCGCTGGTGATCAACCCCGACGTGCAACTCGATCAGCGACGCACGAAGTAGATCCCAGCTTGGAGAGCGGTGACACGAATCGCCACGTCGAGAACCTCTGCATCATCGCCGAGACCCTCGATACTCCCAGCGGCCTTTCGGAGAAGATCGGGTAGATCCACGGCCTTGAGCTCGAACTGAAGCGCGGTCCCGATGGGTTGCTCGGTCATGAACACAAGTCTTCCACCACAGTCGATACGTTCTCCCGTGAAAGACGCGCCGCCCACCTGGGGCACCCGCCACACTGGGTCGGTGGGATCCTCGCCGACGCCCGTTCTCGAGACTGCCCGAAGGAAGGTCCTGGACCAGTTCTGCTGGAACGGTGGCCACGCAGACGTCTGGCGACTGTTCTCCGACGGGGGTGGCCTGTCGGCCGTCGTCGCCGGGCTGGCCGAGCCCTGGCGTGAACGCGGGGTCACCAGGGTCTCTGGCATCGAGGCTCGTGGTTTTCTGCTTGGAGGTGCGGTCGCGATCCGGCTCGGAGTCGGGTTCGTGGCGGTCCGAAAAGCCGAGGGGGTCTTCCCGGGTCCGAAGGTAGAGGTGGTGGCCGAGCCCGACTACCGCGGCCGCACCCAGATCCTCCGGCTTCGCCGGGACAGCATCAACGAGCAGGACCGGGTGCTGCTCGTCGATGACTGGGCCGAGCGTGGAAGCCAAGCCGGTGCGGTACGGGACCTGATCAGGACGTGCGGCGCCGACTTCCTCGGCCTGTCGGTGATGGTCGACCAGCTTGACCCCGTGGTCCGGTCTGGGCTCGGTTCGGTAACGGCGCTGGTCGGCTACGCCGACTTGCCACCCTCCCTACCGGACGACGCTTCCCTTGATGAGTAGAACTCGACGGCCGGTCGAGCGTGGCGTCGGTGACGAGCGAGCCGTCCGGCACGCGGGACGGCTTCCCGCATGGTTCTCACCCGACAGCATCGGGATCTTCCCCGCCGACGAGCCCTGAGCATCGCGACGGGACCGAGTACCACGTCTTCGCGAGCCCGAGGTCCTCGATGATCGAGCTCGCCGCCGTCAACGTAGGGACTCCGACCATTCTTGGGGCAATCAGGGGCGAGAACGTGTGGAGCGGTATCCGCAAGAGCCCGGTCGCCTCAGCGACGCTGCTCTGGCTCTCGGCTCTCAACCTGGCCGGTGACGGGCAAGCGGACCTCAGCGTGCACGGAGGTCGCGACAAGGCGGTCTACGCCTACCCCTCGGAACATCTCAGCGCCTGGTCTCAAGAGCTGGACGCTGATCTCGGGCCCGCACCGTTTGGTGAGAACCTCAGCACCGAGGGTGTGCTGGAGCAAGACGTATGCATCGGCGACGTCTGGTCGTGGGGTACAGCACTGCTCCAGGTGACCCAGCCGCGCTGGCCGTGCTTCAAGCTCGCGTTGTACCGCGGTCGAGCTGATGTTCAGGCAAGAATGAGGTCCACGGGCCGCACTGGCTGGTACCTGCGCGTCCTTGAGCCCGGCGAGGTTCCGGCAGCCGGGCCGATCCTCCTGAGCGCTGGCGATCCGGCCAATGTCAGCGTCCAGGACGCGCACCTCGCAATGAGCGATCACTCCCTGCCGCGACCCCGGACGTACCCGCGCGGTGACAGACCACCCTGCACTCGCCGAACAGTGGCGAGAGCCTCTGCTTGAGCGTCTCAAGCGTTGACCGTCGAATGTATCGCTAAATCGCCGTCCTGTGATCCTTGCCTCGAGGGCCGCCCCTCGGATCGCGGGCGTCGGTCTTGGCGACTGGGATGGTTGGTCACCTGGAGAGGTGCGACCTCACCGACGTCCGCTCTCGCCGTCCACGAGGTTCCGGCTGCCAACTCGCTTGTCGCTTCGGGGCCTGGTGGTGGAAACTGACGCGGTGACAACGGTGATGGTGCTCCGTGGCCGGGCGCCCCGGCCGCTGGGGGTGGCACCAACTCGATAGGCGCTGGGCGGCGCGGCTGGTCAGATCGGCCGCCGTCGCTCCCGATGATCTGGTCCTCGACGTGGGGGCTGGCACCGGGATCATCACGGAGCAACTCTTGCGAGCTGGCGCCCGGGTCCTGGCCGTCGAGCTGCACACCCGCCGCGCTTTCGTCCTGCGCGCCCGCTTCGCTGAGCTGCCCGTCACGGTCGCACAGGTCGATGCGCTTGAGCTGCGCTTGCCCATGCGACCCTTCAAGGTCGTCGCGAACCCGCCGTTTGGGATCACGACGGCGTTACTGCGACGCCTGACTGGGCCCAAGAGTCGTCTCGAGCGGGCCAGTCTCGTCCTGCCCACCTGGGCCGCCCGTCGCTGGGCCGCGGGACGCGGCGTTGGAGGAGTGGCCTCCCAACGCGCTTACACGTTCACCCTCGGCCCCACGATCCCCGCTGCCGCTTTCCACCCCATCCCGCCCGCCGGCCCAACCATCCTTCTGATAACCCGCAACCGCCGACCCCGGTGAGCACTCACGCTTCGATCGTCGCGCCGAAGGGTCGACGACCTGCCCATGGCTCCGCTAGCCCGAGCGGGGGGGCGAGAGAGGAGGCAACCGGAACCAGCAGGTGAACACCTCGAGATGCGAAGCAGGTGCATCCGGCCCCTCACGGTTGAGCTGTCCCGTCGCAGGCGTCTCGGCTCCCCGCTCGACGGTGAAGGCACGGCGCTCGTCCGCGCTCGCGACGTCAGCCAGCCAGGGAGGTGGCGAACCAGGCGACGACGCGCTGCCAGCCGTCGACCGCGGCCTCGACGGAGTAGCTGGGGCGGTCGACGGAGAAGAACGCGTGTCCGGCGTCGGGGTACGAGTGGAACTCGAACGTCTTGTGATGGGCTCGGAGCGTCTCCTCGATGGTGGCGACCATGTCGGGGGACGGGTTCTTGTCCTTCCCGCCGAAGAGACCGAGCAGCGGGCAGGACAGGTTGGGGGTGAGGTCGATCGGCGCGACGGGTTGGCGTTCGGTCAGCTCGTCGGGCGACGCGACGACCCTCCCGCCGTAGCAGTCGACCGCGGCGTCGAGGTCGAGCCGGCAGGCGACGAGGTACGCCTGGCGGCCACCGGAGCAGTAGCCGATGACCCCGACCTTGCCGTTGCTGGTCACGAGGGACCGGAGCTGGTGGGCGGCGCCGGCCACGTCGCCAACGCAGCGCTCGTCGGGAACGCCGCCCGCGGCGCGGACCGCGGCAGCCGCCTCGTCGGGTGGCGCGTCGGGTGCCTCGCGGTAGTGGAGGTTGGGGCAGAGCGCCGCGTAGCCCTCCGCCGCGAAGCGACGGGTGATCTCCTTGGTCGCGTGGTCGTAGCCCGGCATGTGGTGAATGACGACCACGCCGGGGAAGGGCCCGTCGCCGAGCGGTCGGGCCAGGTAACCCGGGATCTCGTCGTCCCCGTGGCCATCGAAGCGGATCGTCTCGGCCATGAGCCCGTCGTACACGGCACCTCTCCCTCCGCGGGCCCGGGGGTCCGGGCTGCCCGGACCCTACGGGGGAGGGCGAGGGGTCGGACCGCGGGCCGCGCCCGCGGGACGGGGCGAGGGGAGCGGCGGTCGGGTCCGCCGGCCCGCTGCCGCTCCGGGGCCCCGGACGGGCCAGAATGCAGGGGACCTTTCGGAAGGGGGGACATGGCGGCGGTCGACACGGCCACCCAACCTGAGCGCTGCGTGCCCTCCCGGGGTTCGCGCGCCCGGCTCCCCCGCCGCGCCGGAACCGCCGACCGCGTCCGCTGGGCATCCCGCGGGCGACCGCGCCCGCCTTCACGATGCCGGCCGGGACTGCGGCCCGGCCGCATGCCGTCCCGTCCCCGACCCTGGCTCGGCCGCAGCCCGTCCCGCCGGTGGTGGCGGTCGAGCGCCGTCGTCGAGGCTGGATCGGGTGGCTGGTCGCCGCGTTGGCAGCCGGGCTGGTCAGCGGCGGGACGGTGGCCTATCTCGGGCTCCCGGTGGGATCGTCAGGGGCCGGGCCGAACATCGGCGCGATCGTCGCCACCGTCCAGCGAGTGGGGACGGTGCAGCTGCCGGCGCAGCAGGTGACGAGCACCTTCACCGTCGACGACGGCTCCAGCTTCCCCGGCCTCGCCAATGACGTGACGTACCGGGCGGTGGGGACCGCGTCGGCGACGGTCGCACTCGGGACGGTCGGGTCCAACGACGTCCAGGTCGTGGGCGGTGTCCCCCACGTCACGATTCCCGCCGCGCAGCTCAGCCCGCCGATTCTCGACACCCAGCGCAGCTCGGTGTCGCACCGCGACGAGGGCTTCTTGACGAGGGAGCTCTTGAACGACGGCATCGGCTTGAGCGAGCTGCACGACCAGGCCCGCTCGCAGCTGACGAGCGCGGCGAGCGACGACGGTGTCCCGGCGGCGGCGGATCGCCTCGCCGTGTCGGAGGCAATCGCCGCGCTGCGCCGCGTTGGGATCACGAACGTCACCGTGAGCGCGGCGAACGGCTCCTGAGCCGACCGCCACCGGGGAGCCCGGTCACGCTCCCCGGTTCGAGTAGACGCGGGTCGGCGACACGAGCACCGCGGCGCGGGCCTCCTCCACCATGGCGCGGTCGTAGGCCGGCCAGTCGTCGTGGTCGCCGCCCGCGGCGCGGAACACGGACCGCAGCAGCTCGGGGAGCTGAGCGGCGTCGAACCCGTCCATCGAGTCGTCGGGCCCGACGAGCTCGGCCGTCCCCTCGACCGCGATCCACTGCCAGCCGGCGCGGGCGACGATCGTGACCCTGGGGTCTCGGCGCAGGTTGGCGAGCTTGACCGTCGCGCCGCGGGCCACGAACCCGGCCGCGGGCTCACCGCGGACCGGGTGGTCGAGAACTCCGACGTTGACGACCGAGCCCTGGATCGAACCGTCGGGACGGGTCGTGGCGACGACCCCCAACCCGCCCTCCGCGCCGAGCAGCGACTGGAAGTCGGTCAAGGACGCCATCGCCGGGAGTGTACGGGTCGCTGCGGGCGGCGCGGTCGGGTACCCGAACCAGCGTCGGTACAGTCGCGCTCATGACCGTGACCCGCCGCCGGGGGCGAGGCGAGGAAGCTCGGATGATCCAGCAGCCGGCCTACGACCCCCGGCGGGAACAGGACGACGAGGCGTCCGGCGACGGCCGGACACCCGACCGTCCCGTGGACCGGTTCCGCCGGGGCGCGGTCGGCAGCGTGGTCGCGGCCGGGCTGCTCGGTCTTCGGGACGCGCTGGAGGGCCGACCCGAGCGGGAGGACGTCACGATCGTCTCCGAGGCCCCGGAGGGAGAAGGCGGCGCGACCCTCGACGTGCGCCTCGATCCCGATCATCCGGAACGGTCGGTCGCGATCGTGCACCGGCCCGACCCCACTGGCGACGCGGCGGGCTGAGGCGCCACCCGGTCCCGAACGGCCGACCCGGGATACGGTCCCGGCGTGGGATCGCTGTCCGCCGACGAGGTCCTCACCACCACCCGGGCGGTGCGTCGACGCCTCGACCTGAGCCGCCCCGTCGACCCGGCGCTGCTGCGGGAGTGCCTGGCCGTGGCGCTCCAAGCGCCGAGCGGCGGCAACGACCAGGGATGGCAGTTCGTCGTCGTGACCGACGCCGCGACCCGCGGCACGCTCGCGGAGCTGTTCCGGCGCGGCGCGGTCGACTACGCGCAGCGCGCCAACAAGCCACCCCGACCGTCCCGCGAGCGAACCGACACCGAGCGGGCGGCGCGGCGTCGGGTGATGGACTCGGCCGGGTACCTCTTTCAGCATCTCCACGAGGTGCCGGCGCTCGTCGTCCCGTGCATCGAGGGCCGCGTCGAGGATCTCGACCTCGTCGACCAGGCGACCGCGTTCGGCTCGATCCTCCCCGCGGTGTGGAGCTTCATGCTCGCCGCCCGAGCGCGGGGGCTCGGCACCTCCTGGACGACAGTGCACCTGATGGTCGAGGAGGACGTCGCCTCGCTGCTCGGGATCCCCTACCCCGAAGTGACCCAGGTCGCCCTGGTGCCCGTCGCGCACACCGTCGGGGACGACTTCCAGCCCGGGTGGCGTCGTGACGTCGACGACGTCGTCCACTGGGACCGGTGGTAGCAGCCGAAGGACGGAGCACGGCCGGAGCACGCGGCCTCTCGCTTCGCGCCCATGACCGACGCCAGGGTGCCGTGTGCACGGTCGGACGGGTCCACCGTCCGATCTTCGGGCTACGTTGACGGCCGCACGACCGGGAACGGGACCATGAAGCGGCGAGAGGAGCCCAGGTGGAGCTGCGACGGTTGGGGCCGACGGGGGTTCGGGTGTCGGAGCTGTGTCTCGGCGCGATGACGTTCGGCCGGGAGGCCGACGAGGCGACGAGCAAGGCGATCCTGGACCGGTTCCTCGACGCGGGCGGCAACTTCGTCGACACCGCCGACGTGTACTCGGACGGCGTGTCCGAGGAGATCACCGGGCGGGCGCTGGGCGCCCGGCGCGACGCGGTCGTGCTGGCCACGAAGGTCCGCTTCGCGACCGGCGACGGGCCCAACGACGTGGGGAGCTCGCGCCGCCACATCCGGCTCGGCGTCGAGGCGTCGCTGCGGCGGCTCAACACCGACTGGATCGACCTCTACCAGCTGCACTGCTGGGACGAGCGCACCCCGCTCGAGGAGACGATCTCGACCCTCGACGACCTGGTCCACGAGGGCAAGGTCCGCTACGTCGGCGCGAGCAACTTCGCGGCGTGGCACCTCGCCACCGCGCTCGGGACGGCGGCCCTGCACGGGTGGGAGCCGTTCGTGTCACTCCAGCCCGAGTATTCCCTCATCACCCGGGACATCGAGCGCGAGCTGCTGCCGCTGTGCCGGGCGAAGGGCCTGGCCGTGCTGCCGTGGAGCCCGCTGGCCGGTGGGATCCTGACCGGCAAGTACCGGCCCGACCAGAGCCTCCCGCCCGGCACCCGGGGCGGCGACACCGAGGAGGAGATCACCTTCACCTACCGGCTCGATGACCGGGCGTGGCGGATCGTCGACGCGGTCGGGAAGGTCGCCGCCGACCTCGGCAAGACGTCCGCGCAGGTGGCGTTGAACTGGGTCGCAGCGCGCTCGGGCATCACCGCGCCGATCATCGGGGTCCGGAACCTCGACCAGCTCGAGGACAACCTGGCCGCGTTCGGGTTGGGAGCTCGACGAGGAGCATCGCAACGCGCTGTTCTGGGCGAGCGCCTTCCCCCGCGGCTACCCGTACGACTTCATTGAGTACGCCAACCACTGAGACCGACGACGAAGGCCGGAAGGTCCTCAGCCGCGCGGGCGACGTCGAGCCGTGGCGCGCTACGACCCGGGGCTCGCCAGGGCGGGTGAGGCGTGGTCGGCCTGGCGCTCGAACTGGGTGCGGTACAGCTCGGCGTAGACGCCGCCGGCGGCGAGCAGCTCGTCGTGGGTGCCGCGCTCGACGATGCGCCCGGCGTCGACGACGAGGATCTGGTCGGCGTCGCGCACGGTCGAGAGTCGGTGGGCGATGACGAGGGAGGTCCGGCCGGCGAGGGCGATCTTCAGGGCCTGCTGCACGGCGAGCTTCCGATTCGGAGTCGAGGTGGGCGGTGGCCTCGTCGAGGACGACCACGTCGGGGGCCTTGAGGAGGAGCCGGGCGATGGCGAGCCGCTGCTTCTCGCCGCCGGAGAGCCGGTAGCCGCGGTCGCCGACCACGGTGTCGAGACCGTCGGGGAGGCTCTCGACGAGCGGCCAGATCTGGGCGGCTTGGAGCGCGGCGGCGAGCTCCTCGTCGGTGGCATCGGGCTTGGCGTAGTCGAGGTTGGATCGCATCGTCTCGTGGAACATGTGCGCGTCCTGGGTCACCATCCCGACGGTGTCGGACAGGGACTGGAACGTCGCGTCGCGGACGTCGATCCCGTTGATCCGCACCGACCCTCCCTTCGGGTCGTACAGGCGGGGGACGAGGTGGCAGATGGTGGTCTTGCCGGCGCCGGACGGGCCGACCAGCGCGGCCATCGTCCCCGGCTCGACGTCGAAGCTGACGTCGTGGAGGACCTGGCCACTCGGGGTCTGGTCGAGCGCGGCGACCGACTCGAGGGAGGCGAGCGACACCTCCTGGGCGGTCGGGTAGGAGAAGTCGACGTGGTCGAACTGCACCCGGGCCGACCCGCGCGGGATCGTCACCGCGTCGGGCTGCTCAGCGATCATGGGCGGGAGGTCGAGCACCTCGAACACCCGCTCGAACGACACCAGGGTCGTCATGAAGTCGACGTTGACGTTGGACAGCTGGGTGAGGGGCCCGTAGAGGCGAGCGAGGTAGGCGGTGAGCGCGACGAGGGTCCCGATGTTCAAGGTGCCGTTGACGGCGAGCACGCCGCCCCACCCGTAGACGAGGGCGGTCGCCAGGGCGGCGGTGAGGGTCAGCGCGACGAAGAAGAACCGGGCGTACATGGCCTGGGTGACACCGATGTCGCGGACCCGCCCCGCCCGGCCGTTGAAGGTGGAGCTCTCCTGCGCGGGACGCCCGAAGAGCTTGACGAGCAGCGCGCCGGACACGTTGAACCGCTCGGTCATGGTGGTGTTCATCTCAGCGTTCAACGCGTACGACTCACGGGTGATGGCTTGGAGGCGGCGGCCGAGCAGCCGGGCGGGGAGGACGAAGAGGGGCAGGATCAGCAGCGCGACGAGGGTCAGCGACCAGGACAGGAAGAACATCACGGTGAGGACGATCGACACCGTGATCAGGTTGCCGATCACGCTGGAGAAGATGTCGGTGAACGCCTCTTCGGCTCCGAGCACATCGTTGTTGAGTCGGGTGATGAGCGCGCCGGTCTGGGTGCGGGTGAAGAACGCGAGCGGCATCCGGCCGACGTGGTCGAAGACCTTGGTGCGCATGTCGTAGATCAGCCCTTCGCCGATCCGGGCCGACCAGTACCGCTGGGCGAGGGTGAGGATCCCGTCCCCGATCGCCAGGCCGGCCGAGAGGAGAGCCAGGCTGATGATGAGCTGGGTGTCCTTGGCCAGGATCCCGTTGTTGATGATGTCACGGAGGATGAGCGGGTTCGCGGCGGTGATGATCGCGTCGACCACCACGAGCGCGAGGAAGACGGTGAGGGCCCGGCGGTAGGGGCGCGCGAACCGCAGGATGCGCTTGACCGTGCCAGGCGCGACTTTGGCGTCGGTGACCGACTGGTCACGGCGCATCGAACGCATCGCGCCCCACATCGGGCCGCCGCCACCGTGTCCCATCACTGACCTCCTGTGGCTGCGAGCGCGCCGTCGGCGTCGAGCGCGCCGAGGAGCGCGAGCAGGGTGGTGCGCTGCGAGGCGGTGAGCCGACCGAACAGCTCCTCGGCGCTGGCCCGCCGGGCCCGGTCGAGGCGGTCGACGAGCGCGTGACCGGCGGGGGTGGGCTCGACGAGCACCGAGCGTCGGTCGTGACGGTCCGGCTCGCGGCACGCGAGCCCGGCCTCCTCGAGGGTGTCGATCATGGTGGTCACGGAGCGGGGGACGATCTCGAGGGTGGCGGCGAGGTCGGCCATGCGGATCGGCTCTCCGGCCTGGGCCAAGACCCGCATCACCCGCGCTTGGGCGAAGGTGACGCCGAGCGGGGCGAGCTCCTTCGCCGCGCCGCGACGGATCCGCCAGGAGGCGCGCACCACCAGCTCGGTCAGCTGGGCAACGACGTCGCCGGCGCCGGCGTCGCTAGGTCCGGCTCCGGGCTCTCGCGTAAGTGGGCCCATCGGTCCTCCTCCTGAACGATCCACCGCCGGCCCACACGGAGCCGGCGAAAAGGTGAGATTACCGCATAGTGAGCACCCCTCCCTACTGTGAGGGGCTTGAGAGCGGGGAGGCCCATCGACTCGGTTTGGCCGTTCCTTTGCGGTTTGCTGGTCAGGTCGCGGGTATCGGTCTGGAACCCTGGAGAGGGTCGATCCGGCCCGATCCGCTCCGCCCCGATGGGAGCACCATGCAAGTAGGACCCGCAGAGCGTGACTACGGGCTGCACCGCGTCTCGCGGTTGACGCGATGGCTGGTCGGGGGAGCGTTGGCCCTGGCCGGCGGGCTGTCGGCCGTCGTCGCGGTGTCGCTGCCCGGCCATTCGACGAGCAGCGCTCCGGCGACGGGCGGCGTGACACCTGCCAGCCCTTCCGTCACTCCCCCCACTCCCTCTTCCCCGGTCCCGTCCTCCTCCGCTCCCTCCGCCAGCTCGGCTGGGACCACGCCCACCAGCCCCCCGTCGACGCTCGCGCCCGCTCCGGCGCCGGTGAACACCGGCCGTCACAGCGTCGCCCGATCCGGCGCCTCCTGATGGAGCGCCGCGCGCCCGAGCCGGCCGCGGTGACGTTCCCGGCCCTCGGCACCACCGCGACGCTCGTCGCCCGTGACGGGACCACGTTGCCGGGCGCGCGTGCGGAGCTGGACGAGGAGCTCGCCGACATCGACCGGGCGTGCAGCCGGTTCCGCGACGACAGTGAGATCAGTCGGGTCAACCGGTCGGCTGGAGCCCCGGTGATGGTCAGCCCGCTGTTCCTGGCCGCGTTGCAGGTCGGGCTGCGCGCCGCGGCGCTGACCGACGGCGACGTCGACCCGACCGTCGGCAGCGCGGTGCGGGTGCTCGGCTACGACCGGGACTTCTCGTCGGTGGCCAAGACCGGCGGTCCGCTCACCTGCGTGGTCGGGCGGGCAGCGGGGTGGCGAACGGTTCGGATCGACCCGCGCTGCCGGACGGTCGAGATCCCGGCCGGGGTCGAGCTGGACCTCGGCGCGACGGCGAAGGCCTTCGCGGCCGACCGAGCCGCGCGCGGCGTGCCGCGGCGACGGTCGGGGACGGGGTGCTGGTCGGGCTGGGTGGAGACCTTGCGGTCGCCGGGTCGCCGCCGGAGGGCGGCTGGCCGGTGCTGGTGACCGACGACCACGCGGCGGGGCCGGACGCGCCGGGCCAGACGATCTCGATCGAGAGCGGCGGGCTCGCCACCTCGGGCACCACGGTCCGGCGGTGGCGTCGGGGCGAGACGACGCTGCATCACATCGTCGACCCGACGCGGGGCCGGCCGGCCGTCCCGTGCTGGCGGACGGTCAGCGTCACCGCGGCGAGCTGTGTCGACGCGAACATCGCCAGCACTGCGTCGATCGTCCGGGGCGGCTCGGCGCCTCGCTGGCTCGCGGAGCGGGGCCTGTGCGCCCGACTCGTTCGTGGTGATGGCGGGGTGGTGCGAGTGGGGGATTGGCCGGCGCCGGAGCCGCGGTGAGCGTGCTGGCCACCACGAGTGGCGCGACCATCCTCTGGTACCTCGCGCGGGGCAGCGGTCTCGCGGCGCTCGTCGTGCTGACCATGAGCGTGATCCTGGGGATCGTCACGACGGTCCGTTGGAGCAGCGACCGCTGGCCCCGCTTCGTGATCGAGCTGCTGCATCGCAACAGCTCACTCATCGCGTTCGGGCTGATCGTCGTGCACATCGCCACGATCGTCCTCGACGGCTTCGCGCCGATCGGCTGGAAGGACGCGGTGATCCCGTTCGCGTCGCCGTACCGGACCCTGTGGCTCGGTCTGGGCTCGGTCTCGTTCGATGTGCTCCTCGCGCTGCTCGTGACGAGCCTGCTCCGCCATCGGATCGGGCACCGCACGTGGCGGTTCGTGCACTGGTTCGCGTACCTGTGCTGGCCGCTGGCCGTCGTGCACGGGATCGGCACCGGCAGCGACACCCAGGTGACCCTCGCCCTCGGGTTGACGCTGGCCTGCGTCGGCGCGGTGATCCTGGCCCTGTGGTGGCGGCTGGCCGTCGGGTGGCCCGACCACCGGGGGGTGCGCGTCGCTGCGATCGTGGTCAGCCTCGTGGCGCCGGTCGTGCTGGTCCTGTGGCTCGGCGCCGGCCCGCTGGCCGCGGGCTGGGCCCGCAAGGCCGGGACACCAGCCAGCGTCCTCGAGCGGGTGTCGCCGACCAGCGGTGCCGGCTCGGGGGGGCCGCTGGCGGCTTCCCCGGGCAACGTGGCGTCGCTGCCGGCCCCGCCCTACACGGTGCAGGTGGCCGG
The DNA here is from genome assembly GCA_963849135.1 of uncultured Actinomycetes bacterium. GTDB lineage: Bacteria > Actinomycetota > Acidimicrobiia > IMCC26256 > PALSA-555 > PALSA-555. Next base: position 753,736 of record CAWKGF010000002.1, on the reverse strand, counting down.
CTCGTCGAGCGAGTCCGCGGCCGGCAGCGACGGGCGGGTCACGGTCCGGCTCGCCATGGCGATGACCGGCGCCGCGACCGGGCCGGTTGAGGTGGACCTGATCGGCCAGCCGGTGGAGGGCGGCGGCGTGGCCCTCGAGAGGAGCGGCGTGCGGCTCGGCACGTCGAGTAACCCCAGCCTGTACACGGGAGCGGTGACGTCGATCTCTGGGCAGGAGATCGACGCCACGGTGACGGACGCGGGGCGCCACGCCCTCCTGCTCGTGTTCCAGGTGCAACCCGAGGGCAACCGGGTGGCCGGCACGCTGCAGGTCCAGGCCGGCTCGCTGGGCGGCGACGGGGACGGCGGGCAGTGACGCCTGAGCCGCGCACCGCGACGCTGGAGCGGGCCGCGCCGGTCGCGCTGCCGCGCCTGCTGGGCGGCTACGACCCCCGCCAGCCGATGACCTTCCACGAGCATCAGGAGCGATACGGGCGGCTCCCCCACTTCGGTTCCGCCCGGCGCGGGGGGTCGCTCATCGCGGTCCTCGACGACGCCGGGCTACGAGGCCGGGGGGTGCCGCGTTCCCGACCGCCACCAAACTGCGGGCGGTGGCGCAGGCCCGGGGCCGGCCGGTCGTCGTCGTCAACGGATCCGAGGGCGAGATGCTGAGCGCCAAGGACCGGCTGCTGCTGACGTCGCTCCCCCACCTGGTGCTCGACGGTGCGGTCCTCGCCGCGGAGGCGGTGGGGGCTGACACGGTGTATGTCGGCGTCGACCGGTCCGCACCCGGGGCGCGTCTCGGCGTGCGACGGGCGCTCGCCGAGCGGCGCATGACCACGGTGCAGGTGTTGGAGCTGCCGACCCGCTACGTCGCGGGCGAGGAGACCGCGCTGGTGCAGCGCATCAACGGCGGGCCGGCCAAGCCGACGTTCACCCCGCCCCGACCCTTCGAGCGCGGGGTCGCGGGTCGGCCCACCCTGGTCCAGAACGTCGAGACGCTCGCGCACATCGCGTTGATCGCGCGCTTCGGCGCGGCCTGGTACCGGGAGCTGGGGACCGACGACGAGCCGGGCTCGACGTTGGTCACGGTGAGCGGCGCGGTCCCGCAGGCGAGCGTGTGCGAGGTCGCGCTCGGCACCCCCATCCGCGACGCGGTCCGCGCCGCGGGCGGTCTCACCGGGGCGGTGTCGGCGTTCATCGTCGGCGGCTACTTCGGCACCTGGCTGCCCGCCAAGCTGGTCTGGGACCTGCCGCTCACGAACGCGATGCTGCGCGCGGCCGGCGGGTCGCTTGGCAACGGGATCCTGTACGCGTTCCTCGCCGGCGGGTGCGGGCTCGTGGCCACAGCGCGGGTGGCCCAGTACCTGGCCGGGGAGAGCGCCGGGCAGTGCGGGCCGTGCGTCTACGGGCTGGCAGCCGTCGCGGACGCGATGACGGCGATCGCGGAGGGCCGGGAGCCGGCGCGGATGGCGGCGCGGGTCCGCGAGCTGGTCGGGGTGGTGGCGGGCCGCGGGGCGTGCCGCTACCCGGACGGGGTGACCCGGTTCGTCGCCAGCGCCCTCGACGTGTTCGACGCCGAGCTGGCCCGCCACGAGGCCGATCGGGGCTGCCGCGCTGATCCGCCGCCGCTGCTCCCGGCTCCGGCGTTCGACGGGCAGTGGGAATGAAGCGCTACCGGCTGCGCGTGAACCCGATCGCCTGCGACGCACACGGCGTCTGCGCGGAGCTGTTCCCCGAGTGGGTGCGTCTCGACGAGTGGGGGTACCCGATCATCGATCAGGCCGAGATCCCGGCGGCGCTGCTCTCGCACGCCCGCCGCGTGGTCGCGAACTGCCCGAAGCTCGCGCTGCTGCTCACCGCCGACTGAGCGACGCTCGGCACCGCACGCGGCGCGGGAACGGTCGGTAGCCTCGCTGGGTGCCGCACGACCCGTCGTCGATCCTGCTCACGGACCGGGTCGCGCTCGTCACCGGCGTCGGCCAAGGCATCGGGCGCGCCAGCGCGCTGCTGCTGGCCCGCTTCGGGGCGACCGTCGCGATGTGCGACAAGAACGAGGAGGCCCTCGACGACACCGCGGCTGCGGTGGCCGCGACGGGACGGCCCGCGCTGGCGCGGACCCTCGACGTGCGGGACCGGGACGCGGTGACCTCGTGGGTCGGGGACGTCGTCGCCGAGTGCGGGCGCGTGGACACGCTGGTCAACAACGCCGGCGGCACGTTCTTCGCCCCGTTCCTCGAGCTGAGCGCCAAGGGGGAGGACACGTTGGTGCTCGAGAACTTCACCCAGGTCACGACGCTGGTGCGCCTGGTCGTTCCGGACATGCCGCCGGGGGGCAGCATCGTGAACCTGACGTCGGTGGAGGCGCACCAAGCCGCGCCGGGCTTCGCGATCTACGGGGCGATGAAAGCCGCGGCTGGCCCACCTGACCCGCACCCTGGCCCTCGAGCTGGCTCCGCTCCAGCTGCGCGTCAACGCGGTGGCGCCCGACGCGATCCCGACCGAGGGGGACCGGGGGGTGCGCGCCGAGATGCTGGACGGGGCCGCCGCCTACGAGCCGACCGTCGTCCCGCCGGTCGGGGGGCTCGGGCAGCCCGAGGACGCGGCCGCGGTGGTGGTGTTCCTCGCCAGCGACCTGGCCCGCTTCGTCACCGGGACGACCGTCCACGTCGACGGGGGCACCTGGGCGGCGGGCGGCTGGCGGCGGGTCACCGACGCCTCGGAACCCGATCCGGGCTGACCCCGAGCGTGGGCCGGTCAGCTGGGGTCGAACCCGTAGAGGCGCCGGGCGTTGTCTCGCAGCACCCGCCGGCGGGTCGCGTCGTCGAGCTGCTCGGAGTCGAGGAGGGACCGGGTCGAGCCGGGGAACGTGCCGTCGGCGTGCGGATAGTCGGAGGCGAACACGACGCACTCGGGGTAGACGTCGAGCAGGCCGCCCAGGCCCGGCTCGGCGTCCTCGACCGACAGGAAGCACTGGCGCCGGAAGTACTCGGAGGGCGCCAGGGTGAGGCGGCCCCGCTCGAAGCCGAACAGCTCCTGGTGCTCGTCGAGGCGGTGGAGGTAGCCGAGCGCCCACACCGCGCCCGATTCGAGGAACGCGACGCGGAGCCCGGGGTGGCGCTCGAGGATCCCGTAGGCGACGAAGGTGGTGATGGCGAGGAGGTGCTCGAGGATGAAGTGCGTCGCGTGCAGCGGCGTGAAGTAGTCGTCGTAGTGGGAGCGGAGCTGCTCGTAGGGGACGAGGCCGGCGATGCCGGGATGGACGCCGAAGGCGACGTTGGCCTCCTCCAGGTACGACCAGAGCGGCTCGTACGCCTCGTCGTAGACGTGCGGCAAGGACCCGAAGTGCTCGGGGCGCCGCCACACGCCCCGGAACCCGAGCTGCTCGACGCAGCGGCGGGCCTCCGCGAACGCGTCGCCAGCGTCGGTCATGGGCAACGTCCCGATCCCGAGCAGCCGGTCGCGATCGTGGTCGCAGTACTCGGCGACCCAGTCGTTCACGGCCCGGCACAGCGCGAGGGCCGGCTCCCGCTCGGTGACCCCCTGGATCATGAGCCCGTAGGTCGGGTACAGGGCCGCGACGGCGATCCCGTCGAGGGTCATGTCGTCGAGGCGGGGCCCGGGCTCGGAGCCGCCCCGGGCCGCGATCGGCGAGTCCGACTGGTGGGGGGTCTGGCCGGGCGCTCCGACCGATTCGCTTCGCCCGTCGATGCGGAACCCGCGACGGCCGTCGCACTCGAAGTAGAAGTGGTCGCCGTCTTGGACGACGCGGGGCGCGTAGTCGCGGTACCGGGCCGGCAGGTGCCGGGTCCACGTCTCGTCGGGCTCGACGACGTGGCCGTCGGCGTCGAACACCCACGCCGCCGGCGGGGCTGGCGACTCGGCGGGGGGCGACTCGGTGGTGCTCACGGGGTGCCGGGCCGGACGACCTGCCCGGGCAGTGCGCCGGTCAGCGACCCGTCGCGCACGATCGGGGTGCCGTTCACGACGGTCGCGGTCACCCCGCGGCCCCACGCCTTGAACCGGCCCGCGCCGCCGGGCAGGTCGGCGACGAACTCCTTGCGCCACGGGCCGATGGTGTCGGGGTCGAACACCATGAGGTCGGCCCAGCCGCCCGGGCGCAGCACCCCCCGGTCGGTGAGGCCGAGCGCGGCGGCGGGCACCTGGGTGATCTGGCGGATGCCGTCCTCGAGCGTCCAGACGTGGCGGTCGAGCACCCAGAAGCGCAGGAAGTAGAGCTCCAGTCGGCGCCGTCGTCGCGGGCGAGGTGGGCGCCGCCGTCGGAGGTGCCGACGAGCATGCGGGCGTCGCGTTGGGCTTCGCCGACCGCGGCGGTCCACTCGGGGCTCTCGGTCCGCCACCGGAACCGGGTCGCGAGGTCCTCGGCGAGGGCGAGGTCGAGGAGCACGTCGGCCGGCGCGGCGCCGCGCTCGTCGGCGAGGCTCCTGGATCGACCGGCCCGGCAGCGACTGATGCTCGGGTCGGGTGACCTCGTCGACGTACACCGCGTCCCAGAGCGGCGGGGGCACGGTGGTGCCCTGGGCCGGGTCGCGGTTGTAGTGCTCGACGGCGTGGCGCAGCTCGTCGCGGGTCGCAGGATCCTGCAGGGCCCGGACCCGGGCGGCGTGGTCGAGCTGCAGCATCCGGTTCCAGGAGGGGACCGACAGGTAGTGGAAGTTGGTCTCGTCGAGGACGACGGGGCGGTCGAAGGGCCGGGCGATGAGCATCGAGTAGACGGGCGCGCCGGCGTCGGTGGCCCGGTCGAGGAACACGCGGGCCGCGTCCCACGTCGCGGTGGGCGCATCGACCTTGTTGCGGCCTCCGAGGCCCTGGATGATCACCGGCAGCCCGCTCGTCGCGGCGAGCCGGATCAGGTACTCCTCGTCGGCCGCGTCGAGACCGCCGATGGCGCTGGCAGGCAGGAACGCGATCGAGCCCCCGCCGGCCCGGCCCGCGGCCGCGGCGAGGGCGAGCAGCTCGTCGGGCTCGGCGACCCGGGACGGGACGGGCCGGTCGTCGAAGTCGAAGTGGGTACGGCGCGGCGGACGAGGACAGCCCGGCCGCGCCGGCCGCCGCGGCCTCCTCGACGACGGCTTGCATGGCCGCGATCTCGGCCGGGGTCGCGGCCCGGTCCGACGCGTCGGGGCCCATGACCCAGCGCCGAACGTTGGAGTGGCCGAGGTAGCAGGCCAGGTTCACGCCGAGGCGGCCGGGTCGGCTGTCGAGGAACTCGGGGAAGGTCTCGAACTCGTCCCACGTGACGGCGCTGAGCGCGACCGGGTCCATGTTCTCGACCCGGGCGAAGATCCCGGACAGGAACGCGCGGTCCTCGGCCCGGCACGGGGCGACGGAGAACCCGCAGTTGCCGGCCACGACGGTCGTGACCCCGTGGAAGCACGACACGCTGGCGTACGGGTCGAAGGTGATCTGGGGGTCGTAGTGGGTGTGCGCGTCGACGATGCCGGGGGCGACGATCAGCCCGCGGGCGTCGATCTCGTCCGCGGCGCGGGCCGCGTCGAGGCGGGCCAGCCGGGCGACCCGTCCGTCCCGGATGCCGACGTCGATCCGACGGCGAGGCAGGCCGGAGCCGTCGACGACCTGGCCGCCCCGGACGATGAGGTCGTAGTCGGCGGCGCGGCTCACGACGCGACCGGAGGCGCGAGCACGGCGTGGAGCTTCGGGACGACGTGGTCGCCGAGCGCGGCGATCTGCTCGTGGGCCATGGCCGGGGTGACGCCGGGAACGTGGACGCGGAGGTTCACCGCGTCGGCGCCGACGGTCAGGGCCACCGCGGCGAGCTCCTCGGCGACGGAGGCCGCGTCGGACGCGCCGACGAGCTGGTCGGCGTCGCCCCAGTGGGCCTGCGCGGCGCGGGAGGCGTAGGCGCGGTACCGGTCGAGCTGCGCCTCGACCCGGTCGACGGGGGCGACACCGAGCCACGCCCGTCGGATCAGGATGCAGGGTCCCGTTCCGCCGGCGTCCCGGTAGGCGTCGATGAGGGTGCGGCACCGCTCCGGGACCGAGAGCGAGTCGAAGAGCAGCCCCGCGCCGACTCGGGCCGCACGACGCACCGCGGTGCGGCCCATCGCCGCGCTGACGATCGGGACCGGCGTCTCCGCGCAGGCGGCGACAGCGGGGTCCCCGGCGAGGACGCCCTGGGCCTCGCCGCGCAGCGCCGCGGTGACGGTTTCGAGCGAGGCCGTGAACCGGGCCGCGAGGTCGTCCATGTCGAGGCCCATCACCTCGAAGTCGTCGCCCGAGCGCGCCGGCGGCGACACCGAGCCCGACCCGGCCCGGGAAGCGGGCCGCGAGCCAGGCCACCTCCTCGGCGACGAGGGCGGGCGGGCGCAGCGGCAGGAGCAGGGGCAGGCGGCGGCCCAGCCGTGCGGCATCGCCTCGAGGCACCATCCGGCGACTTGGAGCGGGTTGGGGAGGTACCCGGCGAACCCGCCGTGGTGCTCGCTGGTCATGACGCCGTCGAAGCCGTGCTCGACGCCGAGCGTCGCCTGGGCGCGGAGCTCGGCGACGATCGCGACCGGGTCGAGGTCCTGGTGCGGATAGAGGCGCAGCGAGACCGACCCGGCGGCGAGCGGCGGCCTCACGCTCAGCTCCGGGTGTCCTGGATCCAGGCCGGCATGTCGATCGGCGGATTGTCGAGCTGCTGCACGCGCCGCTCGGCGAGCATCGCCTCGTAGCCGGCCGGGTCGGCCGGAAACGACCGCGGGTCGCCCATCATGACCTCGAAGAGCGCGACGCCGTCGGGTCCGGCGACGAAGGGGCCGAAGGTGTCACCCTCGTCGAGGGCGATGTGGGTGCCGGCCGGGCAGTGCACGGCCCCGCAGGTCATGTCGCCGTCGACGACGAACACGACGTGGTCGCTGTGGTGGCCGTGCGCGTGGACGATCATCCCGGGATCCCAGCGGGCGTACAGCGACAGGTAGCGGGGTGAGAACTCGAGCCACCGTTCCCGAACCGAGGCCGGCTGGTCGCCGTGCTGCTGGCGGCGCACCTCCTGCCACGGGCCCTGATCGAGGTGGGTAAAGCGCGGACCGCCGGCCATGCAATCCCCCTTGCCTAAGTTTCTTAGGGACGAGAGACTATCGGGCCGGTCGGGGCGGGCGAAGGGACACGATGGCAACGCTCGAGGTGAGACCGCTGACCGCAGCGATCGGCGCCGAGCTGTCCGGCGTCGACCTGCGCCAGGAGCTGCCCGACGCCACCGTGGCGGCGATCCGCCAGGCGCTGCTCGACCACCTGGTGGTGTTCTTCCGCGGGCAGGCGCTGAGCGACGAGGAGCACCTCGCGCTGGCGCTGCGGTTCGGGCCGCTCAGCGTCCCGCCGCTGGCGACCCGCTACCAGGATCGGCCGACGGTCACGGTGCTGGACCAGGTCAGCCCGCGAGGTGAGGGCGCCGACGAGTGGCACAGCGACAACACGTTCATGCCGAACCCGCCGATGGGCTCGATCCTGCGGGCGGTGCAGCTGCCCGCGGTGGGCGGCGACACCTGCTTCGCCAGCATGTACGCCGCCTACGAGAGCCTCTCGCCGCCGCTGCGGTCGCTGGCGGCGGGGCTGTCGGCGGTGCACGACATCACGAAGCCGATGCAGAAGGCGATCGCGGCCGGGCACACGACCCTGGACCTCGCGGAGATGCAGGAGCGGTGGCCGCCGGTCGAGCACCCGGTGGTGGTCACCCATCCCGAGACCGGCCGCAAGGGCCTGTTCGTGAACCGCAACTCGACGACCCGGCTGGTCGGCGTGACCGACCGGGAGAACGACGTGCTGCTCCCCTTCCTCCTCGACCACGTCCGCTCCCCGGAGTTCCAGTGCCGGTTCCACTGGGAGCCCGACTCGGTCGCGTTTTGGGACAACCGATGCGTGCAGCACTACGCGGTCGCGGACTACGGGGACCGTCGGGTGATGCACCGGGTGACGGTCGACGGCCCGACGGTGTGCTGAGTGGACGTCGAGGCGCGGTACCTGTCGGAGCCGGGACCGGTCGGGCTGTTCACACGGCTGGCCCGGGTCGGGCTCCTCGTCGACGCGTTCCAGCACCGCTGCCTCGACGCGTTCGGGCTGCTCTTCGTCGACTACTCCGTGCTGCGGCTCCTGCAGCTGAGCGGCTCCCCGTACCGGCTGTCCCCCACCGAGCTGAGCAAGATCCTGGTCCGCTCGAGCGGCGGCATGACCCAGATCCTCGACCGGCTGGAACGCGCCGACCTCGTGGCCCGCGCCGCGGATCCCACCGACCGCCGGAAGGTGATCGTCGGGCTGACCGCGGCCGGGCTGCGGACCGCAGAGCGCGCCAACGAGCGGTACGCAGCCGAGCGTGAGGCGCTCCTGGCCTCCCTGCCGCCCGACGAGGTTGACGAGATCGACCGGGCCATCCATCGGCTCCTCGAGGTGCTCCACGTGACGAGCCCAGCCGCGGGTGCGCTGGCCGGACCGCCCGGAGCGTGAGCCGGCTCAGAGGGTGAGGAGCCGACCCCCGTCGACGGCGAGGGTCTGGCCGGTCACGTAGCGGGCCGCGTCGCTGGCGAGGAACACGACCGCGGGGCCGATGTCGTGCTCGGCGTCGCCGAGCCGGCCGAGCGGGACCCGGCGGGCCAGGCGGGCTCGAGGAAGCTCGGGGTCCTGGCCATAGGCGGCGGCGAGGGCGGGCGTCTCGGCGAGCGGCGACACCGCGGCGACGGTGACACCGAGGGGCGCCCACTCGCGGGCCAGGCTCTTCACAAAGCCGCGCAGCCCCGCCTTCACGATCCCGTAGGCGGGCAGCATCCGGCTGCCTTCCATCCCGGCCGGCGAGGTCATGACGATGAGCCGGCCGTGGTGGGCGGCGAAGCTCGGGTAGCCCGGCCCGGGCGCACTCGAACGCGCCGCGAAGCGACACGCTGGCGTGGTCCTCCCAAATCTCGGGGTCGAGATCCTCAAGCCGGGCGGGCTCACTCGAGCGGCGGCTCGTCGCGTTGTGGACGAGGACGTGCAGCCCGCGGCGCGCCGCGGCGGCGGCCACGGCCGCGTCGAGGGTCGCGCCGTCCGTCACGTCGCAGCGCACCCAGATCCCGGAGCCGCCTCGCCTGGTGATCTCGGCCGCGGTGTCGGCGCCGTTGTCGCGCGGCGCGGCGATCACCACGTCGGCGCCCGCGGCGGCGCAGGCCAGCGCGATGCCGCGGCCGACGCCGGCGCCGGCGCCGGTCACGACCACCCCGCGGCCGTCGAGGACGCCCGTCACGGCACCATCACCACTCCCCCGTCGACCACGATCGTCGAGCCGGTCACGACCCGGGCCGGGTCGGCGGCCAGGAGCGCCACCACCGACGCGACGTCGACGCGGCCGTCGGGCACGCGGCCGAGCGCGGGAACCTCGACGCCCGGGTCGGCGGCCGCGCTGTCCGGCGCGACGAGCGCGAGCGGTGGCGCCACGCAGTTGACGGTGATCCCGTCCTCTCCCCATTCGCGGGCGGCCGACTTGGCGAGCGCGCGCAGCCCCTCGAGCGCGGTGACGATCGGGACGAGCCCGGCCGCGCCGGTCAGCGCGACGGTCGGGGTCACGACCACGAACCGTCCCCCGCGGGTGTGGAGGGCCCGGTGGGTCTCCGCCGCGCAGGCCAGCCCGACCCGGAGCACCGTCTCGCAGCGGGTGTCCCACCCGGCTCGGTCGGTGTCGGCGAGGGGCACCAGGTCGTAGGAGCCGGGGACGAGAACGGCGTGGACGACGAGGTCCAGCGGTCCGAGCGCCGTGATGGCAGCGTGGAACGCGGCCCGAGCCGAGGCTCGGTCGGCCAAAGAAGAGTCGACGGGCTGGGCGCGCCCGCCGGCCTGCTCGATGGCCGTGGCGACGGCCGGCTCGACGCCCGAGGAGCCGACGACGGCGACCGCGGCGCCCGCGTCGGCGAGCCCGAGGGCCAGGTCGCGGCCGAGGCCGACCCCGCCGCCCGTGACGAGGGCGACCTGGCCGCTCAGCACCTTGCGGTCTGCTGGCACGTCGGGCGTGGTCATTCTCCTGGTCGGCCGGCTCGGCGAGGAATGCTAGGGGGGTTCGGTTTCTCGCCCGGAGGACGGCAGCGTGCTCGACGAACGGTTGGGTCTGGACGGCCGGATGGTCGTGGTGGCGGGCGCGGGTGGCGGCGGGATCGGCACCGCGATCTGCCGGATGCTCGCCGAGGCGGGCGCGGTGCTCCTGGCGCTCGACATCGACGCGGCGCAGCTCACGGTGGCCGAGGCGGCGATGGACGAGGTCGGGGGCCGCTACGAGACCGCGGTCGTCGACGTCCGCGATGCCGACGCGCTCGATGCGACGATCCGGGCGGCGACCGGCCCGCTGCACGGCCTGGTGCACGTGGCCGGCGGCTTCCACGACCAGTGGGCGCCGCTGCTGTCCACCGATCCCGACGTGTTCCGGGACGTGGTGCGCTTGAACCTCGAGTCGGCGTTCCTCACCTCCTGTGCCGTCGCGCGCCGCCTCGTCGAGCAGGGCACGGGGGGCAGCATCGTGCACCTGGCGTCGATCGCGGGCCTGTCGGCGATGCCGTTCGGCGCGGCGTACGCCGCCGCGAAGGCCGGATTGGTCGCGCTCACACGCACCGCGGCGCTCGAGTGGGGGCCCCTCGGAATCCGGGTCAACGCGGTCGGGGTGGGCACGATTCGCACCCCGCGCAGCCGCGCCGATCTCGAGGAGCCGATCAGCCCCGAGGAAGAGGCCGCGATCCCGTTGCGGCGCCAGGGACGACCCGACGACATCGCCGCCGCGGTGCTGTTCCTCTGCTCCGACCTGGCCGGGTTCGTGTCCGGCGCGGTCCTTGCCGTCGACGGCGGCTCGTCGGCGCGGCCCTCGTACCTCGGCGCCGACGACCTGCCCGTCTTTGTCCGTGATCCCACGCTGCGGGCCCGCCTCGGATTGACCGGGGTTTAGCCATCGTTTGGATGCCGGCCCGGGTTCATGGCGTGTCGTGGCGCACCAGGGTTGGCGGGAACCGTGGCGCTGCGCGACCGGGGTCTGTTCGGTCGGCGGGGTGACACCGGGCTGAGCGCACGAGCACGGACGCGCGCTGATCGGGTTCACGGGTTCACGGGTTCACGGGTTCACGGGTTCACGGGTTCACGGGTTCACGGGTTCACGGGTTCACGGGTTCACGGGTTCACGGGTTCACGGGTTCACGGGTTCACGGGTTCACGGGTTCACGGGTTCACGGGTTCACGGGTTCACGGGTTCACGGGTTCACGGGTTCACGGGTTCACGGGTTCACGGGTTCACGGGTTCACGGGTTCACGGGTTCACGGGTTCACGGGTTCACGGGTTCACGGGTTCACGGGTTCACGGGTTCACGGGTTCACGGGTTCACGGGTTCACGGGTTCACGGGTTCACGGGTTCACGGGTTCACGGGTTCACGGGTTCACGGGTTCACGGGTTCACGGGTTCACGGGTTCACCAGTTTCCGTCCTCAAGGTGGCGTTCGGTGCGACCGATCAAGGATTCCAAGGTCCCCGAGCTCCATGCTCCGATCGTCGGGAAAGCCAATGCGCGTGCGCCGTGTCCTCCTCCTGCTTGTCGCGGCGGTTCTTGCCGTGGGTGTCTTCTCGGCTGGAACCGCGGGGGCGAAAGGCGGACCACCGAAAGGCCCACCGCCGAGGTCTGGCGATTCGCGGGTCGAGATCGTTCTGTGGCTTTCGAGCCGAGGCGGGAGCGGCAAGGTGGACATCAAGAAACTCTGGGACGGCTACAACAACTGCGTCAAGGATGACGCCACCAACCCCGGGCAGGTGGACGCACCCTCGATCTTTGCGAAACCCAGTGTGAACTTCGTCCACCTCTCGGTGACGGCCAGGGGCGGCGTCTTCGAGGACTGCGGGTACGAAACGAGCAAGATGCACTGGCGGCTCACCGGTCGACTGGGTGAGACAGCCGAAGTTCAGCTCTCTTCATACGGGGGCTCGGTGACCGCGAGCTGCGGTCCGAAGGATCCCCGGTGGGACTGTTCGAAGGCCGGAAGCTCCAACACGCTGTACGTCTCGACACAGGGCTAACTCGTCGTTGCCCGTGTTCGAGACGAGGCGGGCTGCGGCTTGGTCGCGGCCCTTTGGCGCTGGTTCTGGCGCTGGCCGTTTCGGATCACCCCCGGCCCAGTGCCGGGTGGCAGCCGACCCGTCGACGATGAACTGGGGAAACGCCACCCCCGACGAGCACGGTCACCTGTCCCGGCTTCGCTGCCCTGACGCATGGTTCGGCCCTCACCCCAACGGTCCCCAACTCCTCGTCCGAACGGGGAGGGACGCTTGGGGAACGGTGGACGGTCCGGACGGACCGGGCGACGCCTACGCTCAGCGCCCGTGACCGACGACCCGTTCGGCGTTCGGGGCCCGGAACGGGAGATGCTGACCGGTTTCCTCGACTGGTACCGGGCGGTGGTGATCCGCAAGGTCGAGGACCTCAGCTTCGACGACGCGACGCGGGCCATGACGTCGAGCGGGCTCAGCCCGCTGAGCATCGTGCAGCACCTGGCGTGGGTGGAGGAGGTCTGGTTCCGCTGGCGGCTGGCCGGGGAGGACGTGTCGATCTTCACCGGCGGCTCGGACAACGCGGTGACGTTCGAGCTCAAGGCCGGCGACGGGGTCGAGACGGTCGTCGACGCCTACCGGACTGCGATCGAACACTCCCGCCGCATCACCGCCGCCACGTCGCTCGATGCGGTCAGCGTGCGGGCGAGTGCCCACTTCGGGGCGGTGTCGCTGCGTTCGATTCTCGTCCACCAGATCGAGGAGACGGCCCGCCACGCCGGCCATCTCGACGTCATGCGCGAGGAGATCGACGGTCGGACCGGCGACTGACCCCCGGTTCTCAGGTGTCGTCGCGGAGCTGGATCGCGGCGACGCCGGTCCGGATGGTGAGGAAGGTGAGCCCGTCCGCGCCGGCGGTGAATCCGTACTCGTAGCCGCCGTGCAGGACCATCGAGTCCTCGGCGGTGAGCGTCGGGCCGTCGCCGAGCATCGTCAACGAGCCGTCGAGGACCACGATCATCTCGTCGTGGTCGTGGCTGTGCATCGGGACGGTGTAGCCGGGCGGGAACACGGAGTACTGCGAGAAGAATCCGCCTTCCCCGCGGGCGAGGAACTTACGCTTGGCGCCGGCCTGGCGGGCTTCCTCGACGAGCGCGCCGCGGCGCGGTCCCGGTCTTGGTCTCGTCGGGCCAGGGCAGCTGCTCGACCTGGAAGTACGTCGGACCGTTGGCGCTCACCGCCGGGCGACGCTACCGACGCCGTCCCCGGGTCGCAATGGGCACTCAGTCACGGCTCGGCCCCGGCCGGGTCGGTGAGCGAGGGCGGCCGGAGCCGGAGGTGGCGCCGCCCGTCGAGCCGGGCCTGCCCGTCGGGGGGGACGACGACCGTCGTGTCGGGGCCGGCGACGAGCGCGGGGCCGGTCAGCCCGGCGCCGGGCGGCAGCGTCGCCCAGGCGTAGACGGGCGTGGTCACGAACGCGCCGTGGCCGGAGAACCGCACGGCCCGCTCGTCGACCGGAGGCGCGACGGCGGTCTCGGTGGTCGTGGCCGGGGGGACGACGGGCGCGGCGCACGGCACGACGAGCCGGACCCGGACGTTGACCAGCTCGACCGGCGCCGAGGACCGGATGCCGTAGGTCCGCTCGTAGTCGTCGCGGAACCGGGCGGTGAGCGCCGCGACCCGCGCCTCGTTGAGCGGCTCGGGGTCGACAGCGACGGTGCAGCTCGTGGGCCTGCCCCCGGCAGCGCAGGTCGGCGGCCCAGCGAACCGTGACCGGCGTGTCGGCGTCGACGCCGAGCTCGACGTGGGCGCGGCCCTCGAGGTCGGTGAAGCGGGTCTCGAGGTCTCCGATCGCGGCGTCGGCGAGCGCCACCAGGTGCGTCTGGACGAGCTCGGCGGTCGGCTCGGAGCCGACGAGCCCGACCGCGGACGCGACGCCCGCCCCCCAGGGCACGACGACGGAGCGGATCCCGAAGGTGGCGGCGAGCGCGGCGGCGTGGACCGGGCCCGCGCCGCCGAACGCGACGAGGGTGAAGTCGCGCGGGTCGATCCCGCGCTGGACGGTGACGAGCCGGATCGCGGCGGCCATGGTGGCGTTGGCGATCTCGTGGATGGCGCTCGCCGTGTCGGCGACGTCGAGTCCGAGCGGGTCGGCGACCGACGCCACGGCCCGCTCGGCCCGCTCGGCGGAGAGAGCGATGCCGCCCGCGAGGCCGGCCGGGTCGAGGTATCCGAGGAGCAGGTCGGCGTCGGTGACGGTCGGTTCGGTGCCGCCGCGCCCGTAGCAGGCGGGGCCGGGGACCGCGCCGACCGAGCCGGGCCCGACTCGGAGGGCGCCGCCGGCGTCGAGCCAGGCTCGGCTGCCGCCGCCCGCGCCGACCTCGGCGAGGTCGACGACGGGCGTCTTGACCGGGATCCCGGTGCCGGCGCGGGGGGTGCCGAAGCTGCCTTTGCCACCGACCTGGAACGAGTGCGTGACGTGAGGGTGGCCGTCCCGGACGATGCCGGTCTTGGCGGTGGTGCCGCCCATGTCGAAGCTGATGACGTCGGGCTCGCCGAGCTGTGCGCCGAGGAGCCCGGCGGAGAGCACGCCGGCCGCGCCGCCCGACTCGACCGTGCAGACCGGCCGTCGCACCGCGGTGGCGACCGAGACCACGCCGCCGCTCAATTCCATGACCTCGAGGGGGCAGCGGATCCCGAGCTTCCGCGAGGCGCTGCTCGAGCCCGCCGAGGTAGCCGGCCATCACGGGCCCGACGAGCGCGCAGACGACGGTCGTCATGGCCCGCTCGTACTCGCGGATCTCGGGCCACACGTCGGTGGAGGCGACGACGAACGTGTCGGGGAGCGCGTCCCGGCACGCGGCCGCGACCCGCTGCTCGTGGGTTGGGTTGGCGTACGAGTGGAGGAAGCACACCGCGACACCGGCCGGGTGGGCGACGGCGAGCCGGTCCGTGAGCGTCGACACCGCGCCGTCGGGGAGCGGGACGAGGACTTCGCCGCCCGCGTCGACACGCTCCTCGACCTCGAAGGTGAGCGCGGCGTCGACGGGCGGGGACGGCGGCGTGTAGAGGACGTCGTAGCGGTCTTCCTCGACCCGGGCCTGGCGCCCGAGCCGCAGCAGGTCACCGAACCCGGCCGTGGTCACGAGCGCGACCGGCCCGCCCCGGCCCTCCAGGAGCACGTTCGTGGCCAGCGTCGTGCCGTGCACGACCCGACGCACCGACCCGGCGGGGAGCGCGGCGTCGGCGAGGACCTGGCGGACCGCGGTGAGGACGCCGACCCGCGGGTCCTCGGGGGTGGTCGGCACCTTCCCGAGGTGAAGGGTTCCGTCGGGGGAGGCGAGGACGACGTCGGTGAACGTGCCACCGATGTCGACGCCGATGAGGGCGCCGGACTCGCTCATCAGGCGCCTGGGCCGGGTCGGTCCCCCGCCGCGGCACGGCGCACCCCGGTGACGTCCTCGTCGACCCCGACGCGGTCGACGACCACGCCGTAGTCGCGGGCCGCGCCGGCGGGGGTGACCCGCCCGCAGGTGACGTCGGCGAGCACGAGCGCCGGGTCGCGCGTGGCGGGCGGTCCGAGCCCGCCGCCGCCCGAAGTGCGGATCACGAGGCGGTCCCCGGGTTCGAGCGCCACGTCGGCCTGCTTGGGGGCGAGCGTCTCGGTTGTCCCGTCGACGTGTTCGACGAGGTACTCGCCGGCGGCTCCGCTCAGGCCGCCGTCGTGGCCGGGCGGGGGGATCGCCATCCGGTCGCCGCGCACGGTGCACACCGCGTCGGCGAGCGATTCGACGACGGTCTCGACGCCGAGGCCGCCTCGCCACCGGCCGGGACCGCCGCTGTCGGGTCGCAGCCGCGCCGCGCGGACCACGAGCGGGTAGGCGGCTTCGAGCGGCTCGACCTGGGGGATGACGGACCGGCCGCCGAGGAAGAAGCAGCCGGTCGCGTCGGGTCCGTCGGCGCCGGCGTGGGCGCCGAGACCGCCGAACTCATAGAACAGGTTGAGCCACGGCGGGTCGCCGCGGCCGGCGAGCGTGAACACGTGGATCAGGCCGCTGGCCGCGCTCGCCCGGTCCGGTCGGGCGGCGCCAAGCGCGTCGAGGATCGCCTCGACCGCGGCCGCGACGGTGACGACCCGGCCGCCGCACGCGGCGGGCGGGTCGGGGTTGACGAGCGACCCGGCCGGCAATGTGGTGGTGAGCGGCCGCCAGCATCCCTCGTCCATCGGGATCGTCGGGTCGACGAAGCAGCGGAGCCCGTAGAGCACGCCGGAGAGGGCCTGGGATCGCGACGCGTTGATCGCGCCCCGGGACTGCTCAGCGGTGCCGCTGAAGTCGACGTGCGCCGAGCCCGACCCGAGCGTCACCGCGACGCGCACGTCGAAGGTGCGGTCGGGGTCGACGCCGTCCCCGTCGATGGTGAACTGGCCGTGGTACGTCCCGGCGGGAAGCTCGTCGAGCGCGGCGCGCATGCGGCGCTCGGTCCGGTCGAGCGCGGCGGCGACGCGGCGTTCGACCGCCACCGACCCGTACCGGGCGAGGAGCTCCTCGACCCGGCGGGCGATGACGTGCACGCCGGCGATGAGGGCGTCGACGTCGCCGAGGACTTTGTCGGGGACGCGGCTGTTGGCGGCGATGATCGCCCGGACCTCGTCGGCGGGTTCGCCCCGGCGGGCGAGCCGCACCGGCGGGAGCGCCAGGCCCTCGCTGAAGGTGTCGGTGGCGAGCGCGGCAAGCCCGGCCGCGGCGATCCCGCCCACGTCGGCGACGTGGACGAGCGTCCCGGCGAAGAAGCGGAGCCGGCCGTCGGCGTGGACAGGCCGGAAGACGAGGACGTCGTTGGCATGGATACCGCCCCGGTACGGGTCGTTCGTCGCGAACACGTCGCCGGGCTCCATCGTCTCGGCTGGGATGGCCTCGAGGAGGGCGGGCAAGGTGCAGCGGAGCGACGCCGCGTGCATGAGGCTGGTCGCGGTGGACTGGGCGACGAGCTGACCCTCCGCGTCGAGCAGGGCCGCGCAGGCGTCCGCGCCTTCCTGGATGAAGGTGCTGTGCGCCGAGCGAACGACGACGACGCTGGCCTCCTCGACCGCGACCGCGAGGCCGTGGCGGACGACTTCGGCGGTGATCGCGTCGTCGAGCCGGGTCGTGTCTTCCCTCGCCATGCGAGGCGCTCCTCCACCTCGTGGGGTGCGGGATGCAACGGGTCACCCTACTGTCGGGTGACGCGACCGGCCGCGGCCGTCGTGCGGCCTTCGGCACGGTCTGCTGTACTGACCTCGGGAGAGAGGGAGCTCGATGCGAGACGGATTCAAGGTCTTCGACGCCGACGCGCACGTCGTGTACCCGCCCGACCTGTGGTCCCGGTTCCTCGACAAGGAGCAGCGCGACCGGGTGGGTCGTCGTGCCCCGGCCGGGTTCGACCACTACAACCCGGTCACGGTCGACGGTCGCTGGACCCAGCACCCGACGTCGATCTACGGCCAGTTCCAGAAGGCGATCAACTGGACGACCGAGGACATGGTCGCCAAGTACGGCGACATCGTCATGGCCGGGTTCACCGGTGACCGGGTCAGGGACGCGATCGGCCTCGAGGGGGTCGACGTGATGGTGATCTACGGCCCCGAGTACGACATGTGGCTCGAGGGCATCGACCCGCAGCTGCAGGCCGCGATGGCCCGCGCCTACAACCGCTGGGGAGCGGAGATGCGGGAGACGTCCGGGGGGCGCGTCCTCACGTCGGGTCCGGTCCCGCTGAACGACGTCGCCCGGGCGGTCGAGGAGATCCAGTTCGCGTACGACGAGCTCGGGATCCGCTGCTTCTGGGCCCGTCCCGACCAGTTCAACCACCGCAGCCTCGGAGACCACTACTACGACCCGGTCTACGAGCTGCTCCAGGACCTCAATTGCGCGTTCGCCACGCACGAGTACATGGGGTTGAACGCCCCGACCGCGGGCTCGGACCGCTTCGACACGTTCACCGAGTGGCACACGGTCGTGCACCCGCACGAGGCGCAATGCTCGGTCCTGTCGATGATCGTGCACGGCGTGTTCGAGCGGTTCCCAAGTCTGCGCGTCGCGTACATGGAGGCCGGCTGCGGGTGGCTGCCATCGTGGCTGCACCGCATCGACGAGCACCTCGAGCTGGCCGGCGCGGTGGAGGCACCGGAGCTGTCCCGCTCCGCGACCGAGTACTTCCAGCGGAACTGCTGGATCTCCACCGAGTGCGACGACCGGTTCGTGGCCGACGTGATCCGCTGGCTCGGCGACGACCACATCGTGTTCGAGACCGACTTCCCGCATCCCGATTCGAAGTACCCGAAGGCGACCGAGCACTTCCTCGCCCTCGACCCGGCGTGGGTGCCCGAGGAGAGCAAGCGCAAGGTGCTCTGGGACAACGCCGTCGACCTGTACCGCTTCCCCGACGGCTACCTGCCGGTCGCGTGACCCGGCCGTGAGCGTCGGCATCCGCCGACCCTGGGAGGCGGTCGACTACCACGCGCTGGTCGCCGCGTTCGCGCCGCCGCCCGAGTACTTCGAGCGGGCCTGGCTCGCCCCGCCGGAGGAGATCGAGCGGGTCCAGCTGACCCGGCTCCAGGAGCGGGCCCTCGCCGCGGCGCGGGTGCCGTTCTTCGCCCGCCGCTGGGCTGAGGCCGGGTTCGACCCGCGGACGATCCGGCGCCTCGACGATCTGGAGCGGGTCCCGGCGTACACGGTCCACGACATTCGGGCCAGCATCGACGAGCACCCGCCGTGGGGCGACTACCAGGCGGTGACGCCGGCTGACGCCCGGCGGGAGCCGCTGCGGATCTACATGTCGGGCGGCACGACGGGGAAGTCGCGCCCGACCTTCTACACCCAGTGGGACCGGGAGGTCGGCGCGCTGCTCACCGCCCGCGCCCTGTACCTGCAGGGGATCCGGCCCGGCGACGTGGTGTTGAACTCGTGGGCGTACGGCACCCACAACGGGGCGTTCTCGTTCGACGAGGCGCTGCACCGCTGGCTGAACTGCGTCGTGCTGACCACCGGGACCGGGAACGTGACGAGCAGCGAGCGCCAGGTGGAGCTCGCCATCGAGTACCAGGCCACGGCCATCTTGACCACCGGCGACTACCTGCTGCGCCTCGCCGACGTGGCCCGCTCGATGGGCTACGACCCGAAGTCCGACTTCAACATCCGGGCCCTGCCCAACATCGGCGACCGGGCGCTGCTCGAGTCGACGTTCGGCGCGGAGTGCTTCAACTCGTACGGCTTCCACGAGGTCCAGTGGGTGTCGGTCGAGTGCCCGGCCCACGAGGGGC
This sequence comes from uncultured Actinomycetes bacterium, assembly GCA_963849135.1. Classification (GTDB taxonomy): domain Bacteria; phylum Actinomycetota; class Acidimicrobiia; order IMCC26256; family PALSA-555; genus PALSA-555. The sequence goes on along the minus strand of CAWKGF010000002.1, from coordinate 734,462 downwards.
TCCACGTCTTCGAGGACGCGTTCGTGGTGCAGATCGTGGACCCCGAGACCGGCGGGCTGCTCCCCGACGGGGAGCAGGGGTCGCTCTGCGTCACCGAGCTCTACAAGACGGGCAGCCCCCAGTTCCGGTACAACATCATGGACCTGTCCACCCTGTACCCGCGGGAGCAGTGCGCGTGTGGCAGCTGGCTGCGCCGCATGGCCCCCTTCGCGGGTCGGGCCGACAACATGGTGAAGCTGCGGGGCGTCAACGTGTGGCCGGAGGCGATCGGCGAGCTGGTGGTCGCGGTGCCGGGCGTCGCCGGCGACTGGTTCGTGCGGGCTGTCCGCGACCAGAACCGTGACGAGCTGATCGCCTCGGTGACGAGCGAGTGGGATCCCTCGGAGTTCGACGCCGTGCGCACCACGGTCGAGGGGCGGCTCCGGGACCGGCTCGGGGTCCGGATCCTGGTCGAGGTCGTCGCCCCCGGCGCGCTCGACGACTGGACCGAGGTCAACGTGGCCCCGAAGCTGAAGCGGTTCCGCGATGACCGCTGAGCCGTCCGGGGTCGTCGACTACCTGTGCAACGCGTTCACCCCGGACCGGCGGGCGGTCTGGGACGGCGCCATCGCGGCGAGCGGGGTGCAGGTGAAGGTCCGCCGCGACGAGGAGGACAGCTTCGCCGAGCCGGCCGTGATGGCGGACCGCCTCGAGGAGCTCGGGGTCGACACGGTGCTGCTCCCGACCGGGGACCTGGGCCGGCACGGCACCATCGACCGGTTCGACTTCGAGCACGTCGCGGCCCGCTGGGAGGAGGTCGGCGCCCTCACCGAGCGCTGGCCGGGCCGGTTCGCGGCGTTGGCGCTCATCGACCCGGAGCAGGCCATGGCCGGCGTGCGGGCGGTGCGGTCCTGGCTGGCCGAGCCGTGGGTGGTCGGCTGCTACCTGCACACCCACAGCTGGGACCGCCGCCTCGACCACGCCGACTACTACCCGTTCTACGCGCTGGCCGGCGAGCTCGACGTCCCGGTGGCGATGCAGGCCGGCACGTCGGGTGGGCTGATGGCGAGCGAGTGCGGGCACCCGATCGGGATCGACCGGCCGGCGCTGTACTTCCCCGACACCCGGTTCGTGCTGTCGCACTTGGGATGGCCGTGGGTGGACGAGGCGGTCGCGATGGCGCTGAAGTTCCCCAACGTGTTCTTGGGGACGGGTGCCTACCCGCCGCGGCACTGGCCGCCCGCGGTGCAGCAGTTCGTGCGCGGCCCGGGCCGCGACAAGGTGCTGTTCGGCACCAACTTCCCGACCGTTGGGCACCGCCACGCCCTCGAGCAGCTCGGCGAGCTCGACCTCGCCCCCGAGCTCGACGCCGCGTTGCGGGGCGGGACGGCCCGGCACGTGTTCACCCGGCTCTAGCACGAGGAGGTCCGACCATGATCGGCGCGGTGTACAACATGTCCCCTCAGCCGCCGGTGGAGGAGAACACCCGGAAGCTCCCGGCGGGGGCGGTGATGTTCGGGGTCGAGTACCGGGAGCTCGACCCGGCGTCGCTCGACGCGACGTACGCGGCACGACGCGGCGCAGCTCGCGGAGCTGCACGAGAAGTCCCCCGAGGGCGGCTTCTTCGACGAGGGCGTCTCGATCCACGTGTACGACGCCGCGGACGGCTACGAGTACCTGCGGTTCGACATCTTCGACGACGACCCCCACTACCACTACATCCACAAGACCGCCCCGGGGGCGGAGATCATCAACAACGTGGTCGGCTACGACCGGGTGGCGCTCGGTGACATGCTCACCTGGACGTTGGAGCGGCTGCGGACCCGGCTGGCCACGATGCTCGCGGAGGCCGGCGCTGGGGAGCTCGCTCGCCGGGTCGACACCGACCAGGTGGCCGTCACCCTGGAGCAGGTCCAGGCCCTCGCCGAGCACGCCCAAGATTCGTTCCGGGCGGCGAGGGCCCGCAGCACCTGAGCCCGGGCGCGCCGATCAGCTGGTGTGGGTGGCGCCGTAGGCGATCATGCGGGCGTAGAGCTCGAGGATCTTCGTGGCGTAGTTGGGGTCGGTGGCCCACTTCCCGTTCCCCATGACGTTCCACACCGGCGCCGCTCCCTTGTACGCGAACGAGTTGTACGACGCGATGGCAGCGAGCGGGTCGACGCCGAAGAGGGCCGGCTCGGGCGGGTTGGCGAGGTCGGCGGCGGTGCTGCCCGGGTCGGCATAGCTCTTCAGCAGCTGGATCTGGGCCCGGACCCCGTCCCGGGGGGTCGGGAACGCGATCTCGCTGGTGCAGCTGTCGCAGGCGCCGATCCCGGCGTAGTTGTTGTCGAGCGTGTGCCCGAAGGAGCCCGTCTCGAGGATCCCCTGCGCGAAACGCGACGTCGCCGGCCACTCCCTCCGCGTCTCCCTCCTGGATGTACATCTGGGTGAGCTGGTCGATGGTGGTGAAGTCGGCGAGGTGCGCGACCGCCCCCGTGGAGCGGAACCAGCCGGCCAGCTGCGCGGCGGTGAGCCGGGGCTGACCCATGATCGGGATGTCGCCGGCCTGGGCGAGGATCGTCTCGTCGCGGGTCACGACCGCCTGCAGGAGCTGCTGGGTGGCCTGCAGGTTCTGCTCGTCGGTGGTGAGGGCCTGCTTCAGCGCGTCGCCCTGGGCGCGTTCCTGGTCGAGCTGCGCCTCGGCCGCGTTCAGCTGGTCGAGCTGGCGGGTGTCCTCGACCGACGCCGCGTTGGTGTACTGCTCGCCGATCGCCACCTGCTCGGTGTGTTGGATCTGGAGGACCGCCCCCGTGTTGGCGTGCTGCTCGTAGACCTGCGCGGCGCGGCCCTGGATCTGGGCCTCGAGCTGGTCGATCTGGGCTTTCGTCTCGTCCTGCTGCTGGTCGACCTGCGCGTAGGCGGCCTGCACCGCGGCGAGGCGGGCCTGGTCGTTCGTCACCGCCGCCGACACCAGGTCGAGGCGGCTGCTGGTGTGGGACAGCTCGATCGCAGCGGCGAGCAGCTGCGGCGAGACCGGCGACGCGCCCGGCGGGGCGGGGGCGGTCTGGGCGGCGGCGCCCGGTCCGGTGGCGAGCCCGGCGGCCGTGGCCACGGCCAGCACCAGGGGCACCAGGAGGGCGCGGCGGCGGGTGGGCTGGTGCGTCACGGGGGGATTCGAAGGCTCCGGTGCGGTGTCCACCTCTATTGACGGCGCGTCGCCGGCCGGACTTGACCGGTTGGGGCGCCGCTCCCCGCTGACCCGGGCCGGCGCCGGCCGTGATGGCCGGGCGGCGGGATCAGCGGGCCCGGCGGGGCCGGGCGGCTCGGCGAGTCCGGGGGGGTCGGGGGGGTCGCCACCGGTCGGCGCGGCTCCGCTCGGCGGGGATCACGCTGATCGACCCGTCAACCTCGAGCACGGCCAACGCGACGTCGCGGGGCGAAACGAGGCCGCGGCTGCGGCAGGCCTCGTCGAGCTCCTGGCGCGTGACCTGCCCTTTCTTGAGCCGGCTCGGCATGACGCGGCCGTCACGGACGAGCAGCATCGGGGAGCCGAGCACCCGCGGTTCGAGGCTGGCCCGGCGGCTGAGGAACCGGCTGATGAGCCACGCGGTGACGACGACAGTGCTCGAGGTCGCCAAACCGACCGGCAGGCTGCCGAGCCCGCCCGTCATCGCGTTCTGCACCGCGTTGGAGAGCGCCATGAGCATGGCCAGGTCGTAGACGTTGAACTGGCTCAGCTCGCGTTTGCCGGTGAGGCGGAAGCCGATGAGGAGCACCACGACGACGATGAGGGTCTTGGCGGCGTGCTGCCCGACCAGGGCCGGGCCGACGTTGACCTCCGCGAGGAGGTGGATCACTGGAGCCGCAGCCCGCGGTAGTGACGGCGCGTCTTCAGCACCTGACCGCCGCGGGGCACGACGCTGATCGTCCCGTCGCTCTCCAGCACGGCCAGATGGACGTCCTTGAGCTGGTCGATGCCGTGCTCGCGGAGCGCGGCCATGACCTCGTCGGCGGTGAGGCCCTGGCGGGCCATGTGGTCGCGCAGCATCGTCCCGTCGTGGACGATCAGGACCGGCTCGCCGACGAGGAGGTGCTCGGCGCGCTTGTTGCGCAGCACGAACCGGTTGAGGACCCAGTTGAGGGTGAGGAGCACCGTGGCGGCGACGAGCCCACCGCCGAGCGTGTTGTCGTTGTTGATCATCGCGTTCTGGACCGCGTTGCCGAGGATGATCACCAGCACCAGGTCGTAGAGGCTGAGCTGGCCGAGCTCCCGTTTGCCGAACAGGCGCAGGCCCGCGACGAGGAACACATAGATGGCGGCGGTCTTGGCGGCGATGACGAGCGCGCCACTCCAGCTGGGATGGTCGAAGACGTTCGCCACCAGAGGATGCATGGTCGCTTCCCGAGCCCGGTTCGGATCCGGCAGTATCTTGGTCTGTGGCAGCGACCCTGATCGCCACCGCCTCGTCGGTCCCGACCCTGCTGATCGTGGCCGGGTCGACGGCCTGCATCTACCTGTTCCTCATCACGATCCTGCGGCTGGCCGGACGCCGCCAGCTCGCCCAGTTGAGCTCCCTGGACCTCATCGTGGTGCTGCTGCTCGGCAGCACGGTCGAGACGGCGATGATCCACGGGGACCTGTCGCTGGCGGCCGGGTTCGTGAGCGCCGGGACCCTGCTGGTCCTGAACCGGCTCCTCAGCGAGGTGTTCCTCCACTCGCCGCGGCTGAGCCATCTCGTGAACGGCGGCCCGGTCCTGCTCGTCCACGACGGCCAGCCGATCGAGTCGCACCTCCGCCGGGTCGGGCTGACCGGCCCCGACCTCGACGCCGCGTTGCGGTCCCGCGGCTACAACGGCCCCGACTCGGTGCAGAACGCGGTGCTCGAGACGGACGGGACGATCAGCGTGATCAGCAACGACGAGCGCGGCCGGTGAGGCCGAGTGCCGCCGGGCGGTCCGACCGATGACGACCCCGACCGTCGTCGCGGTGCTGGGCGCGTTCCTCGCCTCGACGGTCGAGATGGTCGAGGCGCTCACGATCGTGCTCGCGGTCGGCGTCACCCGAGGCTGGCGCTCCGCGCTGCTCGGGGCGGGCACCGCGGCGGTGACGCTGGCCGTGATCATCGCCGCGCTCGGCCCGGCCCTCACCCAGATCCCGCTCGCCGCGCTCCGGGTCGTGGTCGGCGCGGTGCTGCTCGTCTTCGGTCTGCAGTGGCTGCGCAAGGCGATCCTTCGGGCGGCGGGGATCCGGGCCCTGCACGACGAGGACGCCATCTACGCCCAGGAGGTCGAGGAGGCCCGCCGCGGCGGCGCCGGAGGCCGCGGCGGGCGTCGACTGGTACGCGTTCACGCTCGCGTTCAAGGGCGTGCTCCTCGAGGGTCTCGAGGTGGCGTTGATCGTGATCACGTTCGGGAGCAGCGGCGGCCACTACGCGTACGCGGCCGCCGGGGCCGCGGCCGCGTTGGTGCTCGTCGCCGGCGTCGGCGCGGTGGTGCACCGGCCGCTCAGCCGCGTGCCCGAGAACTCGCTGAAGCTGACGGTCGGGATCATGGTCACGTCCTTCGGGGTCTTCTACGGGGGGGAGGGGGTCGGGATCGTCTGGCCCGGCTCCGACCTGGCGCTGCTCGGGGTGATCGCGTTCTTCGTCGTCGTGTCGGCGCTGCTCATCGCGGAGCTGCGCGGCCGGGCCCGGCAGGTCGCGTCCGGCTCCGCGGCCGGGGGGACCTGAGATGGGGGCGCTCCGGCGGTTCGGGCACTTCTGGTACGACTTCTTCGTCGGCGACGACTGGGTCGCGGCGGTCGGGGTCGTGGTCGTGATGGGCGTCACCGCGATCGTCGCCGCGACCCGGAACCCGTGGTGGCTGCTGCCCGTCGCCGCGGCGGCGCTGCTCGCGGTCACCGTCCACCGGGGCGCCGCGGCGGCGGGCGACCACCGCCCTCCGAGCGGCGCCGACTAGGTTCCGCGACCTGTGACGCCCGCCGAGTCCCCGGCGGCTGGTGCCCCGGGACCGTCCGACGGACCGGCCGCGGCTCCCGAAGTGGAACGCCTCGGGCGCCCCCGCCGGTCGGTGGTCCTGCTGGTCGTCGCGGTCGCGGCGTTGGTCGCCACGATCGGGGCGCCTCGGCACGGCATCCCGAGCACCCTGGTGGTGGTCGTCGCGACGCTCGCGGCGGGGCTGTTCGCCTGGTTCGAGTACCGCCAGCCCCGGGTGGGGATCCGCCCGGTCGCGGCGGCGGTCGGGATCGTGCTTTTGGCCGCGGTGATCATCGGCCCGGAATCGTCGAACGACGTGTGGTCCTACACGATGTACGGCCGGATGGTGAGCGTGCACAACGCCAGCCCGTACGATCACGTGCCGGCCGACTTCCCCCACGATCCGTTCGACCGGCGCGTGAGCCCGATCTGGCAGCACCGCGGGTCGGTGTACGGGCCGGCGTTCGTGGCCTACGCGGCCGCGGTGACGTGGCTGGCCGGCAACTCGGTGCTCGTGGACCGGCTGCTGTTCCAGCTCGGCGCGGCGCTGGCGGTGGTGCTGGCGCTGGCGCTGGTCTGGCGACGAACTCGGAGCCCAGCCGCGGTGGCGTGGTTGGGACTGAACCCGGTGTTCGGCGCGATCGTGGTGAACAGCGGCCAGATCGACGCGTTCATCGGCCTGGCCATCTTCGTCGCCGCGGTGCTGCTGGCCGAGCGTCGGGGCGTCGCGGCCGGCCTGGCGATCGCGGTGGCGGCGCTGGTGAAGATCACCAGCCTCCTCGCCCTGGCCGGGATGGTGTTCTGGGCGTGGCGGCACAAGGAGTGGCGCCTGGCGAACGTCACCGTGCTCAGCGCCGGCATCACGATCGCGGTCGTGTACCTGCCGTTCATCGCCGGCCAGACCCACGTCCTGTCAGGCGCCGACCACATGGTGACGCCGGGGTCGCCGTGGAACCTGCCCGCGCAGCTGCTGGTCGGGAAGGACGCGGGTCGGGACCTGACCGCCCGGATGCTCCCGAACTCGACGCTCGGGGTGCTGTTCGACCTGTCGTTGGTGCTGGTCGTCGTCCTCGCGCTGGCGGTGGGGTGGCGATGGGGTCGGGCCCGGGGCCCCGAGCCGGCCACGGGCGCCGCGACGGCGTCGTATGCGATCGCGGCGGAGTACACGCTGCCGTGGTACGCGGCGTGGGCGCTGCCGGTGCTCGCCGACCGGCGTCCGACCACCCTGGCCTGGGTGATCTGGATCCAGGCCGCGGTGCTGCTGGCGGCCTGGAAGCTGCCCACCCACCACACGGGCAGCATCGCCGACACGGTGCTGCGGGGGACGTTCGCGTACGCGCTGCCGATCGTGGTGCTCGTCGCGTACGTGGCGGCCCGACCGCACGATCCTGACCTCGGGTCGGTGCCGGTCGAGCCGGCCCGGGCCGGCGGGTCGCGCTGAGCGCACCGCGGGGTGGCGCGGCCTCCCCGGGGACGGCACGCCGCCTCCCGGCCCGGGGGGGTCTGTGCGGGCAGCTGCCGGTCGGGAAGCGCGAGCCGCCCCCGGGCCCGAGCGCCGAGCTCTGGATCGGGGCGCTCGAGCCGCGGAGAGGCCGCGGCACTGCGTACCGTAAGCAGCGGGGCATCAGCCCCGTGTAAAGAAACCCTGAGAGACTGGCCAGGGCCGCCCGGCGAGGCGGCGGTGACGACGCGGCGACGGAGGTGGTGCAGCGATGCGATCCCGTTCGATCGGAAGCCTCGAGGTCTCGGTGGCCGGGCTGGGCTGCAACAACTTCGGTGGCCGGATCGACGTCGAGGTGAGCCGGGCCGTGGTCGACGCCGCGCTCGACGTCGGCGTCACCCACTTCGACACCGCGGACCTCTACGGCGGTGGCGCGTCGGAGGAGTTCCTCGGCCGGGCGCTCGGCGACCGCCGCCCCGACGCGGTCGTCGCGACGAAGTTCGGGATGCGCCCGCCGCCGGAGGGGCTCTCGGGCGGGCATCCGGACTGGGTGGCCCGGGCGGTCGACGACAGCCTGGCCCGGCTCGGCACCGACTACATCGACCTGTACTGGCTGCACCAGCCGGACCCGAAGACCCCGATCGGTGACACCCTCGCCGCGCTCGACGGGCTGGTCGAGGCGGGCAAGGTCCGCGAGGTGGGCTGCTCGAACTTCTCGGCCGAGCAGCTCGACGAGGCGGCCGCGGCCGCCGCGGACCGGGGGCTGCGCCCGTTCGTGGTCGTGCAGAACGAGTACAGCCTGCTGCACCGCGAGCCGGAGGTGGCGGTGCTGCCGGCCATCGAGCGGCTCGGGCTCAGCCTGGTCCCGTACTTCCCGCTGGCGAGCGGGCTCCTGACCGGCAAGTACCGGCCGGGGGAGCCGCCGCCGGAGGGGACCCGCCTGGCCCGCTGGCCCGCCGACCGGGTCGAGCGGCTCCTCTCCGATCAGCAGCTCGCGACCGTCGAGCGGCTGCGGGCCTTCGCGTCGGCCCACGGCCACACCCTGCCCGAGCTGGCCCTCTCGTGGCTGGCGACCAACCCGCTCGTGTCGAGCGTCATCGCGGGGGCGACGAGCCCGGAGCAGGTGCGGGCCAACGCGGCCGCGACCGAGGCCTGGCAGCTCAGCGGGGAGGAGCGGACGGAGGTCGACGCACTCGTCGCCGCGCCCGGCCAGGCCGCCTGAGCGCACCACCGCCGGCGCGGCAGGTCCACCACGGGGCGGGCCGTTCTCGGTAGGTTCCGGACCGTGACCGACATCCGGGTTGGGAAGCGGTTCTTCGAGGCGGCGAACTGGGCCACCGAGCTGCACGGGGCGACGCGGACCCCGTCGGTGGCGCAGGTGCTCGGCGTCGCCTCGTTGGTGCTCGACGACGGGGGCACGACCCGGGAGGCGATCGCGGGGATGATCGTGGACGCGGGCCCGGACGGGTTCGACGACGCGGCGTTGCGGGCGCGGCTGGGGAAGAAGGCGGCGGGCCTGGTGCGGGCCAGCGCCGACGTGATCGCCGACCCGGAGCGCCTCGACGAGCAGCCCAACCCCCGGGTGCTGCGCATCTGCGCCGCGGTGACGCTGCGGGAGGTGCAGGAGCTGCTGCGCGACCTGCGCCGGCACGGCAGCGTCGCGTTCGCCCGGTTCACGGCCCCGCCGAACGTGATGCTGGACCGCTACCGGGCTCTGGTGGAGGTGTTCCGGCGGCGGCTGGGCCGCTCGAGCATGCTGACCGCGGAGCTGCGCGCCGCGGTCACGGAGCTCGAACGCGACGCGGAGCTCGAGACCGCTGTCGCGGCGTGGCGGGTCGCGCACGTCGACGCCGCCTGACCGGCGCCGGCCCGCCCGGCCGGCCCTGGCAACTCGTAGGCTCCCGACCCGTGGAGCTGGCGATGACGCTGCCGACGATGGTCCCGCACCGACGGGCCGACACGCTGGGCTGGTGCCGGGCCGTCGACGCGGGCCCGTGGTCGAGCCTGGCCGTCCCGGACCGGATCACCTACCCGAGCCACGCCGTGACCGTCGAGCTGGCCGCGGCGGCTGCCCTCACCGAGCGGGTGCGCCTGTGGACGACGATCGTGATCCTCCCGATGCGCGACGCCGTCCTCACCGCCAAGGAGCTGGCGTCGGTCGACGTCCTCGCCGACGGGCGGCTCACCGTCGGGGTCGGGGTGGGCGGTCGCGAGGACGACTACCGGGCGGTGCAGGCCGGGGTTCGCCCGCCGCTGGGACCGCCTCGACGAGGGTGTCGCCCGCCTGCGGTCGATCTGGCGCGGGGAGCCGCCCTTCGAGGGCGCCGACCCGGTCGGTCCCCGCCCGGTCCAACCGGGCGGGCCGCCGCTGATCGCGGGGTCGATGGGGCCCCGCTCGATCGCCCGCGCCGCCCGCTGGGCGGCGGGGGTCGACGGGGCGTGGACCCTCGACGGGGACGAGGCCGCGATGCGGGCCGCGTTCGAGCAGATCGACGCGGCGTGGGAGGCGGCGGGGCGCAGCGAGGCGCCGCACAAATCGTCGAGCATCTGGTACGCGCTGGGCGCCGACGCGGAGGGGCGGCTCCGCTCGTACGCACGGGACTACATGCGGGTCTTCGGTTCCGAGACCGCGGCGTGGGCGTCGAGCGCGGTGTCGTGCTTCACGCCCGCCGCGCTGCGCCGGACCATCGACGCGGCGGCCGCCGCGGGCGCCGACGAGTTCTTCCTTGTCCCAACGACCGCCGATCCCGCAGAGCTGGACCGGACCCTGGTGGCGCTGGCCGGCTGACCGGCGTCGGCTTCAGGCCGGGCCGGGACCCAGCGCGGGTCGTTCCTGGTAGCGGCCGTAGCGGCCGGTGAGGTCGGCCCGCTCGATCGTGTCGGCGGCTCGGCCGGCCCAGTCGCCCTGCTTCTCTCCGGCGAGGGGACGGGTCGCCCACAGCCCGGCGAGCCGCGCCACCGCGTGGGCGTGTGCGTCCTCCAGGGGATGGTTCCCGCTCGGCCACACGTAGGCGTTGACGGTCACCCGCTGCACGAAGCGGTGGTCGACCGGGAGGCCCTCCTTGTGGAGGCGGTTCACGACGAGGGACGCCAGCGCGTGGAGCTCCCGGCTGCCCAGGGTCACGGAGGTGGCGAGGGGCGGCACCGCGACGAGCAGGGCTCGGACGGTGAACGAGAGCTTGGAGCCGAGGGTGACGACCCGGTCGGACCAGCGCTTGCTGAACTGGACCACGGCCGGCAGCACGAACGTGGTCACCCCGCCGGTGTGGATCGAGCTTCTCGAGGACGTCGCGCACGTCGGCGGCGGTGTGGACGGGGAGCGGGTCGGACACGGCCCGGCCCACGACGGTGTCGAGAACCTGCTCGGCCAGGCCCACCAGGGACGGGATCCAGGTGCTGGGGTCGCGCCACGCCGGTGGCTGCGGCACGGGGGGCGCGGGGGGCACGGGCGGGTCGTCTTCAGGTGAGCGGTCGATGACCCGACCCTAGGAGTTGGGTTCGGGTTCGTCGCACCCTGACCAAGCGTTCATCGGCCGTTGACGTGGGGCGTCGACGATGGGGCCGAACGGCGGCGAGAGGAGCTCGGCGATGACCAGCCTGCGGACCGGAGCCGGAGCGGCGGGGTGGGTGCCGGGGCTGCTCGGCGTCGAGGCGGTCGGGTTGGCCGCCCTGGGGGTCGCGGTGTGGGCGGGCGGGGTGACGCTGGTGGGGGTGGCCTGCCTGGTCGGCGCGGTGGGCGTGGCCGGGCTCGCGACGTCGGTCCAGGAGGGGTTCGCAGCGACGCCGGGGACGATGCTCGGCGCGGAGGGGACGGCCCTGGCGTTGGTGCTGCTGGCCTGGTCGGCGCCCGTCGCGCTCGGCGCGGCGGTGACGACCTGCGCCGCGGTGGCCTGGGCGCGCCGACGCCACCGGGGTCAGATCCGTCGGCCGGTCGCCTGCCAGTAGGGGTCGCGCAGCAGGCGCTTGTAGAGCTTCCCGGTCGGGTATCGGGGCATGGCGTCGACGAAGTCGAGGGAGCGGGGCACCTTGTAGGAGGCGAGATGCTCCCGGCAGCTGGCGAGGAGCGCGTCGCGGCAGCTGGTCAGACGCGGCGACCGGGTCCTCGAGCTGCACGGCGGCTTTGACCTCCTCGCCGTACTCGTCGTTGGGGATCCCGAACACGGCCGCGTCTCGCACCGCGGGGTGCGCCTGCAGGACGCCTTCGATCTCGGCCGGGTAGATGTTCACGCCGCCCGAGATGATGAGGTCGATGCGCCGGTCGGAGAGGTGCAGGTAGCCGTCCTCGTCGAGGAACCCGACGTCGCCGAGGGTGAAGACCCCGGGGCCGCGGTGCGCGGCGTCGGTCTTGGCCGGGTCGCGGTGGTACTCGAAGTCGGCGCCGACCCGGCTCCGCACGTACAGGGTGCCTTCCTCCCCGGTTGCGCACGGCTGGCCCTCGTCGTCGAGGACGAGCACCTCGACGCTGTCCCACGGCTTCCCGACGCTGCTGGGATGCGCGAGCCACTCCTCGGAGGTGATCGTGGAGAGCATCGCCCCTTCCGTCCCGCCGTAGTACTCGACGAGGCGCGGTCCCCACCAGCCGATCATCTGGCGCTTCACCTCGGGTGGGCACGGCGCGGCGCCGTGGTACACGACCTGCAGGCTGGCGCCGGAGAACCCGGCTTTGACCTCGTCGGGGAGGCGCAGCAGTCGGTGCAGCTGGGTGGGGACGAGGTGCAGGTTCGTGACCTGGTACTCGTCGATCAGGGCCAGCGTCTCGGCAGCGTCGAAGCGCTGCCGCATCACGATCGAGCCGCCGTTCAGGAGGGGCAGCATGGCGAACGCCCACTGCGCGGAGTGGTAGGCGGGGCCGCACAGCAGCGTGACCCCGCCGGTCGGGAACCCGAGGTTCTCGACCGCGCCCGTGGCGACGAGCTGCCACACCGAGGCGGGCAGCCCGGCGTGGGTCAGCACGTTGCGGACCCCTTTCGGGTGCCCGGTCGTGCCCGACGTGTAGAACATCGGGCCCGCCGCGACCTGCTCGTCGGGTTCATCGGCGGGCTGCGCAGCGAGCCGGGCCTCGTAGTCGTCGCCGACGATCGGCCACACGGGCAGCGTCCGGGTCAGCCCGGCCTGGGCGGCGTCGGCGACGGCCCGGTACTGGTCGTCGACGAGCAACGCCGCGGCCTCGGCGTCGTCGAGGACGTACGCGACCTCCTCGGCGACCCAGTGCCAGTTGAGCGGCACCACGATCAGGCCGGCGTGCATCGCCGCGCCGAGCACCTCGAAGAGCTGGGTGCGGTTCGCGCTCGAGCACCGCGATCCGGTCGCCGGCCTCGAGGCCGGCGGCTCGGAACGCGTGGATGAGCCGGTTGACGCGCTCGTCGAACTCGGCCCAGGTCACCGTCCCGTGCTCGTCGGCGAGTGCCCACGCCGCGGGCCGGCGGGCTGCGAGGTCCCGGAAGTTCTCTGCCACGGCGACGGAGCCTCGCGCACCTCGGGCCCGCCCGTGATGCCACCCCGGTCCGGCGGTCCCGCTGCGACCGGTCCGGTCCGGCCACTAGCGTGCGGTCGCAGCGACCCCGGAGCGGCCCGATGGACATCGAGGAGTTCTACGACGAGAACCCGGCGCGGCGGACGTCGGAGGAGTTCGAGTTCGGGCGCGACTGGGCCGACGGGGACGCCAGCCACGCCGAGGTCAGCTGGGTGCAGGACACCGGAGAGCTGTACGTCATGACCGCACCGTTCGAACCGGTCGTCGCGTCCGGAGCGGGCGAGGAGCGGGTGCAGGGCCTCCCGACCGAGAAGGTGGTCGTCGAGGTGCTCGGCGTCTACCCGACCATCGAAGCGGTCGAGGAGCTCCTCGCCGGGTGGCGGGACGCCATGAAGCAGGGCGCCGGCATCCAGTGGGTGCGGGACCGGGTCGCGCACCCGGACGCGGGAGGCGCGGGGCCGTCGACTAGCGACGAGCCCGACGAGCTCCCCCGGCGCGGACTCGACCAGCTGAGGCCGCCGCCTCGACGAGACCGGCGTCGCGCGGTGGTGGAGCGGACCGGGTCGTGCCGGCGAGCGTCGCCGTGACTGCGACGCTCATCGTCGTCGGCGGGCTGCCCGGCACCGGGAAGAGCACCCTCGCCGACCAGCTGGCGCTCCACACCGGCGGGGCGGTGTTCAACAAGGACCGGATCGAGGCGTCGCTGTGGCGGGACGGGATCACCGCCGAGCACGGGTCGTGGGAGGCGGCCGAGCACCTGCTCACGACCCTCGCCGGGGAGCAGCTCCGCCGCGGCCAGTCCGCGATCCTCGACACGGTGGCGCGTCGGGCCGATTCCCGCGCTGCGTGGCGCGCCACCGCGGACGAGTTCGGCGCGCCGTGCCGGCTGATCGAGTGCGTGTGCGCCGACGTGGATCTGCACCGACGTCGACTCGACGGCCGCGTGCGCGGCATCCCCGGCTGGTACGAGGTGTCCTGGTCGGACGTCGAACGGGCCCGGAGCCGCGCCGAGCCGTGGCTCGAGGATCATCTCGTCCTCGACGCCGCCACGCCCCTCGCCGAGAACCTCGCCACCGCGCTCGCCTACGTGAGCTGACGTGACCGGTCCGCCCGCCCGCCTCCGCCGGCCTCGGCTGGGACCGCGCGAGCTGGCTGTCCTGACGATCGGTGCCGGCGTGGTGCTGCTCCTCGGTGACCGCCTGAGCAACGGGCCGCTCATCCTGCTCGGCCTGGTCGGGCTCGTCCTCGCCATCGGCGGCGCGGTCGCCGCCGCGGAGCGCCACCGGGCCTCCGGTGAGAACGGCCCCGACCCCGCGGCGGGGCGACTCCGGGTCCTGGCCCTGGTCAGCCTCCCGACCGCCGTGGTCGTGATCGGGCTGGCGCAGGCTCCGTCGGGCTGGCCGCGCAGCTTGATCCTGAGCGGCTTCTGCGTGGTCTGGCTCCCGCTGGCGGCGCTGCTCGCCACCCGCCGCGGCGCGTGACCGCACCCCGCGGTCGCTGACCGGGCGGTCAGCCTCGGGGGGAGGCGAGCTCGACCCGGTCCCGGCCGGCTCGTTTGGCGCGGTAGAGCGCCTCGTCGGCGACGCGGACCAGCGCCACCCCGTCGTCGGCGTCGTCGGGGAGGGTGGCGGCACCGGCGCTGACGGTCACGGTGAGGCTGGGGTCGACCGCGGCGCTGGCGACCCGCCGGAGCCGGTCCGCGACCCCGGGCGCGTCGGCGCGGCCACAGCCCGGGAGGAGCACGAGGAACTCGTCGCCGCCGTACCGGGCCGGGAGGTCGTAGGGCTTGGTCCCGGCGCGGAGCGCCGCGCCGACGGCGCGGAGCACCGCGTCGCCGGTCGGGTGGCCGAGCTCGTCGTTGATGCGCTTGAAGTGGTCGACGTCGATCGCGACGAGGCTGATCGGGGTGCCGTTGCGGCGGTGCCGGCCAAGCTCGAGGGCGAGGGTCTCCTCGAACAGGCGCCGGTTGGCGAGGCCGGTGAGCTCGTCGCGGGTGGCGAGCCGTTCGACCTCGTCGAGCAGTCGCGTGTTGCGCAGCGCGAGCGCGGCATGGGCGACCGACTGGACGAGCGAGTCGACAGTGAGCCCGGGGATTCGTGATCCCGCACCGCGGCCCCACTCGGCGGCGACGATCCCGAGCGGCTCGTCGTCGCCGCGGAGCGGCGCGACGACGACGTTGCGCGCCCCGGGGAGCTGCGCGCTCGAGGAGCCCGACGTCGAGCGCGCGGACGAGACGGGGGGTGCCGTCGTCGAGGACGGTGCTGCCGATCCGGCCCAGCGGCGCCCGGTGGGGGCCGGTCTCGATGCCGTCCCCGAACGTGGTCCAGGTGTCACCGGACCGGACGACGACGAGGACCCGCGCGAACCCGAGCCGCTGGCGGAGGTGGCTCACGAGCACACCGATCACGTCGTCGGGTCGCCGGGCCCGTTCGAGCGCCCCACCGAGGTCGACGAGCGCGGCGAGCTCCGCGCCGGTGTGGCGGAGGGCCCGCTCGTTCACGGACTGGAACACCGCCGCGCCGACCGCGAAGAGCAGCAACGCGGCGGCGCTCAGCGCGTCGGTGCGGCTCTCGCCGGACAGGGACAGCTTCAGCACGCCCTCGGAGGCGGCGGTCCGGCCGAGGAAGATCAGCAACGCGCACCACACCGCGACCTTGAGCCCGGTGCGGTGGGAGGCGAGGAGCGTGACCGCGACCACCTCGAGGAAGGCGAGGAACAGCAGCGGGCTCTGGTTCCCGCCGGTGAGGAGGATCGCGGCGGCGAGGAACGCCCCGTCGACGAGGACCAGCGCGGAGAGGAGCGGCGAGCCAAGCCGCGGGATCCGGCGCCGGGTCAGCTCGGCCGCGCCGACCACAACCAGGTAGGCGAGCGGCACCGCGAGCGCGACGCTGCGGGCACCGACCAGCGGCGGCAGCGCGAGGACGGCGGCGGCGAGGCTGACCCGGACGAGCTGGAGGGCAGCCAGGCGGTCGTGGACCGGTGCCTGGACATCGCCCAGCGTGATCGGTGTCACTCGAAGTCTCGGAAGTCCCGGTGGGCGTCGATCGGGGCGCGGGCGATCCGCGGATCACGGCGATCGACCCGGCTCTGGACGACGAGGAACCCGACCACCGCGCCGGCCAGGGCGAGCAGCAACCCGTAGGAGCGGGCCGTCTTCAAGGCCGGGCTGGTCTGGCTGACCCGCGTCCGTGGGGTCTGCACGGGCGCCCGCGCCGGAGG
Organism: uncultured Actinomycetes bacterium; assembly: GCA_963849135.1. Lineage (GTDB taxonomy): Bacteria > Actinomycetota > Acidimicrobiia > IMCC26256 > PALSA-555 > PALSA-555. The sequence continues at coordinate 718,396 of CAWKGF010000002.1, read as the reverse complement.
GGACACCGCGGCTGGTGCCGACCCGCTGCTGGTCTGCGCGGTGGCCGTGGCCGCGGGGACGGTCGGGGTGGCGTGGGCGAGCGGCGTGACCGACGCGACGACGAGCGCCGGGCCGGGCGTCGTGACCGGCGCGGGCGGCGTCGTGCCGGGCGCGGTGGTGATCGGGACGGTCGTCGTCGTGGTGGTCGTCGGCGACGACGCGCTCGAGGACTGGGAGCCCGAGCCCGAGTGCTCGTGGTCACGGAGCTCGCGCAGCAGCTCCTGGAGGCAGGCGAGCTGGCGCGGGTCGGGCCCGGGCTGCTCGTCGGAGCCGCCGGACCGCTCGGAGCCGCCGCCGCCGTGACGGCCGGAGCCGCCGCCGTAGCCGCCGTCGCGGCCGACCGACGACGAGGTGGCGGCGAGCGCGGGGGCCCCGAGGGCCAGGGCCAAGACGAACCCGGCGCCCAGTGCGCTGAGGTACCGGCCGGGTCCTCGTCGGCGGGGACGGCTGCTCGTCACCCGACTTGCCCGCTGCGCGCCCACGGAGCTGGTCACCGCCGTCCTTTGCAAGGTGGTGTCTGCCCCGCCGCCTTGGGGTCAACTTCGGCACTTCGGCGCTCGAACTTGAGGACCTCGCCGACTTCTTCGTCCCGCCGGATCCGGGGGTGGGCGGGACGCTCTCCAGCAGCGTCGTTGGCGGGCGGCGGTCGAGGTCCGCCCGGGCACCTCGTGGGGGATGACTCGGTGAGGTCCGTTCAAATCGGACAGTTGCCGCGCGGGGTGGTCGTCGCCGGGCTGGCCCGGCCGCTGCTCGCAGCGGCGTGCGGCGCGGGCTCCTCGAGCGCCAAAACGTCGGGCAACTCCTCGACCACGACCGCCGCTCCACCGACGACCACCCAGAGCCGGGGCGGCGGCGATCAAGACGCTGCAGAACCAGCTGAACGCGCTGAACTGCCAGGCCGGACCCTTCGGCGGCCAGCTCGGACCTCGGACCCTCGCCGCGATCAAGCGCTTCCAGGTCGTCGCGGGACTCACCGCGGACGGCATCGTCGGTCCCAACACCGCCAACGCGCTGAGGCTCGCGTCGAAAGCCGGGCATCCGACCCGCTCGACGACGCCGACGACGAAGCCGTCGTCGAAACCGACCACGGCCACCACCAAGCCACTCCCGCCGGTGACGCCCGTGTGCACGGGGGCGGCGCTGACCCCGGCGGTTCAGGCGTCGCGGTTGAGGGGTGCAGCTCGTGAGGCTGGGCTCCTTCGCGTGCGCGAAGAACTTTGCGGTGACCGACCCGGTCGTCTCGAGCGGCGGGCAGCAGATCGAGATCACGAGCCTGCTGCTCTGGTCCGGCAAGTCCGGGATGGTCGTCGACCGGGCGGTGTACTGCGAGAACAGCGTCCCGGCCGAGATCTACCAGCGGGCCTGCCAGTCGAACTGATCCGTCCCGCCTGGCTGGGGCTCGATCGGTTCCGCGTTCGGTTCCCAACCGTCGACGTGCAAGGCTGGGCGCCGTGAGCGACGTGCCTGCCATCGACGCGGTCGAGGCCCACGAGCGCGTCGACGACGGTGCGTTCCTGCTCGACGTGCGGGAGCCGGACGAGTGGGAGGCGGGCCGCGCCGCCGAGGCGACGTGGATTCCAATGGGTGAGGTCAGCGCGCGCCAGGGGGAACTGCCGGAGGACCAGGCGATCCTGGTCATCTGCCGGGTCGGCGGCCGCTCAGCCCGCGTGACCGAGGCGCTCCTCGCGGCCGGGTACGACGCCATGAACGTCGCGGGCGGCATGCAGGCGTGGGCCGAGGCCGGGTACGGCGTCGTGACCGATGCAGGAGCCGCCGGTCGCGTCGTGTGACCCGGCCGGGTCCCGAGAGCCGAACGGTACGCTGGCCTCGTGCCCGCCCCACCGTTCGAGCGTGCCGACGCGCTCCGCCGGCTCGCCGACGAATCCTTCGACGTGCTCGTCATCGGGGGCGGCATAACCGGCGCCGGCTGCGCGCTCGACGCGGCGTCGCGGGGGTTCCGGACCGCGCTGGTGGAACGGGACGACTTCGCGTCGGGGACATCGTCGAAGTCCTCGAAGCTGGTGCACGGAGGCCTTCGCTACCTGCAGCAGCACGAGTTCGGGCTCGTGTATGAGGGCCTCGCGGAGCGCCAGCACGCGCTGCGCAACGCTCCGCACCTGGTGCGGGTGCTGCCGTTCCTGATCCCGATCCTCACCAAGGACGGCCTCATCGACCGGCGGGTCGCCCGGGGGCTGGGCGGCGCCATGTGGATGTACGACCTGACCGGTGGCTTCCGGATCCACAAGCTCCATCAGCGGATCGACCAGGACCAGGCCCTCGCCTACATGCCGACCCTGCGCCGGTCGAACGTCGCCTCCGCGTACCTCTATTACGACGCCCAGACCGACGACGCCCGCCTGACCCTCTGCCTGGCCCGCACCGCGGCGGCTCACGGGGCAACGGTCGCGAACCGGGTGGCGGTGGTCGGGCTGCGGAAGAACGACCGGGGGACGGTGCAGGGGGCGACGGTCCGCGCCGACGGCGACGAGTTCGAGATCCAGGCCCGGACGGTCGTGAACGCGACTGGGGTGTGGGCCGACCGAGTTCGCACCCTCGACGAGGGCAGCGACCCGGACTCGATCCGCCCCGCGAAGGGCGTCCACATCACGGTGCCGTGGTCGAAGGTCCGAAACGAGATCGCGGCGATCGTGCCCGTCCCCGGCGACCGCCGCTCCGTGTTCGTGGTGCCGTGGGGTGACTTCACCTACGTGGGGACGACCGACACCGACTACGACGGGCCGGTCGACGACCCGCAGTGCACACCCCGCGACGTCGAGTACCTGCTGTCGGCGGTGAACCGGGCGGTCGCGGAGCCGCTCAGCGTCGCCGATGTCACCGGCACCTGGGCCGGCCTCCGCCCGCTGCTCCGCACCGCGAGCAACGAGCGCACCGCCGACCTGTCGCGCCGCCACGGGGTGCGGGTGTCGGCGAGCGACGTCATCACCATCACCGGCGGGAAGCTGACCACGTACCGTCGGATGGCGGTCGACACGATCGACCAAGTCGCCCGCATCCTCCGCAAGCGACGCAAGAGCCGCACTCGGAACCTCGGGCTGCTCGGCTCCGACGGCTACGAGCCGTCACCCCCGACCGCGGAGCGGGCCAGCGTGCACGCGCACCTCGCGGGACGGTACGGCACCGAGGCGAACCTGGTGCTGACCCTGATGCGCGAGGACCCGACACTGCGGGCACCGCTCGTGCCCGGGCTGCCGTACACGCGGGCGGAGGCGATCCACGCGGTTCGTCACGAGATGGCCGGCACGCTCGACGACGTGCTGTCGCGCCGAACCCGGGCCCGGCTGCTGGCTCGCGACGCGTCGCGCGCCGCGGCGGAGGACGTGGCCCGGCTGCTCGCCCCGGAGCTGGGCTGGAACGACGCCCGCGTCGTGCGCGAGGTGGACGGCTACCGACAGGCGTGCGATCACGAACGGGGCAGCGCCGAGCTGCCCGAGACTGCACTCGACGCGTCGCTCGGCACCTAGTGCCGCGCGTCTGAAGTTCTTTGACGGGTGGCGTGGGGGAGGATCTCTTCGGCGGTCTTGGTCCAGGTGAAGGGGTGGCACCGGTCGTTCCAAGCGTCGATGTAGCGGCGGATCGCGCCGGTGAGGTCTTTGACGCTGGTGAAGGTGCCCCGACGGATTGCTTGGCGGGTGATGATCCCGAAGAAGACCTCGACCATGTTGAGCCACGACCCGGAGGTCGGGGTGAAGTGCAGGGTGATCCGGGGGTGGCGGGCGAGCCAGTCCTCGACGTCGGGATGCTTATGCGTGCGGTAGTTGTCCACGACGAGGTGCAACTCGCGTCGCGGGTAGGCACGGGCGACCGTTTTGAGGAAGTGGAGAAACTCCTCGTGGCGGTGCCGGTCATAGCAGGCGTCGGTGACCTTGCCAGTGGCCACCTCGAGTGCCGCGAACAGGGTGGTGGTGCCGTGGCGGACATAGTCATGAGTGGCTTTCTCGGGAAGTCCGGGGCGCAGCGGCAGGATCGGCGCGGTGCGATCCAGGGCCTGGATCTGGCTCTTTTCGTCCACACACAACACGACCGCCTTCTCGGGCGGATCCAAATAGAGGCCGACCACGTCATCGACCTTGGCCTCGAGCTCAGGGTCGGTGGAGAACTTGAACGTCTCGCGCCGCCAGGGCTGGATCCCGTATCGACGCCACGCTCTGGCCACGGTCGCGTCTCCCACCCCAAGCTCGACGGCGAGGAGGCGACTCGACCAATGCGTCACCCCGAGGCGCTTGGGGGGCGGTGCCAGCGTGCGAGCGATGATCCTGGAGTCGTCGATCGTCTTGGGCCGACCCGAACGAGGCGCGTCATACAGCCCACCAAGACCATCGGCCGCATACCGGTCCCGCCACTGAATCACCGTCGGGCGCGACACAGCCAGACGCCGCGCGATCGACGAGGTCCCCTCACCGCCCGCGGCCGCCAGCACGATCTTTGCTCGCAGTCCCAGACCCGCCCGGATCGACGTCGAACGCGCCCAACGCACCAGCGTCGCCCGATCCTGGGCCGCGACCTCCACCCAACCAGTAGATAGCGCCATGCACCATCATCGCCACCCACCCGCTATAGTGTCAAGGTACTAATGACGCACGACACTAGTAGCCCCCTAACAGGGTGCTGAAAAACCCCTGGTGGGTGCTCGCGTTTGGTGCTGGTGTTCGTCATGCTTCTGATGAGGACGTTCGTCAGGAGGTGAGTGGTGCGCGGGGAACCTGATCGGCAGTCGGCGATGTTCGTGGCGGTGAGTGCCGAGAGTCTGATCCCGGCTGATCATCCGATCCGTGGGATCCGCCGGGTGGTGGAGGGGGTGCTGGCGGACCTCGATGGGGAGTTCAGCGTCATGTACGCCGCGACGGGGCGGCCGAGCGTGCCGCCGGAGCAGCTGTTGAAGGCCACGGTGCTGATGGCGCTGTATTCGATCCGGTCGGAGCGGGCGTTCTGTGAGCGGGTCAATTACGACCTGCTCTTCAAGTGGTTCTTGGATCTGGCGATCGACGCACCTGCGTTCGACGCCACGACCTTCTCCAAGAACCGGGAGCGGCTGTTGGATCACGAGATCGCGGCCCGGTTCTTCGCCGCGGTGGTCCGCCACGCCAAGCTGCGTCGCTACGTCTCGAGTGATCACTTCTCGGTCGACGGCACCCTGCTGGAGGCCTGGGCGTCGCAGAAGAGCTTCAAGCCCAAAGACGGCTCGGGTCCTGGCTCCTCGGGTGGGGGTCGCAACGCCGAGGTGAGCTTCCACGGGCAACGCCGCTCGAACCAGACCCATGTCTCGACGACGGATCCAGAAGCTCGCATGGCCCGCAAGTCCCACGCGACCGCCGCGAAGCTCTCCTATGCCGGGCATCTGTTGATGGAACATCGCAATGCTTTGCTGGTCGACATCGAGTTGACCGAAGCGAACGGTTACGCGGAACGCGACACCGCACTCGAGATGCTGGGGCGGCTCCCCGCAACGAAACGACGCCGGACCGTCGCCGGCGACAAGGCCTACGACACCGCCGGGTTCGTCGCTGATCTCCGCGCGATGGGCATCACGCCGCATGTCGCGCCCAACACCACCCGCCAGCACTCCACGATCGATGGGCGCACCCTCCGTCACGAAGGCCATGCCGTGAGTCAACGGATCCGCAAACGGATCGAAGAACCCTTCGGCTGGATCAAGACCATCGCCGGAGGCCGCAAGCTCCGCTACATCGGCCGACAACGCAACCGAGCCTGGTTCCTCATGGCTGGAGCCGTCTACAACATCCTCCGAATCGCCGCGCTGGACGCCGCCCCCACCTGACCGAACCAACGACACGACCCGGCCATCCACCCCCACCGTCGACAAGACCAACCACTCACCCACCACCGGTCCGCCACGCTGCCCCAGGAGCTAACTCAGGGCGATTTTCAGCACCCTGCTAAGGGGGGAGGCTCCGCGCCGGGCACCTCATCCGGCACCAGCCGGCGGATCTGGGGCTATCACCGCTTCCCGTTGCCGATCTTCGGCCTACTTGGCCGGTGGTACTTGGATTCCACCTTGGGCGAGGTGGCGCACCACGGTGTCGCGGCTGACGAGCCAGCGTCCGGCGCGTCGGACGGCTCTGCCTTCGTAGGGGAGGGTGGTCGGGCCAAGTTGAATGCTGTACTGGACGTCGGCTTCGTCGGGCCCGAGGAATCGGATCCGGGTGACGCGCGCGCCGGTGATTTGGATGTTGGCGTGTCGTTCTCCGGCTTGGGCGAGGTACGTGTCAAGGGCTTCGGCGTCTTCGATCAGGGCGTTATTGCGTTGCGGATCGGCGTTGGAGGCGATGGGGCCGCCGAAGAAGGCCCGAACGACCTGCTCGATCTGGTATGGCGCTTCGGGGTCTTGGGGGTCGGGACCAAAGACTCGCGGGGGCATCGGTACGTCGCGGCCGGTTGTCGGGGGCGCATCGTGGAGCGCGCGCTCCGCGGCGGCGACGCAGTGGTCACACACCGCTGCGGTCTCTGCACTGACGTAACGGTCAACTTCCCACAGGTCACGGCCGCACAAGACACAGCGACCCTCGCTGGGCCTCACGCCTGGTCGGGGCATGAGGGTGGGACTTGCCTCGGGGGGCGTCGTTGCCAGGAACTCAATGACTCGCTGGCGCAGCACCGGGGGGCTCACGCCAAGCCCGACGAGGACCTCGCAGGCAGTCCCATTGCCCTCTCGCAGCACTCCGAGCAGGATGTGCTCGGGGCCGATGTAGGTGTGGCCAAGTTGCATGGCCTCCCGCAGCGAGAAGCTCAAGGACCTTCTTCGCTCTGGGAGTGAACGGGATGTGTCCCACCGGACCCTGAGGGGAAGGCCGGGCGACCTCTTGCACTTTGGATCGACATTCCTCCAGCGAGACCCCGACCGAAGCCAGCGCTCGCGCGGCGACGCTCTCTCCCTCATGGACCAAGCCCAACAGCACATGCTCGGTGCCGATATAGTTGTGCCCGAGCAGGCGAGCCTCCTCCTGCGCTAGTACCACCACGCGCCGAGCACCATCACTGAACCGTTCGAACACTCACGCCAGCGTAGGCCAGCTGCGGGTCGAGGCACCTCGCAGCGTGCGTGGCCACTTCCTCTGATCGGGCCGACAGAGTCTCGGTGCCGCCCCACGAGTTAGCGACCTCGACAGCACCAGCCAGAACCGAGGCTCAACACCATCGTCCAACCATTAGACCGCTTGGCGCTCTCCACACCGAAGGGCATACGGGGATCATCAGGCGAAGTCCCCGCTAGCGGACTAGGAGGAGCCAGACAACCGCGAACACGAACGAACCCACCATTGCGACTCCGATCGCGCCGACGATGCTGCGCACCGCCCACCGTCGGCCACGCGAGAGTTGCCCAACATTGGCCGCGATGCGACCCAGTGCCCCAAGCTGACCCTCCCAGGTCAACGGCTCGGTGCGAAACCCAACCCTGGCATTCCCAGCGTCGCCAGATGGTCGCCGCGATCGTCCGTTCCGCTTGTGTCTGCGACCTTGACCTCGACTCATCGCCGCAAGCCTGCCACGCAAGTCGAGTTGAGGGATCCGTGACGTGACGCCGACGTTCACCAGGTAAAGAAGCCCGGCTTCGCGAGGTAGCCGTGACGTATGCACTGTGGTGCGGAGAGGTCGAGTTCGATGCTGGCGCGTTCGGCTCTTCTCCGAGTCTGCACCGAGTTTCGGACCATCCCGAAGCGAGCCAAGCGCCTCTAGCGGCTCGTCGCAGCAGGTGCTGAGCCCGCCCAACCAGCCGTCGCGGAGGTCGTTGCGGATCGCGTCGTCGAGGCTCTCGTCGTGGACCAGACATCATCGCTCGCCCCAGCTCATTGAAGTGCACGTTCTGGGCCGCTTCACCGACAATCTTCCGCGCACCGCTCAGCTCCGAACCTGGGCTCCTGTCCAGATCTAGTGCCGCGCGTCTGAAGTTCTTTGACGGGTGGCGTGGGGGAGGATCTCTTCGGCGGTCTTGGTCCAGGTGAAGGGGTGGCACCGGTCGTTCCAAGCGTCGATGTAGCGGCGGATCGCGCCGGTGAGGTCTTTGACGCTGGTGAAGGTGCCCCGACGGATTGCTTGGCGGGTGATGATCCCGAAGAAGACCTCGACCATGTTGAGCCACGACCCGGAGGTCGGGGTGAAGTGCAGGGTGATCCGGGGGTGGCGGGCGAGCCAGTCCTCGACGTCGGGATGCTTATGCGTGCGGTAGTTGTCCACGACGAGGTGCAACTCGCGTCGCGGGTAGGCACGGGCGACCGTTTTGAGGAAGTGGAGAAACTCCTCGTGGCGGTGCCGGTCATAGCAGGCGTCGGTGACCTTGCCAGTGGCCACCTCGAGTGCCGCGAACAGGGTGGTGGTGCCGTGGCGGACATAGTCATGAGTGGCTTTCTCGGGAAGTCCGGGGCGCAGCGGCAGGATCGGCGCGGTGCGATCCAGGGCCTGGATCTGGCTCTTTTCGTCCACACACAACACGACCGCCTTCTCGGGCGGATCCAAATAGAGGCCGACCACGTCATCGACCTTGGCCTCGAGCTCAGGGTCGGTGGAGAACTTGAACGTCTCGCGCCGCCAGGGCTGGATCCCGTATCGACGCCACGCTCTGGCCACGGTCGCGTCTCCCACCCCAAGCTCGACGGCGAGGAGGCGACTCGACCAATGCGTCACCCCGAGGCGCTTGGGGGGCGGTGCCAGCGTGCGAGCGATGATCCTGGAGTCGTCGATCGTCTTGGGCCGACCCGAACGAGGCGCGTCATACAGCCCACCAAGACCATCGGCCGCATACCGGTCCCGCCACTGAATCACCGTCGGGCGCGACACAGCCAGACGCCGCGCGATCGACGAGGTCCCCTCACCGCCCGCGGCCGCCAGCACGATCTTTGCTCGCAGTCCCAGACCCGCCCGGATCGACGTCGAACGCGCCCAACGCACCAGCGTCGCCCGATCCTGGGCCGCGACCTCCACCCAACCAGTAGATAGCGCCATGCACCATCATCGCCACCCACCCGCTATAGTGTCAAGGCACTAATGACGCACGACACTAGTAGGTCGACCGCCGCCGCGGGGCCCGGTGCCCGGCCGGTCGCGTGCCGGTAGGGTCAGCGCCGTGCCCGAGGCCCGGCGTGGCGCACCGACGCCGCCGATCTCGTTCGGCGGTCCCGGCCCGTCCGGGGTGAGCGCCCGTCTCGGCGCGGCGCGGGTCGAGGTGCCCGACCGGGTCCTGACCCGGCTCCGGGACGTGTGCGGCACGGTGTCGACCGACCCGGCCGTCCTGGGCGAGGCGAGCCGGGACTGGTGGCCGCTGGCGATGGTCTGGGCCCTCGACGGGCAGGTCGGCGGGCTCGCCGCCGCGGTCGTGTCCCCCCAGTCGGTGGACGAGGTCCGGGCGGTGCTGGCGGTCTGCAACGACGCGGCCGTCCCGGTCACGGCCGCGGCCGGACGCAGCGGGGTGTGCGGCGCGAGCGTCCCCGTGCACGGCGGCGTCGTCTTGGACCTCGGCGCGCTCCGCGGGATCGTGGCGGTGGACCCGACGTCGATGGTCCTCGACGTCGCGGCGGGGACGTTCGGCGACGTCCTCGAGGAGGAGCTGCGAGCTGCGCACGGCGTCACCCTGGGCCACTGGCCCCAGTCGGTGGAGCTGTCCACGGTCGGCGGGTGGCTGGCCTGCCGCAGCGCCGGCCAGTACTCCACCCGCTACGGGAAGATCGAGGACATCGTGATCGGGCTCGACGTGGTCCTCGCCGACGGGCGGCTCGTGCACACCGGCGGCGCGCCGCGTGCCGCGGTCGGACCGGACCTGACCCAGCTCTTCGTCGGCAGCGAGGGCACCCTCGGGGTGATCACGGGCGCCCGGCTGCGGCTGCACCCGGTCCCGCCCGCGGAGCGGCGAGCCGCGTTCGGGTTCGGGTCGTTCGCGGCCGGCCTGGACGCCTGCCGGCGAATCGTGCAGCGCGGCGCGACTCCGGCCGTCCTCCGTCTGTACGACGCGGTGGAGGGCTCCCGGAACCTCCGCACCGACGCCGACGTTCACCCGTTGCTGGTCCTCGACGAGTCGGATCCGGCGCTCGTCGACGCGGTGTTCGACGTCGTCACCGACGAGTGCCGCGACGCCCGCCGGCTCGACGATGCCCTGGTCGGGGACTGGCTCGAGCGCCGCAACGACGTGTCGTCGCTCGAGGCGCTCGTCACCCGCGGCTACGTGGTGGACACGATGGAGTTCGCGGCGCGGTGGCGGGACCTGCCGTCGATCTACGACGCGGCGATCGACGCGCTGCGAGCCGTCGACGGCACCCTGGTCGCCTCCGCGCACCAGTCGCACGCCTACACCGACGGCGCCTGCCTGTACTTCTCGTTCGCCGGGCAGCCCGCCCCCGACGACCGGGAGCGCTACTACCGGGCCGCGTGGGACGCCGCGACGAGCGTGGTGCTCGCCCACGGCGGGGGGCTCAGCCACCATCACGGCGTCGGCCTGAACCGGGCCCGGTTCGTCGGCGACGCGCTCGGGGACGCCGCGGTGGTCCTCGCGGGCCTGAAAGCTGCGCTCGACCCGCGGGGGATCCTGAACCCGGGCAAGCTCGGGCTCCCCTCCCCGTTCGGCCCGTCGCCGGCGTGGCCGTGACCCCCCGATCGGTGAGCGACCCGACGATCCTCGTGGTGGACGTCGGCACGTCCTCGGCCCGGGCCGCGGTCGTCGACGCCCACGCCCAGGTCGTCGTCGAGCACCGCCGCGCCCTGCTGCCCGACTCCCCCGCACCCGGCCTGGTCGAGTTCGACGGCACCGCGACTGCGGCCGCGATCCTCGAGCTGGCGGAGGCCGCGCTCGACGAGTCGGGCCCCGTCGCCGCGGTCGGGGTCGCGAACCAGCGCGGCTCGACGCTGGTGTGGGACCGCGCCACGGGCGAGCCGGTCGGGCCGGGCCTGGGCTGGCAGGACCTCCGCACGGTGGGCCGCTGCCTCGAGCTGCGCGCGGTGGGTCTCACCCTGGCGCCCAACGAGTCGGCGACGAAGGTCGAGGCGCTCCTCGACGCCGCCGACCCGGACCGGCGCCGCGACCTGTGCTTCGGGACCGTCGACTCCTGGGTGGCGTGGACGCTCTCCGGCGGAAGCCTGCACGTCATGGACGCGACGAACGCCGGGATCACCGGGCTCCGGACCCGCGGGAACGACGGCTGGTCCGACCGGGCGCTCAAGACGCTGCGCATCCCGACCGTGATGCTCCCCGAGGTCGTCGACTCGTCGGGGGTGCTCGGCCCGGCCAGCGCCCTGCCCGGCCGGCCACCGATCTCGGGGATGCTGGGCGATCAGCAGGCGTCGCTGCTCGGGCAGGGGTGCGTCCGACCCGGCGACGCCAAGATCACCTTCGGCACGGGCGGGATGCTCGACGTCGTCGTCGGCGCGACCCGCCCTCCGTTCAACCGGGGCCCGGCCGGGACGTTCCCGATCATCACCCGGCGGGTGGGAACCGACACGTGGGGACTCGAGGCGATCATGCTCGCCGCGGGCACGAACGTCGAGTGGCTCCGCGACGACCTCGGCCTCCTCGCCGACGCCGAGTCGTCGAACGACGTCGCCGCGAGCTGCTCGGACACGGGGGACGTCTGGTTCGTGCCCGCGCTGCTCGGGCTCGGCACACCGGAGTGGGACTACGGCGCCCGCGGGACGCTGCTCGGGGTGACCCGTGGCACGACCGCCGCCCACGTGGTGCGCGCGGTGCTGGAAGGCGTCGCGCACCGAGGCGCCGACCTCGTCGACGCGGCCGCCGCCGACGCCGACCTCCCCATCGAGGTGCTCCGCGTCGACGGGGGGATGACCGCCAACCCCACCTTCGTGCAGGCCCTCGCCGACGCGACGCAGCGTCCGGTCGAGGTGTCGCCGGTCCGGGAGGCGACCGCGCTGGGTGCCGCGTTCGCGGCCGGCCTCGCACTCGGGGTGTGGTCGGGTGACAACGCGATCGCGGCCACCTGGGCGCCCGCGGCGCGGATCGACCCGGCGCGGTCGCTCGACCGGGACCGCTGGCGCGAGGCACGGGCCCGGGCCGGCGGCTGGATCCCGGAGCTGTCGGCGATCGACGTGTGACCAGCTCCGGTCACACGGTCCGGGCGGGCGGGTCAGGGGCGGCACGCCGCGCGCGGCGGCTCCACCTGCCCCCGGTCGGACGTCGCCGCGCGTGGCGTCTGGACGCCCCCGGGCCGGGCCTGGGACGCTCTGGCCCGTGAACCCGGCCCGTCCCCCGTCCGTGCACCTCGACGACCTCGCGTCACCCGAGTTCCCGCCGCCGATCGTCGAGACCCTCGCCGCGGTCGAGCCGCTCGCGGCGGGGATCTCGTTCGATCCCGACCGGCTGGGCGAGGAGGCGGCCGCGGCCGCGGGCCACTCCGACTTCGGCGACGAGGCGTTCCGGGAGCGGCTCGCGGTCCTCACCGCGGCGCTCGAGCACGAGGCCGGGCTGAGCGCGATGGGCCGGGTGAGCGTGCACGGCCAGCTGGTCGGGATGCTCCGGAACCGGCTCCTCGTGGAGGGGCTCATCGGGGAGCATCCCGAGATCCTCGACGTCGAGATCACCCGGCCGATCGTCATCGTGGGACAGCCCCGCACCGGCACGACCCACCTCCACAACCTGATGGCCAGCGACCCGGCCCTGCGGTCGCTGCCCTACTGGGAGAGCCTCGAGCCGGTGCTGCCCGACGCGGAGCGGGCTGCGGTCTCGGCCGGTGAGCCCGATCCGCGCCCCGGTCGCACCGAGGTCGGCCTCACCTTCTTGAACGAGGCCCTGCCGTACTTCAAGCGGATGCACGAGATGACGGTCGACCACGTCCACGAGGAGATCCAGCTCCTCGCCCTCGACGTCTCGACGATGCTGTTCGAGACCATCGCGGTGCTGCCGTCGTGGCGCGACTACTACCTCGCCCACGACCAGACCGCGTCGTACCGGTACCTGAAGCGGGTGCTGCAGGTGCTGCAGTGGCAGCGGGGCGGGGAACGCTGGGTGCTGAAGTCACCCCAGCATCTCGAGCAGTTCAGACCGCTCTTGGAGGTGTTCCCGGACGCGACGTTCGTGGTCACCCACCGCGACCCGGTGTCGGTGATCGCCTCGAACGCGACCATGCTCGCCTACACCGCCCGGCTCAACTCGGCCCGGCCGGACCCGCCCAGGATCGGCCACTACTGGTCGGACCGCATCCAGCAGATGCTCGAGACTGGCATGGCCGAGCGAGAGCTGCTCCCGTCCGACCGGTCGGTCGACGTCCGCTTCGACGAGTTCATGGCCGATGACATCGCGACGGTCGAGCACATCTACGAGGTCGCCGACCAGCCCTTCGACGACTCGGTGCGCGGCGCGATGGAGGCATTCATGGTCGAGCACCCGCGCGGCCGCTACGGCGGGGTGCTCTACGACCTCGAGGGCGACTTCGGGATCGACGCCACCCAGCTCCGCGCCGCGATGCGTGGCTACGTGACCCGCTTCGGCGTCACCGAGGAGACCTGAGCGAACGAATGCCCCGAGCAGGTGATCTGGCGCTCGATAGGTACCCGTTGTGCTTGCTGGATACCACGACCAGTCCAATGCTGAGGAGGCGCGGTGGCGTGGCCGGCGCGATGCTGGTCGTCGGCCGCCGCTGGGTGGATGCCGAGGAGTGACCGATGGCAGTGACACAGGAGCCGGTCGCCGTGCTCGGCATTGGTGCGATGGGCCACGGGATTGCCGCCAGCGCACTCCGGGCCGGCATCCCGACGATCGTTTGGAACCGCAGGCCGGAGGCGACTCGAGACCTGGCCGAACTCGGCGCGGTCGTCGCCGAGAGCCCCGCCGATGCCGCCCAGCGTGCCGCGATCGTGGTCACGATGGTCACCGACGCGGATGCCGTCGCTTCGATCGCTCAGGATCAGGGCATGCTCGCCGCCCTCGCTCCGGAGGCGATCTGGGTGCAGATGAGCACGATCGGCGTGGCGGGAATCGAACGGATGGCGGCGATCGTGGACGCCGAGCGTCGTGACGTGATGCTCGTCGACGCTCCGGTCTCGGGAAGCAAGGATCCGGCCGAGCGGGGTGCACTGACGATCTTCGCATCGGGGCCGGACGCGGCCCGCTCCCGTGTCGCTCCTCTCTTCGACGCGCTCGGACAACGCACCATTTGGGCCGGAGCGGTTGGGACTGGATCTCGGCTGAAGGTCGTGAACAACACCTGGCTCGCATTCGGCGCAGAAGCAGTTGCCGCGTCAGTTGCCCTTGCTCGCCGGCTGGGACTCACGACCGAAACGGTGATCGATGCCCTCACGGGCGGGCCACTCGTGTCGCCGTGGCAGTCGGCCAAGCTCCAACGGATCGCCAACGACGAGTTCTCAGCTCAGTTCGCGCTCGTCGCTAGCCCTCAAAGACCTCCGCCTCGCCCTCGAAGCGGCTGGTGAGCCCCAGCTCGCCGCCCTGGCCTGCCTGGCCGACGAGTGGCAGCAGGCGGTCGACCATGGACTCGGCGACCTGGATCTGACGGTCGTCACCCGCGAGCTGGAACAGCAAGGTACGTCATGACCTTGATCGGCTACACGATGATGTGCGAGCAAGCGGGCCCAAAGCAGCTGGTGCGAGACGTCGCCCTCGCCGAGGAAGCGGGCTTTGATTTCGCGGTCATCAGCGACCACTACTCCCCATGGCTAGACACCCAAGGCCATGCCCCTTATGCCTGGAGCGTGCTTGGTGCGGCAGCCCAGGCCACCGACCACATTCCATTCATGACCTACGTCACGTGCCCAACCCGTCGCTATCACCCCGCGGTCGTCGCGCAGAAGGCCGCAACCATGCAACTGCTATCCGACGGGCGGTTCACCCTCGGGCTCGGCGCCGGAGAGAACCTCAACGAGCACATTGTCGGGGGATACTGGCCGATTGCCGGCTTGCGCCACGAGATGCTCGAAGAGGCAGTCGAGATCATCCGGGCCCTCTGGTCGGGCGACACGGTGACCCATCGGGGCAAGCACTTCGATGTCGAGTCCGCGAAGGTCTGGGACCTGCCGGACACTGCCCCTCCGATCGGCATCGCGGTGTCCGGGCCGGCAAGCTGTCGTCTGGCGGGGCGCCACGGTGACGCCATGATCGCCGTCGAACCCCGCCCCGAGCTCGGCGAGATGTTCGACGCCGCCGGGGGCCCCGGCAAGCCACGCATCGGACAGATCGCCCTGTCCTATGACCCTGATCAGCGAACCGCGGTGAAGCGGGCGATGGATCAATTCCGCTGGTTCACAGGAGGATGGAGAGTCAACGCCGAGCTCCCAGTTCCAACGTCGTTCGACGAGGCGGCCCGGACCGTTCGCGAAGAAGACGTGGCTGCGCAGATGCCATGCGGCCCCGACGTTGGGCGCCACGTCGCCGGCATTCGCGAGTTCACGACAGCCGGGTTCACACACGTCGCTTTGGTGCAAGTCGGCGGCAACACCCAAGAGCAATTCATAACGTGGGCCGCAACTGAGTTACTACCTGCCCTTCGAGCATCGTGACCCTTCTGTGCGGCCTTGGATTAGGGCAAGACGGCCCTGCGGAACGCAGGTGCGCACCTGTGGACACACTTCGCGGACGCTGAGCGGGGAGGAGGGCCTTCGAACCATGCCCCGAGCAGTGCGATTCGACCACTACGGCGACCGCGATGTCCTCTACATCGCCGATGTTGAAGTTCCTTCGCCCTCGGCCGAGGAGGTCATCGTGCAGGTCCGCGCAGCCGGGATCAATCCTGGCGAGGCGGCGATCCGGGCCGGGGCGCTCGAGGCGACGTTCCCGGCGACGTTCCCGTCCGGGCAGGGCAGCGATCTCGCCGGCGTCGTCAGCGAGGTCGGCGACGCGGTCACCCAGTTCGCCGTGGGCGACGAGGTGCTCGGCTGGTCGTGGCAACGCTCCAGCCACGCCGAGTACGTCGCGGTCCCGGTGACCCAATTGATTCCCAAGCCGGCGAGGTTGAGCTGGGAGGTCGCCGGCTCGCTCTACGTGGTGGCGTGCACGGCGTACGCCGCCGTGCGGGCCGTCGGTATCGATCGGGGCGACACCGTCGCGGTGTCGGCAGCAGCCGGCGGGGTCGGCTCCGTCGTCGTCCAGCTGCTGCGAACGAAGGAGGCGACCGTGCTCGGCATCGCGTCGAAGGCCAATCACGGCTGGCTCAGCGCGCACGGTGCCATCCCGGTTGCCTACGGTGAGGGGCTCATCGACCGCCTGAGGGCCGCCGCGCCAAACGGTATCGACGCCTTCATCGACCTCTTCGGGCCAGAGTATGTCCAGCTAGGCATCGACCTTGGGGTCGAACCTGACCGCATCGACACCATCATCTCGCGCGCGAAGGCACAAGAGGTCGGGGCAAAGACCGAGGGGAGCGGGAACGCCTCGACCACCGACGTGCTGTCGCAGATGGCCGAGCTCGTCGTATCAGGCCAGATCGAGATCCCAATCGCCGCGACCTACCCACTGGAGGATGTCCGCGACGCCTTCGCCGAGCTCGAGACGCGACACACCCATGGCAAGATCGTCCTGATCCCCTAACCCACCTCTAATCAATTGCCGCTGGTGTTCAGACCGGATGCGACCAGGTCGGAACGCATGGCCTGGAAGGCTAATCGGCGCCGACGACCTTGAAGCTCTGGTTGACGAAGACATGATGTGGCCAGTTGACACCGATGTTGTGCACCTCGTACTCACCGTTGCTCAGCAACACAACACGGTCGACGATGCCCCCCGGGTAGGCGGCCAGCGCCGCCTTCGTCGCCTTATTCGCTGTCGTTCCGCTGACGATCGTTCCCGACCCCTGGCTGTAGTTGGCCGGGATCTGACCGACCTGCTTGGACGTGGTCGGTGCCTCGCGCTGGAAGGGGATCACCCCCGCGGCCGAGGACGTCGCAGATCCACCGCCAGTCGGTTCTACGATGACCTGCGTGGCCGTGATGGTCGTTGCGCTGGTCGTCCCAAGGACGAGGACGCGTTCGCCTGGCCTAACGGCACTCGCCGAGGTCGAGCTCGTGCCTTTCTTGAATCTCGCCGAGGACGCCTCGTCGACGGTCACCTTCTGACCCGCTGCGGTCGACATGGTGAAGCTCGACGTCGACACGCTGTCGACCGTGCCGGATGCTCCCCCTGAGGCCGGTCCAAACCGAGCGTTGGATCCCCCGCCGCCGGATCCGAGACCGCCCGCGGAGCCGCTCCCGGCTGCGGTTGCCGAGGGCGACGCGGCTGCGGCTATTGAACCCGCGTCGGCGATCGCAGAGCCACCGACCGCAAGCGCAATAGCCGTGGCGGCGGCAGCGATCGACCTATTGAGCTTGTGCCTGCTCAGGATCGTGGGCTTGAGGTTCATGGTGGATCTCCCTTGCCTGGGGCTTGGTGGTTGATGCCACTGTGCGGCCGGACCGTAAGAGCCCAGGAAGAGATCCGTCACGGGCCGATCACGGGCAGATCATGGGAAGATCAGAGGCCCAGAGCACCCTGTGGCCTCGGCATTGACCCTCACTCCCGTTCAGCGGTAGCGCGCGCGCTAACCGCCGCTCTCGTCTTCGGCGCAGTCGATCGCGTCGGCGAGCAGATCACGGCCCGCATCCGGTCGTATCAGCCGAACCGTTCGCGTCAGACGAGTACCTCGCCCGCTTGGCTCGTGACGCGCTCGGTGGGGATGACGGGGGCGCGTCGGGACGCCCAGAACCAGGAACCCGTCAACCAGCAGGCGTCAATTCCGTCACCCCCACAGATGCCCGCCATGTCCATCCCTCCGCAAGGAGGGTGGGCTTGCTGGGCAGATGTCCGCACGACCTGCGTCGAACCCTCTGGTGCTGAGCAAAGTGGCGAACAGGGGTCCGAGCTTGTGTACGCGCGCGGCACGGTGATCTGGCGCGGAACGCCGCTGCTTTCGGTCCGATTGGCTAGCAGCGGCAATCGTGGCCGCCTCTGCCTGCCGACCCAGAGCCCTTGGGGTCATCGCCGACCACGGCAGAGTGAGACTCAGCGGGCGATGAGCCGTATGGGGAGCTGTTCGTGTCGTCGGATCATGAGGCTGTTGACCCAGCTCGGCGCGTGGTCGGGGTCGAGGGTGATTTCCCGGGTGCGCTCGAGCAACACGGTGAGCACGCTGCGCGCCTCGATGCGGGCGAGGGGTGCCCCGACGCAGTGGTGGATGCCGCGCCCAAATGATAGGTGGTGACGCGGTACCGGCCGGTTGAGATCGACCTCGTCGGGTCGTTCGAACTCGGAGTCATCACGATTGGCGGCGCCCCAGAGCAACAGGACCGTGGCACCGGCTGGGATGCCGACCGCGCCGAGACTCGTGTTGTTGGGAACGGAGCGCATGTGGTATCGGAACGGCGGCTCTAGGCGCAGCGCCTCTTCCACAAACGTCGGGATCTGCTCCGGGGTTTGCCGAAGTTGCTGCTGAAGCTGCGGGTGTTCGGCGAGGATGCGCACAGCGTTGCCGAGCAGGCTCGTGGTGGACTCACCTCCGGCGCTCAGCAAGGTGTGCAGGATGACCTTGGCCTCGAGGTCGCCGAACACCCCGGCGTTGACGCCGCGAGCGACAGCGCCGATGAGATCGTCGCGTGGCTCCTTCATGGCGGTCGAAAGTTGATCGCCGATCCACGCTTGAATCTCGCCACTGCGGTCGATGAGCTCGATCAGCTCGTTGAGGGTCAGCGTCGACCCCAACATCGCCGTCGAGTCAAACGCCGCGCTGAGCAGCTGGTCCACGTTGCTGTTGTGGAAGCCGATGAGGCGACTGATCATGGTGATCGGCACCACGTTTCCGATCGCGGTCATGAACTCGACGGTCCCGGTGTCCAGCGCCCGCGTCACGCACCCGGTGGCGATCTCGAGGACGTCAGACTCGAGCTCCTCCATCCGCTTGGCGACCAGCTCGGGAAAAACGGTGCTGCGATGCAACGCGTGCGGGGGCGGATCACCAGTGGCGAGCGCTTGTACGCCAGCGTCGCCGAATGGGAGACGGCAGGGTAGACCGCCGTCGTCGCGGTAGAGCAAACACTTGATGTTCGAGGAGAAGTCTTCGACCCGACCGGTTGCCTCTGCCAGCAGCTCGAAGGTACTAACCGTGAACAACCCGGTACCGGGGACCTCCCATACCGGCGCCTCAGCCCGCAGCTGCGCATAGAAGGGATATGGATCGTCGATCACACTCGCGTCGAGCAGCAACGTCGCGGTGACCACCTGGGTCATAGAGCGTTCCTCCGCCGTTGGCCTCGATCACAAAGGCAGGCTCCAATGTCCGCGACGCGGGCACGAGGCTCAAAGTGTAACGACTACCGTGCGTGCGCACGCTTCCGGCCTCACTGCAAGTGTGAACGGCTTGGTGCGCTCGTGTCGATTGGATCGGCCTTGCTCCTGGGATGCTGTGCCGTACGGCTGCTCGCGTGATGGACGAGCCGCCGCGACACCCCGCTAGGTCGACAACTGGCCGCGCTTCGCGGCCCGGTAGTTCATGAAGACGGTCTCGAAGGCGGCGGCCTTCGGCCAGCCGGCGTAGAAGGCGAAGTGGAGGATGAACTCCTCCATCTCCTCGAGGGTGAGGTCGCCGCTGTCGAGCGCGCCCCGGAGGTGCGCCTCCATGGCCCCCGGCGACGCGGCGGCGCCGACGCAGGTGAGGGAGATGAGCCGCCGCTCCTTGCGGGTCAGGCCGGGCCGGGTCCACACCTCGCTGAAGACGGTGTCGAGCACCCCCTGGGCGGTGTACGGGTCGAGGGGCGGAGGCGGGTCGCCGCCCATAACGTCTCGGTAGGCGGCTTCGCCGCGGGCTCGACGCTGGGGATCTTCAACCATGGCGTGCTCCTTTCGACCCCGCGTCGGTGCGCGGGGCTCAGTCGGGGGGTGCGAGGCGGGCCAGCTCGTCGGCGAGGAACCGGTCGGGGTCGGCGGCCCGCCGGATCAGGAGGTCGTGCACCTCGGGGTGGGTGAGCACGAGGAAGCGGTCGGTCTCGATGGCGTCGACGACCAGCTCGCCCACCGCGGCCGGCTCGACGATCCCGAGGCTTGGGGGTCGGATCGCGGTGAGCGGGCCGGAGAAGCGGACCTGCTCGGCGATGTTGGTGTTCACCGGGCCGGGGCAGAGGCAGCTGACGCCGACCCCGCGGGGTCGGGTGTAGAGGGTGAGCGCCTCCGACACCGCGACGATGGCGGCCTTCGTCGCCGAGTACGGCAGCCGGTCGTACGAGTACGGGTAGAGGCCGTTTGTCGACGCAGTGTTCACGATATGCCCCTCGCCGCGGGCGAGCAGGGTGGGGAGGAACACCCGGAGGCTGCGCGCCACCGCGAGCAGGTTGACGTCGATGACCCGCTCCCACTCCGAGAGGGGGATGTCCTCGGGTCGCCCGACGGCCAGCACACCGGCGTTGTTGGCGACGATGTCGACCCGGTCCCATCGGTCGAGGCAGACGTCGCGGGCCGCGACGAGGTCGGCTTCGACGGTGACGTCCCCGCCGAGCCCGACGCCGTCCCCGCCCGACCCGGTGATCTCGCGCTCCACCGCGCCGGCCCGGTCGGGATCCCGGTCGAAGACCACCACCCGCACGCCACGCTCGGCGAGGGCCAGCGCGAGGGCGCGCCCGATGCCGCTCCCGCCGCCGGTGACCACCGCGGCCCGGCCGCTCAGGTTCCGCATCGGCTGCCTCCTCCCCCGGTGGACGGCCGCCGTCGGCCTACCGCTCGGCAACGGGGCCGGGCGGGGTGTCGCCGAGCGCGACGAGCTCGGCCGTGGGCGCGTCGGGGGTGTCGGCAGGGTAGAACCAGCGGAACCAGAGCCGGCCCCGCCGCGTGCCCGCAGGTGGACACCCAGTTGGGGTGCCCGGGGTCCTGCTCCGCGACGACGATCGTCCACGACCCGTCCGGCTCGGGCACGACCTGGGTGCCGTTGATGGTGCAGCGCTCGTAGTCGTAGTTGTAGGTGTGCATGAACGGGTTCCAGAGGCACAGGTTCCAGAACGCGCACTCCGGTGAGGTGCCACGAATCACGAGCGCCTGGTCGGGTTCGAGGTCGTAGCTGCCCATCGCGTAGGCGGCGTCGCCGGCCGCCCAGCCGAACGTGACCTGCTGCACCGGGTAGGGCTCGTCGACCTTGTTGGGCTCCCCGAGCCCGAGCGGGACCAGGTTCGCCTGGTCCTTCACCCAGGTCGTGGCGGCCCGGAAGCGGCGGGCGAGGTCGGCGTCGTCCTCGCGCCACCGGGAGGGCGGGTCGAGGGCCTCGATGTGCCAGGTGCAGCGCTTCCCGTGCACGGGGTCGCCGAGGTAGTCGCGGGTGATCGCGACCACCGAGTCGGGCTCGAGCTGGATGAACGCCCCGTCCCACCCGTCCGGGCGCTCGGGGCCCATCATCAGCTCGAAGGAACCGTCGGGCGCGAGGTCGAGGTGGTCGCGGTCGTTGACGACCCCGACGATCCGCTCCGAGTAGCGGCCGTCGCGGGGCCGCCGTAGACGGTGAGGGAGAGGTAGGCGGCGTCGCCCCGGCGACCCTCGACCCGGTAGGTGCGGGTCGGGTCGACCGGCGCGTACTGGTAGTAGGCGTCGCTGTTGTCGCCGCCCCACTTCTTGTAGGGGCCGACGATCTCGACGAACCGGGGGTTGGCCGGGTCGGCCCACACGTAGCAGTCGAGCGCGACCTGCAGGATCGAGAACATCCACCTATAGCCCTCGAGGACGTGCTGAGGGTCGTCGAGGGCCCGGTCACCCTCGAGGAAGCGGCTGTCGAGCTCCCCCACCGCGTCGAGCAGCTCGTGCACGGCACCGGTCGTGTCGTAATGACGGTCGGCCATGGCCGAACGCTACGCGACGCCGTGCCGCTCCGGCTCCTCGGCGATCGTTCTGACGCCGGGGGCGTCGACGAGCCGGACCGGGTCACCGACCCGGATCAGGCCGCTGGTGAGCACCTCGGCGCGCAGACCGCCCCGGTGGATCAGCGCCGCCCGCACCCCGGGCCGGGTCCCCTGCTCGAGGTACGCGCAGGGCTCGGAGAGGTCGACGCCTCGCATCCGCACCCCACCGACCTCGAAGTCGCGGTCGACGAGATGGTTGAGCGGCACGCCGACCGTGACGAGGTTGCGGCGCGTCTCGACGGGGTCGAGCTCGATGCCCGCCTCGGCACGCGCGGCCGCGATCGCCTCCTCCTCGATCAGCGTGACCGCTCGGCGGGCGTCGCGGTGCCGTCGACCCGAGTAGGTGCCGGACGCGGTCGCGTACCGGTCGCCGAGCAGCCCGACGCCCGCGACCGCGTCGATCTCGTCGTGGGGTTGCATCGCCGCGCCGGCGACCGGCGTGATGAAGATGCCGACCACTGCCCCTTCGAACATGGGGCAATCCTGACCGGTCAGCGGGGCGGCGAGCGAACCGGTTCCCGGTCCGGATGCCACTCGAGCCAGCCCCACCCGGCCGGCCCGCCGACGAGGGCGAGCACGACCCGCCGCGGGTCGGGCACGACCGCGGTCGCCGCGACGGCCAGCCGCGTCGCGCCGACGGTCGCCGCGATCGGCAGCCGGTCCCGGTCGAGGTCGAGCTGGACGGCGTCGCCGGTCGCGGTGCTCCCGTCGGAGCGGTCCGGCTGCCAGCTGACCTCGAGCGCCGGGCTCGGCTGGTCGGGCTCGCGGTGCTGGAAGCGGCCGGGGGCGGCGACGGCCCGCCGGGCGGCGCCGACCGCGACCTCGCCGTCGACGCGCCCGAACCCGTCGCGGCCGGACTCCCATCCCACGTCGAGGCCGACCGGGAGCCGTTCGCCGCGCTCGCCGCGCTCGGCGTCGAGCGGGTCACCGAGTCGCACGCCGAACGCCTCGAGGCCGACGCTCCAGTGCTCGTGGCGGGTCTCCTCGACCAGCTCGGCCCAGAGGCCGTCGCCGCGCACGACCAGCGGTCGACCGGCGCGCGGCGGAGCGAGGTCGTGGTCCCGCACGACGACCAGCCCGTCGCGAGGGGACACGAGGTACGCCCAGTACCAGGCGCGGTCGACGAACCGGGTGAGGCGCACGAAGCCGCCCGCCGCGTCCGGCCCCGCGAACGTGAGCGTCCACGTCTCCCCCGACCGGGCCTCCGGCTGCATCACCGATGTCGGATCCTACGGCCTACGCTCACCACCGTGACCACGATCGCGACACCGGACGGCCGAGGCACGACGACGTGCCTCGACATCGACGGCGGGTCGCTCCACGCGGTGCGCTGGACGTCGAGCAACCCGGTGCCGGGACGTCGGGTGCTGCTCGTCCACGGGCTCGGCGCGCACACGTTGTCGTGGGAGCCAGCCGGGCAGCCGCTCGCCGATCAGCTGGACGCGGAGGTGGTGGCGATCGACCTGATCGGGTTCGGGCGGACCCGCGTCCCGACTCGTGCCGCGACGATCGCCACCCAGCGCGAGGTCGTCGTCGAGGTGCTCGAGCAGCTCGGACCCGCGGTCGTGATCGGCAACTCGATGGGCGGCACGATCGGGATCGGGGTGACCGCCACCAACCCGGACCGGGTGACCGCCCTGGTGCTCGTCAACCCGGCCGTCCCCCACCCGCGTCCCGCGCTGAGCGAGTGGGCGCGCACGGCGTGGCTGGCCCCGCTCGTGTTCCCGAACCTCGGGGCCCGGCTCGTCGCGCACCGGGCCCGGCGGCTGGGACCGGAGCGGCTCGTCGACGCATCGCTCGAGACGAGCCTCACCCGCGCCGCCGCGATGGACCCGGACCTTCGCCGCCGCATGATCGAGCTCACCGACGAGCGATTCGAGTGGCCTGAGGTCACGACCGCGTACGCTGACGCGGCCCGTTCGCTCCTCGCCTACCTGGTGTGGGGCATGCGCGGCGACCTGGGGCGGGCGACGTCGGCCCGCCCGACGCTCCTCGTCTTCGGCCGCGACGACCGGCTGGTGTCGCTGCACGCGGCCCGTCACGCCGCGCACGTGTATCCGATCAGCCTGCGGGTGCTCGACGGGGTCGGGCACGCTCCCCAGCTCGAGGACCCGGCCCGCGTCGTCGACACGGTGACGGGCTGGCTGGGGGAACGCCGCCTCGACGGCTGGGACGCCCCCGCCCCGTCGGCGCCCGTCCCGTAGCCGAGCGGCGAGACGGACGAAGCGGTCCGGAATCGGCGCCCGGGGCGTAGGCTCGACGGCATGTGGGACTCGATCAAGCGGTGGTGGCGCTACTGGGGCGCCAAGCTCGGCCATCGTCTCGACGAGCGCGCCGACCCGAAGGTGCAGCTCGAGCAGGCGATCAAGGAGGCCCGGGACCAGCACCGGCGCCTCATCGAGCAGGCCACGAACGTGATCGCCAACCAGAAGCAGACCCAGCGTCGCCTCGACCGGGCGATGGAGGACTACCAGCACGCCAACGGGTCGGCCCGTCAGGCGCTGCTCCTCGGCGACCAGGAGGCCCGGGCCGGGCACGGCGAGCAGGCGACGAACTACACCCAGGCCGCGGAGGCGTTCGCGAACCGGATCGTCAACCTCGAGAACCAGGTGACGACGCTGCGCGAGCAGCTGCTCGAGACGACCCGAGCCGCCGAGCAGGCCAAGGCCAAGGTGACGCAGAACTCGGCCGCGCTCCAGAAGAAGCTCTCGGAGCGCGAACAGCTCCTGAGCCAGCTGGACCAGGCTCGCATGCAAGAGGAGATGAACCGGGCCATGCGCCAGCTCTCGGAGCAGGTCGGGGAGGAGGTCCCGACGTTCGACGAGGTGCGAACCAAGATCGAGCGTCGCCTGGCCCGGGCCCAGGCCGCCTCCGAGCTCGGGGACGCCACGATCGACGCCAAGATGCTCGCGGTCGAGCAGGCCCAGCTCACCTCGGCGGCGCAGGACCGGTTGAGCGAGCTGCGCTCCGAGCTCGGGCTGCGGGCGACGCCGATGCTCGGCGCCCCCGACCAGCCCGAGCCGTCCAAGCCTGCCGACGGCGCCTGACCTCTCGCGGCGCGACCGCTCCCCGAGCGATCAGCGCTGCTTGCCGGGGCGGGACAGGGACGGCAGGGGCTCCGCAGCGCCGAGCCGGACCATGACGGGATGCTGGACGACGAGGATCAGCCAGACCAGCTGCGCGTGGCCCGGGTCGACGAACGCGACCGGGATGGAGAGCGCGAACACGGCGACGGCGAAGAGGACTCGGATCCAGAGCACCCGGCGCGCATCGGGGCTGACCCGCTCGTCGACCAGGTGGTATCGGAACGCGTAGTCGGACACGACGCCCGACATGGTCAGGACCACGACCATCGTGGACGCGTAGAAGACGACACCGGTGGTGGTCCCGCCGTAGAGGCCGACGATCTCGGCCGGGAACGGGACGATGACGACCATGGCGAGGAACACCATGTTCAAGGAGATGAACCTCGCGTCGATGTGGCGGAGGAGGAGCGAGAGGCGGTGGTGCACGATCCAGAGCCGGGCGATGACGAAGAAGCTGACCGCGAAGCCGATCAGCAGGCCCCCCTGGTGAAGCAGCGCGTGGAAGAGCCGGCGGTTGACGTCCGCGCCGTGGAGGGTCGGGACCCGGAAGGCGAGGACGAGCAGCGTGATCGCGATCGCGAAGACACCGTCGCTGAAGGCCAGCACCCGGTCGAGGCCACGGCCGCGCTCGTCCAGCTCGAAGTAGGACATGCCCCGTTATCGTGACGCGCCCGACTGGTCGGGACGCGGACCAGCGCTAGTGGAGGAGCTCCTCGACTTCCTGGCGCTCCTCGACCAGCTCGTTGGTGGAGATCCTGATCCGCTCGGTGGCGAAGGCGTCGTGCTCGATGCCGTCGACGATCGTCCACGAGGACCCGTCGCTGCGGACCGGGTACCCGAACTGGAGGCCCTCGGGGATCCCGTACTCGCCGCGGCTGACCACGGCCAGGGAGTGCCAGTCCCCCTCCGGTGTGGGTCGCACGACGCTTCGGACCGATTCGATCGCGGCGTGGGCCGCAGACGCCGCGGAAGAGGCCCCGCGCGCCTCGATGACCGCCGCGCCGCGCTTCTGGACCGTGTCGAGGAACGGGCCTTGCAGCCACGCCTGGTCGGTGATGACCTCGGGGACGGGCTGGCCGTCGATTCGGGCGTGGGCGTAGTCGGGGAACTGGGTGGCCGAGTGGTTGCCCCAGATGGCGAGGTTCGTGACGGTGCGGGTCAGGACCCCGGCCTTCTTCGCCAGCTGGGTCTTGGCCCGGTTCTCGTCGAGGCGGGTCATCGCGAACCAGCGGTCGGCGGGGACGTCGGGCGCGTTGCTGCGCGCGATGAGGCAGTTGGTGTTGCACGGGTTGCCGACCACGAGGACCCGCACGTCGCTGGCCGCGTGCTCGTTGATGGCCTGCCCCTGGGGCTTGAAGATCCCGCCGTTGATGGACAGCAGGTCGCGGCGTTCCATGCCTGCCTTGCGGGGCACCGATCCGACGAGCAGGCACCAGGAGGCGCCGTCGAAGGCGTGCTTGAGATCGGCGGTCGCGACGATGTCCTCGAGGAGCGGGTGGGCGCCGTCCTCGAGCTCCATGACGACCCCGTCGAGGGCGGGGAGGGCGGGCTCGATCTCGAGGAGGCGGAGCACGATGGGCTGGTCGTCGCCGAGGAGCTGCCCGGCGGCGACGCGATGCACGAGCGCGTACCCGATCTGGCCGGCCGCGCCGGTGATCGTGACGTGGAGGGCTGGCTTCATGCCGGGAACCTACCTCCCGCCTGCCGCCCGGGCCGAGTCTGGGTCGAGGTCGGCGCGGGCGTCAACGAGGAGCCGCTCCCGCGCGTCGCGGAGCCTCGGCGAGCCGCTCCGCGGCACCGGATCGGGCCGCGCCATGGTCGGGGTGGGCTTGGCGCACCAGGCGGCGGAACCGGGCCTGGATGTCGCGCCGTTCGAGCGCCATGCCGGGACGCAGCCCGAGCACCTCCATCGCCCAGCGCCGCTCGGCGGGCACGGCCCGCCACCGGTCGGCTTCGACGCCGTGCGGGTCGGCGGCGCGCGGCGCGAAGGGCTGCAGGCCGGGGACGCCTTCGAGGAGCCGACGCACGATGAGCCCTTCCGGCAGCTCGGGCCGCGCCGTGGCGGCTTCGACGGCCCGCAGCGCGACCCGGCGGGGCGAGGTCGGCAGCGCGGCGGCGGCCATGACGGCCCCGATGATCTGGGGGGCGGGCGCGCCGTGCCGGTCGATCTCGAGGACGAGCATGGTGGAGCCGGCGACGCCGATCTCGCTCCCGATGCGGTGCCGGGACCGGTCGAGCCCGTGGGTGTCGGTCTGGAGCCGGTACCGCAGCGCGATGCGCGGCACGGCGAGCCCAGCGGAGGCGTCGTGGACCAGCCTGGGCAGCAGCTCGAGCTGCTCGTCGTCGAGGAAGTCGAGGTGCTCGGCGACCACGGCGCCGAGCAGCACCGCGCCCCAGCCGGGGCCGCTCATCGGCAGGTAGGCGTCGCCGAGCGCGACCCGCCGGGTCGGCATGTGCCGGCGGGTGTGCCAGATGTTCAGCTCCGCGAGCAGCACCGAACCCTCCCCACCGGCTGTCCGTCGCCCACCAGCCTGGCGGATGGGTCCCGCCCGGCGAAATCGGCGCCCCGCTTACAGGTGGTCGACGACCGCCTCCGCGAAGCCAGACGTCTTGACCTCCTTCGCTCCCTCCATGAGGCGGGCGAAGTCGTAGGTGACGATCCGGTCGGCGATGGTGGCCTCGAAGGCCTTGGTGATGAGCTCCGCGGGCTCGGTCCAGCCGAGGTGCTCGAACATCATCACCCCCGAGAGCAGCACCGATGACGGGTTCACCTTGTCCTGCCCGGCGTACTTCGGGGCGGTGCCGTGCGTCGCCTCGAAGATCCCGTGGCCGGTGACGTAGTTGATGTTGCCGCCGGGCGCGATGCCGATCCCGCCGACCTGCGCGGCGAGGGCGTCGGACAGGTAGTCGCCGTTTAGGTTGGTGGTGGCGATCACGTCGAAGTCCTCGGGGCGGGTCAGGACCTGCTGGAGGGTGATGTCGGCGATGTTGTCCTTGACGAGGACCTTGTCGCCGGGGTCGCCGTTGCAGTCGTCCCAGCCGACCGCGACGTCGGCGAACTCCTCGCGGGTCAGGTCGTAGCCCCAGTTCCGGAACGCGCCTTCAGTGAACTTCTGGATGTTGCCCTTGTGGACCAGGGTGACGCTCTTGCGGTGGTGCGAGACCGCGTACTCGATCGCGGCGCGGACGAGCCGCTTCGAGCCGGTGATCGAGATGGGCTTGATCCCGATGCCCGAGTCGGCGCGGATCCGCCAGCCCAGCTGCTCGTAGAGGGTCTCGATGAGGCGACGGGCCTCCAGGCTGCCTTCCTCGACTTCGAGGCCGGCGTAGATGTCCTCGGTGTTCTCGCGGAAGATGACCATGTCGATGCGCTCGGGGTGCTTCACCGGCGAGGGGACCCCGGTGAACCAGCGGACCGGCCGCAAGCACACGTACAGGTCGAGGATCTGGCGGAGGGCCACGTTCAGCGAGCGGATGCCGCCCCCGATCGGGGTGGTGAGCGGCCCCTTGATCCCGATGAGGTGCTCCCGGAACGACTCGACGGTCGCGTCGGGCAGCCAGTCGCCGGTCTCCCGGAACGCCTTCTCGCCGGCCAGCACCTCGGTCCAGGCGATGCTGCGCTTCCCGCGGTAGGCCTTCTCGACCGCGGCGTCGAGGACCAGCTTGGCCGCCGGCCAGATGTCGACACCGGTCCCGTCGCCCTCGATGAACGGGATGATCGGCTGGTCGGGCACGGTGAGCGTGCCGTCGACCATCGTGATGAGCTCAGCCATCGTGCTCCTTACCCGGCGCCTTCCCTCAGTGGGTGAGCGCGACGATCCCTAACGTGACGAGGTACACGGCGAGAAACCCGGCGACAGTCCACCACAGCGCGGCGCGGGAGTACGGACCGGGCCGGCCGGCGACTCCGGCCAGCGACCAGCCGCACTCGGGGCAGCGCGTCTCGGCCTCGGTCACCTCGGTGGTGCACAGGGGGCATTCGCCCCCCTCGACTGCGACCGGTTCGCTCGTCACGCCTGCTGGCTCCTCTCGGCCGCCTCGACCGCGTTGCGGAACAGCATGGCGATCGTGGTGGGTCCCACGCCACCCAGGCGGGGGGTGATCGCGGCGGCGACCTCCTCGCAGCGCTCGTCGACGTCGGGGAGGAGCTTGCGGCCCTCGTAGCGGACCCCGCCGCCGACCACGACCACCCCGGGGGTGAGGTGCTCGGGCTGGAGGATCCCGGGCACCCCGGCCGCGGCGACGACGATCTCGGCCCGGCGGGTGTAGTCGGGCCAGTTCGGGACGCCGGTGTGCACCACCGTGACCGCGGCGTTGGCGGTGGGGCGCTTCTGGGAGAGCAGCAGGGCGAGCGGCCGCCCGAGGGTGGTGCCGCGGCCGAGGATGCACACGTCCCGGCCCGCGACCGCCACGTCGTAGTGGGCGAGGAGCGCCTCGATGCCGGCCGGGGTGCACGGGACCGGGCCCGGCATCGACATGGCGAGGCGGCCCATGTTGAGGGGGTGGAGGCCGTCGACGTCCTTGTCGGGGTCGATCTCGAGCAGCGCGGCCTCGTAGTCGATCTGGCGCGGGGTGGGGTGCTGCACGAGCATGGCGTCGACGGCCGGGTCGTCGTTGAAGGAGCGGATCGCGGCGACGAGGTCGGCTTGGGAGGCGTCCTCCCCGAGGTGGACGTGGGGGGAGGTGAACCCGATCTCGGTCGCCTTCTCCTGCTTCATGCGGACGTAGCCGGCGCTCGCCGACTCGTTTCCGACGAGGATCGTCCCGAGCCCGGGCTGGTGCCCGGCTGCGGTCAGGGCCTGGACCCGCGGCGTGAGGTCCGCGAAGACGGCGTCGGCCACCGGGGCCCCGGGCAGCAAGCGGGCGGTCATCAGTGGAGGAAGTGCCGCTCGCCGGTCAGGACCATCGCCAGGCCGAGCTCGTCGGCCCGTTCGATCAGCGCCTCGTCGCGGACCGCGCCGCCCGGCTGGACGACCACCGCGACGCCGGCGCCGGCCGCCGCTTCGACGCCGTCGGGGAACGGGTAGAAGGCGTCGCTGGCGCTGGCGCCGCCGACCGCCCGGCCGGCGGCCTTCGTCGCCGCGATCTGCGCCGAGTCGACCCGCTTCTGCTGCCCGGCGCCGATCCCGACCGCCTGGCCGTCCTTGACGAGCACGATCGCGTTCGACTTCACGTGCCCGCAGATCCGCCAGGCGAGCTCCGCGTCGCGCCACTGGTCCTCGGTCGGCGTCGCCTTCGTCGCGACCCGCCAGGCGTCGCGTCCGGCCGCGAAGTGGTGCGGCTCCTGAACGAGGAAGCCGCCCGAGATCTGGCGGACGTTTCGGGTCTGGGGCTCGGGCGGCGGAGCGCTCAGCAGCCGGGTGTTCTTGCGCTTCCCGATCAGCGCGTCGAGGGTGCCGTCCTCGTAGAGCGGCGCGACGACCACGTCGGCTTGCGGGCCGGCCACCATGCGCCCCACGGTCGCCGCGTCGAGGGGCCGGTTCACGGCGACGATCCCACCGAACGCGGACTGGTCGTCGCACTCGAGGGCCCGCTGGTACGCGGTCGCGAGGTCGCCGGCCACGGCGACGCCGCACGGGTTGGCGTGCTTGATGATGGCGCAGGTCGGGCCGGGCCCGAGGTCGTGCACGATCCGCCACGCCGCGTCGGTGTCGTAGAAGTTGAGGTACGAGAGGGCGAGGCCGCTGTGCTGGGTGACCGCGTCCCACCAGGACACGGTCCCGACGACCCGGTAGCGGGCCGCCTGCTGGTGCGGGTTCTCCCCGTAGCGGAGCGCGTCCTCGGTGCGCTCGAGCGGGACGACCAGGTGCTTCGGGAGCAGCGGGTCGCCTTCGAGCCACTCGACGATCGCGGCGTCGTAGGCGGCGGTGTGCGCGAACGCCTCGACGGCCAGGGCCCGTCGGGTCTCGTCCGACAGCCCGCCGTCGTGCTCCCGCAGCTCGGCGAGGACCGACTCGTACTGGGCGGGGCTGGTGACCACCCCCACCCAGGCGTGGTTCTTCGCCGCGGCGCGGACCATCGCCGGGCCCCCGATGTCGATGGTCTCGACGTCGGGGTGCTCGCGGAACGGGTACAGGTTGGAGACCAGGAGCTGGAACGGCTCGATCCCGGCCTCGTCGAGCTCGGCTCGGTGCGCCGGGTTGCCGAGATCGGCGAGCAGTCCGCCGTGGACCCGGGGGTGCAGCGTCTTGACCCGGCCGTCGAGCATCTCGGGCGCGCCGGTGACGTCCTCGACCGCGGTGACGGGCACGCCGGCCTCGCGCAGCGCGGCGGCGGTCTTGCCGGACGAGACGAGCTCGAAGCCGAGCTGGTGGAGCCCGGCCGCGAAGTCGGCGAGACCGGCCTTGTCGTACACCGAGACCAGGGCCCGGGGGCTCACCGTGCTTCGACCTCCTCGTGGTCGCGTCGCTCGAGCAGCGTTCGGAGCACCTGCGGGTACCGGCGGCGCTCGACGGCCTTGATCCGCTCGTGGAGCGTCTCGACCGTGTCGTCGTCGTGGACGTCGACCGCCTCCTGGGCGAGGATCGGACCGTCGTCGACCTCGAGCGTCGCGACGTGCGCGGTCCAGCCGGTCACCTTGACCCCGGCCGCGAGCGCGTCCTCGACCGCGTGCCAGCCCTTGAAGGCGGGCAGCAGCGCGGGGTGGGTGTTGACGATCCGTCCTCCGAACGTGTCGTGGATCGGCTCGGCGAGGATGGTGCCGAAGCCGGCCATCGCGACCAGGTCGACGTGGTGGCGCTCGAGCGCGTCGACGACCCGGCGCGTGTAGGCGACCCGGTCGAAGTCGGGTCCGAACGAGGTCCGCTCGACCACCTCCACCGGCACGCCGGCCGACTCGGCCCGCCCGGTCGCGGCGCAGGGCCGGTCGACGACCACGACCGCCACCGGCAGTCCCGAGTCGAGGATCGCCTGCAGGATCGTCCCGCTCCCCGACGCGAGCACCCCGAGCCTCCGCACACCGAGGAACGTAGCCGAGGCACGGCAGCACGCCGGGAGCGGTGGCCGGCCGGGTTGCGCGCGCCGCTGCCGCGTGGTCGGCTCCCCGTCCGGGGCCGACCGGCCCGCGAAGGGACGGCTCGCTCGTGGACCTGGATCGGCTGACTCGAGGTGAGCAGCTCGTCGGCGTCGGCGCGCTGGTGCTCGTCCTGGTGTCCTTCCTGCACTGGCTGGGCGGCAAGATCGTCGTGAGCGTCCCGGGCGGCTCGCAGCTCGGCGGCAACCAGCAGTTCGCCCGCAGCGCCTGGAGCTACACGATGACGACGCTCGCGGTGCTGCTCGCGCTGGGTCTGCTCGGCTACGTCGTGGCCTTGACGCTGCTGTCCCCGAGCGCGCTGGCGCGCGTCTCGCCCCGCCTCGCGGCTCGCATCGTCGTGGTCGTCTCCGTGCTCACGTTCCTGCTGGTGTTCGTGAAGTTCCTGGTCGGCGCCAACCTCGGGCTCTCCTCGTTCGGGCTGCCGAGCACGAGCGGGCTCGCGCTCCGCGTGTCGTTCACCCGAACCCGTGAGGTCGGTGCCTACGCCGGCCTCGTCGCCAGCGCCGTGATCGCGGCCGGCGGGATCCTCAACCTGCGGACCGCCGGGGCGGTGTAAGGACAAGCGGGCGAATGCTTGCATTCGCCCCGAGCCCGTGCTGTGCTGCTCCGTGGCGGCAGCGCAGCTCGCGCGGAGCCACCCTCTGGAGGATTTTCCCAATGGATCTCAGCAAGCTGACCACCGGTGACCAGGTCATCGGTGTGAGCGCCATCGTGTTGTTCATCTTCTCGTTCTTCGACTGGCTGGGCTTCAACATCGGCGTCCACACGCCGTTCAGCATCTCGGCCAGCGCCAGCGCCTGGCACTTCACGCTGACGTTGTTCGCGGTGCTGCTCGGGCTGGTCCTGCTGGTCTACGTGGTGCTCAAGGCGGTGGGCGTCGACCTGCCGGCCAACTTCGGGAGCGTCACGCTGGCCCAGGTCGTGCTCGGCATCGCCGTGATCGCCTTCCTGTTCGTGCTGATCAAGGTCATCGTCGGCCCCAACGCCGGGATCACCCTCCCGGCCGGGGTCACCAAGAGCCGCAAGTTCGGCATCTTCGTCGGCTTGCTGGCCACCATCGGGATGGTCGCCGGCGCGTTCTTGAACGTGCGGGCCGAGCGGTCCAGCAGCACCGCCTGAGCGCAGTCCGGCCAGGAGCAGTCGAGCGCCGACGCCGCCCGCAGGGCGGCGTCGGCGTCTGTCGACTCGCGGCCCGGTCGGCCGCGGGGTGCAGCTGACCGATCAGAGGTTGCTGATCCCGTAGGCGAGCCACGCGGCCGCGGCGACCGCGGTGAGCGCGATCGCGATCCAGCCGAGGACGATGCCCGTGATCGCGAGCGCCTTGCCCCGCTCCGCGCCCTGCGCGGCGTCGATGCGGCTGAGCGCGACGTTGCCGAACACGACCGCGAGGACCCCGCCGAGGATCCCGGTGCAGAGGACCGCGATGCCGCACACGAGCGCGGCGACCGCGAACCCGTTCGTCGTGGCACGCCGCGGCTGGTGCGACGTCCAGCCGACCGGCGGACCCGGCGGCGGCGGGGGCGGCAGCGGCTGGGACGTCACCCGCGCAGCCTATGCGCCGGGTGCTCAGAGCCCGGCGACGACCTCGACCATGAGCGCGCCCGCCGCGGTGGGGTTCAACCCGACTCTGGCGCCGGCGTCGCGCAGCGCGTCCATCTTGGCCAGCGCGGTGCCTTTCCCTCCGGAGACGATCGCGCCGGCGTGTCCCATCTTCTTGCCGGGCGGCGCGGTGACACCAGCGATGTAGGCGACGACCGGCTTGCTCATCTCGGTCTTGATGAACTCGGCCGCTTCCTCTTCGCCCGAGCCGCCGATCTCGCCGATCATCATGACGGCGCCCGTGTCGGGGTCGGCTTCGAACGCGGTGAGGCAGTCGATGAAGCTGGTGCCGGGGACGGGGTCGCCGCCGATCCCGACGCAGGTGGTGACGCCGATGCCCTGGGCTTGGAGCTCGTAGAGGGCTTGGTAGGTGAGCGTCCCGGAGCGGCTGACGATCCCGACCGGGCCACCCGGCTTGGCGATGTGCCCGGCGGTGATCCCGATGTTGCAGCGGCCGGGGCTGATGATCCCGGGGCAGTTGGGGCCGAGGAGACGCACCTCCGGGTAGTCGC
Organism: uncultured Actinomycetes bacterium; assembly: GCA_963849135.1. GTDB lineage: Bacteria > Actinomycetota > Acidimicrobiia > IMCC26256 > PALSA-555 > PALSA-555. The sequence continues at coordinate 684,307 of CAWKGF010000002.1, read as the reverse complement.
GGCGCAGCTGGTTGTAGAACCACGCCTCGTCGTGCATCGGGACGCCTTCGCTGATGCAGGCGATGAACTCGACGCCGCCCGCGGCGGCTTCCATCACCGCGTCCTTGACCCCGGCCGCGGGGATGAAGATGCAAGAGGCGTTGGCGCCGGTGGCGTGGACCGCGTCGGCGACCGTGGCGTACACGGGGATGCCCTCGACGTCGGTGCCGGCCTTCTTGGGGTTCGTCCCCGCGACGACCTGGGTGCCGTAGTTGCGGTTCAGCGGGCCGTAGAAGCGGCCTTGGGATCCGGTGAGGCCCTGGTAGACGACCTTGGTGTTCTCGTCGACGAAGATGCTCATCGGATGCTCACCTCCCCTCGGCGAGGGCGACCGCGGTCCGGGCCGCGTCGAGCATGGTCGGCGCGAGGCGGAGCCGGTCCGAGAGGTGGGGCTGGAGGATGGCGCGGCCCTCGTCGGCGTTGGTGCCGTCAAGGCGGATGACGATCGGCGAGTCGATCGCGACCCGCTCGAGCGCCTGGACGATGCCGTTGGCAACCTCTTCGCCCTTCGTGATGCCGCCGAAGATGTTGATGAAGATGGACTTGACGTCGGGGTCGTGGTTGATGACCTCGAGCGCGCCGGCCATCACGTCGGCGTTGGCGCCGCCGCCGATGTCGAGGAAGTTGGCCGGCTTGCCGCCCACCTCGTTGACGACGTCGACGGTGCTCATGGCCAGCCCGGCGCCGTTGGCGATCACGCCGACCGACCCCTCGAGCCCGACGTACTGCAGCCCCTTCGCGAAGGCCTCCCGCTCCCGGGAGTCGCGGGGCTGGGTCTCCTCGTACCGCTCGTACTCGGGGTGGCGGATCACCGAGTTGGCGTCGAGGGTGACCTTGGCGTCGAGGGCCCGGACCTCCCCGTCGCGGGTGAGGATGAGCGGGTTGATCTCGACCAGGTCGGCGTCGGCGTCCTCGTAGCAGTGGTACAGCTTCTGGAGGATGTCGAGCGTCCCGGCCCGGGCCTCGGGGTCGAGGCCGGCCGCGCTGACCCACTCCTCGCACTGGGTCGGCGTCAGCCCGTCGACGGGGTCGACGGCGAGGCGGGCGATCGCGTCGGGGTTGGTGACCGCGACCTCCTCGATCTCGACGCCGCCCTGCGCGGACAGCATCCCGAGGTGCAGCTTCGCGGACCGGTCGAGGGTGAACGACGCGTAGTACTCGCGGGCGATGTCGCTCGCCTTCTCGATCCAGATCAGCCCGACCCGGTGCCCCTTGATGTCCATGCCGAGGATGTTGGAGGCGTGGAGGCGGGCCTCGCTGCGGTCAGCGGCGAGCTTGACGCCGCCCGCCTTGCCGCGCCCCCCGACGTGCACCTGGGCCTTCACGACGACGGGGTAGCCGATGCTGTCCGCGGCGGCGACCGCCTCGTCGACGGTGTACGCGACCGAGCCGGGCGAGATCGGGATGTCGTAGCGCGCGAACAGCTGCTTGCCTTGATACTCGTAGAGATCCAACGCTGACTCCTGGTTGAGACCGGGCGGGAAGGTCCTGTTCGCTCTAGTGCGCCACCCGAGACTCTCGCGCGTCGAGGGCCTGCTCCAGCCACCCGGTGATCTCCCCGAGCGGCGCGCCGGGCGTGAAGACCCGGACCACGCCGGCCGCTTCGAGGGCGGCCACGTCGTCGCCGGGGATGATCCCGCCGCCGAAGACGAGCACGTCGCTGCGCCCGGAGTCGGAGAGGAGGGCCAGCACGCGGGAGAACAGGCTGAGGTGCGCGCCGGAGAGCACGGACAGGCCGACCGCGTCGGCGTCCTCTTGGAGGCACGCCTCGGCGACCTGCTCGGGGGTCTGGAACAGCCCGGTGTAGATGACCTCGAAGCCCGCGTCGCGAAGCGCTCGGGCGATGACCTTCGCGCCTCGGTCGTGCCCGTCGAGGCCGGGCTTGGCGATGATGACGCGGTAGCGCCGCTGCATGGTCCCCCCCGGGGTCCACCCGCCGTCCAGAACCCCGCCACCCTATTGGCCCCCGACTGGACCGGGCCATTCTCGGCGGGTACCAAAGGGCCTGTGCCCCCCGCGCAATCGGACCGTCGGCTCCTGGTGTTCAGCGCCGTCCTCGTGATCGTGGCGGGGCTGTTCTTCGCCGCGGTGCTGTTCTTCAGCACCGGCGGGGGGAGCCCCACACCGAAGCCGGGCCCGATCTACATCGGCCTCGAGTCGGATCTGCACGACCTGGTCACGTCGGGTGGCCCGATCTACTTCGCCCACCCGTTCGGCGGGACGGGCTTCTGGCTCGACATCGAGCACGGCCAGCTGGTGACGCTGGTGGCCCGCCGGCCGGGGTCCCGATCGTGCACCGCGAAGTGGGAGTCGCACCGCGACGCCTACGTCGACTGTCACGGCTCGGCGCTGTCGGGGGAGCAGCTGGAGCGCTACGAGCTGCGGGTGGTGACGTCGGGCTCGGAGAAGGGCGGGGTGGTCGTGAACTTCGCGGTGGTGCTCCCCGCCCCGGAGCCGCTGCCGGCCAAGACCTGACCGGCGGTCAGGGCTGAGCGCGGCGCAGCGGCGCCCAGGCGAGCAGCAGCCGCTTCTCGCCCTGGTCGCGGAAGCGCACCACCGCCTCCGCGGCGTCGCCGCGGCCTTCGACGTCGAGGACGACCCCTTCCCCGAAGGTGTCGTGGAGGACGTCGTCGCCGACCCGGATGCCGAGGTCGTGGGCGCCGGGCCCAGCCGGAGCGCCGGCCCGGATCGCGGCGTCGACGACCGCGTCGCGGTGCGAGTCGAGCCCCGAGCGGGGATGCTCCTCCCCGATGGCCTGGACCAGCTCGGCGGGGATCTCGTCGAGGAAGCGGCTCGGCGAGTAGTAGTCGGTCGAGCCGTACAGGGTGCGGCGCCAGGCGTGACACAGGTAGAGGCGCTCGCGGGCCCGGGTGATGCCGACGTAGCAGAGCCGGCGTTCCTCTTCGAGCGCCTCGGGGTCGCCGAGGCTGCGCAGGTGCGGGAAGACCCCGTCCTCGAGGCCGGTGATGAACACGACCGGGAACTCGAGGCCCTTCGCCGCGTGCAGGGTCATCAGCGTGACCGCGCTGTGCTCGTCGTCGTCGCCCGCCGCGGTGTCGAGGTCGGTGATGAGCGAGATCGCCTCGAGGAACGCAGCGACGCGGGCGAGGCCGGTGGGGGCGACGACGGGCGTGTCGGCGTCGCCGTCGGTGCCGATCCCCGCGATGCCGGACAGGCCGGTGAGGTCCCCGGCGTCGAGCGCGGCGTCGAACTCGCCACAGACGCCGAGCAGCTCCTGGAGGTTCTCGAGGCGGCCTTGGGCCTCGATGGAGCGCTCCGCCTCCAGCTCGGCGAGGTACCCGGAGTGCTCGAGGAGCGCCTCGACGGCGCGGGTGACCCCGCCCGCCGCGGCCCGCTCGCAGACCGCCATGAGCTCGAGGAGGTCGTGGATGCCGACCCGGGCCTTCCCGGACACGTTCGCGGCCGCTGACTCGCGCAGCGCGTCGCGGAAGGTGAGGCCCGAGGCGTGGGCGTACGCGTCGACCTTCGCGACCGACGTGTCCCCCACCCCCCGTTTGGGGACGTTCACGATCCGCTTCCAGGACACCTCGTCGTCGGGGTTGACGAGCGCCCGCAGGTAGGCGAGCGCGTCCTTGATCTCGCGGCGGTCGTAGAACTTCACACCGCCGACAACCCGGTACGGGACGCCGGCCCGGACGAGCGTCTCCTCGAGGATGCGGCTCTGCGCGTTGGTTCGGTAGAAGATGGCGACGTCCCGGAACCGGTAGCTGTCGTCGTCGGTGAGGCGCACCGTCTCGGAGACGCAGAAGCGGGCTTCGTCGTGCTCGTCCTCGGCCTGGTAGCGGGTGAGGAGCTCCCCGCCGATCTGCTCGGTCCACAGGTGCTTGGGGCGGCGGGCCGCGTTGTTGGCGATCACCGCGTTGGCGGCGTCGAGGATGGCCTGGGTGGAGCGGTAGTTCTGCTCGAGGACGATCACGGTCGCGTCGGGGAACGTCTCCTCGAAGCGGACCAGGTTGCGGTAGTCGGCGCCCCGGAACGCGTAGACGGCCTGGTCGGAGTCGCCGACGACCATGACGTTGCGGTGCTCGCTGGCCAGGAGCCGCACCAGCTCCCACTGGGCGAGGTTGGTGTCCTGGAACTCGTCGACGAGGACATAGGAGAAACGGTGCCGCCAGCGGGTCAGCGCGTCGGGATGGTCCTGGAGGAGCCGGACGGTGAGGAGCAGCAGGTCGTCGAAGTCGACCGCGGACGCCTCGAGGAGCCGCCGCTGGTACTCCCGGTACACAGCCGCGTCGCGCTGCTCGGATGGGGTGGCGGCGGCCTCGGCGACCTGGTCGGGGGTGACGAGGTCGTTCTTGAACGCCGAGATCCGGGCGTGGAGCTGGCGGGGCGGGAACCGCTTCGGGTCGAGGTTGAGATCGCGGCGGACGTACTCGACGAGGCGCACCGAGTCGGCCTGGTCGTAGATCGTGAACGAGGACCGCAGCCCGACCCGTGCCGATTCGCGGCGCAGGATGCGGGCGCAGGCGGAGTGGAAGGTGGAGACCCACATCCGGTGCGCGACCGGGCCGACCAGCCCCGCGACTCGCTCCTTCATCTCGCCGGCCGCCTTGTTGGTGAAGGTGATGGCGAGCAGCCCGAACGGGGAGACCCGCTTCGTCGCGATCAGGTAGGCGATTCGGTGGGTGAGGACCCGAGTCTTGCCCGAGCCGGCTCCGGCGACGATGAGCAGCGGGCCGTCGGGGGCGGTCGCCGCCTCCCGCTGGATCGGGTTCAGGCCCTCGAGCAGGGCCTCGAGGTCGAGACCGCCGGCCGGGGGGGCAGGCACAGTCGAGACGTCGGGCATGACGACCTCATCGTACTGGTGGCCTGTGCCACGCCCCCCGGAACGTCGACGCGGCTCAGGGGCCGACGCGCAGCAGGTGCGTCCCCGCTTGGTCCAAGGCGAGGGTGAGCGCGCCGGTCTGGGGGTCCCGCCACGCCGCGTGGTACGGCAGCCAGCTCACCGGCAGGCCGGGGTCGGACGGGTCGGCGCCGCTCGGGACGCGACGGAACCGGCGCCCGAGCCGGTCGACGATCCAGGTGTACTGCGCGGTGCGGACGTGCTCTTCGCCGTAGCGGGTCTCCACCCCCGCATCGTGCGCGCGGCCCCCTGAGGGGACGCTGAGCGGGATGTAAGGCGCGCGTGAAGTCTCGAGCCGTTCAGGTCTCGAGGAGGAGCGTGACCGGGCCGTCGTTGACGAGCTCGACGGCCATGTCGGCCCCGAACCGTCCCGTCGCGACGTCGGCGCCCAGCGCGCGGAGCGTGGCGGTGAACGCCTCGACGAGCGGCTCGGCCACCGCGGGTGGCGCAGCGGCGCTCCACGACGGGCGCCGCCCTTTCCGGGTGTCGCCGTAGAGGGTGAACTGGCTGACGACGAGCGCGGCGCGGGTCGTGTCGGCGAGGGAGCGGGCCATCGGCGCGGCGGGGTCGGGGAAGACCCGCAGGTGCCAGACCTTCTCGGCCAGCCGGGCCGCGGCGGCGGGGTCGTCGTGGTGGGTGACGCCGACCAGGCAGCAGAGTCCGACGCCGATCTCGCCGAGGACCTCGCCCGCGACTGAAGACCCGGGCCTCGGTGACCCGCTGGACGAGGGCCCGCACGTCGAGACGGGGCCCGGGCGGGGCCCTAGGCCGCTTGCTCCATGCTCGGGGTGTACTTGCCGAGGCGGGCGAGGCTGTTGAGCCGGGCCCGGTGCAGGAACGCCTGCTGCGCGGCGGCGCGGTTGGCGGGGTCGCCCCGCCAGGCGTGCTGCGCGGCGGCTTGGAGCGCCCGACCGTACGAGAAGCTGAGCTGCCAGGGGTGGGGGCCGAGCCGGTTCATGGCGTTCAGGTGCGCGGTGGCGTCCTCGTCGCTCTGCCCGCCGGAGAGGAACACGATGCCGGGCACCGCGGCGGGGACGGTCCAGCGGAAGCAGTCGATGGTCGCGGCCGCGACCTCCTCGATTGATGCCGGCTGGGGGGCCTCGTACCCGGAGAGGACCATGTTGGGCTTGAGCAGCGTGCCGGGCAGGTGGACCCGCTGGTCATCGAGGGACCGGTAGAGGGCCTCCTGGACGGCGTGGGTCACCTCCTTCGACCGTTGGATGGTGTGGGCGCCCTCCATGTACACCTCGGGCTCGACGATGGGGACGATCCCGGCCTCCTGGGCGAGCGCCGCGTAGCGGGCCAGCGCGTCGGCGTTCACGTCGATCGCGTAGCGGGAGGGCAGTTCGTCGCTGATGGTGTAGGTGGCCCGCCACTTCGCGAAGCGGGCGCCGAGCAGGTGGTACTCGGCGAAGCGGTCCCGGAGCCCGTCGAGGCCCTCGGTGATCGTCTCGCCGTCGGCGGCGAGGGCGAGCGGCTTGGCGCCGCTGTCGACCTTGATGCCAGGGATGACCCCTTGGCTCTCGAGCAGCTTCGGGAACGGGATGTCCCCCTCGAGGGAGGTCTGGCGGATCGTCTCGTCGAAGAGGATGACGCCGCTGATCGACTCGCCGATCCCGTCGGTGGCGAACAGCAGGTCCCGGTAGGCGCGCCGGTTGTCCTCGGTCGACTCGACGCCGATGGCGTCGAAGCGCTTCTTGATCGTCCCGGTGCTCTCGTCGGCGGCGAGGATCCCCTTGCCGGGGGCGACGAGCGCCTGGGCGGTCGCTTCGAGGGTCTTGGTGTCCATCGTGGTCACTCCCACTCGATCGTTCCGGGTGGCTTGCTGGTGATGTCGTACGCGACGCGGTTCACGCCCGGGATCTCGTTGATGATCCGGGACGCGAGCCGCTCGAGCAAATCGTGGGGGAGCCGGGCCCAGTCGGCTGTCATCGCGTCCTCCGAGGTCACTGCCCGCACCACGACCGGGTACTCGTAGGTGCGGCCGTCCCCCATCACCCCGACGGTGCGCACGGCGGGCAGCACCGCGAAGCTCTGCCAGAGGTCACGATACAGCCCGGCTCGGCGGATCTCCTCGGTGACGACGGCGTCGGCTCGCCGCAGCGTCTCGAGCCGGTCGGGGGTGACCTCGCCGATGATCCGGACCGCGAGGCCGGGGCCGGGGAACGGCTGGCGCCACACGATCTCCTCGGGGAGGCCGAGCTCCTCGCCGATGGCGCGGACCTCGTCCTTGAACAGGTTGCGGAGCGGCTCGACGAGCTCGAAGCGCATGTCGTCGGGGAGACCGCCGACGTTGTGGTGCGACTTGATGGTGGCGTTGTCGGCGCCGCCCGACTCGACGATGTCGGGGTAGAGGGTGCCCTGGACGAGGTAGTGGGTGTCGGTCAGGTCGGCCGCGACCTCCTCGAAGACGCGGATGAAGGTCTCGCCGATGATCTTGCGCTTGCGCTCCGGGTCGTTGACCCCGGCCAGCGCCCCGAGGAACCGGTCAGCGGCCTTGACGTGGATCAGGTCGACGTGGAACTGGCGGCGGAAGGTGTCCTCGACCTGCTCGGCCTCGCCGAGGCGGAGCAGCCCGGTGTCGACGAACACGCAGGTCAGCTGGTCGCCGATCGCCTTGTGGACGAGCGCCGCCGCGACCGCGGAGTCGACGCCGCCCGAGAGGCCGCACACGACCCGGGCGTCGCCGACCTGGGCCCGGATGGCGGCGACCGCCTCGTCGATGATGGAGGTGTGGGTCCAGGTGGGCCGGCAGCCGCACACGTCGAAGCAGAAGTTGCGGAGCACGTCGGTGCCCCGCTCGGTGTGGACGACCTCGGGGTGGTACTGCACCCCGTAGCGGCCCGCGTCGCGGTCCTCGAAGGCGGCGACCGCGGCGCCGGGGGTGTGGGCGGTGACGACCGCGCCGGGGGGCGGCGCGGTGATCGCGTCGCCGTGGCTCATCCAGACCGTCTGCTCGGCCGGCGTGTCGCCGAGCAGCAGGGAGGCGGCGTCGGTGCGGGTGAGCGCGGTGCGGCCGTACTCGCCGCCGCCCGTGCGTTCGACCCGCCCGTCGAGCTGGAGCGCGACGAGCTGCGCGCCGTAGCAGATGCCGAGGACGGGGACACCGGCGTCGTAGAGAGCCGGGTCGGCGCTCGGCGCGCCGTCGACGTGCACCGACGCGGGCCCGCCAGAGAGGATGATCCCGCGGGGGTGGCGGGCGAGCAGCTCGGCGAGCGGGGTGCGGCGGGGGACGATCTCGGAGTAGACGCGCAGCTCACGGATCCGCCGGGCGATCAGCTGCGCGTACTGCGCCCCGTAGTCGACGACGAGGACGGTGTCGTGCTCGGGTGCCACCAAGTCGGCTTAGCGTCCCATGCCGATGTGCTGCTCCCGTTGGAGCACCTTGCCTTCGGTCTTCAAGGCCGGCGCGACCATGACCTCGGCCTTCTGGAACTCCTTCAGCGTCTCGTAGCCGGTGGTGGCCATCGAGGTGCGCAAGGCGCCGAACAGGTTGAGGGTGCCGTCGTTGTCGTGGGCGGGCCCGACGAGCACCTCGACGATGGTGGCGCACCGGTCGGTCTTGACCCGGGCGCCGCGGGGCAGGGTCGGGTGGAAGGTGGCCATCCCCCACTGGTAGCCGCGGCCGGGCGCCTCGTAGGCGCGGGCGAGGGGGGAGCCGATCATCACCGCGTCGGCGCCGCAGGCGATGGCCTTGGCGACGTCGCCGCCGGTGCGCATCCCGCCGTCGGCGATGACGTGCACGTAGACGCCGGTCTCGTCGAGGTGGCGGATGCGGGCGCCGGCCGCGTCGGCGATCGCGGTGGCTTGGGGGACACCGATGCCGAGCACGCCCCGGGAGGTGCAGGCGTGGCCGGGACCGACGCCGACGAGGATGCCGACCGCGCCGGTGCGCATGAGGTGCAGCGCGGTGGAGTAGGAGGCGCAGCCGCCGACAATGACGGGCAGGTCGAACTCGCGGATGAACTTCTTGAGGTTGAGCGGCTGGCGGGACGGGTCCTTCGAGACGTGCTCGGCGGACACGACGGTGCCTTGGATGACGAGGAGGTCGAGCTCGGCGTCGAGGACCTGGGGCGCGAACCGCTCGACCCGCTGCGGGGTGAGCGACGCGCAGACGGTGGTGCCGCTGTCCTTGACCTCGCGGATGCGGGCGCCGATCAGCTCCTCTTTGATCGGCTCGGCGTAGATCTCCTGCATGCGCCGGGTCGCCTTCTCGGCTGACAGCTCGGCGATCTCCTCGAAGAGCGGCTCGGGGTCGTCGTAGCGGGTCCAGAGCCCCTCGAGGTTCAAGCAGGCGAGCCCGCCCAGCCGGCCGATCTCGATCGCGGTGCGGGGCGACACGACGGCGTCCATCGCGGCCGCGATGAGCGGCAGCTCGAAGGCGTAGGCGTCGATCTCCCAGGAGATGTCGATGTCCTCGGGATCGCGGGTTCGGCGGCTGGGCACGATCGCGATGTCGTCGAACCCGTAGGCGCGTCGGGCCGACTTCCCGATTCCGATCTCGACCTCCACGTTTCCCCACTTCCTTCCGTCGCGGCGAAACGCCGATCGTACCGCCGCTTCGGCGCGGCCCGGTCGACCGGCGCTAGTGGCGGTCGGTGGTGGTCGCCTGGAGCTGCTGGGTGGTGAGGAGCGAGGCGGCTCCGACCTCGCTGGCGGCGCTCATCGGCGGGAGGCCGGCGTAGGCGCGCATGCTGTTGTAGATCTCGAGGATGGTCTGCCCGTAGGCGGTGCCGGGCACGGCCCACCGACCGTCGAGGTCGACCCAGGTCGGCGCCTGGCCCTTCTCGGGGAACTGGTCGAAGTCGGCGGCGGTGTAGCCGGGCCGGGAGACGAAGGGGGCGCCGAGACTGGTGGTGGTGGCGGTCGCGTCGGCGAAGTTGCGGAGGTGCTGGATCTGGGCTCGGACCCCGAGCTGGGGGGTGGGCTCGCGCATGAACACGTCGCTGCCCGGGAAGGCGCCGAGCCCGGCGTAGTTGTGGTCGCGGGGCAGCACGTACCCGGGGTAGGTGGAGTCGCCGGGGGCGGGGGCGGGCACGGTGCTCTGGTCGGGCGACCCCGGGTAGGCGAACCAGCCGGTCTCGAGGACGGCCTGGCAGAAGGCGACGTCGCCGCGGACGCCGGCCAGGGCCCCCTCGTCGAGGAAGAGCTGGGCCATCTGGGTGGGGGTGATCTCGGGCAGCCAGGTGGCGCACCGGCCGACGTGGCAGACGTAGGCGGCGATCTGGGCCGCGGTGAGCTGGCTTGGCCCCATGATCGTGCCCGGCCCGACCGGCGGCGGGGCGGGCGGCACGCAGGCGGCGAGGACGAGCGCGCCGAGGGCGACGAGCCCAAGCGGGCTGAGGAGCCGAGCTCGGCGGGTCCGGGTCCCGGAACCGCCGACCCGCTGGGTGTCGCCCATCCGCCGTCGCTCCTGTGGACTGTGGGGCCAGTGGTGTCTCACCGTGTTTCGGCGGCGCCGCCCACCCACTGGAGCGGGAAGCGGCCGGGGGCCGGTCAGCGGCGGGCGGTGAGGTGGGTGAGGAAGCCGGTGAGGATGCGGGCGGTGGCGCCCCAGACGGTCTCGTCGGCGAGCTCGAAGAAGTGGATGGGCCGTTGGCGCCCGGGGGTCATCCCGAGGTCGGGGGGCACGTCCCAGCGCTCCTCGCGGAAGACGTCGTCGGCGAGCAGCTCGGAGATCGCGACGTCGAAGACCCGGACCACCTCGGTGGGGTGGGGGCGCAGGTGGGGTGGCTGGTCGAGGAGCCCGACGAAGGGGGTGAGCGCGAACCGGGCTGCGACGGTGGTGAGCGTGTCGAGCTCGGCGACGATCTCGACCGTGTCGGGGTCGAGGCCGATCTCCTCCTGCGCCTCGCGTCGAGCCGCGTCGCGAAGCGACGCGTCGACGCCGGGTTCGAACTTGCCGCCCGGGAACGCGATCTCCCCCTGATGGGAGGGCATGGTCTCGGGACGCTTGGTGAGCACGACGCGGGCCTCGCGGTCGGCTTCGAAGATCGGCATCAGCACCGCGGCGGGCCGGGCGCGGGGCGGCGTCGGCCCTCGGCGGGGGGCGGGCAGGTCGACGCAGGCGGCTCGCACCTCGGCGAGGGTGAAGCGTCGAGCGTCGGCGGGCAGGTCGGCCCACGGGGCCGGCGAGCCGGGCTGGGCCGAGTCGGGCCGCGGGATGCGCTGCTGTCCCCCACGGGTGGCCACGGCGCCGAAGCGTAGGCTCCCGCCCGGTATGCCCGACTGGAACCTGGCTTCGGTGTTCGAATCGGTGAGCGACGCGGTCCCGGACCGGGACGCGCTGGTGCACGGCGCGACGCGTCGGTCGTGGCGGTCCTTCGACGAGCGGGCGGCGCGCTTCGCGGCCGGGCTGCGGGGGCTGGGCGTCGAGCCAGACGCGAAGGTCGCCTTGTACCTCTACAACGGCAACGAGTTCCTCGAGTGCATGTACGGGACGATGAAGGCCCGGGCGGTGCACGTGAATGTGAACTACCGGTACGTCGCCGACGAGCTTCGAGTACCTCCTCGACAACGCGGACGCCGAGGTGCTGGTGTTCCACGGGTCGTTGGCCGAGCCGGTGGCGGCGGTCCGGGACCGGCTGCCCCGCCTGCGGGCGGTGGTGCAGGTCGACGACGCCAGCCCGGCCCTGCGCGGGGCGCTCGGCTACGAGGCGTTCCTCGCCGAGCAGACCCCGCTACCCCGGATCGAGCGCTCGGGTGAGGATCGGTGGTTCCTGTACACGGGCGGGACGACCGGCGCGCCGAAGGGGGTGATGTGGCGGGTCGAGGACCTGTACGGGGTGCTCGCCGAGTCCACCTACCCGCCGTTCGGGGAGACGGTCCCGGAGCGGGCCGGGGACGCGGGTGCGGCGGCGGCCCGGGTGGTGGCGGCGGGTCGGGCGCCGGTGCACCTGCCGGCGTCGCCGCTGATGCACGGGACGGGGGTGATGACGTCGAGCCAGGCCCTGTTCCTGGGGGGCTGCGTGGTCACGCTCGAGAGCCGCCGCTTCGACCCGGACGAGCTGTGGCGGACGGTGGAGCGGGAGCGGGTCACCCAGCTCGCGATCGTCGGCGACGCGTTCGCGAAGCCGATGGTACGGGCGTTGGAGGAGGCCGAGACCCGAAAGGAGCCTTACGACCTGTCGTCGCTCGGGTTGATCGTGAGCAGCGGGGTGATCTGGAGCGCGCCGGTGAAGGCGGAGCTGCAGGCCCGCCAGCCGATGCTGCTGCTCGACAGCCTCGGCTCGAGCGAGGGGGTGGGGTTCGCGAACAGCTTGTCGACGCCGGGGCAGGAGGCGCCGACGGCCCGGTTCCGGGTCGGCGAGCACGCCAAGGTCCTGACCGAGGACGGTCGGCCGGTCGAGCCGGGCTCGGGGGAGCAGGGGATGCTGGCCCTGGGCGGGTTCTTGCCGAGCGGCTACTACAAGGATCCCGACCAGTCGGCGCGCACGTTCCGGTTCTTCGACGGGGTGCGCTACTCGGTGCCGGGCGACTGGGCGGTCGTCGAGGCGGACGACACGATCACGCTGCTCGGCCGCGGGTCGGTGTGCATCAACTCGGGCGGCGAGAAGATCTACCCCGAGGAGGTGGAGGAGGCGGTGAAGCGCGACCCGGCGGTCGCGGACTGCCTGGCCGTCGGGGTGCCCGACGACCGGTTCGGGGAGGTGGTGGCGGCGGTGGTCGCGCCGGAGCCGGGCGCGACGATCGACGAGGCTCGTCTCACCGACACCGGCACCGAGCTGGCTCGCTTCAAGCGGCCCCGCCACGTCGTGGTGGTCGAGGAGATCCCGCGGGGACCGAACGGGAAGGCCGACTACGCCTGGGCTCGACGCACCGCGACCGAGCGGGTGGGCACGTCGGGTTCGTGACGCGAAGCGGCCCCCGGCCGGGCCGGGGGTCGCCTGCGGTCGTCGCGGGTTACTTGGTGACCTTGGCGAGCACGTCGCGGCTGGTGAGGATCAGGAGATCCTCGCCGTCGACGGTGATCTCGGTGCCGCCGTACTTCGAGTAGACGACGGTGTCGCCCACTTTGACGTCGACCGGGATCAGCTCACCGGAGGTCTCGGCCCGGCGGCCCGGCCCGACGGCCAGGACTTCGCCCTGCTGGGGCTTCTCCTTGGCCGTGTCGGGGATGACGAGGCCGCTGACCGTGGTCTCCTCGGGTTCGCCTGCTCGTACGACGATGCGATCGTCCAACGGCTGCAACTTCATGGGGTGCGCCTCCTGCGGCGTCTGCGACGGTTAGCACTCTCCGGGTGTGAGTGCCAGTGCTCAACATACCGTGCCCGGGGGGCGGCGGCAAACCCGTCGTCGGCCCGGAGGGCGCTCAGCCGACGGTGGCGAGCCCGGCGGTGGGGTCGACGCCGTCGTCGAGGGGGGTGGGGCCGGCGACCTGGAGCCGCCACCAGGCCGCGGCGGCGATCATCGCCGCGTTGTCGGTGCAGAGGGCGGGGGCGGGGAGGAACACGGCCCGCCCGGTGGCGGCGCCGAGCGCGTCGACCCGGGCCCGGAGGGCAGAGTTGGCGGCCACCCCGCCGCCGAGGACCAGGGTGGGGGCGTCGGCCTCGTCGGCGGCCACGGCGAGCTTGTCGACCAGCTGGTCGACGACCGCGGCCTGGAAGGAGGCGGCGACGTCGGCGACCGGGGTGCCCGGGTGCTGGCGGACGTGGTTCACGACCGCGGTCTTGAGCCCCGAGAAGGAGAAGCTGGCCTCGCCGGGCATGGCCCGCGGGAAGCGGATCGCCTCGGGGTCGCCGGTGGCGGCGAGCCGGTCGATGGCGGGGCCGCCCGGGTAGCCGAGGCCGAGGAACCGGGCCACCTTGTCGTAGGCCTCGCCGGCCGCGTCGTCGACGGTGCCGCCGACGACCCGGTAGTGGCCGTGGCTCTCCATGACGACGAGGAGGGTGTGCCCGCCCGAGACGAGGAGCACGGCGAGGGGGGGCTCGAGGTCGGGCTGCTCGAGCCACGCCGCGTAGAGGTGCGCTTCGAGGTGGTTGACACCGACGTAGGGCAGCCCGGTGACGAGCGCGAGGGCCTTCGCGGCGCTGACCCCGACCAGCAGCGCGCCGGCGAGGCCCGGGCCGCGGCACGCCGCGACGGCGTCGAGGCCGTCGAGGCGGACCGGGACGGCGGCGAGCGCCTCCTCGAGGACGGGGCCGATGAGCTCGAGGTGGGCGCGGCTGGCGATCTCGGGCACGACGCCCCCGTAGCGGGCGTGGAGGTCGACCTGGCTCGACACGATGGAGGAGCGGACGAAGCGGCCCCCGACGACGACCGCGGCCGCGGTCTCGTCGCAGGACGTCTCGAGTCCGAGGACGGCCGCGTCGACGCCGAGGGTCATCGGCGCCGCTCCTCGTAGCGGGTCTCGCCGGGGATGGACCGCTCGAGCGCGCTGAGCATCGCCGCGTAGTCGGGGGTGTCGATGTCGTGCGCCCACATGACGAGCGCGTCCTCGTTGGTCTCCTGGTAGTAGTTCTTGCGGACGCCGACCGGCACGAACCCGAACCGGCGGTAGAGGTCCTGCGCGCCGTGGTTGGAGAGCCGCACCTCGAGGGTCAGGTTGCGGGCCCGGCGGGCCCGGGCCTCCCGGGCGAGGACGAGGAGCAGCCGGGTGCCGATCTTGGCCCGGTGGTGCGCGGGGTCGACGGCGATGGTGGTGACGTGCCCGTCGTCGCCGGAGAGCATCAGCCCCGCGTAGCCGACCACGTCGCGCCCGACCCGGGCGACGAAGTAGGCGCGGAGCCGCGCAGGGCGAGCTCGGAGAGGAACAGCGAGTGGCTCCACGGCCGCGGGTAGACGAGCGCCTCGATGCGCAGCACCGAGCGCAGGTGCCGACGACGCATGGGCACGATGTGGACGACGAGCGGCTCGGTGACGGTCATCGCCGGCCGCTCCAGGCCAGCTCGGCGTCGCTGGCCCGCAGGTAGAGCGGGGTCACGTCGGCCGGGGTCTCGAGCTCCTTGCGGCCGACGCGGGCGTCGGCGAGCTCGACGAGCGCCGCCGCGCTCGGCGCGTCGAACTCGGGGCCGGCCAGGACGGCGCCGGGCAGGGCGCCGAACGCGGCCCGGTCGCACTCCACGCCGTCGCCGGCCAGCAGCACCGCGTCGCCTCCCGCCTCCAGCTCGGCGACGAGCTCGGCCGCCGGCCCGACCCGGTAGTCGGTGCGGCGCTCGATCCCGTCCGCGACCGGCCGGTACCGGGCATGGAACACCTCGTGGCGGCGGGCGTCCAGCACCGCGACGACGTCCCGGTCGGCGTGGCGGAGCGGGTAGGCGACCAGGTCGAGGCTCGGGACGCTGACCATCGGCAGGTCGAGGGCCTGCCCGAGGATCTTGGCGGTCGTGACCCCGACCCGCAGCCCGGTGAACAGGCCGGGGCCGATCCCGACCGCGACCGCGTCGAGGTCGTGGAGGTCGACGCCGGTCTGCTCGCACAGGTACGCGAGGGTGGGGACGAGCGCCTCGGCGTGGCGGCGGCGGGCGTGCAGCTGCACCGAGCCGAGCACCAGCCCGTCCTCCCCGATCGCGACCTCGACCCGGGGGGTCGCGGTGTCGAGGGCGAGCAGTCGGGTCATCGGGTGTCCAGCGCGGCGGCGACCGCGTCAGCTCGGGCCGCCCACGATGGACCCGTCCCGAGGAGGGAGACCGTGCGCTGCTCGGGGTCGTCGCCCGGTCCGGGGTCGAGCCGCACCGCGAGATGCTCGGCGGGGAGGTAGCGGGCCGCGACGTCGCCCCACTCGACGACGAGCACCGCGTCGTCGGCGAGGTCCTCGAGGCCGAGGTCGAGGAGCTCCTGGGCCCGGTCGAGGCGGTAGACGTCGACGTGCACGAGCCGCACTGGGCCCGCGTACTCGCGGGCGATCGTGAACGTGGGGCTGACCACCGGCTCGGTGATCCCGACCCCCGCCGCGAGGCCCTGCACGAACGTGGTCTTGCCGCTCCCGAGCTCGCCCGCGACGATGATGACGTCGCCTGCCTCGACCAGCCCGGCGGTGGCGCGCCCCACGGCGCGGGTCTCGTCGGCGCTGCGGGTCAGCACCGTGGCTGCGTTCACGCGTCGCCGCCGCGGGCGACGGCCCGCTTCACGAGCACGAAGTCGGCCCGGGACTGGGCGAGCGCAGTGCCGCCGTTGCGGAGCACCGCCGCCGGATGCAAGGTCGGGATGAGGACTACACCGGGCCGCCAGTCCAGCTCGTGGCCGCGCATCTTGGTGATCCCGTCCTTGGTGCCGGTGAGGAGCTTGGTGGCGAAGTTCCCGAGGGTGACCACGACCCGGGGCTCGAGGAAGCCGAGCTGCGCCTCGAGGTAGGGGCGGCAGGCGTCGATCTCGGCGGGGAGCGGGTCCCGGTTGCCGGGGGGTCGGCACTTCACCACGTTGCAGATGTACACGTCGTCGCGGGTCATGCCGATGCCCTCGATGAGGCGGGTGAGGAGCTGCCCGGCCCGCCCAACGAAGGGGATGCCCTGGCGGTCCTCCTCCGCGCCCGGCCCCTCGCCGACGAAGACGAGGTCGGCGTGGGGGTTCCCGACGCCGAACACCACCTGGGTGCGGGTCTCGGCGAGCGGGCACTTGGTGCAGCTCGACGCGTCCGCCGCGAGCTCGGCGAGCGAACTCCAGGCCCGGGCGGGGTCAAGCAGCGACATAGCCGTTCAATCATCGCCCGGGTCGACCGCGTCCCGCACGGCCGCGGCCGCGACCTCGGTGGCGGCGACCCGAAGCCGGTCGAGGTGGGCAGGCACCGCGCCGGTCGACAACGTGACGACCAGGTCCCCGTCGTGGCGGGTGTGCGACGGGTGCACGGCCCAGGCGATTCCGTGGTGGGCGCTCTGGGCCAGGAGCAAGCACTCGGCCTTCGTGCACCGGGCATCCGTCGCGACGACGAGGAGGGTGGTGTTGGGCTCATCAGCGTCGAAGGGGGCCGGGTCGGGGAAGCTGGGCGCGTCGGCCGGCGCGGTGGATCCGGCGAGGAGCCCGCCGGTCGCGTCGCGGACGTCGCCGAGCGCGTTCACAACCGCGAGCGCGCCGACCGTGGCCGAGGCGACGGTCGTGCTGGCCGACCCGAGACCTCCCGCGACGGCGTGCTCGGCGCCCCGCCACTTGCCGACCGTGGCGCCGCGCCCGGCTCCGATCCGCCCGGTGTGGAGCGGTTCGCGGCGGGCGGCGGCCTCGACCGCGGCGGCGCCCTCGGCCGGGCCGGGATGCCGACCACCCGATTCGACGAGGTCATAGATCGCGGCGGTCGGGACGATCGGGACCGGCCCGCCGCGGGTGGGGAACCCGCGCCCCCGGTCGGCCAGCCACCGCATCACCCCGTCCGCGGCCGCGAGCCCGAACGCGGACCCGCCGGTGAACACGACCGCGTCGACGGTCTCGACGGTTCGGGCCGCCTCGAGCACGGCGAGCTCGCGGCTGGCCGGCGCGCCGCCCGCAGCTCCGCCGCCGCGATGGCACGCTCGGCGGGGAGGATCACGGTCACGCCGGTGCCGTCACCGGTCCAGTGGCCGACCGCGATCCCCGGGACGTCGGTGAGCGCGCCGGTCACGCAGCGCCGGCGGTGGCGGGGAGCAGGCCCAGCTCCTGAGCGAACCCGAGCAGCAGCGCGTGGAACTCGTCGGTGCGTTCGAGCATGATCGTGTGCCCAGCGCCGCGGAGGAGCACCAGCCGGGCGTTGGGGATCGCGCTGGCGATCCGACGCGCCTCGGCGGGGGGCGTGACGAGGTCCGCGGTGCCGCCGATGACGAGAGTCGGGACGTCGAGGTGGGTCAAGTCGGCGGTGAGGTCAAGCCCGAGCAGCACCGCCGTCGCGTCGCCGACCGTCGCCGGGTCGCAGTCGGCGAGCATCTGGCGGACCAGCTCGACCCAGCTGGCTCGGGGCGCCCACCCGAACGAGAGCCGGGCCAGCAGCGTCCCGACGTTGCGGCGGTCCATGAGGCGGGGCAGCTGGAGGCGGCGGGTGACCTGGTCACCGAGCCGCTGCAGCCGCGGGGACGCCGCGACGTGGGTCTTGGCGAGGGTGGAGAGCAGCACAAGGCCCCGGACCCGTGCCGCGAGCAGGTCGGGGTAGTTGATCGCGAAGGCCTGGGCGGCGACGCCGCCCATCGAGTGGCCGACGATGATCGCATCGTGCAGGTCGAGGTGCTCGAGGACGGCTCGCATGTCGTCGGCCAGGTTGGCGAGCGAGTGGCCGCTGGAGCCGACCGTGGAGCTGCCGTGCCCTCGATGGTCGAACGCGACGACTCGCAGGCCGACGTCGGGGAGGTCGCGGAACTGCTTGGCCCACACCTGGGACGAGATCGTCACCCCGTGCGAGAACAGCACCGGGACGCCGCGCCCGCGGCTCACCACGTAGAGGCTGGCGCCGTCGGCGGTCGGGATGCGCAGCGCTTCGTCGAACTCGAGCCCCTGGAGGGTGCCCGCGTCCGGGTCGGGTCGGCGCCGCAGCGCTCGCAGCGCGCCCTGCTCGATCCCGTACGCGGAGGCGGCGACACCACCCACGACGCCCGCGGTGACCCCGACCGTCTTGAGGACCCGGTGCCCGGTGCTCATCCGACATACCGCCGCGGGACGCGGGGGCTGATGCCGCTGACGATCTCGTACGGGATCGTGCCGAGATGGTCCGCCCACTCCGAGGCGGTGATCGTCTCGTCGCCCTGCGCGCCGAGGAGCACGACCTCGTCGCCGACCTCGACCGACGCCGCGCCGACGTCGACCATCAGCTGGTCCATCGTGACCGTGCCCGCGATCGGGTGGCGCTGCCCGCCGATGAGGACCTCGCCGCCGTTCGTCCCGAGGTTGCGGGGCACCCCGTCGGCGTACCCGACCGGCACCGTCGCGACCCGTCCCGGCCGGTCGAGGGCGTAGCGCAGCCCGTAGGAGATCCGGCTGCCCGCCGGCAGGTCCTGCACGTGGGTGACCCGGGCCCGCAGCGACAGGACCGGGATGAGCGCGACCCGGTCCGCGAGCGCCGGGGCGGGGGGCACCCCGTAGAGCGCGATCCCGACCCGCACCAGGTCGAAGCGGGCGTCGGGCGCGGCGAGCAGCGCGGCTGAGTTAGCGGCGTGGACGATCGGCGGCCGGGCGCCGCGCCGGTCGAGGTCGTCGACCAGCTCCTGGAAGGCGGCCAGCTGAGCGGAGGTCTCGGGCCGCTCGGGCTCGTCCGCGACCGCGAAGTGGGTGCACAGGCCCTCGAGGGTCAGCTCGGGCCGGGCCGAGACGAGCTCGACGAGCGCCCGGGCCCGCTCCGGAGGGCACCCCACCCGGTGCATCCCGGTGTCGACCTTGAGGTGCACGGGCAACGGCGCGTCGGGGCGGCCGGCGGCGGACGCCTTGGCCAGCGCCTCGATCCCCACCTCGGTGTAGACGACCGGGGTGAGCCGGGCCGCGACGACCGCGTCGGCGGCTTCGGGGGCCGGCTCGGACAGGACGAGCACCGGGGCGTCGAGGCCCGCGTCCCGCAGCGCCGTGCCTTCCTCGACCAGGGCGACGCCGAGCCACGTCGCGCCGGCCTCGAGCGCGGCGCGGGCGACCGGGACCGCGCCGTGCCCGTACGCGTCGGCCTTCACGACCGCGAGCAGCTGAGCCGGGTCGGCCAGCCGGGCCAACGCGGCTGTGTTGGCGCGGACCGCATCGAGGTCGACCTCGCCCCACGCGGGTCGGAACTGCACCGGGTCGCCACTCACGACCGGCTCCCCTCGCGGGTGACCATGTCGAGCGCGGTCGGCAACGCCGCGATGAGGTCGCCGGCGACGAGGCCGGTCAGCCCCGCCACCTCAGCCGACCGCCCGTGCACGTACGCGCCGGCCGCCGCGGCTTCGAAGGGTCCGAGGCCGCGGGCGAGGAACCCGCCGATGATGCCGGTGAGCACGTCGCCGCTCCCGGCCGTTGCCAGAGCCGGGGTTCCGGTCGGGTTCAGCGCGACGCGCCCGTCGGGCTCCGCGACGACCGTGGTCGGCCCTTTCAGCAGCACGACGGCGCGGCTGGTCGCGGCGAGACGCCGGGCCGCGTCGAGCCGGTCGTCACCGACCGGCTCGCCAGCCAGCCGCGCGTACTCACCGTCGTGGGGGGTGACGATGGTGGGGGCGGGCCGCGGCGCGAGGGCGGCCGCGTCGCCCGCGAACGCGTTGAGCCCGTCGGCGTCGAGCACGAGGGGCGCCGTGACCTTGGCGACGAGCTCCCGCACCAAGTCGCGGGTTGGGTCGGCGACCCCGAGACCGGGTCCGACCGCGACGGCTTGGAAGCGCTCCTGACTGTCGAGCAGGTCGCCGAGCCCGTCGAGGGACCCGGCGTCGGTGGCGGGCAGCGCCCGGGTGATCACCTCGGAGCCGGACCCGGCGGCGGCCGCCGCCGCGCCGGGGACGCCGCACCAGACGATCCCGGCCCCGGCCCGCATGGCCGCGTGGCTGACGAAGAGCGGCGCGCCGGTCATGCCGCCCGACCCGCCAACCACGAGCAGGGCGGCCCGCCACTTGTTCGTCTCGGGGGGCCGGGCGGTGGCGTCGAGCCACGCGGCGGCGTCGCTGGCTTCGGTGGCGCCCACCGGGGGGGCTCCGACGTCGATGCCGATGTCGACCACGACGACGTCGCCGGCGTGGGCGCGGCCCGGCTCGAAGAGGACCCCCGGCTTGGCGGCCGCGAAGGTGACGGTCGTCTCGGCCTGCACGGCGACGCCGCGGCACTGACCGGTTCGGCCATCGACGCCGGACGGCACGTCCACGGCGACGGTGAGCAGCTCGGCGCTGCGGGCCGCCGCGTCAGCGGCGGCCCCGTCGAGCTCGCCCGCGAACCCGGTGCCGTACATGGCGTCGACGAAGACGTCGGCACGGTCGAAGGCCCGGGCCAGCGCGGCGGCACCGGGAGGGTCGGCGAGCTCGAGGACGTCGACCCGCATCCCCCAGGCGCGGAGCGTGGCCGCGGTGACGAGGCCGTCCCCGCCGTTGTTGCCCTTGCCGCACACGACGACCGCCCGCTGCCCGTAGACGCCGTCGAGGCGGCGGCGGACCGTCCAGGCCACGGCGCGGCCGGCCCGGTCCATGAGCACCTCGCCCGGCGTGCCGGCCGCGATGGTTCGCCGGTCGGCCTCGGCCATCTCGAGCGGGGTGAGGACGGGTCGCATCAGCCGGCGGCGATCGCGACCGCCAAGGCCATGGTGTTGGTGTGGGTGAGCGACAGGTGCCACGCCACGACACCCCGCTCGGAGGCCAGCTCGGCGGCGCGCCCGTACAGCGCGACTCTCGGCGCGCCGCCGCGCTGGCGGACCACCTCGACGTCGCGCAGCTTGAACTTCCAGAGGCCGACGCCGAGCGCCTTCATGACCGCCTCCTTGGCGCCGAACCGGGCGGCGAGGTTCTTGGACGGGTCACGCTGACGGCTCGCGTAGGCGTGTTCGTCGTCGCTGAAGAGCCGCTCGGTGAGGCGGTCCCCGCGTCGGTCCATGGCGAGACGGAACCGGGCCACCTCGACCAGGTCGGTGCCGACGCCCACGATTTGGAGGGGCGCTCCGGTGAGGTCGGGCCCCGTGGCGGTCAGGGACGGGGGGAGCCCCGTCATCGCCGGTGCCAGCGCTGGGCCAGCACGTAGACGGGCTCGGTGAGCAGCTCGATGACCGGGACGTCGCCGAGGACCGCGTCGTCGAAGCTGGGCTCGGTCTCGGTCACCGCGTCCTTCAGCGCCGCGTACCGGCCCTGGTAGCCCTGCAGGACGGTGCGCATCGCGTCGCTGCTCAGCAGGGGGGCGAAGTCGACGTGGAGCAGGGTGAGGGCGACAGTCTCGTTGTGCTTGACCTCGGGCACGATCAGCAGCGTCCGTCCGTCGTAGCCGCGCACCGCGGTGACCTCGCGCCGGCGGGCGGCCCGGTGCTTGCTGCCCCGCAGCCGCGGGTCGGAGTCCGTGCGGGAGGTGAGCGTCGCGGCGACGCCGCCCCGGTCGACGACCTGCACCGTGGCGCTGTCACCGGCCACGTCCCCCTCCACCTGGTACCGGGTGTAGCCGGTCACCGCGCCGACGGTCGGGTCGAGCGCGGCGAGGGTCCGGAGGGCCCGGTAGCTGAGCCGGTCGCGTAGCGCGCCGGCCTGCAGCGCCTCTCGGACCAGGGCGACGTGGAGGAGCGCCTCGTCGGCGCGCGAGATCCCGACCGTGACCGTCTTGGCCTGGTGCTTGATGGCGTCGATGGGGCGGGTGAGCTCCTCGATCCCCTTCGTGAGCGCGACGGTCAGGTCCTGCACGACCGTGCTCGGTGTCCCCACCCGGGCGTGCTCGACCTCGTAGGAGTCCAGGGTCGAGGTGCCCGCGGCGTAGCGCAGCAGCGACGCCAGCCGGGTCGCGGTGCTCGCTTCGAGCGTGCCGTCGTACTGGCCGCCTCGCAGCTCGTCGAGGAACCGCTGGGCCGGCGCGGCGAGCCGGGGGGCCAGCCGCTCGAGGAGCGTCTCGGGGGAGCCGGGCAGGGCGCTCTCGACCGCGGCGCGGGCCTCCCGCAGCGGGCGAGCCGACGCGTCGATGGCGAGCGCGGCCTCGTAGCAGAACAGATGCCCTGCGACGGTCGACAGGACGAAGTCGAGCCGGGGGTGCACAGAGGGGACGCCGACAACCTCGAGCGCGTGGTCGAAGCGGGCGGTGTCGTCGTCGCTGGCGATCACGATCGTCGCGGCCCGATGCGCGCCGTAGATCGCGACCTCCTTGGTGAGATCGTCGACGTTCGAGCCGTCGAGGCCCGCCGCGCAGACGAGGATGAGCGGCTCCGAGGACAGGTCGATGTGCTTCTTGTCCTCGGTGACGTCGCAGGCGATCGCCTTGTAGCAGAGCTCAGAGAGCTTGATCCGCAGCTCCCGGGCTGCGATCACGTTGCGCCCGTTCCCGACCACCGCCCAGTACCGGCGGCTGAGGACGTGACGCTGCGCGACGCCCGCGATGAGCCTCCCGGGCGCCGACCACGGTCTGCATCGCCTCGGGCAGGACGCGAAGCGCGGCGAGGAGCTCGGACGCCCGGCTCGATTCGCAGCCGAGCTCCTGGGCCAACGCCACGGCGAGGAGGGCGCCGGCCGCGACCTGGGCGTAGAACGCCTTCGTCGACGCGACGCTCATCTCGACGTCACGGCCGTCCGACGTGTAGAGCACCCCGTCGGACTTGTCGACCAGGTCGCTATTGCGCCGGTTGACGATCGAGACGATCGTGGCCCCCCGGTCGCGGGCCAGGTCGACGGTGCGGTTCGTGTCCGTGGTGGTGCCGCTCTGGCTGATCGCGACGACGAGGGTGTCGCTCATGTCGGAGCGGAGCCCGAACCCGGACAGCTCGGTGGCGTGGACGGCGTCGACCTTCAACGTCTCACCGACCGCGTCGTCGAGGAACAGCGCGAGGCTCTGCGCGGCGACGGCCGCCGTGCCCTGCCCGATGACCTCGACCCGGCGGACGTCGCCTCGGCGCAGCGCGGCGGTCAGCGACTCGGGGAGGGTCTCGTCGCCCAAGCGGACCCGCAGAGCCCCGTCGGGATCCTCGACGATCTTGCCCCGCAGCGTCTTGCGGAACGAGTCGGGGGCCTCCGAGATCTCCTTGAGGAGGTAGTGCGGGAAGGTGCCCCGGTCGATGTCCCGGGTCGTGATCTGGGCACCTTGCAAGTCGGTGCCGAGCACCGGCAGCGGGCTGCCGTCGTAGGCGAGCCGCTGGATCCCGTCGAGGGTGCCGGCGCCGGGCTCGGCGACGACGACGATCTGGCCCCGGGTCGCGGCCGCCCGCTCGGGGTCGGCGGGGGTGTCGCCGTCGAGGCGAAGGTAGGTCTGGGTCTCCTCGACCAGGCCGTACGGCTCACTGGCCACGACGAAGGCGTCCTCGGCGAACCCGACGTACAGCGCCTGCCCGCTGCCCCGGAGAGCGAGGAACAGCGAGTCGGGCTGGTCGGCTTGGACGGCCGCGACCGCGACCGATCCTTCGAGCGCGGCCGCGGTGGCGCGGAAGGCGTCGAGCGGTGCGAGCCCCTCGCGGCAGCGACGGGCGACGAGGGCGGGGATGACCTTGGTGTCGGTCGTGATCTCGGCGGGGAGGTGGAGGTCGTCGACGGTGATCAGGTCCGCGTAGTTGTCGACGTCGCCGTTCAACGCCGCCGCAACGTACGGTCCCTCGGGGCGAACCTCCTCGCCAGAAACCGGGTGCGCATTGGGCTCGGAGATGATGCCGACGCTCGCCCACCGGGTATGGGCCAGGACGGTCGCCGAGGCGGGGTCGGGGGCCAGCGCGACGTGGAGCAGCTCGTCGTCGCGGATGGCGGCCCGGAGCCGACGGGTGTTGTCACCGAGGTCGCCGATCTCGGCCGCGGCCTTGTACACGAACACGAGTGTCCCGTCGGGGGTGCGGACGGCCCCCGACCCGAACAGCGGGTCAGCGCGGGCCGCGAGCAGGGACCGGACGGCAGGGTCGTCGAGGTCGAGCTGGTGACCGCGGACGAGGAGGTGCAGGCCCGCCGAGTCCCGGCCGCGGACCTCGAGGCGGTCGAGGGCAGACAGGGCGAGCTGGACGGACGTGAACGTCTCGAGCGCGCCGGTCGACGGGTCCGCCCCGGCCAGGTCCCCGACCGCGTCGGCGGTCCGGAGCCGGTCATGGCCGATCGCCCACAGCGGGTCCCGGGCCCGGAGCAGCGCCGCGTTGACCTGCTCGAGCTCGGCTCCTTGCGGGTCGGTCGCGCCGGCGTCGAGGCGACCCTCGATCTCGCCGACCCGGTCGACGATCGTCGCGACGCGTGCCCCGAGGGCGTCCGCGCCGGGACGGTCAGCGAGGAGCGCCTCGACGCCGGGAACGCCACGGAGGGCGACGTCGACCTCGAGGAGCGTGGCCGCGACCGCGTCGAGTGACGCCGCGTCACCCGACCAGGCGCCGAGACGGCGCTGGACGTCGTCGAGGCGAACGACGAGCGTGGCAAGGTCGGGTGGCCGGCGGGTGGCCCGGCTGCGGACCACCCCGAAGATCCCGCACACGCTGCCAGTCTCCTACGCGGGCTCGGGCGCCGCCCCGCAGGCGCGTTGGACGGCTCCCACCAGCCGGTCGGCGACCAGCTCGGCCTGCTCGAGGCTGGGCGCCTCGACCATGACCCGCACGACCGGCTCGGTCCCGGAGGGCCGGACGAGTACCCGCCCGTCAGGCCCGAGGTCGCGCTCGATCGACGCCGCCTCGTCCCAGAACTCGTTGGCCGACTCGAGCGCGCCGCGGTCCCGCACCGGGACGTTGCGGAGGATCTGCGGGAAGCGCTGCATGACCCCGGCGAGCAGCGAGAGGGAGTGGCCGGTCCCGGCGACGACGTCGAGGAGCATGAGCCCGGTCAGGACCCCGTCGCCGGTCGTGGCGTGCTCGCGGAAGATGATGTGGCCGGACTGCTCGCCGCCCAGGACGAGGTCGCGTCGTTCCATCTCGTCGAGCACGTGGCGGTCGCCGACCGGGACCTCGACGAACCCGATGCCGTGGCTCTCGAGGCACTTGCGGAGCCCGAGGTTCGACATGACCGTCGCGACGACGGCCCGGTTGCGGAGCCGGTCCCGTTCGGCCAGGTCGAGCGCGCAGACGGCCATGATCTGGTCGCCGTCGATCAGCCCGCCGCGCTCGTCGACCGCGATCACCCGGTCGGCGTCGCCGTCGAAGGCGAGACCGACCCGGGCGCCGGTGTCCTGCACCACCTGCTGGAGGTGCGTGGGGTCCGTCGAGCCGCACCCATCGTTGATGTTGGTGCCGTCGGGGGATCCGTTGAGGACCTCGACGTCTGCTCCGAGCTTCCCGGAAGATCTTCGGCGCGGTGCGGAACGCGGCGCCGTTTCCGCAGTCGAGGACGACGGTGACGTCCTCGAGGGTCCGCCCCTCGATGGTGTCGATGACGTGGCGGATGTACTCGTCGACGCTGTCGCGCAGGTTCTGCACGACACCGACGTCCGCTCCGTCCGGTCCCGGTGGGGGCGCGTTCACGGCCAGCTCGTGGAGCTGGTGCTCGACCCGGGCCTCGAGGTCGTCGCTGAGCTTCTGACCGCCCGGGGCGAAGAGCTTCACGCCGTTGTCGGCGAACGGGTTGTGGCTGGCGGAGATCATGGCCGCGGGGGCGTGCCGCTGCGCGGCGAGGTACGCGACAGTCGGCGTCGGGACGACCCCGGCCAGCTCCACGTCCGCACCCTCAGCGCAGATGCCGGTGACGAGCGCGGCTTCGATCATGGGCCCGGACCGGCGCGTGTCGCGTCCGATCACGAACGGGACGTCGGCGCCGAGCACGCGGACTGCGGCCCGGCCGATCGCGGTGACGAGCTCCGGGGTGAGCTCGCGGTTCGCCACCCCGCGGATCCCGTCGGTTCCGAATCGGAGAGTCACGCTTGCTCCCGCCGCGCCGCGTGGGCGCTAGCGCTTCGAGTACTGCGGAGCCTTGCGGGCCTTCTTCAGCCCGTACTTACGCCGCTCCTTCTCACGAGCGTCGCGGACGAGCAGGCCTGCCTTCTTGAGCTGGGTTCGCACCTCGTCATCCAGCGCGACGAGCGCCCGGGCGATCCCGAGTCGCAGCGCGCCGGCCTGGCCGCTCACGCCGCCACCGTCGATCCTGGCGTCGACGTCGTACACGTCCGCAGTCTGGGTCAGCCGCAGCGCTTCCGTGGCTCGCTGGACGTGGGTGTCGATGGGGAAGTACTGCTCGACCGGTCGGCCGTTGATGACGACCTTCCCCGAGCCGGCCCGGAGGCGGACGCGCGCCACCGCCGACTTGCGACGGCCGGTGGTCTGGATCAGTGGTTTGGGCATCGTGTCCCTTGTCGTTGCTTCGGTCAGGCGCGTCGGGTCGAGGTCAGCGCCCGAGCTTGGGGCTGCTGCGCCGCGTGCGGGTGCGTCGGGCCCGAGTAGACGCGCAGCCGCTTCAGCATCTGGCGACCGAGCGGGCCCTTCGGCAGCATCCCTCGGATCGCGCGTCGCACGACCTGCTCGGGGCTGCGGGCCATGAGGTGCTCAAGCGACTCGCTTCGGATCCCGCCCGGGTACCCCGAGTGGCGCCAGTACCGCTTGTCCTGGGCCTTGCGGACGCTCACGTCGAGCTTCGCCGCGTTGACGACGATGACGTGATCGCCGACGTCGGCTTGGGGGGCCCAGATCACCTTGTGCTTACCGCGCAGCAGCGTCGCGCACTCCGACGCCAGCCGGCCGAGCACGGCTCCGTCGGCGTCGACCACGTGCCAGGCGCGTTGGACGTCAGCGGGCTTGGGCTGGAAGGTGCGCACGGCATCCCCACGTCTACGATCGGGGCGGGTCCACAGGCCGACCGGCCCATGAACGTGGGGGTCAAGGTTACCGACCAGCGGCCAGGTCGGGCAATCCACGACGGTGGACCCCAGTAGCCTCGCCATCGTGACCGTCACCGAGCCGACCTGGCTCGCGCCCGAGCGCGGCGGAGGTCGCCGAGCGAGCCCTCTCGGTGCTCACCGACGCGGCCCTGGACCCGATCGTGGACATGGTGCTCCTCGCCCGGGACGGGGCCTACGAGGCCCGATCCCACGACGGGGCGGTGCGGTTCCGCCGCGACGGGTCGAGCTTCGAGGTCCTCGCAGTCGACGGCGTCAACCCGATCGCCGACCGCTCCCCCGCCAAGTTCTCTCCCCTCGCCGATGAGCTCGAGCACCGCCACCCGCGACGGGCCGACAACGCCTACCCAGACGCGTACGAGCAGATCAGCCAGCTCTTCGACCATCCGGCCGCCCCCGACCTGTGCGTGATCCACAGCGCTGGTCACAACTGGGAGGACCAAGGCGGGCATCTCGGCGAGCACGGCTCCCTCGACGTCGTCCAGGCCCGCGCCCCGCTGGTGCTGGCTGGGCCCGGCGTCCGGGCGGACGGGATCGTCGACCGGTCCGCGCGCCTCGTCGACGTGGCACCGACGATCCTCGCCCTGCTCGGCGTCGAGCCCGACCGCGACGGCCGGCACCTCCACGGCCAGGACGGGTCGGTGCTCGACGACGCGCTCGATCCGACCGGGCCGCGGCCGCGCCACGTCGTCGCGTTCCTCTTCGACGGCACGAACGCCAACGTGCTGTACGACATGGCCGCACGCGGGGAGGCACCCACGGTGGCGCGCCTCATCGAGGACGGTCTCGCCTACGGGCAGGGCGCGCTGGCCGGGCTCCCGACCGTGACCCTCGCCAACCACACCTCGATCCTCACCAGCCGGCTGCCCGGCCATCACGGGGTGCTCCACAACGCCTGGTTCGACCGGCGGACTGGTCAGCAGGTGATCACGAACTCGTCGGCGACGTGGCCGTGGGCAATGGACAACCTGTTCCCGGGGGTGGGCAGCGTCCACACCGCGCTGCGCCGGGCCCGACCGGAGGTGTTCACGGCGTCGGTCGACGAGCCTTGCGACCTCGGGGCGTCCTGGTCGACGTTCGACGCCTTCCGCCGCGGGGAGCTGCCCGAGCCGAGCGCCAAGGAGGCGCTGCCGCACACCACCGAGCGGTTCGTGCGGCCGTTCAAGGACTACCGCTGGTCGACGGTCGTCGACCATGCCGGTGTGGAGCAGGCGACGGGGATCCTCGACGGTCAGTTCCGCGGCGAGTCGTTCCCGATCCCCACCTTCTTGTTCTGCAACTTCACGCTGACCGACGCCGCCATGCACGCGGGAGGTCCGTACTCCGAGATCGCTGCCGCGGCGGTGCGCGACACCGACGGGCGGATGGGCGACGTGATCCGGGCCGTCGAGCGGGCCGGCATCGCCGACGAAACCACGTTCGTCCTCGTCGCCGACCACGGGATGGAGGAGAACGACCCGGCGGTCACCGGCGACTGGGACGTCACCCTCCGCGAGGCCGGGATCACCGCTCGCGACGAGGCGTACGGGTTCCTGTACCTCGGCGAGCGCTGACCGGACCGTCGGCCGGTCAGGCGTCGTACCCAACCTTCCAGAGGCACAGCCCGCGGGCGGGGGCGAGCTGGCCGGCCGCGGCGCGGTCCTTCGAGCGCAGGACGGCCAGCATGTCCCCGGGCCGACGTCGACCGGTGCCAGCCTCGACGAGGATCCCGACGATCGAGCGCACCATCTGCCAGCAGAAGGCCTGGGCGCGAATCTCGTAGCGGAGCACGTCGCCGTCGGGGGTGTGCCAGAAGGACTCGAGCACTCGCCGCACCGTGGTCCCGTTCGCCCGCCGGCAGAAGGCACCGAAGTCGTGCTCCCCGACGAAGGGGTCGGCAGCCAGGCGCAGCACCGCGAGGTCGAGCGGCTCGGGCACCCACCACGCGTACCCGGGCGAGGAACGGGTCCGGCTCGGGCCGGTTCAGGATCGTGTACCGGTAGGTCCGCCACCGGGCGCTGCGCCGGGCGTCGAAGCCGCCCGGCGCGGGCTCGACGCGTCGCAGCACCACCTCGGGGCCGATCAGCTTGTTGACGGCTCGGCGCGCCGCGGCGACGTCCACATCGGGTGGAGCGTCGACACCGACGACCTGGCCTCGGGCGTGCACCCCGGCGTCGGTGCGTCCGGCGCAGGTGAGATGCAGGGTCTCGGCGGGGACGCGCAGCACGGTCGCCAACGCGTCGGTGACGACCCCCTCGACGGTGCGGACCCCGGGCTGAGCGGCGAAGCCTCGGAACTCGGTGCCGTCGTAGGCGACCACGAGCCGCAGCCGCAGGCCCTCGGCCTGCGATGCCGACGCCGGGTGCCCGGCGTCGAAGAGCGTCACACCAGCTCGACGCGCGCCATTGGCGCGTTGTCACCTGGACGTGGCCCGAGCTTCAGGATGCGCAGGTACCCGCCGGGCCGGCCCTGGTAGCGGGGCGCGATCTCGTCGAAGAGCCGGTGGGTGACCGCCTTGTCGTGCAGCTTGGCGATGACCTGCCGGCGGTCGTGGACGCTGCCTCGGCGGGCCTTCGTGATGAGGTGCTCGGCGTAGGGACGCAGGGCCTTGGCCTTGCTCTCGGTCGTCACGATCGCGCCCGACTCGAACAGGTGGGCAGCCAGGTTGGCGAGCAGCAGCCGCTGGTGGGCCGGGTCCTTGCCCAGGCGGGGGCCTTTGGTCGGGGTGGGCACGGCGCTACTCCCGGACGCGCAGCGACAGGCCGCGCTCGTCGAGCTTCTGGAGTACCTCTTCGAGGGACTTCGACCCGAAGTTGGTGATGGCCAGCAGGTCGTCCTCGCTCTTCTGGACCAGCTGCCCGATC
The DNA here is from genome assembly GCA_963849135.1 of uncultured Actinomycetes bacterium. Taxonomy (GTDB): domain Bacteria; phylum Actinomycetota; class Acidimicrobiia; order IMCC26256; family PALSA-555; genus PALSA-555. The sequence continues at coordinate 654,280 of CAWKGF010000002.1, read as the reverse complement.
GTGTCGACCCGGGCTCGCTTCAGGCAGTTGCGGGGCCGCTCCGACAGGTCGAGCTCCTCGATGGGGAGCTCCAGGTCAGGCGACGCGGACGTCGCCGGCGACACCTCGCCGAGCTCGAGGCCCTGGGGGGCGTCGGAGAGGCTCGCCACCAGCCCGACCAGGCTGCGGAGCGTCTCGCCGGCCGAGGCGAGCGCCTCCCGGGGCGAGATCGACCCGTCGGTCTCGATCTCGATCGTGAGCTTGTCGTAGTTCGTGGCCTGCTCGACCCGGGTCGGCTCGATCGAGAACGCGACCCGCCGCACTGGCGAGAAGATCGCGTCGACCGGGATCACCCCGATTGTGGCGGTCCGCTTGTTCCGCTCGGCTGAGAGGTAGCCGCGGCCCTGCTCGACGGTGAGGTCCATGGCGAGACGGCCCTTGGCGCTGATGCTGGCGATGTGCAGCTCCGGGTTGAGGACCTCGACGTCGGCTGTGACCTGGATGTCCGCCGCGGTCACGTCGCTGGGGCCTCGCTTGTCGAGGCGGAGGCTGACCGGCTCCGCGCTCGGTGCAGCGCAAGACGAGGTCCTTGATGTTCAAGATCAGGTCGGTGACGTCCTCTTTGACGCCCGGGATGGTGTCGAACTCGTGGAGGGCCTCGTCGAAGCGCACCTGGGTCGCCGCCGCGCCGGGGATCGACGACAGCAGCGTCCGCCGCAGGCTGTTGCCGAGCGTGTGGCCGAAGCCAGGCTCGAGAGGGGAGATCACAAACGACTGCGTATTGCCTTCGGGTTCGCCCGCTTCGACTTCGGGCCGTTGGATGATCAACATGACGTGTCTCTTCCGGAGAGTCGTGCAGGCCCGCGGCGCGGGCCGAACTTTGGTTACTTGGAGTAGAGCTCGACGATGAGCTGCTCGCGGACCGGGACGTCGATCTGCTCGCGCAGTGGTGCGCCGCGGACGGTCGCTTCCAGGCGCTCCGAGTTGACGTCCAGCCACGCGGGGATGGCTCGATCGATGGTGTCGACGTTGTGGCGGATGACGATGTTGTTCTTCGCCTTCGGCCCGAGCGAGAGCACCTGCCCGTCCCGCACCTGGTAGGAGGGGATCGTCACCCGCTTGCCGTCGACCAGGACGTGACCGTGCCGGACGAGCTGGCGGGCCTGGTTGCGGCTCGCTGCGAAGTTCGTCCGGTATACGACGTTGTCGATCCGCTGTTCCAGCATGCGCAGCAGGTTCTCCCCGGTGATGCCGCCCTGGCGTGAGGCCTGCTGGTACAGGTTCCGGAACTGCTTCTCGAGCACCCCGTAGATGCGGCGCGCCTTCTGCTTCTCGCGCAGCTGCAGGAGGTACTCGCTCTCCCGGATCCGGCCTCGCCCGTGCTCACCGGGGGGATAGGGCTTGCGCTCGACCGGGCACTTCATTGTCTCGCACTTGGCGCCCTTCAAGAACAGCTTCATGCGCTCGCGGCGGCACTGCTTGCAGACGCCTTCGGTGTAGCGGGCCACGGCTCAGACCCTCCGACGCTTCGGTGGACGGCAGCCGTTGTGCGGGATGGGGGTGACGTCCTTGATCCCGACCACCTCGATGCCGGTGTTCTGGATGGTGCGGATCGCGGTCTCCCGACCCGATCCGGGGCCCTTGACGAGCACGTCCACCTTGCGGACGCCGTGCTCCATCGCCCGCCGGGCGACGGTCTCGGCGGCGAGCTGCGCCGCGAAGGGGGTGCTCTTGCGAGACCCCTTGAAGCCGACGTTGCCCGAGGACGCCCAGGCGAGGGCGTTGCCCTGCTGGTCGGTGATGGTGATGATCGTGTTGTTGAACGACGACTTGATGTGGGCGACGCCGTAGGCGACGTTCTTGCGCTCGCGCCGTTTCGGACGTCGTCCGCCCGCGGCCGGCTTGGCCATCAGTGCTTCCTCGCCTTCTTCTTGCCGGCGACCGTCTTCTTGGGGCCCTTGCGGGTGCGGGCGTTGGTCCGGGTCCGCTGACCGTGGACGGGCAGCCCGCGGCGGTGGCGGATCCCCTCGTAGCTGCCGATCTCGATCTTGCGCTTGATGTTGGCCGCGACCTCACGGCGCAGGTCGCCCTCGACCTTGAGGTTGCCGTCGATGAAGGAGCGGAGCTTGGTGACCTCGTCGTCGGTGAGGTCCCGGACCCGGGTGTCAGGCGACAGCCCGGTGTGCTCGCAGACCACCTGGGCCGTCGGGCGCCCGACCCCGAAGATGTAGGTCAACGAGATCTCGAGTCGCTTCTCGCGAGGGATGTCGACACCCGCGATTCGTGCCATGCCGGTCGTTCTCCCTCGTCAGCCTTGGCGCTGCTTGTGGCGCGGGTTCTCGCAGATGACCCGGACCACGCCGTCACGTCGGATGACCTTGCACTTCTCGCACATCTTCTTCACCGAAGGTCGAACCTTCATCAGAGCCTCGCTCACTTGTACCGGTAGGTGATTCGCCCGCGGCTCAGGTCGTAGGGGGTGAGCTCGACCTGCACCCGGTCGCCGGGCAGGATCCGGATGTAGTGCATCCGCATCTTCCCGGAGATGTGGGCGAGCACCTTGTGTCCGTTCTCCAGCTCGACCCGGAACATGGCGTTCGGGAGCGGCTCGACTACCGTCCCCTCAACCAGAATCGTGTCGTCTTTGGGTTTGGCCAGAACCTCCACCACCTCGTGTCGAGCGCGCTCAGCGGCCTCGTGCGAGCGCGCGAATAGAACCAAAAAAACTCGCCGCGGAGCCCAGCAATGGTACCGGATCCGGCCGCCCCCCACGAAATCGCCGGAGTGGGCGGGTTCGGTCCTCACCAGGGGAGGGTCAGGACCTCGGGCCCGTGGTCGGTGACGGCGATGGTGTGCTCGAAGTGCGCCGAGCGGCGGCCGTCCCGGGTGATGACCGTCCACCCGTCGTCGAGGACCTGGGTCTCGGGGCCGCCGGCGTTGACCATCGGCTCGATGGCGAGGACGTGGCCCTCCCGGAGCTTGAGGCCCCGGCCCGGCGGCCCGTAGTTGGGGACCTGGGGCTCCTCGTGCATGGCGGTACCGATCCCGTGGCCGACGTACTCCCGGACCACGCTGAACCCAGCCCCGACTGCGACCTCCTCGACCGCGGCGCCGACGTCGCCGAGCCGACTCCCCACGACGACCCGGTCGATGGCCGCCTCGAGGGAGGCCCGGGTGACCTCGATGAGCCGCTTGGACTCGTCGTCGACGTCCCCGATGGGGATCGTCACCGCGGCGTCGCCGTGCCAGCCCTCGATGATGGCGCCGCAGTCGATCGAGAGGATGTCCCCGTCCTCGAGGACGACGGTGGCGCTTGGGATCCCGTGGACGATCACGTCGTTCGGGGAGGTGCACACCACGGCCGGGAAGCCATGGTAGTTGAGGAAGTTCGACCGCGCTCCCCGACGGTCGAGCACGTCTCGGGCGACCGCGTCGACGTCGAGGGTCGTCGCGCCCGGCTTCGACGCCCGGATGCACTCCTCGTGCATCTCGGCGACGACCTTCCCCGCCCGTCGCATCAGCGCGATCTGCTCGCGCGACTTGCGGGTGATCACAGCGCGCGCGCGCCGGGGTCGAAGTACGAGTCGACAAGCTGCACGAGGCGCTTGAACACCTCGTCGGTCTCGTCGCTGGCGTCGACGTGGGCGAGGATCCCGGCCCGACGGTAGAACTGGATGACCGGGAGGGTCTTCATCTCGTAGAGCTCCAGGCGCCGCATGACGGCCTCCTGGGTGTCGTCGTCGCGCTGCACGACGTCGCCGCCGCAGATATCGCAGGTCCAGTTCGTCTCGGGTGGGTTGTCGACGTGGTACACGGCCTGGCACTGCGAGCAGACGCGTCGTCCCGCGATGCGGTGCAGCACGACCTCGGTTGGGACGTCGAGGTCGATCGCGAGGTCGAGGGCGTGCGGGCCGAGGATCCGGTCGAGCTCCTCGGCCTGCTGGCGGGTGCGGGGGAAGCCGTCGAGGACGAAGCCGTGGTCGGCGCGGTCCCCGGCGTGGAGCTGCTCCTCCACGAGGCCGATGACGATGTCGTCGGGGACGAGGAAGCCCTTGTCCATGTAGGACTTCGCCTCGAGACCGAGCTCGGTGCCCGCCGCGGCTGCCTCCCGGAACAGGTCGCCGGTCGCGAGGTGATGCACCCCGTAGTGCTCGGCAAGTCGCACGGCTTGCGTACCTTTGCCAGCCCCTTGCTTCCCGAGCAAGACCAACCGCGGCCCACGGACAGTCATGACGTCCTCAGGTAAGGAATCCTTCATAGTTGCGCATCATCAGCTGGCTGTCGATCTGCTGCATCGTCTCGAGGGCGACGCCCACGGTGATGAGCAGCGCGGTGCCCCCGAAGGGGAACTGGCTGATGTTCCAGAGCGCGAAGGCGAGGAGGGGTGCCACCGCGATGGTGGCGAGGAACAAGGACCCCGGCAAGGTGATCCGGTTCAAGGTCTTGGCGAGATACCGCTCAGTCGGTGGACCGGGCCGGATGCCGGGGATGAACCCTCCCTGCTTTCGAATGATGTCGGCTTGCTGCTGCGGGTTGAACGCGATCGCCGTGTAGAAGTAGGCGAAGAAGATGATGAGGATCGTGTAGAAGAGGATGTAGAACCAGCTCTGGTTCTGGACCAGGTTGTTGTTGATCCACGCCTGGATGCCGTGGCCGTTGTTGCCCAGCGCCGACGCGATCAGCGCCGGGAAGGCGAGGATCGAGCTCGCGAAGATGACCGGGATGACCCCCGACTGGTTCACCTTTAACGGGATGAAGGTGCTCTGGCCGCCGTACATTCGGCGGCCGACGACGCGTTTAGCGAACTGGACTGGGATGCGTCGCTGCCCCGACTCGACGAACACGATCCCGACGATCATGCCCAGGCCGATGAGCAGGATCGTGAAGAACTGGAACTTGCTGCCCTGCGCGTAGATCGCGCCGCCCTCGGAGGGCAATCTCGACACAACCGACGCGAAGATCAGGATTGACATCCCGTTCCCGATGCCACGCTGGGTGATGAGCTCCCCCGAGCCACATCACGAGCGCGGTGCCGGCCGTCCAGGTGAGCACGATCAGCGCGGCTCGAGGCGCGTCGAAGTGGGGTATGAAGTCGATCCCCTTCGGGAGGCTGGCGTTCAAGCCGAACAGGCCGCCGTTGCCGGCGTGGAGGGCGAACACGAACCCGGTCGATTGCACGAGGGCCAGCGCCACGGTGAGGTAGCGGGTCCACTGGGTGATCTTCTTCTGCCCGGTCTGGCCCTCGTTCTGCCATTCCTCGAGCTTCGGGATCACGACGCCGAGCAGCTGCATGATGATCGACGCCGTGATGTACGGCATGATCCCGAGGAAGAAGATCGCGATGTTCGTGATCGCGCCGCCCGAGAACAGGTCCAGGAAGCCGACGACGCCGCTGTTCTTGGTCTCGTTCTGCAGCTGCTTGATCGCGCTGAACTGGACAAATGGGACGGGCAGGTGGGCGCCGACCCGATACGCGGCCACGATGAGCAGCGTGAAGAGGATCTTGTTTCGGAGGTCGGGAACCCGGAACATGTTCCGGAGCCGGGCGAGCATGCGGGGGGGCCTCCTGAGCCGGCGGCGCCGACAGCCTACCGATTGGTGAGGGCGTTCCCTCGGGCGGCGGGGCGGCGGTCACCCCAGGGCGGGGGGAGCACCTCGGTGTGCCCGCCGGCGGTCTCGATCGCCCGGCGCGCGGCCTCGGAGAAGGCGTGCGCCTTCACGGTGAGGGACGTGGTGAGCTGCCCGCGTCCGAGGACCTTGACGAGGCCCCGCTTGGCGACCAGTCCCCGGGCCCGGAGCGTGTCGGGGTCGACGGTGGCGCCCGCCTCGAAGCCATCGAGCGCGTCGAGGTTGATGACCGCGTACTCGACCCGGAACGGGTTCTTGAATCCCTTCGCCTTCGGCGTGCGTCGATGGATCGGGGTCTGGCCGCCTTCGAAGCCGGGCTTCACCGTGCCGCGGGCGCCCTGGCCCTTCGAGCCTCGCCCGGCGGTCTTGCCGCCCTTGCCGGCGATGCCGCGCCCGACCCGCTGACGTTCGCGGGCTGGCACCGGGGGCCGGTTTGAGATCGTGGAGCTTGATCGGCATGTCAGGTGACCTCTTCGACTTTGACGAGATGCGGGACCCGGTTGATCATCCCCCGGACCTCGGGACGGTCGGGGTGCTCGACAGTGTGGTTGATGCGTCGCAACCCGAGCGCGCGGATGGTCCCCCGCTGCTTGGGCTTGGCGCCAATCGTCGACCGGACCTGGGTGATGCGCAGCGTGGTGGCCATCAGCGAACCTCAGTGATCTCACGCTTGGGGGCCTGACGCTCCCGGTAGGCGCGCAGCATCCCGGCCGAGCTGACCTCCTCGGCCGACTTGCCGCGCAGCTTCGCCACCGCCTCGGGGCGCTTCAGGGAGTGCAGGCCCTGGATGGTGGCCCGGGAGACGTTGATGGCGTTCGAGGAGCCGAGCGACTTGGCGAGGACGTCGTGGACCCCGGCCGCTTCGAGGATGGCGCGGGCCGCCCCGCCGGCGATGACCCCGGTGCCGGGCGCGGCGGGCTTCAGCAGCACCCGGGCCGCGTCGTGCTCGCCGAGCACGACGTGGGTGATCGTCGATCCGGCCAGGGGAACGCCGAACACGTTCTTCTTGGCCTCCTCCATGCCCTTCTGGATCGCGGCGGGGACCTCCTTCGCCTTCCCGTACCCGAGGCCCACGTGGCCCTCCCCGTCGCCGACGACGACCAGCGCGGTGAACGAGAACCGCCGGCCGCCCTTCACCACCTTGGCGACCCGGTTGATCGCGATCACGGTCTCCTCGTACTGGCCTTCAGCCATCTCCAACCTGCTTCTGTCGTGGCGACGCTGCGGTCGAGCGCCGGGTGGTTGCGGTGTCGCGCATCAGAGACCGAGCCCCGCCCCGCGGGCGCCCTCGGCGACCGCGGCGACTCGACCGTGGTACCGGAATCCGCCCCGGTCGAAGACGACCTGGGTGATCCCGGCCGCTTGGGCCCGCTCCCCGATCCGCTGTCCGACCGTCTTCGCGGCGTCGACGGTGGCGGTCGCGCCGGGGCGGGCCGCGGCCTCCATCGTGGAGGCGGCAGCGAGCGTCCGCCCGTTGACGTCGTCGATCAGTTGCGCGTACACGTGGCGGCTGGAGCGGAACACGGACAGGCGAGGACGCGCCGCGGTCCCACGGACCTTCTTGCGGACGCGGCGGTGGCGTCGCTGGCGACTCTCGACCTTCTGGAGCATCTCGGGGCCTCTACTTCGCGGACTTCCCGGCCTTGCGCAGGACGCGCTCACCGGCGTATCGGATCCCCTTGCCCTTGTAGGGCTCGGGCTTGCGGATCTTGCGGATGTCGGCCGCGACCTGCCCGACCTGCTGCTTGTCGCAGCCCCGCACCATGATCCGGTTCGGCTGGGGCACCTCGAAGGTGACCCCCTCGGGGGCGTCGACGTGCACCGAGTGGGAGAAGCCGACCTGGAGGTCCAGCTGGTTCGGGCCGCCGGCCGAGGCGCGGTACCCGACGCCGACGATCTCGAGCTCGCGGACGAAGCCCTCGGAGACGCCGACCACCATGTTGTTCACGAGGGCCCGCACCAGTCCGTGTAGCGCACGGTTCTCGCGCTCGTCGTCGGGCCGGGTGACGACGAGCTGGCCGCCGTCCTCGGACACGGTGATCTGCGGGGGCAGGGTGCGCGCGAGCTCGCCTCGCGGGCCTTTGACCGCCACGTGACCTTCCTGGATCGTGACGTCGACACCGCTCGGGATCGGGATCGGTTCTTTACCGACGCGGGACACTGCTCCTGCTCCCTCTCGTTACCAGACGTGACAGAGGATCTCGCCACCGACCTTGCGCCGGCGGGCTTCCCGGTCGGTGAGCAGACCCTGGTTCGTGGACAGGATCGCGATGCCCATCCCGCCGAGGACGCGGGGGACGTCGGTGGCCTTCGTGTAGACCCGCAGCCCGGGCTTCGAGACCCGGCGCAGCCCCGAGATCGTGCGCTCACGCTCGGACGTGTACTTCATGACGATGCGGAGCTTCGATCCGGGCCGATCGGGGTCGTCCTCGACCGAGAAGTCCACGATGTAGCCCTCGCTCACGAGGATCTTGGCCAGCGCGACCTTGACCTTGGAGGCTGGCATCACGCAGTAGTCGTGGAAGGCGACGTTGGCGTTCCGTAGCCGGGTGAGCATGTCCGCGATGGGGTCCGTCATCGTCATCGGCTCACCTCCCTCACCACGATGCCTTCGTGACGCCGGGGATCTCCCCGGCGTGGGCCATCTCCCGGAAGCAGATTCGGCACAGCCCGAACTTGCGGTAGACCGAGCGCGCCCGGCCGCAGCGGCGGCAACGGGTGTACGCACGCACGGCGAACTTCGGCTTGCGCTGCTGCTTCTGGATAAGTGCCTTCTTCGCCAAGAGATGCTCCCTTACGAGGTCGGGTTGGAGTCACGACGGAACGGAAAACCGAGCTTGCGGAGCAGGGCCCGGCCCTGCTCGTCGGTGCGGGCGGTCGTCACGATGGTGATGTCCATGCCACGCACCGTGTCGATCTTGTCGTAGTCGATTTCGGGGAAGATCAGCTGCTCGGTGACACCGAACGTGTAGTTCCCGCGGCCGTCGAACGACTCCGCGTTCATGCCGCGGAAGTCACGGATGCGGGGGATAGCGAGGCTCACCAGGCGGTCGTAGAACTCCCACATCCGGTCACCGCGCAGGGTGACCTTGGCGCCGATGGCGTTCCCGGCCCGGAGCTTGAACCCGGCGATCGACTTCTTCGCCTTCGTCACCAGCGGCTTCTGCCCGGTGATGATGCTCAGGTCGGTGACCGCCCCGTCGAGGAGCGACGCCTGCTGGGTGGCCTGCCCGACCCCGCAGTTCAGGACGATCTTCTCGAGGCGGGGCACCTCCATGATGTTCTGCAGCCCGAGCTTCCCGCTGGAAGCTCGGGGCGCAGTTCGTCGTCGTAGCGGGCCTTGAGGCGCGGGCGTTCGCGTACCGGAGCCATCAGACGCCCTTCCCGCACTTCTTGCAGATCCGGGTCTTGGTGCCCTCGTCGTCGACCTGGTAGCCGATCCGGGTCGGACCACAGGTCGCGCAGACGAACGCGACGTTGGACGCGTGGAGCGGCATGTCCTTGTCGATGATCCCGCCCTGCATGGTGGCCTTCGTCGACCGCTGGTGCTTCTTGGCGACGTTGATGCCGTCGATGATCACCAGGTTGCGATCGGGGATCACGCGGGTGATCTCACCTTCCTTGCCGATGTCTTTGCCCGAGATGACCCGGACCCGGTCACCCTTCTTGAGCCGCATCTTCACGCGATCCATCTCAGAGCACCTCCGGGGCGAGGGACACGATCCGCATGAACCGGCGGTCGCGCAGCTCCCGACCGACCGGGCCAAAGATCCGGGTCCCCCGGGGCTGGAGCTGGTCGTTGATGAGCACGGCCGCGTTCTCGTCGAATCGGATGTAGCTGCCGTCGGGCCGGCGCCGTTCCTTCTTGGTACGGACCACGACGCACTTGACCACTTCACCCTTCTTGACCGCGGCGCCGGGTACCGCGTCCTTCACCGTCGCGACGAACACGTCGCCGATGCCGGCGTAGCGGCGGCGGGTGCCGCCGAGCACCTTGATGCAGAGCACCTCGCGCGCGCCCGAGTTGTCGGCCACCTTGAGGCGGGATTCTTGCTGGATCACCGGGCGCGCTCCAGGACTTCGATGACCCGCCAGCGCTTCTGGCGGGACAGCGGTCGGGTCTCGGTGAGCCGCACCCGGTCGCCTTCCCGGGCGTCGTTGGTCTCGTCGTGGGCGTACAGCTTGCGGGTGCGCTGGAGCGTCTTGCCGTAGCGGCGGTGCCGGACCCGGTCGGTGACCGCGACGACGACGGTCTTGTCCATCTTGTCGGACACGACCAGGCCCTCGCGGACCTTCCGGGGGTTCGGCTTGGCGGTGGGTTCGGGCTCGCTCATGCCTCTTGCTCCTTCAAGGCCTCGGCGGCGGCGATCTCACGCTCGCGAAGCAGCGTCTCGCACCGGGCGATGTCCTTCCGGACGTCGTTGAGCCGCGTCGTGTTCTCGAGCTGGCCGGTCGCGTTCTGGAACCGCAGGTTGAAGACCTCTTCGCGGAACTCGCGGAGATGGTTGGCCAGCTCGTGGTCGTTGAGCTCGCGTAGCTCGGAGACTTTCATCAGGCTTCCTCCTGCCGGACCACGAACCGGGTCTTGATCGGCAGCTTGTGCATGGCGAGGCGCATGGCGTCGCGGGCGGTGGATTTGGGGACCCCAGCCAGCTCGAACATGACCCGGCCCGGCTTCACCACCGCGACCCAGTGCTCCGGGTTCCCCTTTCCAGAGCCCATGCGGGTCTCGGCCGGCTTCTGGGTGACCGGCTTGTCGGGGAAGATCGTGATCCAGACCTTGCCGCCCCGCTTGATGTGGCGAGTCATCGCGATGCGGGCGGCTTCGATCTGGCGGTTCGTGATCCAGCCCGGCTCGAGGGCCTGGATCCCGTAGTCGCCGAAGTTGACGCGCGTGCCACCCTTCGCGGTGCCCTTGCGCCGGCCCCGCTGCACCTTCCGGTGCCGGGTCTTGCGTGGCATCAGCATGGTGTCGCCTCGTCGGTTCTGGTCATTCGTCGTCGGAGTGGAACTTGGGGGCCTCGTGGTGCTGACCCTGGCGGGTGCGGCGCTCGATCTCCTCTTCCTCGGCGAGGAGGCGCTCCAGCTCGGGGTCGGCCTCCTTGACGAGCGGCGTGGCTTCCTCGACCGGGGTCTCGACCGCGGTCTCGACCGGCACCTCGACCGTCTCGTCGCGCAGCCGGCGCCCGCCGCCCGCGCTGACGACCCGCCGGCGCGGGGTGGACTCCCCGGCCGTCTCCCCGACCGCCATGGCCGCCTCGCGGCTGATCTTGTCCTCGACCGCGGAGCGGTACGGGAGGATCTCGCCCTTGTAGATCCAGACCTTGACGCCGATGCGCCCGAAGGTGGTGCGGGCCTCGGCCTGCCCGTAGTCGATGTCGGCCCGCAGCGTGTGCAGCGGGACCCGGCCCTCCCGGTACCACTCCTTGCGGGACATCTCGGCGCCGCCGAGCCGGCCGCCGCACTGGACCCGGATTCCTTGCGCCCCGGCTTTCGTGGCTGTCTGCACGGCTCGCTTCATCGCCCGGCGGAACGACACCCGGCCTGCGAGCTGATCGGCGACACCCTGGGCGATCAGGGTCGCGGTCGAGCTCGGGTTGCTTGATCTCCTGGATGTTGAACTGGATCTTGGGGTTGCCGGTGATCTTGAAGAGGCCCTGACGGAGCCGGTCGGCCTCCGCGCCGCGTCGGCCGATGACGATGCCGGGTCGGGCGGTGTACACGTCGACCCGGAGCCGGTCGCGGGTCCGCTCGATCTCGACCCGGCTGACCGCGGCGTGGGGCAGCTGCTTGCGGAGGTAGTCGCGGATCTTCCAGTCCTCGATGAGGCTGTCCGTGTACTCCTTGTGGTCGGCGAACCAGCGCGACTTCCAGTCCGTGGTTATGCCGAGCCGGAACCCGTACGGGTTGACCTTCTGGCCCATCAGTCCTCATCCTCGGTCGTCTTCCGGGCCCGCTTGGCGGGGCTCTTCTTGGCGGTCGTCTTCGTAGCGGTCGTCTTCGTAGCGGTCGTCTTCTTGGCGGTCGACTTCTTGGCCGGCTCGCCGGTCGACTTCTTGGCCGGGGTCTTCTTGGCCGGGGCCTTCTCGGCGGTCGCCTTCTTGGCCGGCGTCTTCTTGGCCGGGGTCTTCTTGGCGGTGCGCTTCGTGGCCGGGGCCGGCGCGGTCTCCGCGGCGCTGTCCTCGGCGTCGACACCCTCGGGGAGCTCGTCGACGTCGACGGGCTCCTCGGCCGCCGCGTCGGGCCCGGCCTCGAGCGCCCGCCCGGGGCGGCGGCGGGCGAGCCGACGGCGCTCGCGCGCGCGGCCGCCTCGGAACGGCGGCGCAGCTCGAGGTCGTCCTCGCCGAAGCGGGCGACGACGAGCGTGACGTGGCTGGTCCGCTTGCGGATCCGGACCCCCCGGCCCCGGGCCCGGGGCCGCCACCGCTTCTGGGTGGGGCCCTCGTCCGCGTAGGCGCGGGCGATGAAGAGCTTCTCCTCGGGGATCTCGTCGTTGTGCTCGGCGTTCGCGACCGGCGGAGTCGAGGAGCTTGGCGATGGTGCCCGCCGCGGACCGATCGCAGAACCGCAGCGTGTCTCGGGCCGTCTCGACGTCCTGGCCTCGGATCAGCTCGAGGACCAGGCGCATCTTGGGCGGCGAGACGCTGACGTACCGCAGGCGGGCGGTCGTCTCGCGGACGGGGATCTGCTCCTCGATGGCCACGGCTACCGGCCTCTCCCGCTGCGCTCCTGCCCGGCATGGAACCGGAACGTGCGGGTCGGTGCGAACTCGCCGAGCTTGTGCCCGACCATCGCCTCGCTGATGTACACGGGCACGTGCTTGTGCCCGTCGTGGACGGCGAGGGTGTGGCCGACCATCTCGGGGGTGACCGTCGAACGGCGCGACCAGGTCTTGATGACCTTGCGGTCACCGGAGGCGTTCATCGCCTCGACCTTCTTGGCCAGGTGGTCGTCGACGAAGGGTCCCTTCTTCAGGCTGCGGGGCACGGCGGTTCCTCCCGACCTACCGGCGGGCGCCGCGGCTGCGGCGACGACGCACGATCATCTGGTCCGACTTCTTGCCCTTGCGGCGGGTGCGGCCCTCGGGCTTGCCCCACGGCGAGACGGGGTGCCGGCCGCCCGAGCTCTTGCCCTCGCCGCCGCCGAGGGGGTGGTCGATCGGGTTCATGGCCACGCCGCGGGTGTGGGGACGCTTGCCCTTCCAGCGGTTGCGGCCCGCCTTGCCGATCTTGACGAGGGTGGCCTCGGCGTTGCCGACCGCGCCGACGGTGGCCCGGCAGTCGATCGGGACCCGGCGCATCTCCGTCGAGGGGAGCCGCACGGTGGCGAACTGGCCTTCCTTGGCGACGAGCTGGATCGCCGCGCCGGCGCCCCGGCCGAGCTTGGCGCCCGCCCCGGGCTTGAGCTCGACGTTGTGGACGGTGGTGCCGACCGGGATGTAACGCAGCGGCAGCGCGTTGCCGGCCCGGATCTCGGACCCGTGCCCGCTCTGGAGGAGGTCGCCGACCGCGACCTGGGCCGGAGCGAGGATGTAGCGTTTCTCCCCGTCCAGGTAGTGGAGCAGCGCGAGGCGGGCGTTGCGGTTCGGGTCGTACTCGATGGCGGCGACCTTGGCCGGCACCCCGTCCTTGTCGCGACGGAAGTCGACGACCCGGTACTTCTGCTTGTGCCCGCCGCCCCGGTGCCGGGACGTCATGCGGCCGGACGCGTTGCGCCCGCCGGTCTTGGGCTTCGGTCGGGTCAGGCCCTTCTCGGGCTGGGCGCGGGTGACCTCGCTGAAGTCCGAGACGGTCTGGAACCGTCGGGCGGGGCTGGTCGGCTTGCGCTTGCGGATCGGCACGTCAGCCCCCGAAGATCTCGATCTGGTCGCCGGCCGCGAGCGAGACGATGGCCCGCTTCTGGTCGGCGCGCTTGCCCCAGGTGCCGGTCCGGCGGTTCTGCTTTCGCTTCCCGGACCGGTTCAGGGTGTTCACGTTCGTGACCCGGACGTGGAAGATCTCCTCGACGGCGCGCTTGATCTCGATCTTGTTGGCGTCGGTCGCGACGAGGAACGTGTAAACCTGCTCGTCGTACTGCGCGTACGACTTCTCGGAGACGACCGGTCGCAGGATGATGCTGCGGGGATCGCGGTTCATGCCTCGTCGACCGATCCGCCGATGGGGGCCGCGGTAACGGGCCACCGCGGCGTCGAGGGTCGCCTGGCTGAACACGAGCCAGTCGTTGAGAAGCACGTCGTGGGCGTTGAGCTCCTCGGGGAGGGCGATCTGGATCCGGGATCCGAGGTTCCGGAACGACTTCCACACCGCGTGCTCGGTCCGGTCGAGGACGATCAGCACCCGCGGGGAACGCTCGCCGGAGGTGCGCAGCCCGAGGTCGGTGAGGAGCTGCACGGCTCGGGCGGTCTTGGGCTCGTCGATGTCCCAGGACGCGACGACCTTGATGCGGTGCTCGGCGGCCCGGTCCGACAGCGCGGACCGCAGCGCAAGGCGAACCATCTTCTTCGGGGTGCGCTGCGAATAGTCGCGGGGCTTGGGGCCGTGCGCGATCCCGCCGCCTCGCCACTGCGGCGAGCGGATCGAGCCCTGCCGGGCCCGGCCGGTGCCCTTCTGGCGCCACGGCTTGGCGCCGCCGCCGGCGACCTCGGCCCGGGTCTTGGTCGAGTGGGTGCCGGCCCGACGGTGCGCGAGCTGCGCGGTCACGACCTGGTGCATCACGGCCACGTTGGGGACGATGCCGAAGAGCTCGTCGGGCAGCTCGGCCTGGCCCTGCTTGGCGCCGGTCGCGGTGACGACGTCGACGTTCATGCCGCCCCCTCTGGCGCGGCGCCGACCGGCTCCGCGTCGCCGCTCAGCGCGGGCGCCGACACGGGCGGGCCCTTCACCGCGTTGCGGACCAGCACGATCCCGCCCGCCGGTCCGGGCACCGCGCCGCGGAGCAAGAGGAGACCACGCTCGGCGTCGCCTTCGACGACCTCGAGGTTCAAGGTGGTGACGCTGCGGCTGCCGTGCTGCCCGGCCATGCGCATCCCCTTGAAGACCCGGGCCGGCGTGGCGCAGGCACCGATCGAGCCGGGCGCCCGGTGCTTCTTGTGGTTGCCGTGGCTGGCGCCTTGGCCCTTGAAGTTGTGGCGCTGGATGACGCCGGTGAATCCCTTGCCCTTGCTGATGCCGGTCACGTCGACGCGCTCGCCGGCTTGGAACACGTCGGCAGAGAGGACCTGCCCGACCGAGTAGCCGGTCAGGTCGCCGACCCGGAGGCTCGGCGAGGTGCCGGGCCGGTTCGGCGTCCGCGGCGGCGAGGTGCCCCAGCGCGGGCTTGGTGAGCCGGTTCGGCTTCACCGCGCCGAAGGACAGCTGCAGCGCCGAGTACCCGTCCCGCTCGGGGGTCTTGAGCTGCACGACGCGACAGGGTCCGGCCTGGATGACGGTGACCGGCACGACCCGGTTCTCCGAATCCCAGACCTGGGTCATGCCGAGCTTGCGCCCGAGGATGCCCTTGCCGGCCATGGTGCTGCTGATCCCTCTGCTCGTGCTCGCAACGGGGTGGGTTGCGGCTGACGCGAACGCTCCCCCGGCCCTGGGGCGGCGCCGGCGGAGCGTGGTTTCGGTTGTGCCACGCGGTTCCCGGGCGGGCCTGCGTGGACGTCGGTTGGCGGAAGTCGGTCTGGAGGCGGTTCGCCGAGCGCGGCGGGCGGGCGGCGAGCCAGGTAATCCTAGCGGAGCGGCTGGTCAGGAGGCCAAGCCGCCCTGCTCAGACCTGCTGGATCTTGATCTCGATGTCGACGCCGGCGGGCAGGTCGAGGCGCTGGAGCGACTCGACGGTCTTGCTGGTGGGCTCCACGATGTCGAGGAGGCGCTTGTGGATCCGCGTCTCGAAGTGCTCCCGGGAGTCCTTGTCGGCCATCGGAGAGCGGATGACGCAGACCCGGCGGATCTCGGTGGGCAGCGGGACCGGGCCCCGGACCTTGGCCTGGGTGCGGACCACGGTCTCGACGATCTTCTTCGTCGACTGGTCGATGATCTCGTGGTCGTAGGCCTTGAGCCGGATCCGGATCTTCTGGCCCTTCGAGTCCGCCATGTCCCCTCGCTATTTGATGATGTTGGTGACGCGGCCGGCGCCGACGGTGCGGCCGCCTTCTCGGATGGCGAAGCGGACGCCTTCTTCCATCGCGATGGGGTTGATCAGCTCGACGGTCATCTCGGTGTTGTCGCCCGGCATGACCATCTCGGTCCCTTCGGGCAGCTGGATCATCCCCGTGATGTCCGTGGTCCGGAAATAGAACTGGGGTCGGTAGTTCCCAAAGAACGGGGTGTGGCGACCCCCCTCTTCCTTGGTCAGGACATAGACCTGGGCCAAGAAGTTGGTGTGGGGGGTGATCGAAGCCGGCTTGGCCAGCACCTGACCCCGCTCCACGTCCTCTTTCTTGGTGCCTCGCAGCAACGCCCCGATGTTGTCACCGGCCCGGCCCTCGTCGAGGAGCTTGCGGAACATCTCCACACCCGTGCAGACCGTCTTGGTCGTCGGGCGGATCCCGACGATCTCGACCTCCTCGTTGACCTTCACGATCCCGCGCTCCACCCGGCCCGTCACCACCGTGCCCCGACCCGTGATCGAGAACACATCCTCGATCGGCATCAAGAACGGCCGGTCCACGTCCCGAGTCGGCTCCGGGATATACGAATCGACGGCCTCCATCAGCTCCACGATCTTCGCCGTCCACTCCGCGTCCCCCTCCAACGCCTTGAGCGCCGACACCCGCACCACCGGGATGTCATCACCAGGGAACTCGTACTCGTTGAGCAGCTCCCGGACCTCGAGCTCCACCAGCTCCAAGATCTCCTCATCGTCGACCATGTCCGTCTTGTTCAACGCCACCACGATCGACGGCACCCCCACCTGCCGCGCCAACAGCACATGCTCCCGAGTCTGGGGCATCGGCCCATCCGTCGCCGCCACCACCAAGATCGCCCCATCCATCTGCGCCGCACCCGTGATCATGTTCTTGATGTAATCCGCATGACCCGGGCAATCCACATGCGCGTAATGCCGATTCTCGGTCTCGTACTCCACATGCGAAATCGAGATCGTGATCCCCCGCTGCTTCTCCTCCGGAGCCTTATCGATCTCATCAAACGCCGTGAACGACGTATTCGGATTCCGCTCCGACAACACCTTCGTGATCGCCGCCGTCAACGTCGTCTTCCCATGATCAATATGACCAATCGTCCCAATGTTCAAATGCGGCTTCGTCCGCTCAAACTTCGCCTTCGCCATGGGAGTGGTGGTCCTTTCCTGACAGTCCGCTCGGGGGCTACTCGCCGCGTACCCGGGCGATGATCTCGGTGGCGATCGACTCCGACACGGGCTTGTAGGAGTCGAATTGCATCGTGTAGGTCGCGCGACCTTGTGTGCGCGAGCGCAGGTCCGTAGCGTACCCGAACATCTCCGCGAGCGGCACCTGAGCTCTCACCACGTGCGTCGAGCCGCGCTGCTCCATGCCTTCGACCTTGCCGCGCCGCGAGGAGAGGTCGCCGATGACGTCACCCATGTAGTCCTCGGGAGTGACGACCTCGACCTCCATGATCGGCTCGAGCAGCACCGGCTTGGCCTGGCGCGCCGCCTTCTTGAGCGCCATCGAGCCGACGATCCGGAAGGCCATCTCGCTGGAGTCCACGTCGTGATACGACCCGTCGGTGAGGACTGCCCGGATGTCGACCAGTGGGTACCCGGCCAGGATCCCGCCCTCCATGGCGTCTTGGATGCCGGCGTCGACCGCGGGGATGTACTCGCGGGGGATCACCCCGCCGCTGATCTTGTCGACGAACTCGTATCCGCCACCGGGTCCGGTGGGCTCGAGGCTGATGACGACGTGGCCGTACTGGCCGTGCCCGCCGGTCTGCTTGATGTAGCGCTCGGGGACCTTCTCGACGGGCACCGTGATCGTCTCGCGGTAGGCGACCTGGGGCTTGCCGACGTTCGCGCCGACTGAGAACTCGCGAGTCATGCGGTCGACGAGAACGTCGAGGTGCAGCTCGCCCATGCCCGAGATGATGGTCTGGCCGGTCTCGTCGTCGGTGCGGACCTGGAAGGTGGGATCCTCCTCGGAGAGCGCCCCGAGCGCCTTGCCGAGCTTGTCCTGGTCGACCTTGGTCTTGGGCTCGATGGCGACCGAGATGACCGGCTCGGGAAACTCCATGCGCTCGAGCACGATCGGGTGGTTCGGGTCGCAGAGGGTGTCCCCGGTCGTGGTGTTCTTCAGCCCCACCGCGGCGACGATGTCGCCGGCGAACACGCCGGTCTTGTCCTCGCGGTGGTTGGCGTGCATCTGCAGGATGCGCCCGACCCGCTCTTTGCGATCCTTGGTGGCATTCAGGACCGCGCTCGCCGGCCCCGAGCTTCCCGGAGTACACGCGGAAGTAGGTGAGCTTGCCGACGTAGCTGTCGCTCATGATCTTGAACGCCAGCGCCGCGAACGGCGCGTCGTCGTCCGGGGGGCGCTCGTCCGGCTCGCCGGAGCGGGCGTCGATACCGCGGATCGGCGGCACATCGATCGGGCTCGGCAGGTAGTCGACGACGGCGTCCAGCAGCGGCTGGACGGCCTTGTTCTTGAACGCCGACCCGCAGAGGACTGGCACCGCCTCACCCGAGACGGTGGCGGCCCGCACGGCGCGACGCAGGTCGTCGGCGGTGATCTCCTCGTCGCCGACGTACTTCTCGAGCACCGTCTCGTCGAACCGGCTCACGACGTCGATGAGCTCGTGACGCCAGTGCTCCGCGTCGGCCTGGAGCGGGGTGGGGATCTCGACGATGTCGAAGGTCTCGCCCATGCCGTCCTCCCAGACGAGGGCGCGCATGTGGAGCAGGTCGATGACCCCCTTGAACCCGCTCTCGGCGCCGATGGGCAGCTGCACCAGCGCCACGGTCGCCTCGAGTCGGTCCTTGATCATGTCGACGCAGCGGAAGAAGTCGGCCCCGACCCGGTCCATCTTGTTGACGAAGCACATGCGGGGGACGTTGTACTTATTGGCCTGCCGCCACACCGTCTCGGTCTGGGGCTCGACGCCCGCGACCGCGTCGAACACCGCGACCGCGCCGTCGAGGACGCGCAGCGACCGCTCGACCTCGACCGTGAAGTCCACGTGGCCGGGCGTGTCGATGATGTTGATCCAGGTGTCACGCCACTTGCAGGTCGTCGCGGCGCTGGTGATGGTGATCCCGCGCTCTTGCTCCTGGACCATCCAGTCCATGACCGCCGCGCCCTCGTGGACCTCGCCGATCTTGTAGGTGCGTCCCGTGTAGTAGAGGATCCGCTCGGTGGTCGTGGTCTTGCCGGCGTCGATGTGAGCCATGATCCCGATGTTGCGGACCCCGCGAGGGGAACCTCACGAATCAGCGGGCCAGCCTTGCCCTTGACGTCTCGCTCTGCGACTGCCATGACGGTCACGGTTCCTTGTCTTCTTGTCCCCCGTGCTGGTGTGACGAACCCTCCCCGACCGGAGGCCCGGGCTGTCCTCGCCCGGACCGGGCCGAGGCCGGTCCACGTGGCGGCCCGCTCTCGGTCTCGACGACGGGCCGTCGGCCCGCTCGCGCGGGCGGGTTAGACGCGATCCACGGCACTCACCACCGGTAGTGGGCGAACGCCTTGTTGGACTCCGCCATCTTCTGCAAGTCGTCCTTGCGCTTGATGGCGGCCCCGATCCCGTTGCTGGCGTCGAGCAGCTCGGCGGCGAGCCGCTCCGAGACGGTCTTCTCGCGGCGCTGCCGTGCGTACCCGACGATCCAGCGGATCGCGAGGGTGGTGGCCCGCCGCGGCCGGACCTCGACCGGGACCTGGTAGGTGGCGCCCCCGACCCGTCGGCTCTTCACCTCGAGGGGCGGGCGCACGTTCTCGACCGCGCGCTTCAGCGTCGACACGGGGTCGCCGCCCGTCTTCTGCTCGATCTCGGTGAGGGCCTGGTAGACGACCCGCTCGGCGAGGGACCGCTTGCCGCGCTGGAGCACCTTGTTCACGAGCTGGCTGACGACGACCGACCGGTAGACCGGGTCGGGTTGAAGGTCGCGTCGGGAGGCGGGGCCTTTGCGGGGCATCTCAGCCCTCCCGCTTCGCGCCGTAGCGGCTGCGGGCCTGGCGCCGCCCGGCGACGCCGCTGGCGTCGAGGGCGCCGCGGATGACCTTGTAGCGGACGCCAGGCAGGTCCTTCACCCGGCCGCCGCGGACGAGGACGATCGAGTGCTCCTGGAGGTTGTGCCCGACGCCGGGGATGTAGGCGGTCACCTCGATGCCCGAGGTGAGACGGACCCGGGCCACCTTCCGAAGCGCCGAGTTCGGCTTCTTCGGGGTGGTCGTGTAGACGCGAGTGCAGACCCCGCGGCGCTGCGGGGAGCCCTTGAGGGCCGGCGTCTTGGACTTGTCTCGCTTGGTCTCGCGGCCTTTGCGGACCAGCTGCTGGATGGTGGGCACCGGAAACGCTTTCTCGCGCGTCGGGAAGCGAACTTCGAGATCGGACGGACTGGCTCGGCACCGCGCGCCGGGGCGGCACCTCGCCAGTGTCCATGGTAGCGGACCGGCGCCGGCCGGCGTCGAGCGGGCATCAGGGACGTCTGCTCGACGACTGGCTCCGCGTGCTACTCGTCGGTGCCGGTGCCTTCGAGCTCGGTCCGGTCCGGGACCGCGGCGAGCACCCCGGCCGGCTCCGCCTCCCCGTCGCCCTCGGGCGACGCGGTGGAGCTGGCCAGCCACTCGGCGAGGTCCACGTTCTCGACGTCGCTTGAGTAGAAGGGCAGCGGCTCGTAGTCGGGCGCGGAGGTCGCGATCTCGTTGTACTCGGCCATGCCGGTCCCGGCCGGGATCAGCTTGCCGATGATCACGTTCTCCTTCAGCCCGAACAGCCCGTCGACCCGACCCTCGATCGCGGCCTCGGTCAGCACCCGGGTGGTCTCCTGGAACGACGCCGCCGAGAGCCACGAGTCGGTCGCCAGCGACGCCTTCGTGATGCCCATCAGCTCCGGTCGACCCTCGGCCGGCTGCTTGCCGCTCTCGACGAGCTGGCGGTTCACCTCCGCGTAGTAGCGGGCGTCGACCTTCTCGCCAGGCAGGAACGGCGAGTCGCCCGGCTCGGAGACCGCGACCCGGCGCAGCATCTGGCGGACGATCACCTCGACGTGCTTGTCGTGGATCGAGACGCCCTGCTCCCGGTAGACCTTCTGCACCTCGTCGCCGAGGTACTGCTGGGTCTCGCGGATGCCCTTGACCTCGAGCAGCTTCTTGGGGTCGAGGGGGGTCTGCTCCTCACCGACCAGTCGGTCCCCGGCGCTGACGTCCCCGCCTTCGCGGACCGCCAGCTGGGCCCGGCGGGACACGACGTGCTCCTCCTCGGTGCCGTCGTCGCCGACGATCACCACGACCCGCTCGCCCTTCTCGTTCTCCCCGATCCGGACCACACCCGACGACTCGGCGAGGGTCGCCGCTCCCTTCGGGGTGCGGGCCTCGAAGAGCTCGACGACGCGGGGCAGACCGTGGGTGATGTCCTCCCCGGCGACGCCGCCGGTGTGGAAGGTCCGCATGGTGAGCTGCGTGCCGGGCTCGCCGATCGACTGGGCGGCGATGATCCCGACCGCCTCTCCGAGGTCGACCAGCTTGCCGGTGGCGAGCATCGTGCCGTAGCAGCGCGAGCAGACGCCGCCGATCGCGTCGCAGGTGAGCACGGACCGGACCCGGACCCGCTCAACGCCGGGGTCGGTGGCGAGCGTGGCGAGCTCGTCCTCTCGGACCTCGGTGTTGCGACCCAGGTCGGTGCCGTCGCTCAGGCGGACGTCCTCGGCGAGGCAGCGACCGAGCAGCTCGGTCTCGAGCTCGCGGCGGGGCCGCCCTCCGTCCTCGACGGTGACGTTCTCCACCCAGATGCCACGACCGCTCTCGCAGTCGTCCTCGCGGACGATGAGCTCCTGGGCGACGTCGACGAGCCGGCGGGTCAGGTAGCCGGAGTCGGCGGTCCGCAGCGCGGTGTCGGCGAGACCCTTGCGGGCGCCGTGCGTGGAGATGAAGTACTCGAGGACCGAGAGTCCCTCTCGGAAGTTCGACTTGATCGGCCGGGGGATGATCTCCCCCCGCGGGTTGGCCACCAGGCCGCGCATGCCGGCGATCTGGCGGACCTGCATGATGTTCCCGCGGGCACCCGAGCCGACCATCATGTCGACCGGGTTGAACTTCTCGGCCGAGAACTCGGCTTCCATCGCCCGCCGGACGGCGTCGGTGGCCTCGGTCCAGATCTCGACTTCCTTCTGACGGCGCTCGTCGTCGGTCAGGATCCCGCGGTCGTACTGCTGCTCGACCTTCTCGGCCTCACCCTCGTAGCGCTCGAGCAGCGCTGCCTTCGCGTCGGGGGTCTTGACGTCGGAGATCGAGATGGTCAGGCCGGCCCGGCTCGCGTACTCGAAGCCGAGGTCCTTCAGGTTGTCGAGGGTCCGGGCGACCTCGGCCCGCGAGTAGCGGTCGACGATCTCGCCGAGGATCTCCGTGAGGTCGCGCTTCTTCAACGGCCGGTCCACGTACGGGTAGTCGGGCGGCAGGGCGTCGTTGAGCAGCAGGCGGCCCAACGTGGTCTCGACCAGCACCGACCCGTCCCCGTTCGACCCGAAGCGGCGCAGCACGACCGAGGCCGAGTTGCGCTTCTCGTCCCGGACCGGGAACTGCTCCTCGGGGAACTTCGTGCTCGGCATCCGGACCTTGATGACGGCGTGGAGCGCCAGCTTGGCCTGCTGGTCGTCGTCGGAGGTGCCCGGCGCGAGCCGCTGCTCGTAGGCGAAGATCGCCTCGTCAAGGCAGGAGAACACCCGGCCTTCGCCGGTCGCGCCGTCGAGGGTCTCGCTCAGGTAGTAGGCGCCGATGATCATGTCCTGGCTCGGCACCGCGATCGGCCGCCCGTGGGCGGGCGACAGGATGTTGTGCGCCGAGAGCATCAGGATGCGAGCCTCGGCCTGCGCCTCCGAGGAGAGCGGCAGGTGGACCGCCATCTGGTCCCCGTCGAAGTCGGCGTTGAACGCCGCGCAGACGAGCGGGTGGATCTGGATCGCCTTGCCCTCGACGAGGACCGGCTCGAAGGCCTGGATCCCGAGCCGGTGCAGCGTCGGGGCCCGGTTCAGGAACACCGGGTGCTCCTTGATGACCTCCTCGAGGACGTCCCACACCTGCGGGCGGGCGCGCTCGACCATGCGCTTCGCCGACTTGATGTTCTGCGCGTACTCCAGGTCGACGAGCCGCTTCATGACGAACGGCTTGAAGAGCTCGAGCGCCATCTGCTTGGGGAGGCCGCACTGCTGGAGGTTCAGCTGGGGACCGACCACGATGACCGACCGCCCCGAGTAGTCGACCCGCTTGCCGAGCAGGTTCTGGCGGAACCGGCCCTGCTTGCCCTTCAGCATGTCCGAGAGCGACTTCAGGGCCCGGTTGCCGGGCCCGGTCACAGGCCGGCCACGGCGGCCGTTGTCGAACAGCGCGTCGACGGCCTCCTGGAGCATCCGCTTCTCGTTGTTGATGATGATCTCGGGCGCGCCGAGGTCGAGGAGCCGCTTCAGCCGGTTGTTGCGGTTGATGACCCTCCGGTACAGGTCGTTCAGGTCCGACGTCGCGAACCGACCGCCGTCGAGCTGCACCATCGGGCGCAGGTCGGGCGGGATGACCGGGACCGCGTCGAGCACCATGCCGTTCGGCGAGTTGATGGTGCGACCATCGGCGTCGGTGCGGTTGAAGGCCGAGATGACCTTGAGCCGCTTGATGGCCTTCGCCTTGCGCTGACCCTTCGCGGTGGCGATGACCTCCTTTAGGCTCTGCTCCTCGTCGACCATGTCGAGCCGGGAGATGCAGCTCCTTGACCGCCTCCGCGCCCATCCCGCCGGTGAAGTACTCCTGGTAGCGGTCGAGCAGCTCGCGCCAGACCCGCTCGTCGTCGACGAGCTGCTTGGGGGCGAGCTTCGTGAACGTGGTCCACACACCCTTCAGGTGGTCGACCTCGGCCTGGCCGCGGGCCCGCAGCTCCTCGACGTCCTTGTCGTGGGCCTTCTGGAGCCGCTCGACGTCCGCCTTGCGGGGCGTCGCGCCGCCCTCCTCGAGCTTGGCGAGCTCCTGCTCGAACTCCTCGAGCCGGCCCCGGAGCCGCAGGTCGAGCTCCTTCTCCACGTCGGCGATCTCGGCCCGGATGTCGGCCTCGAGCTCGGCCTGGTCCTTGTGGCGACGCTCGGTGTCAACCCAGGTGATCAGGTGCGCGGCAAAGTAGATGACCTTCTCGAGGCTCTTGGGCGCGATGTCGAGGAGGTACCCGAGCCGGCTCGGGACGCCCTTGAAGTACCAGATGTGGGTGACGGGGGCGGCCAGCTCGATGTGGCCCATCCGCTCGCGTCGGACCTTCGAGCGCGTGACCTCGACGCCGCAGCGCTCGCAGATGATCCCCTTGAACCGGACGCGCTTGTACTTGCCGCAGTAGCACTCCCAGTCCTTGGTCGGGCCGAAGATCTTCTCGCAGAACAGCCCGTCCTTCTCCGGCTTGAGCGTCCGGTAGTTGATCGTCTCCGGCTTCTTCACCTCGCCGTTGGACCACATGCGGATCTGGTCCGCGGTGGCCAGGGCGATGCTCAGCTTGGCGCTCTCGTTGACGTCGTGCACGCTGTATCCCTCTTCTGTCTTCGTGGTCGCCGCTAGCTGCTCGGTCAGTACCGGGAGGCGTTCTCCCGGGCTCGGGCTGCGTCCTCCTCGTCCGAGCCGCGCTCGGGACGACTGAGGTCGATCCCCAGCGATTCGGTGGTGCGGAAGGCGTCCTCGTCGAGCTCTCGGATCTCGACCTCCTGGCCCAGCTCGTTCATGACCCGGACGTTGAGGCAGAGGGCCTGCATCTCCTTGATGAGCACCTTGAAGCTCTCGGGGATGCCCGGCTCGGGGATGTTCTCCCCCTTCACGATCGCCTCGTAGACCTTGACCCGGCCGAGGACGTCGTCGGACTTGATGGTGAGGATCTCCTGCAGCGCGTACGCGGCCCCGTAGGCCTCGAGCGCCCAGACCTCCATCTCCCCGAAGCGCTGCCCGCCGAACTGGGCCTTCCCGCCGAGCGGCTGCTGGGTGATCATCGAGTACGGGCCGGTCGACCGGGCGTGGATCTTGTCGTCGACCAGGTGGGCGAGCTTCAAGATGTACACGGAGCCGACCGTCACCGGACGGTCGAAGGGGGCGCCGGTCTGGCCGTCGTAGATGACGGCCTTGCCGTCGGTCCCGACGAGCCGCATCCCGTTCTCCCCGTCGGCGTGCATGTTCTCGAACAGCTGCTCGATGGTGCCCTGCACCCCGGACTGCTCGACCTCGTCCCAGTGGGCGCCGTCGAAGACCGGGCTGCTGACCCACACCGCCGGCTCGGTCACGGGCCGGGTCTTGTGCGGGTTGGACGGCGCGCTGCGCTGCCCCGCCCATCCGTACCGGGCCGCGTAGCCGAGGTGCGCCTCGAGGACCTGGCCGACGTTCATCCGGGACGGGACGCCGAGCGGGTTCAAGATGATGTCGACCGGGGTCCCGTCGGCGAGGTACGGCATGTCCTCGATGGGGAGGATCTTGGCAATGACGCCCTTGTTGCCGTGCCGGCCGGCGAGCTTGTCGCCCTCACTGATCTTGCGCTTCTGGGCGACGTAGACCCGCACCAGCTGGTTGACACCGGGCGGGAGCTCGTCGCCGTCGTCGCGGGAGAACTTGCGGACGCCGATGACCTTGCCGGTCTCCCCGTGGGGCACCTTCAGCGAGGTGTCGCGCACCTCCCGGGCCTTCTCCCCGAAGATGGCCCGGAGGAGCCGCTCCTCGGGGGTCAGCTCGGTCTCGCCTTTCGGCGTGACCTTCCCGACCAGGATGTCGCCGGGCCCGACCTCGGCGCCGACCCGCACGATGCCCTCCTCGTCGAGGTCCTTCAGGATCTCCTCGGAGAGGTTCGGGATGTCGCGGGTGATCTCCTCGGCGCCCAGCTTGGTGTCGCGGGCGTCGATCTCGTGCTCCTCGATGTGGATGGAGGTCAGCACGTCGTCGCGGACCAGCCGCTGGGAGATGACGATCGCGTCCTCGAAGTTGTGGCCCTTCCATGACATGAACGCGACCAGCAGGTTCTTGCCGAGCGCGAGCTCCCCGTCGTGGGTGGAGGGGCCGTCGGCGAGCACGTCGTGCTCCTTGACGACGTCGCCCACGTTCACGAGCGGCTTCTGGTTGATGCAGGTGCCCTGGTTGGAGCGGCGGAACTTCGAGAGCCGGTAGGTCTGGCGGCCCTTCTTGGGCCCGCTGTCGTAGTCGACGACGATCGTCTCCCCGGTGACGTCGAGGACCCGCCCGTTGCCGGTGGCGAGGATCAGGTCGCCGGCGTCACGGGCCGCGCGCTCCTCGACGCCGGTCCCGATGTAGGGCGCGGTGGGACGCAGCACGGGGACAGCCTGGCGCTGCATGTTGGCGCCCATGAGCGCCCGGTTGGCGTCGTCGTGCTCGAGGAACGGGATCAGCGACGTGGCGACCGACACGATCTGCTTGGGCGACACGTCCATGTAGTCGACCTCGTGCGGGTCGACGTAGGCGAGCTCGCCCCGCTTGGCGCGGACCAGGACCCGCTCGTCCTGGAAGCGGCCGCTGGCGTCGATGCGGGCGTTGGCCTGCGCGATGACATAGCGGTCCTCGTCGTCGGCGGCGAGGTACTCGATCTTGTCGGTGGCGCGGCCGTTGGACACCCGCCGGTACGGGGTCTCGATGAACCCGAACCGGTTGATTCGGGCGTAGGTGGCGAGGTACCCGATGAGGCCGATGTTCGGGCCCTCCGGGGTCTCGATCGGGCACATGCGCCCGTAGTGGCTGGGGTGCACGTCCCGGACCTCGAACCCGGCCCGCTCGCGGGACAGACCCCCGGGGCCGAGCGCCGAGAGGCGGCGCTTGTGGGTGAGGCCGGCCAGCGGGTTGGTCTGGTCCATGAACTGCGACAGCTGGCTGGACCCGAAGAACTCCTTGATCGCGGCGACGACGGGCCGGATGTTGATGAGGGTCTGGGGGGTGATCGCCTCGACGTCCTGGGTCGTCATGCGCTCGCGCACAACCCGCTCCATCCGCGACAGCCCGACCCGGACCTGGTTCTGGATCAGCTCCCCGACCGACCGCACCCGCCGGTTGCCGAAGTGGTCGATGTCGTCGGGGAAGTACTCGGGGTCGTTGTTGTGCAGCTTCACGAGGTACGAGACCGTCGCGAGCACGTCGGCGCGGGTCAGCTGAAAGTCGACCGGGCCCGCCTCCGGGTCGGCGTTGGGGACGACAAGGTCGTAGCGCTTCAGCGGCAGCTTGGCGTACTCATCGCGCAGCTTCTTCGACACCTTGTGGCGACCGACCTTCGCCATGTCGTAGCGCTTCGGGTTGAAGAACAGGTTCTCGAGCAGCTGACGGGCCGAGTCGGGCGTGGGCGGCTCGCCGGGGCGGAGCTTGCGGTAGATGTCGATGAACGCGGCTTCGGCGTCCTCGGTGTTGTCCTTGTCGAGGGTGTTCAGGATCGACTGGTACGGCTCGCCGGTGCCGTCGAGGATGAGGCTGGCCAGCTCCTCGCGGGATTCGCCGAACCCGAGCGCCTTGAGCAGGATCGTGACCGGCTGCTTGCGCTTCCGATCGACGCGGACGTAGCAGATGTCCTTCTTGTCGACCTCGAACTCGAGCCAGGCGCCCCGCCCGGGGATGACCTTGGCGTCGACGACGTCCTTCTCGGGCTGGGTCTTGTCGGGGTTGATGCCGAAGTAGACGCCGGGCGAGCGGACCAGCTGCGACACGACGATCCGCTCGGTGCCGTTGATGATGAACGTGCCCCGGTCGGTCATCATCGGGAAGTCGCCGAGGAAGACCGTCTGCTCCTTGATCTCGCCGGTGGTCGAGTTCATGAACCGGGCGGTCACGAACAGCGGCCGGGCGTAGGTCATGTCCTTGTCCCGGCACTCGTCCTCGGAGTGCTTGGGCGGGTCAAAGACGTGGTCGGCCAGCTCGAGCTTCAGCGTGCCGGTGAAGTCCTCGATCGGGGAGATGTCGGCGAGGACCTCAGCGATGCCCTCCTCGATGAACCACTGGAACGACTGGCGCTGGACGGCGATGAGATCGGGGAAGCTCCAAGACCTGAGGGAGCTTGGAGAAGGACAAGCGGTCGCGGGACGCGAGGCGAGGCAAGGCCACTCCTTAGGGAACGAGGGCGCACGCGGAGAGCGGGCAGGGGGTCAGCTGTGGCTCGAGCAGGCAGACACGGCTCTTTAGAGACTACTCGCCCAAAAATGGCGCTGCAAACACGCACCAGCGACCAGACCCTGAGGGGCCTGACCGACGTCGGGCGCGACCCTAGAACGCCCTCCCGCGGGGGTCAAGGGTTGTCGTCGGAGCGGCCAGGCCGCCCCGATCGGCCCTACTGGACCTGGACGGTGGCCCCGGCCCCCTCGAGCTGGGCCTTCGCCTTGTCGGCGTCCTCCTTGGAGGCCTTCTCCAGGACCGGCTTGGGGGCGTTGTCCACCAGGTCCTTGGCCTCCTTGAGCCCGAGGCTGGTCAGCGACCGGACCTCCTTGATGACCTGGATCTTCTTGTCGCCCGCCGCCTGGAGCACGACGTCGAACTCGGTCTGTTCCTCGGAGGCCGCGCCCTCGCCGCCGGCGGCGGCGACCGGGCCCGCGGCCACCGCGACCGGGGCGGCGGCGGTGACGCCGAACTCCTCCTCGAAGGCCTTGAGGAACTCGTTGAGCTCGAGGACGGTCATGTTCTTGAAGACGTCCAGGAGCTCGGGGGTGCTGAGAGTGGCCACGGTTAGCTGTCTCCTTCTTGGGTGTCGGCGGTCGGGCCGTCAGGCTCGGCCGCCTTGGGCGGCGCCTCGGCCGCCGGGTCGGGCTCGGGAACGGCCGCGGTGGCGGCCGACTCGAGGGCAGGATCGGGGGTCGGCTCGTCCGCGGCCGGCTCGGGGCTCGGCTCGGGCGCCGACGCTTCCCCGGCCGGCTCGGCGGCCGTCGGGGGCTCGGGGAGCGGCTCGCCGGCCTCGACCCGCTGGTCGATGTAGGCCTGGACGCCGTAGGCGAGGTTGCGGGTGAACGCCTGGAACAGTCCCGCGGCCTTGGTGAGGGGCGCTTGGAAGCCGCCGGCCAGTCGGGCGAGCAGCACCTCGCGGGGCTCGATGTCGGCCAGCGAGTCGATCTCGCCGGGGCTGAGGACTCGGGGGCCGAGCAGCCCGCCCTTGATGATCAGGGCTGGGTTGGTGCGCCCGAAGTCGCGGAGGGCCTTGGCCGCGGGTACCGCGTCGCCGTGCACGAAGGCGATGGCGACGGGGCCTTCGAGGAGGGGCAGCAGGTCGGCGAGGCCGGCCTCCTCGGCGGCCCGGCGAGCCAGGGTGTTCTTGAACACCTTGTACTCGGTGCTGGCCGGGCGGAGGGCGCCACGGAGCTCGGCGAGCGCGGTGACGCTCAACCCCCGGTACTCGGTGAGGACGGCCGCGTCGGCGTCGCGCAGCTTGTCGCGCACCTCGTTGACGACCGCCACTTTCTCCGGTCTGGGCATTCGGGTCCTCACACGACGACGAGGTGCCGCCGACGCTCGGCAGGGCGAGCGCGAGGCACCTCGGGTGTGAGGTCACCTCGTCCGGCGGGCTGAGGGCCCATTACCGGTGCACAGGGCACCGACCGGAGGTCTGCGGCAACAGATCGGTTGGTCGTTCCAGGGTACTCGCCGCCCGGAGCCGCCGGCGAGTCGATCGTCGGCTACCCGACGTCGATCTTGACGCCGGGACCCATCGTCGACGCCACCGACACGCCCTTTAGGTAGCGGCCCTTCGCGGCGGCGGGCTTGGCTCGCATCAGCTCGTCGAGGACGGCCTGGTAGTCCTCGACGAGCGCCGGGGTGGGGAAGCTGACCTTGCCGATGGGGACGTGGACGTTGCCGTTGCGGTCGGTGCGGTACTCGACCTTGCCGGCCTTGAACTCCTCGACCGCCTTCCGGACGTCGGTGGTGACGGTGCCGGTCTTGGGGTTGGGCATGAGGCCCCGGGGGCCGAGGGTGCGACCGAGCCGGCCGACCTTGCCCATGAGGTCGGGGGTGGCGATGGCGACGTCGAAGTCCAAGAACCCGTTCTCGACGCGGGTGATCAGGTCGTCGGCGCCGACCACGTCGGCGCTGGCCGCTTCGGCCTCTCGGGCCTGGTCGCCGGTCGCGAAGACCGCGACGCGGACGGGTCGGCCGGTGCCGTGCGGGAGCGACACGGTGCCCCGAACGATCTGGTCGGCTTTGCGGGGGTCGACCCCGAGCCGGAACGCCGCCTCGACCGTCTCGTCGAACTTGGCCGGGGCCAGCGACTTCACCAGCTCGATGGCCTCCTCGGGGGGAAGCGGCTGGTCGTGGTCGTAGCGATTCGAGGCCTCGGCGTAGGCCTTGCCGTGCTTGGTCATGGTTCGTCCTCCTCGGACTCCCTCGGTGATGGCTTCGGCACGGCGGCGAGGTCCTCCGCCGGCCGGCAGGGCGTCGGGGTCAGTCGGTGACCTCGATGCCCATCGATCGGGCGGTGCCGGCGATCTGGGCGGTGGCCCCGTCGAGGTCGACGGAGTTGAGGTCGGGCCTCTTGGTCTCGGCGATCTGGCGGAGCTGGGCCTTGGTCACGCTCCCGACCTTCTCGAGCCGAGGGTTCTGCGCCCCCTTCTCGATCCCGGCCGCCTGGCGGAGCAGGAACGGGGTGGGCGGCGTCTTGGTGACGAAGGTGAAGGTGCGGTCCTCGTAGATCGAGATCTCGACCGGGATGATCTGACCCCGTTGGCTCTCGGTCGCGGCGTTGTACGCCTTGCAGAAGTCCATGATGTTGATGCCGTGCGGGCCGAGCGCGGTCCCGACCGGCGGGGCGGGGGTGGCCTGCCCGGCCTGGATCTGGATCTTGACGACGGCCGCCAGCCGCTTCTTGGCCATGTTGGTCGGTGCTCCTGGTGGTTGGCTCGCCGCCTACAGCTTGGCGACTTGCCCGAATTCGAGCTCGACGGGAGTTTCCCGCCCGAAGATGTTGACGAGGACCTTGAGCTTGGAGCGGTCGACGTCGATCTCGGCGATCGCGCCGTTGAAGTCGGCGAACGGGCCGGTGACGACCCGGACCTGCTCGCCTTCCTCGAACTCCACCCGGGGTCGGACCTTCTTCTCGGTGGCGGGGCCTTCGGCCTTCGCGACGCCGAGGATGTCCTCCACCTCTTTGCGGGAGAGCGGGGTGGGCTTCTCGCCCCGGCCGCTCGGACCGACGAACCCGGTGACGTTGGGGGTGTCGCGCACGACTCGCCAGGACCCGTCGTTCATCGCCATGCGGACGAGGACGTAGCCGGGGAAGACCTTCTTGGGGACGACGCGGCGCTGCCCGCCCTTGAACTCGATGACGTCCTCCATCGGGATGACGACCTCGAAGATCTGGTCCTCGACGTGCTGGGAGCGGATGCGCTGCTCGAGGTTCTGCTTGACCTTGTTCTCGTAGCCGGCGTAGGTGTGGACGACGAACCAGCTGCCGGGCCGGTCGTAGGGGCTGGGCGGGGCCGGCTCGGCTTCGGCCTCCTCGTCGACGACGTCGAGCAGCTCGGCGGACCCGTCCAGACCGGGGCGGTCGGTCTCGACCGACGCCGCGATCGGGACCTCGGTGCCGTCGGGCTCGACCTCGGTGAGTCTCGGTGGCCCGCACCTCGGTGCCGTCCGGCTCGACTTCGGTGACCTCGGTGGCCCGCAGCTCGCTGCCGTCCGGCTCGACTTCAGTGACCTCGGTGGCCCGCAGCTCGCTGCCGTCCGGCTCGACTTCGGTGACCTCGCGGAGCTGCAGCTCGGTGCCGTCCGGCTCGACTTCGGTGATCTGGGTGATCTCGACCTCTGCGCCGTCGTCGGTCTCGACGTCGGCGACGTCGAGCTCGGCGACCTCGGGGGCGGGGCCGGCGCCGGGGGTCGCGAGGACCTCGGCCGCGGCGTCGGCGTCTCGGTCGGGTGCGTCGATGGGGTCCCGGAAGGGGTCCGCGGGGAAGGCCACGATCAGCCGAACATCCAGAGGACGAACTTCGACGACGCGTAGTCGAAGCAGAAGATCAGTGACGTCATGAACACGACGCAGATGAGGACGACGATCGTGGAGTTGGTGACCTCGCGGCGGTTGGGCCAGTTGACCTTGCGGAGCTCGGAGCGGACCTCGGCGAGGTACTGGGTGGGTCCGACCCGCTCCCGCTTCGGCCCGGCGGTGGCGGCCTGGGACCGGGATCGGCGCTCCTCGCGGCGCTCCTCGGCGGTGCGCGGACGGTCGGAACCCTGGCGCTGCATCATGCGCTTGGACTGTCGGTTCACGTGGTCCGCCTCCGGTGCGGTGCAGGAACCCCGGGCAGGGCAGGAGGGACTCGAACCCCCAACCGCCGGTTTTGGAGACCGGTGCTCTACCAGTTGAGCTACTGCCCTCCGGCGCCCTCCGGCGTCGGGGGGCCGGGACCGAAGGATAGCAGCGGGCCTGTTGGGGCCCCCCGTCGTCGGGTCAGTGCGCGAGGGCGCCGCGCCGCCGGGCCCGGTGCACGAGCAGGGCGGTGGCGGTCGCTCCGGCGGCGGCGAGCGCGCCGCCGATCGCCCCTGCGTACGCGAGCCGCCGGCTGGACAGCACCGACCGGATGGCGCGCCGTTCGCTGGCCTCCTCGATCGCGGCGAGGGTGGCGGTCAGCAGCCCGGGCGCCGGCTCGAGGAACTGGGTCCGCAGCAGCTGGAGGCTGCGGAGCATCCGCCGGTAGCGGGCCAGCTCAGCCTGGCAGCGGAGGCAGGATTCGATGTGGCGCTGGACGAGGAGCGGGACGGGCTGGGTTCCGTCGACGGCCTCGGGCAGGAGGAGCGCCACGTCGTCACATCGCATGCTCGGACCTCCCGGGCTCGGGCCGCTCGTAGAGGAGGTCGCGGAGCCGTTTGCGGCCCCGGTGGAGGCGGACCTTCGCCGCCGCGACCGAGATGCCGGCCTCCTGGGCGATGGCCTCGTGCGACAGCTCGTAGACGTCCTTGAGGACGACGACCTGGCGGAGTCGCTCGGGGAGCTGCTGGAGCGCGGCGGCGACGTCCTCGAGGCCGGCTCTCGCTTCGGCGACCAGCTCGGGGGACGATTCGGGGCGCACGTCGGTGGGCTCGTCGACGTCGTCGAGGTTGGAGGTCCGGTGGCGGCGGCGCTTCTGGCCGTGGGTGAAGGCGGCGTTCGCGGTGATCCGGTACAGCCAGGTGGTGAACTGGGAGTCGCCACGGAACCGGGGGAGCCCTTTCCAGGCCCGGAGATAGGCCTCTTGGACCACGTCGCGTGCGTCCTCCTCATGGCTGGTGAGGCGAAGAGCGAGCGTGTAGGTGTCGACGTAGGTGCGTCGCACGAGCTCGTCGAACGTGCCCCGGTCACCATCCCGGGCCGCGTCGACGAGCCCCGCTAGCTCGTCGTGCCCATCAGTGTCGTGTTGTTCGTCCATGAGACTCGGCCGCAGCCTGCTGGGTTACCTCTCAGTACGGCCAATCGTGCCGCGTCGGGCCACCCCGGCGGGCCGGCCGGCCTGGGGTGGAGGGTGGGTGGGTCGTTGGGGCCGGTCGGGCCGGTGGGCCCTAGCGGGTCTCCTTGTGGAGGGTGTGCTTGCGGTCCCAGCGGCAGTACTTCTTCATCTCGATGCGCTCGCGGTCGTTGGTCTTGTTCTTGACCGTGATGTAGTTGCGCCGCTTGCACTCTTCGCAGGCCAGGGTGACCTTGACCCGCTTGTCGCTCGCCATCTGCTCGGTCCCTCGCTATTTGATGATGTTGGTGACGCGGCCGGCGCCGACGGTGCGGCCGCCTTCTCGGATGGCGAAGCGGACGCCTTCTTCCATCGCGATGGGGTTGATCAGCTCGACGGTCATCTCGGTGTTGTCGCCCGGCATGACCATCTCGGTCCCTTCGGGCAGCTGGATCATCCCCGTGATGTCCGTGGTCCGGAAATAGAACTGGGGTCGGTAGTTCCCAAAGAACGGGGTGTGGCGACCCCCCTCTTCCTTGGTCAGGACATAGACCTGGGCCAAGAAGTTGGTGTGGGGGGTGATCGAAGCCGGCTTGGCCAGCACCTGACCCCGCTCCACGTCCTCTTTCTTGGTGCCTCGCAGCAACGCCCCGATGTTGTCACCGGCCCGGCCCTCGTCGAGGAGCTTGCGGAACATCTCCACACCCGTGCAGACCGTCTTGGTCGTCGGGCGGATCCCGACGATCTCGACCTCCTCGTTGACCTTCACGATCCCGCGCTCCACCCGGCCCGTCACCACCGTGCCCCGACCCGTGATCGAGAACACATCCTCGATCGGCATCAAGAACGGCCGGTCCACGTCCCGAGTCGGCTCCGGGATATACGAATCGACGGCCTCCATCAGCTCCACGATCTTCGCCGTCCACTCCGCGTCCCCCTCCAACGCCTTGAGCGCCGACACCCGCACCACCGGGATGTCATCACCAGGGAACTCGTACTCGTTGAGCAGCTCCCGGACCTCGAGCTCCACCAGCTCCAAGATCTCCTCATCGTCGACCATGTCCGTCTTGTTCAACGCCACCACGATCGACGGCACCCCCACCTGCCGCGCCAACAGCACATGCTCCCGAGTCTGGGGCATCGGCCCATCCGTCGCCGCCACCACCAAGATCGCCCCATCCATCTGCGCCGCACCCGTGATCATGTTCTTGATGTAATCCGCATGACCCGGGCAATCCACATGCGCGTAATGCCGATTCTCGGTCTCGTACTCCACATGCGAAATCGAGATCGTGATCCCCCGCTGCTTCTCCTCCGGAGCCTTATCGATCTCATCAAACGCCGTGAACGACGTATTCGGATTCCGCTCCGACAACACCTTCGTGATCGCCGCCGTCAACGTCGTCTTCCCATGATCAATATGACCAATCGTCCCAATGTTCAAATGCGGCTTCGTCCGCTCAAACTTCGCCTTCGCCATGGGAAGCTCCGTCTCTCCTTCACTGGCCCCGACCGCCCGGGTGGGCGGCCGGTCGTCTGCTCCTGCGCGTTCGTTGGTCTCGTGCTAGTAGCGGTGGCGGGACTCGAACCCGCGACGCCGCGATTATGAGCCGCGTGCTCTGCCAACTGAGCTACACCGCCGAGCCCCCTTACGGATTTGAACCGTAGACCCCTTCCTTACCATGGAAGTGCTCTGCCGCTGAGCTAAGGGGGCGCGGCGAAGAGGATAGCAACCGGCTACCTTCCGGGCCGATGGGAGTATTGATGCGCCTCGTCGAGCGACACGATGCTGACGCTGTGCGCGCGATCTACAACCGTGAGGTGCTGGAGTCGACGGTCACCTTCGACATGGTGGAGCGCAGCGCCGAGGAGCAGCAGGCCTGGATCGACCAGCACAGCGGCGCCCACGCTGCGATCGTGGCCGTTGAGGACGCCGACGACACCATCCTCGGCTTCGCGTCGCTGTCCCCGTTTCACGCTCGGCCGGCGTACGCCCCGACGGTCGAGGACTCGGTGTACGTCCACCGCGAGCACCGGGGGCGGGGGGTGGGGCGGCTCCTGCTGGGGGAGCTCGTCACCCTGGCCCGGGACCACGGGTTCCACTCGATCGTGGCCCGGATCGTGGGGGGCCACGAGGCGTCGATCGCGTTGCACGTCGGCTGTGGGTTCGAGCACACTGGCGTGGAGCGGGAAGTGGGCCGCAAGTTCAGCCGCTGGCTGGACGTGGTGGTGATGCAGCGGATGCTGTCGGAGGCCGGCCGTGGCGCGTGATGACCTGCCGACCGCGGTGCTGACCGCCCGGTTCGCGGAGGCGGTCCGGTGGGCGTCCCACCTCCACGCCGACCAGTCCCGGAAGGGCACTCGGATCGCCTACGTCTCGCATCTGCTGGCGGTCGCGTCGCTGGTGCTGGAGGACGGCGGCACCGAGGAGGAGGCGATCGCGGGGGTGCTCCACGACGCGATCGAGGACTGTCACATCAGCGAGGCCGAGATCCGGGCCCGCTTCGGCGGGCTGACCGCCGAGATCGTGGTCGCCTGCTCGGAGGGGGGCGGCGGCCTCCGCGACGCCGAGGACTGGCCGGCCCGCAAGGCCGCGTACCTCGCCCACCTGGAGGACGACCCGCTGCCGCCGGGCGCGTTGCGGGTCACCGCGGCCGACAAGCTCCACAACGCCCGCTCGATCCTGAGCGACCTTCGGGAGCACGGCCCTTCGATCTGGGATCGCTTCCACGCCGACGCGGCCGCGCAGGCTTGGTACTACTCGGAGACGGCCCGGGTCCTCGGCGCCCGCCACGATTCGGTCCTGACCCGGGAGCTGCGGCACGTCGCCGACGAGCTGGCCGCCGAGATCAACGGCGTCTGAGCGAGGGGCGCGCTCCGTCGTCGGCGTGGCGTCGTGGCACGCCGCAGCGGGTGGAGTGGTGGGCCGGGCTGGGTTCGAACCAGCGAAGCTTGCGCGACGGTTTTACAGACCGTTCCCTTTGGCCACTCGGGCACCGACCCCGCGCCGCGTAGAGTAGCAGCCACTGTTTCGTGGCCTTCGAGGTGACGCCAGATGCCGACGTTCGATGTGGTCTCGCAGGTCGACATGCAGGAAGTGCGCAACGCGGTGGACCAGACCGCCCGGGAGGTGTCGACCCGGTTCGACTTCAAGGGGACGGACTCCACGGTGGAGTTACAGGACGGCGCGATCGGACTGCACAGCGACAGCGAGCAGCGGCTGAAGGCGCTCACCCAGGTGCTGGAGGAGAAGCTGGTCCGCCGCAAGGTGTCGTTGAAGCTGCTCGGCTACGGCAAGGTCGAGGAGGCGTCGAAGGGCGCGGTGCGCCAGACCGTCACCTTGAACGTGGGCATCAACCAGGAGAAGGCCCGGGAGATCGGCAAGTTCCTGAAGGGCCTGAACCTGAAGGGCGTCTCCCACCAGGTGCAGGGAGATCAGCTTCGGGTGAGCGGCAAGAAGCGCGACGACCTGCAGGCCGCGATCCAGGCGATGCGCGACCACGACTTCGGCATCCCGCTCCAGTTCGTGAACCAGCGGGACTGAGCGGGGCGGCTCAGTTGGCGCGGGTGCGCAGCCGGGCGACCCGATCCGCGGTCGATGGGTGGGTGGAGAACAGCCCCGCGAAGCTGACCTGGCGGCCGGTGAGCGGGTTGACGATGTACGCGGTGGCTTCGGCCGGGTTGACGTTCATCGGGACCCGCTTGGCGTAAGCGTCGATCTTCTCGAGGGCTCGGGCGAGGGGCTCCCCGTCGTGGAGGAGACGCGCGCCGCTGGCGTCGGCCTGGTACTCCCGGGAGCGGCTCAGCGCCATCCGCACGACCATCGCCGCGAGGGGGGCGAGGATCATGAGGGCGAGGGCGCTGAAGATGTTGCTCTGGCCCCGGCGTCCCCCGCCGCCGACGATGGCGCCGAACATGGCGATGCGAGACACGAACAGGATCCCGAGCGCGACGGCCGCCGCGACGGAGCTGATCAGGATGTCGTGGTTGCGGACGTGGGAGAGCTCGTGGGCGAGGACGCCCCGCAGCTCGTCAACGTCGAGGACCTGGAGGATCCCCTGGGTGACGCACACCGCGGCGTGGTGCTCGCTTCGTCCGGTGGCGAACGCGTTGGGCTGGCGCTCCGGCGAGACGTAGAGGCGGGGCATGGGCATCCCGGACCGGCGGGTGAGGTCCTCGACGATCGCGTAGCAGCTCGGGGGCCTGGTCCCGGGTGACGGGCTGGGCCCGGGCGGCCCGGATGGCGAGCGTGTCACTGAACCAGTAGGAGCCGCCGGCGAACGCGACGCCGATCAGCAGGCCGATGGTCAGGCCGGCGCTCCCGCCGATCGCGGCGCCGACCGCCATGAAGAGCGCTCCCGGCACGGCCAGGAGGATGGTGGTCTTCAGCGTGTTCCGGAGCATGTCCGCTTCCTTGGTGCGGCCCCCCGAACCGCTCGTTCTCGGTTCTCTTCCCCTGCAACGCCGGGCCGGTCGGGCGCGTTCCCGGCCCGCCCTCAGTCGTAGTAGCCGGAGTGCAGGTAGAGGCAAGGGACGCCCTCGTCGCGGAACATGGCGACGTTGCGCCGGTCGTCCTCCATGGCGAGGCGCAGCTCGAAGCCGTAGCGGCGTAGGTCCCGGACCGAGGCCCGCTTGAACTCGGATGACTGCTCGTAGTCGCCGTAGGAGCGCATGAGGAGGAGGTCCCAGCGGATCCGGTAGCGGCGGAGCCACGCCTCGGTGAGGTGGTGAATGCGGCCGGGCCGAGCGGTGAGCAGCACGACCCGCAGGTCCCGGTCGAGGAGCTCGAGGAGGACCCGGACCTCCTCGATGACCGGGTCGTCGCCGCAAGCGTCGAAGAAGGCCCGCCAGTCCTGGCGGGGCGACTCAAGGTAGTGCTGGCGGCTCACCGCGTCGGAGAGGACCCCGTCGAGGTCGATCACCGCCGCGGGCCCGGGCTCGACCGGGCCGTCCCGCCACGTCCAGTGCTCAGGGGCGCGAGTCACCCCTCGTCGTCGCTCGACGCCTGGCTGGCCAGGTACCGGGACTTGATCCCTTCGACGACGGTCGGGTCGGCGAGGGTGGTGGTGTCGCCGAGCGCCTCGTCCTCGCTCACGTTGCGGAGCAGCCGGCGCATGATCTTCCCGGATCGGGTCTTGGGCAGGTCATCGGTGAACAGGATCGTCTGGGGGCGGGCGATCGGGCCGATGGTGTGGGCGACGTGGTCGCGCAGCTCGGCGACCAGCTCGGGGCTGGCCTGGTAGCCGGCCCGGAGGGTCACGAAGGCCGCGATGGCCTGGCCGGTGGTGGCGTCGGTCTTCCCGACGACCGCGGCCTCGGCGACCACGGGATGCCCGACGAGGGCGTGCTCGACCTCGGCGGTCGAGATGTTGTGCCCGGAGACGAGCATGACGTCGTCGACCCGGCCGAGGAGCCAGAAGTAGCCCTCCTCGTCGCGTTTGGCGCCGTCACCGGCGAAGTAGCGGTCCCCGAACCGGGACCAGTAGGTGGTGCGGTACCGCTCCGGGTCGCCCCAGATGCCGCGCAGCATCGACGGCCACGGGTCGGTGAGGACCAGGTAGCCGCCGCCAGGGATGGGGACGCTGTCCCCGTGGGTGTCGACGACGTCGGCGCCGACGCCGGGGAGGGGGAAGGTGGCGCTGCCGGGCTTTAGGGTCGTCGCCCCCGGCAGCGGGCTGATCATGATGGCGCCGGTCTCGGTCTGCCACCAGGTGTCGACGACCGGGCAGCGGCCACCGCCGATGTGCTGCCAGTACCAGACCCACGCCTCCGGGTTGATGGGCTCGCCGACCGTCCCGAGGAGCCGCAGCGAGGAGAGGTCGTGGCGCTGCGGGTACTCGGAACCCCACTTCATGAAGGTGCGGATCGCGGTGGGCGCGGTGTAGAGGGTGGTGACCTTGTACCGCTCGGCGATCTGCCAGAGCCGGTCCTTGTCGGGGAAGTCGGGGCTGCCCTCGTAGAGGACGCTGGTGGTGCGGTTCGCGAGCGGCCCGTAGACGATGTAGGAGTGGCCGGTGACCCACCCGACGTCGGCCGCGCACCAGTACACGTCGGTGTCGGGCTTGAGGTCGAACACGTACCGGTGGGTGAAGGCGACCTGGGTGAGGTAGCCGCCCGTGGTGTGCATGATCCCCTTCGGCTTGGCGGTCGTCCCGCTGGTGTAGAGGAGGTAGAGGAGGTCCTCGGCGTCCATCGGCTCGGCGGGGCAGTCGGTCGACTGCTGCGGGACGAGGTCGTGCCACCAGACGTCCCGGTCGGCGGTCATCTCGACGTCGTGACCGGTGCGGCGCAGGACGAGGACCCGCTCGATCGACGGGCAGTCGTGCACCGCGTCGTCGGCGGTGTCCTTGAGGGGGACGACGTTGCCGCGCCGCCATGCCCCGTCGCCAGTGATGAGGACCTTCGCCTCCGCATCGTTGATGCGGTCCCGCAGCGAGTCGGCGGAGAACCCGCCGAAGACGACCGAGTGGGGCGCCCCGATCCGGGCGCAGGCCAGCAGCGAGATCGGCAGCTCGGGGACCATGCCGAGGTAGATGTTGACCCGGTCGCCTTTCCCGACCCCGAGCGCCTTCAGCGCGTTGGCGAGCTGCGAGACGTCGTCTTGGAGCTGCGCGTAGGTGATGGTGCGGGTGTCGCCGGGCTCGCCTTCCCAGTGGTAGGCGACCTGGTCGCCGTGGCCGGCGAGGACGTGGCGGTCGATGCAGTTGTACGCCGCGTTCAGCTTCCCCCCGACGAACCACTTCGCGAACGGCAGGTCCCACTCGAGGATGGTGTGCCACTCCTCGGACCAGTCGAGCAGCGCCGCGGCCTCCCGGGCCCAGAAGCCCTCGCGGTCGCGGCGGGCCTCGTCGTAGATCTCGGTGCCGGTGACGAGCGCGTCCTTCTTGAACCC
Organism: uncultured Actinomycetes bacterium; assembly: GCA_963849135.1. Taxonomy (GTDB): domain Bacteria; phylum Actinomycetota; class Acidimicrobiia; order IMCC26256; family PALSA-555; genus PALSA-555. The sequence goes on along the minus strand of CAWKGF010000002.1, from coordinate 614,286 downwards.
CTCGGGGGGCGGGAAGGTGCGACCCTCGGCGAGCAGCGACTCGATCGTCTTGGCCATGCGCGGGCCCCCAGTGCTGGCGGTGCGAGCGCCGGCGAGGCTAACCCAGGCCCTGCACGACGAGACCCGCCTCGCCGTCCCGGTGCGGCGGGGCGCGGCAGATCAGCGTCGCTCGAGGACGAGGACGAGATGGGCGCCGAGCCCGTCGGGGTCGGTGAGCGCGGCCCCTTCGAGCTCAGCGCTGCGGCCGCGGATCGCGTCGAGGTCCCCGCGTGCCGCGCCGGCCGCCCAGCTGCTGCGTCCCGCCGCGACGAGGTCGTCGAGACCGAGGCCGCGCAGCCAGTCAACCTGGAGGGTCTCGGCCCGCACGGTGAAGCCACTGCGGGTGGCGGCGCGCCGGACCCAAGGGAGTGGCACGTCGCCGGTGATGTCCTGCTCGCCGGGGGCGTCGAGCGGGCTCGTGCCGCGGGCGTGGGACCGGTAGGTGCGCAGCCAGCCGTGGGGACCGGTCGGACCGCGGGCGAGGAGCCCGGCTGTCTCGTCGGCGTAGTCGATGATCCAGAGCTCCCCGCGGGCGAGCGTGGCGGCGACACCGGCCAGCCAGTCGGCGACCGAGACCGGGATCGGGAGCCGGTCGCCGCTGCGGACCGGGGCGTCGTCGACCAGCTCGTCGGCGAGGGCGCCAAGGTCCGGGGGCGCGTCGAGGAGCCACTCGACGAACCGGTCTTCTGGACCGAGCCCGACCCGCACCTCGAGCCAGTGGTCGTCGCGGCGCTCCACGAGGCGCACCGGGAGGTTGTCGAGCAGCTCGTTGGCGACGACGACGCCGGTGAGGGGGATGGTCGGGAGCTCGGCGAGGGCGGTGACGACGGGCCCGGTTCGGGGCAGCGGCTCGGCTGGCTCGTCGACGGCGTCCTGGGCGAACGGGCCGAGCGCGGCGTCGGCCGGTTCGAGCTCGAGGAGCGTCCGGGCCTCGTCGCGCAGCGCCGCCGACCGTTCGACGAGCACGGCTCGGAGGGCGGGGGCGCAGGCGGGCCGGGCGCGCAGCACGTCGGCGACGAGCCGGCCCCGCCCGCCGCCCGCGTCGACGAACACGAACGGATCGGGCTCGTCGAGGCGCCGCCAGGCGTCGTCGAGCGCCCGGGCGACGAGCGCGCCGAACAGGGAGCCGGTCTCGGGGCTGGTGACGAAGTCGCGGCCGGCCCGGCCGGCGCCGCGCCCAGCGGCGAAGAAGCCGTCCACCGCGTGCTGCTGGAATTCGGCGAAGGTGACCGGGCCGGCACGGCGGATCAGCTCGCGCAGCTGCCGAGCAGCGTCCGTGCCGGGTGCGTTCGCCGTGCTCACGACGAGCCGGTCGGCCCGGTCAGCCGCGCTGGAAGGCGACCTGCCCGAGCCGAGCGAAGAACTGCGGGTAGACGCCGACGACGAGGATGACCGCGCTCATGAGGCCCATCGCGGCGGCCAGCCCGACCGGCAGCCGCCCCCCCGGTTCGCGTACGACACCCTCGGCGGGCTCGTCGAACCACAGGCGGCGGACGACGTTCGAGTAGTAGAAGAACGCGATCACCGAGTTGACCGCCGCGATGACACCGAGGATCACCGCCGCGGTGGTGTCGGCGTCGAACACTGCTCGGAACATGACGAACTTCGCGAACCAGCCCGCGAGGGGCGGGACGCCGGCGAGGGAGAACAAGAAGAGCGAGAACATGACGGAGACGGCCGGGTTGGTGCGCCCGAACCCGGAGAGACGCGAGATCTCGGCCGACCCGGTGCGCCGGGCGGCCGCGATGACGGCCGCGAAGGCGCCGAGGTTCATCGCCCCGTAGATGAGGAGGTAGATGACGACGGCCTGCCAGGCCGTGTTGCCGTGCACGTCGCCTGCGACCGCGAGCGGGACGAGCATGAAGCCACCCTGCGCGATCGACGAGTAGGCGAGCATGCGGATGACGTTGGTCTGGCGGAGCGCGCCAAGGTTCCCGAGCGTCATCGACGCCGCGGCGAGCACCCAGAGGATCGGCTGCCACGAATCGCCGGACGGGAAGAACCCGAGCCGGATGATGGTGATCAGGGCGACGAAACCCCCCGCCTTCGAAGCCACCGAGAGGAAGGCGGTGACCGGGGTGGGAGCGCCCTCGTAGGTGTCGGGAGCCCAGAAGTGGAACGGAACCGCGCTGACCTTGAACGCGAACCCGACCAGGGTGAGGAAGATCGCCACCGCGAACAGCGCCGGCGTATGACCGGTCGCGTACCGGTGGATGTCGACGAGCACCGTCGAATTGGCGAGCCCGAAGATCAGCGACATGCCATAGAGCATCAGGGCCGACGACAGGACCCCGATGAGGAAGTACTTCAGCCCGGCTTCGTTGGACTTGGTGTCGTGCTTGCGCCAGCCGGCGAGGACGAAGGTCGGAATGGTGATCGTCTCCAGCGCGACGAAGATCGAGATCAGGTCCCGAGACGACGAGATGACGACCATGCCGAGCAGGGAGGTGAGCAGGAGGACGTAGTACTCGCCTTGGTAGTAGTCGCCTTCGCCGATGTAGTCGAACGACACCAGCAGCGTGACGTACCCGGCGACGAGGAAGAAGCCGGTCAGGACGAGCGAGAACGGGTCGACGACGAAGGCGCCGCCGAACAACGACCGGGTCCCGCCGTCGACGGCGAGGGTGAGGACCGGCACCAGCGAGCCGAGGACCCCGAAGGCGGCGATCTGTGCCGGGAGCTTCCCTTCGTCGGTGAACAGGTCGGCGATCAGCACCGCGACGATGGTCGCGGTGAGGACGATCTCGGGCGCCAGCGCGTGGAAGTCGACGTGCGGGTTCACCCGTCAGCCTCCGAAGACTCTCGTCACGTTCGACACGGCTCCGTGCGTGATGTGGAAAATGAGGTTCGGGTAGATACCGAAGGCGACGATGAGCAGAAGCAGCGGCACCCAGGCGATCCACTCGGAGACGTGAACGTCGTGGATGTGGGCGTGCTCGAACTCCGGCTTGACCGTCCCGAACGCGACCCGCTGGAGCATCCAGAGCAGGTAGCCGGCCGCGAGGACGGTGCCGATCGCGGCGATGACCATGTAGGTCCGGAAGGTGAGGAGCGGGTCGCCGTTGAAGAGACCCTCGGTCAGCTTCGCCGGGCTGTACGCCGACAGGATGGCCGGGAACTCGCCCCAGAAGCCGGCCAGCCCGGGTAACCCGAGCGACGCCATGACGGTGAACCCGAGGATCCAGCCCATCTTCGGGGCTTGGGTCAGGAGGCCGCCGAGGCGTTTGAGCTCCCTCGTCCCGTAGCGCTCCTGGACCGATCCGGCGAGGAAGAACAGCAGGCCGGTGATGAGGCCGTGGGCGACCATGCCGAACACGGCCGCGTTGACACCGAAGCTGGTCAACGTCGCGATGCCGAGCATCACGAACCCCATGTGCGACACCGACGAGAACGCGATGAGCCGCTTCATGTCGGTCTGGGCGAGGCAGCACAAGGCGCCGTAGATGATCCCGATGACGGCGAGGAGCCCGAGCCAGGGGGCCCAGGCCCGCGCCGCGGCGGGAAGGATCGGCAGCGCAATGCGGATGAACCCGTAGGCGCCGAGCTTCAGCAGGATCGCGGCGAGCAGCACCGACCCGACGGTCGGCGCCTCGGTATGGGCGTCGGGCAGCCAGGTGTGGAACGGGAACATCGGCACCTTGATCGCGAAGCCGAGGAACAGCCCAACGAAGACGAGGGCCTGGGTCCCGGACGCGATCCCGGCGCCACCGAGCACCGAGAGCTGGGGCATCTGGAAGGTCTGGTGCTTGGACAGGAAGAAGATGGCCAGGAAGCTCACCAGCATCAGCGCCGAGCCGAAGAGGGTGAACAGGAAGAACTTGATCGCCGCGTACTGGCGGTTCGGTCCGCCCCACACGCCGATCATGAAGAACATGGGCAGCAGCACGATCTCGAAGAAGACGAAGAAGAGGATGAGGTCCTGGGCGACGAAGGTGCCGTTCATCCCCACCGCGAGCAGCAGGATGAGCCCGAGGAACGCCTTCGGGTTGTGCGGCTCGGGGAAGTGGTTCCACGAGTAGATGATGCAGAGAACGACCATGAGCATCGACAGGATCAGCAGCGGCAGCGAGATCCCGTCGACGCCCATGTGGTAGCGGGCCTTGATGAGCGGGATCCACGACTTGTTGACGACGAACTGCAGCCGTCCGCCGTGGCTGTAGTCGAAGTCGGCGAGGATCCCGATCCCGACCGCCAGCGTTGCGAGGGACGCGACGAGGGCCGTCGCCTTGATGGCCTGCTCATACGCGCGTGGGATGAACAGGATCGCGGCCAGCCCGGCCAGCGGGATGAACACCGCCAGGGTCAGGGCCCAGTCATCGAACCAGTGCATGGCTCTGCGTTACCTCTCGAGTTAGTGGATGTTGATCAAGAAGAGGGCGAGGCTGAGCAGCCCGACCCCGCCGAACAGGATCAGCGCGTAGCGCTGCACCTGACCGGACTGGAACCCTCGCACCTCGGTCCCCGCCCGGTCGGTCTCGCGGGCAATCTCGTTGACTCCGCCGTCGATCACCCGCTGATCGACGACCTGGTACGTGAACTGCGCGGCTCGGACCGAGCCCCGCCCGACCCCGTTGACGACGCCGTCGATGACGTGCTGGTTCACCCAGTAGGAGGCCCGGGCGACCGGGCCCCGGATTCCGTCGACGATGACGTCCTCGTAGAGGTAGTCGAGGTAGTACTTGTTCTCGAGGAACTCGTAGCCGGCACGAGCGAACGCGTTGCGCTCGGTGAGGCCGTGGAAGCTCAGCTCGTCGCCCCGCAGGAAGTAGTAGGTCGCGATCGCGATCGCGAACACCGCGACGGAGACGGACAGGATCGCCTTCCCGTAGTCGAAGCCGGCGTTGTTCAGGATGGGGAACGCGACCTGAGGCTGGACCCAGTCCTTGATCTTCTCGATGCCGAACGGAGCCGCGTTGATGAACCCGGCCCCGACGGAGAGCACACCGAGGACGATGAGCGGGATGGTGATGGTCCGCTCCGACTCGTGGGGGTGCTCGTGGCCCCGGTACTCGCCGAAGAAGGTGAGGTAGACGACCCGGGTCATGTAGGCGGCGGTCAGGAAGGCGCCGATCAACCCGATGATGAGGAAGCTCTGGTAGCCGTTCTTCCCGGCCTGCACGAGGATCTCGTCCTTCGACCAGAAGCCGGCCAGGGGGAAGATCCCGGCGAGGGCGAGCGACCCGACGATGAAGGTCCAGAAGGTGATCGGCATCTTCTTGCGCAGGCCGCCCATCTCGCGCATGTCGAAGGTGTGTCCAGCCGCGTGGCTCACCGACCCGGCCCCGAGGAACAGCAGCGCCTTGAAGAAGGCGTGGGTGAAGAGGTGGAAGACCGCCGCTGACCACGCGCCCACGCCGAGCGCCATCACCATGTAGCCGAGCTGGCTGATCGTCGAGTAGGCGAGGACCTTCTTGATGTCGGTCTGCACGAAGGCGAGCACGGCGCCGATGATGATCGTGATGCCGCCGATGAGCGCCATCGCGTTGACGCCCCCGTTCGCGATCGAGAACCCGTTGAAGAAGACCGGGTAGAGCCGGGCGCCGAGGAACACGCCGGCGACAACCATCGTCGCGGCGTGGATCAGCGCCGAGACGGGCGTCGGCCCGGCCATGGCGTCAGGCAGCCAGGTGTGGAGCGGGAACTGCCCGCTCTTGCCGATGATGGCGACGAGGAGGCACACCGCGGCGGCGAGGAGGAGGTCGTGCTGGGCGTGACTGCTCACCGCGTAGAGGTTCGTGACACCGATCCCGAAGGAGTGGACGGTGAAGAACAAGATGATGATCCCGATCATCAGACCGATGTCACCGACTCGAGTGGTGAGGAAGGCCTTGATCGCAGCTCGGCTGTTGGCGGGCTCCTCCCACCAGTGGCCGATCAGCATGAAGGAGCAGACCCCGACGAGCTCCCAGCCGACGAGGAGCTGGATGGTGTTCGACGCCACGACGAGGGTGAGCATCGACGCGGTGAACAGGGACAGAGCGGCGAAGTACCAGGTGTAGCGGCGGTCGCCGCGCATGTAGGCCGTCGAGTAGATCTGCACGAGCAGCGAGATCAGGGTGACGACGACGACCATCATCACGGTGAGGCCGTCGACGTAGGTCCCGACGCCGAACTTCACCGCGCCGTTCTGCCACCAGGTGATCGATTCGGTGACCGGGTGGACCGCGTGCGCGCCGCCGGACTGGACGACCCCCTTGGTCAGGGCGGCGAGGCCTTCGCTCTTCCCGGTCGCCTGGTCGACGCGGTGGATCCACTGACCGGCCGCCACGCACGACGCCACGAACGAGGCCGCGACCGCGGCGATGCCGATGAACGCGCCCTTGCCGGGGGTCCGCTTCCCGAAGAACAGGATGAGCAGGAAGGAGACCGCGGGCAGGGTCGGGATGATCCAAGCGTTCTGGAGCACGGTGCGTCAGCCCTTCAGCTGATCGATCTCGTCGAGGTCGGGACTGCGCAGGTTCCGGTAGATCAAGAGGACGATGGCGAGGCCGACTCCGACTTCGGCGGCTGCGATCGTGATGATGAAGAGCGCGAACACCTGGCCGGCCACGTTCTTGGTGAGGGCGGAGAAGGCGACGAGGTTGATGTTGACGGCGTTCAGCATCAGCTCGACGCTCATGAGGACCAGCACGCCGTTCCGGCGGACGAGGACGCCGTAGACCCCGGTGCAGAAGAGGAACGCGGCGAGGATCAGGAACTCGTTGAGCTGCACCTCAGTCCTTTCGGGCCAGGACGACGGCTCCGATGAGGGCGGCCAAGAGGAGCATGGAGACGACCTCGAACGGCACGACGAAGACCCGGAAGATGTCCGTGCCGACGTTGCTGGTGCGACCCAGGGCGACGAGCGCGTTGCTGAAGTGGATCTTCTTGCCGCCGAACGTGTTCACGAGCAGCGCGACGAGCACCCCGAGGACGAAGAGCGAGACGACGAGTCCGCCCCAGCGCTGCTCGTTGTCGACCGCGCTGGGGTCGCCGCCCATCGGCGCCCGGGTGAGCATGACGCCGAACAGGAACAGCACGATCACCGCCCCGATGTAGATCAGGACCTGCACCCAGGCGACGAACTCGGCAGCGAGGAGGATGTACTGGGCGGCTGCACCGGCGAGCACGACGACCAGGTACAACGCCGCGTGCACGATGTTGCGGGTGCGGACGACACCGATCGCGGCCGCGGCCATCGAGACGGCGAGCACCCAGAACGCGACCTGCTGCTCCCACACGGGGCTACTTCTTCCCCTTCGATTCGGCGCCGACCTCGAGCGGCTCGGGTTCGGGCACGGTCTGCATCCAGTCCCCCAGCTTGACCTTGTCGTGCAGGAGCTTCCCGATCCTGAACTCCGAGTACTCGAACTCGGGACTCCAGAACAACGCGTCGAAGGGACACACCTCGACGCAGATCCCGCAGTACATGCACAGCGCGTAGTCGATGTCGAAGCGGTCGAGGACGCTGACCGACCGGGGCCGGCCCCCTTCCCGACGGGGCGGACGCTGCTCCTTGTGGCCCTCGATGTAGATGCACCAGTCGGGGCACTGGCGGGCGCACAGCATGCAGACGGTGCAGTTCTCCTCCTTCAGGGCGATCACGCCCCGGGCCCGCGCCGCGGGGCCTCGCGCTCGTGCGGGTACTGCACGGTGACCGCGGGGCGCAGCATGGTCTTGAGCGTGACGCCGAGGCCGCCGATCAGCCCGGGCAGCTTCGGCTTGGGGAGCTGAGGCATCAGAACGCCACCTTGAACACGCCGGTCAGGAGGACGTTGAGGAGCGCGAGCGGGATGAGGACCTTCCACGCCAGCGCCTGGAGCTGGTCCTCGCGCAGCCGGGGGTAGGTGAACCGCACCCAGAACATGAAGAACGCCACCAGCATCAGCTTCGCGAACAGCACGAACGGGCCGAGGATGTTGGCCCACGTGCCGTGGACGCCGGGGATGGCCCAGCCGCCGAGGAAGAGGGTGGCGGCGATGGCGGCGAACCCGAACGTGGTCCCGAACTCGCCGATGAAGAAGAAGAGGAACCGGAACCCGGTGTACTCGACCATGTAGCCGGCGACGCAGCTCGCTCTCGGCGACCGGCATGTCGAAGGGGGTCTGGGTGAGCTCGGCTTGGGCGGCGACGAGGAAGAGGAAGAGGCCGACGAACTGGGTGAGGATGAACGGCTCCCCGAGCCCGCTGAACCCGAAGATCGAGCCGTTCTGCTGGGCCAGGACGATACCCTGCAGGCTCATCGTGCCGGCCTGGATGACGACGCCGACGACAGCGAGGAGCAGTGGCAGCTCGTAGGCGATGAGCTGCGCGGCGGCCCGGAGCGCGCCGAGCAGCGTGTACTTGTTGGCGCTCGCCCAGCCCGCCATGAGCACCCCGATGACGGAGAGGCTGGACACCGCGAGCGTGTAGAACACGCCGACGTTCAGGCTCTTGTCGACCAGGTCGGGGCCGATCGGGATCACGAGGAAGACGAGGAACGTCGAGAGGACGACGACGCCCGGTGCGATCGCGAACACGTGCCGATCGGCCTGGGCCGGCATGATGTCCTCCTTCTGGAGGAACTTCAGGCCGTCACCCACCAGCTGGTACCAGCCGTGGAAGCCGCCCGGATCCATCGGACCGAGCCGGCTCTGCATGTGGCTCATCATCTTCAGCAAGAACGTGTATCCGAGGATCAACGCCCCGGCCGGGATGATGGCGAGGATGACCAGCGTCTTGATGGCAAGCGTCGTGCCCCAGCCGACCTCGAGCGCCAGCGTCGGGATGGCGGTCATCGGTCGATGTCGCCGAGGATGAAGTACAGCGACGCCAGGATCGTGATCACGTCGGGGACGAACACACCGCGGAGCAGCCACGGCAGGATCGACACGTTGCTGAACGACGCGGAGCGGATCTTGACCCGGAACGGACCGGTCGCGCCCTTCGAGATCACGTAGTAGCCCATCTGGCCGAGCGGGTTCTCGGTCTCGACCCAGGTCTCACCTTCGGGGACCTTGATGATGCGGGGGACCTTGGCCATGATCGGCCCGGTCGGCATCGCGTCGAGGCACTGCAGGACCATCCGGGCCGATTCGCGGGTCTCTTGGAGGCGCACCCAGTACCGCGAGTACGAGTCCCCGTCGGGGTGCGTCCACACCTGGAAGTCGAGGTCCGGGTAGACGAGGTACGGGCGGGCGTCGCGACGCAGGTCCCAGTCGACACCGGACGCCCGCAGGTTCGAGCCCGACACGCCCCATCCCGGGCCGACAGCGGCCGGGATGATCCCGATGCCTCGGGTGCGGGCTTGGAAGATCTCGTTGCCGAGCACGAGGTCCTCGAAGTCGTCGCAGGCGTCGAGGACGATCTTCATCGTCGAGCGGCACTCCGAGATCCAGCCCCAGGGCAGGTCGTCCTTCAGGCCGCCGATCCGGTTGAAGTTGGGGTGGAAGCGTCCTCCGGTCGCGGCCTCGATGAGGTTCAGGACGTACTCGCGGTCCCGGAACCCGTAGAAGGCGGGGGTGAGCGCGCCGACTTGGAGGCCCATCTCGCCAAGGAACAGCAAGAAGGTGGCGATGCGGGACAGCTCGGTGAGCACGGTCCGGATGTACTGCGCGCGGGGCGGCGCCTCGATCCCCATGAGCTGCTCGGCGGCGCTCATGAACGGGACCTCGTTGGCGAAGCTCGACAGCCAGTCGATCCGGTTGATCAGGGTCGTGATCTGCGGGTAGGTGCGAAACTCGGTCAGTTTCTCGTAGCCGCGGTGCATGTACCCGATGACCGGGTCGGCGTTGATGACCCGCTCGCCGTCGAGGCGGACGACGAGGCGCAGCGTGCCGTGCGTCGCCGGGTGCTGGGGCCCGAGGTTCAGGATCATGTCGCCAGTGTCGAGGCCTCGACGTTGACTTGCGCGTCGGCGAGGTGCCGCATCGCGGCCCGGTCGACCTGGAACCCGGCGGGCGTGGTGGCGTCGGTGGTGCTCACGACGACGCCTCACTGCTCGCCGGCGCGTCGGTCGGCTCGGGCTCCCCCGGCATCGCCTCGACGTCGACGAGCCCCGGCCAGGGTTTCACGACCCGGGCGAGGAGCGGGAAGTCCTTGCGTAGCGGATGGCCCTCGAACCCGGAGGGCAGGTAGAGGTGCCGCAGCGCCGGGTGCCCGTCGAAGCGGATCCCGAACATCTCCCAGCACTCCCGCTCGTGCCAGTCCGCGCCGGGGTAGATCGGGACCCACGACGCGACGGACGGGTCGACGTCGTCGACGTCGGTCTTCAGTGTCACCGCGATGTGGCTGCTCGTCGACTGCACGTGGGCGAAAACCTGGAACCGTCCGGCCGAGCCGGCCGCGCCGTAGGTCGTCTCGTCGGGCTGCACCGGGGACGACGTGTCGCTGCTGTCCTCGTCGCCCTCCCGAAGGGCAGGCTGCCAGTCGATGCCGGCGATGAACGACAGGTAGTCGCAGCCCAGCTCGTCGCGGGCGACCCGCCCGGCCTCGACCCACGACCCGGCCGCGACCCGGACGACCAGGTTCCCGAACACGTCGGCCTGGTCGAGCACCGCGTCGGGTCCGAGCTGAGCCTGCAGGGTCACGACGACCCGCTCGTGCTCCGGGTTGGGCTCGGGCGGAGTTTCCGCCGCGTCGGCCTCGTCGGTGGTGGGCTCGTCAGGCAACGACGATCGGCTCCCCGCGCCAGCGCTGTCGGAGCTCGTCGTTGCCGATGCCCTCGTGCTGGATCCGCTCCTGGAGCAGCACGATCCCCTGGAGTAGCGCCTCGGGCCGGGGTGGGCAGCCGGGCACGTACACGTCGACGGGGATGATCTGGTCGACGCCCTTCGTCACCGAGTAGGAGTCCCAGTAGGGGCCGCCGCAGTTCGCGGAGGACCCCATCGAGATGACGTACTTGGGGTCGGGCATCTGCTCGTAGAGCCGCTTGATGGACGGCGCCATCTTGTCGGTGACGGTCCCCGAGATGACGACCAGGTCGGCCTGGCGGGGGCTGGCCGGGAAGGGGATCACGCCGAGGCGCATCATGTCGTACCGGGGGCTGGCGAGCGCGGCGCCCATCTCGATCGCGCAGCAGGCCAGGCCCCACTGGAACATCCAGAGCGAGTACTTGCGGCTGTAGTTAAGGAGGTACGTCAACGGCTTCGGAAGTCGGCCTTGTTCGACTAGGCCCACCGCAGCACTCCCTTTCGCCACGCGTAGACGAGCCCCAGCGTGAGCAGGATGATGAACGCGGACATCTCGATGAGCCCGTAGACGCCGAGGGACTGGAGGTTCACCGCCCACGGGAAGATGAACACCGCCTCGACGTCGAAGATGACGAACAGCAGCGTGTAGACGTAGTAGCGGACGTTCGACTGGCCCCAGCCGCCGACGGGGTCCGATCCGGCCTCGTAGGTGATGAACTTCTCCGGTTGGGGTCGGTCCGGGCGCAGCAGCCGTCCCGCGCCGAGCATCGCGCCGAACATCAGCGCCGCGGCTCCGATGAGCACAGCGACCGATAGGTACTCGCGGTAGAACTCGGTCACCGCCGGCCGGTCCTCTCGTTCCCCCGGGAATCCACCGGACGCGGAGGCTATCAGCGGCGTCCGGCAGCACCTGAACCCGCGGTGCCGTGGGCCTGGTGCGCGACGATCTCGGGAGGGACCGGGAGGGCCGGATGCGAGCAGAGCGAGGGTCGGACGGCTCGGATGGGCCGGTGACCGCCTTCGTGCTGTCGGGCGGCGCCAACCAGGGCGTCGCGCAGATCGGGATGCTCCGCGCGCTGCTGGAGCGTGGGATCACCCCGGACGTGGTGGTCGGGACCTCGGCCGGCGCGCTGAACGGCGCCGCGCTGGCGACCAGCCCGACGTTGGCGAAGCTGGACGAGCTTCGAGGAGGTGTGGCTCAGCCTGAAGGGCGAGCAGATCTTCCCGGGGGGCACCATCAAGCGGGCCTGGAACGTGCTGCGCCGAGACGATCACCTCTCGGCGAGCGACGGGCTCCAGCGGGTCCTCGAGCGGGCCGGGCCGGCTCGTCACTTCTCCGAGCTCGAGGTGCGGCTGCGGGTGGTGACCACCGACCTCGACACCGGCGACGAGATCCTGATCGTGGGCGGGCCCGTCATGCCCGCCTTGCTGGCCAGCGCCGCGATCCCGGGCGTGTTCCCGCCGGTGATCCTGCATGGCCACCGGCTCGTCGACGGCGCGGTCGTGGACTTGGTGCCGATCTCGCACGCCTTGGCCGGCCCCACGACCCGGGTGTTCGTCCTCGACGTGTCGGACCCGATCGGGCAGCGGCCGATCCGCTCTCCGCTGGACGTGGCGGTTCGTGCCTTCGCGATCTCGCGCGATCAGCGCTTCGAGCTCGAGCTGCAGTGGGTCCCGCCCGAGATCGAGCTGGTGGTGCTGCCGGCCCCGGTCGACGACCGCGAGTTCTTCGACTTCTCCGGCGGGGCGCCGCTGATCAACGAGGCGCACAAGCTGGCCCTCGGCGCGCTCGACGACTACGAGAGCGGCCTGGTCCGCCCCCGGCCGCGGCGATGGTGGCGCCGGTGACGGCCCTGAGTCGCCGGGGTCAGGTGTTCCAGCGGCGCAGCGTCGGGTACGCGTGCTCGAAGCCGAGGACGTTCACGGTCGCGGTGTCGAGGCTGAACTGGGCGCCGGCCGGGGGACCGAACCCGAGATCGACCGCGGTGAGGACCCGCAGCACGTGGCTGTGCGCGAACAGCAACGCGTCGCCGCCGCACGCCGCGCACCGGGCGAGGACGCGCCGCACGCGGGCCTCCACCTGGGCCGATTGCTCCCCGCCCGGGACGGCACCAGTCCAGATCGTCCAGCCGGGCGACATGGCGCGGATCTGCTCGATCGTGAGCCCCTCGTAGTCGCCGTAGTCCCACTCGTGGAGGTCGTCGTCGACGACCGCGTCGGGGAATCCCGCCAGCCGGGCCGTGATGCGGGCCCGTTGCAGCGGGCTGGTCAGCACGAGCGCGAAGTCGTGGCCAGCGAGGCGCGGCGCGAGCGCGCGGGCCTCCTCCTCACCGTCGGGAAGGAGCGGCAGGTCGGTCACACCGGTGTGACGACCGTCGCGGCTCCACTCGGTGGCGCCGTGGCGGACCAGCCACACCTCCCTTTCTGGTTCGGTCATTCGCGGAGCCGCCGGTACCGACGGATGAGCGCGTTGGTCGACGAGTCGTGCTGCAGCACCGGGTCGTCGACCGCGTCGCAGCTCGGGCACGATGTCGAGGGCGAGCTTCTTGCCCAGCTCCACGCCCCACTGGTCGAAGGAGTTGATGTTCCAGATCGCGCCCTGCGTGAACACCTTGTGCTCGTACAGCGCGATGAGCTGGCCGAGCGTGTTCGGGGTGAGCTCGGGAACCAGGATCGTGTTCGTCGGGTGGTTGCCGGCGAAGGTGCGGTGCGGGACCTGGAACTCGGGGACGCCCTCGGCTCGGACCTCCTCGGCGGTCTTGCCGAACGCGAGGGCCTGGGGTTGGGCGAACAGGTTGGCCATGAGCAGGTTCTGGTGGTCGCCGAGGCGATGGCGCGGCCGGCAGAACCCGATGAAGTCGCACGGGATCAGCTTCGTGCCCTGGTGGATGAGCTGGTAGTAGGCGTGCTGCCCGTTGGTGCCGGGCTGACCCCAGATGATCGGACCGGTCTGCCAGCCCACCGGCGCGCCCTCGCGGGTGACGGACTTGCCGTCGCTCTCCATGTCGAGCTGCTGGAGGTAGTCGGTCAGCCGGGCGAGGTACTGGTTGTACGGGAGGATGGCGACCGTCTCGGCGCCGAAGAAGTCGTTGTACCAGACGCCGATCAGCCCGAGGATCATGGGGAGGTTCTGCTCGATCGGCGCGTTGCGGAAGTGCTCGTCGATGCGGTGGAACCCGGCCAGCATGTCGGCGAACCCGTCGGGGCCGATGGCGAGCATGAGCGACAGCCCGATCGCGGAGTCGTACGAGTAGCGACCACCGACCCAGTCCCAGAACTCGAACATGTTCGCGGGGTCGATCCCGAACTTGGACACCTCGGCCTGGTTCGTCGAGACGGCGACGAAGTGCTGCGCGACCGCTGACTCGTCGTCGAGCGAGGCGAGCGCCCAGTCGCGGGCGGTCCGGGCGTTGGTCATGGTCTCGAGGGTCGTGAACGTCTTCGAGGCGATGATGAAGAGCGTCTCGGCTGGGTCGAGGTCCCGGGTCGATTCGAAGAAGTCGGTGCCGTCGACGTTGGACACGAACCGGAACGTCATCGACCGGTCACTGAAGTCTCGGAGCGCCTGGTAGGCCATACGGGGGCCGAGGTCGCTGCCGCCGATCCCGACGTTGATGATGTTGCGAATCCGACGGCCGGTGTGGCCGGTCCAGGCGCCGGAGCGGACCCGGCGGGCGAAGTCGCCCATGCGGTCGAGCACCGCGTGCACGTCGGGGACGACGTCGTGGCCGTCGGTGGTGAGCCGCTCGCCTCGCGGTGCGCGCAGCGCGACGTGGAGCACGGCCCGCTGCTCGGTGATGTTGATCTTCTCGCCCGCGAACATCGCGTCGCGCAGCTCCTCGACGCCGGCCCGGCGGGCCAGCGCGACGAGCCGGGTGATGGTCTCGGCGGTCAGCCGGTTCTTCGAGTAGTCGAGGTACAGATCGCCGGCTTCGAGCCAGAGCGTGTCGCCCCGGTCGGGCTGGTCGCGGAACAGGTCCCGGAGGTGGACGTCGCGCAGCTGCTCGTAGTGGCGGGCCAGCGCCTCCCACTCGGCGGTGTCGACGATCCGCGTCATCGCAGCGCTCCTCTCGGCGCGGTGAGCCTACGGGTCCGGGCGACGACGTCGAGGCGGCTCAGAGCAGGAACGTAGCGGCCCGCGCCCAGTGGACGAACAGCCCGGGGACCACGCCGACGACGAGGACCAGCGCCGCGCAGGCCAGGAGGACGAGGCCGCTCCAGACGTCGACTCGCAGGCCCGCCTCGCGCGCCTCGACCTCGGCGTCGTCGGTCGGGCTGAGGGTGGTGTAGGCGATGCGCAGGTATACGTAGGCGGTGACGACGGCGGAGAGGACGCCGATGATGAGCAGCGCGTACTGATGCGCCTCCGCGGCGGCGCTGAAGATCTCCAGCTTGACGATGAACCCGCCGGTGAAGGGCACGCCGGCCTGGGCGAGGACGAAGAAGATCAGCAGCCCGCCCACGACGGGGCGTTCCAGGGCGAGGCCGCGGTAGTCGTCGAGGGAGTGGCGGTCGTCGCCGCGCCGGCTGGCGACGGTCAGGACGGCGAAGGCCCCGATGGTCATGAACGAGTACACGAACAGGTAGAGGAGCGCGGCCTCCCGGCCCCGGGAGGTGGCGGTCTCGAAGCCGATCAGGATGTAGCCGGCGTGCGCGATCGACGAGTAGGCGAGCATGCGTTTCAGGTCGGTCTGCACGACCGCGGCGACGCTCCCGACGACGAGCGAGAGCACGGCGAGCGCGAAGACGGCCGGGCGCCAGTCGGCCCGGTAGAGGGGGAACGCGACGCCGAACACGCGGAGCAGCGCCGCGAACGCAGCCGCTTTCGTGGCTGCCGACATGAACGCGGTGATCGGGGTCGGGGCGCCCTGGTACACGTCGGGGGTCCACATGTGGAAGGGCACCGCGGCGACCTTGAAACCGAGACCGACCAGCAAGAAGGCGATGCCGGCCAGCAGGGTGCCCTGGTCGAGCAGCGTGTTGTGGGACAGGAAGGTCGCGATGCCGGTCAAGGAGGTGGTGCCGGTCGCGCCGTAGGTCAGCGCGACGCCGTACAGGAAGATCGCGGAGGAGAACGCCCCCAGCACGAAGTACTTGATGCCCGCCTCTTGGGAGGTGAGGCGCCGGCGGTCGAACGCGGCGAGCACGTAGAGGGGGATGGAGAGCACCTCGAGGGCGAGGAACACGACGATGAGGTCGTTGGCGGTGGTCATGGTGAGCATGCCGGCCGCGGAGAGGAGGACGAGGCCCAGGTACTCCGGAGCCTCGAGGTTCTCGCGTCGCAGGTACGCGACCGAGAGCAGCAGGGCCAGGAGAGTGGCGCCGAGGACGACGACGCCGAGGAAGATCCCGAACAGGTCGACTCGGACCATCCCGGCCACGGTGGTGATGGCCCGGTGGTGGTTGACCAGCTGCCAGAGACGCAGCTCGACCGCGCCCGCGGCGACGACTCCGGCGAGGGCGACCACCGCGCAGAGCGGCGTGGTGATGCTGCGCCGGCGCAGCATGGCGCGCAGGACCACGATCACGATGCCGGCGCCGGCGAGCGCGATCTCAGGTGAGAGGGCGAGCCAGTTGACCGACGGGGTGGTGATCGGGGCGGTCACCGGCCGTTCATCCCGAGGTGGATCGACTGGTTGGCGGTGACGCCGGGGGGCAGGGAGGGCTTCGGGTAGCCGGCCGGCAGCTTCTGGTGGAAGTGGGTCTTGAGCTTCGAGGTTCACGAGGGTGCGCTTGACGGTCGGCTCGATCCGGTCGAGCGCCGCCTTCGGGTAGATGCCGAGGAAGAGGCTGAGGGCGAGCAGGGGGGCGACGACCGCGACCTCGCGGAAGCTGATGTCGGGCATGCGGAGGGTGATCGCGGACGGCTTCCCCATGAAGACCCGCTGGAAGGCCCACAGCATGTAGACGGCGGCGAAGATCACCCCGGCCGCGCCCGCGATCGCCCACGGTCGACGGGTCACGAAGGCGCCGAGGAGGGAGAGGAACTCGCCGATGAACCCGGAGAAGCCGGGCAGGCCGATGCCGGCCACCATCGCGATCATGAACATCGCGGTGAGCAGCGGCGCGGCGCGCCAGACACCGCCGTACTCAGAGATCTCATAGGTGTGGCGACGCTCGTACAGCATGCCGACGATGAGGAACAGCGCGCCGGTGGTGAGGGGATGGCTCAGCATCGTGAAGAGCGCGCCGTCGAGCCCGAGGACGGTCAGCGAGAAGATTCCGACGAGCACGAACCCCATGTGGGCGATCGACGAGTAGGCGATCACGCGTTTCAAGTTCTTCTGCATCGCGGCGACGATCGCCCCGTACAGGATGCCGATCACCCCGAGGGTGAGGAGCACCGGGGCGAGGTTCACCGTCGCGTGCGGGAACAGCTCGAACGAGAAGCGCAGGAACCCGTACGAGCCCATCTTGATGATCACCCCGGCCAGCACGACCGAGCCCGCGGTGGGCGCCTCGGTGTGCGCGTCGGGCAGCCAGGTGTGGAACGGGACGAGCGGGATCTTGATCGCGAAGGCGGCCATGAACCCGAGGAACAGCAGCGTCTCGGTGGTGAGCGAGAGGCCGTGGAACGACCAGGCGGCCAGCACCCGGTAGTCGAAGGTCAAGAACCCGGTCTTGGCCTCGTGGAGGAAGCCCAGGGTCAAGATGCTGGCCAGCAGGATCGCGGACCCGGCCGACGTGTAGATGAAGAACTTCACCGCCGCGTACTGGCGGCGCTCGTGCCCCCAGCCCTGGATCAGGAAGTACATGGGGACGAGGACGATCTCCCAGAACACGAAGAACATGATCAGGTCGAGGAAGAGGAACACGCCCATGAGGCAGAACTCGAGCAGGAGGAACCAGGCCGTGAAGGCCTTCGGCCGCTGGCTCGGGTAGCGCTGCGACGCCAGCAGCGAGAGGGGCATGAGCAGCGCGGTGACGACGACCATGAAGAGGCTGATGCCGTCGACGCCGACGATGTAGCGGGACCCGACGCCGGGCAGCCACGGGTGGCTCTCGACGAACTGGAAGAAGGCGCTCTTCGTCGAGAAGTCGGCGAGCAGCCAGCAGGCCAGCCCGAGCGTGGCGATGGTGAACCCGTAGCCGACCGCCTTGATGATCTCGGGGCGGCGGCTGGGGAGCAGCGCGACAACCACCGCCCCGAAGAGGGGCGTGGCGATGATGGCGGTGAGGATCGGGAAGTCGGTCATGTCACCGGCCGGCGTACGCGAGGAGGAAGAGGAGCAGCGCCGCCGCGCCGAGCGCGATCCCGATCGCGTACCGGCGCACGTAGCCGTCCTGGAGGTGGCCGAGGCCGTCGGCAGCCCGGCGGACCAGATGGGCGGTGCCGTTCACGGACCCGTCGATGACGCGCTGGTCGACGTCCTCGTCGAGGAACTCGGCGCCGGCCCGGACCGGTCCGTCGACGGCCTCGGAGATCGTGTCGTCGTAGTAGTAGCCGTGCCCGGCCACGTCGGCGGCGACGCCGAGGCGTTCCTGGAGGGGGTCGACGGCGGGGTCGGGGAGCCCGTGCCGGTAGAGCAGGTACGCGACGGTGATGCCGATCGCGCCGAACACGAACGCGATCGCGGTCAGCGCCGTCCCGCCCCCGAAGGTGTGGGGCGAGGGCTCGTGCACGCCGTGGAACACCGGGGCGAGCCACTGGTCGAGGAAGTCCCACCGCCGGAGGGGCAGGTTGAGGAGGCCGCCCACCGCGGTGACGACGGCGAGCACGCTGATGGGCAGGACCATCAGCCAGGGGCTCTCGTGCGGCTCGTGGCCGTGGAGTCGGGGCGGGCGGGGCGGCTCGCCGAACACGACGGTCGGGGAGAAGTCGGGGTCGTAGCCGAGCTGGGCCTCGACGTCGGCGGGCTCCGCACCCGCTTCGGCGGCGCGGTCGCTCACCTCGGGGCGGCCGGAGTCGGCGCCAAAGCGCGGGTTCCCGAAGAAGGTGAGGAACACGAGCCGAGTCATGTAGATGCCAGTCACGGCCGCGGCGAGCAGCCCGATCACCCACACCGCGTACGAGTGGTGCAGGTAGGCGCTCTCGATGTCGAGGTCCTTCGCCCAGAAGCCGGCGAAGGGCGGCACGCCGACGATGGCGATCGACGCCACGACCATCCCGAACGCGGTGATGGGCAGGTACCGCCGGAGGTGGCCCATGGTGCGCATGTCCTGATTCTCGGCGTTGCCGTGGATCACCGACCCCGCGCCGAGGAACAGGCAGCCCTTGTAGAAGGCGTGCGCGACGACGAGGAAGATCGCGGCCTCGTAGGCGCCTTGCCCGAGGGCGAGGAACATGAAGCCGAGCTGGCTGATGGTGGAGTAGGCGAGGACCCGTTTGATGTCGGGTTGCATGACCGCGACGACGCCGGCGGTCAGCGCGGTGATCGCGCCGATCCAGGTCACGACCGTCATCGCGGAGCTGCTGGCGTCAAAGAACGCGTGGGCCCGGCAGACGAGGAACACCCCGGCGGTGACCATGGTCGCGGCGTGGATGAGCGCGGAGACGGGCGTGGGACCCTCCATCGCGTCGGGCAGCCACGGGAACAGCGGGATCTGGGCGCTCTTCCCGACGCAGCCGAGGAACAGCAGCAGCGCCACCGCGGTGACGACCCCGCCGGAGGCGTGCGCCGCCTCGTGCCCAACCGCGACGTAGTCGAGGGTGCCGAACTTCGCCACGATCAAGAACATGGCGAGCAGGAACCCGAAGTCCCCGACCCGGTTGTAGATGAAGGCCTTCTTGCCGCCCAGGGCGGCGGTGTTGCGCTCGAACCAGTAGGAGATCAGGAGGTAGGAGCACAGGCCGACGCCTTCCCAGCCGAGGAAGGTCAGGAGGAAGTTGCTGGCCAGCACGAGAAGCAGCATCGAGGCGGCGAAGAGGTTAAAGATGGCGAAGAACCGGCCGAAGTTCGGGTCGCCGCGCATGTAGCCGATCGCATAGAGGTGGATGAGCGCTCCGACGCCGGTCACGAGCAGGCACCAGGTGATGGACAGCGGGTCGGCGAGGAACCCGATGTGGACGCGCAGCTGGTCGGCGGGCAGCCAGGTGAACACGACGCTGACCTGGCTGCGCCCGGCCGGCGGGAGGCTCAGCAGCGCGAAGAACAGGACGAGTGACCAGGCGAAGGCGAGGAACATGAGCCCGGTCGCGAGCCAGCCCGCCTTCGGGTCACCGAGCCGCTTGCCGAACAGCATCAGCACCGCGGCGCCGATCAGCGGCAGCAGCGGCACGATCCCCGCGTAGCTGAGCAGGTCGCGCGCGCTCATCCCGGCCCCCCGGTGTGCATGGCGGTCAGCCCTCCAGGGTCCGCAAGGAGTCGGCGGTGGCGTCGCGGCGTCGACGGAAGATCGCCACGATGATCCCGAGGCCGACCGCGACCTCGGCCGCGGCGACGACGAGCGTGAAGAACACGAGCACCTGGCCGCCGATGTCGTTCAGCGCCTTCGCGAACGACACAAAGGTGAGGTTGACCGCGTTCAGCATCAGCTCGATGCACATGAACATCACGATCACGTTGCGGCGGACGAGCAGCCCGACCGCGCCGACGCTGAACAGGACCGCGGCCAGGGTGAGGTAGAAGCTGGGCGTGATCCGGAAGGCGGCGATCACGAGGAGCTCCCGGAGGTCGGCTCCGACTCGGGGGCCTGGCCGCTGCGGCGGGCGAGAAACACCGACCCGACGACCGCGATGACGAGCAGCACCGCGGTGATCTCGAACGGCCACAGGAAGGTGGTGAAGAGCACCCGGGCGACCCGCTCGATGTTGCTGCCGAAGGCGCCGCCGGTGATGCCGACGCCGCGGGCGGTCTTAGCGCCGGTCGCCCAGCGGTGCCCGACGAGCAGCAGCACCTCGGCGAGCACGAGCGCGCCGAGCGCGAGCGCGGCCGGGCGCTGGAAGGGCAGGGGCTCGGTGAACGGCTCGGCCTCGTCGACGCCGAGCAGCATGATCACGAACAGGAACAGGACGACGATCGCGCCCGTGTAGACGATGATCTGCACCGCGGCGACCAGCTGCGCGTCCTGGAGGAGAAACAGCACGGCGACGCTGACCAGGGTGAGCACGAGGAACAACGCGGAGTGCACGGGGTTGCGGGCCAGGACCACGCCGAGCGCCCCGCCGATGGTGAGCCCGCCGAAGATGAAGAACAGGGCGATGGTCACCGGCGCTCGCCCTCGTCGCCGGCGGTGACGGCGGCCGGGTCGTCGGCCTGGCCATGCTCGGGGTCGCGGACGCCGAACCCGAGCTCTCCAGACCAGGCGACGCGGTTCTCGTAGCCGACGTTGCCGGACGGGGAGGTGGCGCGCATCCAGGCGCTCGTCTGGTCGTCCTCTCCGCCCAGCCAGAGCTCCCAGGGCTGGTGGCGGGCCCGGCCGGCGTCGTCGACAAGCAGCTCCCGCCTCGTGTAGATGGCGTCCTGGCGGCGCGCGAACGAGAACTCGAAGAGCTTGGTCTCGGTGATGGCCTCGGTCGGGCAGGCCTCGACGCACAGGTCGCAGTGGATGCAGCGCAGGTAGTTGATCTCGTAGACGAAGCCGTACCGCTCCCCGGGGGACACGGGCGCCTCGGGCGGGTTGTCGGCGCCGCGCACGTAGATGCACCGGGCCGGGCAGACCCCGGCGCAGAGCTCGCAGCCGATGCACTTCTCCATGCCGTCCTCGTAGCGGTTCAGGACGTGGCGGCCGTGGAACCGGGGCGGCTTGGGGCGCTTCTCCTGCGGGAAGTGCTCGGTGACGCGGGGCTTGAAGACCTGCGAGATCGTGACCCGGAATCCGGAGAGGCGGCCCATCAGCGGACCTCCTCGAGCTCGTCCTTGCGGGGGACGCACAGCATGAGGAACCCGTAGAGCAGGAGCGCCCCGATCGCGGCGGCGGGCGTGACGATCCAGAGGTTCCAGTTCTGGTCCTGCCCGACGACGATCACGGCGGTGACCATGGCCCAGAGGAAGGCGGCCTCGATGAGGACCTTCCAGCCGAGGTCCATCAGCAGGTCGTAGCGCAGCCGGGGCAGGGAGGCCCGCAGCCACACCGTGGCGTAGAGGACCGCCCAGAGCTTGAGCAGGAACCAGAACACGGGGACGATCCACACGTTGACCCAGCCGCCCTGGTTGAGGAAGCCGAGCTTGGGTCCGGACGGCCCACCGAGGAACAGCGTCACCGCGATGGCGGACATGGTGATGACGTTCATGAACTCGGCCAGGTAGAAGATCGCGAAACGGATCCCGCCGTACTCGACGTGGTAGCCGCCCGCGAGCTCCTCCTCCGCTTCGGAGAAGTCGAACGGCGGGTGGTTCGTCTCCGCGGTGGCGGCGATCAAGAAGATGATGAACGCGCCGATGGCGGGGAGCCACAGCCACTGGGTGACGAACGAGTCCCAGCCCTTCCAGCCCTGCTGGAGGACGATCCCGCGGGTGGAGAGCGTCCCGGTGTGGATGAGGACGCCAACGATGGCGAGGCCCATCGCGGCCTCGTAGCTGAGGACCTGGGCGGAGGCGCGCACCGAGCCGAGCAGCGGGTACTTCGAGCCTGACGACCAGCCGGCGAGCATGACGCCGTACACGCCGATGCCGGACATGGCGAGGAGCCACAGGACCCCGACCTGCGGGTCGGCGAGCTGCAGGAAGGTGGTGTGGCTTCCGAGCCGGACGATCCCCCCGAAGGGGACGATCGCGAAGGCGAGGAAGGCGGCGAGCGCCGACACGAACGGGGCGAGGAGGTACACGGGCCGGTCGGCGTTGGTGGGCGTCGACCGCTCCTTGAAGAACAGCTTGATCCCGTCGGCGAGCGTCTGGAGGATCCCGAACGGCCCGGCCTGGTCGGGGCCGATCCGGTTCTGCATGTCGGCGATCACCTTGCGCATGAACCAGATGTAGAGGAGCACCGAGATCAGGAGCAGCGCGAAGACGATCAGCGTCTTGACGACGAGGAAGCCGACCACGGTGAGGTCGATGCCGTGGTTGAAGAGCGGGTCCCCGCCGGCGAAGGGGTTCATGCGATCGTCTCGACCCGCAGCTCGGTGACCGGGCTGGTGACGTCGATGAGGTCGGGCGCGCCGGGGCCGCCGGCGTTGACGGCCATCCAGGCCGTCCCGGCGGGGGTACGGGCGTCGGTGCGGACGAGCAGGTCGATCGATCCCCGCGCCGTGGTGACGCGCACGAAGTCACCGTCGTGGACGCCGAGCCGGTCCCGGTCTCGGGCGTTGATGCCGAGGGTGGGCTCGTCGCGCAGGGCGGCCAGCGCCGGTGTCGCGGTGACGATCGCGTCCGCCCCGTAGAGCGCGTGGCCCGCCACGAGGCGGAGAGCGTACGCGTCGAGGGGCGTGACACTCGGGGGCGGGGCGGTGCCGTCCCAGCGGTAGAGCGGGACCGGGGGGCTCGGGGCGGAGAGCCGCGAGCCCGGCGGGGCGCCGTTCCCGTCGGTGCCGGCGTCGTCAGGGCTGCGTTCGGGGACGGGCGGGATCGGGTCCCAGGAGGAGCCGGCCCCGATGGGTCCGGCCCCGAAGGTGACCTCCTCGGCGTGGTCGGCGAGCGGCAGGACCACGCCGTCGCGGGCCAGCCCGACCAGCGCCGCGTCGACGCCCGCGAACACGGGCGCGACGCGTGCGATCTCGTCTTGGACCTCGTCGACGGATTCGAGGTCGAAGTCGGAGCCGAGCCGGGCTGCCAGCTCGGCGGGGATCCGCCACGACTCGAGCGGGGCCCCGTCGGCGGTCACGCGGGCGCCGAGGCGCAGGACGCGGCCTTCGAGGTTGCTGGTCGTGGCCCGCTGCTCGCCCCACAGGGTGGGGGGCAGCACGACGGCCGCGCTCGACGCCGCCTCGCCGAGGAAGGCGGTCACCGCGACGACGCTCTGCGCCTGCTCGAGGGCGGCGCGGGCGAGGGCCCGGTCGGGGCAGTCGACGAGCGGGTCGCAGTCGACCAGGACGAGCGTCGCGATCTCGCCGGTCGCGGCGGCGCGCAGGATGCCGATGGCGTCCCGGCCCGTGAAGTCGGGGACGCCGCCCCAGGCCGCGGTGAAGTGGTCGCGGCCCCCGTTCAGGGTGACGCGGCCGGGGAGGAAGCCGGGGGCGAGGCCGAGGTCGAGCGCGCCGTGCACGTTGGGTGCCGGCAGCGCGGACAGGAATCGGACGTCGGGCAGCGCGGCGAGGAGCGACGCGGCGTGGACCACCGCGTCGGGCGTCTCGGCGACCGAGGTCCGTCCGAGGATCACGACGACGGGACCGTCCCGGCCTTCGACCGCGTCGACGATCGCCCGACCGGTCTTGGTGCGGCCCGGACGCCCGTTCAGGGCGTCGGCGAGCATCTGGACGGTTCCGCTCGGGTCGCCGGGGTCGTGGCGCAGCACCGCCGTCGCGTACCGGGTGAGGCCGTGCTCGCGGGTCGACACGTCGAGGAGGGGGACGCGGAGGTCGACCGCGGCGTGCCGGACCCGGAGGTAGAGGACGGGGACCTCGGCTTGGAGGTCGGGGGCGAGGAGCACGATGGCTCGCGCCCGGTCCAGGTCGGGGATCGTGGCCCGGCGCATACCGAGCACGACGTCGGCGGGGAGGCCGTCGCCGAGCTGGGCGTCGACGTGGTCGGTGCGCAGCACCCCCTTGGCGAGGCGGGCCCAGAGGTAGGCGTCCTCGTTCACGCCGCGGGTCCCGCCGAGGACGGCGATCCCGCCCGGCCCGTGGGTGTCGAGGGCGTTGCGCAGCTCGGTGGCGGCCGCGTCGAGCGCCTCGGGCCACGACGTCTCGACGAGCTCCCCGGCCCGGCGGGCCAGCGGGTGGCGGAGCCGAGTGTCGCTCTGCACCCACTCGAGCCCGTAGCGGCCCTTGTCGCAGAGCCAGCCCTGGTTGATCGGCTCGGAGTCGACGCCGAGGAGCCGGACCAGCCGGTTCGAGGTCGACTCGAGCGACCCGCGGCACCCGACCGAGCAGGCGGTGCAGGACGTCTCGGTCGACGCCAGGTCCCAGGGGCGGGCCCGGAACCGGTACGGGCGGGCGGTGAGCGCGCCGACCGGGCAGATCTGGACCGTGTTGCCCGAGAAGACGGAGCGGAACGGCTCGCCGGGGTAGATGATGACCTCGGTGGTGCCGCCCCGCCCGCCGAAGTCGATGAGCGGGTCGCCGACGACCTCGGCCGCGAAGCGGGTGCAGCGGCCGCACTGGATGCACCGCTCCCGGTCGAGGAGCACCAGGTCCGAGATCGGCAGCGGCTTCTCGAAGTGTCGCTTCTCCTCCACGAACCGGGACTCGCCGGGCCCGAAGGCCAGCGTCTGGTCCTGGAGGGGGCACTCGCCGCCCCGGTCGCAGACCGGGCAGTCGAGCGGATGGTTGATGAGGAGGAACTCGAGGACGCCGTCCTGGGCGGTCTTCACCGCGTCGCTGGTGGTATGGACGACCATGCCGTCCGCGACCGGCGTCGCGCACGAGATCTGCAGCCCGCGCATCCCTTCGACCTCGACCAGGCACATGCGGCACATCCCGACCGGCTTGAGCCGCTCGTGCCAGCAGAACCGGGGGATGTAGGTGCCGTGGTCCTGGGCGGCCTTGATGAGCAGGTCCCCGCGGGGGACCTGCACCGCCCGCCCGTCGATGGTGACGGTGACGGTGTCGGGTCCCGGCGCGACGGGGATCGTGTACCGCTGCTCGGACGGCCACTGCGACATGGGGACGGCGTTGGTCGTCACGCCGGGGTCACCGCCAGCGAGCCCCGGTGGGCCTCGTCGGCCCGCATGCGGTCGATGATCTCGTCCCGGAACCAGCGCTCGAGGCTGACGACCGGGCTCATCGTGCTCGGCCCGAGCGCGCAGATCGTCGTCTGCGCGAACGGGGCGTTCAGCCCCGGCACGATGTTGTTCCCGAACGACAGGAGCAGGTCGAGATCGTCGGCGCGTCCCTGCCCGTTCGCCATCCGGTACAGGACCTTCGCGATCCATCCCGAGCCCTCCCGGCACGGGGTGCACTTGCCGCACGATTCGTGCTCGAAGAACTTCCCGAGCCGCCAGGCGATCTGGATCGGGTCGACGGTCTCGTCGAAGACCATGACCGCCCCGGAGCCGAGCATCGACTTCAGCTCCCCCTGCACGTAGTCCATGTCGAGGGGGGAGTCGAGATGCTGGGGCAGCAGCCACGGTGACGAGGCGCCGCCGGGGATGAAGAACTTCATCGCCCGGCCGGCGCGCACGCCGCCCGCGAGTCCCTCGATGAGGTCACGGAAGCTGGTCTTGGCCAGCTCCACCTCGTAGTTGCCGGGCCGCTCGACGTGGCCCGACACCGAGAAGATCCGCGTCCCGGTGGAGCGGTTCTCGCCCATCGCGTTGTACCACTTCGCGCCACGCCGGATGATGTGCGGCACGGTGGAGATCGTCTCGACGTTGTTGACGATCGTGGGCGCCGCGTACACGCCCTGGGCGGCCGGGAAGGGCGGCTTGATGCGGGGCATGGCGCGCTCGCCCTCGAGGCTGGACAGCAGCCCGGTCTCGTCGCCGGCGATGTAGCAGCCCGCGCCCCGGTGGAGCACCACGTCGAGGTTGAAGCCGGTGCCGTTGATGTCCCGGCCGAGGAACCCGGCTGCGTACGCGTCGCGGATGGCCTCGCCGAGCCGGTCGGCGGCGAGCGCGAACTCGCCGCGGACGTACACGAAGGCGAGGTCGGTGCGGATCGCGAAGGCGGCGATGATGATCCCCTCGAGGAGCTGGTGGGGGTCCCGCTCGAGGAGCATGTGGTCCTTGAAGGTGCACGGCTCGCCTTCGTCGGCGTTCACACACAGGTACCGGGGGAAGATGTCCTTCGGGAGGAACGACCACTTCTGACCGGTGCCGAAGCCGGCGCCGCCCTTGCCGCGCAGCACCGAGTCGGAGACGGCCTGGACGATCGCGTCGGGTTCCATCCCGAACGCCTTGTCGAGCGTCTTGTACGCGTTGTTGTACCGACGGGCCGCGTCGATCGTCCACGAGTCCGCGGGCCGGGCCCGGAGGAACTTCGTGACGATCGGCGTCTCGTGCGGGCCGCCGTTCGTGCTCGCGTCGGCCATCACGGGACCGCCTGCCGGGTCGTGCCGGAGATCGTCCTCGGGGTGAGCCGGCCGTCGAGGTACTGCTCGATGACGTCGGCGGCGCCCGACGCGTCGGCCGGCCCGTGGAAGTCGTAGTTCACCTGGAACGCCGGCGCGTGGTCGCAGTGCGCGATGCACTCGACTTCCTCGACGAGGACGTCCTCGTCCTCCCGGTAGCGGGAGCGCAGCTGCTCGAAGAGGTCGAATCCGCCGTTGACCATGCAGGACAGGTTCGTGCAGACG
The DNA here is from genome assembly GCA_963849135.1 of uncultured Actinomycetes bacterium. GTDB lineage: Bacteria > Actinomycetota > Acidimicrobiia > IMCC26256 > PALSA-555 > PALSA-555. Next base: position 587,330 of record CAWKGF010000002.1, on the reverse strand, counting down.
GAGACGACGAGCTGGCCGGGGGGCTCGCGTTTGAACATCGTGTAGAAGGAGCAGGTCCCGAGCACCACCGCCGGGGTGAGCCCGAGCAGGTCCGCGATCTGCTCCATGGCCTCGGGGGTGACCCAGCCGTCGCGGTCCTGGGCGAGGTGCAGCAGCGGGAGCACCGCCGACTTGGGGTAGGGGTACCGCTCGATGATCTGCTCGGCGCGCCGCCGGTCGGCGTCGGTGAGGCCCATCAGCGGTCCACCTCACCGATGATGGGGTCGATGCTGGAGATCGTGGCGACCGCGTCCGAGATGAGCGTGCCTCTGGCCATGGGCTCGATGCCCTGAAGGTTGTAGAAGGACGGCCCTCGGATGTGGAGCCGCACCGGCTTGCCGGTCCCGTCGGCGACCAGGTAGCAGCCGATCTCGCCGCGAGGGGATTCGATGGCGACGTAGGTCTCCCCGGCGGGGACTCGGAACCCCTCGGTGAAGAGCTTGAAGTGGTGGATGAGCGCCTCCATCGATTCGTCGATGCGGGCGCGGGGCGGCGGGGTGACCTTGCGGTCCTGGATCCGGTAGTCGCCGGACGGGAGACCGTCCGCGCACTGACGGACGATGTTGACCGACTGCAAGATCTCGTTGAGGCGGATGTTGAACCGGTCGTAGCAGTCGCCCTCGGATCCGTACACGACGTCGAAGTCGACGTCGTCGTAGGCGAGGTAGGGCTGCGCCTTGCGGAGGTCCCACGGGAACCCGGTCGCCCGCAGGATCGGCCCGGTGATGCTGCGAGCGATCGCTTCCTCGGTCGTGATGATGCCGACCCCGACCAGACGCTCGAGCCAGATGGGGTTCTCGCTCAGCATCGAGGTGTAGTCGCGAACGCCTCGTTCGACGATCGTGCAGAGCTCGTCGAGGTCGGCCCTCCAGCCGTCGGGGAGATCGGCGGCGACGCCACCGGGACGGATGAAGTTGTGGTTCATCCGCAGCCCGGTGACGGTCTCGAGGAAGCGGAGGGTCAGCTCCCGCTCCCGCCACCCGTAGATCAGCATCGACACCGCGCCGATGTCGCCGCCGTTGGTGGCCTGGAACAGGAGGTGGGACGCGATGCGCTGGAGCTCGACGAGCATCATGCGGATCCACACCGCGCCGCGGCGGCACCTCGAGGTCGAGGAGTCGCTCGACCGCCATCGAGTAGACGAGCTCGTTCGAGAGCGGCGCGAGGTAGTCCATGCGCGTCACGTTGGTGGCGCCCTGGACGTAGGTGAGCTCCTCGCCCGTCTTCTCCATCCCGGTGTGCAGATAGCCGATCACCGGCTTCGACCGCAGGATGGTCTCCCCGTCGATCTCGAGCATGACGCGCAGCACGCCGTGGGTCGACGGGTGCGCGGGACCCATGTTCAGGATCATCGTCTCGTCGTTCTCGGGCCACGGACCGCCCGAGAGCACCTCGCCCTTGCGGGCGGCGGGACCCTTGTGCGCGAGCTCCTGCTCACCTTCGTCGGTCTGACGCTCGAGGCGCTCCTCCTCGGCGTCCGAGACGTGGATCGGCTCGCTCATCGGGGCCCCGGGTCATCCTTGAAGACGACCGGGATGCGGGCCGGCGCGTCGTCCTTGCGGAGCGGGTAGCCGACCCAGTCCTCGGGCATCAGGATCCGGGTCAGGTCGGGGTGGCCGTCGAACACGATGCCGAACAGGTCGAAGACCTCCCGCTCGGGGAAGTTCACCCCCGGGTAGAGGTCAACGAGGCTCGCCACGGTGGGGGCGTCGTCGTCGGCGAGCCGACACATGATCCGCACCCGCCGGTTCCGGGGGTGGGAGAGGAAGTTAGCGACGACCTCGAAGCGCTCCAACGTGACGCCGGGGATCGAGGCCCGCTCGACGTCGACGAGGTGATCGACCGCGGTGACGTCGACGCATTGGGTGAACCGCTCCTCGTCGCGCAGGTACTGGGCGACGTCGTGCCACGACCCCGACGAGACGTACACGACGGCCTGGCCGTGGGAGTCGTGCGCGACGCTGCCGGGGAACCGGGACGCGACAGCGTCCGCGACCTCGTCGACGGGCTCGGTGGCCACGCCGGCGCCATCGTCGGTGGCCGGCTCCTCTTGATCGGGGGACATGGCGCGCCGGTCCCGGTCAGGCCGACTTCCGACGGACCGCGATGGGCTGCACGTGCGACGGGGTCCCGTCGCGCTGGTCGAGCTGGATGCCCGCGCCGACGCCGGTCTCCTCGCGGCGGCGGAGCAGCTCACCGGTTCGGATCTGGTGGTGGAGGGTGAGGATGCCGTGGAAGAGCGTCTCGGGTCCGGGTGGACAGCCGGGGACGTACACGTCGACGGGGACGATCTGGTCCACGCCTTGCACCAGGGCGTAGTTGTTGAACATGCCGCCGGTGCTGGCGCACACCCCCATCGAGATGACCCACTTCGGCTCCACCATCTGGTCGTAGACCTGGCGCAGCACCGGAGCCATCTTCTGGCTGAGCCGCCCGGCGACGATCATGAGGTCGGACTGGCGGGGGCTGGCCCGGAACACCTCCATGCCGTAGCGGGCCAGGTCGTAGTGCGCGGCGCCGGTGGCCATCATCTCGATGGCGCAGCAGGCGAGCCCGAAGGTGTTCGGGAACACGGACCGCTCGCGGGCCCACTGGACCAGGTCCTCGAGCCGCCCGGTGATGAAGTTGTGCGGGATCTGGTCCAGGGACATGCGCTACGCGGCCTCGGCGCCGTGGGGTTCGGCTGGGTCGAGCCCGTCGCGTCCGGGCTGGCCGCCGAGGCGCAGCACGCGCCGTTCGGCGGCGATGCGGTCGGCGACCTGCCGCACCGGTCCCCACGACACCGCACCGGTCGAGAGGAGGTACCCGAACGGGACGAGGAGCACCACGAGGAACACGCCGACCGCGACGAGCCCGTACCCGGCGAGCGACTTCAGCACGGTCGTGAACGGGTAGAGGAAGATGATCTCGACGTCGAGGACGATGAACGCCATCGCCACCACGTAGAAGCGCACCGGGAACCGCTCGGCGGGCTCGAACTCGGGGACGATCCCGCACTCGTAGGGCGCTTCCTTGGCCGAGGTGGGGCGCCGTCGGGTCCCGATCAGGGAGGAGACGGTGAAGGAGAGGCTGACGAACAGCAGCACCAAGACGACCATGGCGAGGATGGGTAGGTACTGGACCACGCTGGCCACCCCCGGGTCGTGCTCGCGAGCGGGCTGTCGCCGCGCAGGCTATCCGACGCCTCCGCGAGCCGGGGACGTGGGTGCGGGCCTCGCGGGGCGCCGCGGCGCAGCCGCGGCTACGGGTCGGGGCTGACCGCGACGACGGCCGCCACGAGCCGGTAGGCGGCCTCGGCGGGACCGAGCTCGTCGGGTCGGAGCAGGTTGGCCATGATTCGCAGCACCCACTCCATGAGCGAGCGGGAGAGGAACCCGATCTGGGTGAGCTCGCGCATGACGGCGGGGTTGCCGATGGCGCGCACGAACACCCGGGCGACCTTGAAGTAGAGGCCGTACTGCTCCTCGAGGCGCTGCGGGTACCGCTGGAGGGCGAGCCCGTCGCTGGTGCGGAGCGCGTCGTCGAGCGCCTCGGCGGCGAGGCGCCCGGTTTCGTACGCGACGGAGATGCCTTCCCCGTTGAAGGGGTTCACGGAGCCGGCTGCGTCGCCGACGGTGCACCAGGTCGGGCCGACCTTCGGGAAGACGCACAGCCCGGTGGGGAGCTTCCCGCCGGTCGGCGCGCCGCAGGCGGTGTCGGCGCTGATGCCCCACCGGGCGGGGGCGGTGTCGCAGAACGCCTCGAGGAGGCGGCTGGTGTTCACCTCTTTCCATCCCGCGAACGTGGACAGCAGCCCGACGCCGACGTTCACGGTGCCGTCCCCGACCGGGAAGATCCACCCGTAGCCGGGCAGGTGGTTGCCGTGCCGGTCCTGGAGGTCGAGGTGGCTCTCGATCCAGGGCTCGTCGTGGTAGCCGCTCTGGAAGTAGCCGCGGACGGCCATCCCGAGCGGGTAGCGCCGGTCCCGAGCCGTGCCGAGGGCCCGCCCGAAGCGGGAGTTGGCCCCGTCGGCGACGACGACGTAGCGGGCGCGGACCGCCTCGTGGGTGCCGTCGGCCGGGCTGGCGAGGACGGCGCCGGTGACGAGGCCGCCGTCGAGGACCGGCTCGAGAGCCTCGGTGCCGGTGCGGAGCGTCGCGCCGGCCTTCACCGCCCGGTCGGCGACCATGGCGTCGAGGTCCCGGCGCCGGACCACGTAGCCGTAGGGGGGGAAGTCGGGGTGCTCGGGCCAGGGCATCTCGAGGGTGACGCCGTGCGCGATCGAGCGGAGTCCCTCGAAGCGGAGGTGGGGCGCGAGGTCCTCGCCGAGGCCGAGGTCCTCGAGCTGGCGGACGGCTCGGGGGGTGAGGGCGTCGCCGCAGGTCTTCTCCCGGGGGAACTGCTTGCGGTCGACGACCAAGACCCGGTGCCCGGCCAGCGCCAGCCACGCCGCGGTGGCGGCTCCGGAGGGGCCGGCGCCGACCACGAGCACGTCGTATCGGTCGCGGCTCGCCATCGCCGCCCATCGTGCCATCGGCGGGGCCGGCGGTGGCCACCGAAGCGCGTCCCGATATGCCGTTTCCACAGTTAGCGTGGTAGGAAACGCCTACGGGACAAGGGACCTGAGGCCCCTGGGCGCTCAGGGTTTCGGTCCCCCGAGGGAGGACACCGGCCGGCATGCCCAACCTGCTGCCCGACTGGCTGCCGTGGATCCGGCCCGCGGGTCGGCTCCTCTGGGGCATCATCGCGTTGATCTTCGGGCTGATGTTCGTGATGGCGCTGATCAAGCGGCCGATCATGAAGCGCCCGTTCTCCGCTCGGGCCGGCTACGTCGCCTTCCCGGTCATCTTCTTCGTCGGGGTGCTCCTCATCCGGTTCCTCCTGCCGGTGCAGACCCTGATGGTGTGGCTGACTGCGCTGTCCCTGATCGGCCTGGCGCTGTTCATGGTCGCGACGAGCACCGGCCGCCCGCCCGAGGAGCCGGCGACCTGGGCCGAGTCCTTCGCCGGCGCGGTCGGCGTGTTCGCCCTGTTCGTCGTGGGTTTCGCGATCATCCCGAGCGAGTGGTTGAACTACGCGAACGTGTACTTGCTGTGGGGTGACACGACGAAGTTCGTGATCAAGAGCAGCGAGTCGATCTGGTTCCTGCCGGTGCACTGGCCGACCAACTTCGACTACCCGTCGATGCGGGACACGGTCGCGGCGCTGATCTACGTCGTGGTGCTCGGCGTGGACCTGAAGCTCTGGGTGATGTGGCAGCGCCGCCACGAGGTCAAGGAAGCCGCCGCCGAGGGTGAGCCCGGCGCGCCGGCGCGCCGGTCACGGTTCGGACGTCCCGTCCGAGCCCAGAGTTAGGAGCGCCGCGTGGCCCGCACCGATGCCAACCCGCCCATGCCGGACTTCGTCACCGACTACATGCTCCAGGAGGTCGACCCGGCCTTCCTGACCCAGTCGGTGAAGCCGAAGCAGTTCCTCCACATTGACCAGGAGGAGTGCATCCTCTGCGAGGGCTGCGTCGACATCTGCCCGTGGAAGTGCATCCACATGGTGTCGGTCGGGGCGATCGCGGAGGCGGTCGGTACCGAGAAGCCCGGTGAGGACCCCACCGACCACGTGGCGTTCATCGTCGACGAGGACGTGTGCACCCGCTGCGCGTTGTGCGTGGACCGGTGCCCGACCGGTGTGATCATTCTCGGCAAGTTGGGCGGAGGCGCCGCGGCGGGTGACAGCCATACCCGGACGGCCCGCCACGGCTACGCGTACGGAGTGCGGTTCTAGGGCGCGCCGGCGCCCGCGACTCAGCAGGGACAGCGAGGAGACAAGCGTCGTGGCCAACGGCAACGGGACGAACGGGAACGGGCACGGTCGTCCGCGGGTCTCAGCGGCGGTGGAGCGGGTCGACGAGAAGGTCCGCGGCTCGCAGGCCTGGAACTCGATCTTCCGCCCCGGCTCCGTGTACCGGCGTGGGTACACGGACAGCCCCCGCAACCGGTCCTACGTGATCATGAACAACGTGCTGTACCACCTGCACCCGGTGAAGGTGAAGCGCCACGCGGTGAAGGTGTCGTACACCCTGTGCCTGGGCGGGATCTCCTTCTTCTTGTTCATGATCCTCACCGTGACCGGCATCTTCTTGATGTTCTTCTACCAGCCGTCATCGGCGTCGTCGTGGAACGACATCAAGACGCTCGAGACCGCGGTCACGTTCGGGTCCCTGGTGCGCAACATGCACCGATGGGCGGCGCACCTGATGGTGCTGTCGGTCTTCTTGCACATGTGCCGCGTCTTCTATCACGGCGCCTACAAGGCGCCTCGGGAGTTCAACTGGGTGATCGGCGTGATCCTGCTCACGCTGACCCTGCTGCTCTCCTTCACCGGGTACCTGCTGCCGTGGGACCAGCTGGCGCTGTGGGCAGTCACGGTCGGCACGAACATGATGGGGTACACGCCGGTCTTCGGGAACAGCATCAAGTACGTGCTGCTCGGCTCGCAGCTCATCGGCGACCAGACGCTGCTGCGATGGTACGTGCTCCATGTGCTGTTACTACCGTTCGTGATCGTCATCTTCATGGCCGTCCACTTCTGGCGTGTCCGGAAGGACGGCGGCATCTCGGGTCCCCTGTAGGTCGAGGGAGGAGCACACCGTGGCCGACGTTCCCGATCACCTCCTGCAGCGCTCCCGTGAGCGCCGCAAGGCGCTCGGCCTCCCCGTCGAGGGAGAGGAGAGCGCCGCCGGGCCCGAAGAAGAGGCAGCCGCGCCGGCGGCCGAGTCCGCCGCGCCCGTGGCCGCGGTCGGTGAGGATGCGGGCGGCGGGGAGCCGCCGGGCGGGGGCGGCGAAGGCGCCGAGACCGCGGGGGCGGCAAGATCCCGGCCCACCTGCTGGAGCGCTCGAAGCGGCGCCGGGCCGCGGCGGGCGGCGAAGGCGGCGGCGCCCCGGTCGGGGCGGGCGCGGCGACCGCGGTGGCGGCGCCGCTGGCACCGACCGCGACCGGCCCGGGCGGTCACACGCAGCGGCTGCTGACGGTCGTCAAGTCGGGCTCGATCCAGCAGACCCGCAGCGAGGCGCAGGACAAGGTGCACACCTGGCCGCACCTCCTCGTCGAGGAGTTCGCGGCGGTGCTCATCGTGCTCGCCGCGCTGACGCTCTTCTCCGCGGTGGTGAAGGCGCCGCTCCTCGGCTTGGCGGACCCGAACAAGACGCCGGACCCGTCCAAGGCACCGTGGTACTTCCTGGGCCTCCAGGAGCTGCTCACGATGTTCCACCCGATGGTCGCCGGCGTGATGGTTCCCGGCGTCGGCTTGGCCCTGCTCGCTGTCGCGCCGTTCGTCGACAAGAACCCGTCGCACAAGCCGAAGGACCGCAAGTTCGCGATCGCGATCTTCACGATCTTCGTGATGATGTGGTCGATCCTCGTCATCATCGGGTCGTTCTTCCGCGGGGAGGGTTTCAACTTCGTCTTCCCGTGGAACAACGGCATCTACTTCGACTTGTAGGGGCGCAAGTCCGAGGGGGGGCGCAGTGCACCTGGTAGGAACACGGAGCCCAACGGGGTAGGAGAGAAGCACCAGTCATGGCAGTCATCATCATCGGCGTTCTGGTCCTGCTCGGTCTCGCCTTGCTGTTCGTGGTCGGCTCGGCGCGTCGACGGGCATCGACCGGCTCCCTGAGTCGCGAGACGCTCCACGCCGATGCCTCCGAGCCGCCCGCGGACGCGCAGCCCGCCGAGGCGACCGACCAGGCCGACAGCACGGCGGACGGGCGGGCCCGCGCCGACGAGTCGCGGCGCGCCATCGACAGCGGCAGCTCGGTGCCGGTCCCGGCCGGGGCGCGGACGGTGACCCGCTACGAGCCGGTCGACGAGGAGGAGCTGGGGATCACCCGCCGCCAGTTCTTCAACCGGGGGATCCTCACCGGGATGGTGCTGGCGGTCAGCGGGTTCGGCGCCGCCGCGCTCGGGTTCCTCTGGCCGCCCCCGTCGAGCGCGGGCGGGTTCGGCTCCCCGATCAACATCGGGAACGTCTCCGACATCCAGGCCGCGATCGCCAAGGAGATGCCGTACTACAACGCCACCGCGAAGGTGTACGTCAACCCGTACCCGAAGGCTGACCTCCCGAAGGCCAAGAAGATCTACGCCCCGATCATCGTGGCCGGGATGGCGCTCGGGTACGTCGCCCTGTACCAGCGCTGCGTGCACCTGGGCTGCCGGGTGCCGTGGTGCCAGACCTCCCAGTGGTTCGAGTGCCCGTGCCACGGCTCGAAGTACAACCGGGTCGGCGAGAAGAAGGCCGGCCCCGCCCCCCGGGGCCTCGACCGGTTCCCGTTCACGATCGCGGGCGGGGCGATGACGGTCGACACCGGCACGATCATCCTCGGGCCGCCGATCGGCACGAACACCACCGGGCAGGCGGCGGAGGGCGCGCTGTGCGTCTGAGTTCGAGCGTCGGGCGCTCCGACGCCCCCGGATCGGAAGGACGAGCCCGGCCGTGAGCTTCGAGACCGCGATCGTTCTCCTCAACGTCGCCGTCGGACTCGGGATCGTCCTGTTCGTCCTGTTCCGGGTGGTGAGCCTGCGCCGGAACCCCGAGCCCCGCGAGCCGATGAACGTCTCGCCGGGCCTGCCCGACGACGTCCTGGAGGGACGCAAGCTGGAGCGGGTGCTCGGCTGGGCGCTGCTGTTCACGATCATCTTGGCGATCGCGCTGCCCGTCTACTTCCTGTTCGAGCCGAGCCGGCAGGCCACCGCGGCTCAGACCTACCTGAAGCAGTCGATCGTGCGGGGCGCGACGCTGTTCGCGAACCAGCAGAGCAAGTACTACAGCTCGACCACGTCGCTGCTGTGCGCCAACTGCCACGGGGTGCACGGGGAGGGCGGCTCGACGGCGTACACGCTGACCCCGGACCTCGACGTCTGCCAGATCAAGAAGAACCAGAACAACGTCAACGTGCCCCAGTGCCTGCCCGAGCAGGTGATCTGGCAGGCGCCGGCGTTGAACTCGGTGCTGCTGCGCTTCGATCCGGGCGAGGTCGCGAACATCATCACCTACGGGCGACCCGGGACCCCCATGCCGGCGTGGGGCGTCGCTAGCGGCAAGGGGGTGCTGGGCACCCAGGGCATCCAGGACCTGGTCAACTTCCTCACCAGCATCCAGATCACCCCGGCCAAGGCCCAACAGGAATCGAACCAGGCGATCTCGGCGTACAAGCAGCAGGCCGAGACGTACGTGACGACCACCCAGACGAACCTGACCGCGGCCGAGCAGACCCTCGCCCAGGACCAGGCCCGCCACGCCGACCCGGCGACGATCGCGGCCGATCAGGCCAACCTCGCCGAGCTCCAGGCCGAGCTGGCGTCGGCGCAGGCGAACGAGACCGAGGTGAAGGGCCTGAGCGAGGGTGCGCTGCTGTTCCAGCTCAACTGCGCCCGCTGCCACACTCAGAACTGGTCGTTCTTTGATCCGACGAACCTGAAGCAGCCGCCGCCCGCGCCGCAGGGCACCGGCGCGTTCGGGCCGAACCTGACCAACGGCGCCACCGTGTTGCAGTTCCCGACGCGGTCGGCTTCCAGGAGCAGATCCAGTGGGTGACGGTCGGGGTGCCGGCCAACATGCCGTACGGGACCCGGGGCATCTCGGACGGGGCCATGCCACACTTCGGGAACATGCTCTCGGCCCAGCAGATCGCCGCGATCGTGAACTACGAGCGCGGCTTGTAGCCCAGGAGCCTGACCGGTGCCGTTCATCTTCGCTCAGACCCTCCTCCAGCCTCCGCCGCCGCACGGCATCTGGTACCCGACCATCCTCGGGATCCTGGTCGTGGTCGCCGCGCTGGCGCTGTTCTGCGGCTCGATCTACGTGCTGCTCGGCACGAACCTGGGGGCTCGGCTCGGGTTCCTGGTCGCGTTCACGGGCGTCACCGGGTTCATGGTGCTGCTGACCATCTTGTGGATGACGACCGCGTCCCCGATCAACACCTTGAAGGGCACGATCCCGTCGTGGCAGGTCATCGCGGTGACGTCGAACCCGGCCACGGACAAGGCGCTGCCGGCCGAGGTGCGCAACATCGCCAAGGAGGGCAAGGCGATGCCGATGACGGTGCAGCAGGCGGTGAAAGCGGCCGCCGACGGCCGGCTGGTGATCGCACAGCCGACCGCGAACATCGCGCTGCCGCCGAACCAGAACGAGTTCGCGCAGTTCTCGGCGAGCACCGACTACCAGGAGACCACCTACCGGCAAGTGGGGGGCAGCACCCCGCGCCTGATCTCGTGGCAGCTCAACCACAAGCCGCTCTACGCGGTGGTCGGCTTCTGCGCGTTGGCGCCCGACACCCTGCCTTTCGGCCTGCCGCCGCCGAAGCCGACCTGCGACACCGGGTCGGGCGCGAAGCACGGCTACGCGATCCTCGCGTACAACTACGGCTCGTTGCGGATCCCGCCGGTGGTGGCGTTCATCAGCTCCCTGATCCTGTTCAGCCTCGGGCTGCTCGGCCTGCACTGGCGGGAGCGCGACGAGCGAGAGCTGGCGAAGGCGAAGGCCGAGACCGAGTCGCTCGAGCCTCGGACCCCGAAGCCGGAGTCCCGCACCCCAGAACCGGTGGGGTCATGAGCCGGGTCCGGCTGCGGCCGTGGACGTTCCTGGCCGGGGCGGTGCTGAGCGTCGGCCTGGTGGCCGGCGTCGCGGGGCCGGCCGGCGCGCAGCAGCTCATCGACGCCGGCGGCGGCACCGGGAACGGGTCGGGTGGGGTGGCGTTCGTCGCCTTCACGCTGATGGTGTTCGCGATCGGCTTCTCGTTGTTCTTCATGGACCGGGTGCGGCGCCGCCGGGAAGCCGAGTCGGAGCGCGAGCGCCGCTAGGCGTCCTCGGCGACCTCGGCTGCCGCGTCGGCGGCCGCCTCGATGGTGGCGTCCACGTCGGCGTCCCGGTGGGCGAGGCTGGTGAACCAGGCCTCGAACGGGCTGGGGGCGAGGAACACCCCGCGGCGGAGCATGGCCTGGAAGAAACGGGCGTAGCGCTTGGCGTCGGCGGCCTGCGCGCCCTGGTAGTCGAGCACCGGCTCCGACGCGAAGAACAGGCCGCTCAGGGTCCACGCCTGCGGGACCTGCACCGCCAGGCCGGCCGCGGTGACGGCGTCGCGGACGCCGGCGGTGAGGCGCCCGACCCGGGCTTCGAGCTCGTCGTAGGCGGCCCCGTCGAGGAGGGCGAGGCAGGCCAGCCCGGCCGCGGTGGCGAGCGGGTTCCCGGCCAGGGTGCCGGCTTGGTAGACGGGGCCGAGCGGGGCGAGCTGGTCGAGGAGCGGGGCGGGGCCGCCGACCGCGGCGAGGGGCAGCCCGCCGCCGAGGACCTTGCCGAACAGGCTGAGGTCGGGGGTGACGCCGACCCGCACCTGGGCGCCGCCGGGCCCGACCCGGAAGCCGGTGATGACCTCGTCGAAGATGAGGAGCGCGCCGGCCGCGTCGCAGCGGCGGCGCAGCCCAGCGAGGAACCCGGCCGCGGGGGCGACGAGACCCATGTTGGCGGCGACCGGCTCGACGAGCACCGCGGCCAGGTCGGCGCCGTGCTCGGCGAACGCGGCGTCGAGCGCGGCCTCGTCGTTGTAGGGCGCGACGACGGTGTCCGCGACCGTGCCCGGGGTGACGCCGGCCGAGCCGGGCAGCCCGAGGGTGGCGACGCCGCTGCCGGCCGCGACGAGCAGCGCGTCGAGGTGTCCGTGGTAGCAGCCCGCGAACTTCAAGAGCTTGGCCCGGCCGGTCGCGCCGCGGGCGAGGCGCACCGCGGTCATGGCGGCCTCGGTGCCCGAGGAGACGAGCCGGAGCTTCTCGACCGACGGGACGCGCGCCGCGACGGCTTCGGCCAGCTCGACCTCACCGGGGGTCGGCGCCCCGTACGAGGTGCCGGCCGCGGCGGCTCGCTGCACCGCGTCGACGATGGCCGGGTGGGCGTGGCCGAGGATCGACGCTCCCCACGACTGGACGTAGTCGAGGTAGCGGGTGCCGTCGGTGTCGACGAGGTACGCGCCGTCGCCGCGGGCGACGAAGAACGGTTCGCCGCCGACCGCGGCGAACGACCGGACCGGGGAGTTGACCCCGCCGGGGAGGCGGGCCCGGGCCCGGGCGAGGAGCTCCTCGCTCACGCCAGCCGTTCGGCTACTCGCCGCGCCGCGTAGGTGAGGATGAAGTCGGCCCCGGCCCGCTTGATGGCGGTGAGGTGCTCGTCGAGCACCGCGGGGCCGTCGAGCCAGCCGTTCGCCGCCGCGGCTTCGACCATCGCGTACTCGCCCGAGACGTGGTACGCGCCGAGCGCGACGTCGACGGTGTCGCGCACCCGGGCGATCACGTCGAGGTAGGCGAGGGCGGGCTTGACCATGACCAGGTCGGCGCCTTCGGCGAGGTCGAGCGCGACCTCGAGGCGGGCCTCGCGGCCGTTGGGCGGGTCCATCTGGTAGGAGCGGCGGTCCCCGAAGTCGGGGGCGCACTCGGCCGCGTCGCGGAACGGGCCGTACAGCGCGGAGGCGTACTTCGCCGCGTAGGCGAGGAGGGCGGTGTCGGCGTGGCCGGCGTCGTCGAGCGCGGCGCGGATGGCGCCGACCTGGCCGTCCATCATCCCGGAGGGGGCGACGACGTCGGCGCCGGCGGCGGCCTGGCTGACCGCGACCGCCCCGTAGCGCTCGAGGGTGGCGTCGTTGTCGACGCTGCCGTCGGCGCGCAGCACCCCGCAGTGCCCGTGGTCGGTGTACTCGTCGAGGCAGGTGTCGGCGATGAGGACCATCTGGTCGCCGACCTCGTCCCGCAGCGCGCCGAGGGCCTGCTGGACGATCCCGCCCGGCGCGTCGGCACCGGAGCCGCGGGCGTCCTTGCGGGCGGGGACGCCGAAGAGGACGACGCCGGGGACGCCGAGGTCGGCGAGGGCCCGGCCCTCCTTGCGGAGGCTCTCGAGGGTGTGCTGCACGACGCCGGGCATCGAGGCGACCGGCTCGGGCTCGGTGAGGCCCGCCTTGACGAAGAGGGGGGCGACGAGATCGTCGATCCCGACCCGGGTCTGGGCGACAAGGCGGCGTAGGGCCGGGGTGCGGCGCAGCCGGCGGGGCCGCTGGTCGGGGAAGGCCACGACCCGATGCTACGACGGGCGCCCGGCGGGGCCGCCGCCGGCGGTGGGGGCGAGCGCGGCGCGCAGCGCCTCGACGAGCCCGTCGACGGTGTGCTCGGCCGCTTCGGCGTCGACCCGGAGCCCCCGGTCGCGGGCGGTGGCGGAGGTGACGGGCCCGATCGACACGACGAGGGGCTGGCGCTCGAGGGGGCCGACCAGGTCGCAGAAGTTCGTGACCGTCGACGAGGAGGTGAACGTGACCGCGTCGACGTCCCCGGCCCGGACCTGGGCCAGGACGCGGGGGTCGGGCTCGGCGGGCCGGGTGCGGTAGAGGGGGAGGACGTCGACCTGGTAGCCGCGGTCGCGGAGCCCGTCGGGGAGGACGTCGCGGGCCTGCTCGGCCCGGGCGAGGAGGACCCGCTCCCCGGCGCCGGTGGGGGGGAACGCCTCGACCAGCGATTCGGCGACGAAGCGCTCGGGCACCAGGTCGGCGTGGACGCCGCGGGCCGCCAGCTCGGCCGCGGTGCCGGGCCCGATCGCCGCGACCCGGCAGCCGGCCAGGCGCGGGCGTCGAGGCCGCGGGGGGCGAGGCCGGCGTCGAAGAGCGCGGCGACGCCGTTGGCGGAGGTGAGCACGACCCAGTCGACCTGCTCGAGGGGCGGCAGCGCCACGGGGAGCGGCTCGACGACGATGGCGGGCAGCTCGAGCACCGCGGCGCCGAGCGTCTCGAGGCGGGCCCGCAGCCCGCTGGCCTGCTCCCGGGCCCGGGTGACGACGACCGTGGAGCCGAAGAGGGGGCGGCGCTCGAACCAGGACAGGTCGAGGTCGGCGACCGCGCCGATCACGATCGCGGCGGGAGCAGCGACGGGCTGGTCGCCGATGGTGGCGAGCGTGGCCCGGACGGTGCGCTGGTCGGGTCGGGTGCCGCGCTGCACCGCGGCGACGGGCGTGTCGGGGGGAAGGCCACCGGCTTGGAGCGCGGCGGCGAGCACCCCGACGCGGGCTGCGCCCATCAGCACGACGAGGGTGCCGCCGGCTTGGGCGAGGCGCGCCCAGTCGACGTCGTCGTGGCCTTTGGTCGGGTCCTCGTGGCCGGTGACGATGGTGACGTGGGTGGCGAGGCCCCGGTGGGTGACCGGGATGCCGGCGTACGCGGCGGCGGCGACGGCGCTGGTGACGCCGGGCACGACCTCGAAGGGGACGCCGGCCGCGGCGAGCGCCTCGGCTTCCTCGCCGCCCCGACCGAACACGAACGGGTCGCCGCCCTTCAGGCGGACGACCTCCCGCCCGGCCCGGCCGTGCTCGACGAGCAGCGCGTTGATCTGGTCCTGGGTGGCCTCGACCGCGCCGGGTGCCTTCCCGACCGACACCCGCGTCGCGTCGGGGGGAGCGAGGCCGAGCAGCTCGTCGGCGGCGAGCCGGTCGTGGACGACGACGTCGGCGCGGGCGAGCAGCTCGGCGCCCCGGCGGGTGAGCAGCCCCGGGTCGCCGGGCCCGGCGCCGACCAGGTAGACGGTCACGGGACGGCGCCGGCCTCGTCGACGAGCGCCCGTCCGCCTCGCTGGTCGAGGAGGGTGCGGGCCGCGTCGCGCCCGGCCCGGACCGGGTCGGGATGGTGGGTGGCGACACGTAACACGACCCGCCCGTCGAGGGAGGCGAGCAGCCCGGTGAGGGTGACCCCGTCAGCGTCGAGGGTGGCGAGCGCCCCGACCGGCTGGTCGCAGCCGCCGCCGAGCTCGGCGAGGAAGGCCCGCTCGGCGTCGACCGCGGCCCGCGCCGCGGGGTCCTCGATGGCGGCCAGCACGGCGCGGGTGGGCTCGTCGTCGGCTCGGCACTCGACCCCGAGCGCGCCTTGCGCGACCTGGGGGAGCAGGTCGGCGGGGTCGAGGCGGTGGACCCGCGGGTGGGTGAGACCGAGCCGGTCGAGCGCCGCGGCAGCGATCACGACCGCGTCGAAGTCGTCGGCTCGGGCCAGCCGGGTGGGGACGTTGCCGCGCAGCTCGGCGAAGGTGAGGTCGGGACGGCGGTGGGCGAGCTGGGCCCGGCGGCGCACCGACCCGGTCGCGACCCGCCCCCCGGTGGGGAGCGTGTCGAGGCGGGCGCCGACGAGCGCGTCGCGGGGGTCGGCCCGCTCGGGGACGGCGGCGAGGACCAGGCCGGGCTGCTCGCCGGTCGGGAGGTCCTTCGCGGAGTGGACGGCCAGGTCGGCGTCGCCGGCGAGGACCGCGGCCTGGACCTCCTTCACGAACACGCCCTGCCCGCCGAGGGTGTGGAGGGGGCTGGTGGTGTCCGCGTCGCCGGTGGTGGTGACGACGACGAGCTCCCCGGGCTGCCGGAGGAGGGTGAGAACCCGTTCGGCCTGCCAGCGGGCGAGCGCGCTGCCGCGCGTCGCGACCCGCAGCGGCGCCGTCACTCCGGCTCGTCGAGCGCGAACAGGTCGGCGAGCGCGTCGGCGAGCAGCTCCCCCTGCGCGGTGCCGGCGGCGTCCTTGACCCGCACCGTCGGCTCGTGGAGGAGCTTGTTCAGCACCGCCCGGGTGGTGGATTCGACCAGCTCGCGCGTGTCGGGGTCGAGGGCGGCGAGCCGCCCGGCCCGCCGGTCGAGCTCGGCGGCGTGGATCGCGTCGGCGCGGGCCCGCAGCGCGGCGACGAGGGGCGCAACCTGGCGGGCGGAGTGCTCGAGCCGGAACCGGTCGAGCTCGTCGGTGATGATGACCCGGACCTTGCCGACCTCGGCCCGGCGCGCCTCGAGGGACTGGTCGCCGAAGGCGCGCAGCGCCTCGATGTCGAGGAGGGTGACGCCGAACACGTGCCCGACGCCAGGGTCGACGTCGCGGGGGACGGCGACGTCGACGACGAGCAACGCCCGACCGCCCCGCCGTTCCATGACCACCTCGATGTCGCCCCGCTCGATGAGGACCCCGGGGGCGCCGGTCGAGGCGAGGAGCACGTCGGCGTTGACGAGCTCGTCGGGGAGCTCGTCGAGGGAGATGGCACGGCCGTGGACCCGGCGGGCCAGCTCCCGGGCCCGGGACGCGGACCGGTTGGCGACGACGAGTTCGCCGACGCCGGCGCCGGCCAGCGCGACCGCCATCCCTTCCCCGACGCCACCCGCGCCGAGGACGAGGACGGTCCGCCCGGAGAGGGACCCGAGCCGCTCGGCGGCGAGCGCCACCGCGGCGGACGACACCGACACCGCGTGGCGGGCGATCCCGGTCTCGGACCGGGATCGCTTCCCGACGTGGACGGCTTGGCGGAAGGTGCGGGACAGCATCTGCCCGGCCGTGCCCTCCCGCTCGGCGGCGTTCCACGCCTCCCGGACCTGGCCGAGGATCTCCCCCTCGCCGATGATCATCGAGTCGAGCCCGGCCGCGACGGCGAACAGGTGCGCGACCGCGGCGTCCTCGTGGTACGTGTAGAGGCTCTCGGCGAGCGTGTCCGGGTCGACGCCGGCCAGCTCGGCGAGGAAGTGGCGGGCGTCGTCGACCCCGGGGTGGAAGCGGGTCGCGCGGGCGTAGATCTCGGTGCGGTTGCACGTGGAGAGCAGCACGACCTCGGCCAGGTGCTCCCGGTCGGCGAGGGTGTGCAGCGCCTTGGGGAGCCCGGCGGAGGGGACCGTCATCCGCTCGAGGAGCCCGACCTCGGCGGTGCGGTGGTTCAGTCCGACGACGGCAAGAGACACGCCCGGAGCAGCTCCTTCGCTTGGGCCACGCGCCCGGCGCGGATGAGGTCGAGCATGCCGGAATCGAGGGCCTGGTTCCAATCGACGGTCTCGGTGGAGGTGCCGGCGGCCCGGAGCCGCTCCCGCTCCTCGGAGAGCAGCTCCACGAGCACCGACCATTCGGGGCCGAGCTCCCCGGCCACGTGCTCCTTCAGGTAGGCGGCGAGGGCGGGGCTGCGCCCGCCGGTGCCGATGGTCACGACGATGTCGCCCTGGCGGACGACCGACATGAGCGTGAACGAGCAGTGGGTCGGGTCGTCGGCCGCGTTGACGAACAGGTGCCGGGCGGTGGCGGCCTCGGCGACCGCCGCGTTCACGGCCGGGTCGGAGGTCGCGACGCTGGCCAGCCACGCCCCGTCGAGGTCGGCGGGCTCGAAGGGCCGCGCGTCGACGGTGACCCGCCCGTCGGCCTGCCAGGCCCGCACCTCGGGGCCGAGGTCGGGGGCGACGACGTGCACCGCCGCGCCGGCGTCGAGGAGCCCGGCGATCTTGCGGGCCGCGACGTGGCCGGCGCCGACGACGACGCAGCGGCGCCCCTCGAGGAGCAGGTTCACCGGGTAGCCGCCCAGGCCGGGCCGTCCCATCGGCCCCATGGTCACACCCGCGCCCGGTCCGGGGACCGGCGCCGGTGCTGCTGGTAGAAGGAGAGGATCTGCAGCTCGGTGGCGAGGTCGACCTTGCGGAGCGACACCTCGGGGGGGACGACGACCACCGCGGGGGCGAAGTTGAGGATGGAGGCAACCCCGGCCGCGACGAGCCGGTCCGCGACCGCCTGCGCGGCGGCGGCCGGGGTGGCGATCATCCCGATCGCGACCCGCCGGTCGGCGACGATGCGGCCGAGCGCCTCGACCGGCTCGATGGTGAGGTCCCCGACCGTCTGGCCGACCTTGGCCGGGTCGCTGTCGACCAGGGCCACGATGCGAAAGCCGCGGGCGCCGAACCCCCCGTAGTTGGCGAGGGCCCGGCCGAGGTTCCCGAGGCCGAGGACCGCGACCGGCCAGTCGCGGGTGAGGCCCAGCTCCCGGGACACCTCCCCGACCAGGTGCTCGACGTCGTAGCCGACGCCGCGGGTGCCGTAGGAGCCGAGGTAGGAGAGGTCCTTGCGGACCTTCGCCGCGTTGACGCCGGCCAGCTCGGCGAGCTGCTCGGAGGAGACCGTCCCGACCGCCTGGTCGGCGATCTCGAGCAGCGCCCGGTAGTAGAGGGGGAGCCGGGCGACGGTCGCCTCGGGGATGAGCCGGGCCTCCGGGATGTCGGGCTCCTCTCGCCGGCGCCTGGCCGTGCCGGACCGGCCGGGCCGCTAACCCTAGCCCGCGCTTGTGCACGCGGTCACAAGCGGCTGGTGGGGCGCGAGCGCAGGGTCGGCGGCGCCGCCGGTACGCTCCGAGCCGAGATGGTCACGGGGCTCGCCTTCTTGGCCACTGCGGTCGCCTCGATCTTCGCCGAGTCGACGCTGGCTCGGGCGACCCAGCGGCACCGACGGGAGCTGTGGGACTGGACGGTCGCGCTGGCGATGTTCGCCTTCGCCGCGGCCGCGTTGGCGCTCGGCACGTCGAACGGCTGGAACCGGGGCACCTACCGGGTGTTCTTCCTGCTCGGCGCGGTGCTCGACGTGCCGTGGCTGGCGCTCGGCACGGTGGACCTGCTGCTCGGCCCGCGGGTGGGCCGGCGGGTGCAGTGGTTCCTGGTCGGCTTCTCGGGCCTCGCCGCGGGGGTGCTGCTGTCGGCCCCGATGCGGGACGTGGCGGGGACGACGATCCCGAAGGCGAGCGCGACCTTCGGGACGTTCCCGCGGGCGCTGGCCGGAATCGGCAGCGGCGTGGGGGCGACGGTGATCTTCGTGGGGGCGGTCTGGTCCGCGGTCCGCTACCTGCGGGACCGGGACCGGCCGGGGTCGGCCCGCCGGGCCGGCGCGAACGGGCTGATCGCGCTGGGGACGCTGATCCTGTCGAGCGGCGGGCTGCTGCAGGGGCTGGTGGGCCACGACGAGGCGTTCGCGGCGACGCTGGCGGTGGGGATCACGGTGATCTACGTCGGGTTCCGCGTCGCCGAGGGCCGCCCGGCCGCCCACCCGGCCGGCGTCGCGGCGGCGGGCGGGGCCTCACCGGGCGGGTAGGGACCGGCGGAGCAGCTTCCCGGCCGAGGTGCGGGGCAGCGCGTCGACGAACTCGACCCGGGTCGGGCACTTGTAGCGGGCGAGCGCGTGCGCGCAGTGGGCGAGCAGCTCGGCGGGGTCGGGGGCAGAGCCGGCGGCGGGGACGACGTACGCGACGACGGTCTCCCCGGTGCGGGCGCTCGGCACGCCGACGACCGCGGCGTCGTCCACGTCGGGGTGGGTGAGGAGGACGTCCTCGATCTCGGCCGGGTAGACGTTGAAGCCGGACACGATGATGAGGTCCTTGTGCCGGTCGACGAGCCAGAGCGACCCGTCGTCGTCGGCGACCGCGACGTCACCGGTGTGGAGCGTCCCGTCGGGGTCGAGGGCCGCCGCGGTGGCGGCGTCGTCGCGCCAGTAGCCGGCGAACACGTTGGGGCCCCGCACCCACAGCTCGCCCGGGTCGCCAGCGAGGACGTCGTGGCCGTCGTCGCCGACCAGGCGGACGGTGACGCCGGGCAGCGGCCAGCCGATCGAGCCGGGCCGGGGCCGGGTCGGGGCGAGCGCGGTGGTGGCGACGATCGGGGACGCCTCGGTGAGCCCGTAGCCCTGGTGGAGCACGACCCCGAAGCGGTCCTCGAACGCGGCCGCGACGTCGGCGGGGAGCGGCGCGGCGCCCGACACCGCGAGCCGCACCGACGCGAGCGAGTCGGGGGCGCGACGCGCGCGTCGAGGGTGAGCCACTCCTGGAACATGGTGGGGACCCCGGCGACGACGCTGACCCGCCGCTCGGCGACGAGCGCCAGCGCGGCGGCCGGGTCGAACCGGTCGACGAGGACGGTCGCCGCGCCGGCCGCGAGCGAGACGCCGAGGACGACGTTGAGGCCGAACACGTGGAAGCACGGGAGCACGCCGAGGCTGACGTCGGCGGGCGTCGAGCGCGAGGCCGGGGTGGTCCTGGACCTGCTGGACGTTGGCGGCCAGGCTGCCGTGGGTGAGCTTGGCGGCGCGGGGCGCCCCGGCGGTCCCGGAGGTGAAGAGCAGCACCGCGACGTCGTCGGCGGCCCGGTCGACGAAGGGCGCCTCGGGGGCGGGGAGCGCGTCGAGGTCGACGGGGAGCGCGGCGTGCCCGGCCGCGGTGACGAGGGACACGCCAGCGCCGTGGGCGAGGACGAGGCGAGGCTCGACCGCGGCCAGCTCCCGTTCCAGCTCGGCGGGGGCGCGCCCGAGTTCAGGGGCACGGCGACCCCGCCGGCGCGGAGGACGGCGAGGTAGGCGGCGACGAACGCCTCGCTGGTCGGGCTGACCAGCGCCACCCGGTCGTCGGGGCGGACGCCGCCGTCGACGAGGACGCCGGCCAGGCGGGCCGCGGCCGTGTCGAGCGCCGCGTAGCGGGTCTCGCCGCGACGTCCGAGCAGCGCGACTGCCTCGGGGGTGTCGCGGGCGCCGCGCAGGAGCACCTCGGCGAGGTTCACGGCCGGATGGTAGGAGACCGGGCCGGGCCCGCCCCGGGGGGCGAGACCGGGGATGGTGGCTCCAGCCGCGGGCGTGGGACTTGGGGCGGGCTGGGAGGCCAGTGATCGCCACTTTGTCGTGGCGTCACGCTTCCCACGCCCGCGTGCCGGAACCGCCTCCTGCATCGTCGCTCTGCGTGGCCGCCTTGAGAACCTTTCACCACGCAGCGTGGCCGATCGGGCGGGGCTCGGCGCAGGACGCCACGGAGGGTGGCGGCCCGGTCAGGGGCTGAGCCGGAGGACGAACTGGGCGAAGGAGGCCAGGAAGATGAGGGCCAGGAGCACGACGATGGCGATGGTCGTCCCGGGCCTCATGGGGGCACGGTACCGCCAGGGGGGATGAGCAGCACCGCCGAGCCGGCCGCGAGGCCGTACTCGGCGGCCGCGGAGCGCTGGTCGAGGGCCAGGGCGACCAGCCCGTAGGAGTCGACGAGGACGACCAGCTCGGAGGGGCGGGCGTCGGCGTAGGTGCGGACCCAGCGGGCGGCTTTGGCCCGCTCGCCGCAGCGGACCTCGAGCGGCCCGTCGGGGGCGGCGCCGGCCGCGAGGAGGTCGTCGGGGCCGACGTTGAGCTGGCAGTTCCCGAACCGGTCGACCCACCACACCTCGGTCTGGAGGACGCCGTCGTCGGAGACGGTCGGGAGGCCGACCAGGCCGGGGACGAGCCCGGCCGGGTCGACGAGGTCGCCGAGCTCCTCGAGCGCGCCGCCGGCCGCGAGGTGCGCGACGGCGGGGGCGAGGACGTCGCGGCCGGCGAAGGTGGGGCCGGGGGCGGGGAGGCGGTGCGCGTCGCTGGTGAGCGCGACGACGCGGCGGGCACCGCCGAGCAGCGCGACGGCGGGGGCGAGCAGCCCGTTGTCGGGCCCGACGAAGGTCGCGGCGTCGCACTCGACGGCGAGGAGCCGCCGGTCGGTGCCGACGCCGGGGTCGACGACCGCGAGGACGACGCTTCCTTCGGGGAGGTACTGCACGGCGCGGACGAGGGCGAGCCCACCCGCGCGCACGTCGTGCGGGGGGAGCGAGTGGGTGAGGTCGATGACGGCGACGCCCGGCGCGAGGCCGAGCAGCACGCCTTTGCAGACGCCGACGAACTCGTCGACCAGGCCGTAGTCCGAGAGGAAGGCGACCGGCTTGATCAGTGGGCCCGTGCGGTCACCCGGGCTCAGCCTGCCTGGGTGTACCGGGACGCGAGGTAGGTGTTGACGTCGACGTCGCGGACCCGAAACGAACGGCCCACCCGGACCGCGGGCAGGTCATTCGCCTTAATCAGGCGATAGACCGTCATTGAGGACACGCGCATGAGATCGGCCACTTCCTGGACGGTCAGAAAGCGCGCCTCCGCGAACGACTGCGACACGACGCTCACCCCTCTTCTCCCCCGCTGTGGGGGGCAGCGTAGGGCCCCGGGGTCTCTGTTGCCAAGTGTGGCGGCTGGCGTGAGCCGTCACCGGCGGAGGGTGCGGCGGGACCGACGGCCAGGGCCTCGAGGAGCGCGTCGACGAGCGGCTGGTAGGCAGCCGGCGGCCGTCGAGCCGCGGCGGGCACGACGACGACCGAGCCGCCCCGGTGAGCGGCGAGCGCCGCGTCGGGGGCGTCAAGGTCGGCGACGGTGACGGTGGGGAGCCCGGCCGCGATGGCCTGCCGGGCGAAGATCCCGTCGGCGACGGCCAGGTCGGGCCGACCGACGGTGAAGAGCCACTCGTCGCCCGCCTCGGGGCGGCGCTCGTCGAGGAGGGTCCGGCCGTCGGTCGCGACCGCGACCCGGTCGTGCCACCAGAGGGACCGACCGGGCAGGTAGGGGCCGGCCGCGTCGCCGGCCGGGACGGTCGCGCCCGCCGCGGCGGCGGCGCGGGCCATCGCGACGTGCCAGGGCAAAAGCGAGGCGGGCGCCCCGGTCGCGAAGGCGACCGTCCCCCCGGCCCGGGCCACCCGGGCCACCGCGGCCCCGGCCCGGCGGGCCGCGTCGAGGGCCCGGTCGGGGTCGATCCTGACCCGGGGTCCGTCCTGAGGGCCGGCGACCGCCTCGAGCGCGTCCCGGACCTCGGCTGGGGTGACGGGCGCCGCCCCGGCCGGGCGGGGCGCGGCGGCGAGGTGGCGGGCCGCGGCCCACGTCTCCTCGCGGCCCAGGGTCGGGTGCGGGCCCGCCGCGCCGCCGGCCACCAGCCGCCGGGCGGGGCTCGGCGGCTTCGGCGACCGTCGCACGGTCGGGTGGGGCGGGCTGCGGTCGGGGAGATGGCGGGGCCGCTCGCCCCGGGGTCGTCGGGTCACGGACCGCGGGCCTCTTCGCCGAGGCTCGCGGGAGCGGGCCGCGGCGGCGGCGACCGCGTCGAGGAACGCGGCGCGCACCCCCCGCGCTTCGAGGACCCGCACCGCGGCGGCGGTCGTCCCGGCCGGGGAGGTCACCGCGGCGCGCAGCGCGTCGGGTTGCTCGTCGCTTCGCTCGAGGAGCGTCGCCGCGCCGAGGAGGGTCTGGCGGACGAGGCCGTCGGCGACGTCGCGGGTCAGGCCGACGAGCACGCCCGCTTCGACGAGCGCCTCCGCGACGAGGAACAGGTACGCGGGTCCCGACCCGGAGAGGGCGGTCACCGCGTCGAGGTGCTCCTCGGGGAGCCGCACCACGGTGCCGACCGCGGTGAGGATCTGCTCCGCGGTGTCGAGGTGCGCGTCGGTCGCGTGCCGTCCGGCCGCGATCGCGGCCGCGCCGCGCCCGACCAGCGCCGCGGTGTTCGGCATGGCGCGCACCACGGCCCGCTGCGGCGCGGCCGCTTCGAGCACGAAGATCGGGACCCCAGCCGCCAGCGACACGACGAGCGCGTCGGCGGGCAGCGCCTCCTCGGTCGACGCGAGCGTCTCGGCGACGTCGTGGGGCTTGACCGCGACGACGACCACGTCGGCGTCGGCGACCGCCCACGCCGCGCTGGGCACGACCCGCACCGCCGGGAACCGCTCCTCGAGGACGCGTCGCCGCTCGGGATCGACCTCGGCGACCGCGACCGTGTCGGGCTCCCAGCCCGCGTCGATGAGGCCGGCGAGGAGCGCCTCCCCCATCCGGCCTCCCCCGAGGACCGCGAGCCGCGCCATCCCCCGCAAGTTAGCGGCGCGGGCCGACGCCGTCCGAGGGGGACTTGTGCGGGGCGGCGCGCGGCGCGACAGTTCCGGGCCTCCAGCGCCGAGGTGCTGGAGCTGGCGGGCCCGAGGTGCAGGATGGCGCCTCCCGTTCGGGGAAGTGCGGGAAGTGCCGGAGCGTTCCTCGGGCCCGCCCGCGCCCGCGCTCAGCGGCCGAAGGCGAGGCGGACGCTGGGCTGGAACCAGGTCTCGACGAGCTCGTAGAGGACACCGATGATCCGGTCCAGCTCGTCGGTGTCGAGATGCTCGAGCGCGACCCGGCCGGTCAGGTACAGGTCGTCGTCGGGCCCGATGGAGAAGTGCGCGCCGTAGAGGCCGTGGTTGCGCTGGAGGAGGAACCGGTACAGCTCGACGCGATGTCGGGGCGGGTCGGGCAGGAAGTACACCTCGTAGCGCAGGGTGCGCTGGTACAGATCGAAGTAGATCGTCGTCGCGTCGCGCCCGTCGCAGCCGAACCGCACGTACCAGCGCGGGATGTCCGGGTCGTACTCGACGGCCTGCACGTACTCCTGAGCGGCGACGTCGCCTTCGAGGTGCCGCGCCACGAGCTGGTGGGCGGCGCGTTCCTGGGCGTCGAGCCGGTCGGTCTCGCTCAGCTGCACTGCACGAGGGTTCGGGCGTCCAGGTCGGCGTAGAGGCGCCGCAGCCGGGCCGCGGCGATGCTCCACGTGTACCGGCCGGCCCGCGCTGCGGCGCGGGCACCGAGGTCGGCGGCGAGAGCCGGCCGGGCGAGGAGCCCGTCGACGAGGCGGGCCCAGCCGCCCGGGTCCCGGCCGTCGACGAGGTACCCGGTCCGGCCCGGCTCGACGAGGGTGCGCAGCCCCCCGACGTTGGCGGCGACGAGCGGGGTGCCGCACGCTCCGGCTTCGAGGGCGACGAGCCCGAACGACTCGGTGCGCGACGGCACCAGGCAGACCGTCGCGGCCCGGTACCAGTCGGCGAGCCGCTCGTGGGGGACGGGCGGCACCCACCGGACCCGGTCCGCGACCCCGAGCCGCTTGGCGAGCTGGTGGAGCCGGTCGAGGCCTCGGCGGGGCCGTCGGCGCCGCTCGGGCCGCCGATGACGACCAGCTCGGCGTGGCGGTCCTCGAGCTCGGCGAGGCACCCGAGCGCGACGTCGACGCCTTTCAGGGCCTGGATGCGGCCGACGAAGAGGACGAGGTTCCGGTCGGCGGGCAGCCCGAGCCGGGCCCGGGCGTGGCCCTGGTCGCCGGGCGAGAAGCGGCCGTGGTCGACGCCGGGCGCGACGACCTCGACCCGGTCGGGGTCGGCGCCCCGCTCGATGAGGTGGGCCCGCTCGGCGGGGGTCGAGACGACGAGCACGTCGGCGCAGCGCTCCACCTCGTCCTCGATGCGGTGCCGGTCCTCGGGGTCGTCGACGATCCCGGCTTCGGCCTTGGTGCGGGCCAGGGTGTGGAAGGTGGCGACGAGCGGCACGTCGAGCTCGTGCTTCAGGCGGTGCGCGACCGCGCCCGAGATCCAGTAGTTGGCGTGGATGGCGGTGTAGCAGGCCCGCCCGCACTGCAGATGGTCGCGGGCCGCGGCGACGAGGTCGTCGAGGAGGCCGGTGAGGGCGTGCTTCTCGACCGGCGCCGCCGGTCCGGCGTCGAGGTGGACCACCCGCAGCCCCGGCTCGAGCTCCACGATGCGGGGCTGGCCGGGCTGCTCGGCGCGGGTCAGGACGTCGCAGGCGACCCCGGAGCGGGCCAGCGCCTCCCCGAGCGACCGGACGTAGACGTTCATGCCGCCCCCGTCGCCAGCTCCGGGTTGCGCCAGCGGTGAGGTGTGCACGCTCAGCATGGCGACCCGGGGGCTGTTCATGACGGCGCCGATCCTACCGACGGGTCACGACGCGGCCGGTGTCCCGCCGGGCGGCCCCGGCTCGGCGTCGGAGGCCCCGGCCCGCTGGAACGAGCGGTACACCTCGAGGAGCACCTGGCGCTGGCGCTCGGTGAGGGTCGGGTCGCGCTGGATCTCCTGCTCGAGGTTCGGTTCGTCGTCGCGGGCGTCGAGGATCCCGGCCCGCACGTACAGCGTCTCGGAGGACACGTGCAGCGCCCGGGCGAGCTGCTGGAGGATGTCGGCGCTCGGCTTGCGCAGCCCCCGCTCGATCTGGCTCAGGTACGGGTTCGAGATGCCGGCCAGCTCGCTGAGCCGCCGGAGGGACAGGCGAGCGTCGCGGCGCCGGTCCCGGATGAAGATCCCGAGGTCCTGGAGGCGCTGCTCGAGGGCGTCGGCCACGGCTCAGGCGTGGTCGACGTGGTGCCGCGCCGCGAGCTCCGCCTCGATGCCGTCGATGACCCGGTGCAGGGCCCGCCGGCGGCCCGACATCTCCCGCTCGAGGGTGCGGAGCTGCTCCCGGGTGTCCTCGAGGTCCTCGACCGCGAGGGTGGGGAGGTTCAGCAGCGTCGAGTCGCCGATGAGGTGCTCGAGGCCCCGCCGCCAGGTGATCGACATCGACGGGGCGAGATGCCGGGGCAGGCGGCTGTGGGCCGGGTCGGCGCGGGGATGGTCGTCGGCGAGGATGCTCGGGAGCCTCGCCACCAGGTCCTCGACCGAGCCGCCCGACGCCCGCCGGTCGAGCTCCGCGCTCACGATGTCGATGCGGGCCTGGGCGAGCCGGCGCACGTAGGACAGCTCGGTCTCGACCTCGAGGCACTGCTCGTGCATGGCCCGCACCTCGTCGAGTGGTGCCGCGTCGAGGCCCTCGAGGTAGTCATCGTCGAGCATGACGTCGAGGCGGCGTCGCTTGTGCGGCTCGCTCACCGCAGCGAGGGTACCGCCTGGCCGGCGCGGCGGTGCGCGCCGGCTCCGCTTGGCCCGAGCGTCCCCGCGGCCCTACCGTCGACCTGCCTGAGAAAGGAGCCCCCCATGGCTGACTACACGCTCCCCGATCTGCCCTACGACTACTCGGCGCTCGAGCCGCACCTCTCGGCCCGGATCCTCGAGCTGCACCACGACAAGCACCACAAGGCCTACGTCGACGGCGCGAACAAGGTGATGGAGAAGCTCCGCGAGGCCCGCTCCAGCAACGACTTCGGGACCATCAACCAGCTCGAGAAGAACCTCGCCTTCCACCTGAGCGGCCACGTGCTGCACTCGCTGTTCTGGAAGAACCTGAGCCCCGACGGCGGTGGGGCACCCTCCGGAGACCTCGCGGTCGCGATCAAGGAGCACCTCGGCTCGTTCGAGCAGTTCCGCGCCCAGTTCGTCGAGGCCGCGAACAACGTGCAGGGCTCGGGCTGGGCGGCGCTGTCGTGGGAGCCGCTCGGGAAGCGGCTCATCATCGAGCAGGTCTACGACCACCAGGGCAACGTCGGGCAGGGCGGCCCGCCGCTGCTGGTCCTCGACATGTGGGAGCACGCCTACTACCTGCAGTACGAGAACCGGAAGGCCGAGTGGGTCGAGGGGTTCTGGCACCTCGTCAACTGGGACGACGTCGCGAAACGGTTCGGGACCACGTCGGGGATCGACCTCGGCATCGGCTGACGCGGCACCACAGGTGGGGACGCGACCGAACACCGCGCAGGCCGAACGGTGGAACGGCTGGGGGGGCCGTCACTGGGTCGACTACGCGGCGGCGTACGACCGTCAGCTCCAGCCGTTCGGTGACGCGCTGCTCGCCGGCGCCGCGCTCGTGTCGGGCGAGGTGCTGCTCGACGTCGGCTGCGGCGCGGGGACGACGACCCTCGCCGCGGCGAGCGTGGCGCGCGCCGCGGTGGGCGTCGACCTGTCGGCGCCACTGATCGAGCAGGCCCGGGAACGGGCCGCGGGCCGCGACGACGTCGAGTTCCGGGTCGCCGACGCGCAGACGACCCCGCTGGCGGCGCGCTTCGACGTGATCATCAGCCGCTTCGGGGTGATGTTCTTCGACGACCCGCGGGCCGTGTTCGCGAACCTGCGCCGCGGGGTACCGCCGGGCGGGGGGCGCCTGGCCGTGCTGTGCTGGCAGGGCCTCGAGCGAAACGACTGGATGCGGATCCCGGGGGAGGCACTCGCCCGCGTCGTGCCGCTCGGCGACCTGGCCGAGCCGAGCCAGCCCGGCCCGTTCTCGCTCGGCGACCCGGACCAGGTCGTGTCGATCCTCACCGACGCCGGGTGGCGGGACGTGACCCTCGACTCGGTCACCGCCCCGGTGCTGCTCGGGGGCGGCGGGACGGTCGATGAGGTGGTCGAGTTCCAGCGGGGCAGCTCGCTCGGTCGCTCGGCGCTGACCGGCGCGGCGGAGGACGTGGAACGGCGCGCCCTCGACGCGCTGCGGGCCGCGCTGGCCGAGTTCGACACTGGGGCGGGGGTGGCGCTGCCCGGCGCGGCGTGGCTGGTGCGCGCCGCGCGCCAACCCGACCGGTGACTAGCCGATCCCGCCGCTGACCGGCGGGACGACCGCGACCTCGTCGCCGGCGTGCAGGAGGGTGGCGTCCCCCGCCGCCGGTTCTTCCCCGTTGACCCACACCCGGGCCGAGTCGAGCACCGCGCCGAACTGGGTGCCGTGCGCGTCCGCGGAGCGTGGCGAGCAGCTGGCCGAGCGGCTGCGGGTCGACGGTCAGCTCCCGGGTCCCGGCCGCGTCGCGGGCGGCGGCGAAGAACCGCACCCGGACGCCGGACGGCTGGGCACGGCCGGGCTCGGTCACCCCGGGGCTGGCTCCTCGGTGCCGTCGATGCGGCTCAGCTCCCGTTCCAGCTCGGCGAGCTCGGCCTCCGCGGCTTCGAGCGTGGCGCGGTCCCGGTCCGGGTCCTCGCCGGGCACGGTGTCCTCGGGTGCCTCCACGAGGGCCAGCGTACGCGGCGGTCGGCTCACGATCCGGTGAGGCGCAGCTCGAGCAGGGTGGCCTCCTCGCGGAGCATGGTGACCAGGCGGGAGAGGCGCTCGGCGGGGGCGTCGAGCTCGAGGAGCGCCTGCGCGGTCGAGCGGCCCGACCGGCGCCAGCGCGCACGCCTCGAAGGCGGCTTGCACCGGGTCGTCGGAGAGGCTCGACGTCGACACCGGGGCCGGGCTCGCCGAGCTCGGCTCGGAGCGCCAGCACGCGGCGCAGCCCCCGGGCCAGCGCGTCGACGGCGTCCGCGCCGCCGGTGAACGGCGGGTCGGGCAGGTCGTCGACCTCGGCTCGCGGGTAGGGGTCGTCGGGGAGCCAGCGCCGCACCCGCACCCGCCGCTCCCCCACGGTGACGAGCACCCAGCGGCCATCGTCGAGGCGGCCGGCCTGCACGATTCGGGCCACCGTCCCGACGTCGAAGCGGGTCTCGCCGCCGCCGACCTCGCTGCCCCGCTCGATGAGCACCACCCCGAAGGTCGCGTCGCCGGCCAGGCAGTGCTCGGTGAGGGTGCGGTAGCGGGGCTCGAACACGTGCAGCGGCAGCACCCCGTGCGGGAACAGGACCGTCCCGAGCGGGAACATCGCCAGCGTCTGCCCCACCGCGCGTCCCGTCCGGCTCAGTTGGCGCGGGAGCGCAGCCGCGCCGCGTCGTGCCGGGCCCGCGCCGCGTTCGGGCTCGTCGAGCTGGCCGGCAACGTCGTCGAGGACGGCGGCGGCCTCCTCGAAGCGACCGAGGGTGCCGAGCAGCGCGGCGGCGTCGCGCCGTTCGGCGGCCGGCACGCCGGGGACGGCAAGGCGCAGCTGCAGCGCCCACACCGCGTCGGCCGGGGAGCGTTCCACGAAGGTGTGGACGAGGTTGGCGAGCATGCGGACCAGGATCGCCCGCGGCCCGACCGGCGCCAGGTACTCGGGGTGCCAGGGCACGCCGGGCTGGAGCTGCTCGAACAGGATCCGGCAGCCGGCCTCGTCGAGGATCGCCCCGCCGTGGAACCCGTCGACGTACTGGCCCGATGGGTCGCCGGTGAGGAAGTGGCCGGGCATGCCGACCCCGTGGAAGCTCGACGCCGCGTCGGCGGCCGACCTCGAGGAGCAGGACGCTGAGCGTGATCGGGATCCCGAGTCGCCGCGTCAGCACCGCGTCGAGGAACGAGTTGCGCGGGTCGGCGTAGTCGACCTGGTTGCCGGCGAAGCGCTGCTCGACGAACAGGTACCGAGCCAGACCGTCGACGTTGCCCGGCGCGTCGCGGGCCAGCTCGTCGAGTGCGGCGAGGCCCGCCGCGACGTCGACCGGATGGTCGTGCGCGGAGATGAGGAGCGCGGCCTCCGCGAGCGGAACGTCGGCGTCGGCACGACGCACGAGTCGCGTGAACGACTCGGTAGGGTTCATGACCGCGACGGTACACTCACCGTCGTGATCGACGATCTTCGCGAGACGGTCGAGTCACGGTTGCGTCGCGTGCATCAGCGGCTGACCCCGAACCGGGAGGCGGTCGTCGACGTGCTCGTCGCCGCGCCACGCCCGTTGACGATCCCGGAGGTCCTCGACGCCCGCGACGGGCTCGCGCAGAGCAGCGTCTACCGGAACCTGGTCGTGCTCGAGCAGGCTGGCGTGGTGCACCGCATCGTCACCACCGACGAGTTCACCCGCTTCGAGCTCGCCGAGGATCTCGTCGGTCATCACCATCACCTGATCTGCTCCTCGTGCGGCACCGTCGAGGACGTCCCGCCCAACGCGCGGCTCGAGCAGTCGTTGCGGCAGGCCATCGACCAGGTGAACCGCTCGACCGGGTTCCGGACTCAAGCGCACCGAGTGGACCTGGTGGGGCTCTGCCGCCGCTGCGCCTGACCGCTCGTGGGGCGATGCTCGGCGCCGCGGCCGGTGTCGGTAGGGTCGCCGCGGTGGACGAGGTGACGCGCCGGGCGCCGATGGCCGACGCGGCGAGCTGATGCGGGTCCGTCACGTGGGGCTGGCGGTGGGCCTCGCGGTCGGCACGGTGCTGCTCGCTGCGTCGCCGGCCAGCGTGCACGGCGTGTCCGGCATCCAGCCGAGCAACTTCACGACGTTGATCACGAGCGTCTCCCCCGCGGTGCGGGGCCTACACCTCCAGGTCGACGACCTCGGCAACAAGCTCGAGCTCGACAACCACACCGGTGTCGACATCACCGTGCTCGGCTACCAGCGGGAGCCGTACCTGCGGGTCGGCCCGGACGGTGTGTACGAGAACCTGCGCTCCCCGGCCGTGTACCTGAACCGGACCCGGAGCGGGAACGTGCCGGTGCCCCGATCCGCGAACCCGGCCCTGCCACCCGAGTGGCGCTTCGTCGAGGGCGGCACCCGGGCCCGCTGGCACGACCACCGTGCGCACTGGCTGGCCCCCACCTACCCGCCGGAGGTGCAGGCCAACCCGAGCGCCCGGCATCTGGTGCAGCGCTGGACGGTGCAGCTGGTGCGGGACGGGACGCTGATCACGGTGCGGGGCGTGGTCGAGTGGGTCCCGGGACCGTCGCCGTGGCCGTGGATCGGCACCGCGGTGGTCCTCGGCCTTCTCGTGGTCGGCTTGGCGCTGACCCGCCTGGCTCGACCCGCGGTCGCGGCCGCGCTCGGTGCCCTGCTGGTCGGCGGCGCCGTCTACTCGGTCGGGATCTGGGGCGGGACCACGATCGGCGGCCCGACCAAGCTCGCTGCGATCGCGTACGTGCTGGGCGGCATGGCGGTCGGTGTCCTCGCTCTGGTGTGGGTGCTGCGCCGGGGCGTGACCGCGGCCGCGCCGCTGCTGCTCCTCGCCGGGCTGTTCCTCAGCTTGGCCGGCGGGCTGGCCAACATCACCACCCTGCTGCGGTCGCAGCTTCCGACGAGCCTCCCCCACGGGTGGGAGCGGTTCGTGGTCGCGATGATCCTCGGGCTGGGCACCGGCGTGGCGGTGGTCGGCGCGATCCGCCTGCGGGCCACGCCGGCCCGGGGCCGTCGCCCCCCGTCCGCACCCCGCCGGGTGGCCGCTCCAACCGGCGCGCGCGCCGTGAGCACCTCGGGGGGCGGGTAGCGGTCAGTGCTCGGGCGTGTCGCACTCGTGGCACTCGAGCTTCCAGCGTCGCGTGCGCGATCCCGAACCGCTGGCGCAGCATCGTCTTGAGCTCCTCGCCGCGCACCTGCGCGTCGTGGAGCGACGTCGCGTCGTCGAGGACGACGTGGGCCGACATCGCGGGCAGGTCCGACGCGACCTCCCAGACGTGCAGGTGATGCACCGCGACGACGCCGGGCTCTCCGGCCAGGGTGCGCTCGACGTCCTCGACCTCGACGTCGCGGGGCGCGGCCTCGAGCAGCACGTTGGTGGTGTCGCGCAGCAGCCTCCACGCCGCCCAGGTGATCAGCACCGCGATGAGGAGCGACGCGGCTGAGTCGAGCCACTGCGCGCCGAACACGACGATCCCGATCCCGGCCAGCAGGGCCGCGGTGGAGCTGGCGACGTCGGCGACGACGTGGGTCAGCACCGCCCGCAGGTTCAGGTTCCGCTCGTGGAGCCGGGCGAGGAGCAGCGCGACGCCGCCGTTCACGACCAGGCCGATCGCGGCGACAACGGCCAGGCCTGCCCCGTCGACGTGGGAGCCGCGGCCGAGCCGCTGGACGGCCTCGACCGCGATCCAGGCTGCGGCGGCGAGGATCAGGAGCGCGTTGGCCTGTGCGCCGAGCACCTCGGCCCGCCGGAAACCGAACGAGCGCTGCGGGGAGGCGGGCCGCTGCATGAGCGCCTGCGCGGCGAGGGCGACGCCGAGCCCGATCACGTCGGTGGCGAGGTGGGTGGCGTCGGCGAGCAGCGCCAGCGAGGAGAAGACCAGCCCCCCGACGACCTCGCCGACGAGCAGCGCCGCGTTGGCGCCCAGCGCGATCCACAGCACCCGGTGGGTGCGCTGGTCGGCTTCGCTGGTCACGACCCCATCTTGGCGGCCGGCCGGGGCGACGGGGAACCTTCGGCGGGACGGCGCGCCAGTCGGCCCGGTAGGGTGCCGCCCCGTGCGGCTCGCGGGGGAGATCGCGCTCGTGACGGGCTCCACCGCCGGGATCGGCAAGGCCGTCGCGCTGCAGTTCGGGGCCGAAGGCGCGCTGGTCGTGGTCCACGGACGGGACGCCGAGCGCGGCGCCGCGGTGGTGGCCCAGATCGTCGCCGGGGGCGGCGACGCCGACTTCGTCGCCGCCGACCTGGGCGTCGAGGAGTCCTGCGAGGAGTTGGTCGACACCACGGTGGCCCGCTTCGGGTCCCTGACCGTCCTGGTCAACAACGCGGTGGCGAGCCCCGACGGGCACGACGCCCGGGTCGGTGAGATGGACACCGCCTACTGGGAGCATGCGCTCCGCGTGAACGTGACCGCCCCGATGTGGCTGGCCCGAGCGGCGATTCCCGCGTTCCTCGACGCCGGTCACGGCTCGATCGTGAACGTCTCCTCCCGGCAGGCCGAGCGGCCCAGCGCCGGCCTGGCCGCCTACGCGACCAGCAAGGGCGGGTTGAACGCGCTGACCCGCGCCGTAGCGGTCGAGTACGCGGCGCAGGGCGTCCGCTGCAACACGATCAGCCCCGGGTACGTGATCAACGAGCGCCGCGACGCGACCCTCCCCGCCGAGCGAAGGGCCCGGCTCGAGGCGATGCACCTCACCCGGCTCGGGGAGGCCCGCGACGTCGCCTACGCCGCCGTGTACCTGGCCAGCCGCGAGTCCGAGCTCCCTGACTGGCATCAACTTGCAGCTCGACGGCGGGAGCAGCATCGCGCGCGCCGCGTCGTTCGGGTGACCGGAGGCCCGATGCACCCCCGAGTGTCGCTCAGCGCGATCTCGACGTTCCGCTGGACCCTCGACGAGGACCTGGCGTTCTACGAGGAGGCGGGGATCACCGCGATCGGCGCGTCGCTGGCCAAGCTCGAAGCGGCTGGCCTCGAAATCGGTGCGGCGCGGCTTCGTGACGCGGGGCTGCGGGTCACGAACCTGATCGGGATCGGCCCCTTCGTGCTCGACGCACCGGCCCAGTGGCCGGCCCAGCGGGAACGAGTCGGCCGGGCGCTCGACGCCGCGGAGGCGGTCGACGCCGAGTGTCTCATCCTCACGACCGGCCCCGCCGGGCAGCTCACCTGGGAGGACGCCGCCGACGCGCTCCACGACGCGCTCGACCCGGTCCTCGCCGACGCCCGCCGGCGGGGGATCCCAGTGGCGCTCGAGCACACCAACTCGTTGCGGGTCGACGTCGGGTTCGTCCACTCGCTGCGGGACGTGATCGACCTGGCCCGCGGGCTCGGGATCGGCGTGTGCGTGGAGCTGAACGCCTGCTGGGCCGAGCGGGGCCTGGCGTCGACGATCCGGGAGGGGGTCGACACGTTCCGGCTGGTGCAGGTCAGCGACTACTCGGTGGGGACGCTGTCGACCCCCAACCGGCTGGTGCCCGGCGACGGGGACATCCCGTTGGAGCGCATCCTCGGCCAGGTCCTCGATTCCGGCTACCCGGGCGTCTTCGACCTGGAGCTCATCGGGCCCCGCATCGACGAGGAGGGCTACGGCCCCGCGGCTCGCCGGGCCCTCGAGCGCCTCGACGGGCTGCTCACCACGCTGGGCGCCTGACGCCCACCCTGGGCCGGGTCGTCGCCTGGTGTCTCGGTCAGGCAGGCGGACCCCAGGGCGGTCGGGCCGGGGCGTCCACGACCGGCACCGGGGCGCCTTGCACGTCGGCGACGAGGTCGAAGAACCAGTCGGGCCAGGTCGTGACCCGCCCGTCGGCGCCGACGAGCAGCTGCACGATCCAGCAGCGCGCCAACGGCCGGGCCGCGTCGGCCTCGACCAGGCGCTGCTCGAGGACGACAGCCTTCCCGCGCCGCTGCACGATCCGCATCGCGCCGACGTAGCGCTCGTGCATCCAGCCCTCGGTCTCGTAGAGCGCGTGGAGTTCCCGGACGACGACCGCGAGCCCTTCGGCCCGGAGGTGCTTCGGCCACCGCGGAGCCAGGTGGGCGGCGACGTACGCGATGCGCAGCTCGTTGAACATGCGCGTCGCCGCGGTGTTGTTCAGATGGTCCTGGTATTGGTCCCGGTCGGCGTCGACCGGGTCGACGTCGAAGACCACCACGAACCCGTCGCCGTGGAGCGCGTCGACGCCGGGGGACGGGATGGGGGCGCCGGGCCGGACCCCGACCACCGGCCACGGGTTCCGCCAGTCGGCGCCCCGACCTCTCGCTACGACCACATGAACGTCCCGCCGTCGACCATGAAGGTCTGTCCGGTCAGGAACCGGCACGCGTCGGAGCAGAGGAACAGCGCGACCGGCCCGATGTCGAAGCTCGGGGTCCCCGTTGCGTCCCATGGGGCAGGCCTGCATGAACGCCTCGTAGTGCTCCGACCCGACGGCCCGGGGCGGCGCAGCGGCAGGGGCGATCGCGTTGACGACGATCCCGTCCGCGGCCCACTCCCGCGCCGCGGTGCGGGTCACGGCCCGGATGGCTTCCTTCGACGCGTTGTACGCGCCGAACCCCTCCCCTCCCACTCTGCCCATCGACGACGCGAAGTTCACGATCCGGCCCCACCCGGCGTCGTGCATGTGCGGGTAGACGGCCTGCATGGCGCGCACGGTGCCGAGCACCCCGGACCGGTAGAACACGTCGAAGTCCTCGGCGCTGACCTCGGCAACGGGCGCGTTGGCCCGGAACGTCTGCGCGTTGTTGATGATGGCGTCGACCCGACCCAGCTCGGCGACGGTGCGGTCCACCATCGCGTCGACGGTCGCCGGCTCTCGGATGTCGACGTCGACCGCGAGGTGCCGGGCGGCACCGAGCGACGGGAGCTCGTCGACGGTCCGGCGGGCCTTGTCGGGCTGGTAGTCGGCGACGACGACCGACACGCCAGCCTTGGCCAGATGGTTCGCCATCCCGCGCCCGACGCCCTGCCCGGAGCCGGTGACGATCACGACCCGGCCGTCGACGCGGTGCATGGCCGCCGCATCGTCGGCGGAGATCTCGGGGTGCAGCATGGGCGCCGAGGCTACGCGTCCGCCCTGGTGACACCGACGAAGCTCAACGAGGACGCCGTCGGGGTCGCGCACCGTCGCCATCGGGACCGGCCCGTTCGGGCCGGGCTGCTCGACGCGCCGCGCGCCCGGCCCGGGAAGCCGAGGCCGCGGAGACGGTCCAGCGTCGCGTCGACGTCGACGAAGAAGGACAGCAAGAAGAACCCGGCCTCGGGCGGCCCTGGGGCGGCCGGGTCGTCCACGCCGCCGTCGAAGACGACCAGCTCCACGACGCCGGCGTCGGGGGCGGCCGGGTTCCCAAGGAACACCGACCGCAGCGTGGACGTGCCGGCACCGAACAACGCCGGCCAGTCACCGTCGAAGGTGCGGTCCATCAGCACCGCGAGGCCGAGCCCGTCCCGGTAGAAGCGCAGGCTGGCGTCGAGGTCCTCGATGCAGAGCGCGGCGTGGTGCAGCGACCGGGCCACCCCGACGACGCTACCGGCACCACGTCTCGCCAACTCGCCCAGGTGGTCGTGCAACCCGGGACCGGCGCTACTGGTTCAGGTATTCCTGGAGGAGGGTGTAGCTGGTCTTGGGGGCATAGGTGGTGGTCAGAAGGCCGTAGTTGCCGTTCTGGATGTCGCTGTTGGCCTGGTCGGTGCCCTCGTACCAGAACGTGTTGGTGACGTAGGAGGCGTTCTGGGCGACCCAGCGCAGGGTCTCGATGAGGTAGTCACCTTGCTGAGTGTCGGTGACGCCCTGCTCCCAGTTGGTGGAGCCGCTCGAGTTGAGGGGGACCGTGGCGTTGGAGTGATCGGACCAGCCGTACTCGGTGAACCAGATCGGCTTGGCGCCGTCGCCGTTTTGGACCATGAGCTGGTGGACGGCGGCGACGTGGGTGAGGGTGTACTCGGTGCCGTCATCGGGGGTGGCGGGCGGGTTGGACGCCACGCCTTCGTAGGGGTGGGTGGCGAGCACGTCGAAGGAGCCCTGGATCCCGTCCTGGTAGAGGGAGGTGAGATAGCTGACGTCGTTGTAGCTGACGCCGCCCAGCACGACCGTCGCCGACGGGTCGGCAGACTTGATGGCCGGATAGGCGGCTTGGACCAGCGCGGTGTAGGCGGCCGGGTTGGGGGGGTTCCAGAACGTCGAGGAGTCCTCCTCGTTCCAGATCTCCCACGCTTGGACCCTGCCCGCGAAGTGCCCGGCCGCCCAGTTGGCGATCCAGGCGTAATCAGACGGGTTGGTTGGCGCGACGTTGGTGGCTTGGCCCCCGTTGGCCCAGCTTGGGGTGCTCCACAGGTCCACGAGGACGTCGAGCCCGTAGGAGCGGGCCACGTTCACCGCGTTGTCTGCCAACGCCACATAGGAGCTGCTCAGCTGCTGAGGCGATGGTTCGAAGCTCGCCCACCCCATGTCGATCCGCACCCAGCCGACCCCCGCCGCCGCCAGCTGGGAGTAGATCGAGTCCAGCTCCACGGTGGTCGTCCCCGACCAGGCCGTGTGCACGTTCACTCCGACCGCCGGCTCCCCCGCCAGGCGCGGGCCGAACCCCGCCCCCGACGGCGGACTCGTGGTCGTCGTCGTCGGGGCGGTCGTGGTCGGCGTGGTCGTCGTCGGAGCTGTTGTGGTCGGCGTGGTGGTCGTGGGAGCCGTTGTGGTCGGTGTCGGCGGCGGCGCTGGCGCGGAGGCGACTTGGGGCTTGGGGGACGGCCCGCAGGCGCTCAGCAGCGCGGCGCCCGCCAGCACTGTGGCCGAGATGATGGTTCGGCTCCGCATAGGCGACTGATCGGCCGGCGGTCCTGCTCCCTTGATGGCAGATCTCACTCTGCGTGGGCAATCGCTGGATCGGGCGACCCTTTTGCCCCTTTGATGGAAAGGCTCCTGGCCTCTCGGGTGGGAAGCCGCGTTCGGATCACCACTTTGGGTGGTCAGGCTGGGGATGGGGGGCGGCCGGGCCGGCGCCGCCGGCCGGTGCCGCGAGGGCCGGGGTCGTGGCTGGTCGGAGTGGGGGCCGGCAGCTCGGCTCGTGGGGGCGGGGCCGGTTGTCTACCCTCCTGCGCCGTGTGGTTCGGTCTGTTCCTGCCCCAGATCGCGATGTCGTTCGAGGTGATCGTCGAGCGGGCGCAGGCGGCGGAGGCGGCCGGGTTCGACTCGGTGTGGTTCATGGACCACCTGGCCGCGCCGGGCGCCCTGGAGCGGGACACCTTGGAGGGCTGGACGCTCGCGGCGGCGGTCGCGGCTCGCACGAGCCGGATCCGGATCGGGCATCTGGTGACCTGTGACCCGTTCCGCCATCCGGCGCTGCTGGCCAAGATGGCCGCCACCGTCGACGGGGTGAGCGGCGGGCGCCTCGAGCTGGGGCTGGGCTGGGGCTCGGTCGAGGAGGAGCTGACCCGGTTCGGTGTCGACGCGGGTGGCCCGGCCCGCCGGGCGGCCCGGCTGCGGGAGACCCTCGAGGTCCTCGACTTGATGTTCGCCGGCTCGCGCTTCGACTACGAGGGGGAATCGCTGCGCCTCGAGGGGGCGATCGGCCGTCCGGTGCCGGTGCAGGAGCACGTCCCGATCCATCTGGGCGGGGCGGGAGCCCGCCTGACCATGCCGCTGGTCCGCGCCCACGCCGACTGGTGGAACTGCCCGTCCTACGGGGTGGAGCGACTCGCCGAGCTTCCGACCGCTGGCTGGCGACGCGCGGGTGTCGGTGCAGCATCCGATCGGGCTGGTCGCGGGCGGCGCCGACCGCGACGCGGTCGAGGCCCAGACCCGCCGCCGGTTCGGTTCGTGGGGCGGCACCCTGGTCGGCACCGGCCCCGAGGTCGCCGACGCGCTCCGCGCCGAAGCGGCGCTCGGCGTGGAGGGCTTCGTGGTGCAACTGTCGGACTTCGGGACCCCGGCGACGATCGAGCGGTTCATGGAGACCGTCGCGCCCGCGGTGCGGGCCACCGCCTGACCCGAGCCTCGACGCCGACCCGGGTCGGGTCAGCGCGACCCGGTCGACACCTGCGCCCACAGGCCGGCGAACGACCGGAACGGGTCCAGCGTGACGAGCGCCGCCCACCAGCGACGGGGCGGGCGGGCGAGGGTCAGACCGGCCTCGTCGAGAACCTCCCGGTGATGGCGGGCCTCGACCGCCAGCCCGGCCAGCGACACCGGGACGACGAGGACGAGCGAGGCGCCGAGCAGCCACACCTGGCTGAACGCGAGCAGCGCCACGGCTTGGAGCCAGCCGAGGGCGACGACCGCGTCGAGGGCGGGACGGGCCCGGTCGAGGCGGGCCGCGACCCGGCTGGACCGCGGCGAGAGCCGGGTGGCGCCGCCGCCTTCCCGGGCGGCGACGCGCCGACCCCGGCCGGCGACGACCCGAGCCCGGGCCGGGCTCGCGGCGGTGACGGGGGCGGTCACGAAGGCCAGCGCTTGCGGCTCGGAGGTGATCGTCCAGCCCCGCTCGAGGCAGCGCCAGGTCACGACGACGTCGTTGCTGGGGGTGGGCGGCCACCCGTTCACGGCCCGGATCGCGTCGGTGCGGAGCAGGGTGCAGGCGCCGTTGGCGACGAGGGGCCCGGCGAGGAGCGCCTCGGCCCGCTCGTGGGCGTCGAGTTCGAGCGTCCAGCCCCGGGCCAGCGCCTCGGCGTTGGTGCTGCTCCGCTCGTTGCGGATCAGGAGGTGCCCGGCGACACCGACCGTGGTCGTCGGGCACGACTCGAGGCGAGCGACGAGGAGCCGGAGCGCGGACGGATGCAGGCAGGCGCCGGTGGCCACGCTCACGACGAGGGGGGTGACGACTCGGGCCAGCGCCGCGTTGCGGGGATCGACCCGGCCGGGCGGAGTGGGGGGGATCAGCTCGAGGGGGAGGCGCAGCTCGGCGGCGGCCGCGACGACGGCCCGGGCCGAGGGCAGGTCGCCGGGTGAGACCGCGACGACCCGGAGCGGGCCGTCGTAGTCCTGGGCGGCGAGCGACGCCAGCGTCGCTGCGGTGGCGGCGTGGTCACCGGGCCGGAGGAGGACCGTGGCCGGCGTGGTGGGCCGGACTCGGGTGACAGCCGGCTGCTCGGCGAGGACCAGCGCCAGCGTGCGCCGAGCGGCGAGCCCGCCCGGGACGCCGACCGCCGCGACGAGCAGCAGCACCGCGTACGGCCAGGTGACGATCCCGGCCAGCCCGCCGGCGCCGACGGCGGCCACCGCGACCGAGACCAGCACCCACGCCGCGGCGCCGCCATCCACCAGGGCCCGGCGGGACTCGAGGCTGAGCGACCCGGCCCCGGTGGGGAGCCCCACGAAGTCGGCCACGGTCCGAAGCGGCGGGAGCGGCGCCGTAGCACGGAGCCGCAGCTCGCTCGGCGCGCCGGCCGGGACGACGCCGGGCGGCGCTGGGGTGGCGGAACGGCCGGGCATCACCTGACTATCGGCAGGGGACGCCGCCGGGTTCAGCGCCGCCTACGATCCGCGCCCGTGGCGACGGTCTTCACCCGGATCCTGGACGGGGAGCTGCCCGGCGTGTTCGTGTGGCGGGACGAGCGCTGCGCCGGCTTCCTGTCCATCAACCCGGTCCGGCCCGGCCACGTGCTCGTCGTGCCCCGGGAGGAGGTCGACCACTGGGTCGATCTCGAGCCGGACCTGCTCCGGCACCTGATGACCGTGGCGCGAGCGATCGGCCGCGCCCAGCAGCAGGCGTTCGAGCAGCCCCGGGTTGGGATGCTGATCGCGGGCCTCGAGGTCCCGCACGCCCACATCCACCTGATCCCGATGTCGAGCGAGGCGGACCTGCACCTCGCCAACGCGAAGTCCTCGGTCAGCGCCGCGGAGCTCGAGCAGCACGCGGCCGCGATCCGCGCCGCGCTCATCGAGCAGGGCGCGGCTGGGGTCAGCGGCTAGCCGCCGGTCGAAGAACCCCTCGGCGGGCGGTCCCGCCGGTACGGTCCTAGCCGTGGCCCGTCGAGCGCGCCTGGTCAGCGACGACCGCGCGTACGGGGTCCGCACGGTCGACGACGCTCGCCGGGTCGCCGACCACCAGTTGCGGACCTGGGGGTTGCGGCGCGCGACGAGCTTCGGCCTGCCCGAGATCGACGACCGGTACCACGTGTGGCGGGTCCCGGTGCTCGCCGCCGCGGGGACGGCCCGGGTCGGGGAGATCGTCATCGACGCCCGGGGCGGCACCGTCGACACCGGGCGCAGCACCGACGTGGAGACGGTCCGAGCCCGGCTGGCCAGCCCCGACCCGCCCCCCGCCGCCGGTCCGCGCCGGGTGCCGATCCCACGCTCGCCGCTCGGGAACACCATCCTGGCCGGCGACTCGGAGCAGACGCTGCGTGACCTGCCCGACGGCTCGGTCGACCTGGTCTTCACGTCGCCCCCCTACTTCAGCGCCCGTCCCGACTCGGGTGACTTCGTCGACTACCCCGCCTACCTCGACAAGATGCGCCGGGTCCTGCGCGAGTGCGTCCGGGTCCTCGCCGAGGGGCGGTTCCTGATCGTGAACACCGCCCCAGTGCTGCTGCGCCGCACGAGCCGCGCCCGGTCGTCACGGCGGCTCGCGGTGCCTTTCGACCTGCACGGGGTGCTGGTCGGGGAAGGGCTCGAGTTCGTGGACGACATCGTGTGGGAGAAACCCGAGGGGGCGGGCTGGGCGACCGGGCGGGGCCGGCGCTTCGCGGCGGACCGGTGGCCACTCCAATACAAGGCGGTGCCGGTCACCGAGTACGTGCTCGTCTACCGAGGCCCGACCGACCGGCTCCTCGACTGGAACATCCGCGAGCATCACGACCCCGACGCGGTGGCCCGATCCCGGATCACCGGCGACTACGAACGCACCAACGTCTGGCGCCTCGCCCCGGCGAGCCGCCGCGACCATCCGGCGGTGTTCCCCGCTTCCTTGGCCGAGCGGGTCGTGCGCTACTGGTCGTTCGAGGGCGACGTGGTCCTCGACCCGTTCGCGGGGACGGGAACGGTGGGGATGGTCGCCGCGCAGCTGGGACGGCGCTTCGTGCTCTCCGAGCTCGACGAGCGGTACGTCGCCGTCATGCGACGCGAGCTGGCCCCGTGGCTCAGCTCGGAGCGACCGCGTCCTCGAAGAGATGCTCGCCGCGGCGGAGCCGGGCCGCGATCGTGATCGTGGTCGGCAGCTCGCGCCGGGTCGGCGCGTGGGCGGCGAGGAACCGGGTCACGCCGATCAGGATGAGCCGCGACTCGTCGGAGCCGTCGGGCCACGCCCACGCCTGGCGGATCCCAGCCTCGAAGTGCTGGTAGGTGTGGAAGCCGACGTCCTCGCGAAATAGCAGCCGTCCGAGCTCCGCGACCAGCTCGGCGCGTGAGCCGCCGTCGCGCAGGTACCCGGACGCCTCGGCGCCTGCCGAGTCGACCTCGCCCTGCACGTCGAAGCAGGCCGCGAGCGCCTCGAGGGAGCCGTGCTCGGCGGTGGGCAGCCGGGCTGGCGGCACGTTGAGGAACCGGTCCAGGTAGACGCGCAGCGCCCCGTGCAGCACCCCCCGCAGCAACTCCGGCGTCGGCGCGCGGCGCAGCGCCTGATGCAGCGCGTTGGCGGCGGTGAAGGTGTGGTGGACGGTGTCCCAGTCGCCGAAGTCGTTCTGGACGTGGAAGTGCACGACCCTCGAACGCGGCCGCGTAGGCGACCGCCCGCCCGACCTGCTCCTCGGTGGCGCCGGCCTCGAGCGCGGTGGAGCAGCGCGTCGACGACCAGGCCCGGGTCGTCGACGAGGAGCCGATCGGCGAGCCCGGCGACGTCGTCGAACGAGCCCCGGCGGGCCCGTCCGGTCTCGAGCACCGCGGGCAGGGCGGCCCCGGCCCGGTCGGCGAGCGCGGCCAGGTCGTCGGGATGACGCCAGGCGCTGCCCTCCTCGCTGCGGCTGGCCAGGGCGGCTTGCGCGACCACGGACGGGAGGACGAGCGGGCGTTCCTCGGGGACGAAGGCGAGCGCCTCGACCGCCTTGTTGGTGAAGTCGAGGGTGTGGCCGCCGTCGACGAAGACGTGGTCGGTCACCGCGGCGAACAGCATCTCCTCGACCTCGGCGAGGGGCATCCCCTCCGCGAGCGCGGTGCTGAGCACCCGCTCGGCCGCGTCCGGGGATCGGGTCCCGACCTGGCGCCGGTACCACTCGGTGAGCCGCGCCGCGGGCAGCGAGTCGGTGGTGAGCGGCGGGACGTCGAAACGGGGCGCGTGCCCGCGGGTGTCGTTCGACACGGCGCTGAGCGCGTGGATGAGGGCGGGCGCCCGGTCGGCGGGCGCGAGGTGGTCGAGCACGTTCGCCATCGCGACGAGCGTGGTGAGCCCGGCGCCCCAGCCCGCGGCGCGGTTGCGGACCCCGAACGCGAGTCCGGTGCGGACCAGCTCGGCGGGGTCGACACCGGCGTCGAGCAGCCCGAGCACCGACTTGGCGATCACGAGCGACAGGCCGTCCTCGAGGCCCTCGCGGAGCCGGTCCTGGAGATGGCCGACCTCGTCGAAGCTGGAGCGGGGTGACACCCAGACGTCGTCGCCGTCGACGGTCACCTCGAAGGCGTGCGTGTCGTCGGCCCAGCGGTCGAGGGTGCAGCCCGATTCGAGGTCGAAGCGGGCGTGGTGCCAGTGGCAGGTCAGCAGGCCGGACTCGCAGCTGCCCCGATGGAGGGGGAACCCCATGTGGGGGCAGCGGTCCTCGAGCGCGTAGGCGCGCCCCTCGTGCCAGACGACGAGCACCGGAAGCGTCCCAAATTTGGTGAGCAGCCGGCCCCGCTCCCGGAGCTCGGCCGCCGAGCCGGCGTGGACCCGCTCGCCATTTTCGGAAGGCATCGCTTGCCATACTCTTCCCCCCGAGACCATTCGTCAAGAGGACACTTTCGAAAATCGGGTAGGGTCGGTCCGTGACGACCGGACTGACCGACGCCAAGCGGCGGGTCTTGGAGCGCTTGAAGCGGGTCGACGGGGCCAGCGCAGGCGAGCTCGCCGAGGGCCTCGGCCTGACCGAAGCCGGGGTTCGTCAGCACCTCGACGCGCTGGAGGAGCTGGGGCTGGTCAGCCGCCAGACCCGGCCCGCCGAGGGTCGGGGCCGCCCACCGGTCGTGTGGTCGATCACTCCCCTCGCCGCGGAGCTGTTCCCGGACCGCCACGGTGACCTGACCGTCGAGCTGCTCGACGCCGTCCGCGCCGCGGTCGGCGACGAGGGCCTCGACCGGGTCATCGACGCTCGCGCCGCCCGGCAGCTCGACGCCTACCGGGCCGTGGTCCCCGCCGGACCGGACGCGACGCTGCGCCGACGGGTGGGGGCGCTGGCCCGGCAGCGAAGCGTCGAGGGCTACATGGCCGAGGCCCGC
This sequence comes from uncultured Actinomycetes bacterium, assembly GCA_963849135.1. Lineage (GTDB taxonomy): Bacteria > Actinomycetota > Acidimicrobiia > IMCC26256 > PALSA-555 > PALSA-555. The sequence continues at coordinate 543,681 of CAWKGF010000002.1, read as the reverse complement.
CCCGACGGTGAGGACGTACTCCTCATCGAGCACCACTGCCCCGTGTGCCGCGCCGCGACGGCCTGCCAGGGCCTGTGCCGCGGCGAGCTGGACCTCTTCCGGGGGGTGCTCGGCGAGGACGTGACCGTCGAGCGGACCCAGCATCTCATGGCCGGTGATCCCCGCTGCGTGTACCGGATCCACGCGCGCCACTGAGGTCATAGGGTGCCGGGCCATGGCCGAGGCCCTCTCCCCGCTCGACGACTTCCCGGTCCACCAGGCCGCGGAGGTGATGCGGCACCCCGCCACCTCGGACCGCAACTTCTATGACCGCTACTACTTCATGCTGCACGGCTCGAACGACGAGCTCCTCGTCATCGCCGGGCTCGGCCAGTACCCGAACCTGTCGGTGCAGGACGCGTTCGTGCTGGTTCGCCGAGGCACCGAGCACCGCGTCGTGCGGGCCTCCCGGGTCCTGGGCGACGACCGGATGGACTCCACGGTCGGGCCGTTCCGCCTCGACGTGCTCGAGGGGCTCCGACGGGTCCGGTTCGTGCTCGAGCCGAACGAGCACCATCTGTCGTTCGACCTGACCTGGACCGGCGCCATCCCCGCGCTCCTCGAGGCACGCCACTTCGTCCGCTCCTTCGAGCGGGTCACCTTCGACACCCAGCGCTTCGCGCAGACCGGCTTCTGGTCCGGCACGATCACGATCGGTGACGACACCATCGAGGTGTCCGGGTCCCGCTGGCGAGGGGCCCGCGACCGGTCCTGGGGCGTCCGCCCGGTCGGGGAGCCCGAGCCGCCCGGGATCGCCGCCACCGGCGGCGGGGCGATGAGCATGTGGAACTACGCGCCAATGCAGTTCGACGACTACTCGATCCTCTACATCTGCTCCGAACATCCCGACGGATCCCGGAACCTCGTCGACGCCCGGAAGGTGTGGAACGACCCGGAGCGCCCGGTCGAGGACCTCGGTCGGCCCGAGCACACGCACGAGTTCGAGTCCGGCACCCGGCGGGTCGTGCACTCGGTGCTGTCGTTCCCCGAGGCGCCCGGCGGTCGCCTCGACATCGACGTGACCCCGCTCATCGAGGCTCACATCGGGGTCGGCACCGGCTACGGGATGGACCAGGACTGGCGGCACGGCATGTACCAGGGGGACCTGGTCGTGCAGGGCGTCGACCTCGACACCGTGACCGACCGGGCCCGGCTGCTCGGGCTGGTCGACTCGGCAGCCCGGTTCGAGACGTCGACCGGCGACGTCGGGTACGGCCTCCACGAGTACGTGTTCGTCGGCCCGTTCCCGAAGTACGGGCTGACCGGCGTCTTCGACGGCGCGCCCTAACCCGCTCGACCATCGCCGGGTACCGCCCCGTGCGGTTACGGTCGCGCCCCACGTGAACTTCTTCTACTTCCACCTCATGCCGTGGCCGTACCTTCCCCCACCGCGCCAGTTCCTCCGCGAGCACGAAGCGGCCTGGGTGACGCTCTCGAACGCGGAGTACGACCCCGTCCGCGGCGCGGCGCTCTACGAGCGCTACCTCGACGAGCTCGTGAGCGCGGAGACGCTCGGCCTCGACGGGGTGGTGGTCAACGAGCACCACCAGAACGCCTACGGGATCATGCCGTCCCCGAACCTGATCGCGGCTGCGTTGAGCCAACGGACCGAGCGGGTGCGCATCTGCGTACTCGGCAACGCGCTACCGCTGTACAACCCGCCGCTTCGAGTCGCCGAGGAGTACGCGATGCTCGACGCGCTGACCGGGGGGCGGCTCATCGCCGGCCTCGTGGTCGGCGGCGGACCCGAGTACTACTCGTACAACATCAACCCGACCGAAGCGCGGGGGCGGTTCCGCGAGGCCGTCGACCTGGTGGTGCGGGCCTGGACCGAGCCCGGCCCGTTCTCGTTCGACGGCGAGTGGTACCACCTGCCCTACGTGAACCCCTGGCCGCGGCCGCTCCAGCAGCCTCACCCGCCGGTGTGGATCCCGGGGCTCGGCAGCCCGTCCACGATCGACTTCTGCGCGGAGCGGGGCTTCGGGTACATGGGTGTCGCCTACTACGCGCCGCCGGAGACGTTCGGCCGCCAGGCGGCCCGCTACTGGGAGGCCATCGAACGGGTCGGCGCCCCCGTCGACCCCGAGAACCTGGGCTGGCTGACGACGGTGTACGTCGGTGAGGGCTCCGAGGAAGCGGCGCGCGCCGAGGCCGCGCCGCACCTCGCCTACTTCGCCGGCAACCTCGCCGCCGGGTTCGTCGGCGCCGGCAAGGTGTGGATGCCGCCCGGGTACATCGACGCCGAGGCTCTGGTCCAGTTCCTCTCCGACCTGCGAGCGACCGCGGCGCGCCGCCGTGACGGACCCGCCGCGCTGTTCCAGACCTACCCGATGGTCGGCAGCGTCGAGTCGGTCCGGGAGCGGCTCCTCGAGTTCGTGCTGGAGCACCGGATCGGCACGGTGCTGGCCTTGCCGTCGTTCGGTTCGCTGCCCGCCGACCTGGTCCGGCGCAGCGCCGAGCGCTACGCCCGCGAGGTCGTCCCCTGGGTGCGGGAGCGAGCGACCGCCGCGTTGGAGTCGAGCCGCACCGCGCCGGTCGAGCTGCCGTGAGCATCGTGTCGGTCGCGGGCCGCAAGGTCAGCGTGGCCCGGGCCGGGACGGGCCCGCCGCTCCTGTACCTGCACGGCCTCGCCGACGTCCACAGCGCCCTCCCGCCGGAGCCGCCCCCGCCGCTCCTCGACGGGTTGGCGACGTCGGCCGACGTAGTCGCCCCGTCACTGCCCGGCTACGCCGGATCGGATCCGCTCGGCCCGCACGCCGACGTGGAGGACTACGCCTTCCACCTCGCCGACCTGCTCGACGCGCTGCGCGTCGACCGGGTCGACGTCGTCGGAGCATCGCTCGGCGGCTGGCTCGCGGCCGACTCGCCCTCCGCCACCCGGCCCGCGTCCGACGACTCGTCCTCGTCGCGCCGCTCGGTCTCGACGTCCCCGAGGCGCGCGGGGAGCTGTTCTTCGGCGCGGCTGCCCCCCGCGGCATCGGCGGTCTCGGCGAGGTCCGCAGCGTGCTCTTCGCGGATCCGGACGGGCCGCTCGCCGTCGAGACGCTCCCCGACGAGCTACCCCGCGACCGAGCGCTGCGCTGGTTCGGTGGCCTCAGCGGAGCCGCCGCGCTCGGCTGGACGGCCCCGCAGCTCTGCAACCCGAAGCTCGCCGCCCGGCTGCCTCGCATCGACGCGCCGACGCTGGTCGTCTGGGGCGGACGGGACCGACTGGTGCCGGTAGCGCAGGCCGACCGGTGGCGGACCGCCCTGCGCGACGCGCGACTCGAAGTCGTCGACCCGGGCGGACACGCGCTCGGGCTAGAGGAGCCGGCCCAGGTCGGTGCGATGGCGCAGGCGTTCCTCCACTAGACGTCGGGCGCGATCGGCGCCGTGAGCGGTCAGCGGATCCCCAACGCCAACGTGGCCCCAATCACCGCGGTGCCGAAGGTCAGCCACGCCGCGCTGTCCCCGATGCCGCCCCGGTGCAGCCGGTCGAGCACCTGGAGCGGTCCGACGCGGGAGGAGCGGACGTCCCCACGGCGAGCGGCCTCGACGCCGCGCCGCGGTCGGCGGGCGATCGCCCACGCCGCCGCGGCTGCGGCGACGCCGAGGAGTGCGGGGACGATCCCCAGGTCGACACTGGACGGGATCGGACCCTCGGGGTGAGGCGTGCGCAAGACGGTGCCCGCGTAGACGGGGCGATCCTCGAAGCGGGTCGCGGCGGTGCGGCCGCTCGCTCCGACGCCGGGGACGACGCCGAGCAGGAACACCCCGACGAGCAGCCCCCCGGCCGCGAGCAGCGGGAGCGACCATCGGGCGGGCCGCTCGGTCCCGGCGCCGGCGTCGTGGGCGGTGGAGGACGGCTGGCCGACGACGAGGCGCAGCACCGCGGCCGCGGTGAGCGCCGAGACGGCGAGCAGCAGCGCGCTCACCGCGAGTCGTGCTCCGCCCGACACCGCGTCCTCGATCAGCCCTTTGCCCAGGTAGGTCCCGGCGGGCGGGAGGCCGGCGAGGGCCAGGGCGCCCAGGACCAGCAGCAGCGCGCCGACCCGGCCGCCGTGCCAAGCGGCGGACACCCGCCCATCGCCGTGGGTCGCGTCGGGCCTCCGGACGAGGGAGAAGAGCGCAGCTTTCGTCGCCCCGTCCGCGCAGGCGTAGATCCCGAACCCGGCCAGCCCGATCGGGTTGAGCAGCCCGAGCGCGAGGAGCGCCACTCCGGTGTGGCTGATCGACACGAAGGCCAGGCGCCGAGTCGCGCCCGGCTGCTGGAGGCATAGCAGCGCGCCGACGATCGCGGTGGCGACCCCGGCCCCGATCAGGATCGACTGCACGAGCGCGAGATGGGCGTGGAGGGGACCCTCGAACACGGTCCAGTAGACACGGGCGATGGCATAGAGGCCGAGGGTGTCGAGCAGTCCCACCATCAGCATCGCGACCGGCGCCGGGGCCGCGGTCGCAGCATCGACGAGCCAGAAATGGAACGGCACGACCGCGGCCTTGATGAGGAACCCGACCACGATCAGCGCGAAGGCGGTGACGACCAGCTGATCGGCGGGATGGGCGGCGAGCCGCTGCCCAATCAGCGCCAGGTTGAGGGCTCCCGTCCGGGCGTACAGCAGCGCGATCCCGATGAGGACAAAGAACGCGCCGACGCTGTTCACGATCGCGAAGTGCAGCGCGCCGCGCAGCCCTCGGACGTCGTCGGTGTTCACCGCGAGGAGCGCGATCGTGCAGACGCTCATCAACTCGAAGAAGACGAACAGGTTGAAGACATCCCCGGTCAGGCAGAACCCGACCGCCGCCGCGAGGAGGATCAGGCTGAGCGCGTGGGCGAGCGCGCCGAACCGTCCCATCCGCGTGCCGACCAGCACCGCGGCGCTCACGATCACACCGGCGAAGGCTGCCCCTACCGCGCCGAACGGGTCGACGGCGAACGACACGCCGAGCGCGACGCCGTGCCGCGGGGTCCAGCCACCGAACCAGTAGACGTGAAGGCCACCGTGGAGCTGGACGAGGAGCGTCAAGGCGAGACCGACCACGGTCGCGCCCGCCGCCAGCGTCAGCATCGACACCACGCGACGCGAGAGATGGCGTCGGAACACCACCAGGGCCACGCCCGTCAGGAGGGGCACGACGACCGGCAGGGGGATCAGGGCGCTCAGCGGACTACTCCGGCTGGTCGAGCTGATCGGGGTCGAGCGAGCCGGTCTGCTTGTGCCACTGGACGACGAGCGCGAGGAGCAGCGCGGTGACGGTTGCGCCGACCACCACGTCGGTCAGGCACAGGGCCTGGACGACCGGGTCGACGGCGATCGTCCCGACCTTCACGCCGCTGAAGACGGGCGCGACCGCCCCGGCCCGGTACCCGACCGCGACGAGCAGCACGTAGGTCGAGGCCTGGACGACCGACACGCAGATCACCTGGTGCACCAGGTTGCGGCTGCTCACGATTCCCCAGAGCCCGACGAGGAGGAGCCACGCCGCGACGCCGTAGGCGAGGACGCTCATCGCGAGCCTCGATCGCGATCCACCGACCCGTGGGGTGCCGGTCGACGACGCAGGATCAGCGTCTGGTACAGGAAGGCGCTCAGCAGGAGGACGAACCCGGCCCCGACCTCGGCCCCGACAGCCACGTTCAGCAGGGGAACGATGCCCGCCGAGTTGAGGTGCCCGACCGTGCCCAGCGGCGCCCAGTTGGCCAGGAACGAGCTACTGACCGCGAGGCCAACGAGGCCGAGCGCGACGTAGGCGGCTGCGCCGCCCGCCTCGAGGCCTTCGATGGCGCGGTCCGGGTAGAGGCCGTGCAGGTGCTGGTACTCGCCGGCCAGGTAGACGAGCAGCACCGCGGTGGCGAGCACGACGCCGCCCTGGAATCCACCGCCGGGTGTGAGGTGCCCGTGGGCGATGATGTACAGCGCGAACAGGACGGTGGGCCCGACCAAGGCCAGGCCGAGGACGCGGACCACGTCGCTGGTGGGCGGGACCCAGCGCCCGGTGGCCGCGTCCTCGACGTGACCGGGGGATTCGTCGGTTTGGGCCCCGAGCAGCAGCACGACGCCCGCGACCGCGGCGAAGAAGATGAACTCCTCCCCCATCGTGTCGATGCCTCGGTAGTCGAAGTTCACCGCGGTGACCACGTCCGTGATGTGACGCTCCGGAACCGACACCGTGTTGAGCACCCGGCCGAGCTGGGCGGTGCTGTGGCCGAACCGGGGGAGGCCGGCCAGACCGAAGGCCATGACGATCCCGAGGACGGGAGCCGAGAGGAGGAACAGCCCGCGCCGCGCCCGCGGGGTCATCGGATGCCGCCGCGCACCTTGGCCAGCGCGAGCAGGATCATGAGCGGCAACGCGACGGCTCCCACGACGATCTCGGACAGCGCGACGTCGGGCGCCTGCACGGCGAAGAACAGGATCCCGAGCAGGATCCCAAAGAGGCTGACCGTCAACGCTTGGCGCAGCGGGTCCTGGATCACGACGACGAGCGACCCGATCGCGGCGACGAGGACGAGCGCCACTCCGACGAAGACGTTCATGGCCTCTGCTTGGCGTCGGACTGCGTCGGCTCGAGGTGGTCTCGCTGCCGGATGTAGAGTGCCCGTCCGGTCGCGTGCGTCAGCACCGGGTTGGCGATGATGAGCAGGACGGCGACCAGCACCGCCTTCACGGCGGCCTGCGAGACGCCTTCCTGGATCAGGATCGCGGCCGCGAACGCCACCGGCCCGAGGATCGCCGCCGGGCCGGTGTAGTGCAGCTTGTCGTAGGCGCCGTGCATCACCAGGACGCCCACGCAGCAGCCGAGCCTCCACCAGCACGCCGAACGAGACCAGCGCGACGACCACGGCGTGGCTCATCACAGCCACCGCTCGATCATCCGGGCGAGGACGAGCCCGCCGGCCAGTGACAGCAGGGCGAGCACGACCGCGAGATCCATGAACCCGGGCCGGTGGAGCGCTTCCGCGAGGAGGAGCAGCACCAGGGTGTTCAGGACGCTGGCCAGCTCGAGCGCCACGACCGCCTCCAGAATCGGCCGTCGCACGATGACTGCGCCGAGGGGCACAAGGCCGAGCAGCAGGGCAGTGCACGCCCCCAGCCAGATCGTCATCGCCCCGCCTCGCTCGGGGGCTCGACGTCTGGGCCCAGCTCATGCTCGCCGAGCAGCGGGTCGGGTGGGCCGGGCACGAGCTGGTGAATGACCGCCATAGACAGCTCACCGTCGAAGTCGATGACGTAGCTGTTCGGCGTGATGGAGATCCCGAAGTTCAACAGGGCGCGCCGCGCCGCATCTCGGCCTCCGTCGTCGCCGTAGCGCATCGGAACTCGAGTCACGAGACCATGAGCGAGTCGGTCACCCCGCAGGTGGTGAGCGAGCGCCACCGCCAGGATCCAGCAGTCGGCGAGGATCTGCCATGCCACCCGGGGGCCGTAGCGGAGCCACGCCAGCGCGGGCGCGAACGTCACGTACTCGCCTTCGCGGACCGCCTCGGCGACGCTGGCCGCCAGCGCCGCGGCCACCGCCCCGGCCGCGAGCTCAGCCGGAGCGAACGATTCGACGAGCAGGAGCCACAGGCCGGCGAGGACCACCCACCACGCCAACCCGAAGCCCAGCCGGGCCCGCCACCCGCGCCCAACGGACGGCGACGAACTTGCGGACTGCGCCACGACGCCTCCGGACGGCAGCGATCACCTTGTGCCGACCAGACTTCCCGGCGCTCCGCGACCCAGCCTAGTGGCCGGGCCGCGCCAGGCGGCGGGGTGAATGCGCTTCGCGCCACGCGCCGAGGCGGTGTGTCACGCCGCGGTGGACACTCCCTCAGGCGCGGAGGGCACAGCGGGAAGGTCGACGGGGCCGAACCGGGCCCTCACCGGCCTGAGGCTCGAGTAGCGGCTTCCTGGCCGGTAGCCACTGAGCCTGGCAGCCCGTGGCGCAGGTCGCCGACGGCAAGGTTGAGTGCGTCCCGTTCACCGTGTCCGCGCCGAGGAACCCCGGACCGTCTGGCGTCAGCGTGCCGACGATGCCTAGCTGAAGCTCACCGGCCCTGACCCGGTAATCGCCTCCAGTCCCAAGACCAACTTGGCCTTGTTGCTGGTGTTGCACGTCCCGTTGCTCGTGAGTGGCGCGATGAAGACGAACGTCGCGGTGGCGGTCAGTGAGCCTGCGATCCCCGCATACGCCTTCGTACCACTGACGATTGGGACGGCGGCGGTGACGGCTTCCGAGCCTGAGCACGTCACAGCATTGAAATCGGTCGACTGGCTGTTCTGAACTGCCGCCCTCAGCTGCGACGCATCGATCAGGATCGTGCCCTTCTTCAACACGAGGCTGGTGTAGCTGCCCTTGTTGTCAGCTTTGCCCGCCGAGTCGGCTTTCACCGCCTTGCCGTAGTCACCGATCGCCCCGGTAATCGCGACCGTCCCCCCGAACCCACCGTTCTCTGCCCACACCTTGATGGTCCCCCCGGGCACAGCGGGAGCCCCAAACGCAGGAGTGCCGCTGAGCAGCCAGCTTCCTAGAACGGCGATACCGAGTGCAGTCTTGACGACCCGCAACTTGACCTCCCCTTTGGACAGACTCGTCGAAAACCCTTGCCACTTTCGAAGCGGCTGCGGCTCAAGGCGACACGGCTCATCGGGCCTGGCCGGCCGGGTCGGTTGAGCAGGCATCGTCGCCTGCCTCCAAGGTTCCCGACGGAACTCGGACCTCAGGCTGGTCTGGCGCGCTCCGACCGCTGCGGCGCCGAACGATGAAGCGACGAACTTCATCGGCGCCCCACACGATGAAGGGAAACGGTAATGCGATCAGCACCGTGCCTGGTGGGAGCGAGGCGGTACCGAGGAGCGTATGGAAGAACGGAAGGTAGATGACCATGGCCGCCAACCCGAGCGCGACAGCGATGCCGCCAAGGAGATACCGGTTCGTCAAGATCCCGATCGAGCGAAGCGAAGCACGATCGGTCCGGGCTGCGAAAGCGGTACCGACTTGGCCCATGACCATGCCCAAGAACGTCATGGTGGTCGCCTGCAGGTACGCGTGGTGGAGCGCATGTCCGGGACCGGTGGGGTCACCGGGGTGCCACCCGGCGTGGAGGAGGACGTAAAAGAAGCCGCCCATCGAGAGTCCAGCCACGAGCATGCCCAGGAACAGCCACGCTCGTACGAGCATCCGGCGTTGGATGAGATTCTCGCTTCGTGGACGCGGCGGGCGTTCCATGATTCCCGGCTCCGCCGGTTCCCGTGCGAGAGCGAGCGCGGGCAGGGTCTCGGTCCCGACATCGAAGGTCAACAGCAGCAGGACCGTCAAGGGTAGCGGGACCGCCCCTCGTGCAAGCGCGAACACAAGGAAGGGCACGACTTCGGGCGTGGCGTGAGCAAAGATGTAGAGGATGAACTTGCGTACGTTGTCGTAGACGACGCGTCCTGCTCCGATGGCGGCGACGATGGTGGCGAAGTTGTCGTCGGTGAGCACCATCGTCGATGCCTCTCGGGCAACATCGGTGCCGGAGCGTCCCATGGCGACACCGATGTCGGCGGTGTGCAATGCGGGTGCGTCGTTCACTCCATCGCCAGTCATGGCGACGACGTGGCCCTCGGCGCGGAGGGCGTCCGCGATCCGAAGCTTGGCTTCTGGGGAAGTCCGAGCGAAGATGATCTCGCCACCCTCGTGGAGCAACCGGTCGAGATCCCCATCACTGAGCCGGTCGAGTTCGTGCCCCGTGACCACCTGGCTGGATTGCGCGCCGATACCGACTTGGTGAGCGATCGCAGCGGCGGTCAGGGGGTGATCACCGGTGACGACGAGGATACGAACCCCCGCCCGGTGACAACTGGCAACAGCGTCGGCGATCTCCGGGCGAGGCGGGTCGAGCATGGCGACCAACCCGAGGAAGAAGAGATCCTGCTCTGCGTCGGGGCGGGTCGTGGTGGCCACGGCACTCGCTTCAAGGGGGCGCGTGGCGAAGGCGAGGACGCGCAGACCACGGGTGGCGTAATCATCGACTCGCTTCGTGATCTCTGTCCGATCTGGAGGATCGAGCCGTCGCAAAGCCCCGTCCAGGCCGAAAATCGTCGTGCAACGAGGGAGTACCGCCTCGGGCGCACCCTTCGTGTCGACGCAGACCTGGCCGTCTCGCCGGTCGATCGTCGACATCAGCTTGAGCGTGGGATCGAAGTGGAAGTACCGGAGTCGCCCCGACTGGGCGGGGGTCCGGGCGCGTGAGGGATCGCTCGCCACAGCGGCCTCGAGGAGCGCCAGCTCAGTCGGGTCTCCAGCGACCTGCTCGGTATGCAGGTGCGCGTTGTTGCAGGCCGTCATGACATCAAGCAGCGCAACCAGGGGTTCTGGCTCCGGAGTGCGACGATCGGTCGCACCGAGATCGAACTCACCCGCTGGTGTCCAGATGCTCAGCACCCGCATCCGATTCTCGGTGAGGGTTCCGGTCTTGTCGGTGCAGATCACGTCGGTCGAGCCGAGCGTCTCGACCGCGCTGAGGCGCTTCACGAGCGCTCCGCGGCGGGCCAAGTCCCGTACTCCGATCGCGAGCGCGAGGGTGATGACGGGGAGTAACCCTTCGGGGACGTTGCCGGCGATGAGCCCGACGGCGAGCACGAGCGCGTTGGAGAACGACAGGCCAGCCCCGAGCGTGGCCACGGGCATGAACGCGATGGCCATGAGCACCGCGATCGCAGCGATCAGCCAGGCGACGCGGCGTACCTGCCGCTCGAGAGGACTCTGGTCGGACACGACCTGCTCGGAGAGGGCCGCGATCCGTCCGAGCTCGGTCCGCATGCCCGTGGCGACCACGACCGCCTGGGCATCACCTCCGGTGCAGCTCGACCCGCTGAACACGAGATCACGCGCCTGCAGGAGGGGCGTGTTGACGTCTTGGAGATCTGCCGAGCGCAGCACGGGCATGGATTCGCCGGTGAGCGTCGAGATGTCCACCTCCACAGCACCGGAAATGAGACGCGCGTCCGCAGAGATCCGATTCCCCTCTTCCAACACGAGGACGTCACCAGGGACGAGCCCGCGGGCCGCGATCGACTGCGACCGTCCATCTCGCTGCACACTGGCTTGCTCAGGCAGGTACTGGCGTAGCGCGTCGACCGCTCGACCAGCCTCGACCTCCTGGACAAAGGCGAAGATGGCGTTCAGGACGATGATGGCCACGATCGCCACCGCGACCGCGACCGTTCCTGCCCACAAGGAAAGCGCAGCCGCGGCCCACAACAGCAGCGCCAGCGGATGCGTGAACTGGCGGCCGAGCTCGCGAGGCCAACGCGGGCCACCTCGCCGAGTCAGTTCGTTCGGCCCATATATGAGCAGGCGGCGCTGCGCCTCTCGGCTGGTGAGCCCGGCCCGTGTCGTGCGCAGGGCGCGCAGGAGTAGGTCGACTGGCTCGTTGGCATCGACCTCTGGGTCGACTGCCGGCTCAGTGGCCACTGACGCCGCGCCCCTGGCGGGCCAGCCTTACCGGCCATGGCCCATGCCAAACCACCGCATGGCCGTCGGGACGACACAACCACGTTGGAGCAGGCACGCCATGCAGTCTAGAAAGACCGTACGCGCGACCACGCGCCAGCTGAGAACCCGACCTGGCGCATTCCGATCCTCCAACCGGCCATGCTGCCGATTCGATGAGCGCCCGAAGATCCCGTCGCAAGGGAAACCCGGCTGCTCCCCGAGTGATGCGCAAACGCCGGTCCGCGGGTTATGACTCCGAAACATGTATCGGCCCGGTCCATCGCGACTGCGTCGAAACCATCGACCGTTCAGGTGGGACGCCACCGTGCGCCTGATCGGCGCTCTGAGGTCAGATCAGGGCGTCGTACGATCGAGCGCGAGGTTCAGTTCGAGCACGTTGACGGCCTTCTCGCCGAGGATCCCCAGGTCGCGGCCTGCGGTGTTGTCGTTGATGAGCGCCTCGACCTTGCTCAGCGGGAGGCCGCGCGCCCTCGCGACGCGCGGGGCTTGCAGGCGAGCGTTGGCGATCGAGATATCGGGGTCAAGGCCTGAGCCAGAGGCCGTCACCGCGTCGACGGGAACCTTCGTGCTGGCCGAGAGCCCATTGAGCTGCCGGTAGGCGATGGCCCGCTCGGGCACCGTGTTCGTGTCACAGACGTAGGAGCCGTCCTTGTTCTTGGCGTACTTGTCACCCGCCGCCGGGCTCGAGATCGGGTTGCCCTTCTTGTCGGTGGGGACGCAGTAGGGGTCGGCCTTGGTTGCGAACGGGTTGGTCTTCGAGGTGTTGCCGTTGAGGTCCAACGTGTTGAAACCCGGTATGAAGCCGACCAGGAGCGGGTTCGACGGGCCGTAGTTCGACCCGCTGCTCAAGGTCGGGTCATACCCGTTGGTCGTGGTGGCGTTGGCGCCCGACGCTGCGGAAGGGCGTGACTGGAAGTACTTCGGGATCGGGTTGCCGTTCTTGTCGACGAACGCCTGCCCGATGAGCTTGCTGCCCACCAGCCTGCCGTTGCGGCTGATGAGCTGCCCGTCAGCCTTGTCCTTGAAGAAGGCTTGGGCGATGCCGGTGACCACGGCTGGGTACGCGACTCCGAAGATCAGGGTGAAGACGAGTACGACGAGAATGGAGGGGAGAATCTGGCGTCGCATGGTCAGTGGACTCCAAGTGCTGTGATCAGCAGGTCGATGAGCTTGATACCGATGAAGGGCGCCACAACACCGCCGGCCCCATAGATCAGCAGGTTGCGGCGCAGCATCTGGACGGCGCTTGTGGGGACGAACTTGACTCCTCTGAGCGCGAGTGGGATCAGCGCCACGATGATTAGCGCGTTGAAGATCACCGCCGAGAGGATGGCGGAACGCGGCGAGCTGAGGTCCATGATGTTCAGCTTGTTCAGCACGCTGACGCTGGCGAACCCGGCGAACATCGCGGGGATGATGGCGAAGTACTTCGCCACGTCGTTGGCGATCGAGAAGGTGGTCAGCGATCCGCGGGTGATCAGTAGCTGCTTGCCGATCTCCACGACGTCCATCAGCTTGGTCGGGTCCGAATCGAGGTCGACCATGTTCCCGGCTTCCTTCGCCGCCTGGGTGCCGGTGTTCATCGCCACGCCGACATCGGCCTGCGCCAGCGCCGGAGCGTCGTTGGTCCCGTCGCCGGTCATGGCCACGAGACGTCCGTCCGACTGCTCGTGGCGGATGAGCGCCATCTTCTCTTCGGGCGTGGCCTCGGCCAGGAAGGAGTCCACGCCTGCTTCCTTGGCGATCACTGCCGCGGTGCGTGGGTTGTCACCGGTGACCATGACCGTGCGGATCCCCATCCGCCGAAGGTCGTCGAAACGCTGCGAGATGCCGGGCTTCACGATGTCTTTGAGGTAGATGACACCCAGCGCGCGCGGGGGGCTGGAGGGCGAACCCCCCGCGGCGCGTGCCTCAGCCACGACGAGCGGGGTGCCACCCTGACCTGAGATCGAGTCCACCGCGTCGCCGAGCTCGCTGGGCACGGTCCCGCCTTGGTCCTCCACCCAGCGACGCACCGAGTCCGCTGCCCCCTTGCGCACCGAGCGACCCTCGAAGTCGATCCCGCTCATGCGGGTCTGCGCGGTGAAGGGCACCAGCTCCGCCCCGGCGAGCTCTCGCTCCCGCAGGCCGTAGCGCTCCTTGGCCAGCACCACGATGGAGCGACCTTCGGGGGTCTCGTCGGCCAGGCTGGACAGTTGGGCCGCGTCGGCCATCTCCTGCTCGGTCACGCCGGGCGCGGGCAGGAACTCGTCGGCCTGGCGGTTCCCGAAGGTGATGGTGCCGGTCTTGTCCAGCAGCAGGGTCGCGCAGTCACCGGCCGCCTCGACCGCTCGGCCGCTCATCGCCATCACGTTGCGGCGCACCAGGCGGTCCATGCCGGCGATGCCGATCGCCGACAGCAGCGCGCCGATGGTGGTGGGGATCAAGCAGACGAGGAGCGCGACGAGGATCACGATCGTCTGTTCGGCGTGGGCAAACATTGCGAACGGCTGGAGCGTGATGACGACGAGCAAGAAGATGATCGTCAGGCCCGCAAGCAGAATGTTCAGCGCGATCTCGTTCGGTGTCTTCTGACGGCTGGAGCCCTCCACCAGGGCGATCATCCGGTCGAGGAACGTCTCGCCCGGCCGCGCCGTGATCCGCACGACGATCTGGTCAGACAGCACTGTGGTTCCTCCGGTGACCGCCGAGCGGTCCCCGCCCGCCTCTCGAATCACCGGGGCCGATTCACCCGTGATCGCTGACTCGTCGACGGTCGCGATGCCTTCGATGACGTCGCCATCACTGGGAACCGTCTCGCCGGCGCTGACTACACAGTCGTCGCCGACCTCAAGGTCACCGCTGGCGATGTCCTCGATGCTGCCGTCGCTTCGGCGGCGGTGCGCAATCGTGTCTGCACGCGTTTGGCGAAGCGTTTCGGCCTGTGCCTTGCCGCGGCCTTCGGCGAGTGCCTCCGCGAAGTTAGCGAACAGGACCGTGAACCAGAGGAACAGAGCCACCAGGCCGACGAACACGTTGACGTTCGAGGACGACGAGTTGTAGTCCGTGAAGAACAGGATGCTCGTGAGCACCGACCCCACCCCGACGACGAACATCACCGGATTGCGGTACAGGGTGCGTGGGTCGAGCTTGATGAAGCTGTCAATGACCGCCCGACGCATCAGACGAGCGTCAAAGATCTTGTTCGTGGGTCCCGGGGCCTTGTTCTTGGATGCCTCGGCCATCGTTCCTACGGCCATCGTTCCTGGCTCCTAGATGTGTAGTTGCTCGACGATCGGACCGAGCGCGAGGACGGGAAGGAAGGTGAGCGCCGCGAGGATGATCACCACGCCGAGCACCAGCACCACGAACAGCGGCGTGTGGGTCGGGAAGGTTCCCGCGGTGGCGGGCGTGTGCCGCTTGCGAGCAAGCGAGCCCGCGATCGCCAGCGAGGGGATGATGGTGAAGAAGCGGCCCACCAGCATGGTGATCCCCAGGGTGCTGTTCAGCCACGCAGTGTTCGCGGTGATGCCGGCGAAGGCCGAGCCGTTGTTGTTCGCCGCTGAGGTGAACGCGTACAGCAGCTCGGTGAAGCCGTGCGGCCCTGGGTTATATATCGATTTGGTCAGCACGGATTGCACGAACACCGAAAGCGCGGTGAACCCAAGTACCACCGCCGGCATCGCCAGGACATAGAGGGCGACGAGCTTGACCTCACGGGCTTGGATCTTCTTGCCCAGATACTCGGGGGTTCGTCCGACCATGAGCCCCGCGATGAAGACCGCCAGGATCACGATGATCAGCAGGCCGTTGAGCCCGGTACCGACTCCACCGGGGGAGATCTCGCCGAGCTTCAGGTCTCCCAGGGCGACGAGTCCGCCAGCCGGCGTGTAACTGTCGATCTGGGAGTTGATCGAGCCGTTCGAGGTCCCGGTTGTTGCGGCACCCCACAAGCCGGACGCGCTGGGCCCGAAGCGAACCTCCTTGCCTTCGGCATTCCCGCCTGGCGAGGTGGCCGTGACCTTTTGGGTCGCGCCATCGTCGGTGAGCTTGGGGTTTCCTCCGACCTCGAGGAACATGAGGCTGAGCGTCGCGGCGAGGAAGATCACGAACATGATCGACACCACGGCGTAGCCCTGGCGCTTGTCTTTGATCATCCGCCCGAATGCGAACGGCAGCGCGAACCCGATGAGGAGGATCGCGTACAGCTCGACGAAGTCAGAGAAACCATTCGGGTTCGAGTACGGATGCGCCGAGTTGACGTTGAACCAGTCCCCGCCGTTGGTTCCGAGCTGCTTCATCGATTCCATGCTGGCGTTCACGCCGCCTGGGATCTTCTGGGTGGCGCCGGCAACGGTGTGCACGGTCGTGAAGCCGTGTGTGTTCTGGATCACGCCGCTCGCCAACAGCACGATGGCGAACACGAAGGCGAGGGGGAGCAGGATCCGGAACGTCGTGCGGACCAGGTCCACCCAGAAGTTGCCGACGGTGCGATGACCCGCCCGTGCGAGACCTCGGATGAACGCCGCCATGACGGCCAGGCCCACGGCGGCGGAGATGAACTGCTGGACGGTCAGGCCGACCACCTGGGTGAAGTGGCTCATCACCGCTTCACCGCCGTAGGCCTGCCAGTTGGTGTTGGTGACGAAGCTCACCGCGGTGTTGAACGCCAGCGCCGGTGCGACGTTCACGAAACTGGCCGGGTTGAACGGCAAGCTGCTCTGGAGCCGCTGGATCAGGTACAGGAACAGGATCCCGACGCCAGTGAAGACCATCAGCGACAGCGTGTAGATGTTCCAACGCTGCTCGCGGTCCGGGTCGATTCGGCAGACTCGGTAGATCAGTCGCTCAAAGGGACCGAACACGCGGTCCAGCCGTGATGGGACGCCCTCCAGGACATTGGCGGTGTAGCGACCGAGTAGTGGGCACGTGATCGCCAGGAGAACGATCAACGCGACGTATTGGGCCCAGCTTGCACCGCTCATCAGAACCGCTCCGGGAACAAGATGGCTGCCAAGAGGAACAGCAAGATGAGTAGTCCGATGATCAAGCCGATGTAGTTCTCACTCATCGGTCGACGCTTACGACGGACTTGGCCTGCGCCGGCTGGTCCGAACTATCGCCGAGTTCGGTGACGTCATCGGGGCCGATGATGAGATCGCAACCCTTGATATACGCGGCGCTGATCAGGACGAATCCGATCACGGTGAGAACCACCCACAGATCGGCCATGCCTCTCCTCACCTCGCTCGTTGTCGCCGCGAACAGTTGCTCGCGGGCAGGTCGCTCACGTTGCGCCTTCGTTGACGCGCTCCGCAAGGGGCTTTGCATCTTCTTGGCAGCCGCGGTATTGAAATTCGCGACTTCTTGCTTTGGGTGGTCTCTTCGATGTGGGACCGAAAGTCGCGACCACGAACGCGTCGAACAGCTCGACCTGACCGAGCATTAGGGCGACGCGAAATCCCGGGCTCTGGGTGCAAAAGAAGCGCGAAGACTCTTTGTTTGCGCTCCCGATAGCGGCACTATCACTCGGAGGAAGGAACACAGATGCCGCGAGGGACCCTACGGATCTATCTGGGCGCTGCGCCTGGCGTAGGGAAGACCTACGCGATGCTCAACGAGGGCCGTCGTCGTCAGGCACGTGGTACAGACGTCGTCGCTGTCCTGGTCAACACCAGAGGGCGACCGCAGACGGCTGCCCAGCTCGGAGATCTCGAGCCGCTCTCCTGTCGGCGGGCCATCGATCCGAACAGTGGCACGGTCGACCTCAGTGCAACGCTGCGGCGCCATCCCCAGGTCGCACTGATCGACGACTACGCGCATGCCAACGTCCCAGAAGCCGAACATCCCAAACGGTGGATGGACATCGAGGTGCTTCTCGACAACGGAATCGACGTCATCACCACCCTCAACATCCAGCATCTCGAATCGCTCGCCGACGTCGTGGCCACGATCATCGGCGCCGAGGAGCCCGAAACGATCCCCGACGCGGTTGTCAAGCGCGCCGACCAGATCGAGCTGGTGGACCTCACTCCGGAGGCGCTGAGACGACGCATGGCGCACGGCAACATCTTTCCCCCCGAGCGGATCGACGGTGCTCTGTCGCACTACTTCCGAGTCGAGAACCTCGGCGCCCTGCGTGAGCTGGCCCTGCAGTGGATGACCGACCACGCGGATCAGCGCCTCACGATCTATCGAGCAGCCGAAGGGGTGGCCGAGCCCTGGGACACCCGCGAGCGCGTTATCGTCGCGCTCACCGGGGCCCCCAACGGCGAGCGGCTGCTGCGACGGGGGGCCCGCATGGCGGCCCGGACCCGAGCGGACCTCCTCGCCGTGCACATCCGAACTCACGAGGAACCACCACCCGTCGTCGCGGCGCTCGACCGGTACCGCGACCTCGCGACCGCGCTGGGCGGTCAGTTCGCGATCATCGCCGGCCCCCAGATCGCCGAGTCCCTTGTGGCCTTCGCACGGTCTGAAAACGCGACACAGCTCATCTTGGGGGCCAGTCGCCAGAATCGCTGGAGCGCGCTCTTGAGAGGCTCAGTGATTCAACGGGTTCTCGACGGCGCGGGACCCATTGACGTGCACGTCGTCTCGACGTCGGACGAAAAGAGCGCCGGAGTCGACAAGCACTCGACCAACCCTGGTCTCTCGCTTCGGCGCCGCGAGTTGGGCTGGCTCTTGGCGCTCGCTGGCATCCCGCTGCTTGCGTACGGCCTCATACCACTGCGCGGCGACACCTCGCTCTCCACGGTGCTGTTGCTGCTCCTACTGGGAACTGTGTTCGTCGCCGCGGTTGGTGGGCTCAAGCCCGGCGTCGCCTCGGCTCTCATCGCGGCGGCGTTTGCCGACTGGTACTTCGTGCCGCCGATCCATCACTGGAGAATCGCGCATACCGACGATCTCGTCGTCCTCGTCGTCTTCTTAGGCATCGCCGGAGCGTTCGCCATCCTGACCGACCGATTCGCGCGGCGCGGCTTCGAGGTTGCTCGGGCCCGCGACGAGGCCGAGACCCTGAACCGTTTGGCAAGCCGCTCGGTGATGCCCAACGTCGAGTCGCTCGACGAGTTGGTCCAGGAGGTGCAGACCACGTTCCAGCTCGACGCGGTCGCGCTGCTAACGCCCAATGAGGACGGTTGGGCAATCCAAGCCGCTGCCGGAGCCGCCCCGCTGGGATGCCCCGACGACGCTGACCTGGTGGCCGAGCTCGCCGATGGCACTGCGCTTGCCATGCGTGGTGCCCACTCCCTCTCGGCGGAGGACCGTCGGCTCCTCAACACCTTCGTCGCCCAACTCAGATTGGCCCAACAGCAGATCGTCCTCCAGGCCCACGCAGCATCCGCGAGCTCGCTCGCGGAGACGAACGAGCTTCGAACGGCCATGCTCGCCGCGGTCTCCCATGATCTGCGGACCCCCTTGGCCTCGATTAAGGCCGCTGCCACGAGCGTCCTGAGTCAGGAGGTGACCTGGCCAACCGAGACCATCAAGGGATTCTGCCAGACGATCGACCTCGAGGCCGATCGGCTCAACAGCCTGGTCGGCAACCTGCTCGACATGAGCCGGCTCCAAGCTGGTGTCCTGAGCATCAACCTCCGGCCGACCGCACCCGAAGAAGTCGTCTTCTCAGCAGTCAAGAGCCTCTCCCGCGATACAACGAACCTGGCGATCACCGTGCCCGAGGCGTTGCCGCCGATCGCGACCGATCCCGCCCTGCTCGAGCGGGCCGTCGCCAACGTCATCGACAACGCTCTCAGCTGGTCACCTCCAGACCTCCCGGTCAGGGTCGAAGCGGATTCGGTGGCGGGCCATGTGGAGCTGCGCGTCGTGGACCGAGGTCGCGGAATCCCCCCGGCGCAACTGACCGCAGTCTTTCAGCCCTTTCAGCGCCTCGGCGACGGGCCCAGCACCCAGCAGCACGGCGTCGGTTTGGGCCTTGCCGTGGCGCGCGGGTTCGTGCAGTCAATGGCAGCCGACCTGCGGCTCGAAGACACACCCGGCGGCGGCGTCACTGCCCTCTTCACCTTGCCCCTCGCGTGACAGGACCGCCCCCGATGCCCACAATTCTCGTGATCGACGACGAGCAGCAGATCCGACGCACCTTGGAGATCAACCTGCAGGCCCGCGGCTACGACGTGGCACTCGCCGCCGACGGTGGCAGCGCGCTACGCTCGCGGCCCGGGTCAAGCCGGACGTCGTCATCCTCGATCTCGGGCTTCCCGATCTTGACGGCCTCGAGGTCCTGCAAGGTCTGCGCGGTTGGAGCGAGGTCCCGATCATCGTGCTGTCGGCTCGCGACAACGAGAAGGACAAGGTCGCCGCGCTCGACGCTGGCGCGGACGACTACGTCGCCAAGCCGTTCGGGATCGACGAGCTCGTCGCCCGACTCCGCGCCGCTCTGCGTCGCACTACATCGGGGCAAGTCGACATAGCGGTCGTCGAGACGCCCGACTTCACGATCGACCTCACCAAAAAGGCAATCTGGGATCGGTCCGGAGCGAGCGTGCATCTCACACGAACGCAGTGGCGCATCGTCGAGCTCCTCGTTCGCAACGCCGGTCGCCTCATCACCTACCCCAACTTGCTGACCGAAGTATGGGGTCCTGGTTACGAGCAGGAGACGAACTACACGCGCGTGTTCATGGCCCAGATTCGCCAGAAGCTTGAACCCGATCCCACTCGACCGCGGTACTTCCTCACTGAGACTGGTACGGGGTTTCGATTCGTCGCTCCGTCATCGTCAGAGCCCTCGGAGTCGTCAAACGCCGCGACAGAGGCGACCAGCTGATCTCGTCTCAGCCCCCTGAACTCTGGTCAGGTGCTACGCGCGGCACCCAGACCTCTAGTCCGTGATCTGGTCGCGGCCACGAGTGACCACATCCGCGCGACGGCGACTCAGCTCAGTTCGGTCAAATGCCGTGGTCCACCATTCCCGATTGACTCGATCCTCGACTTCCCACCCGGGGTCATAAATCGTCGCTGCGATCTCAGTGTAGGTCTGAAGCATCCGCCGGACGGCAGTTTGGTCGTTGTCCGCCGCAGTTTGCGCCAACTCGCGGGCGAACGGCAGGAGTCGGTCATGCTCAACAACGTGGTTGACGAGGCCCCAGGCCAGCGCCTGCTCGGCGGCGAGGAAGGTGCCGGTCGCGCTCGAGCTGCACGGGCCCGGCGGAGCCCGACCGCCTCCGCGAGCAAGACGGTGAGGCCCCAGCCGGGCATGACACCGACCCGGGCGTGGGTGTCGGCGAAGCGGGCCTCCTCGGAGGCGACGAGCAGGTCGCAGTTCAGGGCCAGCTCGAGACCACCGGTGATGGCGGGCCCGTTGATGGCCCCCACGAGCAGCTTCGTGCGGGGCGGGAACGGTCCTCGGAACGTGAACCGACCAACCTCGTCGCGCCGCCACGGGTCGTCGGGGTCCGAAGGTGCAGGGGTGCGGGCGGCGGCGCCCGCCACCTCGGTGAGGTCGGCGCCGGCGCAGAAGGCGGGATCGACGCCGGTGAGGATCAAGACGTCGACGTCGTCGCGAGCGTCGGCGGCCCCGACGGCCTGGGCGAGCGCGAGTCCGAGTTCACCGTTGATCGCGTTGCGGACCTTCGGCCGGTTCAGCGTGACGGTCGCGACCCGGTCGGTGACGTCGACCAGGACGACGTCGCTCACCGGTCCCACCCATAGATCCGGGCCGCGTTCCCCCCGAGGATCGCCTCCTGCTGTCCTTCGCTGAGGTCGGTGCGGCTGGTGATCGCCCGCACCGAGTTCGGGAACTCGGCGTCCCAATGCGGGTAGTCGGACGCGAAGACGACGGTGTGGTCCCCGAGGCCGGCGAGGGCGTGGGCAAGATGACGCTCGGCCTCGCACGAGATCACGAGCCGCCCGTCGGCGAGGTACTCGCTCGGTGGCTTGGGGATTCGGGGCATCTCGTGGGGTCGCTTCTCGTAGTGCTCGTCGAGGCGGTCGAACAGGTAGGGGCCCCACGCCGCGCCGGCCTCGAGGAGCAGGAGCCGCAGCCGTGGCCAGCGTTCGAGGACGCCGCCGCAGACGAGCGTGGCGGCGGCGAACATGATGTCGAAGGGAAACTCGAGCGCGTGGAGCGTCGCGTAGGAGTCGACGAAGCGCCGATGCACGAATCGGGGGCCTCCGGCGTGGACGCCGACCGGTACGTCAAGCTCCTCGGCCAGGTCCCACAGCGCGTCGAAGTCGGGATGGTCGAGGTTTCGGGGGCCGACGCAGCACGGGACGGTGAGCGATACGAAGCCGAGCTCGGTGATGGCTCGTCGGGCCTCGACGAGCGTGTCGTCGAGGGAGCCGAGCGGGAGGGCCGGGGTGCCCTTGAGGCGCTCGGGGTCGACGGCGCAGTACCCGGCGAGCCAGTCGTTGTAGGCGCGACAGGCGCCCGCGGCGAGGTCCGGATCGGTGAGGCCCCAGAACCCGAGGCTGGCCGTGCCGTAGAGGATGGCGACGTCGATGCCTTCGGTGTCCATGTCCTGGAGGCGAAGGACCGGATCGACGGCGCCGTCGCGGTGCACGGAGGCCTCCTGGATCCCTTCGGGAACCCAGGCTCCGACGCCGGTCCCGGGCGGGATCAGGTGCCCTTCGAGCTGGTAGCGGGTGGTGCCCCGCTCGTCGCGCACGAGGCGGGGCCGGCGGGCGTGGAGCTCGGCCGGCAGGTGCCGCTCCCACAGTTCGTCGGGTTCGAAGACGTGCCCGTCGACGTCGACGACGCGCGGCGCGCCCATCGGGTTAGCGGGCCAGGGCGGGGTGGCGAGCCGCGATGAGGCGCCGCAGCCCGTCGCGCAGGGGCACGGTGGGCGGCGGGGCCAGCTCGAGCAGCCGGGTCCGGTCGATCGTGACCGCGCCGATCGTGTTGGGCGTCTCTTCGAAGCGGGGCTCGAGGCCGGTCAGCTCGCCGAGGATCCCGCACCACTCCTCGAGGGAGGAGGGCTCACCGCCCCAGTTCACGATGGTGGCGGGCACGGTGGCCGCGGCGAGGAGGGACGGGATCGTGGCGAGGAGGTCGTCCTCGTGGATGGGGTTGAACCGGTTCGGGCGCTCGGGGTGGACCGGGATCCGGTGACCGCCTTGCAGGAGGAGGAGGTGCCAGTGGGGCCAGCCGCCGTTGTCGCCGTAAGGGACGTTGAGCCGGGCGATGGTGGTGGGGACGTCGTGCTCACGGGCCGCGGTGCGGGCGACGACTTCGGCCGCGATCTTGGCCAGGCTGTAGGTGGGGAACATCACCCGGTGGTTGTCGCCGAGCGGATCGGTCTCGCGCAGCTCGTGGTCAGGGCCTTGATGCTGGTACACGGCGGTCGACGAGCAGTGCAGGAACGCGGTCGCGGCGCGGCAGTGCGCCAGCAGCAGACCGACCGATTCGGCGTTGGCGGCGAGGTCGTAGTCCCAGGCGTCGTTCCCACTCCTCGCCGCCGCGAAGTTCAGCACGTAGTCGAAGTCCTCGGGTAGGTCGCGGAAGTCCGAGGTTGCGAGGTCGGTGGTGACGCAGGTGACGCCGGCCACTTCGAGCCGTTCGCGGGCGCCGGTGTCGGAGAACCGGGCGATGCCCCACACGTCGTTGGCGGTGGCGAGCCCGAGCGTGACCGGGAGCGCGACCTGACCGGTCGGTCCGGTGACCAGGATCTTCTTGCGCTCGAGACGCGGCGGGGTCGCCATCACCGACCGCCCGGGTCGAGTCGCTCCTCCGGCACGGCGCGGACGGTAGCCGAGTGGGGGCGGGGACTGGATTCCCGGCTCACCGGAGCTCGTCGACGTAGGTGTCAGTGCCGGGGATGGTGGGCAGGAAGGGGGATGCGAACTCGACCCGACCGACCCCGGCTCGGTCGACCGCGTCGCCGGTCCCGGCGAACGTCGACCAGGCCTCCGAGGGCGGCGAGTCGGTCAGGGTGAGGAGCGTGAGTCGCCGTTCGAGGCCAGGAACGTCGTCGACGTAGCTCATCCGGTCCTCGGGCAGCGGGATCGGCTCGAAGAGGAGCGTCATCGCGGCCGGCGAGTCGGTGAGCCGAGCCGGCAGGTGCTCGGTGCGGAGCCACCGGTCGAGGGCCTCTCGCTCCCCGTCGGGTGGAGCGTCGATCACCTCGAGGACCAGACCCCGGTACGGATGGTCGAGCGACTGGTAGTCGCGGGGGCCGGTGACATCGCGGTACACCACGCCGGCGTAATGCTGGAACGACGTGTACACGTGGGTTCGGTCGAGGAAGATGCGGCCGTCGGGGAGCAGCCGCTGGTTCGTGGCCACCGTCCAGCGCAGATGGTCCTCGTAACGACCGTCGGTGATCCAGTAGGTGGCCAGGTACTTGCCGGCGTTCAGCGGCTGCGCGATCGAGGACGGATCCGGGTACCGCAACCCCTGCAGGTCCCGGGTCGCGACCCAGCGTCGACCGGCGAACATCCAGGGCATCGTCATCGCTCCGGAGTAGTAGTGGTCGTCCTCGTACCACCGGTTGTAGGCACGGTCCTGACCCTCCGCGGGCTCGACCAGGGTGATGAGCGCCGACCCGAGGCGGGTGTCGTACGGGCCCTCGGCGGGCAGGGTCGAGTACGGGTTCTCGGGCGTTTCGCTCACGCGGGCCTCCACGTCGGGGCTCAAACTCTCGCGCGGGATGGTCCGCCCTCGAGCGGACCGGACGAACGAGCCACCTCAGCGGGCCCGTGGAGGTCACCGGCGCGGCATCATGGCCCGGTGCCGTTGCACCGTCGGGCCCTTCCCGTGACCGGCCTCCCCGCGCCGCTCCGGCAGCGGGCGCGCTCATCCAGCCCCGAATCGAGGGGCGTCGATGGCTGAGGATCTGAGCGAGCTCGCCCGACGTCATCTGTGGATGCACTTCACGCGGCTGGGCGAGTACGGCGCCGACCGGCCGGTGCCGGTCATCGTGCGCGGCGAGGGCTGCGACGTCGTCGACGCGTCCGGCAACCGGTACCTCGACGCGATGTCGGGGTTGTTCGCGGTGCAGCTCGGTCACGGCCGCCCGGGAGCTCATCGGGGCGGCCCGCGAACAGGCCGAGACGCTCGAGTACTTCCCAATCTGGTCGTACGCCCATCCACCCGCCATCCAGCTCGCAGCGCGCCTGGCGGGCTCGCGCCCGGTGACCTGGATCGGGTGTTCTTCACGACGGGCGGGTCCGAGGCGGTGGAGTCGGCGTGGAAGCTGGTCCGCCAGTACTTCCGGGTGACCGGGCAGAGTCAGCGGCACAAGGTGATCGCACGGCAGGTCGCATACCACGGCAGCACGCTCGGCGCCTTGGCGGTGACCGGGGTCTCCAGCGCGCGCATCCCGTTCGAGCCGCTCACCCCGGGAGCCGTGCACGTGATGAACACGAACCGGTACCGTCACCCGCTCGGCCGGGACGAGCACGCGTTCATGCTCGCGGCGACTGACGCGATCGAAGACGCGATCCGCTTCGAGGGTCCCGAGACCGTGGCTGCGGTGTTCCTCGAGCCGGTCCAGAACGGCGGCGGGTCGTTTGTCCCGCCGGCCGGGTATTTCGATCGGGTCCGGGAGATCTGCGACCGGCACGGCGTCCTCCTGGTCTCCGACGAGGTGATCTGCGCGTTCGGGCGGATCGGGACGATGTTCGGCTGCGAGCGGTACGGATACCTGCCGGATCTCGTGACGTGCGCGAAGGGTCTGACCAGCGGCTACTCGCCGCTCGGTGCCGTGCTGTGCCGCGACTTCCTCGCCGAGCCGTTCGTCGACGGCGGGCAGTCGTTCGCGCACGGGCTGACCTTCGGCGGGCATCCGGTCAGCTGCGCGGTGGGCCTCGCCAACGTCGACCTGTTCCGCAAGGACGGCATCCTCGATCACGTCCGGGAACAGGAGCCCGGCTTCCGCGAGCGGCTCGAGGGTCTCCGCGACCTGCCGGTGGTCGGTGACGTTCGCGGCGCGGGGTACTTCTACGCGGTCGAGGTCGTCCCCGACCAGGCGACCGAGGCCGTGTTCCGGGGGGCGGAGCGGGACGAGGTGCTCGCCTTCCTGCCCGGCCGCCTCGCGGCGGCGGGGCTGATCTCCCGGGTCGACGCCCGGGGTGAGGTCGTGATCCAGGTCGCCCCGCCTCTCGTCGCGGGATCGGACGAGCTCGACCGGCTGGAGGCGGGGCTGCGGTCGGTGCTGACCGAGACGGCGGCGGTCTTCGGCCGCTGACCAGCTCGTGCGACTCGGCGACGCCCGGGAGACCGGTCGGGGGGAAGCGATCCGGCCTCGCCGGGGCGCCGCGCGGTGACCCCAGTGTGCCCGGCGATGGTTGCGGGCCCGCGACTGGCCTGTGAACGGCCTGTGAAGCGAGGGGGAAGAGCCGGACTCCTCATACGGGAGCAAACCGGACCGGGGCATCGGGACCATTCGGGGGGTCCGAGGCGTTGCGGAGCGGTAGCGAGACGGAGGTGCAGATGATGTTCGGAGCCAAGACCCAGCTGGTCGACCGGGAGCGGGCGCTGCGGGGGCGGGACGAGCCGATGCCGGTCCCGGCCCGCCACGCGGTGCTTGACACCCCGTTGCGCCCGCCGTTCCCGGACGGGCTGGCGGAGGCGGTGTTCGGGATGGGCTGCTTCTGGGGGGCGGAGAAGGCGTTCTGGGGCCTGCCGGGCGTGTATTCGACCGCGGTCGGGTACGCGGGCGGCTACACGCCGAACCCCACCTACGAGGAGGTCTGCTCGGGACGGACCGGGCACACCGAGGCGGTGCTGGTGGTGTTCGACCCGTCGGTCGTCTCCTACGAGCAGCTGCTGAAGGTGTTCTGGGAGCATCACGACCCGACGCAGGGGATGCGCCAGGGCAACGACGTCGGGTCCCAGTACCGCTCGGCGATCTACACCTTCGGGGACGACCAGCGCGCCGCGGCGCTGGCCTCCCGGGACCAGTACCAGGAGGCGCTGCGGGCCAGCGGCCACGGGGCCATCACGACCGAGGTCGCGCCGGCCGGCACCTTCTATTACGCCGAGGACTACCACCAGCAGTACCTGGCCAAGAACCCGTTCGGGTACTGCGGGCTCGGCGGCACCGGGGTCGCCTGCCCGACCGGCTTGACGTCGAGCGGCTGAGCCGGCCGCTCGAGCTCAGCTCCCGCTCGCCGAGCACTCGGCGGGCGGCGGTTACGGCAAGGGGTGTGCCTCGAAGAAGGACCAGATGGTCGAGGACGCGTCGATGACGTTCGACTGGGGGCCGAGGATGCGGGTCGCGGCCCGGGAGAGGTGGGGGCCGCCCGGCCAGGTGTGGCCGGCGCCGCTGATCATGTAGAGCTCGACGGTGGACCCGTCCGCGCATCCGGTGTATTGGGTGAGTTGCACGGTGGGGCTGGGTTGGGTCACGGTCGGCGTGGGCGAGCACGAGTCCTTCTCCGCCCAGCGCTGTGCCGCGACGGGGACGCTGTAGGTCCAGTACTTCTGGCCGTGGCCGAGGTACGGGTCGATTGGGTCGGCGGTGCCGTGGAAGGAGAGGACCGGCACGGCGCGCGGGGTGGGGCAGGGGCTGGGCAGCCGCAGCCCGCTGACCGGCGCGACCGCGGCGACACGGTTCGACAGGTCGCAGGCGAGCTGGCTGGTCAGTCGGGCACCGCCCGAGAAGCCGGTTGAGTACACGCGCTGCGCGTCGATGCAGTAGTGCAATTCGAGGTGGGTGATGACGGAGGAGAGGAACTGCACGTCGTTGGCGGCGCCTTTCGGGACCGACGCCCCACCGATGAGCGGCTCGTTCGGGACGTTCCAGTCGAACCCGGTCCCGGCTCTGATGGCCGCTTGGGGGTAGGCGACGATGAAGCCGTTCGCGTCCGCCGTCGTGTCCATCATCGTGAACAGCTCTTGGGCGTGCGCGGTGGACCCGCTGCCGTGCAGGTTCAAGACGAGGGGGACGTGGGTCGTGCCCGTGTACCCGACCGGTGTGTGGACGAGCACGGTCCGGTTGGCGCCTGAGAACCGGATCGTGAGTGTCGCGGTCCCGCTCGTCCCACCGCCCGAGCAGGACCCCGCGGACGTCGTCGTGCCCCGGGCGCCGGCCGTCGCCGGGACGGCGAGCAGCGGGGCGCCCACGACCAGCGCGACCGCCACGCCGAAGGCGCCGAGACGGACCGGTCGGCCCCGTCGGCCGCGGTGCCGTCCGGGGGTGCCCGGCCGCTCCAGCGCTCCCCTGCTCATCGCTCCGCCACCCCCTCGACCGGTCGACTTTTGTGTAATCGATTACATATCCTGGTCGGGGCGGCCCGAGTGGTCAAGCCCGGGGAGGAGGACCGCAGTGGAGCCCAGCTCGGACCCCCCCGTGAGCCGGTCCCGGCGACCCGGTGTCACGATCTCGCAAGTGGCCGCGGCGGCCGGGGTGAGTACCGCGACCGTCTCCCGGGTCATGAGCGGGCGGGGCTACGTGAGCGACGCCACCCGCCGGCGGGTCCTGGCCACGGTCGAGCGCGTCGGATATCGCCCCAGCGCCTCGGCGCGCGGTCTCCGAACGACCCACACGGCCAGCCTGGGCGTGCTCATCGCCAACCTGGCGAACCCGGCGTACCTCCCGTTCATCCGGGGGGTTGAGCACGTCGCCGAGGCGCACGGCTACGCAGTGCTGATCGCCGACTCCCGGCGCTCGCCCGACGTCGAGCGCCATGAGCTCGACTCGATGTACGCGCATCGGGTCGAGGCGCTGATCGTCGGCGAGTCGGTCGAGAACCCCGAGCACCTCGAGACGCTGGCTCGGGTCGGGCTGCGGGTGTTCCGAGCCCCCGACGCGGGCGGCGACGCCCCAGCCTGGTCCGCGACGGCGATCGAGGCGCCGGCGATCGTCGCCGCGTGCGCCCATCTCGCCCGCGTCGGCCACCGGCGGGTCGCGTACGTCGCCGCGCCGGTTCGACGCCCGCACGACCCACGTCGGACGGCGCGCCACGACCTGATCGTCGACACCCTCTCAGCCCACCGTGTCGCGCTCGAGGCCTTCACCGTCCCCACCGGGGAACCACCCGAAACGGTGGCGTCGGCGGTCCGGGCGTTCCTGGCCCGGCCCGACGCACCGACCGCGCTGCTCTGCGCGACGCATCCGCTCGCCCCGACGTTGCTCCGCGCCCTCGCCGACGCCGACGTCGCGCTGCCCGATCAGGTGTCGTTCGTGACGTTCGGGGACTCCCCGTGGGCCGCGGCCTACCGCCCCGCGATCGCGGTCATCCGTCGCGAGGCGTACGCCGAGGGCCGCGCGGTCGCCCTTCGCCTCTTGTACGACCTCGGTGTCGTCGCGGACCCCGGCCCGGCCCGGCCGCCGGCCGCGACCTTCGATGCCCGCCGGTCGATCACCGCGCCGGCGCTCTCACCGCCCGGCTGAGCAGACCCAGCCCAATCCGGTTTCGACCCACGACCAGACGCCTGGCAGCCACACTTCGACGCGTACGTGACGGCGTTCGAGGCGACCCTCGGTCCTCAGGAGGGCCGACCGGCGGAGTACCGGGGCGGCTGATCCGACCGCGCTCCGCACCGAAGGCGGCCGCGTCTCACGGGCGGAGGCTGCGCAGGGTGGGTTCCAGCCGTCCACCGATGGGCGGCCACCGAGAATCGGCTCGTGCATCGTGACCGGGGTGGGCCGCCAGGGACTCGAACCCTGAACCGCCGGGTTAAAAGCCCGTTGCTCTGCCAGTTGAGCTAGCGACCCGGGAGGGGCGGGACGGGCACATCGAACCACCGCCTCGTCCGTCACACCCACCGCTCGGGTCAGGCTATCGGGCGTCGTCGTGACGCAGCGCCGGCTCCGGGATGGGCCGCGCGGCGAGCCACGATGGTTACGGTCGGGCCCATGCGTCGGCTCACGAGCGCACGCCCGCTGCTGGTGCTCGCGGCGGCGCTGGCCATCCTCGTGACCGGACCCGCGAGTGGCGCCACGCCGATCCGGGCTCCGTCGCGTGACCCGGCCGGGCCGCGGTCGATCGTGCAGCTCGGCGATTTGGTCGCGGCCGGCGAGGGCACCCTCTACGGATACCAGTACGAGCACGGCAAGTGGACGGGCGGCAACCTGAACGTCAAGTGGGACCCCCCCTACGACGGCTGCCACGACTCGAAGTACGCGTCGGTCCACCTCATCGCCCAGCACTTCTCGCCGAAGCCCGCCGTCGCCCAGTTCGCCTGCACGGGCGCGTCCTTCGCGAGCGGCATCGCGGCACCTGAGGTGTCGGACGGCACGACGCTGCGACCGGCCGAGTTCGGGAACTGGGGCACCGACCAGGGCCTCAACGCCGCGTACGACGCCGCGAAGCCGGATCTGGTCCTGATCTCGCTCGGCGCCAACGACGTGCAGTTCGTCCACATCGTGGAGGCATGCATCCTCAACAGCTATGCCCATGCACTGAACCTGGCCGACCTGGAATGCACGCAGGCGAACCCGGGACCGACGATCCAGACCGACCTCTTCGACTTCCTCCCGACGCTGGAGCAGAACGACGTCACCCTCGTAGGTTGGATCCAGGCGCGCGCCCAGGCCCATCACGTCCCGTCGCCCAAGATCGTGTTCACCACCTACCCCGACCCATTCCCGCCCAACGGCGGCCTGACCGGGTGCACCGACGTGAACCTCCTCTATCCCCAGCAGATCGAGTACCTGTCGTCGCTGGTGGTGCAGCTCGACGGGCTCATCGTCTCGACCGTCCAGAGCATGCGGAACCCCGACGTTGCGGTCGCGGACACGGTGAACGCGTACACGCCAGGAACGTCCGATCACCGCTGGTGCTCGAGCAACCCTTGGGTCTACGGCCTGTCGATCTACTCCGTGCTCTCACCGAGCAGCTTCGAGAGTCAGGCTCCGTTCCATCCGACGCCGGCCGGTCAGGCGAGCATCGCGAAGCTCGTGATCCCGGTCGTCGGGCAGCTCTTCTCATCGACGACGAGCGCGCCGGCGTCGACCGGGTCGTAGACACCACGACTGACGGCATCCGGTCGGATCGTGGCGACCGTGTGACATCCGATGGCCCCGAAGGCGTCGAGAAGGCCCCTGATAGAGTGCAGTGCCTCTCAGGAGGCGACGAGCCCCCATCGTCCAGCGGCCTAGGACATCGCCCTTTCAAGGCGGTAACGGGGATTCGAATTCCCCTGGGGGCACGGGCGGCGGATGCCCGCCGCTTCCAGAGGTCCTGTGGTGCAGTTTGGAGTGCACGCCGCCCTGTCAAGGCGGAGGCCGCGGGTTCAAATCCCGTCAGGACCGCAAGCGGCGTGGATCGACCGGATCCACGTCGACGCGGCCGGGTAGCTCAGTTGGCAGAGCACGCGCCTGAAAAGCGCGGGGTCGCCGGATCGACGCCGGCCCCGGCCACCGCAGCGCCCATGCCGGAGATCAACCCGCGCTGGATCCGCCGCCCTCGTCGAGGATCCGCGTGATCTCGCTCTTGCGGAACCGACGGTGGCCACCGAGGGTCCGGATGGCCGAGATTTTCCCCGAGCGCGCCCAGCGGGTCACCGTCTTGGGGTTCACCCGGAACATCGCCGCGACCTCCGAGGGCGTCAGCAACTCTTCCTGCTGGTCCTCAGACGGCTGGGGTTCGGGGCTGGACTCCATGGGCACGCTGCTCTGATTTGTCGGCGGGCTCACTGACCCGGGGTATCTGCACCGATTGCCCCCACCCCTGAGGGCAGGTTACCCCGCGTCGTGCGAAATGAAGACCCGGCCCTCCCCGGCCGTGATCTCCCCGACCAGCCACGCTGGGTGGCCGCTGGCCCGGAGCCGGTCCAGCGCCCGGTGCCGATCCTGAGGCCGCACGATCACGAGCATCCCCAGCCCGAGGTTGAAGACGTGCTCCATCTCGTCGTCGGCGATCTCGCCGAGCGTCTGGATCGTCGAGAAGATGCGGGGCTCATCCCACGCTCCGCGCGCGACGTGCGCGTCGCACTCCGACGGCAGCACGCGGATCAGATTGCCGGGGATCCCACCGCCGGTGACGTGACAGGCCGCATGTACGTCGACCCGGCGGCGCAGCTCGAGGAGGGCCGGTGCGTAGATCACGCTCGGGCGCAACAGCTCCGCGCCGAGCGAGTGCCGGGCCCCCCGCCAGGGCGGCGCGTCAAGGGACCGACCGGCGCGCTGCACGGCTTCTCGCGCCAGCGTGTAGCCGTTGCAGCGCAGCCCGGGGCTCGCGATGCCGACGATCTGGTCGCCGGCCGCGACCCCGGCCGGGAGCAGCCCGGTGCGTTCGACAACCCCGACCGCGAAGCCGACCAGGTCGAACTCGCCAGGCTGCATGACGCCGGGGTGCTCCGACATCTCGCCCCCGAGCAGCGCGCAGCCCGCTTCGCGACAGCCTCGGGCGACACCGGCGACGAGATCGTCGACCCGTTCGGGGACCAGCTGGCCGACCGAGATGTAGTCGAGGAAGAAGAGCGGCTCGGCTCCGTGGGCGGCAATGTCGTCGACCGACATGGCGACGCAGTCGATCCCGATCGTGTTGTACCGGCCCAGCTCACGGACCAGTACCGACTTGGTCCCGACCCCGTCGGTGGACGAAACGAGCACCGGGTCGCGGTATCCGAGGCGACCGATGTCGAACAGTCCGCCGAAGCCGCCGAGGTCGCCGAGCACGCCCGGGCGGAACGTGGACCGGACGTGGTCCTTGATCAGCTCGACGGCCTTCTCGCCGGCCGCGACGTCGACGCCCGCGTCGGCGTAGGTGAGCCGGGGGCTGTCGCCGTGGCGAGGGCTCACGCCGTGGACGGCCCGCCCACCCGCAGCGACGGCGCGTCGGGCGACGTGGGCGGGGCCTCGAGCACCAGCTTCGAGTCGGACACCGGCGCCTGGACCGGGACCGGGTAGTCGCCGGTCAGACAGGCGCTGCAGAACGAGTTCGGCGAAGCGCCGGTCGCATGGGTGAGGCGGTCCAGCTCGAGGTACGCGAGGGAGTCGACCTTCAAGAAGTCGGCGATCTCCCCGACCGACAGGTCGGCGGCCAGCAGCTCGGAGCGTCGGCCCGTGTCCATGCCGTAGTGGCACGGCCACCGGTAGGGCGGGGAGGAGACCCGGAAGTGGACCTCGGCGGCGCCCGCCTCGCGCAGCATGGCGATCACCTGCCGGGTGGTCGTGCCGCGCACGACCGAATCGTCGACGACGACCAGCCGCTTGCCGCGGATCGCCTCCGGCAGCGGGTTCAGCTTCAGGCGCACGCCGCCGCTCCGGAGCCGCTGGTTCGGCTCGATGAAGGTGCGGCCGACGTACCGGTTCTTCACGAGGCCGTCCCCGTAGGGGATGCCGGACGCGTGGGCGTAGCCCTGCGCGGCGGGAATCCCGGACTCGGGGATCGGCATCACCATGTCGGCGTCGACAGGGGCTTGCCGGGCGAGCGCTTCGCCCATCCGGCGGCGGGCCGCGTGCACGCTGCGCCCGTACAGGTAGGTGTCGGGCCGAGCGAAGTACACGAACTCGAAGAGGCAGAGGTGCGGAGACGGCTCGGCGAAGCGGTGCTCGCGCATCCCGGATGCGTCGATGACGATCATCTCGCCCGGTTCGACCTCCCGGACGACGTGAGCACCCACGATGTCGAGCGCGGCGGTTTCGCTCGCGACCACCCAGCCGCCCTCGACCCGGCCCAGGACGAGCGGCCAGAACCCATGCCGGTCCCGGACCGCGACCAGATGGGCCTCGTCCATCAAGACGAGTGAGAACCCGCCCTCGAGCCGGGGCAGGACCCGCTCGAGGGCCTGTTCGAGCTCTCGGCCGTCGGCCCGTGACTGCGCCGGGTACTCGTTGGCGATGAGCTCGGCGATGAGCGCCGAGTCCGTGGTCGAGTCCACGTCGACCGCCGGTCCGGACAGGGGCAGCATCCCGAGGCTGTCGGCGAGCGCCGCGGTGTTGGTCAGGTTGCCGTTGTGGCCGAGCGCGAACCCGGCGTCGCCAACCGATCGGTACACTGGCTGCGCGTTGCGCCACGTGCTCGACCCAGTCGTCGAGTAGCGGTTGTGGCCGATCGCGATGTGACCGTCGAGGGGAGCCAGCCGCCGCTCGTCGAACACCTGGGTGACGAGGCCCATGTCCTTCACCACGGTCATGGTCTGGCCGTCGCTGGCCGCGATCCCCGCCGATTCTTGGCCCCGATGCTGGAGCGTGTACAAGCCGAGGTAGGCGAGCTCGGCGACGGGCTGCCCCGGCGTGTACACGCCGAAGACGCCGCAGGCATGGCCGAGGCTGGGAGCACTGCACCGTGTGTCCATCTGGACCCAAGTATCCCACGGAGGAGAGCTGACCCTGGGCGAGTCGGGGCCCTACCGTGAGGGAGTGTCCACGGTCCCCAGCTGCTGCGTGTGGCTGACCGGCCGTCGCGGGTCCGGCAAGACGACCGTGGCCCGCTCCGTGGCGGCGGAGCTGCACCGCCGCGGGACCCCAGTCGCCGTGGTGGACGAAGCAGAAGTCCGCGAGCATCTCGGCGACGTCGACCCGATCGGCGCGCTGCTGTGGGTGGCCCGGCTCGTCCTTGGCGCGGGCGCACTCGCGGTCGTCGCGGTCGACCAGCCGCGACGCTCGACGCGCGACGAGCTGCGGGTCACCGTGCCGGGGTTCGTCGAGATCTTCGTGGACGGCGGCGCGCCCGACACCAGCTACGAGGAGCCGTACGCCCCCGAGCTGCGAGTCCCGACCGTGGACCGCTCACCGGAGGCATCCGCAGCCCAGGTGGTGTCCTGGCTGGAAGACCACGGGTTCGTCGCCAGCGAGCCGAGTCGGGTTCAGACCCGTCCCGACGGCCGGACCTCGCCGGCGCCCTGATCGAGGGCGTCTGGGATCGCCTCGCGCCACGCCCGCGCCGCCATCGGCAGCTCGACGTCGAACGCACCGCTGATCAGGAGCCGGTCCCCGCCGGTCGAACCGAGGCTCGGACAACGGCACGCCAGCCGAGCCGGCCCGGCGCCGCACCTCGTCCACGTCGCCGGGGAGGACCGCGACGACGACGCGAGAGGCCGACTCCGCGAAGCACCACACCGCCGGCGCGGGAAAGCTCGCCTCGGGCACGACCGTGAATCCGCAACCCCCCGCGATGGCCATCTCAGCCAGCGCGACGGCGATCCCACCGTCGGCGCAGTCGTGCACCCCGGCGACGAGGCGGGCCGTGACCAGCGCGCGGACGAGCTCGTGGAGCCGTACCGCCGCGTCGAGGTCGGCTGCAGGAGGGGCACCCCCGTCGAGGCCGTGGACGACCGTCGCCCATTCTGATCCGGCCAGCTCGGGGCGGGACTCCCCCAGCAGCACCAGTTGCTGCCCAGACTCGAGCGCGGCCGGAGGCGGGACGCGGTCGAGTCCATCGAGGACGCCGACGACGCCCGCGACTGGCGTCGGGTCGATGTCCGCCCCTGCGGACTCGTTGTAGAAGCTGACGTTCCCGCCGACGACCGGGAGGCCCAGGGCCTCGCACGCCTCGCTCATCCCTTCGACGGTCTCGTGGAACTGCCACATGACGGTCGGATGTTCGGGATTACCGAAGTTGAGGCAGTTCACCAACGCGCGGGGGGCCGCGCCGACACAGGCGACGTTGCGGGCCGCTTCCAGCACCGCGAGCCGCCCACCGGTTCTTGGGTCCAGGCGGCAGAAGCGGGCTTTGCCGTCGGTGGCGAGCGCGACACAACGGTCCGTTCCGCGGAGGCGCAGCACGGTGGCGTCGCTGCCCGGCCCGACCACGGTGTTGAGGAACAGCTGGTGGTCGTATTGCCGCCACACCCACGACTTGTCGGCGATGGTTGGCGTCGCCAGCAGCGTGAGCAGCTCCGGTCCGACGTCACTCCCGGGCGGGAACCGGCGGATCAGCTCGGGGCCCGGGTCCGCGGCGACGAGCGTGTGCTGGCCCGCAGGTCGTCGCTGCGGTCGCGCGTAGACGGGCCCTTCTCCGAGGCTGGCGATGGGAACCTCCGCGAGCGTGCCCGACAAAGCCCTCCCGTGGCCGTCGGTCACGTCGAACGTGCCGTCAAACACCCGGAAGCGGCTCGTGTCCGTCACGCGACCCACGACGTCGGCGCGGATGTCCCAGCGGCGGCATTCTTCCAAGACCGATTCCAGGTGGCCGGGCTCGATGATGGCGAGCATCCGCTCCTGACTCTCGGACGTCATGACCTCGACCGGGGTCATGTGAGGCTCACGCCGCGGCACCCGGGCCACGTCGACATCCATGCCGGCGCCGCTGTTGGCTGCGGTCTCCGACGCCGCGCAGGACAGGCCGCCTGCGCCGAGGTCCTGGATCCCCACGACCAGGCCCTGATCGAACAGCTCAAGGCAAGCCTCGATGAGCCGCTTCTCCTCGTAGGGGTCCCCGACCTGCACTGACGGCCGCTTCCCAGCCGCGTCGGTGTCGAATCCCGCCGACGCGAGCACGCTGGCGCCGCCGATCCCGTCGCGACCCGTCGACGCGCCGAGCAGCACCGCGAGGTTGCCGGGCGCGCCCGCGACCGAGCGCGTCAGCCCGTCTCGTCGCACCACGCCGAGGCAGAGCACGTTGACCAACGGGTTCTCCCGGTAGCAGTCGTCGAACACGACCTCGCCGCCGACGGTCGGGACACCGACCGAGTTCCCGTAGGCGCTGATCCCGCTCACGACGTGCTCGAACAGGTAGCGGGTGCGGGCGTCGCCGAGGGAGCCGAAGCGCAGCGGGTCCATGAGAGCGATCGGTCGCGCCCCCATCGAGAAGAGATCTCGGATGATGCCACCGACGCCGGTCGCTGCCCCTTGGGCTGGTTCGATCGCCGACGGGTGGTTGTGGCTCTCGATCCGCACCGCGATCGCGAGCCCGTCGCCGACGTCGATGACGCCCGCGCCCTCGCCGGGGCCGACGAGCACCCAAGGCGCCTCGGTCGGGAAGCGGCGCAGCTCGAGCTTCGACGACTTGTATGAGCAGTGCTCGGACCACATAACGCCATACATGGCGAGCTCGAGTTCTGTGGGATCCCGGCCCAGCAGCTCGATGATCGCGGCGAGTTCCTCGTCGCTCAGCCCAAGTGCCCGGTGCAGCGGCTCGGTGCTCACGGGCACGCACCGAGCCTACCGGCGGCTCGATTTGGGCAAATGCGGGGTGGCAGAATAGAGGAAATGGCCGCCACCGAGGACGCGAAATGACGCCACGACAGTTGACCAGTGAGCACAAAGAAGCGATGGCCGCGGGTCGCGCCGAGGGTCGGGCTGTAAAGGCCTACCTCGACGCGCTCGACGAGCACCGGCCTCGCCGCGGCCGGCAGCGCACGACCGAGTCGATCCGCCGCCGGCTGTCGGCCATCGAGTCCGAGGCCAACGACGCCAGCTCGCTGCGCCGGCTGCAGCTGCTCCAGGAGCGACGGGACCTCGAGGTCGAGCTGGAGTCCAAGGAGGGCTCCCGCACTGACCCCGAGTCGCTCGCAGCCGACTTCACGAAGGTGGCGAAGGCCTACGGGCAGCGCAAGGGGATCACCTACCCAACCTGGCGGGAGATGGGCGTGCCGGCCGACGTGCTCGCCCGGGCGGGGATCACCCGGGGCGGCTGAGCCCGACGTCAGGCGGCGACCGCGTGTGCTCCCGCTGCGGCGAGGAGCGACTCGAGGAGCACGACCCCGTCGGTCGACCCGAGGAGCGCGTGGGAGGCCCGCTCCGGGTGCGGCATGAGCCCGACCACGTTGCCGGGGCCGTTGGAGATGCCGGCGATGTCGTCGAGGCTCCCGTTCGGGTTGTCGACGTAGCGCAGCACCACCCGATCCTCGGCCCGCAGCCGCTCCAGGGTGGCCGGGTCGCAGGTGTATGCCCCTTCGAAGTGGTTGATCGGCAGGTGCAGCACCCGACCCGACCGGGCCGCGCGGGTCAGGACGGAGCGGCTGGTCTCGATTCGGCACTCGACGGTCCGGCACACGAACTTCAGACCGGCGTTCTTCTGCAACGCGCCGGGCAGCAGCGCAGCTTCGGTCAGGATCTGGAAGCCGTTGCAGATCCCGACCACTGGCCCACCGGCCGCCGCGTGCTCCGCGACGGCGGTCATGACGGGCGAGAAGCGGGCGAGCGCCCCGGTCCGTAGGTAGTCGCCGTGGGCGAAGCCACCCGGGATCACCACCGCGTCGGCCCCAAGGAGGGTGGTCTCGGTGTGAAACACCAGCTCGGCCGTCCCGCCGAGCTGCTCAAGGGCGCGGGCAACGTCGAGCTCGCAGTTGGTCCCGGGGAACACGACGACAGCGACGCGGGCGCTCATCGCTTCATCCCGCCGACGCGAGCTCGGTCAGCTCGATCTCGTAGGCCTCGATGACCGGGTTGGCGAGGAGCCGCTCGCACATCGCCTCGATCTGGGTCCGGGCCGCGTCCCGGTCGGGGGCGTCGATCATCAGCCGAATGCACTTGCCGATCTGCACCTCCCGGACGTTTGTGTACCCGAGGGCGGGAAGCGCACGCTCGACCGTGGCCCCCTGCGGATCAAGCACCCCGGGGCGCTGCGTCACGTCGATGCGCGCCTCGAACTCCACAGGGTCGATGCTACTGGCCGGGCTTGAGACGACCATCGGATGCCGGGGTCGACCCGAACCAGGACTCGAACCGCGCTCCGGTCACTCGCTCGTACGCCTCGATGTAGCGGGCCCGGGTGCCGGCGATCACGTCGGCCGGCAGCGGCGGCGCCGGAGGCCGGTGATCCCATCCGGACGTTGCGTAGTAGTCGCGGGCGAACTGCTTGTCGAAGGAGGGCGGTGAGGTCCCGACCTGGTACTGCGCAGCATCCCAGTAGCGAGACGAGTCGGAGGTGAGCAGCTCGTCGATCACGACCACCTGCTCGTCGATGACACCGAACTCGAGCTTGGTGTCGGCGAGGAGCAAGCCGCGGACCTCGACGTGCGCGGCAGCACGCCGGTACACGGTCAGGGCCAGGTCTCGGCACTGGTCGAAGATCTCGTCGCCGACGAGGGCCCGCGCCTCCTGGTCGGTCAAGGTCTCGTCGTGCCCGGCGCCGGGTTCCGACTTGGTGGTAGTCGTGAAGATGGCCTCGGGGAGCCGTTCGGCCCGGTGGAGCCCGGCGGGCAAGCGTCGTCCGCACACAGTTCCGGCCTCCGCGTACTCGTCCCAGGCCGAGCCAAAGAGGTAGCCGCGGGCGATGCACTCGAGTCGGATGGGGTCCGCGGCACGGACCAGCATCGCCCGACCGGCGAGACCCGCGCCGGCGTCGGCGGGGAAGTCGGCCGGGTCGACGGAGAGCAGGTGGTTGGGGACGACGTCGGCCGTCTCGTCGAACCAGAACGTCGAGAGCGCGGTGAGCGCGCGGCCCTTGTCCGGAATCGGGTCGTCCAGGACGACGTCGAACACCGAGATCCGGTCGGAAGCGACGACGAGCAGCCGGCCTGGTCCGACGTCGTAGAGGTCGCGGACCTTGCCCGTGTACCGGTGCGGCAGCGCGACGCCGGTCACGCGAACTCGGGATCGTCGAGGAGATCGACGGTGCGCCCGGCGCGCTCCAGCGCCCGGCCGAGATCGAAGCACACCGCGAGTCGCTCGTCACCAAGAGCGTTGACCACCTCGTCGTCTCCGCGCAGCACGTCCAGGAACGGACGGCGCTCCTCCCAGGCGGTCGCGGCGTCGGCCTGCACGGTCCGGTAGGCGCGGTCACGTGCCCAGCCGGCCTCGATGAGAGCGAGCAGCACCGACTGGCTGAACACCAGACCGTGGGAGCTGGCCAGGTTCTCGAGCATCCGGTCCGCGTGCACGGCCAGCCCGGTGATGATCGACCGGAGCCGGACCGCGAGGTAGTAGGCGAGCTGGAGCGAGTCGGGCAGCACGATGCGCTCGACCGACGAGTGGGAGATGTCACGCTCGTGCCAGAGCGCGACGTCCTCGAGGCCCGGGATGACGTTGGCGCGCAGGATCCGGGCCAGTCCGGTGAGCTGCTCGCTCTTGACCGGGTTGCGCTTGTGGGGCATCGCGCTGGAGCCTTTCTGGGTCCCGGTTCGGAACGGCTCGGAGACCTCCCCGACTTCCGTGCGTTGGAGGTGACGGATCTCGAGCGCGCACGTCTCGACCGTCGCGCCGAGCGACGCACACGCGTACAGGACCTCCGCGTGACGGTCGCGCGCGAGCACCTGCGTCGCGGGGACCGGGCGCAACCCGAGATGCTCGCAGACGTAGGACTCCACCTCGGGGTCGATGTTCGAGTACGTGCCGACGGCGCCTGACAGCTTGCCGACCGCGATGCCGTCCCGCGCTCGCGCGACCCGGCGACGGTCCCGGCGCAGCGCCAACGTCCAGAGCGCGAGCTTGTTGCCGAGCGTGGTCGGCTCGGCATGAATCCCGTGTGTCCGGCCGACCATCGGCGTGTCACGGAACTCATGGGCCCGTTCGGCGATGGTCCGTTCCAGCTCGTCCACCGCCTCCAGCAGCACGTCGCATGCTCGGACCAGGGTCACTGACAGGGCGGTGTCCACCACATCACTCGACGTGAGGCCGTAGTGGACCCACCCCGCGGCGTTCCCGCCGACGCGCTCTTGCACCACATCGACGAACGCCGCGACATCGTGGTCGGTGACCCGCTCCCGGTCCTCGACTGCCGCGACGTCGAAGCCGGCCCGCTCGCGGACCACGGCCGCGTCGGCGGCCGGCACGACCCCGAGCTTGGCCCAGCCCTCAACGGCCAGCACCTCGACCTCGAGCCAGGTGGCGTACCGGGCCTCGTCAGTGAAAAGGCTGGCCATGGGCTCGAGGGCGTAACGAGGGATCAAGGGAGGCTTCCTCCTGGTCGACACTGTAGGAGGCGGTGGCGCGAGCACGAGTGTCTGTCCGCGTCCCCGCACGAGTCAGGGCCGCAGATCCGGGAGGGGCGCCCGTGAACGGCAACGAGCCGAGATCTGGTGGCGTCGGCGCATGCGCGAAGCACTGGAGCGTCCCCGCGGTGGGGCAGTGTGACGACTGCGGCGAGCTGTGGTGCTCGGACTGCCTGGTCCCGCCGGCCCGGAAGCGGGATCCCGTGCGCTGTGTCGGCTGCGCGCTCGTCGCCGCAGGTGTGCGCACGCGCACCACCCGGCCCACGATCTCGAGTGTCAGCCGGGTCCAGCGCCGCCCGACCAGTCGCTGGTAGCAGCTCGGTCATGCCGCGGCCGCGATATCCCGGCGGTACTGCATTCCGGGCCAGGTGATCAGCGCGGCCGCGTCGTAAGCACGGCGGCGGGCCTCCCCGATCGTTGATCCGAGCGCAGTGACGTCGAGTACCCGCCCGCCTCCGGTGACGATCGCGCCGGTCGCGTCCTTTGCGGTGCCGGCATGGAACACGACCACCCCCGGCTCAGCGGCTGCGGCTTCGAGCCCGTGGACTGGGTCACCGATGCGGGCCGAGCCCGGGTAGCCTCCGCTCGCCAAGACGACAGTCACGCACGCGTCGGGGCGGAACCGAATCGGCGGGAGCTCAGCGCCGATGGCGGCGGCGAAGCAGAGCTCGCCGAGGTCAGTGTCGAGTCGGGGCAGCACGACTTGGCACTCCGGATCCCCGAAGCGCACGTTGTACTCCAGCACCTTCGGTCCGTCGACCGTGAGCATCAGGCCCGCGTACAGGATTCCCCGGTACGAGGCTCCACGAGCGGCGAGCTCGCGAAGTGTGGGGCGGATGGCGAGCTCCATCATCTCCTCGACGAGCGGCGCGTCGACGATCGGGACCGGCGAGTACGCGCCCATCCCGCCCGTGTTGGGCCCGGTGTCCCCGTCGCCGATGCGCTTGAAGTCCTGCGCGGGCGCGAGTGCCTGGGCTGCCTCGGGATCGCCGGTGCAGACGACGAGGAGCGAGAGCTTCCGGGCCCCGCAGTCCCTCTTCGAGGACGAGCGTTCGTCCCGCGTCGCCGAACGCCTCCCCGCTGAGGTAGCGACGGACGGCGTCCTCGGCCTCGTCGCGGCGGTCGGTCACCACGACTCCTTTTCCACTGGCCAGCCCGTCAGTCTTCACGACGTAGGAGTCGTTGAGCGTGTCGAGAAACGCGAGCGCGTCGGCTGTCTGGTCGGCGTGGAACGCGGCGTGGCGGGCGGTAGGGACCCGGGCGTGGACAAGGACGTCCTTCATCCACGCTTTCGAGCCCTCGAGCCGGGCTGCGGCGGCGCCGGGCCCGAACACGGCGTGGCCGCGGCTCTCGACGGCGTCGGCCACTCCTGCGACGAGCGGACCTTCGGGACCGACGACCACGAGATCGACCGCGAGGTCGTCGGCCAGCGCGGCCACCGCGGCCGGGTCGCTCGCGTCGACGGGGACGCAACGGGCAAGGGACGCCGGGCCCGGGTTGCCTGGGGCCACGATCACTTCCCCCACGGAGTCGCTCCTGGCCAGGGCCCACGCCAGCGCGTGCTCCCGACCGCCAGCTCCGACTACGAGGACTCGGCGGCTCACGCGGCTCGGGGAAGCACGACGGTCTGCTCGCGTCCAGGGCCGACGGACACGAACGTCACCGGCACTCCCGCTGCCTCCTCGACGAACTGGACATACTGACGGGCCTCGGCCGGCAGATCTCCGAGCCGGGCCGCGTCGTCGATCTCGGACCCCCAGCCGGGCAGCGTCTCGTAAACGGGGCGGACCTTGTGGAGCACCGACTGGTGGTACGGAACGTGCTCGTAGCGTGCTCCGTCTTCGCCCTCGTACGCGACGCAGACCTTGATCTCGTCGAGGGTCGACAGCACGTCGAGCTTCGTCATCGCCAGTTCGCTACAGGTGTTGAGCGCGACGGCGTGGCGCAGCATGACCGCGTCGAGCCAGCCGGGGCGCCGCCGCCGCCCGGTGTTGGTGCCGAACTCGTTGCCGCGCTCGACGAGCAGGTCACCGACCGGGTCCTCCTCGTGCAGCTCGGTCGGGAACGGCCCGCTCCCCACCCGCGTCACGTACGCCTTCACGACGCCGATGACCCGGCTGATCGCCCGCGGGCCGACGCCGGCGCCCGTGCAGACACCGCCCGCTATCGGGTTGGACGAGGTGACGAAGGGGTAGGTGCCGTGGTCGAGGTCCAGGTAGGTGGCCTGTGCCCCCTCGAAGAGGACGTGCTGGCCGACGTCGAGGGCCTCGTGGATCAGGTGCACGGTGTCGGCGATGTGCGGCTCGAGACGGGGGACGAGCCCCAGATAACGGTCCGAGATCTCGTCGGCGTCGAGAGGCAGCCGGTTGTAGACCTTGGCGAGGACCCCGTTCTTCTCGCGCAGCGCCAGATCGAGCTTCTCGCGGAAGATCTTCGGGTCCAGGAGGTCCTGGACCCGCAACCCCACCCGCAACGCCTTGTCGGCGTACGCCGGGCCGATCCCCCGTTTGGTCGTCCCGAGCCGGTTCTTGCCGAGGAACCGCTCGGTGACCCGGTCGAGCTCCTGGTGGTACGGCATGATCAGGTGCGCGTTGCCAGACAATCGGACTCGGCTCGTGTCGACGCCCTTGCCCTCGAGCATGTCGAGCTCCTCGACGAGCACGACGGGGTCGACCACGACGCCGTTCCCGATGACCGGGGTGACGTGCTGATAGAGCACGCCGCTCGGGACGAGCTGCAGCGCGAACACGACGCCGTCGACGACGAGCGTGTGGCCAGCGTTGTGGCCGCCCTGGTACCGAACGACGAGCGAGCTCTCCTTCGCCAGGTAGTCGGTGAAGCGGCCCTTGCCCTCGTCACCCCACTGGGTGCCGACGATCACCGTCCCGGGCATGCTGGCCTCCCGGGGGAGACCCAACGCGTCTGCAAAGCAGTCACGTTGGAGACAGCGTAGTCGACCCGCGGCACGAACGAGCTCTCAAAATGAGCTCCGCACGCGCCCGCCGCGCCGACGTCAAGCGGCGACTGGGGCGCGACGGCTGAACGCTAGCTGTCCATCGCTCGTAGCGTCGACGACCACGAGGTCGCCCTCGTGGTACTCGCCCTTCAACAGCGCGAGCGCGATCGGGTCCGCGACCTCCCTCTGGAGCACGCGCTTCAGGGGCCGCGCTCCGAAGTCGGGGTCGTACCCGATCTTGGCCACATGCGCGAGCGCGGCCGGAGTGAGCTCGAGGCCGAGGTCCCGCTCGTGGAGCCGACGCCGTAACTGGTCGACCTGCAACTCGACGATCTGCTCGATGTGGCGTTCGTCGAGTCGGTGGAACATGACGATCTCGTCGATTCGGTTGAGGAACTCAGGCTTGAAGTGATTGTGGACAGCCTCGAGTACGACCGCCTCACTTCCCCCCGCGCCGAGGTTGCTCGTCATGATCAGGACGGTGTTCGTGAAGTCCACCGTTCGGCCCTGACCGTCCGTGAGCCGACCATCATCGAGCAGCTGGAGCAGTACGTTGAACACGTCGGAGTGGGCCTTCTCAATCTCGTCGAGCAGGACGACCGCGTACGGCCGACGGCGAATCGCCTCGGTCAGCTGGCCGCCCTCCTCGTAGCCGACGTATCCCGGCGGGGCGCCAACCAGGCGCGCCACGTTGTGCTTCTCCTGGTACTCGGACATGTCGATGCGGACCATCGCTCGGTCGTCGTCGAACAGGAAGTCGGCGAGCGTGCGGGCTAGCTCGGTCTTGCCGACGCCGGTCGGGCCGAGGAACAGGAAGGATCCGATCGGCCGGTTCGGGTCCGACAGGCCCGCACGGGAGCGACGGATCGCGTTCGCGACCGCCGTGACCGCGGTGTTCTGGCCGATCACGCGGGCGTGGAGGACCTCCTCCATGCGGACGAGCTTCGCCATCTCGCCCTCCATCAGGCGGCTGACGGGGATGCCGGTCCACTTCGAGACGATCTCGGCGACGTCCTCCTCGTCGACCTCTTCCTTGAGCATCGGGTGGTCGGCCTGGAGCTCGTTGAGCCGCTCCGTCTTCACCGTGATCTCCTGCTCGAGGTCGCGCATGGTGCCGTATCGGAGCGATGCGGCCCGCTCGAGGTC
Source organism: uncultured Actinomycetes bacterium (assembly GCA_963849135.1). Classification (GTDB taxonomy): domain Bacteria; phylum Actinomycetota; class Acidimicrobiia; order IMCC26256; family PALSA-555; genus PALSA-555. Next base: position 499,429 of record CAWKGF010000002.1, on the reverse strand, counting down.
CCCCTCGCGCTCCGCCTTCTCCGCTTCGGTGCGGGCGTTCTCGAGCTGCTCCTTCAGCGATCGGATCTCGCTGATCGCGTCCTTCTCGTTCTGCCAGTGCGCGACCATCGCGTCGCGCTCCTCGACCAGCGCGGCCAGCTCGGCCTCAAGAGCGTGGAGACGGCCGCGGGAGGCCTCGTCGACCTCCTTGTCGAGGGCGGCCTTCTCGATCTCCAATTGACGGATTCGACGTTCGACGACGTCGATCTCAAACGGCATCGAGTCGATCTCGATTCGCAGCCGCGACGCGGCCTCGTCGACCAAGTCGATCGCCTTGTCGGGAAGCTGCCGGCCAGAGATGTACCGGTCGGACAGCACTGCGGCGGCCACGACTGCAGCATCCTGGATGCGCACGCCGTGATGGACCTCGTACCGCTCCTTCAGCGCACGGAGGATCGCAACGGTGTCCTCCACCGACGGCTCACCGACGAAGACTTGCTGAAACCGGCGCTCGAGTGCGGCGTCCTTCTCGATGTACTTGCGGAACTCGTCCAGGGTCGTGGCGCCGATCATGCGGAAGCTCACCCCGCGCCAGCATCGGCTTGATCATGTTCCCGGCGTCGACCGCGCCTTCGGCAGCACCAGCACCGACGATCGTGTGGAGCTCGTCGACGAAGGTGATCACTTCGCCTTCGCTGTCCGTGATCTCCTTGAGCACGGCCTTCATCCGGTCCTCGAACTCGCCTCGGTACTTGGCACCGGCAACCATCGCCGAGATGTCTAGTGCGATGAGCCGCTTGTCGCGCAGGCCCTCGGGAACGTCCCCCTCGATGATTCGGCGGGCGAGGCCCTCGACGATCGCGGTCTTCCCGACCCCCGGCTCGCCGATCAGGACCGGGTTGTTCTTGGTGCGCCGCGAGAGCACCTGGATGACACGGCGGATCTCTTCGTCGCGCCCGATGACCGGGTCGAGCTTGCCCTTCCGGGCTTCCTCCGTGAGGTCCCGGCCGTAGCGCTCGAGCGCCTGGTACTGCTCCTCAGGGTTCTCGCTGGTCACGCGGTGCGAGCCGCGGACGGCCTTCAACCCGTCGAGGACCGCCTCGCGGGTGACGCCGAGCGAGCGCACGAGGTCGCCGACCCCGCCGGTGACGTCAGTCATCGCGAGCAGGATGTGCTCGGTGGAGAGATAGTCGTCGCCGAGGTCGCTGCGGACCGCGTCGGCGGATTCGAGGACCCGGTAGGCCTCCGGCGACAACTGGCCCTGCTGGGCTGCGCCGTACACCTGGGGCACCCGGCTGAGGAGCTCCTCGGTGCGGTCGAGGAGCGTCTTGGGGGCCACCCCGACCCGCTCGAGGACCGGCAACACCACCCCTTCGGGCTGGCCGAGGAGGGCCACGAGCAGGTGCTCGGGCGCCACCTGGGCGTGATTGCGCTCTCGGGCCAGCGCCTGGGCCGCCTGGAGGGCTTCCCCGGTCTTGCGGGTGAACTTGTTCGGGTCCAACGGCATCGAGTGTCAACCTCCAATTCGCCGCGCGTCGCTCTGCGGCCCTTCGCGGACCGTCGAGGTTGACAACACCGGTATCAACTTTCTAATTCCACCCGCCGGGATCTGTCCACCGGGTGCTCAGCGGCGGACGTCGACCACCGCGGTGCGCACGGGGACCAAGCTGCGCTGGTACTGGCGGTGGACGGCCTCGACCCGCTCCCGCAGGTCGGCGCGGAGCGCGTCGATGGTCAGCTCAAGTTCGAGGATCTGCTCGCCCGCGGCATTGAGCCTGGCTTCCAGGTCGAGGATCCGGCGGACGCCAGCCAGGCTGACCCCCTCGTTGGTGCAGCTCCTGAATGCGCCGAAGCAGGGCGATGTCTCGGTCCGAGTACCGGCGGCTCCCGCCCTGGGTGCGGCGGGGCTCGATGAGACCCTTCCGCTCGTAGATCCGCAGGGTCTGGGCGTGGACGCCGGCCAACTCGGCCGCGACCGAGATGATGTACAGGGCCCGATCTGGCTCTTCCATGCTCCTCACACTCCGAAGTGCTCCCGGGGATTCCCGGGCAGCTGCTGGGCCAGGTTGGTGACCGCCTGGCGTTGTTCGTCGCTGAGCTGTTCGGGGATGGTCACGTCGAAGGTCACCAGCAGGTCGCCCGGATCACCTTTGCTCGGCTGGATGCCACGACCGCGGACCCTCACCGTCTTACCGCTCTGCGTGCCGGCCGGGACCTTGACCGTGACCGGGCTGTCGAGGGTGGGAACCTTGACCTGGGCACCCAACGCCGCCTCTGGGAACGTCACGGGCACCTTGATGGTCACGTTGTTCTTGCCCTGGCGGCCGAACAGGGGATGCGAGCCGACCCGCACGATGACGTACAGGTCGCCCGCGGGGCCACCGTTGCGTCCCGCCGCGCCGCGGCCCTTGACCCGGATCCGCTGCCCGTTGCTCACGCCGGCCGGGACCCGGACCTTCACGTCCCGACGGCGGCGCTCGACACCAGTCCCGCGGCACTTCTTGCATCGGTGCTCGATGACCTGGCCCCGCCCGCCGCAGGTCGGGCACACCTCGGAGAACGAGAACGGGCCCTGGTCGACTGCCACCGCACCGGTCCCACTGCAGGTCGGGCACGGCTCGGGGAACGTTCCCGGCTCCGCGCCGTTCCCACCACACACCGAGCACGTCGCGTCGGAGGTCACACCGACGCTCGTCGTGACGCCGTGGACCGCGTCGATGAAATCCAGGTGGAGCTGCAGCTTCGAGGTCTGCGCCGCGCACCGGCCCCGTGGGCCCGCGGCCACGTCGGCGCGCGCCGGGCCGCGCGCCTCCGAAGAGGTTCCCGAGCAAGTCGCCAAGCCCGCCCCCTTCGTCGAATTGGAAGTTCACGTTCTCAAAGCCGGGCCCGAACCCGCCCCCCCCGAATCCACCCGGACCGAAGCCGCCGCCCCCGGACGCGACCATCTCGCGGACCTGGTCGTACTCCTTGCGCTTCTCGGCGTCCCCGAGCACCTCGTGAGCCGCCGAGATCTCCTTGAAGCGCTCCTCGGCCGCGGTGTCACCCGGGTTGGCGTCGGGATGGTTGGCCTTCGCGAGCCGCCGGTAGGCGCGCTGGATCTCGCGGTCGCTCGCGCCGGACTCGAGACCGAGCACGGCGTAGTAGTCCTTCTCGAACCACTCTCGCTGCGGTGCCATCGAATTCAGCCTTCGCGCGCGACCTTGACCATCGCCGGCCGTACCAGCCGGCCCCGGAACCGGTAGCCAGTCCGGATCGTCTCGCTGACGACCGGGTCGCCGTCCTCGCCTTCTTGCATCACGGCCTCGTGCACGGTGGGATCGAACGAGACCCCGGTCGCGTCGAGTCGCTCCAGTCCCGCCTTCTCGAGCACGTTCATGCAGCTCCGCGAACACCAACTCGACGCCCTTGCGGACCTTCTCGTCGGCGTCGTCGAGCTGGCCGAGCGCCAGCTCGAAGGTGTCGATCACAGGCAACAGCTGCTCCACGAGCGACTCGTTGGCACGGGCAATCGTGTCCGTCTGCTCGCGCAGCATCCGCTTGCGGTAGTTCTCGAAGTCGGCTTGCAGACGCTGAGCGACGCCGCGCAGCTCGTCGCGCTCCTTCTGGAGCGCGTCCAGGTCGGTGGTGAAGTCCGCCTCGGCCTCTTGGGCCGAGGCGTCCTCCGCCACCACATCCGGTTGCTCGTCCTGGATGAACTCGGACTCGGGCATTAGGCGCTGCGCTCTTCGCCCTCGTCGACAATCTCGGCGTCGGCCACCTCGTCGTCGGACGGCTGCGAAGCGCCGGCGGTGGTGTCCCCGCCGCTGGCCGCCTGCTGGGCCTGCGCCGACTGGTAGAGGCGTTGCGCGAACTCCTGGCTGGCGGCCAGGAGAGCGTCGTGCTTCTGCCGCACGGCGTCGATGTCCTCGCCGGCGAGCGCGGTCTTCGAGCTCACCAAGCGCCGACTCGATCTTCGAGCGGTCGTCGGCCGACACCTTGTCCGCCTGCTCCTTCAGGAGCTTCTCGGTCTGGAAGACGAGCGAGTCGGCGTTGTTGCGGGTCTCGGCCTCTTCCCGACGCTTGCGGTCCTCGTCGGCGTGAGCCTCGGCCTCCTTCACCATGCGGTCGATGTCGTCCTTCCCGAGCGCGGTGCCGCCCGTGATCGTCATGGCCTGCTCCTTGCCCGTCCCGAGGTCCTTCGCGCTCACGTGCACGATGCCGTTGGCGTCGATGTCGAACGTGACCTCGATCTGCGGCAGGCCGCGGGGAGCGGGCGGGATCCCGACGAGCTGGAATGTCCCGAGCATCTTGTTCCGGTACGCCATGTCGCTCTCACCCTGGAGCACCTTGATCTCCACGCTGGGCTGATTGTCGTCCGCGGTGGTGAAGACCTCGGACCGCTTGGTGGGGATGGTCGTGTTCCGCTCGATGAGACGGGTCATGATCTGACCCTTCGTCTCGATCCCGAGCGACAGCGGGGTGACGTCGAGGAGCAGCACGTCCTTCACGTCGCCCTTGAGGACGCCGGCTTGGATCGCGGCACCGACCGCGACGGCCTCGTCCGGGTTGACGCCCTTGTCGCCCTCCTTGCCGGTGAGGTCGCGAACCAGGTCCTGCACGGCGGGCATGCGGGTTGACCCTCCAACAAGGATCACGCGGTTCAGCGCGTTGCGCTCGAAGCCGGCGTCGCGGATCGCCTGCTCGAACGGACCCTTGCAGGCGTCGAGCAGGTCCGCGGTGCAGCTCCTGGAACTTCGCCCGGGACAGGCTCAACTCCAAGTGCAGTGGGCCGTCCTGGGTCGCGGTGATGAACGGCAGGTTGATCGACGTCTCCTGCAACGAGGAAAGCTCGATCTTGGCCTTCTCAGCCGCTTCCTTGAGCCGCTGGGTCGCCATCTTGTCGGCCGACAGGTCGACGCCGTGCGCGCCCTTGAACTCGCTGACCATCCAGTCGATGACGCGCTGGTCCCAGTCGTCCCCACCGAGGTGGGTGTTCCCGGCGGTGGCCTTGACCTCGAAGACGCCCTCGCCGAGCTCCAGCACCGACACGTCGAAGGTGCCGCCGCCGAGGTCGAAAACGAGGATCGTAAGGTCGTTCTCCTTGTCGAGCCCGTACGCGAGCGCCGCCGCGGTCGGCTCGTTGATGATCCGGAGCACCTCAAGGCCCGCGATCTCCCCCGCCTCCTTCGTGGCCTGGCGTTGGGCGTCGTCGAAGTACGCGGGGACCGTGATCACCGCCTGCTGGACGGTGTCACCGAGGTAGGACTCGGCGTCCCGCTTGAGCTTCTGGAGGATGCGGGCCGAGATCTCCTGGGGCGTATAGGCCTTCCCGTCGATGTCGACGGTCCAGGAGGTGCCCATGTGACGCTTGACCGACCGGATCGTCCGGTCGGGGTTGGTGATCGCCTGGCGCTTGGCGACCTCACCGACGAGAACCTCGCCGGTCTTCGAGAAGGCAACGACCGACGGGGTCGTGCGAGACCCTTCGGCGTTGGGAATGACAGCGGGCTCGCCCGCCTCGAGGACCGAGACGACCGAGTTCGTGGTACCGAGGTCGATACCGACGGCCTTGGGCATGGCGTGTGTGCCTCCGTGTCGAAAATCTTGAGTGCGAAGATGTCAACTTTTCCGCCGGGGAGCCTATTCCCCGCCCGCGCCCGGCTAGCACCGCCGGGTGCGGGCGGGGGCGGGCACCGCTACATTTTTCGGCATGCCGAGGCGGACCGCTCTGCCGGACCTCGCTGAGGTCCCCCTCTTCTCCGCCTGCTCCCGCAAGGACCTCCAGCACATCGCCCGCCGGATCGAGGAGATCGAGGTCCCCGAGGGCAAGGAGCTGGTCCGAGAGGGAGCGGCGGGGGCCGAGTTCTTCGTCATCCTCGACGGGACCGCCGAGGTGACGCGCCGAGGTCGGCGGGTGGCGACGCTCGGGCCGGGAGCGTTCTTCGGGGACCTCGCGCTCCTCGACCGGGCCCCCCGGAACGCCACTGTCACCGCGGCGAGCCCCATGAAGCTCGCGGTGCTCGGCCAGCGGGAGTTCTCCTCCATGATCGACGAACTGCCCGGCTTCGCCCACAAGCTCCTCGCCGGCCTCGCGCACCGCCTCCGCGAATACGACGCCAAGACGGTGCAGTAGCAAGCACCACGCGGGCCCGCGTCCGCCTGCCCGGCTTGGAACAGCGTCGGCACTAGGTTTTTGGCCGTGCGGCGCCGCCTCTCGCTCAAGCCGAGCCTGGTGGTCCTCGTCCTCGGTGCGCTCGCTGCAATCGGGACGATCGCCTCCGGTGTCCTTCCCCGCATCACCGGCTGGACCGACACCTCCCGGGTCTCGCGACCGGTCTTCTTCGGCATCCCGGACCCCGTCTACTGGCTGTTCTACGCCACGGTCGCCGCGATGCTGTTCGTCTGCGCCTGGCTGGTATCGCTCAGGGTCCGCAACTACCTCCGCGGCGGCCCCGACGATCGGCGCACCACCCGCGAGAACGCTCATCGCCGGCTGCGGGACTTCCGCGCCGGCGTCTGGATGCAGACCCTCCTTCGAGACCCGGCGGCCGGGCTCATGCACGCGTGCATCTACTTCGGGTTCCTGGTCCTCTTCGCCGCCACGATCATCCTCGAGATCGATCACCAGCTGCCGCCCTCGCTGAAATTCCTGCACGGCTCCGTGTACGAGGGGTACAAGGCGACCGCCAACCTGTTCGGCATCATCTTCCTGGTCGGGCTGGGCTGGGCCATCGGGCGCCGCTACCTGCAGCGCCCGTACCGGATCCGGATCAAGACCAAGCCCGAGGACGCCGTGATCCTGGCGACCTTCGTCGTCATCGGTGTGACCGGCTTTCTCATTGAGGGCTTCCGAATCGCGATCGAGCACCGGCCGGGTTTCGAGAAGTGGTCCTTCGTCGGCTGGGGTCTCTCCGGGCTGTGGTCCGGATGGTCACACCGGACGCTCACCGATCTCCACACCACGATGTGGATCGTCCACTTCGCGGCGTTCATCGCGTTCCTCGTGATCCTGCCGACCACGAAGTTGCGTCACATGATCACGTCGCCGATGAACCTGTACCTGGCCGACCATGACCGCCCGAAGGGCGCCATGAGGCCCATGCCGAACCTGATGGAGACCGACCTCGAGACCTTCGGAGCCTCCACGGTCGAGGACTTCACCTGGAAGCAGCTCTTCGACACCGACGCCTGCACGATCTGCGGGCGATGTACGTCGGTCTGCCCGGCCCACGCGACCGGGAAGCCGCTCGATCCGCGCGAGATTGTCCTGAAGGTCGGTGAGGTGATGGCCGCGACCAGCGACCCTCCGATCTCACCGCCGGTCGGCGTCGACCGGGGGATCACCGTGACCGCTGACTCGATCTTCGAGCGGGTCACGTCCGAGGAGCTGTGGGCCTGCACGACGTGCAAAGCCTGCGACGAGATCTGCCCGGTGAACATCGAGATCCTCGACAAGATCCTCGACATGCGCCGCTACCTCTCCTTGATGGAGAGCGACTTCCCCGCGGAGCTCGGCAACACCTATCGATCGATGGAGAACTCCTCGAACGTCTACGGCCTGAACCAGGGGGAACGGGCCGATTGGACGGCGGACCTCGACGACGTACCGATCCTCGACGGGTCCGGGCCCTCAGACCACGAGTACCTGTACTGGGTGGGCTGCGCCGGGAGCTTCGATGACCGGAACAAGCGAACCAGTCGAGCTATCGCGAAGCTCCTCCAACGGGCCGGAATCGACTTCGCCATCCTCGGGCCGAGCGAGCTCTGCACCGGTGACCCGGCGCGGCGGTCCGGCAACGAGTACATCTTCCAGATGCTGGCGATGCAGAACATCGAGACCTTGAACGGCCTCGGTGCCCGCAAGATCATCACCCAGTGCCCCCACTGCTTCAACACGTTGAAGAACGAGTACCCACAGCTCGGCGGCGACTACGAGGTCGTCCACCACTCGCAGCTGCTCGATGGAGCTCATCGAGGATGGGCGGCTGTCGCTTGACGGCGCGTCGCTGGCTGAGCGGGTCACCTACCACGACTCGTGCTACCTGGGGCGTCACAACGACGTGTACCTGGCCCCGCGCCGAGTCGTCGGCTCGCTCGGCGGGATCGACATCGTCGAGATGCCGAGAAACGGCACCCGAGGGATGTGCTGCGGCGCAGGCGGGGCCCGCATGTGGATGGAAGAGCGCACGGGCAAGAAGGTGAACACCGAACGGTCCCAAGAGGCGCTGGCTACCGGCGCCTCCCGGATCGCGGTGGCGTGCCCGTTCTGCTACGTGATGATGGAAGACGGGGTGAAGGAAGCGCAGCGAGACGAGGACGTCAAGGTCCAAGACATCGCCGAGGTCCTCCTCGACGCAATCGAGTCCGCCGAGCGTTCACCCGAGCCCGTCACCGGGCAGTTCACCCCCGGTCTCTAAACGAGCGTCGATGACCTGGCTCGGGTCGCTGCCCGCCTGGGCGATCTTCCCCCTCTTCGCCGCCGCGGCGCTGCTCTTGACCGTCGCGCTCGACGGCATCCTTCGTCGCCGGTTCGTCTCCGCCGAGGTGCGCAGCCGAGCCGGGCCGACCGCCGCGACGACCCTGCAGGCTCTCGCCACAATCTACGCAGTGCTTGTCGCGTTCGTCATCGTCGACGAATACAACCAGTTCCGGAGCGCGCAGAGCTACGTGTCGAGTCAGGCTTCGCAACTCTCCGTCATCACCGAGAACAGCCGGAACCTCACGAACGCGGAAGGGGCACCAATCCGTGCCGCCGCGCTTGCCTACGCCCGAGAGATGGTGCGGGTGGGGCTCCCCGAGGTCGAGGCGCACGCGGCACCGAGCCTCAGGACAGACCAAGCGTTCGAGCAGATCTTCACGGTCGTCAACGCCATCAACCCGCAGACCACGTCCGACATCGCGGCCTACGACCAGATCCTGACCGCGTTGGGCAACATCGCGCAGAGCCGGGTGAACATCGTGGACTCTGCGCACGCGTCGATCCCAACGCCGTTGATCGCGATCCTCAGCGTGCTCGTCCTTGTGATCCTGGCCGTCGCGGTGTTGATGGACACCCGACATCGCCGCGCGCATCTCTTCATCGTGTCGATGCTCGCGCTCGCGCTCTCGATGACGCTCGCGCTTGTGGCCGCGCTCGACTACCCGTACCGCGGCTTCATCCGGATCAACGGAGGGTCGATCAGCTCGTTCGTGAACCACCGCGCTGAGCAGTGAGAGTCCGGCAGGGGTCGCTGATCACTTAGCGGTCTCGGAAGTTCAGGTAGTAGCGACTCGGCGTCGGACCCCGCTGGCCCTGGTACTTCGACCCAGTCGTGTCGCTCCCGTACGGGTGCTCGGCGGGGGTCGTCATCTCCAGGAAGGAGATCTGACCGATCTTCATGCCCGGGTAGATGGCGATGGGCAGGTTGGCGACGTTCGAGAAGCTCGAGGGTGAGGTGACCGTCCCAGCCGGCGTCGACGAAGCCCGCCGTGGAGTGGATCAAGAGGCCCAGCCTCCCGAGCGAGCTCTTGCCCTCGAGCCTGGCGACGAGATCGTCGGGGAGCGCGACCCGCTCCAAGGTCGAGCCCAGGACGAACTCGCCGGGGTGGAGGACGAACGCCCTTCCGTCGCTGACCTCCACCAGCTCGGTCAGATCCTCCTGGGCTTCCTTCGGATCGATGTACGGCGTGGTGTCGTTGCGGAAGACGCGGAAATAGCGGTCGACGTGCAGGTCGACCGAAGAGGGCTGCACCGCGGACTCCCCCAGCGGATCGATCACGATCCGACCCGTCCCCAGCGCGTCTCGGATCGATCGATCGGACAGGATCACCGGGGCAGCCTACGACGCCCCATTCGGAACGGGCCGGGCCGCGCGGACCGCCGGTCGTCTGCTCTTCGGACTCGGTCGTGGTACCTCCAGGCGCACCGTCACCGAGCACGGCGACACGACCGCGCCCGACGAACAACCCGCCCGGTGCATCCCAGATCTATCGGGGAGACCGATCTGGACTTCGAGCCCCGGCCAGTAACATCCTCGGTCCGGAGGATGGCGCGGATCAGGTTTCGGTCCGCACGGTCCGGCGGGTGTAGTTCAGAGGCAGAACATCAGCTTCCCAAGCTGAGAACGCGGGTTCGATTCCCGTCACCCGCTCCAGCACGAACCAGACTGTCCACGCTTCGCAACAAGATGCAGGCTCGCGGCGGTACCGTTCACGCCCGACGTCGAGCGCCCCGCCACGACCGGTAGCGTTTCGCCCCAATCACCAGGCTGATCGCAGGTCGGGAGCGCAGGGATGCAACGGCACCGCGTGGTGGTCGTGGGCGCGGCGCTCGCCGTGAGTCTGGGGGTGATGAGTGGCGTGGCCGCGGCGACGCATGGGTCCACCACGCCGCTGAATCCGGCAGCTTTGCCGCTGGGGGACGGGCACCTCGCCACGTCACCTACGGTCGGTGACGTCGATTCGTGTCAGACCTCGTTCCCGAGCACCGGAGGCGCGCAGGCGGTCGGCCCGTGGATCAACACCACGGCCAAGACCTGGGATTCGCTGACCAAGGTGCACGTCGAGGGCTCGGTGAGCTGGCCGAACGCGTCGTACTCGGTGACGGTATCGGGCAAGAAGCGGATCGTGAAGACGAACGACCTCCCCGATCACACGACGGGCTCCTTCCCCGTGTCGAGCAGCGACCCGGCCTCCGAGTACGACGCCAACCCGAACCACATCGCCGAGCAGTCGATCACGTGGTCGCTGCCCGCGACTCCGGTCGCGTCCGCGAGCCCCTCGTGCTTGAGCGGCGGTCCCATCGGGGTTCTAAGCGACGGCGCCATGCTCTACGACGCGCTCGACGGGGAGGGTCGCGACGCCGTCGCGCACGAGATCCTCGACAGCTGCGACGGTCACCCCGATCAGAGCGATACGTACCATCATCACGACGTCCCGTCGTGCATCCTCGACGCTGCGACCGGCCGCTCGACGCTCGTCGGGTACGCGAAGGACGGCTACGGCATCTTCGTCGAGCGGGACGCCCAGGGGACACTGTTCACGAACGCCGACCTCGACGCCTGCCACGGTCGCACGAGCTCGGTGGTGTGGAACGGCAAGAAGCAGAAGATCTACCACTACGACGCGACCCTGGAGTACCCGTACACGCTCGGCTGCTACCACGGGACGCCGATCACTACCGCGCAAGGCGGCGGGCGGGGCGGGGCCGGCGGCGGACCGGGGGGGCCGCCCGGCGCACCCTGATGCCCAGCCGCGACCGACGGATGCGAGTCGGGCGGGCCGGTCAGTAGGTGAGCGTTGCGATCCCGAGGATGAAGACGACCAGGCCGATCACCATGAACGTGACCGTCCGGGCCAACGGGGCCTGGGGCAGCGTGCCCGTCGCAGCGACCCGGGTCTGCTTGCGGACCGGGCTGCCCGGACGGCCTTTCACGACCGCCTCCTGAGCGGCGCGGCGGGTGTCGCTGCGGCGGCGGATGAGCGCAAGCGCATTGCCCGCGAACAGCGCCGCACCGAGAGCGGTCGTGAGCTCGAGCAGCACCTCGCCATAGAAGGAGCCCATGGCCGCACGGTAGCCCCGACGCCCCCCGCCCGACCCATCACGATCGGGCCGGAGCTCCGGGCCACCGACTCGGTGCCCGCCCTCGGCTGGCGCGTGCTACAAGGCATCGTGCGTCTCGTCGTCGCCCGGTGCTCGGTGGACTACGCCGGTCGGCTGGGCGCCCACCTCCCGGACGCGGTGCGGCTGCTGGTCTTCAAGGCCGACGGCTCGATCGCCGTGCACGCCGACACGAAGGCGTACAAGCCCCTGAACTGGATGAACCCACCCTGCGACATCACCGAGGACGATCGCCTCATCACCGTTTCGAATCCCAAGGGCGAGCGGCTGGTGATCCAGCTGTCGGAGGTCCTCTACGACTCGTCGTTCGAGCTCGGCGACGATCCCGGGCTCGCCAAGGACGGCATCGAAGCCGAGCTGCAGGCGCTGCTCGCCGGCCGGCCCGGTCTCGTGCACGAAGACCTGCGGCTGGTCCGCCGCGAGTATCCGACCGACGTGGGGCCCGTCGATCTGCTGTGCCGGGACGCGCTCGGTCGCGCGGTCGCGATCGAGGTGAAGCGCGTCGGCGAGATCCCGGGCGTCGAGCAGCTCGTCCGGTATCGGGAGCGCCTCGACCGGGACGGGTCGCTGGCCCCGGTTCGCGCCATCCTCGTCGCGACCCGCATCAAGCCCCAAACGCGCGTCTTCGCGGCCAGCCGGGACGTTGAGTGCGTCGAGGTCGACCTCGACGAGCTTCGGGCCGGGGCGCCGACCGACCTCCGCCTGTTCTAGACACGCGGCGGCGAGCAGCACCCCGCGCCGACCGCCTACGGTGCGCCGGGTGGACGCGACGAGACTCATCGAGCAGGCCCGCGACCAGACGGGACTCGACGATTGGGGCGGCGACTCGTTCCGTGCCGGCCTCGCCCAGTTCGTCGACGCGCTCGACGCCGAGGCTGATCTCAACGAGCTCGGGAAAGTGGCGCTCGAGCAGCAGATCGTCGAGAACCTGACCAATCGGCTGCGGGTCACCGACTGGGTCGACACCCATCCCGACGTCCTCAGCGAGGAGGTCCGCACCCCGATCGTCGTGCTCGGGCTACCCCGCACCGGAACGACACTGCTGCACGAGCTGCTCCATCGTGACCCCGCGAACAGGTCGCTGATGCGCTGGGAAGCGCTCGACAGCGTCCCGCCCCCGGACGCGGCCAGCTTCGATCAGGACCCTCGCATCGAGGCGAGTCGCGCCGCGTCCGAGGCGATGAACGCCCTGAGCCCCGACTTCCAGGCCATCCACTACGAGGCACCCGATGGCCCGACCGAGTGCGTGGCGCTGCTGTCCCAGGAGTTCCGCAGTCTCCTCTGGGCGGTGGTCGCCAACGTTCCGTCGTACACCCGCTGGATGCTCGACGCCGATCCCCGTCCCGCCTACGCCTACCACCACGAGGTCCTCCAGCTGCTGCAGTCGCACGCACCCGGCCGCTGGGCGCTCAAGACCCCGCATCACGCCCTGTTCCTCGAGACGCTCCTCGCCGAGTACCCGGACGCTCGTCTCGTCATGACGCACCGAGACCCGGTCACGGTGGTGACGTCGTGCTGCAGCCTGGCTCGGACGCTGGGCGGGACGTTCAGCGACGTCGACCACACCGCCGACCTCGCCCGCACGTGGACCCACGTGGCCGCTGAGATCACGGACCGGGCCATGGACTTCCGGGATCGGCACGGTGACGAGCAGATCGTCGACGTCACCTACGACGAGCTGGTTGCCGACCCGATCGGGACCGTCCGGGGCGTCCTGGACCATTTCGGGGAGCCGCTGAGCCCGGCCGCAGCGACCGCGATGCGGCAGTACCTGGCCCGGGACCCCCACCGCGGCTTCGCCCCCCACCGCTACACCCCGGCGGAGGTCGGGCTCGATCCAGAGCAGGTCCGGCACCGCTTCGGGGCTTACGCCGAGCGGTTCGGCGTCGGGCCGGCCCCCGGCGGGTAGGCGCCCCCGGAGGAGGCCTGATCGGACCGTGACCTGCGCCTCGTCGGCCGCCGATCCGAACGGCCCAGCGTGGCCCCCACGCGGCGCGCTGATCCGCTCGAGCCCGCGGTGGCGTACCGTATGGCAGCAACAGACACCAGGGGTTTCCTACCCTGGCGCAGGACGGGTGTTCTGCAAGGAGGACCCCACATGATTCCGATCCTCGGTGAGATCATCGGTTGGGAAGCGCTGCTGGTGCTCGGGCTCATCGCCCTGCTCTTCGGCAGCACCCAACTCCCCAAGCTGGCCCGTTCGATCGGCGAGGCGAGCCGCGAGTTGAAGAAGGGCCTGCACGACTCGGACGAGAGCGACGACAAGGACGCGTCCAAGGACAAGGAAGCCTGAGCTTCGACCCCCTGAGGCCCCGGGATGCCTTCCGGCGCGCTCTCGCCGGTTCATGTCCTGATCGTCGCGACGGTCGCGCTCATCGTCCTGGGGCCCGAGGAACTGCCAAAGGTCGCCCGCCGGGCCGGGCGGCTCCTGCGGGAACTGCGGGCCCTCCGAGCCCGGCTGGACGAGGAGCTCCACGGGCTCCTGGAAGACGAGGAGTCGGGCCCCGATAGCGGCGACTGACGACACCACCGTCACCGAGGGCCCTGGGTAGTGGGAGACGAAGTCCTAACCGGCGGCGTGGCGAACGCGGGAGCAGTCGTCCGTCGGGGTGACGAGGTGCTCCGCCCTGCCGGGGCGCGCACCCCGGCCGTGCATGCCCTGCTCCTCCACGTGCGGGCGGCTGGCTTCGACGGCGCACCGGAGCCGATCGGGGTCGACACCGACGGTCGGGAGCGTCTGCGCTTCATCGAGGGGGAGGTCCCCTGCCCCCCGTTCCCCGCCTGGTCGCAGACCGACGCCGTCCTCGTGTCGACAGCCGGTCTGCTGCGCCGCTTCCACGACGCGGCGACGGGGTTCGTCCCGCCGCCGGACGCGGCCTGGGACGACGAGCTCGCCGATCCGCAGGGCGGCCCGGTGATCTGCCACAACGACGTCTGCCCCGAGAACGTCGTGTACCGCGGCGGCACCGCGGTGGCGCTGCTCGATTTCGATTGGGCCGCCCCGGGCCGCCCCGTCTACGACCTCGCGCAGCTGGCGAAGATGTGCGTGCCGTTAGACACTCCCGACGACGCGGCGCGGCTCGGACGGGTCGGGCTGGACCCATTCCGGCGGCTGCGGCTCGTCGCGGATGCGTACGGACTGGCACCCGATCGAACGGCGTTCGTCGACGTGATCGAGGCCTCCCTCGAGAACGGGGGAGCGTTCGTCCAGCGTCACGTCGAGCGCGGCGAGCCAGCCTTCGCCGCGATGTGGGAGCAGATGGGCGGCGCAGCTCGCTACGAGCGACGGTGGCGCTGGTTCCAGCACCACCGGGGGCGGTTCCTCGACGAACTCGGCTAGCCCGGGTCCGGAGCCCTGCACCGACCGACCTTCGTCAGGCTGGACGTTCCTGCCACACCCCGATCACCGTGCTCGCCGGGTCCCGGAACGTGGCCACCAGCAGGTTCCCCTCGGGTTCAGGTGGCGTGATGATCTCGCCGCCGTGGTCAGTCACCCGGGCCAACGTCTCGGCGACCGATGCGACGAAGACATAGGGGAGCACACCGGCCTCGCCGGCGACATCCCGGCCGACGTCCCAGGTCCCGATGACGTGGCCGGTCCCGTCGGTGAAGCTCGGCCGCTCGGGATCGCCTCGAAGCACCCACCCGAAGACGGCCCGGTAGAAGACCGCCGACTCCCCCGCGTCGACCGCGGGGATGCGGAGGTACGAAACCCCCGCGACCCGGGCGACGTCGGGGTCGACGCCACCGGTCGCGGTCACGGGCCGGTCCGGATCGGGGGACGGGTCATCCGGTCGGGCCGCGTTGCGTCTCCGTCCCAGCTCGACGAGACGAAGGAGCGCCGCGTCGCGGTCGATGCCCAGGGCGGCGAACAGCTCTGTCGCCGGGTCATGCGGACCGAGCTGGAGGAGCGCCTCGAGCACGTGCGGCGAGCCGAGATGGCGGCCTCCGAAGTGCCGCATCTCCTGGCTCGAGTCCCGCAGCACCGTCTTCGCGGAGGGGCTCAACGGAAGCCGACCCTGGAGCACCGCTCGGATGGTCGGTCGGGGTGGCACCCGGTCGGGGCTCCGCGGCGGCAGGGGCCGGGCGTCCAGCCCCGCGTCCAGGCCGACTGCGACGAGCGCCCGCCGGTCCAGATCGCTCAACGCCGTGCGCGCCTGCTCGAGGTCGGCTCCGAGCGCGGTCGCGAGGTCCGGGTCCCGCAGCAGGGCGAGGACCAGGTGGTCGGTGCCGACCTTCGCGTCGCCGCGCCGGTGCGCCTCCTCGCGGGCGTCGATGTAGGTCGTCCACGGGTGATAGTCGTCGGCGCGCAACCGAGGCGCATCAGAGCGGTCTCTCATCGGGGGTCCTTCCCGTGCTTGGCGTGGACGGATTGGCGGGTCACGCCCAGCGCGTCGCCGATCTGCTGCCAGGACCACCCGGCCCGCCGGGCGGCCGCGACGCGCTCCCCCTCGACGCGTTCGGCCAGCCGTCGGAGAGCGAGCACGGCGCGCAGACCGACCGCCGGGTCCTCGGAGTGAAGGGCGGCGCTGATCTCGTCGGCCGACATGGCTGTCAATATAGCCTGACAGTGCGCCTGTCAAGACACCTTGACAGGCTCTACTCCGCGGCCATGTTCGCGAACTTGGTCAGCCGGTCGACGAACGCCAGGCGCGTTGTCCCGGTAGGCCCGTTGCGGTGCTTGGCGACGATGATCTCCGCCGTGCCGCGCTGATCCGACTCGGGGTTGTAGATGTCGTCTCGGTAGATGAACACGACGACGTCCGCGTCCTGCTCCAGCGACCCCGACTCTCGAAGGTCAGCGAGCATCGGTCGCTTGTCGGCTCGATACTCGAGCTGGCGGTTCAGCTGCGAGAGCGCCATCACCGGGCAGTCGAGCTTCCCGGGCGAGGATCTTGAGGCCCCGGGAGATCTCCGCGACCTCGACCTGGCGGTTCTCAGCTCGTTTGGCCATGGGAGTCATGAGCTGCAGGTAGTCGACGACGACGAGGCCCAGGTCGCCGTGACGGGCCTTGGTCCGCCGAGCCTTGGCCCGCATCTCCATGACCGTGCAGTGTGGGTTGTCGTCGATGAACAGCGGCGCCTCGGCGAGCCGCCCGACCGCGTGGCTGAGCCGGGTCCAGTCCCCTTCGGGGATGTTGCCGGTCTGGAGGCGGCGGGCGTCGACGTGCGCCTCGCCGGCCAGGAGCCGCTTGGTCAGCTCGAGTGTCCCCATCTCCATCGAGAAGAACAGCACCGGCCGGCGCGCCTGCATCGCGACGTTCGCCGCCGCGCCAAGCGCGAGGCTCGTCTTTCCAGCGCCGGGTCGAGCGGCGACGACCACCAGGTTCGATGGTTGGAGCCCGAGGAGCAGGTGATCCAGGTCGGTGTAGCCAGTCGGGACGCCGGTGATGTCGCCGGTGCTGTCGTAGAGCGCCTCGAGCTGGTCGAGGGTGGTCTGGAGCGCGTCGGACACCCGGATCATCGATTCGGAGACCCGACGCTCGGCGACCTCGAAGACCAGCGACTCGGCCCGGTCGAGGGTCTCGACGACCTCCCGCGAGTCGTCGTAGCCCATCTCAGCGATGTCGCCCGCGACCCCGATCAGCCGCCGCAACAGCGCCAGCTCGTTCACGATCTTGGCGTAGTGCGTCGCGTTGGCGGAGGCGGGCGTCGCGGCCTGCAGTCGCAACAGCGTCGTGCGCCCGCCGAGCGAGTCGAGGAGATCGGCCCGGCGCAGCTCCTCGGCCACCGTTACGGGATCGACCGGCTCGCCCTGACCGTAGAGGGCGAGGATCGCCTCGAAGAGGTGCGTGTGGGCAGGCTTGTAGAAGTCGGAGGCTTCGACCCCGACTTCTACAGCGGCTGTGATCGCGTCCCGAGAGAGCAGCATCGCTCCGAGCAGCGACTCTTCCGCTTCGAGGTTGTGCGGTGGAACCCGCCCGCCGTCGGCACGACGCCGCACTGGTTCCAGTGCTTGAACCACCGAGAAAGCTCCCCTGCTCCGTGTTCGCCGGCCGTCTACCGGTCGTTCAGCCGCGTGTCGAGAGCGCCAGCATGAACGGTCGACCCTGTGGATCGGTAGTACGAAATCCCTGTGGATTGCGGTGGACGTCCGCGGCAGTCATCCCCAGGTCGGGCGGCGATCCAGTCGGTCACCCGCGGCATCATCGACCGCGGGTATGACGCGAACTACTCGCTGACTACCTCGACCGAAAGCGCCGCGGTCACCTCGGGGTGCAACCGGACTGCTACTTCGGCGGACCCAAGCTCCTTCAGCGGCTCTCCGAGCTCGATGCTGCGGCGATCGAGATCGATGCCAGCCTGGCTGCGGATCGCGTCGGCGAGATCGGCGTTGGTGACAGACCCGAACAGCTTGCCGCCCTCCCCGGCCCGCGCTCCGACCCGGATCGGTGTGGCTTGCAGCCGGCTGGCCAGCTCTTCGGCCGCCTCCCGATCCCGGACGTCGCGGGCAGCACGGCTGCGCCGCATCGCCTCGGCCTGCGCGACGACCCCGCGGGTGGCCTTCATGGCCAGCCCCCGGGGCACCAGGTAGTTGCGGGCGTATCCGTCGGCGACCTCAAGCAGGTCGCCCTTGCGCCCGAGGTGGTCGACATCCGACCGCAGGACGACCTTCACGATTCGTCTTCGGCGGTCTCGTCACCGGCCTCGCCGTCAGGCGGCGGGCCGACGGGGACGGTCTCGAGCTCGGAGCGCTCGAGAGCGTCCATGTCGTCGTCGGGGGCCGGCCCCGAGTCGGCCGCGGTCGGCGGCCCGGTCTCGGGGCGGGGCGGGGGACCCGAGGCGTCCGGCCCTCGGTCCCGCTTGCCCTTGCTGCGATGGGTCACCTGGCGGACCGAGTACGGCAGGAGCGCCATCTCTCGCGCGACGCGGATCGCACGGGCGACCGCCCGCTGCTGCTGCGCGTCGTTGCCGGTCACCCGCCGGGCTCGGATCTTGGCCCGCTCCGACATGAACCGCCGGAGCAACGCCACGTCCTTGTAATCAACCCAGGTGATGCTCTCGGTGTCGAGGATCGACACCTTTTTCTTCGGTTTGCGCTCCGGAGCGTCGCGTTTTCGCTGTCGGGGTCTCGCCATGGCTAGAAAGGCTCCTCAGACTCGTCGTTGCCCGTGACGGGTGCGGCGGGCGCGCTGCGGCCGCCGCCGCTTCCGCCGCCGCTCCCGCCGCCGTCGAATCCGCCGCGGCGTTCGTTGCGGCGCACCTCGGCGGTCGCCCAGCGCAGGCTCGGCCCGATGTCGTCGGCGACGATCTCGACCACGCTGCGCTTGTCGCCGTTCTCCGTCTCCCACGACCGCTGCTCGAGACGGCCGCTCACCACGATCCGGGCGCCTTTGCCGATCGATTCGCAGACGTTCTCGGCCATCTCGCGCCA
Source organism: uncultured Actinomycetes bacterium (assembly GCA_963849135.1). Taxonomy (GTDB): domain Bacteria; phylum Actinomycetota; class Acidimicrobiia; order IMCC26256; family PALSA-555; genus PALSA-555. The sequence continues at coordinate 480,497 of CAWKGF010000002.1, read as the reverse complement.
GCACACCACGTTGAAGAAGCTGGTCTGCTCCTCCCATTCCTGGCTGTTGCGGTTCTGCCACCGGCGACTCACCGCCACCCCGAAGCTCGCCTTCGCCACCCCGCTCGGGGTGTAGCGCATCTCTGGATCTCGGGTCACGTTCCCTACGATGGTCACGGTGCTGTCCGCCATGTCGCTTCGACCTCCTCACCGGGGCCGCAGGACACTCACGACCGACCGGCTGGCTCCCTAGTTGCTATCCGTCCGCGGGTGTTCCGAGGGTCTTGCCGTATACCGCCTCGGGGATGCGTAGGACCTTGTGCCGCAGCACCTCGTCCGCCAGCGTGAGCGTCCGACCGAGTTCGCCCATCGTGTCGGGCTCGGCGCGGGCTTGGATCACGACGTAGTAGCCCTCGTGGCGACGCTTGATGCGATAGGCGAGGGTCCGCTTGCCCCAATGATCAACGGGTCCGAGCTCGGCGCCGCGGGATGTCAGCAGCGCCGTCGACCGCTCGACCGCGGCACGAATATCCGCCTGCTCGAGCCTCGGCGTCGTAGATGACCATGACCTCGTACGGCCGCATGGGCCGTTCCTCCTTCGGACCGGCGGGCCGAGGCGGCACCCGAAGCTGCCGACTCCCCGCGGGCTCAGCCCGTCGCTGACCTGTCCAAGACACATCAGCCGGCCGAGCAGGACATTGATTGTGAGGGCTGCATGCTAGTGGCCCGGCTGGAACCGAGCGTACCGGCGGCCTGTGACGCGTCAGCCGGTCAGCGATCCTCGGGGTAGGCCCCCGACCAGCGTCTCGAGGGCATACCGGAACGATTGACGAGCCGTGTAGACGGGACAGTCCGACTCGGGTCGCGGACAAGGCTCCATCAGGAGCCGATCGACGGGTCGGCCGTCAGTCCCGTAGAAGGCGATCTGGAGCGGAACGGGGACCGTCGACATCGTGAAGCTGACCAGGGTGGTCTCGTCGAAAACGAACAGCATCCCGTCGTAGGGCCCGAGGTTGGAGCGGCGGCGGAGGCCCAGCTCCCGCTGCGTCTCAGTCTTCGCGACGACGACGTGGAGGGTGTGGCCGCCGACGTGGACGACCGTGGCTGTCAAGGCGGGGAACGGGGAGTTCGCTTTCGCGGCGGACCGGACCGCGGCGGGGATCGATCGGGCGGGGACCGCCGCGCCCGCGCTCGGGGCCCACAGGGCCAGCAGCGCGCAGACGGCGGCGAGCAGCCCCGCTCGCCTCACGCGGGCGCGTGCTGGCTGTCTGCGCCGCCGTAGAGGCGGAGCGCATCGGAGACCGCGTCGGCGGCGTGGTAGGTCTCGCTGCTGGACGGGAACCGCCCGCTGCGCACGTCGTCGGCGAACTGGGCCACGGCTGCTGTGGCGTCCCCGGCGAGGTCCGCGTACTGGCGCACGAACTTGGGGCGAAGGCGGTTCTCGAGGCCGACCAGGTCGTGGAAGACCAGGACCTGACCGTCGCAGTGGCGACCGGCGCCGATCCCGATGGTGGGGATCTCCACGCTGTCGGTGACGAGTCGGGCAACGGCATCGGGGACGCACTCGAGGACGATCGCGAAGCACCCGGCCTCCGAGAGCGCGATCGCGTCGTCGACGATGGCTCGGGCCGCCTCCAGGTCCCGTCCCTGCACCTTGAAGCCGCCGAGGGTGTGCAGCGACTGGGGAGTGAGCCCGAGGTGGCCCATGACGGGGATCTCCGCGTCGAGGATGGCCCCGATGACGTCGAGCCGCTTGCGGCCACCTTCGAGCTTCACCGCGCTGGCGCCAGCGCGGACGAGGGTGGCCGCGTTGCGGACGGCGTCGTCGGTGCCGAGGTGGTAGCTCATCCATGGCAGGTCAGCGACGACGAGCGCGCCTGGGCGGGCGCGGGCGACCGCGGCGACGTGATGCGCCATGTCGGCGATCGTGACCTGCAGCGTGTCCTCGTACCCGAGGACGGCCATGGCCACCGAGTCCCCGACCAGGATGAGGTCCACGCCTGCCGCGTCGACGATCCGCGCCGACGGGGCGTCGTAGGCCGTGACCATCACCAGTGGGGTATCGCTGCCCTTGGCGGCCACGACGGCGGGGGCCGTCGCTCGCCTCGGCGTGCTCAGCTCGGGCATCGCCTCACCTCCACCGTCCAGGGCACGAGCGGCTCCCGGCGGCAAGGCGGAGGTTACCCCGCCCGGCGCAAGCCGAAGAGGCCGCGGGCGGTCGGCGGGGCTCAGCCAGCGTGGCGTCGCCCGTGGAGCTCGTGGCGCTGGAGGTGGTTCCAGTGGCAGTCGAGGCAGACCTCGACGACGTAGCGGGTGAACTCCTCGTGGGCGGTGTCGAGACGCTCCAGCTCGGACGGGCAGGTGATACACCGCCCGTTGGCCCGGGCCAGCGCGTCGCCGTAGACGTAGGAGACCAAGCGGAGGCTCCGGTGCCCGCACACCGGGCACGCTCGACCGATCGGCTCGCCGATGTGTCGGCCGGCCCGGAGCAGCTCCGGGTGGGCATCGCAGACGTCTTGGCGGTCGAGGCGACCGGCCCGCAAATCCCGCAGCACCGCTCGTCGAGCCAGGGCGTAGTCGACGTGCTGGCGCACGTCGGCGAGTGTACGCATGGGTCTCGCCGGGGCGTGACGACCAGGCCGATGCGGGAAATCGACGGCTGCCTTGACCTGCTGGGCGCCCTCCGCCATACTGTGCATCGATATATCGGATCGATATATCGACGTGTCACAGTAGGGGCAGGAGCACTGGTGCTTGAGCTGGCGGTCCTCGGACTGCTCACCGAACAGCCGCTGCACGGCTACGAGCTGAAGAAGCGGCTGGGCGAGACCCTGGGCTTCCTGTGGGGGGTCTCGTACGGGTCGCTGTACCCGGCGCTGCGGCGCCTGGAGCGCAGCGGCGCCATCGCGATCGTGGCGGCAGAGCCGCCCCCGGTTACGTTGAGCCCCCCGACCGGGTCTATCACCGGAGACCTGGCCGCGGCCCGTCTGCGCGCGATGGCCGGGCGGCTCTCGGCGTCGGGGCGCCGGACCCGAAAGGCCTACCAGATCACTCCGGCCGGTGAGCGGCTCTTCACCGAGCTGCTCACGAGCGACGACCCCCACGGGGACGACGAGAAGGCGTTCGCGTTGAAGCTTGCCTTCTGCCGCCACCTGGAACCTGGGCCTCGGCTGGAGCTCCTGCTCCGTCGGCGCCGCGTGCTGGCGGAGCGCCTCGAGCGTCAACGCCAGCCGCGCGTCATGCGCGACGACCGCTACACCCGCTCCCTCGTGGAGCACCGAACGAAGTCCACCCAGCGCGACCTCGAGTGGGTCGACGAGCTGATCACCGCGGAGCAGGGAGCCGAGCCTGGGGAAGTCCCGCCGGCCTCCAGCGACGCCATCAAGGAGGAAGCCTCCGCATGAGTGCCCAGTCCGACCAGACCAAGAAGGTGCGCGTCGCGATCGCCGGCGTTGGCAACTGTGCCAGCAGCCTGGTGCAGGGTGTGACGTACTACCGCGACGCGGCGCCTGACGACGAGATCCCGGGCCTGATGCACGTGGTGTTGGGCGGCTACCACGTCCGCGACGTCGAGTTCGTCGCCGCGTTCGACGTGGACGCGGCGAAGGTCGGGCTCGACCTCGGGAAGGCGATCTTCAGCGGCGCCAACAACACGGTGAAGTTCGCCGACGTCGGCGGCCTCGGCGTGCAGGTGCAGCGAGGCCCGACCTTCGACGGCCTGGGCGAGTTCTACCGGGAGACGATCGAGGAATCGCCCGCCGAGCCAGTCGACGTCGCCCAGGCGCTTCGGGAAGCCCGTGCGGACGTGCTGATTGGCTACCTGCCGGTCGGCTCGGAGCAAGCCCAACGGCACTACGCGGCCGCCTGCCTCGAGGCGGGGGTCGCGTTCGTGAACGCGATCCCGGTGTTCATCTCCAGTGACCCCGAGTGGGCAAAGCGCTTCGAGGACGCCGGGGTCCCAATCGTGGGCGACGACATCAAGAGCCAGGTCGGCGCCACCATCGTGCACCGCATCCTGACCCGGCTGTTCGAGGACCGCGGCGTGGAGCTGGACCGCACCTACCAGCTCAACTTCGGCGGAAACATGGACTTCAAGAACATGCTCGAGCGGTCGCGGCTGAAGTCGAAGAAGATCTCGAAGACGCAGTCGGTCACGAGTCAGCTCGAACACGGCATCGAGCCCGAGAACGTTCACATCGGCCCCTCCGACCACGTGCCCTGGCTCGACGACCGGAAGTGGTGCTACATCCGCATGGAGGGTCGCAACTTCGGCGACGTCCCCCTGAACCTCGAGCTCAAGCTGGAGGTGTGGAATTCGCCCAACTCGGCCGGGGTGATCATCGACGCGGTGCGCTGCGCCAAGCTGGCGCTGGATCGTGGCATCGGCGGTCCGCTGCTGGGGCCGAGTGCGTACTTCATGAAGTCGCCCCCGGTGCAGTACCGCGACGAGGAAGCGCGCGAGATGGTGGAGGCGTTCGCCCGGGGCTGACACCCACCCGCGCCGGCGGGGAGGGCTCGGTCAGGACGGCGGCGGTTCGCGCCGACCGGCGGGGACGATGCCCCGATCCCGGGCCCAGCGGTCCAAGCGGGCGTAGGCGTCGTCCTCGTCGAGCGGCCCCTCGTCGAGGCGCGCCTCGAGGAGGAAGTCGAGGGCCTCGCCGACCAGCGGGCCGGGGGGGATCCCCAAGTAGGCCATGGCCTGCCGCCCATCGAGGGGCGGCCGGATCGCGTCGAGCTCCTCCTGCTCGCGGAGGGTGTCGATGCGCGCGACGAGCTCATCCATGCGTCTCGCCAGCGTCGCCGCCTTGCGGGGGTTCCGCGTCGTGCAGTCGGCGCGCTGCAGCTCGTTCAGCTCGTTCAGCAGCGGCCCCGCGTCCCGGACGTAGCGGCGCACCGCCCGGTCGCTCCATCCGAGCGCGTAGGTGTGGATGCGGAGGTGCAGGTACACAAGCTTCGTGACGGCCTCGACGACGTCGTTGCTGAACCGAAGCGCTCGGAGGCGCTCCTCGGTCATGCGAGCGCCGACGACCTCGTGATGATGGAAGCTGACCCCGCCCAGCCCGATCGAGCGAGTCTTGGGCTTGCCGACGTCGTGGAACAGCGCGGCGAGCCGCACGATCTCGTGGGAGGGGTCGGTGTTCGCTACCACGGCGAGGGTGTGGGCCAGCACGTCCTTGTGCCGGTGGATCGGGTCCTGCTCGAGCCGCAGGGCGATGAAGCTCAGGCAGGAACTCGTCGGCGAGGCGGGTCTCGCAGAGGAGCCAGAACCCCGCCGTTGGGTCGTCGACTCGGAGCAGCTTGGTCAGCTCGTCCCGGATCCGTTCGGGGCTGACAATCTCGAGGCGGGCCCGAAGGGTCCCGATCGCGGCGACCAGCTCCGGCACGGGCTCGAGCTCGAACCGGGCCACGAAGCGCGCTGCTCGCAGCATCCGGAGCGGGTCGGCCTCGAAGGACGCCTGGGGTGACTCGGGGGTGCGCAGCCTCCGGGCCGCCAGGTCGGCCGCGCCGTGGTGCGGGTCGACCAGCACCGGGTCGGGGAGGCGCAGCGCCATGGCGTTGATCGTGAAGTCCCGGCGAGCCAGGTCGTCCTCGATCCGGTCCGCGTACGTAACCGTGGGCTTGCGGCTCTCGGGGCGGTAGACGTCGCCTCGGAAGGTCGTGATCTCGAGCCGCTGACCGCCGACGTCAGCGCCGACGGTTCCGAAGCGCTCCCCCTGCAGCCAGACGTGGTCTGCCCACCCTTCGACCAGGGACCGGACCTCCTCGGGGCGGGCGTCAGTCGCCAGGTCGACGTCGGGCGATTCGGCGCCGAGGAAAGCGTCCCGGACCGTGCCGCCGACCAGGTAGCACTGGTGGCCGGCCGCGGCGATCCGGTCCGCGAGCCGCGGGTCGGGGATCCCGCCTCGTAGTAGACGCGGAGGCGCGCCGGGACGTCCATCGAGGACCATTCTCGCGGCCCCGGCCGGCCGGGCGGCTGGACTGGCGGGTCGGCGGGCTGCCGTGCGCGTTCGTCTAGGCCGGAGCGGGGACGGGCTGAATCCGTTCCCGGTCCATGCGCTCAAGCTCGAGGCGCAGCGCCGGGCCGTAGGAGGCGTGGTCGAGCGCCGCCTCGCGCTCCACGAGGCCCCGCTCGTAGAGGCGCGCGATCGCCTGGTCGAAGGTCTGCATCCCGTAGTACTCCCCGTCGCGCATCAGGATCTCGAGCCGCTCCGCGTCTCGACCGTCCGCGATGGCCTCCGCGACCGCGCCGTTGGCGACGAGGATCTCAGCCGCGACGACGCGGCCCCGGCCCCCGGCCCGGGGGAGGAGCCGCTGGGACACCATCCCGCGCAACGTGCGGGCCAGCAGGGTGCGGGTGGTCGAGAGCCGGTCGCGTGGGAACCAGTCGAGGAGCCGATCGAGGGCCTCGGTGGCGCCGACCGTCGCCATCCCGGCGAGCACGAGGTGCCCGGTGTCCGCCGCCTCGAGGACGAGGCGGGCCGAGTCCTCGCCGACCAGATCTCCGACGACGATCAGGTCCGGGTCCTGGCGCACGACCCGGGCGAGCGCGTCGGGGACGCTGACCACGTCCACGCCGATCTCCCGCTGATCGACGATCGAGGACTTGTCCGCGTGGAGGACCTCGATCGGATGCTCGATGGTGACGATGTGGCGCCGAGCAGACGCGTTGACGTGGTCGACCATCGCGGCCATCGTCGAGGTGCGGCCTGAACCGGCCAGCCCGCCGACCAGGACGAGGCCGCTCGACGCCTCAGCGAGGCTGGCAAGCACGGGGGGCAAGCCGAGCGCCTCGAGGCCGGGGACACCCGGCACGACCCGGCGCAGCACCAGGCCGGTCCGGCCCCGCTGGCGGAAGGCGTTGACTCGGAACCGCCCCAGTCCCGGGACGGCGTAGACGCTCTCGGCGTCCCCGGTCCGGCAGAGCACCTCGGTCTGCGCCGCGGAGAGGAGCCGCGTCGCCGCTTGCTGGGTGTCGTCCGGTTCGACGGTGTCGAAGGCCGTCTCGACCAGGGTGCCGTCGACGCGCAGCCACGGCCGCGTCCCGACCTTCAGGTGGAGGTCCGAGGCCCGCTGTTCCACGGCGCTGCGGAGGAGCCGGTCGACGTCGAGCACCTCCGGGGTATCGGCGCGACGACCCGTCCGCTGAACCAGCACAGCAAGTGCCCGGCCGGGAGCGACGTGACGCCTCGCCCCCCACCCCGTCGAGGTGAGGCCCACGGTTGGGAGCGCCTCGACCGTCTGCGGGGTTCCCGAGAGGAGGCCGGCGGTCCCGGGGCCCGTGGAGCGCGTCGACGGCTTCGAGGGGACCGGCGGGTACGCTCCGCGCTCGTGGCCTCACGCACGGGCGAGCGGACGCTGCGCCTCGCGGGGGGATGGGCCCGCATCGGGCCCTGGCGGGACCACACCGACGTCGGTCACCTCGTGCTCGCCACCGAGGGGATCCTGACTCCCGCCGCGGTGCAGGAATGCGTCGTGCGGGTCCGGGCGGCTGGGTTCGGCGCTGTGGTGACGAGCCCGCTGACCCTTACCGCGGCGGCGCCATTCCTCGATGCCGGGTTCTCGACGCGCGAAGAGCTGCACCTCCTCGTTCATCGGCTGCAGCCCCTTCCCCACGCCCGGGCCGTCCGGGGCTCGGTGCGGCGCGCCTGGCGTGGTGACCGGGGCGCGGTCGTGGCGCTGGACGACCGTTCCTTCGCCCCGTCGTGGCGCTTCGGTGCCGGGGGGCTCCGCGACGCGCTGACGGCGACCCCCGCGGTGCGGTTCCGGGTCGTCGCCCGTCCGGCCGATCCAACTCCGGTCGCCTACGCGGTCACCGGTCGCGCCGGCGGGCACGGCTACCTGCAGCGCCTAGCCGTGGACCCGTCTGCCCGCGGCGCCGGGTTCGGGCGGGCGCTGGTCGTCGACGCGCTGCGATGGCTGCACCGCCACCGGGCCGAGCGTTGCTTGGTGAACACCCAGGCGGACAATCGCGACGCGCTGCGGCTCTACGAGACGTGCGGATTCGAGCGGTCGCCCAGCGGGCTGGTCGTCCTCGACTACCAGTTGTGAGGCGCGGCCGGATCCCGGCGCTGGCGGGCGTGACTCTCGTCGCGCTGTTGGGGTGGGTCGGGAACGCCGCCGCGGCGCCCGGGCCGACGTCCCCGAGCCCCGCGCAGCCCCCTGCACCGTCGCGCCTCACGCTCATCACCCAGGACCCGTGGACGCCGGTCGGCGGCGAGTTCCACGCTCAGGTTCAGATCGGCGTGTCCCAGCCCGGGCTGGTGCTCAGCGTCGCGGCCCACGACACCGTGACGTCAGGCTCACCGTTCGAGAAGGCGGCCGCCGACACCGACCTCGGGCCGGTCCTGTCGCAGGTGCAACTCCCCGTCGACACGTTGACCGTCAACGCCGACGGGAGTCGAACGGTCGCGATCGGGCTGATGAGCCCGACCGGCCCGTTTGACCCGACTCGCCTCGACGTTCCTCGACCCGGCGTCTATCCGCTTGAGGTCGAGCTCCGTGACAGTCAGGCTCAGACGTTGGCCCGGTTCGTGTCGTTCCTGGTCGTCGTCGGCGTCGGACTCGACGGCCAGCCGGTCGCGATGACAGCTCGGCTCGGCGTCTCGTGGGTGTGGCCGCTGGTGACCCGCCCCGCGCTCGATCCGAATGGGACGATCGACCCTTCGGTGACCCAGGTCCTCGAGCCGGGGGGCACGATCGGCCGGCAAGTCGCCGCCCTCGAACGCGAGCCGGACGTACCGGTCACCCTGGCGCCCTCGCCGGACACGCTCGACGCGTGGACCACGCTGGCACGGCTCGACCCGGGCGTCGCCGGCGGCGCCGACGTGCTCCGCGACGCGCAGAGCGCCGTCCACGAGGTCATCGCGGGGCCGTACGTGCCGATCGATCTGCCATCGCTGCTCCACGTCGGGCTCGGCGCCGCTGCCGACGCGCAGTTCGTCCAGGGAGCAACCTCGCTGGACCTGTTCTTCGGCACGCACATCGATGATCAGGCCGCGCTGGCCTTGCCGGCCGACACCGATTCGCTGGGGACCCTCCGGGCCCATGGCGTCGATCGGGTCGTCGTCGACGACAGCGCGATCGGGTCCACCACGAGCCGGTTCACGACCGTGACGCCCTTCTCGCTCGAACCCCCACCCAGCCTCGCTCCGACCGGCCCGATGGCCGCCGTCGCGAACGACACGTACCTTGCGTCGCTGCTCACGGGAGATGACCCGCCCGCGCTCACCGCCCAGCGGTTCCTCGCCGGGCTCGCCGTCACCGCGCTCGAGCAGCCGGATCTGACCCGGGCGGTTGTGGTCGTGAACCCGGCGGACTTCAACCCCTCCCCGGCGCTGCTCGACGCGGTGTTGACCGGCCTCACCAACCACCCGTGGTTGTCGCCGATGACCCTCTCCGACGTCTTCACCTCGGTGTCACCGCTCAGCGCCAACGACGTGCGGGCGCTCGAACCGTACGACCCGCCGCCCGCCCCCGTCTCGCCGGCGGCGTACACCAGCACGGAGAGCCGCGTCGCCTCGTTCGCATCGCTGGTTGGTCCCGGCAACCCGCTCGTCGCCCGCGCCGAGCGACTGCTGCTGTCATCGGTGTCGTCGGAGTGGACGGGGCTCGACGCCATCGAGGCCCACAACGAGCTCGACGGGGTCGACCTGACGATCAACAGCTTCCTCGCCGGGATCCGAATCCCCACTCCGGGAACGATCACGCTCACCTCGCGCTCCGGTGCGATCCCGATCACGTTCCGAAACGACACAGGCCAGCCGGTACGGGTCATGATCACGCTGAAGAGCCACCGGCTCGACTTCCCGAGCGGATCCGCGCAGGTCGTCGCGCTTCCGCCGCGGAGCACCACCGTTCGCTTCGACGTCCGCTCGCGCACCTCGGGGACGTTCCCGCTCGAGATGAGCATCCGCTCAGCCGACGGGACGCTGCTCATCGCGCAGAGCAGCTTCAAGGTTCGATCGACGGTCGTGAGCACCGTCGCCATCGCGCTCGCCGTCGGCGCGTTCCTGTTCCTCGCCGGGTGGTGGATCTTCGACATCCGTCGCCGCCGGACTCGGGCCGGGTCGGCTTCGTGACTCGCCGCGGGCGCGACCGGGGCGTCGCCCGCCCGCACGACAGCGGGCGCATGGTGCGGTCCAGCGCCGTCGTCGGGATCGGGACCGCGACCTCCCGAATCACGGGCCTGTTGTGGCGCGCCGCAGCCGCGTACGCGATCGGGATCACCGCCCTGTCGGGGACGTACGCGTTCGCGAACGAAACCCCGAACATGCTCTACGAGCTGCTCGTCGGCGGTGTTCTCACCGCGACGATCGTTCCCCAGTTCGTGCGTCACTTCGAGGACCACGACGACGACGCGACCAGCGCCGTGTTCACGGTCTCGATGATCGTCCTCATCGGCGTGTCGGCACTCGGCGTGCTCCTCGCTCCGTGGATCGCCGATCTGCTCACCCTGAAGGTCACTGGCGCACAGCACGCCGCTGAGCAGCAGCTCGCCACGAACTTTGTCCGCTGCTTCATGCCGCAGATCGCTCTCTACGGCTTCACCGCGTTGGCGACCGCGCTCCTGCAAGCCCGCCGCCAATTCGCAGCCGCCGCGTTCGCTCCGAGCCTCAACAACCTCGTGCTGGTCGGGTTGTTCCTGTCGCTGCCGCACCTCGCCAGCCGCCCGATCACCGTTGATCACGTCCTGCACGACACGCCGCTCATGCTCTACATCGGGCTCGGGACGACCGCCGCCGTCGGCGCGATGGCGATCGCGCTGTGGCCCGCGATCATCGCGGCGCGGGTTCGACTGCGATTCCTTGCCGCGTGGCGCCACCGCGCGGTGGTGACAGTGATGCGTCTCTCGGGGTGGACGGTCGGATACGTGGTCGCGAACCAGATCGCGCTGTGGCTGGTGCTGGTGCTCGCCAACAGCTACACCGGCGGCCCCGCCGCGTACCTGCTGGCTTACACGTTGTTCCAACTGCCCCACGGACTGTTCGCGGTGTCGATCATGACCACCGCCGGACCCGAGCTGGCGGCGGTCGGTCACGACCAACAGGCGCTGCGTCACCGCTTCGCCCGGGCGCTTCGGCTGATCTTGACCATCGGAATCCCTGCCGCCGCGCTGACGGTCGCGCTGGCCCGCCCGGCGGTCGTCGCGGTGCTCCAACGCGGCGCGTTCTCCGGCGCCGACTCGGCACTGGTCTCTCACACGCTGGTCGGCTTCGCGGTCGGTCTCCCGTTCTTCTCCGTCTACCTGTTCGCCCTCCGGGGCTTCTACTCGCTCCAGGACACCCGAACCCCGTTCCTGCTCAACTGCCTCGAGAACGCGGTCAACATCGTCGTGGCGCTCGCCGTGGTCGGTTCGTTCGGGATCCCGGGCCTCGCCTACTCGTTCTCGGCTGCCTACGCGGTGGCCTGCGTGGTGACCCTGATCGTGTTGAGCCGACGAATCGGCGGCCTCCAAGGCCGCGGGATCGAAACCACCGGCCTGAAGGTGAGCGTGGTCAGCGCCGTCGCCGGCAGCGCGGCGTGGTTCGTGTCCGACACGATCGGTTGGGCCGGCGACAGCCGGGCGATCGCAGCCACGGTGGTCGGGCTCGTGGTCGGTGCCGCCCTGTTGGCTCTGGGGCTGACCGTGGCCGGCGTGGAGGAATGGCGGGAACTCGTCTCGGGACTCCTCCCCCGCCGCCGGGGAGGCGGGCGGCACGCCGGCGTGGGACCATGAGGGTCTCGCTGAGCAGCGGGACGAGGAGGCAGCCGTGTCCGTGCGAGTGGTGACCGACAGCGCGTGTGATCTCCCCGCGCCGCTCGTGGCCGAGCACCACATCGAGGTCGTGCCGCTCACCATTCGGTTCGGGTCCGAAGAGCTCGTCGACGGTGTGGAGCTCAGCAACCAGGCCTTCTGGCAGCGGCTGCCCCAGGCCGCGTCGCTGCCCGAGACCGCTGCGCCGTCGGCGGGCGCGTTCGCAGACCGGTTCCGCGCCCTCGCGCGGAGCGGCGCCGACGGGATCGTGTGCATCAACCTGTCCTCGCGGCTCTCAGCGACGATGCAGGCCGCCCAGGTCGCCGCGCAGTCCTTCGACGGTTGCCCGGTCCGAGTCATCGATTCCCTGACCTGCTCGATGGGGCTCGGCAACCTGTGCCTCGCCGCGGCCCGCCGTGCCGACGAAGGCGCCCCGCTCGAGGAAGTGGCGCTCGAAGTCACCGATCGTCGCGACCGCACCCGCCTCTTCGGCACCCTGGACACCCTCGAGTTCCTCAAGCGCGGCGGCCGGGTTGGCAACGCCCGGGCGCTGCTCGGCTCGATGTTGGCCGTCAAGCCGGTGGTGGAAGTGCGAGATGGGGTCGTCGAAGAGGCCGGCAAGGTCCGCACCCGCTCAAAGGCGCTGCAGCTGCTTGCCGACAAGGTCCACGAGCAACCCGTCGAGGAAGTCGCGGTCCTCCAGGGAGACGCCCCGGACTTCGATGACTTCCTGGACCTCATCGAGGACGTCGCACCACGCGACAAGATCGTCGTCGGATCAGTCGGGCCGGTCATCGGCACCCACGCCGGCCCCGGGGTGCTGGGCGTCACCTTCCAGTTGTCGGGCTGAACCCGCCCGCCCACCCCGGGCTGGGTAGCGTGGTTCGGGTGTCTGATCCTGCCGCCCCGGGCCGGGTGCTCGGAGGCCGTTACCGGCTCGTGACCGCCCTGGCCAAGGGCGGGATGGCCACGGTCTGGGTCGGCGAAGACACACTGCTGGCCCGGCGGGTCGCGGTGAAGACGCTCCACCCCGAGCTCACCTACGACGACGCGCTTCGCACCCGGTTCCGGAACGAGGCGATCGCGGCGGCCCGACTTAGCGACCCTTGCATCGTCGCCACCTACGACACCGGCGACGACGAGGGCGTCGGCTACATCGTCATGGAATTCGTCGACGGTCCCAACCTGCGACGCGTCCTCGATCTGCGCGGTCCGCTCGAGGTGCGCGAGACGGCTCGGATCGGCCGGGACGTCGCGAGCGCGTTGGAGGCCGCGCATCGGCAGGGCATCGTCCACCGCGACATCAAGCCGGCCAACGTCCTCGTCCCGCCGGGCGGGCACGTCAAGGTCACGGACTTCGGGATCGCGAAGGCCGGCACCAGCGAGCTCACCCGGACTGGCACCGTCGTCGGCACCGCCCGCTACCTCGCCCCCGAGCAGCTCCGCGGCGACCCGGTCGACGCCCGCACGGACCTCTACGCGCTCGGCCTCGTGCTCTACGAGATGTTGGCCGGCGAGTTGCCGTTCCACGGCGACACTGAGATGTCGATCGCGTTGGCGCGGCTCAGCACTCCACCCGAGTCGATCCGCACCGCCCGGCCGGACTGCCCCCCCACCCTGGCCCACCTGGTCATGTCGTGCCTGGCGCTGAACCCGGCCGACCGGCCCCCCAGCGCGGCGGTGGTCGCCGAGGTGCTGTCCGGGCGCGGGCGGGCGGGAGCCAGCACCGCCGAGCGGCCCCGCACCGAGCCGCCGCGCGCCGTGGTTCCCGCGCCCCGGGAGCCGGCTCCGCCGACCGCGCCCGCGCCGCGACCCGCCCCGGCCCGCCCTGCGCCGCCGCGCCCTCGGCGGGGGATGGTCGCGGTCCTCGCCGCGCTGCTGTTCGTCATCGGCGGCGCGGCCGGCTACCTGCTCGTGAAGGCAAGCGGCGCCGGGGCGAGCACCAACCCACCGGCCCCAATCCACCAGACCACCCGCTGAGCGACGGCCGGCCCCCCGGGAGCCGCGGGTTGGCCCCGGGTACGCTCCCGGCGCTGCCGAACACTGAGCATTCCCATGGCCGACTGGACTACCCAAGCCACCGACGCGATCGAGGCCGCCGTCTCGGTCGTTCGCGACCGGGCGGTGCGTCCCGCCCAGAAAGCCACCCGGGCGGTCGTCTACGGGACGCTGGTGGCGTTCTTCGCGGTCACCGCGCTGGTCCTCCTCATCGTGGGGGCGTTCCGGGGCCTGGTCCTCCTGACCGGTGACGCTTGGATCGCCTACCTCATCCTGGGCGGAATGCTCGTCCTCGTCGGCGCGTTCTGCTGGTCGCGGCGCACGAAGCGCCCCGACTGACCAGGGCAAGGGGACCAGGAACATGACCGAGGTGCGTCCGCTCCTCATCGTCGGGTCGGGGCCGGCCGGCCTCACCGCGGCGGTGTACGCCAGTCGGGCCAACCTGCACCCAGTCGTGATCGAGGGCATCGCGGCGGGCGGACAGCTCATGCTCACCTCCGAGGTCGAGAACTATCCCGGGTTCCCCGACGGGATCCTGGGCCCGGAGCTCATGACGAAGTTCCGGGAGCAGGCAGCCCGGTTCGGGGCCGAGTTCGTAACCGCCGACGCTGACCGGGTCGACCTGTTCGCCTCGCCGTTCGGGGCGTGGGTGAGCAACACCGAGTACCGAGGCCAGGCGATAATCATCTCGACCGGCGCGACCGCCCGCATGCTCGGCCTCGAGTCCGAGCAGCGCCTCCTCGGCCACGGGGTCTCGACCTGCGCCACGTGTGACGGCTTCTTCTTCCGGGACAAGCCGCTCGTGGTCGTCGGAGGCGGGGACTCCGCGGTCGAGGAAGCCACGTTCCTCACCAAGTTCGCCACCCAGGTGACGGTGATACACCGCCGGGACCAGCTCCGAGCCACGAAGATCATGGCCGACCGGGCCTACGCCAACCCCAAGATCGACTTCCGCTGGAACAGCGTCGTCGAGGAGGTGGTCGGCAACGGGCAGGTCGAGGCGGTCCGGCTGCGCGACACCGTGACCGACGAACGCTCGGAGCTTCCCGGTGAAAGGGGTCTTCGTCGCGATCGGCCACGACCCCAACACCGCGCTGTTCCGCGACCAGCTCGACTGCGACGAGGCCGGCTACATCGTGACCGGCCCCGACTCGACGACGACCTCGGTCGACGGGGTCTTCGCCGCGGGGGACGTCCAGGACCACGTCTACCGCCAGGCAGTGACCGCGGCGGGCAGCGGCTGCATGGCCGCGATGGAGGCGGAGCGCTGGCTCGCGGCCCGGGACGGCAGCGCCTGCCCGTAGGACGGCGTCACGCCGCGGAATGCCAGCCGGGGCGCTCGACGTTCTCCCTCCTAGACTCGGCGGCGATCGCCGTGAGCAACTGGACGAAAGGTGTTGGCGTGTCCGAGCACATTCTGAAGCTCACCGACTCGACGTTCGACGAGACGATCAGCGGGGCGGAGAAGCCGGTGCTCGTCGACTTCTGGGCTGAGTGGTGCGGTCCCTGCAAGATGATCGCCCCCGTCCTTGAGGAGCTCGCCACGGAGAACAAGGAGAGGCTCCAAGTCGCGAAGCTGAACGTCGACGACAATCCGAACGTCGCGATGCGCTACAACGTGATGAGCATCCCGACGTTGCTCGTCTTCAAGCCGGGCGAGTCCGCCCAAGAGGCCCGCCGACTTGTCGGAGCGAAGAGCAAGGCTGCGCTCCTGCAGGAGCTCGCCGAGTTCGTCGCCTGAGGCGGGTGCCGGCTCCGCTCCGAACCGGCAGTCGCGGCGAGGCGGTCCGGGACCTCCAGCAGCGCCTGGCCGCCCTGGCCCTGGACGCGCGCCCCGACGCCGCCGGCGCCTTCGGGTCGGGGACCGAGTCAGCGGTGCGGTTCTTCCAAGACAGCCGAGGGTTACGGGTCGACGGGGTCGTTGGCGCCCAGACCTGGTCGGCCCTGGTCGAGAGCGGCTACTGCCTCGGGGATCGGCTTCTGTACCTCCGCCGGCCCATGCTGCGCGGGGACGACGTCCTCGAGCTGCAGCGCCAGCTGAACGGGCTCGGCTTCGACGCCGGACGGGAGGATGGCATCTTGGGCGAGGACACTCGCACCGCGCTCGCCGCCTTCCAGCGAGACGCTGGGATCGCCGCGGACGGGATCTGCGGACCAGCGACCATCGGGACGCTCGGGCCGCTGGGCACGATGGCCGAGGGGTCGATCGCCAGCGTGCGGGAGCGGGAGGGGCTCCGTCACCGGGGGCGGAGGCTCGCCGACCGGTCCGTGTTCGTCGCCGCCGCAGCTGGCCTCACCGTCCTCGGGGAGCAGGTGAGCCGGGGGCTCCTCGACGCGGGGGCCGAGACCATCCTCGATTCCTCCGGCGCAGAGGACGCGCTGCTCGTCGCGTCGGCCAACCAGTACCACGCCGATGTGTACGTCGGGCTCCGACCTGGCGACGCGGTGGGCTGTCGCTGTGCCTACTTCGAGTCGGGCCGGTTCCGCTCCGAGGCCGGACACGCCCTGGCGGTCGCGATCCACAACGAGCTGACTGGCATCCTGCTCGTCGACGCGGAGGTCTCCGGCCGGACCTACACCGTGCTGCGCGAGACGCGCATGCCAGCCGTTGTGTGTCGGCTCGTCCCCGACGGGGATGTCGACGCGATGCGCGGTCTCGTCGCGCGAGCCGGCGACGTGGCTCGCGCGATCGTGCGCGGGGTGCGCCGCGCTGTCGAGGAGCCGGCCGCGACTCAGTCCTGACGCGGCTAGGCCGTCGCGGCGCTCGAGTCGCTCTCGGGACCCCCCATACGCTGGTAGATGCGCTCGAGGTCGGCGAGCCCCGCGAAGTCGATGACGAGCTGGCCCTTGCCGCCCGCACCGAGACGCAGGCGGACCCGGGTCTGGAGGTACTCGCCGAGCAGCGTCTCGACCTCGAGCCAGCCCGCGGGCCGCATGCGGGTCGGCGCGGCGCGGCGCGCCTCAGGCTCGGCGCCTTCGTTGCGGGCCCGGACCGACTCTTCCACCGCGCGCACCGACAGGTCCTCTTTCACGACGCGGCGGGCCAGGGCCTCCTGAAACGCACGGTCCGGAGACCCCAGCAGCGCGCGGGCGTGACCCATCGACACCTGCTGCTCGCGGACCAGCAGCTGGATCGACGGCGGGAGCTGCATCAGTCGCAACGTGTTGGTGACCGCGGCGCGGCTCTTGCCGACCGTCGACGCGACCTGTTCGTGCGTCATCGAGAAGTCCTCGATCATCTGCTGGTACGCGGCCGCCTCCTCGAGCGGGTTCAGGTCGTCGCGCTGGAGGTTCTCGACGAGGGCCTGCTGCAGGGCCTTCTGATCCTCGGTCTGGCGCACGAGCGCAGGGATCACCTGCAGGCCGGCTCGCTTGGCGGCGCGCCAACGGCGCTCGCCGGCGATCAACTCGAAGCCGTCCCCGGCTGGGCGGACCAGCACCGGTTGAAGCAGCCCGACTTCGCGGATCGAGTCGGCGAGCGCCCCGATTCCCTCCTCGTCGAACCGATCGCGTGGTTGGTAAGGATTTGGGCGGATCGCGGCAATTGCGAGCTCCTGGAGGCCGGGCCCGGCCGCCACGCTGCTGGTCGCCCGGTCCGCTGCCCCCTGTGGGATCAGCGCGCCGAGGCCCTTACCCAGACCGCCGGCTCGCGCCACGGCTGACCTCCTTGGCAAGCTCGCGGTAGGCCTTCGCTCCCCGCGACGTCGAATCGAAGACGATGATCGGCTGCCCAAACGACGGCGCCTCGGAGAGCCGCACCGTCCGCGGCACCACCGTTCGGTAGACCTTCTCCTTGAAGTACTCGCGCACCTCGGCCTCGACCTGATCGGCGAGCTTGGTGCGAGCGTCGTACATCGTGAGCACGATGCCCCGCACCTCGAGATCCGGGTTCAGGTTCGCCTGTACGAGCGCCACGTTGCGCAGCAGCTGTCCGAGGCCCTCGAGGGCGTAGTACTCGCACTGGATGGGGACGATCACGTCGTCGGCGGCACCCAGCCCGTTGACCGTGAGGAGTCCCAGCGAGGGGGGGCAGTCGATGAGGACGAGGTCAAAGTGGTCCCGCACCGCGTCGATCGCCCGCTTCAGCCGCAGCTCCCGGCTCATCTGGGAGACGAGCTCGATCTCGGCGCCGGCGAGATCGATGGTGGCGGGCGCCACGAACAGGTTCTTCACGCTGGTCGGCTCGACGCAGTCCTCGAGGGGTAGGTCGTTCAAGATCACGTCGTAGACCGACTGGTTGACGTCGCGGGGGTTCAGCCCCAAACCGGTCGTCGCGTTCCCCTGCGGGTCGAGGTCGACGACGAGCAGCCGGAAGCCCTGTTCGGCGAGCGCCGCCCCCAGGTTCACGGCCGTGGTCGTCTTGCCCACCCCGCCCTTCTGGTTGGCGATCGCGAGGACCCGCGGGAGCTCGAGTGGCCGGACCGCGGCCGCCGGGCCACCCGGGAGGGATTGCGGATCGAGGATCGGGCCGTCGGGGAGCCGAGACGCGTCCTGCTCCTCCTCGAGCGTCATGTCACTCACCGCACCCTCCCGGCGCCGCCAGAACCCTCGACGTCCACTTGAGGCTATGACTGCTCGAGGATACGCGACCGGGGACAGCTTAGCCAGCGTTACACCTGGCCGGTGGCGGTGTCGTCGTTCCACGTGAAACGCACGGCTGCCGAGTCGGATGGCTCCACGTGGAACGTCAGCCCCAGAGGGGCCTCCGCTCCGGGACGCCCGTCCGCCTTGGCCAACGGCTCCCGACCGGAGCCGTCAGGCGGAGCTCGGCCCCCGAGGTCTCCCCCGCCGTCACGATCCGCGGACCGTCGAAGCCCAGGGCGCGCAACCCCCGCGCATCCCACCGCGCCGCCTCTCCGCCCGGCGGCTCCGACACCAGCAGGACGCCCCCGGTCTCGAGGAACCCGACCCCGCACTCCGCGGTCACGGCCGGCGCGCCGAAGCTGCGGGCCACGACCAGATGGAATTGGCTCCGCAGCGCCGGATCACGCGCCGCTGTCCTCGGCCCGCGCCTGGACCACCTGGACCCGGTCCTCGAGCCCAAGCTCCGAGCACGCTGCCCGCAGGTGCTCCGCCCGCCGCTGGGCCGAATCCAAGAGCACCCCCCGGGCAAGCGGCCAGCGGAGTGCGAAGACCAGCCCCGGGATCCCAGCCCCCGATCCGAGGTCGAGGAACCGCCCCGGCGGCTCGACCAACCCCGCCAACGCCTCGGCGTGCAGGACGTGGCCGCCGATCGGGCCGGGCCCGAGCAGGCCGAGCCGTTGCCCTCGTTCGAGCGTGTCGATCAGAGCGCCCCGAACGGGAGGCTCAGCTGGGTCGGACGACCACCCGCCGTCGCGGCTCTTCACCCTCCGAGACCGTAGTCACGCCGTCGATGACCGCGACCGTGTCGTGGACGACCTTGCGGTCGGACGCCGGCATCGGCTCGAGGGCTCGCTCCTGGCCGGTCTGGCGAACCTGGTCGGCGAGATCCTCGGCGAAGCCAGCGAGCGCCTGGCGCCGCTTGGCCCGGTACCCCCCAACGTCGACGTTGATCCGCGTCCCGTGGCCCTCGGTGCGGCGCTGGACAACCGTCCGGACCAGTTCCTCGATCGCCTGCAGGGTCGCCCCCCGCTGCCCGACCAGCAGCCCAAGGTCATGGCCGGTGACGTCGACGAGGACACCCCCATCCTCGTCGATCTCGACCGCGACGCTCGCCGGCGTCCCGAAGGCTTCGATCAGGCCCCGCGTGAAGGTCTCCGCCTCCCGTGCCTGCTCCTCCACCGGTACCTCGGTCACCGCTTCCTCCTTCGCCTGGCCTGCACCCGCTCGTCCGCCCCCTCGTCCGCCGCCTCGGCTGCTCGACCGGCGGCGACCGGGCCCTGATCGATCTCCGCCGGTCTCCGGCGTCCGCTCCGAACCGGGGCGCCGCCCCCGCCCGCCGCCGCCGTCACGGCTCCACCGCCCCCGCCCCCGGTTCTCCCCCGGCTTCGCACGCGAGATCGGCCGCACGCGAGCACGGACGCGCGCCTCACGCCGGCCCCACAAACCCCCTCGGGGCTCCTCCAGGACCTCGAACTCTGCCTCGTCCTCGTCCACGCCGAGCGTGTCGAGCGCGACGTCGAGTGCCTCTTCGACCGTTCGACCGGTCGTTTCGACCCATTCCATCGCCGGCCCCGTTCAGCGCTTTCGCTTCTTCTTGGTCCGAGGTCGGGGCGGTGGTGCCGATCCTGACCGGCTAGGGGCGGGCTTCGATCCCCCCTGACCTGACGCCTGACTCGTGGTCGACGGTCGGCCGCGTCCCCCGTTACCTCCGTTCCCTCCCGGAGGCGGAGGAAGCTGGAAGTAGCCCCGAATCCCTCGCCCGCCAGCCTCTTGCGCAGCCGGCCGGGCCGCCGGTCCGCGCCGAGCTGGTGGGTTCGCCGAGCGCGCCCGGCTCTTCGGGGCTGGCTTCTCGGCCGGCGCGGACGCGGGCGCCGGCTTGGCGTTGCGGGCCCTCGACGGCTGCGGCTCGGGCTCAGGAGGAGCGTCCGGCTCCGCAGGCCCGTCCCGCGACGCTTCGACGGCGGCCTTCGCTTTGGCCTCGTTGGCCCGCTCCGTGCTCGCGACGTCGAGCGCACCACCGCCCTTGTCCCCGGTTCCGAGCTTGGCTGCGCCGGTCCCGGCACCCACCGCCATCCGTCGGAAGATCAGCTCCTGCTGACCCAACCGCCAGGTGTTGCTCACCAGGAAATAGAGGACGAGCCCGGCGGGGAAACTCAGCGAGATCAACCCGAAGAAGATGGGCAGGACCTTCATCACCGTGCCCATCTGCTTGCTCGCCGCGGTGTCCGCGACGTCGCCTGCTTGGTCTGCAAGTACCCGGTCAGCACGACGAGCAGCACGAGCGCGTAGTAGGGGAGCGCGGTCATGAAGCTCGAATGCGGTCCCAGGTTGGTTGCTGACCTCTGGAGGTCGACGCCGAGGAACTTCAGGTGCTGGACGTTGCTGCTCGTGCACGCCTGGTGCGCCTTCAAGGCGGCGCCGCACATGTTCTTGTAGAGCAGGTTGAAGTTTCCGGTCTTCGGGACGTGCGAGTACGGCGTCTTCAGCACTCGGAACAGGACGTAGAAAATTGGAAGTTGCACCAGGAGCGGCAAGCAACCCGACAACGGATTGATCTTGTTCTCTTGGTAGAACTTCATCGTTTCTTCGTTGAGCTTCTGGCGGTCGCCCTTGTACTTCGCCTGAAGCTTCTTGATCTCCGGCTGCACCCGCTGCATCACGATCATCGACTTGGCCTGCTTGGCCGTCAGCGGGTACAGGAGGATCATCACGACGATCGTGGCGAAGATGATCGCCACCCCGAGGTTGTGCACGTACTGGTAGAAGAAAGCGAGCAGGTACCCCAGGGCGTTGTACAGGGGATTGAGGAAGCTCATCGGGTGCCTCTCAGGAGGGAACGGCCGGGCCGGCCGCAACTGGGGAACGTTTGTTCGACGCTGGTGGGACGGGGTCGAAGCCGCCGGCGTGCCAAGGATGGCAGCGTCCGAGCCGGCGCAGCGCCAGCCACGAGCCTCGAGCCGCTCCGTGTTCGCCGAGCGCCTCGAGGGCGTAGGCCGAACATGACGGGTAGAAGCGGCAGTGCGAGGGAAGTCGGGTGCTGATCATGCGCCAGCCGCGCACAGTCAGCATCAGCGCGCGCGCGGCCACCGAGGGACGCCTCTTCATCGCGGTCCGTCCCCGGCGCCTCGCACGAGTTCGCCGACGGTTGCCGCGAGCACCTCGAACGGCATCGTCACGACCGCCCGCCCCGCGGAGACGAGGTACGCGTGTCCGGGCACGAGCTCCGCGCGGTGCTGCTCGACCGCGCTTCGCAGTCGTCGGCGGGCCCGGTTCCGCACGACTGCGGTCCCGACTCGGCGGCCCACCGCGTAGCTGACCCGCGCCGGCCCGTCCCCGTCCTCGACGCAACGAACGCCGACTGCACCACGGCGTGCGGGACGGGCCCGGGCGAGCGCCTCGAAGGTGCCACGGTCGCGGACGGGCCGCTTCAGGCCGAGAGCCGCTTGCGGCCTCGAGCACGCCGCGCCTTGAGGATCGCTCGGCCACCGCGTGTTCGCATCCGAGTGCGGAAGCCATGCGTCTTGTTCCGCTTGCGATTGTTGGGCTGGAACGTGCGCTTCATGCATGGCCTCCTGTGGGCTCGTGCCCAGGATGCTCGGGTCTCCGCCGAAGGGTGGACGGGGGGCTGCCGAGCGGGTACGGCGCGATCACAAACCAGTGTACGGGCGCCGCGCCGGCAGTCGCAACGCGCGGCCGGCTCGCACGTCGGCCGCGCGCGCGAGGCTCCCGGCTCGGCGGCCAGGCGCCCGGCGCGGCCCTTGTCGCATCTCGCCAAGCGGTGCTACGTTCCGCCCTCGTCGCACCGGCCTGCAGCGGCGCACTTCCCCAGGGGCCTGTCGCCCCAGATGGCCGGCCAGCCGAAGAGGGGAAGGCGCCCTGGCGTCACGCCCGTTCTCCACACGACTGTGGAAGCGCCTGTGGACAACCCGGAACGCGTCGACTCTCCCGCCGCCGATGAGCTGGCCGACCGCATCTGGGATCAGGCGTGCCCCAAGGTCCGGGCTGAACTCGCGGATTCGACGTGGGCAACTTGGTTCCCGGGAATCCGCCCCCTCCGCCTCGAGCATGACGTCTTCGTCCTCGGGGTCCCGAGCACCCTGGCCGCCGACAAGATCCGGTCTCAGTACCTGCCCATCCTGGAGAGCGCACTGCTCGAGGCCACCGGTCGGGACCTCGCCGTCGATTTCGAGCTCGACACCTCGACGCGAGCCGAGGAGTTGCCCTCCCAGCCCCCCCTCGCCGTCGAGCCCGACACTGAACCCGCCCCGTTCACGTTCCAGGCCGAGCGATCACCGCACGAATCCACGGCCCTCAACCCCCGCTACACCTTCGACCAGTTCGTCATGGGAGCCTCCAACCGCTTCGCTCACGCGGCCGCGCTCTCAGTCGCCGAGGCCCCCGCCCAGGCCTACAACCCATTGTTCATCTACGGTCCGGCCGGACTCGGCAAGACCCATCTGCTTCACGCGATTGGGCACTACGTGCGGGCCCTCTTCCCCCGGGTCCGGGTTCGCTACGTCACCACGGAAGCGTTCATGAACGACTTCGTCGAGGCGATCCGCGATCGGACTCGCATGCCGGTTTTCAAGCGCCGCTACCGGGACCTCGACGTCCTCCTCATCGACGACATCCAGTTCCTCGAACGCACTCAAGAACTCCAAGAGGAGTTCTTCCACACCTTCAACCAGATCCACAACGCGGGCGGCCAGATCGTCATCTCCTCCGACCGTTCCCCGAAGTCCATTGCGACCCTCGAGGTCCGCCTCCGCAGCCGGTTCGAGTGGGGCCTCCTCACCGACGTTCAGCCCCCCGAGTTCGAGACCCGCCTCGCCATCCTCCGAAAGAAGGCTGAAGCCGACCATCTCCACGGAATCCCCGACGAGGTTCTGGCCTTCATCGCCAGCAGCATCCAGGACAACATCCGGGAGCTCGAGGGTGCCTTGATCCGGGTCGCCGCCTACTCGAGTCTCAATCGCGCTCCCCTGTCCGAGGAAGTCGCGCGCTCCGTGCTCGCCGACCTACTCCCCGCGACCAAGCCCCGGGAGATCACCGCCGAACTGATCCTGGACGAGACGGCCCGCCAGTTCGGCTGGACCGTCGAAGAAGCTCACCGGCAAGAGCCGGCGTCGGCCGCTCGTAACGGCACGCCAGATCAGCATGTACGTCATGCGAGAACTCACCGACTTCAGCTACCCCCGGATCGCCAGCGCCTTCGGCGGCCGTGATCACACCACGGTGATGTACGCCGTCGACAAGGTCCGAGAACAGATGACCGAGCGCCACCACACCTTCGACCAGGTGAACGAACTCATCACCCACGTCCGCCTCGGGAGCAGCGCCTGACCCCACATGTGGACAATGCTGTGGACTGCTGGGGATACCGACTGGCCCTCCATGGAGCCCAACCCGCCTCCCGAGCAATTTGGCGCCTCCACCCGGCACTGCCGCGCCAGCCTGGGAATTCCTGGGGACAACCGAATCCACCCCTGACCAGCCCACCGAGCCCATTCTCCACAATCCACAGCCCCTACTACGTCTACGACCTTGGTATAGGTAGAGGTAGTAGTACCAGGGGAACACTCCGCCAAAGGAGCCATCGTGAAGTTCCGCTCTGAACGCGACACCCTCGCTGACGCGGTCGCGACCGCGTACCGAGCGGTCGCGTCCCGGACCGGGGCCCTGCCTGTTCTGGCTGGATTGCTCCTTCGTCTCCAACCCAACGAAGTTGAGCTGGTTGGCTCCGATCTCGAACTCACCATCCGAGTGCGTGTGCCAGCCGAGGTCGACGGCGTCGGCAGTGCCGTTCTCGTTGCACGGTTGTTGCAGGAGCTCATGGGTCGTCTCGCGGCGGGCGTCGTGCAAGTTGAGATCGGAGAGGATCAAGCGAAGATCGAGGCCGGGCGGTTCCGTTCGGAGATCCGGACGCTTGCTGCGTCTGACTTTCCCCGTCTTCCCGAACCGGAAGGGGAGGGGGTGAAGGTGGCCGCCGGTCCACTCGCGCAAGGTCTTCGCCAGGTCGTTCCAGCGGCGTCCAAAGATGATGCGCGACCGATTCTTACTGGAGTGCTTGTCGCGTCGACGGCTGATGGAGTCCGGCTCGTGGCCACGGATTCGTATCGGCTTGCTGTTCGTGACTTGCCAGGGCTCACGTTGCTTGGGGAGGGACGTTCGGTGCTGGTTGGCGCGAAGGGGCTCAGTGAGCTCCAGAGACTCCTGCCCGCGGAAGGTGAGGTCGAGGTGTTCCTCGGGGAACGGCAGGTGACTTTTCGGCTCGACGGGACTGAACTCACGGCCCGCCTCGTGGAAGGCGAGTTCCCGAACTACCAGCAACTCGTTCCTAGTGGGTATCCGAACCGTTTGACAGTCAACCGAGCCGCGCTGGCCGACGCGGTCAATAGAGTCCGACTTGTGGGCGGCCAGAACCGAGACTCCAGCCCGATCCGGCTCGCCATGAGCGCAGAGGGACTCGAGTTGTCCGCCACCGCGCAGGACGTCGGCGAGTCCTACGAACCCGTCGAAGCCAAGTACGAAGGCACGGAGGCTCACAGTCGCGTTCAACTCGCAATTCCTCTTGGACGGGCTCGAGGCGACGGGCTCCTCGGAGCTCGTGATCGAGAGTGTCGACCCGCTGAAACCCGCTTTGCTACGAGCGAGCGACAGCACCGATTTCCTCTACCTCTTGATGCCCGTTCGGATCGCCTGAGCTCAAGCCCTCGGCGCCGGCCCAACAGCTGTCGATGGGATGCACCTCACCACGCTCGAGATCTGGGACTTTCGCTGCTACGAGCACGCGTCGATAGACCTGCCGGCAGGCGTCGTTGCCGTCACGGGATCGAATGGGCAGGGCAAAACCAGCCTGCTCGAGGCAGCGGCGTGGATCGCGCTGGCACGGTCGTTCCGCGGCGTCCCGGACAGCGCCCTGGTGCGACAGCACACCGAGCGGGCGATCATCCGCGCCGGCGTCCGGCTTGGGGACACGCTCCGCCAAACTGACGTCGAACTCCGAGCTTCGAGGTCGACACCGCATCCTGATCAATGGCCGCGCGCTCACCCGAACCCGTGAACTCCTCGACGGCCTGCGCGTAACCGTCTTTGCCCCCGATGACCTCCAGCTGGTCAAGGGCGCACCAGCTGAGCGACGAGCGTACCTCGACGAACTGCTGACGGCCTCCGCCCCCCGGTACGCCTCCGTTCGGGCAGAGTACGAACGTGTCCTGCGTCACCGCAACGCGCTCTTGCGAGGCGGGATCCGAGACTCCGAGGCGCGCATGACGCTTGAGGTCTTCGACGACCAGCTCGTCCGCGCCGGAGCGCAGCTCGTCCGCGGACGCCTCCGGCTCTTGGCTCGGCTCACACCCGCGGTTGGCGTCGCGTACCAACGCCTCGCACCCGGACAAGGCGACATCGAAGGCGACTACGAAGCCGACTGGGGAACCGACCAGCCAGATGAACACGATGTGGAGAACACGTTGCGGACAGCGCTGGAGCATGGCCAGCGTCGGGAGCTGGAGCGCAAGCAGACGCTCGTCGGACCCCACCGAGACGAGTGGCAATTGAGGATCGCGGGCCGCCTCAGCCGGACGCACGCCTCCCAGGGGGAGCAGCGATCCCTCGCCCTGGCGCTCCGATTGGGCGCGCACCAGGTCGTGACGGAGGTTCTCGGAGACGAGCCGGTGCTGCTCCTCGACGACGTGTTCAGCGAGCTCGACGATCGACGGAGCCGAGCGCTGGTCGACGCGCTGCCAGACCATGCCCAGACCGTCGTGACCACCGCCGGGGCGCTCCCGGCGGGGGTGACACCGGCGCTACATCTTCATGTCCATGCCGGCCACCTGACCGTTAAGCCGCCGTCGCGATGACGCGTGGACGACGCCCCCGAAGGCCCGACGACGACCCGACTCCGCTGGCCGACGCGCTGCGAGAGGTCGGGTCTGAGCTCGGGCTTCCGGAGCCGGATCTCGTCGCGTCGCTCGGTGACCACTGGGTCGAGGTCGTGGGTCCGGCAGTCGCGGCACATGCTCGGCCACGCGACATCCGGCACGGGACGCTGACCATCGTCGTCGACGCCCCGGCCTGGGCGACCGAGTTGCGGTACCTCGAGGACCAGATCCGCGCGCGACTCGCAGCGAGTAGTGGTCACGATCTCGTTCGCCACGTGCGCGTCGTCGTCGAGCGCTCGTGATGGACACGCGTTCGCGCCGCCCGAATGACCCTCTGGTACAATGGAGCGTGTCGTTCGGACTTGCCGTGGTGCGGCGTGGCGGTCTCTACCCCACCACCCGGAGCGCTGAGCGGCCACCTCCCCCCGAACGTCTCCAGCTGGCGTTGGTCGCCAACGAGGTACGCGCGCGTTGACCCGCAAGTCCACTTATACCGCGAAGGACATCACCGTGCTCAAGGGCCTCGAGCCGGTCCGGGAGCGCCCGGGCAT
Organism: uncultured Actinomycetes bacterium; assembly: GCA_963849135.1. GTDB lineage: Bacteria > Actinomycetota > Acidimicrobiia > IMCC26256 > PALSA-555 > PALSA-555. Next base: position 453,771 of record CAWKGF010000002.1, on the reverse strand, counting down.
GTACATCGGCTCGACGGGCCTCAGCGGGCTCCATCACCTGGTGTACGAGACGGTCGACAACTCGGTCGACGAGGCGATGGCCGGCGAGGCCACCCGAATCGACGTGGTGCTGCTCGCCGACGGCGGATGCCGGGTCGTCGACAACGGGCGCGGGATCCCAGTCGACCCGCATCCCGACGACCCGAAGAAGTCCGCCGCCGAGATCATTATGACGACGCTGCACGCGGGTGGGAAATTCGGAGGTGACGGCTACAAGATCTCTGGCGGCCTGCACGGCGTCGGGGTGTCGGTCGTGAACGCGCTCTCAATCCGTCTCGACTTGGTCATCGATCGTGATGGGGCCCGCTGGGAGCAGCACTTCGCGAAAGGCGGCGTCCCGCAAGGGCGGCTGAAGAAGATCGGGCCCTCGAAGCGTCGCGGGACGACCGTCACCTTCTGGCCGGACCCCGCGGTGTTCGAAGAGACCGAGTTCCGCGCCCAGACACTCATGGAGCGGCTTCGTGAGATGGCGTTCCTGAACCGCGGGCTTGAGATCCGGTTTCGCGACGAGCGACTGGCGCAACCGCTCGAGCAGACGTTCAAGTTCACGGGCGGGATCGTCGATTTCGTGAAGCACCTCAACGGTTCGAAGGAGCCGTTGTTTAAGCGCGTGGTGTCATACGAAGAGCGCGGGACCGACTCCGAGATCGAGATCGCGATGCAGTGGAACACCGGCTACTACGAAGGGATCCACTCGTTCGCGAACAACATCGCGACCACCGAAGGCGGAATGCACGAAGAGGGCTTCAAGAAGGCACTCACGAACGTGCTCAACAAGTACGGGCGGAGCAAAGGCCTGCTCAAGGACAAGGATGACAATCTTCTCGGCGAGGACATCCGCGAAGGCCTGACCGCCATCGTCTCCGTCAAGCTCCGATCTCCGCAGTTCGAGGGCCAGACGAAGGCGAAGCTCGGTAACACCGAGATGCGCTCCGCGGTCGAGCGGGCCACGAACGACAAGTTGGCCCAGTGGCTTGAGGAGCACCCGAGCGAAGGTCGCCAGATCGCAAACAAGGCGACCCAGGCCTCCCGCGCTCGGTGTCGCGGCACGGCAAGCCCGGGAGCTCACCCGGCGGAAGTCGCTCCTGGAATCCGCTGCCATGCCCGGCAAGCTCGCCGACTGCCGCGTCGAACGACCCGACGGAATCGGAGTTGTTCATCGTCGAGGGCGACAGCGCAGGTGGGTCAGCGAAGCGAGCGCGGAACCCTCGCTTCCAGGCGATCCTCCCGATTCGGGGCAAGATCTTGAACGTCGAGCGGTCGCGAATGGACCGCATGTTGAAGAACGAGGAGATCCAGACCCTCATCCAGGCGATCGGGGCCGGAATCGGCGACGAGTTCACCGGGGCGAAGGCCCGGTATCACAAGATCATCATCCTGGCCGACGCCGACGTCGACGGCGCCCACATCCGCACGCTGCTTCTGACCTTCTTCTACCGGCAGCTCATCGACCTGGTTCGGTACGGGTGCATCTACATCGCCCAGCCACCCTTGTACCGGGCCGACATCGGCAAGGAGCGCACCTACCTCAAGGACGAGGCGGCCTTGCGGGCCTTCGAGGCCCAGCACGAGGGTCGCAAAGTCGACATCAACCGGTTCAAAGGGCTCGGGGAGATGGACTGGGGTGAGCTGGGTGAGACCACAATGGACCCCACCACGCGTACGCTGCTGCGGATCTCGGTGGAGGACGCCGCAATAGCCGACGAGATGTTCTCCACCCTGATGGGTGATGACGTCGATACCCGGCGGCGATTCATCCAGGACAACGCAAAGGACGTGCGCTTCATCGATGCCTGACCGCGACCCACTCGAGGCCACACTCGGCGACGTCGAGCTTGTCGAGATCCAGGAGGAGATGGAGCGGTCCTTCCTCGACTACGCGATGTCGGTCATCACGGCGCGGGCTCTGCCTGACGCCCGGGACGGTCTCAAGCCAGTCCACCGCCGGATCCTGTACGGGATGTACGACCTCGGCCTGCGCCCCGATCGCAAACATCAGAAGTCGGCGCAGGCAGTGGGCGAGGTCATGGGCAAGTACCACCCCCACGGCGACACCGCGATCTACGACGCGCTGGCGCGGATGGCGCAGGAATTCTCGCTTCGCTACCCCCTCGTCGACGGGCACGGCAACTTCGGTTCACCCGATCCCAACGATCGGCCCGCCGCCCAGCGGTACACCGAAGCGCGGCTCGGCCCCTTGGCGATGGAACTCATTGGCGAGATCGACGAGGACACCGTCGACTTCTCCCCGACCTACGACGGCCAGCGCGAAGAACCGGACGTGCTCCCCGCTCGCTTCCCGAACCTGCTGGTGAACGGCGTCGGTGGAATCGCGGTGGGAATGGCAACCAACGTCCCACCGCACAACCTGCGGGAAGTGATCGACGCCGCGATCTACGTCCTTGATCACCCCGAGGCACGGCCCGCCGACCTGATGAAGATCGTCAAGGGTCCGGACTTCCCAACCGGCGCGTTGATCCTGGGCAAGGAAGGAATCAAGGACGCTTATACGAAGGGTCACGGGTCGATCAAGTTGCGAGCAGTTGCCGAGATCGAGGAAGGTCGGCGCGGTGAGCAGAGGATCGTCGTGACCGAGGTCCCGTACCAAACGTCCGTTGAGGTCATCGGGCAGAAAGTGGCCGAGCTCGTGAACGAGCGGAAGGTCGAGGGCATTCGGGACGTCCGAAACGAATCTGCAGGGGTCACCAATCGGCTGGTCATCGAGCTTCGTCGCGACGCGAATGCGAATGTCGTGCTCAATCAGCTCTACAAGCACACCCCGATGCAGACCAGCTTCGCAGTTCACATGCTCGCCCTGGTGGAGGGTGTGCCGAGGCTGCTGTCGCTCGATCAGGCGATCCTCGTCTACGTCGCGCACCAGATGGAGGTCGTGACGCGGCGGACCGAATTCCGGCTCCGAAAGGCGCGCGAGCGCGAGCACGTCGTCGAGGGGCTCTGCCGGGCGCTCGACATGCTCGATGCGGTGATCTCGCTTATCCGCAACGCAGATGACGTCGATGCAGCCCGGGCCGGGCTCATGGCGAAGCCGTTCGAGTTCAGCGAGATCCAGGCGAACCACATCTTGGACATGCCGCTACGCCGCCTGACCGCCCTCGAGCGCCAGAAGCTTGTCGACGAGCTAGCCGAGCTGCGAGACACCATTAAGGAGCTCGAGTCGATCCTCAAGAGCAAGCCGAAGCTGCGCAAGGTGATCAAAGACGAGCTGATCGTGCTGCGCGACAAGTTCGGCGACGAGAGACGGACGAAGCTGACCGCCGATACCGGCGAGCTCGACCTTCTCGACCTGATTGAGGACGAGGAGGTCGTCGTCGTTCTCACGAAGGGCGGGTACATCAAGACGGTGCCGGCGGACGCCTTCCGACGACAGGGGCGGGGCGGGAGAGGCGTCAAGGGCAGCCGCGGCCGGGCCGACGACTACGTCGACCAGCTCCTCACGACCAGCGCCCACTCGTACCTATTGATGTTCTCGAACCGCGGAAAGGTCTATCGGCTTCGGGCTCACGAGATCCCCCAAAAGGACCGCACCGCTCGCGGGACCGCGCTCGTCAACTTGATCGCGCTCGCGAACGACGAGCGGATCGAGGCGATCATTGACACCCGGACCTACGAGGACGGCGCGTACCTGTTCTTCGCAACGAAGAAGGGAACGGTCAAGAAGACGCGGATGTCCGAGTACGACTCGTCGGTCCGCAATGGCCTGATCGCGATCAACTTGCCGCGTGGGGACGAGCTCGTCCGTGTCATCCAGACCACCGGTCGAAGCGACGTCGTCATGGTCAGCCGGGCCGGTCAAACGATTCGATTCAGCGAGTCGAGCGTGCGCCCAACCGGGCGCGCTACCGCAGGGGTCAAGGGCATGCGGCTCCGGCCTGACGACGAAGTGGTCGCCTGTGACCTTTACCGCCGGGGAGCGGTCATGCTGTACGTCAGCTCGAGCGGACACGGGAAGCGGACCAAGCTCGATCTCTTCCATCGCCAGAACCGAGGTGGCCAGGGGGTTCGGGGCATGAAGATCACCGCCGCTCGGGGCTCGGTGGTCGCCGCGTTCACCGTGACCGAAGACGACGAGATTCTGGTCTTCTCATCCGCCGGCAATATCATTCGCCTACCCGCCGCCGAGGTCTCGGCTCAGGGCCGCGACGCGACTGGTGTCAGGATCGCTCGGCTCGGTGACGGCGAGACCATTGTCGCAGTCGCTCCCGTGCTCGAGGGCGACAGCGGCGAGGAACCAGAGGCGTAGTCCCGATGAGTACACCCTCCGAAAACCCGCCGCCCGCTCCTCCGGAGGGCGGATCCGAACCGCCCACTCGCCCGCAGGCGGCGAACGCTGAGGGATCACGTGACAGTGCAGGCAGCGTCGCGTCCGCCGACGACGCGCCGGCGCCGCCGCGACGAGGACGCCGTGGCGCTGGCGCCGCCGCGGGTGCGGTCACCGCGGCGGCCGCGCAGGCTGCGGCAGCCCCCATCACCGAACCGCCGCCGAAGTCGGGGAGCGCGCCGAGCCAGCCGCTGAGCCCCAACAGGCGGACCGCGACCTCCGAGCCGGCCTCACCACCAAAGAGCCTCGGCCGTTCCGCGACGCGGCGAGGCTCGAGCGCTCCGATCGCCGCGACATCGGAAGCCGATGCGGAAGCCGTCCTCGTCGACGACTCGGATGTGAAGCCGGCCCGGCGGAACCGTGAGCCCCGCACCGCGTCCGCGTCGGTGTCGGTCCCGACGATCACGCCGACGCCGGCGGCCGCCACGCCCGTCACGCCGGCTCCGGTCTCGTCCGGAATCCCGACGGTGGTGACGACGGGCGTCGGCCGGCCCGAGCGGTACTACCGCCAGACAGTCACCAAGGTCGACCTCTGGTCGGTGACGAAACTGTCGCTGTGCTTCTACCTGAGCGCCATGTTCGTGACGATCGTCGCGTTCGTCGCGCTGTACGTCATCGCGGCGGCCGCCGGCATCGTTCACAGCGTCGAGAAGTTCCTGGGCGACTTGCTGTCAGCGAAGAACTTCCACTTCCTGTCGGGAACGGTACTGCGGGGCGGGATCCTGCTCGGCCTAGTCATCGTGATGCTGCAGGTCGTCATCACGGTCATCGGCGCTTCCTTCTACAACATCTTCGCCGAACTGTTCGGCGGAGTGGAGATCACAGTGAGGGAAGACGCGAGCTCCGAGTAGCCTGACGATCCTTCGGGGCTATAGCTCAGTCGGTTAGAGCGCACCCCTGATAAGGGTGAGGTCGGTGGTTCGATTCCACCTAGCCCCACAGCACAGCTAGACCGTCCGCGGACGGGCCGGGCGCGTCGCGGAGTCTCGCAGCGGCCGGCGGTCACGGCACGGTACGCTCAGCGCGACCGAGCGAGACCACGATCCCCGACGGCGACACGACCGTGATGCGACCTGAGCCGACATTCAGCCGCACGACGCCCGCCCCGTCGCGCTAGCCCACGATGACGAACTCACGCCGTTGGGTCCTTGTCGTGCTCTGCGCACTCCTCGCCGGGGCGTGGGTCCGGCTCCGAAGCAAGGGTGAGGTCCCTCCGACGACGGGCGCCTGGCGGCAGCTCGAGGGTCCCGACTTCCGGTGAGCACGCTGCTGCTCGTCGGCGCCGGCGCAGTCGGTGTGCGAGCCGCCCGACAACTCGTCGACACGGTCGGCGTCGACCACCTGTACGTGAGCGCGCGGCACGCGGAGCGCGCGGCTGACCTGGGACGCGTCGTTGGCGCAGAGCCGCTGCGGTACGGGGACGTGCCGTCCGGGATCGACGCGGTCGCTCTCGCGGTTCCGGGCAGCGCGGCCGTCGAGCTGGCGAGCCGCGCTGTCGCGGCTGGCGCGTCGGTCGCCGCAGCGAGCGACGACGCGGAGGGCATCGGGGGTCTCCTCGCCCTCGACGGTGTGGCACGGGAACGAGGATGCCGGGTTGTCCCGGGCTGCGCCCTTGTCCCCGGCCTCGCCGATGTGTTGGTGCGTCACGCCGCGGACGCTCTGGAGCGGGTGGACGAGATCTACGTGGCCCGCGCCGGCGTGGCGGGGGACGCGTGTGCCGCCGCGCTGCGTCGGGCGCGTCGGGATCGTCCGGTCGAGTGGCGCGACGGCGCTGCGGCGGTCGAGCGCCGACACGGAGCCGAGTTGGTCTGGTTCCCCGATCCCGTCGGCGCGCGGGAATGCGTCACCGTCGGCATCGGCTTGGACCTGCTCCACGAAGCGGTCCCATCGCTGACCCGCGGAACCATCCGGGCCGCCGAGCCGCCCTCGCCGCGCCGTCGGGGCCTCGTTTCCCGCCGACGCACCGGCGAAGACTGGGGCGCGGCGCGCGTGGAGGTCTGGGGATGGAGGGACGGGACACGCGACGCGGTCGTGTACGGCGTGGTGGAACCGGCTGCGGTTGCCGCGGGCATGGTTCTGGCCGTCGCGAGCGCGCGAGTCGCCGGCTTGCTCCCCGATATCCGGCTCCGCGCCGAGGTCCACGGTGCACGGGGCCTCGGCGCGCTCGTCGAGCCGGCCTCGTTCCTCGCCGAGCTCGCTCGACGCGGCGTGACGGCCGCCGCCTTCGAAGGCGTCGTCGCCTGACGGTCGCGACGGCGCCACGGGCACGCACAGACGGGTCGACCACGGCCTGATCCCGGTACGCTCCGTGGCGCGCTCGAGGGGGCGGTAGCTCAGTTGGTAGAGCGTCGGCTTTGCAAGCCGAAGGTCGCCGGTTCGACCCCGGTCCGCTCCACCCCAAGAGACGTGGCCGTCTTGACCCGGCCGGTCGCTGCCGACGATCCACGTGGGTCGACCGGTCTGGAAGACTCGCCCGCTTGGACGACCATCCCCACCCGACCGTGCGCGGGCGAGCTGCTGAGCTGGGCCGATTCAGCGCTGCAGTTCGGCGGCTCGTGGGACTATCGGTGACCAGCGCCGCCCCCGCATCGGAGACGGACGCGGCCGCCTCCGAGCTCGACGCGATCGCGGACCGGCTCCAGCGTTTCGTTCCCGACGAGCTGCCATACCTCTATGTCACCGAAGTCGAAGCGCCGCCCGAGATCCTCGCGCCCTTCGACGTCGTGACCGGCTTGTACAACCCGCTAGCCCTCCCGGTCGACATCTCGCTCGATCCTCCCCGGGCCCTCGGCTTCGCTCGGTTCACGAAGCCCTACGAGGGGCCCCCCGGCTGCGTGCACGGCGCGGTCCTCTGCGGCGTATTCGACATGGTCTTCACGGCGGCGAATTGGCTCGCGCAAGCCGCCGGCCCGACGGTTGAGCTCAGCGTCCGCTACCGGCGGCCGACTCGACTCGACACCGATACGACCTTCGAGGCCTGGGTCAGCGCCCGTGACGGCCGAATCACGACGACATCCGGGCGGGCGGTCCAGGATGGGATCGTCACACTTGAGGCGACCGGCCGGTTCGTGCATCTCCCCCGTGAGCGGGTCATGCAGTTCGGTGAGGAGCGGTGAGCGGGTCGGCGACTGGCTGGGGGCCCTAAGAGTTCGTGAGCGCCGCGATCAGCGCGTCGAGCGTGAACTCGAAGAGCTCGCCGGGATCGATCGACGGCTCGGGGAGTGCCCGCTGCTCCGGAGCGCGGGCCACTTGCTGCTCGATGAGGACCGACCCGATGACGTGGTGGAGGACCGCTTCACGCGCCATCGCCGCGTCGCGCTCCGCGAGACCGGTCGCTGCGAACTCGCGGGCCAGAACGACCCGAGCTGGTCGGAAGATCTCCGCGGTGCGACCTTGCTGGTGCACGACCGCGACGAGGTAGGGCCGCTCGAGGAGGTTGTGGCGCACGGATCGGGCGGTGGACCGGATCCGCTCGAGCGGCTCGTCGCCACCGACGTACACCTCGCCGACGTCGGCAGTGATGTGGTCGACGACGGCCTCGAGCAGAGCCGCCTTGTCGCCCACATGCCAGTAGATGGCGGTCGGCGCAACCCCGAGCTTGGCCGCCAAGGCGCGGATCGTGAGGCCGGCGGTGCCCTCGCTGTCGAGCAACTCGAGCGCGACCTCGACCACCCGGTCCCGGGTCACGCCGCCGGCCCGCCCGTCTTGACGAGGCCCAGCGCTCATGGAACGATGTTACAGGAACAGCGTTACAGAGAGGGAAGCGATGACGGCGAACGCCATCGTCGACGGCCGTTACGTCGTGATCTCGGCGGACGGCCACGCCGGCAACGAGATCCACGGGTACCGCGGCTACCTCGAGGCGCGCTACCTCGACGACTTCGACGCCTGGGTGACGACCTACCAAGTCCCGTACCCCGACCTCGAGGGTCCCGGTGCGACGCGGAACTGGGACAGCGACCGCCGTCGGGACGAGCTGGCCCGTGACGGCGTCGTCGCCGAGGTGCTCTTCCCCAACACGGTGCCGCCCTTCTATCCGAAGGGGTCGCTGACCATCCCGCCGCCGACTGCCGACGCGGGAGATCTCGACCGCCGTTCGGCGGGGCTTCGTGCCCACAACCGATGGCTCGCGGATTTCTGCGCCGCCGCGCCGGGCCAGCGGGCTGGTGTCGCTCAGATCGCGCTGCAGGACCCCGACGCCGCTGCGGCCGAGATCCGTTGGGCCCGGGGCGCCGGCCTCACCGGCGGTGTGCTCTTGCCCGGCGCGCCCCCCGGGGTCGGTCTCGCCCCCCTCTACGACCGGGTGTACGAGCCCATCTGGGCCGCCTGCGAGGAGACCGGCTTGCCGGTCAACCACCACAGCGGCAGCGCCGTCCCGCCGACCGGAGAGGAGGCGATCGACAAGGTCGTGTTCCTCCTCGAGGTGACCTGGTGGGCCCACCGCGCCCTGTGGCACCTCATCTTCGGCGGGGTTCTCGAGCGTCACCCGGAGCTGCAGCTCGTCTTTACCGAGCAAGGCACTGGGTGGATACCGGAGGAGCTGGCTCGGCTCGACTACTTCTACGACCGGATGCTGTCCGGGGCCGCCTCCCAGGAGGTCGAGTGGGGCGCCACAGTCGCCGGTGCGCTGTCGCTACGTCCGAGCGAGTACTGGGCGCGCCAGTGCCACGTCGGAGCGAGCTTCATCCGCCCGACCGAGGTGCCGCTACGTCACGAAGTCGGGGTGGACCGAATCATGTGGGGCGCCGACTATCCCCACAAGGAGTCGAGCTATCCCTTCTCCCGGGAGGCTCTGCGCGTCGCGTTCGCGGGCGTCGATCCCAGCGAGGTGCAGGCCATGGTCGGAGCGAACGCGGCCGCGCTCTATGGCTTCGACCTCCAAGTTCTTGCCCCCCTGGCGGCCGAGTCCGGACCGACGGTCGACGAGGTGGCACTGCCGTTGCCCCGCGACGAGATCCCTCGCGACGCCCTGCGCTGCCCCGCGTTCGCGGGCGGATGAGGCGGGACGGGTCCGCCCCGCCCGGGAACCGCAAGGAGCCGTTGATGTCCTCGATCGGATCCAGCGCCCGGCCCGACGCCGAGCGTCACGGTCAGCAGCTCGCAGCGCTGCGAGCCACGAGAGGAGCGCCGCGATGAGCCGCTACCTGGTGATCTCGTCCGACTGCCACGCCGGCCTCCCGAACGCTGAGTATCGGGATTGGCTCGAGCCGCAGTACCGGACCGCCTTCGACGACTTTCAGGCTGAGCGGATCGTCCTCAACGAGGAGCTTCGCGAGCGTGGGCTGCGCAACGAGGACTTCGCGGAGGAATGGGAACGCGAAAACGAGGAGGGGCTGCGAGGCGGTTGGGATGCCGGGCGGCGCGACAAGGAACTCGACGCCGACGGTGTCGCTGGCGAAGTGATCTTTCCCGACGCGGACGCGGTGACCGCGGGCGCCTCAGCTCCGTTCGGAGCCGGGTTGGGCGCGTCCGGTGAGCACGACCCCGAGCTGCTTCTCGCCGGTGCCCGCGCCCACAACCGGTGGCTCGCCCAGCTGTGCGCGGATTCGCCGCACCGCCGGGCTGGCGTCGCCATCGTGCCGATCCTTCACGACGTCGACGCCGCGGTGGCGGAGATCCAACGAGCGGCCGCGTCGGGCCTGCGGGGCGGGATCCTGATCCCTTCGATGTGGCAGCCCTACCCGCCGTATCACGACGCCCGGTACGACCCGGTGTGGGCCGCGTGCCAGGACCTCGACTTGCCGGTCCACGTCCACTCCGGCGCGGCCGACCGCGCCGCCTACGGCGAGCACGTGGGCATCTACGTGTCTGAGGTCCGCTGGTGGTCGACCCGGCCGCTGTGGTTCCTGCTCTGGGCCGGGACTTTTGAGCGGTTCCCGGAGCTGCACTTCGTCGTGACCGAGTGCGGCGCGTTCTGGGCGGCCGACTTGCTCTGGACGTCCGACATCGCGTACGACCGTGAGCACGCAGCCCGCAAGCTCGGTGGCCAGCTGAGCCAGAACCTGACCATGCGGCCGAGCGAGTACTTCGATCGCAACTGCTTCATCGGGGCCTCCAACACGCGCCGCCGGGAGCTCGCACGCCGCTACGAGATCGGGATCGGGAACCTCATGTGGGGCAACGACTTCCCGCATCCCGAGGGGACCTGGCCGCACACGAAGGAATGGCTGCGTCGCACGTTCTGGGACCTGCCGGTCGACGAGACCGAGACCGTCCTCGGCGGCGCGGCCGCGGGCTGTTACGGCTTCGACGTCGAGGCGCTCCGACCCGTCGCGGACCGGATCGGCCCCACCCCCGAGGACCTGGGCCAGACCGGCGAGGGCCTCGACCAGTGGGCCCCGCTGCGGGCAGCGGGCCGGCCCTGGCTGACCGGCCTCGAGGCCCCACCGGTCCCGGCCGGCGACTGACGGCGCGCGGGCCCGTACCGGCGGCGCGAGCGCGAAGATGGGGTGATGGCAATACGTGGGGTGCGTCGTCGGCTCGCACTCTCGGCGATGGGGCTCTGGGTACCTGTCGCGGCGGCACTGGCCCTCCTCGTGGCCGGCCCGGCCGGCGCGGTCGGCTCACCGCCCGGATCGCTGACGCCACTGCAGCCGGGCCAATGGATCGCGTTCACGGTGTCGCCGGCGAGTCCCGCGTTCGGCCAGACGGTAACGCTCAACGCGCAGGTGGGGAACACGACACCGGGCGGCGCAAACCCGGCGCCGCCCTACTTCACCACTCCGGACTGGCCGACCCAGTGGAGCGTCAACGGCGTCACGCTGTCCGAGTCGGTCCCCAACTGCCCCAGTACTGATTCGTCGTGCTCGTTCACGATCAGCGGTACGCCGGGCGCGCACCCGGGCGTGATCTTCGGGGCCGGGCCCGTTCCGGACAGCGTGCTGCAGTCCAGTGACCCGAACGTGTGGACGGTGGTCGTCCCGTCCGCTCCGCCGCCGCCGACCACGAGCCCACCACCGACCGCGCCGCCCGGCCCGAACGCGACGTTCAGTGGCCCGCCAAACGGTCAGCTAACCGGGCCCGGCGCGTTCACGTTCACGGCGCCGAACCAGGTCGGCGAGGGCCCGTACACGTACTCGTGGGTGCTGACCAGCAACGGGCAGCCAGTTCCAGGGGGATCTCAGAGCGGGCCGTCGCAGACGTTCACGCCGCCGGCCGGCATCTTCTCGTCACCAACCGCGACGTACACGCTGTCGCTCACGGTCACCGACGGGCTGGGCAACTCGGTCACGAACAGTGCGCAGTTCGAGGTCGAGACCCAGGTCGGGAAGACGCCCGCTCCCGTCCCGGTCGGGCCGAGTAGTCCTCCCGCGGCGAGTGGACCGCCCGCGCCGCCGCTGCTTGGTCGGACAACGTTGAACGCGGTGTCCTACGTCCCGAGCGTCCCGAGTTTCGCGACGCCGACGCCAGGAGCGATCCAGCCGGTGACCGTCATCTGGCTGTGGCGGCCGAACTGGTTCCAGGCCACCGAGACCGCGAAGACCGCTGGGCGGCCGAAGGCGGTGAAGCGGGCGGCCGTCAGCGTTGACAAGAGCGCCAAGAGCGGGCAGAGCGCGACGTTGCCGCTGGCGGGGCTGGCAACGTTCGGGATCTTCGGGCTGGGCTGGGTCCTGTTCAAGCGTCGACGGGTTCGTTCGGCGCTGCTGGACTGAGCCGCGACGAGACGGCCCGGTGCGCTCTCCGTGCCCTGCCGACCCGGTCGAGCAGCGAGGCGGTGAGATACCCGAGGGCGAGGACGCCCCAGCCGCCGACGGCGTCGAGTATCCAGTGGTTGGCGGTCACCACGATGCAGAACAAGATGATGAGCGGGTAGCAGGCGAGCAGCGCCTTGAGCCATCGCCGCCGCACCAGCGGCCAAAGGGCGAGCACCGACCAGGTGGACCAGCCGATGTGAAAGCTCGGCATCGCCGCGTAGAGGTTCCCGAAGCTCGCCACGGCCTGCTTGTCGGGGACGCACCGGGCGGTTGGTGGCGAGCAGGGTCGACCATGCAGCGTGTACCGGACCGGCACCTCAGGCCCGAAGTTGAAGTAGTGCGCCGCCGTGTCGACGAACCCGTACCGGGCCGGCATGAGCCGAGGAGGCATCAGCGGGTAGACCCAGAACGACAGGACCGCGAACCCGAACATCAGCACCAGCGTGTTGCGCCAGCGCACGTAGCGGACCGGCGCCTTCCGGTACATCCACACCAGCGCCACGACCGGCATGACGAAATGGACCGTCCCGTAGAAGATGTTCCAGAACGCGATGAACCAGTCGAGGTGGAGGAACACTTGCTGGAGGTCACGTTCCCAGTACAGGCCGAGGAAGTGCTCGGCGGCGACGATCTGGAGGGCATGCCGGTACGCGGCGGCGGTGGGCCCCGCGACGGTGGTGCGGAGGGTGTCGTAGGCCTCGTAGATCGAGGCCATCCCGACCAGCTCGAGGATCCACCCAAACCGCAGCCGGCGGGATCGCGGGCCCAGATCCCCAGGGCCCCCGGAGGGGAGGTCCGTCACGCCTCCCGCCGCCGGACGAAGAACGTCGCGGTCGCCCGGGATACCAGAGCCTCGTCGGCGTTGCGGATTGTCGACTCGAGATACGCGACGCTGCCGCCCAGCCGCACCATCTCTCCGCGAACGGCAAGCGTGTCACCGCCGGAGCTGGGTCGGATGGTCTGGTAGGCGACGTCGAGCGTCGCGGCCCGGTCGCCCCGCTCGAGCGCGCTGCTGGCCGCGAAGTTCATCGCCGCGTCGTGCACGACTCCGTAGACACCGCCGTGCACGGTGCCGAGCGGGTTGCAGGCCAGTGCGGTGGGCGTCCACGTCGCCTCCGCCCATCCGTCGCCGTAGCGCTCGAACGCGAGTCCGAGCTGGGCGAGGAGGGGCATGCCCCCGTCGCCGAGCGCCTCGTCGAGGTTCCGCGGCACGGGCGGGAGCGTATCGTTGGCGCTACCACCCGCACAGTCGACGGAGGTTCCGATGGCGAGTGCTGTGATCGTCGATGCCGTTCGCACACCGCTCGGTCGACGCAACGGCAGACTGAAGGATTGGCACCCGGTTGATCTCGCCGCGCACACGCTGCGCGCCTTGCTCGAGCGGAACGATCTCGACCCGGCGATTGTCGACGACGTGATCATGGGTTGCGTGTCGCAGGTCGGGGACCAGGCGGTCAACATCGGGAGGAATTCGCTGCTCGCCGCCGGCTTCCCGGAGTCGGTGACCGGCACGACGGTCGACCGCCAGTGCGGCTCGTCCCAGCAGGCCGCGCACTTCGCCGCGCAGGGCGTCCTCGCCGGTGCTTACGATGTCGTGATCGCGGCCGGCGTCGAGTCTATGACTCGGACGCCGATGGGGTCCTCGCTGCTGGCGGGCACTAACCCGTTCGGGCGCGAGCTGACGGCCCGCTACGACCTAGTTCCCCAGGGCATCTCGGCCGAGCTCATCGCCGAGAAGTGGGGGATCTCCCGAGGGGAGAACGACGCCTTCTCGGCGCAGTCGCACCACCGGGCCGCACGAGCGACCGAGGAGGGCCGCTTCGAGCGAGAGATCGTCCCGGTGGAAGTTCACCTCGAGGACGGTGCCGAGACGATGACCCGGGACGAGGGGATCCGACCCGATTCGACGCTCGAGACGCTCGCCAAGCTGAAGCCCGCCTTCCAAGCCGACGGGGTGATCACGGCCGGCAACTCGTCGCAGATCACTGACGGCGCGGCGGCCATGCTCATCATGAACGAGGAGCGGGCGCGGAGCCTCGGGCTGACCCCCCGGGCCCGGTTCCACACGTTCGCGCTCGCCGGGGTCGACCCGGTGCTCATGCTGACGGGTCCGATCCCGGCCACGACGAAGGTGCTCGACCGGTCGCACCTGACCCTTGACGAGATCGACCTCGTGGAGATCAACGAGGCGTTCGCTCCGGCTGTCCTGGCGTGGGAGCGAGAACATCACCCCGACATGGAGCGCGTCAACGTCAACGGAGGCGCGATCGCGCTGGGTCATCCGCTCGGGTGCTCCGGAGCGCGGCTGATGGCCACCCTCCTCTGTGAGCTGGAACGACGGGGCGGGCGGTTCGGGCTCCAGACCATGTGCGAGGGTGGCGGTATGGCGAACGCCACCATCATCGAGCGACTGGGCTGAGGGAAGGCCCCGTCGGTGTCTGCTCCGTTCGCCTTGAGCGCGGTCGGCTGGACGCTCCGCACCATCGTCGCGGTCATCGCAATGCTGGCCATCTACCTGCTTGGCGCCGGCATGCTCCGCAAGTTCAAGATCAACCCGGACGAAGAGCCGGACCCCGAGCAGGTCGTGAGCGTCAACGCGCGATTCCGCTGCATCGTCTGCGGGACTGAGGTCACCATGACCGCAGCCCAAAGCGCCGACGACCTCGAGGCGCCCCGCCACTGTCGGGAGGACATGGTCCCGATCGGACCGGTCGGCCCCGTCTCCTAGCGAAGGCGCGGAGCAGGGCCGGCGACTGGCGGTCGCGATCCCACGTCCGACTCCCGCGGCGGTGCCGACGGGCTGGCATGGGGTCCCCGGCCCGCGAACGGAGGGCCCGCCAGCTCGACGGACGCCACAGCCAGGCGCTCAAAGCAGCGCGGGCCGAGCGGATCAGCCCGCCCGCGGTTCTCCACAGCCTGGGGAGGAACCTGGGGATGAATGACAGTCGTGTGATTCCCGGCCCCGGCTGGGGCCGGCAGGCTCAGCGGAGCTGGGTCGAGAGGACGAATCCGGCGATGAGCAGACCGAGGCCGAGGAACAGGTAGCCGTTTCGGGCCTGCCCACCGGGGAGCAGCTCCAGGTAGTTGCCGAGGATCACGACCATCCCGCACCCCAGGGTGGCGAACATGGTGCACGGGACCCAGAGCGGGCTGCGCTTGGCTGTCTTGGGCTTCGGTGGCGTGTAGCGGCCCGATCTGGCCGGCGCGGGCTTGCGGCGCGACGTCTTGGGCACCCGCGAGAACCTAGTCGGCCGACGGCCACTGGCCGCCTACTGTCGTACCGGTGGGTCCACGCGTCGTCGTCATCGACAACTACGACTCGTTTGTCTACAACCTCGTCCAGTATCTGGGCGAGCTGGGCGCCGAGCCGCTCGTGTACCGCCACGACGAGCTCGACCTGGCCGACCTCTTGGCGCTCCACCCTGACGGGGTGCTCGTGTCACCGGGGCCACGTCGCCCCGAGGACGCCGGGATCTCAAACCAGGCGATCCGGGACTGCGCGGATCGAGGAGTGCCGGTGCTCGGCGTGTGCCTTGGGCATCAGTGCGTCGGCCAGGTGTTCGGGGGCACGGTGACCCGCGCGCCCCAGGTGATGCACGGCAAGACATCGGTGATCACCCACGACGGCAGCGGCGTGTTCACGGGACTGCCGAACCCGCTCCGCGCGACCCGCTATCACTCCTTGATCGTCGACCGGCCGTCGCTCCCATCGGAGCTGGTGGTGACAGCAGAGAGCGAGGACGGGCTGGTCATGGGCCTTCGGCACCAGAGCCTCCCGGTGGAGGGCGTGCAGTTCCATCCGGAGTCGATCCTCACCGACTCCGGCCACGCCCTGCTGCGGAACTTCCTCGACCGGGCGACGCTGACGACCGCCTAGCGAGCGTCAGGGCAGCCGGGCCGTCACGCCCTCTACGACTGCCAGCCCGTCGCGCCGTAACGAATCGAGCGCCTCCGCGTCGAGCAACGTCCTCGGGGTCGGACCGGCTCGCAGTCGGGCGAGCACCACACCGCGCCGCTGCCGGAACGACCCTTCGAACGGACGGGTCGGGGGTGCCTCCGTCTCGGAGGGCAGCGGCCCGCGAGTGGCGCATCGTCGTCGCAGCGGGCAGTCCGGACAGCGCGGCACGGCCGGACGGCACACCAGCGCGCCCAGGTCCATCAGGGCGAGCAGCCGGTCCCGGCCGCGCAGCGGTGCGCCGATCCGGGCCATCGCCGCGTCAGCCTCGGACGGGGTGAGCCGGCGGCCCGAGACCCGGTCGATGAGGCGTCGGATGTTCACGTCCACCGCCGGCACGTCCACGTCGTCGGCCTGAGCGCGCACCGCGGCGGCCGTGTAGCGACCGACGCCGGGCAGGTCACGCAGGTCCTCGGGCCAGCCGCCCGCGGCGATCTGGCGGGCGGCCTCCCACAGGCGTCGGGCCCGGCGCGGGTAGCCCATCCGGCCCCAGGCGCGGATCACGTCACCGGGGGACGCGGCCGCCATCGCGTCGGGGGTGGGGAACTCGGCGAGGAAGGCCGGCCACGCCGTCTCGACCCGGGCCGCCTGAGTCTGATGGAGCATCACTTCCGACACCAGCACCGCCCATCGGTCGCGGGTGGCTCGCCAGGCGAGGTCGTGGCGGCCGTGCTCCGCGTACCAGCTGCCGAGCGCGGATGGCCGGGGGGCCACTACGGGCCGCAGGTGATTGAGACCGTCGACCCTGGATTGACCTGCGTGCCGCCGGTCGGGCTCTGCGACACGACCAGGCTGGTGCCCGACGAGCTGCAGGTGGCCTGCACGCTCAACCCGGCACCGGTCAGGGCCTGAATCGCGGCCTGGCTGGTCTGGCCGACAACGTTGGGGACGCTGACCGTCTGCGGGCCGGTCGAGACGAGCAGCTGTACCGCGCTGCCCTTCGCGACCATGGTCCCGGCAGCCGGGTTCGTGCTGATGACCTTGCCCGCCGCGACGCTGTTGCTCATCGTCGGGACGATCTGCGCCTGCAGCCCGAGGGCGCTGAGCGTGTTCGAGGCGCTCACCTGGTCCTGGCCCGCGAGCGCGGGGACCGTCACCTGCTGGGCGGACGCGACCGTCAACGTCACCGTGCTGCCCCGAATCGTCTTCGTCCCCGCCGGCGGGTTCATCGACAACACGTTGCCGGTCTGCTGATCCGACGGCATCTGGGTCTGCTGCACGGTGAGGCCAAGGGCCTGCAACGTCGACTGGGCTTGTGTCGCCGTCTCGCCCACGACGTTCGGGAGCGTCACCTGGTTGTTGGCCACGGTCAGAGTGACCGCTTTGCCTTTCTCGAGCAGGTCGCCGGCCGCGGGGCTCTGCTTGACGACGTGGTCGGGCAGCACGCCGCTCGCCTCTTGGTCGATCCGTGTGACCTTGAAGCCGTCCTTGAGCAGCTGGGACTGCGCCGATGCGAAGCTGGGGTTGCCGGTGGTGACGTCGGGCACCGCGATCCGGGGCGGCGAGTTGGTCGAGCCGAGGACCGCGTCGCGCAGCTGGGGGACCAGCAGGATGATGATGACCGCGGCCAGCAGTCCGAGCCCGATGCACACGGCGACGATCGAGCCCCAGCGACGTTTCGGCTCCCACACCTGGGTGGGTTGGGCCGCCGCGGTGGCCACCGTCGCCGCGCCGGGCGGCGTGTACACGGCGGTCACCGGCCGGCCCCGCTCGAATTGGATGAGGTCGTCGCGCATAGCCTCCGCCGACTGGTACCGGGCCGAGACGTCTTTCGCCATCGCCACGAGGATGATGCGCTCGAGATCGGGCGGCAGGTCGGGAACGAGGGCCGACGGTGGTATCGGCTGCTCGCGAACGTGCTTCATGGCCACTGCCACCGGGCTCTCGGCTTGGAACGGCGCGGAGCCGGTGACCATCTCGTAGAGGACGATGCCGAGCGCGTAGACGTCGGTGCGGCCGTCGACTGCGAAGCCCTGAGCCTGCTCGGGCGAGAAGTAGGTCGCCGTGCCCATGACGGCGCCAGTCTGGGTCAGTCCGGAGCCAGCCTCGGTGCGGTTGGCGGCGATCCCGAAGTCGGTGACCTTGACCTGACCAGTCGGGGTGAGGAGCACGTTGCCCGGTTTGACGTCGCGGTGGACCACCCCGTTGCGGTGCGCGAAGGCCAACGCGTCCGCGATCTCGGCCGCGATGCCCGCGGCCTGCATCGGTGCGATGGTTCCCTGGCTTCGCAGGACGTCGCGCAGCGATCGGCCCTCGACGTACTCCATGACGATGAAGTAGGTCCCGTCCTCTTGGCCCCAGTCGTAGACCCCCACGATGTTCGGATGGTTGAGCGACGCCGCGTTCTGGGCCTCCCGGCGGAACCGCTCCACGAAGCTCGGGTCTCGGGCGAACTCCGGGAACAGGACCTTCACCGCAACCGGACGGTCGAGCACCTGGTCGTGGGCGAGGAAGACCTCCGCCATCCCGCCGCGGGCGATCGGCCGTTCGACGACGTAGCGGTTCGCGAACGTGCCCGCGGCCTTCTGCATCGGCGCGTCAGGGTAGTGGGCAACCTTGAGCCGGGGGGCGACGGTCCGCCGCCCGCCGACGGGGATCTCTCACCACTCCGGCTCAGGAGATCCCGAGGGCGACCTTGAGCATCTGCGCGGCGATCGGCGCGGCGACCGCGCCGCCGGTCGCGTCACTGCTGAGGTTGCCGCCGTTCTCGACCAGCACCGCGACTGCGTACTTCGGTGCCTGCGCCGGCGCGAAGGCGACGAACCAGGCGTCGGGCGCGGCGTTGGGGACGGTCTGGGCGGTGCCGGTCTTGCCGGCGACCGTCACGCCGGGGATGCGAGCCGCGGACCCGGTCCCGCCAGGGCTGTTGACCACGTCGATCATCATCTGGGTAAGGGCTGCCGCGACCTGTGGGGTCGTCGCCGTCATCCACGGCGACGGGCTGATGCGCCTCACCACCTGGTCGTTTGAATCGCGGACCTCGCTGACCACATGCGGAGTCATGATGACGCCATCGTTCGCGATCCCCTCGGCTACGAGCGCCATCTGCAGCGGCGTGACCGACACCGGTCCCTGACCGATGCCAGCCAGCGCGAACGTCGGCTGGTTGTTCTGGAACGAGCCGGGGGCCGGGCCGATGCTCGAGACGGCGCCGGGGCTGAGGTCGAGGGGCGGGGTGGTCCCGATGCCGAACTTCGCCATGCCGGGGACGAACTCGTTGCCGAGCTGGAGGCCGATTTCCCCGAACGTGGTGTTGCACGACACGATGAAGCTCTCGGTCAGCGTTCCCCCACAGGACTCCCCGCCGAAGTTCTTCAGTGTGTTCGACGTCTGGGGAAGGGTGAGCTGGCTGCGCGTCGGGTAAACGGTGTTCGGAGTCGCGACGCCGTCTTCGAGCGCGACTGACGCGGTGACCGTCTTGAAGCTGGACCCCGGCGGGTAGCGCTCCCGGTACGCCCGGGGAAGGGCGGGCTGGTCGGGGTTCTGGTTCAGGGCGTTGAAGTCAGCCTCGGCGATCTGGGTGCTGTGAGACGCGAGCGGGTTGGGGTCGAATGACGGGTTGGAGTACATGGCCAGGACGGCGCCGGTCTGGACGTTGAGGAGCACGACCGAGCCGTGCTGAAATCCCAACGCGGACTGCGCAGCCCGCTGCGCGTCGTCGCGCAGCGACAGCACCACCGTTCCTGTCGTGCTCGCGCCGCTCAGCAGGCCTCGGATGCTGTGCAACTGAAGCTGCAGGCTCTGGCCGGTGAGGTCGTCGTTGTAGCTCTTCTCGACCCCGGTGTTGCCGTATAGGAAGGACTGGTAGCCGACGGTCTGCGCGAACAGCGCCGCCGTCGGGTACTCCCGGAGGTACTTGAACGCTGTTCCGTCCGAGACGGACACGGAGTGCGCCACGACGGTACCGTCTGCGCTGACGATGTCCCCGCGAGGCTTGTTGGCGTTTGCGAGCAGCGGCCGCGAGTTGTGCGGGTTGTGGTTCAGGCTGTTCGCGTCGAAGATCTGAAGGTAACTGAGCTGCGCGACGAGCACGAGGATCAACACCGTGATCCCGATGCCGAGTTTGCGGATCGCTGGGTTCATGGGGCGCGGGCAGCCGCGCTCGCCCGCCGAGTCGGTGGGACGCGCGTGTTGTCATCGGATATCCGCAGCAGCAGCGCGACAATCACCCAGTTGGCGATCAGCGACGATCCGCCGTACGAGATGAACGGCAACGTCACTCCCGTTAGCGGAATGGTGCGAGTCACCCCTCCGATGATGATGAAGCTCTGGATGCCGACGATGGCAGTGAGTCCGGTGGCGAAAAGCTTCGGGAAGGGTCGGTCCGACCGTATGGCGATCCGGAGACCGGCCCCGACGAACAGCAGGATCGCGATGAGAATCGCCACGGTACCGATCAGGCCGAGCTCCTCGCCGATGGCGGCGAAGATGAAGTCCGTCGAGACGTTGGGGATCTGCTTCGGGCTGCCGAGCCCCAGGCCGGTGCCGGCGATACCCCCCGCCGCGAAACCGAACAGCCCTTGGAGCAGCTGGTAGCCCTTGTCGTTCGCGTACCGGAACGGGTCGATCCACGTGACGACGCGAGTCTGGACGTGCGCGAACAATCGGTACGCGACCGCGGACGCGGCGAGGAAGAGGAACAGCCCGACGACCAGGTACGAAGCCCGGTTGGTGGCCACGTAGAGCATCACCGCGCACAACGTGAAGATGAGCATCGCTTGGCCGAGGTCGGTCTCGCGGACCATGATCAGGATCGAGACGCCCCAGGCCAGCAACAGTGGCCCGAGGTGCCGGATGGCGGGGAGCCGAAGCCCGAGGATCCTCCTGGTGCCGCTGGCGAGCAGCTCCCGCTTGTCGACCAGGTACGCGGCGAAGAACAGGACGAGTAGGACCTTCGCCGCTTCGCCGGGCTGGAAGTTGACTGGGCCGACGGCTACCCAGAGCCGGGCCCCGTTGATGGTCTTGCCGATCTTGGGAGCCAGTGGGAGCAGGAGGCAGAGCATCCCGAGGAACAGGGCGGTGTAGCGGTAACGCTCGAGAGTGCGGATTTGCCGGACGACAAGCAGCGTGAGAATGAACGCGGCCACACTCACCGCGGTCCACACCGCTTGGACGCGTCCCAGCCCCGGGTCGAGGCGGGCGACGGTTACGAAGCCGAGCCCGTTCAGGAGCGCGGCGAGCGGGAGCAGCACCGAGTCGGCGTTCGGCGCTAGACGGCGCACCGCGAGGTGAGCGAGGACGAACAACCCGAGGACACCCGCAAAGATCACCCACAGGTCGGCGGGGACGTGCGGCGTCTGCGACAGCTGGACCAGGAGGTAGCCGAACGCGGCGATGATGACCGCCAGGACTCCGAGCCCGAGCTCGGTGGCGCGCCGCCCGGGGAGCGCAGGTGTCGTCACAGTGTTGGCGGGGCGGTGATCGGCGCGGTCGTGGTCGGGGTCGTTATGGGCAGCGTGGTGGTCGGAAGGGTTGTCGTCGTCGACGGGTGCTTGTGGTGGGTGGCAAGGCCCCGCAGTTCCCGCACGAACGACTCCGCACCGCCCCGAGAGCCGAACTGCCCGTGATGGTTCCGCACGAAGTCCCGCTGGTCCTGGGGCAGATGCGACACCGGGATGTTGGTGCGCTGCTCGACGGTCGGCTGCCAGAAGAGCACCCCGCCCGGGCGGCCCCGGAAGACGGCGACGTTCCCACGGTCGGTCCCGACGAAGTAGGTGTCGCGGGCGTACCAGGTGAGGAAGCCGGCCGCGACGGCCACGATGAGGAGCACCGGCAGCGCCCAACGGAGGACCCGCCACCACTGGCGCGTCCGGGACCTGCGCTCCGCGCCGGTCGCCGCGTGCTCGGAGGTGAGCGGAGCCGGCGCGTCCTCCGAGGGCGCTGGCCCCACGATCGGCACCGCGGCGGTCGCGTCGTCGTCTTCGACCACGTCGACCACGAGCACCGTGACGTTGTCGACGCCCCCCGCGGCGTTGGCCGCGCTGACCAGCCGCTCCGCGGCGTTAGTCGCGTCCGGCTCCGACAGCAGGATCCGTTCGATCTCGAGCTCGCGGACCATGCCGGTCAGCCCGTCAGAGCAAAGGAGCAAACGGTCGCTGCCGGCCACCGGCACTGGATACAGGTCGACCTGCACCTCGGGCTCGATTCCCAGCGCTCGCGTGATCATCGACCGGCGGGGATCGGACTCTGCTTCCTCCTCGGTGATCTCCCCGGCCTGTATCAGCTCTTCGACCAGGCTGTGGTCCACGGTCAGTCGTTGGAGCTGTCCGTCATGGAGCAGATAGGCGCGCGAGTCACCGACGTGGCCCACGAGCAAGGTTCCCCCCGCCGCGAGCGTCCCAACCGTCAAGGTTGTGCCCATTCCCCGGAGGCGCTCGTCGGTCGTTGACTTGTCGTAGACGGCGTCGTTCGCGGAGGTGACCGCGTCTCGAACTCCTTCGCCCGAGGTGACCGCGGCCCGGAGTGCCTCGAGGGCGGTGGCGCTCGCCACCTCGCCTGCTTGGTGGCCGCCCATACCGTCCGCGACCGCGATGAGGCCCAGTTGTTCGTCGACGAGGTAGGCGTCCTCGTTGTGGCCCCGCACCCGCCCGACATCGGTGACGGCTCCGACGACAAGCTTCAGGCTCATCGAACAACCTCGGCGACCGTCTGGCCGAACTGGACCCGGTCCCCCCGACGGAGCCGTGTCACACCGGACACCGGGCTGCCGTTCAGGTACGTTCCGTTACGGGAGCCGAGATCCTCCACGAACACGTCGTTGCCGCGCTGGAACAGGCGCGCGTGGACCGTCGACACGTAGTGGTCGTCGACGAGGACGATCCCGCAGCCACCCCCTCGCCCCACCGTCAGCTCGTCACCCAGCGGGTACAGCTCACCCTCCTGAGCTGGTGGCTCCAGGATTTGCAGCTTGACCCCGTGCCGACTGCGGCGGGGTCGGCGCGTCTCACCACCGTCGACGGCAGTCTCCGGCGTGCGGCAGCTCTCTGACCACGACCCGAACCACGCGCCACAAGAAGAGGTACAGCAGCGCCAAGAAGCAGAACTTCAGGACCGTCAGGACCGATTCGGGCACGGCACTCCCGCGTCCGGCGCCAGCACCGGGTGGTGATCCGGCTCGCTCACGACTCCTCGAAGCGGAGTGTCGTCGAGCCGATCCGGATCTCGTCGCCGTCGTGGAGCAGGTGCTCCTTGATGGCGGTCCCGTTCACCACCGTCCCGTTCATCGACCCGAGATCGGTGGCGAGGAAGCCCTGCCCGGCCGGGCGGATCTCAGCGTGTCGACGCGAGGCGCGGGGATCGGCGATCACCACCGTCGAGTCGGGCGAGCGACCGATCAATGCCGGGTCCTCCCCGAGCGGGATCCGCCGTCCGTCGGGGAGGACGAGCGAGCCGACCCTGCCCCCCTCGTGGATCTCCGCCGCGATGTCGCATTCCCCTTCTCGGAGCTCGTCGTCCGCCACCAGGGTGACGGTCACCGGGCCAACGAAGTGGTATCCCTCGGCTCGGGCGTGCTCGCGGGCGATCTCGGCCAGCTCCCGGGCCAGCGCATCGGCGAAATCCTGGAACCGGTCGAAGTCCTGGGACGCCAGGTAGACCCCGATGTTGTTCGGGGCGATCGGGACGCCATCCACCCCGACCGTCCGCTCGTCGTCGAGGGTGCGGGTCACCTTGCGGCCCACCTCGACCGGCTGGAGCCCGCTCGGGAAGGCCTTCCCGAACGTGCCCTCGACGAGTTGCTCGAGGCGACGCTCGAACCCTTGGAGTCCCACGGCCTGCGAGTGTATGGCGGCTCCGCCGGGAGCGGGCTGCCAGACTCGGGTCGCCCGAGGAGGGGCCATGAACGCTCAGCAGGTGGCGGGCTTCCTGGCCCGCCGGTACCGAGGGACGCTGGCTGCCGTCGTCGCCGTCACGATTGTCCTCGGGGCCGGCGCGACCCAGCTGTACTTCGACACCAGCCAGAACGGGCTGATCGGCAGCCAGTCCCAGGTGGCGAAGGACAACGTCCGCTACCAGGCTGCCTTCGGCGGCGACGCGCTCCTCATCATGGCCACCGGACCGGTCGCGAAGCTCTTCACCCCCGCCAACCTCGCCCGCCAACGTCGCCTGGAATTGCAGCTCCGGGCCACCGGACAGTTCTCCAGCATCATCGGACCGGTTGACACCCTCGAGTTCGCTGCCAACCAAACCGAAGTCGGCCAGGCGATCTTCGCCGACGCGATCGCGCAAGCCAAAGCTCACGGTGACACCACCACTGCCGCACACGTCGCCTCGGTACAGCAGATCGAGCTGTCTCGGGTCACACCGCTGATCACTTCGGGCCAGCTCTCGCTCTCGGACCCGTCCGCGTCTCTCACCGACCCCGCAGTGGTGCAGTACCTACTGCGTGACCAGAACGGGGCTATCCGCCCCGCGTTGCGCGACGCGTTCCCGAACAACGACCACGCGGTGTTCATCGTGGCGCCGAAGGGCAACACGAGCATCGCTACCCTCGGCGCGGCCGCGGACACGGTGACCCGGATCACGGCCCAGAACCCCTTCAGCGGGTTCCACTCCATCGCCACCGGGCCACCGGTGCTGCTCGAGGACATCAACAACTACCTGCAGGGAGGGCTTGCGACTCTCGGCGCGCTCGCCGTCGCGGTGATGGCGTTGATCCTCTGCTTCGTCTTCCGTGTCCGATCTCGACTGCTGCCCCTGGTCGTCGTCGCGCTCGGAGCGTTGACCACGTTCGGTGTGATGGGCTACCTCGGGATCGCGCTTAGCCTGGTGACGATCTCGGGCTTTCCGATCATCATCGGGCTCGCGGTCGACTTCGCGATTCAGGTTCAGAGCCGGTTCCAAGAGGAAGTCAGCATCGACGGCGACGGCCAGGCCGCGATGGTCCGCACCTTCGAGAATCTCATCCCGGCGCTCGCGATCGCCATGGCTGCCGCCGCTGCTCGGCTTCGTCGCGATCCAAGTCTCCCGTGTGCCGATCATCCGCGACTTCGGCGTGATGTTGGACCTGGCTG
This sequence comes from uncultured Actinomycetes bacterium, assembly GCA_963849135.1. GTDB lineage: Bacteria > Actinomycetota > Acidimicrobiia > IMCC26256 > PALSA-555 > PALSA-555. Next base: position 428,733 of record CAWKGF010000002.1, on the reverse strand, counting down.
TTGTCCTGCTCTTCCTCATCGTCGTCACTGCCCTCCCGGCAATGCTGCTCGCCCGTGAGCACCGGCGCCCCTCACGGCCGCACGAATGGGGGCGCGGCGCCATCGAGCGGTCCGTTCGCACCGTGGCCCACGCCGCGGAGCGGGTCCTACTCCCGGTGGTGCTGATCGGAGCGGTCGTCACCATCGCTGGGTTCGCGGTCGCGGGCCGGTTCAGCATCCAGACCGATCCTCAGAAATGGGTTCCCCAGCACAGCACCGTCGTGCGGGACCTCAACGCCCTGCAGGCGGGCGCGGGCTTCTCCAGCGAGGTCGGGACGCTCGTCGAGGCGCCCGATGTCACGAAGACGAGTGTCGCCAACTTTATGAACACGTTCGGAACGCAACAGGTCAGCAAGCACTCCCAGGATCTGCTGCGCGCGACCAGCCTTCCGGGCGCGGTGTCAGCGGTGACCGGCGGAGCCCCCGTCGACCAGACGCAACTGAACCTGCTGCTGGGCGTCGCGCCGCCCGTCTTCCGCACCGAGTTCATCTCCCCCGACCACACCAAGGCCAACCTGATCTTCCCAGTTCGCAACATCTCCCTGAACCAACGCCAGCAGCTGCTCAGTGCGATGACGGCGGATCTGCATCCACCGCCTGGCACGCACGCCGTGTTCTCCGGCTTGGCGGTTGTCGGCGTCGAGCTCGTCAAGGCGCTGGAGGCCAACCGCACCGAGCTGACCCTCCTGTCCCTCCTCGCGGTCGTGATCTGGCTCGCGCTTGCGTTCCGGAGCCTATGGAAGGTGGTCCTCCCGCTGGTCCCAGTTGTGTTCGCGGTCGGCGGCTCGTCCCTCGTGGTCTACCTGCTCGGGTTCAGCCTCAGCCCCCTCACTGCTGTCTCAGCCCCGCTCGTCATCGCGGTCTGCACCGAGTTCTCCGTGCTCATCATGGCTCGCTACCTCGAGGAGCGAAGGAGGGGCCGGACGCCCGACGAGGCCGTTGACATCGGCGCGGTCCGAATTGGACGTGCCTTCGTCGCGTCGGGTCTCACGCTGATCGGCGGTTTCGCGGTCCTCGCTGCGTCGCCATTCCCGCTGCTTCGCGATTTCGGAATCATCGTCGCCTTGAACGCCGTCGTTGCCCTGCTGAGCGCGGTCTTCGTCCTGCCCCCGTTGCTCATGTGGGCCGATCGCAATGGTCGCCTGCGCGGCCTCGGGCCCGTGCTGACCGACGAGGCCGACGCCACGACCGAGCCGTCGTCCATCCCCACGCCAGCGCGCACATGACACAGGTCTCCGCCCTCGAGCGGTTCGACCTCACCGGCCGGGTCGCGATCGTCACCGGGGCCACGAAGGGGATCGGGCGGGGCATCGCCGATGGGCTCGCCCAGGCTGGCGCCTCAGTGGTCGTGTCGAGCCGCAAGCAGGACCTCTGTGACGCGGTCGCTGCCGAGATCGAAGCCGCCACCGGGCAGCAGGCGCTGGGCCTTGCCTGCCACGTCGGGCAGTGGGACGCCGTCCCCGCGTTCGTCCGAGCAGCCTGCGAGTGGCTCGGCCACGTCGACGTCCTCGTCAACAACGCCGGCATCAATCCGGCCCCGACCCCGGTCGTGGACCTGACGCTCGAGTACTGGCAAAAGCTGCAGTCGGTCAACCTCGAAGGCCCGCTTCGGCTCAGCGCACTGCTCGCGCCACATGCGGGATCACGGCGGTGGAAGCATCATCAACGTGTCCTCGGTCGGTGCCTACATCGGCGGGGCCGGCAACGCCGCGTACGCCGCGAGCAAGGCCGGTATGAACGCCCTCACCAAAGTGATGGCCAAGGAATGGGCGCCGTGGCACGTACGCGTCAACGTCATCGCGCCCGGACCCTTCGTCTCTGAGATGATGCTGGGCGCCGAGCGCGTCTCGCCGGGAATGCTCGACCGCTCCGCCGCGGGCACGATGCTCGGTCGTGTCGCCGACCCTTCCGAGATCGCGGGCGCCGCGATCTCATCTCGCCAGCGACGCGTCGTCGTTCGTGACCGGGGAAGACCACGTGGTGAGCGGCGGCATGCTGCGCGCCTGACTGGTACGCTCCTACGCCCACTGGGCGAGTGGCGGAATTGGCAGACGCGCAGGGATTTGAGGTTCCTGTGTCCGCAAGGACATGGGGGTTCAAGTCCCCCCTCGCCCACCCTGGGGTTCCGACGGGACTCGGCGATTCGACGACACAACTCGGCGTTTGGGATCACTCCGTACTTCGGGATGGAGGATGTGGCAACGGGGTGGTGGCCCTCTGCGGGTCGCCAGACGCGGACGCTGCAGCCCGCCGCTTCGGATGGCGGATCGGTGGCCGCGAGGTCATCGGCCTCGTCCTCGCCGATCATGCTCACCCAGCATGGGCCGCGCGCTAGTCAAGCGAGTTGTCCAGCACGCGAACTCCAGGTGACGAACGGCGACCGGTACGGCGTCGGGAGCGCTCTCGTCACGCCACGACCCAACGACGGTCGTGTGCACGGTCTACCGTCACCTTCCCGGAGGTACTCGCGACTGACATCGGGGGCTGGGCATGAAGCAGCTCGTCGTAGGTGCGCTCGTCGCGCTCGCGACCCTCGCGCTATCCAGCGGCGTCGCTGTAGCCAAGAGCAGCCCACAGGCCAAGGCCCAATCGGCGGCCAACCGAATCATCAATTCCTACTTCCCACCTGGGCCCGGTCAGAGCGGCGTGTGTGCGGCCCGAACCAAGAGCGGCTTGTTCAACAACGGCAGCAACTATCTCGCCTCGTGCGCGGTCCGACTCGCCGATGGAGTCCTCCAGGTGTTCGTGATCGTTCCGGTGACGAACGCCGCGTCGCTGAACGCCGAACCCTCCTACCTCCGATCGCAACTGGACGGCATGTGCAAGGCCAGCGGCTCGGCCTACGTGGCCGGGATCAAGGGGCGTTTCCTCGAGGTGTTCGCGGGAGCCGGCAGCCAGGTGACGGTGGCGAACGGCCTGCACGAGGAGATCGCAGCCCGAGTCGCCAACGTCCCGGGCCACGTCTCGACGAGCCTGACCTGCTGAGACGGCCCGCGCTGGGGCGAGCTCAGGTGGAGCGCGTAGACGGTCGTGCCGCTCACGACGCGACCCTGGAAGTGCGCCGCCACCCAGGTCGTGATCTCGCTCGCGCCGGTGCCTTCCGACTGCCCCGCTCCGCCTCCCCTGGATCCGTTCGGAGCCAGGAAGAACTGGATCTCGTGGTCAGCCACGTCGTGCTCGAACTGGGCGAGTGTCGGGGCCGGATCCGTGCCGTTGAAGCCTCCGATCGCCATGACCGGCTCCCCCGTCGCGAGCTCGTAGCTGGCTGCGTCGTTCGCGCCCACGGTGGCGGCGAGCCAGCGGGTACCCGGCTTCTCGGGAGTCAGGACGGCGCGGAGCGACGCGCTCACGGTGACGCCGTTGAGGAGACCACCGCCGGGCCCGCCTCCGCCTCCGCCCGGACCCCCGTTCCCGGGGCTGGGTGGTCCACCTGGGCCGGGCCCGCCCGGTCCGGCAGCTGCGTTCGCGGGACCAGCGGATGGAATCGCGCCGGCATGGGCTGTCGCCGCTGTCGCGACCGAGTATGCCCCCGGGCCGAACAAGCACAGCGCGACCGCTGCCGCCGCGACGAGCGGTGAGGGTCGACCGCCGACCGCGGGCCAGATGAGGAGCACACCGACGACGACGACGCCGCCGATCAGGAGGAGAGTCTGTAGCCACGGCTGCCACGTCGGAGTTTGATCCAGCAGATGCTGAGACCAGAACAAGGTCGCGGCGAGCGCAGCGACGAGCGTGTACCACGCCGCCCGCGTCCGCCGACGCCAGAGCGTCACGGCACCGATGCTGACCACCGCGCCGATCGCCGGGGCGAGCGCGACGGTGTAATAGGGGTGAATGATCCCGTGTCCGACGCTGAAAGCCAGCGCGGTCACGAGGAGCCAGCCTCCCCAGAGCACAAGCGCTGCCCGGGTGCGGTCGGTCCGCCCCCGCCCCCAGGTGACCACCAGGCCGGCGCTGAGCAGCAGCAGGGCCGCGGGGAGCAGCCACGAGATCTGACCACCGAAGCTGGCGTTGAAGAGTCGCGTCAGCCCGGTGGGACCCCAGCGGCTGCCGCTCGGCCCGCTGCCGCCGACGCTGCCGGCCTCGTTGCCGGTCAAGCGACCGAAGCCGTTGTAGCCGAACGTTAGGTTCCAGAGGCTGTTGTTCTGTGACCCGCCGATATAGGGCCGGTCGGCCCGGGGGACGAGCTCGACCGCTGCGATCCACCATCCGGCGCTGGCGAGCATCGCGACACCCGCCACGATCAGCTGCCGAACTCGACGAAGCCAAGGCCGCGGCCCCGAGAGGAGGTAGACGAACGCGAACGGCGGGACGACAAGCAGGGTTTGGAGCATCTTGGCGAGGAACCCGAGGCCGACCAGCGCGAACGCGAGGGTGAGCCACCAGCTCCGACCCGATTCGAGCGCTCGGCTGAGCGCGTACGCGCTGGCGGTCAGGAGCAGGACCAGCAGGGCGTCGGGGTTGTTGTACCGAAAGATCAGCGCGGCGACCGGGGTGAGGGCGACGATCGCCCCGCCGAGCAGCGCGGCGGGCGGGCCGAACCACCGGCGAACCGTGGCGTACAGCAGCCCGACGGTGGCGACACCCTCGACAGCCTGGGGAACGAGGATGCTCCATGAGCTGAGCCCGAAGACGCGGGCGGTGAGCTCCATCGGCCAGAGGAACGCCGGAGACTTGTCCACGGTGATGAAGTTCGCCGAGTCGAGCGACCCGAAGAAGAACGCCTTCCAGCTCTTGGTCCCGGCTTGTACCGCAGCCGCGTAGTAGCCGTTCGCCCAGCCCGACGCGCTGAGACTCCACAGGTACAGCGCCGCGGTGAGACCGAGGAGAGCGACCAACGCGACCCGCTCCCATCTCGGGCCGCGGGCGCGAGTCAGGCCGGGCTCGAGTCCCGGCCCCCCCGAGGGTTCGGCCGACGAGCTGCCGACGCCGGACGGATCGGGAGCGAGAACGGCGCGAGGCATGTCGGACGCTCAGCCGTCGAGGTGCCAGAAGAAGAGATGGCATGCCGGACGGCGCTGGTGCACCGGGCGAGGATGACCGCCGTGGGTAAGAGCGGACCGGGGCGGTCGTAAGAGCGGGACGAGAACGGACTCGTCGTGGTTAGTGCTGTCGGAAGGTGAGCAGGAACTCGACGGTGCCCGAGTTTCCGACCGACGCCGGCCCGCCGCTCGGGTTGTCGATGTTGAAGTCCGAGAACGTCACCGGGATCGAACCATTCACCTGGATGGTGTCGCCGCTCTCCACGGCCGAGACCGGGACCTGCACGCTGTGGGTCGTCCCGTGAAGGGTCAGCGTGCCGGATGCGGTCTCGGCGACGGTCACCCCGGCCTTCGGTGTCGTCCCAAACGTGATTGGGGTCGACAGGGTGAACTTCGCGGTGGGGAACTGCGACGTGTCCATGATCCGGCCCTGGAACTGGCTGTCCCGCTCCCCGGAATCGCTGGTCACCTGGGTCATGTCGACCGTCACGGTGGTGCTGGTCACCGCGCTCGCGGTGGCGGTGAGCTGGCCCGTCACGGCGCTGGTCCGGCCGACCGCCGTGTGGCTCTGCCCGAAGAGGGTCTCCTGGACGCGGTATCCGGCCTGGGATCCCGTCGCGACGTTCCACGTCCCCGCCAGCGGCACCGCCGCGGTGGTGGCCTTGGGCTTGGAGAGCTTGAACGGAGCGGGGGCTGGCCCCTCGATGAAGTGGAAGTAGACGAAGGGACCCCCGACCACCACGACGAGCACCGCGACGACCCCGCCGATCAGCCAGCGCTTCCAGTGCCGGGGCCGCGTGCGAGCCATGGGTCGGAGTCTCCTTGAGGTGATGGTCCGTTGTGTCCGCAGTCTGGCCGTCCGGCTGGCGCCCTCGCAGTCGCCGGGGCCGTGACTGCCGCGCGGGCCAGATCTGGTGACTGTCTCACCTCAACCTAAGAGCTCGGTAAGAGGCCGGGCGCTCGCCGATTCTCACCCAGCTCTTGTCGAGCTGCGCCGTGGCCTTTACGTCTGCCCCGCACCATCTCCGTCGAGTCGCCGGACAGGAGATGGAGATGGGAACGACGAGTCGCAGAGCAGCTCCAAGGGATTTTTCCGTCGACGGACCGACGGTGGCCCCAGTCGTCGAGGTGGCCGTCCCCGTCTACAACGAAGCTGGGGGGGTCGAGGCGCAGATCCACCTGCTGGACGAGACCCTCCGGTCAGTGCTGCCGATGCGCTGGCAGATCACGATCGTCGACAACGGATCGACGGACGGCACCGCGGTCATCGCCGATCGGCTCGCGACGGAGCTTCCCCACGTCGAGGCGCTCCACCTTCCCGACAAGGGCCGCGGTCGCGCGTTGCGAGAAGTCTGGACCCACAGCCGGGCCGAAGTGGTCGCCTACACCGACGTCGACCTCTCGACCGACCTACGAGCCCTCTTCCCACTCGTCGGCTCCGTGCTGAGCGGCCACGCGGCTATCGCAGTGGGGTCCCGCCTTGCCCCGGGGGCGCGAACGACGCGCGGCCTCAAGCGCGAATTCATCTCACGCGCGTACAACGCGCTCCTCCACCTGGCGCTCGGCACTCGCGTCCGAGACGCGCAGTGCGGCTTCAAGGCCATGGGGGCCGACCTCGCCCGGGCGCTGCTCCCCGAGGTCGATGATCAATCCTGGTTCTTCGACACCGAGCTGCTCGTGCGCGCTGAGCGGCACGGGCTGCGGATCCTCGAGGTTCCGGTCGACTGGGTCGACGACCCCGATTTCGCGGGTCGACATCGCCCGCACCGCGGTCGACGACCTCCGTGGTGTGGGACGCCTCCTCCGGGAGCTTGGCCCTCGCCGGAGGACCGAACCTCTCTCGACGCGGCCGACCTCGGAGGCCGTCGAACGTTCGGAGGCGGCATGAGCGTCGCCTCGCCGCTCCTAACCCGGTTCCGTTCCGACGGGCTTCCCCGACGGGTGGTCCGCTGCATGTCGGTGTCGGTCCTGACGACCGCCATCAGCCTCGTCACCCTGGCCGTCCTCGCGACGTGGTTCGCCGTGACCGCCTGGGTCGCCAACGTCGCCGCGACCGCCCTCGGAACCGTGGTCTCCTACCGCTTGAACCGGTCGTGGGTCTGGCACCGCAGCGACGCCAGCGACGTGTGGCGCGAGGTGCTGCCCTTCTGGGCGCTGTCGTTCGCGGGACTGATCCTCTCGACGCTGTTCGTCGCCGCCGCCGATGACTGGGCAACCGCCGCACATCTCGCGGCGGCGTTCACACCGGCGTCGTGCTCGTCGCCAGCGTCGCCGGCTACGCGGCGCTGTGGATCGCCGAGTTCGCCGTCCTGGAGCGGGTGCTGTTCGCCGAGCAGTCCCGCAGCCTCACCGTCCCCGTCCCCCGGGCGGATCCGCAGGAGCCATCGCTGTGACCCTCACTGATCCCACCGTTCGCACGCCCCGATCCACCGCTGCTCGACCTCCCGGTCGTCCGGCGCGCGGCGGACCACCCGCAGGGACCAAGTCTCCGCGTCCGTCGAGCTGGCCGTGGACCGGCCGACGTCCGAGTCGTTCGGGCTGGATCACCGGGGCGATCGCCGCGCTGACCGCGGTTCTGTACACCTGGGCGCTGTCCGGGGTCGGCTACGGCAACTCGTACTACGCCGCCGCAGTGAAGAGCGCCGCGACGAGCTGGAAGGCGTTCTTCTTCGGCTCGATCGATCCCGGCAACTTCATCACCGTCGACAAGCCGCCAGCTGCCTTCTGGGTTCAAGGGCTCTCAGCGCGGATCTTCGGGTTCAGCTCGTGGAGCATGCTCCTCCCCGAAGCGCTGGCTGGGGTCGCATCCGTGCTGATCCTCCACCATCTGGTCCGCAAGTGGGCGGGCGACTGGGCCGCGCACCTTGCCGCGCTCGCGTTTGCGCTCACTCCGGTCGCCGTTGAGATGTTTCGCTACAACAACCCCGACGCGCTGCTCACCTTCCTGTGTCTCGCCGCCGCGTGGGCGCTCTGGTCCGCGGTCGAGACGGGACGAACCCGCAGCCTGGTGCTCTCGGCCGCGTTGATAGGACTCGCGTTCGATACCAAGATGCTCCAGGCCTACCTGGTCCTGCCCGCGTTTGTCCTCGTCTACCTGATCGCGGGCCCCCCGAAGCTGGCCCGACGCCTCGGGCAGCTCCTCGCCGCGCTCGCCGTTCTCGTCGTCTCGTCCGGCTGGTGGGTCGCGGTCGTGGCGCTCTGGCCATCGGCAAGCCGACCGTACGTCGGCAGCACGACCAACAACAGCATCTTGAGTCTGATCTTCGGATACAACGGGCTTGCTCGCATCTTCGGCAACTCCGCCGGTGGGGGGCCGGGCAGTGGCGGCTCGCCCGGCGGCGGCAGCATCGGATTCGGTGGCACCGCGGGCTGGCTCCGGATGTTCAACGTGGCCAACGGCGGCCAGCTCTCGTGGCTGCTGCCCGTGGCCGGTGCGGGGCTGCTGGCCGGTCTCTGGCTGACTCGGGACAAGCCGCGAACCGATCGCGGACGCGCCGGCTGGATGCTGTGGGGCGGCTGGGCGATCGCCTGCCTCGCCGTGTTCAGCCTCTCGCGCGGCATCTTCCATCCGTACTACAGCATCCAGCTCGCACCTGCCGTCGCCGCCCTCGCGGGAGCCGGAGGGGTCGCGCTCTGGAAGCTCGGGCGAGCCCACGCCTGGCTGCGTTGGGCTCTCCCGACCGCCATTGTGGTCACAGCCGGCTGGGCGGTCGTGGTGCTGGACCGCACCTCCAGCTACGACGCCTGGCTCCGCCCGGCGATCCTGTTCGGCACGGCGATCGTGGCCGCAGGGTTCTGGCTCGGCGAGCGGCTCCGCGACCGCGCCGTCGTGCTCGCAGCGGCGGGTCTGGCTGCCGTCGTGCTGCTGGCCGGTCCCGCGGCGTATGCGATCACGACCGTCCGGCATCCCGGAAGCGGCTCCATCGTCGCCGCCGGCCCTTCGACGGGCAGCGGGTTCGGCGGACCCGGCGGCTCGACCCCCACTGGGGTCGGAGGACCGGGCGGCTCCCAGCGCGCGAGCGCCAGCGCCGACCAAACCCTCATCCGCTACTTGGTCGCGCACCGAGGGCGGTCCAAGTATCTCGTCGCGGCGTTCGGCTCGCAGAGCTCAGCCCCGATCATCATCGCCACTGGCGACCCCGTGATCACCATCGGCGGCTTCAACGGGAGCGATCCCGCCCCGACCCTCGCGCAATTCGAACGGCTCGTCTCTGAGGGCGAGGTCCGCTACGTCCTCATCAACGGGACGGGCACCGCAGCACCGGGCGGCGGACCCGGCGGTGGTGGCGCGACCACGAGCTCGATCGCCGCGTGGGCCGAGAGCCACGGCACCGCAGTCTCATCGAGCGCGGTCGGTGCGAGCAGCGGGACGCTCTACGACCTCGCCCACGCAACCTGAGCGGCCGAGAACGCCCCGATCCCCTCCGTCGATCCCCGACATTCCAGCGAAAGGAACCGAACCATGGAAGACCACAACAACCCCGCCCCCGGAGACGACGACAAAGTCGCCGACGAGTCAAGCGCTGACGACTGGTGGACCGCACCGTCCCGGCGCGAGCGATCACGAGACGGCACCCGCCGCTCACCGCGGGCCGTCCTCGTCGCGGCGGTCGGAGCGCTCGTCATCGCGGTGGCCGCCGTGGTCGGCGTGAACGCGCTCACGTCCGGCAGCTCCGCCAGCACGGCGACCACCGGGGCAACCAATCCCGGGCCGAAGGGTTCCGGAGGTGCGGGCGGTCGTGGCACCGCGGGCACCATCGCCAGCATCAACGGCTCGACCATCTCGCTGACCAACCGCAACGGGAAGAAGACCACCGTCATGACCTCGATCTCGACGACCGTCGACGAGGCCGTAAGCGGCTCGCTCAGCGACGTCCAAGTCGGGGATCACGTGGCCGTGATGGGCAGCGGCTCGAGCTCCTCGATCTCGGCTCAGCAGATCACCGACAGCGGCACGAAGTCGCTGCCCGGTCCGCCGAATGGTGGGGCCGGCCAGCCGAGCGGCCCGACCAGCGGCTCCACCAACGGGCAGTCCGGCCCTCCGAGTGGCGGGACCGGCCAGCCGAGCGGTCCGCCCAGCGGCTCCACCAATGGGCAATCGGGCCCGCCGGGTGGTTCGAACAGCGAGGGGGCCCCGCCGAGCGGGTCTGGGAGCGGGCCAGCGGTCGGGACCGTCGAATTGATCAGTGGGTCGACGCTGACGATCAAGACCATCAGCGGGTCCACGGTGACCGTGACGACGTCGTCGTCGACGAAGGTCACGGTCGTCAAGACCGGGCAGGTCAGCGACCTCAAGACCGGTGAGCAGATCTTGGTCACCGGCTCGACCTCCAACGGGACGATCACCGCGACCACGATCCGGACCGGATCCGCGGGTCTCGGCGGTGGCCCCAGAGGCAGCGGCGGCCCCGGGGGAGGCCCCGGCGGCAACGCCTGATCGGAGGAAGGTCCGGCCCGCCCACGGGGCGGGCCGGACCTGGCCACCCAGCCTGGGTTGGCGCTGCGCGGCGGCGGTTGCAAACGGGCGATCACTCCTCTCGGGTCGCGCGCCCGCTCGACGGCGCGAGTCGAGGCCGGCAAGTGTTGAGCACGGAGCCGATGCGCTGATCGTCTTACCCGCTCCTCACCGAAGCGGGTTATACCTTCCTGCATGCCGTACCGCGTCGTGCTCGCTGAAGACGATCGAGCAACCCGTGACTCATTGGTACGCGCGCTGGAGCTCGATGGCTATGCCGTGCGCGCGGTGCCGGACGGCGCGGCGGCTCTGGAGGCGTTTGACGACGAAGCACCGGACCTGCTCCTCCTCGATCTCATGATGCCGAACATCGACGGATTGACCGTGTGTCGACGGCTGCGAGCACGCCACGAGCACACGCCGATCCTCATCGCGACCGCACGCACCGAGGTGTCGGATCGCGTGTCCGGTCTCGATGCCGGAGCGGACGACTACCTTCCGAAACCGTTCGATCTCGACGAGCTGCTCGCTCGGGTCCGGGCCCTCCTGCGCCGCACGACCTACGACACCCCGGACCGGGAGCTGCGCGTGGCCGATCTTCGGATCGACGAAGCAGCTCGGCGCACCTGGCGTGGTGAACGTGAACTCGAGCTGACCAAGACCGAGTTCGACCTCCTGCAGCTCCTCGCCCGCAACGCGGGAATCGTGCTCGACCACTCGACGATCTACGAGCGGATCTGGGGCTATGACTTCGGGTCGGACTCGAAATCCCTCGCCGTGTACATCGGCTATCTGCGACGGAAGACCGAGGAAGACGGCGAACCGCGGTTGATCCAGACCGTTCGCGGGGTCGGCTACACCCTTCGTGCATCGTGACGCTCCGAGCTCGGCTGGCGCTGTCCCTCGCGGCACTCGCCGCGCTCTCGGTCCTGGTCGTGTCGGTCGTCAGCTACGTCGCCACCGATCACCGGCTCCATGAGGACCTCGACGCCGAGCTGCAGGGCTACGCGCAGCGAATTGCCGGCAACGGGCAGAGCGCGGCGATGCTCTGCCAGACGCTGAACGCCGCCGACGACCGCGCTTGCCCTCCGCGGTGCCCTCGCCGGACTCCCCCAAGGGGCCGTCGAGTGCGTCGACGCCACCGGTGCGGTCACCGGCTGGGCTGGAGTCGTGAAGCTGCCGGTCACCCGACCCAGCTCCGCGACCGTCGCGTCGACCACCCTTCCGTCCGTCGTGCCCTCCACCACCGGGATCGGGTCGCCGTACCCACCCGGTGAGCCGCCACCGGGCGGCGGCTCCCACCCGAACGGTGGCCCGTCGCACATCTCCTCGCCCCACACCGAGACGGTCAACGGGACCTCGTACCGCGTCCTGAGCGTCTTCGCTCCCGGGGTCGGCGAGATCGTCATCGCGCGCAGCCTGGCCGACACCGAGCAGGCGCTGCGCTCTCTCCGCGACGTGGCCGTCGGTGTCGGCGTCGCGGTGATCCTGCTCGCCGCGGCAGCAGGCTGGTGGATCGCCCGTCGCGCCACCCGACCGGTGCTCCGACTCACCGACGCCGCCGAGTCCGTCGAGGCGACCGGCCAGCTCGAGATCGCGGTGCCCCTCGGCGGCCGCGACGAGGTCGGCCGCCTCACTCGCGCGTTCCGGTCCATGCTCGACGCGCTGAACCGCTCGCGCGTCCAGCAGCAGCGGTTGGTCCAAGACGCCGGCCACGAGCTGCGGACGCCCTTGACGAGCCTGCGGACCAACATCGACACGCTGCGGCTCCACCCGGATCTGGTCGGAGAACCTCGCGAGCGGCTCCTCGACGACCTGCACAGCGAGCTCCGCGAACTGTCGGGTCTAGTCGACGAGCTCGTCGCGCTCGCGGTGGACCGCTACGACAACGAACCAGAACAACGCCTCGACCTCGAGGACCTCACCCAGCACGCCGTGACCCGTGCCGCCCGGCGCAGCGGCCGAATCATCACGCTCGACGCCGAGCCCGCCTTCGCCATCGTCCGAGCAGGGCAGCTGCTGCGGGCAATCGGCAACCTGCTCGACAACGCCGTCAAGTTCAGCCCCGACGACACCACGATCGAGGTGACCGTGCGGGCGGGCCAGATCGAGGTCCGCGACCACGGTGACGGCATCGACCCCGAGGACCTGCCCCACGTCTTCGACCGCTTCTACCGCGCGGTGGGCGCCCGGAGCCGACCCGGCTCAGGGCTGGGTCTCGCCATCGTGCGAGAAGCGGTCGACGACGCGGGAGGCCAGGTCCGGGCGAAGAACGACCCGGGCGGCGGCGCGGTCTTCACGATCGAGCTTCCCCGTCGCACCAGCTGCCTAGCCCGCCCCCGGGCCTCCTCGCCTCCCCCCGCGGTTCTTACCCGACTCTTGAGTCCGCCTGCACTGCGTCTTGAGTCAGCGTTCCATGCTCAGCGGTATGAGCACGGACACCGAGGAGCCCACGATGAGTCCCGACGACCCCACCACTCCCTCCCGCCCGTCGGGACCTGCCCGGCGGCGTCCCCCCGCCGCCGGCCGTCCGGGCCCGCGCCGCCGCCACCCCGCGGCGCGGGCCCGGCGGGCGACCGTGGTGGTGTCGGGTTTGGCCTTCGGCGGGCTGGTCGCCGTCATGGCGTCCAGCGCGGCGAGCACCGCGTCGGCGAGCGCCAAGAGCCACAGCACCACGACGAGCACCAACACTGCGTCGAGCTCGACCGGCAGACCGACCTCCTCGTCGCAGTCCACCAGCTCGGTGTCGGCCACGCCGTCCTCGTCGAGCTCCTCGAGCACGGTCACGTCGAGCCATGCGAGCTGAGTCGTTCCCCGCCATGGGCAGCGAGGCCACCGTGTTCGTGGTCGGCGGCCCCGCCGACCTCCCGGCGCGGGCCCGGGCCCGGATCGACCGGCTCGAAGAGCTGTGGAGTCGGTTCCAGCCCGCCAGCGAGCTCAGCCGGCTCAACCGCGAGGCAGGCGGCCCCCAGACCGTATCGCCCGAGACCTTCGAGCTGATTCGGCGGGGCATCGAGGCCTGGCGGATGACCGCTGGCCTCTTCGATCCCACGGTCCTCGGGGACGTGCTCCGCGCCGGCTACACGACGAGCTTCGACGTGCTGCAGGCCGAGCCCTTCCCGACCGGAGCCAGCGATCTCACCCGGGGAGCGGGATCCATCGAGCTCGATCCCCGAACCCGAACCGTCCGTCTCCCCGCGGGCGTGGCGTTCGACCCCGGCGGGATCGGCAAGGGTCTCGCCGGCGACCTGGTCGTCGCCGAGCTGCTCGCGGCCGGCGCGGCCGGCGCGTGCGTCGACCTCGGCGGCGACGTCCGCGCCGCCGGCACGCCGCCCGAGGGCTCATGGGCGATCGCGATCGACCATCCGTTCCGGTCGGAGCCCGTCGCGGTGGCGCAGCTCGCCGACGGTGGGATCGCGACATCCAGTCGCCTGCGGCGCTGCTGGTCGACCGACCACGGCGCGGCGCACCACCTCATCGACCCACGCCGCGACACGCCGAGCGCCACCACCCACGTCGCGGCCACCGCGATCGCGGCGAGAGGCTGGCAAGCCGAGGCGTTCGCGAAGGCCGCGTTCCTCGCCGGGCCGCCCGGACTCGGTGCGCTCCAGCGGGTCGGTGTCGCCGCGGCGCTCGTCGACGAGGACGGCACCGTCACGACCAACGAGATCTTGCGCCAGTTCGTCCACCCAGCCCGCGAGCCGGCCCTCACCGGGGTGACGGCATGAGCGCCGAGACGCTGTGGTACGTCGCACGGGCGGGCGGGCTGATCGCGTGGGGTCTCCTCGCGGCCAGCGTCGTGTGGGGCCTCGTCCTCTCCACCCGAGTGCTCGGTCGCCGGCCGCGCCCAGCGTGGCTGCTCGACCTGCACCGCTACCTCGGCGGCCTCGGCGTCATCTTCGTCGCCGTGCACGTGTTGGCCATCATGGCCGACAGCTACGTCTCGTTCGGGCCGGTCGCCGCGTTCGTCCCCTTCGCCAGCAGTTGGCATCCCGACGCGGTGGCATGTGGCATCGTCGCCCTGTACCTCCTCCTCGCGGTCGAGCTGACGTCGCTCGCTCGGCGCCATCTGCCGCTTCGGATCTGGCGCCGGGTCCACTACCTGAGCTTCGCGGTGTTCGTGCTCGCCACCGCGCACGGGCTCAGCTCGGGAACCGACCGCGACACCGCGGCGATGCTCATGACCTTCGTGGTGGTCTGCATCGGCGTGGCACTCCTCGTCGCCTACCGTTTCGCGCCCCACGAGTCACGACCCCAGGTGTCGGGCTCGACCCGTCCCCGCGGCCCCGACGCGGCCCCCGCCCGCCCCGCCCCGCTCGTGGCGGCGGTCGCCCCCCGGCCTGCACGTCGGGTGAGCGCAGCCCGGGTGCCGAGCCGGTCATGACGGCGCGCGAGCCCACCCCCCGGCGCCCCGGGACGCGTCCGGCGCCGCGCCGTGCCCACGCCCGGTGGCGGCGGCTCCGACAGGTGCTCGGTGGTGTCGCCGGCGTCGTCCTGCTCGGCGACTTGAGCTCCTGACCGGTCACGGTCCGGTTCGCGCTGCTCGTGGGATCGGTTCGGCATCGCCGGCCGCGATCATCACGCTGTCGAGCGCCCGGCCGCTCGGTGGGTCGACGATCGACGCAGTTCCTGCCCCTGGTCCGGCCGGCGCCTTCGGTACGACGCCGCGGGATCTCCGACGCGACCGGTTAGCGTCCCTGCGTGAGCTACTTCCAGGCGATCATCATCGGGCTCATCCAGGGTGTCACCGAGCTGTTCCCGATCTCCAGCCTCGGGCACTCGGTGATCCTGCCCGCTCTCTTCGGCTGGCATCAGATCGTGAACTCGGAGTCGGCGAAGGAGTCCTTCTACCTGGCCTTCCTCGTCGGACTGCACGTCGCGACCGCGCTGGCCCTGCTGTGGTTCTTCCGCCAGGAATGGGTCAAGATCATCCGAGGCTTCTTCCGCACGCTGCGAACTCGACGCGTCGAGACGCCCGACGAGCGACTGGCGTGGCTGCTCCTCGTCGCGACCATCCCGGCTGGGATCACCGGCCTCTTGCTAGAGCACTCGCTCCGATCCCTGCTGGCGAAGCCCGTCGCGGCGTCGGCGCTGCTGACCGTGAACGGGCTGATCCTCCTCGCCGGGGAGCGGGTCCGCCGCCGTCAGTCCGTCCATGCGGTCGCGGAGGCGCATGGCCTCAACGAGGAGGGAACCCGACGCCTCGACACGCTCGAGTACCGCGAGTCGGGAATCATCGGCGTGGCGCAGGTGCTGGCCCTCTGCGCGGGGATCAGCCGGTCCGGGATCACGATGGTCGCCGGCCTGTTCCGCGGCCTGAGCCACGAGGACGCGGCCCGGTTCTCGTTCCTGCTCGCCACGCCGATCATCCTCGCCGCCGGCGTCTACAAGCTGCCCGACCTGCTCGGCTCGAACGGCAACGGGGTGCGGGGCCAGGTCCTGGTCGGCAGCGCCTTCGCCGCTCTGAGCGCCTACCTAGCGGTGCGGTTCCTGATGCGCTACTACAAGACCCAGAGCCTCACCCCGTTCGCGATCTACTGCCTGGTCATGGGGATCTCGACCACGATCTACTTCGCGTTCACCTGGCCATGACCCGACCGGCGAGACCGGTCAGAGTGTCTCGTGGGCGCGGTGGTCGTCGAGACGGTCGGCGGGGCTCTGACCGGAGAACTCGACGTCGTAGGTCCAGTCGGGCTGCTTCTCGACCTGGTGCAGGTCGAGCACGGCCCGCCCGTCGACGATGTCGACGATCGGCACGATCGGCTCGGGCTCCACGGCGGGCGCGGCGCTCGTGACGTGCTCCTGGAAGCGGTCCAGGAACAGCTCGAGGATGCTGTCGACCACGTCGTGCTGCTGGTAAGCGAGGTTGCAGCGGGCGCTGTTGGTGACCGTGTCGAGCAGCCGGTCGACGGCCTCGAGGTCGTCGTCGGTCGCCTCGGAGTCCGCCACCTGCGTGAGGAGCCGGGTCAGCGCCATCCCGTCCTGCTTGCACGGGGTGCATTGGCCGCAGGATTCCACCGACAGGAAGCGGGAAACCCCAGCCGCGACGGCGACGAAGTCGTCTCGGTCGTCGAAGACGATGAAGCCGCCGGTTCCGAGCCCGGTGGCGAGAGCCTGCATCGCCTCGTGGCTCATCGGCGTGTCGAGCAGCTCGGCGGGGAGGATCGGGTTCGACACCCCGGAGAGCAGGGCCGTGATGTGGTGCCCGGCTTCCGGCCCGATCCCGATCGTCTCGACGACCTCTCGAAGGGGCGTTCCCATCGCGAACTCGGCGACCCCGTGACGCTGGGTGCGACCCGTGATCGTGCACACGATCGTTCCCGGGGAGGCCTCGGTGCCGACCGACCGGAACCAGTCGGCCCCCCGGGTGATGATCGCCGGCACGTTCGCCATCGTCTCAACGTTGCTGGCCAGGGTGGGCGGAGCCGGCGACTCACCGTCCGGGGCGGCCATCTCGACGTGCGCGGCGGATGCGCTGTTCGCGGTGACGTCGGACTCGGACTCGACCACCTCTTCCACGCCCCGCCGCCACGGGGGCGCGATCCGCGGGAACGGGTAGCGGCCGTCGATCGTCTCGAGCAGCGCCGTCTCCTCGCCGTAGAGGTACTCGCTCGGCCCTTCGAAGTACGACAGGGCGATGCCGTCCGCCCAGCCGGCGTCGCGGAGCTCGTCGAGGGCTCGTCGGATCCGCTCGATCTCCGGGATGAAGGTGTGCTTCAAACCGACGATGAGTCGGTCGGCGCCGATGGTCCGGGCCGCGATGAGCGCTCCCTCGAGCACGTGGTACGGGTTGGCGCGCACGATCGAGCGGTCCTTGAACGAGCCCGGCTCACCCTCCGCGGCGTTGATGACCACCGCCGACGGGAACACCGGCGAGTGCACGGACCGCACCGTGGCCCACTTGCGGCCGGCGGGGAAGCCGGCGCCGCCCCGTCCCCCGATGCCCGACGCGGTGACGACCTCGAGCACCTGGTCGGGGCCGATGCGCAGCGCCTCCTCGAGCGCCTGCCCGCCGCCCGCGGCGACGTAGTCGGCCAGGCTCGCGACGGGCTCGGGGGCCAGGACGCGGGTGACGGTCGGCATCGTGGCGCAGTCTGTCACGCCGGACCAGCTGCGCCCGGGCCGCCGAACCCCGACCGGACGCCGATATAGGTTGCGCAGATGGCCGACACGACGACCGTGACTGGGGCCCGCTCGCTCTGGGAGCTGATCGAGCGGCGCGCCGAGGCGAGCCCTGACCGGCCGATGCTGATCGACGAGGCGGACCGGACCTTGACGTTCGCCGGGTACCGAGACCAGGCGGAGCGCGTCGCCGCGGGTCTCGACGCGTCCGGGGTCAGGGAGGGGACGCCGGTGTCGTGGCAGCTCCCGACCCGGATCGACACCGTGGTGCTGTCCGGTGCGCTGTGCCGGCTCGGCGCGGTCCAGAACCCGATCATCCACCTGTACCGCGACCGGGAGGTCGCTTTCGCGCTGCGCCAAACCGGTGCTCGCCAGTTCTTCATCCCCGGCTCGTTCCGCGGCTACGACCATCGGGAAGCTCGCGGCGCGCGTCTTGGCCGACCTGCCCGACCCGCCACGAGTCGTCGTCGTCGACGACGGGCTCCCCGACGGTGATCCCGCCGGCCTGCCGCCGGCCCCTCGGGTCGGCGCCGATCCCGACGCCGCCCCGGTGCGGTGGATCTACTACACGTCGGGCAGCACCGCTGACCCCAAGGGCGTCTGCCACACCGACCGGTCGCTGCTCGCCGGCGGGTGGGGTCTCGCCGTCGCGCTCGACATGTCACCCGACGACGTCGGGTCGATCGCGTTTCCGTACGCACACATCGGGGGACCGGACTACCTGGTCACGATGCTCAGCCTCGGGTTCCCGGCGCTGCTCGTCGAGGCGTTCTCCGCACCCGACGTGCTCCCCGCGTTGCGTCGCCATCACGTGACGATGGTGGGCGGGAGCACCGCCTTCTACCAGGCGTTCCTCGCCGAGCAGCGCAAGGACCCGACCACGCCGATCATGCCCGACCTGCGGCTCATGTCGGGTGGTGGCGCCCCGAAGCCCCCCGAGCTGCACTACGAGGTGCAGCGCGAGATCGGCGGGCGCGGTATCGCGCACGGGTACGGGATGACCGAGGTGCCGATGATCGCGCAGGGGTCGCCGCACGACACCGACGAGCAGCTCGCCAACACGGACGGCAAGCCGATCGTCGGGATCGAGGTGCGGGTGGTCGCCCTCGACGGCCGATCGGCGGGGCCCGACGAGGAGGGCGAGATCCGGGTCAGGGGCACGATGGTGTTCCGCGGGTACACCGACCCGGCCCTGACCCCGGACGCGTTCGACGAGGCCGGGTTCTTCCGCACCGGAGATCTCGGGAAGCTGCGCGCCGACGGGCACCTCGTCGTCACTGGTCGGTTGAAGGACGTGATCGTCCGCAAGGGGGAGAACATCAGCGCCAAGGAGATCGAGGATCTCCTCTACACGCATCCGAAGGTCATTGACGTGGCCGTGATCGGGCTGCCGGACGCGGCGCGGGGCGAACGGGTCTGCGCGGTGGTGCAGAGCCCCGAAGGTGGTGACCCCCTCGACTTCGACGAGATGGTCGCCTTCTGCGCCGAGGCGGGGCTGATGACCCAGAAGATCCCCGAGCAGCTCGAGGTCCGGGCCGACATGCCGCGTGCCGCGACCGGCAAGATCGTGAAGACCAAGCTGCGTGACGAGTACGCGGCGTCGCCGGCCCCAGGGCGGTAGCGGCGGTCAGCCTCGCGTGAAGGCGGGGCTCGCCGAGTCGGCCGGGACGGCGTCGAGCGGCACCGCGACCTCCTCGACGGCGGGTCCGACACGATCGCCGACCGGGGTGAGGGCCGCCACGTCGAACCCGTACACCGACGCCGCAGTCTGGCTCGTGACCTTGCGCACGTCGGCCGGATCCCAGTCGGCGAACGCGCGCCGGAGCCCCTCGGTGGTGTACGGGTAGGTGCTCTCGTGGTGGGGGTAGTCGCTGCCCCACATCACGCGGTCCAGGCCAACCGTGCGCATCGAGCGGGCCTCCGCGGGGCTCGGGAAGCTGACGCCGACGAAGCAGTTGCGGGTGAAGTATTCGCTCGGGCGCAACGAGAGGCGCTCCTCCTCGTTGTACTTCAGCTCCCCGATCCGTCCCGACGCCATCTGGGCGTGGAAGGCGTCGAGCATCCGCAGCGTGTCGGGGATCCAGGCGCAGCCCGACTCCGTGATCACGAACCGGAGCCGTGGGTGGCGCTCGAACACGCCCCCCATGATCAGCTGCCACAGCGGGCGGTGCGAGAAGAACTGCGTCTCGACGATCCACATCACGCCCGCGGTGGCGGACCGCCCGTAGTCGGGGGAGCCCTGACCCGAGTGGTGCGTGATCGGGACGTCGAGGTCCTCGCACGCCGACCAGAGCGGCTCGTACGCCGGGTCGTACAGCGGCGGCAGCTCGCTGTCGTCGGGGCGACCGGGGAGGAGCACCCCGCCGAGCAGTCCCTGCTCCTTCGCCTGGCGCACGTCGGCGACCGCCTCGTCGATGTCGTTCAACAGGATCTGGGCGATCCCGGCCCGCCGACCCGGCGCGGCGGCGCAGAAGTCGACCAGCCACCGGTTGTGGGCCCGGATGCCGGCCAGGCGCTGCTCGAACTCGGCCGCAGTCGGTGGTCGGGCGATCACAGCACCGGTCGGGAAGAACGGCGGCACCGTGTTCGGGAACAGGACCTCGCCGACCACGCCGTCCGCCTCGAGCTCGCGGGTGCGTCGGTCGTCGTCCCAGTTGCGGGTCCGGCCGCCGCCCTGCAGATCCCGGAACGGGTTCGAGTAGCGGCCCCGCCACGCGTCGAACTCGTCCCGGTAGGCCGGGTCGAGGTACTCGCGGTACTGGTCGAGGGAGCCGCCGGCATGACAGTCGGCCGAGAGGAGGAGGTACCGGTCGTCGCTCATGTCACGCCAGCTCGAAGACGCGCAGCGCGTTCTCGCGCAGGAACTTGGGCCACACGTGGTCTCGGAACGGCACGTCGGGCAGCTCGGCGAAGATCCGCTCCAAGGTCAGGCCCATCGGGTAGTAGCCGGCGTAGAGCACCTTGTCGGCGCCGCGCGTGTTGGCGTAGTCGATGACGGCTTTCGGGTAGTACTTGGGCGCGAACGCGGACGGCATGTAGTACAGGCCCGGCCATTTCAGCATCAGCTTGACAGCCAGGTCCTCCCACGGTTCGGCGCCGTGACGCATCACGATCCGCAGGTCGGGGAAGTCGTAGCAGACCTGGTCGAAGCGCATCACGTGCTGGCAGTCCGACGGGAACCGGGGTCCGGCGATCCCCGCGTTGACGATCACGGGCAGGTCCAGATCCACGCACGTGGCATACAACGCGTACGCCTTCGGGTCGTCCACGGGCACCTGGGGCAGGCAGCCGGCCGGGAAGAACGTGACGGCTTTGATGTCCCGCTCCTCCTTGGCTGCCCGCACCTTGCGGATCGTGCCCATCACGTCGTTGGGGTCGACCTCGACGGACAGCGCGACCCGCTTCGGATCGCGGCGGTGCGCCTCGACCGCGTCGGGGGAGGCGCCGAACAGGCCGATCTCGACGCCGAAGCGGTCCATCTCGGCGAAGGTCACGTCGATCGGGTCGGTGGCCTCGTCCGCCTCGCCGGGCACATCCTTGAACATGTACTCGGCCGGGAAGCTGAACTCCTCCCGCGATTCGCGGTCCTTCGCCCCCCGGAGGAGCCGCTGGTACACCTGCTGGTGGTCCCGGTGCGGGAAGCCGATCATCAAATCGACGACGCCGAGCCCGTCGGGGTATGCCACGCGTGGATCGTCCCACGCCTGGCTGGCCGGCGCACCCGGAGACCCCTCAAGGGGGCCCGGCCGGGTGCCGACCCTGCAAGGAGCGCAGTCGGGCCCTCCGAGACCCGGACCGGCCCCGACGCGGTCGCTCGAGGAGAGGTCTCGGCGGTGCAGGTCCGAAGCGTGTCGTGGACAGCGGCAAAGGGCTGGACCCCCGCGTTGCCCTCCGAGCTGGACTCGGCGTCCACGCTGGTGGTCGCCTTCGCAGCCGCACGCCTGGGGCTCGCCGCCCCACCGCTCGGCGAGCTGACCCGGGCCTTTCCTCGCTCCCGAGTGGTGGGCTGCTCCACGGCCGGAGAGATCCTCGGCGACTCCCTCCGGGACGACACCGTGACCGCGAGCGTGACCCGCTTCGAGCGGACCCGGGTCGAGACCACCACGGCCCAGGTGTCGGGGCCGGGCGACTCGGCCGAGGCCGGTCGTCGGGTCGCCGAGACGCTGGCCGGGCCCGACCTGCGGGCCCTCTTCGTGCTGTCCGACGGGCTACTCGTGAACGGCAGCGAGCTGGTACGGGGCGTCACCGGCTCCGTGCCGGGGCCGGTCGTCGTCACCGGCGGCCTCGCCGCCGACGGGGAGCGCTTCGAGCGGACGTGGGTCCTCGCCGACGGCGTCCCGACCGAGGGGGCCGTCACTGCGGTCGGCCTCTACGGGGACGCGGTGCGGGTCGGCGCCGGCTCGTACGGCGGCTGGGACATGTTCGGTCCCGAGCGCCGGATCACCCGCGCCGACGGCAACGTGCTCTACGAGCTCGACGGCCGGCCCGCCCTCTCCCTGTACAAGGAGTATCTCGGCGACCGGGCCCGGGCGCTGCCAGCGGCGGCCATGCGGTTCCCCCTCGCGGTACGAGCCGGGCGGGGCAGCGAGCGGCGGACCTTCCGCACCATCCTCGCCGTCGACGAGCGGCGCCAGTCCATGACCTTCGGCGGCGACCTGCCGGTCGGTTGGCTCGCTCAGCTGATGCGCGCCAACCAGGACCGCCTCGTTGACGGCGCCATGCAAGCGGCCGCGAGGAGCGCCCCGCCTGCCGTCCGCGGCCCGCGGCTCGCGGTCGCGATCAGCTGCGTCGGCCGACGGCTCGTCCTCGGCGAGCGCACCGAAGAGGAGATCGAAGCCACCCGCGAGGCGCTGCCCGACCAGACCGAGCTGATCGGCTTCTACTCCTACGGGGAGATCGCACCCCACGAGGCCGGCTGCACCGACCTCCACAACCAGACGATGACCGTCACCACGATCGGCGAGCGGTGAGCCCCCGCCACCGGGTCCTCGCCCGGCAGCTGCGGCGCCTCGGGCTCGCCGACGACGAGCCGCCGACCCCCGACACGTGGGCCGAGTTCCTCGCTCACGTCGACACCGCCTACACCGACGCTGACGACGACCGCTACCTGCTCGAACGCTCCCTCGCCATCTCGAGCGCCGAGATGGCAGACCTCTACGAGGAGCTGCGGGCCAGCAGCGAGTCACGGCTCGCCGCCGAGCACGCCCGGCTCGTCGCGGTCACCGAGCACTCACCGATCGCGATGGCCGAGATCGACCGGCACGGGCGGGTCGTCTTCGAGAACTCGGCATCGCGGGCGATGGTCGGGGCCAGCCTGGTCGACGGCCAGGCCCGGGTGCGGGACCTGCTGCACCCCGGCGACCGGCGGGCCATGGACCGGCTCGCCCGTCGGGCCATGCAGGAGGGCCGCGACGAGCGGGCCACGATGCGGTTCACCCGGGCCGACGGACAGCTGCGCTGGGCCCGCATCCAGCTTCGGGCCCTGCAAGGCGAGGAACCCCGCTGGTTCGTCGCGGTCAGCGACGTGACCGACGAGATCCTCGCCCGCCAGGAGCGGGAACGGCTCTCGCTGCTGCTCGAAGCGACGGCCGACCTCGTCGCGCTGTTCAAGGTCGACGGGCAGCTCCTCCACCTCAACCAGGTCGGGTGCGCGCAGCTCGGCGTCGCCCCGAACGAGTCGCTCGCCGGCCGCAACGTCGCCGAGCTCTTCGACCCGGTGAGCCGCGAGCGGCTCCGGCGACACGCGTTCCCGCGGATGCGGCGGGACGGCGAGTGGCGCGGCGAGGCGACGCTCGCCGGTCCGCGCGAGTCGACGCCGGTGTCGCTGATCATCCTCGCCCACTACCAGCCCGGCGGGCTCGAGTACTGCTCGGCGATCGCCCGGGACGTCACCGAGCTGAAGGAGGTGCAACGCGAGCTGGGCCGCCAGGCGACCCACGACGAGCTGACGGGCCTCCCGAACCGGGCTCTGCTCCTCGACCGGCTCAGCCAGGCGGTGCTGCGGGCCCGGCGCCGCGACGGTGCGTTCGGCGTCCTCTACATCGACCTCGACCGGGTCAAGTTCGTGAACGACAACCTGGGCCACGACGCCGGCGACCGGGTCCTCGTCCAAGCGGCGGAGCGGCTGCGGGGCTGCACCCGCTCCCCCGACACGGTCGGGCGGCTCGGCGGCGACGAGTTCGTGGTCGTCGCCGAGGACCTCGCCGACGACCACGCGGTCCTCGCCCTCGCGGAGCGGGTCGTCGAGGTGTTCGACCAGGCGTTCGTCGTCGACGGCGTCGAGGCCTACGTCACCGCCAGCGTCGGCGTGGCATTGCGCAGCGGCGGGGAGGAGGCGGCCGAGCTGCTCCGGGACGCCGACATGGCCATGTACCGCGCCAAAGAGGGAGGCGGCGGCCGAGCCGAGCTCTTCGATGCCCGCATGCGGGCGTGGGTCACCGAGCGCTTCGAGACCGAGCACGCGCTCCGGCATGCGCTCGAGCACGGCGGGCTCGGCGTGCATTACCAGGTGCAGGTGCGGCCCGTCACCGGCGAGATCGTCGCCTTCGAGGCCCTCGCCCGCTGGAAGCAGACTCCCCGCGGGGAGATCCAGCCCGGGTTGTTCATCCCGCTCGCCGAGGAGACCGGCCTGATCGGCGTCATCGGCGAGCAGGTCACCGAGGAGGCGTGCCGGCAGGCGGCCCAGTGGAACGCGACTGGCCCGTGCCCGGTCGGCATCGCGGTGAACGTCTCGGTTCGTCAGCTCACCCAGCCCGGGCTGCTCGAGCTCGTCGACCGGGCTCTCAGCACCTCGGGGCTCGACCCGGCCCGCTTGACGCTCGAGATCACCGAGTCGGTCCTCGTCCAGGACCCCGACCTGGCCTCCAGCCGGCTCGAGGCGCTCCGCGCCCTCGGGGTGCGCCTCGCCGTCGACGACTTCGGGAAGGGCTACTCGTCGCTCGCGTACCTGCAGCGGTTCCCGCTCGACACGGTGAAGATCGACCAGATCTTCCTCCAGAACCTCGAGCCGGGCGACACCGACCACACCATCGTCGGGTCGGTCATCAACCTCGCGCACGGGCTCGGCTTCGACGTCATCGCCGAGGGCGTCGAGACCGCCCAGCAGCTCGACGCGCTCGTCGACCTGGGGTGCGACCTGGTGCAGGGACACGTGATGGCGCCGCCCCTGCCCGCCGAGGCGGCCGGGGAGCTGCTCGGCGCGCCGCTGCGACCCGCGGAGCTGCTGCTCAGCGGGGCGCCAGGTTCAGGGCCGCCGAGTTGATGCAGTAGCGCTGCCCGGTCGGGTGCGGCCCGTCGTCGAACACGTGGCCGAGATGCCCGCCGCAGCGCTTGCAGACCACCTCGGTGCGGACCATCCCGTGGCTGGTGTCGGAGCGGACTTCGACCACGTCGGCGAGCATCGGCTCCGTGAAGCTCGGCCACCCGGTGCCCGACTCGAACTTCGTGCCCGAGTCGAAGAGCTGGGCGCCGCAGCCCGCGCACCGGTAGACACCGTCGTCGTGGCAGTCCCAGTACTGGCCGCTGAACGGCGCCTCGGTGCCAGCCCGGCGCAGGACCGCGTACTGCTCGGGGGACAGCTCGGCCCGCCACTCCTCGTCGCTGCGCTCCGTTCCCGCGTCGTCGCTCATGTCGCCTCCGGTCGATGGACCCACACCTCGTACTCGACGAGGGTCCCCAGCGGGAGCCACGCCACCCCGACCGTCGTGCGGGCGGGACGGTGCTCGCCGAGATGCTCCGCGTAGAGCGCATTCAGGCCCGGCATCATTCCCCGGTCGTCCTCGGCGACGAAGACGGTCACCTTTGCGACGTCGGCCCAGGTCGCGCCGCAGTCACCGAGGATCGCGTCGACGTTGGCGAGGGCCTGACCAGCCTGGGCGAGCAGCCCGCCCGGGACGGGCTCACCCGACGCGGGGTCGACCCCGATCTGACCAGCCAGCACGATCCAGTCGCCCGCTCGCACCGCGCTCGAGTAGCGGCCAGCCGCCCACGGCTGGTGCGGGGTCGGGATGGGGGTCACCGGCATGGTCGCTCCTCCGGGTCGATCATGTCGCGTCTCGCCAGCCCGCCGCGCCGAGGAGCCCCGGGTCGTCGCCGAGGGCCGCGGGCACCACCGAGATCGGCGGGCCGGCCGGGCCGAGCCGAGCCAGCGCGTCTCGGATCGGGGTCAGGACCAGATCGCCGTTGCGTCCCACCCCGCCGCCGATGACGAACACGGTCGGTGCCACCAGGTGGGCCAGGTTCACGATCCCCACCGCGACCGCGAAGAGCCCGTCGTCCCAGACCCGACGGGCGACCGGGTCGCCGGCCTCGACCAGGCGGGCGAGGTCCCGGCCGGTCGCGTCGAGTCCCGCCGCGAGCGCGTCCCGGTTCAGCGCGGTGCCCGACCCGAGCCCCTCGACCGTGCCGTCCTCCCCGGCCCGGGCGAGGACCCGGTCCACGACCGACCGGCCGACTTCGCCGGCCGAGTATCGAGGGCGCAGGAGCCGGCCGCCGACGAGGATCCCGGCGCCGACTCCGGTGGAGATCGTCACGTACGCGACGTCGGCGTGGCCGCGCCCGGCCCCGAAGCGGGCCTCCCCGACCGCGGCGACGTCGGCGTCGTTGGCGAGCGCGACCGGCAGGTCGAGCGCAGTGGCGAGCACGTCGCGGCTGATCACGGCTGGCCAGTCGGGCGGCAGGTGGGGCCCGTCGAGGAGGGTGCCGGCTTCGTAGTCGACGCGGCCCGGCACGGCGACGACGGCGTGTTCGACGTCGTGTGCGTCCCGTGTGGTGCGCACGAACCTGACCAGCGCCTCGATGGTCGACGCGACCTTCGGGGTGGGTGCCTGCGCGCGGGCGAGGATGGTCCCCGTCCGCTCGACCACCGCGACCCGCATGTTCGTGCCACCCAGGTCGACGGCGAGGGTGTGGCCCAATGGGGCTCCTACGTGACCGGGTTGTGCCAGCCGTCGGGGTCGCGGATGAGCCCCTCGGCTTGGGGTGGACCCCAGCTGTTCGGCGGGTAGGGGATCGCCGGGTCGTGGTCGGTGAGGACCCGGTCGACCACCCGCCAGGCCGCCTCGACGCCGTCCTCGCGGGCGAACTGCAGGTTCTCGCCCGCCATCGCGTCGCCGAGCAGCCGCTCGTAGGGGGTCATCTCGTCGGGCTCGTCGTCGGCGAAGCCCAACTCCACCAGGTGGCCCTTGAACGCCTCCCCGGGCGTCTTGGCGCGGGCGCCGAGCGCGATCTGGAGCTGCGGGTCGAGCCGGAACCGCAGGTAGTTGGTCTCCCGGGGCAGGTCCTCGTAGTTGGCGAACACCCGCTGCGGGGGGCGGTGCAGCTCCACGCGCACCTCGGTGACGGTCTCGGGGAGCTCCTACCGGCTCGGATGTAGAAGGGGACGTCGGCCCAGCGCCACGAGTTGATGTGGAACCGCGCCGCGGCGTAGGTCTCCACGTCGGACTCGGGGTCGACGCCGTCCTCCTTGCGGTAGCCGTCGTACTGGCCGCGCACGAGGTCGTGGCGGTGGAGCGTGTCGATGGCGAAGAACACCCTCTCCTTGCTGTCGCGCAGCTCGTCGACCGACGGCCCGACCGGCGGCTCCATGGCGAGGAGCGCCGTGATCTGCAGCAAGTGGTTCTGGATCACGTCGCGGAGCGCCCCCACCTCCTCGTAGAGCTTCCCGCGCCCGCCGACCCCGAAGTTCTCGGCCATCGTGATCTGGACCTGGCGCACGTAGTTCCGGTTCCAGATCGGCTCGAGGAAGCTGTTCGCGAACCGGAAGTACAAGATGTTCTGGATCGTCTCCTTGCCGAGGAAGTGGTCGATGCGGAAGATGCTCGACTCGGGGAACGCCGAGTGGAGCACCTGGTTCAGCTCCTGCGCCGACTTCAAGTCGCGCCCGAACGGCTTCTCGACGATGACCCGGCCGTGCTCGGCGATCCCCGACGAGCCGAGGCCCTCGACGACGGTCGGGAACAGGCTCGGGGGGATGGCGAGGTAGTTCGCCGGGCGCTTGGCGCCTTGCAGTGCCTTCACGATCCCCGCGTAGGTGCCCTTGTCCTTGTAGTCGCCGGCGACGTAGCGGAGCAGGCCGACTAGCTGCTGGAAGGCCGCCTCGTCCTTCACGCCGTCGCCGAACTGGTCGATCCCATCCCGGGCCCGGTCGGCGAGCTGCTGCACCGTCCAGGGCGAGGAGGCCACGCCGATCACGGGAACGTTCAAGGCCTTGCGTTTCACGAGCCGGTACAGCGCGGGGAAGATCTTCTTGTCCGCGAGGTCTCCGGTCGCCCCAAAGAACACGAAGGCGTCGGAGGGCACCGGCTTGCTCATGGGGTCGGGTCCTTCTTCTCGACGTGGCCGCCGAACTCCTTGCGCATCGCGGACAGCAGCCGGTCGGCGAAGTCTGCTTGTCCTCGGGAGGCGAACCGGTTGAAGAGTGCGGTGCTGAGCACCGGGGCCGGGACCCCCTCGTCGACCGCGGCGAGCACGGTCCAGCGGCCCTCACCCGAGTCAGACACCCGGCCCTGGTAGTCGTCGAGGTGGGGCGACTCGCTGAGCGCGTGGGCGGTCAGGTCCAGTAGCCACGACGCGATCACACTGCCCCGGCGCCACACCTCGGCCACGTCGGGGAGGTTCAACTCGTACTGGTAGAGCTCGGGATCCCGGAGGGGTGTGGTCTCGGCGTCGACGGTCTGGTGCTGTTGCTGACCCACGTCGGCGTGCTCCAGGATGTTGAGGCCCTCGGCGTAGGACGCCATCATCCCGTACTCGATCCCGTTGTGGACCATCTTCACGAAGTGGCCGGCGCCGTTCGGGCCGCAGTGCAGGTACCCGTTCTCTGCGGTGCTCGCCGGTCCGCTCTTGCCCGGCGTGCGGGGGGCGGAGTCCACGCCCGGCGCGATGGTCCGAAAGATCGGGTCGAGGTGCGCGATGACCTCGTCCTCCCCGCCGATCATCAAGCAGAAGCCCCGCGTGCGCCCGAACACGCCGCCGCTCGTCCCGACGTCGACGTAGTGCAGCTGATGCTCGGCGAGCCGCTTCGCCCGGGTGATGTCGTCGCGGTAGTAGGAGTTGCCGCCATCGATCACGATGTCGCCGGGGTCGAGGAGCGGGACCAGCTGCTCGAGGGTCGAGTCGACCACCGCCGCGGGCACCATGATCCAGATCGCCCGCGGCGTGGTGAGCTTGGCCACGAAGTCGGGCAGGGCGGTCGCGCCGGCCGCGCCTTCCCCTTCGAGGCCTCGTGCACTGCGCCGGCGTTGACGTCGTAAGCGACGCAGGCGTGCCCGTCCCCCATGAGCCGCAGGACGAGGTTGGCGCCCATCCGGCCGAGTCCGATCATCCCGAGCTGCATCTGGGCCCTCCTTCAGGGTGCCTCATCATTGGAGGTGGACGCGCCGTGGGCAAGCCGTGGGGAGGCGGTCGGGCGGGCCGGGCCCGGTGGGGGAGACTGGTGGCTGCCGCGTCGCGGCGGGACAAGCCCGAACGGGGAAGGACAGCATGGCGACGTTGCTCGGAATCGACATCGGCGGGACCGGCATGAAAGCCGCCCCGGTCGACACCGCGACCGGTGAGCTGATCGCACCCCGGCATCGGATCCTGACCCCCCACCCGGCGACGCCCGACGCCATGGCCGCGGTGGTCGGCCAGCTCGCCGAGCACTTCGACTGGACCGGCCAGGTCGGCGCCGCCTTCCCAGCGGTCGTGAAGGGCGGCGTCGCCCGCACGGCCGCGAACATCGACCCGGCCTGGATCGGGGTCGACGTCGCCGACACGTTCGCCCGCACGTCTCGCTGCGATGTCACCGTGGTCAACGACGCCGACGCGGCCGGGGTGGCGGAGATCGAGTTCGGGGCCGGGAAGGGCCGCGGCGGGTTGGTGCTCATGGTGACGCTCGGGACCGGGATCGGCACCGCGGTGTTCTTCGATGGGGTCCTCATCCCCAACACCGAGCTCGGGCACCTGCGGATGGGGAAGCGAGAGGCCGAGGCCCGCGCCTCGGACGCGGTGCGGCAGCGCCTCGGGCTGTCGTGGGGCAAGTGGGCGCGGCGTCTCGACGCCTACCTCCTCGAGCCTCGAGCGGCTGCTGTGGCCGGACCTCTTCATCCTCGGGGGCGGCGTCAGCAAGCGGCACGACCGGTTCGTGCCTCGGCTCACCACCCACGCCGAGGTCGTCCCCGCCGAGCTGCTGAACGAGGCCGGCATCGTCGGCGCGGCGCTTAGCGCCCAGCACGCGGCCGGGACCGGCACGACCGTGCACCACGCCGCGCCGGGACCGGCGCCCCCCACCCGCTGAGCAGCGCCGCTCAGGCCGGCGGGTCCGAGAGCGCGGTCCGCCCCCCGAACCCGGTCTCGGGCCAGTGCCACCACTCGATCGCGTCCTCCCCGTCCAGCCAGCAGAGCAGGTACTCGCGTCCGGTGGGAGAGCAGGCCGGGAAGTCGATCAGCCCCCGTCCCGGGTCGCGCACGACGATCCCCCGATCGGTGAGCTCGCCGAGCACGGCGCGGAGCTCCGCGCCGTCCTCACTCCGGCTCGGGCCGTGCCCGTTGCCGGACGGGGCGCCGTTGCCGCCCGTGGCGCGGGCGTGCTCCTGGGCCGCCGCGACGAGCTTCCCGGAGCCGCCCGACGAGCACCCGAACGTCGGGGAGCGCCGCGGTCGCCTCGTCGAGCGTCCAGTACCGCACGGTCACGACGGTACGCGCGTCGTCAAAGGCGCGCCGGGTCGCGCGAACCCCCAGTACCATCGACGGTTCGTGACGCGCGCATCGGATACCTCGGCCCGCGGGGCACGTTCGCCGAGGAGGCGCTGCTGAGCCAGCCCGACCTCGCCGCGGGTGCCCCGGTTCCGATGCGCACCGTCCCCGAGGTGCTCACGGCGGTCGAGCGCGGTGACGTGGACCTCGGCCTGGTCCCGATCGAGAACTCAATCGAGGGCACGGTCACGGTCACGCTCGACACGCTGGCCTTCGACACCGAGCTGCTCGTCCAACGCGAGGTGGACCTGCCGGTGTCGCTGCACCTCTGCGCGCATCCCGGCACCCGCCTCGAGGACATCCGAACCGTCGTGTCCCACCCCAATCCGCTCGGGCAATGCCGGTCCTGGCTGACCCACAAGCTGCCCCAAGCGGTCCTCGAGGTC
This sequence comes from uncultured Actinomycetes bacterium, assembly GCA_963849135.1. Lineage (GTDB taxonomy): Bacteria > Actinomycetota > Acidimicrobiia > IMCC26256 > PALSA-555 > PALSA-555. The sequence continues at coordinate 398,014 of CAWKGF010000002.1, read as the reverse complement.
GCCAACTCGACCGCGGAGGCGGCCCGACAGGTGCACGAAGCCGCCGGCCGGGAGCTGGCGTCGATCAACAACCCGCGCGCCGCCCAGCTCTACGAGCCTCGACGTGCTGGCCTCCGAGATCGAGGACCACCCCGGCAACGAGACCCGCTTCGTGCTCACCGGCGCCGGGATCCCCGCGCCCACCGGGCACGACAAGACCTCCATCGTGTGCTTCCAGCGGGAGGACCGGCCCGGATCGCTGCTCGCGATCCTGCAGGAGTTCGCGGCACGGGCGATCAACCTCACCAAGCTCGAATCGCGTCCCACCAAGCGCGGGCTCGGCCAGTACTGCTTCTTCATCGACGTCGAGGGGCACGTCGCCGACGAGCTCGTCGCCGACTGCCTCCGCAACCTGGCCGCCAAGCAGGCCGACGTGAAGTTCCTCGGCTCGTATCCGGTCGCCGGGGAGCAGGGACCCGACCGCCGGCAGGCCGCGGCCGACGCCTGGCAGGCGGCGAGCAGCTGGGTCGAGGAGCTGCGGGCCCAGGTCCGTCCCGGCCCGTGAGGCGCGGGTGATCGACCTCCGCCGTCTCCGCGACGACCCCGACTACCGCGCCGGTATCGAACGCAAACGAGTCAGCGCGGGCCTCCTCGGCCGGGTGCTGGCCCTCGACGCCGAGCAGCGGGACCAGCGACGGACCGTCGAGAGCCTCCGCGCCGCCCAGAAGGCCACGTCGAAGCGGATCGGTCCGGGCGGCCCCGACGGGGCAGCCCGCAAGGAGGCCACCGAGCTGAAGCGGCAGGTGCACCACGCCGAGGAGGAGCTCGGTGTCCTGGAGCGCCAGCTGCGCGAGCTGGCCCTCCAGATCCCGAACCCCGCCGACCTGTCGGTCCCCGACGGCGGGGAGGACGACGGCGAGGTGCTGCGAACCCGCGGCGAGCCCGGCCCGGCGCCGGCCCGGGACCACGCCGCCTTCGCGGCCGACATGGGGTTCGTCGAGACCCGCCACGCCGTCGAGTCGAGCGGATCACGGTTCGTGTCGCTGTGCCGGGAGGCCGTCCTCCTCGAGCTGGCACTGGTCCGCTGGGCGATCGACGCGGCCGGCGAGGCCGGGTTCACGCCCGTCGTCCCGCCGGTGCTGGTGCGCGAGCAGGCGATGGAGGAAGCCGGCTTCTTCCCCACCGACCGGGCCCAGGTGTACGAGGTCGACGGGGCCGAGCTGTACCTCGTCGGCACCAGCGAGATCCCCCTCTCCACGCTGCACCGCGGCGAGCGTCTCGACGCCGACGCGCTGCCGGTCCGCTACGTGGGGACCTCGACCTGCTTCCGGCGCGAGGCCGGCACCTACGGGCAGGACACTCGCGGGACGTTCCGCGTCCACCAGTTCGACAAGGTCGAGCTGTTCTCCTACTCCGAGCCGGGGCGCTCCGACGAGGAGTTCGACCGGATCGTCTCGATCCAGGAATCGCTGGTCGGCGGCCTCGGGCTCCCGTACCGAGTCGTGAACATCGCGGCCGGGGACCTCGGGCCCGCGGCGGCCCGGAAGTACGACCTCGAGGTGTGGCTCCCCTCGGAAGGCCGGTACCGGGAGCTGACCTCCTGCTCCAACTACCGGGACTTCTCGGCCCGCCGGCTCGGCACCCGGGTGAAGGGGCCCGAGGGCACCACGCTCGTCCACACCCTCAACGGCACCGCCTGCGCGGTGTCGCGCACCCTCGCGTTCCTCTGGGAGCACTACCAGCGCCCGGACGGCTCCTTTGCCGTCCCCAACGCCCTCCAGCCTTTTTGCGGCTTCACCGAGGTCCCGGCCCGGGCCGCGCCGCCCGAGCTCGCTGACCCGCCCCGAGCGAGGCATCGACCTCGACGAGCCCCACGCCTGACCGGGCCCGGCCCGGTCGGGCCGCACGCGGAGCGGGAGGGATTCGAACCCCCGGGCCTCATCGGCCGGCTGCTTTCAAGGCAGCTGCGATCAACCGGACTCCGCCACCGCTCCTCGAGCACCCCGCGGGCCCGTCGGACCTGCGGCGTGCCAACGAATTGTAGGCCAGGCCCGGACGCGAAACGGGTCCGTTCAGCGACCGGGGAGGCGAGCGAACACGTCGTCACCGGCCCGGTAGCCGATCTCGAGCAGGTCGCTTCGCGGCACGGCGCGGGCCAGCTCGGCGCGCACCGGCGCGACGTCGAGGTCCCCGTTCGTGAACCCGGGCAGCCAGTCGTCGTGGTGGGAGAGCACGACCCGGCGGGGCTGGAGGAGCCGGGCCTCGCGGGCGACGAACTGCGCCAGCGAGCCCTGGATCGGCTCGCCGTCGAGGTTGCCGCGCCCGGCCGCGGCGAGGATCGCGACGTCGGGGCGCACCCCGCGCAGCATCGACGTCCAGCACCCGGACGTGTCCTGGTAAAGGAGCCGCCCGGCCGGCGTCTCGAGCACGAACACGAGCGCCCCGCCGTCTCCGAGCGTGTGCTGGTCGCTGGCCCGGAGATGGTCGAGCACGCCGGGACCGAGCGACAGCAGCCACGCGGCCAGCTCGCCGAGGCGGGCGTTCTGCTCGTCGAGGGTCAGGCCGAGATCGCCGAGACAGGTCTGGGCCGCGCCGGGGAACTGCTGATGGGACCAGACGCAGGAATGCTGACTCGGGTACACCGACACGACGACGTGGGGTCCGAGGCGGACCCGCTCGCCTCCGACGACCGCGAGGAGCTGGGCCGGTGGCACGCCCGCCGCGAGCAGCACCCGGACGGTCTCGTACGATCCGACGACCCGCGCTCCGGTGTTGCGTGCGATGCGCTCCGCGCCCCACAGGTGGTCGAAGTGGGAATGTCCGACGAGGATCCAGTCGGCCTCGGTCACCTCGTCGGGGCGGACCCCCGGGCCGGGCGCGTCGGCGACACGGTCGAGGTACGCGTCGAGCCAGACGACGAGGTCGTCGAGGGCCAGTCGGAAGGTGGCGCACCCGAACCAGTCCAGACTGGTGTCCATCGCCGGCGGAGCGTACGCCAGCACTCGGTACAGTGCCGGCCCAGTGGCGGACTCGGCGGAGTGGTGGCGCGACGCGGTGCTGTACCAGGTGTACCCGCGCTCGTTCGCCGACTCGAACGGCGACGGCGTCGGGGACCTGGTCGGGATCACCGAGCACCTCGACCACCTGGCCTGGCTCGGTGTCGACGGGCTCTGGCTCAGCCCGGTGCACCCGTCCCCGAACGCGGATTGGGGGTACGACGTCGCCGACTACACCGGGATCGATCCGGCGCTCGGGACGCTGGACGACCTCGACGCGCTGCTCGCGGCCGCGGACGCCCGTGACATCCGGGTGCTCCTCGACCTGGTCCCCAACCACACCAGCGTGCAGCACCCGTGGTTCGTCGACGCGCGGACGAGCCGGGACGCCGCCCACCGGGACTGGTACGTGTGGGCCGACCCGCAGCCCGACGGGAGCGCTCCCAACAACTGGGTCGCCTCCTTCGGCGGCCCGGCCTGGGAGCTCGACGACCGCACCGGCCAGCTGTACCTCCACCACTTCCTGGCTGACCAGGCCGACCTCAACTGGTGGAGCGACGAGGTCCGCGACGAGTTCGACCGCATCCTCCGGTTCTGGTTCGACCGGGGCGTCGCCGGGTTCCGTATCGACGTGTGCCACATGATCGTGAAGGACCAGCTCCTGCGTGACAACCCGCCGGCGACCGGCGAGGAGCACTGGATGGACCGGCTTGGCGGGCAGCGCTCCGAGTACAACGCGTGCCGTCCCGAGGTGCACGACGTCCTGCGCCGGTGGCGGAGCGTCGGTGACCGATACGAGCCGCCCCGCCTGTTCGTCGGTGAGACCAACGTCTTTGACCTCGATCGGGTCGTCTCGTTCTACGGGCAAAGGGACGAGCTGCAGCTGGCGTTCAACTTTCCGTTCCTGTTCGCGTCGTTCGACGCCGCCGAGCTCCGCGACGTCGTGGAGCAGACCGAAGCGCGCCTGCCGGCTGGGGCCACCCCGTGCTGGACGATGGGGAACCACGACGTGACCCGCTACGTCACCCGGTGGTGTGCCGGCGACCCGGCCCGAGCCCGCGCCGCGCTGGTCCTCCTCCTCGGTCTGCGCGGCACCGCGGTGCTGTACTACGGCGACGAGCTCGGGATGCCCGACACCGAGGTCACGCCCGAGCAGCTCCTCGACCCGGTCAGCGTCCGCTTCCAGCCCTTCCTGAACCGGGACGCGGCACGCACCCCGATGCCGTGGAACGGGGAGCCGGGAGCCGGGTTCACGGCAGCCGGCGTCGAGCCGTGGCTCCCCTTCGGCGATGTCGAGCGGTGCAACGTCGCCAACCAGCGACCCGACCCGGGCTCGACGTTGCACCTCACCCGCGACCTGCTGGCGCTGCGCCGGACCCTGCCCTCGCTGCGGGACGGGGCCTACGCGACCTGGCCGGCGCCTGACGGCGTGTGGGCGTGGCGCCGGGGGGACGAGGTGCTCGTGGCAGTGAACCTGACCGCCGGCGCCGCCCAGCTGGACGACGTCGACGGGACGGTGCAGCTCGGCACCGACCGCCGCCGCGACGGGCAGCGGATCACCGGGTCCCTCCCGCTCGACCCGTGGGAGGCGGTGGTCGTCACCCTCGGGTGACGCCCGGCGCACCAGCCGGGGCGGCGGCTTCCTGCTCGAGGAGGTGACGCTTGCGGTCGGGTCCGAGGCCGTAGTTGCCCACCCCGCCCGTGGCGGGGACGACCCGGTGGCAGGGCACGACGACCGGGACCGGGTTGGCGCCGCACGCGGAGCCGACCGCCCGCGACGCCCGCGGCGCGCCGATCGCCGCCGCGACGTCCCCGTAGGTGCGGGTCTCCCCGAGCGGGATCCGCTGCAGCTCCTCCCAGACCCGGCGCTGGAAGGCGGTGCCGCGCACGTCGAGGGGCAGATCGCCGGCCGGGGCGCGGCCGTTGATGCGAGCCAGCACGTCGGCGACGATCCCGCTGAGCGCGTCGTCGTCGCGGCACAGCTCGGCGCGATGGAACTCGGAGGCCAGCGAGCGTTCGAGCTCGTCGCCGTCGTCGCCGATGTCGATCTTGCACAGCCCCCGGTCGGTGGCGGCGACGAGCAGCGCCCCGAGCGGTGAGCCCGTGACCGTGTACACGATCGTCGCCCCCGCCCCGCCGGCGCGGTACGAGGCCGGAGTCATGCCGAGATGCCCGTGGGCCGCCTCGTAGAGCCGACTCGTCGACCCGTAGCCGGCGCTGAACAGCGCCCCGGTCACGTCGTCGCCGTCGCGGAGCTGGCGGCGGAGCCGCTCGCGGCGCAAGGTGTCCCCGTACTGGCGCGGGGTCACGCCGAGCGCCTGGGTGAAAGCGCGGCGCAGCTGGTCGGGGGAGACGGCCAGCGCTCGGGCCAGTTCCGGTGCGCTCGGGACGCGGTCGTCGGTGGCCTCGATGAGCCGGCAGGCTTGGGTCACCAGGGTGGTCGGCATGTCTTTGATGTACGCCATCGGCGGGGGTCGCGCTATCCGTTTTCGGCGTGTCCGGCCGTCCAGGCGAGCAGCGCGTCGGCGGTCCAGGTGTTGACGATCCGCTCGACCGGGATTGCGGCCTTGGCCGCCCGGTGGCACCCGTACTCCTGCCAGGGCAGCTGCCACGTCGCGTGCGCGTCGGAGTCGATGCTGACCTTCGCCGCCCGCGCTGCGAGCTGGTCGAGCATCCGGGACGGGGGATCGAGACGCTCAGGGCGGGAGTTGATCTCGACCGCCTTGTCGTGGGCGACGGCCACCTCGAAGACCCGAGCCGCGTCGAACGTCGACTCGGGACGACCGTTCCCGACGACCATCCGCCCCGTGCAGTGACCGAGCACGTCGACGTGGGGGCTCTCGAGGGCGCGAACCATCCGATCGGTCATCGGGTCGGCCTCCATGCGCAGCTTGGTGTGGACGCTCGCCACGACCACGTCGAGGCGGGCCAGCAGCTCTTCCTCCTGGTCGAGGGAGCCGTCGGGCAGGATGTCGACCTCGATGCCGGTCAGGATCCGGAACGGCGCCAGTCGGGAGTTCAGCGCGTCGACGACGCCCAGCTGGTCGCGGAGCCGGTCGGAGGACAGACCCTTGGCGATGCGCAGCGACCCGGAGTGGTCGGTGAGCGCCAGGTACTCGTGGCCGAGCGCGGCCGCCGCGGCCGCCATCGCCTCAATCGTGTGGCCGCCGTCGGACCAGTCCGAGTGCAGATGCAGATCGCCCCGCAGCGCAGCCCGAACCGGCCCGGCCAGCTCGGTGGGCGGAGCCGTCTCGGTCGGCGCCTCCCCCTCGACGCGCGTCAGGTACTCGGGGGTCTCGCCCCGCAGCGCCTGCTCGATCACCGCCGCGGTGCTGCGCCCGATCCCGGGCAGGTCGGTGAGACGGCCCGCGCCGCGAGGTCCGCGAGCTCGGCGTGAGAGAGCGGACGGATCGTGTCGGCGGCTCGCCGGAACGCGGTGACCTTCGGTCTGGCGTTCCGGACTCGCTGGAGGGCGTCGGCGATGCGATCGAGCGCGTCGGCGGGCTCCACCGCGTCGACGGTAGCGTCCCGGTCGGGCGGCTGGCCCCGTGCGTCCTCCGGTGCGGATCAACCGGAGGAAGCGAGCGCGGGCCTGCCTACACTGAGCGGCCCGGGAGGGATGACCGAGTGGCCGAAGGTGCTCGCCTGCTAAGCGAGTAGGGGGCTTTAACCTCCTCGAGGGTTCAAATCCCTCTCCCTCCGCCAACCCTCACGGTGCCGATGCCTGCAGCTCCCAATCTCGCACCCGCCCTCCTCGAGCTCGGCGCCGCCACCCTCGGCGAGTCCGGCGGCCGACCCATGCGGGCCCGCGTCGGTCCGGCCTGGGTCGGTGCCCGCGTCGCCGCCCCCGCCTACCCGGTGCGGTGCACCCCCGGCGACAACCTCGCCGTCCACGTCGCGGTGACGCAGGCGCCCCCGGGCGTCGCGCTCGTCGTCGACGTCGGCGACGTGCGCGAGCTCGGCTACTGGGGCGAGGTGCTCACGACGGCGGCCGAGGCCCGCACGCTGGCTGGGCTCGTCATCGACGGCTGCGTCCGCGACACCGCCGCGCTCGCCGCGCACGCCTTCCCTGTCTTCTCGACCGGCGTCGCGCTGCCCGGCGCGACGAAGAACCGTCCCGGCGCGGTCGGTGCCCCAGCCGTCGTGGGCGGCGTCGAGGTCGCGGCGGGCGATTGGGTCGTGGGCGACAGCGACGGGGTCACGGTCGTCCCCGGCGACGCGCTCGACGACGTGCTCGCCGCCGGCCGAGCCCGCGCCGAGAAGGAGGGCCGGTTCTTCGTCGAGCTGCGAGCCGGCGCGACGACCGTCGAGCTGCTCGGACTCGATCCCTCGCCGATCGAGGGGCGCTCCGGCTAGCCCGACGCGCTGACCGGCGGTCGGCGGGCCGCCCACGGTCGGGCCACCTCCAGCTGGCTGGCCACCCGCAGGAGCAGGTCCTCCCGCCCGTACGCGGCGACGACCTGCACGCCGACCGGCAGGCCGTCCCCGCCGTGGTGGAGGGGGAGCGACACGGCCGGCTGGCCGGTCACGTTGAACGGCATCGCGAAGCTGGCGATCGCACCCATCCGACCGAACGCCTCCCCCGGGTCGACGTCGGGGCCGAGGCAGCCCAGCTCGGGCGTCGGCGCGCCCACCATCGGGGTGACGAGCAGGTCGCGGTCCTCCCACCAGCCTGCGACGCCCCGGGCCCACGCTTGCGCGGTCTCGATCGCAGCCGAGTACGCGACACCGGTCGTCGTCCGGCCCGCCGACGCGAGCATGGCGTTCCATGGCTCGAGGACCGACGGCTCGAGCGGGCGACCGAGCCGCCGGCTCCAGCGGTGAAGCTCGCCGGCGATGAACACGGGGAACAGCACCCCGATCGAGTCGGAGAACCCCGGCGCGTCGAGGGCCGGGATCGCGGCCACATCGACGTGATGGCCAAGCGACTCGAGGAGCGCCGCGGTCTCGGCGACCGCGGCGCGGCCGTCGGCGTGCGCCTCGCCTGAATCGCCGATCCGGGCCGTGCGGATCCCGATCCGCAGCCGGCCGGGGTCGGCGCCGACCTCGGCGAGGAACCGCCGGCTCGGCGGCGGCGCCGTGTACGGGTCCCCGACGCCGGGACCCGCGATCGCGTCGAGGACCGCAGCGGTGTCGCGCACCGAACGGGTGAGGACGTGCTCATGGGTCGTCATCGCCCAGTACTCGCCGAAGTCGGGCCCGAGCGTCCCCCGGCCCCGGCTCGGCTTGAGGCCGACGAGCCCGCAGAGCGACGACGGCATCCGGATCGAGCCGCCCATGTCGTTGCCGTGCGCCACGGCCACCATCCCCGAGGCGACCGCGGCGGCCGACCCGCCGCTCGACCCTCCGGGGGATCGGGTGGGGTCCCACGGATTGTGCGTCGGTCCGTAGGCAAGTGGCTCCGTCGTCACCGAGGACGCCAGCTCGGGGGTGTTGGTCTTGCCGGCGATGACGAACCCGGCCGCCCGGAACCGGCCGACCAGCCACGTGTCGTCTCGTTCCACCCACCCGGCGTCTTTCAACAGCTGCATCCCGCAGTGGTACGGATCGCCGGCCGAGTGCGCGACTGCGTCCTTCAAGAGGAACGGGACCCCGCGGAACGGGCCGTCTGGGAGCGCACCGGCCGCCTCGTCCCGGGCCCGCTCGGACCGGTCGATGATCACCGCGTTCAGGGTCGGGTTCATCGCCTCGATACGGCGGAGGGCCGCGTCCACCAGCTCGACCGGCGTCACCGCACCTGAGCGCACCAGGTCTGCCTGCGCGGTCGCGTCCAGCCACGCCAGCTCGTCGGTCACGCCGACACCAGGTTCACGGGGCGCTCACCACGCAGCACCGCGACGACGCCGTCGCAGGCCAGGCGGGCCATGCGGGTTCGGGTGCTCAGCGACGCCGAGCCGATGTGGGGCAGCAGCACCGTCCGCGGCGCGGTGAGGAGACGAGGATTGATCGCCGGCTCCCCGTCGTAGACATCGAGCCCGGCCGCGAACAAGCGCCCAGACTCGAGCGCCTCGGCGAGCGCCACCTCGTCGACGACTGGTCCCCGGGCCGTGTTGACCAGCACCGCGCGAGGGCGGAGCTTCGCCAGCCGGTCGGCGTCGAGCAGATGATGGGTGTCGGGGGTGAGCGGGACGTGGAGCGACACGACATCGCTCTCGGCGAGGAGCGTGTCGAGGTCGGCGACCCACCCCGTCCGGCCGCTGTCGTGACGGGTGTGGTGCAACACGGTCATGCCGAAGCCGCTGGCTCGTCGGGCGACCGCCTGACCGATCCGGCCGAAGCCGACCAGGCCGAGGGCGGCGCCGTGCACGTCTTGGCCCAGGTACTGGAGGATGCCCATTCCGGGCCAGTGGCCGGCCCGTAGGTCGCGCTCGGCGTCGCTGGCGAGCCGCGCCGCGGCGAGGATCAGCAAGAAGGCGAGATCGGCGGTGGTCTCGTCGAGGACCCCCGGCGTGTTGCACACCGCGACATCTCGCTCCGTGGCTGCGCGCACGTCGATGTTGTCGTAGCCGACCGCGACGTTCCCGACCACCCGGAGCCGACCCGCGCCGGCGTCGAGCACCGCGGCGTCGATCCGGTCGGTCAGGAGACACACCAGCGCGTCCGCGTCGGCGGCCGCGGCTCGCAGCGCACTCGGCGACATCGGCACGTCCTCGTCGTTGGAGACGATCTCGTGACCGGCTGCGACGAGCGGATCGACGCCGCCATCGGGCAGCCGTCGGGTCACGACGACGCGGGCCACGTCGATCAGTGCGTCGTGTAGTCGATCTCGCCAGCGTCTTTCAGCCCGACCGCGAAGCAGAAGCAGTGGATCGGCGCGTGGTCGCTGACCGGGCGGAGGCTGTGGACCGCGTTCGGTGGGATGTGCACCAAGTCACCCTGGACGATCTCGTGCTCCTCGCCCGAGATCTTCATCAGACCCCGGCCCGAGGTGACGTAATAGAACTCGTGAGTCGGATGGGAGTGCGGGTCGACCTCGCCGCCTCCCGCCACCTCGAACTCGCTGACCAGTTCCAGGTACCCGCCGTCGGTGATCTCGAGCATCTCGCGGGGCTGCACGAGCCACCACACCGGGACCGTCCCGTTGTGCTCGACGACTGGTTCAACGTCTTCGATTGATCGCACGTCCATGTCGCTCAGCGTAGAGGGCGAACACGCCGGGCGCAGCCTGAGACCGCGCGCCACCGGCCTTGCCGGCCCTAAACTCCGGCCGTGCCGACGACCACCGTCGCCCTCTCGACCGAGACGCTCACCGGGGCCGCGTTCGAGCCGTTCGGGTGGCTGCCCGTCGCGGACACCGACCCGGCCGACGGGCGGGACACCCTCTTCTACGAGTGGGGAGACCCGCACCTCAACGTGATCTCGCACTCCGCGGACGAGGTCGGGCACTCCGAGGTCGGGTGGCCGCTCTGCGCGGTGTTGTACCGGCACGTCACCCACACCCAGGCGCTCCTCGTCCTGAACGTCGACGCGGTCGTCGCGGTCGCGCCGGCCGACGTCGAGTTCTCCGCTCCCGCCGACCTCGAGACGGTCCGCGCCTTCCGGCTCCGCCCGCTTGACCGGTTCGTCCTGCACCGGGGAACCTGGCACTGGGGCCCGTTCCCGCTCGGCACGGACCCGGTCGAGCTGCTCAACGTGCAGGGTCGCCGCTACGTCGAGGACAACACCAGCGTCGACCTGGCCGCGCGTACCGGATCGGTGCTCGAGATCCGCGGGTGAGGTCCCGGCCTCAACTCGGGGCCGATGCCCCGATCGGCAGGTCCTCCCGGTAGCGTTTCGCGCATGGTGAAGCACCGATTCTCGAGTACCGCCCTTCGTCTGGTGGTGACGGGCCTGGCCGTCGTCGCGCTGGTCGGCACCCTGGGGACCGTGAGCGCGTCGGCGTCCGCGCCGGCCGCTCCGAAAGCCAGCATCAGCCTCGGCGACAACTTCTTCCAGCCCACCAGCCTGGTCGTGGTCCGGGGGACCAAGGTGACCTGGACCTGGACGGGGGCCAACACCCACAACGTCACCGTCATCGGGGGCCCACAGAAGTTCCACTCGACCAACCAGTCGAGTGGCTCGTTCAGCCACACGATGACCAAGGTCGGGACCTACCACATCATCTGCACCTTCCACCCGGGCATGGAGATGACGTTGAAGGTCAAGAAGGCGCCCGGACCGGCGCCGACCACGACGACGTCGTAGCGCGCTACCCGAGCACGCGGGCGCAGTAGGCGGCGATGTTCGTCGCGCCGTGCGCCAGGCCCGTCAGCGCCTGGTCGGCACGCCCGGCTCGCCAGGTCGCGGTCGGACCGATCCGCGGCCCGGCCGCGGCGCGGCAGAGCGCGGCCGCATACGGCGGAGGGGCCGGGCGCGGAGCCGGCTGCGGCAGGCTGGGCGGACGCGGGACCGGCGCCGGCTCGCGTGGCGCGACGGGACGGGAGAACGAGGGCCGCTTCGGTGCCACGGTCGCCTCCGGGGCCGGCGGTCCTGAGCTGGCGCGGCGCGGCGCATCCACCCGAGCGGAGGCACGCTCGGGGGCGGGCGCCGGGACCGACACGCCCACCGCCGCCAGCGCGTGGTGCGCCACCGACTGCACCGGATCGGGCAACGACCCCGTGGCCGCGGCGGCGACGCCGCTCAACGCCAGGACGGCCACGCCGACCACGACCGCGAATCGGACGGTCCGGCCCCGCCGCCGCGGCGCGTCACCCGCCGACCGGAGAGCGGCGACACTGGGAGGGCCCCCGGTCAGCTCGACGGGGCGAGCGGGTGCTGCCGCGGCGGCGAGCAGGGTCGCGACCGGCGCGTAGCGGGGCGGCGCGTCCTCGGGGTCGACCGTCCGGTCGAGGAGCCGCGACGCGGTCTCGTCGTCCAGGCTGAGCAGCGGGGCCGATCGGCGGGCGCGGGGCATCTCGGGGGGAAGACCGTCCCAGGCGGTCATGGCGTTACCACCCCCGGTGGGGGCCTTTCCTCGCGGGGAGCTCGTCCACGAGCAGCTCCGCCAAGCGGCGCAAACCGCGGTGGGCGAGGACCCGCACCGCGCCGGGCCGCTTCCCGACCACCCGGGCGACGTGCGCGACGTCGAGCCCGGCCACGGCCCGCAAGGCCACGACCTCGGCCTGGTCCGGGGGGAGCGTTCCGATGAGGGTCAGGGCCTGGTCGGTGGACAGCTGCTCGAGCGCGTCGTGGGCCGGGTCGTCGACCGCGGGGCGGCTGCTGAAGTGCTCGACCGACCGGGTCACGGTCCGCGCTCGGGTCTCGTGGCGGCGCCAGTCGAGGAGCCGATGCCGGGCGATCGTGAATACCCACGCCCGGAACCCGGGCTCGTCGCCGTCGAAGCGGTCCAGGCCCTGGGCGACACGGAGCCAGGTCTCGGAGGCCAGGTCCTCGGCGGCGGGACCGCTGGCGACGCCGAGGTAGCGCACCAACAGCGGCTGCACGTCACGCCACAGCGCCGCGAACGCGGCGTCGTCGCCGCGGCGGGCGCCGACGAGCGCCTCTGGGAACGCGGATCCGAGCACGCGTCCCACCGTCTCACAGGCGGAGCGCTTCGACACCCCTGACAGTCGAGCCCTCGTCGAGCGATGACCTCGAATTGATCTTCTCCTCACATGCGAGACGGTCTTGAGCTCGATGGTCCTCCACGGAAGGGATTCGAAACGATGAGGAAGCTCAAGACCCGCAACCTGCTCGCCGGCGCGCTGATCGTCGGTGTGGCCACCCTGGGAACGGGGGGCGTCGCGTTCGCCGCCCAGTCCCCGAACACCACCAACCCGAACAACAGCGCCGCGGCTCGGACCCGTGCCTTCTGTCAGCGGGAGGTGCCGCGCCTTCCCGGGCTCATCGCCCGCCGGATCGCAGACGAGCAGAAGATCGACGATCTCCAGAAGGCGATCGCCTTTGCCCGCGCCCACCACGACTACAAGCTGGTGAACTCCCTCGAGTACCAGCTGGTCCAGGTCGAGCGGGACCATGCCGCGCTCGTCGTGACGATCGCGTCGATCGAGCGTCTCTGCCACGTGTAGCGCCAGCCGCCGTCGACGAGACCCCGCCGTTGGCGGGGTCTCGTCGCGCCCGGGCCGAGAACCGGCTCGGGCGTGTCACGGAGACGGCTCGACCCGGCGCTCGATCGCCTCGACCTTGGCCGTGAGCTGATGCTCGACGCCGGGCCGATAGTCGATCTTGGCGGTGACGCTCACCCGCGGCGCCTGACGGGCGACGACGTCGACGCAGTCGTGCAGCAGGCCCATCACCTCGTCCCAGGAGCCCTCGACGTTGGTGAACATGGCGTTCGTCTCGTTGGGCAAACCGCTGGCTCGGACGAGGCGGACCGCGGCCGCGACCGCGTCGGACACCGAGTCGCCGGTGCCGATTGGCGTGATCGAGAAGGCCAGGAGCATCGACGCCTCCCGGGCCGGAGTGTTCGGGTGCGGCTCAGGCGTTGCTGGCGATGGCGACGATGATGTACAGGATCGTCAACCCGACCCACACCCAGCCGCAGATGAGCCCCGCGGTGGCCATCCCGCGTCCGCCCTGGACGCCGCCCGACTCGTCGATCTGCCGGCGGGCGCGGTAGCCGAACACGATGCCGAGGACGGCGGGGACGATGCAGAGGAAACCCAAGATGCCGCAGACGAGCGAGGCGATGGCCAGCCCGTTCGTGCTCGATGACGCGCCCCCGTACGGCGGAGGCGGCATCGGCGCTCCCGGAGGAGGCGGTGGAGCTGGAGGGTACTGCGACATCGTGCACCAACCCTGAGAAGCGAGATCGTTTGGCGGCCTTCCTAACCGGTCACTGCCCGCGGCGTCAACCCTGCACGACGCGGAAGGATCGCGCGCGGCGTCGCGGAAGCCGTGTTGGCACTCAGGGAGTCGCCTGCAGCGACGAGACTCCCGCGACGTTGGCGTCCCGTTCCAGCTGACTGGACGCGGCCGTCTGGCCCTTGACGTACCGGTCGAGGAAGTCGGTCGTGGTGCGCTCGACGACCTGCTCTGCGGGGCGGGTCCCCCCGCCGAACGCGCTGCTGTGCGTCTGGCCGAACAAGGTGACGAAGAACTTCGGCGGGTTCGCTTCGTTGTAGGCGTTCTGGCTGCCCTGAATGGGCGCCGTGGTGTCGGCGGTGCCGTGTTCAAGCAGCAGCGGAGTGGTGATGCCCACGAAGTGCGGTCCGCCGACGCTGACCAGTCCGGTCAATGCGATCACTGCCTTCACCCTCGGGTCACGCGACACCGGGTTGTACCCGACCTCGAACGCGGTGATCGCGCCGAGCGACTTCCCGACCAGACCGATCTGGTGTGGGTCGAGGAGCCGGTGCAGCCGTGAGCTGGGCCTCTCGTTCGCGGCGAGCAGCTTCGTGATCACGAAGCTGATGTCAGCCGGCTGGTGCACGAAGTCAGCGGCGGTCGGACCACCCGGCGCGTTGTCGTTGGAAAGCGGGAACGCGGGCTCCGCGACCACGTACCCGGCGCGGACCCAGAAGTCGAAGAGGGCCTCGTACGTCGTGGGCGAGTCCCCGATGCCAGTCGCGAACACGACGAGGGGCAGCGGCCCAGGCGCCGGACGTCCGTTCCGCACCGGGTAGGACACCAGCGTCGGCAGGACCCGGCTGGAGGAGCCGGGGTACGAGCCGTTGGCCGGGGTCGGCCGCGAGGGGTCGACGAACGTGAGCGTCAACCGTCGGACGGAGTACGCGGCGGCCGGGTGCGGGCTGGCACCGGACACCGCGGTGCCGACCGTCACCGTGAGGACCGCGCCGAGCGCGGCCGTCCCGATGATGCGCCATCGGGGCCCCCACACGCCCGGGGACGTTAGCCAGTCGGTCCAGGTGGTGAGCCCGCCCCATGGATCGAACCGAGAGATTCAGCGTCGTCATCAAGAACGCCGAGTCGGGAGCCCGGGACTAGGTTGGAGATGCCCCGGAGCGGCACGCTCGCGACGGAGCAACGGGCACGCCCCGAGCGCTCGTAGCTCAATGGATAGAGCATCTGACTACGGATCAGAAGGTTGGGGGTTCGACTCCCTCCGAGCGCGCCGGACCTGTCGGAGTGAAGCTGCCGGTTCACCGCGGGTGCTGGGCGGCGCGGAACTGGTCGTCAAGCGCCATGACCTGGTTCACGTACGCGGTCGTCTCCCGGGTCAGCCCGCCCCGCCGCACCGACGTCGACCCCTGCAGGTAGGCGCCGACCCCGAGGTGCTGGTTCCCACCGAGCTCGTCGATGAGCTCGGCGACGTACCGGGCGGTGATGCGGATGTTGTCGTCGGGGCGGTGCGGGTCGAGATGCGGGTCGTGCAGCAGGTCCTGGGCCACGAAGGAGGAGGTCTTGGGGAGGAGCTGCCCGATCCCCACCGCGCCCGCGCTCGACACCAGGTCGTTCTCCCACTCGGACTCGCGCCAGGTGATCGCCATGAGCAGCGACACCGGGACGTGCGATTCCTGTGCTGCCCGCACGAAGGCCGGTGCCAGGGCACGGCGGGCACGGCCGGTGACGAAGGCGGGCAGTCCGACCGTCGGTGCGGTCGTGGGGCTGGTGGGGTGACGCTGCTCGACTCGGGAGATGAGGACGAGCGCCCCGACGATGATCAGCGCGTCGACGGCCGCGAACGCGAGCACGGTGCGGCGGAGCCGACGGTTTCGGTCGCGGCGGGCCTCTTCAGCGAGGATCGTTCGGCGCCACCCGCGGGTGAGGCGGGTGTTCGGGATCTCGGGCGGGGGGCTCGTCAAGCGCGGGCGGCGCCCCGGAACGCTCGAGCGAGCAGGGGAGTGGACGCGGTCGGCTTCGAGCCCGGGCCCGCGGCGAGCCGTCGAGGCGAGCACGGCGGCCGGCCGAGCCGGGCGGGGTCGTCGATCGGGGCCGGTGGCGGGACGGGCGGGCTCGTCGACGCCCGGGTGCTGGCTCCCGTCGGGGGCGCGGTAGCGGCTCGGGGCCGGCGTTCCCTGCAGGCGCTTCGGCCGGGCCGGGCGGGTGTCGCGCAGCTCCCACTTCCGTGGCGGGCGAAGGTCGTCGGCGTGACCTGCGCACAGATCGCCGGCCCCGTGGCCGGGGGCGTCGGCGAGCGGGTTGATCCAGACGATGCGGTTCAGGCCGTCGAAGTTGAACGTCGCGGCAGCCGGTGTGCTGCACTCAGGGCGCGCGCACAGCCTCGCCATGAAATGAAGGTATCGGCCGCACCGCTCGACAGCGCGGATGCCTCCGGGTCGGCGGGGTTCGCCCGGCTGTGCTCCTCGACCGGAAGGCGAGCGGCGGGGCGAGAGTACCGTCGCCGCGTGACCGATCAGCCGGTCGAGCGTGGGGCGGACGAGCGTCGGCAGAGCGGTTCCCAGACGGGGCCGGCCGACACGCTCGGGGCGTTGCCAGATACGGCCGAGTTCGCGTTCACCGACTCGGGGCCGTGGGTGGTGGAGCCCGACTCGCTGCGGTGGCTGTCGGGGATCGAGGCGCTGCGGGCCCGGACGCGAGCCGACGTCCCGCGCCTGCTCGCCCCGCACCGTGTCCCGCCGCTCGGTCGCCTGGCCCGCTCGGTCGGCGGCCTGGGCCGGGCGCTCGTTCCCTGGTATCTGCGCGAGCGGGGAACCCCCGCGTCCCGCCCGGGGCTGGCCTGGCGGTTGCGGCGCAGCTTCGAGCGGCTCGGCTCGACGTACGTCAAGTTGGGTCAGATCGTCTCGGCCTTCGAGGGCCTGTTCCCCGACGAGCTGGTCGTCGAGTTCAAGAAGCTCCGCGACCAGGTGCCGCCCGAGCCGTTCCCGGCCATCCGGCGGGTCGTCGAGGACGACCTGGGCCAGCCGCTCGAGGTGGTCTTCGCGAGCTTCGACGAGACCCCGCTCGCCGCAGCGTCGATTGCCCAGGTTCACGCGGCGCGGCTGAGAACGGGAGAGGAGGTCGTCGTCAAGGTCCAGCGACCCCAGGTCGCGACCCTGATGCGCAAGGACGTGCGGGCGCTGGCGTGGCTCGCCCCGCATCTGATCGGGCGGATCCCCGTCGCGTCGCTCGCAAACCCGCCCGCGCTCGTCGAGCTGTTCGCCGAGCAGATCGTCGAGGAGCTCGACTTCCGCCTCGAGGCCCAGAACATGCTCGACCTCGCCCGCGTCTTCGCCAAGACCGGGCAGCGCACGATGGTCGTGCCGCGCCCGCACCCCACGCTGGTCACCCGGCGGGTCCTCGTCATGCAGCGGCTCCATGGCTTCGCTTTCGACGACGTCGAGTCGATGCACCGGGCCGGGGTCGACACCGCGGAGGTTCTCCGAGCCGGCCTGATCGCCTGCCTGGAAGGCGCCATGCTGTACGGGGTCTTCCACGGCGACCTCCACGGTGGCAACCTGCTGGTCGAGCCCGACGGCCGGACGGTGCTCCTCGACTTCGGGATCACCGGCCGGCTGGCCGAGCCGCAGCGGCTGGCGTTCCTCCGCCTGCTCCTGACCGGGACCGCCGGGGACGTCAAGGGTCAGCTGGGCGCGCTGCGAGACCTGGGCGCCTTCCCCGCCGACACCGACATCGACGCGGTGTTCGCCGACCTCGAGCTCGACCAGCCGGTCAAGGACCCGACGCAGATGTCCGCCACCGAGATGGTCGACCAGCTCCAGGATCTCGTGACCAAACTCCTCGGCTACGGAGCCCGGGCACCGAAGGACCTCATGCTGTTCGTGAAGAACCTGATGTTCCTCAACGCGGCCACGGCGACGCTGGCGCCGGACCTCGACCTGATCGGGGAGATCGTCCATATCCACGAGTACTTCTTGACTCAGCACGGCGAACAACTCGCCAGGGAGCTGGGCGTCGACCCGAACGAAGCGCGGGTCGACGTGGACGCCATCAAGGCCGGGTTCCTGGTCCCGGCCGACGTGGACCGGCTCACGTTCGCGGACCTCCAAGCCCGTCGCCGCACGATCCTGCGCCGGATGGGCCGGCCCGCCGACCGGGGCTGAGCGGTGTCGGCGCCGACTCGGGCGGGCCAGACTCGGGCGTATGCCGGAGCTGCCCCAGATGCAGGCCCTCGCCGAGCGTCTCGACGCGGCCCTCGGCGGCGCGTCCCTGGGTGGCTTCGAGCCGCTCGGCTTCGCGGCCTTGAAAACGGTCGAGCCGGCCCCCGACGCGCTCCTCGGCCGCCGCCTGGAGCGGGTGACCCGACGGGGCAAGTACCTCGTGCTCGAGTTCGAGGGCGGGTTCCGGCTCCTTGTGCACCTCTCGCAGGCCGGGCGACTGGACCTTGAGCGCCCACCGAAGCGGACCCGAGGAGGGAAGGGCGGGGTGGTGCGTCTGCGATTCGGCGACACCGACGACGAGACCGCGGTGCTGATCCGAGAGTTCGGCAGTGAGCGCAAGGCGGCCTGGTGGGTCCTGGCCCCCGGCGACGGCGGCCCCCTTGCCCGTCTCGGGCCCGAGCCCGACACGACGGAGTTCGAGGAGCTCGTGCGGCGCGGGACGGATCGGCGGCGCATCCACACCCTGCTGCGCGATCAGGCGACGGTCGCTGGCGTCGGTCGTGGCTACGCCGACGACGCGCTCTGGCGGGCCGGGCTCTCGCCGTACGCCACGCTCGCGTCGCTCGACGACGAGCAGCGGGCGGGGCTCATCACCGCGGTGCGCGGCGTCCTGGCCGACGGTCTGGAACGGGAACGCACCCGGCAGGGGGGCCTGTCCGAGCCGAAGCTCGGCGGCCATTTCGAGGTCCACGGGTGGCCAGGCACCCCGTGTCCTCGCTGCGGCGACTCGCTGCGCCGCGTCTCGTACGACGCGTACGAGGTGACCTACTGCCCGCGCTGTCAGACCGACGGTCGCGTCCTCGCTGACCGTCGGCTGTCGCGGCTCGTCAAGTAACGCGGGGTCTCACCAGCCCTGCGTGCCGGGCTCGCCTTTGAACGGGCCCCGGACCGACGCCGTGATCCAGCCGCCATAGAAACCACCCGGCTGGGGGAGCGCAACCTCCCCGTCGACCGAGCATCGGTCCATGAGAGCGGGGTAGAACGCGACGTAGCCCGCTAGCGCCCGGTACGCCGGTGACGGATCGTCGTATCCCCACGCCGCGTCGGTGGCGACCCGGGGTCCGACCCGGACGTCGTAGTAGTGCGCCGCGCCCTTGAACTCGCACCACGACCCTCGGCGGCCGCGCTCGAGCACTGCTGGCGCTACGTCGTCGCGCGGGAAGTAGTAGTTCGGGGGATGGCTGGTCTCGAGGACCTGCAGCCCACGCGTGGTCTCGGCGACGACGTGCCCGCCGAACTCGACGCGCAGCCGGGCCGGCGTCGGCTCCAGGCGGGGCGGGCGCGGGTAGGCCCAGACCGATGTCTGACCGGGCCCGGCCGGGCGGGGTTCGGGACGGTGCCGGCGTTGCACCGGCCCAGGATGGCAGCGCTCAGCCGGTCGTGACGGGTCCCGTGTCGACTACTTCGAACGCCGAGCCGGGCACCGACTTCAGCTGGTCGAGGTCGGTGTCGTTCCAGCGGGGATCGCTCGCGCCCGTGATGTAGAAGTTCGTCCCGTTGTCGGCGACGATCATCCCGTACGTCTTCAGCGCCTGGAGGATCACCAGTGCCTCCCCGTGGTACGCGGACAGGTCGAAGCTGGCCTTGAGACGGAACCGCATGCCCATCGCGGGCAGGTCGGGGTTCGTATCCGACGAGGCGAAGTGCCGGGCCGGGGCCACATACCCAGCTTGGGTCTGGTTCACCGTGAAGCGCAGCGCATGGTGGATCGCTCCGCTCGCCACCTCGTCGTAGCGGGCCAGACCGGGGAAGATCGGCAGCCCCGCCGCGTCGGCTGACGTCCAGCCGGCCGGCCGCAGCGCGTCGGAGCGGAGGTTCCAGGTCGCTCCCGAGCCCGCGTCCCAGCCCGCACCGTTGGGGTTGGCGTCGTACAGCTCGTAGAGCTCGCAGGTGCCGGTGTCGACCGCGAGGACGTGGCGGTCGCTGCCGTTCTCGATGGGCGCGCCGAGCGGGATCGGGTACGGGCCCGGGTCGCTCTCGTCGGGGTACAGGGTGAAGTTGATCGGCACCATCGGCTGGGTGCCGGGCACGGTGATGTACGGGATCCCGTAGGCGCCTCCCCCGCCGAAGTCGGCGTGCAAGAAGCCTGGACCGTCGGCGAGGACCTGGTCGATGATCGCGTTCGAATCGGAACGAACCGGGTAGCTCGAGATGTCGGTGTTCCAGGCGTTGTCGGCCGGGAACACCGGGCAGCCGTCGAGCGAACCGTTCTCGACGCCGGTCGATGAAGGGGGCGGGGGCGGGGCGGACGCCGGCGCGCAGCCGGCCGCGAGCAGTCCTGCGACGAGACCCACGGCGAGGAGCGGAGCGGTTCGACGGGCCGGCACGGCGCGCATGCGGACGTATCGACCAGACCCCAGATTTTCCTGAGCCGGCTCTACGATCTTCGGCGATGGCCGCCCTCTTGACGCCGATCACGGCGTTCATCCCGAGCCCGTCGAACGGGACGATTCAGCTCGGCCCGATCCCGCTCCATGTGTACGGCTTGCTGCTGGCGGTCGGTGTGGTCCTCGCGACGTTGTTCTCAGAGCGCCGCTGGCGGGCGTGGGGCCACAACCCCCGCGAGATCGGCGACATCGCGGTCGTGGTCGTGATCTGCGGCGTCATCGGCGCCCGCGCCTACCACGTCGCCACCGACTACCAGCTCTACTACGGCCGCTGGATCCAGACGCTCGAGATCTGGAAGGGCGGCCTGTCGATCTGGGGCGTCGTCCTCGGCGGCGCAGTCGGCGTGGTCTTCATGACCCGCCGCAAGCACTTCGACACGCTCGGGATCATGGACGCGATCGGCGCGGGGCTGCTGATGGCGCAGGCCCTCGGCCGCTGGGGCAACTACTTCAATCAGGAGCTGTTCGGGAAGCCGACCACCCTGCCGTGGGGGCTCGAGATCTCGTTGGCGCACCGGCCGCCGGGGTACACACAGTTCAAGACCTTCCAGCCGACCTTCCTCTACGAGTCGCTGTACTGCCTGGCCGCCCTGGGGGTGCTCCTGTACGTCGAACGCCGGGTGGTGCTCCGCCGAGGCCAGTCGTTCTCCCTCTACCTCATCCTCTACACCTTCGGGAGGTTCTGGTTCGAGAACCTCCGCATCGATCCCGCCCACCACATCTTCGGACTGCGGGTCAACGCCTGGGTGGCGATGTTCGCCTTCTTCGCCGGCATCGCCTGGTTCGTGTGGCTCGGCCGCCACGGGGAGGTCGACCCCCTGCGCTACCCGGACGCGGCGGGGGATCGGCCCGATCCCGACGCACCGGGCGCGGTGCGCGAACCGGATCCCACCGGGTAGGGGGCCCTCCGGTTGGGGCGGGGTCGGCCGGGGTCGGTCGTGACCCCAGTCACATGGCTGGGAGCGACCGGGGGCGGTCGCGTAGCGTTAGCCGGACCCCCCAGGAGCAACGGTGACGACCACGGACCCAGCCACCCGCACTGACGTCGCGGCCCGCGCCATCGACGCCTCCAAGGTGTACGGCAGCGGCGAGGCGGTGGTGCGCGCGCTGAACGGGATCACGGTCAGCTTCGAGCGTCGCCGCTACACGGCGATCATGGGTCCCTCGGGGTCGGGCAAGTCGACGTTGCTGCACTGCCTGGCCGGGCTCGACCGGGTCACCTCGGGCCGCGTCTACCTCGGTGACATCGAGATCAGCGCTGCGTCCGAGAAGCAGCTGACACTCATCCGCCGCGACAACATCGGCTTCGTGTTCCAGTCGTACAACCTGATCCCGACCTTGACCGCGCTGGAGAACATCACCTTGCCGATGGCGTTGGCAGGCCGGAAGCCCGACCAGGCCTGGCTCGACCAGGTGATCGACATCGTGCGGCTCCGGGATCGGCTCACCCACCGACCGTCCGAGCTCTCCGGCGGCCAGCAGCAGCGCGTCGCGGTCGGTCGGGCGCTGGCCAGCCGTCCTGAGGTGATCTTCGCCGACGAGCCGACCGGCAATCTCGATTCGCGTTCGGGCACCGAGATCCTCACGTTCATGCGCAAGGCGGTCGATGACCTCGGCCAGACGATCGTCATGGTGACGCATGACCCGAACGCGGCCGGGTACGCGGACCGGGTGGTGTTCCTCACCGACGGCACCATCGTCGACGAACTCGAGTCGCCGACCGCCGACTCGGTCCTGGACCGCATGAAGCGCCTCGGCGCCTGACCGGTCCTCGCTGTGGGCCGCGTCACCCTCCAGACTCTCCGGGCCAAGAAGTTCCGGCTGCTCCTCACCTCGCTCGCCGTCGTCCTCGGCGTGGCGTTCGTCTCCGGGACGTTCGTGCTCACCGACACTCTCGGCAGCGTGTTCGACAACCTGTTCGTCACCGCGGCCAAGGGCGTCGACGCGGTCGTGCGGGCCCGAGAGCCGTTCGCCCCGCCCACCGGGCTGGGCAGCAACAACGAGGCGACCCGCCCCCCCGTCCCCACCTCGCTGGTCGGGTTCGTGCGCTCCACGCCCGGCGTCGCCGCCGCGCAGGGCAGCCTGCTGCGCTACGCCCTGGTCCAGGGCAAGCACGGCCAGTCGATCCAGACCCAGGCTCCGGCCCTCGGGGTGGCCTGGTACCCGCCCCGCGGCCGCGTGAACCAGGCCCTCGATCTGGTGCCGACCTTCCAGGGGGCGCGGTCGACTCAGCCGTCGGGGCCTGACGACGTGGCCCTCGACATCACCTCCGCCCAGAACGGCGGCTACCGGATCGGCGACCGGGTGCACGTCGGGTTCGCGAGCGCGTCGCCCCGCACCTTCCGCCTCACCGGCGTGTTCCGCTTCGGGGGCAGCGACGCGGGGCTGGCCGGCGCGACGCTCGCCGCGTTCACGCCCGCCACCGCCGAGCAGGAGCTTGCCAACCCGGGCCAGCCTCCGACCTGGGATGAGGTCGACGTGCGCGCCACGCCGGGGATCTCGGAGACCCAGCTGCGCGACCGGCTCACCACCGCTCTTCAGCACGCCGGCCTGTCGTCCCAGTACGAGTCGATCACCGGCACTCAGCTGGCCAACGAGGAGACCGGCAACGTCAAGCAGAACCTGTCGTTCTTCAACACCTTCCTGCTGATCTTCGCCCTCGTGGCCCTGTTCGTCGGTGCGTTCATCATCTACAACACGTTCTCGATCACGGTCGCCCAGCGAACGCAGGAACTCGGGCTGCTCCGCGCCCTCGGGGCGTCAGGACGGCAGGTGATGGGCTCGGTCGCCGCCGAGGCCCTCGTGGTCGGCGCGTTCTCCTCGCTAGTCGGGCTCGGGCTCGGGGTCCTGCTCGTCTCGCCGCTGCGGGCGCTGCTCAGCGCGTTTGGGATCTCGCTGCCGAGCGGGTCGCTGCAGGTCGAGCCCCGGACGATCATCGTGGCGCTCGTCGTCGGGATCGGCGTCACGCTCGTCTCGTCGCTCGCCCCCGCCCGGCGAGCGTCGCGGGTGTCGCCCGTGGCGGCCATCCGGGACCAGGCCCTCCCGGCGTCGTCGGGCCGGCGCCGGTACTGGTGGGGCGCCGGCTTCTGCACGCTTGGCGTTCTCGCCCTCGTCGACGGACTGGTCAGCCACACGAGCGGCTCGCAGGCCGCGGCGACGGTCGGTGCCGCCGCGGCGCTGGTGTTCATCGGGGTCGCGATGCTGAGCCCGCTGGTGGCTCGCCCAGTCCTCACGTTCCTCAGCGTCCCCGCGCAGCGGCTCCACCGTGTGACCGGGGTGCTGGCCGAGCAGAACGCCATTCGCAACCCCCGTCGCACCGCGTCGACCGCCGCCGCGCTGATGATCGGCTTGGCGCTGGTGAGCCTGATCGCGATCTTCGGCGCCTCGGCCAAGGCCTCGTTCGCGAGCGCGATCGACAACCAGACCCGGGCCGACTTCATCTTGTCCCCCACCAAGTTCCTGCCCTTCAGCCCCGGTGCCGCGCAGGCGGTGCGGGACGGGTTCGCGGCCGTGAGCAAGGAGCCGGCCACGGTGGTCGAGACCCGCAATGGCGAGATCGAGGTCAACGGGGTGACGCACACGGCGCTGGGCCTGTCCTCGGACTTCCAGCAGGTCGCCGACGTGCCGGTCACCCACTTCAACCGGGCCGCGTTCGCGGCGGGCGGCATCCTCATCTGGAAGGGGGTCGCCGGCACGCAGGAGTGCGGCCTCAACCAGCGGTCGGCGTGCCAGGCGGGGTCGAGGATGCTGGTCCGGTTCCCGCAGGGCGGGACGCTGCCGCTGCTCGTGTCGGGCATCGTCACCAACCGCAACGCGCTCCCCGCCAGCACCGACTACACCCTGTCGCTCACCGGGTGGGAGCAGCACTTCCCCCAGACCCTCGATTCCTACGTGGTCATCCGCAAGCCCGCCGACGTGTCGACCGCCGAGGCGACCCGGATCGTCACCCACGCCGCGCAGCGCTTCGGGGGGATCAAGGCTGAGAACAAGGCGCAGTTCAAGGCCAGCCAGCTCGCCCAGTTCAACCAGACGCTCGGCCTCATGTACGTCCTCTTGCTCTTCGCGGTGATCATCGCCCTCATCGGAATCGTGAACACCCTGGCTCTCTCGATCTATGAGCGCACCCGAGAGATCGGCTTGCTGCGCGCCGTGGGCATGACGCGGGTCCAGCTGCGGCGCATGATCCGGGACGAGGCCGTTCTCGTCGCCGTGTTCGGGTCGCTGCTCGGCCTCGTCATCGGGATCGGGTTCGGGGGCGCCATCGTGCGGGCGTTGCGCAACCAGGGCATCGGGCTGACGATCCCGGTCGGGCAGCTGCTCGTGTTCCTGATCCTGACCGGTGTCGCGGGGCTCCTCGCCGGGTGGGCCCCGGCCCGGCGGGCGAGCCGCCTCGACGTGCTCCAGGCGATCAGCGAGGAATGAGCCCGCTCCTCGACGCCAAGGTGGCGTTGGTCACCGGCGCGGCCCGTGGGGTCGGGGAGGCGACGGTGCGGCGGTTCGTCGCCGAGGGCGCCCGGGTCGTGCTGGCCGACGTGCGCGACGAGCTGGGCGGCGCGCTGGCCGCCGCGCTCGGAGACACGGCCCGCTACCAGCGCCTGGACGTCTCCCTGGAGTCGGACTGGGTGGACGCCGTCGACGCGGTGCGGGCGACCGAAGGCCGACTCGATGTGCTGGTCAACAACGCCGGGATTCTCCGGATCGGCACCCTCCTCGACACGACCCCCGAGACGTTCCTCGAGGTCGTGCGTGTCAACGAGCTCGGTCCGTTCCTCGGCATGCGGACGGCCGCGCCGCTCCTCATCGAGTCCGGGGCCGGCTCGATCGTCAACGTGTCGTCCACCCAGGGACTCGAAGGGTTCCCGGGTCTGGTCGCTTACGTGGCCAGCAAGTTCGCGCTCACCGGCATAACCCGCACCGTCGCGCTCGAGCTCGCCGACCGGGGCGTGCGGGTCAACTCGGTGCATCCCACCGGCATCGACACACCGATGCTCGCGGAGGCGTTCCCGCCCGGGACGCCGGGCTCCCGCTCGGCGGGGAGCCGGATCCCGATGGGGCGGCTCTGCACACCCGACGAGGTCGCGGCGCTGATCTGCTTTCTCGCCTCCGACGAGTCGTCCATGTGCACCGGCGGCCAGTTCACCGTCGACGGCGGCTCGACCGCGGGACCGCACTAGCGGCGCTCCGTAGGATCCTCGGGGTGGACACCGACGCGCTGCGGGCCGAAGCCCGGGCCGCGTTCACCGAGCGGCTGTCGCCGCGGCGAGCGGATCAGCCCACCGCGGTGCTAGGCGCAGGAGCCGACGACCTCGAGCCCGGCCGTGTCTACCTCGAGGCGCTCGCGCCCGGGGGCTGGGCGGTCCCGACCTGGCCAAGAGCGCAGGGCGGCCGGGACGCCAGCGCCGAGGAGGCAGGGGTCATCGGGGAGGAGCTGGCTCGCTTCGCGGTCCCGGACCTGTACCCCTACCTGGTCGGGCTCCACGTCGTCGGCCCGACGCTGCTGTCGGTCGCGAGCCCGGAGCAGCAGGCCCGGTGGCTGCCACCGGCCGCGCGGGGCGAGGAGATCTGGTGCCAGCTGTTCTCGGAGCCCGCCGCGGGCTCCGACCTGGCCAACGTCGCGGCCCGTGCCGAGCGGGACGGCGCGACGTGGCGGGTGACCGGTCAGAAGGTGTGGACGAGCCGCGGGGCGTACGCGCAGCGAGGCTTCCTCCTGGCCCGTACCGACCCCGACCTGCCCAAGCACGCCGGGATCACCGCCTTCGCAGTCGACATGCACGCCCAGGGGGTGGAGGTGCGTCCCCTCCGCCAGATGAACGGCGACGCGCACTTCAGCGAGGTGTTCCTCGACGACGTCCTCGTCGGCGACGAGGACAGGATCGGGGAGCCCGGCCAGGGCTGGGCGGTCGCTCGCACCGGGCTCGCCAACGAGCGGGGCGCGCTCGGCACGGTGAACGTGGGGACCGGCGTCTCCTCGGGCCGACTGGCGGCCCTGGTCCGCTCCCGGCCGGGAGCTGCCGACCCGGTGCTGCGCGCACGGGTCGCCGCGGTGCACACCGCGAGTGAGGTCGCACGCCTCACCCGGAACCGGGCCCGCGCCCGGGCCGAGGCCGGCCAGGTCCCGGGCCCCGAGGGGTCGGGTGCGAAGTTGCGGGCCAGCGCGATGTTCAAGGCCAGCGTCGACGTGGCGCTCGCGGCGCTCGGCCCGGGCGGCGTCGCCGGCCCCGATCCGGTGGCCGACGAATGGCGCACCTTGTTCCTCACCGCGCCGTCGGTGTCGATCCGCGGGGGCACCGACGAGATCCAGCGGAACATCGTCGGCGAGCACGTCCTCGGGCTGCCGCCCGAGCCTCGCGTCGATCTCGACCGGCCCTGGAAGGAGATCCCGCGATGAGCGAACCCGATGCGCCGTCGGTCCTGGTCGACGTGCGAGACGGCGCCGCGCGCCTGACCCTGAACCGGCCCGCGGCCGCCAACGCGATCAACCTCGACCTCGCGGCGGCGCTGGCCGCGGCGACGGGCAGGGTCCGTGCCGACCCGTCGGTGCGGGTCGTGTTCCTCACCGGATCCGGCTCCCGGTTCTGCGCCGGCGGTGACGTGCGCGGGTTCGTGGGCGTCGGCGCCCAGCTTGGTGACTACCTCGGCGAGCTGCTGGGCGTGCTCCACCCCGCCATCGCGGACCTGGCGGCGATCGAGGTGCCCGTCGTCGCGGCAGTGCAGGGCAGCGCGGCGGGAGCCGGGATCTCGCTGCTCGCCGCCGCCGATCTCGTCGTCGCGGCTGCCGGTACCCGGTTCGTCCTCGCCTACACCAGCCTCGGGCTCGTCCCCGACGGCGGGTCGACGTGGACGCTGCCGCGCCTGGTTGGCCCTCGCCGCGCCCTCGACCTCGCGCTCGACGAACCGGACCCTCGACGCCGCCGAGGCGCTGGCCTGGGGTCTCGTGACCCGGGTCGTTCCCGACGAGGAGCTGATCGACCACAGCGAGCGGCTCGTCGCGGAGCTGGTCGGCGGGCCCCGAGACGCGCTCGTCGCCGCCAAGCGGCTCCTGCGACTCGGCGCCGACGGGTCGCTGGCCGAGCAGCTCGACCGGGAAGGAGCGGCGATGGTCGAGGCCGGGCGCAGCGCCGACGGTCAGGAGGGCGTGGCCGCGTTCGTCGAGAAGCGCCGCCCCCGGTTCATGACCTCGACCTGAGACGGGTCAGGCGCGCGGCGAGCGGGGCTCGGTCGCCGGGCCGGCGAACGCCTGCGCGACCCCCATCCACGCCCGGGCCCCCGGCCCGTCGACGACGAGCCCGCCGTCGCGGGGGTGGCGTCGCTGGGTGACGACGAGGCAGAAGTCCAGTGCCGGGCCCTCGATGCGGTCCGGGACGTCGGCGGGTCCCCAGGTCCACCGCGCGCCGTCCGGCCCGGTCAGCTCGACCCGGACCTCCCCGGCCGGCGGGTCCAGGCCGCGCACCCGGTAGGAGAAGGGGCGGGTCCGCACGCCGAGATCGGCGACGTGCCGGAGCCGGGCCGAGACCTCGGGCGGCTGGTCGAGCGCGTCGCGCACGTCCTGACCGTGCGCCCAGGTCTCCATGAGCCGCGCCGTCGCGAACGACGTCGCGGCCATCGGCCCGGCGAACCAGCGGATCCGCTCGCGGGGTCCGAGCCGCGCCAGGTCCTCGGCCACGTCGGCTCGGGCGGCACGCCACCAGGCCAGCACCACTGGTCCGGGCATGGTACGGCCGGCGCCGAGCAGCGCGTCGCCGCCCGCGGCGAGGAGCTCGTCCCGTCGAGTCTCGAACGCGGCCGCGTCGTGCATCGCGGTGCGGGCCAGGTCCTCGCTGCCGGCCAGGTGCGCGACCGAATCGCGCACGTCCCAGCCCGCCGCCGGGGTGGCGGCGGCCCAGCCGGCCGGGCCCAGGTCCGCGACCAGCCGGTCGAGCGCCTCCTCCTCGGCCACCAGGTCGGCGAGCAGACCGGGGTAGTCGGGACTGCTCACACGATTCGGCTGTCCTTGTCGCCCCAGTACCGGTCGCGCAGCAGCCGCTTGTAGAGCTTCCCGGTCGGCTGGCGGGGCAGCTCGGGGTCGAAGTCGATGGCCTGCGGACACTTGTAGTGCGCAAGGTGCGCGCGGCAGAAGTCGATCAGCTCCCGCTCGAGGCCCGGGCCGGCATCGGCCCAGTCGAGGGGCTGCACCACCCCGTGGACCCGCTCCCCCATCTCGGTGTCGGGGATCCCGAACACCGCCGCGTCCAGCACCTTCGGGTGCGTGATGAGCAGGTTCTCGGCTTCCTGCGGGTAGATGTTCACGCCGCCCGACACGATCATGAAGTCTCGACGGTCGGTGAGGTACAAGTAACCCTCCTCGTCGAGGTACCCGATGTCGCCGACCGATGCCCAGCCCCGCTGGTCCCGGGTGCTGGCCGTCTTGCCGGGGTCCTTGTGGTACTCGAAGTGCAGCACCCGCTCCCCGGGCTCGAACCAGACCACCCCGGGCTGCCCGACCGGGCACTCCTTGCCCTGCTCGTCGAGGATGTGCGCCACCGAGAAGAACGACTTGCCCACCGAGCCGGGGTGGGCGAGCCACTCCTCGCTCGTGATCATCGTGGAGCCCATCCCCTCGGTCGCGCCGTAGTACTCGTAGATGATCGGCCCCCACCACTCGATCATCGCCTGCTTGATCTCGACCGGACAGGGCGCGGCGGCGTGGATCACGACCCGCAACGACGACACGTCGTAGCGGGCTCGGACCTCCTCGGGGAGCTTCAACATCCGCACGAACATGGTCGGGACGAACTGGGCGTGCGTGACCCGGTACCGCTCGATGGTGGCCAGGCACTCCTCGGGGTCGAAGTGCTCGAGGACGACTGCGGTGGCGCCCAGGCGAGTCACCGCGATGCAGAACTGCAACGGCGCCGAGTGGTACAGCGGCGCCGGGGACAGGTACACGCTGTCCTCGTCGAGCTGGTAGGTGGTCGCGAACCCGCCCAGCGCGGCGGCCGGGTTGCCGACCGGCCGACGCTCGAGCGAGTAGCGGATCCCCTTCGGGCGCCCGGTGGTCCCCGACGAGTACAGCATCGCGTGGCCTTCGAGCTCCTCGGCCAGCGGCTGGGCGGGGAACCCGGCGACCGCGTCGTCGTAGCGCTCGTAGCCGGGGGGGACGTCGTCGCCGACCACCAGGCGCGTGGTGACCGCGTCGGGGATCTGGGGGGCCAGCTCGTGGAGCGTCGCGGCGAGCGCGCTGGAGGCGATCAGCGCCGTCGCGTCGCAGTCCGCGAGGATGTACGCGACCTCCTCACCGTTGAAGTGGTAGTTGACCGGGGTGAAGTACAGGCCGGAGCGCTGCGCCGCCCAGCACACCTCCAGGTAGCGGTCGTTGTTCTCCATGAGCACCGCGATGTGGTCCCCGAACCGCAGGCCCCGCGCGTAGAGCAGCTGCGCGAGCCGGTTCGAGCCGTCGTCGAGCTGACGGTAGGTGACGGTCGCGCCCGAGCCGGCCAGGATGCACGCCGCCTTGTCCGGGTGCTGCGCCGCGTGCGGGCCCGGCCACATCAGCGGCCCGTCGGGGTGGAGGTTGTCGCTCGCGCCGAGTCCACGCGCCGGCGACGCTACTCAACCCTCAGTGGTCGCGGACCTCTCGGTCCTTCGCCTGGACCTGGGCGGCCAGGTCGTCGCGGTAGCGCTCGAGCCGGGCCCGCAGATCCTCGTCGGAGGCGGCGAGCATCCGAACGGCCAGCAGGGCCGCATTGGCGGCGCTGCCGATCGCGACCGTCGCGACGGGGACCCCGCGCGGCATCTGCACGATCGAGAGCAGCGAGTCGAGGCCGTCGAGGCGGTCCAGCGGAACCGGGACGCCGATGACGGGCAGCGTCGTCCACGACGCCGCCATGCCGGGCAGGTGCGCGGCGCCGCCCGCCCCCGCGATGACGACGCGCAGGCCCCGTCCGGCCGCGCCCCGCGCGTACTCGGCGAGTCCGTCCGGGGTGCGGTGCGCGGAGACGATCCGCACCTCGTGTGGCACGTCGAAGTCGACGAGGACGTCGACCGCGTCCTGCATGACCCGCAGGTCCGAGTCGCTGCCCATGATGACGCCCACGAGCGGCGCGTGGTCCGCCACGACCGTGACGTTAGCCTCCAGGCATGCGCACTCGACTGACGGACGTCCTCCAGGTGGAGCATCCGGTCATGCTCGCCGGGATGGGCGGCGTCTCGTACCACCAGCTCGTCGCCGCGGTGTCGGAGGCGGGCGGGTTCGGGACCCTCGGCGCGGGGACGATGAGCCCGGACCAGCTCCGCGACGAGATCCGGGCCACGCGGGCGTTGACCAGGAAGCCGTTCGGCGTCGACCTCCTGACTGCGCTGCCCGAGCAGACGATGGACGGTGTCGAGCTGCTGATCGAGGAGAACGTTCCCGTCTTCGTCGCCGCGCTCGGCGTGCCCGGCGACGCGGTGGAGGCCTGCCATCGCCACGACGTCCTCGTCGTGAACATGTGCGGCAAGGTGCGGCACGCCGTCGCCGCGGTGGCGGCGGGCTGCGACCTGGTCGTCGCGCAGGGCACCGAGGCCGGTGGCCACACCGGGACGGTGGCGACGATGCCGCTCGTGCCCCAGGTTGTCGACGCGGTCGGGGACCGGGTGCCGGTCGCGGCAGCGGGCGGGATCTTCGACGGCCGGGGTCTCGCTGCCGCGCTGACGCTCGGCGCGGACGGGGTGTGGGTCGGGACCCGGTTCATCGCCACCCCCGAGGCCCGCTCGGTGGCCGGCTACAAAGAGGCGCTGGTCCGCACCGCCGAGGACGGCACGGTCGTGAGCAAGGCGTTCAGCGGCAAGACGATGCGCACGATCCGGAACCGCACCACTCAGCACTACGAGGAGCATCCCGAGGAGCTGCGCCCCTTCCCGGAGCAGATCGGCGTGTCGATGCAGGGCGGCTTCATGCATCTGCCGTTCGGGGACGACGCGGGCGGCGTCGACCCGGAGCGGGAGTGCTACCCGGCCGGCCAGGGGGTCGGCGCGGTGCACGAGCTCGTCCTGGCCGGGGAGCTCGTGACCGGTTTCGTCGCCGAGGCGGAACGGGCGCTCGACGCCGCGGCGGCGACCCGCTCCTGAGCCCCGACGTGCCCGCTCAGCGGTCGAGCTCGGCCCGGGCTGCTTCCTCGACCAGGTCGGACTCGTACATCATCCGGACCAGCTCCTCGAACGTGACCCGCGGCTTCCAGCCGAGCTGCTCGCGGGCTTTCGACGCGTCGCCGCAGAGGACGTCGACCTCCGCGGGCCGCTCGAAGCGGGGATCGGTGCGCACGAAGTTCTCCCAGCCGTCGATCTCGGCGCAGCGGAACGCCAGGTCGAGGAACTCGCGGATGGTGTGGGTCTCACCGGTCGCGATGACGTAGTCGTCGGGCTCGTCCCGCTGGACCATCAGCCACATCGCCTCGACGAAGTCCCCGGCGTAGCCCCAGTCGCGGGCCGTGTCGAGGTTGCCGAGCGTGATCGAGTCTTGGAGGCCGAGCTTGATGCGGGCCAGCCCGTTCGTGATCTTGCGGGTCACGAACTCCATCCCCCGGCGGGGGGATTCGTGGTTGAAGCAGATCCCCGAGGAGGCGTGCATCCCGTACGACTCGCGGTAGTTCACGGTGATGGAGTGGCCGAACACCTTCGCCACCCCGTACGGGGACCGGGGATGGAACGGGGTCCGCTCGGTCTGGGGGGTCTCGCGGACCTTGCCGAACATCTCCGACGAGGACGCCTGGTAGATCCGGATCGGGTTGTTCTCGGTGCCGCCCACGATCCGGACCGCCTCGAGGGTGCGGAGCACCCCGAGGCCGGTGGTGTCGGCGGTCAGCTCGGGCTGGCGGAACGACAAGGCCACGAAGCTCATGGCCCCGAGGTTGTAGATCTCGTCGGGCTGCACCTGCTCGAGCGCCGCGATGAGGGAGGAGAGGTCCCGCAGGTCCCCCTCGACGAGCTCGAGGGACGGGTTCTCGTCCTGGACCAGCTGCGCCTTCGGGTTGTTCTGGCCCCGGACGAGCCCGAACACTTGGTAGCCCTTCCCACTCAGGAACTCGGACATGTGCCGGCCGTCCTGGCCCGTGATCCCGGTGACGAGCGCTCGACGCACGGACAGGGACGTTAGTGGGCCGGTGCCTCGCCGATCCGATCCCAGTCCGGCTCGAGCTGGCGCAGGAAGGCGCCGGTCCGCTCGGCTTCGTCGCGCTCGCCGAGGGTGTCGGCCGTCCGGTGGAGGCCGGCGAGCGACCGCAGGAAGCCCCGGTTCTCTGGATGCGACCAGCGGACGTAGCCGGAGCCTCGCCACCCGACCCGGCGGAGCCGGTCGAGCCCGCGGTGGTAGCCGACCCGGTAGCAGGCGTACGCCTCCACGTCGTCGTCGGCGGTGTCACCGAGGCGAGCCCAGCCGTCGAGGAAGGCCGGCCACTGCGCCACTACGGCGCGGATCGCCGGTTGCTGCTGCAGTGGCGGCTGGTCGAGCGCGCGGTCGAGCGCCGCGACGGCGTCCGGCGGCTCGGCGTCGAGCACCGTCTCGTCGAGGCCGCCGGGTCGCAGGTTGACGGGGGCTGGGTCCATGAGCGGACGGTACCGCGCCGTCCGTCGGCTCGGACCGGCTGACCGGCGGCCGGGGGGCCGCCGGTACCATCGACGCCCGATGCCTGAAGCGACCGCCGCCGCGCCGCCCGACGCCGCCCCGTCCTCGGACGGGGCGACGAGCGACGCCCCGGCCCCGACCGTCACCCGGCTGGTGCTGGCCCGCCACGCGGTGACGGCCCAGACCGGTCCGCTGCTGTCGGGCCGCCTGCCCGGGATCGCGCTGTCCGACGAGGGCCGCCGTCAGGCCGAGCAGCTGGCTGGCCGCCTGGCCGCGCTGCCCGTGGCGGTGGTGTACGCCAGCCCCATCGAGCGGACCACCCAGACCGCGGAGGCGGTCGCGGCCCGCCACGGCCTCGAGGTGCAGCCCCTCCGCGGGGTGCTCGAGGCTGACTACGGGGAGTGGGCCGGTCAGAAGCTCGCCGACCTGGCCGCCACCGACCTCTGGAAGGTGGTGCAGCGCGCCCCGTCCCGGGCCAGCTTCCCGGGCGGCGAATTGCTCGCCGCGATGCAGGCCCGGATGGTCGCGGCGCTCGACGCGGTCGTCGCCGCGCATCCCGGGGAGCTGGTCGTCGTTGTCTCCCACGCCGACCCGATCAAGGCCGCCATCGCGCACTACACCGGGGTGCATCTCGACCTGTTCCAGCGGATTGTCGTGTCCCCCGCCTCGGTGAGCGTGTTCGCGTTCTCCGGGCACGGGGTGGCGATGCTCAAGTGCAACGACACGGGCTCCCTCGAAGACCTGGAGCCTCCCAAGCCGGCGCCGGCACCCGCGGCGGCGGAGGAGCCGACGTGAGCGCCGACCCGATCGAGCTTCGACCCCGTCGACGCCCTCGGCGCAGGCGCGGTCGGGGAGCCCGGTCAGCGAGTCTTCTACCTCCAGGCGCGCAAGGAGCGCGCCCAGCTGACCGTCCTGGTCGAGAAGGAGCAGATCGCGCTGCTCGCCACCGAGGCGGTGGCGTTCCTCGACCGGATCGCCGACGAGTACCCCGAGGAGGGCCAGCGCCTCCCGACCTCGGTGGCCGAGCTGCAGGAGCCGACCGTGCCGTTGTTCCGGGCCCGGCTCATCGGCCTCGGGTTCGACCCTGAGCGGGAGTTGGTGCTCATCGAGCTGCGGGAGCGGTCCTCGGACGACGAGGACGACGATGAGGACCCGGACCCCGCCGAGCTCGCTGACGAGCTCGCCGACCCGGACCGCGAGGACGAGCAGGAAGGGTTCGTGGCCCGCCTGTACGCGACCCGGTCGCAGGTCCGGGCGATGGCCGCTCGGGGCGCGGCGGCGGTGACCGCGGGCCGGCCGCCGTGCCCGCTCTGCGACCAGCCGATGGACCCGGCGGGCCACCGGTGCCCCCGCTGGAACTGAGCGCCGACGAGATCGCCGCTGTGCTCGGCGGCGGGGAAGTCGAGGTCCTCGGGCGGCTGCGGTACTCGTCGAATGGCGCGTTCCTCGTCCAGGCTCGCGCCGACGGGGTTGAGGTCCCGGCGGTGTACAAGCCGCGGCGCGGCGAGCGGCCGTTGTGGGACTTCCCCGACGGGACGCTGTCACGCCGGGAGGTCGCCGCCTACGAGGTGTCGGCGGCGCTCGGCTGGGGAGTGGTGCCGGTCACCGTGTACCGCCAGGACGGCCCGCTCGGGGAGGGGGCGCTGCAACGCTTCGTCGACCACGATCCCGAGGAGCACTACTTCACGCTCCTCGCCCACCACGAAGACCGGTTCCGGCAGTTCGCGGCGTTCGACGTGGTCGTGAACAACGCCGATCGCAAAG
Organism: uncultured Actinomycetes bacterium; assembly: GCA_963849135.1. Taxonomy (GTDB): domain Bacteria; phylum Actinomycetota; class Acidimicrobiia; order IMCC26256; family PALSA-555; genus PALSA-555. The sequence goes on along the minus strand of CAWKGF010000002.1, from coordinate 363,351 downwards.
GCGGCCACTGCCTCCACGATCTCCCGAACCGGTCCGTGGTCGGCATCGACCACGGCCTCACCTTCCACCCGGCGTGGAAGCTGCGCACGGTGATCTGGGACTTCGCGGGGGAGCGGATCCCCGCCCCGCTCCTCGACGACGTGTGCCGGGTCAGCGACGAGGTGCCCGACGGGCCGCTCGGGGATCGGCTCGCGTCGCTGCTGTCCCCGTCGGAGCTCGCCGCGCTGAGCGTGCGGGCCGCGGACCTGGGCCGGGACGGCCGGTTCCCGGAACCCGACCCCGGCTACCACTCGGTGCCGTGGCCGCTGGTCTGAGGCCGCTCAGCTGGCGTCGCGCTGGTAGATCGCGATCCCGTCGATCGACTCGTCGTAGTTGTACTGGCTCCGGACGATCGCCTCGAGACGCGGGAACTGGCTGATCGGCGTGTACTGCGCGCCCCGGATGTCGGCCGGAGACGTGTCCACGATGAACCGGGGAGGGTGCTTGGCGAGGTCCTGGTAGAACCAGTCCCACACGAGGGTGCTCGACTTCTCAGGCGCCGCGTCGTCGGCCGGGCGTCCCGCGAAGCTGTCGGTGAGGGTCTCGATCGTGAGGAACCTGGTCGCGGGGGCCAAGTTCGACGCCCAGTAGATCTCGGGCACGTTGCCCCACACCAGCACGTGGTCGTGCTTGCTCGAGTGCGCGGCGAGGTACTTGCTCACCAGCTCGTAGCTGGGCTCCTTGCCATACGGGGTGAGGAAGTAGCCGGCCGCGGAGAACGCCAACGCCGCGACTGCCGCGAACGCGACCGTGGCGGTGCCGAACCGGCGGGGGAGGCGGGACAACGAGCCGGCGGTGAGGAGCACCAGCGGCGGGATGAGCTGGATGTAGTAGTGGCCGAAGAAACGCAGGCCGATCGCGACCGACACCGCGGCTGACACGAGCCACAGCCACAGGTCGGTGTCGGTCCCACCGTCCCGGCTGCGCTCCCGCCGGGCCTTCCACGCGGTCGGGACCTGCCACACGATCGGAAGGTTGCACGCCACCCAGGCCAGCGTCATGAGCACGAAGCTCGACAGCACGTACAACGACGCCTCGCCGACGCTGATGTACGAGCCGTTCCCGAGCACCGTCCAGTAGAAGAGCTGGGCCGGGCCGAGCGCCAGCGCGACGAGCCCGATCGGCACCGCGAAGGCGACGGTCATCCAGAACAGGCCCCGTCGGCCCCTCGTCTTCCACACCAGGTAGGCGACGGGGAGGAGGGTCGCGGCGCCGGTCTGCTTGGCGAGCGTCGCGACCGCCACCGCGGCGCCCGACGACCCGGCTCGGCCGCGCCGCGCCAAGAGCACCGCGGCCGTCATGGCCGGGAGCATGAACACCTCGAAGTTGGCGGCCTGCCCGTCCTGCGGTGCGAAGGCGACCATCGCGAAGACGCACAGCAGCCCCGCGATCCACCCCGCTCGTCGCCCCCACCGTCGGGTCGCCTCGTAGGCCAGCAGCCAGGCCGTCAACGCGATGGCGAGCATCGCGATGACCCGGACCGTCCACAGGTTGTTCGACCCGAACAGCTCGAACGACGCCGCGTAGATGTACGGGACGAGCGGCGGCTTGCGGTCGGCGGCCTCCCGGTAGATGTTCCCGCCCGTCTCGATGACGTGGGCCTGGGTGGCGAGGTAGGTCTCGTCGGAGTTGAAGACGTTGACGAAGAACGCCGGGAGGCGGAGGGCCAGGGTCAGGAGGAGGAGCAGGGCGAAGAGTCGCCAGGTGGGCCGCCGCCGGGCCGGGGGGGCCGGCGGAACCTCGGCGGGCGCCTCGACGTCACGAACTGGGCTCGGCGCCAGGGCAGCCATCGGGACATTCTGGTCGGTGCGGGCTTCGGGCGCCGATCGGGGTCCCGGCCCGACGCGACCGGTGGCGGGCGGCTCCGCTACGCGGGTGCCAGGGCGTCGTCGAGGTACTGGTCGCGGCAGCGGGAGCGCTGCAGCTTGCCCGACGAGGTCTTGGGCAGCGTCCCGGCCCGGACGAGGACCACCTCGCGGGGCGGCACCCCGACCACGTCGCAGACCCGGTCTGTCACCTCGCCGTGGAGGCGGACGCCGTCGTCGAGCTTCGTCTCGGCGACGACGACGATGCCCTCCCTGCCCCGCCGGCCCTCGGTCCCGAACGCGATGACGTTCCCGGCCCGGACCCCCTCGACGGAGGCTGCGGCCCGCTCGATCTCCTCGGGGAACACGTTGCGGCCCCCGATGATGATGACGTCCTTGATCCGGCCGCAGACCACGACCTCGCCGTCGACGAGGTAGCCGAGGTCACCGGTGCGGAGCCACCCGTCGTGGAGCGTCGCCGCGGTGACGTCCTCCCGACGGAAGTAGCCGGGAGTCACCGAGCGGCCCCGCAGCTCGAGCTCGCCGACCTCCCGCTCGGCGCGCGCCGCCCCGCTGCCCGGGTCGCAGACCCGAACCTGGAGTCCCGGCAGCGGACGTCCGAGGCGGGCCAAGGCCCGGGCGTCGGGCCCGGAGCTCGGCGCCGCGTAGCCGCCTCGCTCGAGGGTGTCCCGGTCGACGGTGTCGACGGTCATGCCGGTCCCCGGCGTCGGGAACGAGATCGCGAGGGTCGCTTCCGCCATGCCGTACACGCAGAACGCGCTCGTCGGGTCGAGGCCGTGGCGGGCGCCGGCGTCGAGGAACCGCTCCACCGACGGCGGGTCGATCGGCTCGGCGCCGTTGAGGCCGAGCCGCCAAGACGACAGGTCGAGCTCGTCGAGGCGTCGCATGGCCCTCGCCGCGAGCGCGTACCCAAAGTTCGGAGCGCAGGTGACCGTGCCCCGGTACTCCGACATCCAGTGCAGCCAGTCGGCCGGTGCGGCGAGGAAGTCGGTCGGGGCGCCGAGCACCAGGTCGAAGCCGGTGATCATCGGGGTCATCAGCAGCCCGATCAGGCCCATGTCGTGGTAGAGGGGGAGCCACGACACGCCCCGGTCGTCGGTGCCGAGCCCCGCGCTGTGGACGATGGCGTCGATGTTCTCCACGACGCAGCGGTGGGGCAGCATCACGCCCTTCGGGTCGGCGGTGGAGCCGCTCGTGAACTGCAAGAGGGCCAGCGCGTCAGGGTCGTCGGCGGGTCGCTCCCAGTCCCGGGCCCGTCCGGTCAGCTCGTCGAGTCGGAGCATCGGCGGGTCGCCCGGCGCCACGGCGAGGAACGGCTCGAGCTCGGCGTCGATCAGCACCAGGCTGGCCTCGGCGTGCCGGATCCGGCGGCGGGTCTGGGCGACGAACTCCTCGACCGAGCCGAGCCGCATCGGGAGGGGCAGGCACACCACCGTGGCGCCGGCCAGCCACACCGCCTGCAGCGCGGTGACGAACGGGCGCGACGTCGCCCCGAGCAGGGCGACGTGGTCGCCGGGCTCGACGCCGGCGGCTTGGAGGGCCACCGCGACGCCGCGGGCGTCCTCGTGGATCCGGCCCCAGGGGATCGTCTGGGCTTCGCCGCCGGCGGCGGAGCCGACCAGGGTCAGCGCGGCGTCGGACCCGGCCGCGGCCTCGATCCGGGTGACGACGGTCCGCACCGAGGGTTCGACCCGGCGCCCTCGGGGCGCGTTACGACCTTCCACCCCTTCCTCCCGCACGGGCCAGAGGCTGGCACGCCTCAGGGCCGGGGTGCCAGAGCAGCGGCGGGATCGTGGAAGAACCGGGAGCGGGCCAGGACCAGGTCGGCGCCCGCGGCCGTCGCCGCGGCGAGGTCCTCGGTGTCCACGTGGGGCCCGAAGGCGACGATCCGGGCGTCGGGTCGGGCGGCTCGAACGGCTGGGAGCGCGTCGAGGTAGCGGGCCAGGTCGACCACGACGACGTCGACGTCGGGCAGCTGGGCCGGGTCGCGCACGAACGTCGTGTCGGGCAGCGCAGCGCTGACCCGCGAGCGGTCGAGGAGATCGTCGACGAGCGCCGCCACCTGCATCGCCACGGGGAGCGAGCTACGCCTGGACCAGCCGGGGCGCGTCGACGAGCGCGCTCGTCGGGCCAGCGAGACCGCTGCTTACGGGCCAGCTTGTGGAGCAGCTCGATCGCGCCGGGGTCGTCGTCGCCGGGTCGGGTCTCGATCCAGCCCTCGGCAATCATCCCGTCGAGGAGGTCGCGTCCGACCTCGGTCCGCACGATGGTCAACGTCCAGTCGTTGAACTCGCCGATGCCACCCGTCGAGATGTCGGCGTGCTGCGCCGCGAAGTCCGGGCAGGCGTTGCACCCCTCCCGCGTCCACTGGTGGCACTCCTTGAGTGGCACCTCATGGTACGCGCCGTCGCGCATCCAGATCTGGAGCCGGCCCTTGATGTTCATCTTCTTGATCTCGGCTCGCTTCAGCCCATACTTGGCGTCGAGGAGCTCGTCGAAGATGGCGTCGTCGAAGGTCTTCGAGCACAGCAGCCCGATGTTGAGCGACAGGCGACGGGCGACCTTCCCGGCGCGCCGCTGCTTCATCACCGGAGGAACGGAGCTCTCGACAGGACATGCCGACCAGCGCGATCCGCTCCGCGCCGGATTCCACCGCGTCGACGTAGGCGAGCGTGTTGGCCGAGTAGGTGTACCGACTGCCCGCGGAGGCGACGATCTGCTCCTTGGTGCGGGCGACACCCGGGACCGCCTTCCAGCTCGAGCCGTCACCCTCCAGGTACGAGACGAGCGCGGCGTCGATCAGGTCGTGCTCCAGCGCGTACAGGAGGATGGCGGACACCAGGCCGCCGTCCTGGCCGACCTCGGCCAAGACCGGGTCGGTGGCTCGGGCCAGGCAGATGTCGGTGCTGACCCCCGCCACCTCCTCCGCGGTGCGGGTTCGCCCGAAGAGGAACTGGTCGATCTCGGGCTCCCAGGCCCGGAACCGGGGGCATGCCCGCGTGCAGCTCGTGCAGCCCTTCTGGCCGTGCGAGCAGTCGTTGGGTCCGAAGCCCTCCTCGGTCTGGAAGGGCTTGTAGACGCCGGCGTCGTCTCGGTAGCCGAGCACGTCGTGAGGACAGGCGATGACACATCCCGCGCAGCCCGTGCACAGGCCGCTGGTGACGACCTCGCGGTACAGGTGCTCCCACTGGAACTTCTCGGGTGGCATCGGGGCAGTTTGACACGGCTCGCCTCGCCGCGACACGGCCGCGGGTGGCGGTGATCGGGTCGCCTACGCTGGATGGTCCTCCGAACTGGTAGGTCCGACGTGGCCAAGATCGACGACATCCTGCGGCGCGAACGGACGCTGTCGTTCGAGTTCTTCCCGCCCCGTACCGCCGAGTCCGAGGCGCAGCTCGAGCGGACGCTCGCGGAGCTCGAGCCGCTGCACCCGTCGTACGTGTCGGTGACCTACGGCGCGGGGGCAGCACCAGGGAACGCACCCACGACCTGGTGGTCGAGATCAACCAGCGCACCTCGATGACCGCGATGGCCCACCTCACCTGCGCCGGCCACCGTCGGTCCGAGCTCGACGCCATCATCGGCCGCTACCAGGAGGCCGGGGTCGAGAACATCCTCGCCCTCGGCGGCGACCCGCCGGCCGACGTCGTCCTGCCGCCCAGCGAGCTCGAGCACGCGGTCGAGCTGGTCCGCCTGGCGCGAGCGATCGGCCCGTTCTCGATCGGCGTCGCGGTGCACCCCGAGCCGCACCCCCGGTCACCGAGCCTCGAGTCCGATCGGCGCTACACGGCCGAGAAGCTCGCCGAGGCGGACTTCGGCATCACCCAGTTCTTCTTCGAGGCCCACCACTACTTCCGGCTGGTCGAGGCGCTCCGGGACCTCGGGGTCGAGAAGCCGGTGATCCCCGGGATCATGCCCGTGCTCAGCATCGCGGGCATCGAGCGCATGGCCGCCCTCCAGGGCTCGGCGTTCCCGGCCTGGCTCGCCGAGCGGCTCCACGAGGTCGAGAGCGACCCCGCCGCGGTCCGTCGGGTGGGGATCGACGAGGCGACCCGCCTCTGCGCGGAGCTACTCGAAGGCGGCGCGCCCGGTCTGCACTTCTACACGCTGAACCGGTCCCCGGCGACGCGCGAGATCGCCGCCAACCTGGGACTCGCGCCCATCGGATGAGCTCCGGTGGCGGCGGCCTCGGCGCGGTCCCCCTAACGTGCGGGACGGCGAACCGGGGGCCGCCCCGCTCCGCTGCGCGCGACGGGACACCCAGCGCGTCGGGTGACGAGGAGGAGCCATGACGGAGCGGGCCACGATCGGGCGCACCATCGCCGAATCCACCCCCGCCTTCCCGTCAACGGTGCGTCCACCGAGCGGCGCACCGAACGTGGTGCTCGTCGTGCTCGACGACCTCGGGTTCGGGCAGCTCGGCTGCTTCGGGTCCGATCTGGCCACCCCGAACCTCGATCGGCTCGCCGCGGAGGGCCTCCGCTACAACCGGTTCCACGTCACCGCCCTGTGCTCGCCGACCCGCGCCTGCCTGCTCACCGGCCGGAACCACCACGCGGTCGGGATGGGGTTCCTCACCGACGTGCCGACCGGGTTCCCCGGCTACAACGGTCGGATCCCCCCGTCGGCGGCCGCGCTGCCGCGCGTCCTGCGTGACGCCGGGTACAGCACGTTCGCGGTCGGGAAGTGGCACCTCGCCCCCCGGTGGGAGCAGAGCGCGTCGGGGCCGTTCGGGCGGTGGCCGCTCGGGCTCGGCTTCGAGCGTCACTACGGGTTCCTCGCCGGGGACACGAACCAGTGGACCCCGGCCCTGGTCTCCGACAACGGGTTCATCGAACCGCCCCGCTCCCCCGAGGACGGGTACCACCTGACCGAAGACCTCGCCGACCGAGCGATCCGGCTCGTCCAGGACCAGCACCAGGCCACCCCCGCCAAGCCGTTCTTCCTCTACTTCGCGACCGGCGCGACGCACGCTCCCCACCACGCGCCGCGCGACGCGATCGAACGGTACCGGGGTCGCTTCGACGACGGGTGGGACGCGTGGCGGGCCCGGACCTTCGAGCGGCAGCAGGCGAGCGGGGTCGTCCCACCCGGGACGACGCTCTCGGAGCGGCCACCGTGGGTCGACGCCTGGGACGACCTGGTCCCCGACCAGCGGCGGCTCTTCGCGCGGCTGATGGAGGCGTTCGCCGGGTTCCTCACCCACACCGACGAGCAACTCGGGCGGCTGGTCGCGTTCCTCGACACGATCGGCGTGCTCGACGACACGCTCCTGCTCGTGTGCTCGGACAACGGCACCAGCGCGGAGGGTGGGCCGTACGGATCGATCAACGAGCATCGCTTCACCCACGACGTGCTCGACGACCCCGCCGAGACCCTCGCTCGCCTCGACGACCTCGGCGGGTTCCGTGCCTACAACCATTATCCGTGGGGTTGGGCGTGGGCGGGCAACACGCCGCTGCGGCTCTGGAAGCGCTATACGTGGCTGGGCGGCGTGCGGACGCCGCTCATCGCCCGCTGGCCCGGTCACCTCGACGGCGTCGGGTCGGTGCGCGCCCAGTTCTGCCACGCGGTGGACGTCGCGCCCACCGTCCTCGACGCGGTGGGACTCGACGCCCCGTCGGCCGTCGACGGCGTCACCCAGCAGCCCCTCGATGGGGCCAGCCTCGTCCCCACCTTCGGTGACGCGGCGGCGTCGAGCCCCCGCCGCACCCAGTACTTCGAGATGATCGGGTCCCGCGCCCTCTACCACGACGGCTGGAAGGCGACCACCGACCACGTCGGCAACCAGCTGGCCGTGGAGCGAGAGCGGCTCGAGGGGAGCCACGACTTCGACACCGACCGCTGGTCGCTGTTCCATCTCGACGAGGACTTCTCCGAATCCCATGATCGGGCCGACGACGAGCCCGAGCTGACCCGCCTGCTCGTCGAGCGCTGGTGGAGCGAAGCGGGGCGCAACCAGGTCCTGCCCCTCGACGACAGCCTCATCCAGCGGGTCAGCGCGCTGGAGCCGGCCCCGTACGGGCCTCGTCGCCGGGCCGTCCTGCGCCCCGGGGGCGGCACGGTGTCCGAGGACGCACTCCCGGTCCTCCTCGGCGGGTTCCTCCTCGAGGCCCACCTCGACGTCCCGGCCGGGGGCGGCGACGGGGTCATCGGCGCGCTCGGCGACTGGAACAACGGCTGGGCCTGCTACCTGCTCCAGGGCCGGCCGGTGGTCGCCTTCAGCCTGCTCGGCGAGCCGTGGCGGCTCACCGGCCCGGACCGGCTCGCCACCGGCGACCGGGTGCTGACCGTCGAGTACCGGCGGGGCTTCAGCCCCGGCGGGGCCCTCGAGCTCCGCGTCGACGGGACGATCGTCGCGGAGGGGACCGTGCCCCGCGACCTGCCGTTCCGCTGGCAGATCGGCGGCGCGGGCCTCCTCATCGGCCGCGACCGGGGGTTCCCCGTCTCGGACGACTACCAGCCGCCGTTCCCGTGCACCGCCGGGCCGCGGTGGCTGCTCCTCGAGGCTCCCGCCGCGCCACCCCGCGACGCTGACGTCGACGTCGTCGCCGCGCTGCGCCACGAGTGACCGGACCGCCCGGTCAACCCGTCGGTCGGTTCGAGCGAGCGCTGGCGGGCTGGGACCGGGCGGGTGGTCGGCTGGCGCGGAGGGAGTGGGATTTGAACCCACGGTGCCCATTGCTGGACACAACGGTTTTCGAGACCGCCCCGTTCGGCCGCTCCGGCATCCCTCCGCCGTCGAGTCTACGAGGGGCCGGCCCGCTCCCCTCCGGTCAGGTCCGACGCGACGCGAAGAAGGAGCGGAGCAGCGCGCCGCACTCGTCGGCTCGGACCCCGTCAAGCACCGACAGCTCGTGATTCAACCGGGGATCGACGCCCAGGTGGTAGAGGCTGCCCAGCGCGCCCGCCTTCGGATCCGGGGCGCCGAACGCGACGACGTCGAGTCGGGCCGCGACCGCCGCCCCCGCGCACATGGGGCACGGCTCGAGGGTGACGACCGAGCGCGCAGCCCTCGAGGTGCCACGACCCGAGCCGATCGGCCGCCTCCCGCAAGGCGAGGACCTCGGCGTGGGCGGTCGGGTCGCGTCGCGCTTCGCGCTCGTTGTGGCGCGCCCGCGAGCACGACCCCGTCGTCGAGGCGGGCGACGACGGCTCCGACCGGCACGTCGTCGTGGTCCACGGCGGCCCGCGCCTCGACGAGCGCCCGCTCCATGAGGGAGTCGATCCGGCCGGCGTCGGAGGTGGAGACGCTCATTGGCCCAGTATCCACCGCGTCGCCGCGGGTACGCGCGGGGTGCGTCGGACGGTGCGGACCGGCCGGCGGGCGGAGGGAGTGGGATTCGAACCCACGGTGAGTTACCCCACACACGCTCTCCAGGCGTGCCGATTCGTCCGCTCTCGCATCCCTCCCGGAGGTCGGAATGGTACGCACCGGCGCTAACCTCGCCGGGCGGACCGTGCTAGGCGGGGAGCTCGTGGTGCCCTGTACTCCCAATCCACGTATGGGAGGCTGAACTCCCACCCGAGGCCCGGGCCGCTGTTCGAGCGGACCCGCGTGACGGCGTTGAGGGTCGGGTCCTGCGCAACGGGATCCCGTGAACCGAGTCAGGTCCGGAAGGAAGCAGCTCTCAGCGGACTGTCCCGTGTGCCGCAGGCAAGCCTGGCCGGAGCCTTCTCCAGGTCCCCACTCGGATGGCGGTCGGGTCGACGGCGGGTGCACGGTCCGCACCCCGAGAGCGGCGTCCGTGACGGCCCGGCGTCTGCCGTCGGTACAGTCCGTCCGTGGCCTACCAGGCGCTCTACCGCAAGTACCGGCCGCAGCGCTTCTCGGAGCTGCGCGGCCAGGACCACGTGACGCAGGCGCTCCGCAACGCCGTCCGGGAGGGCCGGGTCGGGCACGCCTACCTGTTCTCGGGCCCACGAGGGACCGGCAAGACCGAGCGCGGCGCGCATCCTGGCCAAGGCGCTGAACTGCACCAACCTCGGCGACGACGGCGAGCCCTGCGGGCAGTGTGAGAGCTGCCGGGCCATCGCGGCGGGCACCTTCCTTGACCTCTTCGAGATCGACGCAGCGTCGAAGCGCAAGGTCGACGACGCCCGCGAGCTGCGCGAGCAGCTCGCCCACAAGGGCTTCGGCGGCCACCGCACCGTCTACATCTTGGACGAGGTCCACATGCTGACCAAGGAGTCGGCGAACACGCTGCTGAAGAGCCTCGAGGAGCCACCCGAGCACGTGGTGTTCGTGCTGGCGACCACGAACCCCGAGGAGGTGCTCCCGACCATCCGCTCCCGCACCCAGCACCTCCGGTTCTCCCTGCTCCCCCACGACGAGCTGGTCGGCCGACTCGCCGAGCTCCTCGACCGGGAGGGGATCGAGTACGACGCCGAGGCGCTCGAGACGATCGCGACCGCCGCTGGTGGCTCCGCCCGCGACGCCGAGTCGCTCCTCGACCAGGCCATCGCCGGTGCCGACGGTCACCTCGACGCGGACACCGTCGCCGCACTGTTCGGATCGACCCCGTTCGCGTTGCGGGCCGTCGTCCTCGACGCCATCGCCAACGAGGACGCAGCCGGCGCGCTCGTCGCGCTGGGCGACCTGCTCGGCGCCGGACACGAGCCGCGCCGGGTCGCCGAGGACCTGCTCGTCGCGGCGCGCGACGCCTTCGTGCTCAGCGCGGGTGGAGGACGGGTGCCGGTCAGCGCGCCGGCCGCCGACCAGACCCGCCTCCAGGATCTCGGGGAGCGGCTCGGCAACGCGGCGGTCGTCCGAGTGATCGAGACCCTCGGGCAGGCGATCGTCGACATGCGTGGCGTCGACGCCGCCGACCCCCGCCTCGTGCTCGAGGTCGCGCTGGTGCGGCTCAGTCGCCGCGACGCCGGGCCGCCCCTCCAGACCGTGATCGAACGCATCGAGCGGCTCGAGCGGGCCGGCGCTTCCCGTGGCGACGCCCCGGACCGAAGCGCCGCGCCAGCCCCGACCGATCCCGCACCAGCGCGGGGACCGAGTCGCACCGTCGGCGCGCTGCGGGCGTCCGCCCAAGCCAGCCCGCTCCCGCCCGCCGAGCCCGAGCCCGAGCCCGGCCCCGAGCCGCCCGCCGCGCCGCCGACCGCGGCCGCCGAGGCCGGACCACTCGACCTCGACGACGTGATCGTCGCCTGGGCCGCGCTGCTGCCCACCTTCTCGCCCGCGACCCGAGCTGCCGTCCAGGCCGCGCAGCCGCTCGGCGTCAGCGACGACGTCGTCACCTTCGGCGTCGCGTCCGGTCTGCTCGAAGCGGCGCGGCCGCGCTTCAAGAAGGAGGCGGACACGATCCGGGCCGCCCTTGCCCAGCACCTCGGGCGCAGCGTGCGGTTCACGATCGTCGCCGACGAAGGCTTCACCGAGGTCGGCGGTGCGGACCGGCGGTCTCGCCCCGTCGCCGACGCGCCGGCACCCGAGTCGGAGCCCGAATTGGACCCGGTCGACGTCGAGGACGGATCGGACGTCGTCGACGCGCCGCCCCCCGAACCCGAGGCGCGGCTCACCGAGGCGCTCGGCGCTACCGTCGTCGACGAAGTCCCCCGACGCTGAGGAGCGTTCGTGGCGAAGCAGAAACCCCAGGGCAACCCGCAGGCGAACCTGATGCGCCAGATGCAGCGCATGCAGCAGGACATGGCCGACGCGCAGGCGGCGCTGGCCACCGAGCTCGTCGAGGGCTCGGCCGGCGGCGGGATGGTGAAAGCCACCGCGAGCGGCAGCGGCGAGCTGCGCAGCGTGTCGATCGCCCCCGAGGTCGTCGACCCCGACGACGTCGAGATGCTCGAGGATCTGGTCGTCGCCGCGGTGACCGAGGCGCTGCGCGCCGCGCAGGAGCCTCCAGGCCCAGTCGATGGGCTCGGTGACCGGCGGGCTGGACCTCGGCGCCCTGGGTGGGTTGCTCGGCTGAAGAACCGAGCCCACGCTTGAGCCTCTACGAAGCACCCGTCCAGACCCTCATCGACGAGCTGGGTCGACTGCCGGGCATCGGCCCGAAGTCGGCGCAGCGGATCGCGTACTACCTGCTGAAGGCGAACCCCGAGGACGCCCGCCGACTCGCCACCGCGATCACCGAGGCGAAGGCTCGGGTCACGTGGTGCCGCCGGTGCTTCAACATCGCCCAGGGCGAGCTGTGCTCCTACTGCGCCGACGACCGCCGCGACTCGACCGTGCTGTGCGTCGTCGAGGAGCCGCGCGACCTCATCGCGGTGGAGCGCACCCACGAGTTCCACGGCCGATACCACGTCCTGCAGGGCGCGATCTCACCCATCGAGGGAATCGGACCCGAGCAGCTGCGGGTGAAGGAGCTGCTCCGACGGGTCCGCGAGGAAGGCGTGGAGGAGGTGATCCTCGCCACCAACCCGAACCTGGAGGGCGAGACGACCGCCATGTACCTGGCTCGGCAGCTCAAGCCGCTCGGGGTCGCCGTCACCCGTCCCGCGAGCGGCCTCCCGGTCGGCGGCGATCTCGAGTACGCGGACGAGGTGACGTTGGGGCGGGCGTTCGAAGGGCGCCGCGAGGTCGACGCCTGAGCCGGCGGCCCTTAGGCCAGCGCCCCGGTGACCACCTTCCCGAGCGCCTCGGTCTCGACCAGGAAGCCGTCGTGGCCGTGCTCGGACTCCACGACCGCGACTCCCGACGCGGTGGGGATCAGCTCCGCGAGCTCCTGCTGGAGGCGCAGCGGGTAGAGCCGGTCGGACGAGATGCCGGCCACCGTGGTCTCGGCGGCGATGCGGTCGAGCGCCCGCTTGACCCCGCCGCGGCCGCGGCCCACGTCGTGGTGGTTCATCGCCTCGGTCAACGTCAGGTAACTGTTGGCGTCGAAGCGGCGCACCAGCTTCTCGCCCTGGTACCCGAGGTACGACTCCACCGCGTAGCGACCGCCGGCGAGCGGCTCCTCGTCGCCCTGGTGGTCGCGCCCGAACCGCTGGTCGAACTCCAGCTCCGATCGGTAGCTGATCTGCCCGATCCCGCGGGCGATCGACAGGCCGCGGTGCGGACCCTCTCCCACAGCGGCGTCGTAGTAGTCACCGCCCCGCCAGGCCGGGTCGGCGCGGATCGCCCGGCATTGCACCGAGCACAGCGCGATCTGCTCGGCAGTGGCCTTCGCGCCGACCGAGATCATGATGGCCCGTGCCACCCGCTCCGGGAACCCGGCCGCCCATTCCAGCACCCGCATGCCGCCCATCGAGCCGCCCACCACCGCGTGCCAGCAGGGGATGCCGAGCCGGTCGGCGAGCGCGGCTTCGACGACGACCTGGTCCCGGACCGTGACGACCGGGAACCGGGACCCGTACCGGCGGCCGTCGGGGGCCAGCGAGGCGGGGCCAGTCGTTCCCTGGCAGCCGCCGAGCACGTTCGGGCACACCACGAAGTACCGGTCGGTGTCGATCGGCGCGCCCGGCCCGATCAGCGGCTCCCACCAGCCGGGCTGGGGATGCCCGGGCCCGGCCGGGCCGGCCGCGTGGCTGTCACCGGTCAGGGCGTGGAGGACCAGGACGCCGTTCGAGCCGTCCGCGCCCAGCTGGCCCCACGTCTCGTACGCGACCTGGACCCCCTCCAGCCGCCCCCCCGCCTCCAGGGCGTGGGGTCGGGTCTCGAACAGCGAGCAGAACTGGCGACGGCCCGGCGGATCGCCGGGCCGCCACGCCCCGGACGCCGGCCGCCCGGTCACGTCCCGTCCCGCGCCGGCTCGCGCACCCGGGACTCGTCCGTCCGGCCCGGCTCGGGGCGGCCCTCACGCCCCCTTGGCCGCGCGGAACCCCGCCTCGAGGTCGGCGAGGATGTCGTCGAGGGTCTCGATCCCGATGCAGAGCCGCACCAGTTCGGGGGAGACGCCGGCCGTCACTTGCTCGTCCGGGGTCAGCTGCGAGTGGGTGGTCGACGCGGGGTGGATGGCCAGGCTGCGCACGTCCCCGACGTTGGCGAGGTGGCTGAACAGCTCGAGGCCCTCGATGAAGCGCCTCCCGGCCTCCAAGCCGCCCTGGATGCCGAAGGAGAGGATCGCGCCCTTCCCGCGCGGGAGGTAACGGTTCGCCCGGTCGTGCCAGGGGCTCGACGTCAGCCCCGGGTAGTAGACCCAGTCGACCTCGTCGCGGGCTTCGAGCCACTCGGCCACCGCCTGCGCGTTCTGACAGTGGCGGTCCATCCGCAGCGACAGCGTCTCGAGGCCCTGGAGGAACAGGAACGCGTTGAACGGCGAGATCGGTGCGCCCACGTCGCGCATGAGTTGCAGCCGCGCCTTCAAGATGTACTGCGCCGGCCGCAGGGGCTCGGGGAGCTGCGAGTACACCAGGCCGTGGTAGCTCGGGTCCGGCTCCGTGAAGACGGGGTGGCGGCCGCTGGCGACGTAGTCGAACTTGCCCCCGTCGACGATGATCCCCCCGATCGAGGTGCCGTGCCCGCCGATGAACTTGGTGGCCGAGTGCACCACGATGTCGGCGCCCCAGTTGAGCGGCTGCGACAGGTAGGGGGTGGTGACGGTGTTGTCCACGATGAGCGGGATCCCCGCCTCATGGCCGATCTCGGAGATGCCCTCGTAGTCGAGGACGTCGTCCTTCGGGTTGCCGACCGACTCGCCGTAGAACGCCCGGGTGTTGGGCTTGATCGCCTTGCGCCAGGCGTCGAGATCGTCGGGGTCGTCGATGAAGGTGACGTCCCAGCCCATCTTCGGGAGTGTGTAGTGGAGCAGGTTGTAGGTGCCGCCGTACAGCGACGCCGATGACACGATGTGGTCGCCAGCCTGCCCGAGGTTCAGGATGGCGAAGGTCTCGGCGGCCTGGCCGCTCGCAGTGGCGAGGGCCCCGACGCCGCCCTCCAGCGCGGCGAGACGGTCCTCGAAGACTGCCTGCGTCGGGTTCATGATCCGCGTGTAGATGTTCCCGAGCTCTTCGAGGCCGAAGAGCGCCGCGGCGTGGGCGGTGTCGCGGAACACGTAGCTGGTCGTCTGGTAGATCGGCACCGCCCGCGCGCCGGTGGTCGGGTCGGGCGACGCGCCGCTGTGCACTTGCTTGGTCTCGAAACCCCACGACTCGGACATGGTCGGCACCTCGGAGGAAGACGGTGAAGGGAGGACGCGACACGCTAGGGACCAAAATCCGACCGCGCAACTCGGATTTTGGTCAGGTGGTGGCGACGGGCTGATCGGTGAGGAGCCGGTAGGTGTAGGCGAGCGCGACCGCGGTGACGGCGTAGGTGACGACGAGGCCGACCAGGCACAGAAGCGCCCCGGCGATGTTGAGCAGCACGAGCACCGCGGCGAGGCCGAGCAGCCGGAGCCGGTTCCCCGCCGTGATCCGCGCCGCGTGCTGCAGCGCCGTGAGCGGGCCCACGTCCGGGTGCTCGGCGATGACGTAGCCGTAGTACTGGAAGATCACCGCGAACACGATGCCGGGCACGACCAAGATCAAGCCGAGGTACACGCCGGCCAGGTAGAGGACCGACGCGAGCAGGTAGGGCCCGTACCCGACGGGGCGGAAGGCCTCGCCGAGGGTCGGCCGGCGTCCCTGCACGACTTCGAGTGACGCCCGGATGAGCCCGAGGACGAGCAGCAGGTTCACGAGCGCGCCGACCAGGTTGAACGCGAGGTCGAGGCCCGCGTGCGCGTTCACCTCGCCGATCAGGAACACCAGCGTGTTGCCGACCAGCACGATGAACGAGACGAGCACGACCGCCCCGAAGTTCCGGAGCGTCGCGTTCCAGCTGTAGGAAACCGCCTCGCCGATCGTGAAGGTCGGGACGGGCCGCGCCGGCTCCACGTCAGCTCAGAGTGGACGGCCGGTGGCGTACTTGAACAGCTGCCACGACCACATGAGCGCCAGCACGACCACGATGACCCACACCGGGATCGTCACCCGTTTCACCTTCCAGCAGAACAGCAGGAACACCGCGGTCGCGACCGCGACGATGCTGCCCGGGTTGAAGAACAGCGCCTTGCCCAGCTGGAGGTGGACCGCGGCGGTGACCCCTCGCGTCATCCCGCAGAGCGGGCAGGGAATTCCGGTGAGGGTCCGCAGCGGGCACGGCGGCACGAAGTTGAACGGGACGAGCGGTCGCACGGCGGCGATCCCGAGCATCGCAGCCCCGACGCCACGCATGGCTCCCAGGTCCACCGATGTCGTGTCGCTGAGCGCCTCCTGGACCTTGACCGCGGCCATAGCCGGGGAGCGTAGCGACCCGGCCGGTCGAGCCGGTCCCGCCCTACGCGGGGACCGACACGATGGCGGCGTCGCCCTGCCCGCCGCCGCCGCACAGCGCAGCCGCGCCCAGCCCGCCGCCCCGGCGCCGCAACTCGTTGATGAGGGTGATCAGCACCCGGGTGCCCGACATGCCGATCGGGTGGCCCAGCGCGATGGCGCCACCGTTCACGTTCACGACGTCGTCCCCGAGTCCGAGGTCCTTCATGGATGCCAGCCCGACCGCGGCGAACGCCTCGTTTAGCTCGACGAGGTCCAGATCGGAGACCGTCTTGTCGATCGGTTCGAGGGCGCGGCGGATGGCCCGGGACGGCTGGCGCAGCAGCGACGTGTCGGGGCCGGCGACCATCCCGAAGCTGACCAGCTCGGCGATCGGGGCCAGGCCGAGCTCCTCGGCCTTGGCCCGGCTGGTCACGATCGTCGCCGCGGCGCCGTCGGAGATCTGGGAGGCGTTCCCGGCCGTGATGGACCCGTCGGGCTCGAAGGCCGGCTTCAGCGCCGCGAGCGACTCGGCGGTCGTCTCGGGCCGCACCCCCTCGTCCGCCTCGATGAGGATCGGGTCCCCCTTGCGCTGCGGGATCGACACCGGGACGATCTCGTCCGCGAAGCGGCCCTCCTTCTGGGCGGCGGCGGCGCGTTCGTGGCTGCGCGCGGCCAGCTCGTCCTGCGCGGCGCGGGTCAGCCCGCCGAACTGGCCCGTGTAGCGCTCGGTGCCCGAGCCCATGTGCACGGCGTCGAACGCGCACCACAGCCCGTCTTGGACCAGCGAGTCGAGCAGTTCCCCGTTGCCCATCCGGTAGCCAGCCCGGGCCTTCGGGAGCAGGTACGGCGCGTTCGTCATCGACTCCATGCCGCCCGCCACGACGATCTCGGCATCGCCGGCCTGGATCATCTGGTCGGCGAGGTACACCGCGTTGAGCCCGGACAGGCACACCTTGTTGATCGTCACCGCGGGCACCGACATCGGGATCCCGGCCTTCGCGGCCGCCTGACGGGCGGTGATCTGACCCTGACCGGCCTGGAGCACTTGCCCCATGATCACGTAGTCGATCTGCTCGGCCTCGACCCCGCCCCGTTCGAGCGCCCCCCGGATCGCCCGGCCCCCCAGGTCCATCGCCGGCAGCGACGCGAGGTCCCCCGACAGTTTGCCGATCGGTGTGCGAGCGAACGAGACGATCACCGAACCTGGCATGAGGCCTCCTGGTGTCACGGGTCAGCGCGAAGGCGAGGCGACCGATGGTAGCGCCGGGTCGTCGTACCCGCTCCGGCCCCGGCGCGCCCCACGTAGGGTTTCGGTTGTGACCACCGCCATCGGAACGAACACTGACGCCACCAACCACACGAGCCCGGCGAGGGAGGTTCGGCGCGATGGGTGAGATCGACGCGATCCGCACCGCGGTCCTCGACGGCGCCTCGGGCGACGAACTGGCCTCGCTCCCGCTGCCCGAGGCGTTCCGAGGTGCGGTCGTGCGCGCCGCCGAGCAGGACATGTTCGACGGCATGGCCTCCGAGGACAAGGACCCGCGCCGCTCGCTGCACGTCGACGAGGTGCCGCTGCCCGAGCTGGCCCCCGACGAGGCGTACGTGGCCGTGATGGCGTCGTCGATCAACTTCAACACCGTGTGGAGCGCGATCTTCGAGCCCGTCCCCACCTTCCAGTTCCTCGCCCGGCTCGGGAAGGAGAGCGTGTGGGGGGCCCGTCACGACCAGCCGTTCCACGTGCTCGGCAGCGACGCGGCCGGTGTGATCCTGCGCGTGGGGTCCGCGGTGCGTCGCTGGCGGCCCGGTGACGCGGTCACCGTGCACTGCAACTACGTCGACGACCAGGACCCGTCGTCCCACGACGACTCGATGCTCGCCGCGAACCAGCGGATCTGGGGATTCGAGTCCAACTACGGCGGGCTGGCCGAGATCGCGCTCGTGAAGGCCAACCAGCTGATGCCCAAGCCGACCCACCTGACCTGGGAGGAGGCGGCGGTCAACGCGCTGTGCAACTCGACGAGCTACCGGATGATCGTCAGCCCTCACGGGGCGCAGATGACCCAGGGCCAGACGGTCCTGATCTGGGGCGCGAGCGGCGGCATCGGCGCGTACGCCTGCCAGTACGTGTTGAACGGCGGTGGGATCCCGGTCGGGGTCGTGTCCTCGCCGGAGAAGGCGGCGCTGCTCCACGGGCTCGGCGTCGAGCGGGCGATCGACCGCTCCGCCGAGGGCTACCGCTTCTGGAAGGACGAGCACACCCAGGACCCAGGCGAGTGGCGACGGCTCGGCAAGCGGATCCGGGAGCTGGCCGGAACCGACCCCGACATCGTGTTCGAGCATCCGGGGCGTCAGACGATGGGCGCCTCGGTGTTCGTCGCCAAGCGGGGGGGTCTGATCATCACCTGCGCGGCGACGAGCGGGTTCACGGTCGAGTACGACAACCGCTACCTGTGGATGAACCTCAAGACCATCAAAGGCTCTCATTTCGCGAACTACCGCGAGGCGTGGGCGGCGAACCAGCTGGTGTGCGAAGGGAAGATTCATCCGACGCTGTCGCGGGTGTTCCGTCTCGACGAGACCGGCGAGGCCGCGTACGAGGTGCACCACAACCTCCACGAAGGCAAGCTCGGCGTGCTCGTGCTCACGCCGGACGAGGGTCTTGGCGTGACCGACCCGGAGCGCCGCGAGCAGCTGCTGCCCCAGATCACCCTGTTCCGCCGGATGGGGGCGTGACCGGGCCGCGCCATGGCGCGGCGGGGTAGCGTGGTTTTCGTGAGCGAGCTGACCGAGATCGACCACATCGCGATCGCGGTGCATGACCTCGACGCCGCGATCGCGTACTACCGCGAAACGTTCGACGCCGAGGTCACCCACCGCGAGGTCGTCGAACGCGACGGCGTCGAGGAGGCGCTGCTCGCGGTCGCCGATTCCTATATCCAGCTTCTCACCCCGATCCGAGACGACTCACCGGTCGCCAAGTCGCTGGCCACCCGCGGCGAGGGGCTGCACCACGTCGGGTACCGCGTCGACGATTGCGCGGCCGCGCTGGCGCGTGTGCAGGCCGAAGGGCACCGGGTGATCGACGAAGTCCCACGCCCCGGCAGCCGCGGAACCACGGTCGCGTTCTTGCACCCGAAGTCGGCGTTCGGCACCCTGATCGAGCTCGTGCAGGAGTAGCCGCCCCGCCCGGTGCCGGGCCTCGAATCGATGGCACCCCCGGGGCCGGTCCCACGTCCGGCGGTAGCCTGCGGAGCATGGCGGCCGAGGAAGACGAAGTTCGAGGCGAGGGCGGCGCGGGGCCGGCGGTGGCGCCCGTCCCCCATCCGATCGAGGAGCGCTTGAGCCAGCTCGCCGCGCTGCGCGAGGAGGCCCTCCACGCTGGCAGCCCGGCGGCCGTCGAGCGCCAACACGCCCGCGGGAAGCTCACCGTCCGGGAGCGCCTCGAGCGGCTCCTCGACCCGGGCTCCTTCGTAGAGCTGGACATGCTGGCCCGGCACCGAGCCCACGGGTTCGGGATCGAGAACACCCGTCCGCTGACCGACGGTGTCGTCACCGGCTGGGGGACCATCGACAGCCGCAAGGTGTTCGTCTTCGCCCAGGACTTCACGGTGTTCGGCGGCGCACTGGGGGAGGTGTTCGCCGAGAAGATCCACAAGGTGATGGACCTCGCGGAGTCGATGGGGTGCCCCATGATCGGCCTGAACGACGGGGCGGGCGCCCGCATCCAAGAAGGGGTTGTGTCCCTCGCCGCCTACGGCGGGATCTTCTTCCGCAACGTGAAGGCGTCCGGCGTCATCCCCCAGATCAGCGTGATCCTCGGGCCGTGCGCCGGCGGCGCCGTCTACTCGCCCGCGATGACCGACTTCGTGTTCATGGTGAAGGGCACCTCCCACATGTTCATCACCGGGCCCGACGTCGTGAAGACCGTCACCGGCGAGGACGTCACCCAGGAGGAGCTCGGGGGTGCGATGACCCACGCCTCCAAGTCGGGGGTGTGCACGTTCGTCGCCGACGACGAGGAATCCTGCCTCGAGCAGGTTCGGTACCTGCTGTCGTTCCTGCCCCAGAACAACCTCGAGGACCCGCCCTCCTTCGAGC
Organism: uncultured Actinomycetes bacterium; assembly: GCA_963849135.1. GTDB lineage: Bacteria > Actinomycetota > Acidimicrobiia > IMCC26256 > PALSA-555 > PALSA-555. Next base: position 343,192 of record CAWKGF010000002.1, on the reverse strand, counting down.
CGACCGACGACCCGGACCGGCGCTGCGAGGGGATCGTCGACCTCATCCCCGACGCGCCGAACAAGCCGTACGACATCAAGCGGGTCATCGCCGAGGTGGTCGACGACGGTGACTTCTTCGAGGTGCACTCGCTGTGGGCGATGAACATCGTCTGCGGCTTCGCCCGCCTCGACGGGCACGTCGTCGGCATCGTCGGCAACCAGCCCCAAGTGCTGGCCGGGACGCTCGACATTGACGCCTCTGAGAAGGCGGCCCGGTTCGTTCGGACCTGCGACGCCTTCAACGTGCCGCTGGTGACGTTCGTCGACGTCCCGGGCTTCCTGCCCGGCACCGACCAGGAGTACGGGGGGATCATCCGTCACGGCGCCAAGCTGCTCTACGCGTACTGCGAGGCGACCGTGCCCCGGGTCCAAATCGTGACCCGCAAGGCCTACGGCGGCGCGTACGTCGTCATGAACTCGAAGTCGATCGGCGCCGACCTGGCGTTCGCGTGGCCGTCGGCGGAGGTGGCCGTGATGGGGCCGCAGGGCGCGGTCAACATCATCTTCCGTAAGGAGATCGAGACCGCCGCCGATGCCGAGGCCCGCCGGGCCGAGCTCATCGAGGAGTACACAGAGCGGTTCGCGAACCCCTACATCGCGGCCGAGCGCGGCTACGTCGACGACGTCATCGACCCTCGCGAGACCCGCCGGGTCCTGATCCGCTCGCTCGACATGCTGCGCACGAAGCGGGAGCAGCTGCCCCAGCGCAAGCACGGGAACGTACCGCTCTAGGCATGGGCCCCGCCCTCCGCCCCGTCCTCCAGGCGATCTCCCCCGACGCCGGCCCCGAGGAGGTCGCTGCGATCGTGGCGGCGGTGGCCGCGTGCGCGGTCCCCGCCGCGACGACCGGGAGCGCCCACGGCGCGCTCCACGAGTGGGTCCACACGGCCCGGCTCCGGGCCCACCGCACCGGCCTGCGGCGAGGGCCGTGGCGGCTCTCGGGGCGGATGCCGCCTCGCCGGCGGGCGTGACGACTCCCCGTCCCATCGCGCCCGAGCTCATGAGCGTCGGGCCCGACGAGGTCGTGGTGACGTTCACGACCCCGAACGACGAGGCGGTGACGACCCGGGTCGGCTCGTCCGAGGTCACGACCGTCGGACCTCGTCACGTGGCCTGCGTGCGCGGCCTCCAACCCGATACTCCGTACCCGCTGGCGGTCGACGGGGCGAGCCCCGCCCAGTTCCTTCCCGACCGGGTCCGAACCCTCGCCCGACCGAGCGGCCGGCTGCTCGCAACGGTCGCGACCGCCAACGACACGCACCTCGGCGAGGTGCAGGCCGGCCGAACCGGTGACCCCGCCACCGACGCGATCGGCCCCATCCTCAGCTCCGCGCCAGGCGATCCGCCCTACCCCGAGACGATGAACCGGGCGGTCGTCGCCGAGATGCAGGCCCTGGACCCCGACGCGGTGATCGTGAAGGGCGACCTCACCGCGGTCGGCAGCGACGAGGAGTACGCGGCGTTCCTTGCCGTGTACGGAAGGCTGGGGGACCGGATGCACCACGTGCGCGGCAACCACGACGCGCTGCTCGACCCGACGCTGGCGCTGGAGGACGCCCCGTACGCGGTCGACGTCGGTCCGGTCACCCTCGCCGTGCTCGACACCGTGATGCCCGGCACCGACGCCGGGCAGCTGCGGGCCGACCAGGTGGTGTGGCTCGACGACCTCGCTCGCGACCGGACCGGCCCGGTGCTGGTGTTCGGCCACCATCACTGCTGGAACGTCGAGGCGCCGGAGCGGCCCGCCGGGCCCTACTTCGGCATCCAGCCCGACGACAGCGTGGCCCTCGTCGACGTGTTCACCCGCCACGAGCAGCTGGTCGGCTACTTCGCTGGGCATACCCACACGAACCGGGTCCGGCGCTTCGCCGCGGCCCGCTCGGTTCCGTTCGCCGAGGTGGCGTGCACGAAGGACTACCCGGGTGCGTGGGCCGAGTACCGCATCTACGAGGGCGGCTACACGCAGGTCATGCGCCGCGTCGTCGCGCCGGCCGCCTTCGACTGGGCCGAGCGGTGCCGAACCCTCATCCAGGGCATCTACGGCGAGCTGGTCCTCGGCGGGCTCGAGCACCGCTGCTTCGCCCAGCGCTTCTAGCGCCGCGCCCAGTTCCAGACGCGACGCGCCCCGAGGAGGGTTCGGCGTAGAGATCCCGGCCCGGCTGCCGGGCGCCCCAACGGCCTCCTCGGGACGCGGTCGGAGCAGTATCCACCAATTTCCACAGGTTTTCCACCCGCCGGGAGCCGTTCTCCACCGAGCCCTGTGGAGAAGGCGCCCCAGCTCCGGGAGGCGGCGGCGGGCTGAATCGGCGCCCCACAGCGGCGGGCAGGCGCTGCGCGAGACTGCGCCGAGAGGGGGGCGACATGGCGCACGTCACGTCCGAGGAGCTCGCCGCGGCGGTGTCCGGTCACACCGTCACGACCCGGTTTCGGGACACGGTCGCCGCCCGCCCTGACCAGGTCGCGCTGCGCTGGAAGGCCAGCGACGGGTGGGGGACTTGGACGTGGGCCGAGTACGCCGACCGGGCCTGTCGGGTCGCGGGGGCGATGGGCGAGCTCGGCATCGGACGGGGCGACCGGGTCGTGCTCATGATGCGCAACCGACCCGAGTTCCACGTCGTCGATCTGGCCGCGCTGCTGCTCGGGGCGACGCCGGTGTCGATCTACAACTCCTCCTCCCCCGAACAGGTGGCCTTCGTCGCCCGGCACTGCGAGGCGGTGGCGGGCGTCGTTGACGGCGGATACCGGGAGCGGGTCACCGCCGTCCGCGACGAGCTGCCGCTCCTTCGGCACCTCGCGGTCGTCGACCCGGAGCCGCGCGAAGCCGCCCGTGACCTGCTGACCTTCGAGGAGCTGGTCGGCCACGACCCGGTCGATCTCGACTCGGCCGTGCGCACCGCCCGTCCCGACGACCTCGCGACGATCATCTACACGTCGGGCACGACCGGGCCGCCGAAGGGGGTGATGCTCGACCACGCCAACGTCGTGTGGACCGTCGAGAGCCTCCGGCGTTGTCTCGAAGCGGTCGACCCGACCGGTTTCCGGCTCGTCTCGTACCTCCCGATGGCGCACGTCGCGGAGCGGATGAACGCCCACTACCAGGGGGTGACGTTCGGCTATGAGATCACCACCTGCCCCGATCCCCAGCTGGTCGCCCAGTACCTGCCCGAGACCCGACCGCAGCTGCTGTTCGCGGTGCCGCGCATCTGGGAGAAGATGCACGCCGGCGTGCTCGCGGTCGCAGGTCAGGACCCGGCGCAGGACGCGGCGCTCGCCGCCGCGCTGACGGTCGGCGAAACGGTCCAGGCGTTCCAGGCCCGGGGTGAGCCGCTCCCGGCCGAGTTGGCGGCCGAGTACGCGCCGCACGAGCCGACGCTCGCCTTCGTGCGCCAGCTCCTCGGCCTCGACGCGGTCGTCTCGGCCATCTCCGGCGCCGCACCGGTGACCCGAGAGGTGCTCAGCTTCTTCCGAGCGCTCGGCGTGGAGCTTCTCGGAGGTCTATGGGCTCTCCGAGTCGTCGGGCCCGATGACCTGGGAGCCGTGGCGGGTCCGGCTCGGCACCGTCGGTCCGCCCATCCCCGGCTGCGAGGTGCGCCTCGCCGACGACGGCGAGGTCCTCGCCCGGGGCGGGAACGTGTTCCGGGGGTACCTGAACGACCCGGACCGCACCGCCGAGGCCCTCGATGCGGACGGCTGGCTGCACTCGGGTGACATCGGCCAGTTCGACGAGGACGGGTACCTGCGGATCATCGACCGCAAGAAGGAGCTCATCATCACCGCGGGCGGCAAGAACATCTCGCCCGCCAACCTCGAAGCCGCCCTGAAGGCGGCGCCGATCATCGGGCAGGCGTGCGTGATCGGCGACGGCCGTCCCTTCGTGAGCGCCCTCGTGGTGCTCGACCCGGAGGTCGCGCCGGCGTGGGCGGCCAGCCATGGCGTCACCACGACGTCGCCGGCCGACCTGGCGAAGGAGCCCCTCGTCGTGGACGAGGTGGTCCGCGAGGTCGCCACTGCCAACGAGCGGTTCTCGGGCGCCGAGCGGATCAAGCAGTTCACCGTGCTCGGTGATGAGTGGATCCCCGACTCTGAGGAGCTCACCCCGACGATGAAGCTGAAGCGGCGGGGCGTGCACACCAAGTACGCCGATCAGATCGAGGCGATGTACGCGCGGCCGGCCCGTCCGGCGGCCAGTCAGGCCTCGTCGAGGTAGCGGGCCCGTTCCCAGTCGGTCACGAGCGACCGGTACGCCTCCGCCTCGGCGCGGCGGCCGTCGACGAGCCGGGACAGCAGCTGGTCGTCGAACGCGTCGACGAGGACGTCGTCGGCGAGCAGCGCGTCGAGGGCCTCGTCGAGGTTGCGGGGCAGCGGCTCCAGGCGTAGCTCGATCATCGAAGGGTCGTAGCCACGGGCTGACTCCTCGGCCGGCACCGGCAGCTCGATGCCGCGTTCGACGCCGTCGAGGCCCGCCGCCAGCAGGCCCACCAGCAGGAGGTAGGGGTTGGCGGACGGGTCCCCGCCCCGGTACTCGATCGACGCGTCCTTGCCCCGGTAGGAGCTGACACGGAGCAGCGCGGCCCGGCTCGTGTGCGCCCACACCACCGCCCCGGGAGCCTCGGGTCCGGCGTGGAGCCGCTTGTAGGAGTTCACGGTTGGTGCGGCCAACGCGCTGAGGCCCCGGCCGTGGGTGAGCTGCCCCGCGACGTAGCCCCGACCCTCCGAGTCGAGCTGCCCGGCGTCGTCGACGAGCCGGCCCGCCATGCGCTGTTGGAGATGCATCCCGGAGCCGGGTTGGTCCCCGAACGGCCGGGGCATGAACGTGGCGCGCATCCCGTCCCGACGCACCCGGTCCCGCACGATCTGCTTGGCGAGCACCAGCCCGTCGGCCAGCTGCATGGGCAGCAGCGGGCCGACGTCGATCTCGTACTGCCCCGGCCCGGCCTCGTGGTGGCACGCGTCGACTGGGAGCCCGCAGCTGGCCAGCCGGTCCGCAGCGTCGCGCACCGCGCCGCTGCCGAGACTCTCAGCCTCGTCGAAGTAGCCGGCCGCGTCGACCGGCCGGTCGAGCTCGTCGAGCAGGTAGAACTCGAGCTCGGCGGCGATCGTCATCTGCGAGTCGACGTCGTCGACGTCGTCGAGCAGCGACTCGAGCGCGAAGCGCGGATCGGCGGACCAGCGAGCGCCGTCAGGAGTGTGCGCTGTGCACACCACCCGGGCCACCCCGCCGCCGATGTCCACGAGGGTGGATGCCACCGGCCGCAGGAGCATGTCGGACTCGAGATACCGGGCCGGTCCTTCGAGCGCGGATCCGTCGAAGGGGATCCCGCGCTCGGCGGCCTCTCCGTATCGGCTGGCGGGGATCTGGACGGAGTTGCTGGTCCCGAACGCGTCCACGAAGCTCAGCCGAACCCACTCGATCCCAGCCAGGTCCGGCTTGCTCATCGCAGCACCACCGAGAGGGTAATGATCACCGCGACGAGGCCGAGGAAGCTGACTGCCACCAGCGCGACGAAAGCCCAGAGCCGCTTCGTCGATTCCATGGCCGCCGCCATGCCGCCCATCGGCTCCTCCGGGGCGAGGTCGAAGCTGGCCAGGTCGAGCTTGTCGAGATGCTCGAGGTCGTCGAGGAGCTCCGTGGCGTTCTGGTAGCGGTGCTCGGGGTAGCGGCGCATCGCCTTCAGCACGACCGCCTCCACCTGGGGCGGGACGTCCGTGCGGTAGTCGCGGATCGGCTTGGGGTCGGCCTGCAGATGCGCGGCCATGGTGGCCATCCAGTTGTCGCCCCCGAACGGCACCCGGCCGGTCAGGACCTCGTACATCAGCACGCCCCAAGCGTAGATGTCGCTGCGAGCGTCACCCCGGTTCCCCTTGATCTGCTCCGGGCTCATGTAGTCGGGTGTCCCGAGGCTCTCGCTCAGGTGGCGCCACGTCAGCCGCTTCGCTCCGTCGAGGAGCGCGGTCCCGAAGTCCGTGATCCGCAGCGTTCCCTCGGCGGTGATCAGCACGTTCTCGGGTTTGAGGTCCCGGTGCACGATGCCGTGCGAATGCAGGTACACGAGCGCGTCGGCGAGCTGCCGTCCCCAGTCGATCGCCATGGGGATGGGGACCGGGCCGCCCAGCGTCCGGGCGAACTGACGCAGGTTCTCACCCTCGACGTACTCGAGCACGAGGTAGGGCTCGGTCCGGTGAGCGGCCGTGTCGAGGCTCTTCAGGACGTTCGGGTGATCGAGGTCGGAGACGATCTTGGCCTCTCGTCGGAACCGCTGGAAGTTCTGCGGGTCGGCGATCAGCTGGGGGTTCATCAGCTTCAGCACGACGACGTTGCCGGTCTTGCAGTCGCGGGCCTTGTAGGTCTCTGCGTAGGCGCCCTGGCCGAGCTCCTCGATGATCTCGTACTGATCGACGTGGCTTCCTGGTGCGAACCGCATTCAGACCCGGCCTCGGCGGAAGAGCCGCCGACCCGCGGAGGCAGTGATCGGCAACGTGGACGTCACGGTGATGACGGCCGCGGTGACGTTATCGGGCGCACCGCGCTTCAACGCGAGTTCCAAGAGCGAATCCACCAGATCCGGTAGGGCCGTGCCCGTGGCAGCTCCCCGGAGGACCTCCGCGATCTCGATCCGAGACACCAGGTCCCAGAGGCCGTCCGTGCACAGCACCAGGCTGTCGCCGGCGCTGACCGCCTGGCGAGTGAGGTCGATCTGGACGCCGGCTTCCGCGCCGAGGCTGCGCGTCAACTGGGAGCGAGCCGGGTGCACGGCCGCCTCCTCGGGGGTCAGCATCCGCATTCGCAGCATCTCGCCCACGCGCGAGTGATCCGCAGTGAGCTGCACGCACTCGTCGCCGTGGACGAGGTAGGCCCGGCTGTCCCCGACGTGGCCGATGATGGCCTCGTGCCCGGCCAGCGTCGCGCCGACGATGGTGGTCCCCATGCCGCTGCGTCCCGGCACGGTCGCGGCGTCGTAGACGGCGACGTTCGCGCGGCGCAGCGCGCTGCGCAGCGCCTGCTGGGGAGCGCCGGCCGACCCCCGTCCCCATCCGTCGAGTGCCGCCTGGACCGCGACCCGGCTCGCGATCTCGCCGGCCGCGTGGCCGCCCATCCCGTCGGCGACGACGAAGAGTGGGCCGCGGTCCCATGCGTCCTCCGGGGTGGTCAACGTGAACGCTCCCGCGAAGTCCTCGTTGGAGTCGCGCCCCTCACCCGGGTCGGACCGCAAGGCCCAGGACAGCTTCGCGAGCACGCCGTGTTCGGCCAGCGGCCCGTTCCCGGGCTCGTCGCGCGCGGTGTCGTCGGTGGGGCTCATCGAGGGGAACGCGGTCGAGGTGAACCGCTAGGCTCCTATCATGCCCAGTTCGAAGAAGCCGCGACGCTCCCAGCGATCCAACCCGCGCAGCGACGGGCCGGGCCAGGTCGGCAAGCGCCCCAGCTCCCCCGGCTTCTTGTTCGCCGTCGGTGTGGCCTGGATTCTCTGCGGCGTGTACGCGTTGGTCGCGCTCAGCGTCAGCTGGAAGCTCGTCCCCGGGGTGGTCTTCATCGGCATCGGGTTGCTGTGGCTCCGCGGGGCGATCACGGCCTCGGCCCGGCGGGACACCTCGACCTAGCCACCGCCGGGAACGGAGGATCCGGTCCCCTCAGCTGGCCACCCGTCGCAACGTCAGGGTCTCGGGCGGATCGTCGCAGCGGAAGCGCACGATGTTGCGTCCCTCGGGGACGATCAGAATGAGCGGGGCTCGGCCGTCGTGCCATGCCTGCAGGGTGGAGTACGCGAGCGACGGGACGTCGAGCGCCACCGCGAACTGCTCACGACGGTCCACGCCCGGGTGCTCCACCTCGAGCGCGACCCGGTCGTGATCGGTGACCGCCACGTTGGCCAGTCGGACCGTCGGGTGGGTGTCGAGGCGCCGGTCCGAGCCGCGCAGCAAGGACAGCACGCGCAGCTGGTAGCGCCAGGCCCAGGTGGCGGTGAGCACGACCACCGCGGGGAGCAGGATGAGGAACACCAGCAGTGTCACGCCATCACCTCCCGGTTTCTCCCCCCGGTGCGTTCAGTCTGACCCGCCGCCGGCCCGGGACTGGGACCGGCGACCCCGCGCTCACTCTGTGCGGCCGGGCTGACGTGCCCCACGCGATCGGTGGTGGTCGGGCGGGTGGCGTCAGGAGCCGGCACCAGGGAGAGCCGGGCGTGAGCCCGGCTCTCCCAGTCAACCGTCAGCGTCTCGGCCTTACGGCTATGTCACCGAGATCGGTTCCCGCTTCCCTGGGTCGTGGAGCACCTTCGACCCTCGCATGTTCGGGTTCGACATTACCCAGATGAACCCGATGAGGCACCACAGGATCACGACGCCGAGCGCCTTGTAGGCGTCACCCGGCGATGTGCCCGAACCGGTGATGGCGATGTAGATGACGCCGAGCAGCTCGGCGATGTTCATCAACGCACCGACCCCCGGGATCAGGAAGTGCTTCACGGGATGCTTATCGTGCCGGCTGGCGAACGCCACCAGGGCGATCACACACGTGAACCCGTAGACGAGGAACGTCCCGGTGTTCGACGCCAGCGTGATCTGGGTCAGGTTGTCGACCTGGTGCGGGTTGGCCCCGAAGACACCGAGCGCCGCCGAGATGGTCACGAGGATCCAGATGCCGGCGTGTGGCGTGGCGTACTCACCGTGGAGCAGGCCGAGGATGCCGGGCATCTCCTTGTCCTTCGCCATCGAGTACGTGACGCGGACCCCGGTGTTCAGACAGGCGAGGGTCGTCCCGATCAACGCGATGAGCACCGTGATCGCGACCACCACCGACACCGACGTCCCCGAATGGGAGAGCGACTGGTTGCCGACCGTCTTCAGCATGGTCCCAATTGGGGCGGAGTCGACCGCCGCTCGTGCGTACCCGCCAGCAACTTTGGTTCCGTTCACGGTTCCCGCAGGCAGCGTTACCTTGCCGGCCGCGAAGTTGGCCGCGAAGTACTGGAACAGGTAGCAGAAGCCGCCCTGGATGATCAGGCTGATCATCACCGCCCGCTTGATGTCCTTCTCGGGGTGGAGGGCTTCCGCACCGAGCGCGGTGACCGATTCGAAGCCCACCAGCAGCAGGATCGCGATCGTCGACTGATACAGCGTGCCGATGAAGGTGTGGGGTATCAGCACGTGCGCAGCGTTCGCGATCTCGTACCCCGCGTGCGGATGTGCGATCCGGTACACGATGAACAGCACGCTGATGCTGACCAGCGAGACGATCTGGATCACCAGGATCAAGATCGAGACCATCGTCGAGCCGGTGATCCCGCGGTAGGCGATGTAGCCGGTGATGAACGCGAACGCCACCGCGACGACGGCCAAGGGTAAGTACCCCAGCGTCTGGTTGAAGCACGCGCTCCAGATGTACCCGAAGAGCGTCGCCACGAAGGCGACCATGATCCCCGGATAGATCCAGTAGTAGAGGTGGCTGATCCACCCGACGGCGAGCTTCGAGAACCGGGCCCATCGCCGGTGCGCGGGGCTTGCTTTGTCGAGCAAGGCCGCTTCGGCGAAGTAGTAGCTGGACCCGGTGCCCGCGTCCGGGTAGATGCGCGCCAGCTCGCTGTAGCTGTAGGCCGTGAGTAAGGCGAGGATGAGCGAGAAGAGCAGGCCGGTCCACATGTCCGGTGCGGTGGACGACCCACCCTTCGAGAGCGCAGCCTGGGCTTCGAACGTCGTCCACAGGAACGCACCCGGCGCGATCAGCGCCATCGCGTTCACGGTGACGCCGGTGAGCGTCAGGCTCCGCTTCATCTCGCCGCTGTTTGGCGCGGCGGTCTCCGCCATGGAATCTTCCTCTCCCGCAGAGGCGATGCCCCCGCTGGTTGTGAGCGCCGGCGGCGCTCCGTTGGCCGGTGCAGGTGTCGCTCGGCACCGTTGCGGAACGACCCGAGCAGCGTCCTAGAGCGCCGTTGCGGTGATGCCGCGGCAGCGTTACGCGACCGCGACAGCAACCTGTCGGGTTCCTGACGGTGTGGTCACCGAGGCCGCGCCGGGCCTCCGGGGCGGCCCGGTGGGCGCGGAGTCGATCCCGCCGCTACGTCGCGCCGACTCGGGTGGCCCGGCGGTGCTCGGCGGCGAGCTCGACGAGGTCGTCGACGATCGCGGCGAGCTGGAAGTCCTTCGGCGTGTAGATGCGCATCACGCCCCGGGCGAGGAGGGCGGGCTGGTCGGCGTCGGGGATGATGCCGCCGACCACCAGGGGCGCGTCGACGCCGACCGCCTCGAGCTGTGCCAGCGTGTCGGGGACCAGCTCCCGGTGTGATCCGGACAGGATCGACAGGCCGACGAGGTCCACGTCCTCGTCGCGGGCCGCGGCCGCAATCTCAGCCGGCGTCAGCCGGATCCCCTGGTAGATGACCTCGAGGCCCGCGTCGCGGGCCGCGACCGCGAGCTGCTCGGCGCCGTTGGAGTGGCCGTCGAGGCCCGGCTTGGCGACGAGGAGTCGGAGCGGCCCGCCGAGCTCCCTCGCCCGGGCCTGGGCTCGCTCGCGGACCGCGGCGAGGTCGCCGCTCGGCGGGCTGACCGCGGCGGCGACGCCGGTTGGGGCGCGGTACTCGCCGAACACCTCTCGGAGCGCGTCGGCCCACTCGCCGACCGTCCCGCCGGCCTTCGCGAGCGCGATGGTGAGCGGGACGAGGTTCTCGTCGGTGCCGGCCGCCCGGCGGAGCTCGTCGAGGGCGGCGCGTACCGCCGTCCGGTCCCGATCCGCCCGCCACCGCTCGAGGTGCTTGATCTGCTCGGCCTCCGCGGCCGGGTCCACGACCAGGATGTGCTCGGCGTCCTCGGTGACGAGGGGCGACGCGGCGGTCTCGGTGAACGCGTTCACTCCGACGACCGTCAGCTCGCCGTCCTCGACCTGGCGCCGCCGCGCCGCGTGGCTCTGTACGAGCCGGCCCTTCATGGCGTCGATCATCTCGAAGGCTCCGCCGCCGTCGAGCACCCAGCCCAGCTCGGCGGCCGCCGCCTCTTCGAGCTCGGCGGTCTTGGCTTCTACGACCCGCGACCCCTCGAAGAGGTCCTCGTACTCGAGCAGGTCGGTCTCGTAGGCGAGCACCTGCTGGATTCGTAGTGACCACTGCTGATCCCAGGGTCGGGGCAGCCCGAGCGCCTCGTTCCAGGTCGGCAGCTGCACGGCCCGGGCCCGAGCGTCGCGAGACAAGACGACGGCGAGGGCTTCGAGGACGATGCGCTGGACGTTGTTCTCGGGCTGCTGCTCGGTGAGGCCGAGCGAGTTGACCTGCACCCCGTAGCGGAACCGGCGCATCCGCTCGTCGGTGACCCCGTAGCGCTCCGCGGTCAGGCGGCCCCAGAGCCGCCCGAACGCCTTGAGCTTGCACATCTCCTCGACGAATCGGATCCCCGCGTTGACGAAGAACGACATGCGCCCGACGACGAGGGGCAGCTCGTCAGCCGAGACCTGGCCCGAGTCGCGCACCGCGTCGAGGACCCCGAGCGCGGTCGCCAGCGCGTACGCGATCTCCTGCACCGGGGTCGCCCCGGCCTCCTGGAGGTGGTACGAGCACACGTTGATCGGGTTCCAGCGCGGGACGTGTCGCACCGTGTGGCAGACCAGGTCGACGGTCAGCCGGCGCGAGGGGACCGGCCCGAAGATGTAGGTGCCGCGGCTCAGGTACTCCTTCACGATGTCGTTCTGCGTCGTGCCGGCCAGGCGGGCCGGGTCGAGGCCTCGCTCCTCGGCCGCGGCGAGGTACATGGCGAGCAGCCACGTCGCGGTGGCGTTGATCGTCATCGACGTGTTCATCTCGTCGAGCGGGATCCCGGAGAAGAGGGTCCGGAGCTCCCCGAGATGGGGGACGGGGACGCCTACCTTCCCGACCTCGCCCTGGGCGAGCGGATGGTCGGGGTCGTACCCGGTCTGGGTCGGCAGGTCGAACGCGACCGACAGCCCGGTCTGACCCTTCGCCAGGTTGGTGCGGTACAGCTCGTTGGACGCGGCGGCGGAGGTATGACCCGAGTAGGTCCGCATCATCCACGGACGGTCCTTCACAGGCCCCATTGTCGTCGCGCCGCCCGCGGCGGGCGAAGCTTCCCGCTGGTCGGTCGGGGGCGGGCTGGCCGGGCCGGTGTCAGCGCCCGTAGTCGTAGAACCCGGCTCCGGACTTGCGCCCGTACCGCTCGGCGCTCACCAGCCGGCGCAGCAGTGGCGCCGGCGCGTAGTCGGGGTCTCGGAACTCCGCGTAGAGCGCCTCGAGGATCGCCAGGCTGGTGTCCAGGCCGACCAGGTCGAGCAGCTCGAGGGGGCCCATCGGGAAGTTGCAGCCGCCCTTCATGGCGGCGTCGATGTCGTCTCGGGTGGCGACGTTGCCCTCGAGGAGCTTGACCGCGTTGTTGAGGTAGGGGAAGAGCAGCGCGTTCACGATGAAGCCGGCCTGGTCGCGGACGTCGACGACGACCTTCCCGCAGCGCTCCGCGAACGACCGGGCAGCCCGCAGGGTGTCGTCGGAGGTCGTGATGGCACGCACCACCTCGACGAGCGGCATCACGGGGGCAGGGTTGAAGAAGTGGATGCCGCACACCCGGTCGGGCCGACTGGTCCGCATGGCCAGGTCCACGACCGGGAGGGTCGAGGTGTTGGTGGCCAGGATGGTGGCGTCGCCGCAGACCTCGTCGAGCGCCGCGAAGAGCTCTTGCTTCACGGCCTGGTCCTCGACGACGGACTCGAGGACCAGGTCGCAGTCGGCGAGCTCAGCGAGGTCGGTGACGACCCGGAGCCGCTCCTGGGCGGCTCGCCGGTCGGCGTCGTCGAGCCGGCCCTTCTCGACCTGGCGCTGCAGCGAGCGCTCCAGCCCCGCGGCCAGAGCCTCGGCGCCCCCCCGGCTCCGGCTCCGCAGCGTCACCTCGAACCCAGCGACCGCCGCGACCTCGGCGACGCCGCCGCCCATGATGCCGGAGCCGACGACTCCCACCCGTTTGACCTCCATGCCGTGGTCTTCCCCTCGTCCGGCGGCAGGGAAGCGTCCAGGTTACTCCTGAGTAGCAAGCCGGTGCAGCCGGACCACCCCGGCCGCGACGAGGATCGGCCCGCAGACCAGCAGCTTCACCGCGGCGATCCAGAGCGTGACCGTCTCCGCGGCGCCGCCCGTGCTGACGAGACCGAGGAGCACCGCCGCGGCCACGCCAGCCGCGAAGCAGACGACCCCGGCCACGATCGCGGCCCGGGCCCGCCCCGGGGTCCGGAAGATCGGGTCGTGGGTCGGCCGCTCCGGCGCGGCAGCCGGCGGGGCGGGCCGGGTCGAGCGACGGTGCCGCTCGTCGTAGGCCTCGCGGCTGCTCGCTCGGCTCAACGTCTGGTAGGCGAGCGTCAGCTCCTTGAACCGCTCCGCGGCCGACCCGTCACCGGGGTTGCGGTCGGGATGCCAGCGCTTGGCGTGCACACGGAACGCAGCCGAGATCTCGTCGCTCGACGCGCCGGGCGGGACCCCGAGCACGTCGTACAGGTCGCTCCTGCGCACCGTCACCGACGCCACGCCGCCAGTATGCGCCGTCGCGGTCCGAGACCCCAACCGGCCGCGGGGTCGCGCCTGTAGGCTGCGCCGATGCCGGACCCTCACCGCGCCGAGCGCGGCGTGGGGACGCTCGCCCTCGTCGGCGGTGGGGAGTGGACCGAGGGATGCCGCGCGTTCGACGCGGAGCTGCTGCGCGCCTCCGACGCCGACGAGGTCGTCGTTCTGCCGTCCGCGGCAGCGTTCGAGCATCCCGAACGGGTCGCCGACCGGGCCCGTGAGTACTGGTCGTCGCTGGGCGCCACCGCGGTGCCGCTGATGGTGCTGCACCGCGCCGAGGCGAACGACGCGCGGCTCGCCGACCAGGTCCGCAAGGCCCGCTTCGTGTACCTCTCGGACGGGTCGCCGCTGCATCTGCGGTCCGTGCTGAAGGACTCGGCGCTCTTCGAGGCCTGCCTGGCCGCCTACCACGCGGGTGGCGTGCTCGCCGCGTCCGGGGCGGGCGCCACGTTGGTCTGCGACCCGATGGTCGACCCTCGCGGCGGGGCCTACACGGTCGGGCTCGGCGTCGTCTCCGGGCTGGCGGTCTTCCCGTACCACGGCACCGCGGCGAACCATCTGCGGGAACGGTCGATCGACCTGCTACCCAGCTCGGCCCGCCTGGTCGGGATCGACGAGCGCACCGCCCTGGTCCGCGACCCGACGGGGCCCTGGCGAGTGCTGGGCGAGGGGGCGGTGACGCTCTACGAGGGACGCGACGCGACGCGCTTTCCCAGCGGGTCGACGCTCGCCGCGCTCACCGGCACTTAGGACGTGGCACGGGGCTAGGTCGTGCTGGGAGTCATCCCGGTCAGGATCTTCACCGACTTGATCACGACCTCCGTCGTCGGCGCCCCGTCGCCGCTCGCGGGCGCGAACGATTCGATCTTCTTGGCGATGGTCTGGCTCTTGGCGTTGGCGAGTGTCCCGATGATGGCGTAGGTGTTGTTCAAGCCCTGGCCGGTGCCGGTCACGATGAAGAACTGCGAGCCGGCGGTGCCGCTGGGCTCGCTGGCGGTCGTGGCCCAGGCGACCGTGCCCTGCGGGTACGCGAGCCCCCCGGGCGCGGTGGTCGGCGTCTCCGCCTGGACGGTGTATCCGGGCCCGCCGTTGGAGGTCGTGTTGGTCTGGTCGGGGCTTCCGGCTTGGATCACGAGGTCCTTCGCGGCGCGGACGAACGCCATGTTGTTGTAGAAGCCCTGGTTGGCCAGCGCGACGAAGTTGTTGACCGACTTCGGGTACTGCGACGCGTCGAGGGCCATGTCCATCGTCCCGCAGGAGGTGTTGATCTCGGCGGTGTAGCTGGCCCCCGGGGTGAGCCCCTGGACAGGCGGGGTCAGGTGGACGGTCTTGGCGGGTGGCTTGTTGACCTGCTGGCAGGTCACCCCGGTGCTGCTGCTCGACCCGCCGCTGCTGGTGAGCTGGATGATGATGATCGCGATGATGCCCGGGACGGCGACGATCGCGATCCGGCGGGCGGTGCGCATGGACCGGCGGCGCCGGGCCAGCTTCGCCTCCTGCTCGCGGCGCGCCTCACGGTTCTGACGCTGACGTTCCCGCCGGGCGGCCTTCGACACGAGGGCGGAGTCTACGAAAGCGCGAGCCCTCGCGGGGCGCGCCGGTACCATCGCTGGTCGTGACCCTCGTCGTGCAGAAGTACGGCGGCACGTCGGTGGCCGACCCGGGCCGCATCCAGGCGGTGGCCGACCACATCGTGGCGACCCGGCGGTCGGGCGCCGAGGTGCTCGTGGTGGTGTCCGCGATGGGCCACACGACCGACGAGCTCGAGCGGCTCGCCTTCGAGGTGTCCAGCAGCCCGTCGGCTCGGGAGCTGGACATGCTCCTCACAGCCGGGGAGCGCATCTCGATCGCGCTGCTGTGCATGGCGATCATCGACCGGGGTGAGCACGCGGTGAGCTTCACCGGCTCGCAGGCCGGGATCCTGACCGACACCACGCACGGGCGGGCCAAGATCGTCGACGTGCGAGCCGATCGGCTCCGCGAGACCCTCGCCGGGGGGAGCATCGCGGTGGTTGCCGGGTTCCAGGGGGTCTCGACCAGCTCCGACATCACCACGCTGGGCCGGGGCGGCTCGGACACCACCGCGGTCGCGCTGGCCGCCGCGCTCGGCGCCGACGTCTGCGAGATCTACACCGACGTCGCCGGGGTGTTCACGGCCGACCCACGGCTCGTCCCCCGGGCCCGACGTCTGGACCGAGTGTCCTACGAGGAGATGCTGGACTTGGCCTCGACCGGGGGTCGAGTGCTGGCGCTGCGCTCGGTCGAGTTCGCCCGCAGCTACCACGTGCCGATCCACGTCCGGTCGAGCTTCACCTGGGCGCCCGGGACCTGGGTCAGCGAGGAGGACCCCTTGATGGAGCAAGCAGTCGTGTCGGGGGTCACGCACGACGTGACCGAAGCGAAGGTGACCATCGTCGGGGTGCCCGACCGGCCTGGGATCGCGGCTCGCCTGTTCCGCACCCTCGCCGATGAGAACGTCAACGTCGACATGATCGTGCAGAACGTCTCGAGCGCCGGGCAGACCGACATCTCGTTCACGGTCCCCCGTGACGACCTGACCCGGACCTTGAAGGTCATGGACACGATCGTGGAGGTCCTTGAGTCGACCGGCGTCACCCACGACGCCGACATCGGCCGGGTGTCGATCGTCGGTGCTGGCATGAAGACCAACCCGGGCATCGCGGCGACGATGTTCGAGGTCCTCGCCGCAGAGTCGGTGAACATCGAGATGATCTCGACGTCGTCGATCCGGATCTCGTGTGTCGTCGCGGCCCGCGACGTGGAGCGCTCGGTGCGAGCCCTCCACGACGCCCTCGACCTCGAGGACGGCTAGCGGTGCGGGTCGGCGTCGTCGGCGCGACCGGGCTGGTGGGCAGCGAGATGCTCCGCGTCCTCGAGGAGCGGTCGTTCCCGGTGACCGAGCTGCGTGCCTACGCCTCCCCGCGCTCGGAGGGCCGCCGGCTGGCGTTCGGGGCCGGCTCGGTGGTGTGCGAGGTGCTCCGCGACGGCTGCTTCGACGGCTTGGAGCTGGTGATCGTCGACGTCGACGACCCGCTGGCGGCCGAGTGGGCGCCGAAGGCCGCCGCGGCCGGCGCGCTGGTGGTCGACAACTCGGCCGCGTTCCGAGCCGATCCCGACGTGCCCCTCGTCGTCGCCGAGGTCAATCCCCAGGATCTCGCCGACGTTTCTCGGGGGATCGTGAGCTGCCCGAACTGCACGACCATGGTGCTCGTCATGGCGCTCGCCCCCTTGCATCGGGCGGCCGGACTCGAACGGCTGGTGGTGTCCACCTACCAGGCCGTCTCGGGGGCAGGGCAGCCCGGTCTCCACGAGCTCGCTGAGCAATGGATCAAGGGCGCGGGCCAGGAGGAGACGCTCCGCCGGGCAGGAGCGACCGGCCGCGGGCTCGAAGGCGGCGAGGTGTGGTCCCGACCGATCGCCGGGAACGTCATTCCCTTGGCCGGGAGCCGGCAGGAGGGCGGCTACACGTCCGAGGAGTGGAAGCTGGTGCGGGAATCGCGGCGGATCCTCCACGCACCGGAGCTGGAAGTCAGCGTCACCTGCGTTCGCGTGCCGGTGTACGTGGGGCACTCGATCAGCGCCAACGTGCGGTTCGCTCGGGCGCTGCCCCGGGAGGAGGCGGCCGCGGTGCTGGACCGGGCGCCGGGGGTCACCCTCGTCGACGGGGGGACGGCGCGCCCACCCCGCTCGACGGCGCGGGGCTCGACCCGGTGCTGGTCGGGCGGCTGCGGGACGATCCGTTCGCGGACCGGACGCTGAACCTCTGGGTCACGGGCGACAACCTCCGCAAGGGGGCGGCGTTGAACGCCGTGCAGCTCGCTGAGCTGCTGCTCGAGCGGCGCTGACCGGACCGGCTCGGACGGGGTCGGGGACGACGCGGGTGGGCGGGCGGGAGACTGGTCGGGCTGCCGGGACTTGAACCCGGGACCTCTTCGTCCCGAACGAAGCGCGCTACCAAACTGCGCTACAGCCCGTGGCGGCGGCAGTGTAGCGGGCAGGGCCTCTCGTCCCGCCTTCGTTGCGCTGGTGCGCGGCTCAGACCCGGGAGCGTTGGGCGAGGATCCGCTTCACGGTCCGCCGCAACGTCCCCGCGTCGATGGGCTTGACGAGCTCGGCGTCGGCGGCGGCGCGCTGGGCGAGGAACCGGTCGTGAACCC
This sequence comes from uncultured Actinomycetes bacterium, assembly GCA_963849135.1. GTDB lineage: Bacteria > Actinomycetota > Acidimicrobiia > IMCC26256 > PALSA-555 > PALSA-555. The sequence goes on along the minus strand of CAWKGF010000002.1, from coordinate 325,435 downwards.
GGTCGAGGAGCAGCAGGATCGGCACCTCGGGTGCCCGCCCCGCAGACGCCTCGAGGTGCAAGTCGAGAGCGACCGCGACGCCGCCCATGTTCGCGATCTGCATGTCGACGATGACGAGGTCGAGGTCCTGGGACTCCGCGATCGCTCGGACGTCCTGGCCGCGCTCCACCTCGAGGATCTCGACGTCCGGGCCGACCAGCGCGGTGCGGATCTGGTCGCGAAGCCACGCCGCGTCGGCGGCCACGAGGATGGTGGACACGCCGAGACGTTACCCAGCCGGACGGGGCGGGGCGGCGGTCGGGGCGGTGCCCGCCGCGGGGTGGGTGAGGAGGCGAGCCACCGCGTCGAGCGCCGCGAAGTCGACCACGTCGTGGGGGAGGGACGGCACGTAGGCGACGGTGGCGGCGCCGATCCGGTCCGCCACCGCGCCGAGGGAGCGGCGCTCCCGGTCGCCGAGCTCGGTGTAGGCGGCGAGGTTCTTGTACCGAGCCCGGAGCTGCACCGCGGGCGGGTCGGTGCGGTCCGCCAGCTCGGCGGCCCGGGCGCGGAGCGGACCCGGCGGCCCGCCACCGAAGTCGGGGTGGACGCGGTTCACGATCAGCGCGCTCGACACTGAGCTGCGATTCGCGGAGCCGTCGGGCGAAGAACTCGGCCTCGTCGACCGCGTCCCGGCGGGGGGAAGTGATGAGCACGAACGCGGTCGCCGGCTCGAGGAGCAGTGCCATGACGCGGGCCGCCCGGTCGCGGAACCCGGGCTCCATGCCCTCGAAGGCGCGGAAGAACGCGACGATGTCGTCGAGGACTTCGGCGCCGATGACGCGGGCGACGGTGCGGAGGAAGCGCTGCACCGCACTGCTCGCGACGCGCAGGTAGGCGCGGGTCGGCATCATCAAGAAGCGGAAGATCCGGTTATCGAGGAGGCGGGTCAGCCGCTGCGGCGCGTTGAGGAAGTCGAGGGCGTTGCGGGACGGTGGCGTGTCGACGACGATCAGGTCGTAGCCACCCTCGTCGTAGAGCTCGCGGAGCTTCTCGGCGGCCATGTACTCCTGGGTGCCGGAGAGCGCGCCGGCGATGTTGCGGTAGAACCGGTTGTCGAGGATGCGCTCGGCTTGCTCGGCGTCGGCGGAGTAGCGGTGCACGAGCCCGTCGAAGGTGGCACGGGTGTCGAGCATCAACGCCGACAGCCGGCCGGACTGCGGCGCCCGCCCGTCGGGATCCCACCGGGACCGGGGGATCTCCCGGGGGGCGTCCCCGAGCTCTTCGAGCCCCAGGGTGTCGGCGAGTCGCTTGGCGGGGTCGATCGTGACGACCACCGCGTCGCGGCCGGCTCGGGCCGCGGCGAGGGCGACCACCGCGGCGACCGTGGTCTTGCCCACGCCGCCGGTCCCGCAGCAGACGACCACGTGGCGCTGCTCGACGAGCTCGGTGATCTCGCTCATGGGCTCTCGGGCAGGGCGTCGATCTCGACCGCCAGCGCGTCGGCGAGCGTCGCGACCTGGGGGGGTCCGATCTCGCGGAACAGGAACGGCAGCCGCAGCTGGGGCAGCGGGAGGCGCTGGGCCAGCCGGTCGGCCTGCGCGACCGCGAGCGTGTGCCGCTCGAAGCGGAACGTGGCCGCCGCGTCGAGGGCGGTCGCCACTGGCGGCTCGACGTCGATCGCCGCTGCCGCGGCGTCGTCGAGGGCGCTCCCGTCGACGCGGAGCTCGTCGGGCACCGCGTTGACCACGACCGGGCCCAGCTTCACACCCACCCGGTCCTCGAGCGCGAAGGCGGTGTCGATGAGCTCGTTCGACCGGGGTCTCCTCGGCGAGCGTCACGAGCACGACCCGGCAGCGCCGCGGGTCGGAGAGCAGCGCGAGCACCTCCTCGGCCTGGCTGCGCACCGGCCCCATTCGCACCGCGTCGAGCAGGCCGCGGGCCGACAGCAAGAAGCTCACCGCGTGCCCGGCCGCCGGCGCGTCGAGGACGATTAGGTCCGCGGCGCCGTCCCGCTCGAGCTGCTTGACCTTGCCGAGCACGAGGATGTCCTTCATGCCCGGGACGGCGGTGGCGACGACGTCGAGGGCTCCGGAGCGTACGAGTCGTCGCGAGATGCGGCGCAGGCCCCGCTCCTCGAGGTACTCGAGGAGCGCCTCGTCGGGGGTCAAGGTGCGCGCCAGGAGCCGATCCGAGACCGGCTGCGGCTCGTAGGTGAGCGGTCCGCAGCCGAGCGTGGCGCTCAGCCCCGATTTGCCTTCCACCTCGACGATCAGCACGCTGGCTCCGGCGCGGGCAGCGGCGGTCGCGAGCCGCGGCTGTCACGGTCGTCTTGCCGACGCCCCCTTTGCCCGCCACGATCACGACGCGGGAGGCGGAGCAGAACTGCTCCACGTTCATGGTGGATTTCGCAGGGCCAGCCTCCAGAACCGACCGTCGGCATGCTACGAGCCCCCGGTCGCGGCGTTCGTCTCGTCGCCCGGCGCTCGCCTTCCTGCTCGGTGCGGTGGCGCTCGGCGGCGTGCTGCTCAGCGCGTCGGGCGCCGCGGCGATCACGCCTGGCTCGCCGGTGCAGCCCGGCGGTCGGCGGGGGATCACGATCCTGCAGCTGCAGGGTTACCTCGACCCGCCGAACGCGTCGCTGGCCCTCCACACCCTCGCGCGCGAACCAGGACCGGACCAGCCTGGTCGTGATCCAGCTCGACTCGAACGGGGTCGTCGCCACCGACGTGGCGCCGCTCGTGCAGGCGATCGAGGAATCCCGGGTTTCGATCGTCGTGTGGGTCGGACCGTCCGGCGCGCGGGCGGAGGGCGGCGCGGCGCTGCTCGCCCAGGCCGCCCCGGTGCTGTACGTCGCCCAGGCTCCCACCTCGGGCCCGCCACGCCGGTTCGTCTCGACGAGCCCGACGCGGCGTCACCGGCTGCGGTGCGCGCCGACCTCGGTCGCCTGGCCGGCGAGAACGGCCGTGACGCGGCGCGGGCCGTGGAGCTCACCACCCAGTCGCTCGGCGCGCCCGAGGCCGCCGCGCGGGGCGTGACGAACGGCGCGCAGCCGACGCTCGGGGAGGTCGTCGTCACCGTCGACGGCCGGCTCGTCCGCACCCGTGCCGGGCTGATCCGGCTCTCGACCGCGACCGTCATCGGGAAGGGAACCGGACGACGGCGTCAACCCAACCAGGAGGTCGTGTTCGCCAGCCTGGGCCTCGGCGCCCGGGTCCAGCACGCGCTCGATCAGCCCCCGGCTCGCCTACCTGCTGTTCGTGGTGGGGTTGGCGCTCATCGTGTTCGAGTTCTTCGCGGCGAGCGTCGGCTTCGGGTCGGCGGTCGGGGCCGTGTGTCTGATCTCGGCCTGCTACGGGTTCTCCCACCTGCCGGTCGTCGCGTGGGCGGCGGTCGTCGTCGGGCTGGCCGTCCTCGCCTACGCGATCGACGTGCAGGCCGGCCGGCTCGGCGCGTGGACCGTCGTCGCGACGCTGGCGCTGCTCGCGGGGTCGATCGCCCTGTTCGGCGGGTCGAGCCGCCTCCATCTCCCCTGGTGGGAGCTGGTGCTGGTGCTCCTCGCCGTGCTGGCCTTCTTCGTCGGGGCGGTCCCGGCGTTCGTGCGGGCCCGGTTCTCGACCCCGACCGTGGGCCGGGAGGGACTCATCGGTGAGTTCGGCGAAGCCGAGGTGGCCGTCGACCCGGACGGGGTCGTGGTGATCCGGGGCAGCCGCTGGCGGGCCCACACCAACCGGGCCACCCCGATCCTCGCCGGCGCGTCGGCTCGAGTCGTCGCGGTGGACGGGCTCGTCCTCGAGGTCGAGCCCGAAGCAGGAGGAGCCCGCGACTACCGCGACCGGGCCCGTTCCCGATCGAAGCGGCGAAACTCGGCCCCGGGCGGGAACTGAGCCGGCCTCGGGGCGCTGTCCTCTTTCTTTCCTGGCGCGACCCCCGGGGGTATCGTCCGCGGCGTCGACCCCCGCGCCGCGGGGTCGACGAGAGGGGGAACCGTGGCGCGTCCGAACGTCGACGAGGCGTGGCAGCGCAAAGCGCGGTGCCGGGGCCCGGGCCGGGCCCTCTTCTACCCGCCTGCCGCGCCCGAGAGCCGTCCCCAGCGAGAGGGACGAGAGCGCCAAGCCAAGGCGATCTGCGCCCGCTGTCCGGTTCGTGACCCGTGCCGGGACTTCGCGCTCGAGATCCGCGAGCAGCACGGGATCTGGGGCGGGCTCACCGAGAGCGAACGCCAAGCGCTCCTCGAGTGTCGCGCCGGCTGACCTGCCGCGGGCCAGGCTCAGGCCGGCAGGCCGCTCGCCGGCCCCGGGACCCGCTCGTCGCCCCGCCGGCGGGTGACACCCTGGCGGTCGAGCCATCCGCAGATGGGTAGTACGTACTTGCGGGTCGAGCCGAGCAGGGCACGGATGTCCGACACGGTGAGCGGGCCCCGCTCCCCGAGCGCGTCGACGACCTCTGCTCGGGCCTGGTCCAACGCCCGGGCGGAGAAGACGACCCCGTCGAGGTCGACGACGACGCCGGCTCGGAGCAGGGCCCGGATCAGCGCCGGGTCGGCGCCGACGTCAGCCGGGCGGGGCGGCGCGAAGGGGGACGCGTCGAGCGCGGCCAGCAGCGCGGCTGCCTCCGGGGTGTTGGAGCCTCCACCGGTGTGGGTGCGGGCGCGGACGGTGCCCTGCTCGACGACGAGGTGGGGGTCGGCCTGCAGGGCCGCCCGCAGCTGCGCCCCGGTGACCGGGAGCGTGTCGGCCAACGCGGCAGGCTCGAGGCCCGGCGCGGCCGGCGACTCGGCGTGGTGCTCCTCGACCCGGGCGTGCACCGCCGAGCGGAGCCCGGCGAGGGAGGCGGCGTCGACGAGCCACGGGCCGAGCCGCACCGCGGTGCCGTCCTCGACCAGCTGGTCGCCGAGGGCGCGAGCGTCGGCGGGGGCCAGGCCGCCGGCGGGGGCGACGTCGTCGGCGTCGAGCCACGGTCGGGCGGCGAGGAGCCGTCGCCCGAGCGGCTCGGCGAGCCGGGCCGGAGCGTCCTTCGCCCGGGCGGTCGGGAGCACGTCGAGGACCTCGGCGCCCGCCACCGTGGCCTGACGGCCGAGGTCGCGCAGCACCAGCCGGTCTCCGGGGGCCAACGGGAGCTCAGTGTCGAACCGCAGCCGCGCGTAGCGAGCGTCCTCGTCGAGGGCGCGCGACACGACCGGGTGCTCTCCCGAGCCGACCGCGGCGTGGAGCCGCCGCCGGCCGGACAGGTCTCCGCCTTCGAGGGCGCGAACGGCGACGTCGACGACCTGGGTGGGGCGCCACTGGTCGGGTCGCACGACCGCGTCGCCGCGCCGCAGCTGGCGGTGCTCCACGCCGACCAGGTTCAACGCGACCCGGGCGCCGGGCGGGGCCGACTCGACCCGCCGCCCGCCGCTCTCGATCCCACGGACCCGGACCGTCTCCCCCCCGGCGCGGAGCGTCTCGTCGACGCGCACCGTCCCGCCGGTGAGGGTGCCGGTGACGACCGTCCCCGCGCCCTTGGCCGCGAACACCCGGTCGACCCACAGGCGGGGGCGCTGCTGGTCGCGGGCCGCGGGCGCGCCGGCGAGCACCGCGTCGAGGGTGGAACGAACCTCGGGCAGGCCACGACCGGAGCGGGCGTCGCAGACCACGACCGGGGCGTGAGCCAGCGTCGACCGGGCGAGGCGCTCCTCGACCTCGAGCTGGGCGACGAGGAGCGTCTCGGGGTCGACGAGGTCGGCCTTCGTGAGCGCGACGAGCCCGTGGTGGAGGCCGAGCAGCTCGAGGATCTGGAGGTGCTCCTCGCTCTGGGGCATCCACCCCTCGCTCGCCGCGACGACGAACAGCGCCACGTCCACCGCGCCGACCCCGGCCAGCATGTTCTTGATGAACCGGACGTGGCCCGGGACGTCGACGAAGCCGACCTCGGTGCCGGAGGGCAGGGTCGTGAACGCGAAGCCGAGGTCGATGGTCAGCCCGCGGGTCTTCTCCTCGGCCAGCCGGTCGGGGTCGGTGCCGGTGAGGGAGAGCACCAGCGTCGACTTGCCGTGATCGACGTGCCCGGCGGTGGCGACCGTCCTCACCGGGACGGTCGGGTGGCGGCGAGCGCAGCCCGGAGCCGGTCATCGTCGGCCGGGTCCACCGTCCGCAGGTCGCAGAGGACCGCGTCGTGCTCGATGCGGGCGACGACGTCGCGGCGGCGGAGCGCGGCGAGGAGCTCGCCGGGGGCGGGGCGGTCCAGGGCGACCGCCACGGACGGGATGGTGAGCCCGGGCAGCGACCCGCCGCCCGCGACCGCCTCGCTGTCGACGACCTTCGCACCGTCGAGCCCGGCCGCGAGGCGCTCGGCGCGGGCGGTGAGCTCGTCGAGCGACGCGGTCGCCATGCGCCAGAGCGGGATGCGGGTCCCGTCCCGGTCGAGGTAGGCGAGCGCGACGGCCTGGAGGCTCCCCAAGGTGAGCTTGTCGGCCCGAACCGCGCGGGCCAGGGGGTGGCGGGCGATCGCCGCGACCAGGTCGGCCCGGCCGAGGATCACGCCGGCCTGCGGGCCGCCGAGCAGCTTGTCGCCCGAGAAGGTGACGATCGCCGCGCCCGCATCGAGGGCCTGTCGCACCCCGGGCTCGTCGTGGAGCCAGGAGGGCCGGTGAGCCAGCCACGGTGTTGTCTCGTCGAGCAGCCCCGACCCGACGTCGACGACGACCGGCGGGCCGAGCCCGGCCAGCTCGTGGACCGCCGTCGATTCGGTGAAGCCGACCATCCGGTAGTTGGAGGCGTGCACCTTCAGGATGAGCGCCGTCTCGGGTCCGCACGCGGCAGCGTAGTCGGCCCGGCGGGTCCGGTTGGTGGTGCCGACCTCGACCAGGCGGGCTCCGGACTCGGCCAGGATCTCGGGGACCCGGAACCCCCCGCCGATCTCGACCAGCTCGCCGCGCGAGACGATCACCTCCCGGCGCCGGGCCAGCGCGGCGAGGGTCACGAGCACCGCGGCGGCGTTGTTGTTCACCGCGATCCCGGCGTCCGCGCCGCAGACCCGAGCCAGCAGCGCGGCGGCGTGCTCATGCCGGGAGCCCCGCCCGCCGGTCCCGATCCGGTGCTCGAGGTTCGAGTACGCGCCCCCGATCCGGGCCGCGGCGTCGAGCGCGTCGGCGCCGAGCGGAGCCCGACCCAGGTTCGTGTGCAAGAGCACGCCGGTCGCGTTCAGGACCGGCCGCAGGAGCCCGGCTCGGAGCTGCTCGACGCGGCGGCGGGCGTCGGCGACCACGTCCGACGCGTCGGGCGACGAGCCGGGGTCGTCGGCGACTCGCTGGCGGGCCTCGTCGAGGGCCTCGCGGGCGCACTGCACGAGCAGGCCTCGGGGCAGGCCCTCGAGGTCGGCGAGCACTCGCTCGACGGCCGGCAGCGCGCGCCGAGGATCACCCACCAGGCCAGCGTACGACGGCGGTTCGGACCGGCGCGACGTGACATCGCGCTCGGAAAATGAGCCCGCCCGTAGAATGCTCTGGTGGAACCTCGCGCCGCCGCCACGGTGCTGCTCTGTCGGGACGCGCCGCGGCTCGAGGTGTTCATGCTGCAGCGCACCCTCGGTGCGGTGTTCGCGGCGGGTGCCCACGTCTTCCCCGGCGGTGCGGTCGATGACGACGACGAGCAGCTCGCGCGCCACGCGCCGACGCCGGCCGGATCGGGGGCGGTGCCGGGCCGGGCCCGGGTCGCCGCGATCCGGGAGGCGTTCGAAGAGGCCGGCGTGCTGCTCGCCCGCGACGGCCAGACCGGTCGGCCGGTCGACCCGACCCGGCTGGGTGCCGCGCGGGCCGCGCTCCGTCGGGGAGCGGGCTTCGCCGCGCTCGTCGACGAGCTCGGCGTCGAGCTCGACGTCGACGCGCTGACGCCGGTTGCCCGCTTCGTCACCCCACCGGGCGCGCCTCGACGCTTCGACGCCTGGTTCTTCGTCGCCGCGGCCCCCGCCGGGCAGGAGTACCGCCACGACGACGAGGAGACGGTGGCCTCGGTCTGGCTACGCCCCGAGGCGGCCCTGGCCGCCGACGATCGGGGCGAGGTCTGGCTCGTCGAACCGACCCGGTGGACCTTGGAGACGATCGCCGGCTTCGACACCGCCGGCGAGCTGCTCGACGCGGCCCGAGCCGCGTGGGCGGAGCGCCGCTCGCCGGTGAGCGAGCACGACGCCCGCCGGGGCTGGCTGCTGCCCCTCACCGCCGCCGCGGCGGCGGGCGCGTCGCACCGTCGGAAGACCCCCGCCTGATGCCCGACCTCACCCCGGGCGTCCCGAGCGCCCTCTCACCGCTCGTCCGACGCGTTGTCGCGCCGAACCCAGGCCCGTTCACCGGTCCGGGCACGAACACGTACCTGGTCGGGATCGACGAGGTGGCGGTCATCGACCCGGGACCGGACGTCAAGTCGCACATCGACGCCATCGTCGGCGCGTCGATGCGGGAACGGGTCCGGTGGGTGGTGCTCACCCACACGCACCCCGACCACTGGCCCGGCACGGCCCGCCTCGTGAAGGCGACCGGCGCCGAGGTGCTCGCCTTCGGCAAGTACCGCGACAAGGACGCTGACGTGGTCCCCGACCGGGTGATCGGGGAGGGCGACACCATCGAGGGCAGCGAGTGGGGCCTCGACGTGCTGCACACCCCGGGTCACGCGCCGAACCATCTGTGCTTCCTCCTCGAGGAGGAGCGGGTGCTGTTCACCGGGGACACGGTGCTCGACGGGATGTACTCGGTCGTGAACCCGGCTCGGGGGGGCGACATGGCGGTCTACGTCCAGACCCTCGAGCGGCTCCGGCGGCTGCGACTCACCCGGATCTGTCCCGGTCACGGTGACGTCATCGAGGAGCCCCGAGCCCGGCTCGACGACTACCTCGCCCACCGCAAGCAGCGGGGGCAGCAGATCCTGCGCCTCGTGCGGAAGCGGGATGGGATCCGGATCGCCGACATCGTCGACACCCTCTACGGCGGTCAGGACCTCCCGCCCGAGCTGATCGAGGCGGCCGGCTGGCAGGTCCATGCCCACCTCCTCGAGCTGCAAGGCGGCCGGCAAGGTCACCGGCGGCAGCGTCAAGGGAGTGTGGAAGGCGACCTGACCGGGCCGGTCAGGCGGTGCGGCTGGCCAGGTCCAGGATCCGTGCCGTGCAGCCGCTCATCTCCACCGGGGGCAGGAGCTCCTCGACGACCCGCGCCGCCAGGGTGTGGAACGCCACCGCGGCCGGGTCCTCCGATGGCTGCTCGGCGACCGGCTCCCCGACGTCGCCCCCCGCCGAGACGGCCGGCTCGAGCGGGATGCAGGCGACCAGCGGCGCGCCGATCGCCTCCGACAGCGCCGCCCCGCCCCCCTCGCCGAACAGCGGGTAGCGGGCCCCGTCGGGGGCGACGAAGGCGCTCATGTTCTCGACCACGCCCGCCACCTTCAGGAAGGAGCGGTGCGCCATGTCCGCGACCCGGGTCGCGACGGCCTGCGCGGCGCGGGCGGGGGTGGTGACGACCAGCATCTCGGCTTGGGGCAGGAGCCGGGCCAGACCCATCTGGATGTCGCCCGTGCCGGGCGGCATGTCGATGAGCAGGTAGTCCATCGGGCCCCAGCGGACGTCGTGGAGGAACTGCTCGACGGCCTTGGTCAGGATCAGTCCCCGCCACATCAGCGCGGTCTCCTCGTCCTCGACCAGCAGGCCCATCGACACGACCTTGAGCAGCCCGGGCGCGCCGGCGGGGTCGAGCCGGTTCGGGACCGGCCGGGTGTCGGGGGTGATCTTGCCGTTGGTGCCGCCCAGGCGACCGGAGACGCCGAGCATGCGAGGCACGCTGAACCCCCAGATGTCGGCGTCGAGGACCCCGACCGTCAACCCGCGGGCGGCCAGCGCCACGGCGAGGTTCACGGTCACCGACGACTTGCCGACACCGCCCTTCCCGCTCGCCACCGCCAGCACCCGGGTCGAGGCCGGCACCTCGGTGCCCTCGGCGTGCTCCCGCGCGTTCCACCGGGCCCGCTGCATCGCCGCCGACTTCTGCGCCGCGGTCATCTCCCCGTACTCGACGCTCACGTCGGTGACGCCGGGCAGGCCCCGCACCTTCGATTCCACGTCGGTCTGGATCTGGGTGCGCAGCGGGCAGCCGGCCGTGGTCAAGGCCACCCGGACCCGCACCGCGCCGTCGTCGCCGACCGTCACGTCGTCGACCATGTCGAGCTCGACGATGCTGGCCCGCAGCTCGGGATCCATGACCCCGCCCAGGATTCGGCGCACGTCCTCCGGGGAGGGCGGCGGGGCGTGCGGCGTCGGCGGGTCAGGTCGGTTCATCACTCAATAAAACCAGTCTCGCTTGAAAATATGCCGGGTCGAGGGTACGGTCAAGCCTGTGCTGGACCTCGGCGTCCTCAAGGCGCTGGCCGACGAGACCCGCTACGCCGTCTATCGGGAGCTGGCCCTCTCCCCCGCGCCGCTCTCGGCCCCCGACCTCGCCGATCGGCTCGGGGTGCACGCCAACACGGTCCGGTTGCACCTCGAGCGGCTCCGCGAGGCGGGCCTCGTCGACGCGGAGGCGGTCCACCGGGGCACCGTCGGGCGTCCCCAGCACCTCTACTTCCTCGCCCCGGGCGCGCCGAGCCTCGGGTTCGACCCACCCGCCCACGCGCTGCTCGCCGGCCTCCTCGCCGCGCTCGCCGAGCGGGTCGGCGCCGACGTCGACGACGCGGCCGACACCGGTCACGAGTGGGGCACCGCGGCGGCCCGACGGACCCGCAGCCGCTCGTGCGTTCGCGCCTTGGCCGCCGAGCTCGAACGGCTGGGGTTCGAGCCCGCGCTGGCGCCCGGCGACGGCACCTCCGAGGGCGGTGTCCGTATCGACTTCTTGCACTGCCCGTTCCGAGAGCTGGCCGAGGCCTACCCGGAGCTGGTCTGCAACCTGCACCGCGGGCTCTGCGAAGGGATCGTCGAGCAGGCGGGGGGTGGAAGCGTGGAGGAGTTCGCGACGTTGTACGACCATGAGCCGTGCCACGTGACCGTGGCACCTGCGGGCCGGGACGACCGGTAGGCTCTCCGTGGGAGGAATGCCATGAGCGTGTTCAGTGTCACCGACGCCAGCCTGGTCTTCTCGCTGACCGACGCCGCGGCGGCGAAGGTCAAGTCGCTGATGGAGGCCGAGGACACCACCGAGCCGATGGCGCTGCGCGTGGCGGTCCGGCCTGGCGGGTGCTCCGGGTACAGCTACGAGATGTTCTTCGACACCGACCTCGCCGCTGACGACATCCGGAGCGAGCACGACGGCGTCCAGGTCGTGATCGACCCGTCCAGTTTCACCCTCCTGAAGGGCGCGACGCTCGACTACAAGGACGGGCTCAGCGGGGCTGGATTCGCTGTCAACAACCCGAACGCCGAGCGCTCCTGCGGCTGCGGCCAGTCGTTCTCCTGATCGGCGGCGCCCGACGCGGCGCCGGGGCCGGAAGGTCCGACCTCACGGATCGACGCTCCCGCGCGAGCGACAGCAGCGCGGCTGATCCTTCTCATCGTGGCGTGATCGGGTTACGCTACGCGCTACTCGCGTCATTCGTCTGAAGCGCGACGCGTTCGTGGAAGGGAGCGACGAAATGTCATCGACCTGGCCGCCTAACCCGCCGATCGGTGGTGGGCCGTCGACACCGTCGAGCCCACCGGCCCCACCCCGGCCGTGGGAGAGCCCGACCCCCACGCCCAGTCCACCGGCTGGCCCGGCGCCCGCGGCGCCGAAGCCAGCCACACGGCCGACCGCGAAGAAGAAGGCGGTCGCCAGGAAGCCCGCCAAGCGCAAGGCGGCGAAGAAGACCACCAAGAAGAAGAAGGCGGTCGCCAAGAAGCGTCCCGCCAAGCGCAAGGCGACCAAGAAGAAGAAGGCGGTCGCCAAGCGACGCCCGGTCCGCAAGACCACGAAGAAGACCACCAAGAAGACGACTCGGCGTCCCGCGAAGCGCAAGGCGGCGAAGAAGACCACCAAGAAGAAGAAGGCGGTCGCCAAGAAGCGTCCCGCCAAGCGCAAGGCGACCAAGAAGAAGAAGGCGGTCGCCAAGAAGCGTCCCGCCAAGCGCAAGGCGACGAAGCGCACGACCAAGCGTCGGTAGCGGTCACAGCGTCCGATCGGGCCCACCGGCTGCGCCGGTGGGCCCGGCCGCGTCCGGGCCCGGTTAGGTCACCAGGCTCTGGAGCAACGGGGTGATCTCCTCGCGGGCGAAGGCACTGTCGAGGCGACCCTGGATCGTCCCCGACCCGTCGACGGTGAACAGGAACGGCTCGTAGGGCAGGTTCCACGCCAGGACGGTCGGTGACTCCTGATTCCCGGTGAGCGACGCGTAGATCTCGACGTGCACGAAGGTGATGTCGCTCTCGAACGGCGCGCGGGCCGCGAGCAGCTCGTCGAGGACCGGGCCGCAGTACCGGGTCTGGCACAGCGCCGGCGTGGCGAACAGCACCGCCACGGGCCGCCCGGTCCCGATCACCTCGGCGAGGGACACCTGGTGCAGCGGGCAAGCCGGCTGGCGGGTGCAGATCGGGTTCACGCCCAGGCTGTCCTGCGTGGTCGGGGACGGCGCCCGGCTGGCCATCATCCCCGGGGTGGGGGCGGCGGCGGTCTGGTGTACCTGCAGCGCCAACGGGACGCGCTGGCCCCGGGTGAGGACCTGCCCTTCGTACACGCCTGCCTCGTCCAGCACCGCTTCGATCACGTAGACGCCGCGGCCCTTCGGAAGGCCGCCGCTCAGCCGGCGGGCGTCGACGACCTCGCCCTGATGGGTGCCCGGCGCGGCGAGCGCCAGCCGCGCGGGTGGTCCCGTCGCCGGGGTCGGCCCGCGGTAGATGACGAACGCGACTCGCTGCGGGTCCGGCGACACGTACAGGTCGTTCGAGACCAGCAGGGCGCTCAACGCGGTCGACGCGGCGGGCACCGCGGCTGAGGCGACGCCGGACCACCCGAGCGCGCCGGCCAGCGCGACCCCGCCCGCCCCGTACAGGAACTCCCGTCGGCTCGGGGTGGGGATGCCCATCGCTCCTATCCTGCCGTAGCGCGATGACGGAATCAGATCGGGTCGAGTTCACCTGCAACGGCGCCGCGGTGTCGGTCGCCACGGCACCCGGCGAGTCGCTGCTGTCGGTCCTGCGTGAACGGCTCGGGCTGCGCTCGGTGAAGGACGGCTGCGCGCCGCAGGGGCAGTGCGGCTGCTGCACGGTCCTCGTCGACGGTGACCCCCGGGTCGCGTGCGTCACGCCCGTGGCGCGCGTCGCGGGACGGTCGGTCACCACAGTCGAGGGTCTTGAGCCTTCCCGTCGCGACGCGCTCGCCGACGCGTTCGTCGCCACCGGGGGATCGCAGTGCGGGTTCTGCACGCCCGGGATCGTCGTGCGGTGCGCCCGGCTCCTCGACCGCGGTCGCGCCGAGCCGACCGAGATCGCACGGGCCCTCGGCGCCCATCTGTGCCGATGCACGGGCTGGCTGACGGTCGTCGACGCGGTCGCGCGGGCGGCGACCGGTCCGGTCGCCCCCCGTCCCGGTGGCCCGGCCCGCGAGCGCGCCACCCTCGAGGGTGGGACGCCGCAGCGGGTCGGGCCGGCGATCCCCCTCGGCCGGGGCGGCTTCGCTGACGACACCCCGCCGCCCGACGCCCTGGTCGCGGTGCCCTGGCACCCCGATGCCGCCGACGAGCCGGTCGACGCGGGCGGGCAGCGCTGGGTCGTTGCCGACACGCTCGCCGACGCCCGCGCCCGAGCCGGCGCGGTGCCGGGGCGGCGCACCACCGTCGACGAGGCCCCGCCGCTCCCGCCCCCGCCCTGCCCCCCCGGCGGGGTGCGGCTCGCCACCAGCTGGGTCGAGCCCGCCTACCTCGAGCCGGACGCGTCCTGGTGCGAGCCGGGCGGGACGCCCGCCTCCCCGCTCGCCAACGGTGGCGCGTTCGGCGCCAAGCTTGACTCGGCGGCGCCGGCCGCGGCGCGGGCGCTGGCCGACCGGTTCGACCGCCCGGTGCGGGTCGTCTACTCGCGGGAGGACGTCGTGCGCCTCGGCCCGAAGCGTCCACCCATCGCCGCCACCGCGGTGGTGCGCGACGGCGAGGTCCGGCTCGACGGGCGCGTCGTCGGCGTGACCCTTGGCTGGGCGGCCAGCCCTCCGGTCGTGACCCTGCCGGTGCGGGAACGATGGAAGCCGGCGCCGGTGCCCGGCCCGCCGACGTCGCCCGCGCTGCGTGCCTTCCCGCTCGCCGAGCGCACTGTCCTCCGGGAGGCGGCGCTCACCGCGGCGGGCGTCGACGGGGCGGGCTGCTGCGTCGACGACCGGGTCGCCGGGGCTCGCCTCGCCACCGTGGCCGCCGCGCCCGGCGGCGCGCTCGCCGGGCGCGGGTCGACCTCGACGCCGACCGGGGCGCGCTGGCGGGCGTCTCGGTCCGGGTCGCGGCCGGCGACCCCCTCGACGAGGTGACCCTGCGCTCCTACTGCGTCGGCGCCGCCCACATGGCGCTCGGCTGGGTGCTCACCGAGGGCATCGCCGTCGACGCCGACACCGGCGCGGTGCTCGACCTCACCATCCGCTCCTTCGGGATCCTCCGAGCTCGGGCCACGCCACCCATCCACGTCGACGTCCTCGACGACCCCGGCCCGGCCCGCCGGCACGCCAGCGACGCGGTGTTCGCGGCGGTGGCCGCCGCGGCCTGGGAGGCGGTCACCCGCGCCGAGGGCCGCCGCCCCGAGTCGTTCCCGGCCCGCGCGACCCGCACCGCTCGCGCCGCGAGGATCTGAGCCGCAATCGGGGCCGCGGTAGCGTCGGCCCCGTGCCCGGCGCGGTGGTGTTCGTGGTGGCGATGGTGCTCGTCGTCCCCGTCGCGGTGATGGTCGGCGGGGCGCTCTGGAGCGCCGTGTTCGGCTGGCTCGGCTCCACGGCCGCCGACCCCTCCGAACCGGGAGCCTGACCGAGGGCGCTGCGGTCAACTCGTCGAGAGGCCCCGGGGCTGGCCGAACCGGTACCCGACCGAGCGGACGGTCTGGATCCACCCCGCGTGCTCCTCGCCCAGCTTGGCCCGCAGGCGTCGCACGTGGACGTCGACGGTCCGGGCCCCGCCGTAGTACTCGTAGCCCCACACCCGCGACAGGAGCTGCTCCCGGGTGAACACCTTCCCGGCGTGGGTGGCGAAGAACTTCAACAGCTCGTACTCCATGTAGGTGAGGTCGAGCGGATGGCTGCCGAGCGACGCCTGGTAGGTCTCCACGTTCAGGGCCAGGTCCCCGTACTCGACCACCTCGGGACGCGGACCCTTGCCGCTGCGCCAGAACAGGTGCCGGAGCCGAGCCTCGAGCTCCTTCGGGTGGAAGGGGGAGAGGCAGAAGTCGTCGAAGAGGTCCTCGCGCAGCTCCAGCTCGCCGAGCTGACCCCCCGAGACCAGCAGCAGCACCGGGGTGATCGTGGAGTCCCGCTTGCGCAGGGCCCGGCAGAGGCCGAACGCGCTCTCCGGGTCCTCGTCGCATACCACGACCGCGCCCGTCCAGCCGTCGCGGGGCTCGTGCTGCGCGGCGCCGGAGGCGTTGACGACCGCCTTCCAGCTGTGACCGGCGAGGTCCAGCGTCTGGGCCAGGAGGGGCGGCGGCGGGTCCGGGTAGACCAGCAGCGGCTCGACGACGTCCATCACAACGTGGGGAGGTACCGCTTCAGCTCGTAGGGGGTGACCTGGGCCCGGTAATCGTCCCACTCAGCGCGCTTGTTGCGCACGAAGTGATCGAAGATGTGCTCCCCGAGGGCCGCTGCGACCAGCTCGGAGTGCTCCATGACCTCGATGGCCTCCCCGAGCGACTCGGGCAGGGAGGCGATCCCCTCCGCGGCCCGCTCCTCCGGGGTCAGCTCGAAGATGTTGTTCGTCGCCTCCGGCGGCAGCTCGTAGCCCTCCTCGATCCCCTGGAGGCCGGCGGCCAGCATCACCGAGAAGGCCAGGTACGGGTTGCAAGCCGGGTCGGGCGACCGGAACTCGACCCGGGTCGAGCTCTCCTTGTCCTTCTTCGTCACCGGCACCCGGACCAGCGCAGAGCGGTTGTTCCGAGCCCAGCACACGTACACCGGCGCCTCGTAGCGGACGCTCAGCCGCTTGTACGAGTTCACCCACTGGTTCGTGACCGCGGTGATCTCCCGGGCGTGGTGCAGCAGCCCGGCGATGAACGACTTCGCGACCTTCGAGAGGCCGTGCGGGTCCCCCGGGTCGTGGAAGGCGTTCACGTCCCCCTCGAACAGGGAGAGGTGCGTGTGCATCCCGGAGCCGAAGTCGCCGCTCAGCGGCTTGGGCATGAACGTGGCGTACACCCCGTGGGAGGCGGCGACCTCCTTCACGATGTGCCGGAAGGTGATGACGTTGTCGGCCATCGTCAGCGCGTCGGTGTAGCGCAGGTCGATCTCGTGCTGGCTCGGGCCGAGCTCGTGGTGGCTGTACTCCACCGGGATGCCCATCGCCTCGAGGTTCACGATGGTCTGCTTGCGCAGGCCCGGGACCCGGTTCAGCTCGGTGAGGTCGAAGAAGCCCGCGTGGTCGAGCGGCTCGGGCACCAGCGCCGACTCGAAGTAGAAGAACTCCATCTCCGGTCCGGCGTAGAACGTGAAGCCCTTCTCCCGGGCCCGTTCCAAGTTCCGCTTCAGCACGAAGCGGGGATCACCTTCGAACGGCTCGTTCGAGATCCGGTGCACGTCGCAGAAGATCCGGGCGGTCGGCTGGTCGCCTCCCCAGGCGACGATCTCGAAGGTGTTGGCGTCGGGGATCAGGAGCATGTCGGACTCCTGCACCCGGCTGTAACCCTCGATGGCCGAACCGTCGAAGGTCATGCCCTCCTCGAGGGCGCCCTCGAGGCTCCGCCGGTGTGATCTCGAAGCTCTTCAGGAAGCCCAGCACGTCGGTGAACCACAGCCGCACGAACCGGACGCCTCGCTCCTCCACCGTGCGGAGGACGTAGTCGAGCTGATGCTGCATGACACCAGTGTGGCAGCCGGGCACCGCCGTGCCGACACGGCGAGGCGGGCCCGGTCACCTTTTCACATCGCATTCACAGTCCCGACCCGGCAGCGGCGTCGCGAACGTGACAGCATCCCGACACAACGACGGCGGGGCCGCCGGCCGACGAGCGGCCGGGCATGGTCGTCGACTGCTTGGGTCGACTGCGAGGTCGACTGATTCGGAAGGAGCCACATGGAAAGCCGGACCCCCAAAGAGGTGCTGGACCTGGCCCGCAGCTCGGAGGCGCAGTTCGTGGATCTGCGTTTCTGCGACCTGCCGGGGATCATGCAGCACTTCTCGATGCCGATCCACGAGCTCACCGAAGACGGGTTCGAGGACGGCTACGGCTTCGACGGCTCGTCCATCCGCGGGTTCCAAGAGATCCAGGAGTCCGACATGCTCCTGATCCCCGACCCCGACACGGCGGTCCTCGATCCCTTCCGCGAGCACACGACGCTGAACCTGAACTGCTTCGTGCGCGACCCGGTCACCGGCGAGTCCTACTCCCGCGACCCCCGGTACGTCGCGCGCAAGGCCGAGGACTATGTGCGCGGCACCGGCATCGCGGACACCGCCTACTTCGGACCCGAAGCCGAGTTCTACGTCTTCGACCAGGTCCGCTTCGATCAGAACCAGCACTCTGGCTACTACTTCGTTGACTCGACCGAGGGTGTGTGGGGTTCGGGACGCGAGTTCGAGGTCGACGGCTCGCCGAACCTCGGGTACAAGCCCCGCTACAAAGAGGGCTACTTCCCGGTGCCGCCGATGGACAGCTACCAGGACCTGCGCTCCGAAATGGTGTCGGTCATGGAATCGGTCGGGATCGAGATCGAGGTGCAGCACCACGAGGTCGGCACCGCCGGTCAGGCCGAGATCGATATGCGCTTCGACACCATGCTGACCATGGCCGACAAGCTCATGCTCTACAAGTACGTGGTCAAGAACGTGGCCAAGTCGCGTGGGAAGACCGCGACGTTCATGCCCAAGCCGCTCTTCCAGGACAACGGCTCCGGCATGCACGTCCACCAGTCCCTCTGGAAGGGCGGCTCGCCGCTCTTCTTCGACGAGAAGGGCTACGGCGGCATCTCTGACCTCGCCCGCTGGTACATCGGCGGCTTGCTGAAGCACGCGTCGACGATCATCGCCTTCTCGAACCCGACCACGAACTCGTTCAAGCGGCTCGTGCCTGGCTACGAGGCGCCGGTCAACCTCGTGTACTCGCAGCGGAACCGCTCCGCGGCGGTGCGCATCCCGCTGTACTCGAAGAGCCCGAAGGCCAAGCGGCTCGAGTTCCGCTGCCCCGACCCGTCGTGCAACCCGTACCTGGCGTTCGCGGCGATGCTCATGGCGGGTCTCGACGGCATCCAGAACAAGGTGGAGCCGCCGACCCCGGTCGACCGGGACCTCTACGACCTGCCGCCTGACGAGCTGGCCAAGGTCCCCCAGGTCCCCGGGTCGCTCGACGAGGCGCTCGCCGCCCTGGAGGCCGACCACGACTTCTTGCTCGCCGGGGACGTGTTCACCCCCGACGTGATCGAGACGTGGATCTCCTACAAGCGGGAGAGCGAGATCGACGCCATGCGGCTCCGTCCGCACCCCTACGAGTTCTACCTGTACTACGACATCTAGTCGGCGCGGTGGGCGGCCGGCACGGCTGGCCGCCCACCCCGGACCCGGTCGGCCGGACGGTTACGGGCAGTTGATGCCCAGGTCGGCGCGCACCGCGGGCGGCGGCGGTGGCACCGTCCCTCCTGGGCAGCCGACCTCGGCGGAGCCGAAGTCCGTCACCGCCCAGGTGGTCCCGTCGCAGTGGGCCAACCCGAACCCGCCCCGGTAGCTCGACTCCTGTCCAGCGGCGGGGAGCGTGTCGAAGCGCGCCCACGTCGAATCCGAGCGGGCCAGGCTGACGTTGGCGACCAGGTACTGGGTCGGGTTCGTGTCGAGCCCCGCGACGGTGCTGGCCCGCACCGCCGCCGGGACGGTCCCCGTCCCGCCGCAGGGCAAGGACGCCTCGGTGGTGGTCGTCGCGTTCTTCGACGGTGCGACCGGGCGGGGGCGGGCCTGGGAAGCTCCCACTTCCGCAGCCCGCCACGAGCGCGGCGAGGAGCAAGACCAGGACCGGGCCGGCGTGGCGCACCGTCAGCCTCGCGTGGGTGAGCCCACCGCGCCGCCGGTACGCAGCCGCGGACGCGTCGCGCCTCGGGCCCCGGTCAGGACTTCGGCGCCCGGGCCGTGACGCTCTTGGCGAGCGACAGCAGACGCGGTGCGGTTCGCGGCGGAGAGCGGCCCGCCCGTGCTCGGCTGGCTGGCGAGCACCCATTGCAGCGAGAAGGCGAACTGGGTGGTCGGCGCGACGTAGACCGTCGAGAGGTTGTTGTCGACGTACGACGTCTTGCCGAGGTTGGCGTCGATCGTGTTGTAGCCCTCCGTGTTATCGACTGCTCGCTGCGCCTCGACCACGTCGACCGCGTTCTCTCCCGACGGGACCAAGAACCCCGGGTACTGGTTGGTCGTGATCAGGATCCCGGTCGGCTGCTGCGGGTTGGGGCCGACGACGAAGGCGCAGGCGTTCGGGACCTTGTTCCCACGGTCGGTCGGGTCGATCGAGACCGGGCCGCCCAGCGCCTTCTGCACCTGGGCGGTGGTCAGGTAGCCGCACGGCTGCACTGGGTTGACGGTCGGCCCGGACGGCTTGGCCGGCGGCTTGTGCTTGGCGGGCGCACCACCCGCCCCAACCGCGGCCACCGCGAGGAGCAGCCCGAGGACCATGACACGGCGAGGAGTGAGCAGCACGGGCGGGGAGCCTATCGGCGCGCTCCCAGCTTGGGACGTCGGCTAGCCGCGCTCGTAGAAGACGCGCTCGACCACCTGACGGGCACGCCGGGTCACGCGACGGAAGTCGTCGCGCAGCGCTGCCTCCGGGCGGCGCAGCTCCCCGAGGAGCCGGCCGACGTGGACCGCGTCGACGCCGGTCGGGAGGGCGTCGCTCGGGCGGCCGGTCACGAGGTAGCAGGCGTTCCGGGCTCGCTCGCAGAACTCGTACGACGCCACCAGCACCGCGACGTCGTCGTAGTCGAGGAGCCCCGCCGCGCCGAGCGCTTCGAGGGCGGGGACGGTGGCCGGGTTCCGGATCGACGGGTAGACGGCCCCTCGCTCGAGCTGGAGGAGCTGCACGACGAACTCGACGTCGAGCAAGCCGCCCTTCCCGAGCTTGAGGTGGAACTGCCGGTCCTCGCCGGTCGGAATGCGCTCCCGCTCGACCCGTGCCTTGTTGCGTCGCACCTCGCGGGCCAGCTCGGCGGGGAACGGGTTCCGGTACACGTAGGGCTCGACGAGCTCCAGGAACCGCCGCCCCAGGTCGAGGTCGCCGGCGACCGGTCGGGCGCGCAGCAGTGCCTGCAGCTCCCACACCTGCGCCCACCGCTGGTAGTAGGCCCGGTAGCCGTCGAGCGACCGGGCCAGCGGTCCGTCCCTGCCCTCGGGCCGCAGCGAGGTGTCGACGCGGAACGTCTGGCCCTCGGCGGTGGTCGCGCCGATCTCCCGCACCAGCTGGCGAGCCACTCGGTCCGCGGCTTCGAAGTCCTCCGGGCGGTCCCCCTCGTAGACGAACAGCACGTCGATGTCCGACCCGTACGACAGCTCCCGGCCGCCGAGCCGACCCATGCCGATCACCGCGAACGGCAGCGGCGGGTCCAGCGCCGACAGCGCCGCGTCCAGGCAGGCGCCAGCCAGTCCGGCCAGCTCCCGGGACGTGACCGACAGGGGGGCCAAGCCGACCAGGTCCCGCGCGCCGATCCGCAGCTCCTCCCGCCGCTTGAAGCGCCGCAGCCCGGCTCGCCGCGCTGTGGTGTCGGCCCGCCACTGGAGAGTCGCGAGCGCGGCGTCGCGCAGCTCTTCGGGCGGGCGTTCCCGCACGAACCAGTCGTCGTTGCCGAGCAGCTCGACGACGTCAGGCTGGCGCAGCAGCGAGTCGCCGATCAATCGGCTCGAGCCGAGCACCCGGCAGACCCGCTCGGCCGCGCCTGGCTGGTCGCGGAACGTCGTGGCAAGGGCCGCGGTCCGGGTCGGCTCGTCGGTGAGACGCCGCAGCTGGAGGAGCCCCAGATCAGGGTCTGGGGTTGCCGACAGCCAGTCGAGGACGACCGGCAGCAGCGCGTGGAGCACCCGCGACGACCGGGTGAGGCCCTGGGTCAGGGCGCGTAACGCGGTACGGGTGTGCTCGGCGTCCGCGAACCCGAACGCGGCGAGACGGTCCTCGACCGCGGCGACGGGCAGCGCCCCCGCACCGGCGAGCGTGTCGAGGATGGGGGCGAAGAACAGCCGCTCGTGGAGGGCACGCACGGTCCCTTGATCCGCGCGGTGGTCCGCGTCGAACGCCTCGAGCGCGGTGCGGTCCGGCTGGTCCCGGTACCCGAGCACCCGGGCGAGCAAGGTGCGGCGGGGCACGTCAGCGGGCAGCGTGTGGGTCTGCTGCTCGTCGCGTAGCTGCAGCCGGTGCTCCACCGTTCGGAGGAACGTGTACGCATCGGCGAGCTGCGCCGCGTCGCGGTCCTCCACGTAGCCGCCGGCGGCGAGCTCGGCGAGCGCGTGGAGGGTGTTCGGCGAGCGGATGTCGGCGTCGTGACGACCGTGGACCCGTTGCAGCAGCTGCACCGCGAACTCGATGTCGCGGATCCCGCCCCGCCCACGCTTGAGCTCCCGTTCGGTGAGGCCCCGCCGCCGCAGGTCAGCCTCCCCTCGGGCTTTGAGCAGCCGGGCCTCGCGCACCGCGTCGGGGTCCAAGACGTCGGGCCACACGAGCGGGCGGGTCATCTCGACGAGGCGCGCGCCGAGGTCGTCGCCGGCGACGGGCCGAGCCTTGATCAGGGCCTGGAACTCCCACTGGCGAGCCCACCGCTCGTACCAGGCCTGGTAGCTCTCGAGGGTCCGTGACAGCGCGCCGGCCCCACCCTCGGGTCGCAGGCCGGCGTCGGTGCGGAACACCACCCCATCGGCGGTCGGCTCGCTCATGACCGTCAACAGGTGACGCGCTGCCCGGTCGGCCGCGGCCCCGTCGCCCGCGTGCACGAACAGCACGTCGACGTCGCTGGCGTAGTTGAGCCGCGGCCTCCGAGCTTCCCCATCCCCACCACCGCGAACGGCCCGGTCGGCGCCACGGCCTCGAGCGCGAGGGCGAGGCAGGCGTCGGCGAGCGTGGCGAGCCGACGACCGACCGTCGGCAGGTCCGCGAGCCCGAGGAGGTCTGCTGCCGCGATGCGGAGCAGCTCGCCCCGCTTCCAGCGACGCAAGGTCCCGGGTTCGGGCGGTGGCAGCGCCGCTGGCAGCCCGTCGAGGTCACGCAGCAGCGCGACGAGCGACGGGTCGGCGACCAGCGCGTTGGACAAGGAGCGCGACGCGCAGGCGACCGCGACGAGCGCGTCACGGACCGTCGCCCGTTCGACGAGGTCGTCGGCGACAGACGGGTCGGCCTCGAGGACCCGGTCGAGCACCGAGCGCGCCAGCGAGACGTCAGCCGCGCGTGCCAGTGCCGCCTCGACCTCCGGGTGACCGAGCACGGTGACACTGCTCACGGGACCAGTGTGTCGCGGCGATCCCGACGCCCTCGGGGTCGCGACCGGTGGAGGACCAACGGCCGGGCCCGGCCGCTTCCGCCCACCGTCGTATCCTGGACTCGTGCCTCGCCTCCGCGTCGCCGCCGCCCAGCTGAACCTCGTCGTCGGTGACCTGGAGGGCAACGCGGCGCGGATCCTCGAGCACTACGAGCGGGCCGAGCGGGTCGGCGCCGATCTGGTGGCGTTCCCGGAAGCTCGCCATCACCGGCTACCCGCCCGAGGACCTGTTGCTGCGCCCCGCCTTCGTCGCCCAGGCGGGCGAGTTTCTCGAGAAGGTCGCGGCCCACACCGGCCGCGCCGCGGCGGTGATCGGCTTCCCGCAACCCGACCGGGATCTCTACAACGCGGCGGCGGTGTGCGCCCAGGGTCGGATCCTCGGCGTCTACCGCAAGCACCTCCTCCCCAACTACGCCGTCTTCGACGAGGAGCGCTACTTCGAGCCGTGGCCGGCCGACGGCCCGCTCTTCGACATCGGAGGCGCTCGCGTCGCGGTGACCATCTGCGAGGACGCGTGGAGCCCGACCGGCCCGGTGCTGACCCAGGCCGCGGGAGGGGCGGAGCTCGTCGTCAACATCAACGCCTCGCCGTACTACGCCGGCCGGCTCCGGGAGCGGGAGACGATGCTGTCGACTCGGGCCGCCGACGCGTCGGTCCCGATCCTGTACGTCAACCTGGTCGGCGGCCAGGACGAGCTGGTCTTCGACGGGGCGTCGCTGTTCGTCGACGGCGACGGCGAGGTGCTCGCCCGGGCCCGCCAGTTCACCGAGGACTTCCTCGTCGTCGACGTCGACGTCCGTCCTGCCTTCCGCCGCCGCGCGCTCGATCCGCGGGGTCGCGGCCGCGCCGCCGCGCTACCCGAGGTGCCGGTCAGCGACGTCCGGCTCGGGGAGCCCCCGGTCGCCCCCCGCGTCGAGGAGCCGCTCGCCCCGGTCCGGGAGGTGTACGAGGCGCTGGTGCTCGCCACCCATGACTACGTGCACAAGAACGGGTTCGCCGACGTCCTCATCGGGCTCTCGGGCGGCATTAATTCGTCGCTCGTCGCGGTCGTCGCCGCCGACGCGCTCGGCCCCGAGCACGTGGTCGGCATCCTCATGCCGTCCCGCTTCTCGAGCCTCGGCAGCGTGTCGGACGCGGAGACGCTGGCCGAGAACCTCGGGATCCGCACCATGACCGTGCCGATCGAGCCCGCCCACGCCGCCTTCCTCGAGATGCTCGACGAGCCGCTCGGCACCGGCCGCCCCGGACTCGCCGAGGAGAACCTCCAAGCTCGGGTCCGGGGCACGATCCTCATGACGATCTCGAACAAGTTCGACTGGCTCGTGCTCACGACCGGCAACAAGAGCGAGATGGCGACCGGCTACTCGACCCTCTACGGGGACATGGCAGGCGGGTTCGCCGTCATCAAGGACGTGCCCAAGACGCTCGTCTACGCGCTGGCGCGGGACCGCAACGAACGGGCGGGCCGGGCCCTGATCCCCGACGCGGTCCTCGACAAGCCTCCGAGCGCCGAGCTGCGCCCCGACCAGCGCGACAGCGACTCGCTCCCCGACTACGCGGTGCTCGACCCGATCGTCGAGGGGTACGTCGAGGAGGACCATTCGGTCGCGGAGCTGGTCGACGCCGGGCACGACCCGGAGGCGGTGCGCCGCGTGGCGTGGCTCGTCGACCGCAACGAGTACAAGCGCCGGCAGGCGCCCCCCGGGGTGCGGGTGTCCCCGAAGGCGTTCGGCAAGGACCGCCGGCTCCCCATCACGAACCGCTGGCCCGGCTAGCCCCCTCCCCCTCGCGTGAGACGGTACGCGGCCGAAGGCGCGCTGGTCCTGGCCGCCTGCCTGTACGGCGTCACCTTTCCGCTCGTCCACGCCGCCCTGCAGGACATCGACCCGTTCGCCTACCTGCTGCTGCGCTTCACGATCGCGGTCGTCGCGCTCGGCCCGTGGGCGGTGGTCGTCGCCCGCCGGCGCGGGGAGGACCTGCGGCTCCTCGCCCGGGCCGGGCTCGTCGCCGGCGTGCTCCTCGCCGCCGGGTACGCCACCCAGACGGTGGGGCTCACCACCGTCTCCCCGTCGACGTCGGCGTTCATCACCGGCCTGTACGTCGTGTTCACCCCGCTGATCGAGGGCGGGCTGCGGCGGCGGCTCCCCGACCGGCCGGTGCTGGCCGGCGTCGTCGTCGCTGCGCTCGGCCTGTACCTCCTGACCGGCGCCACGGTCGCCCTCGGAATCGGGGAGCTGCTGACGCTGCTCTGCGCCGTCCTGTTCGCGCTGTGGATCGTCTACCAGGGCGAGTACGCAGCCCGGCTCCACCCCATCTCGTTCACGACCGTCCAGATGGTGGTGATCGTCGTGGTCTGCGCGCCCGCCACGGCTGTGCAGGGCGTCGGGCACCTCACCGGCCTCGCGCTCTCTCGCGGCTGCGTTCACCGGTATCGCCTGCTCGGCGGTCGCCCTCTCGCTGCAGGTCCTGGGGCAGCGCCGCCTGGCGCCCAGCCGCGCCGCGCTGTATCTGCTCCTCGAGCCGGTCTTCGCGGCGCTGGCCGGCTACGTCAGCGGCGAGCGGCTCGGCGTCGTGAAGCTGATCGGAGCGGCGGTGATCCTCGCCGGCTTGGCGCTCGCCGAGCTGGGCGCTCGGCGCGCCCTGCCGCTCCCGCATCCCGAGCTGGACCCCCGGCCCTTCTGAGCCGGGACGCCACCTACCATCCGCCGATGCTGAGCATCGACGCCACCGCAGCCGTGGTCGGCCAGGCCTGCTGGGTCGAGCGGCGCTGCTTCGAGAGCTTGGGTGGCTGGGTGACCTCGGTCCCCGAGCCCGACGCCAAGCTGCTGGTCGCCCGGCACAGCCGGCACCACGGCTGGCACGCCCAGCTGCTCCGCGAGGTGCTGCCCGCCACCCGGGCCCACGACCCCGACCGGCTGATCGCCCCGGCCGGCCCGGCCTGGGTCGCGGCGCTCGACGGCGTCGCCGGCGCGACCACCACCCTCGACCGGCTGGTCGGCTTCTACCAAGCCTTCCTCCCCGCCGTGATGTCCGGCTACGACGAGCTCACCGACCGGACCAGCCGCTGGAGCGACGGGCCGGTCCAGCGTCGGGTCCGCTTCGTCGTCGACGACGAGCGGGCCGACCTCGCCGAGGGCCTCGCCCTGCTCGAGGATGTCCTCGAGCCGGGGCTCGTCGACCGGGCCGCCCAGCGGCGCACGGCGGTCGAAGCCACCCTGCCCGCCCGGTGAGGCCGCTCGCCGCGGCGGGAGGTGGCCGGACCGCTATCGTCGAGGCCCCCGCCGGAGCGTCCCCCGCGCCCCGCGGTCCCGCTTGACACGGACCGTATGGTACGGAAGGAACCCGCCCCCCACCTGCGGGAACACGCTTCCGGGCCTGGTCGTGCCGGTGCCCGAGACCCTCAGCACTAACCCGGAAAGGCAGCAGTGGCGAAGGAGCGCGTCGAGCGGGACGAGGAAGATCTCGTCCGGCTCTACCTCACCGACATCGGCCAGTACCCGCTGCTGACCAAAGACGACGAGGTCCGCCTGGCCCAGGCGATCGAGGGCGGCAACGCGGCTCGGGAGGACCTGGAACGGCTCCCCGCCAAGAAGCTGACCCCGGCCAAGAAGCGGGAGCTGCGCAAGATCGCCCGGGAGGGGGAGTACGCGCAGCGCACCTTCGTGCAGTCCAACCTGCGACTCGTCGTCTCCATCGCCAAGAAGTACCAGGCCTCGGGTTTGCCGCTCCTGGACCTCATCCAGGAAGGCAACCTCGGGCTTATGCACGCGGTCGAGAAGTTCGACTGGCGCAAGGGCTTCAAGTTCTCCACGTACGCGACCTGGTGGATCCGACAGGCCATCACACGAGGCATCGCCAACACCGGGCGCACCATCCGCCTCCCCGTCCACGCCGGCGACACCCTGGCCCGGCTTCAGAAGGCCCGCTCGCGCCTCGAGCTCAAGCTCGGCCGGCCGGCGACGCTCGCCGAGCTGGCCGTCGAGGTCGAGATGCCCGAGGACAAGGTGACCGAGGCGCTGCGCTTCGCCGCCGAGCCGCTCTCGCTCTCCGAGCCCCTCCGCGAGGACGGCGACGCCGAGCTGGGTGACATCGTCGAGGACCGCTCCGCCGAGTCGCCCTTCGAGGTGGCCGCGACCGCGCTGCTGCCCGACGAGATCGAGAAGCTCCTCGGCCCGCTCGACGAGCGGGAGCGCCAGATCCTCGCCCTCCGGTTCGGGCTCGACCGGGGGGAGCCCCGCACCCTGGAGGAGGTCGGGGAGTACTTCAACCTCACCCGGGAGCGGATCCGCCAGATCGAGGCTCGGGCGATGTCGAAGCTGCGGCATCCGTCGGCCGACACCGGCGCCCGGGACCTGCTCGCGGTCTGAGCCGGCCTCAGCGGCGCGGCGGCGGGGCCCGGAACTCGTACGGGTAGCCGAGCGGGATCGCGCTCACCTCGTCGAGGGCCCGTCGGTGCTCCTCGTCGAGCTGCCAGCCCAGCGACGCCAGGTTGTCGTCGAGCTGCGCGACCGTGCGCGCGCCCAGGATCGGGGCCGTGATCCCGGGCCGGTGCAGGACCCAGTTCAACGCCACCTGGGCCGGGCTGCGCCCGAGCGCGGCGGCCACGGTGGCGAGGGTGTCGACGACCGCGTCGGCGTGTTCGTCGTCCAGCCGCCACCGCACCAGCGCCCCCGACGGGCTCGAGTCGTCGCCGCCCCGGGTGTCGACGGCTGGCTGCTCCCCGCGGCGGTACTTGCCGGTCAGGAGCCCGCCGCCCAGCGGCGACCAGGGCAGCACCGCCAACCCGGCGTCGCGCGCGCACGGAAGCACCTCACGCTCGATGTCGCGGCACACCAACGAGTACTGGGGCTGGAGGGACGTGAAGGGCTCCCAGCCGCGGGCTGCAGCCCGACCGAGCGCCCGCTCGAGCTGCCAGGCTGCGTAGTTGCTCGCTCCCACGTAGCGGACCGTGCCGGTGTGGACGAGGTCGTCGAGGGTCGAGAGCGTCTCGTCGATCGGCGTGCGGGGATCCCAGGCGTGCATCTGGTACAGGTCGACCCAGTCGGTGCGCAGCCGCCGCAGTGACCCTTCGATCGACGAGCGGAGGTGGCGGACGCGACCCGCCGGCGTCGTTCACGCCGGCGCCGGTCGGCATCCGGAACTTCGTCGCCAGCACCACCTGGTCCCGGAGCCCCGGCCGCGCCGCGAACACCCGGCCGAGGATCTCCTCGCTCGCCCCGCCTGCGTACACGTCCGCGGTGTCGACGAAGGTGCCGCCCGCCTCGAGGTACCGGTCGAGCATGGCCCGGCTCTCCGCCTCGGAGGCCTCCCTCCCGAACGTCATCGCGCCGAGCGCGACCTCGCTGACCCGGATCCCGGTCCGCCCGAGTGGGCGCTGCTCCACCGGCGGGAGGTTACGCCCGCGCCGTATCCGTCAGCGGAGGTGGCAGGAATCGAACCCACCGGACGGGGATCACCCGTCCCACTCGTTTTGAAGACGAGGGGGGCCACCAGACCCCGTTCACCTCCACCGGCGTTGTATCAGGCCGGGACGGGCACCGGCAGGGCCGGCACCGAGCGTCGGTCGCGCAGCCGCCAGTAGAGACCGACGAGCACCCCGAAGCTGAACCCTCCGACGTGGGCGGCCCAGGCGATCCCAGCGTTCGACGCCACGTACTGGAACTGCAGCAGGAACCAGATGATGAGGAGCCACCCGGCCGACACCTTCCGGATGAACATCGGCCCGAAGAAGATCAGCGACTTGATCCGGGCCTTCGGATACAAGGCCAAGTACGCGCCCATCACCGCCGCGATCGCCCCCGAGGCGCCGATGATCGGCACGGTCGAGCTCGGATCCATCGCGACCTGCGACGCAGTCGCGATCGCCCCGCCGATCAGGTACAGGAGCAGGAACCGCCACCACCCCTTGCGGTCCTCGATCACGATCCCGAACACGAAGAGGAAGAGCATGTTCCCGAACAGGTGCGGGATGCTCTCGTGCACGAACATGGTGAGCACCGCGGCGAGGTACACGTTCTTGCCCGGGTCGTGCTCGGGCCCACTCGAGTGCGTGCACGCGTCCGTGTTGCCGTCGTCGAAGGTCGCCTTGTACTCCTGCTCGGTGAGGGGGCGACCCCGCACCAGCTCGCACGGGATCCCGGTGTTGTCGACCATGAACCGCAGGTCGGAGGCGCTGACCTGCTCGGCGATGCCGCTCCACGAGAACTTCTCGTCGTGGCCGGGCTGCACCGCGAAGTAGACGAGCGTGCACACCGCGATCAGCAGGATCGTGCACCACGGGAACCTTCGGATCCGCCCCTCGTCGGCCATCGGGATCATGTGGGCGCTCCCGGCTGCGGCGGCCACGTGTACCCGGTCCACTGCCGGCCGTCCCACCACCGCATCGACGCCAGCCGCCACGGGTCCGGATGCCAGCCCGGTGGCGGCAACGGACCGGCCGGCCCGACCGGCGCCGGTTTCGCTCGGGCGGCGGGAATCGCGGCCTCGAGGACCGCGATCAGCTCGTCCCGACGGTTCGTCCCGACCGAGAACCAGTACTTCTTGCCACCGTCGACCCCACGGATCCCGACGGAGCCCCGGGTCCAGATCGGGTTCGCGCTGAGGTAACGGCGGTTGAAGTACCGCCACGGCCAGGTGTTGCTGGCCTGGCCCAGGGTCGACAGGTCGAGCGCGGCGAGCCGGGCCCATCGCCGGCCGACCCAGACGTAGTCGTCGTCGACCCGCACCACGGTGCCCTTGAACCGGATGACGTTGACGCCCCAGGCGATGAGCGCGATCGGGACGACCACGGGGGCGATCGCGAGCGCGGTGATGACCACGATGATCGGGAGCCAGATCCAGGCGCGGGGCGCCGGTCCGATCTTCTCCTCGAACAGCAGGCGAGCGGTCGTGGTGGTGGTCGTCACGTCCGGCGGAGGTTAGAGGGTGACATCTTCGGGATGCCGCGATCCCGAGTACCCTCAGGGTTCCTGCCCAGCCCGGGAGGCGTCATGAAGAAACTGCTGTTGCTCGTGATCCTGCTGGCGGTCGGCGTCGCGGTGGCCCGCAAGCTCCGCGAAGCCTGATCGAGCCTGCTTCAAGTCGGGCCCGCTTCGGCGGGCCCGACCCGCGTCCGGGCTCAGCCCGACGTCTGCTCCTCGAAGCAGCGCGCATATCGGGACGCGAAGAGCGCCGGGGCGCCCCCGGTGTGCCAGAACACCACCGTGTCGTCGCGCCCGAACCGGCCGTCTCGGTACGCGGCGACGAGCCCGGCCATGGCCTTGCCTGTGTACACCGGATCGAGCACCAGGCCCTCGGAGCGGGCCGTGAGCTCGATCGCTTCGAGGGTGCCGTCGGTGAGCGCGCCGTACCCGGCTCCGAATCGCTCGTGGTCGATCTCGACCAGGG
This sequence comes from uncultured Actinomycetes bacterium, assembly GCA_963849135.1. GTDB lineage: Bacteria > Actinomycetota > Acidimicrobiia > IMCC26256 > PALSA-555 > PALSA-555. Next base: position 295,491 of record CAWKGF010000002.1, on the reverse strand, counting down.
TTGGCGGCGCGGGCCGACCGGTCCGAGCCGCGGCCTGCGCGGCGAGCCGAGGCACGATCTCGTCGAGGTCGGGTCGGGTTCCGACGTCCACACCGAGCACCCGGGTGCGAGGGTCGAGTCCGGCCAGCAGGCCGGCGTGCGTTCCGCCCGACCCGTCGGCGACCACCACCCAGTCCACGTCGACGGTCGTCGTCTGCGCGGCGAGCTCGTCAGCGGCGTCGGCGTACGCGACGACGCCGGTCACCGAGGCGCCCCCGACCGGGATCGCGTACGGGCGGTGCCCCTGGCGGCTGAGGTCCGCCGCGAGCTCCTCGATGGCCGACTCGAGCTCGTAGTACTCCGCGGGCCCGGTGAAGTGCAGCCGCGCCGCGAGGACCTGGTCGAGGAGCAGGTTCCCCGACGCGACGTCGGGCGGTGAGCCGGCCAGGGCCACGTGGCAGGGGAGGCCGAGCCGGTTGGCCGCCGCGGCGGTCATGCGGACGTGGTTGCTCTGGGGCCCGCCGCCGGTGACGAGCACGTCGGCCCCCTGAGCCTGCGCTTCGGCGCAGAGCTGCTCGAGCTTGCGGGCCTTGTTGCCGCCCAGGGCCAGCCCGGTGCAGTCGTCGCGCTTCACGAGGAGGCGTCCCGCCCCCAGCGCCTCGGCGAGGCGGTCCATCGCCTCGAGTGGGGTCGGCAGATGCGCGAGGCGGACGCCGCTCGGCGGCGCCATCAGGCCGCGAGGTGCTCGCGGTGTCGCCTCCACCACCAGACCGCGGCACCCGCCCCAGCGGCGACGAGGGCGCCGCTCGCCGCCCACGCCGAGTCCCGTCCGGACACCCGATCCCGCAGCCGGATCGGCTTCGCGAAGTTGCGGACCTCCCAGCCTTCGGCGCGGGCCAGGCGGGCCAGCTCCCGGTCCGGGTTCACGGCGACCGGGTGCCCGACCGCCCGCAGCATCGGCTCGTCGGTGATCGAGTCCGAGTAGGCGAACGAGGCGTCGAGGTCGATCCCCTTCACCGCGGCCATGGCCCGGAGTGCCGTCGCCTTGTGCGGCCCGTAGCTGTAGAAGGCAAGGTCGCCGGTGTAGTTGCCGGCCTCGTCGACCTCGGGGCGGGTGGCGATCACGTCGTCGACGCCGAGGTGCTCCCCGAGCGGCCACACGACCTCCTCGGGCGCCGAGCTGATCAGAACGACCTCGCGGCCGGCCGCGTGGTGCTCGGCGATGAGGTCCATCGCCTCCTTGAAGATGATCGGGATGACGACCTCGTTCAACGTCTCGCGCACGATCTCGGCCACGTGCCGTTGGCTCCAGCCGCGGATCATGGCCAGCATCGCCACGCGCAGCTGGTCCATCTTCGCCTCGTCGGCGCCCACCAGCATGAAGATCACCTGCGCGTAGGCGCTCTTCACGATCGCCCGGCGGGACAGCAGCCCTTCTCGGTAGAAGGGGCGACCGAACGCCAAGACGCTGCTCTTGGCGATGACGGTCTTGTCGAGGTCGAAGAAGGCGGCCTCCACGCTCCCAGGGTAACGGGCACCCGACCCGGAACCGACGGACCGCCGGCGAGCGCCAGCCCGAGCGGCCGCGGCGGGCCCGTCGACACGACCGTGCACGGCACCCCCGGGGTCCCCCGTCGCTCCCGGCCACCGGCTACCGTTCACCCGCCTCGCAGCCGGCCGGGGGCTTCGCCCCGGCGTGGCGGGACGGGGGGTTTCCGGGGAGAGGAAAGGAGCGTCGACCGAATGAACCTCAGCGTCCTCGCGGCCGAGGGCGGGTATCAGCGGTTCAACCTGGCCGCCGGCGAGTGGGGCTGGCTGATCTTCGCGGCCGCCGTTGCCGTGCTCGCCATCCTGATCGGCCTGTTCCTGGTCCGCGGCGTCCTGGCCGCCGATCAGGGCACCCCGAAAATGATCGCCATCGCCAAGCAGATCCAAGTCGGGGCGATGACCTACCTCCGGCGCCAGTTCCGCACCATCGCCATCATCCTGGTGCCGGTCGCCATCCTCGTCTTTGCCACCTCGACCCACATCACCAAGCCTGGGGGCGCCATCGCCCTCTCCTTCGCCGCCTCCGGAGCCGCCCGTACCTCGGCGTTCGTCGCCGGCGCCTTCCTGTCCGGCCTGACCGGCTTCATCGGGATGAGCCTCGCCGTCCGCGGCAACGTTCGCACCGCTGCCGCGGCCCGGGAGGGGTCCCTCAAGGAGGCGCTGCGGGTCGCCTTCCGAACCGGCGGGGTCGCCGGCATGTTCACGGTCGGGCTCGGTCTGCTCGGCGCCACCATCATCATCATGCTGTTCCAGAACACCTCCACCGCGATCCTCATCGGGTTCGGTTTCGGCGGGTCGCTCATCGCCCTCTTCATGCGGGTCGGCGGCGGGATCTTCACGAAGGCCGCTGACGTCGGCGCCGACCTGGTCGGGAAGGTCGAGCAGGGAATCCCCGAGGATGACCCCCGCAACCCGGCCACCATCGCTGACAACGTGGGCGACAACGTGGGCGACTGCGCCGGCATGGCCGCCGACCTCTTCGAGTCCTACGAGGTCACCCTGGTCGCCGCCATCATCCTCGGTGTCCCCGCGTTCGCCTCGATCGGCGCCAACCCGGCCCTGGGCCTGATCTTCCCGCTCATCGCCCGTGCCATCGGCGTGCTGGCGTCGATGGTCGGGGTGTTCTCGGTGCGGGCCACGGACCGGGACCGCAGCGCCATGGCGCCCATCAACCGCGGGTTCCTCATCGCCGGGCTCCTCACCGTGATCGGGGTCGGCGCGGTCGCGCTCTTCTACGTCGGGAACCAGCACGACAGCGTCGGCTGGCGCGTCTTCGGAGCGGTGGTCATCGGCCTCGTCCTGGCCCAGGTCGTGAGCCGGCTCACCGAGTACTTCACGTCGACCGAGACCCAGCCGGTCCGGGAGATCGCCGACGCCACCCGGACCGGCCCTGCCACCACGATCCTGTCCGGGGTCAGCAGCGGCCTCGAATCGACGGTCTGGTCGATCATCGCCATCGCCGCCGCGCTGGCGGTCGGCATCGCCCTCGGCAACGGGAACCTGCAGCTCTCCCTCTACCTGATCGCCTTGACCGGGATGGGCATGCTCGCCACCACCGGGGTGGTCGTCTCCGAGGACACCTTCGGCCCGGTCTCGGACAACGCGGCCGGGATCGCCGAGATGTCCGGGGAGTTTGAGGGCGAGGCGGAGCGGATCATGGTGAGCCTCGACGCGGTCGGGAACACCACGAAGGCCGTCACGAAGGGCTTCGCGATCGGCTCCGCGGTCATCGCCGCGGTGGCGCTGTTCGCCTCCTACATCGAGACGGTCGGGATCGAGCTCAAGATCAACAAGGTCGGCTCCGCCCTGTTCCGCGACTCGAGAGCCGCGATCAACGTCGCCGACCCGAAGACGTTCATCGGGCTCCTCATCGGCGGCTCGATCGCCTTCCTCTTCTCCTCCTTCGCCATCCGCGCCGTCGGCCGCTCCGCGGGGAAGGTCGTCGAGGAGGTCCGCAAGCAGTTCCGCGAGCGCAGGATCATGGAGGGCATCGACGAGCCCGACACGGGCCGGGTCGTCGACATCTGCACCACCGCCGCCCTGCGCGAGCTGACGACCCCCGCGCTCCTCGCCGTGCTGTCGCCCGTGATCATCGGGTTCGGCATCAGCTACCTCGCGCTCGGCGCGTTCCTCGCCGCGGTGATCCTCACCGGCCAGCTGATGGCCGTGTTCTTATCGAACTCGGGCGGGGCCTGGGACAACGCCAAGAAGTACATCGAAGACGGCCACTACGGCGGGAAGGGATCCGAGTCGCACAAGGCGGCCGTAATCGGAGACACGGTCGGTGACCCGTTCAAGGACACCGCCGGCCCAGCGCTGAACCCGCTGATCAAGGTCATGAACCTCGTCTCCCTGCTGATCCTGCCCGCGATCATCAGCCTGCAGAACAACAACGTGGCCCGGTTCGCGATCGCGGGTGCCGCCCTCGTCGTGCTCGTGATCGCGATCCTCTACTCGAAGCGCCAGGGGGGCGCGTTCGCCGCCGAATCCGACGAGGTCGCAGCGGCGCTCGCCGACGATGGCCGGCCCGCGGGGGCGTCAGCCGGGGAGTAGCCGGGCGCCGGCCTCAGTCCCGGTCGTCGCCCGCCCCGTCGGGCGGCGAGACCTCGCCAGTCCGGGACGGGTCGAGACCGGCGGCGTGGCCACGACGGGCCCGGCGCCACTCGAACGCGGCTGGCACGAGCGAGATGCAGATGATCACGGCGATGAGCGGCAGCAGGTAGTTGTCGATGTTGCTGCCGATCGCGTCGCCGAGGGCGTAGCCGAGCAGCGTCACGCCCACCGCCCACAGCAGCGCACCGATGGCGTTGTAGATCGTGTACAAGCGCCGGTTCATCGACCCGACACCGGCCATCACCGGCGTGAAGGTCCGCACCACCGGCACGAAGCGGGCCAGCACGACGGCTTGCGGTCCGTGCCGCTCGAAGAACTCGTGGGTCCGCTGGACGTAGGCCTGCTTGAAGAACCGCGAGTCGGGACGGCGGAACAGTGCCGGCCCGGCCCGGTTCCCGATGAAGTACCCGAGCTCGGAGCCGAGGAAGGCGGCGAGGAACGCGCCCGGGATCAGCAGCCACAACTCGAGCTTTCCCTCGCCCGCCAGCACCCCCGCGGTGAAGAGCAGCGAATCGCCGGGCAGGAAGAACCCGATCAGCAGCCCGGTCTCCGCGAAGACGAACAGCCAGGTGAAGACCTCGCCGTACGGGTGGATCGAGTTGAAGATCGATTTCGGATCGAGGCCGAAAACGCCGAAGAATGCCCGGAACACGGGCCGTCACCTTAGACTTCCGGGCCGCCCGGGCCGGATGCGCAGCAACGGACCGATCCCCGGCCAAACTAGGCCGCTCAGCCCCGGACCCGCGACCTGACTCTGAGGACATGGATGTGGCGAAGACGCTCGTAATCGTCGAGTCGCCGGCGAAGGCGAAAACGATCGAGGGATTCCTCGGCCGCGCCCAGTTCCGGGTTCTCGCGAGCCGCGGCCACATCCGCGATCTGCCGAGCAGCGCCAAGCAGGTGCCCAAGAGCGTCACCAACCCCGAGATCCGCCGGCTCGGCATCGACGTGAACAACCACTTCGAGCCGGTCTACGTTGTCGTCGACAAGAAACGCGACGTCGTGAAGGAGCTGAAAGAGGCGCTCCGCGACGCCGACGAGGTGCTCCTCGCGACCGACGAGGACCGGGAAGGCGAGGCCATCTCCTGGCACGTCCTCGAGGTGCTCCGCCCCTCGGTGCCGGTCAAACGCCTCGTCTTCCACGAGATCACCGCTCCCGCCATCGAGGCCGCCCTGGCGAGCCCCCGCGACCTCGACATGCGCCTCGTCGAGGCTCAGGAGGGACGCCGCAAGCTCGACCGGCTCTTCGGCTACGAGATGTCGGTGGTCACCCGCCGCCGGGCTGGTGGCGCGACCTCGGCCGGCCGGGTCCAGAGCGTCGCCGGCCGGCTCGTCGTGGAGCGGGAACGGGCCCGGATGGCGTTCCGCGCCGCCTCCTACTTCGACCTCGACGGGGTCTTCTCGGCCCGCGCCGCCGAGTTCCCGGCCACCCTCGTCGCCCTGGGCGGGCGGCGGCTCGCCACCGGCCGGGACTTCGACCCCTCGACCGGCCACCTCGCCGAGGGCGCCGACGTGGCGCTGCTCGACGAGGCCGCGGCCGCGAAGCTCGCCACCGACCTCCGGGACGCCAGCTTCCGGGTCGACTCGGTCGAGTCGAAGGCGTTCGCGGAGCGCCCGAAGGCCCCCTTCACGACGTCGACCCTCCAGCAGGAGGCGGGGCGCAAGCTCGGCTTCACCGCGGCCCGGACCATGGCCGTCGCCCAGGGCCTCTACGAGCACGGGTACATCACCTACATGCGCACCGACGCGACGTTCCTCTCCGACCAGGCGATCCAGGGTGCCCGGTCCCAGATCGAGGTCCGCTACGGCGCCGAGTACCTGCCCGCCGAGCCGCGCCACTACCGGGGCAAGGTCAAGAACGCCCAGGAGGCGCACGAGGCGATCCGCCCGGCCGGGGACACGATGCGGGTCCTCGACGAGGTGGCGGCCGAGCTGCAACGCGGACGAGCGGCGCGTCTACGACCTGATCTGGAAGCGGACCGTCGCCTGCCAGATGGCCGACGCCCGGATTCAGCGGGTCAGCGTCCGGCTCTCCTCCACCACCCCCGACGGGGAGCTGGCCACCTTCCAAGCCACCGGCCGCACGATCGAGTTCCCCGGCTACCTCCGCGCCTACGTCGAAGGCGCCGACGATCCCGACGCCGAGCTCGAGGACCGCGAGGTGATCCTCCCGGCCCTCGAGGAGGGCGACCCGGCCCGGTGCCAGCAGCTCGAGCCCAGCAGTCACACCACCCAGCCGCCGGCCCGGTACACCGAGGCCAGCCTGGTCAAGGAGCTCGAGGAGCGCGGCATCGGCCGGCCCTCCACCTACGCGGTGGTCATCGACACCTTGCTGCGACGCGACTACGTGTGGAAGAAGGGCAGCGCGCTCGTCCCGACCTGGACCGCGTTCGCGAAGCAGCAGCTGCTGGAGCGCTACTTCGCGCATCTCATCGACTACGAGTTCACCGCCACGATGGAGGAGGCCCTCGACGCCATCGCCCGCGGGGAGGGCGAAGCGGAGAAGTGGCTCCACGCCTTCTGGTTCGGGAACGGCCAAGTGGGGCTCAAGGACCTCGTCGACGAGGAGCATCTGGCGACCATCGACCCGGCCGAGGTCAACGCGGTGCCGATCGGGCAGGACGCCCAGGGGCGCGACATCATCGTGCGGGTCTGGAACAACGGTGCGAGCGTCGTGCGGGGCGAGGAGCGCGCCCCGGTCCCCGTCGACCTCGCCCCCGACGAGCTCACGATCGAGAAGGCCGAGGAGCTTCTCGAGAAAGGCGCCGCCGGGCCGCGCGTCCTCGGGATCGATCCCGAGCACCAGCTCCCGGTCCTGGCCCTCACCGGCCGCTACGGACCGTTCGTGCAGCTCGGCGAGATGGAGGACGGGTCGAAGGAGAAGCCCAAGCGAGCCTCGCTGCTCTCCGACATGGCGGTCGACACGGTCACGCTCGAGCAGGCGCTGGCGCTGCTGTCCCTCCCGCGCACGGTCGGCGTCACCCCCGACGGTGTCGAAGTCACCGCGCAGAACGGACGCTATGGCCCGTACCTGAAGAAAGGGACCGACAGCCGTAGCCTCGAGACCGAAGGCGAGCTGTTCAGCATCACGATGGAAGGCGCGGAGGCGCTGTTCGCGCAACCCAAACGACGGGGCCGGCGCACCAAACCGCCCATCGCCGAGCTCGGCGCTCACCCCGACAGCGGCGCCGCGGTGCGGGTCCTCGACGGGCGCTACGGCCCCTACGTCACCGACGGGGAGCTCAACGCCACCGTGCCCCGCGGCGTCGACCCAGCCACCGTGGACCTCGAGCAGGCCGTCGAGCTCCTCCGGGAGCGGGCTGCCCGAGGACCGGTCGAGAAGAAGAAGCCTGCCAAGCGGGCCACCAGACCCAAGAAGCCGGCGTCGACGACCCGCCGGACGGTCAAGAAGGGCGCGACCCGCCCGTAACGTCCGGGCCGCCCACGTCGGCGCGGGCTGGTGGCACCAGGTCCTCATCAGGCACGCTCTCGGCATGCACCGAGCCCACCCCCTGTGCCCAGCCCGCGCCGACACCCGATGACCCTCCCCGGACGCTTCATCGCCCTTGAAGGAGGAGACGCGACCGGGAAGACGACCCAGGTCGCGCTCCTCACCGAGCGGCTGCGCGCCGAGGGCCGCGACGTCGTCCAGACGTTCGAGCCGGGCGGCACCGCGCTCGGCGGGTCGCTTCGCACCTTGCTCCTCGACGGTGAGGTCACCGTCGAGCCGGAGGCCGAGGCGCTGCTCATGGCCGCGGACCGGGCCCAGCACGTCATGGAGGTGATCCGTCCCGCGCTGGCCGCCGGAACCTGGGTGGTGACGGACCGCTTCATGCCGTCGTCGCTTGCCTACCAGGGCGTCGGACGCGGCCTCGGCGTCCCCGCGATCGAGATCGTTAACGGGATCGCGACGGGCGGCCTGGAACCCGACCTCGTCCTCGTCCTCGACCTCCCACCCGAGGTCGCCACCGAGCGGTTCGGCGCGGCCCGCGACCGCCTCGAAGAGGAGGACGACGCCTTTCGCCTCGCGGTTCACGAGGCCTACCGAGACCTGGCCGGCACCCGCGGCTGGGTGCTGCTCGACGCGGCCGGCCCGGTCGAAGACGTCGAGTCTCGGATCTGGTCGGTGGTGAGCGAGCACCTGGGGTGAGCGGCCGCTTCGACCACGTCGTCGGCCAGGACCGCGCCGTCGAGCAGCTCCAACGAGCCGCGGCTCGGCCCGGCCACGCCTACCTCGTCGCCGGCCCTCATGGCTCGGGCGCCGTCGACGTGGCGCGGGCCTTCGCCGCCGCGCTCGTCGCGCCGGACGACGACGACCGCACCACCGACCTCGTCCGGCGCCGACTTCACCCTGACGTCGTCGAGTTCGAACCCGAGCGGACCGTCATCACGGTCGAGCAGGCCCGGTCCGAGATCATCCCCGAGGTCTGGAGCGCCCCGATCGAGTCGACCCGCAAGGTCGTGCTCCTCCTCGAAGCCGAGCGGCTCCAGCCCGAAGCTGCCAACGCGCTGCTGAAGACCTTCGAGGAGCCGCCCGAACGGACCGTGATCGTGCTTGTGAGCGAAGCCCCCGACGAGCTCCTCGACACGGTCCGGTCCCGACTGCAGCGCATCGACCTCGGGTCGCTCGACGAGCCAACCATCGAGGAGGCGCTACGAGCCGGCGGGGTCGACGCGGAGGCCGCACAGCTGGCCGCCCGCCTGTCAGGCGGCCAACTCGGTCGTGCTCGCGAGCTCACCGCCGAGACACGACCCCTCCGCGACGCGTTCGTCCACGCCGCCAGCAGCCTCGACGGAACCGGAGCGTCCGCGGCGCGGGCCGCCGACGAGATGCTCGACGCGGTGCACGCCGCCGTCGCGACGGTGAAGGACCACTACACAAAGGCCCTCGCCGAGTTCGACGAGGAGACCGCCGCCGCGGGCTACCAGCCGCGCGACGTGCGCCGGATCCGCCGTCGTCTCGAAGAACGACAGCCGGGCCGGGAACGCCTCGCCCGGCGCAAAGCCATGACCGAGGGCCTCGCCGCCCTCGAGTCCCTCTACCTCGACGCCCTCGCCGGGCCGAACGCGACCCGACGGAACCTCGACCGGGAGCCCCTCACCGCCGATGCACGCGCCTGTGTCCGTGCACTCGACGCCTGTCGCGAAGCGTGCGAGGCGCTCGAGTTCAACCCGAACGAGGGGCTCCTCCTCGAGCGGCTCGCGCTGCATCTTCCTAGGTCGGTTCACACCGCGACTCGGTAGACTCGCCGACCCCCGCCGGGATAGCTCAGACGGCAGAGCAGCTCACTCGTAATGAGCAGGCCCGGGGTTCGAGTCCCCGTCCCGGCTCCAAGGTCGCTGACCAGCGACCTCGCGCCGTGTTCGCGGTTCCGGCGCCCCATGACGCGGTACCACAGCGGTCGTAGAGCAGATCATTCGATTCCGCGCAAGCCGTAGCTGGTGCCGCCGACACTCGACAAGGCGTGGCGCCCCCGAGGGCATCCTGGCGCGACAACGCCCCATGGCCGCCCGCCAAGCATGCGAGCAGCCACCGGGGCGTGTTTGTCTTATCGGTGCTTACTTCAGGCCGACTGTTTGGAGCGCAACCCTCCGCGATCGTGCGTCACCGATCCGTACGGTACAGCTCGTCGTAATGGTGGTACTCCGGCTCTCCGTGGATCACTTCGAGCAGACGGGCCGCCCACGCTTGGGTCTCGGGTCGCGCGTTGTTGCGGATCGCCTCATCGGCCGCAGACACATCGGGGTCGATCACGCCAAAATCGGCGATAATCACATACCGACCGAGGTGCTCGCGGTCTGCCAGCAGACGCGAGCCCATGTAACCCATGATGTCGCTCGTCGCCTGGCTGCGGTCCCAGTCGGTGAGCATCTCGACGAGGGTTGCAGGATCGTCGCAGCGCACCGTGATCGTTTGAGTGAAGTTCCTGTTCATCTCTTGATCCCTTGCTGTCGCTCGAGCGCGCGTCGCTGCATCTCTGACATGCCCGCGAGGTCGAACAGCCCGACCGAGCCACCGTCGATCGCCGTCGACGACTTAGCTGGGACCGCAAGCACTTCGCGCACCACTTCGGCCGGTTGATCGGCGAGGTCGTAGTAATCAACCTCGAACAGATCCACGCCATACCGATCACACACGACCCTTCCGCGCCGGATTGCATCAGCGATGCGTTGCTGCATTCCCGGTGCTTGAACGTTATGTTCTCGTATATTGCGCTCGAAGAAGCCGGTACTGGAGATGAATCCAGTCTCAAACAGCCCGGTCAACGTCGCCAGCCACGCGAAACCCTTTGGGTCTGGATCCGCACGCCCGATGAATGCGAAGACCTCGAGCTCACCCTTGAGGTTCGTGCCGTAGTCGGCGACGACGTGGACGAAGTCGTGTTGCGCGAGATATTGCGGTGCGCCGCCGACCGTTCCGGGTAGCGCGAAGCCTCGCCCGTCGTACATCTCCCAAACCAACCGACCCAGCGACTCCGCCGGCAGTTCCTCGAAGGCAATCCATCGAGCCGCCAGCTCATCGTCGACCTGCGCCGGCTCAAAGGGTGCCCGCGTCGCGCGGCGTCCGGGTTCTTCTGCCTCATCAGCCTCCTGGACATGCTCGACAAAGCCGTTCCGTTCTAGGTCCATCCATGCCAGCCCGTAAGCTCCCTGGGCGTATCGCCGCGCGACGCGAACGAACTCGTCCTTCACGCCTAGAGCATCTGCATACTTCGAGACGCGGTGCGCAACGGTGATCGGCAGTGGTCGCAACACGAGCTCGCCGAACACCATGTGGTGGACGATCCTCTGCCGATACATAAGGTCCCGCCCGGCTAGGACATCAGCGAGCTCATCGGGTCCGAGCGGCTCGAGCGCCCGGTAGTCGACCGAGAATCCTGTCAGCGCGCTCGCGATCGCTTCGAGCAACTGAGCTTGCACCTCGGTGAGGCCGGTGTCGGGTGCCACGGCTGTCGCGATTCCCCGTGCGACGAGTGTTACCTCATCGAGGTTCTGGTCATCGAGACCTGGTGTGAGATCAGAATCCATGGCCGCCCCCTCGTCGGATTGATGTTACGCGTAGCAGGCCGCACCGAATCTTTGCGAGCCACGCTCCTGGTCATGTTGGGCATCGGCCGCGCGGTCGTCGGCGGTCGACTGCTTCCCACTGTCTTGGAGACGATAGGCATCGCCACCGCTGCCGCCGCAGCAGGAGTCGTCGTCGGCCGGGCGCTCGGCTGACAGAGGTAGTCGGCCTGGGCACTGATGACCAAGGGCGCCGGGTAGGCGGAATCCCGCGCAATAGGGGACCGTGTACGGCCGCCTTACGCGGCCTTCAGCGCAGGCCACCGGTGGCAAGCAAGCGGGCTTCGGGTCATAATTCTGCCTCGTCGATCGACGATGAGCTGAGCCGACACGGGGGGCACGATGGCGATCGGGACGCTCGAACGGCAGAGTGCTGAGACCTATGCCCGGATGTGGTTCCTGTTCGTGATTGCCGGGATCCTGTGGCTCCTGCTCGGCTTCATGCTGCTCTCGTACCGCGTCTCATCGCTCTCGATCACGGTCGTGCTAATTGCAGTCGTCTTCTGGATGGGTGCCGTCTCGCTGTTTGTCATCTCCGACGTCACCACCGGCGGTTGGCGGATCCTGGCGATCATCGGTGCCTTCGCCGCGATCGGCGCTGGGATCGGCGCGCTTGTGTGGCCTGCTCCGACCATCCTCGTGGTCTCAATCTTCGTGGCGTGGTACCTGCTGTTCAGGGGCATCTTCCAAGTCGTGATCGCGCTATCGAATACCCACGTCAGGGGCTGGTGGTGGCTCACGCTCTTGGCGGGGATCATCTCCATCGGGTTGGGCGCGTGGGCGATCGGTAACCCCGACCGCTCGGTGCTCCTGCTCGTCACGATCCTCGGCATCTACGCGGTCTTCCATGGCGTTGCGGAGCTCGCAGCCGGCTTGCAACTCCACACCCTGAGAACGGAGCTCGAGGGGTCCTAGCACCAGCGACGCGCCGCCGCTGACCGGTGTGGACAATGCTGACACCGCGCGGCACGCCAACTCAGCTGATAACCCGACGGTTTTCGCTCCCTGGCGACCCGTGTTCCATCAGGGATATTGCCGGTGAGCAGGGCGCTCGGGCTTGGATTGCTCGTAATGAGCAGGTCAAGGGTTCGAGTCCCTTTCCCGGCTCCAAGCGCGCTGACCAGCGCCTTCGCGCAGCTTGATGATTCCGATCCGCCGCTCACGAGGAGCACAGCGCTCGCAGAGCAGCTCACTGGCTCGTTTCGATCCTCGGAGACCACCGTCCGGGAATGGACCGACGCGCGTGGGGAATTTGGGATCTGGGTGATTCGGCGTTCGTTCTCGGTGTGTTCGACCGCGTCGACGAACGGATCGCGCTTCGCGGACCCGGCCTGGCGCGGCTTCACCGAGCAGCGCCGGTCTCCAGTTCTGCGGGGTCATCGTTAGCAAGGGTGGCGAGCAGCTCGGCGGCGCCACGCCGGGGGGTGACTTGATTCGCGACCCTCGCCTTGACAGGCTTTGGACCGCCGTGACTTAGGGACAGTGGGCGTGTCCTCCTTCCTGAGGAGTTTCCCGTCCATATCGTCGCCGTTGCGCTGTTTGCCGTGACCGCCAGCGTCGCCACTGGCCTGGGTGTTCGTTCGACCCGTCGGGCCGGGCCCGACGCTGACCGATCCGTGTGGCGGGGCAGGCATGGCGTCCTCGTGCTCGGCGCGCTGCTTGCGGTCGGCGTGGCCGGCTGCGTGCCGGGCAGTCCACCGCCACCTCCGGCGACGACGGCGGCGCTCCTGTCTCCGCCGTTGGAGGTTCTTGCCAATCCGGCGTTGTTCCCGGCGTTCGATCCGAGCATCAGCGACTACGTCATCCGCTGCACCAGTGCTCCGGTCGACGTCACCATCGGCGCGCCCGTGGGCACCGCCGTGTCGGTCGCCGGGCAGCCGGCTGCGAGTGGGCGCTTCACCGCGAGCGTGAGCCGCAGCACCGGTCAGGGCTTCACGCTCGTGACCCGTCGGCGCGACGGTCGAGGCCGAGCTGCGCCCTTGTCGGCGAGCACCTACTACGTGCGCTGCCTGCCAACTGACTTTCCCGTCTGGACTGCGACCCGCACCGGGAAGACCCAGGCGCAGTGGTATGTCACCGTGCCGATCACGGGCACCGGTGGATACCCGACGATCTTCGACAACGATGGCGTGCCCGTCTGGTGGGCGCCGAAAGGCATGACGTTGTACGCCGAGTTGCTGGCGGACGGCGACGTCGCCTGGACGAAGTCGGACGCTACCCCCGCCGTCGAGGAACGTCTGGACGGCAGCCTCGTTGGCACCATCACGACATCGCTCGGCCCACCCGACCAGCACGACCTGATCCGGCTCGCCAACGGCGACTACGTCATGGCGGCCGACGTCGTACAGACCGGTGTCGATCTGGCGTCTGCATGGGGGCCCGACTATCCGTCTGACGCGTCGGTCCAAGACCAGGTGATCGAGGAGCTCACGCCGGCCGGCAAGGTGGTGTGGTCGTGGGACGCCATGGACCACATCCCGGTGTCCGAAACCGATCCGCAATGGCGCGACCAAATCAGCAACGGAAGCTACGACGCGTACCACTGGAACTCAGTGGAATCGACAGGGACTGGGTTCATCCTCTCGTTCCGTCACCTCGACGCCGTCTATGACATCGACCAGGCCAGCGGGAACATCCTCTGGAAGCTCGGCGGATCGGCCACACCCCAGAGCCTGAGGATCGTCAACGACCCCGTGTTCACCAGTGGCGGCGGCTTCGGTGGCCAGCACGACGCGCAGTTGCAGGCCGACGGCACGCTGACCCTCTACGATGACGCGACCAGCCTCGCCCGTGCCCCGCGTGCGGTTCGCTATCGGATCGACACGCAAACCCACACCGCCACGATGCTCGAGCAGCTGAGCGATCCGGCCGTGGCGCCTTCGTCGCCCTTTGGTGGCAGCATCCGTAGCCTCGCCGGCGGCGATTGGGTCATCGGCTGGGGTGGGACCCCCGCGTTCGGCGAGTACACGAGCACCGGCACCCGCGTGTTCCTGGTGCAGTTCGCGCCCGGGACCGCCATCTACCGCGCCTTACCGGTGCCTTACGGCCAGCTGAGCCCAGCGACGCTTCGCGCCGACATGGACAAGCAGTACCAAGGGGGCTGAGGCACCACACCATCGGGCCCTGACACCCTCAAGCCCTCAGCGTCGGCGGACCTGCCCGTTGGCGTGGTCGAAGGCGCGGAGGCCCTGATCCGTGCCGGCTCGTCGGCACCAGCAGGACTCGCCGGGGCGGGCGCGGCGCCGGATCAGCGTTTCGAGCGGTGAGTTACTTGAACCGTATTGGGGTGCGAGCGCCGTACTAAGGCTCGGGATTGCAAGGGCGGCGCCGAGTCTCGGCGACCGAAAGACGCACAGTTATCGGCTGAACGCGGGCAGCCTAACGGGCTTGACAAGACAGGCCCGTCATGCGGGTGCCGGGCCTTCACACAGCGAACCCGTTTCTACGCTCGCCGATATGACGACACAGCGGCGCTGCAACCCTTGGATCCATACTGGTCTAGCCCTTCCGGTTCACGGGTTGAGGTTGCGGATCCACCCTTCGAAGGGGGTGGCAGTGGACCCTGTGGTTCCTACCAAAGAGCCAGAGGAGCCCACTGCCGTGACCCCTTCGGAGATCATCTTCCATCGTCGGGTGCGTGTTCTTGAACATGCCGCCAAGACCGACGTCGCCAAGGCCTGTCGCACGTTCGGGGTGAGCCGCACGACCTTTTATCGTTGGAAGAAGGTCGCGGACGCGTACGGGCTGGCGGCCCTGATGCCCAAGACCCGGCGGGCCCCGGCGATGCCCAACGCGACCCCGACCTGGGTGGTCGAGGAGCTCCTGGCGGAGGCGGTGGTGCGTCCCACGCTGGGCGCGGCCCGCTACGCCGAGACGCTCGAGACCCGAGGCTTTGTCATCTCGCCCAGCGGCGTCGAGAAGCTGCTGAACCGTTCGGGGCTGGGACGTCGACGGGCCCGGGTCGCCGCCCTGGCGCAGCTGACCGCGGCCACGACCGGGCTGGTGAGCGAGCCCGCCCTGGAGGGCCCGTTCGGGTTCTGTCACTTCGCGGCCCGGCCCGGTGACCTGGTGGCCCTGGACAGCTTCTTTATCGGCCAGCTCAAAGGCGTCGGGGCGGTCTGGCAGCTCGACACCGCGACCCGCTGGGCGGTCTGTGAGGTCTTCATCGGACCCAGCCATGCCGACACCGCGGCCCTCTTCTTGGACCGGGTGATCCGCAAGCTCAAGCGCCTCGGGGTGTCGGTGAGCGGGGTGCTCACCGACAACGGCCCCGAGTTCCGAGGCTTGGCCTTCACCCACCACCTCGCGGGGCTCGGCATCGCTCATCACACCACCCCGCCCCGCTCCCCGAACCACAACGCGGTCTGCGAACGCTTCCAAGGCACCGTCCTGGAGGAGTGCTGGCGCCCCGCGTTTCACCGACGACGCTTCGATCGGATCACCCAGCTGCGCGCCGAGCTCGACTCCTGGCTCGTCACCTACAACACCCGCCGACCCAACCACAGCGACTTCATGCGCGGCCGAACCCCCCGCCAGGTCCTCGACACCCACCACCCCAAACGAGCAGCATGACCACCAACCACACGGTCCACTTG
The DNA here is from genome assembly GCA_963849135.1 of uncultured Actinomycetes bacterium. Taxonomy (GTDB): domain Bacteria; phylum Actinomycetota; class Acidimicrobiia; order IMCC26256; family PALSA-555; genus PALSA-555. Next base: position 279,691 of record CAWKGF010000002.1, on the reverse strand, counting down.
TCACCTCGACCCGTGGCCCGGAAGCTCTAGCCGGTGAAGCTGGGGGTCACGACCAGTGCGGTCGGGGCGACTTGCACCTCGACGGCACCGATGTCACACGCGCCGCCGGCAGGGCTGGGTCGGGAAAAGCCGCGCTGGTCGGTGGTGACGGTGAAGCCGGCGAGCGTGTTGCCATCCCCGCAGGACGCGAAGGGGATCGCATCGATGAGCGGGCTGCCCGGGTTGGGAACCATTGTGTTGTTCGGCCCCCCGTTCGCTCCGAGCGCACCGAGTTGGGGGTTGTTGCCAGCCGCCTGATGATCGGTGGAGGCGGTGAAACCGCACGACGTGTCATCCGAGAAGTTAAAACCATTTGAGGTGGTGCTCCCCACGTCGCAGTTCGCGTCGCCGGCGACTACGGACCCGAAACTCGTCAAGGAGGCAACAAACATGTTCGCGCCAGTTGCGGCACTGTTTTGCACCACCGTCGCGTACACCAACGTCACCGTCCCGCCCGACTCGATGCCGATACCGCCACCCATGCCGCCGATGCCGGTGGCGCTGTTGTCGGTGATTGTCGAGTTGGTGAGTGTCACGGTTCGGATCCCGGCAATGCCGCCGCCGGTGCCCCCGGCGGTGATATTGCCGTTGATCGTCGAGTTGGTGACCGTCACCGCTCCGACCCCGGCAATGCCGCCACCGCCGAGGTCGCCGGCGGTGTTGCGGCTGAATGTCGAGTTGGTGACCGTCACCGCTCCACCCGAATAAAAGCCACCACCAAACATGCTGGCGGCGTTGCCGCTGAACGTCGAGTTGATAACCGTCACCGCTCCGATTGCATCAATGCCGCCACCGCTGCCGCCACTGGCGGTGTTGCCGCTGATCGTCGAGTTGGCGACCGTCACCGCTCCAGCCGTGTTAATGCCGCCGCCCTGGCCGGCGTCCGTGTTGCCGTTGATCGTCGAGTTGGTGACCGTCACCGCTCCGATTGCATCAATGCCGCCGCCGCCACCGCTGCCGCCAGTGGCGGTGTTGCCGCTGATCGTCGTGCCGGTGACCGTCACCGCTCCGGCTGCGTTGATCCCGCCACCGCTGACGGCGGCGGCGCCGCCCGTGATGGTGAGGCCACTGACGCTCAGCAACCCAGTACTCCCACTGTCGATGACGCCCGCCCCGCTGGTGGTCTGGTCAACGGAGTTGCCGTTGCCGTTCAGCGTCAGGGCCTGCGCGCCGGTGGTCCCACCGTCGTAGGTGAGCACCCCATCGTTCAAGGTGATGGTGCCCACACCCGCCGGGATGTCGATCTCCGCGTCCGTCGACGCGGCGTTCGCCGCCGCGAAGGCGTCGCGCAGCGTGCAGGTGCCCGCGGGTACGGCCGGGCAGTTGCTGGCCAAGGGAGTTGCCGTATCACCCCCCTTGTCAACCGTGATCGTCAGCGAGGCCCCCGCCGGCGTGCTCGTCAACGCGATGACGCTCAGCGGTGCGCCCACCAGGCCCGCCACCCCAACCAGCACCGCGACCAGCCGACCCGACCAACGCATGGCGACCCTCTGTTTGTCGGGCACGCTGCCCAAACTTGGGAGGCTACCGGCAGTCCAGCGCGCCCTGCCGGAGCAATGCCGCGCCCGATGTCCCTCAGAAGCGGTCCAGCGGTCTAGAACGTGTGTTCGGGGACCGACGGCAGTCTCCTGGTCGGCGGCGTAAAGAATTTGGGTGGTGGCCCCCGCCGGGCCCGCACCGAGCGCCGCCATCATCAGCGGGATGCGATCTGCTCGCCGACGCGATCGAAATGCGCCGACGACGAAAGTTTGACCGTTGACTCAGGTCTACCAATCAGCATTACGGCGGCGACCACGCCGCGGTGAGAGCACCGTCGTGCGATCCCGAGCTGTGGAGAACGCGACCGCGCCCGCCCTGCGAGTACAGGTGATAGGTCGGCCCGTCCCGCTCGCACAGCAGCGGCCTCAAAGAACATGTCTGGGCGGATAGCACAGCGCTCGGGCTGAGATTGCTCGTAATGAGCAGGCCCGGGGTTCGAGTCCCCGTCCCGGCTCCAGGTCGCTGACCAGCGACTTCGCGGAGCGCATCGAGCCCGGATTCATCGGCCGCGCAATAGCACAGCGCTCGTTGAGCAGATAACTCGATCACGACCGATGTCCAGCGGCGCGTGACAGCACGAGTCGGCCACTGGCGCTCACGACGGGTGATCCACACCCGGCGCCCAGTCAGCGTGTCGCGGCTGCGATAAGTTTTTCGCGGGACGCGATTCTGCGCGCTCGGGAAGTGACCTGGGTCATGTTCAAGCACTCACGCTGCACCGCTGGTCGCTCGGTCACCTCGGTCGTGCTCATGACTGCCACGCTGTGCGTCGTGCTCGCCGGCTGCAGCGGCGGGTCGAGTCGCAGCACGGGTCCAACCACAAGCGGTCCTGCCTCGACGACAACCACGTCGGTTGCATCGAAGCCGACCCTCGGACGACCCTGGGGCAGCAGCCAGCAGGGCTACGGAGGTGTCGAGCCCACGACCGTCTTCAATGGAGGGGACCCAACGGGTCTGTTGACGAACGTCCAGTGGCAGTCTTGGGGCGGCGCACAAGCGGTCGGCCAGGGAACCAGCGACTACGTCGCAGCGAACCAGGCCGTCGCGGACGGAACCCAAGCGCACGCGACGGTCGTGGCGTTCAATCTCGGCACGTGCCAGGGCGAGCCCGCGTACAACGCGGTTGAGTGGTACTTCCCAGAGTATGGGCAGAGCTTCAATCCAGGCGTGTACATCAACATCTGCACGGGGGCGTACGTCGGTCAATGATCGTGGGCGGAGCTCGTCCTCGCCGCTCTCGCGAGGTCCGGCTCGGCCAGTGGGCGAGCCGGCTCAGATTCCTGCGGTCGAGCCGTGTTGGTGAGCCTCGGCTTCAGAGAGGCCGGGCTGCTCGTAGATGCCGAGCATGTTGCCAGCCGGGCCAGGAACGTTGCGAGCACCTCGCCTCCGTACTGGCCTGGCGGCAGCACGATCGTTCCTCCGCTCACACCACTGCCTCGGCTGTGTCGGCAACCATGATGAAGGGCGGAATGCCCGGCTCGGGTCGGGGGTCCGGTCACGGACCCAGGCGCCGCTGACCTCTCCGGTCGTGTCGTCGAACGAAGGTCGATCTGTCGCTCCGAAGCGGATATTCCAGCTGAAGGCACGCTGGTAGAAGGCCGCCGATTTCGCGCACGTCGAGCGAAGGGGATCAACTCAGCTGATGAGGAGGTAGCTTGATGGGACACCCAGGACGAGCGCGAGGCGTGCGAGCTCGAGTATCACCTGCGGGCGGTGTCGACAGCGGTGGTCCATTTGGCCTCGCCCGTCGTGCGATCGTGGCATCCGCGACGCGGGGGAACCAGGGGCACCCGTCGCAACCCCGGCTCGCTGGCTCCGGCCCGCCTCGACGCGAGGGGAACCTTCCGAGGCTGCGCACCGAGTGAACGGAGCATGCGAGTGCCGACAGGCCGCCCGCTGTGCCGTGGCCCGCTCAACCTCCTCGGACGACCGAGGCCCCCGGCACGCCGCGGTCGCAGGCGGTTGGGCGTGTCAGGGATACTGGACTCGGTGAGCACGACGGGTCATCGATCCGTCGCTTTGTGAGAAGGGGGTTGCAGTGACCTGCGTCCTGGTTGGAACCGACGGTTCAGCACCGGCGGCGCGCGTGGTCGTGTGGTCGGCGAACCTGAGCCGCACACTCGACACGCAGCTACTCATCGCCGCCGTGCTCAGCCCCGAGCTGCGAGATGGGCGGACCGATGAGCCCGTGACCGATCACGCCCAGCTCGCCCGTCTGCTCGACGGAAGTTGGAGCGACCCCGCTCGCAGGTCGCTGGCGCAGTATGAGACGCTCGCCCTTGAGGGAGACCCCAGGGTCGTGCTCCTCGAGACGGCCGAGGCGCGGCACGCTGACCTGCTCGTGCTGGCCAGCTCCGGAGCGGGGTGGTTTCCGGCGCTGCACCTCGGCCACGTCGCGCACGCCATCGCCCACCACGCCACGATTCCGCTCGTCGTCGTGCCCCGCGTCTGCCCCGACGACGCCCCCGTCGCGGATTCTCGTGGGCATGGACGGCTCGCCTGGAAGCTCTGCCGCTGTGACCTGGACGAAGACGATGGCGCAAGCGCTCCGCGCCGAGGTGCTCGCCGTGCACGTGCACACGCGAGGCGTTGGTCCCGAGCCGGCCGACGTGCACGAGGTCCTTCAGCGGCAGTGCCGCGACTGGACGGCGCCACTGCGTGACGACGGCCTCACGACGCACGTCGTGGTGGCGCAAGGTTGGCCCGCGACAGCACTCAACCGGATGGAAACCATTGAGGAACCCGGCCTGATCGTGCTCGGTGCGCGCGGCACCGGCGGGTTCCGCGGGTTGCGCCTCGGCAGCACGGCGCTCCAGGTTCTGCAGCGGAGTCATGTGCCGGTGACGATCGTTCCGCAGTGAGTTCCGTCCATGCCGGGCGTCGGAGCCTGTACGCACGAGGGTCGGCATCATGAACGCGCCATGACCCTACGATTTGGCGAAGTCGAGGTGGCCGTTTGTCATGGCCGCCGGTCGAGGCTCCCGCCGACCGCTTGAGGACGGACCGCGGGTTGCCTGAAGAGCGCAGCGCTCGCAGTGCAGATCACTCGACGCCGCGTCAAAGGCTCGCGGTCGCCTGGGGGGCCCTCGCGACCTCGCGTCCTTTGGGGTTGATCGACCGGATGGAAGCGCTGGGGTTCACCTGCCTGACCGAGGGTGGTCCGGTGGCCGTTTGGCGCGCGACCTCGGGATCCCGCGGTGTGCGACGATGTCCCGCTGGTGTCACGATTCTCTCGGGAAGGATGCTCCCGGGAGGGGATCGCAATGGGCGGGTTTTCCGCCGCCTTGGGGCGACATTGCTGGGAGGCGATCATGCGGGCGATCTCCGCTCGCAAATGGGCGGTCCGGGGGCTTGCGCTGGGCGGAATTGCAGCGGCCGCTCTCTTCGGGGAGCGCGGTCGCGGCGGTGGGATCGACGACTGCCGTGGGCGGCGTCAGGCACACGAGCGGGTGCGCCCCGGCGGTGTCCACCGCACCGACGCGGGTGGGCGGGATTCTCGGCATCGTCCGGCCAGCGGGTCCGGCGACCCCGTTGTGCGCGAGCACGATCCACCCGACGTCGCCTCCGCAACCGTACAGCGGGTCCCCGCCGCTGACGTTTCATGGCGGCTCGGTCATGGGTACTGGCAGCGCGTCAGGCAGTGTCGGTCAGGCCACCATCACTCCGATCTATTGGGCGCCGGCCGGCTTCAGCTTCCCTCCGAGCTACAAGACTCTTGCCAACCAGTTCGTGGCCGACGTCGCGGTCGACAGCGGCAAGAGCAGCAACGTGTTCGCCGTCGACACGGAGTACACCAACGGGAGCGGCGTTCATCTTGCCTACAAGATTTACGGCGGTAGCGCGGTCAGTGACACCGACGCGTACCCGTCCAGTGGAGGATGCACCCCCGATTCGGGCAGCATTTACTACGACGGCAGTGGGTACGCAGCGTGCCTGACAGACGCACAGATTTAGACCGAGGTTTCGCACGTCGTTAGTACCCGCAGTCTTCCGAGCGACTCGGGGCATCTCTATGTCCTGTACCTACCAAAGTCAGTCGAGTCGTGCTTCACCTCGAGCAACGGGCTCGAAGGCGGTGCGTGCACCATCAACCCGTCGGTCGGTTCCTCGGGCGGTTACTGCGGTTATCACACCTCCGCATCCAGTGTGAGCCCGCCGATCGATGCGGTAATGCCGTTCCCGATCTACAGCTCGCAGACCGGCTACACCTGCAGCCCCGAGGGTTCCTATGTGGGAGCCACGGAGTCACCGAACAGTGACCCTGACGACGACGTGGAGTTGAGCGTTCTGAGCCACGAAATGAACGAAGCCCTCACAGACCCCTTCGGGTCGGCTTGGTTCGATGGCAGCGGCAACGAGGTAGCTGACGACTGCGCATACATCTACGGCAACACGGCGACGTTCGGTGGCTCCGCCGGCTCCTATTTTGATCAGACGATCAACGGGGACCACTACTTCATTCAGGAGGAGTTCAGCAACGACGACTACGTCGCAGCCACAAGTGGTTGCGCTGATCAGCTCGGCACACCGGACGCGCCGACGGGTGTGGTGGGCGCGGCGGGGAACGCGGAGGTGACCGTGTCGTGGAGTGCACCCGCCGACGACGGTGGGGCAACGATCTCCGGCTACACGGTGACCGCGAGTCCGGGCGGGGCGACGTGTTCCTGGACTGTGGGTCCGTTGTCGTGCACGGTGGCGGGGCTGACGAACGGGACGCCGTATACGTTTGTGGTGACGGCGACGAACAATGCGGGCACCAGTGTCCCTTCGACCGCTTCGGGTCCCGTCACACCGGCGACGGTTCCGGACGCGCCGACGGGTGTGGTGGGCGCGGCGGGGAACGCGCAGGTGACCGTGTCGTGGAGTGCACCCGCCGACGACGGTGGGGCAACGATCTCCGGCTACACGGTGACCGCGAGTCCGGGCGGGGCGACGTGTTCCTGGACTGTGGGTCCGTTGTCGTGCACGGTGGCGGGGCTGACGAACGGGACGCCGTATACGTTTGTGGTGACGGCGACGAACAATGCGGGCACCAGTGTCCCTTCGACCGCTTCGGGTCCCGTCACACCGGCAACATCGCCCGATGCTCCCGCGCGGGCCTCAGCCGTGGGCGGAGACACCCAGGCCAGCGTGACGTGGTCGGCGCCACCCAACGATGGGGGCGCGACGATCACCGTTTACACCGTCACGGCGTCGCCGAGTGGTCAAACATGCTCGTGGGTGTCTGGTCCGTTAACGTGCACGGTCACGGGCCTCGCGAACGGCACGGACGAGAGTTTCTCTGTGACCGCGACGAACGGAGAGGGGACGGGCCCAGGCTCGCTCGTGTCGAACCGAGTGACGCCCGAACCCTGGGCCGGGGATCTGAATCCGGTGACGCCGGCCCGAATTCTGGACACTCGCAACGGAACGGGCGCGCCCCAAGCACCGTTGGGCGAGGGCAACCCGTTGACGCTGCAGGTGACGGGCCGGGGTGGCGTGCCCGCCAGCGGGGTGTCGGCGGTGGTAATGAACGTGACCGCGGTGCAGGGCACGTCGCCGAGCTATCTCACGGTGTGGCCGGCTGACGTGTCCCAACCCTTGGCGTCGAACCTGAACTTTGCGCCGGGCGAGGACATCCCGAATCTGGTCACCGTCGGACTGTCGCCCAGCGGGCAGGTCAAGATCTACAACCACTTGGGTTCGGTGGATGTGGTGGCCGACGTGGTGGGCTGGTACGGGGATGGGACTGCGACCACGGGGCGCGGCTCCAACCGTTGACCCCAGCTCGGATCCTCGACACCAGATACGGGACTGGTGCGCCCCAGGCGCCGCTGGGTCAGGGTCAGACCTTGAACCTCCAGGTCACCGGCGAGGGTGGGGTCCCCACGGGTGGAGTGTCAACGGCGTTGCTCAACGTCACCGCAACGGGCGGCACCGCGCCGAGCTTCTTGACCGTCTGGCCCACGGGAGTCGCGCAGCCGTTCGCGTCGAATTTGAACTTCACCCCAGGCGAGGACATCCCGAACCTGGTGTCGGTCGGCGTCGGAACCAACGGCCAGGTCAGCATCTACAACAACGTCGGCTCAGTCGGTGTGGTCGCGGACGTGGTCGGCTGGTACAGCGACACCACGGCGGCGGGTGGCGCGCGGCTCAACCCGGTCACTCCCGCTCGGATCCTCGACACCCGAAACGGGACCGGCGCGCCGCAGGCCCCGCTGGGTCAGGGTCAGTCCTTGACCCTCCAGGTCACCGGGGCGGGTGGTGTGGGCACCAACGCGACCGCGGTCGTCCTCAACGTCACCGCCACCCAAGGCACCCTGCCCAGCTATCTGACGGTGTGGCCGGCTGACGTGTCTCAGCCCCTGGCTTCGAATTTGAACTTCACCCCCGGCGAAGACATCCCCAACCTGGTGACGGTCAAGCTCTCCGCCAGCGGGCAGGTAAAGATCTACAACAACCTCGGCTCCGTCGACGTGGTCGCCGATGTGGTCGGCTGGTACGCCCCCTAAGCGTCCTACAATCTGCGAGCGCCGTCGATCTGTGGACAACGCGCGTGGGCAGAGCCCTCACCTCCGCTGGTAACTCGGCGTCTGCCGCTCGCGTCCCTCTCGCCCACGTCAAGGCTCGGGGGCGGGCAACACAGCGCTCACCCCAAGATTGCTCGTAATGAGCAGGCCCGGGGTTCGAGTCCCCATCCCGGCTCCCAGCCTCGTGACCAGCGACGACGCAACGAACTGCGACGCGCAGGTTGCTCCGAGAGTTAGCACAGCGCTCGTTGAGCAGATCATTCGAACACGTCCGCCGCGCTGCGACGCCAGGACCCGGACTGGTCGTCGGTGCTTTTTGTGCACGCCTCACGGTGGCCGGAGTGGATCCCTACGCGAAAGATCCAGGTGACCTAGACGGGGGGCGCTTTGTCCTTCATGATCGTTGTGCTGGCACGTTGGGGAGGCGGAGATGGACAAGCAGATGCTCTGGGCGGAAAGGCTACGGCTGGTGGCGCAGGAACACGTCGCGGAGCCGGTGATCGCGGCGGGGCTTTTCGCCCCAGCCGGTGCGACGGGTGGCGTGGAGGTTCGCAACTTCAGCCAAATTGCCGGGATACTCAGAGACCGTCAGGTCAACCGGCGGTCAGGTGGTCTCGGCCATCAGGGTGCGTTCAAGGTTCGCCAGGCGCTGATCGCGGTCACCGCGGACAAGATTTACGGCTTCTCCGCGAAGCCAAAACGCGGATCGGGATATCAGGTGGTGGATCAAGTTGTGGTGTGGGACCGTAAGGATGTCCGCACCACCGTGGACGACAAGGCGTTGACGAGGGCAGTCACGTTCGAAGTTGGACCGACCGGGGAGCGTTACGAGCTTGAGATGGTGAAACTCGCGGGAGCATTGAACGACGCGGTCCTCAGGGAGTTGATCCCTGCGTAGATCCCGCGCAGCGCACGCCTGCGATTCAGCCCGGCAGTCGGGTTTGCGTGTGGGGTGTCAAAACTCGATCACGCCGCTGACCTGCGAGCTCGCCTGAGCGGGCCGCCACGATCATCCTCGAGTCTCCCCACCACGGCCCCCGCCAATTCGAGTCTGCACCGGCGCCTTGAGAGTGGCCACCAGAAGCCGCTGTATGAGCCGTGACGGCGATCGACTTGTGACCTGCAGTCTCGGGGCGTCGTGTTCAGAATTGACACCGTCAAGGCGTTGCGCCACATGGCCTCTAGGGTTCACCGCAATCGGAACTCCTCGTCAGAAGCCGCTACAGGCTCGCTGGTGCCATCGACGTTCGCACAGCTGCCACCGGTGGATAACTCCGAAAGCGGAAGGCGAGCCAGGTCAGCTGATAACTCGGTGCCCGCCGCTCGAGCGTGCTGGGCGTCTCGCTGGCGGATGCGTTGGTGCGCACAGCGCTCGACCCAAGATTGCTCATAAATGAGCAGGCCCGGGTTCGAGTCCCCGTCCCGGCTCCAGGTCGCTGACCAGCGACTTCGCCGAGCGCGTTGATCCGATGCGCCGGCTGCGGGGTAGCACAGCGCTCGCAGAGCAGATCACTGGCTCATCTCGATCGCCGGAACGCGGAACATCACACGACCGTTTTCTACCGATGAGCTCACCCGCGGGTTCAGTCCCTTTCCAAGGCCGCTCAGCGATGTCCAGACCCGCGACAGCGCCTCGCGCTGAGGGGTAGCAGCCGAAGAGGTCGACGGAGAAGTCGGTCGGCCCGACGCCAGATCGCAGGTGACGGCGATCTTATGGCTCGTCCCCACTTTCGAGGCGCTGACCGAAAGGCTGGCCTGGGGCGTCGCCGGCTACCGTCCCGTAGTCGGGTCCGACGGGCGGGATCGGAGGGGGAACCGTGTCCATTCGTTGTATCGCACGCGTCGCGTCGGTGGCGTCGCTTGGGCTGTTCACCGTGGTTGGCAGTGGCCCCATGGCTCTTCCTGCCAGCGCCGCCGGGATCACCACCTTGCATTTCTACTCAGTCCATCAGACCGGAACGTTCACCGATGCCGCCGGGCAGCCGATCACCGCCCCCACCGCCACGCCGGTGGCCGGGGACCACATTGACACGACCGACTTGGACTATGTCGGGAACCACAAGCACCACGCGTTGAGCTTCAGCGCATCCGATCATGTCGCCTGCACCTTCACGAGCGCCACCGCGGGGACGTGCAGTGCGCAGATCGCGATTGGCGGGTCTCTCCTCCTCGCGAACGACGTCACGGTGACCCTCACTCAGAACAGCCCACCGCTTCCGATCAACGCCGGGACCGGAAAGTACAAGAACGCGCGGGGGACAATCACCACGACGTCGGTCGATAACTCCAACAACAGTGACGTGACGCTTACGTTGACCGGCTAGGAGCTGCCCCACCGCACAGCGTGTCGGAACGCGACCCGCGCTGACCTCAACCCCATGCCATGATTCGCGACGTTGAAAACCGCGGCCACTTCCGTCGCGGCTGGCCGTGACGTCCACCAGAGTCGTTGTGGAGCCCATAGCGGCGATCGATTTCCCTCTGGCACTCTCAGGGCGACGATGTGTCACGGTGGCACCGTCACGCCGTTCCGCCGCAATGTTTTTGTGTCATCCGTAACCGGACCTTCTCGTCAGAGCCGCTACACGCCTGCTGATGAGATCGGCGGTTGATCAGCTGACGCCGGTGGACAACTTCGGTGGCGCGTGACGGGCCAGCTCAGCTGATAACTCGGCGGCTTCCGTTCCCGCGCGGTTGGCGTACTACTAGCGACAGGGCCGGTGAGCACAGCGGTCGCCTCAAGATTGCTCGTCATGAGCAGGCCCGGGGTTCGAGTCCCCGTGCCGGCTCCAACCGTGATGATCGGCGCTTTCGCGGCGGACCATCACCGATCGATTGACGAAACCCCGAGCACAGCGCTCGCGCAGCGGCTCACTCGCCAGGCCGCCGTCATCTTCCGGATCGGTACGTCGGGCGGGTTCGGGAATCGGTCGAGCGCCAGGGTCCCGGTCTGGCCACCGAGCGATCGCCCGAGCCTCGACCGGGGAGGTCGAGGAACCGCCGGGCGAGGTGTAGGAGCTCGGGCCGGAGCGTGTCGTCGTCGAGGTCGGCGAAGAGCGGATGTATGGCCGCCCCGCTGATCGCGGCCATGAGCATCGTCGTCGCTAGCCGCCCGGTCGATCCGGCGTCGTCACCCATGAGCAGCCGGTTCAGGCGATCCAGCACGCGCCGGAACGGCTCGTGCTGGGAGAAGAAAGGGATGATGACGGGATCGCTCAGGATGACGCTGACCGCGCGGCGGCGCTCGAGCGCGAGGTCGACGATATGGGTCACCAGCACGTCGCGCGCCCGAATCGGCGACGGCTCGGCGTCGGCAGCGTCGAGCGCCGACTCGAGCCTCGTGAGCTCGGCCTCCGCCGCGGCGAGGACGATTCCGTCCTTGGTCTTGAACTGGTGGTAGACCGCCGCTTTCGTCACGCCGAGGGCGTCGGCGATCATCTGCAGCGATGTCCCGCTCACCCCGTGGTCGGAGAACAGCTCGACCGCGGCGGCGATGACGCGCGCTTGCGGGGCGGTGTAGGGACCTGACCGCAGCCCGGCCTCGGCGATCGGCTCCGCGGCGCCCATGCTGTGAGGCTAGCCGGTCGGCTACTCTCTAGCCGATCGGCTAGGCGACACCCGACCCGAGGAGGGCAAGCACATGACCTCGTCGCGCTGACCGCGTCGTCCAGTGGGCAACCGGGAACACCGGCCAACGCGCGCTGCGGGAGGTGATCCGGCACCCGTCGCTCGACCTCGTGGGCGTCCTGGTCTACGACCCCGCAAAGGAAGGCGTCGACGCGGGCGAGCTGTGTGGCGAGGCTCCGACCGGCATCACCACGACCACCGACCGCGTGGCCGTCATCGGGCTGAACGCCGACTGCGTGATCTACATGCCGCGCGCCACGGGTCGTGGTGCTACTCGTGCTGGTCTCACGCAGGATGAACTCGTCGACGATGTCGTCGCGATGCTTGAGTCGGGCACGAACATCGTCACCACGACCAGCGACCTCTTCGCCGGAGGTGTCAGGTTCAGCGACGAGAACCGTGCTCGCGTCCTCAAGGCGTGCGAGCAGGGCAAGTCGTCCGTCTGGGCCTCGGGAAGCGACCCCGGGTTCATCACGGAGACACTCCCGTTCGCGTTGCTGTCGGTGCAGCGTCGCATCGACCTCATCGAGATCGAGGAGTTCGGCGATCTCTCCTACCGTCCCTCGGCGAACATGGTGATGGAGCAGATGCGATTCGGGAAGCCGGTTGCCGAGTTCGACCCGGAGCGGCGCAAGAACCACCTGTTCGGCGAGTACCAGCCTCCGCTGAGCGTGCTGGCGGACGCGGCGGGCTTCACGATCGACGAGTGGAGGGCCGAAGGCGGGGTCGCGGCGGCCAAGCACGACACGACGATCGTCTCCGGTGAGATCAAGGCGGGGACTGCCGGGTCTCAGCGAGTCATCATCACCGGGCGCAGCGGCGGCACCGACGTGATCCGCTTCATCCAGTACGCGTACGTCACAAGGGACGTTGACCCCGCCTGGGAGTTGCGGGCCACCGGCTGGCGGGTACGCGTCCACGGCGACGCGCCGTTCGACCTCGACATGGCGTTCCCTGTCCCACCCGACGAGATCGCGTCGTACGTGCCCGCGTACAACGCGAACGGGCCGGTGAACGCAATCCCCTACGTGTGTGCCGCGGCCCCCGGGATCCTCACGACCGAGGACCTGGGCTTCATCCTGCCGCGAGGCCCGCGCCACGCCTCGTGAACAGCCCGCTCACCCGCACCATCCTCGACTACGAGGGGACCATCAGACGTCTGGTGCCGACGATCAAGAGTCCGGCTGATTGGGCGCCATTGGCCGAGTTCGTCGCCGTCGATGAGTTCGAGCGCGTCGGCACGTTCCTCGAGGTGCAGACCTGGCAGCAGTACACCGACATGCTGACTCAGTGGGCCTCGGCGACGGAGTCCTTCGAGACCACGGTGCGGCGAGTCTCCGAGCTCGACCGTCTCGCCTACTTCGAGATCGAGGAGCGGCACTTTCGGGGTGGCCATGCCCACGTTGTGAACTCGATGACCGTCTTCGAGTTCGACGAGGGTGGCAAGATCCGCCATCTGGACGTCTACTTGCAGCAGCCGCGCTGACCCGAGTTGTCGTCGTCAGGCGGTGAACACGGGCAGTGACTCCCAGCCCCGCACCGTCGACGCCGGGGCACGCCGGGCGCTCTCCCAGTCCACGTCCCACTCGGGGAACCGTGTCAGCACCTCATCGAGGGCGATCCGACCTTCCATGCGGGCAAGCGAGGCGCCGAGGCAGAAATGGATGCCATAGCCGAACGTGAGGTGCTGTCCGATCTCGCGTCGGACGTCGAACCGCTCCCCATCCGGGTACACGCGTTCGTCACGGTTCGCGGACCCACTGAGGCAGATCATCGCGCTGCCGGCCGGCACCGTCGTGCCGTACAGCTCGACGTCGCGCGCGCGACGTAGCGGGCCACATGGGGCGTGGGCGGCTCGAACCGCAGCAGCTCCTCGATGGCGTTCGGGATGAGAGAGCGCTCCTCGACGAGCGCGCGCCGCTCCTCGGGGTGGTCGCTCAGCACCTTCCCCATCCAACCGATGAGGCAATTCGTGGTCTCGTTTCCGGCGCCGGCCACGACGCTTACGTAGATGAGCACCTCCTCGCGGGTCAATCGCCGCGTGGCTCCGGTCTCGTCCTCGAACTCGCTGAACAACAACTCGGTCATGATGTCGTCGGACGGATGCTCGGCGCGCCAGTCCAGGTAGTCAGCAAAGAAGCTGCCGTCCATCATCTCGTCCGCGGTCACGTCCATGGGCTTGCCGGGATCCGTCCGCAGATGCTCGTTGGCGCGGTCTCGAACTGTCTCCTGATCAGACTCCGGGATGCCGAGCAGCATGCCGATCGTTCGCATCGGCATCTGCGCGCCGAGATCAGCGACGAAGTCGAACTGACCGGCGCCGACCAGGGGATCGAGAGCCCGAGCGCAGAACTCCCGGACCTTCGGCTCGAGGGCGCGCATCTTGTTGGGCGTGAAGACCCGGGACAACAGGCCCCGGTGGACCGTGTGCAGCGGAGGGTCCTCAAAGATGACGACCCCCGACGGCATCTCGATGTTGGCCTTGATGAACTCCAGTACCGAGCCGCGTGCCGAGCTGTAGTTCTCCCGATCGACGAGCCCGCGCTGGACGTCGTCGAACCGGCTCACTGCGAAAAAGTCGTACTCCTCGTTGTAGTAGAGGGGCGCTTCTTCGCGCAGTCGGCGATAGACGGGATACGGGTCCGCGTCGATGTCACGGTCGTAGGGGTCGTACGTGAGGTCGGCCGTCGCCGCCGGGTTGGTCATCGCGTCCTCCACCACTGCGAACGAGCCTTTGGGCCGTGCTGCTAGTCGATCGGCTAGTCACCCTAGCCGATCGGCTACAAAGCTCAAGCCGGCTGGCGGACGGAGGCGTCGTGTGGTGAGCACGCGCAGCGGCCATGGCCAGGTGACCACCCATCAGCTATGACCGCTGACAGCGGTCCGCCCCATCGTCGCCCCCGAGGTTCACGCGCTGATGCGGAACGGCTCGTCACGGTGTTGGTTCGTTGTGTTTCGAGGCCGTCTTGGACTCGCGGGTGCGGGTCGCGCGTTCAGCTGATAACTCAGACCCTTCTGTTCCCGGGCGATCCAGTCACAGCCTGCGATTTCGCTGGTGAGCACAGCGCTGACCGCACGATTGCTCGTAATGAGCAGGTCAAGGGTTCGAGTCCCTTTCCCGGCTCCCAAGCGACTGACCAGCGACTTCGCGCCGCGTCTCGTGTCGGATGCGTCAACCGCGGAGCAGCACAGCGCTCGCAGAGCGGATCATGCCGGCGAGTCTTCCTGGCTCCGGGGAGGGCCCCCGATGAGTTGATCGCTTCGGTCGGAGACTTCGGGCACCTTTGAACGACACCTGAATTTGAACGCAGGGCCGAGAACTTTGATGAGGCCGGCGGTGACACACTTGGAACTGATGGTTGGGACCGGCCGGGGTGTCGCCCTGGTCGCCCTGGTCGCCTTGATGGCGGCGCCGCTCTCCGGTGTGCTCACGCGGGCGGCGGCAGATCCGGTAGGCCAGGTGACCGAGTTCTCGACCGGGATCAGCGCCAACGGTGCCCTGTTCGGGATTGCGGCGGGCCCGGACGGCGACCTGTGGTTCACTGAGATCACCGGCAATCGGATTGGGCGGATCACCCCGTCGGGGACGGTGACCGAGTTCTCGACCGGGATCAGCGCCGACAGCTACCCGGCTGGCATCGCGGCGGGCCCGGACGACAATCTCTGGTTCACCGAGCAGGGATGCGCGGGATGCAGCCCCGCCGCGCCATCCGAGATCGGGCGGATCACCCCGTCGGGGACGGTGACCGAGTTCTCGACCGGCGTCAGCGCCAATAGCCAGCCGGTGGGGATCGCGGCGGGCCCGGACGGGAACCTGTTTTTTACCGAGGCCAGCGGCGATCGGATTGGGCGGATCACCCCGTCGGGGACGGTGACCGAGTTCTCGGCCGGCCTCAGCCCCGACAGTTTCCCAACCGGGATCACGGCGGGCCCGGACGGGAACCTGTGGTTCACCGAGACCCACGGCGATCGGATCGGGCGGATCACCCCGTCGGGGACGGTGACCGAGTTCTCGGCCGGCATCAGCCCCGGCGCGGAGCCCGACGGGATTGCGACGGGCCCGGACGGGAACCTGTGGTTCACCGAAGCCAACGGCGATCGGATCGGGCGGATCACCCCGTCGGGGACGGTGACCGAGTTCTCGGCCGGCCTCAGCCCCGGCGCGGAGCCGATCGGGATCACGGCAGGCCCGGACGGGAACCTGTGGTTCACACAGTACGGGGCGAGCTTCGAGGGGATCGGGCGGATCACCCCGTCGGGGACGGTGACCGAGTTCTCGGCCGGCATCAGTACCGACAGCGAGCCCGACGGGATTGCCGCCGGTCCGGACGGCAACCTGTGGTTCACCGAGGACTTCGGCAACCGGGTGGCGAAGATCGGTTCGGGGACGGCGGCTTCGGTCCCTGGTGCTCCGACGGGGGTGTCGGGGGCGCCGGGGAATGGGCAGGTGACGGTGTCGTGGTCGGCGCCGGCGTTCGGACCGGGGATCTCTGGGTATACGGCGACGGCGTTACCGGGTGGTCAGTCGTGTTCGTGGACCTCGGGGCCGTTGTCGTGTGCGGTGAACGGCGTGACGAATGGGACGGCGTACACGTTCACGGTGACGGCGACGAACAGTGTGGGGACAGGGTCGGCGTCGGTGGTGTCGGCGTCGGTGACGCCGGGGTTCCCGAGCGCGCCGTTGGGGGTGGTGGCGGCCGGTGGTGATGGGCAGGCGACGGTGTCATGGTCAGCGCCAGCCGGTGATGGCGGGTTTGCGATTACGGGCTATACGGCGACGGTGTCGCCGGGGGGGGCGACGTGCACCTGGACCTCGGGGCCACTGTCGTGCGTGGTGACGGGTCTGTCAGATGGGACGAACTACTCGTCTTCGGTGACGGCGACCACCACCAACGGGACGGGCCCCGCCGGGGTCTCGAATACGGTGACGCCCGAGCCCTGGGCTGGGGATCTCAATCCGCTCACCCCGAGCCGAAATCTTGGATACCCGCGTTGGGACGGGAGCGCCCGAGGCGCCGCTGGGGCAGGGCCAGGTGTTGACGTTGCAGGTGACCGGGCGGGGTGGGGTGCCGGCGTCGGGGGTGTCGGCGGTGGTCATGAACGTGACCGCCGTCCAGGGCAATCTGCCGAGCTATCTGACGGTATGGCCGGCTGATGTGTCCCAACCCTTCGCGTCGAATTTGAACTTCTATCCCGGTGAGGACATCCCGAATCTGGTGACGGTGGGGCTCTCGGCCAGCGGGCAGGTGAGCATCTACAACAACTTGGGTTCGGTCGAGGTGGTCGCCGATGTAGTGGGCTGGTACGGGGACGCTACCGCCACCAGCGGCGCGCGCCTTCAACCGCTCACCCCAGCGCGCATTCTCGATACGCGGAACGGAACCGGCACGCCACAGGAGCCGCTGGGCCAGGGTCGGACCTTGAACATCCAGGTGAGCGGCCAAGGCGGTGTCCCGACCAGCGGGGTCGCGGCGGTGTTGCTCAACGTCACCGCCACCCAAGGCACCGAACCCAGTTTCTTAACGGTGTGGCCCGCCGGGGTCGCGCAGCCGTTCGCGTCGAATTTGAACTTCACGCCGGGGGAGGACATCCCCAACCTGGTCGCGGTCGGCGTCGGCGCAGGGGGCCAGGTCAGCATCTACAACAACCTCGGCTCAGTCGATGTCGTGGCGGATGTGGTCGGCTGGTACAGCGACACCACGGTGGCCGGTGGCGCGCGCATCAATCCGGTCACCCCCACCCGCATTCTCGACACCCGCAACGGGACCGGCGCCCCGCAGGCCCCGCTGGGTCAAGGCCAGTCGTTGACCCTCCAGGTCAGCGGGGTGGCCGGCGTGGGTGCCAACGCGACCGCGGTCGTGCTCAACGTCACCGCCACCCAAGGCACCCTGCCCAGCTACCTGACCGTGTGGCCGGCCGATGTCACCCAGCCTCTGGCCTCGAACTTGAACTTCGATCCTGGCGAAGACATCCCCAACCTCGTCACGGTCAAGCTCTCGGCGACCGGTCAGGTCAAGATCTACAACAACTTGGGTTCGGTCGACGTGGTCGCCGACGTCGTCGCCTGGTACGCGCCATGAGGGTTGGTCGTGGGCAGCTCGGTTCCCGCCGGTGGGCCGAGTCATTCGCGGATGCGTCGAGAGCGCCCACCAGCGCCGTGGTCGAGCCCACGGTGCAATCGGTTCGCCGGAGGAGCCGGGAGGCCGATCGGTGCACCGCGGGCGGACGGCTGTTGAGAGCGCTGACCACCGCGACGTACCTCGATCAGCAGATCACTCGCCGCTCTCGCTCAACCCTCGGTGGACCCTGGTGGTGGGGCGCCCGCTCCTCGACACTGACCGCTCGGCGGGCGGTGACTCGGCTCGAATCGACCCCAGCCGATCGTCGGTCAGGATGCTGACTCCGCCGAGATTGCCGCCGACGCAACCACGGAGCCGTATCGGATGATCCCCGACGAGTACACCGGGCACGGATCAAGCCCCGAGTCGACGTCGCACATGTGCCCATTGGTGGTGGAGGTCCGGACCTGCACAAGGTCGCCCGGGCCGCACGCTCCGGCGCTCACGTCGTAGCTCGCGCAGGGAAGCTGCCATGGCCACGAGTCGGCCGGGTTCGTCGGGTCATAGAGGTTGACCCCACCGTCGGCATAGCCCTCACCGTGCGCGGCGGCCACACTCTCGTAGGCCGCAGCGATGGTGTTGGGACCGACCGTGCCGACGTTCCCGGGCGGCGCGATCCACTCCACGCGCACGCCGTGCGACTGCCAGAAACTGGCCGCAATATTCCCATCCTCCAGGGAGACGGTGGCTGGATCTCCGCGCCCCTCTGAGCAGGGTGTCACGGTGTCTCCGGTAAACGTCATGACGACCACTTGCACGTCGGGACGGGTCGCCTCATCGGAGCTCGATGTTGGAGAACCAGTCACACAACGCGGTCCCCGGGAAATCGCGAATGACCACGCTCCATCCCGGCAGGGCGGCCGTCGCGGACACGTAGGCGCTTTCCTCGGACAGGACCGAGTCCCCGTACACGATGACCGTCGGGTCAGCGGATGCGTGCGTGACGGTCGGTGGCGGCGGGTCAGGCGGTGCGGCAGGGGTGCACGCAACTCCCAGTACCGCGAAACTGGCGATAAGAATCAGGAGCGACCGCGTGTTCATATCGACGGTCTCCTACGACTTCCCTCGCGACCGCCCGCAGCGACACCGTAGCCATGTGGCGGGCCTCATCACAACCTTGCAGTGCTTCGTTGTCGAGCACTCGAGGCTCGCTGCGTGGCGGGTGGCGCGTGCGTTACGAGCAGATCAGTCGCCCATCCCGAGATCAGGGTTGAACAACGAGCGCGCGATCGCCGCCCTGGTGCGTTGATCTCGAAGGGCGTTGTGCGTAGCGTCGGGCGGGGGCGAGACGCGGAGACCCAAACTGCCTCTGGCCCGTGTCAGGAGCCGGCGGGAACCCGCGATGAGCCAATCGGAGGTGGTTGATGTCCGAGCGCACCAGTCACGATGAGGATCTGGCCGAGGTTCGCGAGGAGCTTGCCGTGCTGCGGGCCCAGTTGGACCGGCTGCAAACTGATGGTGCGCGGCGGCGCGGCCGAGTGTCGTTGGGTCGGCGTCGTCACACCAGCCCCGACGAGCAGCCCTCTAGCCTCCTGTCGCGCCGACGCCTGTTCGGGCTGGTGGGTGGGGCCGCGGCGGCGGGCGCAGGCCTCGCGGTGGTCGGATCGACGCTGGGGGCTGAACCTGCCGCGGCGTCGACCGACATGGTCATTGGAGGCGGTGCGGGCAGCAACAACGCCGGAACCGAGAACACGGACCTGACCGCCGACGTCAGTTCCGGGACCACGCTCACCGTCGAGAACACCGACAGCACAAGTGGCACTGCCATCCAGGGTGAGGCTGATTCCAGCGGTGGCACTGGCGTGAACGGTGTATCCGACGACGGCACCGGCGTGTCAGGCCATTCGAACGGCACGGGCAAGGGTGTTCAAGCTTCCTCGGCCACCGGCAACAGCCTCGTAGTCGAGGCACCGTCATCGACCGGCACAGGTACGCAGCTATTGGTCCAGCCGGGCTCCGTGACCGGACCGCCGACGGGAGGACCGTACGCGCTCGGGAACGTCTGGCTGGACAGCGCAGGCACGGTGTGGGCCTACACGGGGTCGACGTGGGTGAGCCTGTCGCTGTTTGTGGCGGTGAACCCGCCGGCTCGGGTCTATGACTCGCGGATCTTCGGTGGCCCGCTGGGTTCCAACGTCTCTCGTAACGTCACCGTCAGCGAATCAAGCGTTTCTGCGGTGCTTTGCAACCTGACCGCCGCTGAGCCGACCGGGGCGGGGTTCTTGGCCATGTTCGAGGCCGACACCATCTGGTCCGGCACCTCGAACCTGAACTTCAACCCAGGCCAGGACGTCTCCAACAACGTGACCAGCGCGGTGTCGGCCGCCGGGCAGGTAGCGGTGTACAACGGCGGTCCTCCGACCAACTTCGTAGTGGACGTGTTCGGCTATTACACCTAGGTCTCGAAGGTCATCGATGCTGCCCCTTTCGGGGCGCGCCGGAACGAGAAACCCGTGCCGGAGCCGTGCCGGAGCTCGGACTCGAAGGGACCCGCGCGCCGGGAGGCCGCGTGTGATTCCCCGGGTCGCAACCTGTAGCCCAGAGCAGATAACTCGGGTCTGTCGCTCACGACCTACTTGCCGCGGTCAAGCCTCGGCCCCGAGGAGCGCAGCGCTGACCGCAGGGTTGCTCGTACTGAGCAGGCCGGGGTTCGAGTCCCCGTCCCGGCGTCAACTCCGTCGACCGAACCGCGCCGAGACGCGCCACCCGACGGGCGGCTTCCCCCGAGACTGCAGCAGCCGAAGCGCGAGGTGCTGGCACGGGCTAGGACGATGTATCAGGCATTCGGGCCTGGATCGCTCGCCCATGAGCGGGCTCGGGGTTCTGGTGCCTTCCTTAGAGTCGACGTCGTTGAGCGGTGACCCCGAGGAGCTCGGCCTGGTGCCTGGTGAGGAGCGTGTTGTATGAGAGTGCTCGAGGTCTTCGCGGACGTCTGGTGTCCCTTCACGCACGTGGGGCTTCGTCGACTGGTCACCGAGCGTGACCGCCGGGGTCGTCAGGACGTTGTGGTGCGTGTCCGATCGTGGCCTCTCGAACTCGTCAACGGAGCCCCGCTCGCCTCAGCACTGGCAGCTGAGGAAATCCACGCGCTGCGCGAGGTAGTCGCCCCAGAGCTCTTTCGGGGTTTCGACGAACAGACCTTCCCGAGCACGACCCTGCCCGCGCTTGGCCTGACCGCGCTCGCGTATCGGCGTAACGACCAAACCGGGGAACGGATGAGCTTCGCGCTGCGTACGGCGCTGTTTGAGGAGGGCCGTGACGTCTCGGATCCGCGAGCAGCTCGACGCGATCGCCCGAGCCGTCGATCGCGACCTTGCGCCACAGGACGCGGAAGGTGCCGTCTACGAGGATTGGCGGGAGGGACAACGTCGCGGGGTGGTCGGATCACCCACCTTCTTCGTGGACGATCGCAACTACTTCTGTCCGGCGCTCGCCATCGAGCGTGTCGACGAGCGGCTTCAGATCAGGCTCGACTCCGAGGGCTTCACGGCGTTCGTGGAGGACGTGTTCAACGAGGCGCCCGGCTCGGCACCATAGCTGCCCTGACTGTCGGGGCGGTCGGGGCGCGTGCTTTGGCGCAGCAGAGCACCATGTCCACTCGATCAAGGATGCTCAGCGTTGCCCGCTGACCCAGCCTGATGTTGCGGTCGGAGGGAGCGAGCCGCGTTCACGGGCACTGGTGCTCTGCCGAAGTCTGTTTGCGGATCGGCGCGGCCGGTAGTTCACTCTCCGACGTGCGGCGGGGATCACCCGACGAGGTCGCTGCGTCGAACCAGTGCTCTGCTCTCGTATTTCGGGGCGCGGGGCAGTAGGTGGACGTCGTCCTCGCGCTGTTGGCAGCGGTGGCGTTTGCCGCCGGCAACGTGTTTCAACAGAAGGGCACGCTCGAGACACCAGCGGGAGGTGACGACCCCCGGTTCCTGGTGCAGATCCTGCGCCGGCCGGTCTGGCTTGCCGGCGCGCTGCTGCAGGTCGCGGGCTGGATCCTCCAAGCGGCGGCGCTGGACCAGGGGCCACTGATCGTGGTCCAGTCGCTGACGATGCTCAGCCTGGTCATCGCGCTTCCTCTGGGAGCACGAATCACGGGCCAGAAGGTCGGGCGACGAGAGATGTTTGGTGCGCTCGCCGTCGTGGTTGGCATCTCGCTGTTCTTGTCGGTCGGCTCACCGAGCGGCGGGACCGCGCATCCCACTGCCAGTGCCTGGTGGTCGGCAGGCCTCACCTCACTGGTGCTCATTGCCATCGCCGTCGGCATCGGCCGACGTCGTCATGGGGCAACGCGGGCGCTGCTCTTCGGCTCGGGGGCTGGGATCGCGTTCGGCTTCCAGGCGGCCGTGACGAAGGTGTTTGTCGGGCAGCTCGGCAACGGGGTCCAGGCGCTCCTGGGTAGCTGGACGATCTACGCGTTGATCCTCTCGGCGCTGGTGGGTTTCGCGTCTGATGCAGTCCGCGCTCAAGACGGGCGTGCTCGCACCTGCGATGGCGTCCAGCAATGCTCTCACGCTCTTCTCGAGCGTCATCTTGGGCATCGCTGTCTTCGGCGAGTCGCTCGGTCGCGGGAACGGGCACCTCGTTCCCGCCGTCATCGGACTGGTGGTCGCCCTCGCCGGGATCAGCCGCCTCGCGGCTGCTGGCGAGCCGACGGGCAAGCCAGCGCCGGAACGGGCCTGACCGGCTGGGACACCTGACAACCCCACTGTGGCCGTCCACGGCGTGGTCGGCGAGGCCGTAGGGCAGGAAGTTGCACCAGTACGGGTGCCATCGGGCCAGATCACGCGCTCACGGAGTGTCTGCAGCGATCCCTGTGTGGATGAGTCGAGGACCGGCAGTCACCGGTCGTCGCGGTGGACCTCGCTACCCGGAACGGGCCGGCGGGGAGGCGAACTCGACGCAGGTCTGTGAGAACTGCTCGATCGTCGCGGGCCATTCGCTCGCGGTCGCGGACTCGAAGTTGTTCGCGGCGGTCACGAGCTGGGTCGGTTGGGTCTCGAAGTTCGCGATGACGCTGTTCGTGGCGGCGTACGCCGTTGCGAGGCCTTGTTGCGCCTGACCGGCGCGGAACTGGGTGACGGCGGTCCACCATTCACCGCAGGGCAGTACGGCACCACTGGCGTGAAGGGTCGAGCTGAGTGGCGCGGTGAGGTCGGCGTCGAAGCTCCTGCATACGCCGCCCAGCTGCTTGACCGTCGCGCATTCGGACAGCAGCACCGTCGCCGCCGAGAGGTACTGCGGCGCGCCGAGGACCCCGGCGGCCTGTGCGGCTCGCGTCCAGTCCGTCTCGCTCGTGCACTTCGTCAGCGTCGTCGGGAGGCTCGCGAACGGACTCTGAGCGGGCCGTTTCGCGACGTCGTGCTCGAACGCCTCCCGGCAGGGAACCGACGCCCCCGGGCGCTTGGGTGGCGGCCGCGGCGCGTCGGTCGAGCTTGCGCCGACGCTGGGGGCGAGCAGCATCAGCAATCCGGCTGCGGTTGAGAGGAACGCCACCAGCCGCGTGCTGCGCGAGGTACGGGCTCCCACGACCGCGGGTCTACACCAGCCTGAGCCGAGGAACGTGCAGCGGCTCGTCGCGCTCGTGCTCCAATCGACGTTGCCGGCCCCCGCCGTGGTGCCGCAACGGACAGAACGCTGCGGGGGAGTGGGCGAAACGAGGTGCAGAGCCGGGAGCCGTCGTGCCCGCGACCGGCTGCCAAACGTCGTCCGCGCGATCGTGGGTTCCCTCGATGCACGGTCGGAAGTGGTCCTCCCTGGTGGGCAGATGATCGGCGGGACGGGACGGTCCCGAACGGACCGACGCGTGGCGTTTCTGGCCTGCCTCGTCACCGTGGGGACGGTCGGCCTCGGTGCTGCGTCGACGCGGGCCGCGGCCGCCCCGGTCACGGCCGACCAGTGGGTGACGGCCTGGGCGGCGAGCCCGGTGGAGTCGGCCCAGTCCGGTCTCGTCGACGCGACCGAGCGCATGGTCGTGCAGGCCGTGTTCCCAGGGAAGCGGCTCCGGGTTCGGCTCTCGAACGCGGTCGGGACTGTCCCGGTGACGGTGGATGACGTTTTCGTCGGGCGATCGGGAGGAGGAGCGAGCGTGGCCGCGGGCACGAGCCGTCACGTCACCTTCTCCGGTCGGTCGGTGGTGACGATCCCGGCTGGTTCAGAGGTGTGGAGCGACCCGGTGCGGCTCCGCCTCGCGGCGCCGGAAGCGGTCGTCATCAGCCTGTACGCCGCGGACGCGCCGACGGTCACGCGGGTCGACGACTCGACCGACGCGCCGTCGTTCCTCGCCGCCGGCTCCGACCACGCCGGAGACCTCTCGGGCACGGCGTTCAGTCCCGGCGACGGCTGGCTGGTGGCCGACGGCGTGGCGGTGACCGGAGATGGCGGGGCGGGAGCGGTCGTCGCGCTCGGCGATTCGATCACCGCCGGGTACCAGAAACAGCCGACCCCGAACCTCAGCTGGCCGTCACTGCTGGCGGCGCGGCTCCTCGTCGGCCCGCCGCCGTGTCGGATGTCGGTGATCAACGAGGGGATCACCGGCAACCACCTGACCTCCGGCAGCCCCACCGGCGGGTTCGGGGGGCCATCGGCGCTGCTCCGAGCGGATCGGGACGCGTTCAGCCAGCCTGGGGCGAGGGCGGTCATCGTGCTGGTCGGGATCAACGACATCGGAGCTGGTGACGCCACCGTCCCGCAGCTCATCGCGGCCTACCAGCAGCTCATCACCGCCGCGCATGCGCACCGCCTCCGGATCGTCGCCGGGACCCTCACCCCGGCCGGTGATCCCGCGCAGGGCTCCCCGTATCACGAGCTGTATGGGGGCGGCCCGCAGGTCCAAGAACGCGTCGCGGTGAACCAATGGATCCGCTCCAGCGGCGCGTTCGACGGCGTGATCGACTTCGCGGGCGCGCTCGCCGATCCCCGCGACGCGAACCGGCTCGCTTCCCCCTACGACAGCGGTGACCACCTCCACCCCAGCAACGCTGGGTACCAACGCATGGCCGACTCGGTCAGCCGGTCGCTGCTCGATCCGTGCCCGTGACGCGACGATTGGAGCTGTCGCTGTTTCTCCCGCGTCGAGTGACGCCAAGGGCCGTATGCCATAGTTGGCGCTCGCTTTCGACCAGCCGCGCATCCTCGAGCACCGCCCGGGGCGGCGGAAACGCGCCGCTCTCCCCGACCTGGCGGGGGAACGGGCAGCCGGTCACGTTCGGCTTCGGCGGAGACGTGCACTTCGAGGGGGCGCTCGGGACCCGGCTGGCCGCCGACCCCGCCACCGCGCTCGACGGGAACGTCGCCAGCCTGTTGACCGATGTGGACCTGTCGATGACGAACTTCGAATTGGCCCTCACGATGGCCGGCTGCCCGAGCCCGCAGCCCAAGCAGTACGTCTTCCAGGCGCCCGCTAGCGCGATCACAGCCTTCCAGGCCGCCAAGATCACGCTCATCACCGAGGCCAACAACCACGGCGAGGACTGCGGCCAGACCGGCTTGCAGCAAGCCCTCGCCATCGCGCAGGCCGCCCACTACCCCATCATCGGGATCGGCCAGAACGCCACGCAGGCGTTCACGCCGTACCGGACCACGATCAATGGCCAGCGCATCGCGATCATCGCCGCCACCGAGGTCCTCGACACCGACCTCCAGACCGCGTGGACCGCGACCGCCACCCAGCCCGGGCTTCGCCTCCGCGTACGACGAGAGCCAGCTCGTGTCGGCGGTGGAAGCGGCCCGCAAGACCGCCGACACGCTCATTTTGTACCTCCACTGGGGCACCGAGGCCCAAACCTGCCCCAACTCGATCCAGGAACCGCTCGCCCACGCCCTCGTGAAAGCAGGCGCCGACCTGGTGCTCGGCACCCACGCCCACGTGCAGCTCGGCGCCGGCTACCTGGGCTCCGCGTTCGTCGACTACGGCCTCGGCAACCTGGCCTTCTATGACACGGCGCCGCCCGAGACCTACAGCGGCACCCTGATCGTCACCGCCACCGGCCGCCACGTCGACTCGTTCAGCTGGCGGCCCGCCCTCATCGAGGCCGGCTTGCCCACCCCCCTGTCCGGGCCCACCGCCACCTCCATGACCCAACGCTGGCAGGGCCTGATCAGCTGTACCGATCTCGCCCCGACACCGTCCGCCAGCCTGGCCAGCCCGGCGAGCGAGACCACCCCGCTGCGCGTGCCGCCCATCACCCCCCTCGCCGACCCGAAGGGCGGATCCCCCGGCACCACCCGCCACGCTGCGAAGGTGACGAAGGACAGCTAGCCCACCGCTGGGCGCCAGCGGCAGCCCCGCGACCGATCCGCCCGCCCGCGGTGCACGGTGTGGATCTCGTCGCGACCCGTGCCATGCTGAGACCATCAACTACACGTGCTACGCCGCCCGTTGCGGGACACCGAAGGCCACCGGGCCGGGCGACGAGCCCCCAAGGAGGGGGACTCGCCACGGTGCCTGCAGTGTGCGACGCTGACCAGGTGAAGGGTCGGCCCGTCGTGACGTCGAACAGCTTGCACCACAGCCCCTCCGATCGTCGCCGCGACCCGGCGGTCGCCGAGAACCGTCCCGAGCCAACGGCGCGGGCGGTCCGCGTCCGCCGAGCCGGGGTCTCGGGTCTGCTCGCCGGCGGGCTCGGGCTGGCCGCGCTGGCGGCGTCAAGCGGGGCACCGGTCGGGGCGAGCACATCGCTGGTCGGGTCCAGCCATCTGTCCGCCAACCCCAACCTGGCGTTCGTGCTGTTCGTGCTCGGCCTGGCGGGGCTGTGCTTCGAGCTGATGCACCCCGGCCTCAACCTTCCCGGCGTGGCCGGGCTGATCTCGCTCGTGGTCTCGCTGGTGCTGCTCGGTCGGCTCCCGGTCGACGCGGCTGGCGTGATCCTGCTCGTCTTGGCGTTCGTCTTCTTCCTCGTCGAGCTGAAGACCGGGGCCCGCAGCGTCGCGGCCCTGGCCGGAGTGGCCTGTCTCGTCGTCGGCGGCCTGTTCCTGTACGACCCGTCGGTCCCCAACGCCAGGGTGTCGCTCTTCTTGCTCATCCCGCTCGCCGCGGTGCTGGGCGTGTTCTTCCTCGCCGTGGCCCGCATCGCCCTCAAGGCCCGCAACCTGCCGGTCACGACCGGCGCCGACAACCTGATCGGGGAGGAAGGGGTCGTCACCGAGGCGCTGCGGCCCGCCGGGCAGGTCAGGGTCCGGGGCGAGGTCTGGGCGGCGACGCTCGACGAGCCGAAGGCGAAAGCGCCGGTTGGGACCAAGATCGTGGTGTCCGATCTGCGTGGTTTGACGTTGTACGTCGCGCCCATCCAAGGACTACGAAGCGAGTCGAACCGTGACTCGGCGACCGGGGAGGTCACAGCGTGAGTGCTCGATCGAGGGTCCAGACGGCGTTCCTGCCGTTCCGCGTGGTCTCCGAATACACCCGGATCGTGGTCTTCCGTCTGGGTCGGATGACGGGCGTGAAGGGTCCGGGCGTCGTCGGCGTGCTGCCGTTCGCGGACCGGGTCATCTCCGTCGACCTCCGCGAGTTCTACCTCGAGATCCCGCGCCAGACCGCGATCACTAAGGACAACGCGCCCATCTCCATCGATTTCATCACCTTCTTCAAAGTGGTGGACGTGCAGGCCAGCGTGGTGCAGGTGGCCGACTTCTCCGGTGCCGCGCAGAACATCGCCGCCACGACGCTGCGCTCCGTGGTCGGCGATATCAGCCTCGATGACGTGCTCGCGAAACGTGACGAGATCAACCAGCTGCTCCGGGCCAAGCTCGACGACGTGACCGAGCGGTGGGGGGTCAAGGTCACCAACGTCGAGATCCGTGAGATCACGCCGCCACCCGCGGTGCAGGAGGCCATGACCCGCCAGATGTCCGCGGAGCGGACCCGTCGGGCCCTCGTCACCGAGGCCGAAGGCGACAAGTCGGCGGCGATCCTGCGCGCCGAGGGCGCGAAGCAGTCGAGCATCCTCCAGGCCGAAGGTCAGAAGCAGTCGAACATCCTCCAGGCGGAGGGCGACAAGCAGGCCGCCGCGCTGCGGGCCGAAGGGTTCGCGGTGGCGCTCACCAACGTGTACCAGTCGGCGCAGGCTGTCGACGCCAAGACGATGGGGATCCAGTATCTGGAGGCGCTCAAGAGCCTGGGCGCCTCGCCGAGCACCAAGTTCGTGCTGCCGCTCGAGCTGAGCGGCATGCTCCAGGGCCTGGTCAACTACACCGGGGAGGCGTTCCGGGATGGGGACCACGCCAGTGCCCGCACCAAGTAGCGGCCAGCCGCCGCTGGGCTCTCGCCCCCCGTGCTGAACGCGCGACCCGACCCCAGTTGAGGAATCCTGGGTCTGGCACGCCCTGAAGGAGCACCACGATGGCCAAACGAAAGGATCTGGTCGCCCAGATCTCCGCCAACAAGCGGCGCACCGCCTACCTCATGGCGGGGTTCGTGCTGCTGATCGTGGGGGTCGTCGCCGCGTTCGACATCGCCTTCGCCTACGGGCCCATCTTCGTGGTGATCGCCGTGATCGTCGCCCTCTGCCTCGTGTGGGGCAGCTACTTCTACTCGGACCGGCTCGCCATCTCCGCCGCCCAAGCCGTTCCCGCCGACCGCGCGCAGTACCCGCAGCTCTACGACGTCATCGAGGCGCTCTGCATCGGGGTCGGTCTGCCGATGCCGAAGGTGTACATCATCAACGACCCGTCGCCGAACGCGTTCGCGACGGGACGGAACCCGACCCACTCCGCGGTGGCGGTCACCTCCGGGCTGCTTCAAACCATGAACCGAACCGAGCTCGAGGGAGTGCTCGCCCACGAGCTCAGTCACATCCACAACTACGACATCTTGATCTCGACGATCGCGGTGACGCTGGTCGGCTTCGTCGCCCTGCTGTGCGACTTCGGGCTCCGGCTACTGATCTTCGGCGGTTTGGGCGGCCGGGGGCGCAACAACCAGGGTGGTGAAGCTCAGATCTTCATCCTCGCCCTGGCGCTCGTCTTCATCATCTTGGCTCCCATCGGGGCGAAGGTGATGCAGCTCGCGGTCTCGCGACGCCGGGAAGGTCTCGCTGACGTGTCCGGCGTCTACATCACCCGGAACCCGCAGGGTCTCATCTCCGCGCTCGAGAAGCTGCGCGAGAACCACACCGTCGTGCACCACGCACCGGCTGCGACCGCGCACATGTGGATCTCGTCGCCGCTGGCCACCGACCACAAGGACGTGCACGGCTGGTTCAACCGGCTCTTCGACACGCATCCGCCCCTCGAGGAGCGCATCCGTGCGCTCCAGGAGGTCGCCGGGTCGGTCCCCCCCGCCTGAGCTGACCGACTCCCGGCGCGCGGGTCGGCCAGGGGTCATAGCCCGGGAGCCGGCCGACGGCCTAGCCGAACATGCCGCCCTTCGCGAACGGCGGGCCTTCCTTGATGCGGGCCTTGGCCTGGTCCCAGTCGGCGAGGACGGCAGCGATCTCGATGCGGGGCTCCGCGTCCTCGAACACGGTGGTGTGGGACACGAACTGGTTGCCGGTCCACCAGTGCAGGTCGAGCATGGACGGCTCGGCGGCGATGATCGGCCCGTGCTCGGGGTCGAGGTCGCAGCGGGTCTGATGCGTCGTGCTCGGGGCCGTGCTGACGACGGTCGAGCCCCAGGTGGTCACGATCGGTCGGTGCAGGTGACCGGCGAGGACCCGCTGGACCTGGGGGTGTCGACGCACCACTGCCTCGAGGTCGCTCGCCCCGGCCAGGCCGATGCAGTCCATCCACCAGATCCCGGTCTTGAACGGGGGGTGATGCAAGAACACGACCGTCGGGACGTCGGGACGCGCGGCGAGGGTCTCGTCGAGCCACGCCAGCCGGGCCGGGTCGACCTCGCCGTCGTGATGGCCGGCACGGATGGTGTCGACCGCGACCAGCCGGACTGGGAAGTCGTCGACCACGTACTGGACGGGCCCGTCCGACGGCAGGTAGGCGGCCGAGGGGAGGAACGCCTCTCGGAACGCGTCCCGCTCGTCGTGGTTCCCCGGGATGCAGAACAGCGGGATCTCGAGCTGCTCGAGGATGTCGGTGAGGAGTCCGTACTCGGCGGTGCGACCGTGATCCGTGAGGTCTCCCGTCGCGAGCACCACGTCGGGGCGTCGGGTCAAGCCGTTCAGGTACGTGACCGCGCGCTCGAGGTGCGCGTTGGCGTCCACCAGTCGCCGCATGAAGTCGCCGTCTTCGGCGACGTGGAGGTCCGAGATCTGGGCGATGATCATCGCGGCATTGTCGCATCTGCCGGAGCGGTCGTCGGTCCCGGAGGCTCGCGGAGCCGTCGCGGCGCCGACCGGTCAGATCTCGAGCGGCTCGGTGCCGATCTGGTCGACGAGCGCGGCGAGGCTGCCCTCACCCACCCCGCCCCGCAGCTGCCGGTGCAGCTGCCAGGCCATCACCGCGGCGGCGGCTCCGGCCCCGGCGATCGAGCCGATCTCGACCCGCAGGAACAGCTGCGGGCCGCTCAGCGCGGTTGCGACGACGAACACGACGATGCCGATGAACCAGGCGGTCATGGCGCGGGCGTGGCCCAGCAACGCGATCAGGGCTTGGGCCAGGGTGAGGGCCAGGATGAACAGCCCGCTGCCGGCGGCCAGCAGCGCCAGGTCCAGGTTGCCGAGCTGGAACTTGGAGCCGAACAGCACCTTGCCGACGAACGGCCCCGCGGTCGCCGCGGCCACCACGCCGATGACGCCGATGCTGACCACCACGAGCACCAGATTCCGGACCCCGATCCGGAACTCGTCGTGCCGGCCGGCGCTGACCATCGCCGAGAGCCCCGGGAGCAGCACGGCCTGGACGGCTTGGAACAACAGGATCGGGATGCGGGACAGGAACAGCCCGACGATGAAGTCCGCCACCGCGGTGCGCTGGGCAGGAGTCGCCAGGACCTGCGCGCCAAGGAACGGCGCGTAGCTGAGCACCTGCGCGAACAGTGAGCCGAACAGCAGGTAGCCCATGTTGGTGGACAGCTCCGACCAGGGCGCGCTCGGCCCGGGGGGCAGCATGTCGCTGACCTTGTGGCCCCGCATGGCGACGAGCGTGGCCAGCACCGGTGGTGTCGCGAGGCACAGCCCGTACCAGACCGGGTTCGAGACGCCGGCCGCCGCGAGCACGACGACCGGGAGGAGCCGGATCGTGCCCTCGGCGCCCATGCTCACGCCGTAGGCAGCGAATTCGGCTCGTGCCCGCGAACACGCCCCGCGCGAGCAGCTCGAACCCATACGTGAAGAGGGAGATGATCAGACAGGCCGCGAGGCCCACGTTGCCGGCGAACAGGTTGCTCACGATCGGCGTGAAGAGGGCGACGATCACCGTGATGATGGTCAGGCCGACTGCGAACGCGAGCCCGAGCGCGCCGGCTCGCTTGGCGACCGGTCCTCCGCCGATCCCGCGGGCCCGGCGCGCCGCGATGGCGCGCCCCACCTCCTGCTCGAGCGGCAAGAAGATCCCCGGCGCGAGCACGAACACGAAGACCCAGAGCGCGTTCAGCGCCGCGTAGTTGGTCTTCGATAGGGCCCGGAAGCCGAGGATCTGGAACCCGTAGGTGGTGATCCCCGCGACCAGGAGACCGGCGCCAACCGCGAAGGTCCCCGTCGGGAGGGGTTGCTTCGCCGCTTCGATCAGGCGTTGTCGGCGCTGCGCCATGGCTGGTGGACAAGTCCCGGTTGGTCGACGAAGCGAGCCTGAAAAGCATAGGAGGCCGGGCCGGCCCACGATCGATCAGCGCCGTGGCGCACCGCCCCGCCGGGGCTCGGTGCCGCCCTCCGGCGTGACCCGGCCGATGGCGCACCCACCGGCCGGCGCCGCGGAGCAGGTCCTCCGCTCAGGGCGCGGCGCCCCAGAAGGCCGAGCTGGCCTCGACGATCAGGTCGGTGCAGGCCTCGAGCGGCAACGCGGTGCTGTCGAGGACCAGGTGGTACAGGGAGGGATCGTCGGCGTCGACGTCGTAGAAGCGACGCAGGTACAGGGTCCGGGCCCGGTCGGTGTCGTCGCAGCGGC
The DNA here is from genome assembly GCA_963849135.1 of uncultured Actinomycetes bacterium. GTDB lineage: Bacteria > Actinomycetota > Acidimicrobiia > IMCC26256 > PALSA-555 > PALSA-555. Next base: position 247,875 of record CAWKGF010000002.1, on the reverse strand, counting down.
GCGTCGCTTCCCGCTCGTCGATCTGGGTGAGGCGCATCGCTTGCCGGATCCGGGCCGGCCGGGGTCCACCCAGCCGGATGTGGAACGCGCCCGGGCACGAGCGGAGCACGACCATCCCACCCCGCCCGCGCACGACGCCGCCCGGGGGGCGGGTCAGCGCCTCGATGCTGGCCTCCGTCTCGTTGCGGACCTGCTCCTCGGCGTTCACGTCCTGCACCTGCTGGGGCGCGCCGGCCCCGAGGTCGAGCGGAAGCCCGGCGAGCGAGTCGACGAGACGGGAGAGGAGGCGGGCCGAGCGCTCCTCGTGCTCAACCGGCTCGTCGCGGGCCGCGGCTGCGGTGGACCGCACCAGGGTCGGTGTCATGATCCGCTCGAGGTACGGCAGCCCCAGCCGGTCGGCGACGCTTGGCCCGACGACGCTCGCTCCGGCCCCGTAGCCGGCCGAGATGGTCACCACCCGCACGCTCGGGTCAGTCATCGGCGCGATCCGAGGTTCGATCCCACACGCGCGACCTAACAACTTCGGGCCGGTTTCGTCAACGCCACAGCGGGTGAACGTTCAGTCCCGGGCGGGCACCGTCAGCTCGGGACGGCTGGTGTGGCCCGGGTGCGGCGGGAGCCGCGGCGCCGGGCTGTGGTAGGCAGCAGGCAACGGAACCGAGGCCCGCGGCCTGACGCTGCAGGCGTGGCGCGTCCGGCGGGTGTCGACGACGAAGGAGAGACGGCACGGACGTCGTCGACACCTCCGAGGAGCTGGATCCGAGACGGTGGATCACGCTCGCGATCGTGCTCAGCGCTGCGTTCATCGTGGTGCTGGACAACTCGGTGCTCAACGTCGCGATCCCGACCATCCTGCGCGACTTCCACACGTCGCTTCCCAGCGTCGAATGGGTCGTCGTCGGCTACGCCCTCACCTTCGCCAGCCTCCTCATCATCGGCGGCCGGCTCGGCGACCTCTACGGGCACCGCCGGATCTTCATCATCGGCGCCGCGCTGTTCGGGGTCGGATCGCTCCTGGCCTCGGTGTCCTGGAACGTGCCGTCTCTCGTCCTCGGCGAGGCGTTCATCGAGGGAGTCGGCGCCTCGCTGATGCTCCCGGCGACGCTCGCCATCATCTCCACCACGTTCCGCGGCCAGGAGCGGGGACTCGCCTTCGCAGGCTGGGGGACGACCGCCGGGGCGGCAGCGGCCTTCGGCCCGGTCGTCGGGGGGTTCCTCACCACCCAGTACTCGTGGCGGTGGGCGTTCCGGATCAACGTGATCATCGCCCCGCTGGCGATCCTCGGCGCGCTGCTCGTCATGCAGCGATCGGTCCCCGCGGAGCAGAGCCGTCGGTCGCTCGACTGGCCGGGCGCCGCGCTGATCGCGTCGGGGATGTTCCTGCTCGTGTTCGGGATCACCGAGGCGCCGACTTACGGGTGGTTCAAGCCGATCGAGACCTTCACGATCACGGGCACGACGGTTTGGCCCCGGTCCTGGCACCTGTCCGTGATCCCGGTCGCGATGCTCGTCGGCCTGTGCATCCTCGCCTGGTTCGTGGTCTACGAGCTGCGCACCGAGCGCGCCGGCCGGGGGCCGCTCTTCGAGTTCAGCCAGCTGCGGCACAAGACGTTCCGGTACGGGCTGCTCACGACCATGGTGCTCGCCATGGGTCAGCTCGGGCTGCTGTTCGTGCTGCCGATCTTCCTCCAGGACGGCAAACACCTCAGCGCGGAGACCAACGGGTTGTGGGTCGTGCCCACCGGGCTGTTCATCGTGGTCGGCGCCCAGATCGGCGGGCGGCTGACGCGACGGGTCGGGACCACCACGGTGGCCCGCACCGGGATGATCCTCGAGACCTTCGGCTTCGTCCTCCTCGCGCTCGTGGTCTCCCCGACGCTCCAGTTCGTGGATCTCTTGCCCGGGTTCGCCCTCTACGGCTTCGGGATCGGGTTCGCGAGCTCCCAGCTCACCAACATCGTCCTGTCCGCGATCTCGAGCGACAAGGCCGGCTCGGCGAGCGGCGCCAACACCACCGTGCGCCAGATCGGCAGCGCGCTGGGTGTCGCGGTGATCGGCGCGCTGCTGACGAGCGAGACGATCCGGCAGGCCACCAGCGCCGTGCACGCGTCACGCGAGCTGCCGACCAAGCTCAAAGTCCAGGCCGCAGCCGGTCTGCACGTGCTCGGCCCCAACTACGCCCCGTCACACCACGTCACCCCCGAGCAGGCTGCCGCGCTGGAGCGGATCCTCGGCGTGGCGGTGTCGAACGCGACGCAGCCCGCGCTGCTGTTCGGGGCCGGGGTGGTCGGTCTCGGCGCCCTTTTGTCCCTTGCCATCCCCAAGATCGGAGCGCCGGTTCGGGTGGACGAGCTCGAAGCGCTCGAGGCGGCGAGCGTCTAGGGCCGTCGGCCCAGCCGCTCGGCGGCCCACGACTGCGCCGCGGCGCCCTCCACGGTCGCGACCCGCTCCGCGAACCGCCACCCGGACCCGGTGCGGACGAGCCGGTCCCGGTAGGTGCCCCAGTGGTCGGGTCCCGCCCCGGTCACGGCGAGGAAGTAGCAGGTGGCGCGGGCCTCGTCTCGACCGACCAGATCGACCCGGAGCGACGACACGTGGTGACGGATGCGACCGCCGCCGGTGCGGCTCTGGGCGAGGTCGACCCGGGTCGCGTCGAGATACTCGACGATCGCGTCCCGACCTCGGACCTGATCGGTGTCGGTCGCCAGGATCCCGTCCTCGGTGAAGAGCTCGGCGAGGTCGCGGGCGCGTCCGCCGTCCGCACAGCGAACGTAGCGACCGACCGTGTCCTCGATGCCGAGGCGAGCCTCCATCTCCCACAGCTCCATCGGGTGTTCCCTCCGGCCCGAGTCGGCGCACCACCGATGCGGGCAGTCCAGCACACGGGGCTCGGTGCCCGAGGCGGGTACGGTGCGCGGGGCGAGCCACGTCCGGGCCGCGACGACGATCCCACGACGGGGGCGGAGGGTGTGACCGAGCTCGAGACGGCGATGCTGGACGAGGTCCACGCCCAGCTGGATCACTGGCGGGTCGAGTATGCGGATCGGCCCGACGCGGAGCGCGAGCAGCTCTTCCTCCTCGCCCTCGAACGCGAGCAGATCGTCGCGGTTGCCTACCGGGAGGAGGCGGTCGCGGCCCGGGTCGCCGCGCTGGACGTGTTCGACGACGACCTGCGGGCCCTGACCCGCCAGACCCTGGTCTGGATCTGGAAGGACGAGGAGCTCCACGCCGAGTTCCTCCGGGGCTTGCTTCTGCACCAGGGTGGGCTGACTTCGTCGCTGGTCGTGTACGGCCGGCAGGCCGAAGGGGCGCTCTCGGGCTGGGTGACGTCGACCGAGCATCACGTCGACGCGCGGTCGGCGCCGTTCCGGACCGGGGCCGCCGACGTGTTCGTTGCCGCAGCCGGGATCCTCCGCCTCGTCCCGCCGGTGCTGCGCCGCGAGCTGCGCTATCAGACCTTCCACCGATACTGCGAGCTGCAACGTCGCGCTCGAGGGAACCGCCGAGCTCGCCTACCGGCGACTGATCGAGCTGGCCCGCGACGACGAGGAGCGGGACGTGTTCGAACGCATCCGAGAGGACGAGGCACGCCACGGCGCCGCGTTCCGGCTCCTCAGCGAGGCGCTCACCGACGACGACGAGCTCGTGGAGGGGACGACGAGCACGCAGATGCTCGCCGCGCTGTCCGAGTCAGCCCCTGGTTCGTGCCCGCCCCGATGCGCCCGGCGGCCCGCGGCCAGGGCTTCGGATGCGGGGGCCTGGTCGTGGTCCGCACCGGCCACGACGACGCGGACCGGGTTCCCCTCCTCGAGGAGTGCCTCGACCGGGCCGGCCTGCCGGAGATCGCGTCGGGGGTCCACTCGGCGGCGATCCGGGTCTCCTTCATGCTCGGCTACGACCGTCGGGACCGGTCGAACGTGAACGACCCGCTCCTGGTGGAGGCCCTCGCCCGCTACCTGCACCGCCACGGCGTGGAGGACGTAGCCGTGCTCGAGGCGCCGACCGTGTACGGGAACGCCTTCGCGAACCGCTCGGTCCGCAGCGTCGCCGAGTACTTCGGGTTCACGTCGCCGAGCTACCGGATCGTGGACATCGGTGACGACCTTCGCCCCTTCGTATTCGAGCGGGGCTTCGTGCAGCGCCTGATCGCCGGGACGTGGCTCGACGCCGGGCTGCGGATCGTGATGCCGAAGCTCCGGACCGACCCGACCGAGTTCGCGCATCTTGGCCTCTCGACCCTCGAGGGCAGCACGGGGGCGATCGAGGCGACCTTCTACGCCAAACGGCAGGTCGACTTCCGGTCGGCGACCATGATGCTGCTCGACGTGGCACCCCCCGACTTCTCGGTCGTCGACGCTTGGGCTCCGGTCGCCGACGGGCCGTTCGGCGTGATGGGCTGTCACCATCCGGCGCAGGTCCGGCATCTCTACGCGGGCGCCGACGCGCTTGCCGTCGACGAGGTCGTGCTCCGCGACCTCGGGATCGACGATCCGCGCCGGGCGCCGATCGTGCGACGCGCGCACCACTGGTTCGGGCTGTCGGTGGCCGAGCCGGTGGTGGACGGCGTCCGGCCTCCCCTCCACGATGAGCTGCGCGGCGCGCACGCGTCCCGGGCCTTGCGGGTGCTCGGCACCGCGTCGTATCCCATCTACGTGTACTTGAGCAACGAGGGCGACCTGTTCGTCCCCGCGATGGACACGGCCGCGTTCCCTCGGTCCCGGCCCGTGGGTGGCTTCACCCGCGGGGTGCGGTGGGCGGCGCAACGGGCCTTCGGTCTGCGACCTCCGAGCCGGCCGTGAGCTCGTTCGAGGCGAAGGCTCGCGGGCTGCTCGGCACGATCCGGACCGGCCACGTCTCCGCCCGGGGGTTGGCGGTCGCGGACAGCCGGACCGTGGTCCGGGCCCTGTTCTTGGCCTCCGCGGTGCGGCTCGGGGTCCTCCCCGGGCTCCGCTCGGGTCAGACCCTCGAGGAGCTCGTCGCCGCGACGGACTGCCGTCGCCCCGAGCGGCTCCAAGCCTGGCTGTCGGTCGGCGTCGAGCTCCGCGAGCTTGCCCTGCGGTCGGGCCGGTACGTGGTGCGGGGCCGGCGGGCTCGGGCGCTCGCCGCCGGCGACGCGCTGCTCCAAGCGCACTATCGCTCGATGCTCGACTACCAGGGCGGCGCCTACGACGAGCTGGCGTCGCTGCTCCGCGCCGAGCCGGGTGCGGGGCGCCGCGACCTCGACGAGCACGCCGCGGTCATCGCCGAGGTGTCCCTCGCCGCGGCCCCGTTCGTGACCCCCTACCTCGAGCGGGTGGTCGGCGAGCTCCGACCCCGGCGGGCGCTCGACGTGGGCTGCGGGACCGGCGTGTACGTCCGAGCGCTGCTCGGTGCCGACCCGGTCGTCGCGGTCGACGGGATCGACGTCGCCCGGAGCGTGATCGACGATGCCCGAACCCGACTCGCGACCGCGGGTCTCGCGGCGCGGGCCCGGCTCGTGGCCGCCGACGTGCGCTGCTGGGCTCCCGAGGCGGGCGGACGCTACGACCTGATCACGCTCCTGAACGACGTGTACTACTTCCCGGAGGCTGAACGCGTCGCGCTCTACGAGCGGCTCGGTGGGTTCCTCGCCGACGATGGGCAGCTCCTCGTGGTGACGATGACCCGCGCCGGCTCGATCGCCAGCGCGCACCTCCATTTCATGCTCGCTTGCGAAGCCGGCGACGCGGCGCTGCCCGCCACCGGGGAGGTGCCGGCCGATCTGCAGCGAGCCGGCTTCCGGGTCGTCGAGCGGGAGACGCTCGTGCCGACCGAGCCCTTCGTGGCGGTCCGGGCCGCTCTCCGGTCCCGCTAGGACGCCCGTCGCAGGGCCGGCTCGGAGGTGCCGTGGTCAGCGACCGCGACCAGCTCGCCGCGGAGGCGCTCTAGCGTCGAGGCGGCCGTGGCCCAGTAGCGCGTGGCGCGGGCGACCGGTGGTCGCACCGGACGCAGGGCCAGCTCGGAGTGGCTGCTCGACCATGGGACCAGCTCGAGCTCGACGCGCACCGACGGGCGGGAGCGGGGAAGCCGCAACCGGCCGTGGAGGCGGCGGGCCGTGCCGAGGCAGGCCGAGGTGGGCTGGGCGACGAGCGTCGACGTGAGCTGCAGCAGAACGCGTCCGTCGCGCCGCCGCTGGTCGACCAGCTCGTCGAGCGCGGCCGCCGCGTGCGCGCAGGACAGGTCCACGAGCCGACTGACGTACCAGGGGGTGACGATGGGCTGATCCACGGGGCGCTCCTCGCCGGGGGAGGGGGGTGTCTCCTCCAGTGTCGACGGGGCCGTTGACGAGGACGTCACGGGCAAGCCGCGGCAGCGCGACAACCGCGTGAACGATCCGTGTCGTGACGGCGGTCACAGCGCGCCGCTCGCTGGACGCCGACGTCTTGCCGTCGGATCGATGCAGGTGACGGCCCCGTGTGCGAGCCCGCGTGACCTTCCCGCACCGACCGACGGGTGACCTAGGACGCCGAGGCCCAGAAGTCGTTCAGACGGCCCTGCACCTTGAACAGCCAGATGATCCCGCCCACGATGGGGATGAAGCACCAGAACCCGGTCACCGCGCTGATCGGGGGTGACTCGTTGCGCTGTCGGTAGAGGTTCCCGACCTCGTCGGGCAGCAAGAAGATGGTGACGATCCCGCAGAAGAACGAGAGCAGCAGCCCGAGCACCCCGCCGAGGCCTTGCCCGCTGTAGTCCTTCATCTCCTGGAAGGTCTTGTAGTACCAGATCAGCCCGTAGATTCCGATCGTGACGATTATCAGCAGCAGCACCGTCAGGGGCTTCCGCTGTTTCCCGATCGGTCTGGTCGCGCTCTGCGTCGCTGGCGTGCTCATGGAAGACCCCCCGTCATCGCCCGTTTGGTGGGCGCCTTCCTAACCACCGCCCGCCGGTCCGTCAACTACCGGGCGTGGAGCAGCCGCCGCTCGCTTACGTCGGGAACGCCTTCACCGTGTTGCTGCTCTCGATGAACACGTGACCGTCACCGACCTCGGGCATCGGGAAGTGCTCGTCGCCGCTGAGGGCCAGCTGGTCAGCGCGTCGACGCCAACCCGGTCGACGTGCTGACCCCGAACAGCTGGTTGCTGCCCGTGTCGGCCGAGAACACCAGATCGGTGCTCGGGTCGACCACCGCCGGGCCGCCCGCGGTGACGTTCGACGGTGAGGTCCACCCGGTTGTCATCGACCCGCCGGTCAGGACGAGCTGCTGCATCACGCTGCCCCGGCACGGCACGAAGATCGAGGTGCCCAGCGTCGCGGTGGCTCCGTAGCTGCCCTGCGAGCAGATGCTCAGCTGCGCGACCAAGCCGAGGTTCGACTCGTTCAGCAGGTAGCCGGTGCCGCGCTTGCCGATCTGGAACACCTGCGTGCCCCCGTTGACGAGGAGCGGCGCGGTGGATGAGATGTCGAGGTCCGAGGCGTTGTCGGCCACGAACGTCGACGGCTGGAACACGTTGGTGGGCGTGGTCGCCCCACTGAACGGCATGTGGAGCTGGTCGACTGCCTGGCTGTAGTCCTCATTCGCGGGCGGGGTCGACAGGTCCTGGCTGTTGCCGGTCGCGGCGTACAGGGTTCCGTCCGCGGTGCTCACGCCGAGCCCGGCGGGCGCCCAGACCGCGCCTTCCCGGTCGTTGGTCACGCCGGGGGAGGTCGAGGACTCGAAGGAGCCGACGACGGTGCCGTCGCTCTCGCGGACGTCGAGGACGAACCCGTGATACGGGCCACAGTCGCCGGCGAGACCGCCGAAGCCGATGTAGACCTGTCCGTTGACGGCCTCGAGGCCGGCGCGTTGCTGCTGCGCCGAGACCTCGTTCTGGGTGGAGCCCGGGGTGGCGACCGTCATGGCCGGGGCATCGATGGCGGTCGGGTTGAGCTGGAAGCCGCCGGTGGCCGGGTTGATCCCGGCGATCACGTGCTGGGGCTGGTGGGGAGCGGCGGCGACCGGGTTCAGCTCCCGCTCACCGACGACCCACACGTCTGCGTTGTCGAGCACGGGGTTGCTGGTGATCCCGATCGGGTCCAGGTCTCCGCAGCCAGGCAGCGTCTGGAGCGGCCCGTACGCGTCGTTCTCGGACAGCGGCTCCGCAGTGCCGAGCCTCGTCGGCCCCCACAGGATCGCGCCGGTCATGGGGTCGAGCCCGTACACCGCGTCGTGCTCGGTCGCGACCACGACGACGCCGCCGTTCGGGAAGGGGGTTGACCCGCCGGGCAGGCTGGCGTTGGGCACGAAGAGCGGCTGGGCCTGGATCGTCCCGTCGAGCGCGGGGGAGGTCCACGACGCGGGGGTGAGCGCGGGCAGGGTCGGCAGGTGCGGTGGGGGCGGTGGGGGAGCGACGGGCCGGCAGGCCGCGAGCCCGGCCCCTAGGAGCAGCGCGGCGGTGGTGACGGAAACGCTCTTCCAACGCATCGGGCCGATCCTCGACTGGTGAGCTTCCTCAGTACCCTCGGCCCCCGGCGCGCCGAATCTTAAGGTGACTCTCGGGTGTGGGCAGTGATACCAGGGCGGCTGGCGGCCGCGATCCCACCCCCTGGTTTTCCGACGCTGGGGCGGTGAGACCCCGGGCGTATGCTCCGCCCATGGCCGATCAGGCCCGATTCGCTGAACTCGCGATGCCGTACATGGACGCGCTGTACTCGGCCGCGTTGCGCATGACTCGGAGCCCCGCCGACGCCGAGGATCTGGTGCAAGAAACGTACCTGCGCGCCTATCGCGGCTTTGGTGGCTTCAAGGACGGCACGAACCTGAAGGCCTGGTTGTACAAGATCCTGACCAACACGTTCATCAACTCGTACCGGGCCAAGAAGCGTCGGCCCGAGCAGACCGAGCTCGACGACACGGAGGACTTCTACCTGTACCGCCGGCTCGGCGGGCTCGAGGCGGCGGCCGCGGAGCGCACGCCCGAGTCCCAGGTGCTCGAGTCGATCCCGGAGCCGGTGGTCAAGGAGGCGCTCGAATCGCTGCCCGAGCAGTTCCGGATGGCGGTGCTGCTCGCCGACGTCGAGGGCTTCTCCTACAAGGAGATCGCCGAGATCATGGACGTCCCCATCGGGACCGTGATGAGCCGCCTCCATCGTGGAAGAAAGCAGCTCCAGGCCCGGTTGTGGAACTTTGCGAAGGAACGCGGGCTGCTGCCCGAGCCGGCGACGGCCGGCGGGTCGTAAGGGCACAGCAGCCAGGGGGAGCGAGGGACCGGGAAGAGGATGGACTGCGAACGGGCATCCCATCGGGTGTACCACTACCTGGACGGGGAACTGACCGTCTGGCGTCGGTGGGTCATCACCCGGCACCTGAATCGGTGCCCTCCGTGCGCCCAGGGCTACGACTTCGAGATCGAGCTGCGGCAGGTGATCGCGAACCGGTGCCGCGACCAGGTGCCGCCGGAGCTCAAGCGGCGCGTCGCCGACGCGCTTGGCCTGCCGGGGACCGACGAGGCGTGAGCCCGCCCGTATGATGGCGGGCATGAAGCCGGTCCGGGTCGCGCTCCTGGTCGGCGCTGCCGTGCTGCTGGCCGCCGCGCCGGCCGGCGCCACCACGTCGGTGCTCGCGACCCAGGAGTACCAGTGGTACTACTGGGCGGCGCCGATCCTCGTCGTTGCCGGGCTGTTCGCCATCCTCGCTCTATCCGGCGGCTACGTGAAGAACGTGCTGATTCCGAAGTACCGGGGCCGCAAGGTCCCGGAGTGACTTCCGCCGCGCCGATCGGGACGGAGCGGGCGCCGGTCCCCGACCCGGTCGACTGGGCGCTCGCCTCCCGGGTCGCGAGACGCGTGGCGGGCCGCGACCCGCTCGGCGACTCGTACCTGGCCGCGTCGTTGATCTCGGACTTCGACGAGGTGACCCGCACCGCCGAGGGGCTCGTCGCGGAGCACACGGGTCTCCACGCGCCGGGACGCGCGACCGCGACGGTGCTCGACCGTTCCGGCTGGGTCGACGTGAACGTCACCTCGATGCGGCGCCTCCTTGCCCCCCTGACCGAGCGGGTCGGCGAGCGGATGGCCCGCAGCCCGATCGCGCCGCTCGGCCGTTCCGTCGCCGCCACCGAGCTGGGGGTGCTTCTCGGCTGGTTCTCGCAGCGGGTCATCGGCCAGTACGACCTGCTGGTCCCCGAGGAAGGCGACGGGACCGGCGACGCCGTCTACTACGTCGGACCGAACGTGCTCGGGCTCGAGAAGCGGTACGCCTTCCGGCCCCGCGAGTTCCGCCTGTGGGTCGCGATCCACGAGGTCACGCACCGGGCCCAGTTCTGCGGGATCCCGTGGATGCATGACTACTTCCTCGGGCTGGTCGGCTCCGCGATGGGCATGGTCGACACCGACCCGCGGATGCTGGTGCGGTCCCTGGCCCGCGCCGCCGGCGAGCTGCGGCAGGGCCGCAACCCGCTCGAGGAGGGCGGGCTGGTGGCGCTGCTCGCTGACGACGAGCACCGCGACACGATGGCCCGCATCCAGGCGCTCATGTCGGTCCTCGAAGGGCACGGCAACCGGGTCATGAACGAGCTGGGGCGCGTCCACGTCTCCGGGCAGGAGCGCATGGCCCGGGTGCTCCGCGCCCGACGGGAGACCACCGGCGTCACCGGCGCCATCTACAAGATCTTGGGTCTCGACGCGAAGCTGCGCCAGTACGAGGTCGGCGAGCGGTTCATCGAGCGCGTCGAGGAGCAGGCCGGGCCGCGGGCGATCGACGCCGCGTGGCGCGGGCCCGAATGGTTGCCACGCCTCGACGAGCTGTCCGATCCGAGCGCCTGGCTGGCCCGCGTCGAGCGCGGGGAGCCCGCCGCGGCCAGCTGACGTGCGGGTCGACGACCTCGTCTCCCGCCTGGTCGGGCTGCGTGACACTGACCGTCCGGTCGTGGTGGGCTGCTCGGGGGGTCCCGACTCGCTTGCCCTCCTCAGTCTCGTCGCCCACGACTCGCGGGCCGCGGTCGCTGTGCACGTGGACCACTGCCTCCGGGCGGGCAGCGCCGACGAGGCGACGGTCGTCGCCGACGCCGCGACCCGGTTCGGCGCCGCGTTCGTGTCGTGCACCGCACCGGTCGCGCCGGGCCCGAACCTCGAGGCGAGAGCGCGCGCGGCCCGCTACGCCAAGCTGGAGCAGACCCGCCGCGAGCGCGACGCGCCGGTGGTGTTGGTCGGGCACACCGCCGACGACCAGGCCGAGACCGTGTTGCTGAACCTGCTCCGCGGCGGCGCGGCGGCGGGCCTGGGTGGCATGCCGGAGCGCCGCGGCACGCTGGTCCGGCCCCTGCTCGGCGTGCGCCGCGTCGAGACCGAGACGCTGTGCGCCGAGCTGGGCCTCCTCCCCGTCCGGGACCCCAGCAACGACGACACCGGGCTGCGGCGTAACTGGATCCGCCACGAGGTGCTGCCGCTGCTCAACGACGGCTCGGGCCGCGACCTGGTCCCGATCCTGTCCCGGCAGGCGCGGCTGCTGCGCGCCGAGTCGGAGTTCCTCGACGAGCTGGCCCGGGACTCCTGGCCGGCCGACGGGTCCGCGCCCGGCGCCGGGCTGCGGCAGCTCCCGCCGGTCCTGGCCCGGCGGGCCGTGCGGCAGTGGCTCGGCCCGCCGCCGCCGTCGCTCGCCGACGTCGACCGGGTCCTCGCCGTCGCCCGCGGCGAGCGTCGAGCCACGGAGGTGACCGGTGGCCGGCGCGTGTGGCGCAGCCAGGGTCGCCTCCACGCTGGGCGCGGTACCGTCACGACGTGAGCGCCGGCGCCCAGGAGCACCTCGCCGGCCACGACCCCCGGTGGGGCGCCGAGCACCTCGGCACGATCGTGGTGAGCGAGGACGACCTCGCCTCCCGGATCACGGAGCTGGGCCGCGAGATCACCGCCGACTACGAATCGCGCTCCCCGTTGCTGGTCGGGGTGCTCAAGGGCGCGTGCATGTTCATGAGCGATCTGGCCCGCGCCATCGACCTGCCGGTCGAGTTCGATTTCATGGCCGTCTCCTCCTACGGGTCTGCGACCCGCACCAGCGGGGTCGTCCGGATCCTGAAGGACCTGGACCTGGACCTCACCGAGCGGGACGTGCTGATCGTCGAGGACATCGTCGACTCCGGGCTGACCCTGCAGTACTTGCGCAAGAACCTCGCCGCCCGGGGACCCAACTCGCTCGAGATCTGCGCCCTGCTCGTCAAGGACGGCCTCCAGAAGGTGGAGCTGGACTTGCGCTACGTCGGGTTCCACATCCCGCCGGACTTCGTGGTCGGGTACGGCCTCGACATCGGCGAGCGGTACCGCAACGTGCCCCAGATCCATGAGTACCTGGGCGCGGATCCCACGTAGCCTGGGCGGGCTCTGAGCCGGTTACGTCGCCCTCTTCCGATCGGGATCGTCGTGATGGTCCTCGCCGGCCGCGTTCCCCGGCGGCGCGCGGTGGCGGGGACGGAACCGGTCCCATCGTCCCGGAGGTCAGCGTGAGCGACCCGGATCCACACTCGACCATGGACCTGCCGCGCATCGAGCGGGCGGTGCGCGACATCCTTGAGGCGATCGGCGAGGATCCCGACCGCGACGGCCTGCTCCGGACCCCCGAGCGGGTCGCCCGCATGTACGCGGAGATCTTCGGCGGCCTCCACGAGGACCCGGCCCACCACCTCACCGTCACCTTCGAAGCCGAGCACGACGAGATGGTGCTGGTGCGTGACATCCCCCTCTATGGCGCGTGCGAGCACCACCTGATCCCATTCGCCGGCCGGGCCCACGTCGCGTACATCCCGGGCTCCGACGGGCGCATCACGGGGCTGTCGAAGATCGCCCGGCTGGTGGAGGGCTTCGCTCGTCGACCCCAGGTGCAGGAGCGGCTCACGACCCAGATCGCCGACGCGCTCGCCACCGTGCTCCAGCCCGACGGGGTCCTGGTCATGATCGAAGCCGAGCATCTCTGCATGTCGATGCGCGGGGTGAAGAAGCCCGGGTCGCTCACCGTCACGTCGGCGGTGCGGGGCCTCTTCAAGACCAACCCGGCGACACGAGCCGAGGCCATGAGCCTCATCACCTCGCCCGGGAACCGCCTGTAGGGGCCCGGCGGCGACCCGGAGCCGCCACCGGTACGATCCGCACGTGTTCGCCTGGGCAACCGTGTGCGGCGACCGTCCCGCGGTCATGGGGATCGTGAACGTCACCCCCGACTCGTTCTCCGACGGCGGCCGCTACCTCTCCCACGACGCCGCGGTGGCGCACGGCCACGCACTCGCCGAAGCTGGCGCGTCGGTGCTCGACGTGGGCGGCGAGTCGACACGCCCCGGCGCGAGCCCGGTCGACGAGGCCGAGGAACGCCGCCGGGTCGTCCCGGTCGTCGAACGGCTAGCCGACGAGGTCGATGCGGTCGTCAGCGTCGACACCACGAAGGCGACTGTCGCCGCGGCGGCGATCGACGCCGGCGCGGTGATCGTCAACGACGTGTCGGCGGGCCGGTTCCATCCCGCGATCCTGGAGGTTGCCGCCGACCGCGGCGCCGGATACGTCGCCATGCACATGCAGGGGCAGCCCCGCACCATGCAGGACGACCCTCGCTACGACGACGTCGTCGCCGAGGTCGGCGACTTTCTCCTCGACCGGCTGGCCGCCGCCCAGGAGGCCGGCATCGCCGAGCCGGCGCTCGCCGCCGATCCGGGCATCGGCTTCGGGAAGACCACCGCCCACAACCTCACTCTCCTCGCCGAGCTGCCCGCGCTCTGCGCCCGGGTCGGCGTCCCAGTGCTCGTCGGCCCGTCCCGCAAGCGGTTCCTCGGCGCGCTCCTCGACGGCGTCGCCGGCGCGGCCGGCCCCCCACCGCCCGAGCAGCGCGACGACGCCACCCTCGCCACCGTGATGTGGGCGCTCGACCACGGGGCCCGCGTCGTCCGGGTCCACGACGCCCGCGGCGCGGCCGACGCGGCCCAGCTGCTCCATGCCATCCAGGTGGCCGCGTAGTGCGCGGCCGCTGGGCGCAGGGCCTCGAGCCGCGCGGGTTCACGTGGGTCATCAAGGATCGGCTGGCCGCCTCCGAGCGCCCGGGTGGCTTCGCCCGCAACCACCGCAAGGTGCGCCGTCAGGAGGAGCTGATCTGGCTGGCCGGGAACGGCTTCACGCACGTCCTGTCGCTCCTCGAATCGCCGCACAACCTCCACGCCTACGACGAGGCCGAGATCGCCTACGAGCATCTGCCGCTCGGTCGCCGCGACGAGTGGCCGAGCCGGCTGCCCGTCATCTACCAGACCCTGAAAGGCTGGCTTGACGACCCGGCCGAACGGGTCCTCATCCACCACGAGGAGTTCGGGGAGCGGCTCCTCGGCGTCCTCGCCGGCTACCTCCTCTACGCGGGGGTGGTCGACGACGGGTCGCACACCATCGTCCTCATCGAGAAGCTCACCGGCCGCCAGCTCGGCGCCCCCGGCCGCGAGGTCGTGGCGGCGACGATCGACGAGGGCCTCGCCGGGGCGGGCACGGCGGCGAGCTGAGCCTGATGGATCGGATCGTCATCGCGGGGCTGCGCGAGCTCGGTGTGCACGGCGTCCTCGCCGAGGAGCAGACCCGCCCGCAGCCCTTCGAGGTCGACGTCGAGCTGAGCGTCGACGTGTCCGCGGCGGGCGAGAGCGACGCGCTCGACGACACCGTCGACTACTCCGCGGTCGCGGAGGCGGTGAGCCGCGTCGTGCGCTCCGAGCGCCACCAGCTCCTGGAGCGGCTCGCGACCCGGATCGCCGAGGTGTGCCGGGTCGACGAGCGGGTCGTCGCGGTGGCCGTCACCGTCCGCAAGCTGCACCCACCCGTGCGCGCGATGGTCGACCACGTGGCGGTCCGAATCGAGCGGTGACCGTGCGGCGCGCGTATCTCGGGATCGGCTCGAACCTCGGTGACCGACTCGAGCACCTCCAAGGCGCGGTCGACGGGATCGCTGCCGCCCCGGCGGTTCGCGCGGGTCACGGTGTCGGCGGTGTACGAGACGACGCCGGTCGGCGGGCCGCCCCAGCCCGACTACCTGAACGCGGTCGTCGGGCTCGACACCGACCGGTCCGCCCGCCAGCTCCTCGACCTCGCCCAGCAGCTCGAGGCCGCGGCCGGTCGGGTCCGCGCCGAGCGGTGGGGACCCCGCACCCTCGACGTCGACGTGCTCCTGGTCGGCGACGAGACCGTCCACGACCCGGACCTCGAGGTGCCCCATCCTCGGCTGGCCGAGCGGGGCTTCGTGCTCGCCCCCCTCGCCGACCTCGACCCGATCCGGGCCGACGCAGCGCCACCCGCCGGGTGGCCCGAGGTCCGCCCGACCGATCTAGTCTTGCGGGTGCCCTGACGACCGGCACCCCGAACGGGGGCTGGATCGAGAGGTCCGATGAACCAGAGCACACCGAGCGGGTTCGCCCTCGTGGGCCCCGGCCGGGCCGGCACCGCCGTCGCGGCGACACTGTTCGTGGCCGGTCGACCGTGCCGCGCCGTCGCCGGCCGCGACCTTGCTGCGCCGTCGACGACCGCAGCCGCGGCCGCGCTCCACGCCCCCACGACGACCGTCCCCGACGCGGGGCGGGCCGCCCCGCTCGTGATCGTCGCCACCCCCGACGCCCAGATCGGCACGGTCGCGGCCCAGCTCGCCGCCACCGTGCGGCCTGGCACGCTGGTCGTGCACCTCTCCGGCGCCCGTGGCGTCGACGCACTGGCGCCGCTCCGCGGCGCGGCCGACGTGCAGCTCGGAGCGCTGCACCCGCTCCTGACCATCACCGGGATGGACGACGCGGCCCGCCTGGCCGGGGCGTGGGCTGCGGTCAGTGGGCCGCCCGCGGTCACCCGCCTCGCGCACCAGCTCGGGCTGCGCCCGTTCCCGATCGACGACGCCCACCGCGCCGGGTACCACGCGGGCCGCGGTCGTCGCCTCGAACCACCTCGTGGCGCTGCTCGGCCAGGTCGAGCGGCTCGCCGGGGACGCCGACGTGCCGCTCGTCGCCTTCGAGCCGCTCGTGCGCGCCACCCTCGACCACGTGTTCGCACTTGGGCCCGCCGCCGCGCTCACCGGCCCGGTCGCCCGCGGCGACGTGGAGACGGTCGGCCGACACCTCGACGCCATCCCCGCCGAGGAGCGGCGTGCCTACCGCGCCTCGCCGACCGAGCTGGTCGGTTGACCGGACGCGACGAGCCGGCGCTGCGCGAGGTGCTGACGTGATCACCCTCCACGACCTCGCCGACGTGCGGGCCTGCTGCGACGACGCCCGCCGGGCCGGCGGCCGGGTCGGTCTCGTCCCGACCATGGGCTTCTTCCACGAGGGGCATCGCTCCCTGATGCGCGCCGCTCGCCCGGCCAACGATCTGGTCGTCGTCAGCGTGTTCGTGAACCCCACCCAGTTCGGACCTCGCGAAGATCTCAGCGCCTACCCCCGGGACCCAGCCGGCGACGCGGCCACCGCCCGCGCCGCGGGCGTCGACGTCGTCTTCGCGCCGACCGTCGCTGCCATGTACCCCGACGGGACCCGGACCACCGTCCACGTCGACGGTCTGACCGCTGGGCTCTGTGGTGCCAGCCGCCCCACCCACTTCGACGGCGTCGCGACCGTCGTCACCAAGCTGTTCTCGATCGTCGGTCCGTGCCGCGCCTACTTCGGCCGCAAGGACGCCCAGCAGCTCGCGGTCGTGCACCGGCTCGTCCACGACCTGAACCTGCCCGTCGAAGTCGTCGGCTGCCCGCTGGTCCGCGACGCCGACGGGCTCGCCCTCTCGAGTCGCAACGCGTATCTCGACCCGGCCGGCCGCCAGGCCGCGCTCGTGCTCGTGCGGGCGTTGAGGGACGCCGCCGACGCGCTGCGGGCCGGGCAGCGCGACGCGGTCGCGCTGGGCGACCAGGCCCGGTCGACGATCGCGGCTCAGCCCGGTGTGCAGCTCGACTACGCCGAGCTGGTCGATGCCCGAACCTTCGAGCCGATCACCCGGGTCGACCGGCCAGCGGTGCTGGCCGTCGCCGCGCTCGTCGGGCGCACCCGGCTCATCGACAACCTGACGATCACGGCGACCGATTCCGGGGTGAACCTCGACCTCGGCGTCGTCGCGGAGGAGCAACCCGCCTGATGCACCGCACCATGATGAAGTCCAAGATCCACCGGGCCACGGTCACCGGCGCCGACCTCAACTACGTCGGGTCCATCACCCTCGACCCGGTGCTCCTGGATGCGGCCGACGTCCTCGAGCACGAGCAGGTGCACGTCCTCGACCTCGACAACGGCGCCCGCTTCGAGACCTACGCGATCCGGGGCGGACCCGGCGACGTGGTGCTCAACGGCGCGGCGGCCCGACTGGTGCACGTCGGCGACCGGGTCATCGTCATCAGCTACGCCGCCTACGACGAGGCGGAAGCTCGCCCGGTACGAGCCGCTGGTCGTCCACGTCGACGCGGCCAACCGGATCGTGGCGCCGGCGTTGGCGGCCGTCGACGCGGAGAGTCGCGAACGGGCGTCGTAGGCTCCTCGCCCATGCCCGCCCGGCCCGACGTGGACCTGCTCGTGCTGGGCAGCGGCGTGGCCGGCCTCTCGGCCGCGATCCGAGCCGCCCGAGCGGGCCGGTCCGTGACCGTCCTCACCAAGGGCGAGCTGACCTGGTCGGCGACCCAGTACGCGCAGGGCGGCGTCGCGGCGGCCCTCGAGGAGGACATGGACTCCCCGGCGCTGCACTTCGCCGACACCATCTCGGCCGGCGCCGGCCTCTGCGACGTCGACGCGGTCGAGGTCCTCGTCACTGAGGGACCGGCCCGGGTCCGGGAGCTCATCGGGCTCGGCGCCGAGTTCGACCGCGGCGCCGGCACGGACCTCGCCTACACGAGGGAAGGCGGCCACTCCGTGGCCCGCATCGTGCACGCCGGTGGCGACGCGACCGGCGCCGAGATCGAGCGGGCGCTCGTCGGCGCGGTGCGCGACACCGCGGCCAGCGTCCACGAGCGCTGGTTCGCCCGCGACCTCCTCGTTGTCGGCGGACGGGGGGTGGGCGTGCGTGCCGTCGACCCAGCCGGCGTCGAGCACGAGCTGCGCGCCACCCACACCGTGCTCGCCACCGGCGGGGCCGGGCAGTGCTTCGCCGTCACCACCAACCCGTCCCTGTCCACCGGGGACGGGATCGCGATGGCCCGCCGGGCCGGCGTCGCGGTCGCCGACCTCGAGTTCATGCAGTTCCACCCCACCGCGCTCGACGACCCCTCGATGCCACGCCCGCTGCTGTCCGAGGCGCTGCGCGGCGAGGGGGCAGTGCTGCGCGACCAGCACGGGGAGGCGTTCATGGTCGCCGAGCATCCCCTCGGTGACCTCGCTCCCCGCGACGTCGTGGCCCGGGCCATCGCCCGCCGGCTCAACGACGCCAACCTGGCCCATCTCTGGCTCGACGCCACCGCGATCCCCAACATCGAACGGAGGTTCCCGACCGTGTGGCGGGCTTGCCAGAGCGTGGGACTCGACCCGAGGCGGGAGTGGCTGCCCGTCGCCCCCGCCGCCCACTACCTCTCGGGCGGGGTCTGCGCCGACCTGGACGGCGCGACGAGCCTCCCCGGGCTGTGGGCCTGCGGCGAGACGGCCTGCTCGGGCGTGCACGGCGCGAACCGGCTGGCGTCGAACTCCCTCCTCGACGGGCTCGTCTTCGGCACCCGCTGCGTCGATGCCATCGTCGCCGGCAAGGACGAGCCCGAGCCGACCGGCGTGCTGCGCAGCGTCGACCTCGGCGTCGTCACCCCGCCCCCCGCCGCCGTGCTGGGTGACCGCCGCGCCGCCCGAGACGACCTGCAGCGGGTCATGACCCGCGACGCCGGCGTGCTGCGCGACGCGGACAGCCTCACCCGCGCGCGCGACTCGCTCTACGCCATGCGGCCCGCCGACCGGGAGGTCGCCAACCTGCTCGAGGTCAGCCGAGCACTCGTCGACGCGGCGCTGGTCCGTGAGGAATCCCGTGGCACGCACACCCGACTCGACTTCCCCGACCCCAACCCTGCGTTCCTCGGCCGCTTCGTCTTCACCGACGGCGGCCCGCAGTTCGTCCGGCCTCCGGAACCGGCCGCGACCCGATGACGAGCGTGGACCCGCCCCACCGCTTCGTGCGGGCGGCGGTGGCCCGCGCGCTCGAGGAGGACCTGGGCGTCCTCGGCGACCTCACCGCGGCGCTGCTCCCCGACGGTGCTCGCGGCCACGCGCTGCTGCGCTCCCGCGCCGAGGGGGTGCTGGCCGGGAGCCGATGCGCGACCGAGACCTGGGCCCAGCTCGACCCCGACGTCACCGTCTGCTGGCAGGCCGGCGACGGCGCGGCCGTCGAGCCGGGCACCGTCGCCGCGACCGTCGAGGGCCCCTTGCACAGCATCCTCACCGGCGAGCGCACCGCGTTGAACTTCGTCTGCCACCTCTCCGGCGTCGCCACCCTCACCCGTCAGTTCGTCACCGCGGCGGGCGGCCAGGCCCGGATCTGGGACACCCGCAAGACGCTTCCGGGACTGCGAGCCCTCGAGAAAGCCGCGGTGCGCGCCGGCGGCGGCGTGAACCACCGCGGGTCGCTGTCCGACATGGTCCTCATCAAGGACAACCACCTGATCGGCCTGGGGATCACGGAGGCGGTCGCGGCGGCTCGCGCTGCCTGGCCGGGCCGGGGCGTCGAGGTCGAGTGCGAACGCGCTGACCAGGTCCGCGAGGCCGTCGACGCCGGAGCCGACCTCGTGATGCTCGACAACCTGAGCCCCGACGAGGTGCGGAGCTGCGCGGCGCTGGTCCACTCGTCGGCGCGCCCCGACACCCCGATCGAGGTGTCCGGGCAGGTCACCCTCGAACGGGTCGCCGCGTACGCTGCTGCCGGCGCGGACCTGATCTCGACCAGCGCCGTCACCCAATCGGCCCCCGCGCTCGACGTGGGCCTCGACGTCGAGCCCACCGGAGGCCGGTGATGCTCCTCGCCATCGACGCTGGCAACACCCAGACCGTGATCGGCCTCTTCGACGGCACCACGCTCGCCGACCACTGGCGCATCGCCACCGTCGCCGAGCGCACCGCCGACGAGCTGGCCCTGATGATCCAGCAGTTCCTCGCCTTCCATGGCTTCCGCGGCTTCGTCGTCGACCCGCCGGCCGGGACGACGTCGGACCCGCCGCCCGCCAGCCCGATCAGCGGCGTCGTCATCTCCTCGGGGGTCCCCCGGGTCACGGCCGAGTTGCGAGCGATGACGGCCCGCTACTTCGGGTTCGCGGCGCTGGTCCTCGAGCCCGGCGTCCGGACCGGCATGCCGATCCTCTATGACAACCCGAAGGAGGTCGGGCCCGACCGCATCGCGAACGCGGTCGCCGCCTACGACCTCTACGGCGGACCGTCGATCGTCGTCGACTTCGGGACCGCCAACACGATCGAGGCGATCAGCGACCGCGGCGAGTACCTCGGCGGTGCCATCTTCCCTGGCATCGAGATCTCGATGGACGCCCTCTTCGAGCGGGCCGCCGCGCTGCGACGCGTCGAGCTTCGTCGCGCCCCGACACGTGATCGGCAAGTCGACCGTCGAGTCGATCCAGTCCGGCTGCGTGTTCGGGTACAGCGGCCAGGTCGACGCGCTCGTCGACCGGTTCCAGGCCGAGCTCGGCGACTGCACCGTCGTCGCAACCGGCGGCCTCGCCGACCCGATCGTCGCCAACTCCCGCACCGTGCAGCACTACGAGCCGTGGCTCACCCTCCAGGGGCTCCGGATCGTCTTCGAGCGCAACCGGTGACCCCGGACCGGGCCCGGCCCAGGCGCCGCGCCGATGATGACGACGGCCACGTCGGAGAGGAACGGGCCCGGCGGCTCGCCAAGCTCGACGCGCTCCGGGCCGAGGGGATCGACCCGTACCCGGTGCGGTTCGACCGCACCCACACCGCGGCGGAGATCCACGAGCATTGGGACCACCTCGAGCCGGGCGCCGAGACCGACGACGTCGTCCGCGTCGCCGGCCGGCTGCTGCTCATCCGCCGGCAGGGCAAGCTCACCTTCGCGACGCTGCGGGACGGCAGCGGGAGCGTGCAGCTCTTCGTCTCCGAGGCGGTCACCGGCCCCGCGGGGCACGATGCGTTCGACCAGCTCGACCTCGGCGACTGGGTCGGCGCCGAGGGGACGGTGATCCGCACCAAACGGGGCGAGCTGTCGGTCAAGGTGCGGACCTTCGAGCTGCTCAGCAAGGCGCTGCGCCCGCTCCCGTCCAAGTGGCAGGGGCTCACCGACGTCGACGCCCGCTTCCGGATGCGATACGTCGACCTGATCGCCAATGATGACGCGCGGCGAGTCTTCGAGATCCGCTTCGCCGTCGTCGCCACGATCCGCCGGTGGCTCACCGAGCGTGGCTACGTCGAGGTCGAGACCCCCGTGCTGCACTCGGAGGCCGGCGGCGGCGACGCCCGTCCGTTCCAGACCTACCACCACGCGCTCGACGTGCCGCTCGACCTGCGCATCGCGCTGGAGCTCCACCTCAAGCGGCTCCTCGTCGGCGGGCTCGAGCGAGTCTTCGAAATCGGGCGAGTGTTCCGCAACGAGGGCCTGTCGACCCGACACAACCCCGAGTTCACGCTGCTCGAGTGCTACGAGGCGTTCGCCGACTACACCGACATCGCCCGACTCGTCGAGGAGCTCGTCGCCGAGTGCGCCCGCGTCGCGACCGGGTCGACCACCGTGCCGGCCGGGGAGCGGGAGCTGACGCTCGAGCCGCCGTGGCCCCGCCGGCCCATGCTCGAGCTCATCGAGGAGCACGCCGGCGTCGCGGTCCACCCCAGCCAGCCGGTCGCGGAGCTCGAGGCGTTCTGCGACCGGCTGGGCGTTCTCCACCAGCCCGGCTGGGGTTCCGGCAAGCTCGTCCTCGAGCTCTACGAGAAGACCGTGGAGCCCAACCTGATGGGGCCGCTGTTCGTGACCGACTACCCCCGCGAGGTGTCGCCGCTGGCCCGGGTCCACCGGTCCGACCCGGCGCTGGTCGAGCGCTTCGAGGCGGTCGTCCTGGGCCGGGAGCTCGCCAACGCGTTCAGCGAGCTGAACGACCCGGTCGACCAGCTGCTCCGCTTCGAGGCCCAGGCCCAGCTCGCCGCGGCCGGCGACGAGGAGGCCCACGGCGTCGACGAGGACTACGTCCGGGCCCTCGAGTACGGGCTGCCACCCTGCGGCGGGCTCGGCATGGGCGTCGACCGGCTCGTCATGCTCCTCGCCGACGTGACGAGCATCCGGGAGGTCATCCTGTTCCCCCACCTGCGCCCCGAGGCGGGCGACACTGGACCCGAAGGGGGAATGGACTGATGCGAGTCCTCGTGACCGGCATGGGCGGCGAGCTCGGGACCCGCGTCGCGCAGCTCCTCGAAGCCCACCACGACGTCACCGAGATCACCGGCTTCGACTTCATGCCGCCCCGCCGCCGGCTGCGCCGGGCCACCTTCGCGCGGATCGACCCTCGCGACCGGGACCGGCTCGTCGCGTTCGTCACCGACTTCGCCCCCGACGCGGTCGCGCACTTCGGGGTCTACGAGCCCGGGTCCCGCATGGGGTCCCGCGACGCGGCGGCAAGCACGGAGGCGTGCACCGTCCACGCGCTCGGCGCCGCGCTGCGCGCCGGACGGCTCGAGCGGGTCGCCGTGCGCAGCGGCATCGAGATCTACGGCCGGGGCCGCGGTCATCCCCTCCTCCCCGACGAATCGGCGCCGCTCGCCCCCACGACCGACTACGGGCGCACCTGCCGCGAGGTCGAGACGACCGCTGCCGACCTGGCCCGCCACCACGATGTGCGCGTCGCGATGCTGCGTTACGCGGTCGTCGCCGGTTCGCACGTCCCGAGCCCGCTCGGCCGGGTGCTGCGCCTCCCCGCGGTGCCGGTCCCCGCGTTCGCCGACCCGCCCTTCTCGCTCCTGGACCAGGACGACGCGGCGCGGGCGATGGTCGCCGCGCTGCGGCAGGGCACGGTCGGGCCGTTGAACGTGGTCGGACCCGGCGCGGCGAGTCCGTGGCAGGCCGCGCTCCTCGGCGGGCGGATCCCGATCCCGGTCGGACCGGGCGGCTGGCCGGTCGCGGCGCGGCTCACCGAGCTCGTTCGGCGCGCCGATGCCCGACCACGTCCTCGAGCTGCTCCGGCGGGGCCGGGTCGCCGACGGCGGGGCGGCCTCGGTCACGCTCGGGCTCGGGCCGCTCGTCCCCACCCAGGAGGTCCTGAGCGACCTGTTCGCCTGGGCCACCGCCCGCCGGCTGGAGGCGGTCGCGTGAGCGTCAACTACGGCCTCGACGCCGACCGGGTCCTCCACACCGACACCCTGGTCGAGGCGATCCGCCGCCGCGCCGCGGGCCGGTTCGCGGTCGACGAGTTCGGCGGCGACCCGCACCTCATGGACCTCGTCGCCGGCGCGGCGCGCCTCCCGGTCGCGATCGACGACGGAGACCGGGTGCCCCGCATCGGGCCGGCGCTGCTGGTCGCCAACCGGGGCATCGGGATCTTCGAGCCGATCGCCCTCATCCGGGCGGTGCGCGTCGCCGCCGGGCGGCGGGTCCGGGTCGTCGGCGCCCCCGAGCTGCCGGTGCTCGGCGACGCGCTCCGCAGCGTCGGCGCGATCGGCTACCGACCCGACGACGTCGCGGCGATGCTCCGGGCCGGGCACCTGGCCGCGGCGCCGCTCGCCCCGACCTGGCGGCGGGCCGGGCTCGGCGAGCCGCCCCGACGGCTCGTGGTCGCCACCATGGGCTTCCCGCTGGTGCCGGTCGCGGTCCGGCCCGGGTTCCCGCTCGGCCCGCCCGGGCGGCCCTGGCGGGTCCAGTTCGGCGACGCGCTGCGTCCCCCGGCCGGGACCGCACCGAACGACCAGCTCGCGGCCGCCGAGCTCGCGGAGGCGGTCCGCGACGCCGTGCAGGCGCTCTTGGCCGTGGCCCGGTGAGAACCGCCCTGGCCGGTGACGGCACCCGCATCGCCTACGAGGCGACCGGCCGCCGTGACGGCCCGGTCCTGCTGATGCTGCAAGGTCTCGGGGTCGACCACCGGGGCTGGGCGATGCAGCGCTTCCCGTTCGGGCGCCGCTACCGATGCCTCGCGGTCGACAACCGCGGCGTCGGAGGCAGCGCCGGCGCGCCGCGACCGTTCTCCCTCGAGCGGATGGCTGACGACGCCGTGGCGGTGCTCGACGCCGAGGGGGTCGACGCTGCCCACGTGCTCGGCGCGTCGATGGGTGGCGTCCTCGCGCAGATCCTCGCCGTCCGGCACCCGACCCGGGTGCGGTCGCTCGTGCTCGCCTGCACCGCCTGCCGGCACCACGACTGGCGCCGCGAGCTCTTCACCCAGTGGGCCGACGACGTCATCGCGGGCGGCATGGGCGACCTGGGCGGGGACGAGGGGCTGCGCTGGCTCATCGGGCCGCGCCTGCACCGCCGACTCGGCGTCTGGATCAACATCATGGCCCGGGTGCTCCTCCAAGCCGACCCGGGCAGCTTCGCCGCGCAGGCGCACGCCATCCTCGACGAGTCCGACGAGCTGCGCTTCGAGCTCGCGCAGGTGCGCGTCCCGGCGCTCGTCATCACCGGCAGCCAGGACCTCCTCACGCCGCTCGGCGACGCCGAGGAGGCTCGCGGAGCTGCTCGACCAGGCCCGGCTCGTCGAGCTACGCGGCGCCGGGCACGCGCTCATGGCCGAGACCCCCAACGCGTTCAATCGGGCCGTGCTCGCCTTCCTCGCCGAGGTCGACGAGCAGGCTGCCGCGGCGTGACTTAGCTGCGCCGGTCGACGAGCCCCTCGACCAGGCGGCGCAGCGACTCGCAGACCCCGGCGTCGAGCGTGTCGGCGCCGGCCAGCGCCTCCGCCGCCTTCGTCGCGTGGTCGGCCGCCACCGCCAGCGCAGCGTCGACCGCGCCCGTGCCGGCCGCCCGCTCCCGTACCTCGGTGACCCGCTCCGGGTCCAACGGGCCGCCCAGCCGGTCGGCCAGCCCGGGGTCGTCAGCGAGTGCGTAGATGACCGGCAGGGTGTAGATCCCCTCGACCAGGTCCTGGCCGGCCGGCTTCCCGAGCTCGTCGTCGGTGGCGGTCAGGTCCAGGCAGTCGTCGACGATCTGGTAGCCGAGGCCCAGGTGGGTGCCGAACCGGGTCAGCGCGTCGAGGGTCGGCTCGTCGGCGTCGCTCACCATCCCACCCACTCGACACGCGGTCGCGAAGAGCGTCGCGGTCTTCCCCTCGATCGCGCTCGCGTAGTCCTCCTCGCTGCGACCCACGTCGAAGAGATGCTGCAGCTCGAGCACCTGCCCGCGGCACAGCTCCCCGATCGTCGCCGCGAGCAGCGCCGCCACCGGCGCGCCGAGCGACGCCGCGAGCCCCGACGCTCGGGCCAGCAGGTAGTCGCCGGCGAGGATCGCGACGATGTTCGACCAGCGGGCGTTCACCGACGGGACGCCGCGGCGGGTCTCCGCCTCGTCGATCACGTCGTCGTGGTACAGCGACCCGAGGTGGACGAGCTCGACCGCGACGCCGCCCGTCACCGCCTCCTCGGCCGCGGCGTGCTCCGCCCCGCCGAGCGCATACGCCGCGCAGAGGGTCAAGGTGGGGCGAATCCGCTTCCCACCCGCCCGGACCAGATGGGAGGCGACGGTGCCGAGGAACCGGTCCTGGTGCCGCACCGCGTCGGCGAGCGCGTCCTCCACCCGCCCCAGATCTCCAGGCAAGGGCGGGAGCTCGAGCGTCTCCGCCAGGCCCACGAGCCCACGCTAGGCAGGGGCGGCCGTTTCGACCAAGCCCGGGAACAATTTTCGGTCGCCACCACTTGGTACCCCTCACGCGCGGCCCGGAATCGGCCGAGAACCTGCTGGGAGCCGAGGGATGCGCAGCGGTTGTCCAGACCCCGGTAGGTAGACTGGTTTTCGAGCGGCCCTCCGATCTCACGGGCCCCACACCCGTGGGGGACCGGGACCGGCCAGAGAAGGCACGGTACGCAACAGTGTTCGAACGCTTCACCGATCGAGCCCGCCGAGTGGTGGTGCTGGCGCAAGAAGAAGCGCGTCTGCTCAACCACAACTACATCGGCACCGAGCACATCCTCCTCGGCCTCATCCACGAGGGTGAGGGCGTCGCGGCGAAAGCCCTCGAGTCGCTCGGGATCTCCCTCGAAGCGGTCCGGGCCCAGGTCGAGGAGATCATCGGCCACGGCGGCCAGGCCCCCTCCGGGCACATCCCCTTCACTCCCCGCGCCAAGAAGGTCCTCGAGCTGTCGCTGCGCGAAGCGCTTCAGCTCGGTCACAACTACATCGGCACCGAGCACATCCTCCTCGGCCTCATCCGCGAGGGCGAGGGCGTCGCCGCGGAGGTGCTCGTGAAGCTCGGCGCCGACCTGTCCCGGGTCCGCCAGCAGGTCATCCAGCTGCTGTCCGGGTACGCGGGCGGCAAGGAAGGGCAAGGGCAAGGCGGCGGGTCCGGCGAGTCGCAGCCATCGGGTTCGCTCGTCCTCGACCAGTTCGGCCGCAACCTCACCCAGCTCGCCCGCGAGAAGAAGCTCGACCCGGTCATCGGGCGCGAGAAGGAGATCGAGCGGGTCATGCAGGTGCTGTCGCGCCGCACCAAGAACAACCCGGTCCTCATCGGCGAGCCCGGCGTCGGCAAGACTGCGATCGTCGAAGGGCTCGCCTCCGACATCGTCGGCGGCGAGGTTCCCGAGACGCTCACCGGCAAGCAGCTCTACACCCTCGACCTCGGCGCGCTCGTCGCCGGGTCCCGCTACCGCGGCGACTTCGAGGAGCGGCTCAAGAAGGTTCTGAAGGAGATCCGCACCCGCGGCGACATCATCTTGTTCATCGACGAGCTCCACACCCTCGTCGGCGCCGGCGCGGCCGAGGGGGCCATCGACGCGGCGAGCATCCTCAAGCCGATGCTGGCCCGCGGCGAGCTGCAGACCATCGGCGCCACCACCCTCGACGAGTACCGCAAGCACCTCGAGAAGGACGCCGCCCTCGAGCGGCGCTTCCAGCCCATCAAGGTCGAGGAGCCGACCGTCGCGCAGACCATCGAGATCCTGAAGGGCCTCCGCGACCGCTACGAGGCGCACCACCGGGTCACCATCACCGACCAGGCGATCGTCGCCGCCGCGAACCTCGCCGACCGGTACATCTCCGACCGTCACCTGCCCGACAAGGCCATCGACCTCATCGACGAGGCCGGGTCCCGGCTGCGGATCCACCGCATGCAGGCACCCCCCGACTTCCGGGAGCTCGAGGACAACATCGCGACCGTCCGCAAGGACAAGGAGGCCGCGATCGAAGGCCAGCAGTTCGAGCGGGCCGCGTCGCTGCGCGACCGCGAGAAGGAGCTGCTCGAGCAGCGCCGCAGCAAGGAGACCGAGGCCCAGCAGGAGGGCGTCGACCTCTTCAACGAGGTCAGCGAGGAATCGATCGCCGAGGTGCTCGCCCTCTGGACCGGCATCCCGGTGTACAAGCTCACCGAGGAGGAGACCGCCAAGCTGCTGCGCATGGAGGACGAGCTGCACAAGCGGATCGTCGGCCAGGACAGCGCGGTCAAGGCGGTGTCGCAGGCGATCCGCCGCACCCGGGCCGGCCTGAAGGACCCGAAGCGACCGTCGGGCTCGTTCATCTTCCTCGGCCCGTCCGGGGTCGGGAAGACCGAGACCGCCAAGACCCTCGCCGAGTTCCTCTTCGGCGACGAGTCGGCGCTGATCCAGCTCGACATGAGCGAGTACATGGAGAAGCACACCGTGTCGCGCCTGGTCGGCTCGCCGCCCGGCTACGTCGGCTACGACGAGGGCGGCCAGCTCACCGAGGCGGTGCGCCGCAAGCCGTTCTCGGTCGTGCTGTTCGACGAGATCGAGAAGGCGCACCCCGACGTGTTCAACACGCTGCTGCAGATCCTCGAGGACGGGCGGCTCACCGACGCGCAGGGCCGCACGGTCGACTTCAAGAACACCGTGATCATCATGACCTCGAACCTCGGCACCGCCGACCTGCGCAAGGCGCAGATCGGGTTCGGGCCCGCTGACGACGCGGTCAGCTACGAGAAGATGAAGGACAAGGTGGTCGAGGAGCTCAAGCGGCACTTCCGGCCCGAGTTCCTGAACCGCATCGACGAGGTGATCGTCTTCGCCGAGCTGACCCAGGACGAGGTCGGCGAGATCGTCGACCTGATGATCAAGCGACTCCGCGACCAGCTCGAAGGCCAAGGGCTCGGGCTCGAGCTGACCCAGGACGCCAAGCGGCTCCTCGCCAAGCGGGGTTACGACCCCCAGCTCGGTGCCCGGCCGCTGCGGCGCGCCCTCCAGCGGCTGGTCGAGGACCCGCTGTCGGAGAAGATCCTCTGGAAGGAATTCCACGCCGGCGAGACGATCCTCGTCGAAGCCGACGGGGACGACGTCACCTTCCGGGCCGTCGAAGGCGTCGAGTCGCCCCCGCCGGTCGAGCTGGCCGGCTCCGGCTC
The DNA here is from genome assembly GCA_963849135.1 of uncultured Actinomycetes bacterium. GTDB lineage: Bacteria > Actinomycetota > Acidimicrobiia > IMCC26256 > PALSA-555 > PALSA-555. The sequence goes on along the minus strand of CAWKGF010000002.1, from coordinate 219,500 downwards.
CGAGGGCTAGCGACCGACCCGGCATCCGCCGGTCCGACCCGAACCCAGCGGTGACGCTCCGGGGCGCCATCGGGGCGCTCGGTGTCCTGGCCCTGGTCGGGCTCGTCGCGGGGTGCAGCGCCCGCGCCACCCTCCAGGTCACGGTCCGCGCCGACGGGTCCGGCACCGCGGCGGTGCACGTCACCCTCGACGCGGAGGCGGTCCAAGCCGCCGAGGGCGGCGCCCCGCTCTCGCAGCAGGTCCGGCTCAGCGACCTGCGCGCCGCGGGCTGGACCGTCTCGCCGTGGCGGACCGCGCTCGACGGCTCAGCGAGCATCGTCCTCACGAAGGGGTTCCGCACCCCCGACCAGCTGGCCCAGATCGTCGCTGAGCTCAACGGCCCCGACGGACCGATCCGCCACCTCGCCGTGTCCCGCGACCCCACGTGGGGCGGGTTCGCGCACACGGTGCAGCTCGCCGGGACCGTCGACCTGCGAGCCGCGCAGCCCGGCGTCCCCGCCGACGCGGCGCTGGTCCGGGCCCTCGCCGCCCAGCACGTCGACGTCAGCGTCGTCGAAGCCCAGCTGGCCGGGTCGCTCGCCTCCTCGGTGTCGCTGCGGCTCGTCCTCGTGGTTCCCGGCGGTCGGCACGTCGTGACCGTCCCCCCCGACGGGCACGGCACCGTGACCACCCAGTCCACGGCCGTGGACGTGCCCCGCACCGCGCTGGCCGGCGCGGCGATCCTCCTCGTCGTGCTGGCCGGGCTGGCCTGGTTACGCGGCCGCCGGGCCGGGACACGCCGGCGCGGCGGTGCGGCTCGCCGCTAGCCCGCGGCGCCCTCACCTCCCGCGCCGCCAGGTCGAGAACCAGGCCGGGAACTGCTCCAGCGAGGCGAGCACCACGTCGGCGCCCGCGTCGCGCAGCTCCGCGGCCGGGTGCGCGCCGGTCGGGACCCCGACCGCGACCGCGTCGGCCGCGCGGGGCGCCTGCCATGTCGGCCGGGGTGTCGCCCACGTAGCAGCCGGCGCCGTGCTCCACCAGCGTGTCGCCCTTCCCGGGACCGAACCGCCAGCCCGTCACCGCGTCGACACCCAACGCGACGTGTTCGAGGCAGCGCCGCGCGTTCGGCTCGTACTTCGCGGTGATCACCACCACCCGCCCGCGAGCCGACCGCACCGCCGCGACCGCGTCGCGGGCGCCGGGAAGCAGCAGCGTGCCCGGCACGCCGAGCTGCGAGTACAGGACCCGGTACCGGTCGCAGGCGCCGGGGACCTCGGCGGCCGGGAACCAGTGGCCGAGCTCCTCCTCGAGGAGCGGGCCGAGCCGGCCGAGCACCACGTCGACGTCGATCGCTCGCCCCGTCTCGGCGGCCAAGGCGTGGAGCGTCGTCCCGATGCCCGGACGCGAATCGACGAGCGTCATGTCCAGGTCGAACCCGACCACCGCGCCCTGGTCCATCGGCCCCAGTGTGACGGACCGCTCGCGGCGGGTGTCCGACGCGCCCCGCGGTATCGTCCTGCCACTCGTCACGCGAGCAAGGTCCGACCAGGCCCGAGATGCCCGCCCCTCCCCGATCTGAAGCGCTCCTCGCCGCTCTGCGGCTCGTCGCCCCCGGGACCGCGCTGCGCGAGGGGATCGAGCGGATCATCCAGGCCCGGATGGGGGCGCTGCTCGTCTTCGGCGCCGGCCCCGAGGTGCTCGGGGTCTGCTCCGGCGGGTTCCTCCTCGACGCTGAGTTCACCCCGCAGCGGCTCTCCGAGCTGGCCAAGATGGACGGGGCGATCATCGTGACCGCCGACTGCTCCCGGATCGTGCGCGCCAACGTCCACTTGGTGCCCGACTCGAACATCCCCACCTCCGAGACCGGCACCCGGCACCGCACCGCGGAGCGGGTCGCCCGCCAGATCGCGGTGCCGATCGTCACCGTCTCCGAGGACCGCTCCGAGGTCGCCATCCACGTGGGGAGCCTCAAACGGGCGATCGAGCCGACCCCCCGGGTCATGGCCCGCGCCGACCAGGCCCTCCAGATCCTCGCCCGCTACAAGACCCGGCTCGACGCGGTCAGCGCCTCCCTCTCCGCGCTCGAGATCGAGGACCTCGTCACCCTCCGGGACGTGGCGACGGTGCTGCAACGGGCCGAGATGGTGCGGCGCATCTCGATCGAGATCGAGGGGTACGTGTTCGAGCTGGGCAGCGACGGCCGGCTCGTGCAGCTCCAGCTCGAGGAGCTCCTCGGCGGCGTCGAGGACGACCGGCGCCTCGTCGCCATGGACTACCTGGCCGACCCGCCGGCCCGGACCCTCGACGAGGCGCTGACCCGGCTGAGCGAGGTCGACGACGACGAGATCTTCGACCTCCACCAGGTGGTCAGCGTCCTCAGCCTCGGCCCGTCGGTCGGGCTCGACTCGGCGCTCCAGCCTCGCGGCTTCCGCATCCTCCACAAGATCCCCCGCCTTCCCGAGACGGTCTCGGACCACGTCGTGGACCGCTTCGAGAACCTGCAGCGGATCATGCGGGCCAGCGAGGCGGAGCTCGTCCAGGTGCCCGGCGTCGGCGCGTCCCGAGCCGAGGCGATCAAGGACGGCCTGTCCCGCCTCGCCGAGACGTCGATCCTCGAGCGGTACAGCTGATGGCCGCCCTGGTCGACGGGCCCCACCGGGCGTCGAGCGAGCGGGTCACCCTGACCGGCGACGACGGCGCCCCCGTCCCGGCCATCGTCGCCCGCCCCGACGACCCCGAGCCGACGGTCGGGCTCGTCGTCCACCCCGACGTGATGGGGATCCGGCCCCTCTTCGATGACCTGAGCCGCCGGCTCGCCACCCACGGCTACGTGGTGTGCTGCCCGGAGCCGTTCGCCCGGGGCCCGGCCTCCGTGCGCGACGCCACGGATCCCGCGCCCCGCCTGGCGGCCCTGGACACCCTCGACGACGACCGCCAGCTCGGCGACCTCCTCGTGGCCGCCGACCGCTGCGACACCCCCATCGTCGGCGTGCTCGGGTTCTGCCTGGGCGGCCTCCAGACCCTGAAGGCCGCCGCGACGGGCCGGTTCGAGCGGGCGGTCGCCTTCTACGGGATGATCCGCCTTCCCGACGCCTGGCGGGGCCCGCGGTTCCGGGAGCCGCTCCCCACCGCCCCCGACGTGTGCCCGACCCTCGCCCTGTTCGGCGGCGTCGACCCGTTCACGCCCGCCGCCGATGTCGAGGCGCTCCGCCAGGCGTGGCGGAACCGGCCCGACTGCGAGGTCGTCGTGTACCCCGATGCCGACCACGGCTTCGTGCACGACCCCGACCGGCCCGCGCACCGGGCCGCCGACGCGGCCGACGCCTGGCGGCGGGCCCTCGCCTTCCTCCCCCGCTGAGCCGGCCCACCCCGGGCTGCTCAGATCGTCGCCCGGTCCTCCATCGCCGCCCGGTCGAGGATCCGGTATTGGTTGCGGCCCTCCACGGCCAGCCAGCCGAGCCGGGTGAACAGCGAGATCGCCTTGTTGACCCGCTCCCGGGAGGCGCCGACCATCCCGGCCAACTCCTCCTGGGTGACCGGCAGCGCGAACCGGTCCCGGCCCGCAGCCAGGTCGAGGAGCCGCTTGGCGGTCCGGGCCGGCACGTCGAGGAACACCGCGTCGGCGAGCGCCTCGTCGGTGGCTCGCAGCCGCCCGGCGAGCATCCGCACGATGACCCACAGCAGCTGGGGTCGCTCGCGCAGCATGGCCCGCACCGGCTCGTAGCCCAGGACGACGACCCGGGTGTCGAGCAGCGCCCGCGCGTCGGCCGAGCGGGGCGCGTCGTCGAAGAGGCCCAGCTCGCCGAACAACCCGCCCGCGTCGAGGACCGCGACCACCGACTCGCGGCCGTCGCCGGAGCGCTGCGCGATGGCGACCCGCCCCTCGTCGACGACGAACAGCTCCGAGGCGACGTCGCCCTGGTGGAACAGCACCTGGTTGCGTGCGTAGGCGCGGACCTGGGCCTGGGCTCGCAGGTCGGCGAGCGCATCGTCGGGCAGCGCTGCGAACAGGTCCGTCGTGTCGAGCACTCGTCGTTCGGGCACAGTCGAGGACCTCCAGCGCGCGACCAGAGCGTAGCGACAGCGTGCGGGAGCGGGCGGGGACGTCTGGTACCGTGGTGTCTTCCCTCCTTCCCCTCCGCTGTCCTGCCGCGAGGAAAATGCTCATGTCGTTTGCCGTCGGTGACAAGGTCGTCTACCCCCATCACGGTGCCGCCATCATCGAAGGCAAGGAGAAGCGGGTCTTCGACGGGCACAAGACCGACTACTTCGTGCTGCGCATCACGTACGGGGACCTCAAGGTGTCGATCCCGGTCGACAAGGCCGAGGAGATCGGTCTGCGCGACGTCATCAACGACGAAGAGGTCGAGGAGGTGTTCGCGGTCCTGCGCAAGAAGGAAGCGCGGATGCCGACCAACTGGTCGTGTCGCTTCAAGAACCACGTCGAGAAGCTCAAGAGCGGCGACATCTACCAGGTCGCCGAGGTGGTCCGGAACCTGTCGCTGCGCGAGGCCGACAAGGGCCTCTCGGCCGGTGAGAAGCGCATGCTGGCCCGGGCCCGCCAGATCCTGGTGTCCGAGCTCACCTTCGCGCTGAACGTCGACGAGGAGACCGCCGAGCAGCGCCTCGACGACGTCCTCGCCGGCAAGGAGGTCAAGGTCACGACCCGCCCCAAGCGGCGCGCCCCGGCCAAGACCACGACCCGCAAGGCCGCTGCCGCCAAGCCCCAGAAGGCGACGGCGCGCCGCAAGTAGCCGCCCGGTGGGCCCGAGTGCCGCGATCGTGGTCGCCGCGGGCGGCGGCATCCGCTTCGGCGCCCCGAAGCAGTTCGCGGCGCTGGCCGGCCGCCGGGTCGTCGACCGGTCCGTCGACGCGGCGGCGGCGGCCTGCGACGCGGTGATCCTCGTCCTGCCGGCCGGCTGCGCCTGGGACGGCGCCCCGGTGGCGGCCGTCGTCGTCGGCGGCGCCACCCGGGCCGAGTCGGTCCGGGCCGGGCTCGCCGCCGTGCCCGCCCCGACCGACGTCGTCATGGTGCACGACGCGGCCCGCCCGCTCGCCTCCCCGGCCCTGTTCGCCGCGGTCGCCGCCGCGGTGCGCGACGGCGCCGACGCGGCGGTCCCCGCCCTCCCGGTCGCGGACACCATCAAGCGGGTCGACGGCGCCCGCGTCACCGGCACGCTGGACCGCGACGGGCTCGTCGCGGTCCAGACCCCCCAGGCGTTCCGCGCCGGCGCGCTGCGCGCCGCGCACGCCGCCGGGGGCGACGCAACCGACGACGCCGCCTTCGTGGAAGCCGCCGGCGGGATGGTCGTCGTCGTGCCCGGCGAGGCCCGCAACGTGAAGATCACGACCGCGGCCGACCTCGACCTCGTCGCCGCGCTGCTCGCGGAGGGCCGGTGAGCCTCCGGGTCGGCCTCGGCTACGACGTCCACGCCCTCGGCGCCGATCGTCCCCTCATCTTGGGCGGCGTGCGGGTCGACGGCCCCGGGCTCCTCGGCCACTCCGACGCCGACGTCGTCGCGCACACGGTCGCCGACGCGCTGCTCGGCGCGGCGGGGCTCCCGGACCTCGGCACGCTGTTCCCGGCCGACGACGAGCGGCACCGCGGCGCCGACTCGCTCCACCTCCTCGGCGACGTCGCGGCGCGGGTGGCGGCGAGCGGCTGGTCGATCACCAACGTCGACGTCGTCGTGTCCGCCGAGGCGCCCCAGCTCGCGCCGCACCTCGGGGCCATGGGCGACGTGCTCACCGGGGTGGTCGGCGCGCCCGTGAACGTGAAAGCCAAGCGAGGCGAGGGGGTCGGCGCGGTCGGCCGCGGCGAGGCCATCGCGGCGTGGGCGGTCGCGCTGCTCGAGACCGCGGAAGTCCCCGGAGGGGGATGATCGCCCGGCGGTACCCTCAGCGGCGATGACGGTCCGGGTCCACGACACGCTGCACCGGGCCAAGGTCGACCTCGAGCCGCGCCAGCCCGGCCGGGTCTCGATGTACGTCTGCGGCCCGACCGTCTACGACGTGCCGCACATCGGGCACGGGCGCACCGTCGTCGTGTACGACGTGATCCGCCGCTACCTGCGCTGGCGCGGCTTCGACGTCGAGTTCGTGTCGAACGTCACCGACGTCGAGGACAAGATCATCGCCCGCGCCCACGAGACGGGCAGCACCGAGCCGGAGCTGGCCCGCCGCTACGAGGCGGTCTGGTTCAAGCAGCTCGAGCGGCTGGGTGTGGAGCGACCCGACCACGTCCCCCACGCCACCGAGTACATCGAGCCGATGATCGAGCGGATCGCGGAGCTCGTCGAGCAAGGCCACGCGTACGTCGTTGAGGGTCAGGGCGTCTACTTCGACGTCGCCTCCTATCCGGGCTACGGGGCGCTGCCGCACCGAAGCCTCGACCAGCTTCTCGACTCGGCCGGCGCTCGGGTGGAGGTCGACGAGGCCAAGCGCAACCCGGTCGACTTCGCGCTGTGGAAGTCCGCCAAGCCCGGCGAGCCGACCTGGGATTCGCCGTGGGGGGCGGGTCGGCCGGGCTGGCACATCGAGTGCTCCACCATGTCGCTCGACCTCCTCGGGGAGGACTTCGACCTCCACGGGGCCGGCGACGACCTGGTCTTCCCCCACAACGAGAACGAGCGAGCGCAGGCCGAAGCGGCCGGGCACCGCTCGGCGCGCCACTGGCTGCACTCCGGGATGGTCGAGCTCTCCGGTCAGAAGATGTCGAAGTCGCTCGGCAACTTCCGCACCCTCGACGAGGTCCTCGACGACTACGGGCCGCGGGCGATCCGCGTCGCCGTGCTCCAGACCCACTATCGCAAGGCGACCGAGCTCGGCGACGCGGAGCTCGCGGCGGCGGCCGCCGCGGTCGGCCGCCTCGACGCGCTGGCCCGCCGGGCCGCCGCGGCCGGCATCACCCCCGGCGGGCCGTCCGACCCCGCGACCCGCGACCGGTTCCAGGTCGAGATGGACGACGACTTCGGCACCCCGGGGGCGCTGGCCGCGGTGTTCGACGCGGTCGGCGCCGCGCACCAGGCCCTCGACGCCGGATCGGCGGAGCGGGCCGCGGCGTACGTCGACGCGGTGGTGGAGCTGGCCGGCGCGCTGGGGCTGACCCTCGACGCCGGCGCCGGCGACGACGCCGAGATCGACGCCCTCGTCGCGCAGCGCGACACCGCCCGGGCCGGCCGGGACTTCGCCACCGCCGACCGGCTCCGCGAGCTGCTCGACGCCCGCGGCGTCGTCCTCGAGGACGCCCCCCGCGGGACCCGCTGGCACCGGCGGTGACCCGCCAGCGACGCGACGACCTGGGCGGCTCGGTGGTCCCCGGACGGCGAGCCGTGCTCGAGCTGCTCGAAGCCGGGCGCCGACCCGTGCGGTCGATCTCCCTCGCCGCGGGCCGCGACCCCGCACCGATCCTCGACGAGATCACGGCCCGGGCAGCAGCGGCCGGCATCCCGGTCCGTCGCCGTGACCCCGACGCGCTCCGCGAGGAATCCGGGATCGACGCCGCGCAGGGGGTCGTCGCCCGAGCCGACCCGATCCCCGCCGCTCCGCTCACGGAGCTGCTCGGCGACCAGCACGCGTTCCTCGTCGCCCTCGACGGGGTCACCGACCCCCGCAACCTCGGCGCGGTGCTCCGCAGCGCGGTCGCGGCCGGCGCGACCGGCGCGGTCGTGCCCCGCCACCGCAGCGCCGTCCTCACCGCGGCGGCGGTCAAGACCGCAGCCGGCGCGGTCGAGCACCTCCCGATCGCGCTCGTCGGCGGCGTGGCGGCGGCGCTCGACCAGGCGTCCCGGGCCGGGGTCTGGACGGTCGGGCTCGACGCGACCGGCGAGCAGGACGTCTACCGCCTCACCGTCGCTGACCGGCCCCTCGTCCTCGTCCTCGGCGCGGAAGGCAGCGGCTTGGCGCGGCTGGTCCGACAGCGCTGCGACGTCGTCGCGCGCGTCCCGATGCCCGGCCCGATGGAGTCGCTCAACGTGTCGGCCGCGGCTGCGGTCGCGTGCTTCGAGGTCGCGCGCGCAACGGGCCGGGTAGCCTGCGACGACGCGCCGGGTTAGCTCAGCTGGCAGAGCGCTGCTCTTGTAAAGCAGAGGTCGTCGGTTCGACCCCGACACCCGGCTCTGAGGGCGATGCGAGGGAACATCACGGTCAAGGTGCCGGGCCGCGTGTACGAGCTGCGGGTCTCGCTGGGCCGGGACCCGGCGACGGGAAGTACCGACAGAGGTCCCTGACCGTCCATCGCCACACCGAGCGCCTGGGATGGCGGCCGACGGGATCCCACCCGCCCAGGTCACGCCCGGGAAGGCGTGGCTTGCAAGCGGTGTATTGGCCTGGTGCTGGCTGGCATCGAAGGGCGGAGTTGTGCTCGGGCTTGCTCGGTTCGCCTTCTCGGGTCTTGTGGGCGTCGATGACCTGGGGTCGGAAGTCGGGATGGATGGCCGGCTTGGTTGGTGGCCTGAGGGATCGAAGGTCCCGGGTTCGAACCCGCAGGCGGCCCAGGTCGACCGCGAGCCTCGGGTGTGACGAGTGTGGCTGGTGTGGGAATAGGCATCGGGCTGTCGGCCGCGGCCCGATGTCGGTCATCTTCGCGGGGGCGGGCCGGGCTAGCGTTCGCTGTCGCTGATCAGCGAGATCCGACCGCGAGGGGCGGAATGATGATGCGTCGCAGCTGGCGGGTTCGGGCAGCGTCGATCGTGGGGGTCGTCGCGTGCTGGCCGGGGGCGTCCTAATGGTGGTCGCCGCCCCGCCGGTGTCGGCCGCGCCGACATGCGGTACCACGGCGAGCCCGCTCGACCCGACGATCACCGACACCCCCAGCTCGCCCGTGGCGGGTTCGCTGCGGGCCGCAGTCGACGGCACCGACGGGACCTGCACGACGGTCGTCCTCGAGGCTGGCGCGACGTACGTGCTCGCCAGCGGCGACGGTTGCACCGAGTTGGACATCGACAACAGCATGACGATCGAGTCGTCGTCCACCACCGAGAACGCGACGATCCAGCAGACCTGCACCACAGACTCCAATTCGCGTGTCGCCCACGTCTCATCGGACAACACCGCCACGCTCGACAACTTGAACCTGATCGGCGGGCAGCAGAACAACAACGGCGGCGCGCTACGAAGCGAGCCGTCCTCCACGCTCATCCTCAACGCGGACCAGCTCACCGACAACCGGTCCGACGAGGACGGTGGCGCGATTAACAGCCACGGCACGCTCGAGGTCATGAACTCGACCATCAGCGGGAACTGCGCCGAGGACGGTGGCGGCGCGATCCTCCTCAACGACCCCGAGGGCACCTCCCTCATCGAGAACTCGACAATCAGCGGCAACAACCAGGGCCTGGGCGGGGGTGCCATCGAGGATGAGGGCGGAGCGCTGACGATGTACTACGTCACGCTCGTCAGCAATACGACGGAGGACTCGCCCCTCTGCGGTTCGTTCGCAGACACATCGACTCAGAGTCTGCCCGGCGAGCCTAACGACCCGGTGACGCACACCCAGTCGACTGTCCCCTCTGTCAACCTCAACCTGAGCGGCGACGCGACGCTGACGTCCTTCGGCACCGTCATCGGGGACATCGCCGCCACGTCGGACAACTGCAACGTCGACGACATCACGCCGACCTCGGCCGGCTACAACTACGAGAACGGCGGCGTGTCTGCGAGCTCCTGTGACCTGAAAGCGTCGACCGACGTCCAGAACGGGGCCGATCCGAGCCTCGGCGCGCTCGGCGCCAACGGGGGCCCAACGAACACGCAGGTCCCCAACACGGGAAGTCCGCTCATCAACGCCATCCCCGACCCGGGCGGCGGGTGCCCAAAATCCCCGGTCACCATCACGACGGATCAGCGCGGCGTCATCCGCCCGCAAGGCCCGGGGTGCGACATCGGCGCCGTAGAGGTCGTGACCGCGCCGACTCCGCTCGTGGTCATTCCGAGCTTCACCGGCTAACCCGAACTCCCGGGCACCACCGCCGCGCCCGTGGGTGATCAGGGGATGCCGAGCATCCCGAGCACGGGCGCGACACCCGCTCGGTGGATGGCGATCATCGGCTGGGCCGTTGCCGATCGACGACCTGTCCGGCCCGAGCGTGGAGGTGCTGGCCCGCCGCGCCGCAGCCCAGGGAACCAAAGCCTCGGCAGACCCGCCAGGTGATCGCGAACCTTCGCCCGACCTGACTGGCTCCCGGTTAGTCGAGATCTTCGAGCCTGGGGGCCGCACGGGGCGTGTGGACAGGATCACGATCAGCGCGTCGACGCTGACCAGCACCCGGCGACGAGAGCACCTCGGCCAGAGTCACAGCAAGCCACACACGCTCCGCGTCACCCGCCGGTCGCTGGCACCAACGGGACTGCCACCGCGGCGAAGAGGAAGCAGGCAAGCGTCTGGGGAGACGATTGTCGCGTCTCAGAATCGATCTCAACGAGGTAGAGTCCAGGGCGCGCGAAGAAGCCCAGCGCGTGTGCGGAGTCCAGGTTTCAAGGGCGACGGTGTCGAAGGACACCAGTCCCCGCGACTGGTCGCTCTTGTAAAGCAGAGGTCGTCGGTTCGACCCCGACACCCGGCTCCGCGTCGGTGTGTGCGTCCCATGATTGATCGGCGGCCCACGCAGCACCGATACCCGGGTGCCGGAGACCTGACCAAGGCCGTGAAGAACGGCCCCGCCGTCCCGCGTTGGCTGGACACGCGACAACCCAACCGGGGTGACCGTCGTTCCTTGCAACATTCTTACGGACCAGGGCTCTGGCGAACCGGGAGTTCTTCACGGTCGGGACCAGGTTCCGCGCTGGTGACGACCGGCCTGTGCTGAAATGCACGCTGGCCCGGGAGCGGACCGGCGAGGCGATGCCAGGCAGCGGATTGGTCGCACGGGACTCATGAACAGCTCCGGAGGCAGTGACGACGACGGGACCGCCGTTCCGGATCCGGATGCTCCGCGTCCGGCCGTTCTGGCGGTCGATCGGTGATCGTGTGGGTTTGATGGGTGGAGGGACGTCGGGAGTGGCTCGTCGATGACCTTCGAAGCAATCGGTTCTCGTGTGCAGGCGCTGCCACGCCTTGACGTGTACGGCGAGCTCGGGAAGCTCGCCACGCGGGTTGAGCGGCCAGGAGGTGGCGACCCGGCTGGCGAAGTTTGGGCGGAACGAGTTGCCGCGGGCGCGGGGTCGCCCGTTGGTGTTCCGGTTCTTGGAGCAGTTCACCGACCTGTTCGCGGTGGTGTTGATCGTCGCGTCGGCGATCACGTTCGTCGCGTACCTCGTCCAAGTTCCCCATGACGTCGGCAATCTGGAGCTTGCGATCGCGATTTTGGGTGTGGTCCTGCTGAACGCGGTGATCGGCTTCTTTCAGGAATATTCGGCGGAGCGGACCGCGGAGGCACTGAAGGCCATGGTGCCGAAGGCGTGTCGTGTGATCCGGGACGGGGACCGGGTCGAGATCGCCGCCGAGGAGCTGGTGCCGGGAGACGTGGTCGCCCTCGAGGCCGGTGACGCGATCTCGTGTGATTGTCGGATCGTGGAGGCGCATGACTTCAGTGTGAACAACGTCGCCCTCACGGGGGAGAGCGACCCGGTTGGGCGAACGGATGACCCAGCAGGGCCAGATACGGACCTGCTTGAGAGCCGCAATGTGGTGTTCATGGGTACGTCGGTCGTGAACGGCACAGCCAAGGCGGTGGCGTTCGCGACCGGTCAGGACACTGAGTTCGGGCGCATCTACCAGCTGACCGCGGCGGTCGACGAGGAGAAGAGCCCGCTTCAACGCCAGGTCGCGATCATGGCCAAGCGGGTGTCTGCGGTAGCGATCGCGATGGGCGCTTTGTTGTTCGGGCTGCGGGTCAGTACGGGCAACGCGTTCGTGGACTCGTTCGTGTTCGCGCTCGGCGTGATGGTTGCTCTGGTTCCCGAGGGTCTGCCAGCGACCTTGTCGGTGTCGCTCGCGATCGGTGTCCGGCGCATGGCGCGCCGCAACGCGCTCATCAAGCGACTGTCGGCGGTCGAGACGCTCGGCTCGACCACGGTGATCTGCACGGACAAGACCGGAACGCTGACGAAGGCCGAGATGACCGTGCAGGCGATCTGGGCATCGGGCCGCGCGCACGCCGTGACTGGGGTCGGGTACGCCCCCGACGGAGAAGTGGAGGACTCCGAGAGCATCGTTGGGCTGCTGCGGGGGGCGGCGTTGTGCGCCGACGCCAAGTTGTTGGCGCCCGACGCTGAGCGTCAGTTGGGATGGCGGATCCTCGGGGATACCACCGAAGGCGCGATCGTCGTCGCGGCGGCCAAGGCCGGCGTTGACGTCTCGGCGGAGGTGGCAAAGGCACCGCGGGTTTCGGAGTTCCCCTTCGACTCGGATCGCAAGCTCATGACGACCGTGCACCGCGCGGATGGCCCGGCGGTGGCGTACGTCAAGGGCTCTCCCCAGGAGCTGCTCGTGCGGTGTCGGTCGGTGCTCTGGGAGGACGGCGAGGTCGCCCTCACCGACGAGTTGCGCCGCACCATCACGGCCGCGAACGACGGGCTCGCCGAGCAGGCGCTGCGGGTGCTCGGCGTCGCAACTCGGACGGTGTCGTCGGAGCGGCCGTCCCAGGACGAGGCCGAGCACGACCTGGTCTTCTTGGGGTTGGTGGGCATGCTCGACCCGCCCCGCCCCGACGTTGTGCAGGCGGTGGCGTCGTGTCGGCGGGCCGGCATTCGGGTCATCATGGTGACCGGTGACTACGGGCTCACCGCCGAGGCGATCGCCCGGAAGGTCGGGATCGTCACCAGCCCCTCAGCGCGCGTCGTCAGCGGCGCGGAGCTGGAATCCCTCGACGAACAGGCCCTGCAAAGAGTGCTGGCCGACCACTGGGAGGTGGTCTTTGCGAGGGTCCGGCCCGAGCACAAGATGCGGGTCGTCGCCGCGCTGAAGGACATGGGGGAGATCGTCGCGGTCACCGGCGATGGGGTGAACGACGCGCCCGCGCTGAAGCGGGCGGACATCGGCGTGGCGATGGGCCTGGCGGGGACGGACGTCGCCCGCGAGGCGGCAGTGATGGTGCTGCTCGACGACTCGTTCGCGTCCATCGTGGCGGCGGTCGAGCTCGGGCGGTCCGTCTACCAGAACATCCGCAAGTTTCTCATCTACCTGTTCAGTCACAACATCGCCGAGCTCACGCCGATCCTCGTGGCCGCCTTCGTCGGGTTCCCGCTCGTCCCGCTCACGGCGCTCCAGGTGCTCGCGATCGACCTCGGGTCAGACGTCATGCCGGCACTCGCGCTCGGCGCCGAACCGCCCGAGCCCGGCATCATGGACCGGCCGCCACGACCGCCGTCCGAGCGACTGTTCTCGGCGGTGGTCGTGCGCCGCTTCCTGTTCCTCGGAATCATCCAATCGATCGGCGTTACCTTCGCGTTCTTCTGGAGGATCCACTCGGCCCATCTCGGCTTTGCCGACTTCACCGCGTCGAACCCCACCTACCGAGAGGCGATCACGATGACCCAGGCCGGGATCGTCATCAGCCAGTTCTTCAACGGCTTCGCCGTGCGCACCGATGAGGAGAGCGTGTTCAAGGTCGGGCTTCTGTCCAACCTGCCGCTCGTGTTTGCCGAGTTCTTCGGGCTCGGCATCATCGCAGCCATCAGCTACCTGCCGGTGCTGCAGGGCGTGTTCAACACCGCCCCCCTCAGTATCTACGACTGGCTCATGCTGGCGACCTTCGGGCTCGCCCTGCTCGTTGCCGATGAGCTGCGTAAGGCCTACGTTCGTTCTCGTCGAGATTCCCAGCCCGCCGCCTTGGCGACGCGGCGGGTCCCGATTCTCGAGCCGTTGGAGGTCTAGATGCACGTCATCGTCATGGGATGTGGCCGGGTCGGCGCAGGCCTGGCGGAGCGCCTCGACAGCGAGGGCCACTCCGTGTGCGTCATCGACAAGAACGCCAAAGCCGGCCTACGGCTCTCGAAGCGCTACGCCGGTCGTTACGTGACTGGGATCGGATTCAGCCGGGCGGTGCTCCTCGACGCCGGGATCGAAGAGAGCGACGCGTTCATTGCTGTCACCTCGGGGGACAACTCCAACATCGTCGGCGCTCGAGCGGCCCGCGACGAATTCCACGTCCCGAAGGTCGTCGCCCGCATCTACGACCCCCGCCGGGCGGACATCTACCGCGACCTCGGGATCACCACGGTCGCCAGCGTGCGGTGGGCGATCAACGAGATCCACCATCTGTTGTTCCACCGCAACCTGGAGCCCGAAGTCACCTTCGGCAACGGCGAGACCGTCCTGCTCCGCTCGACCGTCCCCACCTACTTGCAGGGGCGCCCGGTACGCGAATTCAATATCGAAGGCGAGATTCAGGTCGTCGAGGTCACCCGGGGTGGACGCTCGATCATCCCGGGCCCGGAAGCCACCATCGAGGCCAGTGACCTGATCAGCTTCGCCGTCGCCTCGAGCGCCATCAGTCGCCTGAACGGCTTCCTCAACAAGGAGCTTGGCCAATGAGGGCAGTCATCACCGGCGCGGGCGTCCTCGGCCAAGAGATGGCACGGGCCCTCGCGGCCGGCAACGAAGTCACCCTCGTCGACGTGAACGACGAGCTCGTCGAACACCTCAAGGGGCATCTGCGCGCCCAGGTGCTGCGCGGTGACGCCTGCGACCCGGGCGTCCTCGAAGAGGCAGGCGCTCTCAAGGCCGACATCCTCGTCGCCACCACAGGAGATGACGAAGACAACCTCGTCATCTCACTCCTCGCCAAACGTCATTTCGATGTCCCCCGTGTTGTCGCTCGCAACAACTATCCCGAGAACCGATGGCTCTTCAATGAACGCTGGGGTGTCGACGTCGCCGTCTCCGCCTCCGCGACGCTCCTGTCCCTCATCCAGGAGGCGACTGGCTCCACCGAAACCGTCGACCTTCTGGAGCTCGGCACCGCCGGCGTCCGGATGATCGAAACCACCATCTCCGAGAACTCAGCAGCCGTCGGCAAGACACTCGCCCAGGTCTCCCTCCCGCCCGGCACGGTCGTCGCCACCATCATTCGGGACGGCGAACCCCGGGTGCCCGGAGGGACCTTCGCCCTCCAAGCCGGGGACGAAGTCCTCTTGGTCTCCGAATCCGCGACCGAAAAGGACATCCAAGTCGCCTTCCAGCGGCAGCCTCCTACCTGACCGCCATTGCGACGACCAAGGTTCGCGGGAACCAGCCTGAGAGGACGCCGGGGCTTGGGCTCGCCCTTCACCCAGCTCGTGCGCGCTGCCGTCCGTGTCGGGGCGGCAGACACCGAGGGATAGCAGTCCCCAGGTGTTGTGGCTCTTGTCAAGCAGAGGCCGTCGGTTCAATCCCGACACCCGGCTCCCGTTGCTGCCGGTCAACCACACCATCGGCCGCGCCCCTGACCGCATCGGGTCGGGGCCCGCCTTCACGAGCTGAGGTTCTCCGACGCCCAGGCGCCGTACCCCTTTTGGTGAGCAGCCGCGCGGTCGCCGACTGGTCCTCGAGGCGTCGCGAGCCCATGGTTGCGACTCGGCAGGCCTAAGAATTGGGCCGGCGAGGCCAGCCCAATTCTTGACGGGCACACAAGGGCGCACCACAGTCCACCCCTCGAAGAACGACGGGCGCTGGTTGAGGCAGGTAGGCATGCGAGTGGTCGTCACCGGCGCCGCGGGGTTCATCGGGAGCGTGCTCACCGACGCGTTGCTCGAGGGCGGTCACCGAGTGCTCGGCGTTGATTGCTTCGCTACCAACTATGACCCAGCAGCCAAACGGGCCAATCTCGCTCCCGCGCTGCGTAACCCAGCGTTCGAGCTCGTCGAAGCCGACCTGCGGACCGCCGACCTCGTACCGCTCGTCGAGGCCAGCGATGCGGTCTTCCACGACGCTGCCAAGCCGGGGATCCGTTCTTCGTGGGGAGAGTTCGCCGAGTACGACTCGAACAACGTGCTCGCCACCCAGCGGGTGCTCGAGGCGGTGCGCTCGACGGGCGTGTCACGCCTCGTCTACACCTCGAGCTCGTCGGTGTACGGCAATGCCACGACGTACCCGACCGTCGAGTCCGACCTCCCAAGGCCCCACAGCCCCTACGGGGTGACGAAGCTGGCCGGCGAGCATCTCTGCGTTCTCTACGCCGACACCTGGTCGGTGCCGACCGTCTCGCTTCGCTACTTCACCGTGTACGGGCCGCGTCAGCGGCCCGATATGGGGATCTACCGGCTGCTCCGTGCCGCGTTGACCGGGGAACGCTTCCCGCTCTACGGCGACGGATCGCAGCGGCGCGATTTCACGTTCGTGGGCGACGTGGTGGACGCCACGCTGCGCGCTGCGACTGCCGACGTCGCTCCGGGCTCCGTCCTCAACATCGCGGGCGGCGCGCCGGTCGTGATGACCGACCTCATCTCGCTGGCAGCTCGAGTTACCGGCCGCGAGATCGCGCTGGATCAACAGCCGTCACAGCCCGGCGATGTGCACGACACCGCGGGCTCGATCGAGCGCGCCCAGCAGCTGCTCGACTGGTCCCCGCAACTCGGCCTCGAGGAGGGGCTGCGTGCCCAAGCGAGCTGGCAGCGCGAGCAGCCCCGATGAGGAGGTGTCGGGTCGGCTCGGTCGACGCCGTCAGCCGACGAGAAGCACCTCGAACCCGCCGACGCCGCCGCCGGCCCGCTCCGTCGATGAACGCGGGACCGGATGCCGATCCGATCCGCATCGCGGGGCGGGCCGTCGGTCTGGCATCCGGTTGGGCCGCTCGACGGCGCGCGCCTACTCGCCCGACCGGGTCGGAGAGGACACCAGGAAGCGGCCCGACTCGGCGAGTTCGAGGGGAGCGAGCCCGTAGAGCTCGGCGAACGCGTTGTAACCCCGACCGTTTCCCCCGTAGAAGTGGACACTGGAGGTGCAGGCGCCGGGAAGCCCGTACTTGACCATCCGGCGGTGACGGGTCAGCTCGTCTTTCTGCTTGGAACCCTTGATGTTCTCGACGATCGTTCGGCGGTAATCGATGGTGGCCAGATGCTGATTCTCGGGTAGGCGCAGGTAATGAATCATCGCGCCCTGATCCGAGACGCGGCCGTAGGCCCCCCAGTCCACGATCTCGTATCCGCGGCGGAGTGCGTCGGCGACGATGCCGGCCTCCCCGACGTAGCCTCCTGCGCAGGCCCACCGCCAGCTCCGGTCGGGGACCTCGAAGTTGTGGGTCGGGTGTTGGATGTCCTCGGCGCTGAGCACGAGGGGGACGCCGTAGGAGCGGTAGCGGGCGAGGGTGGGAGCGGGCTGGTCGCACACGAACCCGTCGGCGGAGTCGAGGTAGAAGACGAGGCGGTCTCGGGGGAGGTCCTCGAAGTAGTCGAGGAGCAAGCGCCACTTCGAGTAGCCCGGCACATAGGGCTCGAAGCCACGACCGACGAGCTCGTATCGGTAGTGGTGTCGTTCGGCCATCTCGATCCAGTTGTCGAACGCGGGCTGCCACGGGCCGGCCGTCAGGCCGACGAGGAGGAGCTCGTCGGTGGCCGCCGAGCCCGGTCCAGACCGGGCCGTCGGCTGGCCAGCGAGCGGCGACAGCCCGGCGGTCGGGTCAAGCCGCGCCCGTGCCGACCCGGGGTGACGGGCCGGGGTGGGGGTGAGTTCGGGGGCGGCGTGGAGGAGTTGGGTGACGACGCGGGGTCCGGCGAAGTCGTGGAGCACGGTGTCTTGGAGGGGCGCGGCTCGTCGGCGGGCGGCGGTGAGGTCGGTGGCGACTTCGCGCAGGAGCGCGATGGCGTGTTCGAGGCGGGGGACAGCCCAGTGCTGGTGGGGGCTGTAGGAGCGGGGTGAGTGGTGCCGGACCGGTTCGAGGTCGTAGTCGACGAGGTACGCGGTGTCGGGGTCGAGGAAGGCCAGCTGTCCGCCCCAGCCGGTCATCACGATCGGGTTGCCGTACGCGGCGGCGTCGAACGCGCCGAGGCCCCATCCCTCACCGTGGGAGAGCGAGACGTAGCAGTCGCCGCGGGTGTGCAACCCGGCGACGCGGGCGGGTGCCCAGTCCTCCACTTCTACGCGAATCAACGGGGGGTGGGGATACTGGCGGGTGATGCGGACGATCTCGAGGAGGGTGGTGCCGAACAGCGGTGACTTGTCCCCCCAGTCTTTGGGTGGTGGGAACTGCGCCCGGGGTGAGGTCTTGACGACGAGCGCGACCGGGTCGTCAGCGGTGAACGCCTCGAGGAAGGCCCGGATCACGGCCGCGGGCGCCTTGCGCTGGTCCCAGCGGGCGATCGTGTAGAAGACCACGACGTCGTCGGGCAGACCGAGCGGCACGCCCCCGTCTCCGGGCACCGGGTCACACGCGACGTGGGGCACGACGACCACCGGCGTCTCGATGCCGCTGGCCTCGAACACGGCACGGTTCCACTCCGTGGGGACGATGACCCGATCCACGCCGTTCAACAGCTCAGGCCAGTGTTGCGGCACCTGGTCCGTCTCCCAGGTGGTGTGCGCGATCAATGGCCCCCGCCGGTACGCAGCCCGCACCCCCGGGTAGTTCTCCGGGACAACATGAGCGATCGTCGGCGCGTCCCGAGGTGCGCGCTCATCGGGTAACGGGTCGCGGCGGTGGCGGTGCACGCCGGACCCCCGTTCACGGTCCGGCGACCAGCCGCGGTACTCGACCCGCATCCCCGCCTCGCGCACCGCGCGCACCAAACGATCCGCCGCGTCACCGTAACCCGACGGCGCGTCCTCAGCGAGATAACGAAACAACGCCCGCCGCGACCATCGACTCAACAGAACCATCCCAATCGCACGCCAGCACTCATATTTCGAGACCGACACGGTAGGCGATCCACCCAACCCCCCGCACCGCGAGCCGGGTCGAAATATTTCTCCCCTGCCGCCGGACAGTTCGAGAGACCGACGCCAGGGGGCTCATCGCGATTCGAGCGCAAACCACCCAGTGGCCGGAGTCCCCTGAACGAGCTCGAGGTACAGCGGGAAGGCCCGCTCGATGCGGGTGATCTCGCCAGGCCAGAGCTCGGTCCGGTACCGATGGGGGCGGCCGACGTTCCGTCGCGTATGGCGCCCCTCCAGTCGACCCCACACGGCACCGGGGTCGGCCGTCATGGCCAGATACTCGGCGATCAGCTGTGGGCCGCGGGCCCGATCGAAGGCGAAAACCTCGTACGGCAACCGCAGCGAGGGGAACCATCCCCACTGTCGTAACGCCCTCAGCCGTCTCCCGAGCAGCGGGATCGCGTCGTCGACGGTACGGATGTCGCTGTGGCGCCTCTCGTGCAGCGCACGGGCTCGCACGCCATCGTCGATCATCGAAACGACCATGTCGCGAGGATCCCGGAACACGACCTGGATCCGGACCTCGCCCGCATCGATGTACTCAAGGACGTGGCTGCTCGACAGCCGTCTCGGAGCGTGATGCGTCCGCACGACGATCTTCGTGCCGCGAGTGGCCTCGACTAGCTGTGAGAGCCGTTCATCGGTCCAGGGGCCGACCTCGTTGATCGCCGGTCCCTCGTTGACCAGGCCGTCGGCGAGCCGAGCCTGTGGGTGACCATTCAGCTCGACGATCGCCTTGGTCATCTCGAAGGCGAGGGTGCTGCCCGACTTCTCGACGCCGTAGCTGATGATGATCACCCCCCGGTGCATCCTGGCTCAGGGAGGAAGGGGCGCGCCGCGACCGCGTAGGTGCCGCTGGCCGTGCGGATCCACTCCTCGTCGATCCTGCCCGTGTGCACGGCACTGATGTCGCGCCGGCCCTCATCCCACCAGAGGTGCGCTGCGAGGTGCAGGCTCGAGATCCCCTCGAGGTCCGGTGCGGCGTGCTCCAGCAGGAGGGCGACGCCGCTCGGCGAGGGCTCGAAAGCATGAAACCGACGCTGGGGCTCCACATGTACCTCGTCGGGGAGGCGCACCGCCAGGTCATGAGCGAGGAAGCAGCTGTGGTTGGCCCACGTACCGTCGAAGGCGCGGGTGATCTCGCCGCGCCAAGCCTCCAGGAACGTCGAGTCGCGTCGTGACATCAGCACCGCGTTCGACAGCGCGGGGCGCGGGACGCCATGGTCGTCCAGCACGTCGGCTTCGCGCCCGATGACGAACGAGGTGCGCCACAGACGTTCGGGCAGCCCGTTCACGAACAGCGTGTCGAGATCCGCGTACAAGCCGCCGTACTTGGCGAGGACGTCGAGGCGCACAAAGTCCGCGTGGTGGGCATAGGCAGAGCGGGCGACGAGCGCATCGTCGTACCTCAGCCTGCTCACTGCACGGACCGGATCCACCCGCTCGACCTGCACGTGCGGCGCGATGAGGTCCCAGTAGGGACCGAAGGGGAGATGGTGACAGTGGAGGTAGACCCGATCAGGGTGCACCACCTCGAGGCACGACTTGATCGCCAGGTAGTGGACGAGGTGGAACTGCTCGGGCTCGGGTCGGAGGCCGAACACGAAGTGGGCGAGCCGGGGGATCAGCTGACCCGTCGCACTCTGGGACGTCGTCACGCGGGGAGGCAGCACCGGTCGGCGGAATCCGCCACGCTTCTCGAGCGGAGCGGGAGCCAGTCCGTAGAGCTCGGCGAACGAGTTGTAGCCCCTTCCGTTCTGGCCGTAGAAGTGCACGCTCGACGTTCCTGCACCAGGCCCCCGGAAGTCGAGCAGGAGCCGATGCCGCTCGTACTCCTTCGTCCTCGTTGACGCCTTGATGTTCCGGACGATCACCCGCCGATGGTCGAGCGTGGCCAGGTGCTGGTGCTCGGGCTGGCGGAGGTACCGCCCCATCGCACGCTGGTCGGAGACTCGGCCGAACTCCTCCCAGTCCACGATCTCGTATCCGCCGCGCAGTGCGGCCGCGGCGATGCCGGCCTCCCCGACGTAGCCGCCACAGTTGAGATGGCGCCAGTTCGAGTCGGGGACGTCGAAGCCAGGTCCCCCCTTGGGCCTGCTCTCGGCGCTGAGCACGAGGGGGACGCCGTAGGAGCGGTAGCGGGCGAGGGTGGGAGCGGGCTGGTCGCACACGAACCCGTCGGCGGAGTCGAGGTAGAAGACGAGGCGGTCTCGGGGGAGGTCCTCGAAGTAGTCGAGGAGCAAGCGCCACTTTGTCGCGTTCTTCACGTACGGCTCGGCGAGCTCCCGACCGACGAGCTCGTATCGGTAGTGGTGTCGTTCGGCCATCTCGATCCAGTTGTCGAACGCGGGCTGCCACGGGCCGGCCGTCAGGCCGACGAGGAGGAGCTCGTCGGTGGCCGCCGAGCCCGGTCCAGACCGGGCCGTCGGCTGGCCAGCGAGCGGCGACAGCCCGGCGGTCGGGTCAAGCCGCGCCCGTGCCGACCCGGGGTGACGGGCCGGGGTGGGGGTGAGTTCGGGGGCGGCGTGGAGGAGTTGGGTGACGACGCGGGGTCCGGCGAAGTCGTGGAGCACGGTGTCTTGGAGGGGCGCGGCTCGTCGGCGGGCGGCGGTGAGGTCGGTGGCGACTTCGCGCAGGAGCGCGATGGCGTGTTCGAGGCGGGGGACAGCCCAGTGCTGGTGGGGGCTGTAGGAGCGGGGTGAGTGGTGCCGGACCGGTTCGAGGTCGTAGTCGACGAGGTACGCGGTGTCGGGGTCGAGGAAGGCCAGCTGTCCGCCCCAGCCGGTCATCACGATCGGGTTGCCGTACGCGGCGGCGTCGAACGCGCCGAGGCCCCATCCCTCACCGTGGGAGAGCGAGACGTAGCAGTCGCCGCGGGTGTGCAACCCGGCGACGCGGGCGGGTGCCCAGTCCTCCACTTCTACGCGAATCAACGGGGGGTGGGGATACTGGCGGGTGATGCGGACGATCTCGAGGAGGGTGGTGCCGAACAGCGGTGACTTGTCCCCCCAGTCTTTGGGTGGTGGGAACTGCGCCCGGGGTGAGGTCTTGACGACGAGCGCGACCGGGTCGTCAGCGGTGAACGCCTCGAGGAAGGCCCGGATCACGGCCGCGGGCGCCTTGCGCTGGTCCCAGCGGGCGATCGTGTAGAAGACCACGACGTCGTCGGGCAGACCGAGCGGCACGCCCCCGTCTCCGGGCACCGGGTCACACGCGACGTGGGGCACGACGACCACCGGCGTCTCGATGCCGCTGGCCTCGAACACGGCACGGTTCCACTCCGTGGGGACGATGACCCGATCCACGCCGTTCAACAGCTCAGGCCAGTGTTGCGGCACCTGGTCCGTCTCCCAGGTGGTGTGCGCGATCAATGGCCCCCGCCGGTACGCAGCCCGCACCCCCGGGTAGTTCTCCGGGACAACATGAGCGATCGTCGGCGCGTCCCGAGGTGCGCGCTCATCGGGTAACGGGTCGCGGCGGTGGCGGTGCACGCCGGACCCCCGTTCACGGTCCGGCGACCAGCCGCGGTACTCGACCCGCATCCCCGCCTCGCGCACCGCGCGGACCAAACGATCCGCCGCGTCACCGTAACCCGACGGCGCGTCCTCAGCGAGATAACGAAACAACGCCCGCCGCGACCATCGACTCAACAGAACCATCCCAATCGCACGCCAGCACTCATATTTCGAGACCGACACGGTAGGCGATCCACCCAACCCCCCGCACCGCGAGCCGGGTCACCTGACCAGCCGAGCAACGGATTCCTCCATGCCCCAATTGAGGTCATGTGAGGGTGGACGCACCGGTCCGTCGCCATCGCGCCGCTCCGCTGCGGTCGGGCGGCTTTCGTGAGCCGGAACATGTCCGGAGTGAGTCGGTACGGTACGGGCATGGGAGGCGAGGACTTCGTGGTGCTGGTCGTGCCGATCGTTCCGGCCGCCTCCGGTAATGGGCTCGCGATGCGGGCCGGCATGCTCCTCGATGCGTTGGCGTCGGCTGCGGCGGTGCACGTCGTGGTCGTGCCGGTGTCGGGCCGCCCTGACGATTGCGCCTGGGCCGCGGACCGGGCCCGGACGTTCACCGTCGTCGAACCGGTCGTCGGCGACCGGGGTCGACGGCACCTCACGATGCAGCTCGCCAACCCGGAACTCCGAGCACGCCTAGATCAGACCGCCCCAATGCCGGTGCGGGCGAGCCTCGCACCACCCACCCTTGCACCCAGCGTGGCCGCCGCGCTGCCGGCGGGGAGCGAACGACCGGTCGCGGTGCTGGCCATGCGTCTCTACCTGGCGCCGCTCGGCGTGTACCTGGCCCGGGAGCTCTCCGCAGCACGGGTTGTCGTCGACGCCGATGACGACGACGCGACGCTGCTGCGCAGTCTCGGGGACCCCGAGGCCGCCGACGCCTTCGACCGGCTGGCCCGGGTCTGGCTGCCCGATTTCGACTCGGTTTTCACCGCGTCGGGCTTCGACGCCGCGGCCCTCGCGACTCGAGCGGGACTCGACGATGTCGGCGTCGTTCCCAACACCGCGTCCAGCCCCGCGACAGTGACACCGCCTCCGCGCACCGAGCGCCTGCTCTTCGTCGGGAACCTGACCTATGAGCCGAACCGCGTCGCAGCCCGGTTGCTCGCGGGTGAGATCCTCCCCGCGCTCCGACGACAGCGGCCTAGCGCGACGCTCGACCTCATCGGGCCGCACGGCGGTACCCTCGACGACCTGGCCACCATCGAGGGCGTCCACGTCACCGGCGCGGTGCCCGACGTCGGGCCCTGGTACGCGGCGGCCGACGTGGTGGTGGTCCCGCTGCGCCACGGCACCGGCACGCGCATCAAGGTGCTGGAGGCGTTCGCGCACGGCCGGCCGGTGGTCGCCACCCCCGCCGCGGTCGCCGGCCTCGACCTCGACCCGGGCGGGGGGGACCCGGGTCCCGCGGTCGAGATCGCCGACTCGACCGAGGACATCGTCCGGTGCGTCAACGGGTTACTCGACGAGCCCGGGGTGGCAATGATCGAGCGGGCGGCTCAGCTGCTGGCTACCCGCTACTCGCCCGCGGTCGTCGCGCCGCTGGTGCGGGTCGCGGTGCTCGGATCCCCGGCCCAACGGCTCGCCGCCCCACCCATCCCCGGAGGATGAGCAGCCGCATGACGGAGCAGCGACCGACACGCGCCGATGGGCTCGAAGCCCACGAGGTCGAGGACGGGCTGGTCGTCTACCAGGCCGACACCGACCGGGTGCACTACCTCAACCCGGTGGCCTCGGTGATCCTGGAGCTGTGCACCGGCGACCACACCGAGGTGGAGATCGAGGCCTGGGTGGGCGCCGCCTGGAACCTGCCGGAGCCGCCCCATGAGGAGGTCCAGGACTGCCTCGAGCAGTTCCGCTCCGAGGGCATCGTGCGCTAGCCTCACCCCACGGCTCGGGCCGATGGGTCCGACCTGGCGGGCGCTGAAGGGGAGGGGCACGTGACCGACGAGTTGGGAGAGGTGCTGGGGCCTGACCGGCGCACGTTCCTCAAGCGGCTCATCATCGGCACCGCGTTCGCCGCGCCCGTGGTCTCGTCGTTCACGATGTCGGGCGTCCAGTCGGCCCTCGCCTCCACCTCGCGCCAGACCACGATCCAGGCGAACACGAACACGTCGCCGCCGACCACCGCGGTCGGCGCCGGGGGCGCCCAAACCACGCCTGCCGAGCCGGTCACTTCGACCCCGTCGTTCACCGGGTAGCCAACCCCGGCGAGGGCCGTGCTCCTCTCCGCCGCGATCATTGTCAAGAACGAGGCGGAGAACCTCGACGCGTGCTTGGCCTCCATTCGCGGGCTGGTCGACGAGATCGTTGTGGTCGACACCGGTTCCGCCGACGCCTCGGTCGCTGTCGCGCGTCGCCACCGCGCCATCGTCGGCTATGAGCCGTGGCGCTCGGACTTCTCGACGCCCCGCAACCGTGCACTTGATCTCGCGACCGGCGACTGGATCCTCTACATCGACGCCGACGAACGAGTCTGCGCCGGTGACCACGCCGCCGTCCGCGACCGTCTCCGTGTCGCGACCGACCACCTCGCGTTCCGGGTGCGCTTCCTTCCCCGGATGAACTGGACGCCGTACCGAGATTTTCGGCTCTGGCGGCATCGCTCCGAGATCCGATACATCGGCGCCATCCACGAGACGACGCTCCCGGCGATCACGAGCATTGCCCAGCGTGAGCACCTGCTCATTGGGGATCTCGACATTCTCACGATCGAGCACCTTGGATATGAGGGGGACCAACAGCACAAGCACGCTCGCAACGAGCCGATCCTGCGCGAGGCGCTCAAAGACAGCCCCGATCGCGTCTATCTCTACGATCATCTGGCCCGCATCTACGAAGACCTCGGTGACGATGAACGTGCCCGCCGAACTTGGCGCCGGGGAATCGAGGTGGCCCGGGCACGCTCAAGTGAGCACCCAGACGACAAGCTCCTGTGGATCAACCTCGTCGTCCACTCCGTGGTGCGTGAAGACCCGGATGGCGATCTCGTTCGGCTGCTCGACGAGGCGCGTCAGCGCTATCCGAAGAATCCTGCGCTCGAGTTCGCGGCCGCGGTGCATGAGTTCGCTGGCGGTGACGCGGTGAGCGCGGCGCGTCGGTTCGAGCGGCTGCTCGCACTCGACCCCGACTCGCTGATCGCAACCGGATCCTCGTTCGATGGACGGATCTTCAGCGAGTGGGCGTGGCATTCGCTGGGGTTGTGCCGGTTCTCGTTCGGTGATTACACGGGTGCGGCCGAGGCCTTCCGGTTCGCAGAGGCCGCCGACCCCGGGAACGTCGCTTATCGGACCCGACGTCAGCTCGCCGAGGCTCGGGCGGTCTCCGCCTCCAGCGTCTAGATGTAGATCCCAGTGACGTTCGTCAGCCCGGGCCTCCCTGGAGACTGAAGGTGCTTGAAGCCATCAGTCCCAAGGAGGACACCGGTGCAGGTTCACGCTAACGCCAAGCTTGTCCCGTCGAGTCGTTTGCTGTTGGTTCGGCGGGTGCTCGTGGATGCCTGGAAGGTTGCTGACGTGGCGGCGGCGATGGGGGTCAGCGAACGGACGGCGTATCGGTGGCTGGCCCGTTTTCGAGCCGGCGATCAGCGTCTGGTGGACCGTTGCTCAGCTCCGCGGCGGGTGCCTCGCCGCACCCCGAAGGCGGTCGAGGCCCTGATCGAACGGCTGCGCCGGCTGCGGATGACCTCGACGCGGATCGCCGCCGAGCTGGGCATGGCGGTCTCCACGGTGGGGGCGGTGCTGGGGCGGCTCGGGTTGAACCGGCTGTCTCGCCTGGAGCCACCCGAACCGGCGAACCGTTACGAGCGACGCCACCCCGGATCCTCGTCGCCAACGAGATCGGCAGTCTCAACGGTACTGAGCTCATTCCTAGTGGAACAGTCTTCCTAATCGTCGAGGCTGACGGACCCTGGTCCGTCAATCTGAGTTAGGACCTCGGCACAACAGCAATCGGCGGCGCCGACGTGCCATTGGCCGCTCCAGCAGCCAGTTCGTCGAGGGCCTCGTTTACGCGGTCGGCGCTCCCGGGCAGGAGGTGGCCGTAGAGGTCGAGGATCGTCACCACGGACGAATGGCCAGCCCTGTCGGCGAGTTCTCGCGGCGAGGCTCCGGCTGCGATCCAGAATGCGACAGCCGTATGGCGTAGGTCGGCCCGCCGCTCAGAGCCCGCCGGCGGCCGGGGTGAAGCGGGCCAGGTACGAGGTCAGGTGGGCGTACCAGCCGGTGACGAGCAGCAGCCCGAGCGCGATGAGCAGCACCCCGGCGACCCGCTCGATGGTGGGGCCCATCCGCTTCAGGCGGTCGGCGAGGGCCGGGAACGACGCCAGCCCGAGCGCGGCGAGCATGAACGGCACCCCGATCCCGAACGCGTAGGCGAGCAGCAGCAGCGCGCCGCGGGCCGCCTCGCCGCTGCGGGCGGCGAGGGTCAGCGCGGCGGCGAGGAGCGGACCGACGCAGGGGCTCCAAGCGGCGCCGAACGCGACGCCGACGACGAACGGGCGGGCCGGGCCGCCGATGTTCGGGATCCGGGGCACGAGCCGCCGCTCCCGGGACAGCGGACCGCGCACCACCCCGAGCAACGCGAGCCCCATAACGATCACGATCGCGCCGCCAACCCGCTGGACGATGTTCTGCACTTGGTGCAGCGACGAGCCGAGCAGCCCCGCGGTGGCGCCGAGCGCGGCGAAGACGACCGCGAAGCCGAGCACGAAGACGAACGTCGCCGGGACCGCCCGCGCCGGGTCGTGCGCGTCGGCGGTCTCCCCGGCGACGATGCCCAGGTAGGCGGGGACGAGCGGCACGATGCAGGGCGCCAGGAACGAGGCGACACCCGCGCCGAACAGCGCGACGAGCTGGGTGAGCACGGTCTCTACGCGCCGAAGGTGAACGAGTAGGCCTGCAAGCCCGGAGCTTCGGCGATGAGCCGCACGGTGTGCGTCTCGAGACTCGGGCTGAGGACCAGCTGGTAGAGCGTGGGGGTGGACACCAGGACGTAGGTCTGACCCTGGGCGTCGACCTGGGTCTGGGTGGTGCGATCGGCGACCGGGAGCGGCTGCCCGTCGAGCTGGACGACGACCTTGATCGGCGGGGACTGCTGAGCGACCGCCATCACGAGGTTCGCCGAGCGGGCCATGTAGTTCAGCTCGATCGATGCCCCCGGCGCGGCCGACTGCACGTACTGGTCGGTGCCGTCCCAGGATCCCTCGAGCCCGGCGGCGTTGGGCGGCAGCGCCGGCAGCGGCGGGTAGGTCATGGTGCCGGGCTGCGCGACCGCGCCTCGCTCCAGGCCCAGGTAGGTCTCCTGGGTGATGTTCTGGCTCTGCGAGGGCGGCGCGCCGAGGTCGCCTTGGCTGGTCGGCTTGGCCCGCGGCGCGTGCGACTGCACGCCGAGCAGCTCACGCAGCACGTCCTCGGTCTCGGTGTAGTCACCTTCGCCGATCGCCTGGTACCGGAGGTGGCCGGAGCGGTCGGCGACCCACTCCTCGGGCCAGTAGTTGTTCCCGAACGCGTTCCAGATCGTCATGTCGGGGTCGAGCGCGACGGGGTAGTCGACACCGAGGCGCTTCACCGCCGCGGCGACGTTCGACGGGCTCTTCTCGAAGTCGAACTCGGGGGAGTGGATGCCCACGACGACGAGACCGTCGGTGGCG
Organism: uncultured Actinomycetes bacterium; assembly: GCA_963849135.1. Classification (GTDB taxonomy): domain Bacteria; phylum Actinomycetota; class Acidimicrobiia; order IMCC26256; family PALSA-555; genus PALSA-555. The sequence continues at coordinate 191,560 of CAWKGF010000002.1, read as the reverse complement.
TAGCGCTGGTACCAGGATCGGACGTGCGAGATGGCCCGGTCGCAGTTGATGCACGAGTATGTCCAGAAGTCGTAGAGGACGACCTTGCCCTTCAGGTCGGCGCTGGTGAGCGGCTTGGTGTTCAGCCAGCCCTTGGCGGTCCCGAGCGTCGGCGCGGCCGGCCCGACCTTGAGGTTCTTGACGTCGACGCCGCCGGACACGCTCGAGGGGCTCGACTGGCTCGCCACCACCACCGCGCCGAGCGCCACGACGACGAGGACCGCGGCGATGACCAGGTACTTGCGGTTCGATCGACGGCGGGGCGGGGCCGTCGGGGCGGGGGGCTCCGGGGTCACGGCGTGACGACCTGCAGCCCGGGCCGGAGCCGGGGCCGGACGCCCGATCCCTTGACGGAGTGCATGGCGTGGTCCTCCTCGCCGTGTAGTGGCCCGACCGGGGTAGGCGTTACATCACCCGAGGCGACGCCGCCGACCATTCAAGCGAGAATTAGTACGTGGTCCACGTCGCCTCGGATTACCACGACGACCCGAAGCTGGTGGCGAGTCTGCGCCGCGGTGACGAGGCGGCCTTCGAGTGGCTCCTCGACCGGTACGGCGCGTCGCTCAGCCGGCTGGCCCGCTCGTACGTCTCGACGCCGGCCGCCGCGGAGGAGGCGGTGCAGGAGACCTGGATGGCCGTCATCACGGGGATCGGCCGGTTCGAGCAGCGGTCCTCGTTGAAGACCTGGCTGTACCGCATCCTCGTCAACGTGGCTCGCAGCAAGGGGACCCGCGAGCACCGCAGCGTCCCGTTCGCGTCGTTGACCGACGAGGTCGACGGCGACGAGCCCGCCGTCGACCCGAGCCGGTTCGTGCCCGCCGGCCAGCCCGGCGCCGGGTCCTGGGCCGCGCCGCCCGTCCCGTGGGACGAGGAACCCGAAGGTCGGCTCCTCGCCGCCGAGACGCTCGCCGTTGTCGACGCGGCCGTCGCCGCGCTCCCCGCCCAGCAGGCCCGGGTACTGCGCCTCCGGGACCTCGAAGGGTGGTCGGGGCTGGAGGTGTGTAACGCGCTCGAGCTGTCGGAGACGAACCAGCGAGTGCTCCTGCACCGCGCCCGCTCGAAGGTGCGTCAGGCACTCGAGTCCCACTTCGAGGGTTCGACGCCATGATCCTGCACCGTGCGCTCCACCGGTCCGGCGATCTCCCGTGCCAGGAGGTGGTGGAGCTGGTGACCGAGTACCTCGAGGGGTCGATGCGGCCCCGCGACCGGAGGCGGTTCGAGGCGCACCTCCGACGGTGCGACGGCTGCGACCACTACCTGGCCCAGCTGCGCCGCACCATCGAGCTCACCGGGCACCTCGACGTCGACGACGTCGACGCGCTCGGCCCGCGCGCCCGCCGCGAGCTCCTCGACGCGTTCCGCGACTTCCACCCCGGGCGGCCCTGAGCCGGCCCGGCGCCGGTCCGGTGCAACGGCTCGGCGTCTCAGCGCACTGGAATCGCATCGATCCACCGACGCCGGAGTGACCGTGGACGCCGAGATCACCAAGACGGACCAGGAGTGGCGCGACGAGCTGACCGCCGCGCAGTACCGGGTGCTGCGCAAGGGCGGCACCGAGCGCGCGTTCACCGGCGAGTACTGGGGCTGTCACGACGACGGTCGGTACCGGTGCGCGGCGTGCGGCGCGGCGCTGTTCGACTCGGACGCCAAGTTCGAATTCGGGGACGGGCTGGCCGAGCTTCGCCGAGCCAGCCGACTCGGTGGCGGTCACGTTGCACCGGGACCTCGCGTTCTTGATGGTGCGCACCGAGGTGCGATGTCGCCGCTGCGGCTCGCACCTGGGCCACGTCTTCAAGGACGGACCCCGCCCGAGCGGGCAGCGGTACTGCATCAACTCGTGTGCGCTGCAGCTCGAGCGTGCCACGCCGCGACCCGACTGAGCCCGCCCCGACGCGCCGCCGTCCCCGTGCCCGACGGCGCGAAATCCCCGAACCGTCGGGAGTCGGCGGCCATACTCGGCCCGCATGGACCTGTCGGCGCACGAGCGCGCCATCCTCGATTTCGAGCGCTCATGGTGGTGTTTCCCGGGCCCGAAGGAATCGGCGATCCGCGCCCGGCTCGGAGTGTCGACGAGTCACTACTATCGAGTGCTCGGGGCTCTCCTGGAGAGGCCCGCTGCGTTTGAGTACGACCCACTCACTGTGAAACGTCTTCGCCGCTCTCGCGAGGTTCGGCGTCGTGGTCCCGCCGGTCGGCGAGCCGACCCCGGAACGCGATGACTGCGGCTGCCTACGCGCCTCGGCGTGGCGCGTACCTGCTGCAGAGCGCGACGCGTGGCGCGCTGCTCGTCGCCGCCGCGATCGTGGTCGGGGTCTTGCTGCTGAAGGTCGTCAGCGACATCCCGGGCGGGGCGAGCGGGGGCAGCGCGCACGTCGGCGGCACCACTCCCAGCACACTCGCCACGACGTCGACCACGCTGACCGGGCAGGCGCCCCAGCACGTGACCGTCGCCGTGTACAACGGTTCGGGGGTGCCGATGGCCGCGACCACCCGCGCCAACGCCCTGCGCGGGCTCGGGTACGCGATCACCTTCACGGGGAACGCGCCGACGCTCCAGACTGGCACCACGGTCGCCTGCCGGTCGACGACGAAGGGGTTCACGGCGACGGCCGACACGATCGCCAAGAGCATCGGACCGACCACCAGCGTGCAGGTGTTCCCGGTGACGCCGCCGGTGACGGCCGTGAGCGCCCAGTGCATCGTGACCGTCGGCAAGTAGCGCCCGGGACCGCCGCGGGGACGTCCACCGAGTGACGGCGCCGGCGGGACTGGCTCCGCTCGCGGCGCGGCCGGAGCGGACCGCGTTCGTCAGCGACTTCGACGGCACCTTGGCGCCGATCGTCGACGACCCAACGCAGGCTCGGCCCCGACCCGATGCGCTCGCGGTGCTCGCCGACCTCGCGGCCGCCCTGCGCCTGGTGGCGGTGGTCAGCGGTCGACCGGTCGCGTTCCTGCGTGACCACGTGCCCGTTCACGGCGTCGTGCTCGTCGGCCAGTACGGCCTCGAACGGCTCGTCGACGGGGAGGTGATCATCGACCCGCGCGTCGACCAGTACCGCGCCGCGGTGGCCGAGGCCGCGGCCGAGGTGCAGGGTCGGTTCCCGGCGGTGCTCGTCGAGCGCAAGGGAGCAGCCGGGTTCGGGGTCCACTGGCGCACCCGGCCCGAGGCGGCCCCTCCCGCCGGCGCGCTCGTGGAGGTCGCGGCGGCCCACGGCTTGGTGTTCTTGACCAGCCGCATGGCGGGTGAGCTGCGGGTGCCGATCCCGGTTGACAAGGGCACCGTCGTGCAGTCGCTGCTCGAGGATCCGGGCCTGGTCGCGGCCGGGGTCGCCGGTGACGACGTGGGCGACCTGCCCGCCTTCGCGGCCTTAGCCGACCGGGACGCCCAGGGCGACGGGTTCGTCGGGGTGCGCGTCGCCGTCCGGTCGGGCGAGGCGCCCGCCCCCCTCCTCGAGCACGCCGACCTGGTCGTGGACGGACCGGCTGGCCTGGTGACTACGCTCGAGGAGCTGGCTGTCGAGCTCAGGCGGCGTGGCTGAGCTGGTCCTCGTACCAGTCCCGTGGGGTGCGCCGCCCGGCCAGGTCGCGGAGCCGGGCCGCTCGCGCCGCCCGCTCCTCGGCGGGCATGGAGAGCGCGGCGTCGAGCGCGCCCGTGCCCTGCTCGAGGTCGTAGGGGTGCACTTCCAGCGCCGCGGGGTGCAGCTCCTCCCAGGCGCCGGCGTCGCGGGACAGGCACAGCACCCCGTCGTGGCGGTTCAGGAGCGGACCTTCCTTCGCGACCAGGTTCAAGCCGTCCCGGATCGGGTTCACGAGCAACGCGTCGTAGCGGCCCAGCGCGGCGACCGTTCGCGGGTAGTCGTCCCGGGTGTCGAGCACCACCGGGCACCAGCCCCGGGTCGCCCACCGCTCGTTCACTCGCGTCGCGGCCTGCTCGACCTCCTGGCGGTACGCCTGGTACTCGGCGAGTGATTCGCGGGAGGCGTTGAGGCGGGCGACGAACACGACCCGCTCCCGCCACCGGGGCCGGGTCTCGAGGAGCAGGTCGTAGGCGAGGAAGCCCCGCACCGCGTTCTTCGACGGGTCGATGCGGTCGACCCGCAGCACCAGCGCCCGGTCCTCGACCAGCTCGTCGAGCTCCGCCGCCGCGGCCCGGGTCGGCTCGGCGTCGGCCAGCGTCGCCAGCGCGTCGGGGTCGGGACCGAGCGGGGCGACGAAGGTCGGCACCGGCCCGGCGTCGGGGCCCAGCACCTCCCGGGCCGACGCCTCGAACGCTTGAGCCCAGCGGGGGGCGTGGAAGCCGCACGGGGCGGCCGCCATCGACCCGCACAGGGCGACCGCCACGTCGGTGGGCAGCACCCGGATCGAGTTCGGGCCGCAGAACGCGGTGTGCGCGAAGGATGCGAGCCGCAGGTCGGGGCGGGCGGCCCGCAGCAGCCCCGGGACGAGGGCCAGGTGCAGGTCCTGGACCAGCACCACCGCGCCGGGGGCGGCCAGGTCCGCGGCCGCGTCGGCGAAGGCGCGGTTCACCGCCTGGTAGCCGGCCCACGCCTCCCGCCACCGCCGGTCGAAGCGGGGCCGGCGGATCAGGTCGAAGAGCCCGTGATAGAGGAACCACAACGTCCCGTTCGACACCACGTCGTAGGCGAGCCGGTAGGTGTGCGGATCCAGGTCGAGGAGGGTGAGCTGGACGCCGGGGACGTCGACCGCCCCGGCTCGGACCGCGGCCCGGTCATCGTCGCTGAGCGCCGCCGCGACCCATGCCCCGTCGGGGCCGGCGGCTCCCGAGCGCAGCAGCGGACCGAGCGCGCTGGCGACGCCGCCCGCGCCGGGCCGGGCGTGGAACGTCCCCCCGGGTTCCTTCTCGTACCGGACCGGGCCCCGGTTCGAGAGGATCACCGTCACGACAAGGATCCGAGCAGGAGGAGCCAGTCGAGCAGCTCGCCGGTGGCGAGGAAGCGGTCGCGGACGTGCTCGCGGCCTTCGGATCCCATCGCGTCGGCACCGACCGGGTCGGCGAGCAGGTCGATGACCCGCCGCGCGGACTCCTCCACCGAGTCGACGAGGAAGCCGGTCTGACCGTCGCGGATCTGCAGCGTGATCCCCCCGGCCCGGCCGCCGACCACGGGGCGGCCCTTCCAGAGGGCCTCGCTGACGGTCAGGCCGAAGCCCTCCCGCAGCGACTTCTGCACCATCACCGTCGCGATGCGCTGGAAGGCGTTGATCTGCACCGACCCGACCTGGTGGAGGTTCGAGAGGAGGTGGATGTCCCGGTCGCCGCCCCGTGCCTCCTCGGTGTCCTCCCACACCCGGAACCCCTCCGGGTCGTCGGTCGCCATCGACCCGGCGAGGAGCAGCTGCACGTCGGGGACCTGGTCGCGCACGAGCCGGAACGCCTCGATGACCCCGACCGGGTCCTTCCACGGGTCGTACCGGCTGATCTGGCAGACGATCGGCCGCTTGGTGTCGATCCCGTACTGGCGGGTCAGCTCGATGCAGAACGGGAGCGCCAGATCGAGGTTCTTCACCGACAGCGGGTCGATGCACGGGGCGAGGTGCACGATCCGGTCCATCTTCAACGACGCGGGGACGAACTCGGCCATCGTCCACACCGAGGCGTCGTGCAGCTCCACGAAGGGGCGGAAGAACTCCCACACCTCCGGGTTGGCGACGGTCAGATCGATGTGGCAGCGCCAGATCCAGCGGGTCTTCCCGTTCGAGAACGCCGGATGGTCACGCAGGAAGTGGAGCAGCGCCGCGGGCTGCGGATCGTGGACGACGACGAAGTCCCAGCCGTCCTCGAGGAGCAGCGCGTTGTCGAGGATTCGCTCGAGGTAGGTGCGCTGCATGGCGGCGCCCCACTCGATGTCGGCGCCCTGCAGCGCGTTGTGCACCTGCTTGGTAATCGCGAAGAACTCGTCGCTGCCGTGGAGGACCTGCCACTCCGATTCGAGCCCGACGCTGCGCAGCAGCGGGACGTGGGTGGCGAGCAGCTCCGCGACACCGCCGCCGTACGCGGTCGCGCTCGATGTGCAGGACCCGGGCGCCTCGAAGCGGCTCGGCGGCCTCCCGGATCGACGCGATGGCCTCCTCACCGACCACGTCGCTGTAGTGGTCGAGCTCCTTCTCGAGAAGCGGGACACGCTCCAGCATTCTTCGCCAATCTAGTGGTGACCCCCCGCGATCTCGTTGACGGTGCGCCCGCCCCCCCGGACCCCGTGGCGCTTGACCGGGACCGGGTCCGCTAGCACCATCAGCGAGCCCCGGCTGCACCGGAAGGACCAGTCACCCATGACGCGCCACCTCGCCGTGCCCGGGCGCCCGGACGCGTGACCCCGCGGGTCGCGGTCGTGTGCCCCGACAAGTTCCGCGGCACGCTCACCGCCTCCGAAGCCGCGGCGGCGATGGACCGGGGCCTTCGCGCCGCGGGCGTCGAGGAGGTCCGGCAAGTGCCGCTCGCCGACGGGGGTGAAGGGACCCTCGACGCGCTCCTCAGCCGGGGCGGGAGCCGCCGCACCGTGCGCGTGACCGGCCCGCTCGGCGACCCGGTCGACGCCGAGTACGGGCTGACCCCCGACCGGCTCGCGATCGTCGAGATGGCGCGGGCGAGCGGCCTGGCGCTCGTCGAGCGCAACGACCCGCTGCGAGCGTCGACGCGCGGCACCGGGGAGCTGCTCGCCGCCGTGGCGCGTCACGGCGCCCACCGGGTCGTGATCGGTGTCGGCGGCAGCGCCACGACCGACGGAGGGCTCGGGGCACTCGACGCGCTCGGCTGGTCGCTGGGCGGGCTCGACGTCACCGTGGCCTGCGACGTGCGGACCCCGTTCCTCGACGCCGCGACGCGCTTCGGTCCCCAGAAGGGGGCCACCGACGCGCAGATCGCCCTGCTCACCCGCCGCCTCGAGCGGCTGGCCACCGAGTACGAGCGGCGCACCGGCCTCGACGTCACCACCCTCGAGGGTGGCGGGGCGGCGGGCGGGCTGGCCGGGGGCCTCGCCGCGCTCGGTGCCCGCCTCGAGCCCGGCTTCGAGGTCGTCGCCGCGGAGGCGGGACTCGGGGAGGCCTTCGAGGACGCGGAGCTGGTCGTGACCGGCGAGGGGCGCCTCGACGCGTCGAGCTTCGCCGGCAAGGTGGTCGGCGGCGTCCTCGAGTGGGTCGCCGAGCTCGGCGTCCCGCACCGGGCCGTGATCACCGGCCAGGCGACCCCCGAGGCGCGAGAGGAGCTGTCGGTGCTCGGCCCGGTGCAGCTGCTGGTCCTCACCGACCGGGTCTGGCAGTCGGGGGAGGCGTTCGCGCGGGCGGCGACCCTGGTCGAGGAGGCCGCGATCGAGGCCGGTCGGGGCAGCCCGGCCGGTGACGCTACGCGCTCGAGCTCCCGCCCGAACTTCGCCCGGTAGGCAGGGACGGTGATGATGGGCGGCCGCTCCCGCACCGACCCCGCCGCGATCGACACCTGCCCCGGCTCGCCGCCGCCCCGTCGAGCGGACGCCTCGACCGGGGCGACGCCGGCCCGCCGCAACCCGGTGAGCAGCACCGCGACCGCCTGCGGGGCGAGCTCCTCGAGCGACCGGTTGCGGTGCTCCCGAACCCCGAGGTCGCGCTCGGCGATCGCGTCGACCCCGAAGCGGTCGGCGATGTCGACCAGCAGCCCGAGCTCCACGCCCCACCCCTCCACGAAGGGCAGCACCTCGAGCACGTCGCGCCGCGCCGCGTACTCCCCGCCGAGCGGCTGGCGGATCCCGGCCAGGTGCGGGAACAGGGCGCCGAGCAGCGGCCGGGCGAGCAGCTCGGTGACCCGGCCCCCGCCGTCGGGATCGTCGCCCAGCGGACGGCGGTAGTAGCCCTTCACGAACCCGACCTCGGGCTGCTCGAGGAGCGGCTCGAGGAGGCGGGTCACGAAGTGGGACGAGAAGTTGCGGACGTCGGCGTCGAGGAAGCAGACCAGGTCCCCCTCCGCGACGTAGAGCGCCTTCCAGAGCGCGTTGCCCTTGCCCTCCCCGGCCGGCAGGTCGGCCAGGACCCGCTCCACTGGGTACACGCGGGCGCCCGCGGCGCGGGCCACCTCCCCGGTGGCGTCGCCGGAGCCGTCGTCGAGGACCACCACCTCGTCGACCAGCCCCGCGGCCCGGACCAGCTCCCCGGTCAGCACCTCGACGATCGGGCCGATCGTCGCTGCCTCGTTCCGGGCCGGGAGGCACACCGAGACGTGCACGCCGAGCCGCTCCTTGGCCTCGAGGAGCGGGCGGGCTTCAGGCAGCGATCCCATACCGGCTGGCAGCGTAGGGGACCCCACGGCTACGATCTGTCCTCAGTACGCGCTCATCAAGAGCGGCCGAGGGACAGGCCCTATGACGCCGCGGCAACCAAGTTCCGGTCCTCGGGCCGGGGTTCGGTGCCAATGCCTGATCGATGAGCAGCCAAAGAGCGGTCCTTCCGCTCGAGGCGCTTGAGGGCGCGTCGAGGAACGGTGGTCGGGAGGCCACCACGGACAGGAAGGACAACGCACATGGCCTCAGTGGACGCGCTGCGGTGCCGCGAATGCGGCCGCACCTACGAGATCTCCCCCCGGTACGCCTGCGAGTGGTGCTTCGGCCCGCTCGAGGTCGCCTACGACTACGACACCATCTCCCGGACCGTCACCCGCGAGTCGATTGGCGCCGGACCGCCCACGATCTGGCGGTACGCCGACCTGCTGCCGGTCGATGAGCCGACCGGCGCGCTGCCGGTCGGCTGCACCCCGCTCGTCCGAGCCGACCGGCTCGCCGAGGCGCTCGGGCTCGGGGAGGTGTGGATCAAGGACGACACCCGCAACCCCACCAACTCGTTCAAGGACCGGGTGGTGGCCGTCGCGGTGGCGAAGGCGCTCGAGTTCGGGCTCAAGACCATCGCCTGCGCGTCGACCGGGAACCTCGCCCAAGCGGTCGCCGCCGCCGCGGCCCGGTACGGCCTGCCCAGCTACGTGTTCATCCCCGCCGACCTCGAGCCGGCCAAGGTGTTCGCCACCGCCGTGTACGGGGCGACGGTCGTCGCCGTCGACGGCACCTACGACGACGTCAACCGGCTCTGCGCCGAGCTGACCGCCGAGCACCCGTGGGCGTTTCTGAACGTCAACGTCCGTCCCTTCTACGCCGAGGGCTCCAAGACGCTCGCCTTCGAGACCGCCGAGCAGCTCGGCTGGCAGGCGCCCGACCACGTCGTGATCCCGGTCGGCAGCGGCGCGCTGCTCACCAAGATCGCCCGCGGGTTCGACGAGCTCACCCAGGTCGGGCTGCTCGACGAGGCCCCGGTGCGGATCTCGGGGGCGCAGGCCGCCGGCTGCTCCCCGGTCGCGACCGCCTTCGCCGACGGCACCGACACGGTCCGTCCGGTCAAGCCGGACACGATCGCCAAGTCGATCGCCATCGGCGACCCCGCCGACGGCGTGTACGCGCTCGACGCGGTCCGGGGCAGTGGCGGCGGTCTCGCCGCGGTGACCGACGACGAGATCCGCGACGGAATCGCGCTCCTCGCCCGCACCGAGGGCATCTTCGGGGAGAACGCGGCCGGGGTCACGATCGCGTCGCTGCAGCGCCTCGCCGCCGACGGGGTCGTCCGCCCCGACGAGCGGGTCGTCGCCTACGTCACCGGCCACGGCCTGAAGACCCTCGACCCCAACGGTCCCGGCGCCGGGCCCACGGCGACGATCCCGCCGACGCTGGACGCGTTCCGGACCGCCTTCCCAGCCGCGCAGGGCTGAGCGGTGGCGGTCACGGTCCGGATCCCCACCCAGCTGCGGCCCCTCGCGGGCGGCGCGGCCGAGGTCGCCGTCGACGCCAGCACGGTCGGCGGCGTCCTCAAGGCCCTCGACGCCGCGCACCCCGGGTTCGGGGAGCGGCTCTTCGACGAGCAGGGCGGCCTCCGCCGCTTCGTGAACGTGTTCGTCGCCGACGAGGACATCCGGTTCCTCGACGGGCTCGAGACCGCGGTCCCCGACGGGACTGTGGTGAGCGTCGTGCCCGCCGTCGCGGGCGGCTGAGCCGGCCCCGTTCCTAGACGGGCACCACGAAGGTCAGGCGCGCCACGTTGGGGGGCACCGTCCGCTCACCGGCGTCGCCGAGCACCCGGGTGCCGTCCGCGCCGCTGCTCAGCACCGCGGTCTCCCGCCCCGGGATCAGCCCGCTCGCGGCCAGCAGCGACAGCGCGCCGTCGTCGAGCTCGATCTTCTCGCTGATGCGCTCCACCCGCACCCGGCCCGGCTGCGCCAGCGCGAGCGGCGTCGCCCCCGCCGCCTGGGCGCTGACCCGATGCGCCGACCCGGGGATCGGGTTCCCGTGGGGGCAGGTGGCCGGGTCGCCGAGCAGCTCCACGAGCTTGGCCTCCACGTCGGCCGAGATCGCGTGCTCCCAGCGGTCCGCCTCCCGGTGGACCTTCTCCCACTCGAGGCCGATCACGTCGACGAGGAGCCGCTCCGCCAGCCGGTGCCGACGCACCACCGACGTGGCCAGGGCCCGGCCCCGCGCGGTCAGGGCCAAGCTCCGGTCGGGGAGCAGCTCGGCGTAGCCGTGCTCCACCAGGCGGTTCACCTGCTCCGACACCGCCGCAGCCGAGAGGCCCAGGCGCTCCACGATCCGGGCCCGGATCGGTCGGACGCCTTCCTCCTCGATCTCGAGGATCGTCTCGAGGTACTCCTCGGTGGCGTCGTGCATCTCGGCCAAGAGGCCGAGCGTACGAGCCCCGGGGCCGCCCCGCCGCCCCCGCCCATTTGCACTCGCGGCTCCTGAGTGCCAATATCGATGTTGGCACTCGAAGCCAGTGAGTGCCAACGACCGATCGCCCGTCCCGACACCCCAAAGGGGACAGAGATGCCGAAGCAGATCGCCTACGCCGAGAGCGCCCGCCGCTCCCTCGAGCAGGGCATGAACAAGCTCGCCGACGCCGTCCGGGTCACCCTCGGACCCCGAGGCCGGAACGTCGTCCTGGAGAAGAAGTGGGGCGCCCCCACGATCACGAACGACGGGGTCTCGATCGCCAAGGAGATCGAGCTCGAGGACCCGTACGAGAAGATCGGCGCCGAGCTGGTCAAGGAAGTCGCCAAGAAGACCGACGACGTCGCCGGCGACGGGACCACCACCGCGACCGTGCTCGCCTGGGCGCTGGTCCGGGAGGGGCTCCGCAACGTCGCCGCGGGCGCGAACCCGATGGTCCTGAAGAAGGGCATCGAGACCGCCGTCACCACCGCCGTCGACTCCATCAAGTCGTCCGCCCAGAAGGTCGAGACCGACAAGGCCCAGATCGCCAACGTGGCCGCGATCTCGGCTGCGGACGTCGAGATCGGCTCGATGATCGCGGAGGCGCTCGAGAAGGTCGGCACCGACGGGGTCATCACCGTCGAGGAGAGCCAGACCTTCGGGATGGAGCTCGACCTGGTGGAGGGGATGCGCTTCGACAAGGGCTACATCTCCCCGTACTTCGTGACCGACCCCGAGCGCATGGAGGCCGTCCTCGACGACGCCTACCTGCTGCTCGTCTCGAACAAGATCGCGGCGGTCAAGGACCTGCTGCCGGTCCTCGAGAAGGTCATGCAGACCGGCAAGCCGCTGGCCATCGTCGCCGAGGACGTCGAGGGTGAGGCCCTCGCCACCCTCGTCGTCAACAAGATCCGCGGCACCTTCAAGTCGGCGGCCGTGAAGGCCCCCGGCTTCGGGGAGCGCCGCAAGGCGATGCTCCAGGACCTCGCCATCCTCACCGGCGGCCAGGTCGTCTCCGAGGAGGTGGGCCTGAAGCTCGAGAACGTCGGGCTCGACCTACTCGGCAAGGCGCGCAAGATCGTCGTGACGAAGGACGAGACCACCATCGTCGAGGGCGGCGGCACCAAGTCTGAGGTGCAGGGCCGCATCAACCAGATCAAGGCCGAGATCGACAACACCGACTCCGACTACGACCGCGAGAAGCTCCAGGAGCGGCTCGCCAAGCTGTCCGGCGGCGTCGCGATCATCAAGGTCGGCGCGGCCACCGAGGTCGAGCTGAAGGAGAAGAAGCACCGCATCGAGGACGCCGTGCAGACCACGAAAGCCGCGGTCGAGGAGGGCGTCGTGGCCGGAGGCGGGGTCGCGCTGCTCCGAGCCCAGGCCAAGGTGCTCGACTCGCTCAAGAAGCTCCACGGTGACGAGGAGACGGGGGCCCGCATCGTGGCCCGCGGCCTCGAGGAGCCGATCAAGCAGATCGCGCTGAACGCCGGCATGGAAGGCGGCGTGGTCGTCGAGAAGGTGCGGGGCCTCTCCGGGAACGAGGGCCTCAACGCCGCCACCGGCGAGTACGAGGACCTCGTGAAGGCCGGGGTCATCGACGCGGCGAAGGTCACCCGCTCCGCGCTGCAGAACGCGGCGTCGATCGCGGCGCTGTTCCTCACCACGGAGGCGGTCGTGGCCGACAAGCCCGAGGAGAAGTCCGCCATGCCGGCCGGGATGCCCGGCGGCGGCATGGGCGACATGGACTTCTAGGCTGGGCCCCAACAGGCGAGCACTCACGAGGGCGCCCCGCACGGGGCGCCCTCGTCGCGTCCGCGCCCATGCGCGCGCTCGAGGGCCCACCCGGACCAGACTGGGGAGGTCGAAGAGCCCCGGATCCGCTCGCTCGTGCTCGCCAAATGGGCGGCCTACGAGCCCGCGCTGCCCTCGGTGCGGCTCCGGTTCCTCGCCCGCGAGCCGTACCTCGAGCTGGCCCGCCACGACCGGCGGGTTCGCGAGGAGCTGGCCGTGGGCTGGTTCAGCGACTTCGACGCCGAGTTCCACGACCCGGTCCTCGCTGATCCCGACACCACGCTCGTCGCCGTCTGCCCGTCGATCATGCGCGAGGTGGTCGCCCCCGAGCCGCCCCGCATCCAGCGGGCCGTCGTCGAAGGCGCGTTCCTCCGCCGGCTGTTCCGGCTCCTCGTCGACGGGGACGGCTGGGAAGCCGACGCGCAGGTGCGGGCGGTCATGGCCCGCCACTTCTCGTTCCAGCTCGTCGCGCTCGAAGCCGTGGAGAGCCACCCGCAGGTCGACGCGTAGATTCGACGCATGGCCACCGACGCTCGCCGCCCGGTGAGGGACCCGTGACCGTCGAGGCGGTCCAGCCGTCCTCGGGCTGGGGCGTGCTCCACCTCTTCTACCGGGTCGACGCCGGCCGGGCCGAGGACGAGCCGGGCGGCGCCAAGCACGTCCTCGACGCGCTCGAACGCCTCACCGGCGATGGCACCCACCAGGCGCTCACCTTCGCCGTCCTCGGCCACAAGGCCGACCTCGGCGTCATGGCCCTCGGCCCCGACCTGGCCCGTCTGCAGGCCTTCCAGCACGACCTGACCCGGGCGCCGCTCGTTCCGACCTGGTCGTACGTGTCGCTCACCGAGCTGTCCGAGTACTCCGTCACCGAGGCCGACGAGCAGGCCCGCCTCGCCGCCGAGGAGGGACTCACCGACCCGGCCGAGGTCGAGGCCCGCCTCGTCGCCTGGCGGGAGCGGATCGCCCACTACCGGGAGCAGCGGCTCCACCCGCAGCTCCCCGCCAAACGGGCGATCTGCTTCTACCCGATGTCGAAGCGACGCCTCGGCACCGACAACTGGTACGGGCTGGACTTCGCCGACCGCAAGGCGCTCATGGCCGGCCACGCCCGAGTCGGCCGCACCTACGCGGGTCGGGTGCTCCAGCTCATCACCGGCTCGACCGGCCTCGACGACTGGGAGTGGGGTGTGACCCTCCTCGCCGACGACCCTGCCGCGCTGAAGGAGATCGTGTACGAGATGCGCTTCGACGAGGTGTCGGCCCGCTTCGCCGAGTTCGGGCCCTTCGTCACCGGCCTCGTCCTCGACCCGGCCGAGACGCTCCGCCGCGTGGGGCTCGACGCCTGACCGACGACCGGGCCGCCGCCGACGCTCACCTCGCCGAGACCGGCCGCGCGATCGTCGACGGCGTCGAGGTCCAGCTCCCCGGCTACCTCCTGCGCCGCGCCACCGCGGTGCTCGACGCGTGGGACCGCCTCGGCCCCGAGCAGCGGGCCGCGGTCGACACCCGGCTGCAGGGCGCGGTCGGCGCCGCGACCCGCCGGGTCGGCGTCGAGCTCGCCGCGCTGGTCGCCACCGCACCCGCCGCGCAGCGCAGCACCCCGCTCGAGGTGGTGCGCACCGCGGTCCGGGAGCCCACCGTGGTGCTCGCCGAGGCGGGCGTCGGCGCGGTCGCGCGCGACGAGTTCGAGGAGCGCTCCTTCCCGGACGACCCCTACGGGCTCACACCACGAACTTTCGCCGACCTCGGCGACGACTCCCTCGGCCCCCTGCACCTGGTCTGGGGGCTCGCCAAGACCCAGGCGCTGCGGGTGTCGCGCCCGCTGCCGCCGCAGTAGGGTCCCGCCTCGGGCCGACGGGGGACGATGACCGAACGCACGGAAGCGCCGAGCCTGTTCCCCGGACCCGAGCCGCCCCCACCTGAGCCGGAACGGGAGCCGCGTCCCGGCGACGTCTCCCCCGACCAGCTGGCCGTGGCCGTCGGACTGGCACCCGTCGCGCTGTTCGTCGCCCACGCCACGTCGAGCGTGTACGTCAACGACCGGCTGGTCGAGCTCACCGGCCGGGCCCGACCCGAGCTGCTCGGGCACGGCTGGCTGTCCGCCCTCCACCCCCGGGACCGGGCTCGGGTCCGGCGGGCCCTCGACCGGGCCTGCACCCGCGGCGAGCCCGTCGAGCTCGACTGCCGGGTCGAGCGGCCCGACGGCTCCGTGACCCCGGCGCGCCTCGTGGCCCGCCCGACGCTCACCGAGCCGACGCTCTACGCGGCGGCGCTCCTCGACGCGCCGGACCCGGAGGGCGCGGCCGCCGGCCACCGGCGAAGCCGCGCTCCAGTCGCTCCTCGAGCACTCCTCCGACACGGTCGTGGTCCTCGCCCCCGACGGCACCGTGCAGGCGTCGAGCGCGTCGACGGAGTGGATCACCGGCGCCCCCTGGGACGTCCGCCGCGGCGTGCGGGCCGTCCACCCCGACGACCGGGCCGCGACGTTCGAGGCGTTCACCGACTGCGTCGAGCACCCCGAGTCGCGGCGGGCCTTCGCGTTCCGGATCCGCCACGCCGACGGACGCTGGATCGCGGTCGAAGCGGTCGCCGACAACCGCCTCGACGACCCGCTGGTGCGCGGGATCGTCGTCACGGCCCGGGACGTCACCACGCAGCGGGAGACCGAGCAGGCGCTGCGGGCCAGCGAACGACGCCTCCGGGACCAGGCCAACGTCCTCGAGATGATCGCCACCAGCGAGCCGCTCGACGAGACCCTCGCCGAGATCTGCCGCATGGTCGAAGCCGCCTCCGACGCCGGGGCCCGCTGCACGGTGTGGCTGGTCGACGAGGACGCCCGCACCCTCCGCCTCGGCGCCGCGCCGTCGCTGCCGCCCACCTTCACCCAGCCCCTCGACGGGCTGCCCCTCTCCGATGACCGGTCGGCCTGCGCGGCCGCGGTCACCCGCGCCGAGACGGTCGTCGTCGAGGACGCCGCCACCGGCCCCTTCGCCGACCTCGCCCGCGCCCACGACGTCGGCGGCCACTGGTCGATGCCGGTGCGGGCCGCGTCCGACGGCCGGGTCCTCGGCACCTTCGCGACCTACCTGCGCGACCGGCGCGGCCCCACCCCGAGCGAGGAGACCGACGTCGAGTCGGTGCTCCAGCTCGCCGCGATCGCCATCGAGCGGCACGCCTTCGAGGGTCGGCTCGCCCACCAGGCCCACCACGACCCGTTGAGCGGCCTCCCCAACCGGGCCCTGTTCCACGAGCTGCTCGAGCACGCGCTCGCGCGCGCCAAGCGGGCCAGCACCGCCCTCGCGGTGGTGTTCCTCGACCTCGACCGGTTCAAGGTCGTGAACGACAGCCTCGGCCACGACGCCGGCGACGCGCTCCTCGTCGTGCTCGCCCGCCGCCTCGAAGCGGTGCTGCGGCCCGGGGACGTCGTGTCCCGCTTCGGCGGCGACGAGTTCATCGTCCTCTGCGAGGACCTCGGCGCGGACGCCGCGGCCCGGCAAGCGCTGTCGGTCGCGGAGCGGCTCATCGCCGCGGTCGAGGAGCCGTTCGTGCTCGACGGGGAGGAGCAGTTCCTGAGCGCCAGCGCCGGGCTCGCGCTCGCCTTCGACGGCACCGAACGCCCCGAGGACCTCGTTCGAGACGCCGACGCCGCCATGTACCGCGCCAAGGAGAACGGGCGGGGCCGAGCCGAGATCTTCGACGAGACGATGCGAGCCGGCGCGCAGCATCGCCACGAGATCGAAAACTCGCTGCACCGAGCCGTCGATCGCCAGGAGCTGCGGGTCTTCTACCAGCCCGTCATCTCCCTCTACGACGGCGAGTGCGTCGGCGTCGAGGCGCTCGTCCGCTGGCAGCACCCCGAGCAGGGGCTCGTCGCCCCCCGCGAGTTCATCCCGCTCGCCGAGGAGACCGGCCTCATCGTGCCCATCGGCGCGTGGCTGCTCGAGACCGCCTGCGCGCAGGCGGCCGAGTGGCAGCGGGCCCGGCGCGACCCGGCCCGGTTCCGCCTCTCCGTCAACCTCTCGGGCCGGCAGCTGCAGAGCGCCGAGCTGGCCGGCGTCGTCCGCGGCGTCCTCGACTCGGTCGGGCTCACCCCCGACAGCCTCTGCGTCGAGATCACCGAGAGCGTCCTCATGGACGACGCGACCGGCGTCGGCGCGTTGAAGGCCCTCAAGGCCATCGGCGTGCGGGTCAGCGTCGACGACTTCGGGACCGGCTACTCGTCGCTCGGCTACCTCCGCCGCTTCCCCGTCGACGAGATCAAGATCGACCAGTCCTTCGTCGCCCGGCTTGGCGTCGACCCCGAAGACGCGGCGATCGTCGCCGCGGTGGTGAGCCTCGGCCACGCGCTCGGCGTTGGGGTGGTCGGGGAAGGGGTCGAGACCGAAGCGCAGCTCGACGCGCTCCGCGACCTCGGCGCCGACTCCGCCCAGGGGTTCTTCTTCGCGCCGCCCCAGCCGGCCGGGGACCTCACCCCGGTGCTCGCCGCGGCGTGCGCTGGGTCTGACCCGCCCGGCGGGCCAAGAGACCCGATCGCCTACAGTGCGCGTGTGAACGACCCGGACGGCGTCACCACCGCCGATCTGCTCCGCTGGGCGGAGGCCCTCTCGGGCATCGCCCGCACCGGGCTCGGGTTCACCCAGAGCCTCTACGAGCGAGAACGCTTCGAGGAGGTGCTGAAGGTCGCCGCCGACATCCGGGCCGGCGCGATCGAGGAAGCCGAGGCGGAGACGCTCTACGACGAGTGGATCACCACCGTCGGGGAGGGCGTCGCCGGGTACGTGACCCCGAAGGTCGCCGTCGCGGCGGTGGTCGGCAACGACCGGGGCGAGCTGCTCCTCACCCAGCGGGCCGACTCGGGCGTCTGGCTCTACCCAGTCGGCTGGGCCGACGTCGGCTACTCCCCCTCCGAAGTCGCGGTGAAAGAAGTGGAAGAGGAGACCGGCATCGACGTCGAGCCGCTGACGCTCATCGCGGTGTTCGACGGCCTCCGGCTCGGCTTCGCCCGCCTCCCCCTCTACTCGCTGGTCTTCCACTGCCGCATGCTCGGCGGGGAGCTGCGCGGCCACCCGCTCGAGACCCGCGCCGTCGGGTTCTTCGCCCGGGACGCGCTGCCCTGGCCGCTCGCCGGCGGAGCCCGCTGGGTCGACACCGCCTTCGCGGCCATCGACGGGGAGCACCGCCCCGTCGACTTCGACCCGCCCCGCACCCCGCCGTGGCGGGGCGGCTGACCTCACCGCGCCGCGCCGGCCAGCTCCCCCATCGTGAACAGCGGGAGCAGCTCGACCCCGATCTCGCGCAGCGCGGCCGGGCCGCCCGACTCCCGGTCGATGACGCACAGCGCCGCGTCGACGACCCCGCCCCGCTCCCGCAGGTCCCCGCACGAGATCACCACCTGCCCGCCCGAGGTGACCACGTCCTCGACGACCAGCAGCCGCTTCCCGGCCAGCTCGCCACCCTCGGCCAGCTGGCAGGTCCCGTAGGTCTTGGCCTCCTTGCGGACGAAGAACGCGGGCAGGCCGGTCACCTGCGACAGGGCCACCGCCAGCGGCACCCCGCCCAGCTCCAGGCCTGCCAGCGCGTCGACCCGGTCGGGGACGAGGGGCGCCATCGCGTCGGCGATCGCTCGGAGCAGCGCCGGGTCGCTCTCGAAGCGGTACTTGTCGAAGTACTCGTCGCTCGTCACCCCCGACCGGAGCGTGAACGTCCCGGTCAGGTGCGACGCGTCGTAGATCGCGCGGGCGAGATCCTCGCGCTCGCTCATCGGCTCGCTCCCAGCTCCTCGAACAACAAGTCCACGATCGACGCCCGCCGCCCCGACCGCTCCCACGTCTCCCCGATCGCCGCGTGGTCGACGAGTCCCACCGCGTGCGGGCCGACCCCGAGCGCGGTGGTCGCGGCCGAGGCGAGGACCGCCGGCTCCGGCTCGTCACCGTAGACGGGGAAGCACTCCAGACCCTCCCACAGCGACGTGAGGGCCCGCCGCTCCCGGCCGATCGGGATCGCGTCGAGCGGCGCGCCGGCGGCGAGCGCCGCCACCACCTCGTCGAAGAGCTCGTAGGGCGACGTGTCGCGAGGCGCCACGTACCCGCCCGTGGGGTGGAGCCGCCACTCCAGGCTCGAACCGGCCGGGCCGTCGTCGGTCAGCCAGCTCTGGGTGCCGTTCACGTAGCCGTCCAGCGGCGCGCCGAGCCGGTCGTCGAGCGCCAGCACCAGCGGCCCCGACACCCGCCACACCACCGTCGGGGAGCGGCGCGTCACGCCGCAGCCGCGACAGCCCGCTCGATCGACCCGTAGCGGGTCAACGGCTCGAAGAGGTCCAGGACCGTGCGGTCGTCCTCCAGGATCCCCCACGCTCGGGGTGTCCGCAGCTGCGTCTGCGCGAACCGGCGCGCCACCACCGCCTTGCGGGCGTCGTCGCGCGTCAACGCCCAGGTGGCTTCGTCCAGGAGCAGCGCCCCCTGCACCAGATCGGCGAGCAGGTAGGTGAGCCGCCGGGCGTGGAGCAGCTGCAGGTCGCTCGACGCGCCGGCCAGGTGCGCGACCGCGTCGCGCGCCTCGTCGAGGGTCGCCGAGACTGCGTCCACCGCGGGCGCCAGCACCGGCGCCGGATCCGAGGCCAGCAGCGCCCGCTCCACCCGGGCCAGGAGCGCCTCGTCCGCGTCGTCGGTGCGCATCGCCCGCCGCACGTCGAGGCAGCAGATGTTCTCGGTGCCCTCCCAGATCGTGTGGCACTGCGCGTCGCGCAGCTGCCGCGCCATCGGCCAGTCCTCCATGTACCCGTTCCCGCCGAACACCTCGAGGGCCTGGCTCGCGGCGCCGATGGCGCCCCTCGTCGCCCGCACCTTCGCCAGCGGCACCAGGATCCGCCGCAGCCGGCGCCCCTCCTCCTCGTCCGCGGTGGTGCGGGTCGCGGCTGCGCACTCGAAGGTGAGCGCCGCCGCGGCCTCCAGCGTCACGAGCAGGTCCACGAGCGTCTCCCGCACCAGCGGGTAGCTGTCGATCCGCTGGCCCCACTGCTCGCGCCGCGCCGCGTAGATCACAGCCTCGAGGAACGACCGGCGGTGGATGCCCAGCCCCATGACCGCGACACCGAACCGGCTGCCGTTCACCATCTCCATCATCGTGTTCAGCCCTCGACCGGGCCGGTCGTCGCGCGTCGCGCCGGCTGGCGCGGGAGGGCGAGCCATCCACGCCCGCGCTCCCTCCAGGGTCACCTCGGCGGTCGGCACCCCGGTCGTCCCCAGCTTCGGCTTCAGCCGCTGGATGCGGAAACCGTTCGCGGCGCCGTCCGGGAGCAGGCGGGGGACGATGAACGTCGCCAGCCCGCGCGCCCCGTCGGGGGCGCCGTCAGGGCGGGCCAGCACGATGAACACCTCGGCGTCGACGTTCGAGCAGAAGTGCTTCTCCCCGTGGAGGCGCCACTCCGCCCCGTCGGGCACGGCCCGGGTCGTGTTGGCGCCCACGTCGCTGCCGCCCTGCCGCTCGGTGAGGAACATGCCGCCCTCCCACGCCTCCTCCGGGTCGGCGCTCGTCAACCGGCACAGCAGGTCGTCGCGGACGTCACCCGGCGCGAAGCGCTCCACGATGTCCGCCGCGCCGGCGGTCATCCCCAACCCGCAGTAGATGGCGGTCTCGGCCTGACAGACCAGGTACGCGAGCGCGGCGGTCAGCACCGCCGGCACCGGACGACCCGCCTGGTAGGGCAGCCCGGTGAACCCGGCCCGCACCAGGTCGGCCTTGCTCTCCAGCCACCCTGGGTGGTGCTCGACGACGTTGACCTCCTCGCCCCACCGGTCATAGCGGCGCAGCACCGGCCCGTGATGATCGGTCACCTCGGCCCGGCGGGCCAGCGGACCACCGCACAGCACCCCGTAGCGGGCGACGTGCTCCTCCGCGAACGCACGGTCGGCCGCATCCGGGAGGAGCCGGTCGAGCAGCAGCGCGAGGTTCGGGTCCTGCGCGTACCAGTCGAGACCGATCGCGCTGTCGTAGTCGGCGTAGTCCGGGAGCACGACCCGAGGGTACCGTGCGGCGGTCCACTCCCGACCGAAGGAGTCCCGGTGCGGCGCAGCGTCGCGGTCGCAGCCGTGCTGGTCGTGCTCGCCGCCTGCGGCGGGGGCAGCAGCAGCCCGCGGCTCAGCAGCGCCGCGCTCAGGGCCAAGGTCGACGCCGAGTGCCTGCAGCTCCAGACCGCCAGCAACGACCTCGAGAACGCCCAGGACCCGAACGCGCAAGGGCCCACCGTCGCCCGCTACCTCCACGCCGGGGCGTCGCAGCTGCGCAGCCGAGCCGAGTCGATCGGCGCGCTCAACCCGCCCGCCGCCGTGTCCAGCGACTTCAGCCAGTTCGTGTCGCTCCTCGAGCAGTACGCCAACGGAATCGACTCCCTCGCCGACAGCATCCACGCCCATGAGACCTACGACGCGCTCCTCAATCGCGCCACCGCGCAGGTCGACTCGCTGAACAAGACCGCCGACCAGGTCAACACCCTCGCCGCCAAGCTCAACTTCACGGACTGCTCGACCTAGCCAGCCGCCGCGTCACCTCCCCGGACGGCGCGTGTCCAGGGGACGTCCCGGACTCGGAGCCGGGCCAGGCGGAGGTGCAGCGTGACCATCCACTCCTTCACGCGGCGCGGCGCGGCCGCGCTCGCCAGCGTGCTGTTGCTCACCGGGCTGAGCGTCGCGACGGACGGGTCGCCGGCCGCGGCAGCCGACCAGACGGTCTGCCACGACGCGTCGCTGCCCCAGCAGCGCACGGAGGTCGACGCCGACCTCACCGTCCCCCAATTCGACCCCGGTCTCGGCACCCTCCTCTCGGTGAGCGTCCCCAGCCAGACCGCCGAGCTCGTCACCGACGCCGAGTTCCAGAACGTCGCGCAGACCTCCGTCGTGTTCTCCGAGGACATGCAGTACACCCTCACCTTCACCAGCCCCGACGGGCTCGCCTCACCCGCCGCGCTGGTCGGCATGATCCAGCGGATCCCGTCGACGACGCTCGCCCCCTTCAGCGGCACGCAGAACTTCCAGGGCCCCAGCTCGGTCTCCGAGCCGTCGACGACCCGCAGCACCAGCGCCGCGCCGGTGTCCTCGACCGACCCCGGCGTGCTCGGCGCGTTCACCGGGACCGGCACCGCCGCCTTCCACCTCCAGAGCGGGATCGCCGAGGTCTTCAACGGCGGCGGCGGCAACGTCGTGGCCGTCATCAACACGTACCTGTCTGCGACCACCGAGGTCTGCTACACGTACGCACCCCCCGAGGTGGCCGCCGCCCCGCCGGTGACCGCCGCCCCGGCCCCGGCGCCCGGCCCGCCCGCCCCGGTGGTCGCCTCACCCCCGTTCACCGGGTGAGTTTGGGTCGTGGGTCACTTTCGACCCTGTGCGTACATTCGGCTTTACGTCGCAAGCCCGAAGGCAGTTTCACGCTCCCTCCTACCGAGGGACCGACGGCTCTCGCGACCCCGACCGTAGAACGGGGGTAGGACTTTGAAACCGACCCACTGCCTGAGTTTGCGCCTGACCGGGCGCCCCCACGATGATGCGCCCCACTCGCGCGGCCGTCCGGCACGGCCGCGCACGATCGCCCGAACGGGTCTCGCGTCGAGCGGTGACTGCCCAGCCCTACCGCTGCGGGAACGGTTCGGGTGTCGGGGCGCCCCGTCGAGCCGGACGTTGCCCATCCGGCTCCGGGGCGCCCCAAGTTCACCCGCCGACCGGCGCCCCTGGTGACCCGGGCGCCGGACCCGTAGCCTTCCCGTATCGCGTACGACCGACTCAGCGCCCTCGACGCCAGCTTCCTGCACCTCGAGAGCCTCGAGACGCCGATGCAGGTCGGCGCGCTCACCGTGTTCGAAGGCGAGCCGTTCTTCGGACCCGACGGCCACTTCCGCCTCGCTGAGGTGCGCGACCTCGTCGCCTCGCGCCTGCACCGCATCCCCCGGTTCCGCAAGCGGGTGCAACGGGTCCCGCTCGACGTGGGGCAGCCCATCTGGGTCGACGACGACCGCTTCGACATCGGCTACCACGTGCGGCACACCGCGCTGCCCGCACCCGGGGACCGGTCCCAGCTCCTCGGCCTCTTCGAGCGGCTCCAGGCCCAGCTGCTCGACCGGGCCCGGCCGCTCTGGGAGCTCTGGTTCGTCGAGGGCCTCGAAGGCGGCCACGTCGGGCTGATCCAGAAGACCCACCACGCGCTCGTCGACGGGATCAGCGGCGTGGACGTCGCGACGGTCCTGCTCGACTTCACCCCCACCCCGGTGGTCGACGACCCGCCGGCGTGGCGGCCCGAGCCCGCCCCGAGCCCGGGCCGGCTGCTCCTCGACACCGTGAGCGACGACGTCAACGGCCTGGCCGGCCGCGCCACCGGCGACCTCGACGGCTCGGAGGTGGAGACGGTCATCGACCGGTTCACGCGGGTGGCCCGCTCCGTCACCACCCTCGCCGAGACCGGCCTCGTCGCGCCCCGCACCTCGCTCAACCGGCCAGTCGGGCGGGCCCGTCGCTTCGCCGGGGTGCGCGTGCCCCTCGACGAGGTGAAGGCGGTACGACGCGAGCTGGGCGGCACGATCAACGACGTGGTGCTGGCCGGCGTCGCCGGCGGCCTGGGCCAGCTCCTCGACGCGCGCGGCGAGCTCGACCCGGACCTGACCCTCAAGGCGTTCTGCCCGGTGTCGGTCCGCGACGACCATGAGCACCTCGCGCTCGGCAACCGGATCTCGGCGATGGTCGTCCCGCTCCCGGTCGGCGAGGTCGACCCGGTCCGCCGCCTCGAGCGGGTCCGCGCTGCGACCGACCACCTGAAGGAGCGGGAGCAGGCGGTCGGCGCGGCGACGCTCCTCAACCTCACCGAGTACGCCGCGCCCACGCTGTTGAGCCTCGGCGCCCGGCTCGTGCACCGCCAGCCGTTCTGCAACCTGGTGTGCACCAACGTCCCCGGACCTCAGACCCCCCTGTACTGCATGAGCGCCCGCATGCTCGAGGCGTACCCGATGGTGCCGCTCTCCAAGAACATGAACCTCGGCGTCGCGATCCTGTCGTACTGCGGGTCCCTCCACATCGGGCTGCTCGCCGACCGGGACACCTGGCCCGACCTGGCCGTCCTGGAGGCCGGCGTCGAGGAATTGTTCGCGGCGCTGCACAAGGCAGCCACCGAGCGATGAGCGTCGTCGGCCAGGACGCCTGGGTGCTCGCCGACGCCATCCGGGCCGGCGAGCAGCGCGCCGCCGACGTCCTCGACGCGCACCTCGAGCGGGTCCAGGCGCTCAACCCGATGCTGAACGCGGTGTGGTTCCTCGACGTCGACGCCGCCCACGTGCAGGCGCAGGCGATCGACGCCCGCGTCGCGGCGGGCGACGACCCCGGCCCGCTGGCCGGGGTGCCGATGGCTGTGAAGGAGCTCGCCCAGGTGGCGGGCTGGCCGGACACCGACGCGTCGCTCGTGTACCGGGACCGGATCGCCGACGCCGACTGCACCGAGGTGGCTCGCCTGCGCGCCGCCGGCGCGGTGCTGGTTGGGCTCACCACCGCGTCGGAGTTCGGCGCGGTCAGCTACACCAACACGCCGCTGCACGGTGTGACCCGCAATCCGTGGGACCCGTCCCGCACCCCCGGCGGCTCGTCGGGCGGGTCTTCCGCCGCGGTGGCCGCCGGCCTGTTCCCGGCCTGCACCGGCAGCGACGGCGGCGGGTCCATCCGAATCCCCGCCTCCTACTGCGGGCTGCCCGGGATGAAGAGCACCTATGGACGCACCGGCGCGGGCCCGGGGCCGGGCTCCTTCTCGATGACGTCGGTCTCCGGGCCGGTGGTGCGCTCCGTGCGCGACGCGGCCCGCTACCTCGACGTCATCGCCGGTCCGACGCTCACCGACCGCGGCTCGCTGGCCCGCCCGGCCGGGTCGCTCGAAGACGCGATCGTGAGTGGCGCCGGACGTGCCGCGCTCCGCGGCGCGGCGGGTGGCGTGGTCGTCGACGCTCGGCTACGCGAGCGCGGAGCCCGACGTCGAGCGAGTCGCGCACGACGCCGCGATGACGCTGGTCGAGGCGGCCGGGCTCGAGCTCGTCGACCAGCCGGTCGCGCTGCCCAAGCCGGGTGCCTCCTGGTCGGTGCTGTCCACGCTCGAGACCATGGCCACGAGCTACGAGACGATGCGAGATCACGCCGACGAGCTCACCGACGTGATGCGGGCCGGGCTCCGCTCCTACGAGGGGCTCCGTCCCGACGTCATCCTCAAGGCCGTCCGCGGCAACCGAGCGGCGATTGCGGCCGCCGCGGCCGCCTTCGAGGCCGTCGAGCTGGTCCTCACGCCGACGACTCCGAGTCCCGCCTTCGAAGCCGAGGGGCGGCTGTCGGGCACCGTGAACGGCAAGGAGGTCTCCCTCGCCGGCTTGTCGGCACCGTTCACGATGCCGTTCAACCTGAGCGGCCAGCCGGCGTGCAGCGTTCCCGCCGGCCTGGTCGAGGGGCTCCCGGTCGGGCTCCAAGTCGTGGCCCGCCGCCACGAGGACCTCGCCTGCCTCGCCGCCGCCGCGGTGCTGGAAGAGGTCCGACCGTGGCCGAAGCTCGCCCCCCTGGCCCCCTGAGCCGACCCGCCCGTCGACGCGTCACGCACCACGCGTGGAGCACGCCCACTCGACCTCGCACGCTCCGCGTCTCCACGGCGTGGTGCTCTCGCTGATCCCAGCGACGGCCGAGCTCGGTTCACGCGGCGTGGGTCTGGGCGCCCCGGCGCGTGGGGCGCCGTCCGTCAAATAGGATGAGCGCGTGACCGACGTCGCGCGTCGGCCGGGCGACTCGCCGACGGCAGCGTCCAGGCCGCGAAAACAGGAGCAGGAACCG
The DNA here is from genome assembly GCA_963849135.1 of uncultured Actinomycetes bacterium. GTDB lineage: Bacteria > Actinomycetota > Acidimicrobiia > IMCC26256 > PALSA-555 > PALSA-555. The sequence goes on along the minus strand of CAWKGF010000002.1, from coordinate 166,173 downwards.
GCCTCCGAGGAGGTCACCGAGGTCGCTCCCAACATCATCCGGATGCAGCTGCCGATCTGGATGCCGGGACTGGGCCACGTCAACACCTACGGGCTCCTTGACGACCGGGGGCTGGCGGTGGTCGATCCCGGGCTGCCGGGCCCGTCGTCGTGGCGGGCCCTGAAGGCCCGCCTCCGCCAGGCCGGCTTCAAGGTCGGCGACGTCCACACCGTCATCGTCACCCACTCTCACCCCGACCACTTCGGCGGCGCGGGGCGGATCAAGCGGGAGGCGGCAGCGGAGCTCATCACCCACCGCGCCTTCACCACCTGGTCGCTGTCCGAGAACCGGCGCCGCAGCCACCTGCCGAGCGAGGAGGCGGCCCTCGAAGCCGAGCGGGTCGCGGCGGCCGCCGCCCAGGCCCTCGACCTCGGGGAGGAGATCCCCACCGTCGCCGACCACGCCGACGACTACGCCGGCGACCCGCTGCGGGACAACCCGACCGAGGAGACCCAGGCCCGGTCGGTGCCGTGGGGAGGCGAGACGCCGTGGGGAGGCAGCAAGCACGAGCTGCCCCCGCTGCGCCGCCGGCTCGTGATCCGGGCCTTGCGCAGCGTGTTCAGCCCGCCTGCGCCGACGCAACGGGTCGTGCACGGGGAGCGCCTCGAGCTGGCCGGTCGGGAGTGGGTGTCGATCCACACCCCTGGGCACACCATCGACCATCTCTGCCTCTTCGATCCCGAGCACGGCGTCCTGCTGTCCGGCGACCACGTGCTCCCCACCATCACCCCTCACATCTCCGGGGTGGGCAACGGCGCCGACGCGGTCGAGGTCCTACATCCAGACCCTCGACCTCGTCGCCGCGCTCGACGGGGTCAGCCTCGGGCTCCCCGCGCACGGCCACCCGTTCGACGACGTGCCGGGACGCGTCGACGCGATCAAACGTCACCACGAGGAGCGCATGCAGCTCCTCCTCGAGGCATCCCGCCAGCTCGGTCCGGCCACCGTGCAAGAGCTGTCGCACGAGATCTTCCCCCGCAAGCACTGGGGCGTGATGGCGGAGAGCGAGACGTTCGCGCACCTCGAGCACATGGTGCTCGAGGGCACCACCGAACGTTGGCGCGAGGACGGCCGGCTCCTCTACCGGGCGGCGTAGACGACCAGCGGGCCTCGGGCTACCGTCCCGAGCATGGCTCGCATCGATCCCACCACCACCTGGCGTGCCGTCGAGGCCCGCCTCGCCGACGAACCCGACCCGCGGCGCCGGCAGCTGCTCGAGAACCTCCTGACCCACATGCGCGCCGAAGCGTCCGGTGACCTGGCCGGGCTGGTCGGCACCGTCGCGCCTGACCCGCAGTACCACCAGTGGGGCGCGGTCGAGCAGGACCTCGGCCCGAAGGGCCTCCCCGCGGTCACCGCGTTCTACCGGGACTTCATCGCCTCCGGGGCGACGAACCTCGAGTACGACGTCGAGCGGCTCGTCGTCGACCACGACTGCATCGCCACCGACGGCGTCATGCGGATCGTGTACCCGGGCGAGGCGCTGCTCGCGGCGGGCCGCCCGGTCGACGACCCCGACGAGTACTACCTGTACGAGACCCGCATGGGCGTCTTCTACCCCTACGACGCCGACGGCCGGATGCTCGGCGAGGACACCTACGTCGGCTCGGACGGGTTCGCGAACCTGCGGGTCCTCGCGCCCGACGAGCTACCGCCGGCGCTCGCCCCCACCTCGTAGGCGTCGGCAGCGCAGCGGCGGAGCCGTCGGTAGCCTGACCTGGTGAGCCCGGACCGGCTGGACACCACCGCCGAGACCACCGACCTGCTCCAGGTCCTGATCCGGAACGTGTGCGTCAACGACGGCCGCGTCGAATTGGGCGGTGAGGTTCGAAACGTCGACGCGCTCGAGGCCTACCTCGGCACCGCCGGTCTCGACGTCGAACGCTACGAATTGCAGCCGGGTCGAGTCAGTCTCGTCACCCGGATCGAGGGCCGCGACCCGACCGCGCCGACCCTGCTCCTGATGGGTCACACCGACGTGGTGCCGGTCAACCCGGACGGGTGGAGCCGCGACCCGTTCTCGGGGGAGCTGGTCGACGGGTTCGTGTGGGGGCGGGGCGCGGTCGACATGCTGAACATCACCGCGTCGCAGGCCGTCACGATGCGCCGGCTCGCCAAATCGAGCTTCACCCCCACCGGCACCCTCATCTACCTCGCGGTGGCCGACGAGGAGGCGCTCGGCACCTGGGGCGCCAAGTGGCTGGTCGACCACGAGCTTCGACCACGTCCGCGCCGACTACGTCATCACCGAGTCGGGCGGCTACCAGCTCCCCACCGGCGACGGGGTGCGGCTGCCCGTGCTCACCGCCGAGAAGGGGACGTTCTGGTCGAAGCTGCGGGTGCACGGGACGCCCGGGCACGGGTCGCAGCCCTTCCGCACCGACAACGCGCTCGTGACCGCGGCCGAGGTCGTCCGCCGCATCAGCGAGTTCGCGCCCCCCGCTCAGATCGGCGAGGTGTGGCGCCGGTTCGTCGAGGGCATGGATTACCCGCCTGAGCTGCGCCACGCGCTCCTGGACCCCGCCGAGCTGCCCGGCGCGCTCGCCGAGCTGCCACTCGGCTTGGCCCGCCAGGTGCACGCGTGCACCCACACCACCTTTGCGCCGACCGTCGCCCACGGCGGCACGAAGACCAACGTCATCCCCGACCTCGTCGAGGCTCGAGGTCGACGTCCGCACCCTGCCCGGCCAAACCGGGGAGGAGGCCCTCGCGCTGCTCCGAGCGGCGCTCGGCGACCTCGCGGACCGGGTCGAGATCGAATTGAACGACGACCCGTCGACCGCGTCGCCGATCGAGACGCCGCTCTGGGACTCCCTGACCCGGGTCACCGGCCGGTTGCTGCCCGGCTCGGGGCTGCTCCCGTTCCTCATGGTCGGCGGCACCGACAACCGGTTCTTCCGGCGAGTCGGCTCGGTCGGCTACGGCTTCGCGCTGTTCTCGCAGCGGCTCTCGTTCGAGGACTACGCGACCATGTTCCACGGCAACGACGAGCGCGTCGACGTCGAGTCGCTCGGTCTCACCGAGCGGCTGTGGGAGGCCGTCGCCCACGACCTGCTCGACTGAGCCGTCCCGGGACCCCGATCAGGTCGGAGGGTGCCGGCGCGCGATTCCCAAGATTTCGCCAAGTCCTGCCCCCGAGCCGTCGTGCGATGAGAAGGTGAATCGGTGCGAGTCCTGATCGTCGAGGATGACGACTCCATCGCCGCGCCGCTCACGAAGGGCCTCGTCCGCGAGGGCTTCGAGGTCCAGCGCCTGACCCGCGGCGAGCTGGCCGTCGAGCAGCTCGACCGCGGCGACCCCCGGGCCGACGTCGTCCTCCTCGACCTGGGCCTGCCCGACATCGACGGGTTCGACGTGTGCCGGCGGATCCGGTCGATCTCCGACGTGCCGCTCATCGTCGTCACCGCCCGGTCCGAGGAAGTCGACCGGGTGATCGGCCTCGAGCTCGGCGCCGACGACTACATCGTGAAGCCGTTCGGGTTCCGGGAGCTGCTGGCCCGCATCCGGGCGGTCACCCGCCGCAGCACCGCGTGGCCGGTCGAGACCTCGCCGATCGTCGTCGGGGGTCTGCGGATCGACACCCGCACCCGCGTCGTCACGGTCGACGACCGCGAGGTGGCGCTCACCCCGAAGGAGTTCGACCTGCTCGCCTACCTCGCTGAGGACCCGGGCGCGGTGTGCAGCCGGGGACGGATCCTCGAGGCGGTGTGGGACCCCCACTGGTACGGGCCGACCAAGACGCTTGACGTGCACGTCGCGTCGCTCCGCAAGAAGCTCGGCGACCCGCACTGGGTGGAGACGGTCCGGGGCGTGGGGTTCCGCCTCGGGTCCGGCGCGGCGAGCTGATGCGACGGCGCCTGCTCCTCTCCTACCTCACCATCACGATCCTCGTCTTGGTCGGCCTCGAGGTGCCGCTCGGGTTCAGCTACGCCCGCTCCGAACATCGCCGCCTCGAGGAATCCGTGCACGAGGACGCGGTGACCCTCGCCATCCGCTCCGAAGAGGCGCTCGAGGAGCCACCCGAGCCGGGCAGCCAAGCGGAGCTGGCGGGCCTCGCCGCCCGCTACCGCAACGAATCCGACGACCGGATCCTGGTCGTGGACCGCCACGGCCGGCCCGTGGTGAGCTCCCGAGCCGGCCGGCGAGCTGCGCGAGGAGAGCCACGCCAGCTCCGGGCTGCCCGAGATCGCGGCCGCGCTCCACGGTCACGAGAGCAGCGGGAGCCGCTACTCGCGCGAGCTGGGCGGCGAGATCTGGTACTCGGTGGTCCCCGTCGAGTCGGGCAACTCGGTGGTCGGCGCGGCCCGCGTCAACCAGTCGCTGGCCGCGGTGGACCACCGCGTCGCGGAGAACTGGCTGCTCCTCGCCATCATCGGCGGCGGGGTTCTCGCCGTCGTCTCGCTGGTCAGCTACTTCGTCGCCCGCTCGGTGACCAGACCCCTCGGCGACGTCAGTCGCGCCGCGGCGGGCCTCGGTCGCGGTGCCCTCGGGTCTCGGTCGCCCGTGCCCCGCGGCCCGGCCGAGGTTCGGGTCCTCGCCCAGGCGTTCAACACCACCGCGAGCCAACTCGAGGAGCTGGTCGGCGCGCAGCAGGCCTTCGTCGCCGACGCCTCGCATCAGCTCCGCACCCCGCTCGCCGCGCTGCGGCTCCGACTCGAGAACCTCGAGAGCGAGGTCGGACCGGCGGCCGTCGACGACGTCGAAGGAGCACGGGCCGAGGTCGAACGGCTCACCCGCCTCGTCGACGGGCTCATGACCCTCGCCCGGGCCGAGCGGGTTGCGTCAGCACCGGTCGCCGTCGACGTCGGCGCCGTCGTGGCCGGCCGGCGCGACGCGTGGGTCGCCTTCGCCGCGGAGCGGGACGTGGACGTCACCGCTGACGTCGCGCCGGGGACGTGGGCGCTCGCCACCCCGGAGCGCCTCGATCAGGTCCTCGACAACCTGCTCAGCAACGCGCTGGACGTCGCGCCACCCGGCAGTACGGTGCGGCTCCGCGCCGGCCCCCGCCACGGTCGGATCGAGCTGCACCGTCCGCGACGCCGGCCCGGGCATGAGCCCGGACCAGCAGGCCCGCGCCTTCGACCGGTTCTGGCGCGCCCCCGACGCGGCGGCCGAGAACGCCGGGTTCGGCCTCGGGCTGGCCATCGTGCGCCAGCTCCTCTCCGCCGACGGCGGCACGGTCGAGCTGCGCACCCCAGTCGGAGGCGGGCTCGATGTCCGCGTCTCCCTCCGGGCCGGACACCGGTCCAGGGCCGCGGCCGCCCGCGACGTCGCCGGCGATCAGCCCGCCCGCCCCGCGGTGCCTTAGCCGTTTCTTAGCCGTCCCCTGGACCGGCCGTGGCACAGTGAATGCGACGCTGCCCGACGAGCCGCGACGACCACGCGTGGATCCATCACCTGGAGGGGACCCGCCCTGGCCACCACCACCTCGACCGTCGGAACCACGCCCACCCGCTCGGGCGGCGTCGTCGGCAACTCGCGCCTCACCGCGACGACCGGCGCGGTGCTGTTCGTCATCGTCGCGGTCGAAGGCGCGACGCTGCTCCAGATGCACCAGCTCATCACGGTGCACGTCTTCGTCGGGATGCTGCTCGTCCCGCTGGTCCTGCTGAAGCTGGCCAGCACCGGCTACCGGTTCACCCGCTACTACACCGGCGCGCCCGCCTACACCCGGAAGGGACCACCGCATCCCATCCTGCGGGGCGACGCGCCGCTCGTGGTGCTCGCCACGCTGGCTCTGCTCGGCACCGGGATCACCCTCATCGCGCTCGGGCGCAACGTCGGCCACCAGTACCTCGAGTATCACAAGATCGCGTTCTTCGTCTGGCTGGCTGTGATGGCTGTCCACGTGCTCGGGCACCTCGAGGACACGATCACCCTCTCGACGGCCGATGTCCTCGACCGGCACCGCTCGGACCCCGCCGCGCCGGCCCTCCCCGGCGCTGGGCTCCGCCTCACCGGCCTCGTCGCCGCCGCGGCCATCGGCGTCGCGCTCGGCGCCGCCTCGATCAGCTGGGTCGGCACCTGGGGCAATTTCGTGCACTTCGGCCACTGAGGCGCGGCGGCGCGGTCCCGGTCAGCGCTCCTCGATCGCGGCCCGGGCCCCGTCCAGCGCCTCGCGGAGGGCGCGCCGGTACGGGCCGCGCAGCGGCGCGGCGACGACCCGGGACAGGTAGCGGACCGGCGCCTCCCACTCGATCGTGGCCACGACCCGCGTGCCGTCCCCCCGAGGCACGAACTCGCGGGTCGCGGTCGTCTGGATCCCCGACTGCACGCTGCGGGTCACCGTGCGAGCGGGCGGCTCGTACACGACGTGCTCGGTGCTGACGTCGTAGGCGGTGTCGCCCCGCCCCCACGTCGAGTACTCCACCCGGCGGCCGCCGCCGGGCAGTTCCTCCACCTTCGTGATCTCGGCCAGGCTGGGCACGAGGATCGACGCGTTCTCGAGGTCGTCGAAGAACGCGAACACGGTCTCGGGAGCAGCCGCAATGTCCACGCGGGCGTGGACGCGGCTGCTCACGTGTCGTCGCGCTGCTCGCGGAGGAAGCGCTCGACCTCGCCGGCCAGCTCGTCGCCGGTGGGGAGGTTCGTGCCCCACGACCGGTCGGAGACCTGGTCGGAGGCGGCGTCGTTGTCGAAGCGCTCCTCGAGCGTCGACACGTAGTTGCGGACGTCGTCGTCGCCGGCCGCGACCTCGTCCACCTTCTCCCGCCACGCCTGGGCGGTGCGTTCGAGCTGGGCGAGGTCGAAGGGCACGCCGATCAAGTTGGCGCAGCGCTCCAGCAGCGCGAGCGTGGCGGGCGGGTTCGGCGGGGCGGCGAGGTAGTGGGGGACCGGCGCCCACAGCGAGACCGACGGGACCCCCTGGGCTCGGCAGTAGTCGTTCAGGACCCCGACGATCCCGGTCGGGCCCTCGTAGCGGGACTGGGCCAGCCCGAGCCGCTCGATGAGGTCAGCGTCGGTGGCGGTGCCGGTGACCCGCGCCTTTCGGGTGTGGGGCACGTCGGCGAGGAGCGCGCCGAGGGTGATGACCATCTCGCAACCGGTCTCGTGGGCGACGCTCGTCACCGCGGTGCAGAACGACCGCCAGCGGTAGCTGGGCTCGATGCCTCGCAGCACCACCAGGTCGCGGTCGGCGAACCCAACCGTGAAGAACAGGTTCTCGGGCCACGTGATCGACCGGGTGACCCCCTCGACGAGCTCCACCTGGGGCCGTCGCGACTGGAAGTCGAAGTGCTCCTCGGGGTCGATCGACGCGAAGCGCAGCGAGTCGCCGTGCTGGGTCAGCCAGCCCGCGGCGCTCGACGCCGCGTCGGCGGCGTCGTTCCAGCCTTCGAACCCCGCGACCAGCAGCGGCCGGCGCAGGCTCTTCGGTGACGATTCCCAGTTGAGCCCGTCGGCCATGGAGTCACGTTACGCCTCCCCCGGCGAGGTCAGCCGATCGCACCCGCGTCCCGCAGCGTGCGGACCGTCGAGGCGTCGTAGCCCAGCTCGGCGAGGACCTCGTCGGTGTGCTCGCCGATGCTGGGGGCGGGCCGCCGGATCTCGGTCGTCTCGTCGCCGAACTGCATCGGCGCGGACGCGAGGCGCACCGACGGCCGGGTGGGATGCGGCGCGAGGTAGCCGTTGGCGAGGACCTGGCGGTCCTCGACGACCTCTCGGGGTGACGCCAACGCCGACGACACCGTGTCCTCGCTGGCCAGGCGGCCGCGCAGCTCGTCGAGGTCGAGCTCGCCGATCCGGGCCGCCAAGCGCTCGTGGAGCGCGTCGCGGTGCTCGGCCCGGGCCGCGGTGTCGACGAAGCGGACGTCGTCGAGGAGCTCCTCGAGGCCCAGGGCCCGACAGGTCGGCGCGAAGTGGCGGGTGTCGTCGAGCATGTTCAGCAGCAGCCAGCGGGCGTCGCGGGTCCGGTACGGGCCGACTAGCGGGTTCGGCAGGACGCCAGCGGCCCCGAACGGCTTCGGGTTGGTGCCGAGGATCGCGGTCGCGGTGAGGTCGACGCCGAGCTGCCACACCGCCGTGTTCAGCAGCGCGACGTCGACGACGATCCCCTCCCCGGTTCGCTCCCGGTGGAAGAGGGCGGCGGCCACCGCGCCGGCGAGCATCGCCCCGCTCGGCGCGTCGCCCATCGCGCCGCGCTGCATGATGAGCGGCCCGTCGGGCGGGGTGAGCACGTGCCCGATGCCGCCCCGGGCCCAGAATGACACCGCGTCGAACCCGCCGGTGTCGGCGTCGGGGCCCCGCTGCCCCTGACCGTGCCCACGGGCGTAGACGAGGCGCGGGTTGACCGCCCAGCAGTCCTCGGGTTGGACGCGCAGCTTCGTGCGCGCCGACGGCAGGAAGTTGGTGAGGAGCACGTCGGCGTCCTCGAGGAGCCGGTCGAAGACCTGGCGGCCTTCCGGGACCCGCAGGTCCACGGCCACGCCTCGCTTGTTGCGGTTGTACAGCTCCCAGAGGAAGTTGACGTCGCCGGTGTCGGCGACCAGGCCGGCCGGCATCACGGCCCGCAGCGGATCGCCGGTGGGCCGCTCGATCTTGACCACCTCGGCGCCCCAGTCGCCGAGCACCGCGCCGCACGACGGCACGAAGCCGTGCTCGGCCAGCTCCACCACCCGCACCCCGTCGAGCACCCGCATCGCGTCCCCCCTCGTCTGGCGTCACGGCTCCCCCGGACTGGCGGGCCGGGTCGATGGATACCACCCCGCCGCCCCGGGCGCCCCCGAGCGTCAGTCGGCGGGGGTGCCCATGGAGAGGAGGGCGGCGGTCACCTCGTCGGGGCGGGTGATCATGCAGTCGTGCCCGCCCGGCACCCGCGCCCGCCGGCAGCCCGGCAGGCGGGCCGCGAACCGGTCCGAGACCACGGCCTCGATCGTGCGGTCGTCGGCCGCGCTCACGTACCCGGTCGGGAGCCCGAGGGCGAGGAAGTCGCTCAGGCGGCCGGGCTCGACCAGCGCGTGGGGCGGGTAGGGGAGGTGCCGGGCCCGCACGAAGGCGCGCTCCTCGGCGGTGCCGTCCTGGAGGTTCGCGTCCTGGATCCGGTCCGGGTCGATGTGGACGCTCCCGTCGGCGTCGGTCGTCACGGCCCGGGCCGTCCACCGGCTCTGGGGGACGGCGTCGAGGAGTGTCTCCCCGTCGCCGGTCACGACCCCGGCCAGCCACACCACGCGCCGCATCCGTTCCGGGAGCGCCTCGGCGACCCGGGGGACGATCACCCCGCCCATCGAGTGGCCGACCAGCACCACGTCGGTCAGGGCCTCGAAGGTGATGACGTTCGCGACGTCGTGGACGAACACGTCGAAGTCGTTGACCGCGTCGGCCAGGTGGGACCGCTCCCCGAAGCCGGACAGGCTGGGCGCATAGACGTCGTGCCCGGACGCCCGGAGCCGCCGCGCGACTCGCTGCCAGCACCAGCCGCCGTGCCCGCCGCCGTGGACGAGCACGAACACGGGGCCGGCCTGGTCGTCGTCGCCGAGCGTCGGTCGGGGCGGCAGCGCGGTCACGTCACAGCGCGCCGGTGATCAGCAGGCCGAGCGTGGCGGCGGCGAGGCCGGCCGCGATGCTGGCCGTCACGTTGAGCGCGGTGAGGAGCCGCGATCCGCCCTCGGCGAGGCCGACCGTCTCGTAGGCGAACGTGGAGAAGGTGGTGTAGCCGCCGAGGAAGCCGGTCCCGGCGATGAGCCGGGCGTCCGGGCTGACCCCGTGCGCGACGACCAGCCCCACGAGGAGGCCGAGCAGGAACGAGCCGGACACGTTCACGACCCAGGTCCCGACCGGGAGGACGGTCTCGACCCGCTCCTCGACCCAGCCGTCGACGAGGTACCGGGCCGCGGCGCCGAGCCCGCCGGCGGCAGCGATCCACCCCGTCACGCCCCGTGCCTCTGGTAGCGGAGGATCTCGACGTCCTCGCGGAGCGCCAGCCCCCCGGTGACCAGCTCCTCGACCTCGCCCCAGTAGGCGTCGATCTTCTCGGCGGTGTCGACGAGCACCACCACGACTGGGAGGTCCTCGCTCAAGCGCAGGATCCGGGTCGTGTGGAGGTGGTTCGACGCGCCGAAGCCCTCGACGCCCCGCAGCACGGTCGCGCCGGCGAGCCCGGCGGCGTGGGCGCGGTGCACGAGCTCGCTCGACAGCGGCTGGTGGCCGTGCTGGTCGCTGGCGCCGATGAAGATGGTGAGGCGAACCGCGGGTCCGTCGATGGTCATGATCGGCTCCGTTCTCGGATGAGGGTGCGGGCGGCGACGACGCCGACCACGAGGCTGGTCAGGCCGACCAGGGTGGTGGCGACGAGGTCGAGCACCGCGGTGCCCGCGTGGCCGGCGTCGCCGAGCTGGGTGACGTCCACCATCCAGGTGGAGAAGGTGGTCAGCCCGCCACAGAACCCGATCCCCACGAAGGGTCGCACGTACCGGGTGGGTGGGAAGTGTTCCAGCACCAGCGTCATGGTCGCGCCGAGGATGAACGCGCCCACCACGTTCACGAGGAAGATCGCCCACGGGAAGGCGGCGCCCGACGCCGGCAGGGCGAGCACGGTCTCGTAGCGGACCCAGGTCCCGAGGGCGCCGCCGACCGCCACCGCCACGAGCAGTCGCGCCTCGCGGCCTCTCGGTCGGGACCGCGACGGGTCGGGCGCGGCGGCCGTCATCGGTCCCCCGGGGCGGGCGAGTTCGACCGTCCGGCACGGTGAGCGGGGGCGGGGAGCGGCTGGGGCATGGTTCCTCCGGCTCGGCTGGGTCCGGTAGGAGCCATCAGCCCCGCCGGTCGGCGCCGGCGTGGCGGTTGCGGCGAGCTCCATCGCCGGGCCCCGACCCTAGTCAGCCCCGCGCGGCCGACCACACCGGACGCGGCGACCGCCGGCGCGTGGAATTGGCGAGCGTCGAACGATCGTCGATCTGCGACACTGGCCGCATGGCGGTCCCTGCGCAGGCCCTCACCGCGCGCGCCCTCGTGAAGCAGTTCAAGCGGGTCCGCGCCGTGGACGGCGTCGACCTCACGGTCGGCGCCGGTGAGCGCGTCGCGCTCCTCGGGCCGAACGGGGCCGGGAAGACGACCACCCTCATGATGCTGCTCGGCGTCGTCACCCCCGACTCGGGGACGGTCGAGCTGGTCGGGGAGCCGCTCCCGGGCCGGCGCAGCGCGGCGATGGAGCGGGTCGGGTTCGCAGCCGGGTACCTGCCGCTCCCCGAGCGGCTCCGGGTCCGCGAGTTCCTCGAGCTCTTCGCCGACCTCTACGGGCTCCCCGAGCGTCGCGACGCGGTCGCGCGGGGCCTGACCCGGTTCCGGATCGAGGACCTCGCCGACGCGATGGGCAACGAGCTGTCGTCCGGGCAGCGGACCCTGGTCGGCATCGTGAAGGCGACCTTGCACAACCCGCCGCTGCTGATCCTGGACGAGCCGACCGCGTCGCTCGATCCCGACGTCGCGCACCGGGTGCGGAGCGGGCTCGAGCGCCTCTGCGCCGAGGACGGCACCGCGCTGCTCGTCACCAGCCACAACATGCAGGAGGTGGAGCGGCTCTGCTCCCGGGTCGTGTTCCTAGCCGGCGGGCGGGTCGTCGCCAACGGCTCCCCGGAGGAGGTCGTCACCCACTTCGGGTCCAGCGACCTCGAGGGTGTGTTCCTCCACCTGGCCGAGGGCGGCGCCGAGCCGATCAACGACGCGCGCGCGGTGTCATGATGCGCGCCCAACGGGTCCGGGCCGTCGCCCGTCGGCAGTCGTACGTGCTGAAGCGGGCGCCGCAACGCTGGTTCGACGTCATCGTGTGGCCGGTCGTCGACGCGATCCTCTTCGGCGCGATCGGCGTCTACTTCGGACGCCAGCACGGCGCGGCCGCGACCAGCGCCGCGTTCCTGCTGGCCGGGATCGTGCTGTTCCACGTCGTGTTCCAGGCCGAGATCGGGCTCGCGACCGGCTTCCTCGAAGAGACCTGGTCCCGCAACCTGCTGAACCTGATGGTGACCCCGCTCACCGAGCCCGAGTACGGGGTGGGGGTCGGCCTGTTCGGCCTGGCCCGCCTGGCCCTCGGCATCACCGTCGTGTCGGTCGTCGCGTTCGCCCTCTTCGCGTTCAACATCACGACGTTGGGCGTGTCACTGATACCGCTCGTCGCGGTGCTCCTCGTCGTCGGTTGGTCGGTCGCGCTCATCGTGATCGGGCTGATCCTACGGGTCGGTCAAGGCGCGGAGATCCTCACCTGGGGCTTCATCGCCTTCCTGCTCCCGCTGTCAGGGATCTTCTACCCGGTGAGTGCCCTCCCGGCTGTGATCCAGCCGCTGTCGGAGGCGCTGCCGACGACGCACGTGTTCGCGGCCGCGCACGCGCTCGTCGAAGGGAAACCCCTCCCGTGGGGTCAGGTCGGCCTCGGCGCGATCGGTGCGGTCGTGCTCGCGGTGCTTTCGATATGGTTCCTGACCAGGATGCTCGCCACATTCCGTCGCCGCGGCTTCATCAGCCGACACGTCTGAGGTGGCGCGCCGCGCCGAGGAGCTTCCGGCGCCTGCTCGGACGGCTCCGCGGGGTAGTGTTCTGGTCGGCGGTGACCGGGATCCTCACCGGGCTCGTCGTCGTCGGCTTCGAGCACCTGACCGTGAACGTCCTACTCGATTCGGTGCTGCAGCTCCCGGTGTGGGCGGTCGCGGTGATGCCCCTCGCCGGGCTCAGCGTCGCGTACCTCTGTCTTCGGTACCTCGGATCGGGGCCGACCGGCGCGACGCCGTCGACCTCCGACGCGTACCTGCAGGCGTTCCACGGCCAGGCCGACCTCGGCTGGCGGAACGGCGTCGCACGGCTGCTCGCCGCGGCGGCGACGATCGGCAGCGGCGGCGCGATGGGTCTCGAGGGACCGTCGCAGTACGCGGGGGCGTCGATCGGCCAGAACCTGGAGCGCTGGGTGGGCCGGTACGTGAACGCGGAGCGGCGGTCGCTGCTCGTCGCCGGCGCGGCGGCCGGCGTCGGGGCGATCTTCAAGGCACCCGCGACCGGCGCTGTGTTCGCGATCGAGAGCCCCTACCAGTCGGACCTGGCCCGGCGGATGCTGCTCCCGGCGCTGGTCGGGTCGGCGAGCGGTTACCTGGTGCTCGTCGCCTTCGACGGCACGACGCCGCTGTTCTCGGCGAAGGGCAGCCCCCCGTTCTCGGGAGTCGACCTGCTCGGCGCGGCCGCGCTCGGCTTCCTCGCCGGCTACGGGGCGCGCGTCTTCGCGTGGCTGATCCGTCAGGCCAAGCACTTCGCGGACCGGTTCCCGGGCCTGCCCCGGATCCTGGTCGGCGGCGTCGCGCTCGGCGGGCTGTTCCTCGCCGGTCGGGCCCTGACCGGCAGCGACCTCGTCCTCGGACCCGGGTACGACGCCATCACCTACTCCATCGGGCGGCACCCGGCCGTCTGGGTCCTGCTGGCCCTCTTCGCGCTGCGCTCCCTGGCCACCACCTCGACCGTGGCCGGCGGCGGCGCCGGCGGCCTGTTCGTGCCGCTCGTGGTCGGCGGCGCGCTGGTCGGGCAGGCGTTCCAGACCGTGGTGGGCGGCGCGACGGGGCTGTTCCCGATCGTGGGGGTCGGCGCGTTCCTCGGCGCCGGCTACCGGGTGCCGCTCGCCGCGGTGATGTTCATCGCCGAGGCGACCGGGCGGCCCGGCTTCGTCGTCCCGGGTCTGATCGCGGCGGTGATCGGCGAGCTCGTGATGGGGCGGTCGTCGGTGACGGAGTTCCAGGTCCGCTCGTACGACTCATCGACGTAGCCGGGCGTCCTCGGAGCGGTCGGCGAGCTCGAGCGCCTGCTCGGCCAGGGTGTCGGTGATGGAGCCCATCTCGGCGAACCCCTCGCCGAGGGTCTTGCCCATGAGGTAGCGGGCGTGGATGCCCTCCACGATGATCGCCAGCTTGTACATGGCGAACACGACGTAGAAGTCGAGGTGCGTGACCGAGCGGCCCGACTGCTCGGCGTAGCGGGCGACCACCTCGTCGCGGGTGAGGAAGCCGGGGACGTCGCCGACCCCCTGCGCGGAGAGCACCGCGAGCTGGGAGCTGCCACCCCAGTAGACGAGGAGCAGCCCGACGTCGGTGAGCGGGTCACCGAGGGTCGACATCTCCCAGTCGAGCACCGCCGCGATGCGTCCCGGGTCGTCGGCGACGAGCATCGTGTTGTCGAGCCGGTAGTCACCGTGCACGATGCCGGGCGGTCCCGACGGGGGGACGGCCCGGTCGAGGCGACGGGCGACCTCCTCGAGCGCGGGCAGCTCCCGGGTCTTGTTGGCCTGCCACTGCTTGCCCCACCGGGCCACGTTGCGGGCGAGGAACCCGTCGGGGCGTCCGAAGTCGGCCAGCCCGACCGCCTCGTAGTCAACCGAGTGCAGGCGAGCGAGGACGTCGACGAGGCTCGCTGAGCAGGCCCGGGCCTCCGACCGGCTGCAGCTCGGCCGCGTCGTCCCGGGTGCGCAGGATCCTGCCTTCCACGCGTTCCATCACGTAGAACGGCGCGCCGATGATCGAGTCGTCGTCGCCGAAGGCGAACACCGCGGGGACCGGCACGTCGGTGGGCCCGAGGGCCTCGAGTACCCGGTACTCGCGGCGCATGTCGTGCGCGGTCTCGACGACGTGGCCGAGCGGCGGGCGGCGCAGCACCCAGGCGTGGGCGCCGTCGTCGATGACGTAGGTCAGGTTCGAGCGGCCGCCGGCGATCAGCTCGGCGTGGAGGGGGGCGCCGGTCGCGCCGTCGACCTTGGTCGCGAACCAGGGTGCGAGGCGCTCGAGATCGACGCCATCGGGCACCACGCCCGGGACACTATCGACGTCGCTCCGCCAGTGTCGGCGGGCCCGACGTCACGCGACGCGCGACTCGCGAGGCTTGACCGGCTGGCCGTCGCCCTTCGGGTAGCGGGCGACCCGTCCGACCGGCATGTCGACACGGAAGCCCGCCGCGGCGCGCTCCTCCTCGGACTCGCCGCCCCAGAACCCGTACTCGCGGTTCTCCCGGGCCCAGTCCCGGCACGGCTCGAGCGCCACGCACGACCGGCAGATCGCCCGGGCCCGCGCCTCGCGCAGCACGCGGGTCTCGGGCCGCTCGCCGGCGGGGGCGAAGAAGAGGTTGGTCTGGCCACTGCACGCGGCACGGTCAGTCCAGGTGAGCGGACCTGTGAACACCAGGTTCGACACCGTGTCAAACGCCAACGCCATCTTCGTCCGCCATCCTTTGCCGCGCTCGGGCTCGCCCGCTTCGAGGGAGCAGTGCCGGGGAGCCGACCGGGGGGAAGCCGGCTCCCTACAGCGCCTGCCCGTTCATAGTGCACGATCCCTCACGATCTGTCCAACCGGTTGAACTGATCCTCACGATCGCTAGGAGAGATGGTACGGTAGCGGGATGGAGGCTCCGGCACCTCGACACGCTCCTCGCCATCGACGAGCAGGGGTCCTTCACCGCGGCCGCGGACTCGCTCGCCACCGTGCAGTCCAACGTGTCCGAGCAGGTCCGCCAGCTCGAGGCCGAGCTCGGCGTCGAGCTGCTGACCCGCACCCGACGGGGGGCGATCCCCACCGAGTTCGGCGAGCGGGTCCTCGATCGGGCACGGCGGGTCCGCCGGGAAGCTCGAGGCGCTCCGGGTCGACGTGTCGATGCTCCAGGGCCTCGAGGTCGGTGACGCCAGCTTCGGGACGGTCGGCACCGCGAGTCGATGGATCGTGCCTCGGCTCGTCGCCGCGCTGCGGGTCCGCGCCCCCGGGATCCGGCTGCGGGTGAACGAGGCCGCGTCGGAGCGGCTCGTCGCCGAGGTGCTCGGCGGCGAGCTGGCCCAGGCCATCGTGACCGAGCCGGTCCACGAGCGGCGGCTGGTGTCCGAGACGCTCCTCGAGGAGGCGCTCGTCGCGGTGGTGCCGACCGGCGCCCGGATCGCGCCGGGGCCGCTGTCGCTCGAGGAGCTGGCCCGCCTCGGCCTGGTGCTGCCCCCGAACCGCAACCCGCTGCGCACCGAGGTCGAGAGCGCGGCCGCTCGGCAGCGGGTCGCGCTGCCGGTCACGGTCGAGGTCGAGGGCATCCGCCTCATCGCCGACCTCGTCGCCGCCGGCGCGGGAGCCTCGGTGCTGCCCGAGACCGCGGTGCCTCCCGAGCTGAGCGGCGTGCAGACCGCGCCGCTGGTCGGGGTGCCGCCCCGACGGCTGGCGCTGATCAGCGCCCGGGACTCGGCGTTGTCGCTCGCTGACCGGGCGGTGCGGGAGAGCGTCCGGCGCCTCGTCGCCGAGCGGCCGGTCGCGATCCGGCCCGTGCTCAGCGGGGCCGGCGCACCCGTCGACGCGGCTCGGTAGGTCCCGCGGGCGAAGGTGGCCCTTCGCGTTCGCGGCCGGCCTGTTCCTTCCAGCGTCGCCGGAGCCGCCGGTGAGTCAGGACCCGACGACGCGGGTCCCGGCGAGGATCCGCTCCGGGGCGTTGCCGGCCAGCTCGAGGCGGTCGATCCCGGCCCGGTCGTGACCGGCCTCGAGTCGCAGCCGGCCGCCGCCGGGCCAGGCCAGCTCGACCGCGTGGGCGCCAGCCGGCTGCTCGACCCCGTCGAGGAGCCCGCCGAACAGGGCGCGGGCCTCGTCGAGCGTCGGCACGCCGAGCACGACCCGCTCCAGCACCGCCGGGTCGGGCGCGGGGTCGGGCAGCGCCGGCCACCAGCGGGGCGTGGCGATCGGGCCGTCGCGTCTCGCCTCCTCGAACCGAGCGGGGAGATCGGGCCCGCCGCCGGCCTGCGCGGCGAGCTGCACGACCGTGCCGCACGCATCCCGGGGGAGGAGGAAGGCCTCCATCCAGTTGGGATCGGAGCGGTCGACGCCGACCGGGGTGCGGCCGGTCGCGGCGAGCCGCGCCGAGCGCGGCGTCGAGGTCGTCGACCTTGAAGGTGAGGTGGTGGGGCCCGTCGCCGTGCCGGGCGAGGAACCGGGCCAGGAAGTCGTTGCGGGCCGTGTCCGACGGCTCGAGGAGCTCGACCGTCATGCCCCGCTCGGCGTCCCCGACCCGGACCTGCACCGGCCGGAAGCCGGGGAACTCGCCGCCGGACAGGACCGTGCTGCCCAGCTCGCCGACGAAGCGGGCGAGGGGCACCGTCGCGTCGGTGGCGGCGAGCGCCACATGGTCCAGGTCCACCGCGGGGTCAGGTGGTGGAGGCGGGCTGGGCCGCGGCGGGGCGGCGACCGGCCCGGGTGCAGGCCCGGGCAACGGCGTAGGCGATCCCGAGGGTCACGAACCCGCCGACCGCGTCGAGGAAGTAGTGGTTGGCGGTCAGGACGATCGCGGTCACGGTGCAGATCGGGTAGGCGATCGCGAGCGCCTTCGCCCACTCGTGCTTCACCCGGGGGACCAGCACGCAGGTGCACCACAGCGCCCACGCGCAGTGGACGCTGGGCATGGCGGCGAACTGGTTCGAGATCTTGCTCACCGCGCCGGAGTTGAACGACCAGAACGTCGGGTCCTTCGCCAGCGTGTCGACGAACCCGAAGTGCTCCGGCAGCAGCCGGGGCGGCATGAGCGGGAAGAACACGAACCCGATCAGCGCCAGCCCGGTCGCGACGGCAAGCGTGTTCCGCCACAGCGGGTAGTCGTTCCGCCAGCGGTGGTACACCCAGATCAGCACCCCAGCGGTGATGACGAAGTGCAGCGACCCGTACCAGTAGTTGCAGGCGATGATCAGGGGACGGATCCCGAGCGCCCAGTGCTGGGCGCTTCGCTCCACGAAGATCCCCAGCTGCCGCTCAGCGTCGATGATCCAGGTGGCGTGGTGGCGGGCAGCGGCCGTCCCGCCCTCGTTCAGGTTCCGGATGGCCGAGTACACGGCGTAGTAGACGGCGACGAAGAGGACCTCGATCCACCAGTACAGGACCGCGCCGTTGCTGAGCCGCGGGCGCCGGGCAGCCGGCGGTGGAGGCGGCGGGTCGGGGCGGGGTGAGTGACCGGCGCCGCGGAGGGCTTGGTGACGCTCACGTCGGCTCCGTCGGGACGGACGCCGACTCGGCGGTGGCGGCGGGCGACTCGGGCGACTCGGCCTTGCCGGGGGCGGGCGGTATCGCCTGGCGGCCGCCGATCGCGAACGCGGGGGCGCCGGCCAGGCTGACCACGAGCACCATCCCGTACCAGAGCAGCCCGAGCGCGACCGCCTGCCCGGTCTTCACGCCGAGGGGGTGGAGCAACAGGACCAGCAGCCCCTCGCGCACGCCGAGGCCGCTCACCGAGATCGGGAGCACCTGGGCCATCGCCACCGCGGGGATGAAGGCGAAGATCGCCGCGGTCGGGATGGTCAGCCCCAGGGTGTGGACCGCGCAGTAGATCGCGGACACCACCACCGCCTGGTAGAGGAGGGCGAGGGCGAGGACCGCCGCCGCGTCGCGGGGCTGGCGGCGCATCCGGTCCACGCCGATGTGGACAGCGCCGATGTAGCGCATCCAGTTCTGGTGCTCCGTGAACCGCCCAGCAAGGGCCGGATGGCCGCACACCACGAGGATCAGGCCGAAGAACAGCACCGTCCCGACGCCGGTCAGCACCGCGATCCAGCCGTGCGACGTCCCGGCCAGGTCGGGGCGGATCGCGAAGCCGATGATCATCAGCAGCGGCAGTGACACGAACCCGGTCAGCCGTTCCAGGACCACGGACCCGAAGGCGATGTCCCGGGCTCCGACGTCGCCCGAGACCCGGGTCACGCGGAGCACGTCGCCGCCGATCGTCGACGGCAGCACGTTCCCGACGAACTGCCCGGCGAAGTAGTCGGAGATCAGGTGGCGCATCGGCACCTGGGCGCCGAACACGACCAGGACCCGCTGCCAGCGCCAGGCGCCCACCAGCATGCTGAGCGCCATGAGGGCGATCCCGGCGAAGAGGAACGCCAACACCCCCGGGAGGCTCCGCCCGCTCGGGACGAAGTCGTCGAAGTCGATCTTGGTGAGCAGCAGGGCGAGCAGCCCGAAGCTCACCACCACCCGCAGCGGCCCCCACCAGGCGCGGGAGCGCGCGGGACCAGCCGGCTGGGCCTCCATCCCCGTAGATTACGAGCACCTGGCCCGCTCGTTCCCAGCAGCGGAAGGCCCACCACCATGCGCATCGAGACCGACGACGGCGTCGGGCTGACGGTCGAACGCACCGGCCACGGCGCGCCGCTGCTGCTCGTGCACGGCTTCGGCGGCGCCAAGGAGGACTTCTCCGATCATCTCGCCGCGCTCGGGGCGCACGCCACGGTGGCGGTCTTCGACCACCGGGGGCACGGGGCGAGCGACCACCCGCCCGACGAGGCCGCGTACTCCCTCGACCGGCTGACTGCCGACACGCTCTGCGTCGCCGACGCGCTCGGCTGGCCCCGGTTCCGGCTCCTCGGCCACTCGATGGGCGGGATGGTGGCCCGCCGGCTGGTGCTCGCCCACCCCGAGCGGGTCGACGCGCTCGTGCTCATGGACACCAGCCCCGGGCCGCCGCACGGCATCGACCCCGTGCTCGTCGACGGCGCGGTGGAGGTCGTGCACACCCAGGGGATGGACGCGCTGAAGCAGCTCTTCGACGAGCTCGACCCGCTCACCACCCCGGCCTTCGACCGGCTGGTCGCGGAGCGGCCCGGCTACCGAGAGTTCTGCGACCGCAAGTGGGCTGCCCAGTCGCCGGCGATGTGGGTGGCGCTCTCCACCGAGTTGGTGCGCCAGCCCGATCAGCTGGCGGCGCTCCGAGCGGTCACCTGCCCGACCCTGGTCCTGGTCGGGGAACAGGACCAGGCGTTCCTTGCCGTCTCGTACGAGATGGCCGAGGTGCTGCCCGACGCCGAGCTGGTCGTCGTTCCCGACGCCGGGCACTCCCCGCAGTTCGAGAATCCGGGGTTGTGGTTCGCGGCCGTCGACCGGTTCGCCCGGGCGAACCCCGCGCGGCGTGAGCGCCGCCGACGCGGGGCACCGGGCGCGGCGACGCTGCGCGCTCACGACGTCGACACCGTCTTCACGCTGAACGGCGGGCACCTGTGGCCGCTCTACTACGGCTGTGCCGACGCGGGGATCCGGCTCGTCGACACTCGACACGAGCAGACCGCCGCCTTCGCTGCCGAAGGGTGGGCCAAGGTGACGCGGCGGGTCGGGGTGACCGCGCTCACCGCCGGGCCCGGCGTGACGAACGGGATCAGCGCGATCACCACCGCTTGGCTCAACGGCTCGCCCGTGACCGTGATCGGCGGGCGGGCCCCCCACGGCCGATGGGGCACCGGGTCGCTCCAGGAGCTCGACCACGTGCCGATCGTGGCGTCCGTGACCAAGCGGGCCCGCACCGCCGCCGAGCCTGGCCTCGTCGCGCTCGAGTTCGACAAGGCGCTGCGCGCCGCGCAGACCCCGCACCGTGGCCCGACGTTCGTCGACGTGCCTCTCGACGCCTGGGGCTCGACCGACAAGCCGCTCCCCGCGCCGCCGGACCCGGAGCGGCTCCGCGGCCCTGCGCCCGACGCGGGCCGGATCAGCGCGGTGGCGCGGCGGGTCGGCCGGGCCCGCCGCCCGGTGCTCATGGTCGGCGCCGACGTGTACTGGGCCCACGCCGAGGAGGCGGTCGCGGCGTTCGCTACCGCGACTCGGGTCCCGGTGTTCGCGAACGACCTTGCCCGCGGGCTGCTGCCCGCCGACCACGAGCTCGCCTTCTCGAGGGCCCGGCCGCTGGCGTTCGAGCAGGCCGACGTGGTGCTCGTCGCGGGCACGCCGCTCGATTTCCGGGTCGGGTTCGGATCGTTCGGCGACGCCGCGGTGGTGCACCTCGCCGACAGCCTCGAAGGGCTCGCGACGCGGGTCCCGCTCGCCGCGTCGTGCGCCGGCGACCTCCGCCGCCTCTTCGCCGCGCTCGCCGAGCAGGCGCCCTCGGCCGGCGACACGGCGGCGCGCGCGCGCGCGACGACTGGATCGCGACGCTCCGCGACGACGAGACGACTCGCCGCGCCGCCGACGGGTCACGCCTGACGTCCGACGCGACGCCGATCGACCCGGTCCGGGTCTACGGGGAGCTGCGGCGCCGGCTTGACCGGGACGCGATCGTGGTCGGCGACGGCGGCGACTTCGTCTCCTACGCGGGCCGCTACGTCGACACGTACCAGCCCGGCTGCTTCCTCGGCCCCGGCCCGTACGGCTGCCTGGGCAGCGGGATGGGCTACGCGCTCGCCGCCGCGGTCGCGCACCCCGGCCGGCAGGTGGTGGCCCTCTTCGGTGACGGGGCGATCGGCTTCTCGCTCGGGGACCTCGACACGTGGGCCCGCCACGGCGTGAACGTCACCGCGGTCGTCGGCAACAACGGGGTGTGGGGGCTCGAGAAGCACCCGATGCGGCTCCTGTTCGGGGAGGCCCTCGTCGCCGACCTCGCCCCCGAGACCCGCTACGACCAGGTCGCCGACGCGCTCGGCGTGGCCGGCGAGCTGGTCCGCACCCCGGACGAGCTGGGCCCGGCGCTGGACCAGGCGCTCGCCCACGACGGCCCGGCGCTCGTGAACGTGCTCACTGACCCTGAGGACGCTTACCCGCGGCGCTCCAACCTGGGCTGAGCGTCGAGCCGGGTCGGCGCTACGCGGACGGGCAGGCCTTCCAGCTGCCCCCCTCGAGGGTCATCGGCAGCTTGAACGTCTTGTCCGACCGCCCGTCGCGGTAGGTGACGGTGAAGGTCACGGTAGCGGTGCTCCCGGAGCGGTCGACGCCGAGCGGGTTCGCGGACAGCGTCTTGGCGTCGGCCCGGTCGATGGATTCGTCCACGCCCTCCAAGGCGATGAGCGGATCCGTCGCGTCCGCCGCGCACAGCCGACCCTCGGCGCCACCGTCCTCGTGCACCGCCACGTCGTGGAGGAAGTCCCTCGCCCCGTTGTAAGGCGGCAGGGTTCGGGTGATGAACAAGCCCGTGCCCGCGCCCGCCATCGCCACGATCAGCGCGATCGCGACGAGCAGCGTGACGAGCCACCCCCGGCGTCGCCGCCGCGACGCGCCGACCGGCGACACCGGGCGGGCGACGATCGGCGGGGCCGGCGGGCCGGGCGGGCTCGGCGGGCCGGGCGGCCCGCCGGCCTGGGTCGGGTCGACCGGCGTCTCCCACCCGGTGGTGTGCGCATCGTTCCACGCCGACCAGCCGGGCGGCGACGGTTCCGACGAGCCGGCCGGCATGGCCCACCCCGGCTCGTCCTCGGGCCGGTCGCTCACCCGCCGGCGGACTTCTCGAGGAACCGGGCCCGGTCGACGACGACCCGGGTGAGGCGCCCGGCCGCGACGAGACCCCGGGCGTCGGACACGGTGACCCGGAACGTCAACCGGCGGCTCGCCACCGTCTCGAGAACCGCCTCCGCCCGCACGACGCCACCCACCGCGGTCGGCGCGAGATGGTCGAGCTGGACGCGGTACCCGACCGAGGTCGTGCCCTCCGGCAGCTGCCCGGCGACGGCAAGCACCGACGCCTCCTCGGCCAAGCCGACGACGCGCGGCGTACCGAGCACTTGCACGTCACCGCTGCCGAGTGCCTCCGCGGTGTCGCGCTCGCTCACGGTCATCGTCGCGCAGGCGCTGAGGCCGGGACGCAACGGCATCCGCCTACCCTAGGTCCCATGCTGGACCGCGACACGTTGGCCGGGACCCTCGGGGTCGCGCTCCGCTCGGGCGGCGACTTCGCCGAGGTGTTCGTCGAAGACCGCTGGTCGTCGAACGCCCGCTTCGACGACGGGCGGGTCGAAGACGTCGTGTCCGGACGTCGGCGGGGCGCGGGCGTGCGCGTCGTGCGGGGCGAGTCGACCGGCTACGCCCACACCGCCGACCTGTCCGACGCCGGGCTGCGCGACGCGGCGCACGCCGCGGCGGCGGCGGCGCGGGGCAGCACCGACTCGACCCGGGTCGTGGCCCTCGAGCGACGGGACGTCACCCCGCCGCACGCGGTGACGGTCCGGCCCGACACGGTCGACAAAGCCCGCAAGGTCGAGCTGCTCGAACGGGCCGACGCCGCGGCGCGGGCCCGCGGCTCCGCGATCGGGCAGGTCAGCGCCGGATACGCCGACGGGCGCCGTCACATCCTCGTCGCGAACTCCGACGGCCTCCTCGTCGAGGACGAGCAGGTCCGGACCCGCTTCATGGTGAGCTGCGTCGCGGTCGGTGACACCGGGCTGCGCACCGGCAGCGAGGCGCCGGGCCGCACGGTCGGCTTCGAGCTGCTTCGACGACCTCGCCCCCGAGGCCGTCGCGACGACCGCCGCCGACCGGGCCTTGACCATGCTCGACGCCCGCCCTGCCCCCTCCGGGCCGATGCCGGTCGTGCTGCGACGCGGTGCGGGCGGGGTCCTGTTCCACGAGGCGTGCGGCCACGGCCTGGAAGCCGACCTCGTCGACCGGGACGCCTCGGTGTTCCGAGGCCAGGTCGGCAGCCAGGTCGCGTCGCCGCTCGTGACCCTCGTCGATGACGGCACCTACGCGGCGAGTGGGGCACCTACGCCATCGACGACGAAGGCGCACCGGCTCGCCGCACCCCGCTGATCGAGCAGGGGGTCCTCACCGACTTTCTCTGGGACCGGCTCCGCGCCGACAAGGCCGGCCGGGCCAGCACCGGCAACGGCCGGCGCGAGACCTACCAGCACCTCCCGATGGTGCGCATGACGAACACCTACGTCCTCGAAGGCGACGACGACCCCGACGACATCATCGCCAACACGCCGTCGGGCCTCTACTGCGTCGCGCTGGGCGGCGGCCAGGTCGACCCCGCCACCGGCGACTTCGTGTTCGGCGTCACCGAGGCGTATCGAATCGAAGGGGGTCGGATCACCGAGCCGGTGCGGGCCGCGCAGCTCATCGGCAACGGCCCCGAGGTGCTCCGCCGCATCGACGCGGTCGGCAACGACTTCGACACCTGGGCCGGCACGTGCGGCAAGAACGGGCAGGGCGTCCCGGTCTCGGCCGGTCAGCCCACCCTGCGGGTCGCCGAGCTCACCGTCGGCGGCACCGCCCGTGGCTGAGCGCGACGACCCGCTGGAGGTCGCCCGGCTCCTGGCCGGCCAGGCGCAGGCAGGAGAGCAGGTCGAGGCGTACGTGGTCCGCTCCCGCGAGACCGAGGTGTCGGTGCTGCGGGGCGACGTCGAGTCGCTCACGGTCGCCGAACAGGCCGGGGTCGGCGTGCGGGTCGTGCTCGACGGGCGGCAGGGCTACGCGTGGGCGGGAGCGCTCGACGCCGCGACGCGGGCCGAGACCCTCGCCGACGCCCGCGACAACGCCCGCTTCTCAGCGCCCGACGAGTGGCAGGGCCTGGCCAGCCCGGCCGAGGCGAACTCGGTCGACGCCCCGGTGCTGCACCTCTGGCGCGACGAGCTGGCCGGCGTCCCGACGACGGCCAAAGTCGAGCTTGCCCTCGCGCTCGAAGCGGCGACCGCCCGGGCCGACCCGCGGATCCGCGGCGTCGAGTCGGCGACGTACCAGGACACCGCGATCGACGCCGCGGTGGCGAACTCGCTCGGGGTGGAAGCCGCGACCCGGCGCACCGCGTGCTGCGTGCGGCGCGGTGGCGCTGGCCAGCGAGGGGAGCGAGACCCGGACCGGCTACGGGTTCTCGGTCGGGCGGAGCACCGACGAGCTCGACGTCGACGCCGCCGCCACCGACGCGGCCACCCGGGCCGCCCGGCTGCTCGGCGCGGTCCAGCCCCCGACCCAGCAGCTCCCGGTGGTCTTCGACCCGCTGGTCACGAGCAGCCTCCTCGGGCTGCTCGGCGCGGCGTTGAACGGAGAAGCCGTCCTGAAGGGTCGGTCCATGTTCGCCGGTCGCGACGGCGAGACGGTCGCCGCGGTCGCGGTCAGCCTCGTCGACGACCCGACGAACCCCGACGCGCGTGGCGCGGCGCCCTACGACGGGGAGGGAGTCCCCACCCGCCGCACCGCGCTGCTCACCGACGGGGTGCTCACCGGGTTCCTCCAGAACGTGTACACCGGTCGACGCGGCGGCGCGGGGACGACCGGCTCCGCGGTGCGGGGACTCACCGCCCCGCCCGGCGTTGGGGCGCGGGCGCTGACCCTGCACGCGGGAACCCGCGACCCGGAGGCGATCGTCGGGTCGCTGACCCGCGGCCTGTACGTCCAGTCGGTGACCGGGCTGCACTCCGGCACGAGCCCGGTGAGCGGCGACTTCTCGGTCGGCGCGGTCGGTTTGATGATCCGCGACGGCGCCTACGCGGAGCCGGTCCGGGAGATCACCGTCGCGTCGACGCTGCAGCGGATGCTGCTCGACGTCGCCGAGGTCGGCGCCGACCTCACCTGGCTGCCCGGCGCGGCGGCCGGGCTCACGCTCGTGATCGGCGACATGCAGGTCAGCGGGGCCTGACCCCCCGCCGGGCCAGGATCGCGTCGAGCTCCGCGAGCGACGTGATCGGGTCGCTCCCGAAGTGAACCGTCTCCAGGCCCAGCGCCGCGGCGGCGGCGACGTTGCCGGCCAGGTCGTCGAGGAACACCGTCGCGGCCGGGTCGACCTCAAGGAGCGCGGAGGTGTGCTCGTAGATCTCCCGGTCTGGCTTGCGCATCCCGACCTCGCTCGAGTCGACGACGATCGGGAACAGCTCGTCGACCGGGAACGTCGCCCGCCACGCGTCGCCGAACTCGTGGACGTTGTTCGTGAGCAGCGCCAGGCGAATCCCATCGTCGCGCAGCGACCGGATCCGGTGCACGACCGGCCAGTGCACCGCGATCGCGGAGCGACGCGTGAACGCTTGGTAGGCCTCGAAGTCGAGCGGGCGGCCGAGCACCTCCGGCGCGCGACGCTCCAGGCCGCTCAGGTAGTCAACCAACGAGAGCTGCCCCGTCTCGAGACGATGAAAGTCGTGAGGCCCGGCCTCGTCCTCACCGTCGGCGGAGCCGAACATCAGCTCGGTGACGCTGCCCCGCGGGTAGCCCATCGCGGCCTCGAAGTCCGACAGGTCACCGAGGAGCCGCACCGAGATGACGCCGCCGTAGTCGAAGATCACCGCCTCGACGGCCCCGGGGTCGGCGCCCGAGGTGCCGTTCACGGCCGGGCAGCCCCCGTCTTGGGCTGGCCGCTCGAGGAGCCCTCCCCGGACTTCCCGGCTCCCGACGAGCCGTCCCCCGCCTTGGTGTCGGTCGACGTCGACCCCGACGAGGCGTCACTCGACTTCGAGTCGCCGTCCGAGGAGCCCGACCCGTCCGAGGCGCCGTCCCCCTTCGCGCCGTCTCCCTCGGCGCCGTCCCCCTTGTCGCCGTCCTTCGGCGCCGACCGGCTCGAGGAGCGGCTGTCGTTCTTGTAGAAGCCCGACCCCTTCAGGACGATCCCGGCCGGGGTGAGGACCTTCAGCAGTGGCCCCCCGCAGCTGCCGTCGTGGGTCTCGAGGCCCGGGTCCTTGATCGACTGCCAGACCTCGAACTCGTCGCCGCACTCACCGCAGCGATACCGATAGGTGGGCATCCCGCCTCCGCTCGTGGCTCGCTCCGAACGCCGGCCTCACCCGGCGCTGGCACTCGAACCGCTTGACTGCTAAGGGTAACGCCGGCGAGGGCCATCGTCATCCCCGGGGCGGCTCCACCGCGAGAAGAATGCGCCGGTGGTCGTGGTGGTGTGCCTCCTGCCGGTCGCGTACCTGCTCGGCACCTTCCCGAGCGCGGCGCTGGTGGCCCGCACCCGAGGCCACGACATCCTGCGCGAGGGCTCCGGCAACCCTGGCGCGTCGAACACGTTCCGGGTCCTGGGCTGGAAGGCGGGCCTGGTCGTCCTGGTCCTCGACATCGGGAAGGGCGCAGCAGCGGCCGGCGCCGGCCTCGCCCTCGACGGGCATCCGGGCGCCTTCATCCTCGGGATCGCCGCCGTCCTCGGCCACGTCTTCCCTGTCACCCGCCACTTCAAGGGGGGCCGTGGCGTCGCGACCGGCGCCGGCGTCATGTCGGTCGTGTTCCCGCTCGAGACCATCGTCCTCGGCGCGGTGTGGTTCGCGATCGCCCGGGGCCTCCACAAGGCTTCGGTCGCGTCGGTGCTCGTCGCGATCGCGTTCCCAATCGTGGTCGCGTTGCTCGACGGGTCGGTCCTCGACATCGCTGTCACCGGCGCCCTCGCCGCGCTCGGTCGTCGCCCGCCACGTCGCGAACCTGCGGCGTCTGGTGCGGGGCGAGGAGCACCGCTTCGGTCGGGACGACGACGACGGTAGCGTCGCAGCGTGACGTCAACCCCGGTCACGAAGGCCGTCATCCCCGCCGCGGGGCTCGGCACCCGGTTCCTGCCCGCCACCAAGAGCCAGCCCAAAGAGATGCTGCCCATCGTCGACAAGCCGTCGATCCAGTACGTGGTCGAGGAGGCCGCCCGGGCCGGCCTCCGCGACGTGCTCGTGATCACCGGGCGGGGCAAGCGGGCCATCGAGGACCACTTCGACCGCAACTTCGAGCTCGAGTTCTACCTCGAGCACGACGGCAAGCAGGAGCTCCTCGCGGAGGTGCAGGCCACCAACGACGTCGCCGACCTGCACTACATCCGCCAGCGCGACCCGCTCGGGCTCGGCCATGCGGTGTCGGTCGCCCGCGAGCACGTGGGCGGCGAGGCGTTCGCGGTCCTCCTCGGCGACGACATCATGGTCGACGACGCCGAGCTGCTCCGCACCATGCTCGCGGTGCACGCCGCCGAGGGCGGCTCGGTGCTGGCCCTCCTCGAGGTTCCCGACAACGAGATCTCGTCGTACGGCTGCGCGGCGGTGGAGCCGGTCCGGGACCGGCTGGTTCGGGTGCGGTCCCTGGTCGAGAAGCCGGCCGCCGCCGACGCGCCGTCGAACCTCGCCGTCGTCGGCCGCTACGTGTTCTCCCCTGAGATCTTCGACGCCCTCGACCAGATCGAGCCCGGCGTCGGCGGGGAGCTTCCAGCTCACCGACGCCATCGCGGCGCTGCTCGACCGCCAGCCGGTGCACGGCGTCGTGTTCTCGGAGGGCCGCTACGACGTCGGCCGCAAGCTTGACTTCCTGCGCGCCAACGTCGAGCTGGCCCTCGACCGCGCCGACCTCGGTCCCGAGCTCCGCCGCGTACCTCGCTGACCTCGTCGGACGTCGCGGCCTCGCATGAGCCTGGTGCCGCTCGAGGACGTCCAGCGGGAGGTCCTCGAGCTCGTCACCCCCCTCGACGAGGTCGAGGTCGACCTCGACGACGCGCTGGGCCTCACGCTCGCCGAGAACGTCACCACCGGCGAGCCGGTCCCGCCGTTCGCCAACACGGCGATGGACGGGTACGCGGTGCGGGCCGCCGACACCGTCGGGGCGGCGTCCGAGGCGCCGGTGCGGCTGCAGGTCACCGCCGAGCTGCCGGCCGGTCGCGCCCCCGACCGTCCGGTCGGCGCCGGGGAGGCCATCCGCATCATGACCGGCGCGCCGATGCCGCCCGGCGCGGACGCGGTCGTCATCGTCGAGTGCACCACCCGGGACGGCGCCGACGGGGTCCTCGTCGAGGCGCCCGCCGGCCCTGGGGACCACGTGCGACCGGCGGGCGGGGACCTCGAGGCCGGCGCGGCGGTGTTCGCGGCCGGCACCGTGCTGCGCGCCCCGCACCTCGGGGTGCTGGCCAGCGTCGGGGCAGCGCGGGTGCGAGTGACCCGCCGGGCCCGGGTCGGGGTGCTCTCCACCGGCGACGAGCTGGTCCCGCCCGCCACGCCGGGTCCGCTCCCGGTGGGGAGCATCCGCGACTCGAACCGGCCCATGCTCCTGGCGCTCGTCGTCGAGGCCGGCTGCGAGCCGGTCGACCTCGGGATCGCCCCCGACGACGAAGCCGGGACCATCTCCATCCTCGACGAGGCGACCCGCCGCTACGACGTCGTGCTCACCAGTGGCGGCGTGTCGATGGGGGAGTACGACTACGTGAAGGTCGCGCTCGAGCGGCTCGGGTCGCTCCACGCCCGCCAGGTCGCGATCAAGCCGGCCAAGCCGCTCGCGTTCGGCGTCGTGCGCGGCGTCCCCGTGTTCGGGCTGCCCGGCAACCCGGTGTCGTCCTTGGTCAGCTTCGAGTGCTTCGCCCGCCCTGCGCTCCTCGCCCGGCTCGGCCATCCCCACCGGTTCCGTCCCGAGGTCGACGCCCGCGCCGAGCAGCCGTTCCCCCGCCGGCCCGACGGCCGGCTGCACCTCGACCGGGTCTGGCTGCGCGCCACCGACGACGGCTACCAGGCGTCACCGGCCCGCAGCCAGGCCAGCAACGCCCTCGCCGCGAGCGCCACCGCCAACGGGCTGGCCCGGGTCCCCGACGGCGACGGGATCCCCGCCGGGGAGACGGTGCGGGTCGTGCGCCTCGACGGCGTCGCCGACCACTGACCGGCGCAGCGCGGCCGGCTCCGGGGAGCCGGCCGAACCGTCCCGTGCGACCGAACGCACGAGTGAGAGTGGGTGGCTCCGGCCCGCCCCAAGAAGGCCGGAGCCTGAGCCGGGGTCGCTAGCTCTCCCAGCAGCCCGGCGGCACCGCCGTCCCCGCTGGGACACGCGCCGCCACCGACGACCCCGTCTCGATCCCGCCGTTGCTGGACGTCCCGGAGGTGCAGACCAGGATCACCTCACCTGCTCCGGTATCCGCCGAGGTGCTGGTGCTGTGGGTCGGTGGCGCCGAGCCGCCGACCGGGACGGCGCAGGCGCTGGACCCGAGGGCCAGCACCACCACGGCGAGACCGCCGGCAGGACCACGCCGACATGACCGCGTCCGTTGAGCCACGACACCTCCGGTTCTTCCGCAACGACGACAAACCGACCCCCAGACTGGTGGGGCCGGTTTCGCCTGGCTCCCCGTCGGCCTCAAGCGACCAGTTACGGCCGACGGATCGTCGCCTCCCCGAGAGGTGGCTCGGTTGTCACTCCTGTGTACCCCCACCCCAGTGAGAACCACGGAGAGTGGTAGTACCGGGCCATCTCATCACGCTGTGTGGTCTCTGTCAAGCCGGCGCCGCCCCGGCGTACCCTGGCCGGCATGGCCCACGCCCTCGTCGACTCGTTCGGGCGCCGGGCCCAGGATCTGCGGATCTCGATCACCGACCGCTGCAACTTCCGCTGCACCTACTGCATGCCGGAGGAGGGCATGCAGTGGCTCGACCGCCACGAGCTGCTCAGCTACGAGGAGCAGGCCCGGGTCGCCCGCCTCTGCGTGGACCGGTTCGGCTTCGAGGCGGTGCGAATCACCGGCGGCGAGCCGACCCTCCGGGCCCACCTGCCCCGCCTCGTCGAGATGCTCTCCCCGCTCGGCGTCGACCTGGCCATGACCACGAACGGGGTTCGGCTCCCCGAGCTGGCCCACGACCTCGCGGCGGCGGGCCTGCGGCGAGTCAACGTGTCCCTCGACTCGCTGCGCCGCGAGACGTTCCGATCGCTCACCCGCCGCGACGAGCTCGACCGGGTGCTGGCCGGCATCGACGCTGCCCTCGACGCCGGGCTCGACCCGGTGAAGGTGAACGCGGTCGTCATCCGGGGCGTCAACGACGATGAGGTCGTCGACCTCGCCGCCTACGGCCGGGCCCGCGGGGTCGGGGTGCGCTTCATCGAGTTCATGCCCCTCGACGCGCCCGACGCCTGGTCGATGGAGCAGGTCGTCCCCGCCACCGAGATCCTCGAGCGCATCGACGCCGTGTTCCCCCTCGACGCGTCCCCGACCGGGGAGCACGTCGAGCCGGCCGCCCGCCACCGCTACGCCGACGGGATCGGCGACGTGGGCGTCATCGCCAGCGTCACCGAGCCGTTCTGCGGCAGCTGCGACCGGGTGCGGATCACGGCCGAGGGCCGCTTCCGCACCTGCCTGTTCGCCCTGGACGAGACTGACCTGCGCGCCATCCTGCGCTCCGGTCGACCGCCGGCCGAGGTCGACGTCGCGCTCGCCGACGCGATCGCCGGCGCGGTCGGCGCCAAGTGGGCCGGGCACCGCATCGGGCAGGTCGACTTCGTGCGGCCGGCGCGCTCCATGAGCCAGATCGGCGGCTGACCGGGTCCCACGCCGCCCGGCGGGACGCGACACCAGCAGGGGGAGAGGATGGCAGGACTCGTCGTCGTCGTCGCCCTCGCGCTGGTGTTCGGGGTCACGACCGGCTTCCAGGACGGAGCGAGCGCGGCGGCGGCCACCATCGCGACCCGGGCCGCTCGACCGGTCAGTGCCCTCGCCCTCGCCGGGCTCGGCTGCTTCCTCGGGCCGCTCCTCTTCGGCGGCCTGGTCGCCAAGACCGTCGCGCACCTCATCAACGTCCCGCGAGCCGACGTGGTGGCGGTCGTCGGCGCCGCGCTCATCGCCGCGGTCCTGTGGAACCTCGTGACGTGGCGGCTCGGGGTCCCGTCCAGCGCCAGCCACGCGCTCGTCGGCGGGCTCACCGGCGCCGCGCTCGCCGACGCGGGCGCGGACGCGGTCGACTGGGGCGGCTTCTCCGGCGGGCGCCCGGACGGGGTCCTCGGGGTCCTCGCCGTGATGGCGGTCGTCCCGTTCGCCGGCTTCCTGGCCGGCGCGGGCGCCGAGCAGCTGTTTCGCCGGGCCGTGCGACGGGCCCGGGCCGGACTGCGGGGCCCGGTCCGCGTCTCCGAGCGGGCGGGCACCCTCGTCCTCGCCACCACGCTCGGCGCCAACGACGGGGCGAAGGCCATGGGCGTCATCGCCCTCGCGCTCGTCGCGACCGGGCACCTCCACGCCGTGGCGCAGCCGACCTGGGTCCGGCTCGCCTGCGCCCTCGCCCTCACGGTCGGCGCGGCGACCGGGGCGCGGCCGATCGCCCGGACCCTCGGGCGGCGGGTCTTCCGCGTCCGGTCGGTCGACGGGCTCTCGAGCCAGACCTCCTCGATCGTGGTCGCCGCCGCGTCGTCGTTGATCGGTGCTCCCGTCAGCACCACCCAGGTCGTAGCGTCGACGATCGTTGGCAGCGGGGTCGGGCGCAGGCGGGCCCGGCACGTCTCGTGGCCCGTGGTCCGCGGGATCATCTTGGCCTGGACGACGACCCTGCCCGGCTGCGCGGCGCTGGCCGCGTTGGCCCTGATCGCCTGGCGGGGGATCGCATGAAGCTCGGAAGCTGGTTCCTCCCCGAGGGATCCGACGCCGTCCAGCTGCTCTGCGAGCAAGCCCGGATCAGCGTCGAGTGCGTCACCGCGCTCGTCAGCTGGGCCCAGGGCGACGCGGACGCCTCGGCCCGCCTCTGGGACACCGAGCGTCGAGCCGGGGAGCAGAAACGCGAGCTCTGGCGCGCGCTGCGTGCCGCGTTCTCGACCGAGATCGACCCCGAGGACCTGTACTCGCTCTCCTTCCGCCTCGATCTTGTCCTCAGCGCGGCGCACAACCTGGTCCGCGAGACCGAGGTGTCCGGTCTCGACGCCGCCGACCCGCCCAGCGCCGCGATGGCTGGCATCGTCCGTGACGGGGTTGTGAATCTCCACCAGGCGTTCACCGTCATGAGCACCGACCGGGACCGGGCCACCGAGCTCGCCGACGCGGCCCGCCACACCGTCCGCGATGTCGAGCACGCCTACCGGGACGCGATGCGTGCCGTCCTCGCCTACGACGACCTCCGTCGGATCTGGGCCGAGACGCAGCGCTACCGGGGCTTCGTCGACCTCGCCGACCGGGTCACCCAGGTCTCGGACCGGGTCTGGTACGCGGTCGTGAAGGAGAGCTGAACGCTCCGGGACCTCGTCGCCGAACCACGTCGAGTTCCCCGCTCCTGTCCCCATACACTGGGGCCGCGTGACCGCCTCCGAGTTCACCCACCTCGATCCGCTCGGGCGGGCCCGGATGGTCGACGTCACCTCGAAGGAGGCCAGCCACCGCCGCGCCGTGGCCCGCTGCACCGTCTACATGAACCCCGGCACCGCGGCGCAGATCGCGTCGGGGGCGATCTCCAAGGGGGACGTGCTGGCCGTGGCCCGGGTCGCCGGCATCCAAGCCGCCAAGCAGACGTCGAACCTGCTGCCGCTGTGCCACCCGCTGCTGGTCGGGGCCGTGTTCGTCAACTTCCGCCTCGAGGAATCCCACGTCGAAGTCGAGGCCCAGGTCGACACCGTCGACCGGACCGGCGTCGAGATGGAGGCCCTCACCGCCGCCGCCGTCGCGGCGCTCACCGTCTACGACATGTGCAAGTCCGTCGACCGGGGCATGACGATCGGCGACCTGGCCCTCTGGGAGAAGACCGGCGGCCGATCCGGCCGCTGGCAGCGCTCAGGTGACCACGCAGCGCGCGATATCTGAGCGCATCGATATCTGAGCGCATATAGGGACCGCTAAATCTGACGGTTCGAACCTCTAGGGTTGACGAGCGCCGACTCGACCTGACTAACCTCGCGCAACACACGGCGGAGTCCTCCGGGTTCCGCCGCGTCCATTGTGCGGACCAGGGTGGAGGAGGAACCGAGTCTCGTGGCGATCGTCGTGATCCTCGTTCTCGCGATCCTCTGGGCGGCCGTGCTCATCCCGCCGATCCTCCGGCACCGCAACGAGGGCGCTGGTCGCTCGAGCATCGGTGCCGGCCTCCAGGAGCTGATCTCCGCGATCAGCTCCGGCTTCGGCGCCCGACGCAATGCCGACCCCGACCTGCCCGGCCTGCAGCCCCTCATGGGCCCCGTCGGCCCGGTCGGTCCCGTCGCCGCCCCGATGACTCCCCGGCGCAGCCCGGGCGGCATGGGAGCGACCCAGCGCCGACGTCGCAACATCCTGGGCGCCTTGCTCCTCGCGGTCGGGATCACGCTCGTCATGGCCGCGTTCAGTGGCGGCAACCTGATGTTCGTCGGCCTGCAAGTCGGCACCGACGTCCTGCTCGCCGGCTACGTCTACCTGCTGCTGCAGCTCAAGACCCGCCAGCAGGCCCGCCGGCCGGCCCGGCGAGCCCCGGAGCCGGTACCGGCCCGCCCTCAGCTCCGCCCCGTCCCGAGCTTCGGCGATCTGACGCCGGTGCCCGAGCCGGCCTTCGCGCTTCGGCGCACCGCCTCGTTCTGACCTGATTCCGGTGGAGCCGGACCGCTCGCACGAGCTGCGCTCGGCGGGCGAGGCCGCCGGCTGGGTGCTCCAGGGCCGCCACGACGCTCGAGAGCTGACCCTCCCCGCCTGCCGGCGGGTCGTCCGAGAGAGCGCCCTCGCGATCCGCGCCACCCACCGGGGCGAGCTCGACGATGCCCGCCGCCACCTCGCCGCGGCGGGGGAGCTGCTCACCGCCGCCGACCAGGCCACCTTCGCGCATCCCGCCGTCCGCGAGGCCGGGTTCCTCCACGACGCGCAGAAGGAGTTCGCGGAGGCGAACCTGACCCTCGCCTTCGTCGCCGACCAGCCCGCGGCCGACGCCGCCACCCTGCGCGTCGACGCGCCCGCCTACCTCAACGGTCTCGCCGAAGCGGCCAGCGAGCTGCGCCGCGCCGTCCTCGACCGCCTCCGCGCCGACGACACGGCCGAAGCCGAACGGCTCTTCGCCCTCATGGAAGTGGCGTACGAGC
This sequence comes from uncultured Actinomycetes bacterium, assembly GCA_963849135.1. GTDB lineage: Bacteria > Actinomycetota > Acidimicrobiia > IMCC26256 > PALSA-555 > PALSA-555. The sequence continues at coordinate 131,782 of CAWKGF010000002.1, read as the reverse complement.
TGCTCGTCACCGTCGACTACCCCGACGCGCTGACCGGCGGGCTCCGACGCGCGACCGACGCGCTCCGCGCCGTCCTCGAACGCACCCGCGGCGACATCACGAACGCGGTCGTCCTCGCCCGCTTCGACGCCGCGCTCGGCGAGCAGTCGGCGCCCTGAGTGCGCCGTTCGGTCGACGAGCCGACCGCGCTGCTCACCAGACCGTGATTTCGGGGCCTCCTGGTACGCTCTTGGGTCCTGCGGGGGTGTAGCTCAGCCCGGTAGAGCGCTTCGTTCGCAACGAAGAAGTCACGGGTTCAAGTCCCGTCACCTCCACATCGTGCTCGCGGGTCGGCGCAGGGTGGAGGCGCCCGTCGGCTCGCGGAGCTGGACCGATCCGCTCAACCGGGGACCGATCGGCGTCCGCGTGGGTCACTGTGGGACCAACCCGGTTGTCCGGCGCCCGGCCGGTGAGGGCGTCGTCGTGGGCTCGACCCCGAAGCTTGGACGGGTCCACCCCTCGGCGCCGTGGAGGGCGAGACCGGCGTTCACCGGGTGATCCGGAGCAGCGCGTCCCGGTGGTCTTGGTGAGCAGGGGCGGGGCGAGGACGCCCCGCCATCGCACTACCCCCGGGCTTACTAACCTCCCCGGGATCACAGCGCTGGAGCTGGGGTGGGTCGGGTCGCGGGCCGTGCGGGCGATGTCGATCAGTCCGACCGCACGCCGCGGGAGGTCAGGGCGGTCGCCGCAGGGGAGGGAGGAGACGCTGTCGTGGTGAACCCAGGAGAGCCGCACTTCTGTCAGTCGTGCGGGCAGCCGCTCGGGCACGACGCCCAGTTCTGCGCCGCGTGTGGCGCACACGTCGCACCCGTCGCGACCGCCAACGAGACGGTCATGCCGCCACCGCCCCCGCCGGTCGCGACGCCCGCTGCACCGGCGCCGGCGCCATCCCCACCGCCCGACGCCCCGATCGCGCCCGCGCCGATCCCGGGCACGCCGCGCACCAAGGCCCCCTACCTCATCGGCGGTGGGGTGCTCGTTGCGATCCTCGTCATCGCCGGCATCGTGATCCTGCTGACCTCGGGGGGCGGCGGGAAGAGCGGCCCGACCCCGGCGCAGATCGCGGCCCGACAGGCCCAGCAGGCTCATCAGCAGGAAGTCGACCAGGCCGCAACCGCGCAGGCCTCCCTCTCCCAGGCCTGGTCGGCCGAGGTGACCACCTCGAACAGCAACACGAACCAGGAGAAGACCGCCTCGGCGGCGAACGACCTCGGCACGGCCCGGTTCGACTTCGCCGAGGATGCCAACGCGGTGCAGGGGCTGATCGGCACGCTGAACTCGCTGACCGTCCCGGCCAGCGTCGAGCCCGACCTGCGGTCCCTGATCACGGCGGCCAACAACACGTTGAGCGCCGAGCAGCAAGCCGCGCTGCCGAACACCGACTTCAACACCCAGGTCAACGCCGTGAACGCGAGCTTGACCGCGCTCGACTCCGCCCACGACCTGGTGGTGAGCGACCTGAACAACATCACGTCGAGCTGACGCAACCCGGGCGCGGCTCAGCAGCGCGACACTGAGCGCCGGCGCGGGTACGTGACGGTCGACGCCTCGACCCGGTCAGGTGCCGACCAGCTCCTGGATCCGCTCCAGCGTCGCCTCCATGTTCTCCCGGGTCTTCTTCCGGGCTGGCCGCACGAACGCCTTCACCTTCTCCTGGGAGATGTCCCAGGTCTCTCGGACCCGGGTGCCCCCGTCGACGGGCTCCAGCTCGTAGCGCCAGATCCGCCCGCCGGTCAGCTTCGCGCCGAGCGAACCGGGCAGGCGTGACTGCCACGCGATCCGGCGGTTCTCCTCGTACTCGACCACCTCGCTGACGGTCGAGTACGGGACGCCGAGCTTCATGGCCATCCCGAACGTCGAGCCGAGCGTCAGTCGCTCCGGCGCGCGCTTCGCGTCCTTGACCGACCCGGAGCCGTCGATCTCGTGATGGTGCCGTGGATCGGCGAGAAGGTCGAAGATCTTCTCTGGGGGAGCGGTGATGACCCGCTCCACGCTTTCGCGGTCTGGTTCGCTCGTCATCGGCGAACCCTAACCCGCGACGTCCAGGCGGTCCCGCGACGGATGGTCACGCGGCAGGATTCACGCAGGATCCGCAAGAATCCCACACCCGGTCCCGACGCCCCGTCGGTACCGTCGTGTCGTGCCCACCCGCCGACCACCGCTCGGGAGTCACGCTGGTGGCGAGCCGCGAGCGGTGTACGACCGGATCGGCACCGGCTACGCGCGGCACCGGCGCGCCGACCCGCGTCTGGCCCGGGTGATCCACGACGCGCTCGACGGCTGCCAGTCGGTGCTGAATGTCGGAGCAGGCACCGGCTCCTACGAGCCTGCCCGCGGCTCGGTCGTCGCGGTCGACGCGTCCATGGTGATGCTGTCGCAGCGTCCGGCCGGGTCCGCACCCGTGGTGCAGAGCCTCGCGGAAGCGCTGCCGGTCCGAAGCGGCTCGTTCGACGCCGCGATGGCGGTGCTCAGCGTCCATCACTGGTCGGACTGGCGATCCGGCGTCGACGAGCTGAACCGGGTCGCGGTGCGGCGAGTCGTCCTCGCGTTCGACGCCGAGCGGCACGCCGACTTCTGGCTTGTCGACTACATCCCCGAGCTTCGAGGCTGTCTTCCGCGAGGCGCCGCCGCTCGGGGCGCTCGCGGCAGCGCTCCACGCCGACCACGTGACGGTGGTGCCCGTGCCCCACGACTGTCGGGACGGCTTCACCCTCGCCTTCTGGCGGCGCCCCGAGCGGTACCTCGAGCCGGACATTCGAGCGTGCGGCTCGTGCTTCCATCGGGTCCCGCCCGACGCGGTGACCGCCGGCCTGCTCGACCTGGCCCGAGACCTCGAGACGGGGGCGTGGGAGCGCCGGTACGGCCCGTTGGTGGGCCAACCGGCGTGGGACTGGGGCCTGCGACTCCTCGTTGCCGAGTCGGCGCGGGCGCCGGGAGGGGGTGGGAGATCGAGGCGAGGTTCAAGGCGTCTCCCTGGACTGCCGTTATCGGGGATATGAGGAGCGAGTCGGCGGCCGGGTCCCGGGGCGCCGTCGCGGCGCGGCGTGGTCGCAACTCCTGAGGTCACCGCCCTCGCGGCGCCACCGTGGATCCGACGGGCACCGACCGACGCGCGCGTCACGCCCCGCTGGGTCACCCCGAGCGTGGTCGCCGCGCTCGACACCGCCGCGCTGGTGCTCGCGGTCGGCCTCGTCGCGCCGTTCAACACTCTCACGCTGCTGTACGTCGTCTCGGCGTTGGCGACCCTCGCCGGTTCGGGCGCTTACCGGCCCCGCATGACGCTCAGCGCCCTCGACGCGGCGCCGTGGCTCTGCACCCGGCTCGCCGCGCCGCTGCTCGTGCTCGCGCCGGCAGCATTTGTTGGTGGCGACGTCGCGGGCGTCCTCCGTGCCGCGCTGGTCGCGTTGCCGATCGTGGTCGTCGCCCGCTGCGTCTCCTACGCCGCCCTCCGGCAGCTCCGCCGCCGGGGCCATCTGCTCGAGCCGGCGGTCATCCTCGGCGCGGGCGAGATCGGCGTGGAGCTGGCCAAAGCGTTCGGTACCTCCCCCGAGCTCGGCGTCACGCCGGTCGGGTTCCTCGACCGGGTCGTCGACGACGGGCTGCCCTACCCGCTGCTCGGCGACGTCGAGGAGCTCCCGTCACTGCTCGCAGGCTGGGACGTGCGGCGCGTCATCGTCGCGTTCGGGCCGGCACGGGAATCGGAGCTGGTGGGCGTCCTCCGGACCGCGGTGCGGTACGACGTCGAGGTGCACGTCGTGCCCCGGTTCTTCGACTGCGGGGTCGCACCCGAAGGTCCCGACACCGACGACGTGGAGGGCATTCCGCTCTACCGGGTGCGCCGCGCCGCGTTACGAGCCCCGGCCTGGTTCGCCAAGCGGGTCCTCGACGTCCTGGTCTCCGGGACGATCCTGCTGCTCACCGCGCCCCTGTTCGGGCTCCTCGCCGCGGCGGTGAAGCTGAGCAGCCCGGGTCCGGTGCTGTTCCGACAGTCGAGGGTCGGCCAGGACGGCCACGAGATCGACGTGCCGAAGTTCCGCACCTTGCGGGTCAACCACGACAGCGACACCCGCTGGTCGGTGGACGAGGACCCCCGGGTCACCGCGATCGGCCGGGTCCTGCGGGCCACGTCGCTCGACGAGCTGCCCCAGCTGTGGAGCGTCTTCACCGGCCAGATGTCGCTCGTCGGACCCCGACCGGAGCGGGCCTTCTTCGTCGCCCGGTTCCGCCGCAGCATTCGCGGCTACAACGACCGGCACCGCCTCCCGGTCGGGCTGACCGGCTGGGCGCAGGTCCACGGCCTGCGGGGCGACACGTCGATCGAGGAGCGGGCCCGCTACGACAACCAGTACATCGAGCACTGGTCGCTGTGGCGCGACGTCGTCATCCTGATCCGCACCGTCGGCGAGGTGTTCCGCAGCATCCGGGCCGGTCTGCGCTGACGCCGCCGGGGTCCGGTCGCGCGCGGCCCTTGCCCCGACCGTGCGACGAGGAAGGGACCGGTGAGGGAAGAGCGCGCCCCCGAGTACGCCGCCGCGGCCCGGGCCGTGGTCGAGCCCCAGCTCGGCGACGGCGAGCGGATCGTCGGCGCCCTCGGCTGGGCGCTGACCCGGAGCCGGGTCCGGTCCGCCGGCGCGTCGGGCGCGGCGATCGGGCTGGACGTCGAGTACGCCCGCCACGGGATCAAGCGCCCCACCGTCCCGATCGTCGTCACCAACCGGCGACTCTTCGTGCTCGCCACCACCCGGCCACCGTCGATGCTCCCCCACCGAGTCCTGGCCGCCCTGCCCCGCCCCCAGGTCCGGGTGCGCAGCGTCCGGATCCGGCGCCCGCCCTGGTTCGGGCTCCGGGGCGGCCACGCGCTCGAGCCCGAGGTGGAGGGTGCGCCGCTCGGGCTGCAGATCCCGTTCCGATCCGACACCGAGGAGCTTCGGGCCATCGTCGCCTCCTTCCGGCGTCACCGATCCTGAGCGGCGCGGGGCGAATTTCGTCCGCCCCGCGCCGCGGTGCTAAAGCGGGCGGGTGACAGCCGACCGGCGACCGGCGACCCCGGTCGCGCCCGAACACACCCGGCTCGGTCGCCTGGCCGGCTGGTGCCACGAGCACCGCCGCCGTGTCCTCGTGCTCTGGATCGTGCTGCTGGTCGGGACGGTCGTCCTCGGCGGGTTCGTGGTCAAAGGCCGCTTCGAGAACAAGCTCAGCGCCGGCAACTCCAAATCCACGACCGCCCAGAACCTCCTCGCGGCCCGGTTCCCGACCCAGGCCGGCGACTCGGCCGACATCGTGTTCCACACCGCCACGCCTGTCACCAGCAGTGCCAACCAGCAAGCCATCGGCCAGGTCGTGCGCAACGTGACCGGACTGCCCCACGTGAGCAGCGTGCGGGGACCCTTCGCGCCCGACGCCCACGGTCAGGTGTCGACCAATGGCCACACCGCGTACGCCACCGTGCAGTTCGACGCCACCAGCGACAACCTGCCGACCGCGGCGATCCAGGGGGTCGTGAGCACCGCGCAGAACCCGGCCCGGCCCGGCTTCGAGGTCGAGCTCGGCGGCCCGCCGATCAGCAAGGCCGAATCCGCGAGCCCCGGCTCCAGCGAGGCGATCGGCATCCTCGCCGCGATCGTCATCTTGCTGCTCGCCTTCGGGTCGGTCATCGCGATGGGCCTCCCGATCATGACTGCCCTGTTCGGCATCGGGGTCGGCATCGGCGTCATCGACCTGCTCAGCCACCACATCACCGTCCCCACCTTCGGCACCGAGCTGGCCGCCATGATCGGCATCGGGGTCGGCATCGACTACGCGTTGTTCATCGTCACCACCTACCGGCAGCGTCTCCACGACGGTGCCGAGCCTCGAGACGCGACCCTCCGGGCCGTCGCGACCTCGGGCCGGGCGGTGCTGTTCGCCGGCTGCACGGTCGTGATCTCGCTGCTCGGGATGCTGCTCCTCGGCGTGTCGTTCGTGTACGGGCTCGCCTTCGGCGCGATCGCGGCCGTGATCCTCGTCATGGCTGCCGCGCTGACGCTCCTCCCCGCCGTGCTCGGGTTCACGGGCCGGGTCATCGACCGGCTGCACGTCCCCGTCCTCCTCCACCGCAGCGGCGGCAACACGCGCCAGACCCTCTGGTACCGGTGGAGCCGGATCATCCAGCACCGGCCAGTGCTCACGGGCTCGGTGGCGGCCGCGGTCCTCATCGTGCTCGCCATCCCGCTCTTCTCGATGCACCTCGCCTTCACCGACCAGGGCAACGACGCCACCAACCTCACCACCCGGCGGGCCTACGACCTGCTCGCGTCCGGGTTCGGTGCGGGCGTCAACGGGCCGCTCGTCCTCGCCTCGGACGTGCCCACCCCCGCGGGCCGCCAGGCGGTCGAGGACACCGCGGCCCGGCTGCGCACCACGCCCGGCGTCGCGATCGTGGCGCCACCGAACTTCAACCAAGCCGGGAACGCGGCGGTGACCATCGTCATCCCCACCACCTCGCCGCAGGACACCCGCACCGAGCAGCTCGTCACCGAGCTGCGCGACCAGGTCCTCCCGCCGATCGTGCACGGGAGCGGGGTCCGGACCTACGTCGGGGGGGAGACCGCGGCCGCGATCGACACCTCGAACCAGTTCTCGCGGCGCCTGCCCTGGGTCATCGCCGGGGTCGTCCTCCTGTCGTTCTTGCTCCTCATGTCGGTGTTCCGATCGGTGGCGGTCCCGGTGAAGGCCGCCATCATGAACCTGCTGTCGGTCGGCGCCGCCTACGGGGTGATCGTCGCCGTGTTCGAGTGGGGGTGGCTCGGGGGGGTGATCGGCATCGGGAAGACGGGGCCGATCGACCCGTGGATCCCGCTCATGCTGTTCACGATCCTCTTCGGCCTCTCGATGGACTACGAGGTGTTCCTCCTCTCCCGGATCCGGGAGGAGTGGCGCCGTACCGGCGACAACGGCACCGCGGTCGCCGACGGGCTGGCGTCGACGGGGCGCGTGATCACCGCCGCGGCCGCGATCATGGTGTGCGTCTTCGGTTCGTTCGTGCTCGGCGACCTCCGCGTCCTCAAGGTGTTCGGCCTCGGGCTGGCCGTGGCAGTGTTCGTCGACGCCACCGTGGTCCGCTCGGTGCTGGTCCCCGCGACCATGGAGCTGCTCGGCAAGGCGAACTGGTGGTTCCCCCGCTGGCTGGACCGCCTCGTCCCGACCTTGAGCGTCGAGGTCGACCCCGACGCCCCGATCGAGGCGCCCGTCGCAGTGCCGGTCGGCGTCTCGGTGGGCGCCGGATCCTGAGTCCGCCGAGCCCGACTCAGACCGGGTCGGCGCTGGCGTCGAGCCGGGCCCGGTTGCGGTACAGCCAGTAGAGGACGGCGAACACGCCGAGGAACACGAAGTTCAGGAACGTCGTGTAGTTCCAGTGGAACGAGGTCGCGACGATCGGCCGGCCTCGGGTGTTGGGGATCAGGCCGAGGGCCGAGAAGAGGCCTTCGACGACGAGCCCGGAGAGCGACATCACCGCCCAGAACCACACCAGCAGCCGGACGGTCAACCGGCCGCCGTAGTACTTGCGGTAGATCAGTAGCAACGGGAACGTGATGAGGTCCGCGAACAGGAAGGCGATGACGCCCCCGAAGCTGATTCCGCCGTGCCACAGCGCGGCGGCGAGCGGCACGTTCCCGATCGAGCACACGAAGCTGATGATGGCGATGAACGGGCCGACGATCACGTTCTCGACTGGGGTCCACACCCCGTCGCCGTGCAGGAACACCGCGTGCCAGAGGTGGGTCGGGACCAGGACGGCAAGGAACCCAGCGATGAGGTAGCCGAGCAGCAGCTCGCGGCGCAGCATCTTCACGTCCGCCATCGTGTAGGTCGCCGCGTCGGCCCAGGCCGCCCGGGAGCGCAGCTTCGTCCCCCAGGGCTCGCGCTCCAGCTCGGCCTGCCGGGCCTCGCTCACGCCCGTCATCGAGCCGTGGTCGTGAGCGGCTGCCTCGGCTCGCTCCTCGACCCGACGGCGGGCGCGGGTGACGACGGCGCCGCCGACCACCAACGAGCCGGTCAGCGCGAGCAGCCCGATCATGATCGGCCCGCCGACGAACTCGGCCGCCGCGAACTGCCAGCCCAGGAGCACGATCAGCACGATGCCAAGCTCGAGGACCAAGTTCGTCGACGCGAACATGAAGATCATCGCGGTGGTGAAGTCGGCCCCCTTCTGGAAGAGCGACTTCGCCATCGCGGTGGCGGCGTACGAGCACGAGGAGGACACCATGCCGAGGCCGCTCGCCCGGACCACCGCGGCCGGTCGGTGGTCGCCGAGCACCCGCTGGAAGCCGGATCGGGAGACGAAGGCCTGCACCGCGCCCGAGAGGGAGAAGCCGAGGATCAGCGGCCAGAGCGTCTCCCAGAACATGAAGAAGCCCTCCCGCAGGCTGCGGCCGATGTCGCCGAGCACGCTGGCGAGGATCAACCGGGGCCCCCGACGAGCGGCCCGGTGGGGCGTGCCGCCACCCCGGGGGAGGCGCCCCGCGACGTCATCTCCGTATGGTGGCACGGCGCACCCGGAGCTCCGTCGGCTCGTCGCGGTCCCTCGCGATCACCCCCAGCGCGGGGGCGATGAGCAGCGCCAGCCAGGCCGGGCCGAAGACTGTCGTCGCGCCGACCACCGCGACGGCGCCGACCGTTGTCGCGTCACCCGCTGGTCAGCGGGGTCTCGGGGGTGGCGCCCGGGGCGCAGGCCATCGTCGCCACGGCGCTGGCGCCGGTCCCGTCACCGGGCGGGAACGCCGAGCTGGGCGGCACGGGGATCGGCGCCGTCGACGGCAGGAACGCGAGGGCCAGGATCTGGTGGTCGCGGAGCGCGTAGTCGGCCGGGTTGCCGGTCATGACCCGACAGTCGACCGCCCAGCGGACCGTCCCCGGCTGCCCCTGCTCTGGGGTGCCCACCGGGCACAGCTTGCCGTTCGCCCAGGTCTTCTCAGTCGGGGCCACGGTCGGTCCGGTCCACACGGTCAGCGACGTACTGGACAGCTGCCATCCCGCGTAGGTGAAGAACAGCCCCGTCGTCGCGTGCGGTCCGGCCTCGGCCAGGTCGTAGGGGTGGATGTCGATGTACCCGTCACCGTGGGTGTTCAGCCCGACGTACACGTTCGGGTTGCTGACCGCGGTCTCGAACGTCGCCGGGTTCGGGAGCCACTGGCCGCAGATGTCGACGCCGAACGCGGTGTGCCAGTGGTCGCCGCCCGACCCGGTCCGCGGGTTGGGCGGCTTGGGCGCGACGGCCGAGTCGACGGTCTCGGGCTTCAGCCACAAGACCCCGGCCAGGCTCAAGGCCAGCAAGAGGAGCGCGAAGAGCACGACCCGGCCCAGAGTGGTGTGCCACGTCCGGGACGCCCCAGCGCGAACCAGTGTGCCGACACGGTGCAGGGGTCGTGAGCTGGCCATCACTCGGTCCGGGACGTCGGAGCGGGCGCCAGTGTATGACCGGCCGTCGGATGCGTCCGGTCGCCACCGCGTCGGATGGCCGCCCGGTGGCCGCCCGGCGTGCCAACCTGGGCCGGCGGGGAACGCCGGGCGGGTGGCCGAACCGAGGAGCGCCGAGCGATGGATCGTCGTCGGGGGTGGGGGTTCGCGGGACTGGTCGTCGCGGTGGCGATCGGCGTCGCGGCCTGCGGGGGCGGTGGCAGCAGCTCGAGCTCGAGCTCGGGTTCCGGATCCCAGTCGGCGCCGCTGCCGACCGGCGCTGACGCCAACAACCCGACGCTGCTCGCGGGCCGCAAGCTCTTCGCCGCGAACTGCGCCAGCTGTCACGGGCTCCAGGGGCAGGGCAACGTCGGCCCCGCGTTCACGGGCGGGAAGCTCGTGCGGGACTACCCGAACGCCGAGGACCAGGTCACGTTCGTCTCGATGGGGAAGGGAATCATGCCCGCCTTCTCCGGGATCCTGTCCCACGCGCAGATCGAGTCCGTCGTCGCCTACGAGCGAACGGTGCTCGACCCAAGGAGCTAGTGCCGCGGCAGGCTTGGTGTTTCTGCGGGGTTGTCACACGTGGGTGTTGGTGTTGGGGGGTGTTGTTGCGGACGGCTCGGGTGGAGTTGCGGGTGACGTCGGGGCAGCGGCGGCGGCTGGTCGGGTTGTTGCGCTCGGGTGGGGATGTGTGGGCGGCGCTCATCGAGGTGAACCAGGCCCGGTTTCGCGGCCACGCGAAGCCGATTTTCGGGTATCAGGCGTGGTGTCGCGAGATCGCGGGCGTGCAAGTCGGGGAGCTGTCGGTGGCGGCGATGCGCTCCGTGGTGCGCCGCTACTCGAGTGCCTGCTTTGAGGTCGCGAAGCGTAAGCGGGCTGGGGAACGGGCCCGCTACCCGCGCCGCAAGCGGGCGTTGATGGCGCTGCGCTGGCATACCGGCACGTTCAGCGTGGAGGGCCGGCGGGTCCGCGTGTCGATGGCTGCGGGGGCGGCGCCGTGCTGGCTGCGGCTGTGCCGCCCGGTCCCGTATCCGCCCGGCTCGCTGCGCTCGGTGACCCTGGTCCTCGACGCCGGGCGCCTCGTCCTCGACGTGACCGCCGGCCTCGAGGTCGAAGACCACGACCTGGACCCGACCCGGGTCGCGGGCGTCGACGTGGGGATCATCCACCCGATCGCGGCCTGCCGCGCCGGCACGGCGTTGTTGGTCTCGGGGCGGGCCGTGCGAGCCGAAGATCGGCTGCATTTGGCCGACACCAAGGCCCGGCAACGCAAGATGGACCCCAAACGGCCCGCACCCGGCCAGCGTGGCTCCCGGCGCTGGCGTCAGCTGCGCGCCAAACAGCGCCGCGCTGAGGCCGCCAACGGGCGTCGGGTCCGCCAAGCCCACCACGAAGCTGCCCGGACCCTCGTCGAGTGGGCCCTCGCGCAACGCATCGGCACCCTGGTCGTCGGCGACCCTCACGGGATCACCGCCCGGGATGGCGGGGCGCTGCACAACCGGCGGCGGCGCACCCATCTCATGGGTGCCATCAGCGACAAAGCCGAACGGGCCGGCATCAGCATGGAACGCGTCGATGAACGCGGCACCTCGAGCACCTGTCCCCACTGCCGGCTCCGAGTCCCCAAACCCTCGGGGCGCAACTTCTCGTGTCCCCACTGTGGACACGCCGGGCATCGCGACCTCGTCGCCGCCCACAACATCGCCGCCAGAAGCGGCGGAACCATCACGACCAGCCCCCTGGTCGTGGAGCACCGTCGCGTCGGAACCCCGACCCAGCGACGTGACCGCCGCCGCCACCACATGGACCAGCGTCGGTCCTGCCCGGCCCCGGGCCGCCCCGCCACCCCCGACGGGGAGTCGCTCGCAGACAACCCAAGCCTGCGAGGATCAACCAACACCGCGCCCAACAACGCAAACGTTGGCTGACGAGGCACTAGCCGTTCCGCACCCGGATCGGCTCCGCGCCGGTCGGGCGGTTCACGTGACGCGGCCCGGGTCCCGCAGGTAGCGGAGCAGGCGATGGTCGGCGAGCCGGAACCGGCGCGCGGCCAGCTCGAGGCGCGGGCCATGGGTGTCGAACCCGAGGGTGAGCCGGGTCGTGGTGAGCGTCAGCGCGGTCCGAACGGTCGTGGTCTGGCGCTCCCACGTGCCGAGCAGCTCCCCAACCGAATCGGGTCTCGCCTCGAACGCGTAGATGCGGTCGCGGCTCACCGCCACCCACACCTGCGACGGCAGCCCGTCGGTGCTTCCGGCACGGGGTGGCGCGTGTGGGATCTGGCAGCGGCCGCCGGCGAGGAGCCGCTCGGGCACGCGGGCCTGCACGGCGTCGCGGTCACGGCCGTCTCGCTTGGGTCTCAGCACCACGTCCCAAGCATCGCGGCGGCTCGTCGACCTATGGCACCGCCGGCGCGGGCTGTCCCGCGTCGGCTCGTTCCAACAGCTTCGAGAGCAGGCCGGCCAGGGCTCGCTGGTCCTCCTCGGAGAGCGCCTCGAACAGCGTCACCGTCGCGAAGATCCGCTCGTCGATGGCCGCCCGGGTGGCCCGACCCGCTTCGGTGAGGGCGAGCAGCTTGATCCGCCGGTCGCCGGGGTGGGGCTGGCGGGTGATCAGGCCCCGCTCCTCGAGCCGGTCCACGACGCTGGTCACGTTCGAGCGGTCGAGCCCCAGCTGCTCGGCGAGGGTCCCCGTCGCCATGGGCTCCTCGAGGCGCCGCAGCGCCCGGGACTGCAGAAACGACAGCTCGAAGTCCGCGGCCGCCTCCGAGGCGGTCTGGCGGAGCCGCCGCACGACCCCGTAGAAGAGCTCGGGCAGCTGGCGCCGCCACTGGGGCTCCGAGCCGGCGTGACCCTCCGAGAAGTAGTTATCGTCCACCGCAAGGGTAGAGTACCCTGGTTCGCGGGGCCGGAGAAGCGACCGCGGGCGAGAAAGTGAGGCGGTGTGGACGCGCAGGCGTCGGTCGAGGTCCGGGACCTCAAGAAGCAGTACGGGGAGCTGGAGGCGGTCCGTGGCGTGACGTTCGACGTCGCGCCGGGGGAGACCTTCGGGTTCCTCGGCCCGAACGGGGCCGGGAAGTCAACCACCATCTCGATGCTCTGCACCCTCATCACCCCGAGCGGCGGCTGGGCGCGGGTGGCGGGCTTCGACGTCGCGCAGGATCCGCTGGCGGTCCGGCGGCGGATCGGCCTGGTCTTCCAGGACCCGACGCTCGACGAGTACCTCACCGCGCAGGAGAACCTGCGGTTCCACTCCGAGCTGTACCGCATGCCGAAGGACAGGGTCGTCGAGCGCATCGACACCGTCATCGAGATGGTCGGACTCGCCCACCGGCGACACGACCTGGTGCGGAACTTCTCGGGCGGCATGAAACGTCGGCTCGAGATCGCCCGCGGCCTGTTGCACTCCCCCCGAGTGCTGTTCCTCGACGAGCCGACGGTCGGCCTCGACCCCCAGACCAGGGTGAACATCTGGGACTACATCCAGGCGCTCCGCGACCGGGAAGCGATCACCATCTTCTTGACCACCCACTACATGGACGAGGCGGAGTACTGCGACCGCATCGCCATCATCGACGACGGCGAGATCGTCACGATGGACACGCCGGACGCGCTGAAGGCGGCGGTCGGCAAGGACCGGATCATGGTGCGCACCACCGACGACGATCGGGCCCGCATCGAGCTGAAGGAGCGTTTCGAGCTCGACGCGACCGACTCCGGCGACGGGCTCACCTTCCAGGTCGCGGGCGGTGAGGAGTTCGTGCCCCGCCTGTTCTCCGAGCCTCGACGTCCCCATCTCGGCGGTGAGCATCGCCCGACCCACCCTCGACGACGTCTTCATGAGCCACACCGGGCGCACCATCCGGGACGCGGAGGCGTCGACCTCCGAGCGTCTCATGAACAACCCCATGGTTCGAGCGAGAAGAGGACGATGAGCACGACGGCCACCACGACGCTTCAATCCGGCGCGATCGCCGACGTCGCGCCGGTCACCGAGCACCCGCAGGGCGCGACCTGGCTCGACGACCTGCGCGCCGCGAAGGTGGTGTGGAAGCGCGAGATCCTCCGCTTCCGCCGCAACCGGATCCGGATCGTCACCTCGCTGGCCCAGCCCGTCCTGTTCCTCTTCGTGCTCGGCACGGGACTCGGCAGCGTGATCAACACGGGCGGCTTCCACTTCACGACCTTCATGTTCCCCGGCGTGATCTGTCTGACGATCCTGTTCACCGCCATCTTCTCGGCGGTGTCGATCGTGTGGGACCGCGAGTTCGGGTTCCTGCGCGAGATGCTCGTCGCTCCCGTCCGGCGGGGGGCGATCATGATCGGCAAGTGCGCAGGCGGCGCGACCGTCGCCACGGTGCAGGGCCTCATCATGCTGGTCCTCGCCCCGCTCGTGCACGTGCCGTACAACCCGCTGATGCTCGTGGAGCTGATCGCGCTCATGGTGATCACCGCGGTCATGCTCACCGCGCTGGGGCTGTTCCTCGCGGCCCGGATTCAGGAGATCGAGTCGTTCCAGGTCGTGATGCAGCTCTTCGTGCTGCCGTTGTTCTTCCTCTCCGCCGCGGTGTTCCCGATTGCCAAGCTCCCGACCTGGCTCGGGACCCTGACCCGCTTCGACCCCCTCGCCTACGCGGTCGACGCGATGCGCAAGGTGGTGTTCAACGCCGTGCACGCCCCCGCGTCGGTGCGCCACCAGCTCGCCCCCGGCCTGACCTGGGCCGGCTGGCGGCTGCCGATCTATGTCGAGATCCTGATCGTGATCGTCGTGGCGGCGGTGCTGCTTTGGGCGGCGGTGTACCGGTTCACCCGACCCGAGTAGGCGATTTCCGCCCCGGCGGGAACACGAGCCGGCGGAGGGCGTTGGAGGAGTGTCGAGCCTCCGACTGAAGGGCGCCGACACCATGCCCGTGGCCTTCCCGACCGCGACCAGCGTCAACCTGAACCCCCCGGACGCCGAGGAGGCCCGCCTCCTCGCCCGGGGCGTCATGAGCGCCATCTCCCCGGCCGGTGGCCCGACCCCGCTGCAGCGGACGCTGGTCGCGGCCACGGTCGAGGCGATGACCGGACACCCGATGGACGCCGAACCGGCGCCGATCGCGGCCCACGAGTACGCGGAGCGGCTCGCGAACCGCGAGGAGCAGTTCCGGGTCCGGATGGTGCAGCAGATGCTCCTGGGGGCGCTGGTGCTGCGCCCGTTGCCGCCCGAGGTCGCGGCGAGGGTCCAGGACTTCGCGGCCGAGCTCGGGGTCGACGACACGATGCTGCCTATCGCGCAGGAGTTCGCGGCCGGGACGCTCGGCCTCGCCGCGCTCGACTTCGACCGTAACGGGTACTCGGCCGAGTGGTCGGAAGGAACCCACGACGCGCTGCACACCAGCGAGCCGCTCGCCGAGGCGTGGCAGCAGTCGTGCCACGACCCGCAGCTCGCGGGGCGCTGGTGCGAGCTCGAGCGGCTGCCGGAGGGCACGCTCGGGCGGCGGGTCGCCGACTTCTACCGGGCCCGCGGCTTCGTCTACCCCGGTGCGCCGGGGTCGGCGCCGCCGCTGCTCGCCCAGCACGACTGGGTCCACGTCCTCGCCGACTACGGCACCCGCGTCGAATCGGAAGCCTCGAGGTGTTCGCGTTCATCGCCCGGGCCAACGACGACCCGCGGGCCTTCAGCCTGCTGGCCATGGTCGTGTCGCTCTTCGAGACCGGCTACCTGCGCTCGGGGGCGGGGCTCTTCCAGGCCGACCCCGGGCAGCTGTCTCACGCCGGGGTCGCGACCCGCGTCGTCGGACGCGATGCGCCGCGGCGCTCTGGTTGACGGCAGCGTCGACTTCCTTGTCGTCGACTGGTTCGAGCTCGCTCCGCTGGCGCTCCCCGACGCGGTCGCGCGCTTCGGGATCGTCCCGAAGTCCGAGGCCGCCCGTCAGGCCGGATCAGTCGGCCCGTGGGAGCCGGGCGGCATCAGCGAGTTCCAGTGGAGGGCCGGTCAGCAGCTGGCCCGAGTCGAGCAACGCCCCTACGACGCGTTCGGGGCCGCCGTCTCCTGAGGCTCAGGCGGCCACGGTCACCTTGGTCAGCACCCGGGCCTCGTCGCCGTGGTCGTGGTGGGCCCGGTGGAGCAGCGCCTGGTTGTCCCACATCACGAGGTCGCCGGGCTGCCACTGGTGGTGGTGGATGACGCTCGGGTCGAGCGCGACCCGGAACAGCGTGGCCAGGTAGGGGCGGCTGTCGGCGACGCTCAGGTGCTCGAACCGGCGGGTGAAGCCGGGGTTCACGAACAGGTTCCGCCGACCGGTGACCGGGTCGACCCGCACCACCGGGTGCACGTGGCCGGTGAGGCGGGGGCGCGGCGCAGCATGTTCGGCCCCGGCTCGTGGACCGCGTTGAGGTGCTCGAGGCGGGTCTGCCAGGCGTCGTCGAGGTGCTGGTAGGCGAGCTGCTGGTTCGCGAACGAGGTCGCGCCGCCGTGGCTGGGGAGGAGCTGCGCCGACAGCATCGTGTACGCGGGCGGCTGGGCGGTGAAGCTGGCGTCGGCGTGCCAGAACTCGGCCGCCCGGCCCCCGTTCGGGGCGGTGCGGCTGTCGAGCGTCGCCCCGACGTCGCCGCGGCCCCGCGCCGCGGGGTGTCGCCACAGCGGCCCGAAGTTCGACGCGAACCGGCGCTCTTCCTCCAGGTCGAGGCCCTGGTCGGGGAAGACGAGGACGAGCCGATCGGCGATCGCGGCCCGGAGGGTGTCGCGCTGCTCCGCGTCGAGGGGCTGGTGCAGGTCGACGCCGGTGACCGAGGCCCCGAGGGGCCCGTCGAGGGGGGTGATCTGGGCGGTCATCGTGCTCATGACCAGAATGCTGACCCTGGTCGATGAAGGAGCCGTGAAGCGGGCGTCACGGCTCCGTCACCGCCGGCCGGGCGAGGTTCCGGACCCC
The DNA here is from genome assembly GCA_963849135.1 of uncultured Actinomycetes bacterium. Classification (GTDB taxonomy): domain Bacteria; phylum Actinomycetota; class Acidimicrobiia; order IMCC26256; family PALSA-555; genus PALSA-555. Next base: position 115,395 of record CAWKGF010000002.1, on the reverse strand, counting down.
GGCCCGGAACTGGTCGCCCCGGTCGAATTCGTCGACGAACAGGCCGAAGCTGGCGCAGCCGGGGGAGAGCAGCACCACCCCGCCCGGCGGGGCGAGCGCGGCGGCCTCGGCGAGCGCCTCCGGCATCGACCGGTAGGGGCCGTGGACCGGGGCGCCCTCGAGGCGGTCGGCGAGCGCGTCGGTCGCGGTCCCGTCGAGGAGCACGACCGCGTCGGCGTGGCGGCGCAACGAGGCAGCGAGCGGTTCGAGGTCGAGGCCCTTGTCGGAGCCGCCGGCGAGGGCGACGACCGGACGGTCCGGGAACGACCGCAGCGCGGCGACCGCGGCGTCGGGAGTGGTAGCGGTCGAGTCGTTGACGAAGTCGACGCCGCCGACCGTGCCCACCAGCTCGAGGCGGTGCGGGACGCCCTCGAAGCCGGCCAGGCCGGCGCGCACGTCGGCGGTGTCCGCCCCGACCGCCAGCGCGGCGCCCGCGGCCGCGAGCGCGTCGCGCACGTTGTGCGCCCCGGGCAGGCGCAGCGCGCCGACCGGGCCCAGATCGAGGTCGGCGCCGTCCCAGCGGGCGACGAGCCCACCGCCGGCGACGAACAGGGTCCGCTCGCCGTCCCCGGGCCGGTCACCGAAGGTGATCGCGCCGGCCGGCGTCCCCGCGACGAGCGACGTCACGGTCGGGTCGTCGTGGGGGAACACCTTCCACTGGTCTGGGGTCTGGTGCGCCACGATCTGGGCCTTCGCGGCCTGGTACTCGGCGAAGCTCGGGTACCGGTCGAGGTGGTCGGGCCGGACGTTGGTGAGCACGGCGACGGTGGGTGAGAGCCGATGCTCCCCGAGCCCCTCGAGCTGGAACGACGACAGCTCCAGGGCCACCGGCACCCCGACCTCGACCGCGCCGAGCTGCGCGACCGCGGAGCGGCCCATGTTGCCGGCCACGACCGTGGTGGGCCACCGCCGGGCGAGGATCGAGTGGACGAGCATGGTCGTGGTCGTCTTGCCCTTCGTGCCGGTCACCCCGACCGTCGGGGCCGGGCAGGCGGCGAGGAAGAGCGTCATCTCCATCTCGATGCGGGCCCCGTGCCGCTCCGCGACGGCGAGGAACGGCGAGTCGCGCCGCACGTCCGGGTTGCGGACCACGACATCGGCCCACGCGAAGTCGGCCTCGTCGTGTCGGCCGAGCACGAACGTCACCGGGCTGTCCCGGAACTCGTCGACCACCGCGTCGAACCGCGGTGGGTCGCCCCGGTCGGTGACGCGCACGTCGGCGCCTTGGTCGACCGCGTAGCGGATCACGCCGACCCCGCCTGCCCGGCGACCGATCCCCATGACCAGGACCCGCTGGCCCGTGAGGCCGGCTGCGGTCACCCGCCGCCCCCCACTACCCGCTTGGGCGGGAAGTCGCGGAAGGTGAGGAGATGCTCCCGGATGCCGCTCTGGAACGAGTCCAGGTAGGCGAGCTTGCGGATCAGGTAGCTGCGGGTCTCCTTCGGGTCGAGGTACAGGTTGTAGAGCCGGCCGTAGGGGTAGCGCTGGGTGACCCCGGTGAACCCGCCCGGGTTCAGCACGTCGCGGTCGTCGTCGGAGATCGACTCCAGCATGAACTTGTACTCGCCGACCCGCAGCGCCGAGAAGTGGTCGAGCAGCCAGTAGTACTGGTACTTGCGGTTCGTCAGCCCGTCGGGGGCGAGCAGGAACGAGGTCTGGTCGACCCCGTCGAGGAACCGGTCGGTCGGCAGCGCCGCCGCGACGCCGGCGAGGCTGGCGACGGTCGGGACCAGGTCGGTGAACGCGACGAGCCCGTCCGAGGATCGGCCGGGGTCGATGACGCCGGGCCAGGTGACGATGGCCGGGACCCGCACCCCGCCCTCCCAGGTGGAGCCCTTCGCGCAGCGGAACGGCGAGTACGCGGCGTCGGGCCAGGTCTCCATCTCGGGGCCGTTGTCGGAGCTGACCAGCACCAGCGTGTCCTCGAGCTGGCCGGTGTCGCGCAGCGTCTCGACGAGCCGTCCGACGATCGCGTCGAGCTCGACGATGGTGTCCTTGTAGGGGTGCTTCGCCGGTGACGTGCCGAGGTACCGCTCGTGGGGGTAGTTGTCGAAGTGCGCGCCCGCGCGTGCAGTGGTACAGGAGCCAGGGGCGGTCGGAGCCGGCCTGCTGGCGGAGGAAGTCGATCGAGTAGTCGCACCACCGGTCGTCGAGCTGCGACAGGACCGGGATCGTGACCTCCTCGACGTTCTCGAGCTCCCCGCCCCGGGTGGCGTGCACGAAGCAGCGGTTGAACGGCTGATTCTCCACCCAGGCCGTCCGCTCCTCGCTGTAGACGATCTCGGGGAAGAAGTACGGGTCGCGCCACTCGGTGTACATGTCGGACACGCTCAGGAACCCGTAGAAGTCGTCGAAGCCGACGTGCTGGGGCTGGGACGCGGTGTTCTCGCCCAGGTGCCACTTGCCGACCGCCTGGGTGCGATACCCGGCCGCGGCGAGCAGCTCGGCGATCGTGACCTCTCCGTCCAAGCCGCCCGGCTCCCCGTACATCGGCGGTCGCAGCAGCCCGTGCCGCATCGGGAGCCGCCCGGTCAGCAGCGTCGCTCGGGACGGGCTGCACGACGGCTCCGAGTAGCAGGAGGTGAGCAGCAGCCCCTCCTGGGCGAGGCGATCGATGTTCGGGGTCGGGGCCCCGACTGCGCCGCCGCCTCCGTAGCAGCCGAAGTCACCCCACCCCACGTCGTCGAACAAGACCACCGCCACGTTGGGGTTGCGGCCCCGACGGGTGCGGTACTCGTCGAGGCGGGCCGCCGCGGCAGCCTCCTGGCCGTCGTGGACGAACACCGGCTCGCGGTTTGGTGCCACGCGCACGGTCGGGGACACGATCGGGTCGAAGGGCATCAGCGGCTCGGAAGGGGAGGCGGGACGGACACGCCGTCGCCGCTCGGGCGAGCCGCCATTCTGACTGCTCAGGCTCCCGCCCTGGCCACCCCACCCGGGGCGGGCCGAGCATCATGGGGAGGTGTCGACCCCCGACGAGTCGCCCGACGCCGGGACGGACCCGGCCCCGTCGAGCCGGCTCCACCGGCCGGCGGGGGACCACGAGGGCGCGCCAGGGTTCACGCGGAGCACGGTGCTCCTGATCGTGGCGCTGCTCGTCGTCGCGGCGGGCTCCGCGGCGGTGATGCTGACCCGCTGAGGTCAGCTGATCTGCTCTCGCATCCAGCCGGACGTGTTGAAGAAGTCGGCGACCGCGCTCCCCGGATGCACGAGCTCGTCGCACGCTGCTCGCGCGGCGTCGTCGAGGGTCACGTCGAGCACCGCCAGCGCCTCCTCGAGCTGGGTCAGGGTGCGTGGTCCGACGATCGGCGCGGTGATATCGGGCTGATCCTTCACCCAGACCAGCGCCAGCTGCGAGGTGGTGAGCCCGCGCTCGCTCGCCAAACCCTCCAACGCCTGGCCGACCTCGATGGCGCGGGGCGTCACCCGGGCTCGGAGCTGCGGGCGGCGAGCCGCGCGCGAGTCGTCGGGAACCCGAGAGGCGTCTGCGTACCGGTTGCTCAGTATCCCGGCCCCGAGCGGCGACCAGGGCAGCACGCCGAGGCCGTGGGCGCGGCAGAGCGGCAGCAGCTCGTTCTCGACCCGCCGGTCGAGCAGGTTGTAGGGCGGCTGCTCCGTCGCGTACGCGGGTCGGCCGTCGCGGGCTGAGATCGCGAGCGCCTCCATCACCATCCACGCCGGATGGGTCGAGCAGCCGACGTGGCGGACCTTGCCGGCCTGCACGAGCTCGTCGAACGCGGCGAGCGTCTCGGCCTGCGGGACGACGCTCGACGGCCGGTGCAGCTGGTACAGGTCGACGTGGTCGGTGCGGAGCCGCCGCAGCGACTCGTCGCACGACGCGACGATGTGCTCCCGCCGGTGCCACGTGCCCGGCGGGGCCTCTCCCCTCGGCATGCCGACCTTCGTGGCCAGCACGATTTTCTCGCGCCGCCCGTTCGCGGCGAGCGCATCACCGACCATCGTCTCGCTGCGCCCACCTGCGTAGACGTCGGCGGTGTCGATCATCGTGATCCCGCCGTCGAGCGCGGTGTCGATGATCCGGGCCGACTCGGCTTGGTCGGTCGGGTCCCCGAAGTTCATGGCGCCGAGGCACAGCGGGCTCACTCGCAGCCCGGTCGGTCCCAGCGCGCGCGGCTCCGCCACGATCAGCGGGCCGGACGGGGGCTAGACACGCGGCGAGTCTCGCGCGGGGTGGGGACCCCGGAGGTGGGCAAACCACCTCGACGGGGCGACCCCACCCTTACGCTCGGCCAGCCTCAGCGGGTGGGGCGGGGCTGGGCTTCGCTGAGACCAACCGAGCGACCTGACGGCGTGTTGCTCGAACGCCGGCGTCCCCTCCTCAGGAAACACTTCCCTTCTCCCCGCTGCAACCCGATTCGCGCGCTCGGACATTCCGCGGCAGCGGAGCGTGAGGCCCCGGCCCTTCCCCCGGCTCCCGCGAAGGGTGCGGATCGGGCAAACCGGCTAGCGTCGGGCGGGGAGGCAGCGGGCGGGAAGGCAGCGGGCGGGGGTTTCTGGGAGGCTGCCGGCATGGCCCGCCCGGCGCCGCCCGAGATCCGCGACTGGGGCACGGTCCCGCCTGCGGAGCTGGAGCGGATCGTGGTCGTCTCGCCCCACCTCGACGACGCGGTGCTCGGCTGCTCCTACCTGCTCGCTGCGCACCCCGCCGTGACCGTCGTGACCGCGTTCGCGGGCCGCCCGGTCGAGTACCCCGACCCGCCCGGCCACTGGGACGCGCTCGGCGGGTTCGGGCCCGGCGACGAGGTCCACGTCACCCGCCGGGCCGAGGACGCCGCCGCGCTGGGCAGCTTCGACGCCCGGCCGGTGTGGCTCGACTTCGTCGAGCACTCCTACCTCGAGCGCGACGACTGGGTCCGCCCCGAGCAGGTCGTCGACGCGCTCGAAGCCGCGGTGCGGGCCCCGAACCCGACCGCGGTGTTCGCCCCGTTCGGGCTCGCCAACCCCGACCACGACTGCACCCACGAGGCGGCGATGCTGGTCCGCGACCGCCTGCAGCAGGACGCGGGCGGCGGCCCGGCCTGGTTCTGCTACGAGGACACCGGCTACAAGCACATCCCGGGTCTGCTCGCCTGGCGGATCTCGAGGCTCTTCCGCCGGGCGCTGTGGCCGACTCCCGCCGCGGTGCCCGTCGACGTGGACCACGACCGCAAGATGGCTGCGATCGCCTGCTACCCGACCCAGGTCACGGCGCTGGAGGCCGAGTGGGGGATCAGCGCCACGCTCGACGCCCCCGCCCCCGAGCAGCAGTGGCGGCTCGCCCCGCCCCCGGCGGGCTGGGAGGCCCTCACCGAGCTGTAACGCGCGCCCGTACACTCGCGCGCCGGTCACGAACCCGGTGCGGGAGGGTGCAGCATGCGGATCGGTCTCGACGTCGCCCAGCAGCGTCTGGCCTGGAGCGAGATCGTCTCCCGGGCGAGGCTCGCCGACGGCGCCGGCTTCGACGGCATCTGGGGCTTCGACCACTTCCAGCCCATGTACGGCTCGGGTCCCGGCGAGTGCTTCGAGGGGAACACGACCCTCGCCGCGCTGAGCGGGCTGACCAGCCGCGTGCGGCTGGGGCTCCTCGTGACCGGGATGACGTACCGGCACCCGTCGGTCCTCGCCGCGGAGGCGATCACGATCGACCACGCGTCGGGCGGCCGGTACGAGCTCGCGTACGGGGCGGCCTGGTTCGAGGACGAGCACCGGGCGCTCGGGATCCCGTTCCCGCCCACCGGCGCCCGAGTCGCCGCGTTCGAGGAGGCGGTGCAGATCGTGCGGGGGCTGCTCACCACCGACGGGTTCACGTTCGCGGGTCGCTACTACCAGGTGCACGACGCGACGCTGCGGCCCCGGCCCGTGCAGACGCCGCACCCTCCGATCTGGATCGGCGCGTCCCGGGACCGGATGCTCGGCATCGCGGCCCGCTACGCCGACGTGTGGCACTGCTTCGGGCCGCCCGACTCGCTGGCCGGGCGTGTGAAGCGGCTCGACGAGCTGGCCGCGGCGGCCGGGCGTGACCCGGCGTCGATCGCCCACGCCGGATCGATCTCGTTGGAAGGCGACCTCGACGACGTCCGTCGAAAGGTCGACCGGTGGCGGGAGGCCGGCTTCTCGTACCTCGTCGCGGGCTGGCCGGCCGAGGGTCGGGGCAGGGTCGAGGAGTTCGCGTCCGGGGTCCTGCCCTCCGCCTGAGCGCGGCTCAGGACAGCGGCGACCAGGCGGTGGTTCGCAGCAGGCGGCTCTCCCAGTCGTCTCGGACGCGCAGCGCGTCGTGCATCCACGAGCCGGGCTGACGGAACTCGGGCGCCACCTCGGTCTCGAGGAGCCGCTGGAGGCGGGCGTTGTCGACCACCCGCTGCCACAGCACCACCTCGGAGCGGCGACCGGACCCGAACGCGGTCTGGAACACGGCCAGCAGGTCGAGGATGTTCCGGCCGCCCTGGCGGCTCTCGACCAGGCTCGGCGCGTACTGGGTGCGAGCGGCCTCGAGGTAGTCGTCGAGCATGCCGTCGTGGGGCCAGGCGGTGTCCTCCATGTAGATGGTGAGCGGATGCTCTGCCCCGTCGGTGGGAACGGCCTCGAGGTCGTCGACCAGCGGCGGGGACCACGGCACCGGGAACAGCACTTTGGCGGTCACCCCGTGACGGTACTGGTCGACGTCGTGCGCCCAGGATCGCAGCGGCCCGTTCTGGATCGAGCGGGCCAGCCGCTCCCACGCCGCGCCGTCTCGCGCTGCGGTCACGGTCACGATCGTGTAGGCGCGTCCCGACCCGTGCGCCAGGTGCAGGTAGTAGAGGAGACGGGCGTCGTCCCCCTTCGCGGAGCTCGGGCATCCAGCCGTCACGGAACGCGGCTTCGAAATCGTCCTCGCGGGCGCCGCGGAGCCGGTGTACCTCGTGGAGCAGCAGCATCGTGCTACCGCTGCACCGCTCGGACGGCCGCGTCGATCGCGGCGTCGGCGAGGGCCCGGACTTCGTCGTCGGTACGGTCCTGAATCGGGTGCGGCACGAACACCCGGGCCGGGTCGGCGCCCAGGGCGCGGGACTGCGCGTCGGCGGCGTCGATGAACTCGGTCGATGCGAGGAACACGGTGGGCACTCCCAACGCCTCCAGGTTGACGGTGTCGTGCACACTGCACGACGTGCAAGATCCTCAGTCGGCGAGGGCCTCGATCACGACATCGCACTGCTCCGAGATCTCGTGGCGCAGATCGATCGGCGCGACCTTCGTGAATGTCGGCTTCGCGAACCGGAGCACGTTCGCGCCTCGGGCGCGCAGGTGCTCGTCGAAGCGGTCGAGGAACACGTCCCCTCGCGCCTTCGAGATGTCGAGGAGGCCGACCGTGGCGCCGGCGATGGTCTCGGGGCGGGGCGTGCGCTCCCGCGTTGGAGCCTGCCGTTCGCTCGTCGGGTCGAGCAGGACCCGCTCGTCGCTCACGTCCCCACCTCCCGGGTGACTGGCGAGCTGCCCATCGGGCCGCTCGCCCAGCCCCCGATGATGGCCGAGAACAGGCCCGCGCCACCACCGGCGTGGACGATCAGCAGCCCACCCTCGCGGAACTTGGGCAGGGTGAGGGTCGCCACGCCCTCCGGGAGGCCCTCGGCGATGCCGCCCGCCCCGCGGACCAGCTCGGACCCCGGCAGCTGCAGGCGGTCGAGGAGGCTCCTCGGAGAGCCGAGCCTTCGACCAGCCTGCCTCCCGGAAGACCCGGGCGTGCTCGGGGGACACGACGAGGACCGCGTCGAAGGCCAGCGCGAGCTTCGGGTGGGCGGTGGTGCGCAGACACGCCGCGATCGAGCTGGCGAGCGAGCCGGCGTCCCGGGACAGCTGGTCGACGATCCCGCGGGGGCCCTCCCCGGCGAACAGCGTCACCGCCGACGAGGAGGCCGGCAGGCCGCGGGTCACGTGGAGCGGCTCCCAGGGCGAATCGCTTTCCCGCTCCGCGAAGCAGAACGTGTACTTCCCGGGCTGCCCGAGCGTCGACCGGTCGACCTCACCCGGCCGCCCCCCGCCGACGTTGCGGATCACGAGCTGCAACGCCCGCCCGATCGTCGCGTTGGCGCGGTTGCCCTGCCCCATCGCATTGATGCCCGAGTTCATACCGATGGCGCGGGTGATCGGGCCGTTCACGATGATCAGCGGACCCGAGAACATCGTGGTGGCGAGCAGCCCGTGCATGTTGAACTCGTCGGTGCAGGCTGCCTCGAGCGCGGCGAGGACCACGGGCAGGCAGTCCGGTCGCGCCCCGGCGAGCACCGCGTTGATCGCCACCTTCTCGACCGTGCACTCGACCAGGTCGGGCGGGACCACCGCGACGACCTCGGCCGGGTCGCGGGTCGTGCCGGTGAGCATGCGCGCCACCCGCTCCGGGGTGGGCGCCACCACCGGCAGCCCGTCGGTCCAGCCCCGCTCGAACATCGCCTCGGCTTCGTCCTCGCTCGGGCCCAGCTCGACCCGTCGGGCTTGCAGGCCGCCGACCGCGGCCCGCGTGGCGCGCGCCGCGACCAGGTCGGGGTCGTAGGTGCGGGACCCGCACCCCGGGCGGTAGGGCGGCAGATCGGGTCCGAGACCCGACACGCCGGTGAACGGCTCCCACTGCTCGCGGCTCCATCCCACCAGCCGGGCCGTCTCCCGACCGGCCTCGATTCGCACCAGGGTCGGGACGATGTCGACGTCGAGGGCCAGCGACACGGCAAGGTCGGTGTCGTCGACCGCGTCGAGCCCGGCGGGAAAGTCCGGGTCGTCCTGCGTGTACACGGTGAGGGGCGTGTCGTGCTGCAACGCGGAGAGGACCGGCGCCACCAGCTGGCAGGTGGGGCAGTCCCGCTTCACGACCGCCACCAGCCCGTCGGGCAGCGGCACCGTCACGTGAGCGCCTCGACCAGGTAGTCGACGGCTCGGGTCAAGACGGCCAGGTCGTCGAGCTCGATGGCGGGGAACATGCCGATGCGCAGCTGGTTGCGTCCCAGCTTGCGGTAGGGCTCGGTGTCGACGATCCCGTTGGCGCGAAGCGCCACCGCGACGCCGGCCGCGTCGACCCCGTCGAAGTCGATGGTGGCGGTCACGTGGCTGCGCTCGGCCGGCTTGGCGACGAACGGTGTCGCGAACTCGCTCGCCTCCGCCCAGCCGTAGACGAGCTCGGCCGCGGTGTCGCAGCGCGTCGCGGCCCACTCGAGACCGCCGTGGTCGAGCATCCAGTCGACGGTGTCGGCGAGGAGGAACAAGGTGGCCAGCGCGGGCGTGTTCAGCGTCTGGTCCAGGCGCGAGTTCTCGAGAGCGAGGATCAGGCTCAGCGTCGGCGGCTGCCAGCGCCCGCCGGCCGCGATCCGCCCGACGCGCTCCAGCGCGGCGGGAGAGCACAGGGCGAGCCACAGCCCGCCCTCGGATCCGAACGCCTTCTGCGGAGAGAAGTAGTAGACATCGAACGCCGCCGGGTCGACGCGCAGACCGCCCGCCCCCGACGTCGCGTCGACGAGCACGAGGCCGTCGGCGCCGTCGGGGCGCACGATGTCGGTCATCACGCCCGTCGACGTCTCGTTGTGGGTCAGCGCGTACACGTCGACGTCCGGGTCGGCGTACGCGTCGGGGTGGGTGCCGGGCGGCGATTCGAGGACCACCGGATCGTCGAGGAACGGCGCGTCGCGGGTGATCGCCGCGAACCGCGACGAGAACTCTCCGAAGCTGAGGTGCTCGCTGCGGCGCTCGATCAGCCCGACCGTCGCCGCGTCCCAGAAGACGCTCGTGCCACCGGTGCCGAGCAGCACCTCGTACCCGTCCGGCAGCGCGAACAGCGCCGCCAGGCCCTCCCGGACCCGCCGCACCACCGAGCGGACGGCGTCCCGGCGGTGGCTGGTACCGAGGTAGGTGTGCCCGGTGGCGGCGAGGCGCGCCACCGCCTCGTCCCGCACCTTCGACGGCCCCGACCCGAACCGCCCGTCGCCCGGCACCAGGTCGGCCGGGAGCCGGAGCGTGGCGGGGTCAGCGGGCATCGCGTCGAGGCTACCGGTGGCTGGCCGACGCCCTCCGGGGGTTTGGCTCAGGTGGGGGTCCCCGACGGTTTCGGCGCGCCGATCGTCGTGGCGTCGGGCCGCGACGCCGGTTCGCCAGTCTCGGCCTCGTACCAGCGGGGTCGCTGCGTGCGCGCCCAGAAGGCCGGGATGGTGCCGCGCCGCATGGCGGCCAGCGCGTCCGGGTCGCGCAGCGCCAGGACGATGTGCCCGGCGACGGCGAGGAAGACGCCGATCGCGACCCAGTCGTGCACGAACGTCACCCCGATGCGCAGATTGAGGCTGATCCACGAGTACCAGTGCAGCAGGATCCCGGTGCCGAACATCACGACCATCGCCGAGCCCAGGAACGCGGCGTTGAGCTTCTGGCCCGGGTTGAACTTCCCGAGCTGGGCCTGGTCACGCGTCGAGCGGTGCAGCCAGCGGCGGTCCTCGTCGTCGAAACGTCCGAGCCGGTGCAGGTCGCGGCGCAGCTTGCGGCCCCAGCGGCCCGAGAGGCCGACGAGCAGCGGGATGGGCAGCGCGATCCCGGCGCAGAGGTGGATGGTCTCGACCAGGTACCGCTGGCCGACCAGCGTCGAGATCGGGCCGGCGTACAGCGCGGCGCCGGTGAAGAGGAGCACGCCGATCAAGGTCGCGGTGGCCCAGTGGGCGATGCGCTCGACGCAGTCGAACCGCTCGAGCTTAGCTGGTGCGCTCATCGTCCCGACCGTTCGAGTGACCGACCCAGCCGTCGACCGAGTAGCCCCGCGTCTCCCAGTAGCCGGGCTCCACGGACCGGGTCAGCTCGATCGTCTCCAGCCACTTGCACGACTTGTAGCCGTACATGGGCGCCACGTAGAGGCGAACCGGGCCGCCGTGCTCGGTGGACAGCGGCTGGTGCTCCATCTCGTAGGCGACGATCACGTCGGTTCGTCGGGCCTGCGGCAGCGTCAGGCTCTCGGTGTACGCGCCGTCGAACGACACGAACCGCACCGCCCGCGCCTCGGGGCTGACCCCGGCCCGGTCGAGCACGTCGGCGAGGCGGACCCCGGCCCACTCCACCTCCGGGACCCGCCAGCCAGTCACACACTGGAAGTCGCGGACCAGCCGGGTGCGGCGCATCGCCTGCAGCTCGTCGTAGGTCAGCACGACGTCCCGGTCGACGAGGCCGGTGACAGTCAGTCGGTACTGGGCCCGGCTCCGGTACGGCAGGTCGCTCGTGACGCTGTAGATCCGGAAGTTGCCGATCGGCAGCAGCTGCAGCAGCCCGGTCGGGTCCTTGGCGAGGATCGGGCCGACGTTGCGCTCCAGCCATCCCTGGATGCTGGAGCCGAAGAGCACGCCGACCGTCCCGAAGGCGGCCAGGCCGAGGAACACCCGCCGGCCGACCGCGGACTCACGCGGCACGCGCGCTTCAGGTTCCATCTCGGCTCTACCGATCTCGAGCTCCCCCGGGAGCAACCTCATGATGCCAGCCCGCCGGCCTGGCGTCGCCGCGGCGGCTCCACGCCGTCAACGCCGGGTCGTGGTCGTGCTCGACGGAGCGGCGGTCGTCGTGGTCGCCTTCGGGATGGTGGTCGTCGGCGGCGGGGCCTTGGAGCCGGACCGGCCAGGCTTGGTGGTGGTCGTCACGGACGGTCCCTCGAGGTCGAACGCCTCGCGCATCACGGCGAGGATCCTTGTCGCGACCAGCGCGCCGCCGGCGTCGGTGACATGGATCCCGTCGTCGGTGCGGACCTGCACCAGGGTCCCGTCGAGCTGGGGCAGGAACTCGTTGTAGGTGCCGCTCGGCCCTCCGAGCGCCGTCACCGTGTCGACGTAGAACACCCGGCCCGGTCGCAGCTTGGCCTGGGCCTCGTAGATGCTGTTGATCAGCTTGTAGTCCGTCTCGAAGCGGGCCACGTTCCTGATCGGCGGGATGCCGACCATGAACACCCTCGGGTGGCTCGGCAGCGCGGTGATCTCGTCGAAGAGTCCACCGACCCGGCGGCCATACTCGGCGACCCACTCCGGGGTGCCGAAGCTCTCGCCACCGTTGTCACCGGTCAGGGTCTGGTCGTCGTTGGCGCCGAAGGTGAGCACCACCGCGTTCGGCTTGTCCCCGGGCAGGATCTCGGCGAGGTAGTCGGGCCAGTTGAAGACCTCGGGGCGGGCGAGGCCGGTCGAGATGTGGACGTCCACCGGGCTGACGACGCTCACCGCCCCGGTCGCGGTGGCCTGGTCGATCAGCTGCTCGCCGGGCACCTCGGACAGCGAATCGCCGCCGATCCAGAGCTGCAGCGGATGCGCGGGGGTGAAGGTCTCCCTGGGCGGCAGCGTGGTCGGGGTCACGCCGTTGGGGACGGTGGTCGGGCTGGGCAGGTGCGTGTCGACCTGGTCGTCGCTGCTGCGACCGAGCAGCGACTTGAAGCCCTGCCGGAGCCGATCGATGTAGAGGGCGTGACTCACGTCGTAGATCGGGTTGGCGAAGAAGGTGGCGACGTCACGTCGGAAACCGACCGGCTGGCTCAGCGCGGTCTTGCGCATGCCGGCCGCGTTGAGGAGCGCGCCGACGAGGAGCGCGACGAGGCAGACGATGATGACGTGACCGGCCGCCATCGGTCGCCGGGGGCGGACCGCGCCAGGACCGCTGATGTCCTCGACGGGCGGCGGGGAAGTCCTCGTCGTCGAAGCCGTCGCGTCACCCGCTCGCGGGTGCTCGTGGTCGGGGGCCCGGGGCGCCACGTCAGAACCTGAAGTAGATGAAGGGAGCCACGCCGCGAGGCCCCATGCTGTTGATGAGGAGCAGCGCGAATCCGAGGACGACGCCCATCCCGACCGGCGTGAGCCGCGAGAACGCGCTCATCGCCTTCGCCATGGCGTCCTTCGGAATGTACTGCTCCAGCAGGCCGGCCGCGATCGCGAGGATCACGCCGCCGGTGACGAGCGGTGCCCCCAGGCCCCAGTGCGAGAAGTCGACGATGCGGCCCAGGATCTGCCACGCGTCCTTCAACGAGTCGGCGCGGAAGAAGATCCAGGCGAAGCAGACGGCCTGGAAGGTGATGAAACGTCGGAGGGCACGACGCTGCCAAGTGTCACGTGCCACCCGATGGTGCGCGTGCTGCGCCACTCGGGTCTCGCGCCAGTGGTCGTAGCAGAGGTAGACGCCGTGGATGCCGCCCCACACGACGAAGGTCCACGCCGCGCCGTGCCAGAGGCCGCCGAGGAGGAACGTGATCATCAGGTTCCGGTAGGTCTGCCACTCCCGACCGCGGTTCCCGCCGAGCGGGATGTACAGGTAGTCGCGGAGCCACCGCGACAGGGTCATATGCCATCGTCGCCAGAAGTCCTGGATCGACGTCGCGGTGTAAGGCCCGTCGAAGTTCTGCGGGAACCGGAAGCCGAGCAGGAGGGCGAGGCCGATCGCCATGTCCGTGTAGCCGCTGAAGTCGGCGTAGATCTGGATCGCGTACGCGTAGACACCGACCAGCACCTCGAGCGGGGTGTGCTGATGCGGGTTGGCGAAGACGATGTCGACGATGTTCGTCCCCAAGAAGTTGGCGATCACCACCTTCTTGAACAGGCCGAGGAAGATGAGGAAGAAGGCGCGGCTCGAAATCGACCTTCCGCGGATCGTGGCGCTCTCGAAGCTGGGGCAGGAACTCGGATGCCCGGACGATGGGGCCCGAGACGACGTGGGGGAAGAACGACAGGTAGACCGCGAACTCGAGGAAGGGCCGGGGCTCGAAGTTCCGGCGGTAGATGTCGATGATGTAGCTCATCGCCTGGAAGGTGAAGAACGAGATGCCGATCGGCAGCGCGACCGTGACGATGGACGGTGTGACGCCGAGACCGAGGTGGTTCAGGGTGTCGGTCGCGTTGCTGACGAAGAAGCCGTAGTACTTGAAGTAGGAGAGCGCGCCGAGGTTGGCGACGATCCCGGCCACGAGCCACGCCCGCCGCGTGCGTTCCCGCTCCGCGCTGTAGATCTGCAGCCCCACGATCTGGTTCACGACCGTCGAGCCGAGCAGCAGGAAGCAGTACCGCCAGTCGTAGTAGCCATAGAAGAAGTACGACGCGGCGATGATGAAGAGCATCCAGCGGTGCCGCTGCGGCATCAGGAGCCAGCTGATCGGCAGCACCACGACGAAGAAGATGGCGAAGGAGATGGTGGGGAAGAGCATGGGCGAACCTCATTCTCGCATTTGAGGACCCCGGAACCGTCGAGCGCGGCAGAGCGCCGGATCGAGCCCCTACGCTCCCGTCGATGGCCGATGCGGTGTTCCACCTCGACGACGGGGTCGCGGTCCCCACCGAGTTCGCACGCGGACCGTGGTCGCCGGACGCGCAGCACGGCGGCGCGCCCTCCGCCCTGTTGGCCCGCGCGCTCGAGCGGGCCGACCCGGGACCGGCCAGCTTCGTCAGCCGGTTCACCGTCGAGCTGCTGCGACCGGTGCCGCTCCAGCCGCTCGTCGTGCGCACCGAGACCATGCGGCCGGGCCGCAAGGTCCAGTGGCTCACCGCGACGCTCGAGGCTGATGGTCAAGACGTCGCCCGCGCGACCGCGCTCCGGCTGCGCGTCGACGAGCAGCTGGAGCTGCCCGTCCCCGAGCCGCCGCCAACGTCGCTGCCGACCCCCGCCGAGAGCCAGCCGTACTCGATCACCTTCCCGGGCACGACGGTCGGCTTCTGGATCGCGATGGAGCTGCGGGTCGCCGACGGCTCCTTCGCCGAGGTCGGCGCGGCGACGATCTGGTTCCGGCTCGCGGTTCCGCTCGTCGCCGGCGAGTCCCCGACGCCGTTGCAGCGCGTCGTGGCCGCGGCCGACTTCGGCAACGGGGTCAGCACGGCCTTGGAACGCGGCCGCTACCTCTTCATCAACCCCGACCTCACCGTCTCGCTGCACCGCCCCGCGGTCGGGGAGTGGATCGCGCTCGAAGCCCGCACCTACGCCGAAGCCAACGGCGTCGGCCTGGCCGAGAGCGCTCTCCACGACGAGCGGGGACGGATCGGGCGATCGGTCCAGAGCCTCCTGGTGGACCGCCTCTGACCCAGCTCGACCGGAAGATCACGGATATCTAATATCCGGGATCGTGCGGCTGTCCGAGGGTGTCGAGTGGGGACTCCACTGCGTCGTCCTCCTCGCCCTGCTGCCCCCCGAGCGGGCCCTCCCCGCCGAGCGGCTCGCCGAGTACCACGGGCTGCCGACCCCGTACCTCGCCAAGCACCTCCAGGCTCTGTCCCGGGCCCGGGTCCTCGACGCGGTGCCCGGCCCGCGCGGCGGCTACCGGCTGGGCCGGGCCGCCACCGAGATCAGCGTGCTCGAGGTGGTCGAGGTCCTCGACGGCACCGAGCCGGCGTTCCGGTGCACCGAGATCCGACGGCAGGGCCCGACCCGCGTCGCGGCGCGCGAGTACCGAGCGCCGTGCTCGATTCACGCCGTGATGGCCCGGGCGGAGCACGCCTGGCGCGCCGAGCTGCGGGCGACGTCGATCGCGGAGCTGGTCGGCAGGGTCGGCGCCTCGGCGCCACCGGCCGCGTTGACGAAGGGCATCGACTGGTTCCAGGAGGTGCTGCGATGAAGGTGTTCCTGACCGGCGCGACCGGCGCCATCGGTCCCGCCACCGTGGAGGCGCTGCTCGGCGCCGGGCACGACGTGCGGGCCGTCGCCCGCGACGAGACGAAGGCTGACCGGCTTCGACGGGCTGGGGCCGACCCGGTGACGGTGGACCTCTTCGACGCGGACGCGATCCTCGCTGCGACCATGGGCTGCGACGCGATCGCGCACCTGGCGACCAACGTCCCGGCCCTCTCCCGGGCGCTGCGTCGGGACGCGTGGGCGACGCACAACCGGCTCCGCACCGAGACGACTCGGCACCTCCTCGCCGCCGCCGGCGCGCACGGAATCACGACCTTCGTGAAGGAATCGGTCGTGTTCGTCTACCCGGACTGCGGGGACGTGTGGATCGACGAGACGCTGCCACCTGATCGGCGCGTCCCGATGATGGAGGCCACCCTCGACGGAGAGGCTGCGGTGACGACCTTCGCCGATACCGGGGGCCGGGGGATCGTGCTGCGGTTCGGGCTCTTCTACGGTCCGAGCTGCCGCGGGCTCGACGAGAGCCTGCGACTGGCGAAGGTGCGAGGCTCGATGCTGGCCGGCCCTCCCGACGCTTACCAGTCCTCGGTCCACACCGACGACGCGGCGCGGGCGGTGACGAGCGCCCTCGAGGCGCCACCGGGGATCTACAACGTGGTGGACGACGAGCCACTCACCCGACGCGACTACCTCGACGCCTTCTCGAGCGCGTTCGGCCTGCCCCGGCTGCACGCGACCCCGAGCCGGCTGCTGGGCCTGCTGGCCGGCGAGAGCGCGGCGGTGCTCGTGGCGTCGCAGCGGGTCGCGAACGGCCGCTTCCGCGCCCAGACCGGCTGGGCTCCCGCCTACCCGAGCGTCCGGGAGGGCTGGGCCGTCGTCGCGGCGGCCCGGAGCGCCGAGAGGGCCGGCCGGTGAGCGACCGGGCGACGCTTCGGGTCGCGTTCGGGATCCTGGTCGTCACCGGCTTGTTCGTCGGCGTGTGGGCCGCCGCCGCGCCCCGGTCGTTCTTCTTCGACTTCCCGGGCTTCGGGCACGCCTGGGTGGCCGGTGACGGCCCCTACAACGAGCACCTGGTCCGCGACGTCGGGGACCTGAACCTGGCCCTCGCTGTCGTCGCGGCGGCCGCCGCGGCGTGGCTGTCCCGGCCGCTCACCATCACCGCCGCGCTGGCGTGGCTCGTCTACTCCGTCCCCCACTTCGCGTACCACGCCCTGAACCTGCAGGCCCTGAGCCCCGACGACCGGGCGCCGACGCTCGTGACGCTGGCCATCCCCATCGTCGTCGCGGCGGTGGTCCTGGTCGTCGCCGCACCGGGGCCACGCGACGCCCGCTCGGCGTCGACGGCGGCCTCCGAGGGGCCGGCGCGCCCGTCGGTCGGGACGGGGCGGGGCTCCTAGCTCCGACGCCCCGCGTTGGGCCGCTTGCCGTGGTTGGCCTTGTTGCGACGGGCCCGGAGGCGGCGCTTCTTGGACTTCTTCGGCATCCGGGCAGGGTAGCGGGCCGGGTCTGGAGCCGCCGGAGCCGGGCCCGCGGCTACCCTTACGCCGATCCTTCACACCGGACGAGGACCCGCTGGGCAGTCGGGCTCGTCCCAGGACCCGAGCCACCGGATGGAGACAGGTCAGCAACGTTCGCGCGCCGGGAGCCGCCTCGCGGCCGTCGTCGTCGTCCTCCTCGGCGTCGTCGCGGCCGCCTGCCGGCCGGTCAGCACCCCGCCGCCCCCGCCTCCGCCCCCGCCGGCCAGCTGCGGCGCCGCGGCCCAGGGGACGCCGACTCCCGAGCACCCGCTGTCGTACGCGGCGGTGGTCACGAAGTCGGGGTCCTCGACCCCGCAGGTGACCGAGTTCACCGCGACCTCCACCGCGGACGAGAACGCCAAGGTCAGCTCTCTCCAGAGCGGCTGGACGGTCTTGGCGGTGGCCCCCAACCAGATCGTGACCGCGCAGACCGACCCGGGCGTCCCCGCCCCGACCAGCTACCCAGACTGGGCCGCGCAGTGGGGGCTCCACGCCGCTCCCGGCGCGGACTTCCAGCCTGCTTGGAGCCTCGGCGACAGCGGCTCGGGCGAGACGGTCGCGGTTGTCGACACCGGCGTCGACCTGACCCACCAGGGCCTGGCCGGGCGGGTCGTGGCCGGCCCCGACTTCACCGCCAACCTGAACGGGAGCGTCCCGGTGACCGGTGACCCGAACGGGCACGGCACGCACGTGGCCGGGATCGTCGCCGACCACGACCCGCTGGGCGGGCTGGGCGGCGCCCCGAACGCCACGATCCTCGCCGTGCGGGTCCTCGACCAGTCCGGGTCGGGCACCGTCGCCAGCGTCGCCGACGGCATCATCTGGGCGGCGACGCACGGCGCCGCGGTGATCAACCTCAGCCTGGGCGCGGTCGGCTGCAACACCGCGCTCCAGCTGGCGGTGCAGACCGCCGAGAACGACGGCGTGGTCGTGGTGGCGGCGGCGGGCAACGACGCCAGCCCGGAGCTGTTCTCGCCCGCTGCCGACACGCCCCAGGGCGTGATCGCGGTCGCGGCGACCGACGACAGCGGCGGGCTGGCCCCGTTCTCGAACGACGGCCCGTTCGTGGCGCTCGCCGCCCCCGGCGACGAGGTGCTCTCCACGTGCACCTGGACGCTTCCCACTGCGCCTCCCAACCAGGCGCCGTGCCTCTTCGGCCCGGGCGAGACCGCGTCGGACAGCGCGTACGGCTACCTGTCCGGCACGTCCATGGCGACCCCGTACGTGAGTGCGGCCGCCGCGCTGGTGAAGGAGGAGTGCCCGGCCTTCTCACCGAGCGAGGTCAAAGCCGAGCTCGTGAACCACGCCGGCGTGACGGTGCCCGGCCAGACCTTCCCGTTGCTCGACGCGGGAGCGGCGGTCACCGCTGACTGCCACTAGTCGCTAGGCGGGCGGCGCGGCAGGCAGCGCCCCGTCGGTCCACACGCTGATCTCGAGCCGGTCGGTGATCCGCCACCCGTCCGGCGTGCGGATGAGCTGGTCGTGGTACTGGCCGCCGACGAAGAAGATGCTCGTCGCCCCGTCCCCTTTCGCGAACACCATCGGGTTGTAGAACTCGGAGCGGCTCGTCGCCGTGTCACCGTCGATGGTGATCTGCTTGTTGGTCACGAAGTGCTGGTAGGCGGGGAAGTGGGGCAGCACTGCGCCGAGCCATGCCTTCACGTCCGGGTAGGTGCCCGCCTCGCCGCCCGAGCTCGTGTAGTCGAGGTGCGCGTCTGGGGTGAACACGTCGTCGAGCCCATCGAACTCCTTCGTGTCGATCGCCCACGCGTAGCGGCTGAGCACGTCCTCGATCTCGAGCCGGTCGGTGATTGCTTGGAGGTCGGCCATCGGTGCGCCCCTCTCGTGCGGTTGGCCCCGAGAGTCTGCCCTGCGCGCCGGTAGCCTCGAGGCGGTGGAGCACCTCGGCCTGGTCGGCCTCCCCGATTCGGGCCACGCCCGGGTCTTCGCCGCCCTGACCGGCCACGATGCGGCCCACGCCGCCGACCGGGTCCTCGGCATGGTCCCGATCCCGGACCCTCGCCTCGACCGGCTCGTCGAGATGTCGAAGTCCAAGCAGGTCGTCCAGGCCACCTTCCAGCTCGCGGTACTCCCCGCGCTCTCGACCGAGGCCGGCAAGGGGCTCGGCAGCCGGCTCCTCGGGTCGCTGCGTGACTCCGACGCGCTGCTGCTCGTGGTTCGGGCCGGGGAGGGTCACGATCCCGCCCGGGAAGCCTCCAAGCCCTCGAGGAGGAGCTGATCCTCGCCGACCTCGGCTCGGTCGAGGCCCGCCTCGAGAAGCAACGCCGCGCCGCGAAGGGCGACAAGTCCCTCGCCGCCGAGATCACCGCCCTCGAAGCGGCCGAGGCGGCGCTGAGCGACGGCACCCCCATCTACCGCTCCCCGCTCCGCGACGCGACGAAGGCCGCGCTCGAACCCGTCTTCCTCCTCACCAACAAGCCGGCCCTGGTCGTCGTGAACATCGACGTCGACCAGCTCGACCAGGCCTCCGAGCTCGCCGCGCCGTTCGGCGACGACGCGCTCGCGGTGTGCGTCGAGCTCGAAGGCGACCCCGACGTCGTCGCCGTGCAGGGCGACGAGCGCGCCGAGCTGCTCGCCGACCTCGGCGTCGCCGAGAGCGTCGTCCCCCGCCTGGCCCGCCGGGCCCTGCACCTCCTCGGGCGTCGCACCTTCCTCACCACCGGCGAGAAGGAGTCCCGGGCGTGGACGTTCCGCGCCGGCGCTACCGCACCCGAGTGCGCGGGGGTGATCCACTCCGACCTGCAACGCGGGTTCATCCGCGCCGAGGTCATCGACTGGGCGGAGCTCCTCGCCATCGGCAGGTGGGCCAAGGCCAAGGAGCAGGGCAAGCTGCGCGTCGAGGGCAAGGACTACGTGGTGCAGGACGGCGACGTCCTCGAGATTCGGTTCAACGTGTGAGCGGACCGTCCCCGCGGTCGGGCACCCAGCCGGCTCGGCCTCGATGAGCCAGGGACGGCTCGTCCTCGTCGGCACCCCGATCGGGAACCTCGGGGACCTGAGCCCCCGGGCGGTCGAGGTCCTGCGCGACGCCGACGTGATCGCGGCGGAGGACACCCGCCGCACCCGGGCGCTGCTCACCCACGCCGGCGTCTCGGCCCGCGGCCGGCTCCTCGCCGTCCACGAGCACAACGAGCGGTCCCGCGCCGCCGAGCTGGTCGACGAGATCCGACGTGGCGCGACCGTCGCGGTGGTCAGCGACGCCGGGATGCCCGGCGTGTCCGACCCCGGCGAGCGGCTCGTCCGCACCTGCCTCGACGCCGGCGTCTCCGTCGAAGTGGTGCCGGGGCCGAGCGCGGCGCTGGCCGGCCTGGTCGTCTCGGGGCTGTCGAGCGCCCGGTTCGTCTTCGAGGGCTTCCTGCCCCGGAAGGGTTCGCCCCGCCGGGAGCGGCTGGCCGCGCTCGCGGCAGAGGACCGCACCGTGGTCTGCTTCGAGGCGCCCCACCGGCTCCGGGCGACGCTCACCGACCTGGCCGACGCCTGCGGTCCCGACCGACCGGTCGTGCTCGCCCGCGAGCTGACCAAGCTCCACGAGACCGTGACCCGCGGCACGCTGGCGTCGGCGTTGGAGCACCTCGCGGCCGAGGAGCCCCGCGGGGAGTACGTCGTCGTGCTCGGCGGCTCCGGCCCCGCGCCCGACGTCAGCGCCGCCGAGCTCGAGACCGAAGCCCGAGCCGCGCTCGACGCGGGGCTGTCGAGCCGGGACGCGGCGGCGCGGCTCGCGGCTCGGCTCGGCGTGTCGCGGCGACGGGCGTATGACACGGTCGTCGCGCTGCGAGCGAAACCGGGCCGTGCCGATTCCGACGATCACTAGCCTGGACCCATGGCGACCCCGTTCTACGTGACGACGCCGATCTACTACGTGAACGACGCGCCGCACATCGGTCACGCGTACCCGACCGTGTCCGCCGACGCGCTGGCCCGCTGGCGGCGCCTGTGGGGTGACGACGTCGCGTTCGTGACCGGCACCGACGAGCACGGCTTGAAGGTCCAACGGGCCGCCGAGGAGCACGGCGTGTCGCCTCGGGAGTGGGCGGACCGCACGAGCTCCCGCTACCGCGACGCCTGGGCGCAGCTCGACATCACGAACACCGACTTCATCCGCACCACCGAGCCGCGCCACTCCCACGCGGTCCAGGAGTTCCTCCAGGTTCTCTACGACCGCGGCTACATCAAGCCCGGGACCTACGAGGGCCTCTACTGCGTGGCCTGCGAGGCGTACTACACCGAGGATGAGCTCGTCGACGGGCTGTGCCCGATCCACGCCCGCCCCGTGGAGCGCGTCACCGAGGAGAACTACTTCTTCGAGCTGTCCCGCTTCGAGGCGGCCCTCCTCGAGCACTACGCCGCCCATCCCGAGGCGATCCAGCCCGACAGCCGGCGCAACGAGGTGCTCAGCTTCATCCGTGGCGGGCTGCGGGACTTCTCGATGAGCCGCACGTCGCTGACCTGGGGGATCCCGCTCCCCTGGGACCCGGCCCACGTCACCTACGTCTGGTTCGACGCCCTCTTCAACTACTGCACCGCGGTCGGGTACGGCGAGGACCGGGCCCGCTTCGACCGCTACTGGCCGGCCGACTACCACCTGGTCGGCAAGGACATCGTGCGCTTCCACGCCGTGTACTGGCCGGCGATGCTCCTCGCGGCCGGCGAGGCCCCGCCGAAGTGCGTGTTCGCGCACGGCTTCCTCCTCGTCGGCGGCGAGAAGATGAGCAAGACCGCTTTCAACCAGATCGCGCCCGGGGACCTGGTCGCCGACTTCGGCTCCGACGGGGTCCGCTACCACTTCCTCGCCGACCAGCGGTTCGGCCCCGACGGGGACTTCAGCTACGAGGCGATGGTCGCCCGCTACAACGCGGACCTCGCCAACAACTTCGGGAACCTCGCCAACCGGGTCCTCACCATGGCGACGAGCTACTGCGACGCGGTCGCCCCCGACGCGCGGGCGAACGGGCCGCTCGTCGACGGGGTCGCCCGCGCCCTCGACGGCATGACCGCCGGGATGGCGCGGCTCGACTTCGCAGGGGCGCTCGGCGCGGTCTGGGAGCTGATCCGGGGCGCGAACGTGTACATCGAGGCGCAGGAGCCCTGGAAGCTTCACAAGGCCGGCGACCCTGCGACCCCGGCGGTGCTCGGAGACTGCCTGGAGGCGCTGCGCGTCGTCGCGCTCCTCGCGTCACCCGCCATCCCCCGCGCCAGCGCGGAGCTGTGGCGGCGACTCGGGCTGCCGGGCCGGCCCGAGGACCAGCGGCTCCCCGACGCGGCGGCGTGGGGTCACGGCCCGGCCGGGACCACCTTGGAGCAGGGGCCGCCGCTGTTCCCCCGCCTCGAGTCGTGACCGGCCCGGACCCGGAGCCAGCCGAGCCGCGCGGCTGGGTCGACTCGCACGCCCACCTGAGCTTCCTGTCGATCGGCGCCGACGACGCCCTCGACCAGGCCCGGGCGGCCGGGGTGGCGACGGTCGTGTGCGTCGGCACCGATCTCGCCTCCTCGCAGGCCGCGGTCGACCTGGCCGCCCGCCACCCCGACGTCGCGGCGACGGTCGGCCTGCACCCCCACGACGCCGACCGGCTTGACGACGAGTGGGACGCCCTCGCCGAGCTCGCCGCCGCGCCGGGCGTGGTCGGCGTCGGCGAGACGGGCCTCGACTACCACTACCGCCACTCGGAGCCCGACCGCCAGGAGGCGGCGTTCCGACGGCACGTCGGGCTGGCCCGGGCCCGGGACCTCGCCCTCGTGGTCCACAGCCGCGACGCGTGGGACGACACCTTCCGCGTCCTCGGCGACGAGGCGCCCCGGCCGCGCACCGTCCTGCACTGCTTCACCGGCGGACCCGACGAGGCCCGCCTCGCCCTCGACCTCGGGCTGTCGCTGTCGTTCAGCGGGATCGTCTCGTTCCGCACCGCGGCCGCGGTGCGCGCCGCGGCCGCGATCACGCCCCTCGACCGGATGCTGGTCGAGACCGACGCCCCCTACCTCGCGCCCGTGCCGCACCGGGGCCAGGAGAACCGGCCCGCCTTCGTCCCCGCGGTCGGGGCGGCGCTCGCCGCCGCGACCGGCCACCCGGCGGAGCGGGTCGCGGCGGCAACCGCGGCGTCGGCCCAGGCCGTCTTCGTCGGCCTGGCAGCCCTCTGACCTGCCCAAACCCGCGAGATTCGCCGGGACGGGCGGGTCGTGGGTCAAGATGGCGCCCGAGAGGTCCGTGTGACCCCCCACCCCCGGCGTCGTGGTGGGGCGGGGTCACTCGTTGCGGCGGAAGCGGAGTCCCATTCCCAACACGAACCGGACGGCTCGATCGCACCGGCACGCGTCCCAAGCCGGGCAGCGGCCGTCGAGCGCGCACGTCTCCGACGTGGTGCGACCCTCCCCGGCCCGCGCTGAGCCGCACGACGAGACGACGTGGCTGCCGCTCCCCGAGCCGGCCGCGTTGCCGAGTGTCGACGACCTGCTCGCCGTCCCCGCCGAGGCGGAGCCGTCGCCGCCGCGGGACGTGCCCGTCGCGTCGCCGTCCCCGGCCCGGGCCGAGCCGCACGACGAGACGTCGTGGCTGCCGCTCCCCGAGGTCGAGGACCTGCCCCCGATCGAGGAGCTGCTCACCGTCGACCCGGCGCTCGAGACGCCGGTCGAGGCCCGGGAGCTGCCCGAGGTGGCGCCGTCCCCGGCCCGGGCCGAGCCGCACGACGAGACGGCGTGGCTACCGCTCCCCGAAGTCGAGGACCTCCCCGACATCACCGAGCTCGTCGACCCGGAACGGGTCGTCGCGCCCGCCGGCCCGTCGGGCCTCGCCGCCCGGACCCGTCGGATCGGCGGCGGGTGGTCCGCCCGTCGCTGGCTGGCCGTGGCGCTGGTCGCGGCCACCGTCGCGGTCGGCTTCTACTTCGTGCCGAAGCTCGTCAACCGCACCGACCACGTCCAGGTCCGGGTCGACGGCCGGGTGATCTCGGCCCAGAGCGGCGAGCCGACCGTCGGCGCGTTCCTGCGGGAGCAGAAGATCACGGTCGGTCCCTACGACAAGGTGGAGCCCAGCGCGACGACGTCGCTGTCGAACGACCTGACCGTCACCGTGCTGCGGGCCTTCCCGGTGACCGTCGACCTCGACGGCAACGTGCGCACCGTCTACACGGCCGTGTCGGTGCCCCGCCTGTTCCTCCCCAGCCTGAAGCTGCCGAGCACCGTCGGCGTGTTCAGCGAGCCGACCAAGATCCGGGCTGGCTCGGTGATCCGGCTGCGCACCTACCGCAAGGGGACGTTGAACGTCGACGGCGCCTCGGTGAACTACGACCTGCCGGTCCTGACCGTCCAGGAGCTCCTCGCCCACTACAAGGTGGTGCTCGGCCCCTCCGACTTCACGACCCCGGCCGTCACCGCGGTGATCCCGGTCGACGACCCGTTCGTCACCGTCGTCCGCGTCGCCCAGGACACCACCTTCCAGGACTACCCGTACCAGGCGCCGCCCGAGACCGA
This sequence comes from uncultured Actinomycetes bacterium, assembly GCA_963849135.1. Classification (GTDB taxonomy): domain Bacteria; phylum Actinomycetota; class Acidimicrobiia; order IMCC26256; family PALSA-555; genus PALSA-555. The sequence continues at coordinate 90,787 of CAWKGF010000002.1, read as the reverse complement.
GCCCGACGCCACCATGGCGGTGGGCACGAACCGGGTCCAGCAGGGCAGCGGGGGGATCATGAAGATCACCTACGAGATCACGAAGAACAACGGGGTGCAGACCGCCCAGACCCCGATCTCGCAGGTCCCGGTCGTCGTCTCCCAGCCCACCATCACCTTCTTTGGCACCGCGGCCGATCCCCGCTGGGACGAGATCGCCCGCTGCGAGACGGGCGGCAACTGGTCGATGGTCGGCAAGACCTACTCGGGTGGGCTCGGGATCTACAACGGCACCTGGAACGAGTTCGGCGGTCAGCAGTTCGCGTCGAACCCCGGGCTCGCGACCCGGGAGCAGCAGATCATCGTCGCCGAGCGCATCCGGGCGAAGTACGGGTTCGGAGCGTGGGGCTGCGGCAAGAAGCTCGGCTTCGGCTGATCACCAGCCTCGTAAGCGAGCTTCCGCACCGGCACGCTACCGTCCCCCTATGGGCTCGCTGACCCCAACCGACGTCCGGACCCGGCTCGCGGATCACCACCTCGCGCCGCGCCGCGCGCTGGGTCAGCACTTCCTCGCCGACCCGAACACGGCGCGACGCATCGTCCGCCTCGCTGACCTTGAACCGGGCGACCAGGTGCTCGAGATCGGCCCCGGGCTCGGGTCGCTCACCGTCGCGCTCGCCGACGCCGGCGCGGGTCCGGGCCCTCGAGCTCGACGCGCACCTCCTCCCCGCGCTCGAGGAGGCGGTCGCCGGCCTCGACGTCACCGTCATCGTGGGCGACGCGCTGACCTTCGACCTCGGCTGCCTCGCGCAGGGCCGCTGGGCGTGCGTCTCGAACCTGCCGTACAACGTCGCGACCCCGGTCGTGGTCCGCCTCCTCGAGCAGGCGCCGACCGTGACCCGCTTCCTCGTCATGGTGCAGCGCGAGGTCGGCGAGCGGCTCGCCGCCGCACCCGGCCACCCCGACGCGGGGGCGGTGTCGGTGAAGGTCGCCTACTACGCCGACGCCCGCCTCGTCGGAACGGTGCCGCGGACCGTGTTCATCCCCGCGCCGGGCGTGGACTCGGTGCTGGTGCGCCTCGACCGCCACCCGACGCCGCCGGTGACGGTCCGCGACCCGGAGTGGTTCTTCGCCCTGGTCCGCGCCGGGTTCCGCCACCGGCGCAAGATGCTCCGCGGCGGGCTGCGGGCCGAGCTCGGCGATCGCACCCGACCGGCGCTCGAAGCGGCCGGCCTCGCACCGGACCGGCGGGCCGAGTCCCTGACCCTGACCGAGTGGGCATCGCTCGCTGAGGCGGTCGACGCGCTCGAGTGAACGAGTTCACCCAGCCCGGGCGGCTGTCGAGAGTCCGCGCGACGGCGCACGCCAAGCTCACCCTGAGCCTCGCCGTGCTCGGTCGTCGCCGCGACCGCTACCACGACCTCGAGGCGCTCGCGGTGTCGATCAGCGACCCCAACGACGTGATCGAGGTCGAAGCGGTCCCGCACCCGGCCGGGGTCAGCCTCGAGATCGACGGCGACGTCGACCACGTCCCCACCGGCCCCGAGAACCTGGCCGCCCGAGCGGCCGAGGACCTCCTGATCCACGCCGGCCGATCCGGGCACGGGGTTCGCATGTGGCTCCGCAAGAGCATCCCGGCCGGCGCCGGCCTCGGCGGTGGCTCCGCCGACGCGGCCGGGGCCATCGCGGCGGTGCGGCGCATGCTTGAGGTCGACGTCGACGACGCCGAGCTCGACGAGCTGGCGGCCGGGGTCGGCTCCGACGTGCCGTTCTGCCTCCACGGCGGCGCGGCGTGGATGCGAGGCCGGGGCGAACGGCTCGAGCCGGTCACCCTCGACGGGACGCTGCCGGTCGTCGTCGCCATCCCACCGTTCCGGCTCGCCACCGCCGACGTCTACGACGCCTGGGACCGCCTCGGCGGCCCGACCGCGCCGCGGCGCGTCGAGCCGCCCCCCGCGGTGGCCGACCTGCTCGACGAGCTCGGCAACGACCTGGAAGCCGCCGCGGAGGCGGTCGAGCCGCGGCTGGCGTCGTTCCGCGACGACCTCGAACACGTCGCCCGGGCGCCCGCCATCCTCGCCGGGAGCGGCTCCGCGTACGCGGTGCTGCCCGACGTCGACACGCTCGCGCAGGCCAGCGACATCGCCCGACGGGTCGGCCGGAAGCTGCGGGTGCCGGTCGTCGGCACGACCGCCGCCTCCACCGGGATCCGGCTCAGCGCCTGACGCGAGGAGGCCGCCCCGAAGGGCGGCCGCCGGGCTACCGACCCTGCTGACGTCGCTGCCAGCGGGTCTTCTTCAGCAGCTTCTTGTGCTTCTTCTTGCGCATCCGCTTGCGGCGCTTCTTGATCAGCGATCCCATGACGACACCGACCGTACCCGTCGCCCCCCGGCCAGTCACATCCAAGCGCGGTCCGGGCACCCCCCGGCGCTAACGTCGAGGAGGAGGTGTCGGGGGTGGTGTAACGGCAGCACGGGGTCCTTTGGAGTCCCAAGTCGAGGTTCGAAACCTCGCCCCCGAGCGACCCCGTGCCACGATGGAATGGAAGGGGTGAACGACCTGGCTTACCGACCGCTCGCCGCCGTGGTCCTCGCGGCCGGGGAAGGCACCCGGATGCGCTCGACCACCCCGAAGGTCCTGCACCCGGTGTGCGGCCGGCCGATGCTCCTCCACGTCCTCGACCGGCTCGCCGAGCTGCCCCTCGCCCGCATCGTCGTCGTGGTCGGGCACGGCGCGGAGCGGGTCACCAAGACAGTGCAGGAGCAGCTCGCCACCGACCTCCCGGTCGAGTTCGTCGAGCAGCACCGCCAGCGCGGCACCGGCGACGCGGCGAGCGTCGGGCTGACCGGCTCCGGGTTCGACCTCGACGCCGAGGATGACGTGCTCGTCCTCACCGGCGACACCCCGCTGCTCCGCGCCGAGACCCTCGCCGTCCTCGCCACCGAGCACCGCCTCGTCGACGCCGCCGCGACCGTCCTCACCGCCGACCTGGACGAGCCGACCGGCTACGGGCGGATCATCCGCGACGCCCGCGGCGCGGTCGAGCGCATCGTCGAGCAGGGTGACGCCAACGACGCCGAGCTCGACGTCACGGAAGTGAACTCCTCCATCTACTGCTTCCGCCGCGGCCTGCTCGCCCCCGCGCTGCGCCGCCTCGACCCCGAGAACGCCCAGGGCGAGTACTACCTCACCGACGTCATCGGGGTGCTGCGCGCGGCTGGGCACCTGGTCGTCGGCGCCCGGGTCGACGACCCGACCGAGACGCTCGGCGTGAACGACCGGGACCAGCTCGCGACCGCCGAACGGGTGATGCGCCGCCGCATCAACCGGGCCTGGATGCGAGCCGGGGTGTCGATGACCGACCCCGACCGGACCTACGTCGACGCCAGCGTCGACCTCGAGCCCGACGTGTCGCTCCTGCCCGGCACGATCCTCGAGGGCCGCACCGCGGTGGGTGCTGGCTCCGTGATCGGCCCCGACTGCCGGCTCGTCGACACGATCGTCGGGGAGCGGGCCACGGTCTGTCAGACCGTCGCCCGCGAGACCGAGATCGGCGACCGGGCGACCATCGGCCCGTTCGTGTCGCTGCGGGCCGGCACCCGGGTCGCGGCCGGCGCCCACGTCGGCACGTTCGTCGAGACCAAGAACGCCGACATCGGCGAGGGCGCCAAGGTGCCGCACCTCGCCTACGTCGGCGACGCCGAGATCGGACCCGACGCCAACATCGGCGCGGGGACGATCACCGCCAACTACGACGGGCGGAGGAAGAACCGCACCAAGGTCGGACGCGACGCTCGCATCGGCTCGAACACGGTGCTCGTCGCGCCGGTCGAGGTCGGCGACGGCGCCTACACCGGCGCCGGCGCGGTCGTGTCCCACGACGTGCCGCCCGGCGCCCTGGCCAAGGGCGTTCCGGCCCGGGTGGAAGAAGGGTGGGCGGAGGCCCGCCGACGCGCCGAAGAGGGCGACGACACCCTGTGAGCCCCCGGGAGCTCACCCAGAAGAAGCGCCTCATGGTGTTCAGCGGCCGGGGCAACGAGGACCTCGCGGCCGAGATCTCGGACTGCCTGCACGTCCCGCTCGGCGCGGTGGTGCTCTCCAGCTTCGCCAACGGCGAGCTGTACTGCCGGTATGGGGAGAACATCCGCGGCTCGGACGTGTTCGTGATCCAGAGCCACTGCCCGCCGATCAACGACCGCATCGTCGAGCAGCTCATCATGATCGACGCCGCCAAGCGCGCCTCCGCGAAGCGGATCACCGCGGTGTGCCCCTTCTACGCGTACGCGCGCCAGGACCGGAAGGCCGAAGGGCGGGAGCCGATCACGGCCCGCCTTCTCGCCGACCTGCTGACCGTGGCCGGCTGCGACCGGGTCATGACCGTCGACCTGCACACCGGGCAGATCCAGGGCTTCTTCGACATGCCGGTCGACCACCTCACCGCGGTGCCGATCCTCGCCGAGCATCTCGGCACCATGGGCGACCAGCCGGTCACCGTCGTCTCCCCCGACGCGGGCGGCGGCAAGCTCGCTCACCGGTTCGTCAACAGCTTCACCGAGCGGGGCGTCGACGCCGAGATCGCGTTCATCGACAAGCGCCGCCCGAAGGGCACCCACAACGTCGCTGAAGCGGTCGAGGTGGTCGGCGACGTGGAGGGTCGCTCCTGCGTCCTCGTCGACGACATGATCGACACCGCGGGGACGATCACCGCGGCCGCCGACCTGCTCCACGCTCGGGGCGCGTCCGACGTGACGGTCGCCGCCACCCACGGGGTCCTGTCCGAGCCCGCGCTCGACCGGCTGAAGAACGCTCCAGTCCGCGAGGTGGTCGTCACCAACACGCTGCCGATCCCGGTCGACAAGCGCTGGGACTCCCTCACCGTGCTGTCGGTGGCGCCGGTCATCGCCGCCGCCCTCGACGCGGTCTTCGCCGACTCGAGCGTCAGCGAGATCTTCCGCGGCGACAACGTCTGAGCGCAGCCCGCCGCCCAGCCGGGCCGCGGGCCAGGTTTGGCCTTAGCCGGGCCCGGCGAGCAGAATGGACGTTCCACCGAGCCGCTGGAAAGGCTGCGTCGCGCCATGGCCGAGGAAGTCCTCACCGCCGAACCCCGATCCGAGCGGGGCTCACGTCCCGCGGGGCGGCTCCGTCGCACCGGTCGGGTCCCGGCCGTCGTCTACGGCCTGGGCGGCGGCTCGGTGTCGGTCACCGTCCCCGCCCGGGAGCTGAGCCACATCCTCGCCCACGGCGCCAACACCCTCATCCGGCTCGAGGTCGCGGGAGCCAACCAGCTCACCCTGGCCCGGCAGGTGCAGCGCGACCCGACCCGCGGCGACCTCGTCCACGTCGACTTCGTGCGGGTCAGCACCGACGTCGCGGTCAGCGCCGAGGTCGCCGTGCACCTGCTCGGCGAGCCCGACGGGGTCCGCAACGGCGGCCTGCTCGAGCAGCTCGTCTTCTCCCTCCCGATCGAGGCCCGCCCCCAGGACATCCCCGGCTCCATCGAGTTCGACGTGTCGGCGCTCGATATCGGCGACCAGGTGCGCCTCGCCGACCTGCCCATCCCGGCCAGAGTCGAAGCCACCCTCGAGTCCGACGCGCTGATCGCGCAGGTCGTCGCACCCCGCGTCACCGCCGAGGAGGCCGAGGAGGAGGTCGCCGAGGGCGAGGCGGCCGAAGGCGAAGCCGGCGAGGCGGCTGCCGCGCCGGCCGAGGGTGGCGAGGCGTCCACCGACGAGGAGTAGACGGTGCTGCGGCGGCGCGGGTCGCCGCCGGCGCGCACCGGCACCCCCGCCGACTGGCTCGTCGTCGGGCTCGGCAACCCGGGCCGCGAGTACGAGCACACCCGCCACAACGTCGGAGCCGACACCGTCGAGCTGCCTCGCGGCGCGCCACGGCGCCCGCCTGCGAGCCGGGAAGGAACGGGCCCGCGCCGACGAGGTCCGCATCGGCGGCGCCCGCGTCGTGCTGGCCGTGCCCCAGCAGTGGATGAACGATTTCGGCGACGCGGTGCGGCGGCTGGTGCGCCGCTACGGCGTGACCCCGGAGCGGGTCGTCGTCGTCCACGACGAGCTCGACCTGCCCGTCGCGCAGCTGCGCGTGAAGGCCGGTGGCGGCCTCGCCGGCCACAACGGGCTCCGCTCCGTGAAGGACCACCTCCACAGCGACGCGTTCGCCCGGGTGCGGATCGGGGTCGGCAAGCCGCCCTCGAAGGAGCGGGGCGCCGACCACGTCCTGTCCCGGTTCTCGAAGCGCGACCAGGCCGAGATCGCGGTCACCCTTGAGCAGGCCGCCGACGCGGTCGAGCTCGATCAGCGCGGACGGCGTCGACGCCGCCATGAGCCGCTACAACGGAGCCCCGCCGCCCTGAACCCGGGCCTTGCGCCCCGGCACGGACGGGCTTACGGTCTGGCCAAACGAGGCACCTGCCCGGACTGGCGCCGGGCAGCTGGGGTCGGGGGTCGACCGTGGGTCGAGGTCATGTGGTCCGTGACGGAGTCGCGCTGGGCGCGCTGGCACTGCTCCTCGGGACGCTGCTCCCGACGCTGATCGGGGTGGGCACCGCCGCGGCGAGCGGCAAGGCGTCCCTGGACGTCTGCGTCATCGAGCCCGGCCTCGGCTCCTCGGGCGCCCAGTACGGGCTCACCACCCAGGGACCGAAGGGCTTCAACGACACGGCGACGTTGGCCGGATCCAGCTGCGGCTCGTACAAGCAGCTGCCCGCGGCCGGTAAGTACGCCGTCACGCAGTCCCAGACCCCGTCGGGATGGCACCTGGCCCAGATCTACTGCTACTCGGTCGGCTCGGCTGAGAACGCCCAGGGCAGCGTCAACGGAACGTCGGTGTCGGTCAGCGTCAACGGGCCCACCACGTGCCTGTTCGCCGAGCTCGCCGGTGGTGGCGGTGGGTCGACCAGCGGCGGCTTCTCGGGCGGGACCGGCTCCTCGTCGTCCTCGTCGGGGCACGGGTCCACGACGACGACCACGAAGTCGGGCGGGTCCACGACGACCACCGCGCCCGTCAGCGGCGGGGTGTCGTACTGCAAGGCGCACCCGGAGTTCTGCATCCACCTCCCCGTCACCAAGATCACGTAGCCCGGTTCAAGCCAGTGCCGTTCAAACAGCGGCCGCTTCGGCTGCGGGCTCGTCGGGAGCCCGCCCGGACCCGGGAGCCGTGACCCGACCCGGACCTGGCGCGCCGATGGCGGGGCTCAGTCGGGTTTGACGCTGATCCGCCCCGATTTCACCGCGTCGCGGAGCGTCCGGTGGTCGGCGACGGTCTGGTCGGCGTACCGGACCGCGAACTTGGTCAGCGCGTCGTCGAACACCGGGCCGCGTCCCAGGTAGCCGGCGATCTCGGGCGCGGCGCCGCTGCGGGCGTGCGCCCGGGCCAGGGTGGCGCCGCACAGCCACAGGTAGTCGCGGAACACCTCGGGGCCCATCGTCGCGAAGTTGGCCGAGCCCTTCATGTCGCGCAGCTGCCGGACGTAGTAGTCGGTGCCGTCGGCGTGGGCCCAGCCGAGGAAGATGTCGCTGTCGGCTTGCATGAGGCGCTGCCCGGTCACGACTCGGCGGCCCTCGTCGGCGTGGCTGGTGTCCCCGACGTACGGGGCGAGTGACGAGCGTTGCGCTTCCTTCACCTGCAGGAACAGCGGCTCTCCGACGTCGCTCTCGAGGAGCGCCACGTAGCAGCGGGTCCCGACGCTCCCGACACCGACCACCTTGAGCGCGAAGTCGCGCGCCTCGAACCGGTCGAGCAGGAGCCGCCGGTCGGCCTCCAGGGTCTTGCGGTAGCTGCGGTCGGCGCGCCGCAGCGTCGCCTCGTGGTCGGCGATCCCGTCGTGGGACACGACCGGCGGGTGGTCCACGATCCGCCACTCGCCGGTTCGGGTCAGGTCAGCGAGCGCCGGCAGCGCGGTCGCCGACGTCTGCTTGCGGGCCGCCGCGAACAGGTCCTCGAGCTCGCGCCGGGACCGGTTCCGGCGCAGCACGCGGGTGGTCTCCTCGTCGACGCGCGAGTACCAGGTGGCCAGGACGGTCTCCGTGGCGTAGCGGCGCATCGCCAGCCGGTAGGAGCGGACGCCGGTCGCGGCGGCGGCCTGTCCGACCCACTCGTTCAGCCCCGCGTCTCGCGCCGCGACGACCGCGCTCGCCGCGAGCCGCTTCAGGTCCCACTCCCAAGGGGCCTGCAGCGTCTCGTCGAAGTCGGTGACGTCGAAGAGCAGGTTCCGCTCCGGGGAGGCGAACACGCCGAAGTTCGCGATGTGCGCGTCTCCGCACACCTGCACGTGGATGCCGGTGCTCGGCGTGGAGGCCAGGTCGCAGGCCATCACGACCGCCGAGCCGCGCATGAACGCGAACGGGGAGGCCACCATCCGGGACCAGCGCAGCGGCACCAGCTGCGGCAGCCGACCCGCGTTCTGCGCCTCGAGGAGCGCCCGCGGGTCGGGCCGGTCCGGGGGCGGGGACCACGACCCGTGACTCGACCGCTTCACCTGCCGGCGCAGCGCTTGACCCGCCGCTCGACGGGAAGCCGTCGCCGACTTCGGAACCTGCTCCCCGGCACGGGCGCGACGGTCTGGGCTGATGCCGGCAACGTAGCGCCGATCGGCTCACCACGGACGACTCAGCAGCGGCGCGCCGCGACTGGTTCGGCGACATCGTCACGCGTGTCGGGGGACGGGCCTCCAACGCCGGTGCCAGGTGACGGGAGGAGCGGCTGCTGGTTGACTATCGGCAACCACGGTGAGGGGGTGGGATGCCCGAGCTGCCGACCGGGACGGTGACGTTCCTCTTCACAGACCTGGAGGGTTCGACGCGGCTGTGGGAGCAGCATCCGGCCGCCATGAAGTCAGCCCTGGCTCGTCACGACGAGCTGCTTCGTGACGCGGTGGTGGGTCATCGAGGGTGGGTGGTGAAGTCGACAGGAGACGGGATCCTCGCCGTGTTCGCGGACGCGGGTGACGCGGTCGCGGCCGCGGTGAAAGCGCAGCGTGGGCTGTCGAACGAGTCGTGGGATGAAACGGGCGAGCTTCGGGTTCGCATGGGTTTGCACACCGGGACCGCGGATCGTCGGGGTGGGGACTATTTCGGTTCAACATTGAACCGGGCGGCGCGGTTGATGGCGGTGGCGCATGGCGGGCAGGTGGCGTGTTCGGCCGCGACGGCGGACTTGGCTCGGGACGCGCTGGCGACGGTGGAGTTCCAGGACCTCGGCGAGCACCGGCTGCGGGATCTCTCCCGTCCGGAGCGGGTGTTCCAAGTGCGCGGGTCGGGTCTGCGGAGCGAGTTCCCGGCGTTGGCGTCCCTGGATGCGTTCCCGGGGAACCTGCCGTTGCAGGTGAGCTCCTTCATCGGGCGACAGCGGGAGCTGGCCCGGGTCAGCGGGGCGTTGGGGGAGGCCCGGGTGGTGACTTTGACCGGGGTCGGCGGGGTCGGCAAGACCCGCTTGGCGGTGCAGGTCGCTTCGGAGGTCCTGCCGCGGTTCCGAGAAGGGGCCTGGCTGGTGGAGCTGGCCCCGGTGCGAGCTCCGGAGGGGGTGGCCGAGGCGTTGGCGGCTGTGTTCGGCGTCACCGCCCGCGCCGGTCAGAGCCTGCTGGAGTCCCTGGTCGAGTTCTTGGCTACCAAGCAGCTGCTCCTGGTGCTGGACAACTGTGAGCATCTCCTGGGCGCGGTGGCGGAGCTGGTTGACACCCTGGAGCGTTCGTGTGCGGAGCTGGTCGTGCTGGCCACCAGCCGCGAGGGCCTCGGGGTCGAGGGGGAGCGCAACCTCGTGGTGCCGTCGCTGGGGGCGCCGAGTGACGCCGCCGACCTGGAGATCATCGCCGCGGCGGATTCGGTCCAGCTCTTCTGCGCGCGGGCCGAAGCGGCCAAAGCCGATTTCGTGCTCACGGACACAAACGCAAGCGCCGTCGTGCAGGTCTGTCGACGTCTCGACGGGGTGCCACTCGCGATCGAGCTGGCCGCGGCACGCATTCCAGCAATGAGTCCCGTCGTGCTGGCGGATCGCCTCGATCAGCGCTTCGCGGTGTTGAGCGGCGGGCGGCGTGGCGCGGTCGAGCGTCACCAGACGCTCCGGGCGGCGATCGACTGGTCTTATGAGCTGTGCTCGGAGCCTGAACGGCGGCTCTTGGCCCGGCTGACCGTCTTTTCGGGTGGCTGCACGCTGGAAGCGGCCGAGGCGGTCTGTGCCGGTGAGGCCATCGCAACTGACGAGGTGTTCGCCCTGCTGGCAACGCTGGTGGCCCGGTCCCTGGTGGTCGCCGAGGACACCGACGTTGGCGATCTTCGCTACCGGCTCTTGGAGACGATCCGCCAATACGGCGAGGACCGTCTGGAGGAACACGGCGAGGTGGAGACGCTGCGCGCTCGCCACGCCGAGTTCTTCACCACCTACGTCGAGAGCGTCCGCGACCAGATCCTGGGGCCGGAGCAGATCGCGGTGGGACGGCGCCTCGCCGCCGAGCTCGAGAACCTCCGCGCTTCGATGAACTACGCCATCGACAGCGAGAACGTCGATCTCGCCCTTCGGCTGTTGTGCAACACCCCATCGGCTGGAGTCCAGCTGGGCTACGAGCTGCGCCTCCCCGCCGAGCCCGTCCTCGGTCTTAGGGGCGCGCCCGACCATCCGCTCTACCCCGTGGGGCTCGCCATCGCGGCCTTCGAGGCCGCGATGCGCGGCGACGCCGACGAGTCTCTCGCGCGCTGCGAGGCGGCCCTCGCTGCTGCCGAGCGTCTCGGTGATCCCGACCGCGACGCCGAGTACCTCGTGTCCATGACCCGCGGCAACGTTGCGCTCTCCCGCGGGGCGTGGAGCGACGCGGCCATCGACTTCGGACGCTGCGCGGACGTCGCCCGGTCCGTAGGCCGAACTGCACTCATGGCGATCAATCTTGGTGCCGAGGCACTCGCGCGCACGATGGCTGGCGACGCCAACGGAGCAGTGCCGATTGCCACCGAAGGGCTCGCGGCGGCCCGACAGGCTGCGATGCCAACCGTGCTCATCATGAACCTCAACAACCTGGCCGCCGCGCTGGCCGACGAGGACCCCGAGCGAGCCCAGGTGCTGCTGCGCGAGAGCCTCGAGCTCACCGCCAGCCTGGACCACGAGGGCCTGCAGGCGCTCATCAACACCGTCCTGACCACCGCCCGCATCGAGAACTGGTCCCAGGCCCTTGAGCTCGCCCCGGCGCCGATCCGCTATCTGCATTGGAACAACGACGCGCCGCAGCTGGCCGGGATCCTCAACGTCGTTGCCCGTGCCCTCGCGAACATTGACGCCGAGGCCGCCGCGGTCCTCCAAGGCGCCGCTCGTCGCCTCGCGACCGTCGCGATCGTCACTCCCGACCGCACCACCGCTGCGCTCGATGCACGACCGGCTAGCGCCGATCGATCTTCCAGCGGGCCCGCCGACAATGCCGGGTTCATCACCACGCTGCGCCGCACCACCACCGGTCTGCTGCACGACCGCCTCGGTGAAGCCCGCCTGCGCGAGAAGCGCGCTGAGGGCGACGCCCTCGACACTGACCGCGCCGTCGCCTACGCCCTCGACGCCATCGATCGAGCCACCTGAGCCGTCGCGGACGAGCGGGATCTCACGCACCGACGGCCTCCCGCACCTGCTCGGTGGCAGTCGCACCACTCAAAGCCGACGCGGTGCTGTCGGCTCAGCCGAGCACTCGCCCCACCCGGAGGCTGGCCGGGAAGCAGCCGGGCGAACCGTTGCCTGCCTTCTCGGCATGTTGCCCAACCGCCCTGATCGGCCGCCCGTGGGGGATCCTGTCCGGCCGCGCCGGCCCGGGTGGCCGGCCCGGGCGGTAGGGCGCCCGGATGGTCGCCTCGCGGCCGGTCGGTAGGCTCCGAAGCCGACCCGGGCCGCACCGTGCGTGCCCGGTGTTCACGCGCGCCCATGACCGATTCCGCTCCGCCGCTCGCCGAGCTGCCGTCGCTGCTCCGTGACGACGCGACGGTGCGCGCCGTCGTCGCCCGGGCGTCCGCGGTGGCGGTGCCCAGCGCGGCGCGGGCGATCTTCGTCGCCGCCCTGGCCGGGGTCAGCACCCGCCGGCCGCTGCTCGTCGCCGTGCCGACGGTCGCCGAGGCGGAGGAGCTGGCCCGCGACCTGAGCTGCTTCCTCGACCCGGGCTCGGTGGAGTGGTTCCCAGCCTGGGAGACGCTGCCCTTCGAGCGGGTCTCACCGTCGCTCGAGACGATGGGCCGTCGGCTGCGGGTGCTGTGGCGGCTCCGCGCCGGCGGCGCGCAGGCCCCCCACGTGGTCGTCGCGCCGGTCCGGGCGCTGGTGCAGCGACTCGGCCCGCACGTCGAGACGATCGAGCCGGTCGAGGTCCGGGCCGGGCAGGTCCTCGACCGCGACGAGCTCGTCGAAGCGCTGATCACGCTCGGATACCGCCGCGAGTACCAGGTCGAGGCCCGTGGCGAGGTGGCGGTGCGCGGCTCGATCGTCGACCTGTACCCGGTCATCGACGACCACCCGGTGCGGGTCGACCTGTGGGGCGACGACGTCGAGCGTCTCTCCGCGTTCTCGGTCGCCGATCAGCGCTCGACCCACGAGTTGGACTCGGTGCGCGCCTTCCCCGCCCGGGAGCTGCTCCCCACCGCCGAGGTGCGCGACCGGGCCACCGCGCTGCTCACCAAGGCCCGCTGGGGCGCCGAGCAGTGGGAGCGCCTCGCGGCCGGGCAGGTGTTCGACGGCATGGAGTCCTGGCTGCCGTGGCTCACCTCCGACGAGCGGCTCCTCCCCGACCTGCTCCCCGACCAGGCGCTGGTGCTGCTGAGCGAGCCGACCCGCATGCGGGACCGGGCCCAGGAGGCTCCTCGACGAGGAAGCGGCGCTCGGCGCCACGCTGGCCCAGACCTGGGGCACGTCGGGGGAGTTCCCCCGCCTGTCGCTGCCCTTCGATCGGCTCCTCGCCCACACCCGGGCGGGGACGACCGCGCTGCTCGCCGTCCCCGACCGGCCCGACACCCCGCACCTGGCCGGCACCACGTTCGCGTCGGTGGCCGGCGACCGGGACGGCCTCGCCCGCCGCCTGCTCCGGCTCACCGACGACGGGTACACGGTGGTCATCGCCGCCGAGGGCTCCGGCGCCCGGGACCGGCTGACCGAGGTGCTCGCCGAGGACGGCGTCGAGGCGACGCCCGACGCGGTCGCGCCGGGCGTGATCGGCGTCACCGTCGCGCCGCTGCACCGGGGGGTCGTCCTCGCCGACCCACGCCTGGCGCTCATCGCGGAGGCCGACCTCACCGGCCGTCGCCGCGTCCACCGGGCGCCGCGAGGCGCCCGCCGGGCCGTGGATCTCTACGACGCGCTCGAGCCGGGCGACTACGTGGTGCACCAGACCCACGGGGTCGCCCGCTACGACGGGATGGTGCAGCGGGCCGTCGGCGGCGTCGCCCGCGACTACCTCCTCCTCTCCTACAAGGGCACCGACAAGCTCTACGTCCCCACCGACCAGGTCGGCGTGGTGCGCCGCTACACGGGCGGGGAGACCCCGACCCTGAACCGGATGGGCGGCGCCGACTTCGAGCGCCAGAAGGCCCGGGTGCGGGCCGCGACCCGGGAGGTCGCCCAGGAGGCTCGTCGTCCTCTACCGGCGGCGCCTGGTCAGCCCCGGACACGCGTTCAGCCCCGACACGCCGTGGCAGCGGGAGATGGAGGAGGTGTTCCCGTTCGAGGAGACCCCCGACCAGCTCCAGGCCATCACGGACGTCAAGGCCGACATGGAACGCCCGGTGCCGATGGACCGGGTGGTGTGCGGCGACGTCGGGTTCGGCAAGACCGAGGTCGCGGTCGCGCGCCGCGTTCAAGGCGGTGCAGGACAACCAGCAGGTCGCGGTGCTCGTCCCGACGACCCTGCTCGCCAACCAGCACGGGGTGACGTTCCGCGAGCGGTTCGCGAACTACCCGGTGCGGGTCGAGGTCCTCTCCCGCTTCCTCACCACGAAGGAGCAGCGTCGGGTCGTCGCCGACCTCGGGAGCGGCGCGGTCGACGTCGTCGTGGCCACCCACCGGATCCTGTCCGACGACGTCGCCTTCCACCGCCTCGGGCTGCTCGTCATCGACGAGGAGCAGCGCTTCGGCGTCCAGGACAAGGAGCAGATCAAGGCGCTCCGCACCGGCGTCGACGTGCTCACCCTCTCGGCGACGCCGATCCCCCGGACCCTCGAGCTGTCCCTGACTGGGATCCGCGACCTGTCCATGGTCACCACCCCGCCGGAGGACCGGCAGCCCATCCTCACCTACGTCGGCGAGTACGACGACCGCGCGGTAGGAGAGGCGGTGCGACGCGAGCTGCTCCGCGAGGGTCAGGTGTTCTTCGTCCACAACCGGGTGAAGGACATCGAGTTCGCGGCCGAGCACCTTCGTGAGCTGGTGCCCGACGCCCGGATCGGGATCGCGCACGGCCAGATGGACGAGGCCCGGCTCGAGCGGGTCGTCCTCGACTTCTGGGACCGCGAGTACGACGTGCTCGTCTGCACCACGATCGTGGAGAGCGGCCTCGACATCCCGACCGTGAACACCCTCGTCGTCGACCGCGCCGATCGGCTCGGCCTCGCCCAGCTGTACCAGCTGCGGGGCCGGGTCGGTCGGCGCGGCCAGCGTGCCTATGCGTACCTGCTGCACCCGGCCGACCAGTCCCTGACCGAGGAGGCGTACGAGCGGCTGAAGACGATCGGGGAGTTCGCCGAGCTCGGCTCCGGGTTCCGGATCGCGATGCGCGACCTCGAGATCCGGGGCGCCGGGAACCTGCTCGGCGCCAGCCAGTCCGGCCACATCGCCGCGGTCGGCTTCGACCTGTACTGCCAGCTCGTCACCGAGGCGGTCAGCGAGCTGAAGGGCGAGCCGATCCCGGAGCCGGTCGAGGTCACCATCGAGCTGCCCGTCGACGCGCACCTGCCCCGCGACTACGTGAGCCGCGACGACGTCCGCATGGAGGCGTACCGGCGGCTGGCCGCGGTTACCGAGCCCCGCAACGTCGACGACGTGCACGCCGAGTGGGAGGACCGCTACGGCCCGCCGCCCACCCCCGCCGCCGCGCTGCTCGACGCGGCGCGGCTGCGGGCGGAGTGCGTGCGGCTCGGCGTGCGGAGCCTCACCGTCGCCGGCGGGGCGGCGCGCCTCCGCGGCCTCGCCCTCCGCGACTCGCAGCAGGTGCGGCTGCGGCGCCTCGCACCGGGCGCCAAGGTCAGCGCCGACGAGGTCCTCGTCCCCGTCTCGGTGCCGCCGGCCCAGGTCGCCGGGTCGCTCACCGCCCTCCTCGAGGAGCTGGTGCCCCGCCCCGCGAGCACCCCGGTAGGCTCCTCGGCGCCGTGAAGCGCCTCCCCGTCGTCGTTGCCGCGCTCGTCGCGCTCGTCGTGCTCGTCCTCGGCGGCGGCCTGGCCGCCTACCTGTCGCTGAGCGACGGCGCGACCGCGTTCCGAGCCGCCGGCCAGACCGTCTCCCAGCAGAGCCTCGACCAGGAGCTGAAGGCGCTGGCCGGCAGCTCGGCGCTCGCCACGATCGCCCGCGAGTCGAAGAGCCCCGAGGTCGCGCCGGTGCCGGGCTCGATCGCGTCGAACTACTCGGCGGGGTGGGTCACGCTGCGCATCGACCAGGCGTTCGTCGACCAGGAGGTCACGGCGCGCCACGTGAAGGTCACCAGCGGCGACCGGGCCGCCGGCGCCGCGCTCGCCGACCAGCTGCTCGGCAGCCCGCAGGTCTCGCGTGCCCTCCCGAGCTCGACCCTCGACCGGTTCACCCGCATGGCGGCGCTGCAGGCCGCGCTGCTGAACGACCCGTCGGCCGGCCTCGCCGCAGGCGCGGCCGCGCAGTGCCCGTCGCACCGGTTCGTCGCCGCGATCCTCGTCGGCAGCCAGGCTCAGGCCCAGTCGATCCAGGCCCAGCTCGCCGCCGGGGCCAGCTTCGAGACCCTGGCCCGCCAGGACTCGCTCGACCAGACCTCGGCCCGACAGGGCGGGGAGATCGGCTGCCTCGACAGCGAGCAGTTCGTCGCCGCGTTCGAGCAGGCCGCCCAGGCCGACCCGGTCGGTCAGGTCACCAGCCCCGTCGACAGCCAGTACGGCTGGTTCCTGATCCTGGTGCGCAGCCAGCCCCAGCCGTCGGACCTCGCCACCCTCGCCCTCGACAAGGTGACCAACCTCGCCCGGGGTGAGCACGTGTCCCTCAACCCTCGCTACGGGATCTGGGACCGCCCCCAGGGCCGGGTGGTGCCCCCGGTCGCGCCGGCCAGCCACGGCTAGCGCGGTGACCGCCGCCCACCCCGGCGCGGCTGATGGCCCGACCCCGGGTCGTCGTCGTCGGGCTCGGGCCCGCGGGCGCGGACCTCGTCGTGCCCGCCGCCCGCGCCGCGCTCGAGGCCACCCCGCACCGGTTCACCCGCACCGCCCGCCATCCCGCGGTCGCCGAGCTCGCCGCGTCCGGGCTCGCGCTCGAAATCCTTCGACGACCGCTACGACGCGGGCGACGACCTCGAAGCCGTCTACGCGTCGATCGTCGCGACGCTCCTCGAGCGGGCCGCCGCGCACGGGACCGTCGCCTACGCGGTGCCCGGCCACCCCGACGTCGCCGAACGCAGCGTCGCGCTGCTCCACGACACCGCCGAGGCGGGCCGGGTCGATCTGCAGGTCGTGCCCGGCGTCTCGTTCGCCGACCTGGCCTGGCCCCGCCTCGGGGCCGACCCGACCGCGACGCCGATCCGGATCGTCGACGGGCGGGCGCTCGACCAGGCGGCGCTCGACCTCGGCGGCCTGCTGCTCGTCGCGCAGTGCGACGACCGGCTGGTGCTCGGCGACGCCAAGCTCGCCCTCCTCGACCACGCCGGCCCCGACACGCCGGTCACGGTGCTCCGCCACCTGGGCCTGCCCGACGAGACGACCGAGACCGTCACCCTCGGGACGCTCGACCACCTCGACCCTGACCACCTCACCTCGTTCGCGGTCACGCTGCCCGAGCCCGCGCCCGGCCCGGCCGTGGCGCGTCTCCTGGAGCTGGCCCGGCTGCTGCGCCGCCCCGGCGGCTGCCCGTGGGACGCCGAGCAGACCCACCACTCGCTGACCCGCTACCTGCTCGAGGAGGCCTACGAGGTCGTCGACGCGGTCGAGACGCTCCCGGTCGCCGCCCCCGACGGCGTCGACGCCGACGACCCGGCGTACGCGCGGCTCGTCGACGAGTTCGGCGACCTCCTCTACCAGGTCGTCTTCCACGTCGTCCTCGCCGAGGAGGTCGGCGCCTTCGGGCTCGGTGACGTCGCGCAAGGGGTACACGACAAGCTGGTCCGCCGTCACCCCCACGTGTTCGGCGACGTCACCGCGGCGTCCAGCGCCGACGTTCGACGCAACTGGGAGCAGATCAAGCAGGGGGAGCGAGGCAGCGACTCGGTGATGGACTCCATCACCCCCGGCCTCCCGTCGCTCCTCTACACCCACAAGCTGCTGCGCAAGGCGGCCTCGATCGGCATCGACCCCGGGGACGAGGCCGCGTCCCTGGACCGGGTCGACGCCGCCGCGGCGCGGTTGCGCTCCGGGACCGACGACGAGGCGGCGGTCGGCGAGCTGCTCGCCGCCACCGTCGCGCTGGCCCGGGCCCGGGGCCTCGACACCGAATCCGCGCTGCGGGGCTGGTCGACCCGGTTCCGGGCCCGGGTCGAGCAGCTCGAGCGTCAAGCCGCCGCCGACGGGGTCGACGTGCGCGCCCTCACCCCCGACGCGATCGCGCTCCGGTGGGCCGCCACCCGCGCGTGACCCGGCCCGGCCCGGCGCTCAGAGACGGACCGGGAGTGTGTCGAGGCCACGCAGCACCATCCGCGAGCTTCCACGGCGGGTCCGGGTCGGCGAGCGTCAGGTCGGGGTACCGGCGGGCCAGCGTGCCGATCGCGGCGCGGGCCTCGGCTCGGGCGAGCACCGCGCCGAGGCAGTGGTGGATCCCCCCGCCGAACGAGATGTGGTGCGGCGCGTCGCGGCGTCGCAGGTCGAGGCGCTCCGCGTCCGGCCCGAAGTGGGCCGGGTCGCGGTTCGCGGCGCCGAGGCAGGTGAACAGGAACGACTTGGCCGGGATCGGCACGCCGCCCAGCTCCAGGTCCTGGAGGGCGATGCGGCGCGAGAACTGCACCGGGCTGTCGTAGCGGAGCAGCTCGTCGACCGCGTTGGCGATGAGGTCGGGCTCGGCGTGCAGCAGCGCGAGCTGATCCGGGTGGCGGAGCAGCGCCAGCGTCCCGTTGCCGATCAGGTTCACCGTCGTCTCGTGCCCGGCGAGGTAGAGGAGGACGACCTGGTCCTGGAGCTCCTCGGGGCTCAGCCGGTCGCCGGCCTCCTCGGCCGCGATCAGGGCGCTCAGCAGGTCGTCGCCGGGCTCACTCCGCTTCCACTCGATCGCCGCCTGCACGTGCGCGCTCAGATGTTCGCCGGCGTCGAAGATGGCGGGAACCTCGTCGGGGGTCACGATCGGCTCGAGCGTCTTGATCAGGGTGTGCGACCACTGCCGCATCTCGTCCCGGTCGGTGTCGGGCATGCCGAGCAGCTCGGAGATCACCGCGAACGGCAGCGGGAAGGCCAGGTCCGCGATGACGTCCATCCCCCCGGTCGGCTCCACGACGTCGAGGAGCCCGTCGACGAGGGCCTGGATGCGGACGGAGAGCGTCTCGACCCGCCGGGGCGTGAAGGCCTGCTGGGCCAGCCGCCGGATCCGCGTGTGGTCGGGCGGGTCGAGGTTCAAGATGGCGCGGGTGCCCCGCCGGCGCTCGAAGCCGGCCTCCTCCAGCACCGCGGCCCGCCCGACGTAGTCGGTGTTGCGCTCCTCCACCGACACCCCCGGGTCCCGGAGCAGCCGAGTGCAGTCGTCGTAGCTGGTGATCGTCCACGGCCCGAGGGGGCTGTGATGCACCGGGGCGTGCTCCCGCAACGCCCGGTACTGGACGTAGGGGTCCTCGAAGTAGCCCGGAGCGAAGGGATTCAGCCCCACCTCGCCCGCCGGTGCGCCCGGCGCCTCGCTCATCGCCGCAGTGTACGGATCGTCGCCGTCCTCGCCCGCCCAGCCCTTCAGTTCCCAACCGGAGGTGTCGAACAAGAACCCGAGCCGACGGGGGCGCTGAGCACCAGGGGTCCCGCACGGACAGGACGCGGGGTGGCACCCGTCCGCGGGGTCGGGCAGCGCAGAGAGGCAACGACAGCGATGAGCAGCCACAGCTTCCAGTTCCGGAGCGACGCGGATCGAGACGCCGAACGGGTCCGCCTCGAGCGGATCGGCCGGTGGTCGACCGCCATCGCCCTGCCGCTCATGGGCCTCCTCGTGGTCGCCGGGAGCCTCGCGGCCAGCCTGCTGTTCCCCCACCTCACCGGGATCCTCCACGACTTCGCCGCGGGTGGGATCGCGATCATCTGCTCGGCGCCGTTCGCGATCCTCATCTACCGGGTGTCGCTCGAGCAGAACCTCAAGATCAGCCGCGCCGGCGCAGAGCACGAGCGCGAGATGGCCAAGCAGGCCCGCCGCCGCGACTTCGAGACCCGCCTCGCCAACGCGCTCGAGATGGCCGAAGGCGAGCCCGAGGTCCTCGACGCCATCGAGCGGGCGGTCACCAACGTGCTGCCCGAGGCGCCGGCCGAGATGCTCCTCGCCGACAACAGCCACGCGCACCTCTCCCGCATGGTCGCGACGTCCCCGAGCGGGGAGCCGCCCGGCTGCGACGTCGACTCCCCGGCCCGCTGCCCCGCCGCCCGCCGCGCCCAGGTGCAGCGCTTCGCGGACAGCGACGACCTCGACGCCTGCCCGAAGCTGCGGGGCCGCCCGGGCGGCCGCTGCTCGGCGGTGTGCGTCCCGGTGTCGATCATGGGCCGCACCGTCGGCGTGTTCCACGCCACCGGCGTCGTCGGGCATCCCGTCGACGAGTCCCGGGTCCAGGACCTCCAGACCCTCGCCAGTCTGGCCGGCAACCGCATCGGGATGATCCGGATCATGGCCGAGACCCAGCTGCAGGCGTCCACCGACGGCCTGACCGGCCTCGTGAACCGCCGCACCCTGGAGAACCGAGTCGCGACGCTGCGCGGGGATAGCACCGAGTTCAGCTTCGTCATGGTCGACCTCGACCGCTTCAAGGACCTCAACGACACGTTCGGGCACGAGACTGGCGACCGGGCGCTGCGACTGTTCGCGGAGACGCTTCGCCGCAGCCTGCGCCGCGACGACCTGGCCTGCCGCTACGGCGGCGAGGAGTTCGCGGTCGTGCTGCCCCAGACCAGCGCCATCGACGCGACCGACGTCCTGGAGCGGGTCCGGGTCGCGCTGCGCAGCGCGGTGGCCGCAGGCGCGGCCCCGCACTTCACGGCCAGCTTCGGGATCGCCCTCTCGAGCAGCTACGCCGACCTCGACGAGGTCGTCGCCCGAGCCGACCAGGCCCTCTTCCTCGCCAAGGACGCCGGCCGGGACTGCATCTGGGTCGACGGGGAGGCCGCCCCGGCCCCGTCTGCGCTGACGCCCCCCACCCTGGTCCCCGCCCCCGTCACCGACGCCGTCGGCTGACCTCCCTCGGGCCCGCCTCCGGGACGGCCCCGGCCCGGCGGGGCCAGGCGGCGGAACCTTCCCGCCGACCCCCCTGACGGCTACATTCGTTGCTCCCGTCACAGCAACCACACCGGCCACAGCGACGGGTGGGGAGAAGGCGCCCGGCATGAGCGAGATCCTCGAGGTGATCGGCCGCGAGATCCTCGATTCCCGGGGGAACCCGACCGTGGAAGCCGAGGTCGAGCTGGCGTCGGGCGCCACGGGGCGGGCCGACGTCCCGAGCGGGGCGAGCACCGGCGCCCACGAGGCGGTCGAACGTCGCGACGGCGGCGAGCGCTACGGCGGCAAGGGAGTCCGCGACGCGGTCGGGCACGTGAACGGGGAGATCGCCGACGCCGTCACCGGCCTCGAAGCCGCCGACCAGCGCCTCGTCGACGACGAGCTCGTCGTCCTCGACGGCACCCCGAACAAGGCCCGCCTCGGCGCCAACGCGATCCTCGCCGTATCGCTCGCCGTCGCGCACGCCGCCGCCGAGGAGGCCGGGCTGCCGCTCTACCGCTACCTGGGCGGCGTCGACGCCCACGTGTTGCCCATGCCGCTCCTGAACGTCGTGAACGGCGGCGCGCACACCGACACCAACGTCGACGTCCAGGAGTTCATGCTCGCCCCGGTCGGCGCGGCCAGCTACGGGGAGGCGCTGCGAGCCGGCGTCGAGACCTACCACGCGCTGCGACGCCTCCTCCACGACCGGGGACTCGCGACCGCGCTCGGCGACGAGGGCGGCTTCGCGCCCGACCTCGAGTCGAACGAGCAGGCGCTCGGCCTGCTCCTCGAGGCCATCGAGGCCGCCGGGTACCAGCCCGGCGAGGACCTCGCGCTCGCGCTCGACACCGCGGCGAGCGAGTTCTACCGAGACGGCCGGTACCGCCTGGCCGGCGAGCAGCGCGACTTCGACTCCGACCAGTGGGTCGACTACCTGGCCGGGCTCTGCGACCGGTACCCGATCGTGTCGATCGAGGACGGCATGGCCGAGGACGACTGGGACGGCTGGGTCACCCTCACCGCCCGGCTGCCCCAGATCCAGCTGGTCGGCGACGACGTGTTCGTCACCAACCAGGAGCGCTTCCAGGCCGGCATCGACCGTGGCGTCGCGAACTCGATCCTCGTGAAGGTGAACCAGATCGGCACCCTCACCGAGACCCTCGACACCATCGCGCTCGGCTCCCGCCACGGCTACCGGACGGTCGTGTCGCACCGCAGCGGCGAGACCGAGGACACCACGATCGCCGACCTGGCCGTGGCCACCAGCTGCGGGATGATCAAGACCGGCGCGCCGGCGCGCACCGACCGGGTCGTGAAGTACAACCAGCTGCTCCGGATCGAGGAGGAGCTGGGACCCGTCGCCGCCTACCTGGGCGGCGCCGCGCTCGCCGGGGCGAGACGGGGGCATGAGCAACGTGGCTGAACCGCGCCGCCGGCGGTCGGCCACGCCCCCGCCTCGCCGCCGGCCCCGGCGAGCCGCCCCGACCGCACGCCGACCGTCGGCCCGGGTGCGGCGCCGGCGAGCCACGATGGCGGTCATCATCGGCGGCCTAGCACTGGTCGGCCTGCTGTTCGCGTTCGTGTTCCCGATCCGCACCTTCCTCGCCCAGCGGGGCCAGATCTCGGCCGCCGAGACGCACCTCGCGCAGCTCCAGCAGGAGACCGCCCAGGTCGAGGCCCAGTCGAAGCAGCTCCGCGGCGACGCCGCGGTCGAGCGGATCGCCCGCCAGGAGTACGGGCTGGTGAAGCCCGGCGAGACGCCGTACGTGCTCGTCCCGACCGCGTCGAGCTCCACCGCGTCGGCGACGACCACACCGACCACGGCGAGCCCGTCGGGGGGCGGTCCGTAGACTCCCCGCGATGAGCACCGTGGCCGACGTGGACGCGGTGCGCGCCGCCCTCGGCCGCGAGCCGACCGCCGACTTCGCGGTCGTCGTCCGCGACGACGCCGGCCGGCCGGTCGTGGTCCGCAACGCCCCGCTCACCCGCGACGGCACCCCGATGCCGACCCGCTACTGGCTCATCGACCGGGAGCTGGTGCGGCGCGTCGCCCGGCTCGAAGCGGCGGGGGGCGTTCGGGCCGCCGACGCGGCCGTCGACCCGGCCGCGCTCGCCGCCGCGCACGCCGCGTACGCCGCCGAGCGCGACGCCGCGGTGCCGACCGGCCACTGCGGACCGCGCCCGTCGGGCGGCGTGGGCGGCACCCGGGTGGGCGTGAAGTGCCTCCACGCCCACTACGCCTGGCACCTGGCCGGCGGCGACGACCCGGTCGGCGCCTGGGTCGCGGAGCAGCTGGGGTGACGAGGGTCGCGGCGGTCGACATCGGCACCAACTCGGTGCGGCTCCTCGTCGCCGACGTGACCCCCACCGACGGCCGGATCGCCGAGGTCACCGTCGACCGACGCATGCGGATCACCCGCCTCGGGCAGGGCGTCGCCGCCACCGGGTGCCTCGCGCCCAACGCCGTGGACCGGACCGTGACCGTGCTCGGCGAGTACGGCCGCGCCATCCAGGAGCTGGGGGCGACCCGGGTGCGGGCCGCCGCGACGAGCGCCGCGCGCGAGGCGTCGAACCGAGACGAGTTCTTCCGCGCCGCGACCGACGCGCTCGGCACCGAGCCGGAGCTGCTCTCGGGCGACGCCGAGGCCCGGCTGTCGTTCGCGGGCGCGACGGCCGGCCTCGCCGACGAGCCCGCCCCCTACCTGGTCGTCGACATCGGCGGCGGCTCCACCGAGTTCAGCCTCGGCACCACCGGACCCGACGAGGTGGTGTCGATCGACGTCGGCTGCGTTCGGATCACCGAGCAGTACCTCTGCTCCGACCCGCCCGAGCCCGAGGAGCTCTCCCAGGCGGTGTCGGTCGTGCGCGACGAGCTCGGCGACGTCGAGCGCCAGCTCCCCGGCCGGCGCGACGCCCGCACGGTGGTCGGGCTGGCCGGCACCATCACCACCGTCGCCGCGGTCGAGCAAGGCGTCCCCTACTCGCGGGAGCGAATCCACGGCTTCCGTCTCCGCCGCGACGCGGCCGAGGACGTGTTCCGCACCCTCGCGCTCGAGCCGGCCGCGCAGCGGCGCGAGAACCCGGGCCTGGAGCCCGAACGCGTCGACACCATCGTGGGCGGCAGCATCGTCCTGGTCGGCGTCCTGCGGGCCTTCGACCTGGACGAGATCCTGGTCTCCGAGGACGACATCCTGGACGGGCTCGCCCGCAGCCTCGCCTGAGCGGGCGGGAAATCCACCACTTCCCGACCGGTTGGCCTGACAATCCTCGGATGGCTGGGTGCGGGTCCTCTGATGCCTTCGTGGCCGCGTTGCGAGTCATGAGCGGCGACGACCTGCGCCGCGTCTCGGCGTCGCTCGACGCCGAGCAGCTCTGCGACGAGGTCGACTGGTGGCGGGCCACCATCGCCATCGACAAGCTGCTGCGCCGCACCCGCTGCACCCGACGGGCGGCGTGGGCCGCCACCGACGCCGCCCACGCGGTCCAGGAGGCGGCCGGCCGGGCCGGCATCGCGCTGCCCGACGCCGACGTCACCCGGGTCGCCCGCGCCGCGGCGGAGGTCGCCCGCGGCCTCGCCGCGGGCCGGCCGGCCCGGCCCGTGGTCGGGATCCTCCTCGAGCACTGGGACGGGATCGTCACCCCGGCGTGACCCGGCTCGACGGCCCACGGCGAGGCGCCCGTAGGATCAGCGGCTGTGGCGATGACCGACCGACTCCTGCTCGGACCGGGACCCTCGAACCCGTACCCGGAGGCGACGACCGCGTTCACCCGCCCGATGCTCGGCCACCTCGACCCCGAGTTCCTCGCCGTCCTCGACGACACGATGGAACGCCTGCGGCAGGTGTTCCGCACCGACCAGGCGCTCACCTTCCCGGTCAGCGGCACCGGCTCGGCCGGCATGGAAGCGTGCTTCGTCAACCTCCTCGAGCCGGGCGACGTCGCGATCGTCGGCGTCAACGGCCTCTTCGGGGAGCGGATGTGCGAGGTGGCGCGGCGTTGCGGCGCCGACGTGGTGCGCGTCGAGGCGCCGTGGGGCCGCGCCCTCGATCCCGACGACCTGCTCGCCGAGCAGCGCGCCCACCCCCACGCCCGGCTGCTTGCCGTCGTCCACGCCGAGACGTCGACCGGCGTCGAGAACCCGGTCGCGCCGCTCCGCGCCCTTGCTGACACGGACACGTTCCTCCTCGTCGACACGGTCACCAGCCTGGGCGGAATCCCGGTCGAGGTCGACGACTGGCGTATCGACGCCTGCTACTCCGCCACCCAGAAGTGCCTCGGCGTGTCACCGGGCCTCGCGCCGGTGACGTTCTCCGAGCGGGCCCGGGAGCGGATCCGCTCGCGCGCCGCCCCGCCCCAGTCTTGGTACCTGGACGTCGCGCTCCTCGAGCGGTACGTCTCCGGCGCGCAGCGCGCCTACCACCACACGGCACCGGTCGCGATGATCCAGTCGCTGCACGCGGGGCTCGGCGCGATCCTCGACGAGGGACTCGACGCGGGCTGGGCCCGGCACCGGCGGGTCGGCGCCCGCCTCCAGCACGAGCTGCCCCGACTCGGCTTCCGGCTCGTTGCCGAGGACCACCACCGGCTCCCCCAGCTCACCGCGGCGTGGCTCCCCGACGGCGCCGACGACGCGACGCTGCGCAAGGAGCTGCTTGAGGGCTCCGGGATCGAGGTCGGCGGCGGGCTCGGCGAGTTCGCCGGGAAGGCGTGGCGGATCGGGTTGCTCGGCCACTCGGCCCGCGACCGCAACGTCACTGCGCTGCTCGGCGTCCTCCGCGACCACTTCGGCCAGTAGTCAGTCGCCGGTCCCTTCGATCGGGCGCAGCATCGTGTCGCGGTAGTAGGCCAGCTCGGCGATCGATTCCCGCACGTCGTCGAGGGCCCGGTGGGTCTCGCGCTTCCCGGGCCGGCCCTTGTACACCGCCGGGTACCAACGCCGGCAGATCTCCTTGAACGACGACACGTCGACGCTGCGGTAGTGCAGGTACCGGTCGAGCTCGGGGAGCTGGCGGTCGAGGAACCGGCGGTCCACCCCGATCGAGTTGCCACACAGCGGTGCGGTCCCCGGCTCCGGGACGTGTCGGCGGACGTAGGCGAGCGCCTGCTCACCGGCCTCGGCCAGCGACACCGACGACGCCTCGATCGCCGGGAGGAGCGCGGACCGGGTGTGCATCGCGAGCACCACGTCGTCCATCTCCGCCAACGCGGCGGGCGGCTGGTGCACGACCACGTCGAGGCCGTCGTCGAGCGGCACCAACGACGACTCGGTGACCAGCACCGCCACCTCGACGATGACGTGGCGGGTCACGTCGAGGCCGGTCATCTCCAGGTCCAGCCAGACCAGGCGGCCGACGGCAGGGGTGGTCACGGCGCCAGCCTGGCACGACGGCGGGGCCTCGGTAACCTTCGCCGGTGCGCCGAGGGGACACGATGAGCGGGTCGCGGGTGTCGCTGCGAGCCCTGAAGAGCAACGACTGGGAGGCGTGGCGGGAGGTCCGGATCGCGAGCCGCGACTGGCTCGAGGTCTGGGAGCCGCTCGGCGAGCCCGGCGCGCCCGACCCGGTGACCGACCCGGAGGCGTTCAAGGCCCGCTGCGGCGCGTGGGAACGGCAGCGGCACTTCGACGCCGCGTACGGCTTCGGGATCTTCATCCGCAAGGGCAGCACGTTCGTCGGTGAGGTCAGCCTCGGCAGCGTCCAACGGGGCCCGTTCCAGTCCGCCAACGTCGGCTACTGGATCGGCGCTCAGCACGCCGGGCAGGGCTACATGCCGGAGGCGGTCGCGGTCATCCTGCGGTTCGCGTTCGACGAGCTGCGCCTGCACCGCGTCGAGGCGGCGATCGTGCCCCGCAACGGCCCCAGCCGGCGGGTCGCCGACAAGCTCGGTCTCCGCGAGGAGGGCACCGCGACCCGGTTCCTCCAGATCCGGGGAGTCTGGGAGGACCACGTCCGCTACGCCATCACGGCCGAGGAGTGGGCGGCCCGCCGCGACGCGCTCGAAGCAGCCGTCCTCGCCCGCCGCTGACGTGGCCGCGGCGCTACCGCGGTCGGGCGGCGAGGCGCTCCGCGACCCAGCCCCGCTCGAAGGACTCGGCCTGCCGCTCGAGCTCGACCGCGACCGCGGTCGCGAAGTCCGGCGCCCACGGCGCCTCCTGGAGTGACCCCTTGACCGACCGCAGCAGGTCACGGGGCGCCTCCGCGGCGCGGGAGGCCAGCGCCACCGCGGCGTCGACCGTCTGGGCCTCGGGGACGCACGCCCACGCCAGGCCGAGCTCCACCGCCCGGGGCCCGTCGACGGCGACGCCGAACAGCGCCATCGCCGCCGCGGCCTGCGGCCCGACCGCCCGCTCGAGCATCCACGTGTGGCCCCCACCCGGGTGGAGCCCGATCCGGGCGAAGCGCGAATCGAAGCGGGCCGACTCGGCGGCGATGCGCACGTCGCAGCAGAGCGCGAGGTTGAAGCCGGCACCGACCGCGGGGCCGTTCACCGCGGCGACGGTCGGCAGGCTCGCGTCCCGCACCGCGAGGAACCCGTCGTAGAGGGACCGCACCGAGCCCGGCTCGGTCGAGCCGTCCCCGCCGAGGGACGCCAGGTTCGAGGTGTCCGCCCCCGAGCAGAAGGCGGGCGGGGCGCCGGTGACGACGAGCGCCCGGGTGCCCTCGTCCGCCTCGGCGCGGCCGACCGCGGCGACGATCGCGTCGACCATCGGGCCGCTCAACGCGTTGCGTCGCTTCGAGTCGTCGAGGGTCAGCACCGCGACCGCTCCCCGCTGCTCGACGTGCAGCTCCATCAGGCCGGGTCCCGCACGATCGCGGGCGAGTGCCGAAAGAAGCTCTCGACGTCGCGTTGGTAGTGGTACTCGGGCTGCCCGACCGTGGTCTGGAGGCGCAGGCCGCGTGCGAAGGCGTCCACCGCGCCGGCGGTCGTGTACCGACAGCGGTAGCCGGCCTGCCGGTAGGCCGATGTGTCCACGCCTCGGCCGTAGCGCAGCAGGTCCAGCACCTCGGGCGGGATGTCGACCAGGCGGGCCAGGCGGAGCGGCTCGGCCGCCCACCCGGTCAGCACCGGCGGCATGGCCACCCGCCGCTTCCCGAGGATCGTGCACACCTCGCTCCACGGCATCGTGCCCTCACCGGCCACGTTGAACCGGCCCGGCACGTCGTGGAGCGTGGCGTGCGCGAGGGCGCCGATGACGTCGTCCTCGTGGATGAACTGCAGCCGCGGATCGAAGCCCAGGATCTCGGGGACGACCGGGAGGCGCAGCATCCGGGTGATCGGCGACTCGACGTGCTCCCCGAGCACGTTCGCGAGCTGCAGCATCGTCACGGTCACGTGCGGGTTGTCCTCGGCGAAGTCACCGACCACGGCAGACACCTCGAGCAGCGACCGCTCTACCCGGGTGCGGGCCGGCCGGCTGCGCGGGGTCGTCTCCCGAAAGAAGTACGGGTCGGTGAAGTTCGATCCGTAGCTGAGCGTGGAGCCGCGCACGACGACCTTGCGGACCGTGCTGCCCGGTGCCCCCGCCGCGGCGAGGAGGTTCATGGTGCCGATCACGTTGATCTCGTGGAGAGCGCGGCCGGTGTCCTGGGTCGAGTCGACGACGAGATGGGTGTGGAGGATCGTGTCGACCTTCGTCGCTTGGACCATCCGCTCCAGGATCGAGAACGACGAGTCGGCCCGCACGAACTCGGTCTGCTCGAGCGGCACCACCGGCTCGCGGGTGTCGACGCCGACCACCAGCTCCACCCCGGGCTCGGTCTCGAGCTGCTGGGCGAGCTTGCTGCCCCAGAACGTCCCGAGGCCGGTGACGAGGATCCGCATCAGCCCCGCCAGACGCTGCGTCGGCCCCGCAGCAGGTCGAACACCGCGGCTTGGATCTGAGCCCGGATTCGCTCCGAGTGGTCCATCACGAGGCTGCGGTTGTAGCGCTCCTGGTTCGGTGCGGCGTCGAAGTAGACCGGCGGCAGCACCCGGATCCGGAACTTGGCCGGCAACGGGACGATCAGTCCGAGCACCGGGCCGAAGACGAACTGGTTCGCGGTCACCGGGAAGTACGGGACGTTCAGCAGCTTGGCGAGGCCGGCGCTCTTGGCGACGATCGGCATCGCCTCCTCGTTGCCCACGATCGCCAGCGGGATGACGGGCACCCCGGCCCGCATCGCGATCTCCACGAAGCCGCCCCGCCCGAACCGGCGCAGCTGGTAGCGGTCGCGGGCCAGCTTCCCGGTCGCTTTCGTTCCCTCCGGGAACACGAGTGTGAGCTGCTGCTCGTCGTGGAGGAGCCGGTAGGCGTTGTCGGGATGCGCCGCCACACCCCCGGTGCGGGACCACAGGGTGCCGATCACCGGCATAGCACGAAACAGGTTGTCGGCCATCCCGTAGACCGGTCGGCCGAGCTCGGTCTCGATGCCGTGCATGATCACGGGCGCGTCAGACGGGATCGCGCCGCCGTGGTTCCCGACGAGGAGCGCGCCTCCCTCAGCGGGGATGTGCTCGAGCCCCTCCCACTCGACCCGGAACCAGCGCCGGTACAGCGGGTCGTAGAGCCGGCGGGCCAGTGCCCGCATCCGCTCGCTTCGACCCCATCCGTCGACGTCACCGGCCCGGATCTCGATATCGTCCGCGGTCGGCAACTCCGGGCGGGGCACCGGCACCAGCTCGCCGGGGCGCGACGCCACGCCGCTCAGGTCCGGGACGCCCAGCGTCGGCTCGACTCCTCCGCTTGTCACCGCCCCAGTGAACCCGCCGACCGGTCGCCAGGCAACCCGGAGCCGGGATATAGGTATTGGACGGGTAGCCGTCGCCGACCGGCACCGAGTGACTCGCGGTCTTCGAGATCGCGAGTCACGGTCTGGGAACCCACGAGTCGTGGTCCCGCAAGTCCTCCAGAATCCGCCGCCGGCGCGACGTCGACCCGGGCGCCATCCTCGCCGAGGCCGCTCTCCATCATGCTCGGGACCGTCGTCGCCAACCGGCTTTCCGGCGAGCCCCGGTCCAGTGCACCGACCCGTCGGTGTCGGAGTCGACCGCTACCGTGACCTGCACCTACGACCTCGCCGCTACTCAATCGGGCGGCGCGAACCCGACCGCCGCCGTTCAGACCCCCATCGCGATCACACCGCAATTTACGGGGTGATGAGACGCTTCCGCCAACACCGTGCAGTTCGATCCCGCGAAGCGTCGGGCCACCTGTTGAGGCCGCTCAGAAGTCGAAATCCTCTACCGCCCACAAATTCTGGCGACACAAGAGAGCACAGCCGGGGAGAACGGGGCCGAACGCGAACAGGGCGCGTGCCCCCTGAGAGACAATCAGTGCCCGGCTCAGCTGCCCACGAGCTCCACGAACTGGAAGTGGTTCGAGATGTCCCCTGTGGCGTAGCACTTGACGTCGGGACTCTGTGGCTGGCACTCCACCAGCCAGGGTGGGAAGACACTCTTCTCGGTGTAGTGGACCACGATCAGGACGGACTCCGAGGGATCGCGCGACGACTTCGGGTGCGCGCGGATTCGCCACTCGAGCTCCGCCCGCTCGCAGGACGGCGGTCCGAGCACGAAGTGCTCGATGCCGTTCCTGCCGATCGAAAAGGGGTCGGGAGCCGGCACCTTCAAGCAGGTGTGTGACGACACCTGGCCCGAGACCGAGCCGAGGTCGCCGCGGACTTGGAAACTGAGGTCCAGCTCCAGCGGTTGGCGCGAGGGGGTCGCACCGGCAACAACGGGCGAAAGGACTACGCCCGCGGCGACCAACGCAACGAGGGCGATGCTCACGGCTCGTGCCCTCACGCCCACCTCTCCTCCGCGTCGTCCGGCCGCCACTCCACTATGGGATCGGCTCGAGCGAGCCAATCTTGAATCCGCTGTCGTTGGAGTGTCTCAGCGAGTAGGTGCCCGCCGGCGCGATTCGTCGGTCATCATCCTGGGACGCCCTCGGTCCCCTCGTAACCGAGGCTGCGGCTCGTACGCCTCACGCCGGCAGCAGGTCGATGCCCGTGAGCTAACGGCAACGCGTCGCCTGATCTACACGCCGGCGCTTCTTGGCGTGGAAGGGCCGTGCCCTGAGGGAACGTCTCGAAGAGGCGCTGGAGTTCTGCGAAGAGATCGAGGTTCGAGAGATGTCCTCTTAGCTCCACACCAAGAGATGACACCAGGAGGGACGGAGCGTCCGAAGTGGCGGGCAAGAGGAACGAGTAGGTCACGCGGGCGGGGCGGGAGCGGTATCGGCGCTGGTGCGCGGCGTCTGGGCCGCGGCCAGGGGGGACGTCCTTGTCGAGGAGCGGCGGCCCGAAGTCGCAGCCCCCACGGGGATCGCGTCGAACCACGGAGTCGTCTTTGAGGTGCGTCTGGAAGCAGGGCTAGGTCGCGGGGGCCGTCGTCTCGGACACTTTGCTGCAGTGCTTCGCGGCGTAGGCGTCGCTCGTCACGAACACGTTGCCAAGGGCGGGGGTGAACACTTCGGCGGCCGGACTGCCGGTACTGAGTTGGCCAAAAGCGACGGCTTCTAGCTGTAGCGCGTTTATCACCTTCAGCGGTGCTCCCTTTTCAGCCTTCGCCAGCATCTTGGAAGCGCGTAGCGCCGCGGCAGGGCTGATCTGCGGGCCCTGTGTGGAGATGGACGGGCTTGTCTTGATCGTGGTGCAGAGGTACGTCTGGTTCGGCTTGCCCTTTACCGATACGGACGCTCCCGCAGGGAGAGCGGTGGCGGTCACACTCGCCGCGAAGACACCGATGACCAATACGATCACCGAGATACGCATGGCAACTCCCCCCGGCGGAGCGCCTGGTCAGCGCGCACGGTACCAGTCCAAGATGACATTGGGTTGAGCATCGACGGGAGTTGTCGCCCGGCGCGCTCTTCGACTCTGTGGGGGCGCATCGTGCGATGCCTACCAACTTTTCGGTGGTGATCATGGACGCGGAGGTTGGCCTCTGGTGGCTGCTCTATTCGGCGATTCGGGTGCTAGAGCATGGCGATGAGCATGTAGCCCATCGTGATGCACATGACGATGTGGTTGCAGATGGCGCTGCGGGGAGCCAGGAACGCCTCGCTCTTGCTTTCGGTGGCGGTGGCGGTGATGGTGGCGGTGGCGGTTGTGGTGACTCGGGTTTGGGAGGGCTCGAAGGATGTCGGCTCGCTGGCTCCGTCGGGCGTGGGGACTCCGGCCAGCTCGAAGGCCTCGGCAGCTCCGGCGGGGGTGAGCTGGCTCGCGAACCAGATGGCGTAGCCGAAGAGCGCGAGGGCGAGGATCGCGCCGAGCGGTGCAAGCTTGAGTGTGCTGCCCATCCCTTGGCTCATGCTGGTCATGGCAGTGACGGAGCCGGGTTGGGCGAGGACCATGTAGAACATGGCGCCGCTGAGGACGAAGTGCGGTACGGCGTGGTGGCTTGCGATTTGTCCGCTGCCGGAATGCTGGAA
The DNA here is from genome assembly GCA_963849135.1 of uncultured Actinomycetes bacterium. GTDB lineage: Bacteria > Actinomycetota > Acidimicrobiia > IMCC26256 > PALSA-555 > PALSA-555. The sequence continues at coordinate 58,851 of CAWKGF010000002.1, read as the reverse complement.
CGCCTGAACTGCTCGCCATCCGAACCAGAGCGTGAAGAGCCCGAACACGACCGCGGAAAGCCCGTTGGGTACAAACTGCAGGGCCGCGACGAGCATGCCGGCCATCACGATCCCCATCGCGATGTGCACCAGCTCCACGTCGGTCTCAGTGATTCGATGCAGTCGACGAACCACGAGGAGCCGGCCGACGCAGTCTGCGGCGGTCAAGAGCATGAGGGCGGCGAACAGGTCAGCGAGCCAGTCGGGTCCACCCATGGGTTGTCCTCTCTCTATGTGCGCATGTTCGGTTGAACGGGTTCAGCTCGGCGCAGGGGTCGACGATTCGGGGGTCTCAGCAAGACTGGGGCTTGCCGGTTGGCCGGCGGATCTCAGGGGCCAGTAGGTGATGGCGAGCAAGGCGAGCAAGGGCCCCGAGTTCGGGTCGGTGGCCGCCCGGCTAAAGATGGTGCCGAAGTTCTCCCCGACCACCCAGATCGCCGCCGCGACCAGCAACGCCAAGCCGAGCATGATCCGAGCGCCCGGGGCGGGCAAGAAGACCCCCACCGCGACGACGCTCAGCACGATCGCGAAGATGATCGAGACCTCCAGACCGTGATGGGCGAGCAGGTGAGAGACGTTTCGATCGATGACTTGGATCCAGCTCGGCTCGCCAGAGGCCTGCCCGGCGATCGTGTCGTGGAGCGCCTGTGGGGCCCGGCTGCTGGGCTTGATCGTGAAGTACGCCAAGCCGCCCCAGAGCACCACCCAGACGAGGCGTGCCGCGGTCGCGCCGATCGACTGGGCGGCAACGAACGTCGCGCTGGGGTCGCGGGGTCGGGTCGGCCACAACAGCACCGCCAGCAGCGCATAGATCAGCACGGCGCCGGGAGCCCCGGTCAGCGGGGTGGCGCGGGTCGTGAGGATCAAGCCGAGACCTTCTCCGAACCACCACACCGCCAGGCCCCAGACGATCGAGGTGGCCAGGGCCAGCTTCACGGTCGGCCGCCAGGCGATGCCGATCCCGATCGCGATCTGCACGAACGCGAACAGGGCGTCGTAGGTCGTGGAATGGTGCGAAATGGTGTGGCTGGCCCAGGTGATCGACTGCGCGATCCACGACGGGTTGCCGATCGCCGTGGGCAGCAAGATCTGGCCGCTGAACGCCCTCGAGAACATGATCGACTGGAACTGCAACACGCCGTCGAGCAGCCAGATCATTGCGAGCACGAACCGCAGCCGTCGGCGCAACTCCAAGGTCCCCAGCGTCGACCCCGCACGGACGCTCGCCGAAGCGGCTGGGCGGAGCCGGCCCGGCGCCACCACTTGGTCACTCATTGCTCATCACCAGGGTTGATCGCCGCGCACGCGAGGTGACCTATCCGGTGAGCTCGTGATGCATCACACACCGAAGGGTCCTCTCCCTCGAGCTAGCGGAAGGAACGATCCGCGCCCATCTCTCTTTAGCACTCGTGGTCGCGTGTTCCGGAACGGCCCAGACGCGATTCCCAACCACACCCCGTAGGGGTATCGCTGCGCGCTGCAGCGCAAGCATCATCAGCACGACACCCCAGCGGGGTATCAACCGCTCGATGCCCGGGGAGGCATCGACAACGTCGAGAGCTCAACACGCGGATCTGATCCGTCCGTCTCAGTCGTGGCGTCACGGAGATCAAGGCGGTCGTCACTCGTTGGCGTTCGACCGTCGCGACCTAGACGGACGACAGGCGCAGACGCAGCTGATCGTCGGTCAGAGGTCCTTCTTACGAACGGGTCTGATCGGTCAATGCCCCCCACGTGATCTGGCCCGATCCCGGTTCCCGGGTGAGCGTCCCCATGGGCGCCCAGCCACGTTTCCGCTTCCGTCCCGATGCCGGCTCGGCCGCGAACCCTTGAGCCGTGGGAGGCTTCACCGGTGAGTGGGCTCATGAGCTGGCTGAACGGGCTGCCGACCGTCGTGCTCTTCCTCGGCCTGATCGCCGTCGGACTGCTCGTCGCGGCCGGGTTGACGTGGTTGGCGACTCGGGCCATGGAAGACGACGTGCGTACGAGGACCAGCACGAGCGTCATCACCGTCGTCGGAGTGGTTGCCGCTCTCTACGCGGTGCTGGTCGCGTTCGTGATCGTGAACGAGTGGCAGGCTTTCAACGGCGCCCAGGCGCAGGTGTCGAGCGAGTCGGGCTCGCTCACTGCGGCCTACTTCGACGCCGGGACCTTGCCGGAGCCGGTCCGCACCGAGACGCAGCGGGCGCTGATCAGCTACGACCGATCGGTTATCTGCGTCGAGATCCCCTACCTCGCCGGTCACCAGGGTCCGGCACCGCCCACTCGGCGGGCGCTCGAGCACGTCTACACGGTGCTGGCTCACGCCACCCCGGAGGTGCAAGCGTCCCCGTTCTACACCAGCGCCGTGAACGAGGTCTCGGACATTGCCGTCGCTCGACGGGCCAGCATCAACGCGGCCTCCTCTCCCCTCCCCAGCGTCCTGGTCCTTGTCATCCTCGTGACGAGCATCGTCTTGGTCGCGATTGTGAGCGCGCTCGACACCCAGCACCGGCGCTGGCACCTCGTGCTGACCACGGGGCTCACCGTCCTCGTCGCGCTCAACTTCGCCCTGATCGTGACGCTGAATCGGCCCTTCGACGGCGCCGCCTCCATCAGCCCCGCGCCGCTGCAAGAGGGCTTCCCGAGCCGTGTGCTGCGGTGCCACGGGCCGGCCGCGGCGGCTTCGACGGCGCGGAGCTCCTGACCGCCACCAGGTGCCCAGCGGACCTCGCCGTTCGACCGTCCTGGGCGCGTCGGCCGACCGCTTCGGGGATGCTCCGGATCAGCCTATGTAGAGGTGCTTGATCTCCTGGTACTCGCGCAGCCCGTGGTAGCCCATCTCGCGACCGATGCCGCTCTGCTTGTACCCGCCGAACGGCGCGTAGCCGCTCGGCGCGGCCGCGTTCACCCATACTGTCCCGGCCCGGATCTGCTGCGCGACGTGGGTCGCCGCGACCGTGTCGCCATAGACCATGCCGGCTAGCCCGAACATCGAGTCGTTGGCGATCGCGACGGCTTCCGCGACGTCCTGGTAGCCGATGACGCACGCCACCGGCCCGAAGATCTCGTCCTGGGCGGCCGGGTTCGAGTTGTCGGGCACGTCGAGGAGGGTCGGCTCGTAGTAGTGGCCGACGGTGAGGTGCTCGGGCCGCCGGCCGCCGGTCACCACCGTCGCTCCCGCGTCCCGGGCTGCCGCGACGTACCGTTCCGACTTCTCGACCTGGGCGTTGGTGATGAGGGGGCCCATCATCACGGTCGGGTCGCTCGGGTCGCCGATGGGCAGCTGTTGGGCGAACTCGGCTGCTTTCTCGAGCGTTTCGGCCTTGCGGTCGTGCGGCACGAGGATCCGGGTGGTGAGCGCGCAGCCCTGGCCCTGGTGCGACAGGAACACGCCGAGGCACATCTGCCACGCGTTCTCGGCCGCCTCGGGCAGGTAGATGGAGGCCGACTTGCCGCCCAGCTCGAGGTGCACCTTCTTCACCGTCGAGGCGGCCTGGGCCATGATCTCGCGGCCGACCTGCGTCGAGCCCGTGAACGTCACCATGTCGACGGCCGGGTGGGTGGTGATCAGCTTGCCGCCCTCGACCGCCTGGTCGATCACGACGTTCAGCACCCCGGGTGGCAGACCCGCCGCGTCGGCGGCCTCCCCGAACCACATCGCAGACAGCGGCGTCAGCGGGCTCGGGCGGAGCACGACCGAGCAGCCCGCCATCAGGGCCGGAAGCGTCTTCCAGACGTTCAGGTAGAAGGGGAAGTTGTACGCCGAGATCGCGGACACGACGCCGACCGGCTCGTACACGTTCATGCTGACCGCCACCCGCCCGGACGGGTTCTGCCCGTCGGGTGGCACCGGGTTGTACTCCTGGTTCTGGAGCTGCAGGAACAGGTCGGGGATCAGATGCGCGTGGTTGAGGGGTGCGTCGACCTGGATGTCGGTCGCGTTGCCGTACGGGGCGCCGGCCTCCGCGATGACGGTCGTCACGATCTGGTCGCGCCGCTCGGCCAGGTAGTCGGCCATCCGGTGCAGGACCGCGGCCCGCTCGGCCGGTGTGGCACCCGACCAGACGCCGTCGTCGAAGCTGTGTCGAGCCGCGGTGATCGCGGCCTCGATCTGGGGCGTCGACGCGGTCTCGACCTCGGCGAGGGTCGCCTCGGTCGCCGGGTTCTCGACCGCCAGGGCCGGGCCGTCCCCGGCCACGTACTTGCCGTCGATGAACGGCTGGCGGCCTGCTGCGAGCTCGGTCACGGTGGTCCTCCCCTCGAGCGCACCGGGTCGACCCCGGGCTCCGGTGTCGCCGTCGGGTCGCCGGTCGTGCGCGGTGGTGAGACTAACCACGCGGTCGGCGGCCTGTCGCCCGACCGCGGACGGGCCGCCCGGCCTCGTGGAGCGGCTGGGTGCTCGAGCCGGCCGTCAGGTCTCGAGCACGGGGACGCAGTCCGCGCCGCACGCGGTCGCGGGCTCCGGTCCCTCACCGGCGGCGGGTCGGTGCAGCACGGCCCGGGTGGGGCGCAGCGTCAGCTCGTTGTCACCCTGCCCGGTCCCACGCGTCGCGGTGGCGGTGGCGTCGACGATGAGGCTGTACTCGCCCGCCGTGGACGGCGGCCACAGCAGACTGACCGCGGGGCGAGCGGCCGCGTTGACCCGGGTGCGGTTCCCGGCTCCGACCACGAGCTGGTCGTCGACCCAGGTCGCGATCACGGCGACGCAGTGCGGCGTCTGGTCCCCGGACACGGTGAGCAGGTAGGGGCCGACGGGGAAGCGCCCGATCTGGGCGCGCAGGTCGTCTAGCCCCACGGGGACGCTCACGACCACGATGGTAGGGGGCCCCGGGTCCGTCCCGCGCGGTCGTAGAGTCGGGAGGCGCGATGTCGTCAACAACGCCGACCCCGGGCCGCCTGGCCGGCCAGCTCCGCTACCTGTTCGAGGAGCGACCTGAGCTGCGAGCGGCGAGCGATGAGCGGCTGCGGGACCAGCTGAGCCTCGAGGACCGCTACGCCCGGGCGCGGGCCCGGTACCCGCTCGCGGCGGCAGACGAGATCCACGACCGGCTCGGCGAGTTCCCGGACCGGATCAGCGTCGAGCTCATCCGGGAAGCGCGCCCCCTTGCCGATGACGAGCCGCTCGAGCCGGAGCCGCCCGGTGGTGGTGCGCTCGGCGCCGCTGGCGACGACACGCCGGGGTGGCTGTTCGCGGCCCCGGCCGCCTTGTTCGGCGCCGGCGTCGTCGGGTTCTTCGCGAACTTGGCGATCAACGGACCGGACCGGGCGACCTGGACCGGCGGGACGCTGCTCGTGATGATGGCCCTCGCCATCGGCTCAGCCATCTGGTCGCACCGGCATGCCACGACCTGGTACCAGACCTAGCCCCGCGGGTCGGAGGGCTCGGACCGGCCCGAAGGACGAGCGGGCCAGGTCGTCGTCACACCCTGGTGCGAGGATCGTGGACGTGGGCGGAGCCACCACACCGACCGAACGACCGTCGCCGGCGGTGCGATTCACCCGGACAGCCCGGCAGCTGGGCGCCGCCGCGCGCGGCGCCGGGCTGACCGTGCCGGCCTTCCGGTCCCCGCCCCGCCTCGATGGCGCGCTGCGGACCCTGCGCCGCTACCCGGACGGCGCGGTGGTGTCGGTGGCGGTCCGGGACCGGCCCTTCGAGGACGTCGCCGCCGACCTGGTCGAGGGCGTGGTGCGGGTCAACGGCCTGGAAGGTGAGGGAGCGGCCCGGGCCCGCCGCGACCTCCTCGACGCGCTCGGGGTCACGCCGGAGCCGGGGGGCCTACCCTCCCCTCGGGCCCGGATGGCGCAACGGCAGACGCAGGCGGCTTAAACCCGCTGGCCCCGAGTGGGCATGGGGGTTCGATTCCCTCTCCGGGCACGTTGACCGGCGGAAACGCGGCCAGGCTCCCAGCGGCGGGATGCCGAGTCGCGCCTTGCTAACGAATGAAGGGGCACTCTTCAGCAGGGAGCGTCGCGTGATCGTCGAGTCGGGGCAACGCACCGCCTCCCATAGCGGCCTGAACCGAGAGGAGGTCGGTGATGCAAGAACAGCCTGGTCGGGTCAACTTCGCCGGAGTTAGGCGCACTCCACCACGGGTGTCGCTGGCATCCGCCCCCACTCCGCCCAGGAACCGTCGTAGACCCGGACATGTTCACGCCCCAGTAGGTAAGTGAGCGCGAACCACGCTGTGCAGGCACGGCCGCCAATCGTGCAGTACGCGATCACCTCGCCATCGCCGGACAGGTCGATCGATGAAAAGAGCCGCCGCAGGTCAGCCGTGCTTCGGAACGACCCTTGCCGATCGTGCAGGCCGTCGATTGATAGGTGCGCAGCAGAGGGAACATGACCCGCACGTCCCCCCGGTTCGAGACCGCCTGATGGCCAGAATTGCTCGCCTCGGAACTCGGCGTCGGTGCGGACGTCGACGATGGTGCAAGCCGGGTCGTCGATCGCGCGCTCCACCTGCGATTGGTTGGCACGGATCCGTTCATCTTCGTTGGCGAGGGGATAGCGGGTCGTGACGGGCGTGACGACATCTGCTGTCCATGGCCGTCCTTCGTCCCGCCACCTTTCCCGCGCGCGAATCGAGGATGCGCACGTTGGCGTGGCCGTAGAGCTTCATGAGCCAGAAGCCCATAGCGGGTGCGTAGCCATAGAACACGACAATCGAGCGCGGGGTGATCCCGGAGCGAGCGACCAGTCGTTCGATCGCTGTCTTGTCGACGAGCTGATAATTGGTGTCCTTGAGGTCCCGGTAGACGCTCCAGAGCACGGCGCCGTCAATGTGCCCTTCGTCGTAAGCAGCGGGGCTCACGTCCACTTCGACCAGGCACAGATCGGGATCGTTGAGGCGCTCCTCGAGCCATCCTGGTTCTACGACGGGGCCATCGCTTGCATCTCCCCGTGCTGCATCGTCCGCGAACGTCATCTCGAACCTCCGTCCCTTGTGGGCTACTCGACCTGGATCCAGGCGAGCAGGTCCTCTCGCCCGACCGACTCCAGGAGGGCGGGATGGTCGGTGCGCATGTGCCCGCGGATCGTGTCGATCACGTCGTCGTCGGTGTCTCCTCGGGCCACGAACCCACACTCGCATTGGATGATCCTGGCCATTTCGTCCTCCCCGGCAGTTGTACGGCAATGCTGTTGACAGAATGTTGGCGTGACCTTGGTGTCGACGCCACCGACGAGGATCCAACTGTGCGGTCCGACGGTCATCGAGTGGGACGGGGAGCGCCTCGAGCGCCGCCTTCCTGGTCGCCAGGGCCGGCTCCTGTTCGCTTACCTGGTCGTCAACCGCCACCGGCTGGCCGGACGCGACGAGCTGGTCGAAGCCCTCTGGCCACGCCAGCTTCCCTCTGCCACCGATACCGGGCTCAACGCATTGATCTCGAAGTTGCGCAGGATTCTCGGATCGGGCTTCGTCGATGGACGGTCGAGTCTGCGTCTGCGACTAGGGGAGGACGCCTGGGTCGACGTGGAAGCTGCCGAGCAGGCCGCGCATCGGGCGGAGTCCCAGGTCGCGCTGGGTGGTTGGAAACGCGCATGGAGTCCGTCTCTGGTGGCGCTGTTCGTTGCCGAGCGTGAGTTCCTCCCCGGAGAGGATGCTCCGTGGATCGATGAGAAGCGCCGCCAGCTCGCGGAGGTCCGGCTTCGGGCTTTGGAGGCCTACGCAGCCGCTGCACTCGGGATTGGTGGGACCGAGCTTCCTGCAGCGGTACGGGCTGGTCGCCAGCTCGTTCGACTGGCGCCGCTCCGAGAGAGCGGATACCAGGTCCTGATGCGAGCCCTAGCCTCCCAGGGAAACGCTGCCGAAGCGCTCCGCGTCTACACCGAGTTGTGCGTGGTCCTTCGCGACGAGCTTGGGGTCTCCCCGTGCGCCGCGACGCAGGCCGTCTACGGTCAGCTACTTCGTAACTGACCGCGCGAGCGTTCGCTCGCCGTAAATCCCTTGCAGCGCAGATGCTGCCGACCGGAGCGGTTCCAGCGGTCCTCACTAGGTGAAGGCGGTCGCTAACTGGACTCTGGCGTTCCGCCTGTTGCTAACCCCTTGCGAACGAACGGCCCGGGACTGGGGCAGCCTCGCTGGGGCGTTGCGGATGGGCGATTCGGAAACGGCAGGTGAGGCAGCATCCGCCGACACGGGCCGGACGCGCCGTCACGGAACCTCGAGGCTTAAACCCGCTGGCCCCGAGTGGGCATGGGGGTTCGATTCCCTCTCCGGCCACTGGAGGCGGCCCGCGCGCGTCAAGAGGCGGCGCGCCAAGTCCGACCGGCTACCTTCGGCCCGTGGTCACCGGGCGCGCCAGGACGGTCGTCGGCGCGTGCGCGGTCGCGAGGGGTCGCGATCGGCCGTCCTTATGACCCGAAGTTTCGCCGTCCGCGAGCTGGTGCTCGGGGTGGGAGGCCTGCTCGCGGTGGCCCGAGGCGACCGCGGGGCAGCCGACGTGCGCGTGTGGGCCGGGCTCGGCGCGCTGACCGACGCCGGAGACCTCGGCGCGTCCCTGGTCGGTCTCCGCCGGGATCCGTCGTCGACCCGGGTGCCGGCCCTCCTGGCGCTCACGGGCCTGCTGTGCGAGGGGTGGGCGTTTCGCGCCGCCGCCACGCCGGCGTGACGGCCGCCGGCCGGCGACGGGCGGGTCGGCTCAGCCGGCGGGCGGGACCGGCTGCGGCGGGGGAGGCCCGGCGTAGTGGGCGCTCGGGCGGATGAGCCGGTTGTCGGCCGCCTGCTCGAGCACGTGGGCGCTCCACCCGATGACGCGACTCGACGCGAACGTCGGGGTGAACATGTCGCGAGGCACGCCGCAGGCGTCCATGACGATCCCGGCGTAGAACTCGACGTTCGTGTACAGCTTCCGGCCCGGCTTCAGCTCGGCGAGGATCTCGACCGCGAGCTGCTCGACTCGCTCGGCGAACTCGAGCTTGGGCCCGCCGAGCCGCTCGGCGACGCTGCGCAGCATCACGGAGCGGGGGTCGTCGACCTTGTAGACGCGGTGACCGAAGCCCATGAGCCGGTCACCGCGCTCGACCGCGGCCCGGATCCAGGGGTCGGCGTTGTCGATGGTGCCGATCTCGTCGAGCATCTGCAGCGCCCGGCTCGGTGCGCCGCCGTGCAGCGGCCCGGACAGCGCGCCGATCGCGCCGACGACCGCGGCGGCTAGGTCAGCGCCGGTGGAGGTGATGACCCGGGCTGTGAACGTGGACGCGTTGAACCCGTGGTCGATGGTCGAGATGAGGTACTGCTCGACGGCGCGGGCGTGCTCGGGGGTGGGGACCTCGCCGAGCATCATGGAGAGGTAGTTGGCCGCGTAAGGCAGGGACGGATCGGGGTCGATCGGCTGCTCGCCGTGCTGGAGCCGGTGCAGCGCGCACAGCAGGGTCGGGACGACCGCGCACACCTGGAGCGCCTCGGCGCGGAGCTCGTCGTGGTCGAGATCGAGGGAGGGCCGGAACCCGAGCGACGCGCCAAGCAGCGACACGGTCGTGCGCAGCAGGTCGAGCGGCGGCGCGCCACTCGCGACGCGTGCCACCTCGGGAAGGGCGGCCTTGACCGGGGGCGGGATCACCCGCAGCGGCCGGACCTCGTCGTCGAACGCGGCCCGTTGGGCCCGGTCGGGCAGCTCGCCGTGGAAGAGCAGGTACCAGACGTCCTCGAGGCTGCGGGTCTCGGCGAGCTCGACCGCGTTGTACTGCCGGTAGTGGTAGAAGCCCTCCAGACCGCGCACGTCACCGATCTCGGTCTCGGCGACGACGACGCCTTCGAGCCCGCGGGGCAGCTCGTGGGCGAGGGATTCGGCCGGCTGGATCTGCGCGATGCGCATCAGGTCCCGCATCGACACGATGCCGACCAGCTCGCCGCCGTCGACGACCGGGATGTGGCGGTAGCCGTGCTCGGCGAGGGCCGCGAAGGCGGCGGTGACCTCGGCGTCGGGGCTCGTCGAGTCGGGGTCCTTCGTCATCCACGCCTCGACGGGGCTGGTCGGGTCGGCCCCTGCCGCGGCGAGGCGGACCAGGTCGCGCTCGGTCAGGATCCCGACTGGTGTCGTCCCGTCGACGACGACGACCGACCCGACCCCTTGGTCACCCATCCGGTCGGCAGCGGCCGCCACCGTCTCGTGTTGAGCCGCGGTGACGACCGGGCGGCTCATGATGTCCCCGACGACGCGCTTGGTCTCCGATGCCATACGCCCTCCCGGGGCCGTACCCCCCTGTCTGCCGTTGACGACTCTACGCCGGGCCGCGCTGACCGTGACGTCCAGCGCCGCCGACGAAGCGCGCCACGCCGGCGCGCAGCTCCTCCCCGCGCAGCACGTCGAGACCGTGGCGGTACTCGAGCGCGAGCGCCTCGCCGACGGGATGTCCGGACTGCTCGTAGGTGCTGCGTCGGTCGCTGCGCAGGCAGCGCTGCGGCAGCGCGGCGAGCTCGGCGGCCAGGGCGCGGGCCTCGTCGAGGGCTCGGCCGGGTTCGGTGAGCCGGTTGACGAGCCCGAGCTGCGCCGCCTCGTCGCCGGATACGCCCCGGCCGGTGAGGATCAGGTCGAGGGCGTGGCTGAGGCCGATCAGGCGGGGCAGCCGGACCGTGCCGCCGTCGATGAGCGGCACCCCCCACCGGCGGCAGAACACCCCGAAGACCGCGTCCCGGGCCGCGACGCGCAGGTCGCACCAGCAAGCCAGCTCGAGCCTCCCGCGACCGCGTGCCCCTCGACCGCGGCGAGGACCGGCTTGTCGGTCAGCATGCGGCTCGGACCCATCGGCCCGTCCCCGTCGGAGGCCACCCGGTTGGCGTTCGGGCCGGACATGGCCTGCAGGTCGGCGCCCGCGCAGAAGGTGCCGCCCGCGCCGGTGAGGACCGCGACCGACGCGTCCGGGTCGGCCTCGAAGGAGCGGAACGCGGCCGCGAGCGCCTCCGCGGTGGGTCGGTCCACCGCGTTGCGGACCTCGGGCCGGTCGATGGTGATGACCCGGACCGGGCCGTCGGCGTCGACGTGGACACTCATGTTGACCTCCCCATGGGGTCACGGCGGGCGTAGAGGTGGGCGGTCTCGTTCAGGCTCGCGACGCTGCGCGTCCCGCCCCGGGCGGCCAGGACCCGGCTCACCGACGTGTACGCAGGATGGAACCACAGCGCCGTGCCGATCCCGAGCAGGTGCGCGAGGTACACGTTGAGGACTCCGCCGTGGGCGACGACGACGACCCGCTGCCCGGTGAACCGGTCGACGAGCTGCTCCACCGCGGGGACCACCTGCTCCTGGAAGGCGCGGGGGTCCACACCGCCCGCGTCCTCCCACCGGCCCTCGATCGTCGCGTACCACCGCTCGTCCTTCGCGGCGCGGAGCTCCTCGATCGGGATGTACTCCCCGGAGCCGGCGTCGTACTCCGCCACGCCGGGCACGACCTCGGCGGTGACCCCGAGCAGAGCGGCGAGGGGCGCCGCGGTCTCGCGGGCGCGCCGCAGCGGGCTGGTGCACACCGCGGCCGGCGATTCGACGGCGAGCCATTCGGCTAGCCGGGCCGCCTGCTCCCGGCCCCGATCGGTGAGGCCGGGGTCGGCGGGCCCGTCGACGGTCCCGGCCTCGACCCGGGCCGGCTCCGCGTGGCGGACCAGCACCAGCTCCATCAGACCCCGGTGCGGAGCGCGAACCCGAGCAGGGACTCGAGGTCGGTCAGCGCCTCGTCGGGGTCCTCGACCTTGATCGTCGTCATGCCGAGCGCCCGGGCCGACTTGAGGTTGACGCCGAGGTCGTCGAGGAACGCGGCCTCGGACGGGTGGATGGCGAGGCGGGTGCAGGTCAGCTCGTAGATGCGCGGATCGGGCTTGCGGAGGCCCTCCTGGGCCGATTCGACGATCAGGTCGAACGCGTCGGCCAAGGCCGGGCTCCGGTCGCGCATCGGGACCCGGTCCTCGGACGCCCAGTTGTTGGTCAGCGCGGCGGTGCGCAGCCCGTGGCGGCGGATCGCCGCGGTGGCGTCGAGCATCGCCGGGCGCGGCGCGGCGTCGCGGGCGACCTCCGCCAGCAGGTCGGCGACGTCGACCGTGGCCCCCGCGGCCCGGCACTCGGCTTCGAACTCGACGGTGAACTGCACCGGGTCGAGCTCGCCCCGCTCGAAGCGCGACCAGGCGCCGTCGTCGCCGTCGGTGAGGACGACCTCGGAGAGGAACCGGTTCGGCAGCCCGTGGCGGGCTTCGTAGTCGCGGAACACCTGGAGGGGCGAGGGGATGACGACGCCGCCCAGGTCGAAGATCACGGCCCGCAGCGCCATGGCCGGAACCTACCTGGGCCCACGCGCGCCGGGCGCCGACCCGAGCAGGAGACCGCGGCGGGGTTCGGCCCGGGTCAGCTCGGGGCGGGCTCGTCGACCGGCTCGCCCCGGCCGAGGAGCTCGAGGACCAAGAGGAGCAGGAGGACGACGATCGCGATGGCGATCACGGTGCCCGGCCCGGGCGCCGACCACACGACGAGGAGCAGCAGCCCGGCCGGGTCGCGAGGAGCTCGCCTCGGTGGCGTCGCACTCCACCCGTACGCTCCGCACCCGCCCTTAGATCTTGGAGTCGGCCTGCTCGGCGGGTGCTGGTGCGTTGCGTCCGAGCAGCTCGATGACACCGAGGAAGAGCAGCACGAGGATCGCGACGACGACCACGTCGGTTACGCCTGGGTGGTTGATGACAACCAGGATGAGGAGGCCGACGCCGACGACTAGGACCCGGAGTGGGGTGCGGTAGTGCTCTACGAAGCCTGCGACTCGGGGGGAGATGGCGGTCTGGCCCGGTGCTCGGGAGAAGAGGCTGCGGGTTCCGGTCCGGATCCGGGTCGCGAGCCGACCCGGGCCAGCGAGCCAGGCACCCAGGGCGACGATCACGGCGAACGCGAAGACTGTTCGCAGGGCGACGAGCAAGAAGCTGAGCAACTGGTCATAGACCGCGCCAGCGGCGGCTCGGTTCACGCTGGCAGGCAAAGCGTGTTCGTATGGACTCCGCACGAAGTTCCAGATGAACAGGAACAGCAGCGTCGCGAACGCGACGCCCAGGGCGCTTCGCAGCACTGTTCGGCGACGATTTCCTGAGGCGAGGATCGCGCCAGCAAAAAGAAGTACCGTGATGATCGGCAAGGCGATCGCGAGGTCGTCGAGTACCCGCACGGCACTCTGGGCCTGCTTGAGCGTGCTCGAGCTCGAACAGGACGATGTCGTGGCTGTTCTGGCTCGCCGCCTTCGAGAGCCCGCTGATGCCGAGCTTGGTGAGCTGCGCGTTGACTTTGACGATGACCGGCTGGATGTTCAGCACGATTTGGCCGTTGTTGTTAACGTGCTTCCCCTGCCCTCGCAGCAGATCGACCAGCCGGGTATGGACCCGCTCGTTGAGCGTCTTCCAAAGTTGCTCGAACTTGGGCGACTGCACGAGGCGTAGCGCCACGCGATGCACAACGCTCCCAAGGCCGTTGGCAACCACCGGCGCGACCAGTGACGCCACCTTGGGTGGCAGCGCGCCCTTGATCCTGGCTTCGACGTCGGAGGTATTGACGACGGTGTTGGAGATCCGGGTCGCTAGCGCGTTCTGTACGTCGGCATTGCTGGCTAACGGTCCAACCGTCGAGACGTACTGGTCGGTGTTCAACAGCGTGTTGTAAATCCAGACCGCATGGATGGAGAGCGGAACGAACACGCAGCCCAACACGACCATCACGCCACAGAGGATGCGCCGCCACCGCGGGGCCGTCCGCTTCGCGGTCTCAGGGGGAGCGCCCTCGGGTGTCGTCCCTGCTACCTCAACCATAAGAGCCGCCCCGGCCTTTCACTGGCGCTGACCCGTGGAACGCTCCAGCGCACGAATTGTGACCACCCATGGACACACTCAGCAACCCGCCTGGTTAATACACCTTGGTTCGGCGCTGCCACAACCTCGTAGCGGTCCGGCTTGGTCGCCGCGGGCTCCTGGTCCGCAGCGGTCGCCGCGTCGTCAGCTGTCTCGTCCGGCGGTGCCACTCAGATCCCCCGCGTCGCCACGCGCGGACCCTATCGTCCCTCGCCTGGGTCTGCCTCGGAGAACTCGATGGGCTGGCCGGGGGCCCGGGCGCGGCCCCGGCGGGCGGGTGCCGGTCGGCTCGCCGCGCCATGATGACCGTCGTGGCAGCCGACGCGGAGGCGGTGCGGGCGCTGGTGGTCGCCTACGCGGAGCGGCTGGACGCCGGCGACCTCGATGGCGTGGCCGCCCTGTTCGAGCACGCGGTGCTGCGACCGGCCCGCTCGGGCGGCGAGCTGGTCGGTGCCGGGGCGGTGCGCCGGATGTACGACCCGGTGGTCCGCTACGCGGACGGGACGCCTCGCACCCAGCACGTGCTGAGCAACGTCGAGGTGACCCTCGACCCGTCGGGGGAGCGCGCCGCGAGCCGCTGCGTCTTCACCGTGTTCCAGGCCCGCCCGGGATCGGTGCTCGGCCCGGTCCTGGCCGGCCGCTACGACGACCGCTTCGAGCGGGTGGCGGGCGAGTGGCGGTTCACCGAGCGGGTCATCACCCCCGACCTGGTCGGCGACCTGTCCGACCACATGCGGCGATGAGCGAGGCCGCCCGCGTCGTCGCGTCGGTGGCCGGGGTGCGCCCCGACCGGCCGGGCCCGACGGTGGTCGGGGTGGCGGGCGCGGTGTCGGTGGGGAAGTCGACGCTGGCCGACGAGCTGCGCCACGAGCTGCCGGGGCGGGTCGACGTGGTGAGCTCCGACGGGTTCCTGTTCCCCAACGCGGTCCTGGCGGCGCGGGGCCTGATCGCTCGGAAGGGGTTCCCCGAGTCCTACGACGTCGGCGCGCTCCGGGCCTTCCTCAGCGCGGCCCGGCGCGACGCGCTGCCGTGCTCGGTGCCCGTCTACTCGCACGTCACCTACGACGTGGAGGGGGAGCGGACCGTCGATCCGGCCGACGTGGTGATCGTCGAGGGTCTGAACGTCCTCGGCGCGGCCGCCGACCTGCTCGACGTCGGGGTCTACCTGGACGCGGCGGAGGAGCAGCTCGAGGCGTGGTACCGGCGCCGCTTCCACGAGCTGGTTGCCGAAGCCGAGCACGACCCCGCCTCCTTCTACCGCGGCTTCGTGGGTCTGGATCCCGCCCACGTCGACCGGGTGGCCGACGAGGTGTGGAATACCGTGAACCTGGTGAACCTGCGGGAGCACGTGGCGCCGAGCCAGGTGTTGGCGAGTTGCGTGATCACGCTCGGGCCCGACCACGAGGTGCTCGCGGTCGACCACCGGCCCGCTCGGATGGCGGAGAGGAGCTGAGGTGGCGTCGGATCAGGAGCTGGTCGACCAGCTGCGTCTGGTGTGGGGGTCGCTCGCCGAGCTGGGGCGGGGCCTGACCGACGCGGAGTGGACGACGCCGACCGAGGTGCCGGGCTGGAGCGTCCAGGACAACCTGGCCCACATCACCGCCCTCGAGTGGCGGCTCCTCGGCCGCCCCGACGTCGAGCACGAGGTTCCCGTCGATCTCCCCCACGTCCGCAACGAGGTCGGCCACTCGAACGAGGTCTTCGTCGACGCGCGTCGTTCGTGGTCCGGCGGCGACGTGCTCGCCGAGTTCGAAGCGGTGACCGGGGAGCGGCTCACGGCCCTGGAGCGCCTCGACGCGGACGGGTTCGGCGCCGAGTCGTGGACCCCGGTCGGGCCGGGGACGGTCCGGGACCTCCTGCCGTTCCGGGTCTTCGACGCGTGGGTCCACGAGCAGGACATGCGACGCGCGGTGGGACGGCCGGGTGACCTGGACGGCCCAGTCGCCGTCACCGTGATGCAGCGCATCCTCGACACGCTCCCCTTCGTGGTCGGCAAGAAGGCCGCTGCGCCCGAGGGGGCGACGGTCGTCGTCGACCTCGACCCGCCGCTCGGGACGCGCGCGCGGCGGTCGTGGTCGAGGGCCGAGCCCGGCCGGTCGAGCCGATCCCCGATGACGCCTCGGCGGAGATCCACACCGACGGCGAGACCTATGCGCGTCTCGCCTGCGGTCGGCTCGATCCTGCGGTCGCGCTCGCCGCCGGTCAGGTCCGGGTGGCCGGCGACGCGGCGCTCGGCCGTCGGGTCGTGGAGGAACTCAACTTCCTGTTCTGAGCCGCCGGCCCGGCCTGCTCACGGGACGACGGTCCAGACCACCGGCTTCCCGGCCGGATCGAACGCGACCGGCCTGGCCCGCTCGGCGATGGTGGGCCCCACCGCCACGCTGAGGTCGTGTCGGCTCGGCGCGACGACGAGCGCGAACCGACTCGGGTCCGCGATCCTGGCCCCCGGCGTGAACCAGGTCGGCGGGTGGGCGTCGTCGAGGAACTGCACGTCGAGCACCGAGTAGTCGTCTACGACGACCGCGGTGCGCGGGCCGTGATCGGCGGCGTGCGCCAGCGCGACCAGCGCGAACGAGTACGCGTCGTAGCGGTCACGGACGGGCCGCCCGAAGTAGGCCGCGGCGCTCGACGCGCCGGCGAACACGAGGACGGCGGCGACCGCGCCCACCCCGAGCAGCCGGGCCCACCGGCCCCACCGGCGGGCCACCCACCGACAGGCGGTCACGGCGCCGACCCCGATCAGCCCCCCGACGTAGGGAGCGAGCCCGAGGTTGCGGAGGAAGTGGGGAGCGGCGTCCGCGGTGGCGACCAGCGGCGGGACGAGGAACACCGGCACGCCGACGAGCAGCAGCAGGTAGGGAGCCTCGTGGCGCCTCCGCCACGCGGTGACCACGCCGACGACGGCCAGCAGGAACAGGGGCCAGCTCAGCATCGGGATGCTGCCGACGTTCTGGCGGCCGTTCGGATCACCGAAGAGGACGAACTGGCCCAGCGTCCGCACCGTGTGCACGAGGAGGCTCTCGTTGCCGGAGCTGTTGCCGACGTTGAAGACGCTGGTCTGAGCCGCCCGCCCGAAGTAGTTGGCGGGCTGCGTCAACGCGATGAACAGCATCGGGCCGCCGACCACGAGGTAGCCGCCGAGACACCACTTCCAGTGGGCGACGAGGGCCCGGAACGTCGTCTCGTTCCCTCGTCGAAGCAGCCACAGCCAGACGATCACGAGGAGGGGGAGCAGCTTGAGGGGCTGGTAGGTCCACAGGCCGGCGCCGACGGCCGCGCCCGCGAGGGCAGCCGACCATCGACCGGGGCGGTGCGCCCAGTGGAGGAGCGCGGCGAGGGCGAGCGCGCCGACGAGGGGCACCAAGACGTTGCGCATCCCGTCCCGTGAGACGGAGATCAGCCACAGCGACCCCGCCGCCCACGCCATCGCGACGAGGGCGACGCCGGTCCCGAAACGCCGGAGCGCGAACCCGATGGCGACCACGCTGAGGATCCCGAGCACGGCCGACACCGAGCGCAGCGTGAGCGTGCTCTCCCCGAACGCCGCGAAGGCCGGGACGACCAGGTACGCGTACAGCGGCTCGCGTCCCGCGTCCTCGGAGATGAACAGCGGGTGGTAACCGGGCTCGGTCAGGATCCGGTGCGCCGTGATCCCCTCCGCCGCCTCGTCGGGGTAGAGGCCGCCCGGCTGGGTGCCCAGCGCAGCGAGGCGCACCGCCGCGGCGCCGGCGACGATGACCAGGACCACCGCGACCAGCAGGACTCGGCGCCGCCCGATCCGCGGCGCTCGGGCCGGTCCCGTCGGGTGGCCCCTCGGCTGGTCCGGGGCGAGGGGTGGTGACGGCTCGAGCTGGAGGTCCGGCTCAGCCATCGGGTGACGTCACGGGCTCGCGATACTGCCGTGCGAGCACCACGAGCCGCAGGGCGGTCGTCGCGCTCCACACGACCGCGAGCACGGCGAGGTCCGCCAGCAGGTCCCCCCCCGCCGCCGAGACGGCGGTCAGCGCGAGGGCCGACGCCACGATCCCGACCAGGGCGATCCCGAGCGACCGGGCCGCGTGGGCGCGAGTCCGGCTCGGCCCCGCCGACCGAGCGTCCAGCGGCGGTGCGCCCACGAGTTCCCGGCCGTGGTGGCGCCGAGCGCGACGACGACCGCGGGGACCGGACCGAGGGGGACTCGCAACCAGAGGAACACGACGAGCGAGACGAGCGTGCTGACCGCGCCGACCGTGGCGAACGTGATGAGCCGCCGACCCATGTCGTCGTCGAAGGGGCGGCGCTGTCGTTCCCCCATCGTCAGGGTGCCGCCACCCGACGCGAAGCGGCGGGTCAGGCGCAGCAGACCCCCGAGGTCGTCGAGAACGGTCCGGCGGACGTCGACGCGGCTGTCGGGGTCGTCGACCCAGTCGACGGGGAGCTCGTGGATCCGGAGCCCGTTCCGCTCGGCGAGGAGCAGGAGCTCGGTGTCGAAGAACCAGCCGTCGTCGCTGACCTCGGGGACGAGCCGCCGTGCGACGTCGGCGCGCACCGCCTTGAAGCCGCACTGGGCGTCGTGGACCCGGGTCGAGAACGCGACCCGCAGGAGGAGGTTGTAGGCGCGGGAGATGAGCTCGCGCTTGGGGCCTCGAGCGACGTTCGCCGACGACAGCAGCCGGCTGCCGATCGCGAGGTCGGAATGCCCCGACAGCAGAGGGGCGACCAGCGGGAGGAGGGCATCCAGCCCGGTCGATAGGTCCACGTCGGTGTACGCGACGACGTCGGCGTCGCTGCTGAGCCACGCCGCGCGGAGCGCCCGGCCCCGGCCCCGCTCGTCGAGGTGCAGGACCCGGATCCCGGAGAGCTCCCCGGCGAGGCGCTCGGCAACCGCCCGCGTGTAATCGGTGGAGGCGTTGTCGACGATCGCGATGCGCCACGAGAACGGGAACTGCGCCGAGAGGTAGCTGTGGAGGCTCCGAACCGCCGGCTCGAGGACGCGCTCCTCGTTGAGCACCGGGACCGCGACCTCGAGCGTCGGGCCGACCGGCACCCGAGCGGACTCGTGCGACCCCGGGTCGGGCTCCGTCGAGAGGGGGGCGGCCACGCGGGAACGGCCCGAAGCCGCGCTCAGGTCACCACCGCCGGCACCAGCGACGACGGCGTGGCGCAAGACCGCGGCGTGGAGCGGGCTGCCGCCCGGTCGCTCCGTCGTCGTCGAGCCGCGACGGGCGATCCGCTGCCATTACCGCAGGGCTCCGAGACCTTGCACTGCCACCTTCCCGGCTTGGAGCCGATGTTGGAGCAGGGCGAGCGCGCGGGTCAACTCGGTGGGGCTCTCGTGGCGGCCGTCCATGAGGTAGATCTTCCCGGCGTCGGGATCGCTCGGAACGTGCTCGGCGTCGAAGTCCGCGTTGGCGTGCACCAGCTTCTCGCCGGCCTGGTGGCCGTAGTACTGGTCGAAGGCGTCGAGCGGCCGACCGGGCGCGAACACGGCGACGGGCACGCCGGTGTCGCGGGTGATGACCGCGCTGGCCCGGACGATGTCGTTGTGGGCTCGTCGCCACGGCATGATCGAGCCGTGGCCCCAGCCGCCGTTGACGATCTCGACGCCGCTGCGGGCCAGGCTGCTGATGCCGCGCCGGTCGTGTGACGCGACGTTGGCGTCGATCACCGCCGAGGCGCCGAGGGTCTGGACCTCGCGGAGCAGGCGCGGCTGGTGCAGGTCGGCGTCGGTCAGGCGGACGCCGAGGTAGACGGCCCGGGAGTTCGGGGGCGCGTGCGCCACACCGACCCCGAGGGCGGCGAGGCTCTGCGCGCCGAACGTCGGGCCGACGAGCAACGCGACAACGACAGCGGCAGTGGCGAGCGCGACGCGCCGACGGGTCGGCACCCGGAACGGAGCGGACGAGCCGGAGCGCGCGTCGTGACGTTGTGAGGCCGCGAGATCGTCGACGTCGGCGGCGGGATCGCCCGTGAACAGGGAGCGACCCGCCGCGACGAGCCGGTCGCGCTCTGGCCCCGGCGTGGTGAGGGCTCGGAGCGCGTCGTGGAGGTCGGCCTCGTCGTGGGCGTATCGGCTCACGCCGGCGTCGGACATGATCTGCGCGTTGCCTCGTCCGTGGCCGGCGATGGGTTGGTAGGAGATCACCGGAAGCCCGCAGGCGAACGCCTCCATGCAGGTGAGCCCGCCGGCGTTCTCGACCAGCGCGTCGGCGGCCACCATCAGGTCGGGCATGGCGTCGGTCCAGCCGAGGACGGTGCCGACCGCCCGCTGCTCGAGGGTTCGGACCAGCGTCTCGTTGTTCCCGCACACCACGATGGGGTGGAACTCGTCCGTCCGGGCGATCGCGTCGACGGTCGAGACGACTTCGCCGACGCCGAGCGAGCCGGCGACCACGAGCACGGCCCGGTCGCTCGCGGCCAGGCCGAGGTCGGCGCGGACCGTGGCCCGGTCGGCGCCGCACCCGTGGAACCGGTCTCCGACCAGCGGTCCCCGGGCGTGCACGTCGCGCCCTCCGCGGCGGAGCGCCATGTGGGCCGACGCGGGGCTGACCGCCAGGTGACGATCGACGCCGCGGTGCACCCACAGCGGGTGGACCGCGAAGTCGGTCAGGTAGGTCACGACGGGAACCCGGAGCCGTTTGGTGCGTCGCATCCGGCCGAGCACCAGCGACGCGAACGGGTAGACGGAGACGATCACGTCGGGGCGGGTGGCGCGGATGGCCCGACAGAGACGGCGCCGCGCCAGCCAGCTGTCGAGCAGGACGGCGGGGCCGCGCAGCGGTCTCGACATCCGGTAGGTGAGGTCGTAGGCCCACGGGCAGTGCTTCAGCTGGAACTCGTACGACCAGCGCAGGACGGATCCGAAGTGGAAGGCCACCGCGTCCAGGAAGTCGATGATCTCGACCTCGTGGCCGCGGCCGACCAGTCGGCGTCGGAGCTCGCTGCGCGGCTCCGTCGTGGCCGGCTCCCATCGAGCCCGAGACGATGAGGAAGCGCCGACGCGGGCTCGGCTCGTGAGGGTTCGTCACCGCGCGGCTACGCCTGCAGCCGGTTGGCGGCATCGCCGCCCGGCGATGCGCACGTGACGTGCGGTGAGGCTGGCATAGGGCAAGGGCGCGGCGAGATCCGCGACCAGGGTGATCGTAGGTCACTGGCGGCCCGCGCCTCGGTAGTGTCGCGCGGGGCCGCTGCCGGTCCAACACCGGCGAGGAGCCGTACCATCATTTTACGAATTCTTTGCTTGCCGGCTGGCGCACGCTCGGCCTGTGACGCCGGTCGACGGGTGACATCCGGGACGGGGTCATGGTCGTAGCGGACCGGGACGACGTCGCGTCGGCTGTCCGTCCCGACCTGGATGGGTCTCCGGCCGGGGGCCGGCGTCCGTCGCTGCTCGGGAGCTGGCGTCGCTCCAGCTACCGGGTCCAGCTCCTGATCATCACCGTGGTCGGGGCCGTGCTGCGGCTCGTCTTGCTCGGCTCGCTGCCGCTCTGGCGGGACGAGGCGTTCACGGCGATCGTCGTCCAGCGACCACTGGGCCAGATGCTGAGCGCGGTCGGGCACGACTCTGCCCCTCCGCTCTCCTATCTGCTCCAGCACCTGGTGATCCAGCTCTGGGATTCGCCGACCATGCTGCGGCTCCCGTCGGCGGTGGCGGGCATCGTGGCGATTCCGCTGGCGGCCGCGTTGGGACGTCGGCTCGCGGGAGATCGGGCCGCGCTGGGGGCGGCCGCCGCGATGGCGCTGCTCCCGAGCAGCGTGCTCGAGTCGCGTGACGCGCGGACCTACGCGCTCGCGACGGCCCTGGTCCTGGCTTCGCTGCTCTGCCTGTGGCGAGCGATCGAGGTGCCGAGCTGGCGTCGGGTGCTGCTGTACGGGCTGGTCGTCGCCGCCGCCGTGTACACGAACTACTTCGTGGTCCTGGCCGTCGGGGCGCAGCTCGCCGCGGCGGCGTGGATCTTCCGCGACCGCCTCCGCACGCTGGTGTGGCCGGTCGTCGCCGCGGCCAGCGCGGGTCTGCTTCTGATCCCGTGGCTCTACGCGGCGCGCGCGCAGCTCCAGCACGGGTCGGCCGGGTACTGGATCCAGCCGGTGGGGTTGCCCAGCCTCAGCGGGGTCGCCATCCAGTTCTTCGCCGGGCCGCCGATCGACCCGGGTGTCCCCGGGCAGCTCGGGCTCGAGGTGCTGCAAGGCCTGGTCGTCGTGGCCGGCGTGCTCGCGCTGGGCAGCCTCGTCGTGCGACGCCGCGCCCTGAGCGCCTCCGGTCGGCGCGGCGCGGCGCTCCTCGCCCTCTCGGTGGGCGTCGGCGTGGTGCTCCTGGTGGCGGTGAGTGTCTGGCACCCGCTGGTCGACGCCCGGTACGTCTCGGTGATGTGGGGGCCGTTCGTGTGCCTGATCGGCGTCGGCCTCGCCCTCCTCCCGCGCCCGGCGTGGCGGGGGGCGGCGCTGCTGGTGCTCGGGCTCGGCTCGGCGGTGCTGGCGGTCGCGCCGACGAAACCGGACACGCCGGCGCTGGTGGCGCGGATCGACGGGCGGGTCGGCGCTCACGACTTCGTGTGGACCGCGCCCGGCGAGTACCTCCTCATCGTCCACTACGCGAACGAGCCGGTTGTGGCCCGGACGCACGTCGTCGCGGCGGAACCTGCCCTGGTACTGGGGAACCGCGGCGTTCCTGCCCGGGGCGGTCGTCCCGCGCGTCCCCGCGGACGTGCTGCGACACCGGGGGCGGCTGTTCTACGTGGACGAGCCGCAGCTGTCCCGCCCGTCCCTGCCGCCCGGGTACCGCGCCACCGGGCCCCGACGCTGCTTCAGCACCGTGTGCCTCACCGTGTACGCCGAGGCAGGCGGGGGAGCGTCGGCCCGCGGCCGATGAGCTACCGGCGCCGGCCGCGCCGCCGCCGAGACCGCGCTGACTCGGCGGCTTCGACCCGGCTGACCACGGCCTGGATCTGGGGGTTGAACGTGGCGCCGGGCGGGGTGTTCGTGTTCACGAAGTCGAACGCGAGCGTGGTCCGGGCGACCCGCACGAACACCGCGTCCTCGTAGATCGTCTCGGTCTGCCCACCCGCGCTGGCGTGCACGACGGCCTCGTACCCGAGGGACTGGTCACCGGCCGGAGCGACGCTCACCGGGGCGACCGACACCACCTGGAGCTGCACCTTCGACGTGGCGGCGGTCTTGGCGACCGACACCGTGGCGCTGCGCTGGTAGCAGGCGGTGGTGAGCGGGTCCTGCAGCACCGCGAACAGCGCGACTGCGCCGGCCGGCCGCAGATAGAGCACCGCGGTGTTGCTGGCCCGCTCGCTGTTCCCCATCGTGAAGGCCGGGGAGGAGGCGCGGTCGATACGGCGGTTCAGGGTCAGGACGAGCGGCCGGCAGGGGGCGCCCAGCTTCGCGAAGTCGGGCGAGCCGCCCCCCTTGCCCTGCTGCCAGCCGGGCGGGAAGTCGGCCTTGCGGAGCACGCCGGCCGCCACGATCACCTGCTCGTCGGGCGGCGGCGCGGCGCTCGCGGCGGGGACCCCGAACGCGAGCACGCAGGCCGCGGCGGTGAGGGCGACGACGGTTCGACGCATCGCGGGAGCGTACCGGTGCCGGCCGCGACGCGGGCCTCACCTCGTGGGCTGAGCTCCGGCCTGGGGCCAGTCGAGCATGTCGGCCGTGCGGACGAGGACGAACGCGTCGCGTTGGCCGCTCGGGTGCTCGACGCGGTGGCGGGCGATGCCCTGGTGGACGAAGCCGGCCCCTTCCGCGACCCGACGCGACGCCAGGTTCTCGGTGAACACGAGCGCCTCGAGGCGGCGCAGCCCGACCCTGGTGAGTGCCCACCTGGACGCGAGTCGCAGCGCCCGCGTCGCGACGCCGGCGCGCCGAGCCGGCGCCGCGACCCAGTACCCGATCTGGGCGGTGCCGGCGTCGCGATCGATGTGATGGATCCCGACCGCGCCGAGGAGCCTCCCGGTCGACCGGTCGACGATCACGAACGACGCTCGGGTGCCGTCCCGCCACGCCTGCTGGCTCGACTCGACGTACGCGACCGCGTCCGCCTCCCCGTAGGGGGAGGGGACCATCGTGAACCGGGGGATGTCGGGGTCCTGCACCGCGGCGGTGACCGCGGCGACGTCGTCGGAGGTCGGGGGGCGGAGCCCGACGAGGTCGTCGTGGAGGTCGGGGACGGTCAGCGCCATCGGGCGAGCGTGCCATCATCAGGTCTGGCTGGACGACCGGATTGTCGAGGAGCGCGATGACCCTGGTGCACAACGTGGTGGGCCCGCCGACCGCGGCGCGAGTGCTGCTACTGGTCCACGGGTACGGCGCCGACGAGCGCGACCTGGGCGGGCTGCTCCCGTACCTCGACCCCGAGGGCCGGTTCCTCACCGTGCTGCCCCGCGGGCCGGTCGCCGCGCCGCCCGGGTTCGCCTGGTACGACCTGGCCGGCGTCGGCGGCGGGGCGGGCCCCGACTCGACGTTCCTCGAGTCGCTCGACGAGGTCGACGCGCTCCTCGACGCGGTGTGCTCCGAGCACGGGAAGGACCGCGTGGAGGCGATCGTGGGCGGCTTCTCGCAAGGCGGCGCGCTGGCCGTCGCGCTCGCGCTGCGCACCCAGACGACCCCCCACCCCGCGGGGGTCCTCGCCCTGAGCTCGTACCTGCCCCAGGTGGAGGGCCTCACCTACGACTGGGCAGCCGCGCCCGAGATCCCGGTGCTCGTGCAGCACGGCACCGAGGACCCGCTCATCGACGTCGAGCGGGGCCGGGAATTGGCCACCACCCTCAGGGAGCACGACGCCCCGGTCGTGTACGGCGAGTACCCGATGGGGCACGCGGTGGCGATGGAGAGCATCGAGGCCGCCCACGCCTGGCTGCTGCAGGTGGTGGCCGGGGAACGGCCGAGCGAGCCGATGCCCGAACCACCACCGCCGCCGCTCGTGCAGCCGGTCACGACCGCGTCGTGGGAGGCCGAGGTGCTGCGCGCCGACTCGCCGGTCATCGTCGACTTCTGGGCGCCATGGTGCCAGCCGTGCCGAGTCGTGTCCCCGATCGTCGAGCAGATCGCGGCGATGCGGCAGGGCGCCTACAAGGTCGTGAAGGTGAACATCGACGACGAGCCGGCCCTGGCCCAGCAGTACGAGGTGCAGAGCATCCCGATGATCGCCCTGTTCCGCAACGGGCGGCTCGAGCGTGCCGCGCTCGGCGCCAAGCCTCGCCCCCAGCTCGAAGCCGAGCTCGGGATGCTCGTCATCCCCTGACTACTTCGACCTGAAGAAGTAGCGGCCGGCAGGGCTCTGACCTGCGCGTTTGCGGCGGGGTGGGTGCTCGCGATTTGTCGAGTGATCAGCGATGATGGCCTCGACCCGTTGGGCAAGAACGGATCGAGGCCATCGATGTTGAGAACAGTAGGCGGCGGTGAGCCGACGTTGTGGGAGTCGATCCTGCCGTCGGCGGTGTTGGGGATGCCCGGCGAGTTGGAGCGAGTGGATTGCCTGCTCGACGATCCGCGGTTCGTCGAGGCGTATCGGGCGTTCTTCCATGCGACGTTGGGTCGGCCGTCGATCCCGATCGAGACGTATCTGCGTCTGATGTTCCTCAAGTATCGCCATGGGTTGAGCTTCGAGACGCTGTGCCGGGAGGTCCAGGACTCGATCACCTGGCAGCGGTTCGCTCGGATCCCGTTGGGTGGGCGGGTGCCGCATCCGACCACGTTGATGAAGATCACGACCCGCTGCGGTGAGGACGTGATCCGGGAGCTCAATCAGACGTTGGTCGTCAAGGCTGCCGAAGCCAAGGTGGTGCGTCTGCACAAGGTGCGTGCTGACACCACGGTGGTGGAGGCCAACGTCGCCTATCCGGTCGACTCGAGCCTGCTGGCCAAGGGGATCACCCGACTGGCCCGCCTCGCCCGGTCCGCCCACGGGGAGGGGTTAGCGCCTCGGACTCGGGTGCGGGACCGTTCCCGGGGGGCGCATCGCCGGGCCCGCCAAGTCGTGAATGCGTTGCGGCGTCGAGGCGACGACGCCCGGGTCGAGGTGCATCGCCTCAACGCTGAGCTGGCCCGGGCGGCTCGCCGGTCGGTGCGAGAAGCCCAGGCGGTGGTCCAAAACGCCCGTCGGACGCTACGTGGACTCGGCGAGCAGGCGTCGGGTCGCGCCATTGTGATTGTTCAACAGCTCGAGGTGCTCGCCGAGCGTGTTCACGCGGTCGCCGCCCAGACCCTCCAACGAGTCGTTGAGCACATCACTCCCGCGGGTGCGACCCGGATCGTCTCATTGCACGACCCCGACGCGCGTCCGATCCGCAAAGGACGTCTCGGCCGCCCCGTTGAGTTCGGTTACAAAGCCCAGGTTCTCGACAACGCCGACGGGATCATCCTCGACTGGTCACTTGAGGTCGGCAATCCCGCCGACGCGCCACAACTCGTTCCCGCCATCCAACGCGTTCAAGCGTTGACGGGTCGAACCCCCCGCGCGGTGACCGCCGATCGTGGCTATGGAGAAGCGGCAATCGAGAACCAGCTCCACGACCTTGGCGTCACCACCGTGTGCATCCCTCGCAAAGGACGACCCGGCGCCAACCGACGCGCGATCGAACAAAGCCGAAGCTTCCAACGCATGATCCGATGGCGCACCGGAGCCGAAGGACGCATCAACTGCATCAAACGCGACGACGGCTGCCGACGAACCCACATGGACACCCTCACCGGCGCCCGAACCTGGACCGGACACGGGATCTTCACCCACAACCTCACCAAGATCGCCGGCCTCACCGGATGACCAGCCCAAAACCGGCACCGGCGCTGCCTCCCACGCCCACTACCCCCGGCCCTGCCGTGAGTTCTTCAGGTCGAAGTGACTAAGCCCCCCGCCAGGGCCGCGGGCCCGTCACGCAGTGCGTGCCCGGAGCACCGGCGTGTGCTCTCCGCCACTCGACGTCGGCGTGGCCGGGCGTCGACCGCGCCGCTCGGACGGGCGTTCGGGTCAGCTCACCCCGTGAACTCGGGTGCCACGACGAGCGCCGACGCGACGCAGCCGACCCCTACCGTGGAGGTGATCGTCACGCTGCCGTTCCCGGCGTTCACCGCTTGGGTGAGGCCGGTGCCGGTCGGGGTGAACCCCGAGCCGCCGCCCCCACCGCCGCCGTCGCTGCTGCCGCCGGCCCCCGTGAGCCCGGAGCTGCCGCCACCGCCGCCGAAGAGACCGCCGCCGCCCCCACCGCCCGGTCCGACCCCGCCGGAGGAGGCCGCGCCGGCGCCCCCGCTGGCGCTCGATCCCGGCGAGCCGTCGTTCCCGTCAGGGACGGTGCCCGGCGCTCCGACCCCGCCCGAGCCGCCGCCCCCACCGCCGGCCCCCGCGGTGTTGATCGAGGTGCCCGCGACGCCGGTGGTGCCGCCGCCCCCGCCGCCGTTGCCGGTCGTGTTGAAGCTGGAGTTGGAGCCGCCCCCGCCGCCGCCTCCGACGACGACTCGGTTGCCGAGGAGGAATGCGCCGGTGCGCACGTCCGAAGCTCCGCCGCCGCCGGCCCCACCGATGGTCGGGGCGGTCGCGCCGCCGCCGATCGCGCCGCCGTTGAAGCCGCCCGCGCCGCCCGCCCCGTCGCCGCCGGGTGAGCCTTCGCCGCCGACGTTGACTTGGAGGACCTGCCCCGCGGTGACCGCGAACGTCGCGGTCGCCTCGCCGCCCAGGCCAGCGGTGCCCTCCCCGTCGATCGAGCCCCCCGCGCCGCCCTTGGCGTCGACGGTGACCTGGCACACGCCGGCGGGCACGGTGTAGGTGGCGGTCCCCTCGGTCGTGAAGGTGGCCGTGACCGGCGTGGCGGTCTGGGCGGGAGACGACCCGCCGAGCCCCGTCACGGCGACCGCGGCGGCGAGGACGCCACCGAAGATCACGCCCCGTCGTGTGTGCTCCCGCACGCCGAACAACCCCTCCGCCCGCGGTACTGAAACCGTGGCTGCAAGGTAGCGGGTCCGGCGGAGGTCCGACGGCTTCAGCGGGTCGGACCTCGCCGGACCTGGATCGCCCCGGCCGGGCCGTCGACGACCCGGGCGACGACGGCCGCGGCGAGCGCGGAGCGGGCCCGCAGCTCCCGGACCAGGTCCTCGACCCGGGCCGGGTCGACGGCGAGGAGCAGCCCGCCGGAGGTCTGGGCGTCGCAGAGGGCGAGCTGCGCGTCGAGGGGCAGCCCGCCCCAGTCGACCGGGGCCGACTCGGTGACGAAGGCGTGGTTGCGCTGGGTGCCGCCGGCCACCATGCCGGCCTCGAGTAGCTCGCGGACCCCGTCGAGGACCGGGACCGAGGGGGCGTCCACGACCGCCGCGACCCCCGACGCGGCGAGTAGCTCGCCGAGGTGCCCAAGGAGCCCGAAGCCGGTCACGTCGGTGGCGGCGTGCACCGCGCCGCCGAGCGCGAGGGCGGCGTCGCGGGCATCGGCGTTCAGGGTCGTCATGACCATCACCGCCGTCTCGACCAGCCGCGGCTCCGCCTGTCCCCGCTTGATCGCGGTGGAGACCACACCGAGGCCGATCGGCTTGGTGAGCACGACCGCGTCGCCGGGCCGGGCGCCGGCGTTGGTGAGCACCCGGTCAGGGTGGACGATCCCGACCACGGCCAGGCCGTACTTGGGCTCGGGGTCGTCGATCGAGTGGCCGCCGGCGACCACCGCGCCCGCGGTGGCGACGACATCGGCGCCGCCGTCGAGGACCCGGGCCAGGAGGTCGAAGCTCAGCCCGTCCCGCGGCCAGGCGACCAGGTTCAACGCCAGCAGCGGCGCTCCACCCATCGCGTACACGTCGGAGAGCGCATTGGTCGCCGCGATGCGACCCCAGTCGTAGGGGTCGTCGACGATCGGGGTGAAGAAATCGGTGGTGACGACGACCGCCAGGTCGTCGCGGAACCGGTACACCGCCGCGTCGTCGGCCTTGTCGAAGCCGACCAGGAGGTTCGGGTCCTGCTGCTCCCGCCCCCGGAGCAGACCGAGGACCGTCCGGAGATCGGCGGGGGACAGCTTGCAGGCACAGCCCGCGCCGTGCGAGAAGTCAGTCAGGCGGACCGGGCCGCCGGGCGTGCTCACCCCCGGTCCGCCACGCGCCGACCGGGACGGACGAGGCGGTTAGGGCCGGGCGGCGAGGGAGAAGTAGCCCACGCCGATGTAGCTCACCACCGCGCCGGTATGCGGGGCATGGATGACCTCGCCGCCACCGACGTAGAGGCCCACGTGCTGGCCCGGGTCGGCGGTGAACACCAGGTCACCGGGCTGGAGCGCGTTCATCGGGACGTGCGGGAACTCGTCGTACTGGGCGCCCGAGTAGTGGTCCATGCCGACCCCCGCGGCCCCCCACGCCATCATGGTCAGGCCGGAGCAGTCGTAGCAGCCGGGTCCCGTGCCCGTGTAGCAGTACGGCTTCCCGAGCTGGGCCTGCGCGTACGCGATCGCGGTGCCGGCGCCGCCGCTCGCGGGCGGCAAGGGGCCCGAGAAGGTGGTGGGGCCGGCGTCGTTGCCGCCCCGGGTCACGCCCGGCCCGGCCACCTGGGCCGCCTGCTGCGCCTGGGCCTGGGCGACGAGGCTCACCAGCTGCCCCTTCACCTGGCCGAGGAGCGAGTTGTAGGAGCCGTTGGCGCTCTGGAAGCTGGCCTGCGCGCTCGACAGCTGCGCCTCCTCCTTGACCGCCGAGGCCTTGGCCGCCTGGGCGTCCTTCTCCCGGGAGTTGAGCTCCTGGCGGGCCTCGTTCAGCTGCGCGATCAGCGCGTTGTCCTGGTCGCTGGCGGCCGCCGTGTACTGCTGGCTGCTGGCGAGCTCGCTGGGGTCGATGTTGAAGAGCGAGGCGTCGTTCCCGTTGCTGGCGCTCTGGTAGACGGCGACCGCCCGCTGCTCGACGAGCTGCTGGAGGTGGTCGGCCTGCGCCTTCGCCACCGCGATGCGGGCCTCCGAGTCGGCGATCGTCGCGTTCGCCTGCTGGAGCTGCACCTGGGCGCCGTTGATCTGCTCGTTGATCGCGTCGAGCTTCGTCGCGTTGGCGCTGATCTGCGCCTCGAGCGTCGCGGCCTGCTGCTGCAGGCTCGGCGACGTCTGCGCGCCGGCTTGGGCGGCGGTTGCCACCGTGAAGGTGCTCGTTGCTGTCGCGCCGAGCAGCAGGGCGAGGAAGAAGGCTCGCGTGCGGTGGGGGACTCGCAGCATGGGGCAGCTCACTGGCTCGGGTTCAGGTCGACTCGTCGTGGTTCGCAAGACGCCCGGACGTCGTCAAACAAACGGCGACGTACGGGCTTGGTTTCACCCTAGCACCGAGACCCAGCCGGTCCAGGATCGAAGCCGACGACCCCGCGTTTGGGCAGGTCAGAGGGCTGAAACGAGCCAGCCGGGGGTGGGGCGAGGGTCGCCGACGGCGGCGACGTCGGGCACCGTCCAGGCCATCGCGCTGCCGACCTCGCGCACGACGTCCTGCCACTCCTTCGGGTCCCACCCCTCCGCGGCGCGGGCGAGGGTTCCGTCCTGCTTGAGGTGCACGAGCGCGGGGAGGCGCTCGAGCGCGAGCCCGTGGACAAGGTCGAGGTTCGGGTCGACGAAGGTGAGCACCCGGTCCTCGAGCGAGCCGAGCAGCCGCTCCGCGACCTGCTGGTTGGCGGGGATCACGTACGCGCAGCGGCAGTCCGAGTCCCCGAGGGTCGCGAAGATCCGCTGCGCGACCGGGATCCACGGCGCCGCGTCAGGGCTCGGAGCCAGGATGACGAGGCAGAGATGGAACATGGTCGTCCAGTCGTCGAGGCTCCGCGACACGCCCTTGTTCGTCGTCATGGTCAGGGTCGGATCGGGGTTCTTCGCCACGGGACGGCCTCCTGCCGGTGCTGGAAGGTACCGTCTGGCGCAGCGCCGGGCGAGGCAACAAGACCCGCCCGTCCCGACCGAGGGGGTGCCGCATGGCCGGATCGATCGTCACCTTCCCGAGCAACGGGTCCGAGGGAAGCGGCTACCTTGCCTCCCCCAACTCGGGGTCCGGGCCGGGCCTGGTCGTCATCCAGGAGTGGTGGGGCCTGAACGACCAGATCCAGGAGACCTGCGACGCGTTCGCTCGAGAGGGGTTCGTGGCGCTCGCCCCCGACCTGTACCGGGGGGAGCTGACCTCCGAGCCCGACGAGGCCGGGAAGATGATGATGGCGCTGAACATCGAGCGGGCGGCGAAGGACATGAGCGGCGCGGTCGACGCCCTGCTCGCCAACCCGGCCGTGACCTCGAAGCGGGTCGGGGTCACCGGCTACTGCATGGGGGGCGGCCTGGCCCTCTGGCTCGCCACCCTGCGTCCCGACGCGGTCGCCGCCGTCGTCCCCTACTACGGGATCGTCCCCTGGCCGGCGGCGCAGCCCGACTACTCGCGCCTCGCCGCGCCGGTGCAGGGCCACTACGCCGCCAACGACGACTTCGCCAGCCCCGACCAGGTCCACGCCCTCGAGGCGCAGCTCCACGACCTCGGCAAGCCGGCCGAGTTCTTCATCTACCCCGACGCCGACCACGCGTTCGGCAACCACCACCGACCCGAGGTGTTCCACCCTGAGCACGCGGCGACGGCCTGGAAGCGCACCATCGAGTTCTTCCGCGCCAACGTCACCTGACCGGCGCGACCGGGCCGGCGAGGCTCAGCCGAAGCCGATCGCGCGCAGCATCGACGGGGGCATCTCGTCCCGGCCGGCGGCGAGCGCCGCGGCCCGCTCGAGGTTGATCGGGTCGCGCTCCTCCCGGTCCAGCCACGTGTCCCACGGGCCGGGCGGGATCTCCCCGGCCACGCAGTGGCGCAGGTAGGCCTGCACCTCCCGCACCTCACGCTCGCCGCCGACCGGGCCGTGCCCGGGCACGATCGTGTCGGCCAGCTCGACGATCGCGTCGAGCATGTCGGCCCACTCCGCCGGGTTGCCCTGGAAGGCGAGCGGCGTCACCCCGAAGAAGCACAGGTCGCCGGCGAAGCACACGTCGGCGTCCGCGACCAGCACCACCAGGTCGCCGGGGGTGTGGCCCGACGCCGGCAGCAGCTCCACCCGGGGGGTGAGGTTCGCGGCGCCGTCGACCTCGTGGGTCACCGGCCGGGTGCCGGTCTCGGCCAGGTCGTCGAACTCCGCCGCGAAGGCGGGCATGAACGCCTTGTACGCGTCGAGGGGCATGGCCTGGTCGAGCAGCACGCTCGTCGGCCGGGTCGCGTACACCGCCGCGTGCGCGAACGACTTCGTGCCGCCCACGTGGTCGATGTGGGCGTGGGTGAGCACGACGCGCTTCACCGGCTTGTCCAACGCGGCGACCGCGGCCGCGAACGGCTCCCACTGCGACCGCACCATCAGCGTGTCGACGACGGTGACGCCGTCGTCGTCGACGATCACCCCCGCGTTGGCGACGCCGGTCTCGCCGCCCGGCTGGAGCCACACCAGCACCCCGTCCGCGAGCTCGTCGAGGGTCGGCGTCGACGCGGCGTCGGGCACAGCCCGAGGGTACCGTGGACGCCATGACCGAGCGCTCCCGGAACCTGCCTCGCCGCTCGTGCTTGTCGGTGCCCGGGTCGAGCCCCAAGATGCTCGCCAAGGCGCCGGGGCTCGGCGCCGACATGGTGTTCCTCGACCTCGAGGACTCCGTCGCCCCGCTCGAGAAGGAGGCCGCCCGCGACAACGTCGTGAAGGCCATCAACGAGCAGGACTGGGGCGACGTCGTCCTCTGCGTCCGGGTCAACGCGTGGGACACCAAGTGGACCTACCGCGACGTCGTCCACGTCGTCGAGAACGCCTCCGAGCGTCTCGACGAGCTGATGCTCCCGAAGGTGCAGTCCGCGGCCGAGGTCCGGGCCCTCGACCTGCTCCTCACCCAGATCGAGGAGACGATCGGGCGCCGCAGCCAGGTCGGGATCGAGCCCCAGATCGAGACCGCCCGGGGGCTGATCAACGTCGAGCGGATCTGCGCGGCGTCGAAGCGGCTCGAGACGATCGTGTTCGGACCCGCGGACTTCGCGGCGTCGACCGAGATGCCGGTGCTCACCGGCGGCGTGCAGATCCCCGAGTACCCGGGTGACCACTTCCACTACGTGTTCTCGAAGATCCTCATGGCCGGACGCGCGAACGGCCTGCAGGTGATCGACGGCCCGTATTTGAAGATCCGGGACCTCGACGGGCTCCGCGACTACGCGATGCGGACCCGCATCCTCGGCTACGACGGGAAGTGGGCCTTGCACCCCGATCAGGTCAAGGTCATCAACGAGGTGTACACCCCGACCCAGGAGCAGTTCGACCGGGCCTACGACATCCTCGCCGCCTACGAGGCCGCGGCCGCGGAGGAGCGTCGCGGCGCGGTGATGTTCGGCGACGAGATGATCGACGAGGCGAGCCGCAAG
The DNA here is from genome assembly GCA_963849135.1 of uncultured Actinomycetes bacterium. Lineage (GTDB taxonomy): Bacteria > Actinomycetota > Acidimicrobiia > IMCC26256 > PALSA-555 > PALSA-555. The sequence goes on along the minus strand of CAWKGF010000002.1, from coordinate 25,705 downwards.
ATGGCGACGAAGTTCGTGACGCGCGGCGAGCGGGCCGGGATGCGCCACAGCCCCACCAGCTGAGCGCCGCCGAGCGGACGGCGCGGCCCGGCGTCGGGGAACGCCGACCGGGCGCGGTACGGTGGCTGGAACGGCCCGGTCAGTGAACGGAGGCGCGGTGGGGTTCTCCCTACGCCGCCTGACCACACGCAAGGAGAGCGAGTACCCGGGCGTCCCCGCGTCCTGGCACACCTCCCAGAGCGTCGCGGCCGACCTGCACCGCCGGATGCACCGCTCGTTGGACCGCAGCCGGCGCACCCTCGCCGAGGCCCGCGTGTGCGGGACGGTCACCGACCGCTACGAGGTGCTCTGCGATGACCTCGCCGACGCCGCGGCGGCGCTCGACGCCCAGCTCGTCGCGGCGTCGGAGCTGCCGCTTGGGATCCGCCACAAGGTGCTCCTCGATCTCCGCTACCAGATCGCCGAGGTCGAACGCACCGGGGACCGCATCGGGCGGACCGCGATGGAGGCCGCGTCGCCGACGATCGTGAACGTCGACGAGTCGCTGCGGGCCATCAACGAGCGGCTCGACCTGACCATCGAGGCCCGCGCCGAGGCCCGCCGGCTCGGCGCCTAAGAGCGCGCGCCAATAGGTGTCTCATTGGGGCTGCCAGCGGTCGGCCCATTTGGTGAGTTTGACGGTGATGGTGAGGGTGATGGCGAGCTCGAGGGCTGCGGTTCGTTGGTGGGGGTAGCGGTCGGTGTTGCGTCGGAGCTGGCCGAAGTTGGTCAGCCAAGAGTTGGTGCGCTCGACGGGCCAGCGCAGTCCGAGTGGCACGTTGCGTTTGGTGGGGGTGCGACCCCGGGCGTGGCTTCGGGTTGGGGGGATCTCATATCCGAGGCCCCGGTGGGTGCAGGCGGCCCGGACGAAGTCGTAGTCATAGCCTCGATCCAGGTGCACGACGTCGGTGTCGGCGAGCAGCCCTCGCGCCGCGACGGCGTCCAGGGTGGCCTCGAGGAGCTTGCAGTCGTTGCGGTTGGCCGCCGCGACGGTCCAGCCGACGGGGATGCCGTCGAGCCCGGCGGCGATGGACCATTCCCAGCCCCGTTTCCCGCGGTCAGTGCAGTTCGGCCCGGTGCCTTCCCCGCCGGCTGGGGCTTTGTGCTGGCTGCCGTCGAGGGCCAGCTCGTCGAGACGCAGCCCGATGATGCGGTCATAGGCGCGGATCGCTTCCTCGACCACGGCGGCGAAGACCCCGCAGGCCAGCCACTCGTTTCGGCGGCGCCGCAGCGTGGTCTCCGAGGCGGCCGAGAGCCGTCCGGCCACATCCCAAGAACAGCCCGTGACCAGGCGGGTCAAGAGGCCCTCGAAACAGGCCCGATCCGGGATCCGGGGCCGATGACACCCCAACGGATGCCGGGGAGCCCGATGCGGTGGGATCAACGCGGAGACCGCGACTCATACGGCATCGACCACCCGCGGCGAGAGCGCGAGCATGCTGGGCACCTCCACCGGTTGTTGCGATTGGCTAAGCACCCGTCATGTTCGACGGGCCACCGCAACAGCCGGTGGACCCTTCAATCAGGCCCTATTGGCGCGCGCTCTAAGGCGCGCCGGCATCGGGCCGGGCCCAGGCCGCCTCGGCGAGCCGGGGCGCGATGACCCGCAGGCACAGGGTCTCGTCGGCGCCTTCGAAGATCGACAGCACTCGGGCGTCGACGAAGTAGCGGGAGACGGGGAACTCCTCGGCGTAGCCCATCCCGCCGTGGAGCTGCATCGCCTCCCGGGTCACCCACTCGGCGGCCCGGCAGACGTACGCCTTGACCATTGACGCCTCGAGGGTTCCCTCCCCGGCGCCCATGCGGCGCGCCACTGCGTACGAGAACTGGCGGCCCGCTTGGATTAGCGCCGCCATGCGGGCCAGCTTCGCTCGGGTCAGCTGGTAGTCGAACACGGGCCGGCCGAACACCTGGCGGTCCTGCGCGTAGGCGAGACCGGCCTCGAACGCGGCTTGCATGAGCCCGACCGCGCGTGCTGCGGTCTGGAGCCGCCCGTTCTCGAACCCTTCCATCTGCAGGTAGAAGCCCTGGCCGAGCCCAGCCGCCTCGCCGACCAGGTTCTCGGCCGGCACGAACCAGTCTTCAAACACCACCTCGAAGGAGTGCATCCCTCGGTACCCGATCGTGTCGATGGCTCGCCCCTCCAGCCGACCCCCGCCGGGCTGCTCGAACGAGAACGCGACGCCTGGCGCGGGTTCCTTGTCGACGACGAAGAGGGACAGGCCGCGGTGCCCGGCCGCCCGGTCCGGGTCGGTGCGGGCGAGCAGCATCACCAGGTCGGCCCGACCCGCGAAGGTCGCCCAGGTCTTGACCCCGTTGATCCGGTACCCGCCGTCGACCGGCGTGGCGGTGACGGTGAGGTGCGCGACGTCGGAGCCGTAGTCGGGTTCCGTCACCATCACGCCGACGAGCAGCTCGCCGCTGGCGATGCGGGGCAGCCAGCGCTGCTTCTGCTCCTCGGTGCCGCCCTTCACCAGCGCCCGGGTGAGGATCTCGGGTCGGGTGATCAGCGAGCCGCCCGCGCCGAGCGAACCCCAGGAGAGGCTCCTCGGTCGCGACGATCATGCCGAGGTAGTCGTGCTCCCCGCCGACCGCGAACCCGCCGTACGCCTCGGGGACCGACAGCCCGAAGCCGCCCAGCTCGGCGAGCCCGCCAATCACCGACTCGGGCAGGTCGAGGTTCTGGCGGTGGATCTGCTCGGCGACGGGCCGGATCCGCTCGGCCGCGAACCGGTGGAACGTGTCGCGGACCAGCTCGAACTCGTCGTTGAGGTGCGAAGGACCGCTGCCGTGCCGGTTCAGGTGCGTCGCGACCTCGTCGAGGAAGGTGGGGGACCGATGCGTCTCGACGAACGGCAGCGCGGCAGCCAGGTCGGTGATGTCCACCCCCCAGAGCGCCTCCCGGCCCACCAGCCGGGCCGCGAGGTCGGCGATCGCGTCGGCGACGAACAGCCGAGCCAGCATCGACTCGTACTCGCCGTGCTCGCCGTATCGGAGCAGGGCCCGCCCGGCCTCGAGCCCGCTGGCCGTGTGCGCGAGGTCGTAGGCGAGCACCTGGTGGTCGTCGAGCGCCGCGCCACTGACCCGCCCGTCCCGTGCGACGGCGTGCGCGAGCCGGTCCCAGGCGGTGTCGACGACGACCGCCGCGTCGTCGAGGGCCGCTGCCGCGGCCGAGAGCGGCTCGGGCACCCCGGCAGCCTACGAGATCGTCATCTCGGCACCCCCCTGGCCGGCACGTCCAACCGGGAGGGCATCCGAGGCGCACGGCTTGGTGCGAGCGGTGCGACACTGACGCCCGCCATGCCCACCACCTGGCCTCTTGTCGGGCGAGCCTCCGGTCTCGCGGCCGTGACCGCGGCGATGGACAGTGACCTGGCCGGCGTCGTTCTCGCCGGCCCGCCCGGCGTCGGGAAGACCCGGCTCGCCACCGAGACCCTCGAGCTGGCTCGGGCCCGGGGCTGGTCGAGCGCGATGGTGCGCGCCAACCGGGCCGCGGCGTCGATCCCGTTCGGCGCCTTCGCGCCGCATCTCCCGCGGGCGTTCGCCACCGCGCAGGGGGAGGCGGACGCGCTGCGGCAGGCCGCGCAGGGGCTGCTGGCCGGGGCCGGCGACAGCCGGGTGCTCCTGATCGTCGACGACGCGCACGAGCTCGACGACGCCAGCGCGGCGCTCGTGCATCTCCTCGCCGAGTCGGGCTCGGTGTTCCTCGTGGTCACCATCCGGGCCGGCGTGGAGCTCGCCCCGCCGGTGACCAGCCTGTGGAAGGACGAGCTGCTCGAACGCATCGACGTCCCCGCCCTCGACACCGAGGCGTCCGCGCAGCTGGTCGAGAGCGCGCTGGGCGGACCGGTCGACGGGGCCACCGGTCTCGCCCTCTGGCGGGCCAGCGGCGGCAACTGCCTGTTCCTCCGCGAGCTGATCATCGGGGGACGGGACGCGGGGACGCTGCGCGAGGTCGGCGGGCTCTGGCGTCTGACCGGCGCGCTCGCACCGTCGACCCGCCTGGGGGAGGTCGTTGGACTGCGCCTGGGGCGCCTCACCGATGAGGAACGCGAGGTCGTCGAGCTCGTCGCCCTCGGCGAGCCGGTCTCGCTCGACGACTTGGTGGCGCTCGTCCACGGCCGCTGCGTCGACGAGCTCGAGCGCCGGGCGCTGCTCGAGGTGCAGGTCGAGGGCCGGCGCCGGCAGGTGCGCATGGGTCACACCCTGTTCGGGGACGTGGTGCGGGCCGGGATGCCGGAACGACGACGCCAGGAGCCTCCTCGGCCTGCTCGCCGACCGCCTCGAATCGCGCGGCGCCCGCCGCCGGGAGGACCTGCTGCGCAGCGCGGTGTGGCGCCTCGACGCCGGCGGCGGCGGGGACCCGAAGCTGCTCGTCGCGGCGGCCGAGCAGGCGCACGGCTCCCAGGACCTCGACCTGTCCGTCCGGCTGGCGCGGGCCGCGCTCGACGCCGGCGCGGGCGCTGACGCCGCGCACGTGCTCGGGGTCGGCCTGGACGGTCTCGGTGACCACGAGCAGGCCGAGGAGGTGCTGCGCCGCGCCGAGACCGAGGCGACGAGCGCCCGCAAGCGGGCCGAGCTGTCGATCGCGCGCGCCGACAACCTGTTCCGCGGCTTGAGCCGGGTCGAGGACGCCCTGGAGGTCGTCGCCGACGCGGAGGCGGCGCTCGACGACGACGACCCGACCGTGAAGAACGGGCTGGTCGCGCTGCGCGCCATCTTCTTGTTGTTCGAGGGCCGGCTGCGGGAGGCCCTCGACGTGGTGATGCCGCTCCTCGAGCAGGGCACCACGCTCGGGTACGCGCAGGGAGCGCTCGCGGCGTCGGTGGCGTTGGCGCTGTCGGGCCGCACCGCGGAGTCGATCGACACCGCCCGACGGGGCGCCGAGGCCCGGCTCGAGGTCGGCGAGCACGTCCAGCTCGCCACCCCGGGCGTCTATCTGGTCGCGGAGGCCCAGGCACTCCTCGAGGCCGGCCGCATGTACGAGGCGGGCGAGTACGCGCTCCTCGGCTACGAAGGGTCGCTCGATCGGCGGACCCCGCACGGCCAGGCTTGGTTCGCGTGCATCCTCGGCCGCATCGAGCTGCACCGGGGCCGGGCCGCGAGCGCGGCCCGCTGGAGTCGCGAGGCGGGCGTCGTGTGGAGGGAGTTGCGCCACCCCGCGGCCCGGTGGGGGTTCGGCGCACTGGCCTGCGCGCTGGCGCTGGCCGGCGACCTCGACGGAGCGGAGGACGCCTTCGGGCAGCTCGACGCGGAGCCGTCCACGCCGGTGGGCTTCGACCCCGAGATCGACCGGGGCCGGGCCTGGGTGGCCGCCCAGCGGGGCGAGCACACCCGGGCCCGGGCGCTGCTCAACGATGCCGCCGACGCCGCGGAGGCGGGCGGGGCGCTCGCCATCGCGGCCGGCGCGCTGCACGACCTGGCTCGGCTGGGCGAGGCGCGGCTCGCCGCCGAGCGCCTCGCCGTCATCGAGCCGCAGACCGACGGCGTGTACGTGGGGACCTGCCGCGACCACGCCGACGTGCTCGGCGCCGGGGACGCCGACGTGCTCGACGCGGTGTCGGAGCGCTTCGAGGTGTGCGGCGCGGTGCTGGTCGCGTGCGAGGCCGCGTCGGCCGCCGCGAGCCTCCACAACCAGGCCGGCCTGCGCCGCAAGGCGACCGCGTCGGCGCAGCACGCCGCGGCGCTGCTCGCTGAGTGCGAGGGGGCCCGCCCGTTCGGCGTCGTCGCGCATGTCCCCGGCGTGTCGCTGACCCGCCGGGAGCGGGAGGTCGCTCGAGCTCGCGGCACGCAACTTGACCAGCCGGGAGATCGCCGAACAGCTCGTGGTGAGCGCCCGAACGGTCGAGAACCATCTCCAGCGCGCCTACGAGAAGCTGGGCGTGCGGAGCCGCCAGGAGCTGCGTGATGCGCTTGCCCGAGGAGATGATGGACCGTGAGCACCGTGACCGACCCCGAGGTCCGAGCCGAGCTGGTCGCCACCGTGCGCCGCTTCGTCGAGCGCGACGTCGTCCCCGTCGCGTCGGAGCTCGAGCACGCTGACGAGTACCCGGCCGGCCTCGTCGCCACCATGCGCGATCTCGGCCTGTTCGGCGTGACGATCGCGCCCGAGCACGGCGGCCTCGGCCTCGACCTGCTCACCTACGCCGAGATCGTCGAGGAGCTCGCCGCGGGGTGGATGTCGCTGACCGGGATCCTGAACACCCACGTCATGGTTGCCAACCTGATCACGAGCAGCGGCACCGACGAGCAGCGGCGACGGTGGCTGCCCGAGCTGGCGAGCGGCGCGGTGCGGGGCGCGCTGTCGCTGTCGGAGCCCGACGCGGGCAGCGACACCGGCGCCTTGTCCTGCCGGGCGGAGCGCGACGGCGACGAGTACGTGATCACCGGCACGAAGATGTGGGTGACCAACGGCGCCCGGGCGGGCCTCGTCGCCCTCGCGGCCCGCACCGAGGAGGGGATCACCTGCTTCCTGGTCGACAAGGAGCCGGGGGAGCGAAGCGGCGGGATCTCGGTGAGCCGCAACGTCGGGAAGCTGGGCTACAAGGGCATCGAGACCGTGGAGATGGCCTACGACGGCCATCGGGTGCCAGCCGCGGCGGTACTCGGCGGGCCGGCTGGGCTGGGGCGGGGCCGCCACTTCATCCTCGCCGCGCTCGAGGTCGGCCGCATCAACATCGCGGCGCGGGCGGTGGGCGTCGCCCGGGCCGCGTTCGAGGCGTCGCTGGTGTACGCGCAGCAGCGCGAGACGTTCGGGGTGCCGATCGGGCAGCACCAGGCCATACAGCTCAAGCTCGCCGACATGGCCACGAAGCTCGAGGCGGCCCGCCTCCTCACCCGCAACGCCGCTGAGCGGCGCCAAGCCGGCGAGCGCAGCGACGTCGAGGCCGGCATGGCGAAGCTGTTCGCCAGCGAGGCCGCGCTCGAGATCGCGACCGACGCGATGCGCATCCATGGTGGCGTCGGCTACACGACCGAGCTGCCCATCGAGCGGTACTACCGCGACGCGCCGCTCATGATCATCGGGGAGGGAACGAACGAGATCCAGCGGCTCGTCATCGCCCGTGGTCTCCTGGCCCGTCACCGGATCGATCCGTGATCGCCGCCTCGGTACGCTCCCGGTCATGACCGTGTACGAACGGCCCTTCGGCCGCTACCTGGAGGACTTCGAGCCGGGTGACGTGTACAAGCACTGGCCGGGCAAGACGATCACTGAGGCCGACGACCACCTGTTCTGCATGATCACCATGAACCACCACCCGCTGCACACCGACGCGTGGTACGCGGAGACCCAGACTCAGTTCGGTCGCAACGTCGTGGTCGGGAACCTCGTCTACTCGCTGGTGCTCGGCATGAGCGTCCCCGACGTGAGCGGCGCCGCGATCGCCAACCTCGAGGTCGAGGAGCTCAAGCACCCCCGCCCCACCTTCCACGGCGACACCATCTACGCCGAGACGCTGGTGCTCGAGAAGCGCGAATCGTCGAGCCGACCCGACCGGGGCATCGTCACCGTGCTGACCCGGGGCTTCAACCAGCGCGGCGAGGAGGTCTGCTCGTTCCGGCGCAAGGTGATGGTGCCCCGCCGGGTTGACGCGCCGCCCCGCCGCCGTCCCTACGAGTCGCCCGACGCCGGGTGAGCCCCGCCGACCCGAGCTGCCTCTTCTGCCAGATCGTGTCCGGGGCGGTCCCGGCCGAGATCGTCCTCGCCGACGAGCACGCGGTGGCCTTCCTCGACCACCGGCCCCTCTTTCCCGGGCACACCCTCGTCGTCACCCGCGACCACGTCCCGACCCTCCCCGACCTGCCCGCCGCCGAGCTCGGCCCCTACCTGGCCGTCGTGCAGCGCCTCGCCGCCGCCGTCCCCGAGGCGGTCGACGCGGTCGGGACCTTCGTGGCCGCCAACAACACGGTCAGCCAGAGCGTCCCCCACCTCCACTTCCACGTCGTGCCCCGCCGTCCGAAGGACGGGCTGCGGGGCTTCTTCTGGCCTCGGGGTCGCTACGAGACCGACGCCGAGCAGGCCGCGATCGGCGCCGCCGTCCGCCGCGCCTTGCAAGCCCACAAATGATGTAATAAAGTAATTGCCATGACGACGACGACGGGTTCGCTGCAAGGTTGGTTCGCCGGACGAGTCCCGGACGGCTGGTTCACCGGCCCGCCCGAGGTAGCCGCCGACCGGGAGGAGATCCTCGTCACCGGCCAGCTGGCCGAGCCCGAGGTGCTGACCGACGCCGACGACGCGACCCGTCGGGCCGCCCGCCGGGCTCGCATCCAGGGCCACCGGGAGGACACCCGCGAGCACCGGATGCGGATCGCCGACGAGGCCGAGGCCCGCTTCGGGCGCAAGGTCGCGTGGGCGGCCCGCTGCGGCGACGACGAGCAGGTCTTCACCAGCATCGCCGTGCCGGTGATGACCCGGCTCCGCATGAGCGAGCGCCGCGTGCTCGACACCCTCGTCGACGCCGGCGTGGCCCGCAGCCGCTCCGAGGCGCTGGCCTGGTGCGTACGGCTGGTCCGGGACCACGAGGGCGACTGGATCGAGCAGCTGCGTGCCGCGCTGGTCGAGGTCGAGACCGTCCGCTCGGGGGGACCCCAGCCCCGCTGACCGGCTCGGACCCGAGCGGGCCGGAGCGTGACCCTCGGCCGCTGCGGGTAGGTTTGTCAGCCATGTCGGGGGGAGCCACCGTCACGTTCTGGGGGGTGCGGGGATCCACCCCCTGCGCTGGCCCCCGCTACCTGCGCTACGGCGGGAACACGTCGTGCGTGTCGCTCGAGGCCGACGGCCACCAGCCGATGGTCTTCGACCTCGGCACCGGGCTCCGCGAGTACGGCGACGCGCTGAGCGCCCTCTTCGCCGCCGAGCTCGAAGCCAACCGGCTCACCAGCCCCTACCTCGCCACCGCCCTCCTCACTCATCTCCACTGGGACCACATCATCGGGCTGCCGTTCTTCACGCCCGCCTTCCGTCCCGACGCCCACCTCCACGTCCACGGACCCGAGCAGCCAGCCGGGCTCGACGCCACGTTCAGCGGCGTGATGCACCCCCCGTACTTCCCGATCACCCCGGCCGAGATGGGCGGCACGATCAGCTTCGTCGACACCGGCGCCGACGACTTCGCGGTGAACGGGGCCAAGGTCCGCTCCCGGTGGGTGCGCCACACCGACCCGACGCTCGGCTACCGGGTCGAGCTCGAGGGCGTCTCGATCGCCTACCTGTCCGACCACGGGCCGGGCTGCTGCCCCGAGGACCCCGACGACTTCGTCCCCGAGGGGGTCCTCGAGCTGTGCGACGGCGCGGACCTCGTCATCCACGACTCGCAGCACACCAACCGCGAGTTCGAGATGAAGCGCCACTTCGGGCACTGCACGGTCGGCTACGCGGTGCACGTCGCCCGCGAGGCTGGCGCCCGGACCCTCGCCCTGTTCCACCACTGCCCGACGCACTCCGACGACGACCTCGACCGGATCCTCGACGGGGCGCGGGAGCTGTCGGCCGCGACGAACGGACCCGAGGTCCTCGCGGCCCGGGAGGGCGTGCGCCTCGACGTCGCCGCCCGCTAGGCGATGGCGGACGAACCCACCGCGGGCGAGGACGTCCTCCGCCCCGGTGGCGGCGACTTCCGGGACGTGCTCGGCCACTTCGCGACCGGCGTCACGATCATCACCGCCATGGACGGCGACGAGCCGGTCGGGGTGGCCGCCAACTCGTTTACCTCGGTGTCGCTTGACCCGCCGCTGGTCCTGTTCTGCGTGGCCCGCACGTCGACGACCTGGCCCCGCATCGAGCGGGCCCGCCGCTTCGCGGTCAACATGCTCGGGGAGCACCAAGAGGACCTGTCGCGCCTGTTCGCCACCAAGGGCGCCGACCGGTTCGGTCAGGTGGACTGGCACCTCGGGGTCGGCGGCTCCCCCGTCCTCCACGACGTGCTCGCCTACGTCGACTGCGAGTTCTGGGCCGAGTACGACGGCGGCGACCACATCATCGTGGTCGGCCGGGTCCTCGACCTGGGCGTTACCCACCAGGCCGGCCCGCTGGTGTTCTTCCGCGGGGAGTACGTGCGCCTGACCGCTCCATGACCGACGACCCGGTGGTGGTCGTCGTCGGTCCCGACGCGACCCGCGTCGGGACGGTCGTCGCCGCCCTCCAGGCCCAGGGGCTGCGAACGGGCGCCTTCGTCGGCGATCCGGCCCGCCAGCGCGACGCCCTGGTCGAGATGCTGGCCGAGCTCTACGGCGAGCGGTCCGACCCGGCCTGACCGGCCGGGCCGGACGGCCCGCGGCTACTGGACGATCTTCGCCCGCAGCTTCTGGTACTCGTCGTCGCTGACCTTGCCGTCGCTCTTGAGCTGGTCGAGCTTCGTGAGCTCGTCAGCGGGGCTGAACCCGATGTACTGGCGCAGCGCGTCCCGCTCTTGGTCCGTTTGCTGCTGGTGGCGCTTCGCCATCCCGTGGCTCTGGGTGATCAGGTACACGAAGATTCCCAGGTAGGGAAGCACGATGATGAAGATGACCCAGAGCGCCTTGATCCAGCCTGAGATGTCGTGACGACGGATCAGGTCGGAGAACACCACGATGATGAACCAGATCAAGATGACGAGCGCGAAGATGTACAGCACGCCCAGGAGGAAGTCACCGAAGCTGAAACTCGAGCCAAGAATTGGCATGCGTGCAGTGCCTTTCTGTTCGCCGCTCCCGCAGGGCGGCACGGACCGGCGAGCCTCGGCCCGCGCTCCGAAGTCCGCCCGGGCCGGCGCCGATTCCCCGGAAGTGCCGCGAGGCGAGGCTGGTAACCTGAGCGGACGGCCCGAGCGCGTCGCGTGCCGGGCACGCGCGGGAGCGAACGCACTCTGGATCAGGACCGAGCATCGCGCAAAGCCGGCTGGGCGCTCATGCGCTCCGAGCTGCGGACCCAGCGGCGGTGGCTCGCCAGCGGAGTCTTCTCCGCCGTGCTCTGGACCGGCTGTCGCATCGCGGTGCCGCTGCTCGCCGCGGTCGCGATCGACGACGGCATCCTCGCCCACGACGACCACACGATCTTCGTCTACGCGCTGCTCATCGCGGGGCTCGGCATCGTGCAGGCCCTCGCGACCGGGCTGCGTCGCTACACCGCGTTCCGGATCGCGTACCGGATCGAGACCGACCTGCGCGAGCGCCTGTTCGCGCACCTGCAGCGCCTCCACTTCGCGTTCCACGACCGGTCCCAGACCGGCCAGCTGATGGCCCGCGCCAACAGCGACATCCAGCAGGTGAACCTGCTGATGGTGCTGTTCCCACTCAGCGTCGCCAGCGTCTTTCTGTTCGTCGGCGTCGCGATCGTCATGGTTCAGAGCAGCGTGCTGCTGACCGTGTTCTCGCTCGGGCTCCTGCCCTTCCTCAGCCTCGGCGCGGCCCGCTTCTCTCAGAAGCTGCACCCGGTGTCGCTGCAGCTCCAGGAGGAGCTGGGCGACCTATCCGGGGTGGTGGAGGAGACGGTGGCCGGCGTGCGAGTCGTCAAGGGCTTCGGGACCGAGACCCGCCAGATCGCCCAGCTCGAGACCGAAGCCGACCAGGTCCTGGACCGGGCCCTGGCCGGCGCCCGCCTGCGCGCCAACTTCTTGCCCTTCGTGGACTTCCTCCCCGCCTTCGCGCTCGTCATCATCCTGGGCTACGGCGGGCACCTGGTTCTCACCGGCCAGCTCCAGGTTGGCCAGCTCATTGCCTTCAACACCTACATCCTCTTCCTCCTCTTCCCGCTGCGGATGGCCGGGATGCAGATCGCCCAGTCGGCCCGGTCGTCGGCCGCCGCGGGCCGCATCGCCGAGCTGCTCTCCACCGGCTCGCTGGTCGCTGACCCGCCGCACCCGACGCCGCTGCCCGCCGACGGGCGCGGCGAGGTGCGCTTCGACGGGGTCCGGTTCGCGTACGGGTCCGGCCCCCCGGTCCTCGACGGCCTCGACCTCGTCATCCCGGCCGGGCAGGCCGTGGCGCTGGTCGGCGCCACCGCGAGCGGCAAGACGACCGTGGCCCGCCTGCTGCCCCGCTTCTACGACGTCGACGCCGGCGCGGTGCGCGTCGACGGGGTCGACATCCGCGAGCTCGCGCTGCGCCAGCTCCGCCGCGCGATCGGCATCGTGTTCGAGGACACGTTCCTGTTCACGGACACCGTCGCCGAGAACATCGCGTTCGCGGAGCCCGACGCGTCGATGGACACGGTCCGGAACGCAGCCCGGCTGGCCGGCGCCGACCAGTTCATCGAGGCCCTCCCGGAGGGCTACGACACCTTCATCGGCGAGCACGGCTACTCCCTCTCGGGCGGGCAGCGCCAGCGCATCGCGATCGCCCGGGCCGTCCTCGCCGACCCGCGGGTGCTGATCCTCGACGACGCCACCTCGTCGGTCGACCCGACGAAGGAGCATGAGATCCGCGCCGCCCTGCGCGAGGTCATGCGGGACCGCACCACGGTGATCATCGCCCACCGGGCGGCGACGATCGCGCTCGCCGACCGGGTCGTGCTCCTCGACCAGGGTCGCGTCGTCGCCGAAGGCACCCACGAGGAGCTCCTCGCCTCCTCGCCCCGCTACCGCGAGGTGCTGAACCAGAACACGGCCGTCGCGCCCGTCTCGGGGGGGAGCGACGAATGACCGCCGTCCCGGCCCCGTTCTCCGTCGAGCGCGACGAGGCGCTGAACCGCCAGGAGGCCGAGCGGCTCCTGCGTCGACTCTGGGACCTCGGCCGGCCCTACCACCGACGAGCCCTGTTCGCACTGGTGCTCGTCGCGCTCCAGACCGCCTGCATCCTCGCCGGCCCGGCGCTCGTCGCCCACGGCATCGACGCCGGCATCCAGGCCAAGGACGAGGCCGCCCTCGACCTGTCCGCCGGCCTCTACCTGGTCATCGCGGTGCTCGGCCTCGGCATCGGCCGGTCGGCGATCTGGATGGTGTCGAAGGTCGGCGAGCCGTTCCTCCGCGACTTGCGAGTCCGGGTGTTCGAGCACCTGCTGTCCCTCGACCTGGGCTTCTTCGAAGGGGAGCAGACGGGCCGGCTGGTGGCGAGGCTCACCTCGGACGTGGACGCGATCGAGGACCTGGTCCAGCTGAGCCTGGCCCAGTTCGCCCAGAACGTCTTCCTCTTCTTCGGCGCGGTGGCCGTGATCCTCGTCATGAGCTGGAAGCTCGCCCTCTGCGTCCTCATCGTCGTCCCGCCGGTCGCGTACGCCAGCCGATGGTTCCGGCGCGAGTCGAGCCGCGCCTTCCTCGAGGTCCGCGAGCGGATCGGTCACAACCTCGCCAACCTCCAGGAGGGCCTGGCCGGGGTGCGGGTCGTGCAGGCGTTCGGCCGCGAGCGGGCCTTCGCCCGCCGCTTCCAGGAGACCAACGAGGCCCAGTACGACGCCAACCTCGAGACGGTCCGCATCTCGACCCGCTACTTCCCGCTCGTCGAGTACTGCGGCGTGGCCGGCATGGCGTTGATCATCGGGATCGGCGGCTTCTTCGCCGACAACAACATCGTCGCGGTCGGGGTCGTCGCCGCCTTCGTCCTCTACCTGAACAACCTGTTCGAGCCGGTCCAGCAGCTCAGCCAGCTGTACAACACGTTGCAGCAGGCCGGCGCCGCGCTCCGCAAGCTCCTCGAGCTGCTCGACACCAGCCCCGCCGTCGCGGAGCGACCCGACGCCACCGACCTGCCCCTCGAGGGCGCGCTGGAAGTCGATCACGTCTCGTTCCGGTACGCCACCGGTCCGGTCGTGCTCCACGACGTGAGCGTCACCGTCGCGCACGGCGAGCGGCTCGCCCTCGTCGGACCCACCGGTGCCGGCAAGTCGACCCTCGCCAAGCTCATGTGCCGCTTCTACGACCCGGCCGAGGGGGCGGTCCGGTTCGGCGGCGTGTCCCTCACCGACGCCACCCTGTCGTCGTTGCGGAACCGGATCGTCGTCGTCCCCCAGGAGGGGTTCTTGTTCGCGGGCAACATCCGCGACAACGTCCGGGTCGCCCAACCCGACGCCCGCGACGCCGACGTCGACGCGGCGCTCGACGCGCTCGGGGTACGGGACCGCTTCCTCGCCCTCCCCGAGGGGCTCGACACCGAGGTCCGCGAGCGCGGCTCGCGCCTCTCGGCCGGGGAGCGCCAGCTCGTGTCCCTCGCCCGCGCCACGCTCGCCAACCCGGCGCTGCTCGTCCTCGACGAGGCCACCTCCAACCTCGACCCCGGCACCGAGCGGGACGTCGAACGAGCCCTCGAGGCGCTCACCGCCGGGCGAGGGGTCGTCGTCGTCGCGCACCGACTGTCGACCGCGGCCCGCGCTGACCGCATCGCGGTCGTCGACCACGGCCGCCTCCAGGAGCTGGGCGACCACGAGGAGCTGCTCCGACGCGAGGGCCGCTACGCCAGCCTCTGGGCGTCGTGGACCGCGGCGCAGGTCCGAGCCTCCTGAGCGGTCCCGTCCCGGAGCGGGCGCGGCACCCCGCGGTTAGCATCACCTCGTCCGGTCCGCAGCGAAGTCCGGTGAGATCCCGGCGCTGTCCCGCAACTGTGAAGCCGCAAGGCCAGCCAGGTCGCCTGCGGGTCGGTGACGAACACGGCTCTCGAGGACAGAGCGGTTCGTCCGGCCCCGACCGCCGGCGGACGATCGCTCCTCGTGCGAAGCGGAGGATCGGATGACGGCGCACCGAACGACCGGGCCGGGCCGATGACCGCCGAGCCGCCCACCGACGACCCCCGGCCCCGCCTCCGCGCCGCCCGCTCCCTCGTCATCGTCAACACCGGCGACGGGAAGGGCAAGTCGACCGCCGCGTTCGGGACCATGCTGCGCGCCGTCGCCCGCGGCTGGCCGGTCGCGGTCGTGCAGTTCCTCAAGTCGGGCGACTGGCACACCGGGGAGGAGCAGATCGCCCGGCAGCTCGGCGTGGACTGGCACGCCATCGGGGAGGGTTTCACCTGGGACTCCGCCGACCTCGGCGAGGACGAGGCGGTCGCCCACCACGCCTGGGACGTCGCCGGGTCGCTGATCCGAGCCGGGGAGCATCGGCTCGTCGTCCTCGACGAGATCACCTACCCGCTGAACTGGGGCTGGATCGACCTCGACGAGGCGCTGGCCACGATCCGCGACCGCCCACCCGACGTCAACGTCGTCGCGACCGGACGCGACGCCCCCGCGGCGCTGATCGACCTCGCCGACACCGTGACCGAGATGCGCAGCGTCAAGCACGCCTACGACCGAGGGATCGCCGCCAAGAAGGGACTCGACTACTGAACCGCGCCACCCCGGTGACCGGGGCCGTCACCGCAGGCCGGCCGAGCCGTCCGGAGCCGGGCCGGTGATCGTCGTCGTGATCGGCGGCACCCGATCCGGGAAGTCGGAGCTCGGCGAGCGGATCGTCGGCGGCCTCGGCGACCCGGTCACGGTCCTCGTCCCGGCCCGCCCCGACGACCCGGACTTCGCGGCGCGGATCGCCGCCCACCAGGCGCGCCGCCCCCCATCCTGGTCGACCCTCGAGTGCGGCGCCGACCTCCCCGCCGCGCTGGCCGCCCGACCCGGCCTCGTGCTCGTGGACTCGCTCGGCAGCTGGGTCGCCCAGCGGCCCGGCTTCGACGCCGACCCCGACTCGCTGCTCGACGCGCTGCACGCCCGCCGGGACCCGACGGTGCTCGTCACCGAGGAGGTCGGCCTGTCCGTCCACCCGCCCACCGAGGCCGGCCGGGCGTTCACCGACGCGCTCGGCGCGCTGAACCACGCGGTCGCCGACGCGGCGGACGACGTCTGGCTCTGCGTCGCGGGCCGCGCGGTGCGGCTCGAACCGCCCGGCGTCGCGGTCGGCGGCTGCTGATGCGCGACGCGTTCGGGTTCCTCACCGTCTGGGGCCGGCCCGCCGGAGCGCCGGCCCCCCGGGCGCTGTGCTGGTTCCCGCTCGTCGGCGCGGCGGTCGGCGCCACCGTCGGAACCGTGTGGTGGCTCGCCGACCGTGCCTTCCCGGCGCTCCTCGCCGCGGTGCTGGCGGTGGCGGCCGACCTCGCGGTCACCGGCCTCCTCCACGCCGACGGGCTCGCCGACGCTGCCGACGGGCTCCTCCCCCACGCACCCGCGAGCGACGACTCGAGATCATGCGCACCCCCGACGTCGGCGCGTTCGGCGTCACGGTCGTCGTCGTCGTGCTCCTGGCCCGGGTCGGGGCGCTCGCCGCCCGACCGGCCGACATCCTCCTCCTCGCCTCGCTGTGGTGCGCGTCCCGCACCGTCGTCGCGGTCGCCCCGGTCTGGCTGCGCTACGCCCGCGACGAGGGGCTCGCCTCCCCGTTCCTCGCCGTCCCCGCCACCGCGCTCACCGGTCTGGCGATCCTCCCCGCCGCCGCGGGCGCAGTCGCCGCGGCGGGCTGGGCCGGCGCCGCCGCGACCGGGGCCACCGTCCTCGCCGCGGTGGCCGTGCTCCTCCTCGCCCGGGCCCGTCTCGGCGGGTTCACCGGCGACGTGCTCGGCGCCGCCATCCTCCTCGGCGAGACGGTCGGGCTTGTCGTCGCGGCGGCCCGCTGGTGACCCGCGTCCTCGACCGCCGACGGCCTCTCGGCGCCGCCCTCGGGTTGCTCGGCGACCGGGTGCTCGGAGAGCCGCCCGACGTCGTGCACCCCGTCGCGTGGTTCGGCCGGCTCATGACCCGGGCCGAGGACGTCCTCTACGCCGACGACCGCGGGGCGGGGATCAGCTACGCCGCGTTCGGCGTCGCGGTCGGTGCGGTCGCCGGCCTCGCCGCCGGCTCGACCGCGCTGACCGTCGCCGGCTCGGCGTCGGGCCGGATGCTCGCGCGCCACGGCCCGGGACGTCGCCGGCGCGCTGCGGGACGGGGACCTGGACCGGGCCCGGGCGATGATGCCGGCCCTCGTCGGACGCGACCCGCAGGCGCTCACCGAGGAGGGCATCGCGGCGGCGACCGTCGAGTCGGTCGCCGAGAACACCGTCGACGCGGTGGTCGCGCCCGCCCTGTTCGGCGCCACGCTCGGGCCGCCGGGCGTCGCCGCGCACCGGGCCGTCAACACCCTCGACGCCATGGTCGGGCACCGCTCGGCCCGCTACCACCGGTTCGGGTGGGCGGCCGCTCGGCTCGACGACGTGGCGGCCTACCTGCCCGCCCGAGTCACCGCGGCGCTGGTCTGTGTCACCCGGCCCCACCGCGTCGGCGCGGTTCGCGACGCGGTCCGCCACGACGCCCGCGCCCACCCGTCGCCCAACGCCGGGGTCGCCGAAGCGGCCTTCGCCGGCGCGCTGGGCGTCGAGCTCGGCGGCCCCACCCAGTACGCGTCGCACCGAGAAGACCGGCCCCGCCTCGGGCGCGGACCCCGCCCCGCGGTGGCCGACATCGAGCGGGCGGCCCGCCTCGCCGACCAGGTCGAGCTCGCCCTCGTCGCCCTTCTCGTCGCCGCGGGATGCGCCGCCGACGCGACCACCCGGTGAGCGCCCCCACCGCGCCCGCGCCCGGACCGCACGGCGGCGACGGCGCGCAGCTGGCCAAGAACCTCGGCGTTCGCGTCGACGCGGTGCTCGACCTGTCCGCTAGCTGCAACCCCGCCGCGCCCGACGTGGCGGCGCTCGTCGCCCGCCACGGCGACGCGGTCCGCACCTACCCCGACGCCGACCCGGCGACCCGCGCCCTCGCCGCCGCGCTCGCCGTCGAACCCGACCGGCTGCTGCTCACCAACGGCGGCGCGGAGGCGATCGCGCTGCTTGCCGCCGACCAGCCGATCGGCTGGGTCGACGACCCTGACTTCTCCCTCTACCCGCGCCACCTGATGTCGCTTGACCGGCACGCGCCACGGTGGCGCTCCAACCCCCACAACCCGACCGGCCAGCTCGCCGCGGCCACGGACACCGCGGCAGTGTGGGACGAGGCCTTCTACACGCTCGCGACCGGCGAGTGGACCCGCGGCGACCCGGACGCGATCGTCGTCGGGTCGCTGACCAAGCTGTTCGCCTGCCCCGGCTTGCGGCTCGGCTACGTGCTCACCCCGGTGCCCGAGCTCGCGGCTCGGCTCCGCGACCGGCAGCCGGCCTGGTCGGTCGGCGGGGTCGGCTGCGCGGTCCTCCCGGAGCTGCTCGACCAGGCCGACCTCCCCGGCTGGGCCCGGCAAGTCGCGACCGGCCGGGCGGGCCTCGTCGCGCTGCTCCGCGGCGCCGGCCTCGCCCCGGCACCATCCGACGCCAACTTCGTGCTCGTCGCCGACGCGGCCGGACTCCGCGAGCATCTGGCCCGCCACCAGATCCTCGTCCGCGACACCGCGTCGTTCGGGATCCGTGACGGGGTGCGGATCGGCGTGCCCGACGCCGCCGGCCTCGAGCGCCTCGCCGCTGCCCTCAAAGGATGGGAACCATGACCGAAGTCCTCCTCGCCGCGCTGACCGAGCAGGTCGACGCGGTGCTCCTCGACGTTGGCGGAACCCTCGTCGACGAGGCGCGGCCGGGCACGCCGGTCGAGGACCTCGTCGCCGTGGCCCGCCCCGGCGCGGCCGAGACGCTCACCGCCCTCGCCGGCCGGGTGCGGCTCGCCGCGGTCACCAACACCGCTGTCCTCGGCGAAGCCGAGGTGCGACGCCTCCTCGCCGACGCGGGACTCGACCAGCTTGAGGTGATCGTCACGTCGGCCGACGTCGGCCTCGCCAAGCCCGACCCTGCGGTCGTGCTCGCCGCGCTGGATCGGCTCGGGGTCCCCGCCGACCGGGCGCTGCTGGTCGGCGACCGGCCCGAAGACCGGGACGCGGCGGCGGCGGCCGGTGTCCGCTTCGTCGCCACCGACCGAGGCCTGCCCGACGCGCTCGAACGGGCAGTTGGGGCCGGACGGGGCGGCTGCGCGGCCGCGGTCGCCCACGTCACGCCGCTCGACGGGGCGGCGGTCGACGCGGCCCGGGCCCGCCAGGAGCAGCTCACCAAGCCGCCCGGATCGCTCGGCCGGCTCGAGGACCTCGGGGTCCAGCTGGCCGGCATCGCCGGCGTCTGCCCGCCGCCGCTGCCGGCCCGGCCCGCGGTGGCGGTGTTCGCCGGCGACCACGGGGTCGTCGCGTCCGGGGTCACGCCCTGGCCGCAGGAGGTCACCGGCCAGATGCTCGCCAACTTCGTCGCTGGCGGCGCGGCCATTAACGTCATCGCCCGGCAGGTCGGCGCCCACGTCGAGGTCGTCGACGTCGGCGTCGCCGCCGACGTCGAGACCCTTTCCGGTGTCACCCATCGCAACGTTCGGCGTGGCACCGACGACCTTGCTCACGGACCGGCCATGACCAACGCCGACGCGCGCGCCGCGCTCGACGCGGGAGCCGACGTTGCCAC
This sequence comes from uncultured Actinomycetes bacterium, assembly GCA_963849135.1. Lineage (GTDB taxonomy): Bacteria > Actinomycetota > Acidimicrobiia > IMCC26256 > PALSA-555 > PALSA-555. The sequence goes on along the minus strand of CAWKGF010000002.1, from coordinate 6,382 downwards.
CGACCTCGTCCGACGCGGCCACGACCTGCTCGCCACTGGCGACATGGGCATCGGCAACACCACCGCCTCCGCCGCGCTCATCGCCGCCTGCACGGGACAGGACGCGGCGGCCGTCACCGGGCGGGGCACCGGCATCGACGACACCATGCTGAGCCGCAAGGCCGAGATCGTGCGCGACGCGGCCACGCGCGTCACCGGCTACCTCGATCCCGTGTCGCTGCTCGCCGAGATCGGCGGCCTCGAGATCGCGGCCCTGGCCGGCTTCATCCTCGGAGGAGTCGGAGCCGGACGGCCGGTCGTCGTCGACGGCGTCATCGCGCTCGCGGCGCTGCTGGTCGCCGAACGGCTCGCCCCCGGCGTCGCGGCCCGGTGCGTCGCCGGCCACCGCTCCACCGAGCCTGGCGCAACCGCGGCCCTCGAGGAGCTGGCGCTCGTGCCATTGCTCGACCTCGGGATGCGACTCGGGGAGGGCACCGGCGCGTGCCTCGCCGTCCCCATCGTCCAGGCCGCAGCACGTGTGCTGCGCGACATGGCCACCTTCGCGGAGGCCGCGGTCACCGACGACCCCATCGCCGACCGCTGACCCGTCCCACCGGAGTACGGTGGCCGGGATGGCGACGCGGACCCGAGCCTTCGGGACGGGCAAGCGCGAGAGCCACGACGCCGGCGACTTCTACGCCCGCTTCACTGCCCCGGCGGTGTGCGACGACGACGTCATCCGGCCCTGCTCGGTGCCGGACCGGCTGTTCTGCGCCGACGCGCGTGCCATGACCGACGTCGACGACGCCTGCGTGGCGCTCGTCGTCACGTCGCCGCCGTACTTCGCGGGCAAGGAGTACGAGCAGGCGGTCGGGGAGGGCCACGTCCCAGCGTCGTACGTCGAGTTCCTCGCCATGCTCCGCGACGTGTTCGCCGAGTGCCGCCGGGTCCTGGAGCCCGGCGGACGCCTCGCCGTCAACGTCGCCAACCTGGGCCGCAAGCCCTACCGGTCCCTGTCTGGCGACGTGATCCGGATCCTCCAGGACGATCTTGGCCTCCTCCTGCGGGGCGAGATCATCTGGCGCAAGGCGAAGGGCGCGACCGGCTCGATCGCGGTCGGGTCGTTCCGGTCTGCCGCCAACCCGGTGCTGCGCGACGTCACCGAGCGGATCATCGTGGCCAGCAAGGGCCGCTTCGATCGGTCCGTGCCCCGCAAGGAGCGGGAGCGGCTCGGGCTCCCCTTCGAGAACACCACCACCAAGGAGCAGTTCTTCGAGTCGACCCTCGACGTGTGGGAGATCCGTCCCGCCCACGCCCGCCGGATCGGGCATCCCGCGCCCTTCCCCGTCGAGCTGCCCGAGCGGCTCCTCCACTTCTACACCTACGTCGGCGACACGGTCCTCGACCCGTTCCTCGGGTCCGGCTCGACCGCGGTGGCCGCGGTGCGAACCGGGCGCCACTACGTCGGCTACGACACCGACCCCGACTACGTGGCGCTGGCCGAGGCCCGGATCGCCGAGGAGCGCGCCGCCCACGCCGACCCGCCCCGGGAGGAGCCCGCCGGCTGAGCCGCGCCGGCCGGGGGGTGATGCCGGCTCGGCTGACCCCGCCCGAGAGTCGGGCGGTACGGTGCGGGGCATGACCACCAAGACTGACTACGCGCCCGGCACCCCGTCCTGGGTCGACCTCGCCACCACCGACCCCGCGGCGGCGAAGACCTTCTACGGGACCCTGTTCGACTGGACCTACCACGACGAGCCCACCGGCGACCCCGCCAACCCGTACACGCTCGCGTTCCGTGACGGGAAGGTCGCCGCCGGCCTCGCGTCCCAGCCGCCGTACCTCCAGTCGGCTCCGCCCATGTGGACCACCTACATCTCGGTCGCGGACATCGAAGCCAGTGCGAAGCAGGTCGAGCCGGCCGGCGGGTCCCTCATCGCGCCGCCGTTCGACGTCGCCGACGCGGGACGGATGTCCGTCGCCGCCGACCCCACCGGCGCGGTCTTCTCGATCTGGCAGAGGAAGAACCACGCTGGCGCGGCGATCGTCAACGAGCCCGGCGCGTTCTCGTGGAACGAGCTCCTCACCGCCGACGTGCCTCGCGCCGCCGCGTTCTACCACGAGCTGTTCGGCTGGGGCGCCAACGCGCTCGAGATGGGGCCGATGCAGTACACCGAGTTCCGCCTCGACGACCAGCCCGTCGCGGGCGGGCAGCCGCCCCCGATGCCGGGGATCCCGCCGGTGTGGGTCGTGTACTTCGCCGTCGCCGACACCGACGCGACGGTCGCCGAGGCGACCCGCCTCGGCGCCCAGGTCCTCGCGCCGCCGATGGACATCCCGCCTGGTCGCATCGCCGTCCTGACCGACCCCCAAGGTGCGGTGTTCAACGTGATCCGGCTCGCCAGCCCGCCCGACTGATCCCGCGGCGACCCGCGCCGGCCCGACCCGTAGCATCGAGCCCGCCCATGGGTCCTCTGTTCGCTGCCGTCATCGGCGCGACCTCCGACGCCGAGCGCAACCTCTACATACTCGTCGCGTTCGGCGGCGGGATCATCTCCTTCCTCTCGCCGTGCGTGCTGCCCATCGTCCCCGGCTACCTCAGCCTCATGTCTGGCCTGACCGTCGGGGAACTCGCCGACGCCCGCTCCCGCGCCCTGCGCCAGATCGTGGTGAGCACGGCCGGCTTCGTGGCCGGCTTCACCGTCGTCTTCGTCGTGCTCGGGCTCGTCACGACCGAGGCCGGGAAGTCCCTGTTCGAGAACCAGGTCACCCTCACCCGGATCTGCGGCGGCCTGGTGCTCCTCATGGCCCTCTACCTGGCCGGCTCTCAGCTCCTCACGACGCCCCGGCTGTACCAGGAGTTCCGGTTCCACCCCCACCTCGAGCGGTTCGGACCCGTCGCGGCCCCGGTCGCCGGCGTCGCGTTCGGGCTCGGCTGGACCCCCTGCATCGGGCCGGTGCTCGGCACCGTCCTCAACTTCGCCGCCCAAGGTCAGAACCTCGGCCGGGCCGGGCTCCTCCTCACCGCCTACTCGCTCGGCCTCGGCGTGTCGTTCCTCGTCGTCGGCCTCGCCTTCGGCCGGCTCGCCGCCCCGCTCGACTGGGTCAAGCGGCACTCGCGCGCGATCACGCTCGTGTCGGCCGCGGTGCTCGGCGCATTCGGCGTCGTGCTCCTCGCCAACGACCTCCCGCAGGTCACGGCGCGGCTCAGCGACGCGATGCGGGCCTTGGGCCTCAACAGCCTCGTCAACGTCGGCTGAGCATCAGCCGACCGCTAGCAGGGTGCTGAAAATCGCCCTGAGTTGCAGCTCCTGGGGCAGCGTGGCGGACCGGTGGTGGGTGAGTGGTTGGTCTTGTCGACGGTGGGGGTGGATGGCCGGGTCGTGTCGTTGGTTCGGTCAAGTGGGGGCGGCGTCCAGCGCGGCGATTCGGAGGATGTTGTAGACGGCTCCAGCCATGAGGAACCAGGCTCGGTTGCGTTGTCGGCCGATGTAGCGGAGCTTGCGGCCTCCGGCGATGGTCTTGATCCAGCCGAAGGGTTCTTCGATCCGTTTGCGGATCCGTTGACTCACGGCATGGCCTTCGTGACGGAGGGTGCGCCCATCGATCGTGGAGTGCTGGCGGGTGGTGTTGGGCGCGACATGCGGCGTGATGCCCATCGCGCGGAGATCAGCGACGAACCCGGCGGTGTCGTAGGCCTTGTCGCCGGCGACGGTCCGGCGTCGTTTCGTTGCGGGGAGCCGCCCCAGCATCTCGAGTGCGGTGTCGCGTTCCGCGTAACCGTTCGCTTCGGTCAACTCGATGTCGACCAGCAAAGCATTGCGATGTTCCATCAACAGATGCCCGGCATAGGAGAGCTTCGCGGCGGTCGCGTGGGACTTGCGGGCCATGCGAGCTTCTGGATCCGTCGTCGAGACATGGGTCTGGTTCGAGCGGCGTTGCCCGTGGAAGCTCACCTCGGCGTTGCGACCCCCACCCGAGGAGCCAGGACCCGAGCCGTCTTTGGGCTTGAAGCTCTTCTGCGACGCCCAGGCCTCCAGCAGGGTGCCGTCGACCGAGAAGTGATCACTCGAGACGTAGCGACGCAGCTTGGCGTGGCGGACCACCGCGGCGAAGAACCGGGCCGCGATCTCGTGATCCAACAGCCGCTCCCGGTTCTTGGAGAAGGTCGTGGCGTCGAACGCAGGTGCGTCGATCGCCAGATCCAAGAACCACTTGAAGAGCAGGTCGTAATTGACCCGCTCACAGAACGCCCGCTCCGACCGGATCGAATACAGCGCCATCAGCACCGTGGCCTTCAACAGCTGCTCCGGCGGCACGCTCGGCCGCCCCGTCGCGGCGTACATGACGCTGAACTCCCCATCGAGGTCCGCCAGCACCCCCTCCACCACCCGGCGGATCCCACGGATCGGATGATCAGCCGGGATCAGACTCTCGGCACTCACCGCCACGAACATCGCCGACTGCCGATCAGGTTCCCCGCGCACCACTCACCTCCTGACGAACGTCCTCATCAGAAGCATGACGAACACCAGCACCAAACGCGAGCACCCACCAGGGGTTTTTCAGCACCCTGCTAGTGTCCTGAGTCGGAAGTTCTTTCTGATTTAGGAGAATCTTTGTCCTGAGCCCTTGGTTCTTCTTGTCGTCAGCGACGATGGGAGGAGTCATGGCACGACGGGGACGACCGACGGCTGAGTTGGTGCTCAGCGATGAAGAGCGGGAGACGCTGCAGCGTTGGGCGCGGCGGCCCAAGAGCGCGCAGGCGTTGGCGTTGCGATGCCGGATCGTGCTGGAGTGCGCGTCGGGTCGCACCAACGTCGAGGTGGCGCAGCGGCTCGGGGTGTCGGGTCCGACGGTGGGCAAGTGGCGTCAACGCTTCGTGGAGCTACGGCTCGAGGGACTGCACGATGAGCCGCGTCCGGGGGCGCCGCGCAGCATCGGCGACGACGACGTGGAGCGGGTCATCGTCAAGACGTTGGAGGAGACCCCGGGGGACGCCACCCACTGGTCGACGCGCTCGATGGCCCAGGCGACGGGTATGAGTCAGTCCACGATCTCGCGGATGTGGCGAGCCTTCGGGCTCAAACCGCACTTGGTGGACAGCTTCAAGCTCTCCCCGGATCCCCTCTTCGTCGAGAAGGTGCGCGACGTCGTCGGGCTCTATCTCAACCCGCCCGATGCCGCCGTCGTGCTCTGCGTGGACGAGAAGTCCCAGATCCAGGCCCTGGATCGCAGCGCCCCAATCCTGCCGTTACGCCCCGGGCTTCCCGAGCGAGCCACGCACGACTACCAACGCCACGGCACCACGAACCTCTACGCGGCGCTCGACGTCGCTTCGGGCAACATCATCGCCGATCTCTCCGAGCGGCACCGCGCGGTCGAGTTCCGCAAGTTCTTGAACCTCATCAACCGATCAGTGCCCGAGGACCTCGACGTGCACGTCATCGTGGACAACTCCTCGACGCACAAGACACCTGAGATCCACCGGTGGCTGTTGCGCCACCCCCGCTTCGAGCTGCACTTCACCCCGACCTACAGCTCGTGGCTCAACCTCGTCGAACGCTGGTTCGCGGAACTCACCCAGAAATGGCTGCGGCGCGGCACGCACCGCTCCACCAAAGAGCTCGAGCGCTCCATCCTCGACTGGACCGACAAGTGGAACGACAACCCGCACGCATTCGTCTGGCACAAGACCGCCGACGAGATCCTCGACACCCTCGCCGCATATTGCGCGCGAATCTCGGACTCAGGACACTAGGGGGCGAGCGCGTCCTCGATCGCGGCCGTCACCTCGGCCGCCTCGGGCTCCACCTGGGGGCCGAACCGGGCCAGGACCTCACCGTCGGGCGACACGAGGAACTTCTCGAAGTTCCAGCGGACGTCACCCGTGTATCCCTCGGCGTCGGGAGCCTGGGTCAGGTCGACGTAGAGCGGATGGCGCTCGTCGCCGTTCACGTCGATCTTCTCGAACAGCGGGAACGTCACCCCGTACGTCGTCGAGCAGAACTCGGCGATCTCCTCCGGGGTGCCGGGCTCCTGGCCCATGAACTGGTTGCACGGGAAGCCGAGCACCGAGAAGCCCTGATCGGAGTAGCGCTCGTGGACCCGCTCCAGGCCCTCGTACTGCGGGGTCAGCCCGCACTTCGAAGCCACGTTCACCATCAGCGTGACCTTCCCCTTCGCCTCCGGCAGGCGGTTCGGGGTCCCGTCCAGTCCGGCGATCTGCTCGTCATACAGCGACATGGCCTGTCCTCCTCCTGGCAGCGCCGCCGACAGTACCTCCCACGCCGGCGACGACCGCCGGCTTCCGCTGCCCTCCGACGCCGCTGGTACGGTGACGATGCGGGGTGGAGCAGTCTGGTAGCTCGTCGGGCTCATAACCCGAAGGTCGTGGGTTCAA
>CAWKGF010000001.1:0-195684 GCA_963849135.1 uncultured Actinomycetes bacterium | reverse complement strand
TGGTGGGCGGTAGAGGATTTGAACCTCTGACCCCTTCCGCGTCAAGGAAGTGCTCTCCCCCTGAGCTAACCGCCCTGTGGCATTTAGCCTCTGACCTGCACTTTCATTGGTCAACTCCCCCGTCACACCCCAGCCCTACGCTCTCACAGCGCAGAAGTGACAGAGGTCGATAACGGATCGAGGCTCGCATAGCGAGGGTCAGGGTACCAGTGCCCGACCGAGACGCCGCCGCCGTAACGGCGTCTCCCGGGAACCTCGCCGCGTCGCTTCGACTGTTTGAACGGTCGTTGCCCGCCGCGAACCGCTCCCCCGCCACCATCTACAAGTACCTTCTCACGGCTCGCCAGCTGATCCACTACCTCACCGCAGCGGGGATGCCAACTCGGGCGGACGCCGTGCACCGGGAGCACGTCGAAGCGTTCAACGCCGCATCACTGGAGACGACGAAAGCATCGACCGCGGCGACCCGCTACCAAGCTCGCCCCTGATCCCTTGTTCGCTTCGACGAAGGAGGCGGCACGCCGGTCGGGATGGACGGAGCGTCGTTGCCGCCAGTTGGCGAGGCGGGTGTCCTGCCGGGCCGGAAGGTTGGAGGCCGTTGGATGTTCGAGCGGGAATCGTTCAAACGGTGGCTTGCTGCCCGGCCGGCTGACTGAAGCAGACTCAGCGGGCCTACTTCAGTGCTTGGGTTTCTTCAGCGGCAGCGCGTTGGCATGCCAATATTCCCAGATCTGGCTCGCGGTGTCCGGCCCGCTCGAGCTGGTGACCTCGAGGAATATTCTGGAACTGTTCGTCGTGGAAACGACCTGTGGAGAGACGCCCGCTACCAGGTGGCAGGCAACTCGTCCGACGTTACCGCTGACCATGTACGCCTTCTCTTGTGGACACGCGTCACCGCTTCCAGTGTTTTCGGTGACGCCGCCCTCGTTTCTGAGGTATGTGTGGTAGGCAGTGTTCATCGAGGCCGCACTAGAGAACTGGACATACGTCGTGCCCGCGAGAAACGAATCTCCGTTGGCAGGCATGCAGAGGAGCGCCGCCGTAACACCTGAGAAGACCCGGCGTCGACCGGCGGTGTCGCCTTGGCAGGTCGTCCGGGCCGCCGTGGGAACATAGGCGAGGAGCGCGCGTTCTTGTGCAGTCAATGCCGTTCCGCCTGCCTGCTGAGCCCGTTCCGCGCTAACGGAGCCACTGCTCGCCACCACTGCGGTCATTGCTCCGATCGCCAAGGCAACTGCCACCCCGCCCACCATTACCACTCTTCGCATTGCTTTCGTCTCCCTGCGTAAGGATTCCGCCCGGACCCAAGCCCTGAGTAGGCGGGTCGGTCGGGGTATATGGCGGCCAGCGGTCTCCAATAGGGCCGGAAGTCACACCACGACTCGCGCGAGTCATTCGAGTACGTGGCATAGACACCCGGAGCTGAGCCCCGTTCCCACCTGTGCCAGGCACCAGCAGGCCGGGGCATAGTTCCGCGTTTCCGCCCGGCAGCGCGGGCTATCGGGAACGGTGAAGCCGCATCGTGGTCGAAGCATGACCGACAAGGCCATGCCCGCGGACCTCGCAACATGCGATTCGACGCGATCCGCGGCTACAAGCCGACCACACGCGCCGACGCCGCCGGGCCGTGCCCCGCCGGGTGGTGTAAGTGGGTGTGATCCTCGGCGTGTTGTCGGTGATGTTGGCGCGAGCGTGGCGGGTCGGCAAGCGCGGGAGCAGTCGTCGGCGTGTCTGGTGCCGGCGGCTTGGTGAACGGGGCTGAGATCGCAACGTAGCGGCTCGTTTTTGCTCTCATGACGCGATCGCGGGGGTGAGCGGGTCGACGGGCTGTTCGACGGGTTGTTCGTAGAGCTTGTTCATGGATCCTTCGGAGAGGTAGCGCCGGTCACAGACTTGCCATTCGTCGTTGGTGTCGGCGATCACGGCGGTGACGAGACGGATGAGGGCAGCTTCGTTGGGGAAGATCCCCACGACGTTGGTTCGGCGTTTGATCTCCTTGTTGAGCCGCTCGAGGGGGTTGGTCGACCAGATCTTCTTCCAGTGCAGAACGGGGAAGGTGGCGAAGGCGAGCAGGTCGGCGTGCGCGTCGGTGAGCATGTCGGCAACGACCGGGAACTGACGTCCGAGCATGGCGGTGATCTCGTCGAACTGGGCTTCGACGTGCGCGGCGTCGGGTTGAGCGAAGATGGTGCGGATCGCGGCGGCGACCATCTCCCCCGAAGCTTTGGGGACCTTGGCCAACACGTTGCGCATGAAGTGCACCCGGCAACGTTGCCAGGACGCACCCAACAGCACCGCCTCGATCGAGTTGACCAGACCCTGATGGGCATCCGAGATGACCAGCTGGGTGCCCCCGAGCCCCCGGGCCCGCAGCGAGCGCAAGAAGGCGGTCCAAAAGGCGCCGTCTTCGGAGTCGCCGACGTCGCAGCCCAGCACCTCGCGGTCGCCGGCCCGGGTGACCCCGGTGGCGATCACCACCGCCCGGGCCAGGACCCGCCCCCCGACGCGGGCCTTGACGTAGGTGGCATCCAAGAACACATACGGGAACTCGACGTGTTCCAGCGACCGGGTGCGGAACGCCTCCAGGGTGGTGTCGAGCTCGGCGCAGATCCGGCTCACCTCCGACTTGGAGATCCCCGACTCCAACCCCAGCGCGGCGACCAGGTCGTCGACCTTCCTGGTGCTCACCCCGTGGACGTACGCCTCGATGACGACGGCGAACAGGGCCCGGTCGATGCGTCGGCGTCGCTCGAGCACCGCGGGGAAGAAGCTGCCCTTTCGCAGCTTGGGGATGCGCAGCTCCACATCGCCCGCCTTCGTGGACAGCAGGCGCTCCCGAGCCCCGTTGCGCTGGGTGGTGCGAGCCGGGGTGCGCTCATGGGGCTCGGCGCCGATCACCTCGGTCGCCTCGGTGTCGATCAGCGCCTGGAGCACCAGCTCCACTGAATGCCGAACGACATCGAGGTCCCCGCCAGCGCGGATCGCGTCGAGCAGGTCGATAAGGTCAGACTGCAAGAGGGCCACCGTGGTGTCTCCTTCGCGTGTTCCTTGGACGGATCACGCTGAGGATCACGCGGTGGCCCACCTCATCGGTGGACCCCGGCTTCTACACCACTCCCAGGGACGTCAACCGCCGCCGAATGGGTGGCGCGTCTCGACACGTTCATCGACGACCCCGCGGATGTCCCGCCACTGGGTGATGTGGTCGAACGGAGCGCCCGAACGCGCGCTCGTGGCTGGACCTTTGGACCCAGATCGAGGAACGGCACGGCGGGGAACTCCCGCCGACACTGCAAGCGACGTTTGAGATCCAGTACCGGGCACACGAGCGCCGCGACGCGGAGCTCCGCGGCCTCCTCGCGCAAGCGGCAACCCGCCAGTTGGAACGGACTTTCCAGAAAGAAGCATTTGGTGAACCGGTACTTGAAGCTGCGCGCGATCGCCGCACGCGCAAAACCACCCGCCTTCTCGACGTGCTCGATGAACTTGGTTGTCTGTTGAAGCCGAACGCTCACTGTTCGCTGGGCAGGTCAACTACGTGGGTCGGGGGCCTGCTGCCTCATACAGCTGGGCACGGGAGGTTCGGGTCGGCAAGTGCAGCCAGCACGTCGTCATGCTTCACGTCGAACTTCTCGCATAGCCGGTGCAGCAAGATCGTGCGAAACGCTGATTCTCGGGTGAGGGTGGTGTTCTCCTCCAGGAGCGTGTTGTCATGAACCGCGAGCTCGGAGGAGATCTGGTCAGCCCGCTTGGCTGCGATGAGCAGGATGAAGCACTGGAGCGCAGCGATGCAGGACAGCACCAAGTTTAAGAGGATGTAGGGCTCGGGGTCTGAGCCCAGGCCGCTGGTCACCATCCAGAACAGCATCAGGAACAGGATCGCGATGAGCGCGGTCCACGTCGCGAAGATCGCCTTCATGTGGTCGGCCGCGCGCTCGCCAAATGACAACTGCGCGCCGCTACGGACTCCAGGATGCCTGTGCCAAAGAGGACGGGCGGGGTGAGGGGTGCTGCTCATCATGGTCTCCTGTCGCTCGCGTTTCTTGCATGTGCTGGGCGCCTCTGCGAGGGCAGCACACCGTTCGCGGTCCAGCCATCTCCGGTGGGTCGGCGTGGCATTGTCTCGCACCACAGAGCAGAGGTGGCGACTTTCGCTTGCGCTCGATCCCCGAAGCTCCGCCAATCTGCGCTGGTCGCACAGAGCATCGCGTCAGGGGGTCGTCAAGGAAATGCTCTCCCCCTGAGCTAAGCGCCGTCGGGAAGCGTCAGGGCACCAGCGAGCCGGCGCACTGGGTTCGAGCAGGGTTCAGGTCAGAGGTTCCAGATCCGGGTGGCGTTGCCGGAGAGGATGAGCTCGCGCTCGACAGCGGGAATGTCGACGAAGGAACGGTCGATAAGAGCGCGGGAGTCGGGCCAGCTGGTGACGGGGTGCGGGTAGTCGGTGGACCAGAGGATGTTCTCGACTCCGAGGCGGTCCCGGAGTCGCTCGAGCGCGTCGGGCTCGTCGATGAAGGTGAGCGCCATGTTGCGGTGGAAGTAGCTGCTGGGAAGCTCCGCTCGCATCGAGGGAAACGTGTAGCCCTGACGGGTGACCATGTCGTCGATGATGTAGAGGTACCAGCCGACCCACCCCAGCCCGGGCTCGACGAAGACGAGCTTGAGCCGGGGGAACCGGTCGAGGACGCCGGTGAGGATCCACATGCCGAACGCCTCGGCGGTGGAGAGGGCGACCATGGGGACCATCACCCCCTTCTGGGGGGTGGGGTCGCGGCGGGTGAGGGAGTCGAGGTTGGTGTTGAGCCCGATGTGGCAGCAGATCGGCAGGTCGACGTCCTGGATCGCGGCCCAGAGCGGGTCGTAGCGCTCGTCGTAGTAGTCAGGCAGGCCGATCTCGCTGGGAAAGACGGGCAGCTGGAGCGACTTCGCGCCGGTGGCCGCGACGCGCTGCGACCTCGCGGACCGCGTCGTCGATGTCGTGAATGGGGATCTGGTACGACACGAGGAGCCGCTTGGGGTCGGCGGACGCGAAGTCGCTCATCACGTCGTTGAAGGCGCGGGTGGCGTCGCTGGCGCCGTCGCGCATGTCCCCGATGTAGCGGAAGGCGCTGACCTCCGAGTAGACGACTTCGGCCTCGACGCCGTCGGTGTCCATGTCCTTGAGCCGCTCGGTGCCGTCCCGGTAGCCGGGTCGGGTGAAGGCGGCGTGCGGGTTGCGCTTCATGGACTCGGCGTTGGCGTTGCCGGCGCCCATCGCCTTGCGCATCCGGTCGGCGAAGGCGAGCTGCGCCTCGTCGTAGCCGTCCTGGTGCTTGGCGGGCAGGTGGGCCTTGACCTGGTCGTGGGTGATGCTGACGTGCGAGTCGGCGGAGATGAGACGCTCGGGCACGGGGACGCTCCCTTCGGGTGGTCGGTCAGGTGGAGGCGAGGATCAGGCCGCTGCGGCCGGCGCTGACGAGGACGTGGTCGACGTGGTCGATCTGGTTGGCCGCGGTGCCGCGCAGCTGGCGGACCGCCTCGGTGATGTTGTTCATCCCGTGGATGTAGCCCTCGCCGAGCAGCCCGCCGTTGGTGTTGACGGGCAGACGGCCGGTCGGGCCGAGCTGACCGTCGGCGATCAAGTCGCGGGCCTCGCCGGGGGCGCAGAAGCCGAGCGCCTCGAGCTGGAGGAACACGATGGGGCTGAAGTTCTCGTAGAGGAAGGCGACGTCGATGTCGCTCGGTCCGAGCCGGGCCTGGTCGTAGAGCTGGCGGCCGGTGACTTCGCCCTCGACGAAGCGGGTGAGGTCGGGGTGGTAGTAGTTGAACATCTCGTCGCCGCCGAGGACTTGCGACGCGGCCGCGGCGGCGATCCGGACCGCCGGGTGCGGGAGGTCGGGGGCCCGCTCGGCGCGGGTGACGACGAGCGCGACGCCGCCGTCGCTCTCCTGGCAGCAGTCGAGGAGGCGGAGCAGCGGCTCGACGATCCAGCGGGACGCCTGGTGGTCGGCGAGGGTGATGGGCCGCTCGTAGAACCACGCGGTGGGGTTCGTTGCTGCGTACTGGCGGGCGACGACGGTGTAGAGGCCGAAGTCGGCGTTGGTGAGCCCGTACTGGTGCATGTAGCGCTGGAAGGTGAGCCCGTAGATCTTGGCCGGCGTGTCGAGCCCGTACGGGAGGTACCAGTCGAGGGCGGGGTCGGCGGGACGGGGGTTGGGCTGCCCGAACCGGCGACCGGACCGCTCGTTGAAGGCCCGCCAGATGAGGACCGCGTCGGCCCGCCCGGATTCGACGGCGGCCGCGGCGTGCTGGACGGTCGCGCAGGCGCCGCCGCCTCCGCCGCGGGTGCGGGTGTTGAAGCGCAGCTCGGGGATGCCGAGGCAGCGCATGACCGCGAGCTCGTCGTTGGTGTCGAGGGTGAAGGTGACCGACCCGTCGATGTCGGCCGCCGTGAGCCCGGCGTCGGCGATCGCGGCGCGCGACGCCTCGGCGGCGAGCTGGAGGGGGCTGCGGCCGGAGCACTTCGAGAACTCGGTCTGGCCGATCCCGGCGATGACGGCCCCGGCGGTCATGGGCGCGGTCCGGGGTCGACGAGGCGGAACTGGGGCAGGACGACGCCGTCGACGTCCGCGAACACGACCTCGACCGGCGCGTCGTTGCGCACGTCGGGCCAGGGGACGTCGAGCAGGTTGGACACCAGCCGCACGCCTTCGTCGAGCTCGATGAGGACGACGAGGCGGTCGTCGGCGTCGGGCTCGCTGGGATGGTGGGACAGCACCCACGAGTAGATGGTTCCCCGGCCGGTGCTGGCCACGGTGTCCCACTCGAGCGACCCGCAGCGCGCGCACATCGGGGCGGCGGGGTGCCGAACCTGCCCGCAGTCGGCGCAGCGCTGGAGGAGCAGCTCGCCGCGCTGCACGCCGTCCCAGAAGTACCGGTCGTCGTCGCCGACGACGGGTGGGATCACCCGTGGCACGGGACACCTCCCGGTCGGTCGGTGGCGCTCACGCCGGGCGGGACGCGGGGGCGGGGGCGGGGGCGAGCCGCGTCGGGGTGACCGCCGGTCCCGACGGTGAGCCCCGACCGGCCGGGAGGGCCAGCCGGTGGGACGACCCGGCTCACCGGGGCGGCGGTCGGGCGAGGAGGCTCCGGCCGGCGACGACCCCGAACGCCACCGCGACGAGGGGCGCCACGGCGGCAATGATCACGATCGAGCGGGGCCCGAGCTGGTCGGCGATCGCGCCGAGGATCGGCCCGCCGATCGGCGTGGTCCCGATGAGCAGCACGGTCTGCAGCGCGAGGACCCGTCCGTGCATCGACGGGTCGGCGCGCACCTGCACGATGGCGGTCGTCGCGGTCATGTACATGATGCTGGTGATCCCGACCAAGATCACGACTGGGAACGCCACCGCGACACTCGGGACCGCGGCCAGCAGGCCGAGCGCCACCCCGAACAAGGCCGCTCCGACGACGACGTTGCGGAACTCGACGTAGCTGCGGCGGGCGACCACGACCGCGGCGAGGAGCGCGCCAACCCCGAACGCCGAGTACACGAGGGTGTACGCGGCGTCGCCGCCGCCGAGGCCCTTCTCGACGAAGAGCGGGAAGATGACGTTGAAGTTGTAGCTGATGGTCCCGATGATGGCGAGCATGGTGAAGGTGATCCACAGCTCGGGGACGCTGACCACGTAGCGGATCCCCTCCCGCACCTGGCCTCGGCCTCGCGGGGTGACCGGCACCCGGCGCAGCTCTGCAGGTCGCATCATCCACAGCGCGCCGAGCACGAAGACGTACGACAGGGCGTCGATGGTGAAGCACCAGCCGAAGCCCAGGGCGACGATCAGGAGCCCGGCCAGCGCCGGCCCGACGATCCGGGACGCGTTGACCAGCGCGCTGTAGAGGGTGACCGCGTTCGGGACGTCGTCGACGCCGACCATCTCGGTCACGAAGGAGCGCCGGACCGGGTTGTCGAAGGCGAGCATGCAGCCGCCCGCGATGGCGGTGAGGTAGAAGGCGAGGATCGGCGAATGAGGGATGAACGCCAGCGCGGCGAGGGTGCAGGACTCGAGCATCTCGAGGGTCTGGGTGACGAAGAGCAGGTTCCGCTTGTTCGAGCGGTCGGCAATCAGCCCCGCCCACGCCGAGAGCACGAGGATGGGCCCGAACTGGCAAGCGGTGATGAGCCCGACCGCGAAGCCGCTGTTGGTGCGGTGCAGGACCAACAGGACGAGGGCGACCGTGGTGAGCCAGTTGCCGCTGTTCGAGATGAGCTGCCCGAAGAAGAACAGCCGGAAGTTGCGGTGCTGCAGGGACTGGAAGGTGCGCGGCCGCGCGGGTCCGGCTTCGACGTCGGAGCGGTACGGGACGTCGGCGTCGTCGGGGTCGATGGGCTCCTCGTCCATCGGCTACTGGGACATCTCGGCGCGAGACGGCGTCACGGGGGGCAACATGCCACTCCGAGCCGATCGGCACGCAGTCAACGGCGGCGCGGCGGGGCCGGGTCGGGTCAGCCACCGTGCTCGAGACTCGCGGTGGCCATGCGGACGAGGAGCGGGCCGAGGTCCCGGTCGGCGACGGGGGCGTGGTAGTCGGCGACCGAGTTCACGAGCCCGAACACGGCGTGGACGGACGCTCGCACCAGCTCGGGGGTCCGGTCGGGAAAGCGGGCCGCGAGGACGTCGGCCCACAGCTCGGTGTAGACGCGCTGCTGGCGTCGGAGCCGACGGCGGTCGTCAGCGGGGAGGCTGGTGGCCTCCTGGTCGTAGACGGCGATGATCGCCCGGTCTCGGAGCGCGAAGTCGACGTGGGCGCGGATGAGGGCCTGGAGCGCCTGGTCGGGGTCGTCGGTGCTCGCCAGCACGGCGCGGGCCCCGTCGAGGAGCTCGTCGACGACCTGCTCGAGGAGCGCGACGAGGAGCTGCTGCTTGTTGCGGAAGTGGCGGTAGATGGCGGGGCCGGTGACGCCGGCCGCGGCGCCGATCTCGGCGACGCCGACCGTGTGGAAGCCGTGCTCGGCGACCAGCTCGGCGGCCGCGTCGAGGATCTGCTGGCGGCGGAGCCGCCCGCGGGCGGTCGCCGAGCCGACCGGCGGAGCGGCACTGGTCACGATCGGTACGACTTGGGGAGGCCGAGCGACTGCTGGGCGACGAAGTTCAGGATCATCTCGCGGCTGACCGGCGCGATGCGCAGCAGCCGGGCGAGGCCCCAGAGGTCGGCCAGCCCGTACTCGGAGGCGAGGCCGTTGCCGCCGTGGACTTGGATGGCGGTGTCGAGGCAGTGCAGGCCGGCTTCGCCGGCTGCGTACTTGGCCATGTTGGCGGCTTCCCCGGCCGCGGCCGGGTCGCGGTCGTGGTCGTGGAGCCAGCCGGCCTTGGCGATCATGAGCCGGGCCAGCTCGAGCTCGACCTTGGCCGTGGCGAGCGGGTGCGCGAGGCCCTGGTGGGCGCCGATCGGCACGTCCCACACGACGCGCTCCGACGCGTACGCGCTGGCCTTGCCGAGCGCGTAGCGGCCGATGCCGGCCGAGATGCACGCGCTCATGATCCGCTCCGGGTTCAGGCCGTGGAACACCTGGCGAAGCCCTTCGCCCTCCTCGCCGATGAGCCGGTCGGCGGGGAGCTCGACGTCGTCGAAGTAGAGGAGGAACTGTTTCTCGGGGGACGAGATCTCGATCGGGATGAGGGTGCGCTCGAGTCCCGGCGCGTCGGTGTCGACGACGAGCAGCGAGAGCCGGGCCCGGCCGGCGTCGTCGGTGCCGGTGCGGACGACGACGAGCACCGCGGCGGCCTCGTCGACCCCCGAGATGAACGTCTTGGTGCCGGAGAGCCGGTACACGTCGCCGTCCCGGCGGGCGGTGGTCGACAGCCGGTGCGAGTTGGAGCCCGCGTCGGGCTCGGTGATGGCGAAGACCATCTTGTCCCCGGTCGCGAGGCCGGGCAGCCAGCGCTGGCGCTGCTCGGGGCTGCCGTACCGGCTGATGACCTCGGCCGAGATGGCCGCGCGAGACGAGGATCAGCAGCAGCGGGCAGCCGTTGGCGGCGAGCTCCTCGCAGACGATGGCGAGCTCGGTGATGCCGCCGCCCCCGCCGCCGTACTCGACGGGGAGGTGCACGCCGAGGAAGCCGGGCTCGGCGATCGCGTCCCAGAGCGCGTCGGCCTGCTCGCCGCGGCGGGTCTGCTCGGCGTAGTAGCCGTGGCCGAAGCTGGCTGCGATCGCGCCGACGGAATGGCGGACCATCGCCTGCTCGTCGGTCTCCGCGAAGTCCATCCCGCCGCCTTGCGCGCCGAATGTGAACGATGAATAACATACAGGGGATCGCCGCGCCGATCGAGCGGCGGCGCACCCAGCGCGGGAGATCTCGGTGCCGGTCCTGACCTCGAGCGTCGACGTCGAGAGCGACGCGTATCGCCAGAACCGAGCCGGGCTCCTCGCGCTCCTCGCCGAGCACGACGAGCTGCTGGAGCAGGCCCGGGCCGGGGGCGGTGACCGGTACCTGGCGCGGCACCGGGCCCGGGGCCGCCTGCCGGTGCGGGAGCGGATCGAGCCGCTCCTCGACCGGGACTCCCCGTTCCTGGAGCTGTCCCCGCTGGCCGGCGTGGGGCTCGGAGTTCCACCGTCGGGGCGAGCATCGTGACCGGCGTCGGCGTGGTGTCCGGCGTCGAGTGCGTGGTCATCGGCCACGACCCGACGGTGCGGGGCGGCTCGATGAACCCGTTCACGCTGAGGAAGAACCTGCGGGCGCTCGAGATCGCCCGGGTGAACCGGCTGCCGGTGGTCAACCTGGTCGAGTCCGGCGGGGCGGACCTCCCGACCCAGGGCGACCTGTTCGTCCCGGCCGGGCAGATCTTCCACGACCTCACCGAGCTGTCGGCGCTGGGCATCCCGACCGTCGCGCTCGTGTTCGGCAACTCGACCGCCGGCGGCGCCTACGTGCCCGGCATGTGCGACTACGCGGTGCATGGTCGACCGAGCAGGCCAAGGTGTTCCTCGGCGGCCCGCCGCTGGTGAAGATGGCGACCGGGGAGGAGTCCGACGACGAGGCGCTCGGCGGCGCGGCGATGCACTCCCAGGTGTCGGGGCTCGGCGACTACTTCGCGGTCGACGAGCTCGACGCGATCCGGATCGGCCGCGACATCGTCGACGACTGCAACTGGCGCAAGCGCGGGCCGGGGCCGTCCCGGCCGGCGGACGAGCCGGTCCACGATCCCGACGAGCTGCTGGGCATCGTGTCGGCCGACCTGCGGGTTCCGTTCGACCCGCGGGAGGTGATCGCCCGGGTCGTCGACGGCTCCCGCTTCGACGAGTACAAGCCGACCTACGGCGACGAGCCTCGTGACGGGTTGGGCGTCGATCCACGGCTACCCGCTCGGCGATCCTCGCCAACGCCCAGGGTGTGCTGTTCATGGACGAGTCGAAGAAGGCGACCGAGTTCATCCTGCTCGCCAACCAGATCGACACGCCGCTGGTGTTCCTGCAGAACACGACCGGCTACATGGTCGGCGCTCACTACGAGCAGGCGGGGATGGTGAAGGACGGGGCGAAGATGATCAACGCGGTCACGAACAGCCGGGTGCCGCACCTGACCGTGATCATGGGCTCCTCGTACGGGGCGGGCAACTACGGCATGTGCGGCCGCGCCTACGGGCCCCGGTTCCTGTTCGCGTGGCCGAACTCGCGGTTGGCCGTGATGGGTCCCCAGCAGCTGGCCGGGCGTGCTGTCGATCGTGGCCCGCCAGGCCGCCGACGCGGCGGGCCGGCCCTTCGACGAGGCGGCGGACGCCGCGCAGCGGGCCGCGGTCGAGGCGCAGATCGAGCGGGAGTCGCAGGCGCTCTTCAACACCGGGAAGGTGTACGACGACGGGATCATCGACCCGCGCGACACCCGCACCGTGCTCGGCCTCGTCGTTGTCCGCGGTGCACTCGAACGTGGTCGAGGGCATCACGGGCTTCGGCGTCTTCCGGATGTAGGCGCGTGGCCTTGCAGCGGCTGCTGGTCGCCAACCGGGGTGAGATCGCCCGCCGGGTCGTCGCGGCGGCGCGGGCGATGGGCGTGGAGACGGTGGCGGTGTTCTCGGACCCGGACCGGGACGCGCCAGTGGTCGGCGACGCCGACGTCGCCGTGCACCTGCCGGGCGCGGCGGCTCGCGACACCTATCTCAACGTCGACGCTGCTGCTCGACGCGGCGCGCGCGCACCGGCGCCGACTCGGTGCATCCCGGGTACGGGTTCCTGTCCGAGCAGGCCCGGTTCGCCCGGGCCTGCCACGACGCGGGGCTGGTGTTCGTCGGGCCGGAGCCGGCGGTGATCGAGGCCATGGGCTCGAAGCTGACCGCCAAGCGGGTGATGGCCGACGCCGGGGTGCCGGTCCTGGAGGGCGTGCCGGTGGCCGAGGCGGTCGACGACGCGGCGCTGCGCGAGGCGGCCGTGCGGGTCGGCTACCCGCTGCTGGTGAAGGCGGCCGTCGGGGGCGGCGGTCGGGGCATGCGGATCGTGGAGGGCGAGGCGGAGCTGCCGGGGGCGGTCGGGGCCGCGCAGCGCGAGGCGGCCGCTGCGTTCGGTGACGGCACGGTGTTCCTCGAGCGGTTCGTCGCGTCGCCCCGCCACGTCGAGGTGCAGATCGTCGGCGACGCCCACGGCCGGGTCGTGCACCTCTTCGAGCGGGAGTGCTCGATCCAGCGCCGCTACCAGAAGGTGATCGAGGAATCACCGTCCCCGGCTGTCAGCGCCGAGCTGCGGGCCGAGCTGGGCGCGGCGGCGGTGTCGGCCGGGACCGCGATCGGCTACACGAACGCGGGGACGGTCGAGTTCGTGCTCGACGAGACGGGCCGCTTCTGGTTCCTCGAGGTGAACACCCGCCTGCAGGTCGAGCACCCGGTCACCGAGCTCGTGACCGGCGTCGACCTGGTGCAGGTCCAGCTGCGCGTCGCGGCCGGCGAGCCGCTCCCGGACGCGGTCGACGTCGCCATGCTGCGCGGCCACGCGATCGAGGCCCGCCTCTACGCCGAGGACGTCCCGGCCGGGTTCGTGCCGACCAGCGGCCCGATCCATCGCTTCCGGGTCCCGGCTGGCCCGGGGGTCCGCGTCGACGCCGGCTACGCGGACGGGTCGAGCGTCAGCACCGAGTACGACGGGATGCTGGCCAAGGTGATCGCCTGGGCGCCGACCCGCGAGGAGGCGACCCACCGGCTGGTCGGGGCACTGCGCGACGCCGAGCTGGACGGGCCGTCCACGAACCGGGACCTGCTGGTGCGGGCGCTGTCGAGCGGCGACTGGGCAGCGGGTCGAACCGACACCGGCTTCGTCGAGCGGCACGGCGGCCCGGCGTCTGGGCCGCTCCCCGCTCGACGACACCGACCGGGCCGCGCGACGCGGTCGCGGCGACGCTGGCCGGCCTGGTCGCGGCGCGGCGCAGCTCGCCGGTCCCGGCCGGGGTGCCGGCGGGGTGGCGCACCGTGGGACGGGCCGAGCAGCCGGTCGAGCTGGTCGGCGTGGACGCGACGGTCCGCGTGGTGTGCTCCCCCACCCGGGCCGGCTGGTCGGCGACCGTCGACGGGGTCGAGCAGCCGGGGCTGCGGCTCTGGTCGGCGACGCCGGCGCGAGTCGACCTGGAGGTGGCGGGCCTGCGCCGGGTGCTGCGGGTCGGCCGGGTCGGCGACGAGGTGTTCGTACAAGACCGGCGGGGGGCGTCCCGGTGGCGGATCGCGCCTCGCTTCCCGGCCCCCCGCGCCGAGGCCGAGGCCGGGTCGCTGCGGGCCCCGCTGCCGGGGCGGGTGGTCGCGGTGCTGGTCGAGGCCGGCGACGCGGTGCGGGTCGGACAGCCCTTGGTGTCGCTCGAGGCCATGAAGATGGAGCACACGATCCAGGCGTCGGCGGCGGGGACGGTCACCGAGGTGTGCGTCGGCGCCGACGTTCAGGTGCAGCTCGGGCAGGTGCTGCTGGTGGTGGAGCCGCACCGGGAGGGAGCCGAGGATGGATGAGCTGGTGCACTACCGGGTGGAGCGCCAGGTGGCGTGGCTCACCATCGACCGTCCCGAGGCCCGCAACGCGCTCGAACGCCGCGGTGCGGTCGGGACTGTTCGCGGGGCGTGGAGCGCTTCAACGCCGACGACGAGGCCCGGGTGCTGGTCCTGACCGGCGCCGGCGACCGGGCGTTCTGCGCCGGGGCGGACCTGAAGGAGATGGCCGAGCTCGGCTTGGAGGTCCCGCCCCCCGACTACGTGCCGATCTTCGGCCGGAACGTGGAGGTGACGAAGCCGACCATCGCGTCGGTCAACGGCGTCGCGTACGCGGGCGGGTTCCTCCTCGCCCAGATGTGCGACCTGTGCGTCGCGGCCGACCACGCCCGCTTCGCGATCACCGAGGCGCGGGTCGGGCGCGGCGCCCCGTGGGCGGCGCCGCTGCCGTGGCTGATCCCGCCGCGGGTCGCGCTCGAGATCCTCCTGACCGGCGAGCCGTTCGACGCGTCCCGGGCCGCGGCGGTGGGGCTGGTGAACCGGGTCGTGCCGCTCGCGGAGCTGCACGCGGCGACCCAGGCCCTCGGGGAGACGATCGCCGCCAACGCGCCGCTGTCGGTCGCCGCGGCGAAGGCGATGGTCGCCGCCGCGGGCCGTGCCGCGCTGGCGGACCTGGCCGAGGAGGCCGACCGGATCTGGGAGCCGGTCTACCGCAGCGCCGACGCCCAGGAGGGCCCGCGCGCGTTCCGGGAGCACCGCCCGCCCCGCTGGACGGGCCGGTAGGCCGGGGTCAGGCGGTCGGGCCGGCGCCGGGCCCGGCGCGGACGTTGGCGTCGACGGTGGCGTGACGCGACGCGAGGCGCCACCGCCCGTCGCGCTTGACGAGCCGGTCCGAGTAGCGACCGAACGCGCCGAGCACGGGCCGGCGGTCAGCGTCGCGTTCGAGGAGCACCCAGTACGACTCGACCTGCGCCTCGTCGCCGGTGAGGGTGACGAGCGGGTCACCGAGGAGGTGGAGCCGCTGCCCGCCCGTCGGTGTCGCCTGCGCCCAGGTGGTCAGCTCGGCGTGACCTTCCTCGCGGTGGAGGCGGGGCCCGTCGGCGACGACGACCTCGAACACCCCGTCGGGGGTGAACGTGTCGACCCACGCGTCGACGTCGTGGCGGTCGAGCGCGTGCGCAGAGCGGGCGAGGACGGCGAGCACGGCCCGCTCGTCGAGGAGGGCGCCGACGTCGTCGGGGGCGCTCACCGCGCCGGCGGTGGGGTCAGCGGCCGAAGCCGTAGAGGCGGCGGGCGTTGCCGGCCAGGATGAGCTCCCGCTCCTCGCTCGGCACGCCGGAGAACGACGCTTGGATGGTGCGCCACGACAGGGGCCAGTCGGCGCTGATGTGCGGGTAGTCGCTCGACCAGAGGATCCGCTCGACGCCGATGGCGTAGCGGTTGTGGATCCCGAAGGTGTCGGTCATGTAGCCGTAGTGGAAGTGGCGCTCGATGTATTCGCTGGGCGGGGCGGCGAGCCCGAAGTCGCTGACCGGGTCGAGGCGGTGGAAGTTGTTGTCGATCTGCTCCTTCACGTACGGCACCCAGCCGCAGTCGACCTCGGCGATCATGAACTGCAGCTCGGGGAACCGGTCGAACACGCCGCTGAAGACGAGCTCGATGAGCCGGTTCGGGCGCGTCGTAGAAGCGGCCGTAGCCGGGGAGCTTGGCGCGGTGCGCGGCGGGCATGGTGCGGCTGAGGCTGACGTGGATGCTGACCGGCACGTCGGCTTCGGCGACCCGGGCCCAGACCTTGTCGTCGTCGCCGGTCGGGTGGAGGGTGCCGTTCGGGTAGCAGCCGATCAGCACGCCCCGCATCCCGGGTCGGTGGAGGACCCGGTCGATCTCGGCGACCGCGTGCTCGACGCCGCAGCTGGGCAGCCAGGCGAGCCCACCGAAGCGCTCCGGCGCCTCGCCGACGTACTCGCTGATCCAGTCGTTGTAGGCCTGGACACAGGCGAGGTGGAACTCGCCGTCGGGGTTGGCGGTGATGGCCTGCGAGAGCCGGGGGGTCGGGTAGAGCACCTCGGCGTCGACGTCGTCGCGGTCCATCTCCTCGAGTCGGGCCGCGGGGTCGTAGCCGCCCCGGCGGAGGTCCTCGAAGCGGGCCCAGCCGCGCTGCTCGTCGGGTTCGAGGCCGGCGCAGGCGTTCATCCCGAAGTTGATCGGGTCGTCGACGCCTTCGAGCACCCAGGCGTCGCCCTCGTCGAAGCGCTCGATGCGGGGCGCCCGGTCGCGGAACCGGGCCGGGACCCGCTCAACCCACAGGTCGGGGGGCTCGTTGACGTGGCTGTCGGCCGAGATGAGCCGGTATCGGCGTTGACCGCCGGCTGGGGGCGCGTCGGGCACGGGCGTTCCTCCCTCGTGGTGCCGTGCCGGTCGTGGCCGGGAACGGCTCGAGGACCCAAATCTTAGGGACGGTGGGTGAGGACCAGTGCCGAGCCGTCCATCAGCGCGCCGGAGGTGACGACCGCGACGTCGTGGCGGGGCGCCTGGCGGTCCCCGCCCCGGCCCTGCACCTGCAGGACGGCCTCGGCGACCGTGTTCATCCCGTGGAGGTACCCCTCGGCGAGGAGCCCGCCGTGGGTGTTGGTGGGCAGCGACCCGTCGAGGCCGGTGGTGCCGGAGCGGACGAACGCCCCCGAGCCGCCCCGCTCGCAGAAGCCGAGCCCTTCGAGGGCGATGAGCACGGTGCTGGAGAAGCAGTCGTAGAGCTCGGCGACGTCGACGTCTCCGGGCTGGACGCCGGCCCGGCCGAACAGCTCCCCGGCCAGGAGGGTCGTGTAGTTGCGGGTGCAGTCGTCCCAGAGGAGGTGGTCGCCGATGTCGAGGCCGGGGCGGGGCCCGGCCCGGTAGGCGGCCGACGCGACGACGGCGGGCGGCTGGCGCAGGTCGGCGGCCCGCTCGAGGCTGGTGACCAGCACGGCGCAGGCGCCGTCGACCTCGACCGTGCAGTCGCTGGCCCGGAACGGCTCGACGACGTACGGCTCGGCGCGGTGCTCGTCGAGGGTGAGCGGCGACCGGCGGACGGCGCGCTGGTTGCGCTCCGCGTAGCGGCGCTGCGCGACCGCGACCGCGCCGAGGTCGTCGGTGTCCTGGCCGGTCTCGATGAGGAACCGCCGGGCCCACATCGCGCAGTACATGAGGTAGGCGTCGTAGCCGATCGGGTACCGGTACTGGGCGCCCATCCCCGCGAAGGCCATGGTCCCGACCCGGGCGCCGCTGCGGCCGTTCATGGCCCGGTACACGAGGACGTGGTCGGCCCGGCCGGTGTCGACGAGGCTCGCCGCGAGGCCGACCAGGTGGCAGGGGGCCTGCCCGCCCAGCTCGGCGTCGAGCGCGACCCGCAGCTGCGGGAGGGCGAGGACGGTCGCGACCGCGGTGGCGGGCACGGAGTCGTGCATGAGGCTGTGGCTCAGGATCCCGTCGACCGCGTCGCCGGGCAGCCCGGCGTCGGCGATCGCGGCCGCGCCGGCCTGGCGGGCCAGCTCGAGGACGCTGTGCCCGGACGCCTTCGAGAAGTCCGTGTACCCGACCCCGACCACCGCCGCGGTCATGGCGCGTCCGGGCGGGGCGCGAAGCGCAGCTCGGTCCAGGTGTCGTGGTCGACGAACCGGGCCGCCACGCCCAGCCCGGCCCGCACCGAGCCGGCGTCGTCGAGGCGGCCGAGGGCCCGGCAGCCTTCGGTGAGATCGACCAGCGCGATGGTGTACGGCACCTGGTCGACGAACGGGGCGCCGAACGAGCGGTGCACGGTGACCCAGGAGTAGACGGCCCCGTCGCCGGGGGATTCGACGGGCTCGGTGCCGGTCGCGGCGCACCAGGGGCAGGCGGGCAGCGGCACGGCCCGGTGCCGCCCGCAGCGCGTGCACCGCTCGAGGACGAGCCGGTGCTCGGCCAGCGCGGCCCAGTAGGGCGCGCTGTGCTCGTCGGGCTCGGGTGCCGGCGGCGCGACCATTCAGGCGCCGCGGAAGCGGGGTGGGCGCTTCTCCTGGAAGGCGGCGAGGCCTTCCCGGGCGTCGTGGGAGGTGAGGCAGTAGTAGGCGTTGCGCTCCTGCTCGAAGCGCAGCCCGGCCGCTTCGGGCCCGTTGTCGGCCCATACCGAGGCGAGGACGGCTTTGGCGTTGGCGAGCGCGAGGGGGCTCTTGGTCGCGATGCCGCGGGCGAGGTCGACGCCGGCGTCGAGGAGGTCGGCGTCGTCGACGACCCGGGTCCCGAGCCCCCAGGCGACGGCTTCGTCGGCGTCGAGGAACCGGCCGGTGAAGATGCAGCTCGGCGGCTCGTTCGCGGCCGATGGCGCGGGGCAGGAGCGTGAGGACCCCGCCGCCGCCCATCTGCCCGTAGTTGAGGTGCGCGTCGCCGATCCGGGCCGAGCGGGCGACGAGCGCGAAGTCGCAGCGGAGGAGGAGCTCGAGGCCGCCCGCCGCGGTGACGCCGTTGACGAGCGCGACCACGGGGACGGGCAGGCTCCGGAGCCGCCCGAACGTGTCGTGGAGGTGGGTGACGAACCGGGGGAACGCGACCGGGTCGCGCTGGAGGGTCACGTAGCGGGTGAGGTCACCGCCGGCGCTGAACGCCCGGCCGGCGCCAGTGACGAGCACGCAGCGGACCGCGGGGTCGGCGGCGACGTCGTCGAGGGCCGCGTCGAGCGCGTCGAGCAGCTCGTCGTCGATGGGGTTGAGCTGCTCGGGCCGGTTCAGGCGCAGCACCGCGGCGCGCCCGGGGCGGTCGTCGTCCAGGGCGACGGGCTCGAGGAGCACCAGGGGGGCGCTCACGTGCGGGCCTCGGTGGTGAGCTGGCGGACGATCTCGTGCTTCTGCACCTTGCCCGACGCGGTGGTGGGGAGCGCGTCGAGGACGATGAGCCGCTCGGGGAGCTTGTAGGCGGCGAGCCCGCTGGCGCGGAGCCGCTCGACGGTGGTGTCGAGGTCGAGGGTCGCGCCGCGGGTGAGCACGACGCAGGCGCAGGACCGCTCCCCGAGCCGCGGGTCGGGGAGGCCGATCACCGCGGCTCGCTCGACCTCGGGGAAGCCGACGAGCAGCTCCTCGATCTCGCGGGGCGTGATGTTCATCCCGCCTCGGATGATGATCTCCTTCTTGCGCCCGACGACGGTGAGGTACCCGTCGGCGTCGACGGTGACGAGGTCGCCGGAGCGGACCCAGCCGTCGGGGCTGAACGTCGCTGCGGTGCGCTCGGGGTCGCGGAAGAACCCGACGCAGGTGTTCGGGCCGCGCACGAACAGCTCCCCGGGCTCGCGGGGCGGGAGCGGGGCGCCGTCGTCGCCGCGGACGTCGAGCTCGACGTGGCTCATCGCCGGCCCGTCGGTGGTGGCCTGCTGCTCGGCTGGGCCGCCGGGCCGGTTCCACGTCCCGACCAGCACCTCGGTGGAGCCGTAGAGGCGCCGCACGCCGATCCCCTGCTCGGCGGCGGCTCGGACCAGGTCGGGCGGGACGGGCGCGCCGCCGCACCCGAAGCAGCGGAGGTGATCGACCCGGGCGGCAGCGCGCCGGGCCGCGCCGACCAGGTCCTGGAGGAACGTGGTCGCGGCGAGCGTGTACGTCGCCCGCTCGCGGCGGACGAGCGCGAGCGCGTCGTCGCCGTCCCAGCGGTCTTGGAGCACGAGGCGCAGCCCGTGGTGCAGCGCGAAGCGCACCCCGTAGTTGAAGCCGGTGGAGTGCCCGATCGGGGACGGCATCCACACCACGTCGTCGGGTCCGAGGCCGAGGTCGTCGTAGGCGACCCGCACGCTGAAGCTGGCGGTCTGCTCGGTGTGCATGATCGCCTTCGGGTTCGCCTCGGTGCCCGAGGTGAAGATCAGCTCGGACACGTCGGCCGCGGTCCCGGCCGGGAGCGGACCGGGCGACTGCGCGAGCACCTCGGTGAAGGTCACGTCGCCACCCCCCGCGCCGTCGTCGACGACGACGTGGACGAGGTCCACGCCCCGGTCGGCGCGAACCGCCTCGACGAGGGTCCGGTGGTCGAAGCCCCGGTACTCGGCCGGGGTGACGATGACCCGGGGGGCGGCGATGTCGACGACGTGGGTGAGCTCCCGGGCCCGGTAGTTGGGGAGCAGCGGGTTGATGACCGCGCCGAGGGCCTGGACCGCCACGGCGACGACGACCGCCTCGACCCGGTTGGGGAGCTGGATCGACACCACCGAGCCCGCCTCGACGCCCCGCCCGGCGAGGAAGGCAGCGACCCGGGCTGCCTGCTCGGCGACCTCAGCGTAGGGGTGGGGTCCGGCGTCGTCGACGACCGCGACGTCGTCGGGGCGGGCGTCGGCCCAGTAGCGCACCCGCCCGGCCAGCGTGTCGTCGTTCCAGAGCCCGGCCGTCTCGTAGGCGGCTCGCCGCTCGGGGGCGGTGACGACGTCGGCGATTCTCATGGCCCTGTCCTCGGCTGGCGCGTCGGGTTCCGGCCCGACGGTCGGGCGGTCCCCGGACGGGGAAGCGTAGGCCCGGTCCCGGGTGGCGTCGGGCGGTCCTGTCGTGTCGACTCGCGTCCACCCGAGGGAGAGGGAGCCCGATGGCGGGACCGCCGAGCACGTTCGTGATCAGCCTGACGCCGTTCACGCGCGACGAGCGCCTCGACGAGGAGGGGCTGCGCGCCCATCTGGAGCGGCTCGGCGCGGGCGGCATCGGCGTGTACCTCGGTGGGAGCGGCAGCGGCGAGGGGTACACGCTGAGCGCGGCGGAGCGGCGGCGGGTGCTCGAGATCGGCGTGGAGGTGCTGGGCGGGGTGGTGCCGGTGCGGGCCATGGGGGTCGAGCCCCGCTCGGCGGCGGAGGTCGTGGAGCTGGGCCGGGTCGCGGCGGAGGTGGGGATCGACGCGATCCAGCTGTACTCGCTCGACATGGGGCACGGGAACCGGCCCCGCCCTGACGAGCTGGAGCGGTACCTGACCGACGTGCTCGACGTGGTCGAGCGGCCGGTGGTGCTGTCGTCGCATCAGGCGGCCGGCTACTACCTGCCCGTCGAGCTGCTGGGCTCGCTCCTCGACCGGTACGACTCGATCGTGGGGATCAACTGCACGAACCAGGACGTCACCTACCTGGTGCGGGTGCTCGACGTCGTCGCGGATCGGGTCGACGTGCACGTCGGCGGCCCGATGCAGGCGCTCAGCTGCCTGGCGCTCGGGGGGCAGGGCTACCTCAGCTCGGAGGGCAACTTGGCGCCGCGGCTGTGCGTGTCGGTCGTCGACGCCTACGCGCGCGGCGACCTGGCGGCCAGCCACGCCGCCTACCGCGACGTCCTGCACCTGTTCACCGAGACCCGACGGCTGGGCGGGATCGTGGCGACGAAGGCCGCGCTGGAGCTGCTCGGCCTGGCCGGCGGCCGGCCCCGTCGGCCTCGTCTGCCCCTCCCCGCGGCGCGCCCGCGGCGAGGTGCAGGCGATGCTCGACGGGCTCGACCTGGGCGCGGTGGAGGGCCTCGACCGCTGAGCCGCCCCGCCCGGCCGCGCCGGCCGACTATGCGGGCGTCGCGACGTGCGGTCGGGGGACCCGCCGGCGACGACGGACGACGACGACGATCCCCGCGGTGACGCCGCCCGCCGCGATCCAGATCAGGGTCTGGGGCGCGGCGATCGGCACCGGCTTGGTGGAGCAGGCCGGCGCCGGGTTCCCGTTGACGACCTGTTGGGCGGTGGCGGTCGTGCCGTTGAGGACCCAGCTCTGCGACGAGGAGCCGTTCCAGTTGGTGGTGAAGGCGTCGGTGTTCGTGCCGGGCGTGAACGAGGTCGGCTGGCCGCGGTTCTGGGCTCCGGGGGTGAACTCGTTGGAGGAGCCGATCGCGATCGTGACCGTCCCGCCGGTCGTGTTGGTGTAGCCCCAGATGGCGCTGTACTTGTCGTTGGAGCTGCCGTTGTTGAACTCGCACTCCATCACCGGGGCGACGGTCCCGGAGCTGCCGGTCGGGGACGTCACCGCGCCCGCGACGCCGGTCACCGTCCACAGGAAGGCTCCGACCGGGAGCAGCGCCGCGGCGGCCGCGAACCCCATCCGCGGCATGGCACGACCCACAGCCCCTCCCCAGGCGAGAGGAGATGATCGGCACCTTCACCGGTCGCCTTGACCGGTCACCTTGACCGCGTCGCGGCGGGCCGGCGGCGGGCCGTCACTCGGCGGCGATGGCGTCGAGGACGTCGAGGCGGGCGGCCCGCCAGGCCGGGGCGAGGGCGGCGACGACCCCAGCGAGCATGGAGAGGACCACGAAGGCGACCAGCTGGACGACGGGGATGCTGAGCGCGGTGACGCCCTCGGTGCGGAGGGCGGCGGTGAACACCCAGCCCCAGAGGAGACCGACGCCGGTCCCGACCAGCCCGCCGAGGAGCGCGACGATCACCGACTCGCCGCGGATCATGCGGCGCAGCTGGCGTCGAGTCATGCCGACGACCCGGAGGAGGCCGAGCTCCCGGGTCCGTTCGAAGACCGACAAGGCGAGCGTGTTGACGATGCCGAGCACCGCGATGATCTCGGAGAGCATGAGCAGCGCGACGGTCACGGCGAGGAACCGGTTCACGGCGTCTTGCTGGCTGCTCTGGAACTGGGCGCGGGTGAACACGTCGATATTGGGGAAGCCGGCGGCGAGGGAGGCTGTCACCGCGGTCTTCGCGGCGCGGGTCTCGCCCGGCTTGGCGTGCACGTACACGAGCGCGTCCTGGGAGGCGGTGCCGAACCCCTGCTCGTAGGCGGGGGCAGCGACGATGAACCCGATCGGCAGCGCGCCGGTGAAGTCAGCGCGGGTGTACAGGCCGGCGACGCGGAGTGTCTCGATGCCCTGGGGGAACTGCATGGCGACGTCGCTCCCGACCCGCAGGTGGTACTGGCGGGCCGCGTCCTCGGTGGCGAGGACCCCGTCGTCGCCCAGCGCGGCGATGCTGCCCTGGCGCAGCCCGAGGTCGACGACCTGGCCGAGGTGGGTGGGGTCGGCGCCGGCGACGGTCTCCTGGTTGCCGCCGACGGGGACCCGCACGTTCCCGAACCGGAACGCGGTGACGCCCTCCACCTCGGGGAGGCGGGCCACTTGCTCGGCGACCGCGGCCGAGAAGCCGGTGAACTGGGGGGTCTTCAGCACCAGGTCGGCGCGGATGCCGCCCTCGACGGCTTGGCGCACCGACGTCTTGGCCGACGCGCCGAAGATCGCGACGAGCCCGACCAGCGCCAGCCCGACGACGAGCGCCGACGCGGTCGCGGCGGTGCGGCGCGGGTTGCGCTGCGCGTTGGCGCGGGCGAGGCGACCGGCCATCCCGGCTCGTCGGAGCGGCCCGCCGAGCAGCCCGACCAGCGGCCCGGCGACGACGGCGAGGAGGACGAGCACGCCGGCGAGGAGGAGGACCGCGCCGACCGCGACCCAGCCGATCTGGCGGAGGACGTCGGACTGGTATCGGGTGCGGTGCAGCCCGACGAGCAGGACCGGGACGCCCACACCGATCAGGGCGACCCCGACCGCGAGGCGGAGGACCAGCGGACGGTTCCGGGCCTCGACGGTGCCGCGGGTCGCGACGATGGGCGGCACCCGGGCGGCTCGGATCGCCGGCCACAGCGACGCGGCGACGGTGACGAGCACGCCGAGCCCGAGCGCGGCGAGGACGGTGCGCTGCTCGAGCACCAGCGTCTGGGCGGGGACCGTGAACCCGAGCCGACCCGAAAGCGACAGGAGCAGCGCGGCGAGCCCGTAGCCGACGCCGATCCCGACTGCCGACGCGACGGCGCTGATGAGGACGGCCTCAGCGACGACCGAGCCGAGCACCTGGCTGCGGCTGGCTCCGAGGGCGCGGAGCAGCCCGAGCTCGCGGGTGCGTTGGGTGACGAGGATCGTGAACGTGTTGGCGATGATGAACGCGGCGACGACCAGCCCGATGAGGGCGAAGCCGAGGAGCAGCTGCGACAGGAGGTCGAGGAAGGTGAGCACCACCTGGCCGCGTTGGGCGGCGACCTGGTTCGGAGTGTCGACCTCGTAGTCGGGTCCGAGCGCGGCGTGAAGGCGGGTTCGCAGCGCGGCGAGGTCGGTGCCGGGCGTGGCGGTGACGTTGATGGCGTCGAGCTGCCCGGGGGCGGCGAAGACCCGCTGCGCGGTGCGCAGGTCGAAGGCGGCCGCGGTGATCGGGCCGAGGTCGGTGCGGTCACCGAGGGCGAAGAGCCCCACGATCCGGAACCGCTGCTCGGGGCCTTGGAGGAGGACGCGGACGGTGTCGCCGACGTGGAACCCGTAGCGGCGGGCGGTGCCGTCGTCCATGGCGACCTCACCGGCCCGTTCGGGTGGGCGGCTGCGGCGAGGCCCGTCGGCGACGAGCCGCAGCGGCCCGTGGGTGCCGGTCTCGGACCAGGACAGCCCGAGGGTGGGGGCGCCGCTGCTCTGGATGGCGTGGCCGGAGGGGCTGACGAACTGCGCGTAGCCCTCGACGAACCCGTCCGCGGCGGCGACGCCGGGCACGGGCCGCACGAGGTCGACGGTCTGGTCGGGGAAGCGCTGCTGGTCGGCGCTGCCACCCCCGCCGAAGGGCGCGGCGGGGCGGACGACGAGGTCGACGCCGGCGAGCGTGTCGCGGAACACCCCTTGGAAGGAGGTGTGGAGGGTGTCGGTGAGGACGTAGGTGCCGGTGACGAAGCTCACGCCGAGGACCACCGCGAGCGCGGTGAGGGCCAGCCGAACCCGGCGGCCGAGGATGCCTCTGAGGGTGGCCTTCCACATGGTGTCGGGTCAGCTCCCGAACTCGACCGTGGGACCATCATGGTCGGCCCAGGCGACGAGGGAGTGGCAGATGGGACTCATGGACGGTGAGCGGGCCGTCGTGACCGGTGGCGCGTCGGGGATCGGGCGGGCCACGTGCGAGGCGATGGCCCGTGAGGGCGCGCGGGTCGCGGTGCTGGACCTCAACGGGGAGGGCGCGGCCGCGACCGCCGGCACGGTGGACGGGCGCGCGTGGACAGTCGACGTGACGGATCCCGAGGCGCTCGAGCGGGCGATCCGCGACGCGGCGGAGTGGCTGGGGGGGCTGAGCGCCCTGTTCAACAACGCGGGCGCGTCGACGATGGCCCGGATCCACGAGTGGAAGCTGGAGGACTGGGAGTGGGTGGTGCGCCTGAACCTGTCGGGCGTGTTCCACGGGCTTCGGGTGGGTGCGCCGCTGATCGTCGAGAGCGGCGGGGGCAGCATCGTGAACACCTCGTCGATCAGCGGCACGAGACCTGCCGCGGGTGAGGCGCCGTACGCGGCCGCGAAGGCCGCCGTCGCCGCGCTCACCGCCACCGCGGCGCTCGAGTACGCGCCGACGGTGCGGGTCAACGCGGTGGCGCCGGGGATGATCCACACCGGGCTGACCGACATCCTGCTCACCGGCTTCGACTGGACCGTGCCCCATATGAAGGAGAAGACGCCGCTGGGCCGCATCGGCGGGCCCGACGACATCGCGGACGTGGTGGTGTTCCTCTGCTCGCCGATGGCCCGCTTCGTCACCGGCCAGAACCTGGTGATCGACGGCGGCATGACGCTGCACGGCTCCGGGGTCGACGGGCTCCTCGACCGGTTCCTGGCCCCCGTCCCGCGCCGTAGCTGACGGGCCCGGCCGGGGCGGGGCGCCGACGGGCGGCCCGGCTCAAGGTTCGAGCCGTTCGGTCCGATCCTCCTCTCGTGGAGCAGCTGCGGCAGGCGCCGCGCCGGGCCCGGTCCTGGCGTCGCTGGGCGGGGGTCCTCGCCGCGACGGGGGCGCTGGCGCTGGTCGGGGCGGCGTGCGCGCCGGCTCCGCCGCCGCCGTCGGAGAGCTGCGCGATGGACGCCACGTCCAGCGCCATCTTCAACTTGGTGAACGAGTCACGGGCCGCGGACAGCCTGCCCGCGCTGGTGCCGAACGGGCAGCTGACCTGCCTCGCCCAGTCGTGGAGCCAGTACCTGGCGTCGACCGGGCAGTTCTTCGAGCGGAACCTGTCGGCGACGCTCGCCTCCCCTGGCTACGGCGGCTACCACACCCTGGGGGAGAACATCCTGCGGGGTCCGTACACGCTGAGCGCGTCGGACATGCACACGGCGTGGATGAACTCGCCGCCCCACCGGGCCAACATCTTGTCGCCCGCGTTCACGTCGCTCGGGATCGGGATCTCCTACGCCAACGGCGAGGTGTACGCGACCGAGGACTTCGGCGGGTAGGGACCGCCGGGGGCTCAGCGCCGCAGCGCGGCCTCACGGTCGAGCTCGTCGAACTGGTGGGCCTTGGCGAGGAAGGCGGCCCAGATGCCGAAGAAGGCGCCGGCGATGATCCCGACGCCGCCGGCCATGGGGAGCGCGACGAGGTAGTTGCCGCTGCCGGCCATGGCGAGCCCGAGGGCGACGATCCCGACCCAGATCACGATGCAGATCGGCAGCGCGACGAGGGTCATCTTGATCGACAGCTTGACCAGGTCGTGCTCGAGACGGAGCGCCTCGTCCAGGCGGGATGGGGCCTGGGCTTGCTCCGCAACCTCGATGTCGGTGCTCACCACGCCTCCCGGGGGTCGATCCCGATCATGGGTAGCGGGTCACGTTCGACCCAGTGCGTTCCTTCGCCTTCACGTCGGCAGCCGGCGGGCGGTTTCACGCTCCCTCCTACCGAGGGACCGACGGCTCTCGCGACCCCGACCGTAGGACGGGGTCGAACCTTGAAACTGACCTACTCCCCGATCATGCCACGACCCCCCGGGCGTGGAGGGCCTCGACGATCCGGGCCGCGGCCGGGGCCGGGTCGAGCTCGGCGGTGCGGAGCACCAGGTCGGGGCGGGTCGGTGGCTCGTAGGGGTCGTCGATCCCGGTGAAGCCGGTCAGCGTCCCGGCCCGGGCCTGCCGGTAGAGGCCTTTCGGGTCGCGGTCCTCACAGACGGTGAGGGGCGCGTCGACGAACACCTCGAGGAACACCAGATCGCCGGCGTCGTGGATGGCGCGGGCGTGGTCGCGCCCGGCCCGGTAGGGGCTGATGAGGGGGACGCAGACGACGAGGCCCGCGTCGGCGAAGAGGCGGGCGACCTCCCCGGCCCGGCGGACGTTCTCAGCTCGGTCGTCGGCCGAGAAGCCGAGGTCGCCGTTCAGGCCGTGGCGGAGGTTGTCGCCGTCGAGCGAGTAGGACGGCACCCGCCGGGCGGTGAGCGCGGCGAGGACCGCGGCGGCGATCGTCGACTTGCCGGACCCCGATAGCCCGGTGAGCCAGACGGTGGCGCCGTGCCCGCCGCTGGCCTGCCACCGCTCGGCGCGGGGGACGGGGAGGTCCTGCCAGACGACCCCGGGGCTGACCGGCGGTCGGGTCACTGGGGCGACGTGCCGAGCACCATCCCGGCGCCGACCGTCTCGGAGGTCGCCTCGTCGATGAGGATGAAGGAGCCGGTGGCCCGGTTGCGGCGGTACTCGTCGACGAAGAGGGGCACGGTGCAGCGCAGGGTGACACGTCCGATGTCGTTCATGGCCAGCTCCGGGTGGCCCTCGTCGCGGTGCAGCGTGTTCACGTCGAGGCGGTAGTGGAGGTCCTGCACCCGGGCCCGCGCCGAGCGGGTGGTGTGCTTCACCGCGTAGACGGTGCCGGGCCGCATGGGCTGCTCGTTGAACCAGCAGACCATCGCGTCGACGTCCTGGGTCACGGTCGGCGCGTTGTTGGGCCGGCACAGCAGGTCCCCGCGGCTGATGTCGAGGTCGTCGGTGAGGCGCACGCTGACCGACATGGGCGGGAACGCCTCGTCGACGGGGCCGCCGTGCCGGTCGATGCCGGCGATGGTGGTCGTGAACCCGCTGGGGAGGACCATCACCTCGTCGCCGGGACGGAAGATGCCGCTCGCGACCTGTCCCGCGTAGCCGCGGTAGTCGTGGTGCTCGTGGCTCATGGGGCGGATCACGTACTGGACGGGGAAGCGGGCGTCGATGAGGTTGCGGTCCGAGCCGATGTACACGTGCTCGAGGTGGTGCAGCAGGGTCGGCCCCTCATACCAGGCGGTGGACGCGGAGTGGGACACGACGTTGTCGCCGTGCAAGGCCGAGATGGGCACGAAGGTGAGGTCGTCGATGTCGAGCTTCGCCGCGAAGTCGGTGAACTCGTCGCAGATCTCGTCGAAGCGGGCCTGGTCGAAGTCGACGAGATCCATCTTGTTGACGCACAGGACGAGGTGACGCACCTGGAGCAGCGAGGCGATCACGGCGTGGCGGCGTGACTGCTCGAGCACCCCTTTGCGCGCGTCGACGAGCACCAGGGCCAGGTCGGCGGTCGACGCGCCGGTGACCATGTTGCGCGTGTACTGGATGTGGCCGGGGGTGTCGGCGATGATGAACTTGCGTCGCGGCGTGGCGAAGTAGCGGTAGGCGACGTCGATCGTGATCCCCTGCTCCCGTTCCGCGCGGAGACCGTCGGTGAGGAGGGCGAGGTTGGTGTAGTCGAAGCCGCGGTCGCGGCTGGTCCGCTCGACCGCTTCGAGCTGGTCCTCGAAGATCTGCTTGGTCTCGAGGAGGAGGCGGCCGATCAGAGTGCTCTTGCCGTCGTCGACGGATCCCGCAGTGGCGAAACGCAGCAGTTCCACGGCTAGAAGTAGCCCTCTCGCTTGCGGTCCTCCATCCCGGCCTCCGAGATGCGGTCGTCGGCGCGGGTCGCGCCCCGCTCGGTGACCGTCGAGGCGGCGACCTCGGCGATGACCGCCTCGACGTGGCGGGCCGACGACTCGACCGCCCCGGTGCAGGTCGCGTCGCCGACGGTGCGGAAGCGGACCAGCAGCTCCTCGGGCTCCTCGCCGTCGAGGAGGGTCAGGTACGGGGTGACGGCGAGGAGCATCCCGTCGCGGCGCACGACCGGCCGGCGGTGCGCGTAGTAGATGGAGGGCAGGTCGACGTCGTCGGCCGCGATGTACTGCCACACGTCGAGCTCGGTCCAGTTCGACAGGGGGAACACCCGGATGTGCTCCCCTTTGCGGTGGCGGGCGTTGTAGAGGTTCCACAGCTCGGGCCGCTGGTGCTTGGGGTCCCACTGCCCGAACTCGTCCCGGAACGAGTAGACCCGCTCCTTGGCCCGGGCTTTCTCCTCGTCGCGGCGGCCGCCGCCGAAGACGGCGTCGAAGCCGTGGTCTCGGATGGCGTCGAGGAGGGTGACGGTCTGGAGCCGGTTCCGGGACGCCCGAGGCCCGTTCTCCTCCACGACTCGGCCAGCGTCGATCGACGCCTGCACCGACGCGACGACGAGCTGGGCGCCGAGCTCAGCGACTCGGCGGTCCCGGTAGTCGATGGCCTCGTCGAAGTTGTGGCCGGTGTCGACGTGCATGACCGGGAACGGCAGCCGGGCCGGCCAGAACGCCTTCTCGGCGATGCGGAGCATCACCGCCGAGTCCTTCCCGCCCGAGAAGAGGAGCACCGGATGCTCGAACTCGGCGGCGACCTCTCGAATGATATGGATCGCCTCGGCTTCGAGGGCGTCGAGGTGCGCCAGCTGCGTGGGCATGGACCGTCTAGTTTGGTCGATCCGCGACCCCGCCCCCGCGATCGACCCGGGCGGGCGGCGGAGGTGGGCTAGGCGACGGTCGAGAGGACCCGCGGCTCCCGGTAGAGGGTGGTCCCCTCCCCCATCACCACGGTGCGGTCCCCGCAGGTCGCGACGAGCCGGGGGTCGCCCCGACCCACTGGCTGCAGGGCGTGGGCCCGGCCGCAGCGCGAGCACGCCACGATGTGGCCGGCCAGCGGCAGGGTGTCGGCACTCAGCAGCTCCACCATCTCCGGGACCTCCCAGTCGTGTCCTTCGCTTGGGGACAACGTCGGCAGGTCCCGAGTTGTTCTGTAGATCCTGAGAAACAGGGCCCTGGTTTCTCAGGAAGCGGGAATAGGCCCGGCGGGGAGGAGGGCCCGGATCCGGGGGTAGTCGGGCTTGCCGGCCGCGGTGCGAGGCATCGACTCGACCGGGTGCAGGGCTCGGGGCGCCTTGTAGCCGGCCAGACGGCCCCGGCAGTGGTCTCGCAGCGCCTCGAGGGTCGGCGGCTCCGCGCCCGGCCGCGTTTCGACGACCGCGACGACCCGCTCCCCGAAAGTGGGGTCGGGAACGCCGACGACGACCGCGTCGGCGAGGCTGGGGTGGGTCTTCAGGACCGCTTCGACCTCCTCGGGGTACACCTTCTCGCCGCCGGTGTTGATCGACATCGACCCCCGGCCGAGCAGGTGGATGGTCCCGTCGGCGTCGACGATCGCCATGTCGCCAGGCAGCGTCCAGCGTTGCCCGGCGATCTCCACGAACGTCGCCGCGCTCTTGGCCGGGTCCTTGTGGTAGCCGAGCGGGGTCCGGCCGGTGGTGGCGAGCCGCCCGGCTCGTCCCGAGCCGGGCGGTATCGGGCGCAGCGCGTCGTCGACGACCATCGTGCCGACCCGTCCGCCGAAGCGCAGCGGATCGCCGGGCCGGTCGGCGGCGCGGACCAGCGCGACGGCCTGCACGGGCGCCTCGGAGGAGCCGATCGCCTCGAGGATGGTGACGACGCTCGGCAGCTCGTCGAGCAGGCCGCGCTTGACGTCGGGTGACAGGGCGCTGCCGCCCGACCCGAGGATCCGGAGGCACGACAGCTCGAACTCGCCCCGGTGGGCGCGGAGCGTGTCGAGCAGCGGCCGGCCGCTGGCGTCACCGACCAGGTTGACCGTCACGATCTGCTCGGCGACGACGAGGGCCAGGACGCGTCGCATGTCGACGTGCCGGTCGAGGTACAGCACGACCCGACCACCGCCGAGGAGCGTCCCGAGCGCGGACCACTGACCGCTGGCGTGCGCGAGCGGCCCGAGGGCGAGCGCGACGAACTGGTCCGGACCAGGATCGCCGGGCGGGAGGAACGGCCCGAGGCGCTGGGCGCGGTTCCGCAGCACCGCGTCGCCGATCGCCGCGGGTCGCTCGATGGGCGGGCCGCCCGCGTTCCCGCCGCCCATCGCGGCGAAGAAGATGTCCTCCTGACGCCACACCACCCCTTTCGGGAAGCCGGTCGTGCCACCCGTATAGAGGAGGTACCGGTCGTCGGGGGAGCGGGGCCCGAAGTCACGTTCCGGGCTGCTCGAGGCGATCCGCGCCTCGTAGTCGGGCCCGGTGGCGAGGCGGAACCGCAGGGTGGGGACGCGGTCGGCCAGCCCGTCGACGGCGGGGGCCAGGTCGGGGCTGTGCACGAGCGCGACCGCGTCGGCGTCGGCGCAGACGTAGGCGAGCTCGTCGGCGACGTAGCGGTCGTTGACGTTGAAGGGAACGGCCCGCTGCTTGTAGCAGGCCAGCATGGTCTCGAGGTACTCGGGGCCGGTGTGGAGGAAGCAGGCCACGTGCTCCCCCGCCTGCACGCCGGCGTCGGCGAGGGCGTGGGCGAGCCGGTTGGCCCGGTCGTCGAGCGCGGCGTAGGTGAGGCGGGTCGACCCGCTGGTGAGCGCCTCGCGGTCGGGGACGTGGTCGACGACGCACTCGAAGAGGTCAGCGAGGTTGAACTCCATCGCGGTGGGTGACGCTACCGTCAGGGCCATGCCCGCGAGACCGGTCGGGGACGGCGGCCTGATCCCCAAGGAGCGCTACACCTCCCAGGGCTTCTTCGACCTGGAGCTGGAGCGGCTCTGGCCCCGGGTGTGGCAGGTCGCCGGCCGGGAGGAGCAGATCGCCGAGGTCGGGGACTACTGCGAGTACACGATCAGCTCCGAGTCGGTGCTGGTGGTTCGCTCCACCCCGGACACGATCCGCGCCTTCTACAACGCCTGCCTCCACCGCGGCACCCGCCTCGCCGAGGGCTGCGGGCACACCGACGGCACGTTCACGTGCCCGTTCCACGCCTGGCGGTACAGCGTCGACGGGCGGCTGGTCGAGGTGGTCGACGCGGCCGAGTTCGGGCCGCTCCCGGAGGGGCTCTCGCTCGGCGAGGTGCGCTGCGAGCGGTGGGGCGGGTTCGTGTTCGTGAACCTCGACCCGGACGCGGAGCCGCTGCTCGACTTCCTCGACCCGCTCCCCGAGCTCCTCGCCCCGTACCACCTCGAGCAGATGCGGCTGCGCTCGTACCTGACCACGGTGCTGCCCGCGAACTGGAAGGTGGTCGTCGACGCGTTCAACGAGGCGTACCACGTGCAG
Organism: uncultured Actinomycetes bacterium; assembly: GCA_963849135.1. Classification (GTDB taxonomy): domain Bacteria; phylum Actinomycetota; class Acidimicrobiia; order IMCC26256; family PALSA-555; genus PALSA-555. The sequence continues at coordinate 163,662 of CAWKGF010000001.1, read as the reverse complement.
GGCACCCACCCGCAGCTGCTGCCCTGGACCGACGACGTCTCCATCGAGTACGAGCAGCTCGGCAAGCACGCCCACTACGGCCGGCTGCCGACCGCTCGGCGTCGGCTGCGCCCGAGTCCCCGGCTCGGGCTCGACGAGGACGACGTGAACGAGGGCGAGATCCTCGCCGGGCTAGTCGCCGGGCTCGGCGGCGCGTTCTTGGGACAGGAACGGGACCTCGTCGACGAGGTCCGCGCCGCGCCGCTGCCTCCAGGCGGGAACCTGCTCGAGACGTACCAAGACCGCCGCCGGGACCTGCTGGCCAGCCGTGGCTTCGACGTCAGCGGCCTCGACGCCGACCAGATGACCAGCGCCGACGACGTGTACGTGTTCCCGAACCTGGTCGGCCCGATCTACCCGGGCAGCGCGATCCTGTTCCGGGTCCGGCCCGCCGGCCACGACGTCGGCTCGGCGATCAAGGACACCTGGGTGCTCGAGTGGCCCCGCGCCGACCGGCCCGCCCGCCGGGTCGAGCAGCGCTGGTACCCGGACTGGCATGACCACGACTGGGGGACGATCACGACTCAGGACTACGAGAACATGGCCCGCGTGCAGGCCGGCATGCAGTCGCGGGGCTTCCAGGGCCTGCGCCTCAACCCCCGCCAGGAATCCAATCTGCGCCACATGCACGAGGTCATCGACGAGTACCTCGCCGGCTGAGCCGACCCGCGCTCAGCCGTCCCGGCGTCGCCGCGCCCCTCGCCTCGGCCGGGTCGGCTCAGGCGCGGGGACTTCGGTCTCGTCGACGTCGGCGGATCCGGAGGCCAGGGGCGCGGACGGCTCGGCTCGCGGTCGGAGCGAGAAGCGAGGGATCCTGCGTCGGGGCCGCTTCACCGGTTCCGGGTCCTCGGTGAGCTCGGTCTCGATCACCTCCTGCTCGTCGGTGTAAGTGGAGACGAGCGCCTGCACGACCGCGGTGAACGGGAGGGCGAGGAGCGCACCGACCGGGCCGAGCAGCACCGCGCCCGCGAAGACGCTGCCGATGGTGAGCGCGGGATGGATCTGCAGGGTGCGGCGCGCGATGCGGGGGCCGAGGATGTAGTTCTCGAACTGCTGGTAGCCGATCAGGAACGCCAGCACCCAGATCACGTCGACCGGCGAGTAGAGCAGCGCGACCAGGGCGGGCAGGACCAGGGCCAGGTAGGTGCCGAAGGTCGGGACGAACTGCGAGACCACCCCGACGAAGATGGCGAGCGGCAGCGAGCCCGGAATCCCGAGCGCGAACAGGAAGATCCAGGTCGCGGTGGTGCAGATCAGGGCTTGCAAGCCGCGGGAGTACAGGTAGGCGCCGGTCTTCTCGACCGCGAGCTCCCAGGTGTCGAGCACGATCTGCTGGCGCCGCTTCGGGAGACGGGAGCAGATCGATCGCCGCACTTTGGGTCCGTCGGCGGTGAGGTAGAAGGCGAAGATGAAGGTCAGCACGATCTCGAGCAGGCTCTTCCCGATCGTGAGCGCGACGTTGGGCGCGTCGGAGGCCAGGGTGTGCCCGAAGCGCGCGACCGCGCCGTTCCTGCTCTGCAGGTTGTTGATCAGCCCTTGGGCGTTGATGGATGTGCCGAAGTCTCGGTTCAGGAAGTTCACGACGTTGCGGACGTAGTGGGAGGTGTTGTTTACGAGCTGGGACGCCTGTGTGAACGCGACCGACCCGAACGCGGCGACGAACCCGATCGTGCCGAGCAGGAAGAGGCCCCAGATGAGCGCGGTCGCGCCGTGCCGCGGCCAGCCGCGTTTCATGAGCAGGTTGACGGGCGGCTCCATGGCCAACGAGAGGAACACCGCGACGACCACCATGAGGATGACGGGCTTGAGCTTCAGGAGGATCCAGTAGGCGATGACGAGGCCGACGACCCAGGCGAAGAAGAGAGCCATGGCCTTGCGCACCCACGGCGGAAGCTCGGCGGCGGCGGCGGACCGCCCGCGGTCGCCGTCGGTCGGCTCCGCGGCGGCGGGGACTGCGGCCGGCCGCTCGGCTCGGGCCGTGCCGACCCGGCGGCCGCCGTTGGCCTTCGCCCGGCCCGGGGCGGCGGTCCGCTTCTTCGGCGGCGTCGAGCTCACCTGTCCAGTGTCCCCCGCTCAGAGCAGCGTTTGACGCACCATCCTGGCCCACTGGCCGGCCGGGCGGGCGGTCCGGTCCGGTCCCGTCGGGCGGCGCCGGCCGGGGCGATATCTTCCGGCGATGGTCGATCAGCGCAACGAGCCGTTCGAGACCCCGCCTCGCGACACGATCCCGGGGATCAGCCGCATGCACCTCGAGGCTCAGGAGGCGTCGAACGACGATGCGGTGTGGATCGCGGCGGGCATGCGGCACGTCATCATCCGGACGGTGGGCCGCAAGAGCGGACGGGAGCACAAGGTGACGCTCCCCTACTGGCTCGACGAGGACGGCCGCCGGATTGTCGTGGCGTCGTTCTCGGGTGCGCCGCAGCACCCGGCCTGGTACTTGAACCTCGCCGACCGGGCCGCGAACCCAGAGGTGCGCTGCACCGTGCAGGACGGGGCGTTCTGGGCGCGGGCGGACGTGCTGGATGGCGACGACTACCGGGCGACGTGGGCTGCGCTCACCGCCGACCGCCCCTACTACAACGACTACCAGGCGCAGACCGACCGGCGGATCCCGCTGGTGCGCCTCGTCGAGCTGCGGCCGGCCTGACCGTCCCGGAAGGGCGGCTCGGTCAGCGCGAGCGGCTCACTCCCGGTCCCGGTCCGACGTGGCGCTCGGTCGGGGCCCGCCCCGCCGGCTGGGTCGGTCGGGGATGCTGCACGCTCTCGGGGAGGGGCCGCTCGGTGTCCTGGTCGAGCTGCAAGGTGACCGGGTCACCGTGGTGGCACACCGTGAGCGGCTCGCCCTCGTGGAGCCGGTAGGTCACGGTGTCGGGCGTCGCGGTGACGCTGATGCGCCGCTGCCGGTAGTAGAGGTTGAACCGCAGTCGGGTCAGCCCCGGCGGCAGGCGAGGCGAGAAGCACAGCGTGTCGGCGAGCGACCGGAGGCCGCCGAACCCGGCGACGAGCGCCGTCCACGCCCCCGCGAGGGCGGCGATGTGCACCCCGTCGCGGGTGTTGTGCTCGAGGTCGTGGAGGTCGACCAGCGCCGCCTCCCCGAGGTAGTCGTAGGCCAGGTCGAGCTGCCCGACCTCGGCCGCGATGACGGCCTGCGTCGCGGCGGACAGCGACGAGTCCCGGACAGTGAGGCGCTCGTAGTACGCGAAGTTGCGGGCCTTCTCCTCGTCGGTGAAGGCGGCGGTCTGGAGGTGCATGGCGAGGACTAGGTCGGCCTGCTTCACGACCTGCTTGCGGTACAGGTCGAAGTAGGGGAAGAAGAGCAGCAGCGGGTACTGGTCCGGCCGGGTGCCTTCGAAGTCCCACACCTGATGGTCGGTGAACCGCTCCGCTTGGGGGTGGACCCCGAGCCGCTCGTCGTAGGGGATGTACATGGTGGTCGCGGCGGACCGCCACGATCCGATCTCGCGGTCGTCGACGCCGAGCGCGGCGGCCTCGTCCGGGTGGCGTTCGGCGGCGTCGGCGGCCGCGAGGAGGTTCTGGCGGGCCATGAGGTTCGTGTAGATGTTGTTGTCGGCGACCGCGCTGTACTCGTCCGGCCCGGTGACCCCGTCGATCCGGAACCGGCCTTCCCGGTCGTGGTGCCCGAGGCAGCTCCACAGCCGGGCCGTCTCGACGAGCAGCTCGAGGCCGATGTCGCGCTCGAAGTCCTGGTCGGCGGTCGCGTCGACGTATCGGATCACCGCGTCGGCGATGTCGGCGTTGATGTGGAAGGCGGCGGTCCCGGCCGGCCAGTAGCTCGAGCACTCGTCGCCGGTGATGGTCCGCCACGGGAACGCGGCTCCGGTGAGGCCGAGGGTCCGGGCCCGGGCCCGGGCCGCGTCGAGGGTCGAGTGCCGCCAGCGGAGCGCGTCGGCGGCCGTGTGGGGCAGCGCGTAGGTGAGCACGGGCAGGACGAAGGTCTCGGTGTCCCAGAAGGCGTGCCCGTCGTAGCCGGTCCCGGTCAGGCCCTTGGCCGGGATGGCCCGCCGCTCGGCTCGGGCGCCGGCCTGGAGCACGTGGAACAGGCCGAAGCGGGTCGACTGCTGGATCTCGGGGTCCCCGTCGATCTCCACGTCGGCTCGGCTCCAGAAGTCGTCGAGGTAGGAGCGCTGCTCGGCGACCAGCCCGTCCCAGCCGGTGTGCCGGGCGCCGGTGATCGCGCCCGCCACCTGGTCCCGCAGCGCGGCGCGGGACCGCTCGCTGGACCAGCCGTACCCGAGGAACTTCACGACCCGGAGCCGCTCCCCGGGCTGGAGGACGGTGGTGATGGTCACCCTTCCGACGTGCTCGTCGGCGGTCGAGTCGGTCTCGGTCTCGGGGGGACCGTCGATGGCGTGGTGCATGGCCGCGGCGAGGCGGATCCCGCTCGCCGCGGTCCGGTGGACCAGCACTGCGGAGCCGTCCCCGGCCCCGGCGTCCTCGGCGACGAGGGGGGCGGTCAGCGCCGCGGCGACCCGCGGGTCGCCGGTCAGCTCGGGCAGCGGCTCGTTGGCGACCAGCTCCGACTGGACGACGACCCGGAGTGGCCGGTCGACCGCCTCGACCTGGTAGTCGATGGCGGCGATGGCCCGTTGCACGAACGACACCAACCGGGTCGAGTGGACCCGGACCGTCTGCCCGGCCGGTGAGGTCCACTCGACGTCGCGTTGGAGCGTCCCGGCCCGCAGGTCGAGGGTGCGCTGATGGGCCTTCAAGGCGCCGTAGCGCACGTCGAAGGGCTCGTCGTCGACGAGCAGCCGGAGCAGCTTGCCGTTCGTCACGTTGATCATCGACTGGCCCGACTCCGGGTACCCGTAGCCGGCCTCGGCGTACGGCAGCGGCCGCAGCTCGTGGACGCCGTTCACGTAGGTGCCGGGCAGCCCCCACGGCTCCCCCTCGTCGAGGTTGCCGCGGAGGCCGACGTGCCCGTTGGCGAGCGCGAACACCGATTCGGTCTGGGCGAGGATGTCCAGGTCCAGGTGGTCCTCGCGGATCTGCCAGCCGTCGAGTGTGAACGCGGTGTGCTGGATCATGGGTCGAGCAGCTCCGCGAGGTCCTCGACCACGATGTCGGCCCCGTGCTGGCGCAGCGCGGCGGCTTGGTTCTCCCGGTCGACGCCGACCACGAGCCCGAAGTGACCGGCTCGACCGGCCTCGACGCCCGCCAGCGCGTCCTCGTACACCGCGGCGGCGCTCGGCGGAACGCCGAGCGCGCGGGCGCCGGCGAGGTAGGTGTCGGGGGCGGGCTTGCCGCGCAGCCCGTCGCGGGCCACGGTGAGCCCGTCGACCCGTATGGGGAAGAAGTCGGCCAGGCCGGCTGCTTCGAGCACGGCGGCGGTGTTGGCGCTCGAGGAGACGACGGCCCGGGGCAGGCCGGCCTGGACGACCGCCTCGACGTAACGGCGGGAGCCGTCGTAGGCGCGCACGCCGTGCTCCTTGATGCGCTGCAGGAGCAGCACGTTCTTGCGGTTCCCGATCCCGTTGATGGTCTGCGCCGACGGCGGGTCGTCGGGTGTCCCGTCCGGCAGAGAGATGTCCCGGGAGGCGAGGAAGGAGCGGACACCGTCAGCGCGGGTCTTCCCGTCGACGTAGCGGGTGTAGTCCCCGACGATGTCGAACGGCACGAAGGGCTGGTCGTGCACGTCGGACCAGTCCCGCAAGAACCCGTCGAAGGTCTCCTTCCACGCCGCGGCGTGGACCTCGGCGGTTCGGGTCAGGACCCCGTCGAGGTCGAAGAGGCAGGCGTGAACACCGTCGGGCAAGCCCAGCACCCTCTCAGCGTAGGGGCCCCGACCTGCCGCCGGCCGTCTCCGGTCGCCGGGCCCGGCGGCGCTCACCGCGCGTGGTTCGTCGAGGGGCGCCGACGAGCGGACACCTCGCCGGCACGGTCGTTGCGTGCGGAGGCGGGCTTCGGTAACGTCCGGCCCGCCGCGTCGCGGCGAAGCTCCACACTGCGGGGAGCGAATCTGCGGGACGCTCCGACGGTGCAGCTGCTGCACGAGTGGGATCGGCAACGTTGGCCACCATCGCAAGAGTGCTGAAACCGGCGGACCGAGGTCGCACCATCGCGGCGCTGGTGGTCGCGATCCTCATCGGCTACGTCATCGCGGCGTCGTGGGCGGGGAACCCCATCACCTTCAGCTCCCTGCTCTTCTTCTTCATCGTCGGCGTGACCCTGGGCTCCATCTACGCGGTCGCTGCCACCGGGCTGGTCGTCACCTACACCACGTCGGGGATCTTCAACTTTGCCCAGGGCGCCATCGGGATGGTGATGGCGTTCGTCTACTGGGAGTTCAAGGTCGACCTGGGCATCCAGACCTTGCTGGCCTTCGCGCTCACCGTGCTCGTCGCGGCGCCGCTGTTCGGGCTCGTGATCGAGCGGGTCCTCATGCGACCCCTCGCCGACGCGCCGCTCGTCGCCCAGCTCGTCACCACGATCGGGCTGATGCTCGCCCTCATCGGCATCGCGGCGACGATCTGGAACCCGAACACGTCCCGCAGCATCGGCACCTTCTTCGGCACCGAGGGCTTCCAGATCGGCTCGACGTTCATGCCGTGGTATCGGTTCATCACCATCGCCAGCGGGATCGTCATCGCGATCTTCTTACGGTTCTTGCTGTCCCGAACCAGGCTCGGGATCTCGATGCGGTCGGTGGTCGACAACCGTGACCTGGCGGCCCTGAACGGGGCCAGGGTTGGGCGGGTGTCCATGACCGCGTGGATGCTCGGCTCGAGCATGGCCGCGGTCGCCGGGATCTTCCTCGCCCAAGAGCTCAGCACCCTCGACGTGCAGATCCTGACCCTGCTCATCGTCGACGCGTTCGCGGCCGCGATCATCGGCCGGCTGAAGAGCTTCCCGCTCACCTACGTCGGCGGCATCATCATCGGGCTGGCCTTGTCGTTCCAGCAGAACTTCTTGAACTGGGCCGGCCGGTGGACGACCGCGGCGACCGCCATCCCGACCGTCATCTTGTTCCTCGCCCTTCTGTTCCTGCCCCAGGCGAGGATCGAGGCGCGCCGGGTCACCAAGCTCCTCGCGCCTCACCTGCCTCGCTTCCGCACCGCGTTCCTCGCCATGCTCGCGCTGTTCATCGCGGTCGTCGTCCTGGGCGGGGTCCTCAGCCGGGTCAACGTCCGGCTGCTCGCCCTGGCCCTGGTGACCGCCGTCACCTTGCTGTCCTTCGTGCCGCTGACCGGCTGGACGAAGCAGATCTCCCTCGGTCAGATCACCTTCGTCGGGGTCGGCGCGTTCGCGTTCTGCGCCTGGGGTCCGCACTTGGGCGGGATCGGGGCGCTGCTGGTCGCGGCGGGCCTCGCGATCCCGTTCGGGGCCCTCATGTGCCTTCCTGCCTTGCGGCTCCAGGGCCTGTACCTGGCCTTGGCGTCGATGGCGTTCGCGCGCATGGCCGAGTTCCTGTTCTTCGACCAGCCCGAGGTCTTCGGCAGCAGCTCCCGTCTCGGTGGTGGGGTCAAGATCCTCGGCTTCAACTTCGCGCAGCCGTTCACGGTGTTCGGCGTCCACTACGGCCAGGACGTCGGGACCCTGTTCCTCGTCACCGCGCTGTTCGGGATCGTCGGCCTGATGGTGGTCCGGATCCGGACCACCGCCTTCGGTCGTCGGCTCGTGGCGCTCGGGGACAGCGAGGCGGCGTGCGCGACGCTGGGCGTCAACCAGACCGCGACCAAGTTCCAGGTGTGGGTGCTGTCGGCCGCGATCGCCGGCTTCTCGGGTGCGCTGTTCGCGACGGTGCTCGGCTCGGCGTCGACGATGGACTTCCAGATGCTCGCTGGCCTCCCCTACATCCTGCTCGTCGTCGTCGGCGGCGTGGCCGTCGTCAGCGGCGCCCTGCTCGGCGGGCTCCTCCTCCAGTCGTTCACCTGGTACACCGAGCTGTTCCCGTCGGTCATCATCAGCGTCTTCGGATGGATCTCCTTCAACCTGTTCGACATCTTGCAGCGGGTGGGACCGGGCCTGGCCGGCATCGGCGTGGGCCGCCAGCCGAGCGGCATCATCCCCACCGTCGGCCACGACCTCCGGAGCCGCCGCGAACGGCACCAGCAGGCCGTCTCGGGACCGGGGCCGACCCCGGTCGCCGCCGCGTCGACGCCCGGCCCCGACGGCGGGTCAACGCCCGGGGTGAAGCCGGCCGGCCCTCCGGCCGGGTCCGGGTCGCCCCGTTCGGGCTAGCCCACCGGCGGGCTCGCCGGCGTGGCGACCGCGCTGTGACAAGCGGTCCCAGCCGTGCCATGCTCTCGCCCGCCAGCAACGGACGACTCGGGGGGATCTTCTATGAACAGGCGCCGGTGGGTCGCGGTCGCGGCGGTGATCTGCATCGCGGTCGCAGGGTTGGGCGTCAGCGCCGGGGCCCAGTCCAGTGGTGGGGGGGCGAACCAGGCCACTGAGGTCGGCGTCACGCCGACAACGATCCACATCGCGATCGTCGCCGACGTCGACGTGACCGTCGACCCGGGTCTGTTCGCGGGCTCGGTGGCCGGGGTGCAGGGCTACGCGAAGTACATCAACGCCCACGGCGGCGTCGCGGGCCGAAAGCTGGTGGTCGACTTCTTCGACTCGAAGCTGTCCGACACCGACGCGGAGAACGGCGTCATCCAGGCGTGCACACAGGACTTCGCGCTGGTGGGCACGTCGGCGCTGTTCCTGAGCAGCGTCGCCAACATGCAGGCCTGCAAGGACAAGGCCGGCGCCGCGACCGGCATCCCGGACATCCCGGTGGTGACCACCGAGGTCGTCCAGCAGTGCAACCCGGAGTCCTACCCGATCAACCCGCCGTCGATCATCTGCTCGACGCAGAACGACCACCCCCAGACCTACCAGGGCAACATCGGGCGCGCGTACTACTACCAGAGCAAGTACGGGAAGAACCTGCACGGGGTCTACATCTTCTCCGCCGATCTCCAGTCGGCGTACGACAGCTCGTTCACGAGCGGGATCGGCGGGGTTCGTTACGTCGGGATCAAGTCCGACCACGACTTCGCCGTCTCGGCGTCGGCGCCCCAGAGCGTGTACACGCCAATCGTGCAGGCCATGAAGGCTGCCAACTCGACCTACTTCGGGACCGGCAACGTGTTCGCCTCGATGGACCTGGTCCGCAAGGAGGCGGCGCTGCAAGGGCTGACCTCGATCAAGGTGTGGGACTGCACGCTGCAGTGCTACACGCCGCAGCTGATCAGCGAGGGTGGCGCGGACGTCAACGGCACCTACGTCAGCCTGCTGTTCCTGCCGTTCAACGAGACGAAGTCCAACGCGATGCTCGCCAACTTCGTCAAGTACACCGACCCGGCCCACGCCGACGGGTTCGCGATCCAGGCCTGGGCCGCGGCTGACCTGTTCACCGACGCGGTGAACCGGGTCGTCAAGGCGGACGGCGCCAACGGGCTGACCCGCAAGAACCTGTTCACGCAGCTGAACACGGAGACCAGCTTCAACGCTGGCGGCATGCTCGCCACGACGAACGTCGCGGGCCGGAAGGTGAGCCCCTGCTACGTGCTGCTGCAGGTCGAGAACGGCAAGTTCGTTCGGGTCCACCCGACGAAGGCCGGCACCTTCGACTGCTCGCCGAGTAACGCCAAGACGTACAAGGTCAACCTCACCTCCTAGGTGTGCGTGAAGGCGCCGCGGTCGCTCCGGCCGCGGCGCCTTCGTCGCGCCTGGGGTCGGCGCGGGTCGAGCGTGAGGCGGCCGGGCGAGCCGGCCGACCTAGCCTCGAGCCTGGGCGCGGTCGACGAGCGCGTCGCGCTGGAGCTTGCCGGCCTCGTTGCGGGGCAGCGCCTCGATGTGGTGGTAGGCGACCGGCACCTTGTACGGCACCAGCTGCTCGCGGCACCGACGATCGAGCTCGTCCTCCGGGACGGGGTCACCGACGAGGAAGGCGACTGGGACCTCACCGAGCCGGTCGTCGGGGACGCCGACCAGCGCCGCGTCGCGGATCCCGGGCGCCTGGCGCAGGACCTCCTCCACCTCTTCGGGGAAGACCTTGTTGCCACCCCGGTTGATCACGTCACCGACCCGGCCTTCGATCCAGACGAATCCGTCCGGGTCGACGCGGGCCAGGTCGCCGGTGCGCACGTACCCGTCTGGGTCGACGCGTTCCTCGAAGCTGGCGTCCGCCGCGGCGTAGCCGGCGGTCATCCGGGGCGGTCGGACGCAGAGCTCCCCGACCGCATCGCTGCCCACCGGACGACCGTCGTCCCCGACGACTCGGATCGTCACCCCCGGGTGGGGCCGGCCGACCGCGCCGACCTTCTCCGGATGGGCTCGCAGGTCCGCCGTCGTCCAGCCGATCACCTCGCCGATCTCGGCCTGCCCGTACCCGTTCAGGACCCCGACCCCGAACCGCTCGGTGAACCGTCGGGCCTGCGCCGGGGACAGCGGCGCGGTGATGCTGCGCACGTGCCGCAACGGGGACAGGTCGGTGATCGTGTCGTCGTCGGTCAGCATCGCGATCGCGGCCGGCGGCAGCACGGTCGAGGTGATGTCGAACCGTCGCACCAGCTCCGCGAAGCCCGCCGGATCGAAGCGGCTCATGATCACGACCGGGGCGCCGGCGCGCAGGCCGAAGAGCACGTTGTAGATCCCGGCGTTCTGGGCGAGCGCGACCGGCACCAGGTTCGGCATCGGCGGGCGAGCCGGGTCGCGGGGCTTGGACCGCAGCGGGCCGAGCACCCGGTCGAGGAGCTCGTAGTAGGCGTCGTGCGTGTGCAGGATCGCCTTCGGCGAGCCGGTCGTCCCCGACGTCCAGAGCACGAACGCGACCCCCGGGTCGTACGAGGCCGGGTCGTCGAGCCGTTCCACGCCCGCCTCCGTCACCAGCGCCGCCGGCCGGACCGCACCCAGGATCCGCTGTCGCTCCTCGGGCGGCGCCCGGTCGTTCAGCGGCACGAACACCGCGCCCGCGATCCATACGCCGAACATCGCGATGACCGCGTCGAGGCCGCTCGGCAGCTGCACCGCGACGGCATGGCTCGCCTCGACGCCCACCGCCCGCAGCCGGACCGCCATCGCCTCGGCGGCGCGTCGGGCCTCGCCCACGGTGAGGGACCGCTCGGCGGTGTGCAGGACCGCCGCCGCGTCGGGCAGCGGGTGCTCGACCAGCAAGTCGGCGAGGTTCGCTCCCTGCTTCGTTGCCATCACCCGTCCCGAGACCGAGTGGATATGATATGCAATCATCACGACGGGGTCGGCGACTACCACCTACCGGGGCCCCAGCCCCGACCCGACGGTCGTCCGGCGCAGCAGCGGCGAGCACGCCGCCCTCCACATCCGGCGGCTCATCTTCGACGGGAGCCTCCGCCCCGGCGACCGCATCCCCCAGGACGAGATCGCCCAGACGCTCGGCCTGAGCCGCATCCCGATCCGGGAGGCCCTGATCGCGCTCGAGCGGGAGGGCTGGGTCACCATCGAGCTGCACCGGGGAGCGTTCGTCAACGCCCTCGACGAGCCGGCAGTCCGGGACCACTACGACCTGTTCGCGCTGATCTATGGCTTCGCGGTGCGACGCGCGACGAGCCGCGAGCAGAGCGGGTTGAGCGTCGCGCTGGGGGACCTGGCTGGGCGGGTCGCCTCCTGTGACGACGCGGCTGAGCTCCAACGTCTCGTGCTCGCGTTCCACACCACGGTGGTCGACGCCGCCGCGTCGCCGCGGATCGCGGTGCTGCTGCGCGCCATGTCGGGTCTCGTGCCCGGGAACTTCTTCGCCCTCGTGCCCGGGGCGGCGGAGGTGGAGCGCGACGGCCTGGCCGCGATCGCGGCCGCGGTCGGTCGCGGGGACGGCGACCGGGCCAGCGACGAGTACCAGCGGATGATGCGACGCCAGGGTGAGCTCGTCGTCGAGCTGTTCGAGCAGCGAGGTCTCTTCGATGACCGCTGAGCTCGCCGGCCGGTCCCGAGGAGCGAGACGTGAACACTGACGACCTCATCTTGATCTCGGTCGACGACCACATCTGCGAGCCCGCCGACATGTTCGAGGGGCACGTGCCGAGCCGCTACCGCGACGCGGTCCCGCGGGTCCGTGATCTTCCCGACGGCTCGCAGCAGTGGTACTACGGCGACGTCCCGGGCCGGAACCTGGGGCTCAACGCGGTCGCGGGCAAGCCGCCCGAGATGTTCAACGTGAACCCGACCCGCTACGAGGAGATGCGGCCCGGCTGCTACCAGGTCGACGAGCGGGTGCGGGACATGTCGGCCGGTGGCCAGCTGGCGGGGCTGAACTTCCCGAACTGGACCGGCTTCGCCGGGCAGGTCCTGAACCTCGGACCGGACCGGGACGTGAACCTGGCCATGATCCGGGCCTACAACGACTGGCACGTCGACGAGTGGTGCGGTGCGCACCCCGACCGGTTCATCCCCTGCGGCATCCTGCCCCTGTTCGACGCCGAGTTGGCCGCGGCGGAGGTGCGCCGGCTGGCCGGGAAGGGCTGCCACGCGGTGACGTTCTCGGAGAACCCGACCGGGTTGGGGATGCCGAGCATCCACACCGACGCGTGGGATCCGCTCTTCGCGGCCTGCTCGGACACTGGGACCGTGCTGTGCTGCCACGTGGGATCGTCGTCGAAGTCAGCGTCGACGTCCCGCGACGCGCCGCCGCCGGTCCCGATGAGCCTGTCGCCGACCATGTCGATCTACACGCTCGGTGACCTGCTCTGGGCGGACTTCTGGCACCGGTTCCCCGCGCTGCGCTTCTCGCTGACCGAGGGCGACATCGGCTGGATCCCCTACTTCCTGCAGCGGGCGGACCACACCCTCGACCGCCACAACGCCTGGATGGGGCACGAGCAGCCGCAGGGGCTGCGACCGACCGAGTTGTTCCGCGAGCGGATCATCTGCTGCTTCATCGACGACCGGGTCGGCGTCGAGCTCTTCGACGAGTTCAACGTCGAGAACGTCTGCTGGGAGTCGGACTTCCCGCACTCGGACAGCAGCTGGCCGCATGCCCCCGAGCGGTTGGGCACCCTGCTCTCGGACGTCGACGCGGCGGTCGTCGCGCTCGTGACCCACGAGAACGCGATGCGGCATTTCGAGTTCGACCCCTTTGCGACGCGACCCCGGGCGGCGAGCACGGTCGGGGCCCTCCGCCGGGAGGTGGGCGACGTCGACACCGTCACCCGGGTTGGGCGCCTCGCCGACGACACCGACGTCGCGGCCTGGCGGCGAATGACCTCGGCGAGCGCGACCGCCCGCACCGACTGATCCTCGCGGTCGCCCCTCGCCCGCGTCAGTGAGCGACGCCCTCCATGCGGAGCACCACGGCGCCGACGATCGTCTGCTCCTGCGCCAGGGGGCTCGTCCCCGGGTTGGTGAACGCCAGGTCGACCACCGCCCGGCCGGTGCGGACGAGGACGAAGTCGAGGATCGCGGTGAACGGCTGACCCTGCTGGTCAGTCGTGGACAGCACGGCGTCGAAGCTCGCGTTGTCGTCGCCGAGCGCTGGACCGTGGTTCGGGACCGCGGCCACCCCCACCTGACCGCCGGTCTGCACGCTCAGCCCGGTCTGGAGGCAGGTGGGCGCGCTGGCGGCCTGGAACGCGGCGAGGTACCGGGCCGCGCCCGCGACGGTCGGGAAGGCGTACACCTCGTCGGTCGCGGTCGCCTCCCGGCTGGGGACGGCGGGGTCGCTGAACGCCCGGGAGACGGCATGGATCCCGGCCGTCCCGGCCGCGTCGGCGACGACGATCTGCTTGCACCCCGCGAGGCCGCGAAAGCCGGCGAACTGGTTGCCGCTGGAGACCGACTGCGACGTCCAGCCGGAGGGCACGTCCCTCGCCGATAGGACCCCGGCGGCGAGGATCGCCCGGTCGCCAGGGGTCGGGCGTCCACCCCGTGCTCCCGCCGGGACGGCCCAGACGCCCACCATCGACGCGACGAGCGCGACCGCCGCGAACGCGCGCTGTGCGCCAGATCCCACGCGCTGCAGTGTGCCTGATCACGCTCACCGGCACGCGGTCACCCTCGCTCGCGAGCCCGGCTCGACGACCAGCCTGTCCTCCCGGTCCCACCCGGATTCGGGGTCGCCCGGCCGGGCCGCGCTCAGCGCCGGAACCGGGCTGCTTCCTCCGAGCCGCCGGTCGCGTCACCGGGCTGGTAGGAGTGCGCGCCCGCCCCCGCGAGCTGACCGCCGTGCACGATGAGGTACTCGTCACGGATCGGACGTTGCGCGAACCAGCATTCGAGGATCTCCCGGGTCCCGGCCGCGTAGCGGGCCTGCGCCGACAGCGACGACCCCGAGATGTGGGGCGTCATGCCGTGGTGCGGCATCGTCCGCCAGGGGTGATCGCTCGGCGCGGGCTGGGGGAACCAGACGTCGCCTGCGTAGCCGGCCAGCTGCCCGCTCTCCAGCGCCCGCACGATCGCGTCCCGCTCGCAGATCTTGCCGCGAGCCGTGTTGATGAGGTACGAGCCACGCTTCATGGTCGAGAGCAGCTCATCGTTGAACAGACCTTCGGTCCCCGGGTAGAGCGGCGCGTTGATGGTCACGACATCGCAGCGCGGGACCATCTCGGCTGCGGTCTCGTGGAACGTGACCCCGAGGTCCCGCTCCACGTCCGCCGGGAGTCGATGCAAGTCGGTGTAGTGCAGCTCGACGTCGAAGGGCTGCAGGCGACGCAGGACCGCGGAGCCGATCCGGCCCGCCGCGACCGTCCCCACCACCATGCCCTCGAGGTCATAGGACCGCTCGACGCAGTCGGCGATGTTCCACCCGCCTTTCACGACCCACTGGTAGGACGGGATGTAGTTGCGGACCAGGGACAGGATCATCATCACGACGTGCTCAGAGACGCTGATGCTGTTCGAGTAGGTGACCTCGGTGACGGTGAGCCCGGCCTCGCTGGCGGCCTGGAGGTCCACGTGGTCCGAACCGATCCCGGCCGTGATCGCCAGCTTCAGGTTCTTGGCCTTCGCGATGCGGTCCCGGGTCAGGTACGCGGGCCAGAACGGCTGGGAGATCACCACGTCGGCGTCGATGAGCTCCCGCTCGAACACCGACTCGGGCCCGTCCTTGTCCGAGGTCACGACCAGCGTGTGGCCGGCGCCCTCGAGGAAGCCCCGCAGGCCGAGCTCGCCGGACACGCTCCCGAGCAGCTGCCCGGGGACGAAGTCGAGCCCCTCCGGCGTGGGGGTGCTCTGGCCGCCCGGGTAGCGGACGATCCGGGGGATCTCGTCCCGGGCGTACGTCTCGGGATACCCGTCGACGGGATCGTCGTACAGCACGCACAGCACCTTGGCCATCACTCGCTCCTCACTACGGTCGACCGACGAGGCGGATCGGGGGTTGGTCGAGCGCTCGGCGTAACCTCCTTCGAGACCAGGCGCCCGGTGAGCCAGGGCCCGTCGCGTCACGCGACGCCGACCGGAAGGTACTCGCTGACCCGGCGCTGCGGCATCGCCGTCTGCGGGCGGCTCAGCCGCCGTCCAGTCCGACCACGACCAGGGACAGTGAGCCAACGATGACGGAATGGGGTCCGCTGCAGGCGCTCGCCGGCGAGTGGGAGGGAGAGGGAGGGCTCGACACCGCGTTCTCCCACACTCGGAACACGGTGCTCGACACGACCTACCGCGAGAAGGCCAGCCTCAAGCCGTTCGGGCCGGTCGCGAACGGGGACCAGGAGCTCTACGGGCTGGACTACCGCAGCGCGATGTGGCGAGGCGACGAGGAGAACCCGTTCCACACCGAGGTCGGCTACTGGCTCTGGGACGCGGCGGCGGGTGAGGTGCTCCGCGGGTTCGTCGTCCCACGCGGCATCACGGTCCTCGCCGGAGCCACCACGACCGCCGACGCGACCGAGTTCACATTGAACGCCAGCATCGGCGCCGCGCAGTACGGGATCGGGGAGAACAAGTACCTCGCGAAGAACGCGAGCAGCCGCAGCTACACCGCCACGATCACCACCAAGCCGGGTGACGACACCTGGTCGTACCACGAGGTGACGACCCTCGATATGAAGGAGTTCCCGGAGCCGTTCCTGCACGTCGACCACAACACGCTGCACCGCGTCGCCTGATCGGATCGTCACCACCGAGTCGGGTCGGGGTGAGCGTCACTCCCGATCGGCTGCTCCGCCACCGCGGCTGCTCCGGGCTCGTGAGGCCGGTCGCGGGTCAGATGGTCGGGATCTGGGGACCGTGGTCACGGCGGACGGCTCGACGCCCGGCAGCTGGCCTTCGGGGCCGCCGAGGCCGGCCCGCCCGGCCCGAACGAACGCGGCGAGGTCATGGGCCAGGCGGCGCAGGCGGGCCCGACGGGAAGCGCCGGCGACCGGGTCGAGCCGCGCGGCCAGGGCCACGCCAACTGCGATCCAGCGGAGCCGTTCCCACACCGGCTCCACCGGCATGCTTGCTCGTCGGTGCCGGCGCTGGCTTACGACGTGATCAGGGAATTCTGTCCTTCGCCGGGGACCTGCGCGCCGCGCTCCCCCATCTCCCGCTCGTGCTCGGCGACGTCGGCGTCGAGCTCGTGCTCCTCGGCGAGGCGCTCCTCCTCCGGGGTGGGGAGGCGATCCGCTTGGTGTGGTGCCTCGGCCTCGTCGCGTTCGGCGTCTCGGGTCGGCTGGGAAGGTCGCGTCGGCTCGTCCATGTCGTCTCCAGTCCTCACGCGGGCGGTCTCCCTAGTCTTCCCGATGCGAGCGGGGACTGAAACCCCTCGGTGCACCCGGAACCGCTCGGTCAGGCCGGTGATATCGAACACCCCGCCGGACGTCCGCGGGGCGGTACCCGGGCTCGGTCGCACACCGCGGTCCCCGGGACGGTCTTCCGCTCGGAGGCGAGGCGGGTGGTGTTCCACATGACGGGGTACAGCCACAGGCCCAGTCCCAGCGCGATCAGCCCGATCGCTTCACCAGGAACACCGGGTCGCGGCCGGAGCGACGAAGGCGACGGCCACCGACGACCATCCTCGCCAACCGCCGCACCACCCCCTTCGGTGAGCCGGGCCGGGTCGAGGCCTGGACGAGGACGGGATCACGCCGCCATGATCGCGACCACCGAGCGCTGCCCCGTGGCGGCCGCACCAGCAAGGAGACCCCCGACGATGGACCAACGCCGAGCCCGGGAGCTGCTGGATCAGGAGGAGGCGCGACTCCTGGAGCTCGAGGCGTCGATCCGTCGGGACCGACGCGACGAGCGGCTTCCGGACCCGCCGCATTGGGCTGACGGCGCCGAAACCGAGGTGGAGCAAGAGACGGACGAGGCCCTCGCGGAGCTGCTTCACACCCGCCGCGAGGCGCTGGCTCGTGCCGAGGCTCGCCTCGCCGCCGGCACGTACGGCAAGTCGGTTCGGAGTGGCGAAGCGATCCCCGACGAGCGTCTCGAGGCCGAACCTCTCGCGGAGCTGACCACCGAGGAAGCCGCACGCGATGAGCGCGCGGCGGGGCGGGGCACATGAACGGGGGTAGATGGAGCAGCGCGGTGCTGATGCTGTCGGGTCTCGCCGGTGTGGTGATGCCAGCGCGGGTCGCGGCCAACTTGGAGCTGCCCGCGGGCACGGCACGGGGCCTCGCCGAGACCCGGGCCGGACTCGGTGGGACCTACGCCGCGCTGGGAGGGTGGGCGCTGCTCTCCCGCGATCCGACAGCGCAGGCTGCAGTCGGCGTCACCTGGTTGGGGGCCGCCGCGGCCCGGGTGAGCTCGTTGGTGCTGGACCGGCCTCGAACGGACGGGGCGTTCTGGTCCTATCTCGCGATCGAGGTCGGGCTGGGCGCGGCCGCGCTCGGCAGCGCGCGTCGGGCCGGCGCCGCCGACGATCGCATTGGTGTCCACGAGCGGCTCGCCGCAGCCCATTAACCCCTGGAGGCGGGGCGGTCAGTCCGAGACCGACACGTCGGCGGGCTCGGGAGCCGGCTCGGCCGGGGAGAGGCCGAGCGCGTCGGCCAGGAGCTCGTAGGAGCGCAGCCGATCCTCCGGCCCGTGCGTCATCGTCGTCACGATGAGCTCGTCGGCGCCGGTGCCGTCGACGAGCTCCTCGATGCGGGCTCGGACCTCGGTCGGGTCCCCGACGATCTGGGATGCCGTCCAGCCTCGCACGATCTCCCGCTCGCTGGGGGTGAACTGGTACTCGGCCGCCTCCTCGGGCGTCGGGTAGCGGCCCGGCCGGCCAGAGCGAAGCCGGACGATGGCTAGCGCCGCGGGGCCGGCCAGCCAGCGGGCCTGGTCGGTCGTCTCGGCGCAGACCACCGAGACGCCGAGCATCAGGTGCGGCGCCTCGAGACGAGACGAGGGACGGAAGGCGGACCGGTAGGCCTCGACCGCTCGCATCGTGCCGGCCGCGGCGAAGTGATGCGCGAACGAGAACGGCAGGCCGAGGATCCCAGCCACCTGGGCGCTGAAGTCACTGGATCCGAGCAGCCAGATCTCGGGCCGGTAACCGAGCCCCGGCACGGCGGTGACGCTTCGCAGCGGATGGTCGGCCGCCAACGTGCCGTCGAAGAAGCCGAGCAGCTCGACCAGGTGCTGGGGGAACTGCTCCGCCGAGAGGCCGTTCGATCGTCGCAGGGCGTACGTCGCGACCCGGTCCGTGCCGGGGGCACGACCGATCCCGAGGTCGATTCGACCCGGGTGCAGCGCCTCGAGGGTACCGAACTGCTCGGCGACGACGAGCGGAGCGTGGTTGGGGAGCATCACCCCGCCGGATCCGACCCGGATTGTCGACGTGGCGCACGCGAGGTGCGCGATGAGCACCGGCGGGGCGGAGCTAGCGATCCCGGGCATGTTGTGATGCTCAGCGACCCAGTGACGCCGGTAGCCGAGGCGCTCGGCCAGCCGCGCGAGCCGCACCGAGCTCTGGAGCGCGGCAGCTGGCGACGATCCCTCGCCCACGGGAGCCAGGTCCAAGACCGACAACGGGACGATCGGTTCGGGCACACCGAACCCAACACATCGAGGACCGCTTGTCTTCCGTGGTCACTCCCGCCGTGCCAGCGCAGTCGGTGCTCCGGGACCACCCGGCGCCAGCACGCGCACGTGCCGGCGATTCCCAACCCGTCAGGCGCGGCATTCTGCTGCGGCTGGCATACGCTGCGGACCGTGATGGCTGATCCGGAGCTGCAGTGCGACGGCCTCCTGGTTGAGTTCGAACCTGGAGACGCGCTCTGCGACCGCGGTGAGGACTGCGGAGCGCTCCCCTACCGTCGGGACTTCGAGATGTACCGCGCCGCGCATCAGCGCAAGGTCAGCGCTGAGGTGCTCATGGATCCTGAAGGCGAGTTCCCACCCTGAGCCAAGTCGGCTCGTTCACGTAGCCATTGGAGACGGCCGCTTCCTCGGCCTTCGCCGTCCGCACCCCGTTGCGCAGAGCCTCGGCCATCCTGTGGCGTCGGCCGCCGGTGAGCCGTCGATCCGCTCGCTGGTGGTGGAGCGCTGGCCTACCGGTCGAGCAGGCCGACCTCTCGAGCTCGCTCCACCGCATTCGTCCGAGAGCTGACCCCCAGCTTCCGGTACAGGCTATGGACTTGGGTCTTCACAGTGTTACGAGAAACGAACAGCTGCTGGCCCAGCTCCCCGAACGTCAACTGCGTCGGCAAGTACTGCAGGACGCGTCGCTCGGCCGGGGTCAATCCGACGGTCCCGTTCCCGGTCTCCGACTCTCGGATGATCCGGGTCACGTGCGCCAGCCGCGTCTGCAGCCGCTCCGCGTCCGGGTACCGGGATGCGAATCGTTGCGCCTCGCTGACGAGCGCGTGCTGAGTCCCGAAGGCTCCGACGAGCGATCCGGCTCGGGCCAGCAGGAGCCGGGCCTCGACCTGGAGCCACGGCGCCGCGCCCTGCAACCGGGTCAACAAGGCGAGGGCATGGTCGTGCAGTCCGAGCGCACCGGTCGGGTCGGGTCGCCGCGCCGCGCACAGGGCTGCGACTGCGAACGGGAGGGCCATGGCTGGCCGGTCATTCAACCGGTTCTCGTCGACCCTTCGCATCGCCGAGCTCGACAGCTCGTCGGCCGCGACCCAGTCGTCCTGGTCGATCGCGAGGAGTGCGAGCTGGCTGAGACAGTGCACCTCAGCAGCCGGGATGGTAAGCATCGCCAGCGCGAGCCCTTCGTCCAGCCGATCGCGCGCCAGCGCGGGCTCATCCAAGAGCCGCAGCACACCTCCCTCGAGGCAACGAGCGATGCTTCGGTACGGGCTCTGGGGGCGGTCGAGCTCGAAGGCGAGGGCAGCGTCGGACCGAACCTGTGCGAGACCACGGCGACCCGAGAGGGCGCGGAGCAACGAGGTGGCGGCGCGAACGGGCGTGCCGTCGGGGAGAGGGCCCTCCGTGTCGGCTCCCTCGGCCTGAGCAAGCCAATGCTCGAGCTGATCGCCGTGTCCGGTGGTGAAGCACCACCACGCGGCGGTGAGGGCCAGGGCCGGCTGCAGGCCGATCTCGTCCGCGGTGAACAGGTGCAGCCAGCGGTCCACGATCGCGTCTCGGCCCGTCCCGAGGTACGGCGTCGTGCCCGACCAGACCAGGTCGCCGACCTTCGAGGTATCGCCGGACTGGTGGGCGTGATTGATCGCGGCGTCCAGCTCGCCGCGCTCTGCGAACCACGCGGAGGCTTGTCGGTGGAGGTCACGGACGAGCCTGGCGTCCCGGTGGTGGAGGATCGATCGCAAGGCGTCGCGGAACAGCGGATGGTACCGGTACGACTCACCGGTCCGGTCGAGCGGCACGACGAAGGTGTTCCAGCGGGTGAGGTCCTCGAGCATGACGCTCGAGTCAGTCCGCTCGAGCAGCGCATCACAGAGTGGCCCGGACAGCACGTCGAGGACCGACGTGCTGAGGAGGAACCGTATTTGACGACGACTCTGGGTCTTCAGCACCTCCTCGTCAAAGTAGGCGGCGACGAGGCGGTCGTCGCCGGTGAAACGATGCGCGGCGCCAAGGGGGTCAGGCTCGTCCCGAATCGCGAGCGCAGCCAGCGACACGCCGGCCGGCCAGCCCTCGGTCCGGCTCGCGATAGTGGCTCCCACGTCGGCTGCTGGTTCGACTCCAGCCCGTTTGAGCGCCGTGACGCACTCGACGGCTGTCATCGCGAGGTCGATGCTGCCGAGCTGCAGCACCCGACCGCTGGCGAGTGCTCTGCTCAGCGGCAAGGCGGCGTCGCTCCGGCCGGCGAGGACGAGCCGGGAGCCGGTTGGAATGGTCTCGAGCAGGACGCCGAGGAGCGCGATGCAGTCCGGCTGACGGAGCAGGTGCAGGTTGTCGAGCACCAGCGCGAAGCTCCGAGGGGCCGAGAGCAGCATGCCCTGCAGTCCGGCTGAGTGGCCGCGTATCACGTTCCCGTCCGCGCTGCGCGGCCAACCCGATGGTCTCGACCGGACCGGCTCGAGTGTCTCCAAGGCGCCGGTCAGGCTGGTCAGCAGCGCCGCCGGCTCGGTGTCGGTCGTCTCGAGCGTCAACCAGGCGATGGGCAGCTGCGTCGCCTGCGCCCACTCTGCGAGCAGGGTGGTCTTGCCGTATCCCGCCGGCGCGGTCACGGTCACCAGCTCGGCGTCGGTATCGACCAGTTGGCGGACCAGGCGCCGACGGGCCACCAGGTTGGCCGGTGTCCGCGGGGGCGTGAACTTCGTGTCGCCTGGGGTCAGGCGCAGCCAACGAAGCTGTAATGGACTGGTGGCTCTCGAGGCCGACATCGCTCCTCAAGGAGGTCGGCAATCGCGACACCAGGGTCCAGAGCGCCACAATCGCGTGATCCCGCCCAGGCGGGGTGGTGCCGGCCACCGTATCTCCGGGCCACGCGCCCGTCGACCGGAGCCGCGGTTCGTCGCCGAGCCCGGCCCGCTAGAGAACCGGCGGAGGCGCGGTGCTCGGTGGAGCCGGTCTCCCGCCGGGGGCGGCCATCAGACCCCGCGTTCAGCGACGATCCGTCCCGACTCCACCGCGTCGACGAGCGCCGCGTGGTCGCGCTCGTTCTGATCGGCGTAGGTCTCCGCGAAGTCGGCGACGGCGCGGTCGAAGCGGTCGCCGTTCCCGAGATACCCGACGATCTCCTGGGTCCGCCCGGACTGCGCATGAGCCCGAGCGAGCGACCAGCCGCAGATCTCGAGGTACTCGGCGAGCTGCGCCGGGACGAGCGTCGGAACGTCGATCGAGCCCTTCATGTCCCGGAACTGTCGAACGTAGAAGTGGCGGCCTCCATCTCCGGTCGCCCAGCCAAGGAAGATGTCGCTGGCCGCCTGCATGATGAGCTGGCCGTCGACGACTCGTTGTCCCGGCTCGACGGCGTTCTCGGGCTTCCAGTAGGGGGCGAGCACCGATTGCTCGGCCTGCTTGACCTGCAGGACGAGCGGCACCCCGTGACGATCCAGGAACAGCACGATCAGGCACATGGTTCCGACGCTTCCCACACCGACAACCTTGAGTGCGGCATCAACGAGCTCGAAGTCGTTCAGGAGGACTTGGACATCCTTGCGGACCGTGGCGCGGTAGTGCTCCAAGAAGTGGCGGACCAAAGCCTCGTTCTGGAGCTCTTCGGGATGGATCAGCACCGGTGGATCGTCCTTGATCCGTGGGAATCCGTCGGCGGTGGTGACGGTCAGCTTCTGGAGGGCGCGCTCTGAGGTGTTCTCCTTGATCTTCTCGATCTTCTTCTGCGCGCCCGCCTTCGCCGTTCTCGCCTGGGCGATGACGGCCTCCGCATCCACCTCCGCGTAGTACACGTCCATGCAGCACATCTCAGCGAACTGGTGCATGCGCTCCCGGTAGGAGCGGAGACCAGCGAGCGTCACCTTCGCCGCCACCTTGGTGCTGAAACCGTTCTGTCGGGCCGCGACGACCGCGCTCGCGGCCAAGCGCTTCACGTCCCATTCCCACGGTGCGGGCAGCGTCTCGTCGAAGTCGTTCACGTCGAAGAGCAACTTCCGCTCAGGTGACGCGAACATGCCGAAGTTGACGAGGTGCGCGTCGCCGCACGCCTGCACCTCGATCCCGGTGGTTGGAGTCGAGGCCAGGTCGGCAGCCATCACCGCGGCTGCGCCTCGATAGAACGCAAAGGGTGACTCGACCATCCGGCCCATGCGAACCGGGACGAGATTGGGGATTCGGCTCGCGTTCTGCTGCTCGAGGATCCCGAGCGGGTCGCGATCAGCCGGGGCGGACCAGCTGGCGTGGCTCTCCCGAGGGACGCGATTTCGCAGCTCCCGCCCGTCGGCCTTCGCCTGGTCCTCTCGAACCGTGCTCGTCGGCGCAGCTTCCATGGTCCATCAGCTCGTTTCGATCGCGCGACGGACGACGCTCGCCCGCGGCACCCGTGGTTCGCCGAGTGCGTCCGCGAGCCTACGACTCGGCGTCCATGCCCGGGTCACGTCCCTCGTGCCTCTCGACGCATGTCCTCTCATCTCGCTCCTCGGACCGCCTGGCTGCCGCCTACGAGCGACCCCGCGGTCAGCCGAGTGCCTCGTCCTCGCGGCCACCGTGGACAGCGATCCCGTAGATCACCAAGACGTCCACGAGGATCATCCCGAATGACCAGAGCTGGAAGTGCGCCAGCCAGGCGAGCTGCAAGATCGCGTTGACGCCGGCGAAGAGGATCCCGATCGTGCGAGCCGAGGTTGCCCCCGCGGAAGGGGCCCACGCCGGCCAAGTGCAGCAGGACAGCGACGATCTGGATGACCCAGCCCCAGGTGTTGAGATTGTTGGTGAGGCGAAACTGAGTGCTGCCCTCGAGGCTCCTGTGGTAATTGGCGCGGGTCAGCGCCGTCAGGCCGTCGATGGGGCTGAAGACGCCCGCGATCATCAGCAGGATTCCGCAGAACGTCTTCCACCCTAACTTGGCGTTCCAGCCATGCTCATTCCCCTCGTTGGTGTTCGAGCCAATGATTGCGATGTGGTTCGTGTCTCGATCTGTCTCAGCGTCTCCGAGCGCTCCGCGTCGCGACTGTGCCGTTCGCTGCGTCAGTCGGCAGGGACCTGGCCCAACGTGCCGACGAGCGCGCGAAAAGCGCTAGACCTCACCATCGAACCGCGCCGGGGCGGTCGACGCATCACCCGCATCGGATGAAACGGCGGTCTCGCAGCAGGTCGTCACGCCGTCGATCCTTCGCCGTGGGCTCGTTCTCGCGATTCGGCCTGCTGCACGCGATGGCCGCCCATGGGCGCGGCGGTCAACCCTCATGGCGCCACCGTGATGTCCTCGTACATTCCTTTGGCGTAATGACCAGGCAGGTCGCACATGAGCACGTAATGCCCGGGCGTGAGTGGCCCCGACGGCACCACTCTCGAAGTCCCAGGAGGAATGCTGTTCCCGCTGTCGAGCACGCTGACCAGGTCGGGCGAGTCCTCGTTCAGCATCCCAGCAAAGGGCCCGCTCGCGCGGATAGAAGTTCCCGGGTTCGAGAGCAGCTGCACGGCTGTGAGGTCCGTCTTAAACATGACCAACTCGTGCGGCACCTTGCCGACGTTCACAACGTTGACTTCGTGGTAGCCCATGCTCCACACCTTCGGTGCAGAGATGCTCCACTCCTTTTCGTGCACCGTAATACTGGGATCGCCGACCGTCTCGCCACAGCAGAGGTGCGATGGACTCGACGAGGACGGCATGACGAGAAAGAACACCACGATGAGCGCCGCGGCGTACAACACGGCCCCGACGAGCAGGACGGTGGGTTTGAGGTCCTTGAGGTCGCTGCGCACCTCGCTGCGCGACTCAGCGTCGATCACGATTCGTCCGACGGTTGGCTCGTCGACTCACCCCAGCCAGTCTCTGCGGCAGCTCTGAAGTTCACAGGCGCGCAGCCCATCAACTCACCCGGCTGGCCACCACCCCAATCAACCCGACGACGGCGCCTTGCGCATCGTCGCGCTTCGCTCCCAGCACTTGAATCGAAGGAAACTCGTGATTGCCCAGCGCTCTGTCTCACCGACGCAGCATCGTCCAACTCAACAAGCTCGAGCAAACCCGCCAAGGCGGTTCTGGGGGCCTCGAAATGCACCACCCACAAACGGGCCCCTTAGCCGGGGTACGCACTCGGAAGGGCCCCTGAGAGATCAGCTCCAGCGTGGCTGTCGAATCGCACTTAGACCAGGCTCCTCCGTGGGACGAGAGCTTCAACTAGGGATCGCGCGCACGTTCGTCGTCCATTGACCTGAACCCTTCCCAAGTTTATCCCGGCCGGACGAGCCCACGTTGGTGCCAAACTCCGGGGTTGATGAAGGCATCAGAAGTTCCGCGTGCGGTGGCTGCGGGTATGTCCACCGCATCAGCGCTTGACCTGAGGGCCGATGACGCGGTTGTTCTTCACGACTCGAACCGGCTCGCTGTGCGCCTGCTGCCCTGTGACGTTCTTGCTCGGGTGGCGCATGCAGCGCATCAGACAGGCGCCGAGTTCGAAGTCGAGGTCGGTCGGCGGCTCGCCGAAACCGATTGTCCGGTGGCTGAGCTTGAGCCTCGGGTGGAGCCGCGCGTCTACGTGCGTAACGGCTATGCGGTCACGCTCTGGACCTACTATGAGCGGGTACCGTCTCCGGACGTCGCGCTACCCGAGTATGCGCGGGCGCTCGAGCAGTTGCATGCCGGCATGCGGCAGGTCGATGTGACTTCGCCGCACTTCACGGATCGAGTCGCGGAGGCCCAGTGGCTGGTTGGCAACCGCGCCCACACTCCGGAACTTGCTGACGCGGACCGAGAGCTTCTCAGCAACACGTTGCGGAGCGTGAGGCGGGCAATCGTCGACCGGGGCGCACCCGAGCAGCTACTGCACGGCGAGCCGCATCCGGGCAACTTGCTCATCACGAAGAAAGGGCTGCTCTTTGTAGACCTCGAGACGTGTTGCCGCGGACCTGTCGAGTTCGACATCGCCCATTTGCCCGAAGAAGTCAGCGGACACTATCCGGCTGTTGATCACGATCTGCTTCGCGAGTGCCGGATCCTCATCCTTGCGATGATCGCAACGTGGCGTTGGGATCGAGACGACCAACTCCCGAACGGGCGCCAACTGGGCACAGAGTGGCTCGGTCAGATCCGAGCAGCGGTCGATCGCTAGAGACTGGATGCCGATCGCTGATCGCGGGATTCAGTCACGTCCGGCTTGGGTGTCACCCGACGACAACCCCTGCCCGCTCCTCGGTCCGCCGGTCGGGTGGCCGCAGATGAACCAGTCGGTACGCGCCATCTTCGCCTGCCAGCCCAGGCGGGCCAGCTCGGCCTCCAGCTCATCGGGCTCCCAGTGCCGGTTGACGATCCGGAACCACCGGCCGTCGGCCATCTCCCAGACGGCGACTCCGGCTTCGAGATCGGTGACACTTCGGGGCCCGGTCAGGGTCGTCCCGGTCAGGCTGGCGCCGGCCACCATCTCTGCTGTGCGAAACCCGAAAATTCCTGTGGCTCAACGAGCTATGGAGCTGGCGACCCGGGGCGAATCCGAGGCTCGACGCCCCGGGTCGATAACCCGCGGCGGGTTGGAGTCAGGTCGAGTTCGTGGGCCGGAGGCTCTGAACGGCGTAGCGGACAGCCGCCTCGGTGAGCAGCACGATCACTTCTGCCAGGAGCAACGCGACGAATTCTTCCATCGCCACACCTCCACTGATCGGGGAGTGTCAGCTCGACGGTAAAGGATTCGGATAGACGAACGGCAGGTGATGGGTGACGACGGAGCGAACCTCTGGTGAGAGAAGCGTGAACGGCCCCCTTCCGCAGCAGCTATATCCAGCCTCGTTCATGACCTCTACTGAAGGACCGACACCGAGCGCTTGTTTTCGTGGGGTTCCTCGCCCCCTCCCAGCGTTGAGGCGACGGGCGCTTCGGCAGCCATCTGGTGCTGCCACTGCGAACGACGGCTCTCTCGGGCGGCTGCGTCGCGGGCCCACGGAACCTGTTGAGGGTGGCGGGAACGGCGGCTCGGCCAAACGGGGGTGCGCCGATCGTGATACGAGTGGCCTCGATCGGAGGAACACTCGCAGATCCCTGTGGCCATCGACCACCGCCCAGGACACGATCGGGCGGCGGCCGCGTCTCGGCCTGTCGGGTACGCGTCTGCGGATGGCGGGAGGCTGACCGAGGTCGCCGCCGCCCGAGACAGCTTCGTGCCGTGGTCGGGCGGAGTGCGTCGACGGCTCTCCACCCCTGAGGGCTGAGCGGTCGGTTCTGGAGCTTCCGCTACTTCTTTGACTGATGGCGGGCGATCAACAGGCCCGCGCCGAGGAACATCCCGAGTGGCGGTTCGATGACGCCGAGTGCCACCGACCCGGCAAGGCCACCCCAGAATCCGGCGTCGACCGCGGTGCTCGGAACGTGCACGTGTACGAAGGGCACCACGTAGTCGTCGTCGGATGGCCTGAGTTTCAGTACCTCTTTGCCCTTTGCGGTGGTGGTGGCAGCAGAACCCTCCGGCATAGCTTCCTCCTTCATCTCGCGCTCCGATGCTTGCGAGGATCTCGGCATCATGTGACTTAGCCTCGGTCGCAAAACCCCGCACGAGACGCCACGATCTTCTCAACCAGCCAGCGTAGTGCAAACGACTCTCATCTCTCCCCTACCCGAGCGCGGCCTAGTCCGCTGAGTAGCTGGTCGGTCGTGTAGGGAACTCGGGCCAGCGCTGGAGCACTCGGCGGCGCCGTCTGGCGCGCATCGCTGCCGACGCACTCACCAGCGCATCCGAGGCCGTTCGAGCGCGGCGTGCGGTGAAGACGTCAGACCGCTCCGCTAAGTCAGCTGCTGGACCAGGTACACCAGGCTGGCTGCGCTGATGACGCCCGCGACCGCCCATCCGGCGCGCCGGAGTCCCGCAGGCAACGGGTCGCCGTTCATGACCGTCCGATCGGCTCCGAGCAGCAGCAGAAAGACGATCCCGATTGGTGTGGCGAGGCCCCCGATAATGCTCGCGACGAACAAGATCCTGATCGGATTGAACCCCGAGAGGGCGATGGCGACGCCCCCAGTCACCGCGGTCGCCAGCGCAAGGTAGAAGCGAGGTGCGGATCGAATCGGGGCTGAGAGGCCTCGACCCCACTCGAACTCGGCACCGGTGACGTAGGCGCACGCAGCGACGAGGACCGGGAGGGCCACGGCGGCCGAGGCAAGTAGCGCCACCCCAAAGACCTCGGTAGCCCAACGCCCGGCAAGCGGCTTCAGCGCAAGTGCCGCGTCCTGGGCGGTGTTGATGTGGAGGTGATGAGTGCCGGCGGTCGCCCCGGTGGCGACAAGGATGAACCAACAGATCAGCACCGTGAACCCGATCCCGACGACTGCGCCCCACTGGCGGTCCCTGAGTTGGTTCTTCGGGGATCGCTCCTCGGCCTCCTCGATGGTTTGCCAGACGTACACATAGCTGGTGAGTGTCGTACCCAATAGGGCCAGTGCGCCGCCGGTCCAGGCCGACGTCAGGTGGAACTGAGGTACGAGGCTCCCCGCGGCGACGCTCGCCCAATGTGGCCTCGCCAGCACCGCGGCAACGCCGTACCCCAGCAGTACCAAGAGCACCCACCGCAACGACCGGCTGACCTGACGGTAGGACCCCAGCAGCATGAGTGGCAGCAGGACCAGCGCCAGCGGGACGATGAACCATCGGTAGTCGGCCCCCACCAGCAGCCCGATTGCCGCGGCCCCGCCATTGAGGTCGGCGGCGATGGTGATCACGCTGACCGAGACGATCGAACCCCACAGCGTCAGGCGAGCCCATCGAGGAAAGCGCGTCACCGCGTTGGCTTGAAGGTCTCGTCGAGTGAGCAGTCCGACCCGGGTCGCGATGACTTGAATCACTGCAAGCAGCGGGAAGAGCAGCAGGGTCAACCAGCCCAGGCCGTACACGGTCGTGGCCCCGATCACGGCGATCGCCGCGACCGTGGTGGGGTCCAGGTCGGATGCCCCCGCGACAAGGCCGGGGCCAATCCAACGAGCGATCCGTCGCGTTCGTGCTGCCCTCGGAGCGGGGCGCGCCGACCCGAACCCGGTGGCGCTCACCGCGGCACGCCCGAAGTCCCCACCCGAGATCCTTACCATGCCCGGTCCCGCTGCCACGCAGGTCCGGGGGCGCATCCCAGCCGCCAGCGGGGCGCTCCCGTCTCATATCAGCCGGGTTTTCGTGCAGATTTCAGCAGGAAATTGGGATTTCTCCCGAAGGCGATGCTGCAGTGCCGCGCGCCCGACACCAGAATGGGGTACTCGTGCTGTCGCTCCCTCGTCTGCGGTTCCCCTCGCCTCAGGACTTGAACCCCGTGCCGCGGGTGCAGGCCATCTCGGCGTGGCTTGGTACAGCCGCCGGGCGACGACAGCGCCGGCTCTGGCTCTCGTCGGCTGGCCGCGCTCATATCGAGGTCCGCGGCGTGCAGCGACCGGAGCGAGCCCCACTGGTACGGGACGTGAAGGCAGGGCTGGAGGTTCTCGAGGGCGTCGACTGGGCTGAGGTCGACGCGGTCGTGGGGAGGGTCGTGGTCGTCTTCGACCCCCAGACGGTGAGCGGCGAGGATCTCATCGCCACGATCGAGACTGTGGAAGACGCCCACGACGCTGCCCACGAGCGTTTTCCACATGACCGTCCTGACCATCCGGCTGATCGAGAGCCCATCCAGCGGCACGTCTTCGGACTCGTCGCTGACGTCGCGGGGATCGGGGTCGCGATCGCGGTGCAGACCTTGCAGCTGGTGCGTATCCCCGCCGAGATCCCAGGACTGATCTCGATCGCAGATAGTCAACCACGCGTGCGCCGACTCCTCGAGAACCGGGTTGGGCGCCCCGTCACGGACTTCACCTTGGTCACAGCCAACGCGTTGGCCCAGGCGCTCGCTCAGGGCCCCCTCGGCCTCGGGGTCGACATAGCGCACCGCGTCGGGATCGTCCAGGAACTGCGAAGCCGACGCGCTGTCTGGGAGCGACGCGAGCCAGAAATCGTGCGGGGACCGGAAACGGTTCGCCATGCTGCGCTGGAGGCCTCGCCACGGTCCGTGCCGTTCCCGGGCGGACCGGTCGAGCACTCCTCTGATCAGCTGGCCGTCGCATCGCTCAGCGCGTTCGGGGCCACGCTCGCGGCCACGCGGAACCCGCGACGCGCCGCAGATCTGCTGCTCGTCGGCATCCCGAAGGCAGCGACGTTGGGACGTGAGGCCTTCGCCGCGCAGTTCGACCGCAAACTCGCCGATCACGGCGTCGTCACGATGGACACGACGGCCCTGCGCCGCCTCGATCGTATCGACACGTTGGTGCTCGAGGCGGGCGTCGTCACCTCGAGAGCCTGGTCACTCGATGGCGTGGTCCCGTTGGCTGAGGGTGCCGACGATCTCGAGTTCGTCCTGCGAGCCCGTCGTCTCTTCGACCCGAGCGACCCCGCGCGAGTTCGTGAAGAGGGTGCCTGGAGGCTCGCGCCGATCGGTTCGCGCTCACATGCGGTGTCCAGCGACCGTGAGAGCGCGACTCCGCGCCGTGAAGCCGACGGTCTTCGCGTCGTCGGGTTGTGGCACGGCGAAGACCTTCAGGCACGGGTCGGAGTCGTGCGAGAGCCGGCCCCGCTCGCGGTCGAGCTCGTGCAGGCCGCACGGGCCTCCCAGCTCGATGTCTTCGTCGCCGGTGGCGAAGCGTCGCTCGCTGAGCATCTGGGCATCGCCCACCAGTCACTCTCTGGTCCGCTCGTCGAGGAGCTGCAGACCCTGCAGGAGGATGGCCACGCGGTCATGCTCGTCGGAGGTTCTAACTCCGAGGCCCTGCGCGTCGCGGACATCGGCCTCGGCGTCATAGAGATGGGCGGGCGGGCTCCCTCGGCCGGCCACTTGGTGATCGGACCCGGCCTCGCTCCGGCATGGAGAGTGGTCGACGCCGTGCGCGTTGCTCGAAACGTCAGCCGCCGCAGCGCGCTGCTCGCGCTCGCGGGGGCGTCGATCGGCGGAATCTGGGCCTTCGTGGGCCCCGCTCGCACAGCGGCGCAGCGGGCCCTCCTCCCGATCAACGGCACCGCCCTCGTCTCGGTCGCCCTGGGCGGCCTTGCTGGCTTCCAAGCTGGGGGGCGCCCGTCGCCGCGTCCTGCGCCGCGCTATCCGTGGCACGAGTTCGAGACCCAAGACGTGCTGACCCATCTGGCGAGTTCGCCCGACGGGCTCACACCCGATGAGCAAGCCCGGCGTCGGGCCGCCAGCACGGCGCGGTCAATCCGCAAGCCAGTCGGCCTCATCAGGGCTGCGGCCGACGAGTTGGCGAACCCGCTGACGCCGTTGCTCGGCCTTGGAGCCGCGCTCTCCGCAGCAGTCGGCTCCATCACCGACGCAGCGCTCGTAGGCGGTGTCGTCGGCGTCGACGCGCTGGTCGGCGCGGTGCAACGAGTTCGAACCGACCGGTCCATGTTCGAGCTCGAAGAGGTGAGCGAGCAGACGGTGCGGGTCCGGACGCCCGGTAAGGCGCGTGAGCTCGTTTCCGATGCTCTCGTGGTTGGCGACGTCATCGAACTCGCTGCCGGCGACGCAGTCCCCGCTGACTGTCGGCTGCTCGAGTGTGTCGCACTCGAGGTCGACGAGTCTGCGATCACCGGTGAGTCACTGCCGGTCGTGAAGGCGGTCGAACCCAAGCCCGGGGCCTCGGTGGCCGAGCGCACGTCGATGCTCTACGACGGCAGCGTGATCGCCGCTGGCCAAGCCGTCGCGCTGGTCGTGGCGGTTGGTCAAGACACCGAGGTCGGTCGAAGCGCGGCGACTGCCAGTGGGCCGCCGCCGTCCGGCGTCGAGCGGCGCCTCGCCACGCTGACCCGCTTGACCGTTCCGGTCACCATTGCAGGTGGGGCTGTCGTCACCGGACTGGGGTTCCTCTATCGCCGGCCGACTCGCCAAGCGGTCGGTGCCGGCATCGCCCTTATGGTGGCTGCCGTCCCCGAGGGTCTGCCCATGCTCGCGACGGTCGCACAGGTCGCGGCGGCACGCCGGCTTGCCTCGCGTAACGCCCTGGTACGCAACCCACGAGCCCTCGAGGCACTCGGACGTGTCGACCAGATCTGCTTCGACAAGACAGGAACCCTGACTCACGGAGCGATCTCACTGGTGTGCATATCGCCCGGGACGGTCGAGGAGCCGCTCGAAGCACTGAGCGACCACGGCCGGACGGTGCTCGCCGCCGCCTTGCGCGCTACACCAGTCGAGGGTGACGACGCGCTTCCTCACGCCACCGACCAAGCGATCGTGGTTGGCGCCGCCGAGGTCGGAGTTGGGGACATCCACGGTCTCGGCGCATGGGAACGACTTCAGGAGATCCCGTTCGAATCGCGCCGCGGCTACCACGCCGTGCTCGGTAAAAGCGCCGGGAGCGGCGCGTTCGTGACCGTCAAGGGCGCGCCCGAGACGATCGTCCCCTGGGTTCGCACATGGCGGTGCCAAGATCGGACCATCCCGCTCGACGCCTCGGCCCGCCGAGCACTTGATCACCACGTGGAGCAGCTCGGTCGACGGGGTCTACGCGTGCTCGCAGTGGCCCAAGCGCCGGCGAACGAGGAAGCTCCCCTCGGCGACGGGGCCACGATTCCAGGGCTCGAGCTGCTGGGCTTCGTCGGACTCGCCGATCGGGTACGCCCGACGGCGGCAGCCGCCGTTCGCGATCTGGATGCTGCGGGCGTGCAGGTCACGATGATGACGGGCGACCACCCCTCTACCGCGGAAGCGATCGCGGCCGACCTTGAGCTGCTGAATGGCCGCCGAGTCCTCAGCGGAGGTGACCTCGATCACCTCAGCGACGAGGAGCTCGACCGGGTCCTCCCCGAGGTGGCCGTCCTGGCACGAGTCACTCCACTCCAGAAGGTGCGGATCGTCGAGGCGTACCAGCGTGCGGGCCGATCAGTCGCGATGGCCGGCGATGGCGCCAACGACGCCGCCGCAATCCGACTCGCCGATGCCGGGATCGCGCTCGGAGACCACGGAACCGCCGCCGCCCGAGCCACCGCGGACGTGGTGATCTTCGACGATCGAATCGAGACGATCGTCGACGCCATCGCGGAGAGCCGGGGCATGTGGGACTCAGTCCGTGATGCCGTGGGCATCTTGGTCGGCGGAAACCTCGGCGAGATGGGATTCATCCTGGTCGGCTCAGCGATCACGGGCACCTCGCCACTCAACCCCCGACAGCTCCTCCTCGTCAATCTGCTGACCGACATGGCTCCCGCCCTCGCGATCGCCCTGCGGGAACCACCCGACCGCACGACCGAGGCGCTCCTCTACGCCGGACCTGACGCGTCACTGGGTGGCGCTCTCGCCCGCCAGATCGCTGTGCGAGCAGGCGCGACCGCCACCGGCGCGACAACCGCCTGGGTCATCGCGCGCATGACGGGCACACCGACCCGAGCACGGACGATCGCGCTCGCCGCGCTGGTGGGGACCCAACTCGGTCAGACGTTGGTCGTTGGCGGCCGAAGCCCCCTCGTGCTCGGCGCGACCGGCGCCAGTGCGGCCGCGCTGATCGCCGCGATTCAGGTTCCGGGCATCAGCCAGTTCTTTGGATGCCGTCCGCTCGGCCCGATCGGCTGGCTCACCGCAGTCGGCGCCTCGACCGGGGCGACGGGCGCTTCTGTGGTGGTGCCACGGGCGCTCGCCCGCTTGGGAGAGCAACTCGTCGCGCACCGCGGCGACCAGCAGGGGCCTCGTGACCCGCGTCCGACCGAGCCCACCGGGGTCAGCGACCTCTAGAGACGAACCGGGACGGAGCAACTGCCGCCCGGCTGTCCGCGACGACTGAAACGGGTGCCGCCAACGAGATGCGTGTTGGGCAGGAAGCGGGAGCCATGGACGCCACGTGGGTTGCCGTGCCCAGGGGCCGGGCATTCAACCGGTTGGAGTTGCTCCCAGACAGACGCGGACCGCGTCGATCAGACCTCCTCGAAGGCGGCGCCGAGTGCCTCCAGCCCGGGGCGGTGCGTCAGCTGAATGAGGATGTGGCCGACGGTGAGCACGAGCGCCACCGGCAACTCGACCACGTTGGCCGCGACCAGCGCGCCGAGCCCAGCGTAGAAGAGCAGGTTCTCCACGGGTGGAAGCTCGACCTGAGTACCTTCGGTGCTGAGCACAATCCGGTGCCCGTGGTCTGTCACCATCGACACGTTGAGTGCAGTCATGCCAACTCCCTCGAGCTAAGGCCGCCTCGCCGCCAGGACGATAATCCGAGCCCGGCCACCGTGAAGCAACCAACCAGCGGACCCGAAGAGACCGTACCCAGATGTGGCGGGTTCAGGCGATAAGCAGGCGCGCACCAAGCTCTGCTGCGTCGAGATCGACGAGGTCGCGGTTGCGTTCGGCCCACCGACCTGAGGTGAGGTCATTGCGGAGGCTGTGCACTGCCCTCTGCTCGGCATCCGGCCCGACTGTGGCCCAGACCGATATTCCGCGACGCACATTCTCGTCCAGGTATGCCTCGGGCCGGCGCCAGTAGGCCTCGAAGAAGCCGTCAGCGCAGTCCCACGGGATGGGCACCGGTTCCATCTGGGCTCCGATCGCGCGGGCCAGCTCGGTCAGCGATGCCAAGACTCTGCAGGCTCTCAAGGCAGCGAACTCGGGCAGGTAGTCACGAGTCAGCCAGAACTGGCTAGGGACACTGGTGTCGAACGTGAACACCACCACGCGGCGAGCAACGCGCCGCATCTCGCGCAGGCCGGCGATCGGGTCCTGCCAGTGATGAACGGTGGAAAAAGCCATCGCGGCGTCGAAGGACTGGTCATCGAACGGCAGGTTCTCGGCAGATGCAGCCAGGCACGGCGCCGCGTCAGGGAGGCGCTGCGAACGCATGAGCGCCGACGGTTCCACCGCGAGGACGTGGCGGTCGGGGGGCTCGTAGGACCCGGTGCCCGCCCCGACGTTCAGTACTGTCCGGGCATCGCCGAGCGCAGCCCAGATCCGCGCGGCGATCCGCGGCTCGGTGCGACGGGTCACGGTGTAGGTGGCTCCGATGGTGTCGTACAACTGCGCGTTGGACATGACACCGCCTCTCTGACCGGTCACGGTCGCCCCCGCACCGCGCCTGTGGCCTGGGTAACGCGTCACTGCTCGGGATGTCGCTTGAGCACTATTTCAACATCTTCTGATCCCTGGCCCAAACCCGCGTCGTGATCAATGACTGGAATGAGGAATAGCCACCGCCGACGGCATAGCTCCCTCGGCGTCCGCATAGTCGAAGCGGAGGCGTCCACGGGCGTCTCGAGGATGGCGACGAGTGGGTCGGTCATCGGTTGCGGTAGTCCCTAAGTACCTTGTCGAGATCTCGCGATGGCGGGAAGGCGTCGTCGCCGCGGACGTCGTCCCCTGTGCAGCTCAAGACGGAGGCCAAGAGCGTCAACGAGGCGGATCACGAGGCTGAATTCGGCGGTTGGCTTGCCCGCCCTCGATCTGGTTGAGCCAGAGACGGGAGACCCCGGCCTGCGACGCCAGCTCGGTCTGCATCAGGCCGAGGTCCTGGCGTCGGCTGCGGGCGGCCACCGCGAGGTCGTGGGGCGAGCTGATTTTCGCGATGTCCCTTTTGGGCGGAATTTTGGAGCGATTTCAATAGTGTAAGCGAGCGTTTACAATTATCTATTGTATACGTTCGTTTACATGTGCCAACTGAAAACGAACGCTTACACCCACCCCTTATAAACGATCGTTTACAGGCGTTCTCAAGACCCTCACCGGGCGAGAGAAGTCCTGATGCCGGCGATGAGGTACCCGGAACCGGGGCTCTCCCGCGCCTGCCGGCTGTTCTTGTTCATGCCCTTGCTGCCCGTCGTCTTCGTCGCCCTGCTCGTCGCCCTCTTCGTGATCATCACGACGATGCTGATCATCGTCTTCGTGTTCGTGAGCTTCTTGTTCTTTTTCTTCCTCCTCCTCGACCATGACTTGGTGACGAGAGACGCCGCTGTGCCCCCGGAGCCGGTGCCTGGCCTGCTGGTCTGAGTAGCGTCTACTCAGGACTCTGCGTTGGGTGGCTGCGATCATGTTGGCGGCGCGCCGCTTGACGCGGCTCGCGCCACGACCACCGCAAGGGAGGGGTCATGGGTCTATTCCGTAGGCGTACTCCGGAGCAAAAGTGGGGGATCGATTGGGACAGCCCCGAGTTGCAGCCGATCAACGGGGTCAGCCTCCAGACCTACGTCCAGGTGACCCAGATCCCGCGGGCCGGTGCCGGCGGCAACGTGACCGCCACGAACGCAGAGCGGGCGGGCGTCTCGACGCAGGACTGGACCGAGGCCGTTCTCGGCTGGCAGGCGCGTGTCGCGTCCAACGTGATGGCCCAGAACGCCTTGCAGCTGATCATGGACCCCACCCTCACCAAAATGACCCGGTGGGACAACAGACCTTGACGCGCCCAGCACGTCTCCCCGCTGCCGACATGTCAAGACCCGGTACCGACACCTGTCAAGACCCGGTACCGACACCGGGGATGGACAGTGGATGGACACGACCCGCCCGAGAATGCGACAGGCCTCCGAGAACGAAGGCCTGACCAGCACTTCTTGGAGCGGACGACGGGATTCGAACCCGCGACCCTCACCTTGGCAATCCGACCGATGCGGAGACGTGATCAGCCAAGATCCGGGGTGACCAGCACAGACGTCTGTCAACAGCTGGCGGTGAATGTCGATGTTTCGTGACCTTCCGCGGCCCACTCGCGGCCCAACAGCTTGGATCAGCGGAAACCAGCGACCACACGCAACATGCGTGAGCGTCGCGCCATCCCCGTTGTAGGCCCGGTACTTATCCGGTGAAACTTGGAGCCACGACCAGCGCAGTCGGGCAGCTGTCGGTGCTCGGGTCGTAGCTGATAGTCACCTGACTGCTCCCGCTGAGCACCGGAGGAACGACGTTCGTCGCACCGGGCACCTCGAACGAGGAGCCCCCGCCGCCACCGCCAAGGCCGCCACCCCCGGCCCCATACCCGGCGCCACCCCCGCCGCCCCCAGCTTCGAGGGCGGCGCCGCCGCCGCCGAAGCCGATCCCGCCACCGCCGCCCCCGCCGCCACCGGCACCACCGGCAACCCCGGCGTTGCCGCCGCTGTCATTGCCGACCCCGCCGTTGCCGTTGATCAAGGGGCTGGCGGTTCCTGCTTGGCCGATCTGACCAGCGGCACCGCCCGTCCCGCCCGTCCCGGCGGCGCTCGCCACGGAGCCGGGACCACCGCCGCCCCCGCCGATCCCGTTGGCACCACCTCCGCCGGCCCCGCCACCCTCGGCGGCGGGGCCACCAGCGATGACGCCACCGCCGCTCCCAGCGCCGGCGACGTCGAAGTCGGTGCCACCAGTGCCGCCGACGCCGACCCCGTTGGTGCCGCCGCCGACGCCTTCGGTTCCGGCGAACCCGTTGGTGCCGCCGTTCCCGCCCGGGTTTCCAAGCGTTCCGCCGGCCCCGCCCACGCCGCCCCCGCCGCCCCCGCCGCCGCCAGCGACGACCAGGGGTCCCGTAGGACCACTGACCGCCGAGGCACCACCGCCGCCACCGCCGGCCGGACTCGCTGCCGCGCCGCCGCCGCCGCCGCCGATCCCGCCAGCACCAGCCTGCGTCGCCGAGGGGGCGGTTGCGCCCGCGCCGCCGACCTGGACGGTAAGGGACTCGCCTGGGGTGACGGCCACTCTGGCGGTGAGGCTCGCCGCCGCGCCGCCGACTTGGCTGCCGTCGCTGTTGGCGCCCCCATGCCCGCCTGCAGCGCTGATGGTCACGAAACAGATGCCAGCCGGCACGGTCGCCGATACCAGCGGCCCGGCCGTGCTCGAGGAGAACAGCGTCGTCGGCGCCGCCCCCGCCGGACCCGAGCCCACCGCCAGCGCCACCACACCCAACACGGCGGTCGCTGCCGCGCCTACCCCTGCACCCGCCAGACGCAGCCTCATGCCGCACGACCTCCGCTTCCCGGCCGGGCTTCCCGCCGAGCATCCGATGCCGTAGGACCCTAGCCTTCCGAGCGGCTCCGGGAACGGTCTCGGGCTGGCTAACTGGCCGAGCCGAGGCCCCGGCGCCCGGGCCCAGCACCTCGACCGATCTCCGACCACCCGGCGACGTGGGCGGGAGATGACAATAGGCCACACCCCTCGGCGTCCACGCCGAGCCATTCCCGAACAACCGGACTCGCGCATCAACTCCCGGCTCTCGCCATCACCGTCCGTGCACACCCAGTGACCCCCGCGACCAGGATCTCGCGAGAGACACACTTGCAGCGTCCGCTGCCCTGCGAATCTGAACTTCACGGTTCGCAACGCCGGCCACGCCTGGTGACTGCCGCTCCCGGCCCCGACGGTTCGAGCTAGCGAGATCCTGTTGCGTGTCGCTACTGGTAGCCCCGGAGAGCTTGTTCGGGCACGTAGACGACGCCGTCACGGCCCCTGCCGGCCCTGAGCTCGCCTCGATCGCCGATCAACGCGTAGACGTCGGGGGCGTCCATCTCGAGCGTCCCCGCCCCTTCTGACATCCGCACCGACCGCTTGGGCATGTTCATGAGCCGACCCCTGCTCCTACCGGTTGCCAGTGGGTCATCGGCGACCCAGCTGAACAGCGGTTGATGATCTGAACTTCAGATCCTCCGACCTGAAGTTCAGATTCCGCCGCTCGGGCCCAGACGGAAAAGAAACGCGAATCTGAACTAACGGGCCTCAAAACATGAACCATCGCATGAACTACGAGGAGCAGACTCGCCGGGGCGCTATATGCCCGCACCAGTTTTGTCCGGGCGCGCACCGTGCCCGTACTGCGTGTCGCTGGCGTCGTTCGAGACCGGATTTCTTCGCGATGGGTGTCCCCCTCGGCGTGCGGGTTTGCGCTTGGTGTAGGTGCGCGGCTTCGCGCATGACTACCCAATCGCAGAGAGGCGCTTCGTGAACATGAAACCCAACAGCGCTGGTGCCAGGCATCACGACGCCGGCCCGTCGGCGGCGCGGCTCGTCGGCCCCGATGAGGTCGCCGCGTTCCTGGGCGTGCCGCTGCGGACCGTGTACCGGTGGCGCTCCCGCAGCGAAGGACCGCGCGGCTATCGGGTCGGCCGGCACGTTCGCTACCGGGTCGAGGATGTCGAGGCGTGGCTCGCGGCGCGCCGCGACGCGTCTTGACGCGCGGTGTACACATCAAGGCACGACCGCGACGCGAGCAAATCTTCCTGTACCCGACTACCACGTCGATGCTGGAGCGGCCTCTATGGGCGATACAGCGGCCCTCACAACCGCATGAGTGCGTCGACGGAGTGATGTGATGGCTCACATCGAGCGGCGGCGCCGCACAGGTCGCAACGTGTGGCGGGCCCGCTACCGCGACCCCAACGGTCGGGAGCGTTCCCGAAGCTTTGCTCGGCGTGCCGACGCGGAGCGGTTTCTCAACACGGTGCTTGCCGCCAAGAGTCGCGGCGAGTGGATCGACCCCGCGCTCGGCGCGCACACCCGTCTGCGTCGTGGCGGCGGACT
The DNA here is from genome assembly GCA_963849135.1 of uncultured Actinomycetes bacterium. Lineage (GTDB taxonomy): Bacteria > Actinomycetota > Acidimicrobiia > IMCC26256 > PALSA-555 > PALSA-555. Next base: position 124,320 of record CAWKGF010000001.1, on the reverse strand, counting down.
GGCTGAGCACCAAGGCCAGCGTGAGCCCGCGCAGCTACGTCAACGTCGAAGGACGGCTGCGCAACTATGTGCTGCCAGCGTTCGGGAATATGGCGGTCGCGCGGGTGCGTCCGTCGGATATCCGCGCCTGGGTGGCTGACCTCGTCGCCCAGGGCCTCGCGCCGGCCAGCGTGCATGCGATCTACCAGATCGCCGTCCAGATCTTCGAGCAGGCCGTCATCGACGACCTGATCTCCCGCTCACCGTGCCGGGGCATCGAGCTGCCCTCCGACCGTAACCGCGAAGAAATGCTGTTCCTCAGCGCCGAGCAGGTCAACCAGCTCGCCGACGCCATCGAGGACCGTTACCGGGTCCTGATCTACACCGCCGCCTACGGCGGCCTGCGCGCCGGCGAGCTCGGCGCGCTGCGCGTCGGTCATCTGCAGCTACTCGCCCGCACCCTCGACGTCGTCGAATCGCTCAGCGAAGTGCGCGGTCGTCTGGTGATCGGGCCCACCAAGACCGGGCGGCCCCGCACCATCGGCCTGCCCGCGTTCCTCGCTGGCGTGCTCGGCGCCCACATCGGCCGCTACCCGTCCCGCGACGGCTTCGTGTTCAGCGCCGCCGAAGGCGGCCCCATCCGGCATCGCAACTTCTACGCCCGCCACTTCCGGCCCGCCGTCGAGCATGCCGGACTCAACCCGCGGCTTCGTTTCCATGACCTGCGGCACACCTGCGCCGCGCTGCTCATCGCCGACGGGCGACACCTCGAAGAGATCAAAGCCCACCTCGGGCACTCCACGATCCGCGTCACCTCGGATCGCTACGGGCACCTGTTCCCCGCCGCCCGCCAAGCCCTCGCCGCCAGTCTCGAGGACACCTTCCAGCGCGCCGGGCCGCGCTCCGCGGCCCACACGCGGCCCACGCAAATCCGCGACAGCTCCGAGAAGCATCAGCGGCCTCGAACGAGGCCGCTGACCAGCGATTATTCGGAGCGGACGACGGGATTCGAACCCGCGACCCTCACCTTGGCAAGGTGATGCTCTACCAGCTGAGCCACGTCCGCGCGAGCAGTCGAGAATAGCGCAGGCCGTCTCGCACCTGGATGTTGTCGTGCTGTGGCCCGCCGGCCGGCGGGGCACTGGCTCGGCCCCGGTCGTTGGCGCGAGGAGCTGGTGGTCAGGTTCCGGCGAGCCGAGCGACGACGGGTCCAAAGTCTTCGAAGTTGTTGTCGCCGACCACGATGTAGGACACCCCCCAGGCTTCGCGCCGCTGCTGGAGGGTGTCGCAGACCTCGTCGACGGTGCCGAGGAGCGCGGTGCCCGATTCGAGTGCTTCGTCGGCGGTGAGCCCGAACCCGGGGGCGAGCGCGTCGGCGAACCCTCGGGCGTCGTCGGTGATCGCGGAGAGGTAGTAGCGGATCTGGAGCTCGAGGTCGTCGAAGCGGTCGCCGGCGCCTTCGCGGACCCAGGCGATCTTCTGGCGGGTCTGGTCGGCGAGGGCGGAGCGGAGCGCGTCCTCGGTGATCGCGCCGGCGCGCAGGTTCGGGTTGATCCCCACGATGTCGGCCTCCTGTCCGGCGAGGCGCAGCAGCCGAGGCCCTCCGCCGCCGATGACGATCGGCGGGCGGGGCTGCTGGGCGGGCTTGGGGATGCCGTTGTAGGAGCGGATCGTGTAGTTGGCGCCGTCGTGGTCGAAGGGGCCGTCACCCCAGGCGCCCTTGACGATCGCGAGGGCCTCTTGGAGCCGTTCGATGCGGGCGCGGGGCGGGTCGTAGGCGAGGCCGAGGGCCTCGTAGTCGGTTTGCATCCAGCCGGCTCCGAGCCCGAACTCGAGGCGGCCGTTGGACAGCACGTCGACCGTCGCGGCCTCCTTGGCGGTGACGGCGGGGTGCTTGTAGTCGTTGCCGAGGACGAGCATCCCAACTCGGAGCTGGTCGGTGGCGGCGGCCGCGAACGAGATGCCGACCATCGGGGCGAGCTCGGTGTCGATGAAGTGGTCGGGCATGAACAGAGTCGAGTAGCCGAGGGCCTCGATCTTGCGGGCCAGCTCCCGCCAGCTGGCCGGATCGTGCGATCCGCCGACCTGGACCCCGAAGCGGAACGTGCGGTCGTGCGCCATCGCGTCCTCAAGTACCGGCGAGGTTGGCGACGATCGGCGCAAACTGCTCGGCGACCGCGTCGTCGACCACGACGTAGCTCATCTGCCATCGTTCCCGGCGGGCGACGAGGTCGTCGAGCATCTGCTCGGCGGTCCCGACGATCGCGATCGGGGTCTCGAGCGCCATCTCGGGGCTCACGCCGAAGGCGGGTGCCATCGCTTCGGCCAGCGACTGGCGGTCGTCGGTGAAGAGCACGAACCCGGCGTACTGCTGGATCTCGAGGTCGTCGAAGCGGTCACCGGCGGCCTCGCGGACCCATCCGAGCTTCTGGTCGGTTGCCGCGGCGCTGAGCGAGTGGGCGGCGTCGGGGTGTTGGGCTTCGCCGCGTCGGAGGTTGGCGTTGATCCCGACGATGTCGGCTTGGCGGGCCGCGAGCGACAGGACCCGTTTCGCACCGCCGCCGACGATGATCGGCGGAGCCGGACGCTGGACGGGTTTCGGCATCCCGTCGAGTCCGTGGATGTGGTAGTGCTGCGCGTCGAAGGTGAGCGGCTCGTCGGCGAAGAGGCCGCGCAGGACGGTGATCGACTCGCCGAGCCGCTCGACCCGGACGCCCGGTGGGTCGAGGGTCAGGCCGGCCTGCTCGTAGTCGGCGGTCATCCACCCGGCGCCGATCCCGAGCTCGAGGCGACCGTCCGAGAGGAAGTCGAGGGTCGCGGCCTCCCGGGCGAGGACGACGGGGTGCTTGTAGTCGTTGCCGAGGACGAGCGACCCGACCCGCAGCGTGGTGGTCGCCTCGGCGACCATCGCCATGGCCGGGATGGGCGCGAGGGGATGGTCGACGAAGTGGTCGGGGACGAACAGGGTCGAGTAGCCGAGGTCCTCCCACCGTCGAGCCGCGTCGCGGTACTGCGACCCCGACTCGGCTCGGGGGGCCATGACGCCGAATCGGAACTTGCGGTCGTGAGGCACCGCGGCACGCTACCGGTGGGGCGAGACGGCGGTCCATCGGAGACCTCGGCGCCGCGGCCGGGAGGCGCGCGGTCAGCGGCCGGTCGAGCCGAACCCGAAGGTGTCGCGCCCGGTCTCGTCGAGGGACGAGACTTCGACCCAGTCGACGGTCGAGTCGACGGCGGTGACCACGAGTTGCGCGATCCGGTCCCCGCGCTGGACGGTGTACGACGCGTCGGGGTCGGTGTTGACGAGGAGCACCTTCAGCTCCCCCCGGTACGGGGGGTCGATGAGCCCGGGGGTGTTGAGGCAGGTCACCCCGTGCCGGAGGGCAAGCCCGGAGCGGGGCAGCACCAAGCCGGCGTGGCCGGGCGGGATGGCCACCGCGACCCCGGTCGGGATCAGCGCGCGCCCGCCGCCCGGCGAGAGGGTGGCCTCGACGCGGGCGGTGAGGTCGTAGCCGGCGTCGTGGTCGTGGGCCGGCGCGGGCAGCGGCACCGCCGGGTCGAGCCGGGCGATCCGGATCTGGAGGCTCAAGCGGCGAAGTCTCCCACCAGCTCGTCGCGCTGCTCGTCGGTGAGCGTGATGTCGACCTGGTACTCGGGGTGGTCGACGACGAGGCGGACCTTCGCGTCCCGGAAGGCCTCCTGCTGCCCGGGGCTGAACGTGAACTTCAGGTAGTGGACGGTGGTGGTGGTGTCGGAGCGGGTGAGTCGCTCCAGGTCCTCGGCCCGTCCGGTCACGACGTCCTCGCCGACGACGACGTGGACGTATTCGTGGATCCCGACGAGACGGGGCAGCCAGTAGCGGAGAGCCTCCCCGTCGGTGATCTCGATGAACAGGGTGCAGGAGAGCTCCCCGTCAGCGGGGACGAGCTGGTTGAAGGTCTCGACCTCGTGAGCGATCTGCTCGTCGCGCAACATCCGCTCGGCGCGGGCCATCTCCTGGATCTGGAACCGCATCGTTGCCGCGTTCTCGAACACGATGCTCATGAGGTCACCGAGCAGGATGCGGCGCCGCTTCTTCAGGGCGACGATCTCGGCGCGGAACTCCTCCCGCTCCCGCTCGTACTCGCGCAGGTCCTTGATGTCAGCGACCGTCAGCTTACGCACCGGTGCACGACTCCTCCTCCGGTCCGGCGAGGCTCAGCACGACGCGTGCCCGCCCGCGGTCCGGTCGTGGTGGTCCGATCGAGACGGAGAGACGGTCGGTGTGCGACGGCCCCGGGACGGTTCCCGGGGCCGTCGAGCACACCGGACGGTCCGCTCAGCTGCTGAGCGACGAGAGCCCGCTGGTGAACCGGCCGGCGTGGCTCTTCTCGGCCCGAGCGAGGACCTCGAGCCACTCCGCGATCTCGTCGAAGCCTTCCTCGCGGGCGGTCTTCGAGAAGCCGGGGTACATCTCGGTGTACTCGTAGGTCTCGCCCTCGATCGCCGACTTGAGGTTGTTGTCGGTCGCGCCGACCGGGACGCCCGTCACCGGGTCGCCAACCTCGGCGAGGAAGTCGAAGTGGCCGAACGCGTGGCCGGTCTCGCCTTCGGCGACCGAGCGGAACAGGGCGGCTACGTCCGGGTAGCCCTCCACGTCGGCCTTCTGCGCGAAGTAGAGGTAGCGGCGGTTGGCTTGGCTCTCACCGGCGAACGCGGTCTTGAGGTTGTCGTGGGTCTTGCTTCCGTTGAGGCTGGGCATCGTGACTTGGCTCCTTTGGATCTTCGGTTTCAGGACAACTGGCGTTCGGCGCAGACGTCACACACGCCGCGGAAGTGCACCTCGACGTCGGTGACCGCGAACCCGCGACGGTCGCGGGCGGGGAGGCGCAGGTCGCGCACGTCGACGAGCACGTCGCGGACATCACCGCAGACGGTGCAGATCAGGTGGTGGTGCGCGTGCTCGACGTTGGGGTCGACGCGGACGCTGCCGGTGCCGAGGTGGATGAGCTCGACCTCTCCCATCTCCTCGAGGTCGTGCACGGTCTGGTACACGGTCTTGAGCGAGATGGTCGGCATCGTGGTGCGAGCCCGCTCGTAGAGCGCCTCGACCGTGGGGTGGCTGGCGTCGCCGGACAGGAGCCCGAAAATGGCTTGGCGCTGCGGTGTGACCCGCAGACCTCGCTCCCGGAACCGCTCCGTCAGATCCTCGACCGTCTTCATGACAAGCACAGTTTATCGACAATTATTGTCAGCTGCGAACCGGGGGTTCGCCGGGTGCCCCGCGGGGGAGCGCAACGCGCCCGCGTAACCTGCGGCCCGATGGGCCTGCTGGTCGGGGACGTGATCCGACACGGGGCGGCGGTCGTCCCGGGTCGGCTCGCGGCGACGATGGGCGACGACGAGCTCACCTTCGGGGAGCTGGAGGCGGCGTCGAACCAGGTCGCCCGGGTCCTGGCCGAGCGGGGCGTGGCCCGCGGCGACCGGGTGGCCTGGTGGGGCGAGACCAGCCTCGAGGCGATGCCGATCTTCGGGGGGCTGGCCAAGCTCGGGGCGGCGTTCATGCCGGTCAACGCCCGCCTGAGCGCCGACGAGGCGACCGAGGTGGTCGGGTACGCCCGGCCTCGCCTGACCGTGGTCGACGCCGCCCACGAGACGGGAGGGTTCGAGTGCCTCTCCCAGGCCGAGCTGCTCCAGCGCGCCGCGCGGGTGGAAGCGTCGGGGGTGGTCGACCCGTCGCTCGACGAGCGTGACACCCACGTCGTGTTCTTCACCAGCGGCAGCACCGGCCGGTCGAAGGGGGTGGTGCTCTCGCACCGGTGCAGCTGCCTGCGCAGCTTCCCGAACCTGATCACCGACTGGGAGGGCAGCACCGTCTGCATGTTCCCCCTCTTCCACATGTCGGGCTGGTCGATGACCCTGAACGCCTGGCAGATGCGGCTCCCGGTGCACTTCGCGGCCCCGGACGCAGCGACGCTGCTCGAGACGGCCGACCGCCGCCAGGCCAGCCGGCTCTACTGCCTCCCGGCGGTGTGGGACCGGGTGCTCCAGCACGGACTCGAGGGCTATGACCTGGCCTCGGTCCGGGAGTGCGACACCGGAACGTCGGCGACACCACCCGAGTTGCTCCGCGCGATCAGCGCCGCGTTCCCCGGCACCGTGACGCGGATCTACTACGGCTCCACCGAGGCCGGACCGGCGACGCTGCTCGGCAACGCGGACCTGGTCCGCAAGCCGGGCTCGGTGGGCCTGCCGGCGTCAGGTGTCGACCTGCGCCTGAGCGACGACGGCGAGGTGTGCGTCCGCAGCGAGTTCCTCATGGACGGCTACTTCGAGCAGCCGGAGGCGACTGCGGCCGCGCTGCGGGACGGCTGGTACCACACCGGGGACCTGGGGGCCCTCGACGAGGAGGGCTACCTCTCGATCGTGGGCCGGGCCCGCGACGTGCTGCGCACGGGCGGGGAGACGGTCTCCCCCGGCGAGGTCGAGCAGGTCCTCATGTCGCATCCGGCGGTCGCGGAGGTGGCCGTGGTGGGGCTGCCCGACGTCCGCTGGGGCGAGGTGGTGTGCGCGGTGGTGGTGTCCGAGCCGGGCCGCGACACGGAGCTGACCGTCGAGTCACTCCGCGCCCACTGCGAGGGCCGGCTGGCCGGGTTCAAGCAGCCGCGCCGCGTCGAGCTCGTCGAGGCGCTGCCTCGCACCCCGGCCACCGGTCAGGTGCAGCGCACCCTGCTGGTCGAGCGACTCACCGCGGTGGCACCGACCTGACGGGCGGCCACCCCAGGGTGAATACTCCCCTCCTCTGACCAGAGGTAGAGGGGGGACGATGGTCATTCGGCGTGTTGCCTTGCTGGTCGCGGTCGTGCTCACGGTCGGGCCGGTCGCGCTGCTCAGCGGTGCGGCCGGCGCGGCGAGCGGCGGCGGATCCGGCCAGTTCTCGAACCTCAAGCCCGTGAAGGCCCCGAACCCGTGCCCGAACACCGACGGGGTGAGCAGCTCCACGATCAACGTGGGGGCGATCCTGCCCTTGAGCGGGCCGAGCGCATCGTCGTTCGCGGCGTCGGAAGACGGGATGAAGGCCCGGATCGACATGGCGAACTCGGACGGCGAGACTCGGGAAGCGCAAGATCAACCTGACCGTCGTCGACGACGCCGGCGACCCGGCCCGCAACGTCACCGCCGCCCAGCAGCTAGTCGAGCAGAACGGCGTGTTCGGGATCATCGAAAACAGCCTCGAGGCCGACGCGAGCGCCAAGTACCTGAACCAGCAAGGCATCCCGGTGACCGGATGGCAGCTCGGCCTGGCGTCGTTCGGCAAGTACCCGAACATGTTCGGATGGCGAAACACGCAGCCGCCGGACCCGAGTACGACCTACACCACGAACACGGCTGACTTCCTGAAGACGCAAGGAGTCACGAAGCTGGCGCTGGTCGGGGTAAACACGTCGAACAGCGCGACGTTCGTCGATCAGATCGCGAAGTCGATCACGTTGACCCATTCGCCGATCAAGGTCGTGTATCAGACGACCGACGTTGCGGTCGGGCAGCAAGACTTCACGGCCCAGGCACAGAAGATCAAGGACACGGGCGCCGACGCGCTGGTCACCGGCATGGACTTCCTGCAGAACGTGGCGCTCTCGGCGGCGCTGGTGCAGGACAACTACAAGCTGAAGGCAACCGTGTACCCCGGTGGCTACGACAGCCGGATCACGACGCTGCCTGGAATCAACGACGTGTACTTCGGGCTCGAGGTGATCCCGTTCGAGGAGAACCCGCCCGCGTATGTCACCTACAAGGCCCAGATGCAGAAGGAGGGCAAGTACTACCAGGGCGAGATCCCCTACATCGGGTGGCTGTCCGCCGACACGTTCATCGAGGGTCTCAAGCAGGCGGGGATGAGCTGCCCGACGCGGAAGGCCTTCATCACGAACCTGCGTCTCGAGAAGAACTGGACTGCTCACGGCACGTTCGCGCCGATCTCCTTCTCGAACATCTTCGGGCGGCCCTTCTACTGCGTCTACTACGTGCAGGTGCAGAACGGGACGTTCGTACCGCAGTTCGGCGGGAAGCCGTTCTCCGCGTCGGGCGTGATCCATAACGGCACGCTCACGAAGCTGACCCCGGCCGAGCAAGCCCAGGGGTAGGACCGCACGTCGCTGCGGGGTCGACCATCCGGGTCGGCCCCTCGGCGGCCGAGGAGGACCGTTGCAGGGGTATGTCCTCGCCGGCCTGGTGCTGGGGAGCATCTACGCCGTGTCGGCATTGGGGCTGGTGCTCACCTACTCGTCGTCGCGGGTCATCAACTTCGCGCACGGGGCCATGGCGTACACGGTCGCGGTGTTCTTCCATTGGCTGAATCAGGTGCACGGCTGGTCGATCCCCGCGTCGGCGGCAATGTCGCTCCTCGTGTTCTCGCCCGCGTTGGGTCTGGCCCTGTGGGGGATCCTGTTCCGGCACCTGACGCACGCGCCGCCTGACATCCGGTTCCTCGCCACGGTCGGCCTATGGGTCGCGCTGCCCGCCGCGGTGCAGCTCGTGTTCCCGTTCAGCCAGGGTCAGATCCTGCAGTCGCAGGGGTTCGCGAGGGTGCCAGCCTCGATCTTCCGGCTCGGCTGGCTGGGCGTCTCGATCAACGCCAACCAGCTCGCGGTCCTCATCGGGGGCGTCGTCGTGGCGGTGACGCTCAGCGCGCTCCTGCCGCGCCACGCCGGTCGGGTTGGCGACTCGGGCCACCGTCGATTCGCCGGGCACAGCGGCGATCTCGGGGATCAACACCACGCTGGTCAGCGCCGGCTCGTGGATGGTCGGCACCGTCTTGGCCGGCCTGGCCGGGATCCTGCTGGCCCCGATCCTCGGGTTGAACAACGGCGAGTTCACGCTGCTGCTGGTCGCGTCGCTCGCCGCCGCCACGGTGGGCCGGCTGACCAGCCTTCCCTTGACGTTCCTCGGCGCGATGGTCATCGGCCTCATCCAGGGCATCTCGGTCGACTTCCTGCCCAGCCACGGGGTGTTGTCGACCGGCTTCGGACCGAGCGTCCCGTTCATCGTGATGCTCGGCTGCTTGCTCCTCTACCGGGGCCTCCGACGAGAGCGCTTCGACGTCGACCGACGGGCCGGGCCGGCGGCCGAGGAGGCGCCGCCACCACCCCCACCGCGGGGCTGGCGGGCCGCGATCGGCCCGCTGGCGGTGGCGGTGGCGCTCTTCTCGGTGCCGCTGTGGCTCAGCACCTTCTGGGTGGGGGTGGTCAGCCAGGGCGCGGCGCTCGCCATCTTGTTCTTGACCTTCACGATCGTGACTGGCGAGGGCGGGATGCTGTCGCTGTGTCAGGCCACCCTGGCCGGGATCGGGGCGCTCACCACCGCGTCGCTGGCGACGCACTCGCCGCTGTTCGGCTGGCTGGTCCCGAATCCGTTCTCGGCGTCGACCGGCTGGCCGATCGGGCTGGCCATCCTCGCCGGGGCGCTCGTCGCGGTGCCGATCGGGCTGCTCGTGGCGGCGCTGAGCCTGCGCCTCGGCGACGTGTACCTCGCGTTGGCGACCCTCGCCTTCGCGCTGCTCGTCGAGCAGCTGGTGTTCGCTCGTCCCGAGTTCGACAACTTCGGCGCCGGGATCTCACTGAACCGGCCGGTGTTCCTCGGGGTGAACTTCAACGACCCGACGACGTTCTTCTGGCTCCTGGCCGGCGTCTTCTGCCTGGTCGCGCTGCTGACCGTCAACCTGCGCCGATCGACGACCGGCCTGGTGCTGGCGTCTATGCGCTCCAGCGAGCAGGCCGCGGCGACGGTCGGCGTGCGGATCGTCCGCTCGAAGCTGCTGGCCTTCGGGCTCAGCTCGTTCGTGGCTGGGCTCGGAGGGGCGCTCTTCGCGGTGACGATCGGGCGGGCGTCGCCGGACAGCTTCGAGGTGCTGATCGGCATCGTGTGGCTGGCCATCGTGGCCAGCTTCGGGATTCGATCCGTCCTCGCGGCGCTGATCGCTGGGATCCTCTACGCGGTCGTCCCCCAGCTGTTCAGCGAGCACTTCTCCACCAGCTGGGCGATGGTCCCGACCCTGCTCTTCGGGATCGGCGCGATCCGGCTGGCGATCAACCGACGCGGCGTGATTCCGGACGTCCAGCAGCGGGTCCGGGCGAAACGCCGGCGTCGGTCCCGCCAACGCCTCGCGGTCGAGGGGCAGGTGGCGGCGTGAGCGATCTGCTGCTCGACGCGCGTGACGTCGCGGTGCGCTTCGGGGGCGTCACCGCGCTGGCGGGCGTGGCCCTGGGCGTGCCGGCGGGGGGGATCGTGGGCCTGGTGGGCCCGAACGGCGCCGGGAAGACCACCCTGTTCGGCGTGCTCTCGGGCCTGCTTACCCCCCGGTCGGGGCGAGTCGAGCTGGGCGGGGTCGACGTCACCGGGGCGAGCCCGCAGCGCCGGGCTCGGCTGGGTCTGGCCCGCACCTTCCAGCGTCTCGAGCTCTTCGAGGAGCTGACCGTCCGCGACCACTTGGTCGTTGCCCGCCGCATCCAGGAGGGACGGGACCGGTCGCTGCTGCGTGACCTGATCGGGTTGGGCCGCCGGGCGTCACCGGGTGAGGACGACGCCGTCGACGGGCTCCTTGACCTGCTCGACCTGCGCGAAGTTGCGAGCCAGCCGGTGTCGCTGGTGCCGCTCGGCACGGGCCGGATCGTCGAGCTGGGGCGGGCGCTCGCGACCGAGCCTCGGGTCGTGCTGCTCGACGAGCCGACGTCGGGCCTGGATGTGCACGAGACGGAGCGGGTCGCGGCCGCGCTCCGAACCGCACGCGCTGAGCGAGGGGTGGCGTTCGTGCTCGTCGAGCATGACGTCGAGCTCGTGCTCGAGCTCTGCGACGACGTCACCGTCCTCGACTTCGGGCGGGAGATCGCGGACGGACCGCCGGCCGCGATTCGGTCCAGCTCGGCGGTGCAGGCGGCCTACCTCGGCTCCGCGTCGGCGTCGGAGGGATCGTGAAACCCGAGCCGCTGCTCTCGGTCTCGGACCTCGACGTCACCTACGGGGAGGCGCAGGCGCTGTTCGGCGTGAGCGTCGAGGTGGCGCCCGGCGCGGCGGTGGCGGTGCTGGGCCCGAACGGGGCTGGGAAGAGCTCGCTGGCCGGCGCGATCGCGGGCGGGTCCGCCCCTCGGCCGGTCGGATCCGGCTGGGCGGACGTGACGTCACCGGATGGGCCGCGTACCGGATGAGCGGTCAGGGGCTGGCCTACGTGCCCGAGGAGCGGGCGATCTTCCCGCATCTCACCGTGCTCGAGAACCTGCGGGTCCGGCTCCGCTACGCGGTGCCCCGCGGGGAGCGGACCGCGGCGCTGGACCGGGCCCTCGCCACGTTCCCGGTGCTCGCCGAGCGTCGACGCCAGCAGGCCGGCACGCTCTCGGGTGGGGAGCAGCAGATGCTCAGCCTGGCCCGGGTGCTGGCCGCCCCGCCCCGCCTCCTCGTCGCCGACGAGATGTCGCTCGGGCTCGCGCCCCGTCTCGTCGACCTGGTGTTCACGGCCTTGCATCAGGCCCGCCAGGAGGGCGTGGCGCTGCTCCTCGTCGAGCAGTACGTGGAGCGGGCCCTCGAGCTCGCGGACCAGGCGGTGATCCTGCGGCGGGGCCGGGTGGTGTGGCAGGGCGCGGCGAGCGACGCGGGCAGCGAGCTGGTGGCCGGCTACCTGGGCGAGTCGCCCTGAGCGGTCACCGATTCGTCGCGGAGCCGCTGGCGGAGCACGAACTTCTGCACCTTGCCGGACGCGGTGCGGGGGAAGTCGTCGACGGGACGGATCTCCTCGGGCCACTTCTGGCGGGCCAGCCCGGAGCGTTCGAGGTGGTCGCGCAGCTCGGGCAACGTGGGCGGCTCGGCCTGCTCGTGCATCCGCACGAACGCGCAGGCGTGCTCGCCGAGGCGGACGTCGGGGGCCGCGACGACCGCGACCTCGGCGACGGCGGGGAGGCGCAGCAGCTGCTCCTCCACCTCGAGCGCGCTGATGTTCTCGCCGCCTCGGATGATGATGTCCTTCTTGCGGTCGACGATGCATAGGTAGCCGTCGGTGTCGAGGACCCCGACGTCGCCGGTGGCGAACCAGCCGTCGGCGTCGAAGGCCGCCGCGGTGAGCGCCGGGTCGGTGTACCCGATGAAGCAGTCCGGCCCTTTGCTCCAGATCTCGCCGGGCTGCCCGACCGGAACCGGACGCCCCTCCTCGTCGCGCAGCTCGATCTCGACCCCGGGGAGAGGCCGCCCGTCGGTGTGGAGCCGCTTCTCGAACGGCGCGTCGTGGGTCATGCCGGTGATCGACGGGTGCTCGGTCGACCCGAAGCTGCGCACGGTCGAGATGCCCATGGCTGCGCACCGCTCCCCCACCGTGGCCGGAACGGCGGAGCCGCCGAGCCCGATGTGGGGCATGAGCGCCCGGTGCGCGTCGGTGAAGTCGGGATGGTCGAGGAGGCTGATGAGGAAGTAGGTGGAGCCGTTCCCGCTCGAGATCCCTTCGTCGAGCATGGTGGCGAGGACGCGGCCCGGGTCCCAGACGTCGATGAGATGGATCGGGTCGTGTCGCCACACCGGGATGAGCAGCGCGGCGAGCATCCCGATGCCGTGCCCGACCGGCGCGCCGACCAGCGTCGGCAGGCTTCCCATGCCCCCCATGGCCGCGAGCTGGCGGATCTCGAACCCGATCGTGCGGTGCGAGTGCACGACGCCTTTCGGGTCGGCGGTGGTGCCCGACGTGTACGCGACCAGCGCGGGGGCGGACGGATCGGTCGGGACCGGCCCGTCGATGGGCGGCGCGGCGGACAGGTCGGTGAAGGGCCGGGTCCGGGCCGGGCTCGTGTCGCCGACGACGAACACGTGCTCCAGCGCGTCGAGGCGGGGCCGGAGCTGTTCCAGGTTGGCGAGGAAGTCGAGGTGCCCGAACCGGTCGGCGGTGACGAGCACCCGGGCCTGGGACTGCTCGAGGATGAACCCGACTTCCTTGGCCCCGTAGAAGTGGACGATGGGGACGGGGATGGCGCCGAGCATCGCGACGGCCCAGAACGTGGCCGCGGCCTCGACCCAGTTCGGCAGCTGGAACGCGACCGGCTCGCCGGGCTGGACCCCGACTCCCGCCAGCCCGCCCGCGACGCGGCGGGCCAGGTCGTCGCCGTCGGCGAACGTGCCGCGGAAGGGGTGGGTGTCGGAGTGGATGACGAGGGGCAGGTCTCGGCCCTCGACGAGCCCCTCGGCGAGGATGCTGCCGAGGGTCTGGTCGGTCCAGGAGCCGTCGGCGACGTACCGGCGGGTTCGGGCCCCGTCGATCCCGGGCCGCTCGAGCTCGAGTGCCATCCGCGCAATCCCCCGTCGTCTTCGGCTCCAGACGGTACCGTCCGGCCAGGCCCGGTGGCCCTTGCCCACCCGGCCTGGCCGGAATACTGTTCCCCTAATGCAGAACGTTGTTCCGATCGAGCGGTCGGTGGCGGCGCGGACCCTCGCCGACCGGGCAGAGGCCTACGCCGACGAGATCCGACGCCTGGTCGACGCCGCCTACGAGGTGATGCGCCGCACCGGCTCGGTCGATCCGAGGGTGAGTGACATCGTGGCGACGTCGGGGCTCTCGAATCAGGCCTTCTACCGTCACTTCCGCGGCAAGGACGAGCTGCTCCTGGCGGTGCTCGAGGACGGGCAGCGCCGCTTGGTGCGGGCCCTCGAGCGGCGCATGGACCGCGCCGAGCCGGGTCCGGGCCCGGTCCGGGCGTGGATCGAGGGGGTGCTCGAGCAGGCCCGCAACCCGGAGGCGGCCGAGAACACGCGGCCCTTCGCGCTGAACGGGCCCCGGCTGGCGGAGCGGTACCCGGACGCGATCGCGACCCAGCGGGAGCGGGTCGTGGCGCCGCTGCGGGACGCGGTGGCGGCGCTCGGCGCCGACCCGCGCCGGGACGCGGACGCCATCTACGAGCTGACGATGGGCCAGACCCAGGATGCGATCGCCCGGCGGGTGACGCCGTCCGGCGGCGACGTCGCGCACACGGTCGCGTTCGCGCTGCGGGCCATCGGGGTGGCAGCGTCGTGACCGAGCGGGAGGTGCTCCTCACCGGCATCGGCGGGCAGGGGGTGCAGCTCGCCGCGCAGGTGCTGGCCCGCGCCGCGGTGCTCGAGGGTCGCGACGTGCTGCTGTTCGGTGTCTACGGTGGCGCGATGCGGGGCATGAACACCGACGGGACGGTCGTGGTCGGGGACGGCCCGATCCAGTCCCCGCCGCTGCTGTCGTCGACGTGGTCGGCAATCGCGATGCACGACCGCTTCTGGGCGCCGATCGCGCCGAAAGTCCGCGACGGCGGTGTGGTCCTGGTCAACGACAGCACGTTCACCGCCGAGCTCGATGACCGCTACGACGGGTACCGGGTGCGGGCGAGCGAGCTGGCCGCGCAGGTCGGCGACGAGCTCGCGGCGTCGATGGTGATCGTCGGCGCCTACGCGGCGGTGACGGGCCTGGTGGGGCTCGACGCGCTGGTGGCCGGGATGCGCGAGTCGGTGCCCGCGTACCGCCGCCAGCATCTGGAGCGCAACGAGGCCGCGCTCCGGGTCGGCGCCGACGCGCTCGGCCCGGTCACGCGGCCGGCCTGGGCGCAGGAGCCCGTCCGCACGTGAGCACGATCACTAGCCGGGGCACGGTGACGATCGACACCGAGGCGTGCAAGGGCTGCGAGCTGTGCATCCCGGCCTGCCCGCCGGGGGTGCTCTCGATGGGCGAGGAGCTGAACCGGGCCGGGTTCCACACCCCGGTGCTGCACCCGGGGTGCACGGGCTGCGCGGCGTGCCTGTTCGTGTGCCCGGACTTCTGCTTCGAGGTGTTCCGGTTCGAGCAGCCCGTCACGACCGAGGTGCCGGCATGACGTTCACGGTCACGTCCCAAGACCGGCGGCTCATGGAGGGCAGCGAGGCGATCGCCCGGGCCGCGATCGCGGCCGGATGTCGGTTCTTCGCCGGCTACCCGATGACCCCGTTCACGGAGGTGCTGGAGAGCTTCGCTCAGTGCCTCCCCGAGGTCGGCGGCACCTGCATCAACGCCGAGAGCGAGCTGGAGGCGGTCGGCATGGCCTGGGGCGCCCTGGCGACCGGGGCGCGGGCCGCGACCGGCTCGACCGGGCAGGGCCTGTCGCTGATGCAGGAGTCGTTCGCCGAGATCACCCTGGCCGAGCTGCCGCTGGTGATCTTCAACCTGGCCCGCAGCCAGGGCGACTACTACCAGGCCACCCGGGGCGGGGGGCACGGCGACTACCGGCACGTCGTGCTGGCGCCGGTCGACATCACCGAGACGGTGGAGCTGACCCAGCTCGCCTTCCATCTCGCCGACCGGTGGCGGAACCCGGTCCTCGTGTACGGCGACTACCTGACCGCGCACGTGCAGGAGTCGGTGGCGATCGAGCCCATCGACTTCGGGCCGGTCCCGGAGAAGCGCTGGGCGGTCGACGGGTCCGGTACCGGGAGCGGCCACGCGCAGCTCCTCTCCCCGCTCGGGCTCGCCAAGACCGGCGCCGAGCCGATCGGGATCGAGACCCACCTGCGCGCGATCGCGGCCAAGCACGCCGAGATCCAGCGGCGGGAGGCACGCGTCGAGACCGGGTACCTCGACGACGCGGAGACGGTCGTCGTCGCCTTCGGCAGCCCGGCCCGGTTCGTGCGGGCCGCCATCGCGGAGCTGCGCGCGGCCGGTGAGCGGATCGGGTTCGTGCGGCCGATCACCCTGTGGCCGTTCCCGAGCGACGTGGTCGCGTCGGCCGCGGCGGGGGCCCGGACCGTGGCGACGTTCGAGCTCTGCGCGGGGCAGATGATCGACGACGTGCGCCTCGCCGTGCTCGGCGCGGCCCCGGTGGTCGGCATCGGCGGGATCTCCACCGACGGGTCAGGGTTCGGGGTGGGCCGGCTCCTCGACGTGGAACGGGTCCGGGATCGGATCGCGGCGGTGCACCGGGGCGGACCCGACGCCGAGCTTCCCCCCGCTCCCCGACAACGAACGCACCCTGTGGTAAGGAGCAGCTCATGGTGACGATCGACACCCAGCACCCGCCGAGCGGCGCCCGACAGGTCGGCGCGCTGAAGCCGGAGCTGCTGCTGACCGGGGAGCACCATCTCTGCCCCGGCTGCGGCGAGCCGCTGGCGCTGCGCTGCCTGCTGGACACGATCACCGACCTGGGGCTCACCGACCGGACGGTCGGGGTGATGGGGATCGGCTGCTACACCGCGTTCTCCACCGCCCTCGACGTCGACCTCGTCCAGGCGCTGCACGGACGGGCCCCGTCGGTCGCGACCGGCGTGAAGCGGATGCGCCCCGACGCGACGGTCTTCACGCTGCAAGGCGACGGGGACATGGTGAACGAGGGCCTCCAGGAGGTGCTCCACACCGCGGCCCGCGGGGAGGCGGTCACCGGGGTGCTCCTGAACAACGGGGTGTTCGGCGAGACGGGCGGCCACATGACCGCGACGACGGTGCTGGGGCAGCGCACGAAGAACACCCTCGAGGGCCGCGACGCCGCCTACCACGGGTACCCGATCCTGATCGGGGACCTCCTGGCCCGCCTGGAGGGTGCGGCCTACGTCGCTCGCGGCTCGGTGCACAACGCGGGGGCGGTGGCCCGCACGAAGAAGATGGTGCGCCGGGCGCTCGAGGTGCAACAGCGCCGGGAGGGCTTCTCGTTCGTCGAGGTGCTGACCATGTGCCCGACCGGCTGGTTCATCCCGACCCTGGAGGGCCCCGGCTACCTGCACGACACCCTGGGGGAGGTGCACGTGATGGGCGAGCTGAAGGCCGACGGGCGGATCCGCACCACCGAGGAGCTCCACACCGAGAACGTGGCCCGGCAACGCGAGGTCGAGGCGCGCCTCGCCGCCGGCGGCCTCGACGACTGACACCGGGCGTGGACTTCACCTACCCGGCGGAGGCGGAGACGTTCCGCGCCGAGCTGCGGGGCTGGCTCGACGAGCACGTGACCGACGAGATCCGCGCCCTCGGGCGGGGCGCCCGCCTCGACCCCCGGTCGTCGGGGCTGGAGGCGCTGCGGGCGTGGAACCGGGAGCTGGCCGACGCCGGCTACGCGGCCATCTCGTGGCCGGTGGAGTACGGCGGGCGCGGGGCGGGCGTGATGGACCAGGTGGTGTGGAACGAGGAGCTGCACCGCTCCGGCGCGCCGGGTCCGATCAACGTGCTCGGCATCCCGAACGTGGCGCCGGCGATCATGGCGCACGGCACCGAGGACCAGAAGGCGGGGCTGCTGCCGGGGATCCGCCGCGGTGATGACATCTGGTGCCAGGGCTTCTCCGAGCCCGACGCGGGCTCGGACCTGGCGTCGCTGCGCACCCGCGCGGTGCGCGACGGCGACGACTGGGTGATCACGGGGCAGAAGATCTGGACGACGCTCGCCCACGTCGCCGACTGGTGCGAGCTGCTGGTGCGCACCGACCCGGAGGCGCCGAAGCACCGCGGGATCACCTGCGTGCTCGTCGACCTGGACCGCCCTGGGGTCGAGGTCCGGCCGCTGGTGACGATCACCGGCGAGCCCGAGTTCAACGAGGTGTTCTTCGACGACGTCCGGGTGCCCGTCGCGCAGACGCTCGGCCCGGTCCATGACGGCTGGCGGGTCGCGATGACGACCCTCGCCCACGAGCGGGGCGGGGTCGCCAAGTTGCACCTCGCCCTGCGGGCCAAGGTCGCACGCCTCCTCAAGGAGGCCCGCCGGACCCCGCTCGGCGACGGGCGGATGGCGAGCGACGACCCGACGCTCCGGGTCCGGCTGGCCCGCGCCTACCTCCAGGCCGAGCTGCTGAAGCTCATCTCCGATCGCGCGATCTCGGGGGAGCTCCACGGCCGACCGCTCGGGCCGGAGGGCAGCATCGCGAAGCTCCAGTGGAGCGAGACCGAGCAGCTGGTGGCCGAGGTGGCCGGCGACGTGCTCGGCCCGGACGCCAACCAGGGCGAGTGGGGCCGAGATCGGGTCATGGCCCGCTCCCACACCATCGCCGGCGGCACGACGCAAGTGAACAAGAACATCCTCGCCACCCGCATCCTCGGCCTCCCCCGCGCCTGACGCCGAAGCTCGGATCTCGAGGATCAGCCCTCCAACCACCGCCAGCTCGCGACGGCAGCCCAACGGTGCGCGGCGTGCGGCCCCGAGTCACGCTCAGCCGACCCGAGCCACCGCGCGAGCGTCGCTAGCCCGTCGTTGGCGGCAGTCCGTCCGTGGTCGTCGTCGTTGACGTGGAGGTCGTCGATGGAGAGCTCGTCGACGTCGACGGCGGGACCGTGGTCGTCGTCGTGATCGTGGCGCTCACCCCCGGTGCGGTCGGCACGACACCCATCTCCGTGTCCATGACGGAGACGACCATCGAACCCCACCGGACGACTCCACTGGAGTAGACCGGGCACGGATCGGTCCCGACCGGTACGACGTCACAGAGGTGCCCATTCGTCGCCGATGTTCTGACTTGGGCTAGCCCGGCGACGCACGCTCCTGCAGCCACGTCGAACGACTGGCAGGGAAGGTCAAGCGGCCACAGCTCGGGAACGCTGTCGTCGTGCAGCAGCTGGCCACCGTCGCCGTACACGTCACCGAACTGCCCCGCGAGCTGTGAGTACAGCGCGGCAAGCGGATGCGGCCCCGCGGGACCTCCGGGCGGAGCAGGCGAGGCATCAGGCGTCACCGGCCCTGGGCCGGGCGGCGAGACCAGTCCGATGTGAACACCCGACTTGGCCCACATCTGAATCGCGGTCGTCAGGTCTGCGGTGTACACCGCGAGCTGGGTTCCGCGACCCTGGGTGCACGGCGTGCTCATGTTGCCGGTGAAGACGAACTCCACCGCTTTGATGTTCGGGATCGTGTCCACGTCGTTCGTCATCGTCGACAGCCAGTCACAGGCCGCCGTCCCGGGATACTGGCGGATGATGACGTTCCAGCCGTATCCCGACAGGCTGTCTGCGACGTAGGTCTGGGCCTGAGTCAGGAACGAGTCCCCGTAGATGATGACGGTCGGTGGTGGTTGCGGTGGCGCGACCGGCACGCAGGCTGAGGCCACCGCCCCGAGGAAGACCGCTCCGATGAGCGCCTTCACGACTCGATTCATGTTGGCCTCAGTGCCCAGCGAGGGTCTGCCGCGTTGGCTCGCGAACCCGCCCGCCGGCACGAACTGTACTGAGACTGCCCACGCGAGATGCGCACGATGGTTTGTCTACGGCCACCCAGAGCGAGGGGTTGACCACGCCTTCAGATGCAGGACTGGACCAGCGCGGCGCTGCGACGCTCAGGGTCAGACTGCGCTCGCGGTCTCGTCGCTTCCGGGCCTCGCGGCAACCGAGCTGCCGCGAACCTGCTCGCCGATGCCGGCCTGGCGCGTCAGGGCGCGAGCCCAGACCAGGCGGTTCGCAGCTGCAAGACCAACTGGCCACCTGCGGCCGCTTCCTCCGCCGTGGTTGGGTTGCTCGGCAGCGGCCAGCCTTCGGTCGCTTGCGCGACGCTCTGGGCGAGGCGCAGCACGCCGCTCGAGTACACGGGGCAGGCCTCGATCGCGCTGAGGTGCCCGACCACGCAGAAGTGCTGGCCGTCGGTGTTGCGGACCTGGATCTGGCCCGCCGGTGCGGGGGCGGCGCCGCACCCCTGCGGGGCCCCCTCGGTCGGCAGGCAGGACAGGTACTGGTCGTAGCGGCCGTCGGCGCCGACGAAGACGGGGCTGAGGTCGACGTAGCGCACCAGCGGGTTCCCGCCGCTGGCCACGTCGGCTTCCATCCGGGCGACGCTACGGGCGTCGAAGCTCGGATCGGTCGGCGCGATCGGCACGGTGGGCGCCCCGGACACCTCGCCGGGCAGGCCGACGAGGAGAACCCTCGTGCCGCGCTGGGCCCAGAAGCTCGCGACCTGCTGGAGATCGTTCTCCCACGACACGCCGTAGGCGCCCTGCGCGGCGATGCAGGGCCGGTTCGGGATGCCGGTGAAGATGATGACGACCAGCTGGGGGGAGAGGGCGGCCGCCTCCGCGCTCATTCGTGGCATCCAGTCGCAGAGCGCGGTGCCGGGATAGGTCTGCGGAACGACCGGCGCGCCGAGGTTGGCTGCGCTGAGCTGTTGGGCGAGCGTGTCCTTCGATTTGTGGCGACCGAGTCGCCGTACAGGATGATCGGCGCCAGCCCCTGCGCCGACGCGGGGCGAGCAGGAGCCGCGACCGTGGCGACCAACCCGGCGGCCACGAGGGCGAGGACTCCCACGCCACGTTTCACGAGCGTGAGGGTACGTCGAGCACCGCCGGCAACGGTGGCGCGTCGGGGACGCTGACGCGCACGGTGGCGAGTTTGGAATCATGGCCTGATGGACGGCCGGTACCGCGTGTTCCCGGACCGCTTCTTCACGCGTGCTGACGAGTCATCGGACGACGGCTTCTACGCACCGGTCCGGCTGGTCACCCATCTCGACGACGCGGCGATCGCCGCGGTGGGGGCGCTGTACGACGAGCTCGGGCTGCGCGGGACGGTGCTGGACGTCTGCTCGTCGTGGATCTCGCACTTCCGGGCCCGACGGGCCTGGCTCGTCGCGCTGGGCATGAACGCGGCCGAGCTCGAGCACAACGCGCAGGCGGCCGAGTGGCTGGTCCACGACCTCAACGCCGACCCGCGGCTCCCGTTCGAGGCCGCGTCCTTCGACGCCGCGACGTGCTGCGTGTCGGTCGACTACCTGGTGCGCCCGCTGGAGGTGTTCGACGAGGTAGCCCGGGTGCTGCGCCCGGGAGCGCCGTTCGTGTGCACGTTCTCGAACCGCTGCTTCCCGACCAAGGCGATCCGCGGCTGGCTGGCGACCGACGACGAGGGGCACCTGGAGGTCGTCAGCACGTACTTCCGGGCGTCGCAGGGTTGGTCGGTCCCGGTCGCCAAGCGTTGCATCCCAGCCGGGCAGCCCGGCGACCCGCTCTACGCGGTGTGGGCGCGACACGAGACCGCGATCGGTGCGGTGAGGTGTCACGACGCGGCTCAGACTCGAGGAACACCCGGTTGGATCGGGGTCGAGTCGATCGCGGGGTCGCAGACGACATTGTGCTGCGGCGGCCAGGGGAGGGTGAGGGTGCCGGTCGCGCCGGGCGGGGTGATCTGGACCCGGGCCGGGGTGACGCAGGGCGAGGCGACCGGGATCTCGACCCAGCTCAGTTGCGTCGATGCCCGCCCGGCGTGGTGGAGCACGACGAGGGTGACCGGGCCGTAGAAGTGATCCTGGGTCACCGAGGTCGGGAGGGCCTGGCCGGTCGAGGTGAGCATCTGCAGGTCGACGTAGCCGCGCAGCGTGCAGGTCGTCGCGCTCGGTGTTCGCCAGGATGAGGGTGGCGTGGTAGTGGCCGGTGGTGCCCTGCTCCTCGCCGAACGTGGGCCGCAGCTGGCCGATCTGGCAGGTGGTGAGGGACGGGGCGCTCGTCGACGTCGTCGTGCTGCTCGACGAGCCGCCGGAGCAGCCCACGGCGACCACCGCGCTCAGCACCACGCCGAGGACCGCTCCGGCGAGCGGGCGGGCGGTCACGACGCTCTCCCGGGCTCGCGCCCGGGGGGGAAGCCGCCGGTGGCGATCGGACCCCACCGCTCGATGGTGATCCGCAGCAGGCACTTCCCCTGCTCACGCATGGCGCGACGGTACGCGTCCCAGTCGGGGTGCTCACCGGAGATGGCCCGGTAGTACTCGACGAGCGGCTCCGCGGCGTCGGGCAGGTCGATGACGTCGGCGTGGCCGTCGATCTGCACGTACTCGCCGCTCCAGTCCTCGGACTGGGCGCAGAGCGAGACGCGGGCGTCCCGGCGGGCGTTCAGGACCTTCGCCCGGCTGGGGTAGGTCGCGATCACGATGCGGCCCTCGACGTCGACGCCGAACGTGACCGGGGAGAGCTGCGGCCACCCGTCGGCCCGTCGGGTCGACAGCAGGCCGTGGTGACGGGGGCGGAGGAAGTCGACCAGCACGGCTCGTTCGACACGCCGGACGGTGGCGATCTTCGCTGCCATGGTGCTCCTGTCGTCCGCGGTCGCCGATCGAGCCGATCACCTCTAGTGTCACGCCGGAGCGCCGGACCGGGGCCCGGGCTGTCCGTCACGCCGAGAGGGTAGGCGCATGAACTCGAAGGTCGAGCAGATCCTCGCCAAGGGGCTGGTCGTTCACCAGTGGCTCTACGAGACCACCGACGGCCGGGTGGGAGCCAGCGTCGGTGGCCGCCCGATGCTGCTGCTGCGAACGGTCGGGCGGCGCAGTGGTCGGCCGCGGACCTCGGCGCTCCTGTACGTGCGGGACGGGGACGGGTACGTGGTGGTCGCGTCGAAGGGCGGCGACCCGCACCATCCCGGGTGGTTCCACAACCTGATGGCCGACCCGGACGTGGAGATCCAGGTCGGGCGTGAGCGGCGGGCGGTGCGGGCCCGGGTCGCGGAGGGTGCGGAGCGGTCACGGCTCTGGACCCGGGCCGACGAGGTCAACCACGGCCAGTACTCCGTGTACCAGACCCGCACCGACCGGGAGATCCCGGTCGTGGTCCTGACGCCCCGTTGAGTCGGGCGCGCCAGGTCGCGGGCCGGACCGGTTGGAGCGGGTGAGCGAGCCCGGCGTCGGCGAGTTCACGGTTCGGCCGTACGCGTCCCCGAGCGACCGGTCCGCCGTGCGCGACGTCTGCTTCCGCACCGGCTACCTGGGCGAGCCGATCGACTGGCAGTGGCGCGACCAGGAGAGCTTCGCCGACCTCTTCACCAGCTACTACACCGACGCGGAGCCCGGGTCGGCGTTCGTGATCGATCGAGCCGGCGTCGTGTGCGGCTATCTCCTCGGCTGCCTCGAGACCGGGCGGGCGTGGAAGCCCCAGGCGATCGTCGGCCGGCACCTCCTCCACCGGGGCCTGGCCTTCCGGCCTGGCACCGCGCCGGTGATCTGGCGCACGCTCGCTGACACGGTGGTCGACGTGGCGCGTCGGCGGGTCGCGCTGGAGGACCTCGAGTTCTCCGACGAGCGCTGGCCGGCTCATCTGCACATCGATCTGCTCCCCGAGGCTCGCGGTCAGGGCCTGGGCCGCCAGCTGATGCGCCGGTGGTTCGACCTGCTGCGGGCTCGTGGCGGCTGCGGGTGCCACCTCCAGACGTTCGCCGAGAACCTGACCGCGATGGCGTTCTTCGAATCGGTGGGGTTCGCGCGCCACCGCGAACCGGTCGTGACGCCTGGGCTTCGGAGCCGAGCGGGGACGCGGCTCCATCTGCAGGTCATGGTGCAGGACGTGGGGCGCGTCGCTGCGTAACGTGGCCGGATGGGACGCCGCGTGCCACGCCCGTTCACGATGCCCTGGGGACGGGGGCTCGTCGTCGAGGAGGCCAGCACGGTCGGCGAGCACCACGAGCCGACCATTCAGCTGCTGGAGTACGAGGACGGCCGCGAGAGCATCCGGTTCTGCTCGTACAACCCTCCGGGTTGTTCCAGCGCAGCCCGCTGATGGTCGGCGGCGAGGACCTGCGCGGCGCGCTCGGGGCGAAGCCCCGGCTCCGAGCCGCGCTGCGTCAGCTCGTCGGCGGGCGCTGAGCGTGGGGCCTCGAACGTGGCCGCCGGACTGGGTGGAGCGCCGGGCAGGGGCGGGCTGCCCGATGTGCGGGCAGGGACGCCCCGAGGTCACCGAGTTCGGGATCCGCTTCTTCGAAGGGGTCTCCGCCGACGCCTACCTCCAGCGCGCCGCGTCGCTCCCGGGCTACTCGATCATCGTCTGGCGGGGACGGCACGTGCCTGACGTCAGCGAGCTCGAACCAGAGGAGGCGACCCGCTACTGGCTCGAGGTGCTCGAGGCGGCCCGCCTGCTCACGGCCTTCTTCGAGCCCGCGCACCTCAACTACCAGCTGCTCGGCAACAAGGTCCCCCACGTGCACACCCATCTGCAGCCCCGGTACCTCGACGACCCGGCGCCGGAGGCGCCGCTCCGGTGGGACGCCACGCCGGTCCCGGAGCCGCAGCTGCTCGAGCAGGTCCGCCGCCTCCGCGACGTGTGGGGGTGAGGTGCCGGCCCGGGCCGGCTCGGGTCAGGAGACCCGGGCCCGGGTGGTGTGCTCCGCCGCGCCGTGCATCAGGTCGACGGTGATAGGAGCGAACGCCTCGATCTTGGGGTTGTCGGCTCCGCCCCGCCGGTACCGGGCGTACTGGGCCTCGAGCACGACCGCGAGCTTGAACCGGGCGAGGATCTCGTAGTAGTCGATGTCGGCGGTCGAGCGGCCGCTCACCTCGGAGTAGTGGTCGAGCAGCGCGGCCTTCGGTGGCATGCCGACCATGTCGACGTAGCCGCTCTGCGACGCGTCGTCGCCCTCGCCGGGCCAGCTGTAGGTGACCCAGCCCAGGTCGAGGAGCGGGTCGCCGATGGTCGTCATCTCCCAGTCGACGATGGCGGCCAGGCGGGCCGGGGCGCCGTTCCGGAACATGACGTTGGCGAACTGGTAGTCGCCGTGGATGATGCCGGGCTCGTAGGTGCTCGGGATGTTGTCGCGCAGCCACGCCGCGGTGACGTCGGTTCCCGCGAGGTCGCGGCACCCGTTGCGTTGCAGGTGGGCGAGCCACCGGTCGACCTGCCGCTCGAGGAACCCGTCCGGCTTGCCGAACCCTTCGAGGCCCTTGGCTCGCCAGTCGACGCGGGCCAGGCGGGCGATCCCGTCCACGAGCTGGAGGCCGAGCCCGGCTCGGGCGTCGAGGTCGGTGTCGAAGGGCGCGGGCCAGGTCCGCTGGTAGCTCATCGGCGACCAGCCGTCGACAAAGCCCATGAGGTAGAACGCGGCGCCGATGACAGAGGTGTCGTCGCAGGCGGCGTACGCCTCGGGGTGTGGGACGTCGGTGCCGTTCAGGGCTTCGAGCACCCGGTACTCGCGCAGCATGGTCTCGTTGCGGCCCTCCGGGACGACACGGGGGGGGCGGCGCAGCGCGACGCGGTGCTCGCCGCGGCGGATCTCGAAGATCTCGTTGGAGGAGCCGCCGCTGATGAAGGTGGTCTCGACCGGCTCGCCCCGCCCCGGGAGGTCCTGGGCGTCCATCCAGTCGCCGAGCGCGTCGGGGTCGACGAGGCCCGCGGTGCGGGCGGTGTCGTCGACCGAGTCCCAGGCGTTGGCGGTGTCGCTCACAGCTGCGCCGCCTCGTGCTCGAGCAGCCCCGCGAACCTGCGGCGGGCCGCGGCGCGCCGCTCGGGCAGGTGCTCGGAGGGCCAGAGGCCCTCGTAGGGCTGGTAGCGCTTCAGGACCTGGCGGGCGATCGTCACCTTGTGAACCTCGGTCGGCCCATCGGCGATGCCCATGACCGGGATCATCGACCACATGCCGGCCAGCGGCATCTCGTTGGAGACGCCGAGCGCCCCGTGGACGTGCACGGCCCGGTAGACGATGTCGTGGAGGACCTTCGGGGTCAGCACCTTCACCGCCGCGATCTCGGTGCGGGCCTTGGGGCCGCCGACCTGGTCGATCTTCCACGCCGTCTGCAGGACGAGCAGCCGGAACTGCTCGAGGTCGATGTACGAGTCAGCGATCGCCTCTTGGACCATCTGCTTCTTGGCCAGCACCTCGCCTTGGGTGACCCGGGACAGCGCCCGCTGGCACATCATGTCGAAGGCCCGCTGGCACATCCCGATGGTCCGCATGGCGTGGTGGACACGACCGCCGCCGAGCCGGGTCTGGGCGATGACGAACGCCTGGCCTTCCCCGCCGAGCAGGTTCTCGGCCGGGACGCGCACCGCCTCGTAGCGGACGTAGGCGTGCGACCCCGCGTCTTCGGGCTCGGAGCCGAGCCCGACGTTGCGGACGATGTTGATCCCGGGGGTCGAGGTGGGCACCAGGAACATCGAGGTGCCCTGGTAGACGGACACGTCGGGGTCGGTGACCGCCATCACGATCGCGAACTCGGCGTAGCGCAGGTTCGACGAGAACCACTTCTCGCCCTCGATGACCCACTCCCCGCCGTCCTTCGTGGCCCGGCAGGTGAACTGGGCGGGGTCCGAGCCGGCTTGGGGCTCGGTCATCGAGTAGCAGGACACGATCTCGCCGTCGAGGAGCGGCTGGAGGTACTTGGCCTTCTGGTCCTCGGTGCCGTAGTGGGCGATGATCTCGGCGTTGCCCGAGTCGGGGGCCTGGCACCCAAACACGCTGGGGGCCCAGTGGGACCGGCCCAGGATCTCGTTCATGAGGGCGAGCTTCATCTGCCCGTAGCCTTTGCCGCCCAGGTCGGGCCCGAGGTGGCAGGCCCA
This sequence comes from uncultured Actinomycetes bacterium, assembly GCA_963849135.1. GTDB lineage: Bacteria > Actinomycetota > Acidimicrobiia > IMCC26256 > PALSA-555 > PALSA-555. Next base: position 98,145 of record CAWKGF010000001.1, on the reverse strand, counting down.
CAGGTCCTGGGCCTTGACCTGCTGCTGCAGGGGTCGGATCACCTCCCGGTGGACGGGGTGCGACTTGTCGTACACGACGTGGGACCCGAAGGCGAGGTCGAGGGGCTCGACCTCGCGCTCCACGAAGTCTCGGATCCAGTCGAGCTTCTCCTGGAATTCAGGCTCGGTCGAGAAGTCCCACGCCATCGGTGCTCCCTCGTTGCTAGATCAGGGTGGCCAGGTTGACCACGCCCTCGGCGCCGGTCGGCAGCTCGGTGGGCTGCGGCGAGAGCCGCACCCGACGGCCGACCAGCTCGTGTTCTTCCACCGCCGCGAGGTCGCCCGGGTCGAGCAGCCTCCCGTAGGTGCGTCCGTCGTCGACGTCGCAGACCAACACGCCCGCCTCGGGGGCGCCGTCCCGCCCGTGCACGACCGAGTAGGCGGCGACGGTCGCCTCCCCGGCCGCCGAGTCCACGAGCCGGCGGGCGGGGTGGGCAGCGTCGAGGCGTTGCTGCACGGCCGCCTGCTCGGACGGGACGACCGGGCCGGGCTCGGTGCTGTACACGCCGTAGACGTGCTTCGTCATGTGCATCCCGACGCCGCTGACCATCCCGTGCGAGCCGGGATCGTCGCGCAGCACCTCGGTCATGGTCGCGATGGCATGTGTCATGTAGTCGCTGCCCGCCCCGCCGTGGTACGGGAGGCCGCCGGTGACGGTGAGCGGGCGGGGGTCGTCGTCGGTGAGGCCGAGCGCGTCCTTGGCGAAGTTCAGCGAGCTGCCGAAGCACGAGTACAGGTCGAGGTGGGCGACGTCGTCGACGCCGATGCCGGCCTGGCGCATCGCCTCGCCGGCGCTGGCGGCCATGGCCGGCGACGCGTACAGCTGGTCGTGCTCGGCGACGTAGATCGGGTCGGTGGCGTAGCACCAGCCGCGCGGGTAGACGCGCCGGTCCGCGGGGACGCCGAGCGCGTCGGCGGTCTCCTCGCTGGCGAGGATCACCGCGGCGGCCATGTCGACGTCCATGATCGAGATCATGTACTTGGTGTACGGGTAGCCGACCATGCGGTTCTCGGGGGTCGGGTCGATGATCTCGTCGACGCTGCGGGCGATGGGGAACCAGGCCCGCGGGTTCTTGGCCGCGATCTCGGTCATGGGGGCGAGCATCTCGCCGAGGTCGTGGCGGTACTCGGGGAGGCCTCGCCCCCGGTGGGCGCGACGGGCGTTGTCGAAGATCGCGAAGGTCAGCCACGCTTGGGACACCTGGTGGGCGAGCTCGGCGGGATGGAACGGCGCCTCCCACGGGAAGCCGCGCCGCTCGGCCGGCTGGTACGAGTACGGGTAGCGGTCCCCGCGCCGCTTGTAGCGGCGCTGGGTGGCGAGCGCCTCGGCGCCGCACACCATCGCCAGGTCGCTCTCCCCGGCGAGGATGCGAGCTGCGGCGTCCTGGACGAGCACCTGGGGGGTGGTGCCGCCGATCCCGGAGTAGCGGGGCCGGGCCGGGTCGGCACGCAGCCGCTCGGCGAGCCGGGCCGGCGGGTCGTCGTACTGCCAGGTCTGGCAGTAGACGACGTCGAGGGAGTCGAGCCGCTCGAGCGCGGCGGAGCCGACCCCGGAGTCGCCGGCCGCGTCGCGGGCGACTTCCTCCCACATGGCGAGCGGCTCGGGGGCGCCGGCGTCGCCGACCTCGTCGGGATGCCAGGTGCGCTGCCCGACCCCGATGAGGCACGGCGTGCGGGGGTCGGTCACGGGCCCGCGCCGGGTCGGGTCACCGGCCTTGCCACCGGGGCGGTCGCTTCTCGGCGAAGGCGAGCGGGCCCTCCTTGGCGTCCTCGGTCTGGAACACGAACGACGAGATGGCCGACTCGTTCTTGTACGCCTCCGCAAGCGGGAGCCCGAGCCCTTCCCAGACGCTCTGCTTGGTGGCCTGCACGGCGAGCGGCGCGTTGGCGGTGATGCGACGCGCGAACCCGTAGGCGGCGTCGAGGAGCTCCTCGCGGGGGACGATCGCGTTCAGGAACCCCATCTCGTAGGCCCGCTGGGCGGGGATGAGGTCGGCGCAGAGCAGGAACTCCATCGCCTGCGGGAACGGGATCTGGCGGGGCAGGCGGACCGTGGTCCCGCCCCCCGCGAAGAGGCCCCGCTTGGGCTCCATCACCGCGAACTTGGCCTCCGGGCAGGCGACCCGGATGTCGACCCCGCCGAGCATCTCCATCCCGCCCGCGGTGCAGAACCCGTTGACGGCCGCGATGATCGGCTTCCAGATCTTCGCCCCCCGCAGCACGGCCTTGGTCCCGTCGTCGAGCCGGTACCCGTCGAGCTCGGCGAGGTCACCGTCGGCGATGCGGTGCTGGAGCTTGGTGATCTCGGGGATGTAGCGCTTGAGGTCGGCGCCGGTGAAGAAGGCGTCCTTGACGCCGGTGATGATCGCCACCCACGCCTCGTCGTCGTCGGCGAAGCGTTCCCACGCCTCCCGCAGCTGCTTGAAGTGCTCCATGTCGGCCGAGTTCTTGGCCTCGGGCCGGTCGATGGTGATGCGGACGATGTGCTCGTCGTCCGGCTCGTAATGGATCGGCATGCGTCCTCCGCGGCGCCCCCAACAAACCTGACACTTCTACCACGGGTGTCTCACCGGTCGCAGTGGTCGCGGTGGGCTGGGATCAGCGGGTCGCGGGGTTCTTAGGGTAGGCGAACGTCGCAGGGACCGCCGCGGGGCTCGTGACGAGGGCGTGACCAGCCTCCGGTCCCGGACGTGGCCGAACGCAGGCCCCGCCAAGATGACCACCTCCAACTGGATCCCCCTCGCGGGGGCGTTGGGCTCGTGCGTCACAGCCGGGCTGGCCCCCTGCGTCGGAGGGGTGGCCCCGCCACCTCGACCCAACCCGAGCTCAGGACATCCGCTCCGGGCCGCCGGTCGTGGCCCGGCTCACGCATAGCCCCCTGCCGCGTCCCCGCCCGAGCCCGCGCCGGATCCGCGACAAGCTGCCCTCGTAGGTTGCCTTCGTCCAATCCCGCACTTTCAATTCACCGACGGGACGCGGGGTAGCGCCGTGCTCGCGCCGACGGCCGTTGAACGCGTAGACGCGCCCCTCACGACGCAGGTCGCGGGGCCTCCAGGTGACTGAGAGGGACAGCGTGAGCCCGGAACGCGATCGGACGAGGTGAGGGCGGTGGGGCGGCACATAGATTCCGACTCCCGGTGCAAGATCGAACTCCTGGCGGTTGACCGGCGAGTACGGCGTGTGGAACTCCCCGTGACGGTAGTAGTGCTCAAGGAAGCGCTGTCCCTGATCGCGATCCGGCGGTTCGGCAACGGTGAAGGCCTTGTTTCCTCGGACTTGGAGCAAGAAGTTGTGCTCCGGGTCGCAATGGCTGGGAGTGACACTCGACGTGCCGCTGAGGAAGAGGTACGCCTCGCGATGCTGCGTGTCGTAGCCCGGTCCGAGCGCGGCCGCGACCTGGTCGAGCACTTGATTGCACAGCTCGTGATACGCGGGGTCTTGCATGATGTACCAAATCGCCATCCAGCACCCGTTGTGTTCGAGTCCCCGGATGATGTCGGTGGGAGGCTGGTCCAGACGCGGCGCGGTACGGGGGAGGACCTCAGGGATGTCGCCGAGGTTGTGGTTGATTTGGTCCTCCGGGAACCGGGAGACGAGGTCGCACACCGCGTCGAAGGTGAGCAGCGGGTGTCCTGCGAGACCGTGCGAGATGGTGAAGGGTTGCCGTGCATAGCTCGCCCGCCACCTGACGGGGTCCAGGGTCAGCCATCCCTCGGGGGGAGCGATCGTTTCGCTGATCGTCACTCGGTCGTGCTCCCGATAGCGGCGCATCAGGGTATCGCGTCGTTTGAACTCCGAGGCTCGCCTCGGTTGACGGACCAGAGCCTGTCGGCGTGGAGCAGGAGACAGACGGCTCCGCTTGGCCTGGGCTCGGGTCCGTTGCACGTCGCGTTCTCGTTCGCGCTGGTGATCGGCGCGGCGCTGACGTGAGCAGGACGTGGCGTTCCCCGGCTCGGCGGCCGTCCGGGCAGCCGACGGGCGTGAGTTTGGCTTCCCCGGCGATGGTTGGGCGGAGTGGCCTGCTGGCGACCACCCTCCACGCGTTGCGTCACACCCACGGGACGACACGGCTCGAGCAAGGCGGGCCGGTGCACGCGAAGCCTTCTCGACGGAGCGCCGGCCGCGGTGCGCTCTCGGCGTCCTGCCGGCGATGAGGTCACGTCCGAGGCCGAAGCGGGGCCGATGAGCCTCGCCGCGCGCTGCCGCGGCCGTTTCGTGACCAAGTCGACGAGCGTGGTTTGCGGGATAACTGCAAACGGCCCGCCCCCAGCGACGTGACAGCTCGTCAGGTCGGGGTGACGCCTCTTCGGGGCGACCCGCCTCGGAGCCGCTCGCCGCGGGCCGGGGTCGCGACCTGACGGGGGTGTCAGGCTGGTGTGCGATGATCCCCGGCGTGAGCGACCGGCCCACCGCCCTCGTGACCGCCCCTTTCCGGGGGGAGGGGCTCGACACTCTGCGTTCGATCGCCGAGGTCGTCCTGGACCCCTGGATCGACCACTCCCCGATCCGGATCCTGAACGGCGACCAGCTCGCGGAGCGGGTCAAGGCCGAGGACGCCGAGCTGCTTGTCGTCGAGTCGGACTTCGTGTCAGGCCGGGTGCTCGACCTGGGCCTGCGGGCGGTCGGATCGTGCCGGGGGGACCCCAACAACGTGGACGTGGCTGCGGCCACCGCCCGCGGGATCCCGGTGCTGCGGGCGCCGGGCCGCAACGCCAACGCGGTCGCGGAGCTGACCGTCGCGTTGCTCCTGGCCGTGAACCGAGGGGTGGTGCGGGCGGATCTCGACGTGCGGGAGGGCCAGACCTACCGGGACGGCACGATCCCGTACCAGCGGTTCCGGGCCTGGCAGCTGGCCGGCCGCACCGCGGGGGTGGTGGGCCTCGGCGCGGTGGGCCGGGCCACGAAGTGGCGGCTGGAGGGGCTCGGGATGCGCGTCGTCGCGCACGACCCGTACGCGCCGGACGCCACCCACTCCCTCGACGACCTGCTGGCCGAGGCCGACGTGGTGTCGATGCACGCGGTGGTGACGCCGGAGACGACGGGGCTGATCGGCGCCGACCAGTTCGCGCGGATGCGGCCGGGCGCGATCTACCTGAACTCGGCGCGGGCGCTGCTCCACGACACCGACGCGCTGGTCGCCGCGCTCCAGTCGGGCCATCTGGGCGGGGCGGGCCTCGACCACTTCGAGGGCGAGCACCTGGCCGTCGACCACCCGCTGGTGAGCATGCCGAACGTGGTGCTGACCCCCCACATCGGGGGCGCGACGTACGACACCGAGGCCAACCACTCGAAGCTGATCGCGGATGGGCTGGCGACGCTGCTCGCCGGCGGGAAGCCTGACAACCTCGTGAACCCGGAGGTGCTCGCGTGAGCAAGCCGAAGCTGTCCGACCGCGAGACCCGGGAGCAGCTGCTCTGGGTCGCCAAGGAGATGCTGCGCACCAACCTGGTGCAGGGCACGGCCGGGAACCTGGGGGCGCGGCTGCCGGACGGCAACGCGGTCCTGACCCCGTCGTCGCTCGACTACCTGGAGATGACACTCGACGACCTGGTGGTCTGCGACTTGGACGGCAACGTGCTCGAGGGAACCCGGGGTCCGACGAGCGAGAAGGCGCTGCACCTGAGCGCGCTGCGGGTCAACGAGGACATCGACGCGACGATGCACTGCCACGCCAAGTACGCCACCATGTTCGCCCTGACCCGCACGCCGATCCCGGCCGTGATCGAGGAGTTCGACGTGTTCGTCGGCGGGGACGTGGACGTCGCGGACTACAAGACGACCGGGACCGAGGAGCTGGCGGCCGAGGTGGCGAGCCGGGTCGGGGACAAGGCGGCGGTGCTGATGGCGAACCACGGGCTGTTCGCGGTCGGGAAGGACCCGAAGGACGCGCTCCACATCGCGGCGCTGGTCGAGCGCACCGCCGAGATCGTGTGGGGCGCCCGAGCGCTGGGGACGATCGTGCCGCTGCCGGCCGAGGTGAACCAGACCTTCTCGGGCTACTACCGGTACGGTCGGACGGGGAAGATGTAGCGCGGGTCGTCGGGCCCGTGGGCGCCGACGACCGGGGGTGACGACCAGCATGCGCTTCACCGTCATCGGGCACAGCACGCTGTTCGTCGAGACGAGCGGGCCGACGTTGCTCGTCGACCCATGGTTCTCGGGGTCGTGCTACTGGCGGTCCTGGTGGCACTTCCCGCCCACCGGGGACGTCGACCCGGCGTGGCTGGCCCCCGACTTCCTGTACCTGACCCACGACCACTTCGACCACTTCCACTACCCGACCTTGCGGCGCCTGGACCGCCGGACCCGGGTGCTCGTGCCCCGGTTCGGGGTCGACTTCATGGTGGGCGAGTTCCACCGGCTCGGCTTCGAGGACGTCACCGAGCTGCCCCACGGCCGGGAGCAGGAGCTTCGCCCCCGGGGTGTCGGTGGCGTCGTTCCAGTACGGGTTCGATGACACGCTGCTCGTGGTCTCGGATCACGGGACGGTCCTCTTCGACGTGAACGACTGCAAGATCCACGGCCGGCCGCTGCGTCAGGTCGTGCGCCGGTTCGGGAACCCGGACGTGATGCTGAAGAGCCACTCGTTCGCGCAGGGGTACCCGAACTGCTACGACGCAGAGGACCCGGCCCAGCTGGGGCTGGTGTCGCGCCGCAGCTTCCTCGACGACTTCTTCGGCGCGGTCGAGGAGGCCGAGCCGCGCTTCGCGGTGCCGTTCGCGAGCATGGTGGCGTTCTTGCACCCCGAGTCGCGGCCGTGCAACGAGTTCCTGATCACGCCGCCCGAGGTGCAGGCCGCGTTCCGAACGACGCATCCCGAGTCCCCCACCGAGGTGGTGGTGATGGCACCCGGTGACCGGTGGGACAGCGGCACCGGCTTCGAGCTGGACGGCACCGACTGGTACCGGGACCGGGAGCGCACGGTCGAGGAGCTGGCCGACCTGGCGTCGACCGCGATCGCTCGGAGCGCCCACGAGGAGCAGGACCGGCCCCTCACCTTCGAGGACTTCTCCCGGTTCTTCGGCGCGTTCGTGCGGGCCCTGCCGCCACTCACCGGCCGGCTGGCGGTGCGGCGCCCGATCGTCTTCGCGGTGGCCGGCGACCCGCTCCCGTACTGGGTGGTGGACGTGCGTCGACGGCGGGTCGAGCGGGTGGCGGCCGTCCCGAGCGGCGCGGCGAGCGTGATCACCGCCCCGCCCGGGGTGCTCGCCGACGCGATCGCGAACCAGATCGTGCACTACGTGCACATCTCGATGCGGTTCCACGACCATCTGGAGCCGGGCGGCGTCGGCGACGACCTGGCCTTCTGGGGCCTGCTCGGGATCTGGGAGCTCGGCTACCTGCCGGCTCGGCGCCTGGCCCGGCCCCGGATGCTGCGGGCGGCGTGGCGGCGGCGGGCCGAGCTGCTCCAGGCCGCCCGGGGGGCGCTCGGGCGGGGGTCGCTCGCGGAGCGGATGTCGGGGCAGCTCGCGTCCCGGGACGAGGAGGCCGCCGCCGCGCCGGGCGGGGGCTCGTAGCGCTCGATCTCGACGAGGAGCGCCCAGCGCTCGCCGACCGCGGCGAGGAAACGGAGCGCCGTGCTGACCGTCAGGTCCCGCCGGTCGCCCGGGGGGTCCCGACGCGGCGGGAGGGCCGGCCGTGACCGGCCGGCCCTCCCGGGTCGGAGTGGAACCCTCGCCGGTCTAGAAGTTCGACGGGGGCGGGGGCTGGGTTCCGGTGTAGACGGTCACCGGCCCGGTGTCAGTGGACTGGAACACCGGCCCCATCGCCGTCACCTGCCCGTTCTGCACCGTGGCGATCTGCGCGCCGGTGTAGCCGGTGTGGTTCGACGACGAGAACCCGAACGGCACCACGCCGGGGCCCTTGAAGGTGGATCCCTTCGAGTTCAGGGCGTTCACGATGCTCTGGCGGGTCAGGTTCTTGCCCGCGGCCTGGACCGCCTGCACGAACGCGTAGCCGGCCGCCATGCCGTAGACGGTGTTCCCGTCGAAGGGCTCGCTGGCGTCGTACTGGTCGTGGATCTTCTTGAACAGCGAGATCCACGGGTTGGCCAGGTTGTCCTCCGAGGGCAGGTACCCGTCGGTGATCACCCCGTTCTCGAGGGAGGTGTTCCCAGCCCCGAGGAGGCCGTCGATGATCGGCGGGTCGCTGCCGATGCTCGAGATCACGAACTGCGGGTGGTAGCCGAGCGACGCCGATTCCTTGAGGATCAGGTTCGTGCCGAAGTTGACCGCGAACACGATGACCACCTGCGCGCCCGAGGCCTTGACCGCGCTGACCTGGTTCTGCAGACCGGACGCCGACGTGAGGTCGTTGACGCTGTACGGCTGCTTGGTGACGATCGCGGACTTGGGCACCTCCTGGGGGATGCCCTTCAGGGCGCCCTGGCCGACGTCGTCGTTCTGGTAGATCACCGCGACCTTCTCACCCTTGAAGTGGTCGGTCACGTACTTGCCGAGGATCTTGGCCTCGACCGTGTAGTCGGTCTGGTAGCCGAACGTGTACGGGTACTTCGACGCCTGGTTCCAGCAGTCGCACCCGGAGGCGACGAAGAGGTCGGGGACCTTGTTCGAGTTCAGGTAGGACAGGACGGTCTCGTGGGTCGGTGTCCCGAGGCCGCTGACGATCCCGAACACGTTGTCCTGGAGCACCAGCTGGCGCACCACGACCGGCGTCTGGGCCGGGTTGTACGCGTCGTCGAGGTACTTGAAGCTGATCTTGCGGCCGTTCACGCCGCCCTTCGAGTTCACGTACTGGTAGAAGGCGTTCTCGGCCGGGGCGATCTCGTCGTAGCCGGCCGCCGCGATCCCGGTGAGCGGCTGATGGCTGCCGATGAGAATGGAGTTGGACGTCACGCCCGGCGCGGTCTGCTCCGCTCGTGACGAGCTGTTGGACGCGAACGCCGTGGCACCGGCCAGCACCGCGACGAGCGCGACGATGACGCCCCCCGCGATGGCTCGGAGGCGCCACCGGGCCTTCCCAGAGCGGTTGCTCACGTTTCCCCCCTCAGACGGAGCAGGCGGCGGGGCTCGGCCCCACCGGCTGCGCATGGCTGGTAGCTGTCCGACCCGACCCGCCGGTCTCCCGTTGCTCGGCGGCCCGGGGCGATCTGACGCTAGCAGTGGACTGTATGAACGTTCATTCACCTCCTGGGGTGGCGGCGGTCGGGCGGGGGCGGCTCCGGCGGGCCCAGAGCCGCCGGGCGGCGCCGAGGATTCGGCGGAGGCCGCCCTGGATCCCGCCCGGGAAGGCGAGCATGGCGACGATGAGCGCCAGCCCGTACACGCCGAGCGCGAGGTTGGAGCTGACGCCCTTCGAGAGGCTGAACGTGTTCGAGAACGACGTCGCCCACTGGGGCAGGTACACGATCAGGATGGCGCCCCAGATCGCGCCGGTGAGGCTCCCGAGCCCCCCGACCACCGCGCCGGCGAGCAGGGCGATGGAGAGGCTGAGCGGGAAGCCGAGCGGGTTCACGGTGCCGGTCGAGAGCGCGAACAGCGCGCCGCCCAGCCCCGCGCAGGCGGAGCTGACCACGAACGCGATGACCTGGGTGCGGGCCACGTTGATCCCGACCACCGACGCCGCGATCTCGTCGTCGCGGACGGTGCGGAACGATCGGCCGTAGCGGCTGCGGATCAGGTTGGCGAGGAGCACGAGCGTCACGACGACGCACACCCCGGAGATCCACGCGATCCACTCCTGAGGGTCGAAGGTGGTGCCGAGCCAGGTCGGCGGGGTCGGCTGGGCGATGGTGAGGCCGGTGCCCCCGCCGAGCGTGCCCGGCCACCGGTAGGCGACCGTGGGGAGCCCCACCGCGAGGGCGAGCGTCGCGCCGGCCAGGTACGGGCCGCGCAGGCGCGCCGCGCCGAGGCCGATGATGAGGCCGGCCAGCCCGGTGATGACCATCGACAGGGCGAGCACGCCGACGAGGGGGACGTGGGCGTGGAGCATGATGAGCGCGGTCGCGTAGGCGCCGATGGCCATGAGCGCGCCGTGCCCGAGCGAGATCTGCCCGTTCAGCCCGGTGAGGACGGTCAGCCCCGCGATCGCGACGAGGTACGCGCCGACCTGAGCGAGCTGGAAGTTGTCGTAGGCGCTGACCCGCGAGGTGATGAGGTAGATCACGGCGAGCCCGCCGAGGGCGAGGAGGAGGTGGCGGGCCAGCGGCTGGCGGGGCAGGAGGCGACGGGGTCCCCCGGTGCGGCCGGGCGGGGTCGCGGCCGTCGCGGCGCGGCCCAGCGCGGCTTGGGTGACGCTCGGGCCGGCGACCTCGGAGCCGGTCGCGGCCGGCGGGTCGGGGGCGGGTGTCTCGCGGACGCGGTCGGCGCTCACGTCAGACCCGCCGCGGCTTGATGCCGCTGAAGAGGCCTTCGGGGCGGACCATGAGGACGACGATGAGGAGCACGAAGACGCCGAGGACCTCGAGGCTGGGTCCGAGCACCGACCAGCCTCCGACGTAGCTGGTCACGAGCCCGATGGCGAGGCCGCCGGCGACCGCGCCGACCGGGCTGTCGAGCCCGCCGATCACGGCCGCCGCGAACCCGTACACGAGCGGCGCGTCCATCATGTTCGGCGAAAGGAAGATCTTGGGGGCGACGAGCACGGCGGCGAGCGCGCCGACGAGGGATGCCAACGCCCACCCGAGGCTGAGCATCCGTCCGACCCGGACGCCGAGGAGCCGGCTGACCTCGGGCGCGAACGCCGAGGCGCGCATGCGGAGGCCGACGTTGGTGAAGCGGAACAGGACGATGAGCACCACCATCGTGACGAGCACCGCGCCGATGACGAACAGGTCGAACGGCGAGAGGGCGACGGTCTGCCCGCCGATCGTGAGCCCGTGAATGGAGAAGGTCGCGGCGGGGAGGGACCGGGCGCCGGCACCCCAGATCATGCCGACCACCGCCTCGATGAGGATGAGGAGCCCGAAGGTGAGGATGACCCCGGTCAGCGGCGATTTCGACTCGACCGGGCGGACGAGGACCCGCTCGACGACCGCGCCGGCGACGAGCCCGAAGCCGAGCGCGGCCGCGAAGGCGAGCCAGTAGCTGGCGCCGCTCTCGATCACGGTCAGGGCGATGAAGGCGCTCACCATGCCCATCGCGCCGGCCGCGAAGTTCACGACCCGGGTCCCCCGCCAGATGAGGACGAGCGCCAGCGCGATCGACGCGTAGATCGCGCCGCTCGTGATGCCGGTGAGGGTCTCGTTCAGCACCGGGGCTCCTCCTGGGTGTGGGCGGGCGGGGGCGAGGCGGCGTCGGTCATCAGAAGCCGAGGTAGTGGCGCACGAGGTCGGGGTCGTGGGCGACTCGGTCGGCGTCGTCGGCGAGCACGACCCGGCCCAGGTAGAGGACGAGGGCACGGTCGGCGATCGAGAGCGCGGTGCGGGCGTTCTGCTCGACGAGGACGACGGTGAGCTGCTCCCGTTGGGTGAGGTCGCGGAGGAGGCGCATGATCTGGGCGACGACGAGGGGGGCGAGGCCGAGCGACGGCTCGTCGAGGAGCAGGACCCGGGGTCGGCTCATCAGCGCTCGCCCGATGGCCAGCATCTGCGATTCGCCGCCCGAGAGCGTGAACGCGGCCCGTCGGCGACGGGTGGTGAGGGGCGGGAACAGCGCGTAGACCTCGTCGAGGGCGCGCGCCCGGTCGGCCCGGTCGGAGCGCCACAGGCCACCGAGGCGGAGGTTCTCGTCGACGGTCAGCTCCTGGACGACGCTGCGGCCCTCGGGGACGTGCGCGACGCCGCGCCGGACCACGTCCTCGACCGGCAGGCCCAGCAGGTCGGTGCCGTCGTAGCGGACGGTGCCCGACTGGGGCTTGACGAGGCCGGTCATGGAGCGCAGCAGGGTGGTCTTCCCGGCCCCGTTGGCGCCGAGCACCGCGGTGATCGACCCGTCAGGGGCGGTGAACGACACGTCGTGTAGCGCCTCGATCGCCCCGTAGCTGGTGGTGAGCCCGTCGACGGCCAGCATCAGCTGCTCGTCCCGCCGAACGATCCGTGCGGCGCATGCTCGTCGACCTCACCGCCGAGGTAGGCGGAGGTGACGGCCGGGTTCGCCTTCACCTCGTCGGGGCTGCCGGTGGCGATGACACCGCCCGCGTCGAGGACCACCACCCGGTCGCAGACGTCCATCACGAAGTCCATATGGTGCTCGACCAACACGATGGCCATGCGGTCCTTCAGGTCTCGCAGCAGCGTCTCGAGGCCGGCGAGCTCGGTGTCGGAGAGTCCGCTGGCCGGCTCGTCGAGCAACAGCAGGCTCGGCGCGGCGACGAGGGCCCGGGCCAGCGCGACGCGCTTCTGGGTGGCGTACGGGAGGGTGGGGGGCAGCCGGTTCGCGACGTCGTCGACGCCGAGCTCCTCGAGGGCGCTCATCGCCTTCGCGGCCACCGCAACCTCGTCGCGCGACGAGCGCAGCAATCCGAGCAGCGCCGAGACCAGCCCAGCTCGGCTCGCCACCTGCGCGCCGGCCATGACGTTCTCGAGCACGGTCAGCTGGGACCACAGCCCAATGCCCTGGAGGGTGCGCGCCACCCCGAGCCGGGCGAGCTGATGCGGTCGCAGGCGTCGGAACGGCCGGCCGTTGATGACGATGCGGCCGCCGTCGGGGGCCACGAACCCGGACACGACGTTGAAGAGGGTGGTCTTGCCGGCTCCGTTGGGTCCGATCACCCCGACGATCTCGCCCCGTCGCACGTGCAGCGACACCGCGTCGAGGGCCAGCAGGCCACCGAAGGCGACCGACACGTCCTCCACGATCAGGGCTTCGGCCCCGTCCTGCGCCACGGTCCCCCCAGAAGATGGCGACGTCTCGGTGTTCAATCGATGCGCCCATCGCATCGGGTTCGAGCCGCGCTCGACGCTGGTCGACGCTCCCGCGGCAAACGCCGGTCAGTATGGCATCGGGAGCCGCGCGAGCACCGGTCGGGTGCCGGAGCTGGTGCGTAACGGCGCCTGACTGACGGACGTGTCAGCCCCGCGTAGACGCGGCGTGCGGCGCTCAGCGCTTGCGCAGGAGCGTCAACCCGTCGCTGATCGGGAGCAGGACCGTGTCGACGCGGTCGTCGGCGGCGACGAGGTCGTTGAAGGCCCGGATGGCGAGCAGGTTCTGGTCCTGGCTGGTGGCGTCGATCACGGTGCCGCGCCAGAGGGTGTTGTCGACGAGGATCGCCCCGTTGGGCCGGAGGCGGGCGAGCAGCTCCTCGTAGTAGTTGGCGTAGTTGCCCTTGTCGGCGTCGATGAAGGCCAGGTCGATGGTCGGCTCGGTGGGGAGGGCCCGCAGCGTGTCGAGGGCCGGCCCGATCCGCAGCTCGATGCGGTCGGCGACCCCGGCCTTGGCCCAGGCCTCACGGGCGAGGGCCGTCCACTCCTCGCTGATGTCGCAGCAGAGCAGCCGCCCGCCCGGGGCGAGCCCGCGGGCGATGCTGAGTGCCGAGTAGCCGGTGAACGTGCCCACCTCCACCGCGCTGCGGACGGTGAGGAGCCGGGTGAGGATGGTCATGAACGCGCCCTGCTCGGGGGCGATCTGCATCCCCGCGAAGTCCCCGGCGCGGGTCTTGGTCTCCGCGATGAGCCAGCGCTGCACCTCGTCGGGTGGGGTGCCCCGCTCGGTCAGGTACTCGTGGAGCCTCCGGCGACAGGTTGAAGGACTTGGGTTCGTCGGCCACGCCGGCAACCTACCCGGCCTGACTGCGAATCTTCACCCCGCTCGCGGCGTACAGCCACACTGGCTACGGGTGGCGCCGGTGACCGGTCAGGGGTGCGGTCGGGCCGCTCGGGGCGGTGGCCGGCGTGGTCGTCGCGGTGGTGGTCGTCGCGGTGGTGGTCGTCGCGGTGGTGGTCGTCGCGGTGGTGGTCGTCGCGGTGGTGGTCGTCGCGGTGGTGGTCGTCGCGGTGGTGGTCGGCGTCGTGGTCCCCGTAGTGGTCGGGGTCGTGGCCGGGACAGTGGCAGTTGACCCCTGACCGTCGGCCGTCGTTGGACTGGTGACCGGCCCAGCATTGGGCGCGGGAGCGGAGCTTGCCGTCGGGCTGACGCAATTGAAGCTGGGATCCGGGACTTGGGTCGGCGGGTTCGAGTCATCACAGTCCGGCAGTACGTCGACTGCGACCGTCGCGGCACTCACGAGATCGGAGTCCTCCGCGTCCACCGCCTGGAACATGAACGACGTGGGTCCCGTGTCCTCGCCGGGGCCGGTCCCAATATCGCTCGAGGCGAACGTGAACACGTCGGTTGCCGAATAGCTCTGCATTGCAACGACGGCAGCATCATCGAGCGTCTGGTCGAGGAGGCTCACCAAAGCCCGGCAACCCTGTGAACTGGACATAGAACGGCCGCGAGCCATCGCCGGTGACGTTGAGCTTGAAGTCGACTGAGCAGTCATCACCCACATTGATCTGTGAGGTCGGCTGGTAATTCGTCTGGCTCCCGAGCGTGCAGAACCCGGTCGGATCTTGGCCGCTGCCGGCATAGCCGCCCCCGGCACTGATGGGTGACGACCCGATCGTCGGCGCCGTCGGCGGCGGCGGAACCACTGGCGTGAAGCCAGGACCGGACGGAGTGAACGTCTGGACGACCCCGTTGGTGACGGTCGTGGTCCCGGCGAACGGGTCGAAGATGCCGTTGCCGAGGCCGTGCTCGGTGAGGTCGAGGAACACGTTGAGCTGGATCCACTGGATCAGGGCCAGCTGGTCGGGGGTGAGCGCGGACGGGGCGGCGCAGAGGCTCCCGCTGGTAGAGACGCACTGGGTGAGCGGGTTGAGAGCCTGGGTCTGCCCGCCGCTGCCGGTCAGGGTCACGTCGTCGATCACGCCGGTGAACGTGCAGGTGGTGGGGCTGGTGCAGTCGACGACGAACGCGGTGCCAGCCACGGCGGCGGTGGTGCCGCCACCGGTCTGCTGGAACGATTCGCTCTGGGTGAGCGCGACGGTGCGGTTCCAGGTCTGACCGGTCTGGAGGCTGCCGTTGACCTGCCGGTTGCCTTCGCTGTCGGTCAGCTTGGTGATCGTGAACGTGGTGTTGACGTCGAGTCGGGTGTAGGAGTCGGTGGCGTAGTCGATCTCAGCCAACCCGACGCTGTCGGTCTGCACGGTGTCGCCGACGTGCAGCGCCTCGTTGTTGGTGGCCGGGGCGAAGGTGGTCGTCCCCGACTTCTCGACCGAGACGTGCCCGACCGACGCCGGCAGCAGGACGAGGGTCGCGAACGCCTTGCTGGCCGCGGAGCCGCCGGGGGTGGTGGTCGTGGTGGTGGTGCTGTGCGGGTGGGGCTTGGCGAGGGCGGTGGCGGGCAGCGCGAACACGAGCCCCGCCCCGAGCGCGGCGGTGAAGACGGTTTTCGCCAACCGAGAAGCAGCCCCTCTGCCCACGGCGGGCAGCCTAGACGGACTGGGCGACCGGCACGGCTCGGGCCGGCGCAGGGAGCCCTACCCGCCGAGGACGACGAGGCAGTCGGCGGCGGCGAGCCCGCTCGGGGCGGTGGCGGGGAAGGGCACGACGGTCGTGCCGGGGCCGACGGCGGCGGCCAGGTTCGTGGCCTCGAGGGTGAATCCGGGCTTGCACTCGACGACGGTGGCGGCCTGCTTGGGAGCGTTGGCGGTGCCGACGATGGCGTAGCCGATCGAGCCGAGGCCGGCAGCCTTGGTCGCGGCGGCCTTGGCGACGCCGCTGGCGTTCACGACGCCGACGTGAACCTCGGAGGGGGGCCGGCCGGGGGCGGGGAGGGTGGCGGGCGGCGTGGTCGTGGTGGTGGTGGCGGGGAGGGTGGTGGTCGTCGTCGCCTCTTTGGTGTTGATGGTGACCGGCTTGGGGGCGGGGAAGGCCAGGTTGGCGAGGAACCCGAGGAGGGCGAGGACGAGGATCCCGGCGACGCTGCAGAGCGCGAGCCGCCGCCCGGTCCATCGGCTCGGGGGGAGCACGGCGCCGGGGGCCAGCTTGCGTTCCTTGCGTCTCCTGAGGAAGTCGCGCAGCTCGCCGATCCCGCAGATGGCGAGCCCGACGATCGCGACGACGCCTAGCCAAGCCACGGTCGCGTGCCTCTCGTGCTTCCGGTCGGAGCGGGCCAGTGTAGGGATCGGGGACGGCGGCGCCGCGGGGCGCCCCGCCGGTCAGTCGCGGGCCGTCGGGGCGGGCTCCTCGGTGCCGTCGGGGGGCGGTTCGTCACGTTTCGGGTCGCGGCGAGCGGCGCGGTGGCGGACGGACTGGACGAGGACGTCGGCGCCGAGGAGCATCACCGCGAGCCAGGCCAGGTCGGCGAGGCTGCCGAAGTTCGACGGCCAGTTGTAGATGGGCGGGTACCGGTAGCGGCCCTGCTGGATGATCACGTACAGGGCGTCGATCCCGAGCGCGGCGACGCTGCCCGCGCTGAGCACGAGCCGGGCCTTCGGCCACCAGAGCGCGGCGGCGACGCCGGCCGCGACGAACAGCCCGATCCAGGGTCGGGTCATGAGCCCGGCGGCGAGGCCGGCGAGGACGGCGGTGACCGCCACGGTGCGGGGCGGTGGTCGCGCGCCGCCGGACACGAGCGGGGAGGCGAGGCGCGGCTCGGGGTCGCGGCGTTCGAGGTCGGGACGGCGGCGGCGGCGCTCGATCCAGATGAGCGCGAGGCAGACGAGGATGGCGAGCCCGGAGAGGACGAGCCCGATCCAGACGATGGTCTGGCCGACCCAGCGGAGCTGCACGGTGAACGTGCCGGGGTGGTTCGGGTCGATCTCCCAGCCGTTGGCGTAGCCGTTGACGATCTGCTTGCCGAGCAGCCGGGCGTCGCCGCTGACGGTGGCGTGCCAGCCCGCGTCGTAGCTCTGACCGAGGATGAGCCACATCGGCTTCCCGTCGGGGGAGTGCACGGACAGGTTGAAGCTGGTCGGCGTCTGGTGGGTGATGGTCACCGTCGAGCTGGTGTCGGTGCGGGGCGCGCCGAGCGGGGCGGGGGCGGTCGGCGCGCCGCCGGGCGCGGAGGCGAGCACGACCCGGTCGACGTCGAGGCCGACCGGCTGGCCGGGGATCGTGTTCAGCGTGTGCTTCCCGGCCGAGAGCTGGGGGTGGTGTCGCAGGCGGCGAGCGAGAGGGGGTCGTCGTTCACCGCGTCACGGCTCGACCCGGTGATCCGGACCGGGACCGGGTGCCCGTCGATGGTGAGCAGGTCGCTGCGACAGCCGGTGTCGACGGTGGTGGGCTGCGCGGGGGCGGGCACGCCGGGCAGGCCGGCCTCGGCGATCGCGACCGGCTTGTCGATCGGGACTCGGGTCGTGTAGTCGACGGTCGTCTCGGGGCGGACGGCGGTGATGGTGAGCCGGAACGAGCGGCCGGTGACGGCCGGGAACGAGACCGGCACGCTGACCGTGGCGCCCTCGGCCGGCCGGTCGGCGATCGGCGGAAGGTTGAGGGTGCGGGTCTGGCCGGTGTCGGTGCTGAGCTGGAGCTGGGTGGGGACGGAGTGCTTCCCGTCGGCGACGACGGCGAGGTTCACGTGGTCCATCGTGATCGGGGCCGGGAGGGAGGCCTGGATCCACTGGCCGACCGTCGCCCCGAACGGGGTGGTCCACGCGGTGGCGGGGTTGTCGTCGAAGGCGCTCGACGCCCGCGCCGCGGTGTCGCCGGCGAGATGCGCGGAGGCGCTGTAGGTGACGCCGGGCGCGGTGGTGCCGAGCACCGAGTCGAGGACGCTGTCGGGGGCGTTGGGGTCGACGCGGGCCTGGCCGGTGAGGGTGAAGCCGCGGGCGGTGGGGAGCGTGAAGGTGCGGGCCAGGTCGAGCTCCTCGTCTTGGCGGTAGCGGGCGGTGGGGTCGTAGCGGAGGCGGGTCATCTCGAGGACGAGGGCGTGGTCGAGGGAGGCGGTGCCGGTCCGTTGCAGCAGGTCGGTGGGGAGCCGAACGGTCTGGCTCAGGTGGACGCCGGGGATGCGGACCTCGGCGAACCCGACCCCGTTGATGCCGCTGTAGCCGGCCCGGGTGCCGATGTTGGTCGCCTCGAGGACGATGGTGAGCGTCTTGAAGGTCCGGCGGGAGAACGGGACGGTCTGGCCGGACTCGACGAGGGAGCTGGGGCCGAGGTTGACGGTCACCGGGTGGCCGCCGTCGAAGAGGAGCTTCACCTGGGTGAGGTTGCGGTAGGTGTCCCCGGTGAGGGGCTGCACGAGGTTGATGTGGGCGGTCGTGATCGGGTGGTTCAGCTTGATCTGGAGCTCCTGGCCGACCGGGTTGTTCTCCCCCGCGACCCGCCAGGCGGTGTTGGGGTCCCCGTCGAGCGCGTTGGTGGGCCGCTCGTCGGGGGTGTAGTAGGCGTTCTGCCCGTAGCCGGTCGCTTCGACGCTCTGCACGCCGCCGAGCTCGGTGACGGTCTGGGTGTCGGTGCCGGCGCCGGGGAACGGGTTGAGCCGGTAGTCGTTGGTGTCGACGACGAGGGGCTGCTCGTTGGCGGTCTCGGTGTAGCCGGTGGTGTCGCGGACGGTCCCCCACCGTTCGGCCCGCTTGCGGTTCGAGTCGGTGACGACGAGGTCGGCGCCGTTGTGCAGCGCCCGCTGGAGGCTGGCGCCGCTTTGCGCCGCGGAGTAGAGGACGGTGCTCTCCCCGTTGAGGATCCCGGCCGCGGCGAGGTCGACGAGCCCCTCGCCGTCGCCGTCGACGACGACCGGGCGGGTGGTGGGGGCGGTGCTGACGATGTTGGCGACGCCGCTGACCGGGAAGACGGCGACCTTCGGCGGCCACGGCGTGCCGGCGGTGATGAGGTCGTGCTCGTTGAAGTCGGGCACCGCGGTGGCGACGTTGGGGGTGGTGGGCCCGAACGTCTGGGGCGACCCGAGCCCGGCTGGTCGCGGGTTGTCGAACTCCTGCCACAGCACCCGGGGCTCGGGGGTGTTGTACCGCTCGTACTCGAGGTCGGTGCGGAGCACGACCGAGCCGCTGTTCATCATGCGGGCGATGGGCACCAGCGACGCGGGCTCGAAGGTGCCTTCCTGGAGGCGGTGGTCGAGCGCGATGAGGAGGTTCGCGGACTGCGGCGAGCCGAAGGGGATGAGCTCCCGGGCGACCCAGGGCCGGCTGGAGATGGCGGGCATGATCGGGTCGACGGTGTCGCCCCACCGGTAGGCGGCGAAGTCCGAGCCGGGCAGCTCCATGGCCCGGGTGCTGTCCCCGACCGCCTGGATGGCCTTCCCGGCCTGGGTCCAGTAGGAGGGGATGCTCTCGGGGAACGCGACCCGGTCCTGGACGTAGCCGTCCGCCCAGACGGGGGCGAAGTTGACGAGCACCAGCCCGCCGGTGACGACGACCGCGGCGATGCGGGTCCAGCGGCGCAGCGGCGCGAGCGCGGCGAGCCCGGCCGCGATGAGGCCGGCGATGCCGAGCGCGACGAGGGGGACGGCCCGGGGGGTGCTGCGCAAGGCGAGCCCGAACGTGGAGCCGGTGGCGAAGCCCTTGAAGAGGGCGCCGATCGCGGAGGGGTTGCTGTAGGGGTAGGCGCCGACCGCGATGACGGTGCCGAGGACGACCAGCGCCGCGAAGAAGGCGCGGTGCTTCCACTTGATGACCATCGCGGCGGCGAGGGCGAGGAGTGGGATCGCGAAGCTGACCAGGATGAGCCATCGGTGCTGGGTGTAGTCGACCGACGCGTTGATCCAGGTGCCGACCGCGTCGCCGCCGTAGAAGAACCAGTTGCCGAGGCCGCGGAGCACCTCGGTGGGCGACGACGCGGACGTGACGGTCTGCACGGTCTCGGAGACAGCCAGGTAGTTGATCCCGTACTTGCCTTGGTCGTACAGGGCAAAGATCCACCACAGCGAGGTGGTGAGCGTGAGCACGCCGATGCGCAGGACCGCGTTGACGGCGCGTTGGAGCGACACGTCGCCGAAGATGACCGCGAAGACGATCCAGAGCACCGGCGCGATGCCGGCGAGCAGCAGCGACGTCGCGTTCGTTCCGCCGATCAGGAGGCAGACCAGGGCGAAGATGGCCGGGTCGCGCCAGCCGCCACGTCGCACCGATCGGATGGCGAGCGCGACCAGCCACGGCAGCCCGGCCCAGGGCAGCAGCACCGCCGAGATGCGGGCCGTGTAGGCCAGCTGGTACGGGGTGAGCATGTAGACGAGGGCAGCGACGAACGCCGCGCCCCGGTGCTTCCAGTTGAGGGTCGACAGGAGGTACAGGACGCCGGCCGCGGCGGCGAAGCTGATGCTGCCGAGCCAGAACCGCTGCGCGATCCAAGCCGGGATGCCGAGCAGGTTGGTGAGCGTGTAGTAGGGCCCCATCGGGAACAGGTACCCGATGTTCTGCTGGGGGACGGTGCCCGCCCCGTACTTGGGGTCCCGAGATACGCGGCGCTGGCGAGCAGCCGGCTCGGGTTGAGGTACAGGTAGGCCTTGGTGTCGGCGCTGATCTTGCCCGGGTCGGACAAGAAGAACGGGATGTAGGCGATGGCGGCGAGGAGCGGGACCGACCAGTCGCGCCGGACCTGCTTGGGCCTGGCTTGGCTCACGCTCGGCGGCGCCGCACCGCGTCCGCCGCGAGCGCTTCGAGCGTCCCGACGGCGGTGGCATCCCAGCTGCACTCGGCGGCGCGGGCGATCGCCCCGCTGCCGAGCCGGGCTCGCAGCGTCGGGTCGGTGAGCACTCGATCGAGTGCGTCGGCGAGCTGCGTGGCGTCGTCGACGAGCAGCCCGCTCTCACCGTCGACGACCGCGTCGCGGTGCCCGGCGATGTTCGTCACCACGGCCGGGGTGCCGCACGCGGCGGCTTCGGTGATCGTCATCCCCCAGCCTTCGCGGGCCGAGGCGCTGGCGACGACCCAGGAGCTGCGGTACAGGTCGAGGAGGGTGTCGTCGTCGACCCGGCCCGGCAGGTGGATCCAGTCCTCGGCGTCGGCGTCGCGGCGGGCGGCTTCGATCCGCTCGCGCTCATAGCCCTCCCCCACGATGATCGCTTCGAGGTCGGGGATCCGGGCGCGCAGCTCGACGAGGGAGTCGAGGAGGAGGTGGAAGCGCTTCACCGGGACGAGGCGCCCGACCGAGAGCACGGTCGGGTGGGGCGCCTTCGCCGCGCCGGGGCTGAAGCGGGGCTCGACGCCGGGGTGCACGACCCGGACCCGGTCGGCCCGGAAGCGCATCTCGGTGACGAGCTCGTGCCTCGACAATTCGGAGAGGGTGACGATGCTGGTCCGCCGGTAGAGCGGCGGCGCGAGGCGGGCCTCGACGAACCGGCCGAGCCGGGCGAGGTCGGGCGAGAGGGTCATGTCCCACATCTCGGCGTGGAGATGGTGGAGGAAGACGATCCGAGGCCCCCGGCACCAGAGCGGGGAGAAGAAGGGCATGCCGTTCCAGATCTCGACCAGCCCGTCGGTGGGCCCGTGGAACCCGGCCCGCTCGGAGAGCGCGGCGCGGGGAAACACGAGGTAGCGGCCGGCCTTGCGGATGACCCGGTAGCCGTCCCGGTGACCGACGGTCGGGTGGTCGGCCGCGAACGAGGTGCGCATGGTCACGTCGAGTCCGGCGCGAGCCCACCGGGAGGCGATCATGTGGGCGTGGAGGCTCGGAGCCGCCCGCTTCGGGGTCGTCGAGGTCCCGCCAGGCCAGCAGGTGGATGCGCTGCAGGCCGGCGGTGGCGGCGATGTCACCAAGCTTGGCGTCGGCGGACCCGGGCCCGGGCTCGACGTCGCGGCTGTCCACAGGGTCCTCCGCGGGCAGGAAGCACGCAAGCCTAGCGACGGACACCCCGCCCACCCTGGCACGCGGCGGGCTCGGCGGCCGCCTCCCGTACCATCGCCGCCCATGCTGAGCCTCCGCCGGGGTCTCGTCGCGGTCGTGGCCTGCGCGGTCGCGGCGGGGCTCGGGGCGACCCCGGTCGCCGCGGCGCCGCACCCGAAGCCGGCCCGCCACCCGAGCCAGGTGGTCACGATCCTGGGCGACTCGGTCATGGTGGACGGCTCCCCCGGGATCCAGGCCATCCTGACGTCCACCGGGCACGTGACCGTCTACCCGCGGGCGTTCCCGGGCTACGGCCTCACCAAGTCGAACTGGCGGGTCGACTACACGACGATCCTGAACCAGACCAAACCGACCGGGGTGGCGATCCTCCTGGGCGGCTTCGACCTGGCGTACGCGGCGGCGCACCCGGTCGCGTACGGCGCGCTGGTCGGCCAGGTCATGGACCTGCTCACCGGGCGCGGGGAGCAGGTGGCGTGGGTCGGCATGCTGCCCGGCTCGGCCCGGTTCGAGAACGAGGCGCAGCGGGCCAACCTGAACCACATCGTCGAGGAGCAGGCCGCGACCCGACCCGATGTCCACTTCGTGTCGCCCGATTCGACGTTCGACGGGCCGAACGGTCAGTACGCGATGTTCCTGCCCGGCCCGAACGGTCGGCTGGTGCGGGTCCGGAAGGTCGACGGGCAGCACCTGTGCCCGGACGGCGCAGCCCGCCTGGGTCAGCTGGTCTACGACACGTTGCAGAAGCCGCTCGGCCTCGCCCCGCCGTCGAAGCAGTGGCAGTCGGGGTCATGGCGGCAGGCCGCCGTGTACACGCACTCGACCTCGTACAACGCGGTCACCTTGCAGCTGACGTCGAACGTGTGCCCGCCCCGCTGAGGGGCGGTCAGCTCAGGGCCCGACCGGCGCGCCGACGGTCTCGTCGAGCTTCGGCGTGTCCTCGGCGGTCTCGCTCGGCCCGGACCCGTTGGCGTCGGGCCCCGGCGGGCCGCTGGAGATCTGCGGCGGTCTCAGCTCCCGCGCCCGCGTACTCGAGGAACGCGGTGAGGGGGACCGCGGCGGCGACGACGATCGCGATCTCGGCCGGGACCCGGTAGCGGGTCGCGCCGAAGGCGAGCATCGCGGCGACGGTCGCGATGACGGCCAGCGACACCAGCGGGTAGATGATCACCTTGCGGCGCCGGAGCATGACGAGGCCCCAGATGGCGAGGATCGCCAGCGCGTAGTACTCGAGGAGGGCGAGCTTCGTGATCGTACGGGGCCCACGGCCCTGCTCGAAGTCCTCCTTCGGCAGCTGCTGGATGGGTCGGAACAGGCCCCACATCCGCCCGACCCGCGCCGCCAGCACGATCGGGAGCCGGCTGAGGTGGTGCTCGGCGTAGGTGAGCCCCTGGTGCTCGTAGTGCAGCGCGACGCTCGACTCGTCGCCCTTCTGCTGGTAGCGGTTGGCGAGGCAGCTGGCGTCCCACCAGCCGAGGTTCGGTCCGTAGTAGGTGCCGGCGCAGTTGGTGTTGGCGAGGGTGAACTCGCCTCCGGTGTCGAGCGTGACCGCATGGTCGAAGCGCACCATGTTGTAGGCGACCCATGGGGTGACGGGCAGCGCGACGAGCAGCGCCATGACGCCGAGGCGCTCGAGTCGCTGGCGCATCGGGAGGGTGCGGGCGGTGAGGGCGAGCACGAGGCCGAGGCAGGGGACGAGGAACGCGAACTCGGCCCGGCTGAGGACGCAGAGCGCGCCGAAGAACCCGAACCAGGCCGCGTGCTTCCAGGTGGGCTGTCGCCAGAACTTGTAGGCGAAGAGGATGAACAGCGCGATGGCGAGTGCGGCGACGGTCTCGGAGATGACGAGGGCGTCGTTGATCCACAGGTTGGCGTAGATGGCGGCGAGGAAGCCGGCGACGACGCCGACCTTCCACCCTCCGACCTCGCGGCCGAGGTAGGCGACGGCGATCACGGTGAGAGAGCCAAGCAGGACGCTGGCGATCATCGCCTCGCGGAACGTCCCGAAGCCGAGGACGTCGGGCACGGTGAGGAACAGCGTGTAGAGGGGCGGGTGCTCGGCGCCGGGGTGGAAGCCCTGGTGGAGCCAGTGCCAGCGGAGCGCGTCGACGAACCAGTGGCCTTCGGAGATGGCCCGCGCTTGGTAGAAGAAGTAGGCAGCGTCGCCGTAGATGGTCTGGTTCCACTTGTACTGGAGCGCGTAGAAGAGCCGGACCGCGAGCCCAATGGCCCACGCGGCGGCGACCCAGGCGTAGAACCGGCGGGATTTGGTGCTCAACCGGGCGAGCATTGGCCGAACTCTACCGGTCGGGTGCCTCCGATTGGGTGCTGACCCGCCGGGCCCGTTCGAGGGCGAGCTCCTCGGCGAGGAGCCGGACGCGCGTCTCGAGGCGGGACAGCTCCCAGGAGAAGTGCATCACGACCGCGAACAGGAACCCGGTCGCGAAGAAGAACAGCAGGTCGGGCGCGTACTTGAAGCCGGCCCAGCTGGCCAGGTCGTTCAGGAGGGACGGCACCGCGGCGAGCGGCAGGAGCAGCACCGCGCTGGCGAGCCACAGCAGGGCGTACTTGCTGCGCAGCTGGCGGAGCGCCACGAGCCGGGCGATGAACAGCACGACCAGCACGCTCAGAACCAGCACGAGGATGTGAGCCGACGTCCTCATCGTTCCTCCTCCCCGGTCGGCGCGCCGGGCTCCCGGGCCGGTGCGCCGGACGCCGGGGGACGGCGGCGGAACACCGTGGAGCTCAGGATGCCGACCAGCACCCGAAGGTAGTTGAGGGCGAGCAGGATCCCACGGCTCGAGGGGACCCCGGCGGTGCGGGGCCGCATCGGCACGGGGACCTCGCCGATCGACAGCCCGTGGTCGTGGACGATGAGGAGCGCCTCGACGGTGTCAGCGAGGTACTCGGCGGGGTACTCGGCGGCGAGCAGCTCGATGACGGGACGTCGCATGGCGCGGAACCCGGAGGTGACGTCGGTGAAGCGCTGCCCGGTGCGGAGCCGCACGATGGCGGCGAGGAAGCGCATGGCGCGGCGTCGGGTGCGGCCGACCGGGTAGTCCGGAGCACCGGGCCCGAACCGGCTGCCGATGACGAGGTCGGCGTGGTCGAGCGCGGTGAGCAGCACGGACACGCCGTCGGGGTCGTGCTGGCCGTCCGCGTCCATGACGACGACGCGCTCGTAGCCTTCGCTCGCCGCGTAGTGCAGCCCGGTGCGGACGGCCGCGCCGACCCCGAGGTTGAAGGGGAGCTGGAGGACGCTGGCGCCGGCGGCGGCCGCGGCGTCGGCGGTGTGGTCCCGGGATCCGTCGTCGACGACGACGACATCGACCGCCGGCCGCACGCCGGCGATCCCCCGCAGCGTCGACGGGAGCGCGCCCTCTTCGTTGTAGGCCGGGACGATGATCAAAGGTCGAACAGGACGAGACGGTACCCTCTCGCCTGGCATCTGGGCCTGGATCCGAGCCGGCCCGGACGTCCGCGCGGGGCACGCGGGGAAGCCCCCTTCTACGACAGGAGCGACGTGCTCGGGCGCTTGTCCGCGTTGACACCTCGCCAGAGGACGGCGATCGCGATCTTGATGGTCTGCGTCGTCGTCGCGGTGCCGTTGCGCGGCCTGCTGGTGCAGCAGGGGCCGCCGATGGAAGAGGGATTCATGCTCGTGTTCGCCGAGCAGTTCCTCAAGGGCGCGGTCCCGAACAAGGACTTCCTCTATCTCTACGGGCCGGGCGGCGTGTGGGGCCTCGCCGCGGTGTTCAAGGTGTTCGGGGTGTCGCTGCTCGCCGAGCGGCTGGTCGGGCTGGCGCAGCTGCTCGGGATCATCTTCGGGATCTTCTTTCTGATCCTGCGGCCGTGGGGCCGCAAGCTCGCCGTGCTGGGGGCGACGATCACGGCGCTGATCATCCTGCCGCCGATCGGGTTGACCGCCCTGGCCTGGAACGGGGCGGTGGCGTTCGGGCTGTTCGGGCTGGTGGCGGGGCTGGCCTCGACCCGGGCCGAGACCCCCCGCGGCGCCCGCGGGCTGGCGTTGACGAGCGGGGCACTGTTCGGCCTGGCCCTGCTGTACCGGCCCGACCTGATCGTCGCCGTCGTGCTGGTCGGGCTCTTCCTGGTGCCGGCGCTGGCCCGCTCGGCGCGCAAGTGGCTGGCCGCCGGGCTAGCCGCGCTGCTGAGCCTCTACCTGGTGCAGGTCGCGATGGCGGGGCTCCACAACACCATCGAGGGGATCATCGTCACCCCCGTCTTCAAGCTCCGGGCCGGCCGGCGCCTGCCGGTGCCGCCCCGGCTGAGCCAGTTCGACGGGTTCCTCATCGGCGCCGGGGAGCACGGGGCGTTGAAGTGGGCGATCCCCCGCATCCCCGCCCCCGCGCAGCTGACGGTCTGGTTCTTCCTCCTCCTGTTCAGCCTGGTGCTCCTCGCCGCGGTGTCCTTCTACTTGTGGCGTCACGCCCGCCACGACGTGCGGACCCTGACCTTGGTGCTGGTGACCGCGTTCTCGGTCGGGATCCTCCCCCAGGCGCTGCAGCGGCCCGACACGACGCACGTGGCGTGGGTGAGCTGCGTGCCGTTCGGCTTCCTCCCCGTCCTCGGGGTGGAGATCCTGCGGGCCCGCCGGCCGGGCTGGAGCTGGACCCGTCTGGTCGCGGTGGCGATGGTGCCGATCGCGGCGTTCCTGTACCTGGTCATCCCGAACTACATGCTCCGCAATTACGCGGACCTGTCCGCGCAGACGTTCGGGTTGCACCGCAACTCGTTCGAGATCAAGAACGACGGGCGGGACTTCTTCTACGGCCGGCGGGCGGTCCAGACGCAGCTGACCCAGATCCTGCACCTGGCCGACAAGGTCTCGAAGCCGGGGCAGCGGCTGTTCGTGGGCACCGGAGACCTGCGCAAGACCCCGTACAGCGACGCGTTCATCTACTACATGCTGCCGGACCTGACCCCGGCCACCTACTACATCGAGATGGATCCGGGGGTCGCGAACGCCAAGAACTCCCGGCTGGCCTCGGACGTCGCGTCGGCGAACATCGTGATCCTGTCCCGAGTGTGGGACAAGTGGGTGGAACCGAACTACTCGCTCGACTACGGGCCGGAGAAGCCGAACGACGTGTTGAAGAAGGACTTCTGCACGGTGAAGAACGACCCGTTGTACGCGCTGCTGGTGCGATGCCGCGCACGGGAACGCTCCCGTCCCGTAGCGGACGGTCAGTAGGCTCCCCCGCCATGAAGACCCTGGTCGTCGTGCCGACCTACGAGGAGGCGGCGAACGTGGCGGAGGTGCTGCGCCGGGCGCGGGCCGCGCTGCCCGGCGCCGACCTGCTCGTCGTCGACGACGACAGCCCCGACGGCACCGGGGACGTGGTGGAGCAGACGGCCGCCGAGCTGGGCCAGATCTCGCTGTTGCGCCGTCCGGCCAAGTCGGGGCTCGGCAGCGCCTACCGGGCCGGGTTCGGGTGGGGCATCGAGCGGGGCGTCGAGGTCCTCTGCCAGATGGACGCCGACCTGTCGCACGACCCGGCCGCGCTGCCGGCCATCGTCGGACCGGTCGCGGCCGGGGACGCCGACGCGGTGATCGGCTCCCGGTACGTGCCGGGCGGGTCGATCCCGCACTGGCCGCGCCGGCGCCGGGCGCTGTCGAAGTACGGGAACCGGTACGCGGCGCTGCTGCTCGGGTTCAACGTGCACGACGCGACGTCGGGGTTCCGCGCCTACCGGGCGGAGGCGCTGCAGGCGATCGACTACGCCGAGACCCGCTCCCGCGGCTACGGGTTCCAGATCGAGACCGCCTACCGGCTGTGGCAGTGGAGCGGCCGGCTGGTCGAGGTCCCGATCACGTTCACGGACCGGGTGCGCGGGCAGTCGAAGATGTCGCTGGCCGTCGCGGCCGAGGAGCTGTCGCTCGTCACCTGGTGGGGGGTGCGGGACTTCGCCCGGGGTCGGCGTCGCGCCGCCCGCCGGGCCGCCCGGGCCACCTGAGCACCACCCGGCCCGGCTACGGGTCGGTGCGCTCCTCGTGGTAGTCGGCTTCGACGTTGACCGTCCACACGTCGTGGTCGGCGCCGAAGATGTTCTCGACCGAGAGCATCGCGGTGTACATCGAGTGGTCCTGGTTGTTGTACCGGTGCATGCCGTTGCGACCGACCGGGTACACGTTGGCGGCGTGCTCGGAGAGCCAGCCTCGGAGCGTGTCGACGTTGGCTTTGAAGGTGGCGTCGTACATCGGGTAGGCCTTCGGCATCCGCACCACGTAGCCGGCGTCGATGTCGGCGGATCGGACCAGGCCGAGCACGCTCGAGCTCGTGCTTGCCCTGCTCGATGAGGTCGTGGTCGGGTGCCGTCCAGGCCGGGTCGCGCTCCCAGACCGTGTACTCGAGGCCGAGGACGTTGCGGCCGTCCTTGACCAGGTACGGCGACCAGGACCCGAAGTTCTGGATCCGCATGGTCTGGACCTCGGGGGCGTGGATGTAGATCCAGTTGTCGTCCCAGGGGACCCGGTCGGCGGGCACGACGAGCGCCACGGTGATGAAGTCACGGAAGGTGAGGCCGTCGGCGGCGGCCAGCACCTCGGGCGGGGCGGGCGGGTCCATGGCCCGGACCAGCGCGCCGAGCGGCATCGAGGAGATGACCGTGGGTGCAGTCGTAGCGGGTCGGCACCCCGTCGGTGGTCGCGGTGACCGCCACGGCGCGGCCGTCGGCGTGGTGGACCTTCTCGACCCGGGATTGGAGCACGACCTTGGTGCCGCGGGCGGTGACGAGTCCGCGGCCCGCTCCCACATCATCCCCGGCCCGTACTTGGGGTAGTTGAACTCCTCGATGAGGCTGGTGACCTGCTGGGACTTGTCGCGGCTGCGCCGGATCCACTTGGGCTTCAGGGCCTCGAACACGGCTCGGAACAAGGAGAGGTCCTTGACCCGCTGGGCGCCCCAGTCGGACTGGATGTCCGAGACGGGGACGCCCCAGAGCTTCTCGGTGTAGGTCTTAAAGAAGATGCGGTAGAGCCGCCAGCCGAACCGGGCCACGTAGAAGCCCTCGAGGTTGGTCTGGTCCTTGGGCGGGTGGATCCGCGCCCACACGTAGGAGCCGACGCAGCGGACCGCCTCGACGAACCCGAGGCTCCGGAGGGCGTTGACGGGCGCCAGCGGGTAGTCGATGAACTTCCCGTCGTAGTAGATGCGGCTCTTGCGGGGCCGGCGGAGGAAGTCGTCGGGGCCGAGGATCTCGAACCAGAGCTCCTCGACCGGAGTGACCTTGGTGAAGAAGCGGTGGCCGCCGATGTCGAAGCGCCATCCGTCGCGCACCGCGGTGCGGCTGATCCCGCCGACCACGTCGTCGGATTCGAGGACCGTCGACGTGACGCCGCGCTTGGAGAGCTGGTAGGCGGCGGTGAGGCCGGCCGGCCCGGCGCCGATGATGACGACGTTGAGCGGGCCCGAGGAATCGGGGGTGTCGGTCACGGGATGCCCCAGCCTACCGACGGCAGGGCGCGGTTCGGGTGGTTCAGGGCACGTAGACGCCGAAGAAGGCGAGCAGCGAGTAGGCGAAGAGGCCCGCCGAGGCGAGCGCGAGCGCGGCCCGCTCGACTTTGGGTCTCGAGGTGATGATCGCGACCGCGAGGAGGAACGGCAGCGTGCTGGCCGCGTACCGCTCGAAGCTGTCGAGGTTGTGCGCGGAGAGGCCGAGGAGCAGCGCGACAGCGGCGTACGCGGTGTACGAGCCGGGGAGTCGACGCCACACGACGACGAGCAGGACCGCGAACCCGGCCGCCCAGATGACGTGCAGCCCGGGACCGAACCGGCCGGCGTGGACGAGGTCGCGGATCCCGTCCCAGAGGCTGGTGATCGGGAACTGGAAGCGGCCGCGCAGCTTGGCTTGGTTCTGGATGGTGAGCGGCTCGAACGCGTCGCCGAACGCGACCCCGGAGTAGGCGAGGAAGGCGCCGAGGCCGACCGCGGGGGCGAGCACCGCGCCGACGCGCCGGGCCTGGTCCCGGCCGGTGGCGGACCACCAGCCGGGCGCGGCTTCGAACGCGGCGGGAGCGACGAGCAGCACCCCGACCGGCCGGCACGCCCCGGCTAGGACGCCGAGGGGGATCGCCCATCCGAAGCGGCGGGTCCGGAGGGCCAGGAACACGCCGGCGGCGAGGGCCATGGCGGTCGCGTCGGCGTAGCCGAGCACGAGCACCGAGAAGGGGGGGAACACGGCGCCGAACCACGCCGCTCGTTGCGCGAGGCGGGCGTCGCCGGTCTCGAGCCAGGCGATGCGGTGCAGGAGCGCCGCGAAGACGAGCGCGGACCCGTTGGCGATGAGGAGCAGCGCCAGCCCGTCGTGACCGAGGAGGACCGTCCCGAGGGCACGGGTGAGGATCGGGACGAGCGGGAAGAACCGCAGCGCGGAGCGGGGCAGGCCGGTGTAGCCGTTCATGGCCAGGCTGCGGTAGAAGGCGGCGTCCCACGCGTAGAGGCCCTGGTGGAGCTGGACCGGCTCGGGGCGCTTGGCGATCTGGTCGGCGCTGAAGCGCGCCACGGCGAGCGCGGCGAGCACGAGGGCCCGGGCGACGAGCCACGGGATGACCGCGGCGCGCAGGTCGTCGCGCACGAACCGGCTGTCGGTGACGCGGCGCCAGGTCTTGGTCACGGCCGATAGGCAGTGAGGCCCATGTACTCGTACTCCGAGCCGAGCTGGTCGATCACCTCGTTGGGCAGGACGCGCGGCACGGCCGGCCGGGCCGCGGCCAGCGACGCGCCGACGGCTTCGCAGCGGCCCTCCAGGTGGTCGTACCCGTACGCGTACACGTACCAGATGGTGTGGGACCCGGCGAGGCGCAGCACCCGGTTCGCGAATCCTTGAGTGCTGGCAGCCTGGTTGCGGGCGACGTAGTCGACCCAGTCGACCCGCTGCGGGGCGGCCCCGTCGGGGAAGGTGAGCTGCACGAGGCCGGGGACGTTGCCCAGCAGCCGGCTCCCCGACGGTCCGAGCTGGTCGGGGCAGTAGGCGACGACGTCGCCGCGGTGCGCGTCGGCGACGATCACGTCTGCGACCTGGGACGCCTGGGTGCGGCTGGTGGTGTAGTTCCGCACCCCGCCGATGATCCCGATCCCGACGACGACGACCAGGACGCCGACCCGCACCCAGCGGTTCGTGAAGCAGGCGATCCCGACCGCGGCGAGCAGCGCGTAGAACGGGAACATCACCGACGCGTAGCGGGGGTCGACGGCGCTGCCGGCGACGAACGCGACGGTGGTCCCGAGGACGAGCGTCCCGGCCGCGAGCACCGCCTCCCGGCGGGTGGACGGCTGGGTGCGGAGGTCGAGCTCGATGGTGTGGTCGTCGCGGCCGCGGCCGAAGACGCCGAAGCCGACCAGGGTGGCGAGCGCGAAGAGGAGGATGTAGGTCTCGGCGTTCTGGGGGCTGCCCGCGAAGCGCAGCACCGTGTCGTAGATCGCGGACCAGGGGACCCGGGCGTCACCCCACGGGGTCCCGGTGTGGCGGGTCTGGTAGAGGAAGGTCGGCAGCCAGGGGATGAAGGTGAGGCCGCCGACGACGACCGCCGCGATGACCCGGGTGGTGGCCCGGCGGGTGTCGCCGGGGCCGGCGCGCACGGCCCGGATGATGAGGAGCACGCCGGCGACCGCGAGCAGGTAGAAGCACCAGTACTGCGTGTAGCAGAGCAGGGCGGTGACGAGCGCGACGGGGACGAGCCAGCCGAGGGTGGGCTGCTCGAGGGCTCGCAGGGTGACGAGGTATCCCGCGAAGACGAGCAGCATGATGAGCGCGTACATGCGCGCCGACGTCGCGTAGGTGATGGCGTACGGGTTGGCGGCGACGACGAGGAGGGTGAGCCACGCAATTCGTTTGCCGCCGAGCCGCCGGCCGGCGAGCCAGGCCAGCGGGAGCGTCGCGACCGAGATCACGCCGGCGAGCGACCGGGTGGCCAGGTTGCCGGTCCCGAACACCTGGATCCAGAAGTGCAGCAGCAGGTAGTAGAGGGGTGGGGCGCCGTCCTGGCGGAGCGCGGCGTGGAGCTGCGAGAGGGGCAGCCGGGCGATGTTGACCGAGAGGGCTTCGTCGAGCCACAGCTGGGAGGTGGTCCAGAAGCGGAGCACCGTCGTCACGACGAGCACCGCGGCGACGGCGAGGGCGGCCCACGGCAGGCGGGGCCGCGCGGTGGGCGTCTCGGCGTGCGCTCCCCGCGCCGGAGCTTCGACGGACACGGCGGAACCTTACGCGGCGACCGTCAGGCGTTGATGTTCGGGCGCACCTGGGTCGCGAAGGTCTCGAGGCTGTCGGTGCTCGGGTAGTCACGGAACCAGAGCACGAACTCCCGGCATCCTGCGTCGACGAAGGCCTGCACCTTCTCGGTCACCTGGTCGACGGTTCCGACGAGGTTGTCTCGGACGTACTCGTCGGGGTCGCCGTCGCCCCACAGGTCCCCGCCTTCGGGGGTGTCGAGCCACGCCCGCAGGTCGCGTTCGGTGTCGAAGAGGCGCGCGTCGGGCCCGTGGGTGCGCACGATGGCGTCGAAGGGCCGCCCGACGGCCTGGCAGTGGTCGCGGAGCACCTCGGACTTGTGGACGAACTCGTCGAGGCCGACCTGCCAGTTCGTGGCGTCGGCGTGCTCGGCCGCGATGCGCAGCGTGACCCGCTCCCCGCCACCGCCGATCCAGATCGGGGGTCGGTCCTGCAGCGGCTTGGGGTCGCAGTAGGCGCCGTCGAAGTGGAGGTGCTTGCCCCGGAAGGTGACGGTCTCGTTGACCCAGAGGGCCCGGATGGCCCGGACGGTCTCGTCGAGGACCTCGAGGCGGGTCCGGGCGGTGGCGAACTTGTACCCGTAGGCCTGGTACTCGCGCTCGTACCAGCCTGCGCCGAGCCCGAGGATCAGCCGTCCGCCGCTCATCACGTCGACCATCGCCGCCTCTTTGGCGAGCAGGCCCGCCGAGCGGTACGAGGCGCAGGTGACGAGCTGCCCGAGCCCGATCGCCCCGGTGCGCTGCGACAGGGCGGCGAGCGTGGTGAAGGCCTCGAAGACGTGGGTGGGCAGGCGGCGGGGCACGGTCTCGACGTGGTCGTAGACCCAGAGGTGCTCGTACCCGAGCCGCTCGGCGGTCTGGGACACGTCGACGGTGTTGGCCCACGCGTCGGCGGCGTTCCACCCCGAGTACTCGAGCTTCCAGCCCTGGGGGGCGAACGCCCCGAAGCGGAGCGGCGCGGCGGTCTGGTTAGGCATCGCTCACCGTCGACGGAGGTAGAGGACGCAGTTCCAGCACAGCACCTCGCGCACGGCGGGGACCTTGGTGAGTGCCGACGCCCACGGCCAGTAGCGCGGCTCGACGTGCTCGACGATGAGGCGGGGGTTGGCGCGCGCGAGACGCAGCGTCGGGCCGATGTGGACGGCGAAGAGCCCTTCGCCGTAGCGGTTCTTGCGGGGTGGACCGTGGCGCGCCTCGTAGAGGCGGGGGCCTCGCTCGGGGCCGAGGAACTGGTACGGCGTCATGTCGTGGCCGCCCCACGGCGAGTACCAGTTCGTCCACGACACGTAGCCCCAGCCGTCGGGGCGCAGGACCCGGCCGATCTCGTCGAGGACGGCGGCGGTGTCGCGGGCGTGCTCGAGCATGTTCGAGCAGAACACGGCGTCGAGGCGGGCGTCGGGGAACGGGGCTCGGCCGGCGTCGCCGAGCACGGCGCCGTCGGGGGGTCGGCCGGCCAGGTCGAGTTCGTCGAAGGACCCGTCGAGGGGGATGACGGTCGCGCCGCGGCGCCGGAACGCGGTGGTGTAGAAGCCGGGCCCGCAGCCGAGGTCGACGACCCGCTGGCCGGCGACGGGCCCGTAGCGGCGTTCGAGCCGCTGCACGGCCTCGGCGGCGAGCATCGAGTAGAAGGGCTCGGGGTCCTCTTTCTCGTTGCGCCACCGTCGCCAGAGCTCGCGGACCCGCGTCGCGCCGTGGAGGGTCGGGGGGGGCGGCTCGGCGGTGGTGGTCACCGGGGCGGGGTCAGGCACTGGGCGGGGTGTGCTCCTTGAAGTCCCACCACTGCACCTCGACCATCATCGGGAGCAGGTACCGGACGTAGATGCTGGTGATGGCGAGCACCCCGTGGTCTTCCCGTTTCTTGTCGATGATGTCGACCCGGTCGTCGTGGTCCTGGTAGCGGCGGGCCCGGGCGAGCATGTCGTCGAGCTCCGCTTCGGTGGCCACCGAGATCCCGAAGTGGTCGAGGCGGGGGCACTCCATCGGGCGGTCGTCGGCGATGAGGAACACGAACTGCTCGTAGGTGTAGGCGGACAGGACGAGGCGTCGCTCGTCGATGGTGAGCATGGGAAGCTCGTCCCAGCCGAACACGTCGTGGTAGAAGCGGACGATCTCCTCCCGGTGCGCGGCACCGAGCAGGTCCGAGGGGAGGCTCATCGCGACGTGGTTGAACCGCGGGTGGCGGGTCGTGACGGCGCTCATCGGCGGCCGGCCCGGCCGGGGACGATCATCACCTTGGCCGCGAGCTCCCCGTCGTGGAGTCCCACGATCGCGTCGTAGAGGCCGTCGAGGGGGACGTCGTCCTGCTCGATCAGGGTGTCGGTCGGGAAGTCGGGGCGGGTGAGCAGGTCGAGGGCCCGGTCGAAGCCGTCAGCGTCGTACACGAACGAGCCGGTGACGAGCAGCTCGTTGAGCAGGATCCGGTTGGGGTCGAGGCGGGGCGGCTTCATGCCGGCGCCGACCAGCACGAGGGTCCCGCCCCGCTTCAGCTGGGTGAGCGCGGCTTCCATCGCGACGGCGTGCCCGGAGCATTCGAGGGCGACGTCGAAGGGCGCGTCGACGGTGTCGCCGGGCGAGGCGGGCGGGACGAGCGTGTCGGGTTCGACGACGGTGGCGCCGAGCCGCTCGGCGAGGGCCCGCCGCCGGGGGTGGGGCTCGCTGACGACGACGTCGGTGACGCCGCGGGCGCGGGCGGCGGCGACGCTGAGCGCCCCGATCGGGCCGGCGCCGGTGACGAGGAGCCGTTGCCCGGCCTGCACGCCGCCCCGGGTGAGGCCGTGGAGCGCCACCGCGAGCGGCTCGGCGAGGGCGGCGGCGCGGAGGGAGAGCCCGTCGGGGATGCGCAGCAGCGCGTCCTCATGGACGAGCGTGTACTCGGCGAAGGCGCCGTCCTGGTGGGCTCCGGCGCCGGGCGTGTTCCGGCCGGTGCAGAGCGACGGCCGGCCGGCGAGGCAGTACTCGCAGGTCCCGCAGCGGGGGCTGGGGCCGCCGACGACCGCGTCGCCGACCGCCCAGCGGGTGACGTCGGAGCCGACCGCGACGACCTGGCCCGTGTACTCGTGGCCCTCGACCGCGCCGGGCCGGCCCCAGCCTTCGAGGACGAAGTGGATGTCGCTGCCGCAGATCCCGCAGTGGCTGACCTCGAGGAGCACGTCGCGGGGGCCGACGTCGGGGACGGGGCGCTCCTCGACCGTGACCTCGCCCCGGCCTTGGTACACCACGACCCGCATGGCGTCGGGCAGCGCGCTCATCGGGGTGCTCCCCGGCGCGGGCCGCGAGGAGCAGGCCGCGGGTTCACGTCGCGGCATCGTAATAGGGTCGATGTGCGCCCGGGACGGACGGCCGGCCCGACCCGCCCGGACGAGCCCACCACGACGAGCCGGGGGAATGAGGAGGTCGGGCTGATGGCGTACGACTGGGTGATCCGGGGCGGGACGGTCATCGACGGGACGGGCGCTCCGGGACGGGTCGCCGACGTGGCGATCGACGGCGATCGGGTCGCGGAGATCGGCGCGGGCCTGGACGGCCGCCGCGAGCTCGACGCGGGCGGCCAGGTGGTGGCGCCGGGCTTCATCGACATCCACACCCACTACGACGCGCAGGTGTTCTGGGATCCGGCGCTGACCCCGTCGTCGTGGCACGGGGTGACGAGCGTGGTGGCCGGCAACTGCGGGTTCTCGATCGCGCCGTGCCGGCCCGAGCACCGGTCGCTGATCGGCCGGACCCTCCAGCACGTGGAGGACATGAGCCTCTCGACGCTGGAGGCGGGGATCCCCTGGGAGTTCGAGACGTTCCCTGAGTACCTCGATGCGGTGGAGCGCCACGGCTCGGTCCTGAACTACACCGCGTACGTCGGGCACACCGCGGTGCGGCTCTTCGTGATGGGCGACGAGGGCTACGAGCGGGAGGAGCCCACGCCCGAGGAGCTGGCCCGGATGGCCGACGCGGTCCGGGAGGCGGTCCGAGCCGGCGCGGCGGGCTTCGCGACCAGCTCGGCGCCGACCCACTCCGGGGACGGGGGCCGCCCGGTGCCGTCGCGCCTGTCGGGGCTCCCCGAGCTCGAGACGCTGATGATGACGCTCCACGACGTGGGCCGAGGCGTGGGCGCGTTCACGCCCGGGGAGCGGATCCACCACACCGACGTGTACCAGCTGCAGCACCGGGTCGGCCGCCCGTTCACGTGGACAGCGCTGCTCACCATGCAGGGCTCCCCGTTCGCGTCGAGCATGGCGGAGCTGACGGCGACCGAACGGGCCGCGGGGGCGGACGTGTGGCCGCAGGTCACGTGCCGGCCGCTGACGTTCCGGATGACGCTGGCCGAGCCGTTCACGTTCAACACCGTCCCCGCGTTCGCGTCGCTGATGGACCGCCCGCTCGAGGAGCGGCTGGCCGCGTACCGCGACCCGGCGTGGGTGGCGACCGCGCAGGACCAGCTGTCGACCGGCCGGGTGTTCCGTCCTCGCTGGAGCTCGGTGACAATCGCCGAGACCCGCGGCCACCCGGAGCTGGAGGGCATGAGCGTCGCCGACTACGCGGCGTCGCGGGGCCTCGAGCCGCTCGCGGCGATCCTGGACCTGGCCGTGTCCGAGGACCTGGCGACCCGGATCCGCACGGTGCTCGCCAACGACGACGAGGAGATGATCTCGAGGCTGCTCCGCCAGGACGGGATGCTGATCGGCCTGTCCGACGCGGGCGCGCACGTCGGGCAGCTCTGCGACGCGTGCCTCCCGACCGACCTGCTCGGCAACTGGGTCCGCGATCGGGAGGTGCTGAGCCTCGAGGCTGCGGTGCACAAGCTGACCGGCGAGCCGGCCGGCGTGTTCGGGTTCGACGACCGAGGGGTGCTGGCCCCGGGGAAGGCGGCCGACGTGGCCGTGTTCGACCCCGACACCGTCGCGCCGGGTCCGCTGCGCCGCATCCGGGACTTCCCCGCCAACGGGGAGCGGCTGGTCGCCGACCGGCCCGAGGGCGTGGCGCACGTGCTCGTGAACGGCGTCCCGATCCGGGTGGACGGCGAGCCGGTGCCCGAGGGGCTCGACGCGCGCCCGGGCCGGGTGCTTCGTGGGTGAGGAGCCGCGCGCGCTCGATTCGGTGACCGCCGAGGTGATCCGCTCGGCGATGGAGACCATCTGCTTCGAGATGGCCACCTACGTGTCGCGGACGGCGACGACGCCGATCTTGAACCAGAGCAACGAGCGGAACGCGACGATCCTCGACGGGCGGGGCCGCCTCGCTGCGCTGTCGGTCGGGATCCCCCAGTTCATGCTGTCGAGCACCCTGCCGGTGCGCTTCGCGCTCGACTTCCTCGGCGACGAGCTGCGCCCCGGTGACGTGCTGGTCGCCAACGACCCGTACCACGGGGGCGGTCACCTGCCGGACTTCAACGTGTTCGCGCCGGTGTTCGCGGACGGGGCGCTGGTGCTGATCGCGTCGATCCAGTGCCACCACGGCGACACCGGCGGGGCGCTGGCCGGCGGGTACAACGTGTTCGCGAAGGACATCTGGTCGGAGGGGACCCGCTACCCGCTGCTGAAGATCGTCGATGGGGGCGTCGAGCGCCGCGACGTGGTGTTGACGATGCGGGCCAACAACCGGCTGCCGGGGTTCGTCGGCGACCTGCGCTCCCAGGTGGGGGCGGCGCAGCTCGGGGTCCGCCGGCTGGAGGAGGTGGTCGCCGCCTACGGCGCCGACGCGGTGCGGGGCGCGGTGGACTGGACGATCGACGACGCGCACCGACGCTTCGCGGCCGAGATCGCCGGCTGGCCCGATGGCTGCTACGAGGCGGACGTGTACGTCGACGCCGACCCGGCCGGCCACGAGGACATCCACGTCCACGTGGCGGTGACGGTCGACGGCGACCACCTGGTGGTCGACTTCGCGGGCTCTGACGACCGGCCCGAGATCCAGGCCTGGTCGACGTTCGGGAACACCCGCGGGTACACGATCGCCCAGCTGGCCAGCCTGGTCGACCCGTCGATCCCGAAGAACGAGGGCTTCTTCGACTGCGTCGAGCTGCGGGTGCCGGAGGGGACGTGCGTGAACCCGACCGAGGGCAAGCCGGTGTCGAGCGGGACGCACCATCCCGGCGTGGAGGTCGGCGACGCGATCGCGCTGGCGATGGCGCAGATCCTCCCCGACCGGTGCGCCCCCCAGACCTACAAGTACGGGAGCCCCCGCCAGATGTGGGGTGACCTCGACCCGCGCTCGGGCCGGCCGTTCTTCGACCACGGCGGGGAGGTCAACGCGGGGTGGGTGAACGCGGTGCGGGGCGTCGACGGCTGGGGCGCGCTGGTCGCGTCGAACGGGAACCTGATTAAGGCGTCGGCGGAGATCAACGAGGCGCTGTTCCCGCACCTGCTGCGGGGCCGCAACTACCTCACCGACTCGGGTGGGGCGGGCGAGTGGCGAGGCGGGTGCGGCTCGGACTTCGTGAAGGAGGTCCGCACCCCGACCCTGGTGAACCAGTACGTGGTGAACCGCCACCACGTCCACCCGGGCATCGCGGGCGGCGAGTCGGGCTCGCCCGACGAGTGCATCCTGAGCGCGGGCACCGACCGGGAGGTGGTGGTGGCCCCGTCGGTGGCCGGGGTGCGCATGGAGACCGGCGACCGGCTCGTGTACCACTTCGGCGGCGGCGGCGGCTGGGGCGACCCGCTGGACCGCGACCCCGCCGCGGTGCTCGACGACGTGTGGGACGAGTACGTGTCGTTCGACGCGGCCCGGGAGCGCTACGGCGTGGTGCTGCGCGGCTCGCTCGAGGAGCTGACGTTGGCGGTCGACGAGCCGGCGACCGCGTCGGAGCGGGCCCGACGCCGCGCCGACGCGGGGCGGGCGGGCGGGTGAGCGACACTCGCATCGGAGTCGACGTCGGGGGCACGTTCACCGACCTGGTCCTGCTCCGCGCCGACGGGTCGGTGCTGCTCGAGAAGACGCCGACGACCCCCGCCGACCAGTCGGTGGGCGTGCTGACCGGGCTGGGCGCGCTCGCCGCCGCGGAGCGCCTCGACCTGGGGGCGCTGCTCGCCGCGACCGGGTCGATCGTGCACGGCACGACGACCGGCGACAACACGATGATCCAGATGCGGGGCGCGCCGACGGGGCTGCTGGTCACCGAGGGGTTCCGGGACGAGATCGAGCTGCGCCGCTGCTTCAAGGAGGACATCTGGGACCCGGCCTACCCGGCGCCGACGCCGATCGCCCGCCGCCGGGCCCGGCTCGAGATCCCCGAGCGGGTGACCGCGGAGGGAGAGGTCGAGACCCGGCTCGACGAGGACGCGGTGCGGCGCGCGCGACCCGCCGGCTGCGCCGGCTCGGGGTCACGTCGGTCGCGGTGGTGTTCCTCCACTCCTACCTGAACCCGGACCACGAGCTTCGGGCCCGGGAGCTGGTCCTCGAGGAGTTCCCCGACGTCGAGTTGGTCTCCCTCTCGCACGAGGTGTACCCGAAGCCGCCCGAGTTCGAGCGCACCTCCACCACCTTGGTGAACGCGTACGTCGGGCCGCCGATCGTGCGGTACCTGCACCGGCTCGAGGAGCGGCTCCGCGACGCCGGGTTCACCCGCGAGCTGCTGATCGCCACGTCGGCGGGCGGCGTCGCGACGCCCGACGCGATCGGCCGGCGGGCGGTCGCGACGATCGGGTCGGGCCCGACGGGCGGGGTCGTCGCCGCGGCGCGGGCGGCCACCCAGGCCGGGCTGGGCGACGTGGTGAGCGTCGACATGGGCGGCACCAGCTACGACGTGTGCTTGATCCGGGGCGGGCAGCCCGAGCTGACGAGCGACTGGAACTGGCGGCACCGGTACTGCATCGGGCTGCCGATGGTCGACATCCAGGCCATCGGGGCGGGCGGCGGGTCGATCGCGAGCGTCGACGCGGGCGGGGTGCTGCACGTCGGTCCGGACTCGGCGGGCAGCGAGCCCGGCCCGGCCTGCTACGGGCGGGGCGGCACCGCGCCGACCGTCACCGACGCTGACCTGCTCCTCGGCCGGCTCGACCCGGCCCGCTTCTACGGGGGGCGGCAGGCCCTCGACGTCGACGCCGCGCTCGGTGCGCTCGAGCGGCTCGGCAAGGAGCTCGACGTCGACGCGGGGGACGCCGCGGCGGCGGTAGTCCGGATCGTCGACGCGCACATGACCGACGCCGTCCGCCGGGTCCTCGCCCTCGCCGGCGCCGACCCGCGCCGCCTCGACCTGGTCGCGTTCGGCGGGATGGGGCCGGTGCACGCGACGACCCAAGCCGCCGCGCTGGGGATGCGCCGGGTGCTGATCCCCCGCGCCGCGCCGGGCTTCTCCGCGCTGGGGCTGGTCAGCGCCGACCACGTCGTCGACGCCAGCCGCACCGAGCTGGCCGACTGGCGCCAGGTCGACTGCGGGCGGCTCACCACGCTCGGCGACGAGCTGGAGGCCGCAGCCCGGGCCGAGCTGACCGCGGCGGGCGTCCCCGCCGATCGGATCGAGCTGCGCTGGATGCTGAACCTCGTGTACCCGGGGCAGACCTTCGACCGGGCGATGCCGCTCGCCCGCCACCCGGGACGGCCGA
The DNA here is from genome assembly GCA_963849135.1 of uncultured Actinomycetes bacterium. GTDB lineage: Bacteria > Actinomycetota > Acidimicrobiia > IMCC26256 > PALSA-555 > PALSA-555. The sequence goes on along the minus strand of CAWKGF010000001.1, from coordinate 57,642 downwards.
TCACCGAGGACGACGTGGCCGCGGCCGTGGAGGCGTTCCACCAGGAGAACGAGGCGGCGCGCCTCATCGAGGCCCGCTCGCAGGAGCCGATGGTGCGCGGGGTGCGGCTACACGCGGCGGGGCTCGTCGACGCGCCGGCCCCGGTGGTCCTCGAGCCGGGCCCGGTCCCCGACCCGGCCGGCGAGCGCCGCGTCCACACCGGCGACGGCTGGCACGACGCCCCCGTCTACGACGGCGACCAGCTCCGACCCGGGCCGCCGCTCACGGGGCCGGCGCTGGTGCAGTGGCCGTTCACGACGCTGCTCCTGCGGCCCGGGGAGGCCGCGACGACGCTCGCCACCGGTGACGTGCTCGTCGAGCTGGGCTCGGCCGGCTGACCACAGCCGACGGGCGGCTCAGCGGGTAGACGGCGGGGTCTTCCCGATCCGCTCGTACGCCTCGTCGGGGATCTTCGACACGTCCTTGTACACGTGGTGGACGCACGGCTCGCCGGGGGCGTGGGGCGGGTGCTCGATGCTGGCCGGGACGCCGCCCCACTCGACGGCTTGGATCTCGTTGTTGACGGAACAGTGCGCGCAGTAGCCCCACAGCTCGTCGCGCATGAATGTGCGCGGGGCCCGCTCGCGGAGCATCAGGTACGGGTGGTCGCCTTCGTAGCGACCGTCGTCGATGAGCTTCCCGCCGCTGCCGCACCGGAACGAGAGGATGATCTTCTCGTCGTCCTCGTCGACGTCGACCGCGCCCATGTTGCCGAGCATGGCCCGGGCGATGACCTTGGCCCGGGCCGACGCGGGCAGGGAGCCCCAGTCGGTGCCGGTGTCGCGGCGGGGCCGGACGAACTCCTCGCCGGTCTTGCGGAGGGCCTGCTCGACGGCGTCCTCCCCCAGCTCCTCGTCGATGAAGGTGAGCAGCGACGTGATCCAGTTGATGGAGTAGTCCTTCAACGCCGCCCACTGCTCGACGGCCCGGTCGATGAGCGCGACCGCGTCGCCGGGGTGACCTTGGGCGATGGCGGTCTTGGCCTGCTCCCACAGTGGGGTGCGCATGCGGGCGACGTCGCCGGCGGTGAGCTGATGGTCGGTCATCGTTCTCCTTACGAGCGTGGGAGGCCGAGGACGCGCTCGGCGATGATGTTGCGTTGGATCTCGCTGGTGCCACCGGGGATCGTCCCCGAGAACGACCGCATCCACTGCACGGTCCAGGAGCCCTGCCGCCACATGGCGGGCCCGAGCACGTCGGTGTCGATCCCGACCGGGCCCTCCCACTCGCTGCCCGCGAGCAGCAGCCGCTGGAGGGTCTCGCTCCCGTACAGCTTCAGCAGCGAGTGCTCGGGCGCGGCGCGGCCCCGCATGAACTTCGAGAAGCCCCGGTAGCCCATGAGCAGCAGCGCCTGCGCGTCGACGTAGAAGGCGGCGACCTCGCCGCGGAACCGGTCGTCGTCGCGCAGCGGCCTCCCGTCGGGGCCGGGCTGGTCGGCGAGCTCGAGCATCGCGTCGAGGGCCCGCTGCACGTCGTAGGCGTAGTCGACCCACAGCATGGCCCGCTCGTGGGCGAGCGAACCTTGGGTGAGCGCCCAGCCGTGGTCGACCTCGCCGAGCAGATGCGACGCGGGGACGACGACGTCGGTGAAGAACACCTCGTTGAAGTCGAGGTAGTCGGGCTCGGTGAGCTCGGGGAAGGGGCGGGCCTCGACACCGGGGGAGCGCATGTCGATGACGAGGACGCTGATCCCCTGGTGCTTGGGGACCTCGGTGTTGGTGCGCACGAAGCACAGGCACCAGTCGGCCTGGTGGGCGCCGGAGGTCCACACCTTCTGGCCGTTCACGACGAAGTGGTCGCCGTCGCGGACGGCCCGGGTCTTGAGGCTGGCCAGGTCGCTGCCGGCGCCGGGCTCGCTCATCCCGAGGCACCAGGCGATCTCGGCGCGCAGGGTGGGGAGCAGCCAGCGTTCCTGCTGCTCGGGGGTTCCGTAGTCGCGGAGGGACGGGGCGATGATCCCGAGGCCCTGAGGGTTGAGGCTGCGCGGGATCTGGCGCCTTTTCATCTCCTCGAAGTAGATCATCTGCTCGACCGGGGACGCGTCCCGTCCGCCGAGGCTCGGGCGGCCAGCCGGGGACGAGCCAGCCGGCGTCGAAGAGGGAGCGCTGCCAGGCCCGCGCCCAGTCGGTCAGGTCGGCGCTGGAGCGCTTCGGGCGGCTCAGCAGCTCGCGGGATGGGGCGTGCTCCTCGAGCCAGCGCACCAGCTCGGCCCGGTACTGCTCCTCGGCGTCTCCGTAGCGCAGCTGCACGGTGGGGACGCTACCGTCCTCGCGCTGGCAGTCGACCACGGTGCGCACGGCCGGGTCGGGAGGATGGAGCGCCGGGGTGGACTTCGAGTTCTCGAGCGAGCAGGAGCAGCTGCGCGACTCGGTGCGGCGCTTCCTCACCGACCATGCGCCGATCGCGTACGTGCGGGCGATGTACGACGACGACCGCGGCGTCACCGACGCGGTGTGGCGGGGCCTCGCTGACCTGGGGGTGGTGGGGCTGCTCGCCCCTGTTGAGCGAGGCGGCGCGGGGCAGGGCATGGTCGATGGGGCGGTGGTGGTCGAGGAGCTGGGCCGGGCGGTGCACCCGGGCCCGTTCGCGTCGAGCGCGATCGGCGCGGTGAGCCTGGTCGACGCTCTGGACGGGTGGGACGCGCACCCTCGCCTGGCCGGGCTGCCGACCGGGGAGCAGGTCGGGACGCTGGCCTGCTTCGAGCCGGGTCGGCGCGCCCACGTCGACGCGCCGGCGACCAGCGCGACGCCGGCCGGTGACGACTGGTGGGTGTCGGGCACGAAGGTTCACGTGCCCGACGCGATGGCGGCCGACGTGCTGCTCGTCGTCGCGGCGCGGGGCGAGGAGCTGGAGGTGTTCGCGGTCGACGCGTCGGACGCCGAGATCACTTCGACGCCGACCGTGGACGGCAGCCGGAAGGAGGGCACGGTGCGGCTCCACGAGGCGCCGGCCCGACGGCTCGGCGAGGGTGACGCGGCCGACGCGGTGGGCGCCACCCTCGACCGGCTGCACGCGGCGGCGGTGGTCGACGGGGTCGGCGTGGCAGCCCGGGCGTTGGAGCTGTCGGTGGACTACGCGAAGGATCGGCGTCAGTTCGGCGTGCCGATCGGCTCGTTCCAGGCCGTGCAGCATCTCTGCGCTGACATGCTGCGGGCGGTGGAGCTGGCCCGCGCCGCGGGCTACTACGCCTGCTGGGCGGCCGACGCCGCGGACCCGGCGGAGCGGCACCGGGCTGCGACGCTGGCCCTCGCCTTCGCGGCCGACGAGCTCGCCGCGGTGGGCGCGGCGACGATCCAGGTGCACGGCGGGATCGGGTTCACCTGGGAGCACGACGCGCACCTGTACTACAAGCGGCTGCTGACCTTGCAGCGCTGCGGGGGTGGCAGCGTCGACCAGCTCGGCGAGCTGGCGTCGATCCTGCTCGACTGAGCCGGCCCGGCCCGGTCAGGCGAGGTTCGCCACGTCGACCTCGGTGCGGGGCGACTCGGCGCGGGTGGTGTGGCGCGTCGACCAGCGACGCCAGCCGGCGTCGATCGCGACCGCGGCGAGGACGACGATCGACACCTCGGCCGGGGCGCGGAAGCGGATGATCCCGTACGCGGTGGCGGCGAGGAGCGTGACGAGGACGAGCGGCATGACGAGCGGCCAGCGGGTGCGGCGTTGGCGGCCGAGGACGAAGAAGCCGACGACCGCGAGCGGCGCGAGGAGGTAGAGGGCGAAGATCCCCGCCCACGCCGCGTTGAGCGGGCGGCCCTCGTTGGCGTCGAAGCGGGCGGTCTGGAACGGCTCGTACAGGTCCCAGAGGCGCCCGACCCGCGCCGCGACGACGACGGGGAGCCGGTGGAGGTGGTCGCGCACGTAGGTCTCGGCCGCGTGGTCCTGGCGGGCGGACAGCACGGACGGGTCCTTGGCGTTGGGGACCGCGGTGGAGCAGGGCAAGCTCCAGTAGCCGAGGTGCGAGCCGTAGTAGGTGGTGTCGCAGTTGGCCCCGAGGAGGAGCCCGCCGTCACCGGTCGACAGGTAGGTGGGGTCCTGGAAGGTGACGAGGTTGCGCACCACCCACGGGGACACGACGACGGTCGCGGCGACGATCCCGACCAGGCCCAGCCCGACCCGGGCCCGCACCGACCGCTGCCGGGCCAGCACGACCGCGGGGACGAGGACGAGGACAGCGAAGAAGGCCAGCTCGGCTCGAGTCAGCGCGGCGAGGCCGCACCCGACGCCGATCAACGCCGCGTTGACCCAGGTGGGTCGGCGCAGGAACCGGTAGGTAGCGACGAGGATGAGGGCGGTGAGCAGGATCGCCAGCGTCTCCGACATGACGATCCCGTTCGGGATCCACAGGTTGGGGTAGAGCGCGGCGACGACGGCGGCGATGATCCCGACCCGGGGCCCGGCGATCATGCCGGCCAACCAGCCGATCACGCCGATCGCGACCGCGCCGAGGACGGCCATCGTCATGCGCTGGGGGACGGTCCCGCCGTGGATGCCGAACAGCCAGGTCGCGGGGACGATCACCAGCGACGTGAGCGGCGGGTGCAGGGCGCTGGCCCCGCCGACGACCGGGGTCTGGAAGCCGAGGCCGTGGGCGAGGTCGCCGGCCTGCCCGACGTAGTAGAAGGCGTCGTAGAACTGGCTGTGGTCGTAGCGGGTGACGGTCAGGACGTAGGCGATCCGACCGATGAGGCCGGCGACGCTGATCCCGATCAGGGTGACGACGAACCGGCGCGTCCCGAGCCGGGCGCCCTCCGGTGCGTCGCCGCCCGTCATCGGTCGCGGGTCAGCAGCAGCGCCCCGGCGAGCGGGCCTCCCCCGGCGCAGGCGACGCCGACCTCGGGCTGGCCGGGCACCTGGCGGTCGCCGGCTTCCCACCACAGCTGCGCGCAGGCCTCGTGCAAGAACCCGAAGCCGTGAAGCCGCCCGGCCGAGAGCTGGCCGCCCTGGGTGTTGAGGGGCAGCAGCCCGTCGCGGGCGATGCGCTGACCGCCTTCGACGAACGGTCCCGATTCGCCTTTCCCGCAGAAGCGCATGGCCTCGAGCCAGCACATGGTGATGAACGAGAAGCCGTCGTACATCTGGGCCAGCTGCACGTCGGTGGGCTGCAGGTCGGTGCGTTCCCACAGCTGCTGGCCGGCGTCCTGGCAGGCCATGGTGGCCAGGTCGTAGTACTGGTCCCAGCCCGGCCGGCCGTGGAAGGCGGTCCCGACCGCGTCGACGTGCAGCGGCGGCTTGCGCAGGTCGGGTGCGGTGTCGCGCCGCGACACGATCATCGCGGTGGCGCCGTCGCAGGGCACGTCGCAGTCGTAGAGGCACAGCGGCGACGAGATCATCCGAGCCGACAGGTAGTCGTCCAGGGTGAGCGGGTCTCGGTAGATGGCCTTCGGGTTCACCTCCGCGTTCTTGCGGGCGTTGAGCGCGATCTGGGCCAGCTGCTCGCGGGTGGTGCCGTACTCGTGGAAGTGGCGGGTGGCGAACATGCCGATCCACACCGCGGCGGACGGGGCCGAGAACGGCAGCAGCCACTCCATGAACCCCGAGGCGCGGAACCCGCCACTGTTCCCGCCTCCCGGCATGACGGCAGCGCGCCCTTTGGTGCCCTGGGCGCTGCCCTCGAAGACGGTGCGGAAGCACACGACGTGGCGGGCCAGGCCGGCGGACACGGCGAGGACGGCGTTGATCACCGCGCCGAGCTGGCTGGGGAGCTCGAGCCCACCCCCGTACCAGCTGAGGTTCAGGCGCAGCGCCTCCTGCACGTCGGTGACCCCGGCGCCGGAGAAGCCGGCCGGGCTCTCTTGCCCTCCCGGGTAGGTGGCGATCCCGTCGATGTCGGACGGGGTGAGGCCGGCGTCGGCGATCGCGGCGAGGCAGGCGTCGACGGTCAGCTCGAGCGGGTCGCGGTAGAGGCGCCGGCCGATGTCGGACTGCCCGATGCCGGACAGGACCGCTCGGCGCTCGCCGAGCAGGTCGTCGGTCTCGCTCACCTCCGAGCTCCTGGTCGTCGGGGGCGACGCCCGGGGCGGGTCATGGTGCCGGCTCGAAGAGCGGGATCCACACTTCCTCCTCGACGTGGGGCTCGAAGATCACCTGGACCGGCATCCCGATCCGGACGTCCTCGACGGGACAGTTCACGATGTTGGTGGTGAGGCGCAGGTCGTCCTGCTCGACCGGGTGGACGATGGCGAGCACGAACGGCAGCTCGGGGCCGGGCATCCACGGCTGGTAGTTGATCGAGAACGCGAGCACGTCGGCGCGTCCGGAGACAGCTTGGATGGTGATGTTCTTCGACCAGCATTTGGGGCAGATCACTGCGGGTGGGTGCAGGTAGTAGCCGCACTGCCCGCAGCGCTGGAAGCGCAGCTCGCCGTCGCGACCGCCCTGCCAGAAGTGGGCGTTGCGGTCGCTGATGCGGGGGAGGATCCGGAACGGGACCTCACCGGTTGTCGTCGTCATCGGACTCCTCCTCGAGGTCACGTTCGGGGTCGCGGGCCGAGCGGAAGCCGCGGCGGGCGTGCGGGATCGCCTCGACGGCGGGCAGGAGCCCGAAGCCGGGGCAGGACAGCATGATCGAGCCGAGGATCTCGTCCCAGGTGGCGCCGACCTCGCAGGCCAGGCGGGCGTGGCGCTCCACGCCGGGCGGGTTGCGCAGGATCACGGTGCAGACGAGGCGGATCAGCTCGTGGGTCTTGCGGTCGGGCGCGCACAGCGAGTCGATCTGGCTCATCCACGCGTTCTGAGCCTCGTGCAGCGACGGGAACGCCTCGTCGAGCGGTCCCTCGAACGGGAAGGTCCAGTCGTCGCGCTCGGGCATGCTCAGGCGGGGACGAAGACGGGGACGGTGACCGACTCGCCGATGTCGCGGTACGCGGCCTGGAGGGGCATGCCGACGGTGAGGGTCTCGGGGTCGCAGTCGACGACGTTGGTCATCATCCGGGGTCCCTCGGCGAGGTCGACCACCGCGGCGACGTAGGGGACCCGCTCCCCGAACGGCGGCAGGTCGTTCTGGTGCACCACCGACCAGGTGTAGAGGACCGCGCGCCCGCTGGCCTCCTCCCAGTGCACGGCGCTGCTCCAGCACACGGGGCAGAAGGGGCGAGGGTAGAAGTGGGCGGCGCCGCAGTCGGCGCAGCGCTTGATGAGGAGCCGCCCGTCTCGCGCCGCGTCCCAGTAGGGCAAGGATTCAGCGTCGGGCGCCGGGAGGTCGAAGCGCACGCCCGGCTGCTACCGGGTCGGCAGCGCGGCGACCGCCACGCCCGTGACCTTGGCCTCGCCGTCGCCGTTCACCACCTCGCAGTCGAGGTCGACCCGGTGCTCACCGTGCTCGTCGTACTTCTTCTTGACCGTGATCTTGGTGGCGAGCTGCTCGCCGGGCCAGGTCTGCTTCGTGAACCGCACCTTGTAGAGGCGGAGGCGGCCGATCCCGACGTAGTCGGTGAGCGCCTTGCCGAGCATGCCCATGGTGAACATGCCGTGCCCGAAGACGCTGGGCAGCCCGGCGGCTTGGGCCTGGGTCTCGTCGTGGTGCATCGGGTTGAAGTCCCCGGACGCGCCGGCGTAGCGGACCAGGTCGGTGCGGGTGAGCTCGTGACTGAACTCGGGCGCCTGGTCACCTTCGTGGATGTCGTCGAAGTACAGCGGGGGTCCGGCCATGGCCGCGCAGCGTGGCCGTCCCCTGACAGCCCTGTCAACTCGTGGGAGGCTCGCGTCGTGGCGCAGGCCGGGACGCTCGCCGTCGAGCCGATGCCACCCCGCGTCTCGGGACGGCTGCCGTGGGTGGGGTCGGGGTTGTCGCTGCTGCGCGACCCGACCCGGTTCTTCGCCCGGGCCCGGGGCCGGCTCGGTGACACGTTCGTCGCCGACCTGTTCGGGTTTCGGCTGTTCTGCGTGTTCTCCCCGGACGGGGTGCGGCGGGTCTACGAGGTCCCGGAGCGGGAGGCCAGCTTCGGGCTGGCCACCTACCGGCTGATCGGGTTCAAGCTGCCGCCGGAGCTGCTGGCCGGCCGGCGCACGACCCCCCACCATCTGTTCGGCGCGCAGCGGGTGGAGGGGTATCTGGCCGACCTGGAGCACGCGGTCGACCTGGAGCTCGACGCGCTCGGCGACGCGGGGACCTTCGAGGTGTTCGCGGAGTCCCGCCGGCTTGGTCACCGGCTGGGGTTCGCGTCGTGGGCGGGGATCGAGGCCGCGTCCCCCCGGTACCTGGAGCGCCTGGTGCGCCTCTTCGACCGGATCGACAGCAGCGAGGCGTTCGTCCGCCCGGCGCAGGCGTTCCGGACCTGGGCGACCCGCCGGGCCGGGGAGCGGCGGGCGATGCGCGGGATCGAGGCGGTCGTCGCCGAGATCTGGGCCGAGCGCCAGGCCGAGGCCGCGCCGCACGGCGACTTCCTGGAGCAGCTCGTCGACGCGTACGCCGACCTGCCGCCTGATCACTTCGACCTGAAGAACTCACGGCAGGGCCGGGGGTAGTGGGCGTGGGAGGCAGCGCCGGTGCCGGTTTTGGGCTGGTCATCCGGTGAGGCCGGCGATCTTGGTGAGGTTGTGGGTGAAGATCCCGTGTCCGGTCCAGGTTCGGGCGCCGGTGAGGGTGTCCATGTGGGTTCGTCGGCAGCCGTAGTCGCGTTTGATGCAGTTGATGCGTCCTTCGGCTCCGGTGCGCCATCGGATCATGCGTTGGAAGCTTCGGCTTTGTTCGATCGCGCGTCGGTTGGCGCCGGGTCGTCCTTTGCGAGGGATGCACACGGTGGTGACGCCAAGGTCGTGGAGCTGGTTCTCGATTGCCGCTTCTCCATAGCCACGATCGGCGGTCACCGCGCGGGGGGTTCGACCCGTCAACGCTTGAACGCGTTGGATGGCGGGAACGAGTTGTGGCGCGTCGGCGGGATTGCCGACCTCAAGTGACCAGTCGAGGATGATCCCGTCGGCGTTGTCGAGAACCTGGGCTTTGTAACCGAACTCAACGGGGCGGCCGAGACGTCCTTTGCGGATCGGACGCGCGTCGGGGTCGTGCAATGAGACGATCCGGGTCGCACCCGCGGGAGTGATGTGCTCAACGACTCGTTGGAGGGTCTGGGCGGCGACCGCGTGAACACGCTCGGCGAGCACCTCGAGCTGTTGAACAATCACAATGGCGCGACCCGACGCCTGCTCGCCGAGTCCACGTAGCGTCCGACGGGCGTTTTGGACCACCGCCTGGGCTTCTCGCACCGACCGGCGAGCCGCCCGGGCCAGCTCAGCGTTGAGGCGATGCACCTCGACCCGGGCGTCGTCGCCTCGACGCCGCAACGCATTCACGACTTGGCGGGCCCGGCGATGCGCCCCCCGGGAACGGTCCCGCACCCGAGTCCGAGGCGCTAACCCCTCCCCGTGGGCGGACCGGGCGAGGCGGGCCAGTCGGGTGATCCCCTTGGCCAGCAGGCTCGAGTCGACCGGATAGGCGACGTTGGCCTCCACCACCGTGGTGTCAGCACGCACCTTGTGCAGACGCACCACCTTGGCTTCGGCAGCCTTGACGACCAACGTCTGATTGAGCTCCCGGATCACGTCCTCACCGCAGCGGGTCGTGATCTTCATCAACGTGGTCGGATGCGGCACCCGCCCACCCAACGGGATCCGAGCGAACCGCTGCCAGGTGATCGAGTCCTGGACCTCCCGGCACAGCGTCTCGAAGCTCAACCCATGGCGATACTTGAGGAACATCAGACGCAGATACGTCTCGATCGGGATCGACGGCCGACCCAACGTCGCATGGAAGAACGCCCGATACGCCTCGACGAACCGCGGATCGTCGAGCAGGCAATCCACTCGCTCCAACTCGCCGGGCATCCCCAACACCGCCGACGGCAGGATCGACTCCCACAACGTCGGCTCACCGCCGCCTACTGTTCTCAACATCGATGGCCTCGATCCGTTCTTGCCCAACGGGTCGAGGCCATCATCGCTGATCACTCGACAAATCGCGAGCACCCACCCCGCCGCAAACGCGCAGGTCAGAGCCCTGCCGGCCGCTACTTCTTCAGGTCGAAGTGATCAGGCGGTGGTCGGCGCGGCGCGGGACGTGATCATGCTCCACGTGGGCGCCCAGTCGAACCTGTACGCGGCGTTGGCGTGGACGCTGGTGCGCGTCCTGACCGAGCCCGGGGTGCTCGAGCGGGTCCGGGCCGGCGACGCCGAGTACCTGGAGCGGTGCGCGAGCGAATCGATCCGGCTCGCTCAGCGCTCCATCACGCTGCGGGAGGTGCTCCGCCCGATCGACGTCACCGACGGGGAGCGCAGCTACCGGCTGGGACCGGGGACGTTCCTGACCACGATGCTGTCGGTGACGAACTCGACCGCCGCCCCGGGCCTCGATCGCTTCGATCCGGCTCACTACGAGGGGCGGCGGCTGGCGCCGGACGTGGCGGTGCCGACCAAGGAGCTGGTGAGCACGTTCGGGCACGGCGCGCACGCGTGCCCGGCGGCCCGGTTCTCGATCTCGGCGATCCGGATCGGCGTGCAGCGGATCGTGGACACCTACGACCTGACTCCCGAGTTCCGGTCCCCGGAGCCTCGCCGCCGCCAGGTCGGCGGCGTCGCACGCGCCCAACGGCCGCTGCGGGTGCGCTACGAGACGCGCGCGTAGCCTCGATCTGTGCCCGTCGACCTGTCCGAGCTGCTCGACCCGACCCACACCGCGGTGCTCACCATGGAGCTGCAGCGGGGCGTGGTCGGCGACCGGGCCGCGATCCCGGCGCTGGCCGAGGCGGTCGACGCGCACGGCGTGGTGCCCGCCGCGGCGGCGGTGGTGCGGGCGGCGCGGCCGGTGGGGGCGAGGGTCGTGCACTGCGTGGCCGAGTTCCGCCCCGATCGGGCGGGATCGAACGACAACTCGCCGCTGCTGCGCGCGCTCGCCAAGGGTCCCGCTCACCTGGTCGCGGGCAGCGACGAGACCGACGTCGTCCCCGAGCTGGGCCCCGAGCCGTCCGACCTGTTCTCCCCGCGCCGCCACGGGCTGACCCCGTTCCCCGGGACGGGCCTCGACCAGCTGCTCCGCAACGTCGGGGTCCGCACCATCGTCGCGACCGGGGTGTCGCTCAACATCGGGGTGACCGGTCTGGTGATGGTGGCCGTCGACCTCGGGTACCGCTGCGTCGTCGTCACCGACGCGGTCACCGGCGTGCCCGCCGACTACGCCGACGCGATGCTCGAGCACACCCTGGCCCCGCTCGCCACGCTGACCACCAGCGACCAGGTGGTCACGGTGTGGTCCCGATGAGCAGCCCCGGTCGCCTCGCCCGCCGAGCGCGCCGGAGCGACGCCCGCCAGAATGCAGGCCGGCTATGAGCACCGCCGCCAACCTCGACTTCGACCGGCTCCTCGCCGACCGGGTCGCGCTGATCACCGGCGCCGCCTCGGGGCAGGGCCGTGCCGCGGCGCTCCTGTTCGGCGCGCAGGGCGCGAAGGTCGTGATCGCCGACGTGAACGACGACGGCTCGGCGGAGACGGTCCGGATGCTCGAAGAGCGCGGCGCGGAGGGAGTCGCGGTCCACGCCGACGTGTCCGTGCGGCGCGACATCGACCGGATGGTCGACGCCGCGGTGGACCGGTTCGGCCGGCTCGACGTCCTGTACAACAACGCGGCGGTGCAGATGAGCGGCCGGCTGGTGGACTGCACCGAGGAGGAGTGGGACCTGACGATCGCCACCAACCTGTCGGCGATCTTCTGGGCGTGCCGGGCCGCGCTCCCGGCCCTCCTCGACGGCGGTGGCAGCATCATCAACACCGCGTCGACGTTGGGCCTGATCGGCTCCGAGGGCTACGCCGCGTACGGCGCCGCGAAGGCCGGCCTGGTGCTCCTCACCCGGCAGCTGGCGGTCGAGTACGGCCCCGCGGTGCGCGGCGAACGTGATCGCGCCGGGGTCGATCGACACGCCCCGGTTCCGGAAGGTGCTCGAGAAGACACCGGGCGCGGCGCAGTTCGTGGAGGGCCTCGAGCACACGATCCCGGTCCGCCGCCTCGGCTTGGCGGAGGATGTGGCGGCCATCGCGCTGTTCCTGGCCAGCGACCAGTCGGCGTACGTGAGCGGTGCGGTCATCCCCGCCGACGGTGGCCTGGCGGCGCTGCGGTGAGCGTGGCCGGGGTGGCGCTCATCACCGGCGGCGCGTCGGGTCTCGGGGAGGCGATCGCGCAGCGCCTCGCGGTCGAGGGCGCCACGGTGGTGGTCGCCGACGTCGACGGCCCAGCCGCTGAGCGGACCGCCTCCGCGATCACGGCCGAGGGCGGGCACGCCGCCGCGGTGACCTGCGACGTCACCCGCCGGCGCGAGGTCGACGAGGCAGTCCGGGTCGCGGCCGGGCTCGGCCCGCTGCGGACCTTGGTGCTGTCAGCGGCGATCGAACGGCGCGAGAGCGTCCTCGACACCAGCGAGGCCGACTGGCAACACGTCCTCGACGTGAACCTGAAGGGCCCGTTCCTCTGCATGCGGGCCGGGATCCCGCAGCTGGTCGCGAACGGGGGCGGGTCGGTGATCGCGCTGGGCTCGACGCTGGGCCTGATCGTGGCGCCCGGCTATCCGGCCTACTGCGCCAGCAAGGGCGCGCTCGTGAACCTCTGCAAGCAGGCCGCGATCGAGCACGCCCCCGACCGGGTCCGGGTCAACGTGGTCGCCCCGTCGGCGACGGACACCGGCCTGTTCGTGCGCGTCTCGGAGGGGACCCCCGACCCCGAGGGACTGCGGCGCCGCATCGGGGAGCTGAACCCGATGCACCGGCTCGGCACCGCCCGAGAGGTCTGCGACGCGGTGGTGTTCCTCGCCTCCGACGCGTCGACCTACACGAGCGGGTGCGTCCTCCCGATCGACGGCGGGCTCGCAGCCCGCCGGATGTGACCGCGTCCCCGATGCAACCCGGGCGGGCCGACCGTGCATGACGGGATGCGAGTCCTCGACGCGGACGCGCACGTCGTCGAGCCCGGGGAGCTGTTCCGGGCTTGGACACCGGCCGGGCGGGCGGTGCTGGACCTCCCGGCGACAACCCCGGTCGAGCTGTGCGGCGATTCGTCGCGGCTCGCCGATCAGCTCGACCACGGCTTCGACGCGGCCTCGTACCTGCGGGCGATGGACGCGCAACGCATCGACGCCGCGGTGCTGTTCCCGTCGATGGGGCTCTTCGTGCCCTTCCTGCCCGAGCTCGACGAGCGCCAGTCGGCCGCGGCCTGCCGCGCCTACAACGAGTGGATCGCCGGCTACTGCGGAGCGGCGCCGCATCGGCTGAGCGCGATCGGGGTGGTGCCCCAGCGGGCCCCGGTGGCGTCGGTCGACGTCGCCCGCCAGGCCACCGACCTCGGCCTGGTCGGCGTGCTGGTCCGCCCCAACCATCTCGGCGACCAGTACCTGGACGGCGCCGCCTACGACCCGCTCTACGACGTGCTGGAGGAGACCGGCTTGGTGCTCGGGGTGCACGAGGCGCTCGGCGTGCGGGCCCCCACGATCGGACGGGACCGGTTCGAGAGCTTCGCGGCCCGGCACGCCTGCTCGCATCCCCTCGAGCAGATGACCGCCGCCGCGGCGCTGCTGCTCGGCGGCGTCTGCGAGCGGCACCCGACGCTGCGGGTCGCGTTCTTGGAGTCGGGGACGGGGTGGCTCCCCTACTGGCTGGCCCGACTCGACGAGCACCGGGAGTGGATGGAGAGCACCGAGTGCGCGGGGCTGTCGCTGTCGCCGAGCGAGTACTTCGCGCGCCAGTGCGTCATCTCCTCCGATCCGGAGGACACGCTGGCCTCGTTCGTCATCGACCGGGTCGGCGCCGACCACGTCATGTGGGCGAGCGACTTCCCGCACCCCGACGCCGCGTTCCCCGACGCGCTCGACCAGTTCCTGCGCCGGCTCGGTGACGCCGAGCGGGACGGGCCGGCCCGCCGGGTGCTGTGGGACACGCCGCTCGCCTTCTACGGACTCGCCGACCGGTTCCAGCCTGAGGACGCCCGATGACGCACCGTGCCGCGCCTCACCGGGCCGCCGCGCTCGTCGCCGTGGGCCTGGTGGCGCTGCTCGTCACCGTGGGGGTGGCGTCCGCCGCCACCTCGGCCCACCAGACCTCGGCCCAGGCCAGCCGAGTCTGCGCGCAGTCCCAGGCCGCGATCGCGGCGCTGCCCGCCCCGTCCACCGCCGCCGCCGCGCAGGCCGGGCTCACCAGCTGGCTGGGCGGGAAGTACTCGAGCCGGCTCGACTCGAGCGCGTTCAGTCCGCTCCCGACCGATGTGTTCAACCTGGAGTCGAGCTTCCGGAACCTGCGCGACGCCCTCGGGGTCGGTGACGGGCCGGGCGCCACCGACACGATCGGCCCAGCCCGCCGCGACCTCACCCAGATCGACGCCGCGGCCCGCCAGCGCAAGCTGCCCGCCTGCACCAGCGCAGCGTTCGGGCGCGCCTACCTGGGCGCGGTGCAGGCGATGGTCGCCTCGACGCTCGCCCTGACCGGGGACTTCGCCACCGACGCCAACGCGGCCTGCCGACGCTTCGACACGAAAGCCGTGCAGCTCCAGCGGGGCCTGAACGCCAAGAGCGCGTCGAGCCTCCAGACCTACCTGAAGGGGCTCGAGATGCAGTACGAGGCGCTGGGGATCGACCTCGCGGCGGTGAAGCCCCCGCCAGGACAGAAGCAGCAGTACTCCACCTTCGTGGGGTCGATCCACCAGGCCATCGGGGAGCTCACGTCGGCCGGGTCGGCGCTGAGCTCGGGGAACCAGACCAAGCTCGCCCAGCTCGGCCGGGCGCTGGACTCGCTGGGCGGCACCGTGAACCAGGAGGCGAAGGGCCTCGGCCTGATCTGCTGAGCGTCCCGTCGACGCTCGCACGACCGCGAACACCGGGCAGAGGTCCGCCTTCGGAACCTGGGATCGCTCCGGTACGGTGACGCCGTGTCGAAGAAGACCAAGTCGCGCCAGACCCGGCGGTACTCGTCGCCGTCGAAGGCCAAGCGACCCTCGGGTGGTGAATGGCGCAAGATGAGCTCGCGCCGGCGCCGCTCGGCGAGCTGGCCGTGGGCGCTGGCGCTGGCGGTGGTCATCGCGGGCGGGGTGGCGCTGGTCGCGCTCGGGGGCAGCTCGTCGAGCAGCTCGTCGTTGGGCACGGGCAGCAACGGGCCGCTGCTGGCCACGGTGGCGAGCTTCGACAACTCCTCGCCGGGCCCGAGCCATGCCATCGACGGCATCCAGTGCGAGACGAGCGAGCAGCTGCTGTTCCACGTCCACACGCACCTGGCGATCTTCGTGGACGGCCAGCAGCGCAGCATCCCGATGGGGATCGGGATCGCGCCGCCCCGCGAGACCGAGCCCGGCGCGACGGGCTCGTTCGTCGTGGCCGGCACCTGCTTCTACTGGCTGCACGCGGACACGTCCGACGGGATCATCCACATCGAGTCGCCGATCCAGCGGACCTACACGTTGGGCAACTACTTCGACATCTGGCACCAGCCGCTCGGGCCCGACCAGGTCGGCCCCGCGAAGGGCAAGGTGACGGCCTGGCGCAACGGGGTGCCGTTCACCGGCAACCCCCGCAACATCACGATCGGTGCCCACATCGTGATCCAGCTCGACGTCGGGTCCCCGAACCCCGGGTTCAAGAACTTCACCGCCTGGGACGGCCTGTAAACGGGCTCGTCGGCGCGGCCCAGCCGGATCGGCTCGGGTCAGGACGAGGAGCGTTGCGTGGCGGCGAAGCTCGCCGAGAGGGTGCGGGCCTGGTCGACCCGCGGCATCGCGGAGAGCAGCTGGTAGCCCTCGTGGTTGGCGGCGCCCGGCATGATCTCCATCTCCTGGCCGAGGGCGTCGAGGACCTCGACCGCGCACTCCTCGGGTGAGAGAGCCGGGTGCGCGAGCTGCTCAGGGTCGTAGTCGAAGGAGCGACGCAGGTTGGGCGTGTCGATCGCCGGGCCGACGACGCCGAGCACGTCGACGCCGTACGGTCGCCATTCCCCGTGGAGGGCCTGGGCGAGGGTGAGCATGAACGACTTGGAGGCCGAGTAGACGGCCAGCCCCGCGGTGCCGGCGACGCCGGCGCCGGATCCCATGAGCACGACGCCGCCCCGCCCCCGCTCGACCATCCCGCGCCCGAAGTGGTCGCAGCACACGAGCGGCGCCTCGACGTTGATGGCGAGCTGCTCGAAGGCGTGGTCGACGCCCTCGTCGAGGAACGGGCCGAGGAACGTCCCGGTGGCGTTGAAGATCACCAGCCCGACTTCCAGGTCGTCGGTCGCGCCGCGGAGCCCGGTGAGGAAGTCGCGGGAGCTGAGGTCGACGACCGCGGCGCGCGCCTCGACGCCGAAGTCGGTGCGCAGCGCCGCGGCGACGGTCTCGAGCGCCCCGGCACGACGGGCCGCGACGACCACGTTCAGGCCCCGCCGGGCCGCGTCACGCGCGTACGCCTCACCGAGCCCTTCCGAGCCGCCGAGCACCACGGCCCAGGGTCCGTACCGGTCCCGGAACGATTCCGCAGCGGGCGCTGACGCCGTCATCGGGTCTCCCGTCGTCGATCGGGCGCGCGCGGTTCGGCGGCCCCGGGCACTCTACAAAGGGGGGCTGGTGGCCGGTTCGGTGTCGGCGCCGGGTTCGGAGCGGTGCTGGCTGCGCCCGAACACCGAGCTCTCGACCACGTAGAACACCGCGATGGCCCCGAACAGCGCCGCCGCGGCGGGGGCGCTGACCAGGGCGACGAGCGTCGCCGCGGCGTACATGACCGGGCCGGGCCGGAAGCTGCGCGTGATGCCGCGGACGACGGCCTCGTCGCTGTCCGGTCGCAGGAGCCGCTGGCCGCCGGAGGCGTACAGCCAGAGCACGTTGAACATGATCGCGGTGGCGGTGAGGGTGAGCCCGTAGGCGACCGCGGCGGTGGACGCACCGCTCGCGTTGATCTGGTCGGCGAGCAGCCGGGTGGGGAAGGGGATGAACGCGACGCACAGGAGGAAGAGGACGTTCTGGAGGAGGAAGGCCCGGTCGACCGTCGCGATCTGGTTCATCAGCGTGTGGTGGTTGACCCAGATGACGCCGATGGTGACGAAGCTCACCATGTAGGCGGCGTACGACGGCCAGATGTGCAGCAGGTCGTGACCCAGGTGCGGGGCGCCGTTCGACACCCGCCCGTCGACGCTCAGGATCAGCAGCGTCGCCGCGATCGCGAACACGCCGTCGGCGAAGGTCTCGAGGCGGCCGGTCGACACCGGGCGAGGGTACGGCACCCGGGGCGGACCGCCGCCCGCCGAGGGCGCGGGTCGGCGGGCTCGGCGACGGGGCGAGGCGGTCTTGCCGACCGGGGACGGGGCGCGTCAGCATCGCCCCTCACCTCGAGGAGCTCGGCATGCCCGTCCTCACGATCGACGACCTGGCCCCCCACGTTCGGCGGATCACGCTGAACCGGCCCGAGCGGCTCAACGCCCTCGACTACCCGCTGGCCGGTGCGCTCCACGACGCGCTCGACGAGGTCGGCACCGACCCGGAGTGCCGGGTCGTGGTGCTGACCGGCGCCGGACGGGGCTTCTGCGCCGGCCTCGACCTGCAGGACTTCGGCCGTCCCCCGACCGTGGGGGAGCACCGCCGAGCCCACGCGGGGACCGACGGGCAGTCGTTCCTCTCCGACCTGCCGGTGCACATCCGCAGCACGCCCCAGATCGTGCTCGCGGCGGTGAACGGCGCGGCGTTTGGTGGGGGCCTGTCCCTGGCTTTGGCCGCGGACCTGCGCGTCGCGGGTCGATCGGCGAGGTTCTGCTCGGCGTTCATCAAGACCGGGCTCACCGGCACCGACCTCGGGGTCACCTACCTGCTGCCCCGGCTGATCGGAGCGTCGCGGGCCTTCGACCTCATCGTCTCCGGGCGGACGGTCGAGGCCGACGAGGCCCACCAGCTCGGTCTGGTCTCCCGGGTCGTCGACGACGACGCGCTGCGCGGACGCGACGCTCGAGCTGTCGACCCTCGTCGCCTCGTACACGAAGGTCGGGCTCCTCATGACGAAGGAAGTGATGTGGGCGAACCTCGACACGCCGAGCCTGGCCGCCGCGATCGCGCTCGAGAACCGCAACCAGACGATCGCGGCCCAGACGGCCGAGGTCCGCGAGTACATGGCCGCCTACTCGCAGCGGCACCGCAAGCCGTGACCGGGCTCGATCGGCGGTTCGGTCCCGGCTCGGCTCGGCGATGAGCGGGGGGACGGTCCGAGCCGGCGTGTTCGTCGGCGACGGCAGCTACGAGGTGCGCGAGTTCCCGGCGCCGACACCGCCGCCGGGGGGCGCGGTCCTGGCCGTCGAGGCGGTCGGCCTCTGCGGCAGCGACCTCGCCCAGCTCCAGGGGATCGCCGACGTGCCCGGACAGACCTACCCGGTCGTGCCCGGCCACGAGACGGTGGCCCGGATCCTCGAGATCACCCCCGACGTGTCGCGGGCGTGGAGGCTGACCGAGGGAGACCGGGTGTGCGTCGACGAGGTGCTGCGCTGCGGCGTCTGCGCGGCCTGCCGGGCCGGTGACCCGACCTGCGAGCGGATGCACGTGTACGGGTACACCCTCGGGGTCGACGAGGGGTCCGGGCTGTGGGGCGGCTACGGCGAGCAGATGACGGTCCTGCCGGGCACGAACCTGCACCGGGTCCCCGACGGCATCCCGGCCGAGGAGCTCACGATGTTCGAGCCGCTCGCCAACGCGGTGAACTGGGTGCAGCGCAGCGCGGTGACCCTCGGGGACGTCGTGGTCGTCGAGGGTCCGGGCCATCAGGGGCTGGCGTGCGTGCTCGCGGCGCGAGCTGCCGGTGCATCGCAGGTGATCGTCACCGGCGTCGCGGGCGACGAGCAGCGGTTCGACGCGGCGCGGGCGCTGGGCGCCGACGCGACGATCGACGTGACCCAGGTCGACCCGGTCGCCCGGGTCGGGGAGCTGACGGGGGGCCACATGGCGGACGTGGTCATGGACGTGGCCGCGGTGGCGACGGCCACGATCCCGCTCGCGGTGCAGCTCGCCCGCCCGTACGGCCGCGTGCAGCTGGCCGGGCTGAAGCACTTCCAGCCGGTCGAGGGGCTGATCACGGACCTGATCGTCCTGAAGTCGCTCACGGTCACCGGCGGGGCCGGCTTCACCCCGGCGTCGATGCGCGCTGCGGTCGCGCTGCTCACCTCGGACCGGGTGGACCGTTCGGTGCTGGTCGGGGACGTCGTCACGCTCGACACGCTCGGTGAGGGCCTGGCGCTCCTGGGCCGCGAGATCCCCGGCCGCGATTCGGTGCACGTGAGCCTCCGCCTCGCCAGCCTCTGAGTGCGCTCCCGACCCTGGCCGGTCGCGCCGGGCGGTGAACGTCACGCGAAGAGGCGCCGGCGCTCCCACCGGGGCGGCGGTCGTCAGCCATACTGCCCCGGTGCCGCAGCGGGGTGCCCGGGAGCGCGCGTGAGCTTCGTGGGACGTCCCATCTCGCGTCGCGACTTCGTCCGGGCCGGCGCGGCCGTGGGCGCCGGGATCGGGGCGTCCCTGGCGCTGCCCCCCGAGCTGTCCTGGGCCCTCGACGCCGCGTCGCGTCGGCCGCTTCGGGGTCCCGGCTCTCGTCCGGCCCCGCAGCGGCCGCCGGGGACGCACGTCCTCCCCCAGATCGAGCACGTCATCGTGCTCATGATGGAGAACCACTCCTACGACAACTACCTGGGGCTGCTCGCCCGCGGGGACGGGTTCACCCTCGGCCGGAACCATCAGCCGACCAACACGAATCCCGACGCGACCGGTGACCTGGTGCACGCGTTCCAGATGGCGAACGCCTGCCAGTCGAACGGCGGGCCGACTCAGGCGTGGAACGCCAGCCACATCTCCTACAACGGGGGCCGCAACGACGGGTTCGTGCGGGCGAGCGGCCCGGTCGCGATGGGCTACTTCGCGAGCGAGCAGATCCCCTTCTACTACAGCCTCGCGGAGACGTTCCCGGTGTGCGACCGGTGGTTCTGCTCGGTGCTCGCGCAGACGTATCCGAACCGCCGGTTCCTGATGGCGGGCACCGCGTACGGGATCGTGAGCACCGACGTGAAGGACTTGCTGGCGCCGTCACCGCCGAACGGGACGATCTTCGACCAGCTGAACGCGCATGGGATCACGTGGGGTGACTACTTCAACGACCTGCCCCAGGTCGGGTTGTTCAAGTCGGTGTACACGGAGAACCAGGACAAGATCCGCCCGGTCGAGCAGTACTTCTCCGACGCCGCGGCTGGCACGTTGCCGGCGGTGACGTTCATCGACCCGGAGTTCGACCAGGAGTCCGAGGAGGATCCGCAGGACATCCAGGTCGGGGAGGCCTTCTCGTCGAAGGTGATCCACGCCGCGATGGACGGCCCGGGCTGGGACAAGACCGTCCTCGTCTGGACCTACGACGAGCACGGCGGCTACTACGACCACGTTCCCCCGCCGGCCGCGGTGAAGCCGGACGACATCCCGCCCGACATCGAGGTGCCGCCGTTCCAGCCGGGCGGCTACGACCGGTACGGGTTCCGGGTCCCCGCCGCGATCGTGTCGCCGTACGCGAAGCGCGATTACGTGTCGCACGTGGTCCATGACCACACGTCGGTCCTGAAGCTGATCGAGACGGTGTGGAACCTGCCCACGCTCACCTACCGCGACGCCAACGCCGATGACCTCCTCGACGCGCTCGACCTGTCGGGCCGGCCCGCGTTCCATGAGCCGCCGAAGCTCGCCGAGCCGGGCGCGGTGGCCCGCCCGTCCGACTGCCTGCCTGGGGCGCCCGGACCGATCCCGCCGCCGGGCTCGGTGACGCCTCCCCCACCGCCGAAGCCGCACCACACCAAGACCCACTGACCGCGGCAGCGCCGCGCCCGCGAGCTCGGACGGGGCTCAGCGGACGTTGGTCAGGTGCCGGGCGTAGGCGTCGGCGCGGGCACGCACGAGGTCGACGTCGAGCGCGGCGCCAAAGGCGTTGAAGGCGAGCACGCCCGCGAAGTCGTCCCGGACGAAGCTGGCCAGGTCGGCCGCGTCCCACCACTGGTCGTGGCGGTAGTCGGGGACCAGCGTCTGGTAGGCGTGGAGGTACCGAGCCGCGGCGTCGGGCCCGTCGGTGAGGGCCAGGTTCGCACGGGTGTGCGCGACGTCAAGCCCGGCGGGGCCGACGCAGGCCGCGGCCCAGTCGACGATGCCGCTCACCGCGCCGTCGGTCCACAAGACGTTGCCCGGGTGGTAGTCGCGGTGGAGGAACACGCTCGGCGCGGCCGGCGGTGGGGTCTGCAGCGTCGCCACGAGGGCGGACCAGGCGCCCGGCGCGCGGGTCCAGGTCAGGACCTCGACTCGCTGCGGCTCGAACCAGGGTCGAGCCGACGGCAGCAGGGGCGGTGTCGCGGCGTGCAGCCGCGACACCGGCTCGACAAGCCGGGCGACGTCGAGGTCGTGGACGACGGGCACCCCGGGGACGAGCGTCATGAGCACCGCGGGGCAGCCCGCCGCCTGCCCGGTCGGGTCGGCCGCGATCGGCTCGGGCACGACGGCACCGAGGATCCGCCGCGCCGCTTCGAGCGCCCCCATCTCGCTGCGCACGGGGTCCGGGTCCTGCTCGTCGAGCGGGCCGCGGTCCCACCGGCGCAGCACCAGGGCTCGACCGTCCGCGTCGACCACCGTGAGCTCGGAGGTGGTGCCGAAGCTCAGCGAGCGGACCGCTCGCACCTGTTGGGCGCCGGTGACCTGCGCGGTCCACGCCCACCGCGACCTCGTCCACCGGGTGAGCGTAGGGCGCCCTTACCGGGGATCGGCCCGGTCGAGGTTCCAGTGCCGGACGACGGAGGCCAGCCACACCGAGTCGGAGCCGTGGGTGGGGACGAGCGAGAACATGCTGATGGTGCGCTGGCCACCTTCGTGGTCGCTGTAGAGGAGGTAGACGACCAACCGAACGGCGCCGGCGATCGCGTCGTGGAGCCCGGGGTACTCGGCGTCGTCTCGGTCCCGGATGGCGCCCTGCCAGAAGCCGGAGTCGCCGGGCGCGATGTAGAGATCGCGCAGCTGGCGGCGGAACTCGTCGGGCTCGGGTCGCTGCAGCTCGCCGCTGAGGACGGTTTGGGGGAGGGGGATGACGTGCCATCCCTGGATCACCGCGATTCCCGCTCCGGCGTTGCGCAGCGAGATGACGAGGTAGATGTTGTCGTCGGCCTCCTCGACCACGCCGCGGCCACCTTCGACGGCGGTCCAGCGGCCCTCTTTCCACATCACCTTCTCCGGCGGGTCTTGGGGTCGGGACGGCATCAGCACGGGCCGCAGCCCGACCTGGAAGGCACGCTCGGCGATGCGGGCCGATCGGTTCCCGGAGCGCACGGAGGCGAACGTCGCCGCGGCGAGGGTGAGGGTGCCGCCGGCGGTCGCCAGCGCGGAGATCGTCGTCCCGTCCGCCATGCTGGGCCCGAGACTACGGGCCGAGTGCCGTCGAGCCCGACGACGGTCCGATTCCGACCGGCCCGGACGATGGATCTCGCGGATCAGCCGAGGGGTAGCGGGTCGGCGTAGTACTGGGCGGCGGCGGTGCGGAGGTAGCCGCCGTCGTCGTCGGCGACGGTCGCCGGGTGGGTGTTGCAGACCGTGCCGCTGCTCAGGCCGTCGGTGGTGCACAACGGCGACGGGTTCACGATTCCGTCGTGGTCGGCGTCGGTGTTCGTGGTGCTCCCGGCGGTGGCCTGCCCGAACAGCACCGCGATGACGCCCGCCGCGCTCAGCTCGGCGGGGTGGGCGAAGAAATACTGGGCCTTGTTGTCCTGGTAGTGGCCGGCGGTGTTGTTCTCCGCCTGGGACCATTGGTTGCCGAGCGGCACCTGCCAGACGATCGCCCGCCTTCCGGTGGTGGCGGTCACAGCACCGAGGTACTGCTCCCAGCGGGTGAAGGTGGGCTGGGTGACGTTCAGCTGGTCCCAGAACGCGTGGGCGTCGCCGAGCACGTACTTCTGGTAGGCGGCATCGGCGTTGGCGACGTCGTTGAAGACCAGGTCGTAGGTCGAGGTGCCAGCGGGCGCCGACGTCACGCCGCTCGCGGCGGCGAACGATCCGGCGAGGTCGCCTTGCGTGGTGCCGCTGAGCGTCGGGGACGGGTCGCTGCCGATGTCGGGCCCAGTGGCCCAGTCGCTGACGTGGAAGCCGAGCTCGACGTTGGGGGCGTAGAGGTCCCGGAGGTGCAGCAGCGCCAGGTTGAAGCCCCGCCAGGTGTTCGGGTAGGCGGCGACGTCGGGATCGCCGCTGCTCGCCACCGAGGCGCGCAGCAGGTCGGGATCGTTCCCGGCGCCGGTGCAGTAGCCGTAGCAGTTGGCCGACGGGTCGAGCACCGCCTGCTCGGCGTAGCCCGACAGGTCGGGCTCGACCTGCACGATGACCGTGCCGCCGTAGCCGGCGACGCCACCGACGGTCGCCGAGCCGAGCCGCTGCATCAGGGTCGTGAAGTCCTGGTAGTACGCGGCCATCAACGTGTCGGTGTTGAGGTCGCTGAGGTCCTGCTGGGGTTCGCTGCACGTCGCGCAGGGCCCGTTGGACTGCAGCAGCATGTAGTACGAGAAGACGGGGATCGCGCTTCGGGCGCGGGCGTCTTGCGCGTAGAGCAGCGGGAACTGCGCGTCGGCGTTCCAGGTCTGCCAGCCGCTGCCCGTGTTCACCCCGCCGGCCAGGTACTGGTACACGTAGTCGAACGGCACCCCGGTGCTGGCGACCCATCCCGTGGGCGCCGGGGCCAGATCGTCGGGCGAGGCGGCGAGGCCGATGCCGAGCCGGTGTGGGAGACCGGCGGGGACGGCGCCGGCGGGTGTCGTCGACGGCGTCGCGGGTGGAGGCGGGGGGCGCAGCGGGGCACACGCGGTGGCGAGGAGCGCGGCCAGGCCCAGCGCGGCGAGGAGCCGACCGGCGGCGGGTCGACGGGCGAGGGACGGCATCGGGGCTCCGGGTTGGGGGGCGACCGTCGTGTTGTCGGCTGTTCCGGGGTCAGCCCTGAAGCGGCCCCCGATCACCCGATCGGCGCCCGGCGGGTGCGGGGTCTCGACGGCTGGCGCGGCGGGGCGCCGGGGGCTTCGCGGAGCTCGACCCGGTCGAGGGTCGTCGGCTCAGTGGGCCGGCGCCCCGACCTCGAAGACGGCCACGTGGATCGGTGGGGTGAGCGGCGGGTACGGGGGCGGCTGGCGGTACTCGGCGAGGAGGTGGGCACCCTGGTGGCGGGCCGCGGCGATCTCGGCGTCGTCAACGGCGACGAGGAGCGTCACCGCGGGCTGGCCGACGTCGGTGTAGTGCGACCCGTACATGAAGGTGTTCGCGGCGCTGGCCCGGGCGGCGATCCCTCGGTGGGCGAGCTGGTACAGCAGCCCGGATCGGTAGCCGGTGCCGCCGAAGCTGGCCGAGGCGTCGACGAGCACCGTCCCGCTCCGGTGGTCGACGGTGCGCAGGACGGCGGGCATGACGTGGGCGAGCGCCTCGGAGGAGGCAAGGTCGGCCGTTGGGCCGATGCCGGCGATCGCGGCGCTGACGGTGAGCAGCACCGCGACGGTGACCGCGGCGGCGACGCTCACGGTCGGGATCACGACCCGCCATGCGTATCCGGAGGCGTCGGGCAGCGCGCGCAGGAACGTCCAGATCGCGGCGAGCCAGGTCGCAGCGGCGACGACGCGCACGAAGTAGATGAGGTATGGGTATGGCGTCCCGACGATGTTGGAGACCGAGAGCGTCGCCAGGCCCAGCGTCACGAGCACGATGAGGCAGAGACGCAACGCGAGGCGGTCGTGGCGCCAGGCGGCGACGGCCGTGGCGGCGAGGAGCAGGATCAGCCCAGCGGGGACGGGCGTCCCGAGGGGCGCGACGCCGCCTTGGAAGATTCCCGACACCGGCTCGTGGAAGCCCAGCCACGGTCCGCGCAGCGAGACCTCGTCGCTCATGATCTTCACCGCGGTCGACAGCCCGAGCGTCTGGTGGCTGCTGAACCCGAACCGCAGGAGCGCCCTGAGGTTCCCGCCCCGGTGGAGGAGCGCGTCCAGCACGGGTGGGAACCACGCCACCACGAGCACCGCCCCGGTGACGAGCAGCGACACCCGGAGCGGTTCCGAGCGGCGCTGCTCGGGCGGGTCCAGCGGGGCGGCGTGTGCTCGCCAGTAGCCGACCACAGCGCACACCGCGAGCCCCACCGCGGCAGGCGCGTACTCGACGTGGGTCTGCACGAGGAAGCTGGCCACCGCGGCGAGAACCGGGATGGCTCGCGCTGAGCCGCACGAGACGGCGAACGTGAGCGCGAGCGCCGCCGCGAACGGCAGCAGCGCGGCGGTCGGGTTCCACGGGTACCAGAGGAACGACGCGCCGAGGGTCCAGAGCGCGAACCCGAAGCACGCGACGCCCAGCGCGGCGAGGGTGATCCCGCCTCGCCGGACGAACGCCCACGGGATGAGCACGAGCGCCAGCGCGTTGATGAGCACGACGCCGAGCAGGAGCCCGTCGGTGCGGTCGAAGGTGAGCCGGTAGGTCAAGGCCAGGGCGTAGAAGAAGAGGGGGCCCGGGTGCGACCAGCCAAAGCGCGAGTACACCCCGACCAGGGGGGTGTGCGAGGTGCCGACCTCGAGGACCCGCAGCGCGATCGTGGCCTGATCGCCGAGCGGGACCCACGACTGGAACAGGGCCCGGGCGGCGAGGATCGCCAGGGGGAGCAGGAACAGGGCGGTGAGGGTCCAGACCGCGCGACGGTCTGCGCCCACCGCGCCCGGGCCGCCGGGGTGCTGGTCGCCCGCCGCGACGCCCGTGGGGTCTTGGGTCCCGGACGCCGAGACCGGCGCCGTCACGAGCTCGAGCTCAGGGTCCGCGTCGGCGGCCCTGCTGCCGATCGGCCTCGGGTGCGACGCTTCCGGCGCCCCGGGGGGCTGGGCCGCGGCTGGCACGCCAGGCTCGACGCGTCGGGTCGCTCGGGGAAGGTGTTGGGTGCCATCGTCGAAGGGAAACCTTACTGAGAGGAGCTCGGATGGACGCGATCAAGATCGGTTGGCTCGGGTCGGCGTTGGACGGCCCGGGCGGCGGCTACGACAAGATTCACCGGTTGGCGTTCGACGAAGCGAGCGAGCAGGGAGTCCTGAACCGTCCGTACGAGTTCGTGATTCATCCCGAGAACGGGTTGCCGCAAGGCTCGGCGAAGAACGCGATCGACGGGTTCAAGGATCTCGTCGACCAGGGGTGTCTGGCCATCGCGGGTGCGTACAGCTCCGACAACGCGATGGTGGTCGGCCCGTACGCCAACGAGCTCGAGGTGCCGCTCCTGTCGTGGTGTGGCACCGAGCGGTTCTTCGGCGAGTACTGCTTCCGGCTCGGGAACGGGGACTGCGGCGGCGACCCGGCCCTCATCGTCGGCTGGCTGAAGCAGAACGGCTACGAGCGGGTCGCGGTGCTGAGCGAGGTGTCGCCCAACGGTGAGGAGTACTTCCGCTACTTCCGGACCGAGTGCCGGCGACGGGGGGTCAGCGTCGCCGCGGTCGAGACGGTCAGTCAGACGCCAGCCGATCTCGCCCAGAACCTCGACAACCTGCGGTCGGTGGCTGCGGACGCGCTCGTGTACATGGGGTACGGGGTGCTCGCCGCGTCCGGCGAGCTGCGAGCCGCGCTCGACCGTCTGGCTTGGGATCCACCGCGGATCATGACCACCGCGTTCATGTTCTACCTGATGGGCTTCGAGAAGTTCGAGGGCTGGGTGGGGATCGACCAGCTCTGCCTCGAGAACCGGCTCGCGACCGCGTTCCACCAGCGTTACGTCGCACGGTACGGGGACGACCCGCCGATGTGGCCAAACGCGATCCCAGTGCTGGCCTTCGACACCGCACGAGTCCTCGTGGAGGCGACGTTCCGGGCTCCGGTGCTCACCGGTTGGGGCCTGAAGGCCGGCTTCGAGCAGATCCGCTTCATGCCGAGCGCGACCGGCGGCCCGCACACGCACATCGCCGGCAGCCCGTACGACCACCAGCTCTTCAAGGGCGACTGGCTCCTCTACGGGAGGATCCGCGACGGCAAACTCGAGTTCGAAGGGCTCTTCGAGCCTTGGGAGTGACCGCGGGGGAGGTGCCGAGCGCGACCGGGCCGGCGTGGTGGCCCGACCGGCTGGGCGTGCTGAGTCGATGAGCGATGGGCCGGGTCGGGCTGCCGCGCCGGTTGGCACGGGGTCGGGCGCCTCGACGCGGCGAGCCCGTCGGCGGCGGCCGGACGAGCGTCGAGCCGACGGTCGGAGGGCGCCGCCCTACCCGGAGGCGGGGTGACCGGCGTGCTCGGGCGGGATGTCCTCCAGGACGATCGGCTCGGGGTCCGCGGGTGGTCGCGGCTCGAACAAGGGGATCACCACGCGCACCTCCAAGCCGCCCTGTTCGGCCTCGCGGAGGTGCAACGATCCGTCGAGGCGCGTCACAATCTGCGACACGAGGTAGAGGCCGAGGCCGGTGCCGGTCCCGGGCGCGGCACCCTTCCCTCGGACTCCCTCGCCGAGGACCTCCGTGCGCTCCGCAGGAGTGACCCCGGGGCCGTTGTCGGCCACTGCGAGCAGCGCCGTTCCTGACTGCTCGTCGGCTCTGACCGAGACCTTCACCACCGAGCGCGGCGGCGCGAACTTCACCGCGTTCACGACCAGCTCGTCGATGACGGCCTCGAGCTCCGCTCGTGATCCTTCGACAACGCTCCCGGGCTTCAGGTCGGTAACGAGCTCCGCCTTGCGGTGGTCCAGCAACGGACGCGTCGAGCGCAATCGGTTGGCGACGACGACGGCGAGGTCGACGACCTCGGTGTGCTCATCGGCGGGGTCGGATCGGGTCCGCTCGACGACCTCGCCCACCTGCTGCTCGAGCACGTCGACCTGAGCGCGGAGCTTCGCTAGCAGTCGGGCTCGTTCCACGTGGAGGTCGGGGTCGTCGGCCAGCGAGTTGCTCTCGAGCAGCTCGAGCTGCTGGAGTCGCAGGTCCAGGACGCTCAACGGCGTTCGCAGGTTGTGTGAGACCTGCTGGACCAATGTTCGCTGTCGTTCGGATCGTCGCAGCTGGGCCCGGGTGTCGCGGTTGGTCCGGCCGAGCGCCGACTCGAGCGTGGTGGCCAGCATCGCGACCTCGCGAACGAGTCGGCGCGGAAACGAGGGGGGCGTGTCGCTCCCGACCGCCCGCTCGTAGACGACGTCGGCCAGCTCCTCGATCGGCGTCGACACCCGGCGGGCCACGAGCCAGCCGAGGAGGCCGGCCGCGACAACGGCCGCCACCCCCAGGAGCACGAGCACGAGCAGGCCCGCGGTGTGCGGGAGGCTGGGATCGACCGGCTCGACCAGCACGACCGACGCCACGATCCGGTTGTCGTGGCGGACGGGCGCCCAGGCGACGACGACGTGGTGGCCGCCCTGGGTGGCGAGCTGGGCGGCCGTCTGCCCGGTGAGGCCCGACGCGGCGTGGGCCTGCGTCGCGGCGGATGTGGGCGGCCCGGACGATGCGATCGTGGGCAGCCGCCCGTCGAGGGTTCTTGACCGACCGCCGACGATCATGACCGAGTCGCGGATCGAGGTCTGCTCGTTGATCGCACCGACCAGCGTCACCGGTCGGTCCCACGCCAGCGCGACCGCGGCGGCGAGGCTTTGGGCATCGCGGGTGGCGCCGTATCGAATCGTCGCATCGTGGTGCTGCTGGTCGATCACGACCACCGAGACGATGGCGGCGATCGCGAACAGCGCCGCGATGCCGGCGTGCGTGACGATCAGGACTCGCCGCAGCGGCGTCCGGTTGCGGCTCTCTCGGAATTCAGCCGTCGACACGGAGTCGGACACCAGCGCCGCGGACCGTCACCAGGTAGCGCGGGTTGGTGGGATCGTCGTCGAGCTTGCGCCGCAGGGACGACAGGTGCACTCGGAGCGTGTTGTCCCCTTCGAGCGCTTCGCGGCCCCAGACCTCCGAGATCAGCTCGCCGCGGCTCGCCATCGCGCCCCTCCGGCGGGCCAGCGCGAAGAGCAGCTCGCGCTCCTTGATGGTGAGGGCGAGCTTGGATCCGCTGAGCGTGACCACTCCGCGGCTGGAGGAGATGACCAAGTCCAAATCGACGGTGACGTCCGGCTCGACACGGGGCATTCCGGCCCGCCGCAGCACCGCGTGGCACCGGGATACCAGCTCGCGGGCGTCGAAGGGTTTGGACACGTAGTCGTCGGCGCCGGCCTCGAGCCCGCTGATCCGGTCGGCCTGAGTGTCCCGAGCGGTGAGCACGATCACCGGGACAGCGACCGTGGAGCCTCCCGGCAGAGCGCCATGCCGTCGCCGTCGGGCAGGCCGAGGTCGAGGAGCACCAGGTCGACCTGGTCGGCGAGCGCCCGCGCCCCCCCGAGGGTGCCGACCGTCCGGGCTTGGAGCCCGAACAGACCGAGCATCTCCCCGACCGCGCCAGCGGCTCGCGATCGTCCTCGACCAGCAGCACCTCCGGCACCTGCTCAGCCTACGGCGCCCCCGCTGCATCGCGGCACCCCACGTCGAGACCACACAAAGTTCGCGCATTCGCCGCGCACCTACCGCGCCCCGTCGCTGGCATACTGGGTGGAATGAGCGGCGGTCCAGGGCGCTTATCTATTCGCGCGCGCTGCGCCGCCAGATCTCCATTCGTCGCGCGCGCGACTGCACGTCCTGGAGCGAAGTTTCGTGACCCGCCGCCTTGGTCTGCGCCTCCTCATCGCGTTGGGCGTGTGCAGCGTGATCATGATCGCTGGCGTCGTGGCCGTGAACGTGGACATCTCCACCAAGATCGCCAGCGTGCGACGTATCAAGGTCAACGTCGCACCAGCGCCGCCGCAGGGCGCGAACTACCTCATCCTCGGCTCGACGTCCCGGTGCGCGTTGACGACCCAGAGTCAGGCCTTCGGGCTGTGCTCCGAAGGCGTGACCGGCGTGAACTCCGACACCATGATGGTGGTCCATGTCGAGCCCAACCTGAAGAAAACCCTGATCGTCTCGTTCCCGCGTGACCTCTGGGTGAACGTCCCGGGAGTCGGCATGGAGAAGATCGACAACGCGTTCGGCGACGGGCCGAACAAGACGATCCAGACCCTCGCCGCCGACTTCAACGTGCCGATCAACCACTTTGTCGAGGTCAACTTCGAGAGCTTCCAGTCCATCGTCAACACGATCGGTTCCGTGCCCGTGTACTTCCCGTATCCGGCTCGCGACCAGAAGAGCGACCTCGCCATCCCGCTGGGGGGCTGCAGCCAGCTGAACGGCTTCCAGGCCCTCGCCTACGTTCGGTCAAGGACCCTCGAGTTCTACAGCAGCGTGGAGCACAAGTTCATCCTCGCTGACCCGACTGCTGACATCGGACGCATCGCGCGGCAGCAGCAGTTCATCCGGGAGCTCGCGAGCATCGCCGTCCAACGCAGCCTCGAGGATCCAATCACCGCGAACGACATCGTCGGCGAGGTGGTCGGCTACCTGGAGTTCGACCAGAACCTGACCAAGACCGACATCCTCAACCTGCTCGACGCCTTCCGGACCGTGAACCCCAGCGATACGAGCCACCTTGAGTTCGAGACGCTCCCCTGGCAGTACGGGCCGATGCAGGGTGCCCAGGACGTCCTGTACGTCAACTATCCGAGCGACGAGAGCGTCCTCGCCCAGCTCCGCGACTTCAGCGGCATCAGCACCAGCCCGGTGGTGAAGACGATCCTTCCTCATCAGGTGACCGTGAAGGTCGTCGACACGGCGAGCGACGCTGCGCTCGCGCGAAGGCGCGCTCCACGACCTCGTCCAGAAGGCTGGGTTCAGGTCGGGCGGGACGGGCAGCGTCGCCAGCGCCCCCGCCCACACCGAGGTCCTCTACAGGGCGGGCCAGATCAACCAAGGCGACCTGCTGCTCCAGTACCTCTCGCCGACCACCCAGCTCCTCGAGTCCCCCAGCCTCAAGGGAGCCGACGCCGAGGTCGTCCTTGGGCAAGGACTTCACCGCGATCACGCTCCCGAGCGGAGGCGGATCGGTGACCGTCGGCCCGTCGGTCACCCAGACGCCACAAGCCGTGGGGCCCTCCAGCACCGACAGCGCGGGCGACACCTACGCCAACGGCAACGGCAACGGCAGCGTGAGCCCGGCCGAGTTCGGCCCCCCGATCCCCGAGGGCCCCCCCTGCAAATGACCCCATCGCGCGGGCACGAACGCGCCCGGCATCAGACCGCATCGGCTCGTCCCCTGCGCCGGCGGCCATCGGCTGTCGCCCCCTCCTGCCGGGTCGAGCCGAGCCGGGCGCCCGGTCGGGGGCTGCTGAGATGGCCACCGCGTTGCAGTGCCCGACCTGCGGCACCAAGAAGCGGACGGACGGCCTCCGGTCTCGTACCTTTCGCTGCGAGCAATGCGGCCAGGTGCTGAAAGTTCCCCCCGCCCGGCCGACCACGAATCCGGTGCCGACGCGAGTCGGCGCCGGTCCGCCACCCCCACCCCGGCGCCGTGCGGGCGCGCCCACCGCGGGCGCTCCTCGAGCCCCGGTCCCCCCGCCCCGGTCCCCGGCCTCGACGTCCGCATCGCCGCCTTCGGGCTCGCGCCAGGAGCGCCACGCGTTGCGCCGCGGCCGTACCAAGCCGCGTCGTCACCGCAAGCTCAAGTGGACGCTCGGAATCCTCGGCCTGGTGATGGTCTTGGCCGTGGGGTCCTTTGCCGGCTACGCCTGGTACCTCAACCACGAGATCCACCGCGTGAACGTCAAAGATCTCTCGTCGGCCCCCACCAAAGGCGCCGACGCCAACGCCGAGAACATCTTGATGGTCGGCTCCACGTCCCGCTGTGCGCTGAAGGTGCAGAACCCGGCTTACGGGCTGTGCTCCGAAGGGGTCAACGCGGTGAACAGCGACGTCGTGATGATCCTGCACGTCGATCACTCGAAGAACACAGTGTCGATCCTCTCCCTCCCCCGTGACCTGTTCGTACCGAATGCGCGTCGAGAGGGAGCGAACAAGATCGATGCCGCCCTCTACGAGGGACCAAGCCAGCTGGTCGACGCGATCCAAGAGGACTTTGGGATACCGATCCAGCACTACGTGGAGCTGAACTTCGACACCTTCATCAACGTCGTGAACGCCCTGGGCGGAATCAAGATGTACTTTCCCGAGCCGGTCTACGACTCGTACTCGGGCCTGAACATTCAGACGACGGGCTGCATCCAGCTCAACGGGACCCAGGCCTTGCAGGTCGTCAGGGCTCGTCACGTGCAGTACAAGTCGGCCAGCGTCACCAGCGACAACCCTGCCAACTGGCCATACGAAGGGCAGAGCGATCTGGCTCGCATCCGCCGCGACCACGAGTTCCTGCGCGTGCTGGCCACAGCGGTTTCCCGTCGCGGGCTGGGCGACCCGGTCACCGACCAGCAGCTGATCTCGGGCGTGGTGCATCAGCTCGAAGTCGATTCCGGACTCTCGGCCGGCGACATGCTGAGTCTGGTTCTCGACTTCCACTCGGTGAACGTGAGCAAGGCTCCCCAGCTCACGCTGCCGGTGACCGTCGACCAGTTCGGGTCCTACGACTACAAGGGTGGGGCGTACGGCGACGTCGAGTTCCCGGCCGAGCCTGCAGATCAGCAAGCGATCGACCAGTTCCTGGGCTCGAAGTCGACCGACGACACCTTCGCCGGTGGCCCGCTGCCCTCGCCCGCGACGGTGACGGTCTCGGTCATGAACGGCTCGGGCGCAGCCAACCAGGCCTTTGAGACCGCCAACTCGCTACGAGCGCTCGGCTTCCAGATCGGCACGGTGGGCGACACCCAGCCGGTCGGCCAGGAGGCGGAGACGGTCGTGTACTACTCGTCGATGAAGGGTCCGGCGCGGGCCGCAGCCCAACTGGTTGCGGGCTCGATGTCCGGTGCGGTGATCCTCTCGTACGACCCAGCCCAGGTCTCGCCGGGCTCGCAGGTCACCGTCGTCACCGGCACCGACTTCTCGGTGAACGCGGCCCCCACGGCCGCGGCACCACCTGGGAGCACGGCAGCGGTCGGATCGCCGGGAACGACTGGGCAGCCCTCGACGACCGCGACCACGGTGCCCACCGGGAGCGGAGCCTTCACGTCCCCGACCCCGACCGTCGAGCCGCTCCAACCCTGGGACCCACGCGTGTGCACGGCATCGGGCGGCGAGGGCACCTGACCTGGTTGCGTTCTGGGCCGCTCGGCATCGAGCGGCGCTGATGCGGCTCGGGCGGCTCGCGACGCTGGGTGCTCTCGGCCTGGCGGGCTACGACACGCTGGTTCGGCCGCGAACGCTCGATTGGGGTGCCCCCGCGCTAAACAGCCCCCTCCGGGCCACGAGCCTGGCGGCTCTCGGCTCTTCCCGGTGCGATCCCCTTGCCCACGAACCTCAGGATGGACCGGTCGGCGTTTCGAGAGAAGGGCCTTTCGCCCTGTAGCGACGCGGAAGGGGCACGTCCAGCGGCGATCCCGACCCGGGCGAGGCAGAACTGGCCCACGATCCGCGTCGAATCGGGCGTGACCAGCGCTGCGCTCCTCGCAGCGGCCGCGGGCGCAGCCGCCGGGTAGGTCGGGGCATCAGGCGAGAGCGTCTCGAGGGCATTGACGCGCCGTCCCGACACCGGCTTGCCGGAGGAAGGGTCGAGAGGCGGCGGTGGTGTGCGAGTTCAGGAGATCTTGGAGGCATGTCGCGAGACATCGTGGACACCCCGATGAAGGGTGTGGCGAGGCCACCCACATCCGCCGGGTGGGAATCCGAGTCGTGTGTTCTCGCCGCTCGGCTGGGCCTGCCCGACGCCATGCCGACGTCCACCGGCGTTTGATCCCGGACCAGCTGGGACCTCCGTCCCTAGACCGCCGGCCGGGGACCCGACAGAGTGGGGCCATGCCGGAGCCCACCATTGTGAAGCCGCGCGGGCACTGGGCTGTGCGACCGAACATGGCCGACTATGAAGCGGCACAGGTAACGGCTCACTGGGCGCAGGTCGGCGTCGAGCTGGACGGCCTGCCCGGTGGGGCTGGCCTCAACATCGCCCATGAGTGCGTTGATCGGCACGCGCAGGGTCCCCGGGCCGATCAGGTGGCGCTGCGTTTCCTCGACCGGCAGGGAGCGATCCGCGACTACACGTACGACGAGCTGCGCGCGCGTAGCAGCCAGTTCGCGCAGGTCCTCACCGCGCTGGGGGTCGCGCCCGGCGACCGCGTCTTCCTGCTGCTGGGACGATCACCCGAGCTGTACATAGCGATGCTCGGCAGCTTGAAGCGTCGGGCGGTCGTGAGTCCCCTGTTCGCGGCGTTCGGGCCAGAACCGATCCGCCAGCGCTTGGAGCTCGGTGACGCCCGGGCGCTCGTCACGACCAGCGCGCAATACCGCCGCAAAGTCGCCGGGCTGCGGGATCGCCTTCCGCTCCTCGAACACGTGCTCCTGGTCGACGCGTGCGACGACCCTCCCGACGGCACCGTGGCCCTCCGGCCGCTCCTCGACGGGGCCGACGACCGGTACGAGATCGAGCCCACCGACCCTGAGGACATGGCGCTGCTGCACTTCACGAGCGGCACGACGGGCACACCGAAGGGCGCGGTCCATGTCCATCAGGCGTTGTCGCGCGCACTGGACGACGGGGGCGCTCGCGCTCGACCTCCACCCCTCCGACGTCTTCTGGTGCACCGCAGACCCTGGTTGGGTGACGGGAACCTCCTACGGGGTTCTCGCGCCCCTCGCTCACGGGGTGACGAGCATCGTCGACGAGGCCGAGTTCGACGCCGACCGCTGGTACGCGACGCTGGCGAGTCAGCGCGTGAATGTTTGGTACACCGCGCCGACCGCCATTCGCATGCTGATGAAGGCTGGCGCCGACGCCGCGGCCGGACACGACGTCTCGGCATTGCGTTTCGTCGCCAGCGTCGGGGAGCCGCTGAACCCCGAAGCGGTCATCTGGGGCAACGAGACGCTCGGACTGCCGATCCACGACAACTGGTGGCAGACCGAGACGGGCGGGATCATGGTGGCCAACTTCCGAGCGATGGACGTGCGGCCCGGCTCGATGGGCCGCCCGATGCCCGGCGTCGAGGCCGCGATCCTGAGACGCGACCCACAAGGTCGGATCGTCCTCCGGGACGGACAGGCCATCGTCGAGAAGCCAGGCGTCGAAGGCGAGCTCGCTCTGCGCCCGGGATGGCCGTCGATGTTCCGCGCCTACCTGCACGACGAGGACCGCTATTACGCCTCCTTCGTCGCGGGGTGGTACCGGAGCGGGGACCTGGCCCGCCGGGATGAGGACGGCTACTTCTGGTTCGTCGGCCGGGCGGACGACGTCATCAAGTCCGCCGGGCACCTCATCGGGCCCTTCGAGGTGGAGAACACCCTCCTCGAGCACCCAGCCGTCGTCGAGGCGGGAGTGATCGGAGTGCCCGACCCCATCGCGGGCGAGGTGGTCAAGGCGTTCGTCGTCCTGCGGTCGGACGTGGAACCGAGCGAGGCGCTGCGCCACGAGCTGCTGGGCCTCGGACGGGCGCGGCTCGGCGCCGCGGTGGCCCCACGCGCCATCGACTTCCGCGGCGACCTCCCGAAGACGCGCAGTGGCAAGATCATGCGCCGCCTCTTGCGGGCACGCGAGCTGGGCCTCCCCGAGGGCGACCTGTCGACATTGGAGCCGCCGGCGTGAGCCTCCCAAGCGCCGACCATGCGCGCGAGCTGCTCCACGCGATGCTGCGCGTCCGCCGCTTCGAGGAGCGCTGCGTCGAGCTCTACAGCGGGACGCGCATCCGAGGCTTTCTCCACCTCTACATCGGCGAGGAAGCCGTCGCCGTGGGGGTCGCCCAGGCTCTCGACGCGGACGACGCCGTGGTGGCCACCTATCGGGAGCATGCGCACGCCTTGCTCCGCGGCGTGCCGGCGGCGTCAGTCATGGCCGAGATGTTCGGCGTGCAGGAGGGCTGCAGCGGTGGGCGCGGCGGCTCCATGCATCTCTTCGACGTGTCCCGTCGCTTCTACGGCGGCAACGCCATCGTGGGCGCCGGTCTCCCTGTGGCCGTCGGCTTGGCGCTCGCCGACAAGCTCCAGGGACGCAGCCGGGTCACCGTGTGCTTCTTCGGGGAGGGTGCCGTAGCCGAGGGCGAGTTCCACGAATCCATGAACCTGGCCGCGCTGTGGCAGCTGCCCATTCTCTTCTGCTGCGAGAACAACCTGTACGCGATGGGGACGGCGCTGAGTCGATCCGAATCCGAGACCGACCTGACTCTGAAGGCGACGTCCTACGAGATGCCGGCCTGGCCGGTGGACGGCATGGATGTCCTTGCTGTCGAGCACGCCGCCCGCGGCGCTGTCGAAGCCGTACGCAGCGGAGCCGGGCCGCACTTTCTCGAGCTGCGGACCTACCGGTACCGGGCTCACTCCATGTACGACCCGGACCTCTACAGGTCCAAGCAGGAGATCGAGCACTGGCGCGAGCGTGACCCCATCGTCACGTTCCCGGCTCAAATGGCCGAGGCGGGCGTCCTCGACGAGGGCGTGGCTGCAGCGCTCGATGCCGACGTCGCAGCCGAGATCGACGCTGCGGTGCAAGCCGCCGAGGCGGGGACGCCCGAGCCGGTCGAGACGCTGACACGCTTCGTCTACAGCGGCCGGGAGCCCCGATGACGGTCGAGACGATGACCTACCGGGACGCGTGCCGTGCCGCGATCCGAGAGGCCCTGCTGGGGGACGAGCGGGTCTTCCTCATGGGCGAGGACGTCGGCGCGTACGGAGGCTGCTTCGCCGTCAGCAAGGGCCTGCTCGACGAGTTCGGCCCGGAACGGATCCGCGACACCCCGCTCTCCGAGTCGGCCTTCGTCGGGGCTGGCATCGGCGCCGCCCTCGGCGGCATGCGGCCCATCGTCGAGATCATGACCGTGAACTTCAGCCTGCTCGCCTTAGATCAGATCATGAACAACGCCGCGACGCTATTGCACATGTCAGGCGGGCAGTGCGCCGTACCCCTCGTGATCCGCACGGCGACCGGCGCCGGACGTCAGGTCGCTGCCCAGCACTCGCACAGCCTCGAAGGCTGGTTCGCTCACATCCCCGGACTCACGATCCTCGCGCCCGCCACCATCCAGGACGCACGAGGGATGCTCGCCGCTGCGCTCGCAGACCCCGACCCAGTCATGATCTTCGAGCACATGATGCTCTACAACTCGACTGGCGACTACGACTCGTCGGTGCCCGTGGACATCGCCCGTGCCGCAGTCCGCCGAACCGGCACCGACATCACCCTGCTTGCGTACGGTGGCATGCTCGCACGCACGCTCGACGCCGCGGAGCAGCTCAGCCGGGAGGGTGTGGAGGCAGATGTCATCGATCTTCGTGTCCTGCGACCGCTGGACATGGAGACGATTCTCTCGAGCGTCACGCGCACGCACCGGGCCGTGGTCGTGGACGAGGGATGGCGATCGGGCAGCCTGGCCGCCGAGGTCATGGCGCGTATCGTCGAAGAGGCTTTCTGGGAGCTCGACGCGCCGATCGCCCGAGTGTGCACGGCTGAGGTGCCGATACCGTACCCGGAGCATCTGGAGCAGGCGGCGCTGCCGAGCACGACCAGGATCGTCGCCGCCAGTCACGACGCTGTGGGCCATGGCTGAGTTCCGGATGCCCTCGCTGGGGGCCGACATGGATGCGGGGACCGTGACGCGCTGGCTGGTCCACCCGGGCGACGCTGTCCGGCGCGGTCAGATCGTGGCCATCGTCGAGACCGACAAGGCAGACGTCGAAGTCGAGGTGTTCGACGACGGTGTCATTGAGGACTTGCTGGTTCCTGAAGGCGTGCGCGTCGACGTCGGCACCCCCCTCGCCCAGATCGGCGCGCCCTCGTCGGCGCCCCCGAAGCACGCGGGTGACACGCCACCGCCCCGTCGGCCCCGCAAAGCGGCGACCCGCGCGAAGCGCGCGCGGGGCGACCGCCGCCGCCGGGGCGCCGATGCACTGGGTCGCGCCGCCGACCCCGCCTCGCCCGGAACGCTCTGCTCCGACGCCGCAGTCCGAGGGCCAGCCCCGGAAACCGGTGTCGCCCCTCGTGCGCCGACGCGCCGCACGGGCGGCGGACGCCCCCTCCGCGGCGTCCCCGCCGCCGGGTGGAGCCCGCGTGAGCCCGCGCGCCCGACGGCTCGCTACGGCCCACGGACTTAACCTCGCCGACCTCGAGGGGACCGGACCCGGAGGGGCGGTGGTCGGTCGCGACGTGGAACAGGCCGCGACGTCGACGACTGCGGCCCGGGCGGCGAAGGTGTCCGCCGACCGCCCCACGGCGATGCGTGGGGCAATCGCCCGGGCTATGGCCCGGTCGAAGCGCGAGATCCCTCACTACTACCTCGCACACGATCTGGACTTCTCGACCGCGCAGGCGTTCCTGCGCGAGCACAACGAGGCCGTGCCCGTGACCCAGCGCATCCTCCCGGCGGCGCTGCTACTGAAGGCGACCGCCGTGGCGGTGCGCCACACGCCAGAGCTCAACGGCTTTTGGATCGAAGATGAAGTCCGCCGCAGCGACGCGGTGCATCTCGGGGTGGCCATCTCTCTTCGCGGCGGTGGTCTCGTCGCTCCGGCGATCCACGACGCCGATGAGCGCACGCTCGACGACCTGATGAGCGCCCTTCGTGATCTCGTGAACCGGGCCCGAGCCGGGTCGTTGCGGTCCTCGGGCTTCTCGGACCCGACCATCACGGTGACGAACCTCGGAGACCAGGGTGTGCAACTCGTCCACGGCGCGATCTACCCGCCACAGGTCGCACTGGTCGGTTTCGGTGCCATTCTGGAGCGTCCGTGGGCGGCCGACGGGATGATCGGCGTTCGGCCGGTCGTCACGGCGACGCTCGCCGCTGACCACCGAGCATCTGACGGAGCGCGCGGCGCCGTGCTCCTGAAGCAGATCGCAGCAGCATTGCGGGAGCCCGCCACGTTATGAACGATACGGAACTCGATGCTCTCGTTCGCCAAGCGCTCGACGAGGTCGCACCGGATGTCGACGCCCCAACTGTTGACGCGGACGCCGACTTCCACGACGAACTCGGCCTCGACTCGATGGACGCGCTGAACCTCGCGATCGCTCTGCACGAAGCGACCGGCATCGACATCCCCGAGCGCGACTATCCGCAGATCACGAGCATCGCGAGCTGCGTCAGCTACCTGGCGACGCAGTCGTCGTCGTAGGGCGGTCGATCCCGGCCAGGGCTGCCGGCTCCGCCCAGGTGTCGTTTCAGCGGGAACCGTCCGCAGGTGGGATGGCGGGCGCGGCCGACTCCAACACGGTCGTTTCCGCGTCAGCGGCCGAGCGTCCACCCAGCTCTCGGAGCGTGGCCAAGTCGGAGAGCTCGTCGTAGAGGGCTCGGACGCCTGGGAAATCGTCGGGAACGACGCGTCGGACGTCCAGCACTCTCCCCTCGCTCAGGATGCAGCGCCGCCTGGTCGGCTCAGTGGCCGCGTGCGTCATGGGCCCGCCGGGCAATCAGACATGTTGCTGCCCTCTGTCCATCGCGACGGTGCACCCCATTTCGAGTGGGGCTCTACGGGCGATGCGACTGGTGTTCGAGGCGATGCAGGAGCCGATCCTCCAAGAGATCGATCGCTTCGTGCAGGCTTGGTGCCGAGGTGTGAGCCCGGACAAGGGTGCCGTTGACGTCGAGGACGGCCTTGGCGGTGGCGGGGCGTGCACGCGACGGGTTCGGCTCCTGATGTAGATCGACCTTGGCCATCAGCACTGGGCCTCGAGCTCGCTGCGCCGCATGAGCGACTTTGCGCGCCGCGTATTCTCGGTCGACGGCGCCAATCTGGTGGTCACCGTGAATTTGGATGTTGAGGTTGCTCGCTGGCGTCGACACCTGTACACCTCCGCGGAACTACCGGTCTGGCCGCTTTCCGAGCCTCATCGTCGTCTCGGGCGGCATCGCAGAGTAGGGACGATCGTCCCAATCGGTCGCGTCACCGCTCGGCTGGGCATGGGCGAGGCTCGTCGCCAGGGGCGCCGGATGCAGTCCCTGCGCCCTGACGATCTCGCCCGCACGCAGGTGGCCCGTCGTCGTCAGCCGATCCAACTCGTTCAAACGGCGGGAAATTGCCGCTGAGCAGGAACGATGTATGGAGGCGGCGGTGGGAATTGAACCCACGTCCAGGGTTTTGCAGACCCTTGCCAGGTGTCCAGGTGGTGTCAACGAGTTGCGTTGAGGCTGCTCACGTTCGGTCTTCGTGTCGTCTGGTTATATCCCGTGTCGTTGCGTATCGCCAGGTTTGATGGGCAAATGATGGGCAAGCGGCGCCCCTCGTGAGGGCGCCGCCTGACACAGTCCAGAGCCGTTCGTGACGGGTGATCAGAGGGCCTGGGCGTCGACGTCGTCGGGTTCGAGTCCGTCGGCGATCGAGCGGAGCGTCTCGGCGACGAGGATCAGGACCAGGCCGGGGTCGCCGCCGGTCCAGGCGACCCACTCCGCGACCGGGGTCACCCGGTCGTGGACGAAGCTGAGCACGCAGTCGGTGAGGTCCCGAGCCAGGGGGATCTCCCGGGCGTCGGGGACGCCGGGGTCCGAGGGCGTGTCGTGGGTCGGGCGCGTAGGGTCCGTCATCGCCAGTACCTCCTTAGTAGGTGCTGGCCACGCCCCCGGGTCGGTTACAGCCGGCGCCGGGGGCATCTGGTTGTGAGTGGCGAACATACCGCCGAGCTCGTCGAAATGGAAGGATCCCACCTAAGCGACAGGTTGTAGGTCCCAGGCAGGATAGGTTCGCGATGCCGTACGACCCGACGATCTACGAGGGCAGCGCCGCGTACTACGCCGCCGGGCGGCCGGCGTACTCCCGGGAGCTGCTGTCCACGCTGACCCGTGAGGTCGGGTTGGACGGCTCGGGCCGGCTCCTCGATGTCGGATGCGGGCCGGGCATCCTCACTGTGGAGCTGGCGGTGAGTTTCGAGGAGGCGGTGGGCCTCGACCCCGACGCCGGCATGCTCGCCGAGGGTGTCCGCCGAGCCGACCAGGCTGGCATCACGAACATCGACTGGGTTCGAGCCACTGCCGAAGACATCCCGAGCCTGAACTTGCGGAACTTCCGGCTGGTGACGTTCGGGCAGTCGCTGTGGTGGACCGACCGCGACCAGGTCATGGTGGCCGTGCACGGCCTGTTGGTGCCGGGCGGCGTCGTGGCGCTCATCAACCACGTTGTTAAGGGGAGACCGCAGCCGCCGGGGCCTGGGTATCCACCGATCCCACACGACGAGATCAAAGCCCTCATCGACCAGTACCTGGGGCCGCAACGTCGCGCCGGCCGAGGTCTGCGGCCCCCACCCGGCGAGCCCTACGAGCAGACCCTGACCCGGGCCGGGTTCGATCGGTACCGGGTGGTCTTTGCCCCCGGTCGAGCCGACATCGTCCAAGACGTCGACGGCGTGCTAGCCAACTTCTTCTCGATGTCGTTCGTGGCGCCCACCTCTTCGCAGACCGACTCGAGGACTTCGAAACCGACGTCCGAGCACTCCTCCTCAGGAATTCCGCGAGCGGCCTGTTCTGGGACTGGCCCGGCGACACCGAGATCGTCTTAGCGAACCGGACGTCCGATGGCTGACCGACCAAAATGAACCTGGTCGCGCAACCGTGGAATAATTCCTGCCATGGACGAGCCGCCGGAGCTGCAACGCAACGGACACTGGAGGATGGGTGTCTGGACCCTCCGAGTGGGGTATGTCGGGTTGGTCGTCGCCATTGCGGGCCTCATCGTGATGTCGCTGGGATCCACGCCATGGATCCTGGCCGTCGGGGTGATCACTTGGCTCGTCGCGGCAGTCGTCACGCTGGCGGGGTTGTTCGGTCCCGGGACGCCTCCCCGAGCCGCGACCTGGGTACTGGTCGATGCGGTTGATGCTCGTCCACGACACGGTCCACGCCCAGGCGTCGTCCCAGCGGCCCTGACAGCTTCAGCGATGGCGGGCCGACAGCGCATCTGACCTCTCGCCGACAGCCACGCACTCAGACCATCGCCCTGCAAGAGGGGACGGATCGATCCGCAGGTGTCTGCACGAGCCGGCATTGATCAGTGAGCGAACTCGACCCATGGGATCGGTGGTGGGATGTGCCTGTCCCGGTCGCGTGCTTCCGACGGCCAGATGGGTCGCAAGAGGCCAGCACTCAACTTGTTGCCTCGGTCGTCGGAGACGTCCGTGAGAGATCGACGGCGGCGGGCTGCTAGTGCTAGGCAGCGCCTGTGGATGACCTGTGGCGCCACGATGCGGTAGGTCTCGCCGAACTGATTAGCCGAGGTGACGTCACGCCGCTGAACGCGGTCCACGCCGTGATCGATCGGATCGAACGGATTGACGGTGGTCAACCGCGTGGTGTCGCGCCTTTTCGACCGTGCGATCGACGGGCAGATGCCACTCGGGGTCCGTTTGCAGGCGTGCCGTTCTTGTTGAAGGACGTGGGCCAGGAACTCGAGGGAACGCCCCACTGGTTAGGAACAAGGGTTCTCCACAGATCGGGGTACCACTCCCCGATCACGACCCCCTTGGCCCGGCGCATCGAGCAGCCGCCGGCTTCGTAACGATCGGCAAGTCGAGCGTCCCTGAGTCCTCGCCGCGAACATCACTACCGAACCGGCCGAGTTCGGGCCTACGCGGAACCGATGGCGCTGGACCGGACGGCGGGCGGATCCAGTGGCGGATCGGCAGCGGCCGTCGCCGCAGGGTTAGTCCCCGTCGCGGACGGGTCGGATCGTCGTGGGTCGCTTCGCTACCCAGCGGCGGCGTGCGGAGTCCTACCCCAAACCCAGCCGCGACCGGATCGGCGGTGGGGTCCCACCGGCCGGTCAACCCGACCCCGAGCGATTGTGGGTCCTGTTCCGCCCGCACCGCTCGCGACCTACGAGCAGTGTTCGATCACCTCAGCACCGGCCACGTGGCGCCGAGAATGGAACGCCTTCGGAGTTGGCTTGCTCCTCCATGACCCGCTGCTCGAATTACCGGTGCACCCGGATTGCGTACACGCCACGCAGCTCATCGGGACAATCCTGGAGGCGCGCGGTCATCACGTCGAACTCGACTTCCCGCCGGCCATCGAGCAATTTCTCCACGCGTTGCTGAGCGTGCAGCCGGAACTCGCGGGCTTACGCCAAGCTCAGATGCACTGGATCGAAGCTCGGATCGGACGCCGCCTCCACGCCGGTGATTTGAGCCAGGCACTACTTGACGAAGCAGCGGACCCCCAATCCGTCAA
Organism: uncultured Actinomycetes bacterium; assembly: GCA_963849135.1. Lineage (GTDB taxonomy): Bacteria > Actinomycetota > Acidimicrobiia > IMCC26256 > PALSA-555 > PALSA-555. The sequence continues at coordinate 14,473 of CAWKGF010000001.1, read as the reverse complement.
CAACACCGATCTAGCAGCAGCGCAAGAGCATCTTCGCAATATCGGAAACGCAATACGGCATTGGTGGGACAACCACGACTTACTGGTCACGCCGACGCTGCGACAGCCGCCGTGGCTGCTCGGCGCCAAGGATCAGCCACTCGAAGCCGGCCTGTTCCCACATCCGTTCAGCGTCACAGGTCAACCTGTTCTCGCGGTCCCTGCACACCACACCGCCGCAGGGCTTCCCATCGGAGTGCAACTAGCGGGGCGTATGGGCAGCGACGAAGAGTTGCTCGACCTCGCAGCCACACTCGAATCCGAACTCGATTGGGATCGCCGCTGGCCCCCAATCGCAACGGCGGTTTGATTTCCCCATTGCGACGATAGGCCGAGACCGCCACCGCTCATGCCTACGACATAGCTGCCCATGCCATAGACCATCGCCCTGCAAGGGCGATGGGTTACGTGGGCAACTCTTGTCCGCGGCCGGCTTAGAAGGCAGCCGGCGCCGTGCACGGACTTCTCACGGACTTGGTATGCCGCCAAGCCCTCCCGGAACGCGTAAACGACCGGGGGATGGTGTCCCCAATGGTGGGCGCTGAGGGTCTCGAACCCCCGTCCTCCGCCTTGTAAGTCCGAGAAGCCGTGTTCCTCGATATCCCGTGCGATCCGTTTGGGCTTGTGCAGACACGATATCTCGGTCACCGACGGACACCCCCGGATACCCGTTACCGCGACAATTCTGGGACAATTCTGGATGTTCCACGCTCCGCCCGTGCTCCGCCGTGTTTCGCCGGGTGTGAATGCGGAGCGTCTCTTCGTCCCAAAGCGCAGGTCCAGCCCGCGGTGTTGACGCGGCTGGCGAAGCCAGCAGCGCCGCGGCAGCCCACGCTCGCCCTTGTCAGAGGGCCGCGGCGATCTCTCGTACAGCGACTTCAACGGATTCGAGACCAAGCGACGCCAATTCGGTGCGAAGCCAGCGTCTACGGCGCCCGACCGTCGATTCCTGACAAGAAGCAATGAGACGGGCAGCTTCATTCGACAATGAAGTACTCATCGATGCAAGATCCGTGTGTCGCGGATTGGACGGATCAAACAGAGGCCAAGGAACATCGACGGCTCGCTTGTTGATGTCTCTGCGTCCAAGCAGACCGAGGTTCATAAAGTCAGCGATCTCAGCTGCGAGGAACTCCGAATTGAGAAATGCCGACAAATAGTGAGCTTCTGCGGGTTGATCGAAGGATGCCCAGTAGGTTCGATCTCGTGCGACGAACGGGAGACCAAGAATGTCTCTGTCCACGACCGCCGCAACGGGGCGACTACCCGCCGCTGTATAGAGGACGATGAATTGTCTCATCTCCTTCTGCGTGCTCAGCTGACTGAGATAGTCGATCCTCTCGAACAGCAAACTCTGCTCGCCGCGACGTCTAGCCCTACGCCACCTGCGTTCCGCCCAGTCGAGCCAGTCGGCCGTTTCGAGCCGTCCCGCGGCACGCAGGGCCGCCGCATCCACAGCTCCAAACGTGAGATCGCCGGGGTCCGAGATTGTGGGCAGTACCACGACCCAGAGCCGGGGCTCCAACGAATAGGGCAGGAGATGGTCACCGGCGGCAGTGAGATACAGGTTCGACGTCGAGACCGTCTGATCAACCCTTGCCTTTTGAAGAACCCGGGCCTTCCGTGCTGCCTCCGGATTTGTCGTTACCCGAGTCAGTGAAATCGATCGGGTTGGGCCGCTTTCAGGAATGACGACAAAGAGGGTCTGCGGATAGAGGATGGCGCCTTGCCGAAAGCGGGCCGCGACGCCCCACTACCGCTGGTTGGGCCGGCCACATGATCGCCGACCCTGGACTGCTCCACTTGTCGCCAGGCTGATCGATCCGCGAGGAATGCAGCCGAATCCGCATGAGCCGGAGACGAGCCGACGACGTGCCTCGGTGGGGTCTGCCTCGTTTGTGGACCCAAGTCGACCAGATACGGCTTCGCCCGCCTTGACCAGTCGCGGCCGCGCTCCGCCGATGACGCCGGTATATGAGGCAAAGAGCACACATGCCGGGACATTGAAGAGGGCGTGACCCCTGCCATATCCCAGATCTCGTTGATGTCCAGAGGCACGTCGTAATGGCCCTCGCGGAAGAACCGGTGGTGTGATGCCGTCATCACACTCCTTGGAAGTACGAATGCAATCCGGGCGCGATACGTGGGCGTTGACTCCTTTAGGAACTCAGTCGCCAGTGCCAAGAACAGTGTTGCGATCTCGGTGCTGCTTTGTTCACCCGTGGCGTGTGGCGCAATGCCCGTGCGGTGCACGAGCGCGACGACCATCTGTTGGTACCGGATAGACGAGATTGCACCGATAGTGAGCCAGGGTGGATTCCCGATGATTGCATCGAAACGGTGGCGCATGAGTGACGGGCGATAGAGGTTTCTGAGAAGGTATCCATGGATTGAGTCCCGGCCGATCCGTATCAACTGCGCGATTTGCTCGGTCATGGCCGCGAGTTGGCCGTAAGTGAGTGGCTCGAGTCAAGATGATCCAACGACGAGCCAAGTCGGGCAAGAAGAGAACCGGGGGCGTCCGTCAGCTCCGTCGTGGGATTGCCATACGCCCGGGCGACCGCGAGCACCTCCCCGATCGCGCGGTCGAAGTCGCTAGGCGAGTGAACGAACGAGTCCGGAACGACGTAGGCCCGTCCCTCGATGTTCAGCTCAATCGTGTCTCCAAAGAGACTGCTCGTTCTGATGAGTTCGGGAATGTCCAAGGAGTTGGAGAGGAATACGGGAAGCGTGACGAGCGCAGTCGCGCTGAGCACAAGATCCTGGATTGCCAGTAGATATGTCGCGCGTGCGATTGTGACGGCCAGCGGATGAATGTCGATGCCGGCTACGGATGCTAGGAGTCGATTAAGCAGGTCCTCACCGGTCACACCTGGGGAGTGAGAGCGCAGCTGATCGATCGCTGCTCGCAAGAAGGTGCCGCTGCCGCAGGCAGGATCGAGGACTGTAGGCAGCCCCGGAGCTCCAATCCCAGTCATTGAGTAGCCGCTCGGTCATCCTCTCTGCGAGCCAGTCGGGTGTGTAGTACTCGCCCAAGTCATGGCGAGTGCGTGGATCGACGAGCTGCTCGTAGAGCGGCTTTAGTACGTCTTCAGAGACGGATGCAAGGTCGTACGCCAGCAGATGGCTCGCGAGTGCGGTCCAGGCGTGACCAGCGTCGGTCGAGCTCGGCAGGTCTGGCCACCTAAAGAAGTCGTCCTCGACGAGGTTAGAGATCCTGCGGCCAACGAAGTAGTTGCCGTTAAGAATGGAGCTGAGTTCGGAAGCGCTGGGGGCCCTCTTTTCCAGCGCGGCCCACACCAAGAGCCGTGACAGGACGGCAAGGTAGGTGTGCTTCACAAAGAGTTCGTCGTCGGTGTCGACAGATCCGTAGGCGTCCTGAAGGGTCACTGACCACTTCGATTGGAGCAGTTGTCGGGTCTCGTTGGTCTCAAGCTCAGCAAGCTTGACCACTAGTTCGCGGCTGGCGGCAAGGTATGCGGGACTCGCTAGCCCGAAGTCGCGTGCGAAGTTCATCGCGCTCGGGCGCAGGATGTCCGAGCGAAACACGATCCGGTTGAGGAAGTCACGCAGACCAGCTGCGTCAAACTCGAGATCCCCACGCGGAGCCCATGTCTCGCTCAGCGCGAGATGAACGTTCTCCGCATCTACCCCAAGGCTGGGATCGATGAGACTAGGAACGAGGATCTGCCAGTGCAGACCATCGGTGGCCACTGCTAGATAATCTCGGCGCGTGCTGCCGTCCTCCGTCCAAGCTCCCGCTACGTACCAGCGCAACTGATCGAGTGCGTGCGCGCCAGTCGCATTGAGATCGCGCTCAAACTCAATAACAAGACTGCCATAGAAGGAGTCGATTGCACCGCGTCTCACCAGGCCGGCGTCACGAAAACGAACCTGGTATTCCGAGCCCAGCGCTAACTCTCGAGCAAAAGCCGTGTCGCCAAATCCGGTTGAGGCCAGGACCGTGAACAGATGTCGCTTTGCATCCTCATTCGTGGCGGTTCGAATGGCCTCGAGAAAGGCCTCGAATGGAGCGAGCGCCGAGGGCACAGTTGAGCACACTATGCACGCAGCGCCGCGGGGCGCGGCCAACATCAGACAGCTCGTAATGGAGGAGCGCCTCGGATTGCCGAAGTTGCTACCAGCTGGTATGCCTCGGAGACGCGCTCGACTGGCGCCGACCCGCACGGATGACCCGCGGTCCGACCACTCGCTGATGCGATCCGTGAGGGGCATCACCGTGCGCTCCCTGTCGAGGTGGGCTTGGCTATTTGCGTCTTCTTGGATGAACTCCCACTTGTAAGAGCGGTCCCGGCGCTCGCGAACCCCCTGGTCACAGGCTCGACATCTGCTCTGACCTGCGCTGACGTTTGTCGTTAGTTGTCGTTGTTGCGCAACGTTTTTCGACGTTCCACGGACTTGGTACGGACTTGCGACGGCGCCAAGGAGGTGGGTAAGCCCGGATCCCGGTGACACAGACGCCGGGCCGGCGCCGGCTGGTCTGGACCGTCTTGGGAGCCTCGGCCACGACTCCCACCCAGACGGCGCCTGATCCTTTGCGCGCTCAACATGCCACGGCAGGCGGCGCTGAAGAGTCCCGAGAGCGCCCACGCAACGCCCAGCGCGACCGCGGCGCCGAGAGCGTCGAGGAGCCAGTGGTTCGCGGTCACCACGACCGAGACGAGCATGAAGAGCGGATAGGCCCCGAGCAGCACATGGGCCCAGCGTCGGCGGGTGATGGGCCAGAGGGCGAGGGCGGCCCATAGCGCCCAGCCGACGTGGAGGCTGGGCATGGCGGCATACGGGTTGTTGGCCGCCGAGCTGCCGATGCTGGGGGTACTGGTATTGCCCAGGGCGCGTCGGAGAGGCTCGGGTAATGCTGAAGTAGTGGGTCGTGGTGTCAACAAAATGGTGACGCCACGCCGCGGGACGGCGGCTCTCGCTGCCCTACGGGACGTCGTCGGCCGCGATTAGGTAGTGGGCGCCGCGTGCCACGACGACGAAGGTTCGGTGATAGGGCGACGTGCTGTGTGCGACGACGGCATTGGGTTGCGTGAGGTCGTAGGTGAGCTGGTCGATGCGTCCGTGGGTCTGTGCGCCGAGTTGTGGCGATGCCCAGTAGCGGGTACGTACGACGACGATGCTGACTCGGGTGATGGAGTATGAGTCGACGTCGATGCGGTGGTCCTGGCGGGCGAACTCGATCCGGAGCCCGACCTGGGTCAGCCAGGAGCCGGTCCCAGCCGTGGCCGCGAGCCGAACATCGATTCGGCGTTCCGCCCGTGCTGTGATGATCAGATCAGTCAGGAGGTCCCGTGTGATGTCGCGCGCCTGACGCTGACTGATCGAAGCGTCGAGCGTGTGCGCATCGGAGTTGATGCTCACGAGTGGAAGCGACGCGATCCTCACGACGGGTCGTGCGGTGATGACCGAAGGGCCGCCGGTCGTGCTGGCGGCGGAGCGGGCGGGGATGCCGGCCACCACCAGCAGTCCAGCAACGACCGCCGCGACGCCGAGCGACGCGGCGACACGAGTGACGATCCGGCGTGAACCGCGGCCTGGTGCGCCGCTCCGCAGCCCCCAGGTGGTCCCCGAGAAACCATCGCAGCGGATGGTCCCGCTCGGTGTCGGGTGCGGGGGCGAGCCGTTCGAGCGGGACGCGCAGCACGCAGACGACCGCCAGGCCGCTCAGGATCGCGACCTTGTGGCGAACTCGGTTTGTTGTGGTGCAGCCAGCAATGACGCCACGGCGGCGACGCCCGTGCCGTAGATCACCTGCGAGACCCTGCCTTTGGTGCGGTCTTCGGGTCGGTGATCATGAAGAACAAAAAGACCAGGATCTCGGGCGAGGTGACCAGCACCCACCAGAACAGCCCGCCCTGCACCGGTCCGACATGCCATCGCGTCGTGATGGCATGACCCGTCGCAGCGATGATGGCCATGCAGGACACGAAGGTCACCCAGAAACACGACGGCGACTCGGAGCATGCCAAGCCGGGACACAATCACAAGGCCGCCGATAACAATGATGGCCAGTGCCAGTGCGAGACCCCAGCCGGGTCTGGCCCACCACAGGTCGAGCGGGTTGACGCGACTCGAGCCGAGCAGCACGAAGCACAGCACCAGCCCGATGTTGGAGGGGTTGAAGATATGTTCGTTGCCGACGCGAATGACATGCTTCGAGACGACCGAGACCGCAGCGGTGGCAGCGAAGATCCAGGCTCCATGCAGGCTCCACCATTGGCCATGCTGTGTGCCGGTGACTCGGAGGATCAACGCCACGCTGCTCCCGGTTAGCAACGCGCTCGCTGGCCACTCGATGACCCCACGGCGACTGACCGTGATCACGACCTCCAGCAACCCCGCCGTGACGATCGCGGTGAGGATCTGCGCTATCGAGACGTTGAACCCGAAGACCGTCTGACCAAGGACTTGCAACGACAGAATGACCGCCGCCACTCCAAGACACGTGCCCAAATCGACGGCAAAGTCGCCGGGTAATGCCGCCGGCCGAGTCGAATCGAATGGGAACTCGGCGTTGTCGAAGCCATGCGACACAATTCTGGCCTCGAGCGACCCGCGTCGATCCGCGACACACGAGGCTCGAATGCAAAGCCGAGCGGCGCCGGCAACCAGCAGACCTCGAGGGTCGTGGCGGGTGTCCGGCGCTGCCACGCCTGAGCGAGCGGACCTCCAACACATCGGCGGCCCAATGCCAGCCATAGGGCACGCCGGGCACGCCTCCCTACGCAGGCGGGAGAGCGCATTGTTGAACTCGACCGCCTGCTGGCTTGTAGTCCCGACGCCGGTAGCGAGGTCGGCTACTTCGGCGCGACCCATGCTGAACAGGCTTCTTGCGCACACCGGTTGAGCCCGCCGACATTCCACGGACTTGGCACCTGGCACCTACTTGAGCGGCGTCGATCAGGTCGTTTGCGAGCCTGTCGACGGTGGCACTCATGCATCAGAGTGCCAGTGAGGTGCACGCGGAGGTGGGGTGGAACACGGGGGCGGTCGCGCCCCCGCACATCCACAGCCGGTTCTCGAAGACGGCGTAGCCGGTGCCGTGGCGCGGGACCAGCATCGGTTGGTCGCTCCAGGAGCCCCCGTGGAGGATCTGGATCTCGGGGAAGAGGGAGGTCTCGCTGCTGGGCTCGCCCCCGGCGACGACCGTGGTGCCGTCGAAGATGGCAGCCGCAGCACCCGAGGTGGGAGTCGGCATCGGCATCGGTGCTCGCCACGTCCGCGTCGTGGTGTCGAGGCAGTCCACCGTGCCGTTCGTGGTCGGTTCGCGTGTCCCCGCGACGCAGGCGAGGGTGCCATCGACATAGCCGCCGAGGTGGTTGCGGGGTTCGGGCATCGCCGGGAGATCGGTCCAGGTTGCGCGTCGCTGGGTCGTACGCCTCGGGGACCGCAACTTGGGTGGTGCCGTCGAGGCCTCCGATGGCGTAGAGACGTCCACCGATGCTGAGCAGCGAGAGAGCGCCGCGCGCGGGGTGCAGGCTCGGAAGCTCTTGCCAGGCGGTGGCGCCGGGGCGCAGCTCGAACATTCCGTTCGTCGCCCCACCGCTCGCGAAGCCGCCGGCGACGTAGATGTCGTCGCCGATCGACGCGGCCGCGGGATGGTTGACGGCGACGGGGAGGGATGGCCCGGTCGTCCACGTTGTGCCGTCGAAGATGAACACGTCTGCGCTGCTGGCGTAGTCGCGTCGTAGCCACCGGCGACCACCAAGCGGCTGGGGGTCGCGGCGGCGGCCGTCTCTTGCAGTGGAGCGGGCAAGGAGGCCTCGGCCCGCTGCAGCAGCGTCGGGGCCACCGACGGGGTCGTGGCGCTCGCCGACGGAGCGGCCCCGGCACGCGCGGCATCGGGCTGGGAGCGGTCGGCGGAGCGACCCACGACGAGCAGCGCAGCCGCGATCGCCACGGCGAGTACGACCGCGGTCAGGAGCAGCCGTGCGCTCCGTCGGCGTCGTCGGTCGTGGCGGGCCTGGTGACGTGACGTGGAAGGCCGCGATCCCGGACGTCGCGAGGCGATGGGTGGCGTGCCAGTCATCGGGGGACGAGTCGTCGGCCCTGGACTACCGGACCGTGAGGCCGGCGCGCATGCCGAACCGATAGTGCCCGGGCACGTTGCACACCGCGACGTAGTGCCCCGGGGCCAGGTGCACCGCGAGCAACGCGTGCTGACCCGGCTGGATCCTGGTGATGCGGGCGACGCGATGCAGGAGCGGGGACGACTCGTCGACGTCGCCGGGGAGGTGGGGCGTTCCCGTCACGGTTACGTGCGAGAGGGTGGGGAGCGCCCCCGGTGCCAGTGGGGTCCGGAAGAGCAAGAACTCGTGCGGCACGCTCCCATCGTCCCGGACCTCGAACTGGTGATCGCCAGCCCCGAGGGTGGCCGGCATGTGGATGCGGTACTCCTGCTCCTCGACGTGCACGTCGGCACGGGGGGCAGAGGAGCGCAGCGCGACGAGGACGACGACGGCGATCAGCGCAGCGATCACGATCGCACCGACGGTCAAGAGCGTGCCTCGCAGATCCTGGATCGCAGTGCGCAGCTCTCCGATGCGGACCATTGGGTGGCCGGCACTCAACCACTGGGGTGGGCGGGCCAGGCGGTGACCGATCCGGCGGTGCGGAGCGTCACCCGCGCGCCGGTCGCGATTGCGGGCCGGCCGGCGAGGCGAGCGCGGATCCGCGTCGGGTGGTCCTGTCCGGCGTCGACGGTGATCACCGCGTCGTGCCCGTAGTAGTGGGATTCGACAACCCGCCCCGCGAGGCCAGGTTCATCGGCGCCGACGCTGACGTCGATCTGCTCGGGTCGCACCAGGACGAGCACGGGCGCACCGTCGGGCAGCGGTGAGCCGTCGCCGCGCAGCGGCAATTCGCCGAAGAGCGTCAGGGCCGATCCGCGGCGCACGGTGCCCTCCAGCAGGTTGGCGTCCCCGACGAAACGGGCCATCGCGGGGTCCGCGGGATGGCGGTAAAGGACATCGGGCGGGCCGCACTGCGCGACGCGACCGTCGCGCAGGACGGCCACCTGGTCGGCGAGTGAGAGGGCCTCGTCTTGGTCGTGGGTGACCAGAACGGCGGTCGTCTCGGTCGAGCGCAGGACCCGTTGCACGTCGGTGCGCACCTCGGCGCGCAAGCTGGCGTCCAGCGACGAGAACGGCTCGTCGAGGAGCACGAGCCCAGGGTTGGGCGCGAGGGCGCGGGCGAGGGCGACACGCTGCTGCTGGCCGCCCGAGAGCTGATGCGGGTACCGCCGCTGGTGACCGTCGAGCCCGACGAGCGCCAGCAGCTCGTCGACGCGTCCTGCACGGCGCGCCTGGCGCGACAGGCCGAAGCCGATATTGCCGGCCGCGCTGAGATGGGGAAACAGCGAGCCGTCCTGGGGCACGTAGCCGATCCGCCGCCGCTCGGGCGCGACGTGCACGTGGCCCTCCTCGACGACCTGGCCGGCGAGCACGACGCGGCCCTGATCGGCCCGTTCGAAGCCGGCCAGGATGCGGAGCAGGGTGGTCTTGCCGCTACCCGAGGGACCCAGCACCGCGGTCAGCGATCGCTCGGGCACGTTGAGGTCGAGCCCGGACAGGACCTCGTGCGGCCCGAACGCCTTGTGCAGGTCCGAGACGACGACGCTGGTCATGCCGGCACCGCCGTCCGGGCTGGGAGGCGGTCGAACCAGCGTCCCAGCAGATAGGTGGGGACGACCGCGATGGCCAGCATCGCGGCCGCGAACGGTGCGGCGGCGCCGTAGGCGAAGGCGCTCGAGTACGCCCAGAACTGCGTCGCCAGGGTCTGCACGCCCGTCGGCACGAGCACGAGCGTGGCGGTGAGCTCGGTCACCGCGGTCAGGAACACCAGGACGAACGCGGCCACGAGCCCGGGCGCCACCAACGGCAAGGTGACGCGCGCGAACACCGCGGCGCGGCGTTTGCCGAGCGAGCGTGCGACCTCGTCCAGGCTCGGGGGGACCCGAGCGACCGATCGCGCGCACCGCGACGAGCGCCAACGGAAAGAACATCACCGCGTAGGCGATGACCAGCAACCCGGCGCGTTGGTAGGCGAAGTGGGCGTAGCGGACCGCGAAGAACACCAGTGCCAGCGCGATCACCAGACCCGGCAACGCCTGGACAAGCAGGCTACTCCGTTCCAGTACCACGACGAACCGCCGCCGGTGCCGCACCGCCATGAGGGCCAGGGGCAGCGCGAGCAGGGTCGAGAGGGCGGCGGCCGACGCGCTGTAGAGCCCGGTGTGCCACGCGGCATCCGCCAGCGAGGAGGCCGCGGGCAGGGTCGTGCCCCGGCCCGAGGCCAACCAGTGTCCGATCGCCCATACCGGGACCCCCACGCCGAGCGCGCCCAACGTCGTCATGCCCATCAGCACCAGCGCGCTGGTCCGCCACCCCAGCCGGGTTCGCGTCACGGCGCGGGGCCGAGCCGGCGCGGGCGCGTGCCGACCGGCCCGCGCGGCCAGCGCCTCACCACCGAGCACCACGAGCCCCAACGCGACCAGCACAAGGGAGAGCGCCGCGGCCGCCGCCGTATTGAAGCCCACCTGGAACTCGGTGAAGATCTCGGTCGTGAAGGTCTGGTAGCGCACGATCGCGAAGGCCCCGTATTCGGCGAGCAGGTAAAGCGCCACGAGCAAGCAGCCGCCCAGCACCGCCAGGCGGGCGTGGCGCAGCGTGACCGACCAGAAGGCGCGCAGCGGTCCTCGCCCCAGGCTCCGGGCGACCTCCTCTTGGGCCGGGTCGGCGCTGCGGAAGCTCGCCGCGACCGGTAGATAGACCAGCGGGTACAGCCCGAGGGTCAGGACCAGCGCCGCGCCAGCCAGTCCGTGCAGCGACGGCGCAAGCGACACCCAGCCCCACACGATCACGAAGTCGGGGATCGCGACCGGCAACACGATCAGCACGGCCCAGGCGCGTCGGCCCGCGAGCGCCGTCCGCTCGGTGGCCCACGCCGCCGCGGTGCCGATCACCGCGCAGGCCAGGGTGACGAGCACCACGAGCCGCACGGTGTTCCACAGCAGGACGGCGGTGAGATGCCGGAACAGCAGCCCGGAGACGGTCGTCCAGCCGACCCGGGTCGCCTCGAGCATCAGGAACGCCAGGGGCAGCAACAGCACGGCGACAACGAGGACGCTGACCACGGTGAGCACCGGTGGCAGGCGCGGGCCGGACCGTGACCGCACGGCCACGTCGACCGGAGGGTGCGCCGACGTCGTCAACGCCATGGACGCCGCCGAGCCGTCACCATGTCAATCGCCGGGGATCGCCACCGCGGCACGGCGGCACCCGTCGCGCCGGCGCGTGGCACCATCCGTCACAGCAGCTGGGCCTGCTGGAGCAGCGAGATCGCCGTCGACCCATCGCCCAGGTCGGTGATGGTCAGCGGTGCCGGCTCCAGCTGGGTGAAGGGACGCAGCGGCTGGGCGGTCGCCACTCCCGAGCCGAGCGGGTACTCATAGCTCTGGGAGTGGGCGATGATCTCCTCGCCCCGTTTGCTGACGAGGAACGCCAAGAGGCGCTGCGCGGCGCGCGGGTTATGACTCGAGCGCAGCACGGCTGCACCCGAGATCGACAGCACGTAGCCGGGATCGGCCGGTGCGAAGTAGGTGAACGCCGAGTGCATCCGCGAGGACCCGATCTCGTAGCGGAGCCGGTACCAGTAGTAGCTCGGCAGCACCCCGATCAGCGCCTGGCCCGAGTTGACCATGCTGGTGATCGTCTCGTTGTCCGGATAGGTGTGACTGGCGGCGTTGTCCTTCACCGCCTCGAGCCACCGCAGCGCCGCCGGCTGGCCCTCCACGCGAGCGATCGACGTGATCACGGGCTGGAGATCCGTCTCGCTCGGGGCCAACGCCAGCTTTCCCCGCCACCTCGGGTCGGCGAGGTCCAGCACCGACGTCGGCACCTCGGCCGGCCGCAGCCGCTGCGTGTTGTAGATGATCCCGGTGACGCGCGCCGAGACGCCCACCCAGTCACCGGCCGGCGAGCTGTCAGCTGCCGGCACCTGGGCCAGCGTGGAGGACGTGACCGGCGCGAACAGCCCTTTCTGCTGGAGGAACTGCAGCGTCAGCGAGTTCTCGCCATAGAACACGTCCGCTGGCGACGCGGACCCCTCCTGCGCGAGCTGGTTCGCCAGCACGCCCTCGTCGCCGTTTCGAACCAGCACGCGGATCCCGGTCTGCCTCTGGAACGCCGCCACCAGCGCCGCCGTCGTCTGGGGGTGCTGCCCGTTGTACAGCGTGATCGTCCCGCCCCCGCCCGCCGGTTCGCGGCCAGGGCGGCGGTGCTCCCGCCGACGGCGAGACTGGCCATCCCGGCGCCGGCCGCCAGCACCAGCGCCAGCGCGACCCTCCCCCGCCTCGACGCGCGCCTCACCTCGAACCTCCCCGAATACTTAGGTTAGGTGAACCTTAGGATCAGGGAGTCGTGGGCTGGCCAAGCAGGGCGGCCGGGCGGCGGGACCGGTCGGAGGCGGCAGAGGCACCGAGCCACGTCCCGCCCGCGTCGGGCACCCTCGTCCCCTGCCGTCGAGCCCCCTCCCCCGCGAGGCGCAAGAGAAGGGAGGGAAGGTGGTCCCCGAGATGGGCGCCGCCGTAACGGCTGGCGGCGGGTGTCGGCCATTACCTGAGGGAGCCCTGCGCCTCGAGGGCCGACCGCCTCTCCCTGGGAGAGTCTCGAACGCATGGCACTGTGGCTTGTCCGTTCCGAGGCCACCGCCCTCGACAGCGCGACAATCACCACCGCTCCCACACCTCACTCGCATGCCAGGCGCCCATGACCCGCGTCAACAACCTCACCGGGCAGCACAGTTAGGGCACGCGGCGGGCACGCCAGGGGGCGAGAAGGCCCAGAACGCCAGGACGCTACACCGGCCCGGCGAAACGACCCGGACCGCCTCTGGCCGTCGGCAGGCGGTGGAGGTGCTGAGCATCCATCGACAGCCATGAGTTGGGGCACACGGAGGGCACAGGCACCTGAGGGCGCGCTGTCGCGATCGCTCGTCTTCACCCAGAGCCGTTACGACAAGCCATTCTCGTTTGTGGGCGTTGAGGGACTCGAACCCCCGGCCTTCGCCTTGTAAGGGCGGTTCCCGGGCTCGCGAGCACCCTGGTCACAGGTTTGATGTTGGATCTGACCTGCGCAAACGCTTGTCGTTGAATGTCGTTGTTGCGCAGCGTTCTTCAACCTTCCACGGACCTGGCACGGACTTGAGGGGCACTACGACGGCGGGCCACCGCCATCGAGCGCCGGCCTCGTCAGAACCACGCTGAGCCGAACCGCAGGCCGTCGCCACCTCACCCGGTGAAGCGTGGCGATCCCGCGATTGCCTCCGCGGGCGCACATGCGGGATCGGGAGTCCAGCTGAAAGTGATGGTTCCGTCGCCGAGCGGCGGTGCAGTGGTCAGGAACTGAACACCACTCGGCACGAACGCAGGGTTCGCCCAGGTGGCGCCGCCACCGCCACCGCCGCCGAAGCCCGTCCCGGGCGGCCCGCCGCTTCCGCCGCCACCACCGCTGTAGCCGGCTCCCCCGCCGCCCCCACCGTTGATCCCGCTTCCGAATTGATTGCCCCCGTGGCCGCCGGTCCCGTTGGGCGCGTTCCCGCCAGCGGCGGCATTCCCGCCCGCGGCGCCGCCGGTGCCATCGTTGTGACCCCCCACTCCAGGGAAGGGTGGCTGACCGTCGGCTCCGGCGGCTGCGGTTCCCGTGACCGAGGTGTTGCCATTTCCACCCGGGCCGCCCGGGCCACCGAGCCCGGCGGTCGCGCCACCGCCACCACCACCGCCGGCGATCAGCAGCGGTGCTCCACCCGACGTGACAGCTGTCGCGCCGCCGCCGCCTCCTCCCCCTAACCCGGACGTCACGGTGCCGCCGGCGCCACCGAGGGCAAACCCGGCGCCGGCAGTCCCGCGCGCTCTGTGACGCAGTTGCACCACGCCTTGGTGACCGAGCACCACGTCGAACTGCTGACCGGGACTCACCGTGAACGACGCGAGCACCTCGCCGCCTGTCCTCCAGCCGTACCCCCGCCGATGCCACCGCTCCCCCCGACGGCGTCGACACGCACCGTGCACACCGACGCCGGCACCGTGAACGTCAAAGTTGGACTCGCGGTCGTAAACATCTGCGACGCGGCACCAGCGATCGACGCCGCCACGACCAACCAACCCAAGATCAGCGCCACGAGGCTCAGCGCACAGATCAGAACACGCATCCGTCTGGGTGCCACGAGCCTCATCCGGGTCACAGTAGAGCGGCGACAATACCGGCGCCGGCAAAGAGAGAAGGGTTTTGCAAACCCTTGCCGGACGTCCATCTGATGTCAACAAGTGACGTTGAGGCTGCTCACGTTGGGTCTTCGTGTCGTCTGATTATCTCCTGTGCCGTCCTGTATCGCCACGTTTGATGGGCAAATG